>NZ_CP188196.1:5970000-8387507 GCF_049949275.1 Bradyrhizobium genosp. A | reverse complement strand
CATTTTTGGAAACTTTTCTCGAGAGATAAGGTTGCGTGGTGGGCGCCATGCAGAGTTCCTGCCGTCAGGGTTTCTGCAATGGCGCGACCTCAAACGATTCCATCTGCGGACATAGCTCGGCCGTTCGGCGCGAACGCCGCGGTCAGATCAGCGATGTCAGAGATGGAGGAGTCGCGAGGTCAGCGCGTACTCGGCGCCTCGTCACACGCGGGAGGCTGGAAGTCCGGCAGATCCAGAACGGCATCGTTCGAAAAAGGGATTTGCTTCAATACCGCGTTCAGTCTGTAAGACATGATACCTCCCCGTCCTGCCGTGATTGCTCACGGCAAGTCCTGCGTGTCCTAGAAGACAACTGCGACCAAAGTCGCCGATGTCCCGCCCGTCTGCACTGTTCGTCCGCTCGGCTACGCCATCATGCGTGTCGGAGTAGCTTCATGACGTCCTCATTTGCGCCTGGCGCGAGCGAGATACGAAAAAATCCCGCTTGGAGACATTCAGACAAAGAGCTACCGTTCCCATATTGCTATGGGTTTTGAACCGACAATCGCTTGTTGAAGCGTCGCCTACGTGCACACCGCCGCCGATTTGCACGCTCGCCCCGTTTCCGATACCGCGCTGGTCTCAAGATCGTGGGCGCCGCGAACGACTTAAGGAATACACTAAGCGGAAAGACTCGCAACGAAATTGATTCACACTTGAGGCATCAAAAAACTTGACCAGCGTTAACGCCGCGCACGAGTTGTTCACAGGCTTGAGACCAAGTTTTTGGATTCGTGCACAGATTCGAAAACGCGAGGTGTCATGTGACAACAACTCCTCCACCGCCAAAAATTTTTTACAAAAGCGTCACGCGCGTGGCGTGTGTGCGAATTTTCCAACTGCTTGTCGCTGCTATGTCGATAAGTGATTAGCGAGACATCGCTTTTTGAGTCTCGTTTGGAAGGGTAACCCCGTGGCGAAACATGTTCCCGGAAAACTACGGTGTGCAGAACTCTTCCGCGTGCCAATTCAACTTAAGCGCGCGCCACGGGGGCTTTCGCACCGCAACGAAAGTTTCCGGTGTTGCCAAACATCGGCAGGTAAAACTACGGAACGCAGCATCGCGAACACGACGAAAGTCTCCCAACGGACGATTGGTCGCCCAAAGACCGCAAGCGTGAATTGTGACAGGCAGCAAAAAGCCCGGCGCGAAGCCGGGCTGATTGACGAATGCGCACGCTTCAACCGATCGAATGAGACGATCGGGTCGCGTTGACGAGCTTACTTCGCGAATTTACTTCGCGAATTTACTGGGCGAGCTTGGCGATCTGCGCGGTGAGGCGCGAGACTTTGCGGCTGGCGTTGTTCTTGTGAATGATGTTGCGCTGGGCGGCGCGCATCAGCGCGGGCTCGGCATTGGCCAGCGCCTTGACGGCGGCGGCGCGATCGCCGGTCGCGATGGCTTCCTCGACGTTACGCACGGCACCGCGCATCTGGGTGCGGCGCGACTTGTTGACGGCGGTGCGGCGGGCGATCTTGCGCGTCGCTTTCTTGGCGGAGGTGGTGTTGGCCATGGTCTCAATGTCCTTTGCGGGTACCGGTCGCGTCTTGGTCGGGTAGCGCCGGCAGCTTGACCGCGGAATCGACGCTCGGATTTAGGGTGTTCGGTTGCTGGGCCGTTCCCGGAACATGAGCGATAAGCCTTGCGGCCATCTCTGAGGCTCAAAAGAGCCTGCAACTGCTCAAAGAACAGCGGCGGCAGGATTGCGCCCACCGCCAGTTGGCGCCCTTATAGAGGGGGTCTTTGGCACCGTCAACGCTTTCCGGGCCTGGAAAACAAGACCTCGGCCGGGCCAAGAGGGGCCGTAACGCCCTGATGAGGTTGAATTTCTGCCGTCTCCCGGCTATTGGCTGACGGCGTTTATTGGGGTCGTCCGATCGGATGGCCATAGAGGGTGAGGCATGATCCGCGGCTTTTTCCGACTGATTGGCTTGTTGCTGCTGGCCGGCGGGTTCTTCTTCATGGTCTACGACGGCGCCCGCTGGGTGGCCGACCAGACTCTGCGCTTCACCCGGTTCGGCCAGTTCTGGAACGACATCAACCAGGCCAGCCAGTCCGCATTCCGGACCTGGGTCGAGGCCAAGGCGCCCTGGCTCTGGACCTCGGTGATCCGCCTGGTGCTGGACCAGCCGGTTTTCGCCGTCCTCGGCCTCCTCGGCATTTTGCTGATGATCCTGTTCCGCCCGCGCAAGCCGCTGATCGGGTACTCCCGGGACTGAGCCGCAAACGAGGGCGCTGTAACAAGCCTGCCCCTTGCTGCGTAAAGACCTATATCCCAACCCGATCGCGAGCACGCCGCCTGAGCGCCTGGTTCAGGCGACGGACCGCTCGTTTCCCGGAGATCCGATCATGCTGTTCATGCGCAAGACCACCGCACTGCCGAGCGCTGCTGACGCGCTGCCCGGCCGTGCGCAACCGATTCCGACCGCGAGCATCCATTTCGTCAACGGGGCGAAGCTCGCGCCGCCTTATCCCGCCGGCCTCGAGCAGGCCCTGTTCGGGCTCGGCTGCTTCTGGGGCGCCGAGCGCAAATTCTGGGAGCTCGGCGACGGCATCCATGCGACCGCTGTCGGCTATGCCGGCGGCCATACGCCGAACCCGACCTATGAAGAGACCTGTTCGGGACGCACCGGCCACACCGAAGTGGTGCTGGTCGTGTTCGATCCGAAGAAGATCTCCTACGAGAAGCTCTTGAAGACGTTCTGGGAGAACCACAACCCGACGCAGGGCATGCGCCAGGGCAACGACGTCGGCACGCAGTACAGAAGCGCGATCTACACTTACTCCGACGCGCAGAAGAAAGCGGCCGTCGAGTCGAAGGCGCTCTATCAGAAGGCGCTCGCCGCAAGGGGCCTCGGCGCCATTACCACCGAGATCGCGCCGGCCGGCGAATTCTATTTCGCCGAGCACTATCATCAGCAATATCTGGCGAAGAATCCCGCCGGCTATTGCGGCCTCGGCGGCACCGGCGTGTCGTGCCCCATCGGTGTTGGCGTGAGCGCGTAAGGCTGGCTACGGAAGTTGGTGCACCTCTCCCGCTTGCGGGTGAGGGCTCTGTCCTCTTGGGGAGTGTCCCTTTGCGGAAGCACCCTCTCCCCACCCCTCTCCCGCAAGCGGGAGAGGGAGCGCACCGTGCCCACGGCGCGCATCGTCGCGCCGCATCCCCCTCAACCCTTTATTAACCATAACCGGTGCATCACTGGAGCTGTCTCGTTTTCGGGGATGGCTCCGGTGCCGGTTGCACGCGCGTTTCGATGGTCGATCCTGGCAGCGTCCGCCGCGCTGACCCTGGGCGGCTGCATGCAGACCGCCGGCCCCGTCGCCTACGTGCAGCCCCGTCCCGATCTCGACGCCATGGCCTATGGCCAGCCCTACAGCGCTCCGCAGCCGGTCGTCGTTGCCAACGGCGGCGGCGCCATTGACGCGCTCACCAATTCCTTTGCCTCAGGCCCCGCGCCCGTGCCAATCGCTTATGCTGCGCCGATGGTGGCGGCGCCGGTCCGCTATGACGCCTCCTATCACCTCGATGCCGGCGACAAGCTGCGCGTCGTGATCTATGGCCAGGAAGGTCTCACCAACAGCTACGCCATCGATGCCGGCGGCTCCATCACCATGCCGCTGATCGGCGCGATGCCGGCGCGCGGCCGCACCACCGCAGGGCTCGCCGGTGAAATCGCCGCGCGTCTGCGCAACGGCTACATCCGCGAGCCGTCGGTCGCCGTGGAGATCGAGTCCTACCGCCCGTTCTTCATCCTCGGCGAAGTCGCCGCGCCCGGCCAATACCCTTACGTGCCCAATATGACGGTCGAGAGTGCAGTCGCGATCGCCGGTGGTTTCTCGCCGCGCGCCAAGCGCGACGTTGTGACCGTCACGCATACCGAAGGCGGCGGCGCCATGCGTGCCGTCGTGCCGCTCGGCACGCCCGTCAGCCCCGGCGACACCGTGTTCGTCGGCGAGCGCTGGTTCTAAAACAGCCAAAATTTCTCCTTGTCATTCCGGGGCGCGCGAAGCGCGAGCTATGATGCGCAATTGCGCATCGGAGAATCCATCGCGCCACCAACTCTGCCGCCCGATGGATTCCGGGCATGCACCGCTTCGCGGCGCATCCCGGAATGACGGAGGCTACTTCAAATGCTTCGCGAAAAAATCCAGGCTGCGCGGCCAGGCGATCTCGGAGCTGGTCTTGTCGTAGCTCGGCCGCTCGTCGCAATGGAAGCCGTGTTGGGCGTTCGGATAGATGAAGACCTCGACATCAGGCCGCTTCGCCTTGACGGTCTCGACGTCGGTCAGCGGAATGCCGGCGTCCTTCTCGCCGAAATGCAGCTGCGTCGGCACCTTCGGTTTCTCATCCGCAAAGCGCACGACCGCGCCGCCGTAATAGCCGATCGCGGCGTTCAGGCCGGCGAGCCGCGTCGCGGCGACAAAGGCGATGCTGCCGCCCAGGCAGAAGCCGATGATGCCGACCGGGCCGACGCCCTTCACCGCATCGATCGCAGCCTGGGTGTCGCGCAGCATCGCGTCCCAATCGGGACTGGCGACGAATTTTCGGGCTTCCGCGATCTCATCGGGCGTATAGCCCGATTGGAAGCCCGGCGAAGTGCGGTCGAAGATCGACGGCGCGATGGCGACAAAGCCTTCGCCTGCGAGCCGGTCGCAAACCGAACGGATGTGATGATTGACGCCAAAAATCTCCTGGATCACCACCACCGCGCCCTTCGGGCTGCCAGCGGGGTCAACGCGATAGGCGCCGAGCTGGAAATGATCCGACGCCGTCAGTTTGATGTCTTGTCCCACGCGGGTTGTCCTTCTTGCTTGTCGATCTGAAAGTCGCTTTCGCTCCTCATCCTGAGGAGCGCATCAGGGCGTCTCGAAGGATGAAAGGCCGAGAGGCGAGAGCCGGGCCTTCATCTTTCGAGACGCTCGCTTCGCAAGCTCCTCAGGATGAGGGGAGGCAGTGGCGCTACCGCGCTCACTCCCACATCCAGTTCTCGCCGTAATCCTCCTTCCATCCTGCCAGCCGTCCATGACGGAATTGCAGGAACAGGCGATGGCGGTACGGCACCAATCCACTGCCGCCGATGTCGCGTAGCGCGAGATAGATCTCGCTGCCGGGGCGCCCTTTGACGTATTGCAAGGGCTGTCCGAGGGCGTGCGCGGTCTGCTCCGCATCCATCCCGAACGCCAAAGGCGTGTTGTTCGACAAGGTCTCGACGAAGGGACGGCGCAGCGGCAGCGTGCCGAACGGCTCGGCCTGCGCGCACACTGTCATTGAAAGAAGCGCTGCGCCCGCAGCCAGGATTGCCCGCTTCATTGCCGTGATCCTCATCTCGCCGCCTATCCCGGCAAGTTCTTCAGGAAAGGCACCACGGCGTCAACAAAAGCCTTGGGCTGATCGATGTTGACGGCGTGCCCCGCCGCGGGGATCACGACCTTTTGTGCGCCGGGGATCTTGGCCGCCATGTAGTCGGACGCGGCCAGGAACGGCGTGTCGTCGGCGCCGACCACGATCAGCGACGGCACCTTGATGTCGGTCAGCAGCTCCATTACTTTGGCGTCGCGCTGGGTCAGCATGCCGCGCGCGGCCAGCGCCAGTCCCTTGGCATCGCGATGGCTGGCGGTGGCGCGCTCGCGCGTCGCCGCCTTCAGCAGGTCGAGGCCTTCACGATCGAGCTTGTCGGCGGTGGCGCGCGCGCGCGCGTTCCAGGCCTCGCGTGCGTCATCCTTCTTGAAGCCGGGGCCGGTGTCGATGATCAGCAGCGCCCGCGTGCGCGCTGGATGGGCACGATAGAACGCCAGCGACATGTAGCCGCCGAGCGACAGCCCGCCGATGATGGCGCGCTTGGCGCCGACCGCATCGAGGATCGCGGCGATGTCGCCGACGGTCAGCGCTTCGCTGTAGGCTTTGGGCTCGTCGGGATAATCAGACTGGCCGTGGCCGCGCATGTCCCACAGCACAAGCTTGTGGTCCTTCGCGAGCGCGTCGACCTGACCGTGCCACATCGCCGAGGTCGAGGAATAGCCGTGGGTGAGCAGCAGCGGCGGCCCGTCGCCGTGGACCTCGTAATAAATTCCGACGCCATCCCGATCGATCCTTGGCATTCCACCCACCCTTGTTTGTTTCCCTCTCCCCTTGTGGGAGAGGGTGGCTCGCCGCGATAGCGGCGAGACGGGTGAGGGGTATCTCTCCGCAAGTGAAGCTCGCAGTGAGTTCGCGGATGGATACCCCTCATCCGGCGCTTCGCGCCACCTTCTCCCACAAGGGGAGAAGGGGCGTCCGCATCGATTGCTGCACTCTAGCTCGGCAAGTTACCTGCAAGAAACTGCCTTGCCGCAATGGCATGCATGCCTAACGTGTTGCTTGTTGTGTCCAGTCGCTAGCGTCAGCGCTGTTGTCGCAACGCACAACAATCAGATGCCGAGATAGTTCGATCGATTCCAAATTGCATTTGCCTCCGTGCACGAACGCGATCATTCTTCGCGCAAGGCGGCCGCCGGCCCGGTGGGCGTCCGCTACACAAGTTGCCGCCGTAAGCGGCTTCATGCACCGGCAGGGGAAGACGCCTATGCCAACGCTCACCATCAACGGGCGGAGTATGTCCGTGGATGCGGCAAACGACACGCCGCTCCTTTGGGCCATCCGCGAACAATTGCAGATGACCGGCACGAAATTCGGCTGCGGTGCCGGCCTGTGCGGTGCCTGCACCGTGCACGTCAACGGCGAAGCCGTGCGGTCGTGCCAGACCATGGTCGGCGACGTCGCCGGCAAGAAGATCACCACCATCGAAGGCCTGTCCGCCAAGGGTGATCACCCCTTGCAGAAGGCATGGATTGCCGAGCAGGTGCCGCAATGCGGCTACTGCCAGTCCGGGCAGATCATGCAAGCGGCTTCGCTGCTGGCGAAGAATGCCAATCCGACCAAGGAAGAGGTCGTGGCGCATATGGACGGCAATCTCTGCCGTTGCATGACCTACTCGCGGATCCAGAAGGCAATCATGCGTGCCGCCACCGAGATGCGCACCGCATCCGCCGCCGGCAACGAGCGGAGGCCCACATGAATCAGCACATGAAAAACGTCACACCCGAGACGACCGATCTCAGCCGCCGCTCCTTCCTGGTCGGCACCGCCGCCACCGGCCTCGTGCTCGGCTATGCCGGCGTGCCCGGTGTCAGCGAAGCGCTCGCTGCGGCGCCCGCTAATTTCGAGCCGAGCGTCTGGTACGCGATCTCGCCGGATGGCCTGGTCACCGTGACCTGCGGCAAAGCCGACATGGGCCAGCACATTGCCTCCACCATGGCGCAGATCGTCTGCGAGGAGCTGGGCGCGAAGTGGAGCGACATGCGGGTCAACCTCGCCTCCAATGATCCGAAATTCAACGACCCCGTGCTGGGGGCGCAGATCACCGGCGGCAGCTGGTCGACCATGATGAACTTTGACGCGATGAGCCGGGCGGGCGCCGCCGGACGCATGGCGTTGACGGAAGGTGCGGCTGCGGCCATGGCCGTGCCGGCCGGCGAGCTCGTGGTGCGCGACTCCATGATCTCGCATCCGAAGTCGAAGAAGCAGATGTCGTTCGCCGATGTCGTGAAGAGCGGCAAGGCGACGAAGACCTTCACGCCCGACGAGCTGAAGGCGATCAAGCTGAAGACGCCGGATCAATACACCATGATCGGCGTGTCGGTGCCGCAGCTCGACATCCCCTCCAAGACCAACGGAACGGCCAAATACGGCATCGACGTGATGATTCCCGGCATGGCCTATGGCGCGGTGGTGACGCCGCCGGTGCGCTACGGCGCTACCGTGAAATCGGTCGACGACAGCGATGCGAAGAAGGTGCCGGGCTTCATCAAGGCCGTCACCCTCGACGACAAGACCCAGACGACGACGGGCTGGGTGGTTGCGGTCGCCAACACCTACGCCAACGCCAAGAAGGCGGCGGCAGCGCTGAAGGTCAGCTATGACGGCGGTCCGAATGCGAAGGTGTCGAGCCAGTCGCTGCTCGACGAAGCCAAACGGCTGCAAGGGCTCGACGATTCCGGCCAGTTCTTCGTCAAGGACGGCGATCCCTCAGCCGCGTTCGGCACGGCGGCCAAGGTGCTGGAGGCGGAGTACACCACCAGCATCAACATCCACGCGCCGATGGAGCCGATGAACGCCACCGCGGAGTTCAAGGGCGACATCCTGCACATCTATTCCGGCAACCAGTTCGCGACGCGCTCCGGCGCCATCGCTGCAGGCGCGGCCGGGATCGATCCGAAATTCGTGGTGATGCACCAGATGTGGCTCGGCGGCGGCTTCGGCCGCAGGTTAGATGCCGACATGATGGTGCCGGCCGTGCAGGCGGCCAAGGCCGTGGGCAAGCCGGTGAAGGTGATCTATACGCGCGAGAA
This sequence comes from Bradyrhizobium genosp. A, assembly GCF_049949275.1. NCBI lineage: Bacteria > Pseudomonadati > Pseudomonadota > Alphaproteobacteria > Hyphomicrobiales > Nitrobacteraceae > Bradyrhizobium > Bradyrhizobium genosp. A. Next base: position 8,379,079 of record NZ_CP188196.1, on the reverse strand, counting down.
CGACATGACGATGGATTTCTCGCGCCCGCTCACCTACCAGAAAGTGAAGGCCGGCGTGGACGGCGCCGGCAAGCTCGTCGCGCTCAGCCACGACGTGGTCTCGGCTTGGCCGACGCAGCGCTGGGGAATTCCTGATTTCCTGTCGCCCTCGGTCGACAAGAAGGGGCCGCTTGATGCCTTCACGGTGAACGGATCGGACTTCTTCTACACCGTGCCCAACCATCACGTACGGGCGATCAAGAACGAGATGGCGCACAACGCCACCCCGTCAGGTCAGCTCCGGTCGGTGGCGCCGGGTTGGACCTTCTGGGCGGTCGAAAGCATGATCGACGAGATCGCGGTCGCGACCGGCAAGGATCCGGCGCAATACCGCATCTCGCTGCTCGACGGCGCCGGCAAGAACGACGGTGGCGCGCAGCGGCTGCGCAACACGCTGCTCGCGGCGATGGGCCTTGCCGGCTACGGCACCAAGAAACTCCCCAAGGGAGAAGGCATGGGCGTGGCCTGCGTGTCGTCGCAGGAACGTGCGACCGCAAGCTGGACCGCTTGCGTCGCGCATGTCGCCGTGGCGCCGTCGGGCGAGGTGACCGTGAAGAAGCTCACGGTCGCGACCGATGTCGGCACGCAGGTGCATCCCGACAACATCCGTGCCCAGGTCGAGGGCGCGGCGTTGTGGGGCCTGTCGCTGGCCTTGTACGAGAAGGCGACGCTGAAGGACGGTGGCATCGAACAGACCAATTTCGATGGCTACACGCCCTTGCGCATGAGCCAGATGCCGGAGGTCGCGGTCGCCGTGATCGCCAATGGCGAGAAGGCCACCGGCGTCGGCGAGCCCGCGGTGACGGTGGTGGCGCCTGCCATCGGCAACGCCATCTTCAACGCCTCCGGCGCCCGCGTCCGGGCGCTGCCGATCACGGCCGAAGCCGTGAAGGGGGCGATGAAGGCGTAAGCTGGTCTAACACTGGATGAGATCATCCGCCGGAGGGCAACCTCCGGCGGATTTGTTTTTGGGTCCTCCATCCCCTCGCGAACCGTTATGCCCGGGCTTGTCCCGGGCATCCACGTTCTTCGTGTCCGCCGCTAAGGCCGTGGATGGCCGGGACGAGCCCGGCCACGACGATGTGGAAACACCGTGCGCAAACCTTACCACTTGCAATAGACCCGCGAAGACTACGGTACCAGCGAATAGCTCGTACTGCGGCCGCCGGCGGCGTCCTTTTGCAGGATGCCTTTGTCGATCAGGTCTTCGATGTCGCGCGCAGCGGTCGCTTGCGAAATTTTGACGATCTTTGCCCATTTGGACGACGTAAGCTTTCCTTCGAAGCCATCGAGCAGGCGGTTCAGCATGCGTCGCTGGCGATCGTTGAGAGAGCTCGCGCCGTGGCGCTCCCAGAACCTCGCCTTGTGCAGCACGTTGCCGATGATCAGCTCGGCGCCGTCGAATGCGCGATCGAGACAGTCGAGGAACCATTGCAGCCAGTCGGTGATGTCCAGCGTGCCACGCTGGGTTTTTTCGAGGATGCCGTAATAGGCGTTTCGCTCTTTCCGGATTTGGTCTGACATGCTGTAGAAGCGCTGCGTGCTTTGCTCCGAACGTGCCAACGCCAGATCAGCGATCGCGCGCGCAATACGGCCGTTGCCGTCCTCGAACGGATGGATGGTCACGAACCAGACATGCGCAATCGCGGCCTTGATCACGGGGTCTGAGTCCCGATCGGTGTTGAACCAGTCAAGGAATGCGCTCATCTCATTGTCGAGCCGCTTGGCAGCCGGCGCTTCAAAATAAATGTGCTCGCGGCCGACCGGGCCGGAGACAACCTGCATGGCCCCCGATTGTTCGGTGCGCCATCCGCCGACAACAATCTTCAATATGTCGCTCCGGCCTGTCGGGAAGAGCGCGGCATGCCAGCCGAACAAGCGCTCGGCGGTGACGGGTTGATCGTAATTCTGGGTGGCGTCGAGCGTCATGTCGACGGTGCCCTCGACGTTTCTGTCGGCAGGTGCGAACGCGCCGATATCGATGCCGAGCCGACGTGCGATCGATGACCGGACTTGATTGCGATCGAGGATCTCATCTTCGATCTCGCTGGATTTGACGACATCCTCGGTGAGCGCCTGGAGCGAAGCCTCGGCCTTCAATTTGAAACCGAGATTTTCCATCCGTCCGAGCAGGCGGCCCTGCTTGTGACGCACCTCGGCCAGTCGCGCCGCGAGCTTGTCCGCGCGCCACTGAAACCTGGGCCAGTCGGGTCTGTCGTGGATATAGGTCATTTTCTCTGCACAATGTGAAGAGAATATAGGGCCTATTCTCGTCACGTCTAGGTTATTCTCGTCATTTTCTGACGGGAACGGGGTGACCCGGCTACTGTGCATGGGGTTGTTTTCGACATCTTCGTCGGGACCGCCGGCCCGACAAAATCGCTCAAATTGTACCCGCATCTGCAGGGTTCCATTGAGCACGCCTCTTAAGGGCCGGAGAACCCGATCCGGCTTAGGCTGACGCCAATACAGTCCCATGCCTTTGGGGAAGCCATGAACGCGCCAGCCAAATCCGCCGCCAAACGCCGGCTTCTGCTCGCCTCCGACCGGAGCGATGCGAGCAACGAGCTCGCCAGCATTTTGAAGGCGGTCGGCGAGGTCTCGACGGTGACGACGCAGGGAATCCCCGAGCAGCCATCGCGCGATCTTTCCGGCCTCGTGGTCGACATCAACCTGCGCTCGCCCGAAAGCGTGCAGCGGGTGCGCAACAAATTGCGCGGCGATGCCTATCGCGCAATGCCGCGGCTGTTCGTGCTGGCCGACGCTCTGCATCACGGCAGCATGCAGGCCTGGGCGCTCGGGGCCACCGACACCATCTCGCGACCGCTACAGCCCGACGCGATCCTGCAGCGCATCCGCGCCGCGTTTCCGGACACCGCGACCTATGACGCGACCGATCGCGGCAAGACGCTCAACCGCGGCGTCGAGGCGGCGCATGCGGTGCTGAAGAAGATGTTCGAGAAGCTGCCGCTCGGCGTGCCCTTGACGTTCGACGACGTCATCGCCGCCGAGAGCAAGATCCTGAAAGCGATCAAGCATTCCTCGCTGCGCGAATGGCTCACCACGGTGGGCTGCCACCATGTCGGCAGCTATCGCCACTGCCTGTTCGTCACCGGCTTTGCGGTTTCCTTCGCACAGCATCTCGGCATGCGCGAGGACGACCAGCGCCGGCTGACCCGTGCCGCCCTGCTGCACGATGTCGGCAAGGCCTTCGTTCCCTCCGTGCTGCTCGACAAGCCCGGCAAGCTCAGCGACGAGGAGACGGCCGAAGTCCGCCAGCATCCGCGCCGCGGCTATGACGCGCTCGCAGCGCAAGGCGGCTTCCCGCCGGAGATGCTAGATGTCGTGCTGCATCACCACGAATTCCTCGACGGCAGCGGCTATCCGAACGGGCTGTCCTCGAACCAGATCAGCGACATCGTGCGGCTGACGACCATCGTCGACATCTACGCCGCCCTGGTTGAGAAGCGCGCCTACCGCATGCCCTTCACCCACTCGCGTGCCTTCACGATGATGGAAGGCATGGGCGGCAAGCTGGACCAGCAGCTGTTGCAGGCGTTCCGCCCGGTGGCGCTGGGATCGTTCTGATCCGGCGCCGCTACCCGACCATCTTCCGCAGCTCCGCCTTCGCCACCTTCTCCAGGGTCGAGCGCGGCATGTCGTCGACAAGCCTGATCTCGTGCGGCACCTTGAAGTCGGCAAGACCCCTGCGGCAGGCCGCCATCACGCTGTCCTGAAGATCCGGCGCCGCGCCCGCGACACCGCCATGCGGGATAATGAAGACGACCGGCACCTCGTCCAGCATCGGATGCTTCTTCGCCACCACCGCGGCTTCGCGCACGCCGGGGACCACGGCGATCACCTGCTCGATCTCGGAGGCCGCGACGTTCTCGCCGCCGACCTTCAGCATGTCCTTGGCGCGGTCGCCGAACTTGATGAAGCCGTTCTCCAGCAGCGTGACGCGATCGCCGGTGATGAAGAAGCCGTGCTCGTCAAAGCTCTCGCGCGTCGCCGTCTCGTTGTGCAGATATTCGGCGAACAGCGACAGGCCGGGGATGCCCTTGATCGCGAGATTGCCGGTGTCGCCGACCGCGGTCGGCCGTCCGTCATCGTCGGTGATGCGGATCTGATATTCCGGTGCGGCACGGCCTATCGACATCGGGATGTTGGGCTGATCGACCTCGCCGACGATGCCGTGCGTGATCGTCTCGGTCATGCCCCACCAGCCGGTGATCTTGACGCCGAACGCGGCAAACGCCGGCGGCTCGTTCACCGCCGTGCCCCACAGGCGGAATTTGTGATCCCTGGGGATCTCCTGCTCGAGCAGCGCCTTCATGCAGAACGGAATGGTCGAGGTCCAGGTCGAGCCGTGCTCGCGCGCGACGCCCCAGAATCGGCTCGCGGAGAAGCGCGGCTGGATCACGCAGGTGGCGCCAACCCACAGCGTCGCCAGCATGGAATAGGCCAGCGCATTGGTGTGGAACAGCGGCAGATAGGTCTGGTGCACGTCGCTGGCGTGCAGGTCCTCATGCGCGGCATTGATCTTGGCGCCCCACAGCGCGTTGGCGTGAGTCCAGAGCACCGCCTTCGGCCGTGAGGTCGTGCCCGACGTATACTGCACGCTGCACGACGCGAGCGGATCGGTCGCGCGCTTCGGCCGGTCCGCGCTGTCGGCGAAAAGTGACTCGAAGCTGTCGCCGCGCGAAACGGCTTGCGCAGGCGCTGCACCCGCATCGTGCGAGGTCACCGCCATCCAGCGAATGTTGCGGCAGTTTTGGGCGACAACCTCGGCATAGGCCGGCTGCGTGATCGCGGCGACCGCGCCGCAATGATTGGCGAAATATTCGATCTCCGCCGGCGCCGAGCGCGTGTTGGTGGTGACAGCGATGGCCCCCAACTCGACGCAGGCAAACCAGGCCAGCAGCGCCTCGATGCAATTGTCGAGATGAATGAGCACGTACTCGCCCGGCTTCACGCCGCGCTTGGCGAGCCCCGCCGCGAGCGCACCGACGCGGTCATGAAACTCGGCATAGCTCCAATGCCGCGCCGGCGCCTCGAACGGCGCCCAGATCAGGAATGGATGATCACGGCGCACCTCCGCGCGCATCCTCAGCAGCCACGGCACGTCGAGCCCCTCGAACGGGCCCACGATACCGGCGGCGCCTTGTGAATACGGCATATGTCCTCCCGTGCAGCCTGCTTGTCGTCCGCGGCCGCTCTCATTGGTCTCGCCACCTTTCTGCCATCGGAATGGCCGCCGATCAAACGCGGCCGACCGTATTGGTGTCGCAATTTGAGGGAACCCTCCCGCTCCGGAAGCGGGAGCGGCGATGAACAAGTCGGCGTTGAAGGTTGGATGGGGCGGCTGGCTGCCGCGCATTCCGGATCCGCGCTATTTCCAGATCGCGGCGCTGGCATCGCTGCTTGCCCTCAATTTCGTCCTGGTCGATTTCGGCGCGCGACCTCTGCCGACGCTCGCTGCGGTCGGCGGCGCGGTCCTGACCCAGCTCCTGTGTGCGAGGCTCGCCGGCCTTCCGGAATTCGATCTGCGCTCGCCGCTCATCACCGGCTTGTCGTTGAGCCTGCTGTTGCGCGCCGACGCGATCTGGCTGCATGCGGCCGCAGCAATCATTGCTATTGGTTCGAAGTTCGTCATTCGTCACAATGGCAAGCATGTCTTCAACCCCGCGGGATTTGCCATCGTCGTCCTGCTGCTCGTGGCCTCCAGCCATGTCTGGATCTCGCCGGGGCAGTGGGGCACGGAGATCTGGTTCGCAGCGCTGACCGGCTTCTTCGCCATCCTGGTGCTGAGCGCGTCGCGTCGCGCCGACATCGCCATTTTCTTCTTCGCAAGCCATGCCGTCCTGCTGCTGGCGCGCGCGTTCTGGCTGGGTGATTCCGTGGCGATCCCGCTGCATCAATTGCAGAGCGGCTCGCTTCTGATCTTCACTTTCTTCATGATCTCGGACCCGCGCACCACGCCGGATTCGATGTCGGGCCGCTTCCTGTTCGCATTCGTGGTGGCGGCGTGCGCCCATTATCTCGCCTTCTTCATGCAGTTGCGGCCGGCGCTCTATGTCGCGCTCATCGCGCTCTCGCCGGCGATCATCCTGCTTGACCGCATGATCCCCGCAGCCCAATTCCGCTGGAAACAGTCCCCTCAAGGAGCCTGACGATGAGCCGCATGACGAAGCAGTCGCTGAAATGTTCGGTGGCCGCACTGGCCATTCTGGCCCAGCTCGCAAGCGGCCCCGCGCAGGCCTTCTGCGGATTCTACGTTGCGCAGGCCGACGCCAAGCTGTTCAACAAATCGTCCAAGGTCATCCTCGCCCGCGACGGCGACCAGACCGCCATCACCATGGCCAGCGACTACGAGGGCGACGTCAAGGAATTTGCCGTCGTCATTCCGGTGCCGACCTTCATCGAGCGCAAGCAGATCGGCGTGGTCGATCCGAAGACGGTCGATCATCTCGATCGCTACACCGCCCCGCGTCTCGTCGAGTATCACGACCCCGATCCCTGCAATCCGCCGCAGACGATGGCCGTGTTGGCGATGGCGGGCGGGGGCGGGATGTCGCCGGTCAACTACGCCATGCGCAGTCGCGCCCAAGGCGTCACCATCGAGGCCAGCTACGATGTCGGCGAATATGACGTGCTGATCCTGTCCGCAAAGGAGAGCACAGGCCTGGTCGAATGGCTCGTCGACAACAAGTACCGGATTCCCGACGGCGCAGAGGCCGTGCTCGGCAGCTACATCAAGCAGGGGATGCGGTTCTTCGTCGCCAAGGTCAATGTCGAGCGCATGAAGGGTATCGGCAACGGCTATCTGCGTCCGTTGCAGGTCCGCTACCAGAGCGCAAAATTCATGGTCCCGTTGCGGCTCGGCACGGTCAACGCCAGGGGACCGCAGGACCTCATCATCTACGCGCTGACCAGGAAGGGGCGCGTCGAGAGTGCCAATTATCGCAACGTGAAGATTCCCTCGGACGTGGACGTGCCGCTCTACGTCAAGGATCAGTTCGGCCCGTTCTACAAGGCGGTGTTCGACAAGGCCGTCGCCCGGGATGGGATGACGGCCGTGTTCGTCGAATACGCCTGGGATATGGGCTGGTGCGATCCCTGTGCGGCGGATCCGCTCAGCAGCAAGGAGCTGGTCGAGACGGGGGCGCGCTGGCTCGAGAGCAACGACGATACGCCATACCGGGCGCCGCGCGGTTCGAACGCCTATGTGACGCGGCTGCATGTCCGCTACGACGCGGCGACCTTCCCGGAAGACATCGCCTTTCTCGAAACCGCCGACCGAACCAACTTCCAGGGCCGCTACGTGATGAACCATCCCTGGCGCGGCGATGCCGCCTGCGCGGCGGCGGATGCCTATCGCAAGCTGTTGCCGGGGCGCTTTGCCGCCCAGGCCAAGAACCTCGAGAATGTCACGGGCTGGCCCCATGGCCAGATCGCGGCGCAGATGGAGAGGACCGGGCAGCCGCTCGAGGGCAAGTGAGGTTGCCTCAATCCTCGTACGACGAAATCTCGATCAGGCTGCCATCCGGATCCCGGCAATAGACCGAGCGCAACGTGCTGCGGGCGCCCTGCCTGGGACCCGGGCCTTCCTCGATCGCGACGCCTGCAAATGCGCCATCACCTCATCGGGCGTGGCGGAGGTGAGGAAGCACAGATCCTCGCTGCCGGCGGTTGGATGGTCCGCGGTGAACCACTCCACCTTGTCGGCGTCGCGCGGCCGGACGTTGATCTTCTGGTTACCAAATTGAAGCGACGTCCGCGGCGCTTTGCCGCCGCCGGGGTCGAACACCTTGACTTCCATGCCGAGGATCTTGCGATACCACTCGGCGGTTATCGCGACGTCGGCGACGTTGATCACGAGGTGATCGAGGGCGTGAACCCTAACCGGCATGCCTTATCCTTTCGTCGCCAAGATCGTTGTGCACTTTCCGCGCGTGGCGGGCTTTGTTACAACGCCGCGGACGCCACTATCAAGAACAACACTGGGAGAACCCTTGAGATGATCACTCGCCGTACCGCGCTGGGCCTGCTCGCCGCCACCCCGCTTGCAGCCAGTCCGCTGTCGAAGGCTTTTGCAGCGGATTATCCGTCTCGGCCGGTGAAATTCGTGGTCGGTTTTCCGCCGGGCGGCGCCACCGACATCCTGGCGCGGCTGATCGGCCAGCTGCTGTCGGAGCGGCTCGGCCAGCAATTCATCATCGAGAACAAGCCAGGCGCCGGCAACAATATCGGCACCGAATCCGTCGTGAACGCGGAGCCCGACGGCTACACCGTGTTGCTGGTCAATCCGGCGAACTACATCAACGCCACGCTCTACGCCAATCTCAAGTTCAACTTCGTCCGCGACATCGCGCCAATCGCCGCGTTCCAGCGCGTGCCGAACGTGATGACTGTAAACAAGGACGTGCCGGCCAAGACCGTCGCCGAGTTCATCGAGTACGTGAAGGCCAACCCCGGCAAGGTGAACATGGCCTCCTCCGGCAACGGCACCTCTGTGCATCTGTCCGGCGAAATGTTCATGGCGATGACCGGCTGCAAGATGCAGCACGTGCCCTATCGTGGCGCGGCACCGGCGATCACCGACATGCTCGGCGGCCAGGTGCAGGTGATCTTCGACAACATGCCCTCGATCATCCAGCACATCCGCTCCGGCTCGCTTCGCGCGCTCGGCGTCACCACGGCACAGCGCTCGCCGCAGCTGCCGGACGTGCCTACGATCGGAGAGACAGTGAAGGATTACGAGGCGAGTGCGCTCTTCGGCATGGGCGCGCCGAAGAACATGCCCAAGGACATGATCGCCAAGCTCAACAACGAGATCAACACGCTCATGAAGGAGCCCGACATGACCAAGCGCCTGGTCGAGCTCGGCGGCGATCCGCTGGTGCTGACGCCGGAGGCGTTCGGCCAGGAGATCGAGGCCGAGACCGCCAAGTGGAAGAAGGTCGTCGAGTTCGCCGGCCTCAAGGTCGAGTAGCAGTCTCGTGACCGACCGGACATGGAGCCCCGCCGGAAGGCGGGGCTTTTTTCTTGCGCGGTCTGTCGCCAAGAGCCTTGGGTAGCGAGTTCGTCGTGCGGGTTCCCGCTTGACGGGATGGCGCTTGCGGCTATACTAAACCTTATGGTTAAGTATCAAGACGAGACGCTCGATCGGACCTTTGCGGCGCTGTCCGATCCGACACGGCGCGCGCTGCTCGCGCGTCTCGGCGAGCAGAATAGCCTGTCGGTGAGCGAGCTGGCGGCGCCGTTCTCGATCTCGCTGCCAGCGATCATGAAGCATCTTGACGTGCTCACAGACGCCGGTCTGATCGTGCGAGAGAAGACCGGACGGACGGTCTCTTGCCAGCTCACCGCGCAGCCGATGGAGCAGGCGATGAACTGGCTCAATCGCTACGCGCAATTCTGGTCCGAGAGTTTTGACCGCCTTGCAGCCTTTGTGGAGGACAAACCATGGTCAACGCAGCCGCCAACACCGCCGAACGCGCAACCGAAGGTCCAAGCCTCACACTCACGCGCCGGCTCCGCGCGCGGCCGGAAAAGGTCTTCGCCGCCTGGACGCAAGCCGAGCAGCTAGTGCAATGGTTCGGGCCGCCGAACATGAAGCCGGCAACGCTGAATGCCGAGCTCGATGTTCGCTCCGGTGGCCGCTACCGCATCTCCTTTACCCGCGACGACGGCGAATATTTCGAGGCGGGCGGCATCTATCGCGAAGTCGTGCCGAACGAGCGGTTGGTCTTCACCTGGGCCTGGCATTCGACGCAGGAGCGCGAATCGCTGGTGACGATCACGCTGAATCCGGACAGTGCCGGCACGCTGATGATCTTTCATCACGCCCAGTTCTTCGACGAGACCGCGCGCGACAATCATCAGCGTGGCTGGAGCTCGTTCTTCGACAAGCTCGACACTTTTGTCGCCTAACCGCAAGGAGGACATCATGCAGCAACATCAGATCGTCTCGCGCGAGCAATGGGTCGCCGCCCGCAAAGCCCATCTGGCGCATGAGAAGGAGTTGAGCCATGCCCGCGAACGCCTTGCCGAGGAGCGCCGCGCATTGCCATGGGTGAAGGTTGACAAGAGTTATGTGTTCGATGGCCCGAACGGCAAGGTCACGCTCGGCGATCTCTTCAAGGGCCGCCCGCAGCTCGTGGTCCAGCACGTGATGTTCGCGCCCGACTGGGAGGCCGCCTGCAAGAGCTGCTCGTTCTGGGCCGATGGTTTTGAGCGCATGGTGCCGCATTTGGCGGCGCGTGACACCACCATGGTCGCGATTTCGCTGGCGCCCGTCGAAAAGCTCGAGGCGTTCAAGCAGCGCATGGGCTGGAGCTTTGACTGGGTGTCTTCAGGCCACAACGACTTCAACTATGATTACGAGGTCTCGTTCACGCGCGAGCAGATCGACCAGGGCGTCCCGAAATATAATTTCGGCACTACGCCGTTCTATGGCCCGGAGCTGCCGGGCATCAGCGTGTTCTATCGCAACGAGGCCGGCGAAATCTTTCACACCTATTCCTGCTTCGCCCGCGGCCTCGACATGATGAACGCCGCCTATCAATATCTCGACCTCACCCCGCTCGGCCGACATGAGGAAGGGCTGCCCTATCCGATGGACTGGGTCCGCCTGCGCGACCAATACGAGCCGCAGGCGAAGGGCGCGTGCTGCCACGGGTGAGGGGCCCTGAATCTACACGAACGGTGTCATCGCCCGCGAAGGCGGGCGATCCAGTATTCCAGAGACAGCGAGGGGTACGGAGAAGCCGCGGCGTACTGGATTCCCCGCTTTCGCGGGGGAATGACAGCGGAGACTGACGCCCCAGCGGCCCTTCCGTTTCGCCACTACCTCTTCGCGTCGGCTTGCTCCGTCCCGTTACACGATATCAGCATCGTGTAGGCGCGGGCGTTGCCGGCGATGTCGGTGGTCTTGAGCTCGGCCTTCGGCTCGGCCGTCTGGTACGGCACAACCGAATTGTCGAGGAAGTCGCGCAGGGCGCCGGTCTTGATCGCGAAGTTGATGTTTTCGGGGATGCTGCCGGTTGCCACGGCGACTCGTAATCCATCGAGCTTTCCAGTGACGACGCCGACGATCTGTCCTGTCGTGTCGAACAGCGGGCCGCCGCTATTGCCGGGCTGCACCGGCGCACTGATTTGCAGGAAGCGCGAATCGTTGCGCATGCCGCTGAGCGAGCTCACAATGCCCGTCGTCACGGTAAAGTCCGAAGTCAGCAGCCCGTGGAAAGGGAAGCCGATCGCGACGACGGAATCGCCGGAGCGGATCGAGCGGTCGCGGATTCGCGCAAACTCCTTGAATGTCGCCGTCGACGGCGCCTGCAAAAGGGCGAGATCGTTGTTCGCGTCGCTCGACACGACGCGCAACACCATCGCGGCCTCGCCGGTGAGATTACCCTTGAGCTCGCTGCATCCCTCGATCACATGGTTGTTGGTCACGATGTGTCCGTTGGGGCTGACCACGAAGCCAGTGCCAAAGCCACTCTTGGCGCCTTTGCCGGATTTGGCGGCAGGCGGTGAGCCTTGCTTGTCCGTCACGGCTGCCGGTTTCGCCGTCGCCTTGGTGAAATCGCCGGCCTTGTTGAGCCCGTCGGCTTTGACTTTGATGACGCAATTGGCCAATGCCGCGATCACGGGGCCGGTCGACGTCAAGTCGAAATTCAGGACGGTGCGGCCGGCCGTTGCGACCATCAGGCTCGACTTCTGAAACGTCCGCACGACGTTGGCCGGCATGACGGATGTGAGCATGTTCGGCTGATTGGCCGTGGCAAACAACCTAGCCTGCTCCTGTCCGTCGAAAATGACGTCGATCGCGGCGTTCTCGCCCTTGCTGAAGCGGTAGCCGGGACTTGCGAAGCTCAGCAACCACGAGCCGGCAGCATTCTGCGCGACGACGAGAATTACGCCGTTGGCGTAGGGCGCGGTCGCGGCGCAATGGGAGAAGGCACCCGTCTCATCATTGCTGAAGGCGCCGCCGATCCAGTTGCCGACATTGACCGTACCGAACGGTCCCGCCGCATTCGCTGCTCCGGCAAGACCCACTTGCAAAAGAGACGCAACGACAAATGACTTAAGCCACATATCTTTCCCCCGCACGCTTTTGGGTGCATCCTATCTGCGCGAGCAGGTGTTGCGCAACCGGCAGTTGCTTGTTCGGTTCGTATCTCCCGCCGGCGACATTTCGGCTTGCGTTTACTTTGTAGCGCGGTATGCTTTGCACTACAAAGTGACCGGGTGAGCCGGTCCGCGAACCGGGTGGAGCGGAGTTTTGGCGTTGCCGATGCGCGATCTCGACAAGGCGCTGGCCGACATCGTGGCGATCCGCAGCCAGATTGCGGCCGGCACAGCGTTCCGCGGCTACGGTCCGGCGACAATGGCTGCGACCGGCGCGGTCGCGCTTGTCACCGCAATCCTGCAATTCTGGCTGCTCGGCGATCCCACAAGCGAGCCGCTGGGCTTCTTTTTCGGCTGGTTCGTTGCGGCTGCGCTGTCCGGCCTGATCATCTGGATCGAGATGCGCGCGCGTTCGCACCGTCATCATTCGGGCCTTGCCGACGCCATGATTCACCAGGCGGTCGAGCAGTTCCTGCCCGCGGGCGTCGCCGGAATCCTGCTCGCGGTGGTGATGTGGAAGTTCGCCTCCGAGACGCTGTGGCTGCTGCCGGGGCTGTGGCAGATCCTGGTGTCGCTCGGCATTTTCGCGTCCGTCCGCTCGCTGCCGCGCAGCGTGGCGTTCGCAGGGGCTTGGTACTTCATCTCGGGTTTTGCGGTGGTGGTGCTGGCGAGCCGGACTCACATGCTATCGCCTTGGACCATGGGCCTGCCTTTCGTGATCGGCCAGTCGGTGATGGCGGCCATTCTGTATGTCGCGTCCGGAGAGAATGATGTCGAAGACTGACAGCGCGCCTTTCTCCTATGAAGGGCTCGACCGTGTGATCCACGAGAAGGCAAGGCTCGGGCTTCTGACCTCGCTGATGGCGCACCCGAAGGGGCTTGCCTTCGCCGATCTCAAGCAGCTCTGCGGTCTTACCGACGGCAATCTCAGTCGGCACCTCGCCGTGCTCCAGGAGGCCGGCCTGGTCGAGGTGACCAAGGGCTATGAGGGCAATCGCCCGCACACCACCTGCCGTCTGACCAAGACCGGCCGCCGCCGCTTCCTCGACTATCTCGCCGTGCTCGAGCGGCTGGTGCGCGATGCCGCCAAGGCCGCCGGCCGCGAGGCACCGCCGCTTGGCCGCCTCGGCATTCTCCCGACCTGATCGTCCCCCCTTTTTGACTGGAGACTTTGCGATGCAAAGTGACGTCACGTCCCACAACGAGAAGCTTCATGTCGGCATCATCATGGACGGCAACGGACGATGGGCGACGCGGCGCGGCCTGTCGCGCGTGCGCGGTCACGAGGCCGGCGTCGAAGCGATCCGCCGCATCGTCGAGACCGCGCCCAAGCAGGGCATCGGCACGCTGACCCTGTATGCGTTCTCGACCGACAATTGGCGCCGGCCGAAGGCCGAGGTCGTCGCGCTGATGACGCTGCTGCGCTTCTATCTCGCCAATGAGGTGCAGAGCCTGGTGAAGAACGGCGTGCGGCTCAACGTGATCGGCCGTCGCGACCGATTGCCGGACGGCATCGCCGCCGCCATCGCACGCGCGGAGGCGGCCACTGCACGCGGCACCGCGCTGCATCTGCGCATCGCCGTCGACTATTCCGCGCGCGACGCCATTCTCAATGCCGCGGCGAAAGCGGCGGCGCTGACCAGCCTCACCCGCGAAGCCTTCTCCCAACTGGTCACCGGCGAGGTCGGCTTGCGCGACGTCGATCTCATTATCCGTACGTCGGGCGAAAAGCGGCTGTCGGACTTCCTGCTCTGGGAAGGCGCCTATGCCGAGCTGCATTTCACCGAGCGGATGTGGCCGGAATTCGATGCGGGCGATCTCGCCACGGCGCTCGCCTCCTTCCATGGCCGCGAGCGTCGCTTCGGAGGCCTTCAGGCCATTATGCCGGAGGAGGTGCCTTCACTCTCGCGGGCGTGACGCGCGGCAGGGGCGCAAGGCGTCGCAGGGCTGGACCGGATCGCCGAATTCTGATGTCGTGGAGCACCCCTTAATCGCGGGTGATCGCATGACCTCCTTCAAGACCATTCGTGCCCGTGCCGAGAAGCGCAAGGGCGGGCCCAAGGCGCTCGACAAGCTGATGCCTGACAAGCCCGACCTGAAGGGGCTCGCAAAACTCGGCGACGATCGCATCCTCGCGGAGATGACCAGGCGGGTGTTTTGCGCGGGCTTTGCCTGGAGCGTGATCGATGCGAAATGGGATGGCTTTGAAGACGCCTTCCTGCACTTCCAGCCGGCCAAGCTCAGCTTCCAGCCCGAAGATTATTGGGAAGCCCTGCTGCGCGATGCGCGGATCGTGCGCAATGGCGCCAAGATCATGTCGGTGCGCGACAATGCCGCCTTCGTGCAGGAGATCGCGAAGGAGCACGGCAGCTTCGGTAAGTTTCTGGCGAAATGGCCGCCGTCCAACGAGATCGGTTTGCTCGATCTGCTGACGAAGCGCGGCTCCCGGCTGGGCGGCAACACCGGCCAGATGCTGCTGCGCTTCGTCGGCTGGGACGGTTTCGTCACGTCGAAGGATGTCGTCGCCTGCCTGCGCGATGCCGGCCTCGACATCGCTGAAGAGGCCAAGTCGAAGGGCGATCTCGCCAAGGTGCAGGCTCAGTTCAACGCCTGGGCCGAGGAGACGGGGCTGCCGTACACCTATCTGTCACGCATCTGCGCGCTCTCGGTTGGCGATATCAGGAGTGAGCATTAGCTCACGAGAAATCGTGGACATGGTGTGGCGATCTCGCGCCGTCGGCGCGGCAGATGCAACGCGCGATCACGAAATGCATTTTGCAGGAACATTTGTGCGCAGCACCCGTTCGGGAGTTTGAGCCAGGCGATACAGGGGCAGGGAACACGCGCTCCGGCCAAAAACTTGGTTCAAGCCATGAAACCGACATGACAGAACGGAGCAGCTCATGAAGCTCACATCCGAACAGGTGAAGCAGACCGTCAACCAGCTCGGCGCCCAGGTGCTGCCCGATGAGCATCCCGCCATGCCCCAGCTCAACAGCATGTTCGGCGAGCACACCTTCTTCGTCGACGAGATGGGATTGAAAGTCCTCGAGCCGACCCCGTCGCTTGGCGCCGAGCGCGAGACCGGGGAAGTCGTCAGCCTCGCCGACTGGAGCGATGCGGATCTGACGCGCTTGACGGCGCACGAGCCCGAGCCGACCGGCGTGATCGTGGTGTTCGAGCATGTCAGGCATTGAGATCGCGAGGACGGGGGCCGCGTGCGGCCCCCGTCCGGAGAAGAATGATGCCAGCCAGGCCGCGCCGCCGTGACGCGGGGCACAGAAAAGAACAATCACCCTTCCAGTCACCCTTTGGGGTGCCGAAGGATGGTTGGATCAGCCGTATGGTGCGTCGCTGATATCAGATCCGGTCGTTGAGAAGGACGCCGGACAGCGAGGGGTCGGAAGGATTGGACGTGCCGCTCGATCCCGTCCCGCTGTAGGTCGAATCCGCAAGCGAGGCTTTCAGCGACTCCAGGAATTTCTTAAGCAGGTCAGTCGTGGAATTGGCGGTCGACGAACTGTTCGTGCCGGTGGCCGACGACGGCGCATTTGCACCGGTCGTGTCGCCGGAGTCCGTCGTGCCGGACGAGGTCGAATCCGTCAGCGAGCTCTTCAGCGCCTGAAGAAATTGCTGCAGCAGGTCGACGACCGAATTTCCGCTGGACGAGCTGTCGGTGCCGCCGGCCGGCGGCGGTCCGCCTGCTCCACCCGGTCCGTGCGAGAACGCAGACTTGAAGACACCTTGCAGCTCGGTGGCCTGCTGGCCAGTGAGCTTGCCGGACGACACTTCCTGCTGGATCAGATCGTCGATCTTCGACTTGATGCCGTCAGGTCCGCTGCCGCTGGATTGATCGCCTGTCCCGTCTGATTGCAGGGAGGCGTCGATATCGTTCAGCGCGGAGGACAGTGCCGACTGATCGGACGCACTGATCGTGCCGGAACTGACTTCCGATTGCAGCTCGTCCTGCAGTCGCTGCAACGGCGATGTGTGTTGGCGGTGATGAGTGGAGAGCGCCGAAATCGAGGTCATGGTTGCTTTCCGTGCTTTTGCTGCACTCGGGCTGATGTTGCCCAAGTCACATCAAGTCCTGAGTTCGCAGTCCTGAGTTCACCTGGCGGTTGGATTCGCTCGGTCGAGCGGTCGTAGGCACGGGAGCTTGCGCGGAGCAGTTGGGGCCGTGATATGCCCGTTGCTCGATGTTGCCGTTGAACGATCAGAAATGTTCAGAAACAAAAGTCCGGCCGCGGCCAATCAGGCCGGAGGCGCCCAAAGGAATTCGGGGCGAACTCCCCGCTTCTGGATGAGGAATTACGGTGACAGTGCACTTAACTCGCGCTCCGCCGCGGCGAGCGTTCGCTTCCCAGCGCCAGCCGGCGCGCCTTGGGGGGCGACCAAAACAGCTGGATGTAAGGCGATCCAACTGGCCGGAAATTTCCGTATGTGGTCTGGAGCGCAAATTGCGAAATGGCGCGCCATTCAGGAAACCGCGAATTCATCTATCATTGGCATCACTATGTAATTGCCAGGTTCCGCTCAAGGCATTAGGCGGTCCCGCGCTACAAACTCGTCCTGTTGGGTCGGGGTTGATTGGCCCGACCTCACCAGCTGAGCGCTGACGGCACCGCAATCCCATCGCGCTGCACGACATTTCTGTGTCTATGGCATGGAATTGGCATGACAGCGTTCCAGTTGGGGATTAGCCTCAGCAATGCACAGCTTTTTGGGGGCAGGGAGTGTTTGACGTTGGCGTAGGCCGCGCGGCTTTCCGCGGCAGCCGGACAGGCGAGAACATCACCGCCGGATTTGCGCCGGCCGTTTCATTCGCCCTGATACGGTGTCCGCCACCTAGGGAGTTGCTTCGCGTCTCCCAGAGCGGCGCAGTTGGGGTCGTGGAAATACTTTGGCCAACACAAGAGGCCGGAGTTTTTCTGCGCTGCCGCGTTGAGTTGCAATACCGGAACCGGGAGCTGCTGCGCCGCCGCCTCGTGCACCAGACCGCGAACCATCACTCTTCGGCATTGGCGATCCTCGCCATGATGCTGCTACTCGCGGTATGCGGCTGGATCGTCGGCGGGAACGAAGGGATCCAGCGGGCGCTGATGGGAAGTGCGCCCCGCCCTGACGGCTCGCTCATCTCTCGGGAAACCATGCATCGATGGTTCGGCGCCCGCCTGTTATCGCCTGCCGAGTTGCCGGAGCTGTTCTCCATTCTGGCAAAGGTCTGCTGCCGAGCCGGCCTGGCCCGATTGCCCGAGATCTATTGTCTGCCGGCGCCAACCGACATGAACGCCTATGCACTGGGCGGGCCGGAACGCGGCGCGATCGTCTTGACCGAGGGATTGTTGCGCGGAATGACTCGCGACGAGATCGCCGGGATCCTGGCCCACGAAGTTGCTCACATCCGCAATAACGACGCCTGGACGATGAACTGGGCGGCAACGTTGCGTCGCGCCATCGATTGGACCTCGCTCGCCGGGCTCGCGCTGCTGCGGACGCCGCATCCCGGCGGAGCAACGGCCGCCCGGCCATTGGCGGCTCTGCTGAGATCAGCACCGGCGCTAGGTCATTTGCTGGGTCTTGCGCTGTCGCGCGTTCGCGAACTCGATGCCGATGCGACCGCGCTCGAACTGACCGGCGACTCGCACGCACTCATCGCGGCGCTCGGTAAGCTGGAGCGCCACCACGTCGGCCCAGCGGCAATGCCTGTGTCTGCATTCCAGCACGACCCAATGCGCCTGCTTCGCAGCCATCCCGCGACCTCTGAACGCGTCGGCACTCTGCTCAGCCTCGTCTATTAGGAACGAACTCTTCGCGGCAAGAGTGCTGACAAAGCAAAGAGTGCTAACAAACGCGACTTGGAATCCGCACAGAGTTGCCACGAAAATATCGCGCGGCATTCGCGAAACTGTTTCGACTCCCCGGTATTGTCGGTGCAACTCCACACATTGAAGATTCCCGCGGAGAGGTCAGCAAACAAACCCAAGCATCTGACCGGGGCAACTAGCTCCGGATGGGTTCGGCGAGGCAAGAAGCCGCGTAAGGTTACGTTATCATCGACCCGTTGCCAGATGCGCGCGTGCATGTGGTGTGTTTCGCATCGCGAGCGCGACACGCTCCTCGATTCGATATGTTTCCGACCTGGCGTTGCCGATCTGAAAATTTGAATTTGAAAAAATGCGAGCCCGTCACATCGTCGTGACGGCTGCCGTCGTCACCGAAGACGCCACAAGCGGATGGTCTTCGCAGGGTTTTGGGTTGGGCTGCGGGGCGCCAACCATCGCAAGGAGAACAAGCGATGACCTACTATGACACTCTCCAACAGAATCACGCGAATAATCCGCAGTTCGGTCCGCAACAATGGGGATGGGGCGCGTTCGGTTCGCAAGCCGGTCAACCGTACGCGGGCGGTCTTGGACTCGGACAGGCGGCCTTTGGCCAGCAATATGGGCAGTATGGCGGCCAGCCGTCGATTGGCGGATTTGGACATAATCCCGGCTGGGGCGCGCAACCGATGGGATGGGGACCGCAGCAATGGGGCGGCCAACAGCGGCAGCTTTCGCAACAGGACGTGAGCGAGGTCGTGCGTCAACTGGTGCCGGTGCTGCCACAAATCCTCGCGCAGGCACAGGCCCCGTACGCCGGAATCGGCTATGCGGCCTATGGCCAGGCGCCACGGCAACTGAGCCAGCAGGACGTGAATGAAGTCGTGCGGCAGATCCTGCCCATCGTGCCCCAGATCATGGGAATGCTGCAGAGCCAGCAGCAGCCTCACTACGCCGCCATGCAGGGCGGACTCGGGCAGGGTGGATTCGGGCAGGGTCAACTCGGCTTGGGTCAGTTCGGGCCGGGCCAATTCGGACTGGGAAATCCCGCGTTCAATTTCGGCTCGCAGCTAGGCGCACCGCAATTCCAGTCGGCGTTCGGCAGTCCGCAGGCATTTGGCCAGCAGCGGCAACTGACACAGCAGGATGTCGCCGACATCACCCGACTATTGATTGGCGTGATTCCCCAGATCATCGGCAATCTTCAGGCCTTCAACAACCCGCAGCGGATGATCTGACCGCATTTCGCGGCCGGTCCAAGTCCAAGCAGCAATCAGTGGCCGCCGCCGAAATGCGGCGGTCCGCTGCCCGCGGCCACGCATGCATCCGCATGAAGGAGAACGCCCATGTCAGATTCCAATCCCTCTGCTTCCAATCCCTCTGCCGCAACCGCATCACAGCCGCGATCGTCAGACATTCAACAGCTCGTCGGGCTGCTCGGCAATTTGATGCCGCTCCTCTTGCGACTACAGCCGCAAGCTTTCGAGCCGCCTTTCCAGACCATGCCCGGCAACCTGCCGATACCGAATCCGGTGCTCGATCGTCAGGCCGCGGAGAGCATGATCGGAGACATGACTGCGGAATCGCTGCGCTCGCTCTCCGCCTATCTCGAGGCCAACGCCGGGCAGCATGCCGGCCTGGAAATCTGTGTCCCGATCGTGACCCAGGCCGCGCACAGGTTTGCCGCGCGCGACTATGGACAGGCATTCAACCTGATCTGGGCGGCCTATCGCGCCATCGAGACTGTCCGCGCAGCCGATCCTCGGCTTCCGTCGCTTCGGCAGGCTTCGACTGATCAGGCCCAATCCTCAATCCATTGAAAGCAGTAGGCAACGACATGGCAGCAAATCCAGATGATCCGCGCTCGACATCGAGCAGCGACCGACGCAGAGCTGCGCGCAGCGCGCAGTACATCACGGCGCCGACGGCGCCCGGCACAAGCAGCCAAGCGCTGGCGGAGCGACTGAACCGGTTCGGCAATATCGAGATTCTGCGAACCTACGACCAGGCCGGCATCCTTTCCCCGCCGATTGCGGTTGTGCGCATGTCTGACGACGTCGCCGCGGCACTGCGCCGCTCAGCCGCCGGCGCACTGATCATCGAGCCGGACGGCCACCTGCGCGCCGCATCGTTCGCGGGGCCGTCATCCCTCTCTCCCACGGTCGCGATGATGACCGCACGTGGGACTGCACTCGCGACCGCATTTGGGCCGGATCTCAATCTGACGATCCGGATCCTCAGCGAGGCAGGCGCGCCTGTGGAGCATGCGGTGGTGCGGCTCATCGGAGAACAGGTGTCAATCCAGGGAGTAACGGATGGCGACGGCCGAGTGGATCTGACGCTCCAGGGCGAACTGCCGGACACGATTGACGCGATATTCGTCAACGCGCGTACCGGGTTTTGGGGCCTGTGGCAGCATCGGCCCTACCTTGAGACAGACGCGGTGAACAGCTTCACGCTGAAACCATTGTCGCTGTCTGAGGAGCAGGATTGGGGCGGTGCGGCGATGCGGTTCGACCGGATTCCAAACCAGTGCCGCGGGGCTCGAATCAAGATCGCCCTCATCGACAGCGGCGTTGCGACCAGCCACAAGCAATTGACCACGATCCACCATGGCTTCGATATCAGGGGCGGCGAAGGTCAAGCCGGGTCGACAGCAGAGCTGTCGGCGGATCTCATGGGTCATGGCACGCCATGCGCGGGCCTGATCAAAGCCGCGCCTCAGCCGGATCACGCTATCCGCGGCTGCGCCCCAGACAGCGAGCTGCATATTTGCAAGCTTCCGGCCGATGCCCATTGCAGCGACCTTATCGCGGCGCTCGACTATTGCCTGCACAACGGCATCGACGTGGCATGCCTGGGCTTTGGGTGCGCGCATGGTTCTGCGCTGGTCGAGCAGCGCATCGCGATGGCGAAACAGCACGGCGTCAGCCTCATCGCCGCCGCCGGAAATTCAGCAGGCGCGGTGCTATTCCCTGCCTGCTCCCCGCATGTCCTGGCAGTCGGAGCGATCGGACAGACCGGAAGCTACCCCGAGGACAGCCCGCAGGCGGCGCAGGCCGCGGGAGCCACCGTGGCCGCGGGCGGGCTGTTCGTGCCGTCGTTTTGCTGTCGCGGGCCCGAGCTGGACTTGTGCGCACCCGGCGTTGCGGTCATGGCTTGCCAATCCCCGGACAGCTACGCGGCCTGCGACGGCACCTCGCTCGCGGCAGCTCACGTCACGGCGCTCGCAGCCTTGATCCTCGCCGACCACAGCGATTTCAAGGGCAATTTCGCTGCAAAAGACTTTCAACGGGTCGAACGGCTGTTCCAGATTCTCAAGGACACTGCGCAGCCGATTGGTCATCCCTGGCAGACCGGAGCCGGGCTGCCGGACGCAGCCCGTGCGCTGGGTATTTGGACCGAGCAACAGCCGCTTGTCGCGCCGCTGAATGTCGGGTTGCGCGAGATGCGCAACGCCATCCGACAGATCGACCAGATTCACTTTGGCGCAAGCGAGGCGATGGCGTTCGGGCCGCCGCGTGGCCCAGCCAACATAACCCGCCTGCCGCTCAATCCGGCACCCTTGGCCTTCCCCCAAGGGTTCCAATCCGCCGGCGGCGACAAGCCAAGCGTCCACGAACTCAAGGCAGCGATGACGCTAGCAGGTCTCGCGTGAAGGGCTTGGAACGATGAGCACCGGAGATCAGATTCGCGGCGAGAGGGGTGCGCCACCACCTCCGGTGCTTCGGTCAACTGCGCAGGGGTGCCGCCGCCTGCCACGAGACGGATGTCCGCGTTGAGTCATCCGCCGCTCGGGTTCGTAGCTTTGTTTTCAATGGTGGCTTGGCGCACCCGACACGATTCGAACGTGTGACCTTTGCCTTCGGAGGGCAACGCTCTATCCAGCTGAGCTACGGGTGCAACGAGGGTTCATTTAGCCGATTGGCGAGAGGTGGGCAACCGCTCTCGCCGTGACAATCATCGCGCTTTAGGCGGATTTGCGAGGGGTTAGGCCAGGAACCTGACCGCTGACCGGTACATTGTCCCGACCAAGGCCCGCGAATTCGGCGAGCACCCGCTCGGAGCAGACCACGCGGTTGCGGCCGAGCCGTTTGGCGGCATAGAGCGCCTGGTCGGCGGCACCCAGCAGCCGGTCGGGGGCGCCGTCGGCCTCGCCGGGGATGTGACTGGCGACGCCGACACTGAGGGTAACGTGGCTGCCGGCCCCATGCGCGCCATGGGCGATCCGCAAGCCCATGACGGCACAGCGGATCTCCTCGGCGATGGCGCAGGCATCGTCGCAACTCATGTCGGGCAGGATCAGTGCAAATTCCTCGCCGCCATAGCGGCTGGCCAGGTCGAGCGGGCGGACCGCGTGGCGGCTGACGACGCGCGCGACCTCGCGCAGGCATTCGTCGCCGGACTGGTGGCCGTGCTCGTCGTTGAACAGCTTGAAATGATCGACGTCGACGAACAGCAGCGCCAACGGCTTCTGCGTCCGCTGCGCGCGCGCCCATTCGGTCATCAGCATCTGGTCGAAGTAGCGGCGGTTCGGCAGCCCCGTCAGCCCGTCCTTGGTGGCGAGCTCCTTCAGCGCCATCTCGGCGCGCTTCTGGTCGGTGAGGTCGCGCAGCGTCTCCACCACGGCGATCAGATTGCCGGCCTCGTCATGAATGGGGCCGGCGTCGATCGCGAGATAGAGCTGGCTGCCGAGCTTCGGCATCACGCACCAGTTCTCCGCGCTGAAGCCGAGCCCGTTGTGGCCGCGCGCGGCGTACTCCGAATAGAACTCCGGCAGCTGCTCGGGCCGGTCGAGCGCGACCAGATCGGCAAGGCAAGGGCGCTTGGTCTCGTAGAAGGCCTGCCAATGCTTCGTCGTGCCGATCACCTCGGAGGCGGCAACGCCGGTCAGGCGCTCGCACGCCCTGTTCCAGATCATGACGCGGCGCTTGGGGTCGATCACGAAGGTCGGCACCACCAAATGCTGCATCAGCCGCACCGCGTAGGAATCCGCCACGTCGACGGTTTTGGCAGGAGACTTTTCAGCAAGGGTCTTGCCAGCAAGGGTCTTGATGAGTTTTGCCATCTCAGGCCACCGCCGCCACAGGCACGGCCTCGCCCGGGCCGAACAGCCCGCGCACCTCGGCCGCCGGCCGCGGCTTGCTGAACAGATAGCCCTGCATCTCCGTGCAGCCGAGTGTGCGCAGCATCTCGCGCTGGGCTTCGGTCTCGACGCCTTCGGCCACCGTGGTCATGTTGCTGGCGGAGGCGATGTTCACCACTGCCTGCACGATCACGGGTGACCCGCCGGAATCGGCGATGTCGGCGACGAAGCAGCGGTCGATCTTGATCTTGTCGAACGGGAAGCGCTTCAGATAGCTCAGCGAGGAATAGCCGGTGCCGAAATCGTCGAGCGCGATGCGCACGCCGATCGAGCGAAGCTGGTGCAGGATCGAGAGTGCCGCCTCGTCGTCGCGGATCAGTACGGCCTCAGTGATCTCGAGCTCGAGCCGCCGCGGCTCGAGTCCTGAGGCTGCGAGCGCGCCCGCGATCCGCAGCGCCAGCGTGTCGCATTTCAGCTGCACCGGCGAGACGTTGACGGCGAGGCGCACATGGGCGGGCCAGGTCGCGGCCTCGTTGCAGGCCGTGCGCAGCACCCAGTCGCCGAGCTCGTTGATCAGGCCGGTGTCCTCGGCGATCGGAATGAATTCGGCCGGCGAGACCATGCCGCGCACGGGGTGACGCCAGCGCAGCAGCGCCTCGCAGCCGGAGACCTCGCCCGAATGCAGATTGACCAGCGGCTGGTAATGGATCTCGAAGCCGCCGTCGATCAGCGCCTGGCGCAGATCCTGCTCCAGGGTGAGGCGGGCCTTGGCACTCGCATCCATCTCCGGCACGAAGAAGCGGTAGGTGCGCCGCCCTTCCGCCTTGGCGCCGTACATTGCGAGGTCGGCGTTCTTGATGAGCTGGTCGAGATCGGCACCGTCCTGCGGTGCCAGCGCGATGCCGATGCTGGCGTCGGTGGAGAGCTGGTGGCCAAGGCAGTGATAGGGGCGGCGGATCGCTTCATGGAGCCGCGTCACGAAGGACAGCACGTCGGCGGACGAGTCGATTCCCGTCTGGATCACGGCAAACTCGTCTCCGCCGAGGCGCGCGATCAGATCGCCCGGCCTGAGGCAGGCGCGGATGCGGCCGGCGATCGCCTTCAGCAGCTCGTCGCCGACATGATGGCCGAGCGAATCGTTGATGCCCTTGAACTCGTCGACGTCGATGTAAAGCAGCGCGAATTGCGCGCCGCCGGCGACCTTCTCCAGCTCGCGCTCGATCTGCTCGCGGAACAGCGCGCGGTTCGGCAGGTCGGTCAGCGCGTCGTAATGCGCCATATGCGCGATCTTCTCGTCGGTCTTGCGCTGTTCCGTGACGTCCTCGATGACGTTGATGATGTAGCGTGGCTCGCCGGCCTTGTCGCGGATGCCAATGCGCTTCGAGACGGTATGACGCTGGCCGTCGGTCCGGGTTTTCCAGCTCTGCTCCTTGAGCAACAGCGGATCGGGGGATTGCAGCACGGCGTCGTCGTCGCGCGTGACTAGGTCGGCGTCCGGCCCGGGGAGGATATCCGCCGCCGTCTTGCCGACGATTGTGTGGCCGCCTTCCCCGAAGATGTCCTCGGCGATCCGGTTGACCAGGAGGTAACGACGCGTCCGGGCGTCCTTCACCGTGATCTGCGACGGGATATGGTCGATGATCTCGCGGAGGAACGTGTAGTTGCGGTCGCGCTCCTGCTCCAGATTGCGCCGCTCGGTGATCTCCTCGATCGTGGCGATCCACCCGCCCTGCGCGAGCGGCGTGTTGATGACCTGGAAGGCGCGGCCGTTGGGCAATTGATGCGTTCTTGTGGCAACCTTGCCCTCGGCGACGCCCCTCATGATGTCGGCGCAAAACGCCTCGACGTCGCCGCTGAATGTGTTGCGCTCCTTGCGGTGGTACATCGCCTGGTGGATGTGGCAGCCGGGCTTGATGACATCGTGGGAAAGGCCGAACATGTCGGCATAGCGGCGATTGCAGGTGACGATGTACCCGGCGGCGTCGTACAGGATCAGCCCTTGGGACATATTGTTGAGGGCGGTGTCGAGCCGCAACCGTTCCGCCTCGATCCGCTCCTGGGCCTCGCGGTTCTGCCGGTTGATCTGGCGGATGATCATGAACAGGATCAGCGCGATCACGGCCGCCGACAGCGTCGCGGTGGTAACCATGAAGCCGGTCTGCTGCCGCCAGTCGGCAAGCGCGGACGACATGGTGTCAGTGGCCATGACGACCAGCGGGAAATGCGTGAGCGAGGCGGCCGAAGCGAGCTTCTCCTCGCCATCGACGGGGCTCTTGACGCGCAGCGTGTGCTGACCGCCGCGGGTCAGCACCTTCTGCATCAGCGGCGCACCCTTGTAGCTGATCCCGATCATCGATTCGACGTGCGGGTAGCGCGCCAGCATCACGCCTTCGCGGTCGAACAGCGAGATGGCGGCGCCATCGGCCAGAGCGACCGAGGCGAAATAGCGCTGATAGCTGTCGGGATCGATCCGCCGGACCAGCGCGCCGACGAAAGTGCCGTCCGGCAGGCTCAGTCGGCGTGCCACGATCGTGGTCCATTTGTCGATCAGGAAGCTGCGCACGGATTCGAGCAGCACCGGTTCCGACATCGCATTCGTTTTGAACGTCTGGAAGTAGGCGCGTGAAGACACGTTGATCTTGGGGAGCGGCTGGGCCCGCGACCAAGCGATCAGCTCGCCGTCGGCATCATAGATCGCGATGTCGCCGAGGTAGGAGACCGCGCTGATCTTGCCGCGCAGCATCTGGTTGGCCTCAGGCCCCGACATGCGCTCGCGGAACATTTGCGGCGATGTGATCTCCGGCAGGCGCATCTGCCCGATCAAATCGGCCGCGACCACATCGGAATCTTCAAACTGCTGATCGAAGTGCCGCGCGATCAGCTGCACGGTGTTTTCCAGCTCGCGCTCGCGATTGCTCAGCGTCTTCTCGCGAAACTCGCCGACAGCCATCGCGGTCACGGCGAAGATGCCGGCGACCAGCAACGCGCCTGAGAGTGTCAGCCACAGCACGGGGCCGCGCCGCATGACAGCGTCCCAGCCGCTCTTCGCGGCCAGGAACATCGCAGCTGCCATCCGAACAAAAACCTGGCGCATCCCACTCCCCTGGGGGAACAGAGATACTATGGACAGATGGCGCAATGCTTAGGAAAGCCGGTTACCCATGGCTTAAATCGGCTGCGGACTTATACGGATGTCCACCAACGCGGGAACTGCGGGGTATCACAGCCACGGTCGACGTCGCGTGCACGGCCCGCTGCGCCGCATCGTTAATCGAGGTTTAATGCGATGCGCCGGCGCTCTTGTCGCCGCCGCGATTGCGCAGCCGTCCAACCACGCCGGTCGGAAAGAAATAGACGCTGGCAATAAACAGGAGTCCGAGCCACAGCAGCCAGCGGTCGGGATGCAGCAGCCCAGGCAGCAGCGGCAGACCGGCTTCGCTCGCCGCCTTGGAGGCGACGCCCATCAGCGATTGCAGGTAGTTCTGCGCGAGAATGAAGATCGTCGCGCCGATGATCGCGCCGTAGATCGTGCCCATGCCGCCGATCACGACCATCAGGAGAATGTCGAGCATGATGGAGAAGCTCAGCGAGGTGTCCGGGCCGGCATAGCGCAGCCACAGCGCGTTCAAGATGCCGGCGCCGGCGGCGACCAGGGCCGCGAGGCAGTTGGCGTAGCTCAAATGGAACACGGTGCGGAAGCCGAGCGCCTCGGCGCGAAAGCGGTTCTCGCGGATCGCCTGCAGCACGCGGCCAAACGGCGAGTTCACGACCCGCAGCAGGGCGAGGATCATCAAGGCCGAGACTGCGAACACCAGGTAGAAGGTCAGGATGCGGCCGTTGATCTCGAAGCCGAACAGGTTTTTGGAGATCAGGACCGTGCCGGGACGGAGCAGCTCGGGGAGCTGGAAGCTGCGCCCGTCCTCGCCGCCGGTCAACCAGGACAGCTGCGAGGCCAGCACCTGGAAGGCGGAGGCAACCGCGAGCGTAATCATGGCAAAGAAGATCGCGGCGACCCGCAGCGAGAACAGACCAATCGCGAGGGCGAGCAGCGCGGCGAGCGGCAGGCCGACGACGATCCCGGTCGCGACCGCGGCCCAGTTTGGCCCCAAGCCATAGAGCGCAATCGCGATCGCGTAACTGCCGATGCCATAGAACATGGTGTGGGCGAACGACACCGAGCCGGTATAGCCGAGCAGCAAATCGTAGGAGGCGACCAGGGCTGCAAACACGCAGATCTTGGCCGCGACGTTCAGCGCCTTCGCGCCAGGGAACAGGAACGGCGTTGTCGCCAGCGCCAGGATGATGACAACGAGAACAAACGTGAGCACGCGGCTCCGCGGCGGATCGCCTGACAGGATCATCATCGGCTGGTCACCGCATAGAGGCCGCGCGGTCGCCACATTAGAATGGCGACCATCAGCAGGATGTTGGAGACGAGGGCGAGTTTTGGCACCAGGAAGCCGCCGTAATTGGCGACCATCGCCACCAGGATCGCGCCGATGAAGCAGCCGCCGATCGAGCCGAGGCCGCCGATGATGACGACAACGAAAATCAAGACCGTGAGCTCGTCGCTCATGGAGGCGTGGACCTGCTCGCGATAGAGCGCCCACATCACGCCGCCGAGGCCGGCCAGCGCCGAGCCCGTCATGAACACGCCGAGGAAGAGACGGCGGATGCGATAGCCGAGCGCCTCGACCATCTCGCGGTTCTCGACGCCGGCGCGGATCAAGAGGCCGAGCTTGGTGCGGTTGAGCACGAGCTGGATCGCGATGAAGACGGCGAGCCCAATCAGCATCGCCAGCACGCGGTATTTGGCGATCGCGACGTCGCCGAGGATGAAGGAGCCGCGCAGCGAGGCCGGCAGCGGCATCGGAATGATCTGCGGCCCCCATAGCGCATAGAGCGTCTGCTCGGCGACAATGAGCCCGCCCGTCGTCATCAGGATCTGCTTCAGATGCTGGCCATAAACCGGAAGGATCAGTACGCGCTCGACGACAAGGCCGAGGGCGCCGGACACGGCCATCGACAGCAACGCCGCCGGCGCCAGCACCGCGAGATTCACCCAGAGCGAATCCGCCTGCACCGAGGCCGCGAACGGCGCGAACACCAGCGTCGCCACATAGGCGCCGACGGCGATGAAGGCGCCGTGGCCGAAATTCAGCACGTCCATCAGGCCGAACACCAACGTCAGCCCGGAGGCCATGATGAAGATCATCATGCCCATCGCGAAGCTTGCCGCGGTCAAGGTCAGCCAGGTGCTGGGTGAGCCGACCAGGGGGATGGTGACGAGCGCAAGCGCGACCGGCAGCAAGATCGGCGCGATATCGCGCTTCGGCTTCGGCAGCGGATCGGTGGCGGCGAGTTCAGTCACTGATGTGCCTCCAGGCTGAGGCCCAGGAGCCGCTCCTGCAGCGGCACGTCGGCGGCCAAGGCCGCCATCTCGCCGCGATGGACGATGGTGCCGTTGTCCATCACCAGCACGTCGTCGCCGAGCTCGCGGGCGGCAAAGAAATTCTGTTCGACCAGCAGGATCGTCGCGCCCTTGCGCTTGATCTCCTTCAGGCACTCGATCAGCGCCATGACGATCGCGGGCGCGAGCCCCTTGGTCGGCTCGTCGATCAACAAGAGCTTGCGTGGCTCGATGATGGCGCGCGCGATGGACAGCATCTGTTTCTGCCCGCCCGAGAGGCTCCCTGCGCGCGACAGCCAGAACCGGCGCAGCGCCGGAAAGAAGCCAAAGATCCATTCGAGCTGGGCGTCGTCCAACGGTCCGTCGCGCGCGGCGAGAACGAGATTCTCTTTCACTGTGAGATCGGAGAACACGGCCATGCTTTCCGGCACATAGCCGACGCCGAGACGCGCAATGTCGGGCGTGGCGCGGCTCTCGATGCGCTCGCCGGCGAGGCTGATCTCGCCGGAAGAGGCCTGCCACAGGCCCATGATGGTGCGCAGCGTCGTGGTCTTGCCGGCGCCGTTGCGGCCGAGCAGCATCGTGACCTGGCCTTGCGGCACCGCGAGGTCGATGCCCTGGAGAATGTGGTAGCGGCCGATATGGGTGTGCACGCCGGAGAGCTTTAAGAGATCGATCATGCGGCGCTCTCAGAAGCTTTCTTGGGTGCGACGCCGAGATAGGCCTCCTGCACGATCGGCGAGGCGATCACCTCGGCCGGCGGGCCGTCGGCGACAAGCTGGCCGTTATGCAGCACGATGATGCGATCGGCGAGCGAGCGCACCACGTCCATCTTGTGCTCGACCAGCAGGATGATCTTGCTCTTGTCCTGCTTGAGCTGCGCGATCAGGTTCAGCACGACCGGCACCTCGTCGATGCTCATGCCGGCGGTCGGCTCGTCGAACATGAAGACTTTCGGTTCCAGCGCGATCATCAGCGCCACCTCGAGCTTGCGCTGGTCGCCATGCGACAGCGCGGTCGCTGCCACCCCGCGGCGGTTGCCGAGCGCGACCTGGTCGAGGATGGCGTCGGCGCGCGCAATCAGGTCGCGGCGGACCATCCAGGGGCGCAGCATGTCGTAATGGGTGCCGTTGGCCGCCTGCACCGCGAGGCGGACGTTCTCTTCGACCGTCAGGTTCGGGAAGAGATTTGTCAGCTGGAACGCGCGTCCGAGACCCGCACGGGTCCGCAGCGGCGCGGAGTGCTGGGTGATGTCGGTGCCGTCGAACAGGATGCTGCCGTGTGAGGCGCGCAGCTGGCCCGAAATCAGGTTGAAATAGGTGGTCTTGCCAGCGCCGTTCGGCCCGACGATGGCGGTGAGCTCGCCCGGGCGAAACGTGCAGGTGACGTTGTTGACGGCGACATGCCCGCCGAAGCGGATGGTGAGGTCGCGGGTTTCAAGGGAGAGGGTCATTGGTCTAACAAATGATGGGAGAGAAATATCTCGGCGATCTCGCTGCGCTCCCTCCCCCGCTTGCGGGGGAGGGGTGGGGAGAGGGTATCTCCACAGGCGAGGACCCCCAAGAGGTTAGAGCCCTATCCCGGCCTCTCCCGCAAGCGGGAGAGGTGAAGTAAGACATCTAGCGCTTGTTCTTAACCGGAACGTCCATGTCCTCGATCTTCAGCTCGCGCACCGGCTCGAGCACGGCCCAGGCGAAGTTCGGATCGACCTTGACCTTGAAGTGATACATGCTCTGCAGTGCCTGATGGTCTTCCTTGCGGAATACCATCTTGCCCTTCGGCGTGTCGAACTCCATGCCTTCCATCGCCGCGATCAGCTTCTCGGTGTCGGTCGACTTCGCCTTGGTCACGGCGGCGACGACGGACATCGCGGCGGCAAAACCGCCCGCGGTGAAGAAGTCCGGCGGCGCGTTGAAGCGCTTCTGGTGCTCGGCGACGAGCCAGTCGTTCACCGGGTTCTTCGGGATGTCGTAGTAGTAATAGGTCGCGCCTTCCATGCCCGGCAGGCCCTTATAGGCCGCGAGCGCCGGCAGGATGTTGCCGCCGGTGGAGAGCTCGATGCCGTAGCGCTTCGGGTCCATGTCCTGGAGCTTTGCCAGCGGATTGCCGGCGCCGGCCCAGATCACCCAGATCACCTTGCGGCCCGGCTTGTCCTTCAGCGCGTCGAACAGGCGCTGGCCCACGGCAGTGAAGTCGGTGGTGCTGGTCGGTGCGTATTCTTCCGCGCCGAGCGTCGCGCCGGTTTTGGCCAGCGCCTCCTTGAAGGCGGCGACGCCGTCGCGGCCGAAAGCGTAGTCCTGCGCCAGCGTTGCAACGGTCAGGCCCTGCTTGCCGATCGCGACCGCGTTCGAGATCGCGTCCTGCGACGAATTGCGCGCGGTGCGGAAGATGTAGCGATTCCACTTCTCGCCGGTAATCTGGTCCGCGACCGCCGGCTCGACGATCAGGATCTTCTTGTTCTCCTCGGCGACAGGGAGAATGGCGAGCGCAGCCGCCGACGAGGTCGTGCCGATCGCGATGTCGGCCTTGTCGTCCTGATAGGCTTCAGCCAGCGCGGCCTTGGACAGGTCCGGCTTGCCCTGATCGTCCTTGGTGATGATCACGATCTTGCGGCCGTCGATCGTCATCGTGCCTTTGGTGGCGTATTCGAAGCCCATTTGCAGGCCGGTCTCGGTCTGCTTGGCATAGGCCTCCAGCGGGCCGGTCTTGCCGTAGATCAGCGCGACCTTGAGATCGTCGGCCCGCGCGGAGGGACTCGCGGCCAGGGCGAGAATGGCTGCTGTGAGAATGAATGATCGACGCACGATGGTCCCTCCTTGATTAAAATGGCTTGGTCACAGCGATTTGCACAAGTGTGCATACATTGCAATTCCACCTTCCGGCGGACCCCTGCCCCAGGGCGCATGTGACAGTGTCTTGACGCGTTCGTCACGGATTGCGGCTGCCGAACAAATCGGCAGCGCGAGACCGGCTGATGTGTTGATCTCACCTCGGAACGGGGGCGTTCAGGCCTTACAAAGTAAGGGTGTGGAGGGGCGGCGCGCGGTTACCGCCGATACCCGCTCGCCCGCGAATAGCCCTGGCGGTTCTGCTGCATCGGGCGGGCGGAGACGCTGGCGCGGGACTCGCTCGAGGCGGGCGTGGCGAGCTTCAGCTCCTCCAGGAAGATCGGGCGGGCGAAATAATAGCCCTGCGCGTAGCGGATCTTGGTCGCGGCCTGGAGATAGGCGAGCTCCTCGTAGGATTCGAGGCCTTCGGCGATCACCGTCATGCCCAGCGCTTCGCTCAGGGACTCGATCGCACGCAAAATGCCCTGGCTGCGCGGGCGCTTATGGATGTCGGTGATGAAGGAACGGTCGATCTTGATCTCGTCGGCGGTGATGTCGGCGAGCGCCGACAGCGACGAATAGCCGGTGCCGAAATCGTCGATGGAGATGCCGACGCCGAGCTTGCGGAACATCGGCAGGATCTCGGCCTGGAAATGATTCTTGGCGACGAAGGCGTCTTCGGTCACCTCGATCATGAAGCGCTGCGGAAAACCGGTGTCCTCCAGCGCTTGGGCGAAACTGCGCATGAATTCAGGATTGCCGGCCTGCCTGGCGGCGACGTTGATGCTGATGGTCGCCTCCGCGCCAAAGGTGTCGTTGATCGGGTCGATCGACTTGACGATTTCGGCCAGCACGAGATGGGTCAGCTCGTCGATCAGCCCGAGCTCGCCGGCGAGATTGATGAACGAGCCCGGTGCCTGGATCACGCCCTCGTCGTCGCGCAGGCGCACCAGGGCCTCGATGCCCTTCACGGCTTGCGTCCGGATGTCGACCTTGGACTGAAAGGCGCAGCAGAAGCGTTTTTCGAGGATGGCTTGCCGCAGCGACTGCTCGATCTTCATCCGCGCCAGCGCCTCGCGCTCCATGCCCGAATCGAAGAAGGCGGCGGATCCCTTGCCGTTGTTCTTGATGCGGTACATCGCGATGTCGGCGTTCTGGCGCAGCGTTTCGAAGCTGCGGCCATGGTCGGGATAGAGGCTGACGCCGACGGAGGTTGACGCGAACACTTCCGAATTGTCGATGAAGAACGGCGCGGTCAGCCGCTCCAGCGTCGATTGCATGAATTCGGCGACCTCCTCCTGGCTCCGGATCGGCGAGAGCAGCAGCAGGAATTCGTCGCCGGAGATGCGCGACAGCACGTCGGAATCGCGCAGGTCGCGGCCGAGCCGCTTCGACAGCTCGACCAGCAGCGCGTCGCCGACGGCATGGCCGTAATAGTCGTTGATGTGCTTGAAATTGTCGACGTCGAGAAAGGCGAGCGCAAAACGCTCGCCACCACGATCCTGCGCGAGCAGGCTGTTGGCGCGATGCTCGATCACGCGCCGCGAGGGCAGGCCGGTCAGCTCGTCGAAATAGGCCGAGCGAAACAGCTGGTCCTCGAAATTCTTCTGCTCGGTGATGTCGGCGGAGGCCGAGATCAAGAGGTCGCGGCCGGCGAGCTGGACCGGCCGATGGGTGGTCAGCAGCACCTGGCGTGCGGCGCCGTCCTGGAGCGCTTCTTCGGAAGTGACCGGCTGTCCGGCCCTCAGCGCGCGCTCGCAGGCCTCGCGGCGCTGTGCGAGATCTGGCGATGGACGGCTGCCGTCCATGCCGAGCTGGGCGGCTGCGGCATCGTTAACCAGGAGCAGCTTGCCTTGCGCATCCTGCACGGTCAGGCCGGCAGGCAGCATTCTAACGATTTCCTTGAGAAACCCGAGTTCGGCTTCGCTCGCGCCGTTATATGCATTGTCGTTCATAGAACTCATGAATCTTGTTGTTTCAGCGCGCCTTCGCAATGGGCGCGATCATGCGCAGTTCCCTCTTAGGTTTGGTTAAGGGGTCCGCAGAAATACGGGGGTGTTCTGGGAGAAACGTGTGGCGTGGCGAGGTGCGCCGCCGATCGTCATTAACAGAGGATCAACAGCGCTTGCGAAAGCGCAAGCGTCGCGCGCGAACTGGTTTCGTTTATTTTGAGTTCAGCCGCTTGATGAGCTTGGGTTGAATCGATTGGCTGCGAGGTCGGTGCACCTCTCCCGCTTGCGGGAGAGGTCGGCGCGAAGCGCCGGGTGAGGGTTCTCCCACCCCTCCCCCGCAAGCGAGGGAGGGAGCACACCTCCCACGTTGCGACATTTGAACCCAATCGCACTATGCTCTATTCGCTCTTGGGAATGCGACACTGCATGGTGCAATGCAGCCCGGTTTTCAAATAAGCGACTTCGGTCTTGCCGTCGAAGGCGGATAGCGCCGACTTCAGCAGCTTGGTGCCGAAACCGGGCTCTGAGATTTTGTCGATGCTCGGTCCCTCGGTTTCGTCCCACGTGATGGTCAGGCGATCGTCGCTGACGGTCCATGATACCTGCAGCAATCCGCGAGGTGAGGAGAACGCGCCGTATTTTCCGGCGTTGGTTGCGAGCTCGTGAAACATCAGTGACAGCGTCACCGCAAGCTTCGGCGGCAGGAACAGCCGGTCGCCGTTGAGGGTGAAGCGGACATGGCCGTAAGGGCCGAGCTCCGAGATCAGGAGATCGCGGATGTCGCAGCCGGCCTTGTCGATCTTCGAGATCAGATCGTCGGTCGCGGCCAGCGAACGCAGCCGCGGGTCGATCCGGGCCCAGACCTGCGGCTGGTCGTGCAGCACCTGGTGCAGCACGGCGTGCACGGTCGACAGCTTGTTCTTCAGCCGGTGCTGCAGCTCGTCGACCAGGACTTTGCGATAGTCTTCTTCCTCGATCAGGCGCTTGGAGATCCGGCGCTGCTCCGCCAGCATCGTGCGATAGTGCTCGACGCCCCAAATGGTCAGCGCGGAAACGCCCCAATAGAGCGTGAGCAGGGCGAACCGCGCCCGATCGGCAAAGGCATCGCCGAAATTGACGACGACGCCGAGCACGCCGCCGGCCAGTGCCGTCACCACGCCGATCCGCAAGCCGCCGAAGGCCGCTGCAAAGAACACGGCGGGAAAATACGGCGTGAAGAAGACGTCGGGGCGCACATGCGCGAGCCCCCAGCGCGCCAGGGTCGCGACCAGCACGCAGGCCACTGCGAACGCTATGCTCAGGCCGAGCGATGGCGGTGCCACACCCTGCCAGCCCTTGCGGAATTCGTCGATCAGCTTCCCCATGCGCGGCCCGGTTGCGATAGAAGTCCGAAAATCGAGAGGCGGGCCACGATGTTACGCATCTCGCATACGCAAGCAAAGCTTGCCTTGTCGGCAGCAGGCAGAAATAGTGATTGTTGCGGCGCCGATTGTCGTCGTGACGTCATCGATCGGCGTCCGCCATTTGGCGTCAAATCATTCGAAAGCAGGGACATTCCATGGGCAGGCTCGACGGCAAGGTTGCGGTGATCACGGGTGCGACGAGCGGGATCGGATTGCGTACCGCGGAAGTCTTCGTTGCCGAAGGTGCCAAAATTGTGATCGCCGGCCGGCGTATACCGGAAGGCGAGGCGCTGGCGAAGCAGCTTGGCGCTTCCTGCGTTTTCCGCCAGACGGATGTGACCGTCGAAGTGCAGATGCAGGCGTTGATCGCACTCGCGGTGGAAAAATTCGGCCGGATCGACTGCCTGTTCAACAATGCCGGCGGCCCGGCGCAAACCGGCGGCATCGAGGGCCTCGAGGTCGAGCACTTCGATGCGGCGATGGCGACCCTGGTGCGCAGCGTCATGCTCGGCATGAAGCACGCCGCGCCCTACATGAAGAAGCAGGGGTCCGGCAGCATCATCAACAATGGCAGCATCGCCGGCCGTCTTGCCGGCTTCTCCTCGTCCGTCGTCTATGGCGCGGCCAAGGCGGCGGTGATCCATCTGACCAAATGCGTGGCGATGGAGCTCGGCGAATCCAATGTGCGCGTCAACTCGATCTCGCCCGGCGCGATCGCAACGGGCATCTTTGGCAAGGCGCTGGGGCTATCGACGGAAGCTGCCGAGAAGACGCCGGCGGTGATGCGCGATGTCTACAAGACCGCACAGCCGATTCCGCGCGCCGGCATCCCCGACGACATCGCCCACGCCGCGGTGTTCCTGGCGAGCGACGAATCCAGCTTCATCAACGGCCACGACCTCGTCATCGACGGCGCCATCACCGGCGGCCGCAACTGGAGCCAGCAGCAGCAGGGCTATGTCGCCCTGCGCAAGGCGTTCGATCAGGGGGCGTAGGGCGATCTCGTGCCCCGGACGCAGTGCGGCGCGAAGTGCCGCACTGCAGAGCCGGGGCCCATCTCTCCGAGCTGAAAGGATCGCAAGATTCTGGGTCCCGGCTCGCGCTTCGCGCGTCCGGGACACGTGAAGCTCACACCGCCCGCATCCTTACCCTCAACCCATCCTTCGGCTTCGGGATCGGCCACATCTGCCAGTCCGGCTTGTAGCCGGGCTCCAGCGACACCTCGATGTTCTGCAGGAAGTGCCGGGCAAAACATTTCGCCTGCATGTAGGCGAAGTGCAGGCCGAGGCACATATGCGCGCCGCCGCCGAACGGCACCCAGGCGAAGCGGTGGCGGTTGCGCTGGGCTTCCTCGGTGAAGCGCAGGGGATCGAAGCGATCCGGCTCCGGCCAGATGTCCTTCATGTGATGCGTGAAGAGCGGATTGACGCCGACCGCTGTGCCGGCCGGAATCGTAAAGCCCTTGAAGGTGAAATCGCGCATGGCGCGGCGCGGCATCGAGGGCACCGGCGGCTTGATCCGCAGCGCTTCCTTGAACGCCATCTCCGATAGCGGCATTTTTTCGAGATCATCGAAGCTGGTCGGCGCATCAGCCGCAAGCCTGAGCGCAACAACCTCCTCGCGCAGCTTGCTCTGCCAGTCCGGATTCGCAGCGAGCTCGCCGATGAAGGACGTCAGCGACGAGGTCAGCGTGTCGTGGGCGGCCATCATCAGAAAGCTCATGTGGTCGATGATGTCCTGCTCGGAGAGCAGGGCGCCGTCCTCATGGGTGGCGCGGCAGAGCTGCGAGAACAGATCGTCGCCGCCGTGATTGCCGCGGCGGAGCGGAATCTGCTCGCGGAAATACGCGACGATGCGCTTGCGCCCGTTGACGCCGCGCGCCATCTGGGTGCCCGGCAGGGGCTTGCGGATCGGGGCGACGGCGGCCGCGACCATGTCGACGAAAGCGCGGTTGATCTCGTCGACCTCCGGCCCGATATCGGCGCCGAGGAAAGATGCTGCAGCGAGATCGAGCGTGAGCTGCTTCATCGCTGGATAAAGCTGCATCTCGCCGGGCTTGGCCTTCCACTGCGCGACGCGCGCGGAGATGCCGCGATCGAGATCGCTCAGATAGGATTTCATCGGCCCGGATTTGAACGCGACCGACAGCGCCTTGCGATGCAGCCGATGCTCTTCGAAATCGAGCAGCATCAATCCGCGCGGAAACAACAGGCCGAGCACATGGTTCCAGCCATGCGTCGACGAAAACAGCTTTTGCTGGTCGAACATCACGAGCTCGTTGGCCTCGGGTCCGAGCAGCACGACATTGGTCTCGCCGAAAATGTGGGTGCGGTAGACTGGGCCGTATTTGGCGCCGCTTCGTTCGATGTGGCCTTTGGGATCGGCGAGCACCTGAAAGGTCTTGCCGATGATCGGCCAGCCTTCGTCACCGGGGATGTGCGTCAGCTGGTTGCGCTTGGGCGCGGTGTACTGAAGCACAGGCGAGGCCACATTCTGCATCGACATGACGATTGCTCCGGTTGGCTGACCGAACAGCGCGCGCGCACGGCAGAAGTGTGGCCCGCGCCAGCTGACCGGGTCAGCATAGCACAGGCCGATGTGTTTTGCTCGTGAACGTGCTTACAAGCGTAGTGCCAATAGGGCCTATTGCTTCGCCGCTTCCTTCTGCAAATCCGGCGCGTTGACGGCGGGAATCGCGACGCGGCCGGGGCCGGTCACCTTCAGCGCCTCGGCAGCCTTCTCGTTCTGCATGATCTTGGCCATCACGGCCTGACCGGCGCGCTCGAAAATCGCGCGGTTCTCGATCACGAATTTTTGCGACTTGCGCAGGCCGTCGATGTAGCCGTTGATCTCCGGCACGACGTAGCGCGCCACCATGTCCCAGCTCCGGCGCGTCGCTTCCGGATTGGCCCAGTCGTGCACGAAGCCGATGACGGCGCCGACGCCGCCGGACACCTCCATCACGTTCTTGATGGTTTTGACGAGATCGTCGGGCGTGCCGATGGTGGACGCCGCGCCCTCGACGAAGGCGGTCTTGTCCACGGCCTCGTCGGGCGAGGAGAATGCGGTGAGGCCCGGCCGCTGCAGCGTGCCGACATTATATTCGTTGTGCCAGCGCATCAGCCCGGCGCCGGCCTCCTTGCGCGCCTGCTCGCGGCTCTCGGCGATGTGGAAGCTCAGCAGCACGCGCCAGTCGGCGCGGCTGACCGTGGTGCCGTGCTTCCTGGCGGCATCCTCGGCGAACTGCCATTGCTGCTGCAGCGACATCAGCCCCTGCGTCGTCATCGAGCCCAGCGAGATGATGCCGATGCCGTATTTGCCGGCGAGCGTCATGCCGGACGGCGAGATCTGCGAGGCCACGACGAACGGCATCTCTTCCTGCAAGGGCAGGATCTGCAGCGCGGCGTCGTTCATGGTGAACCAGTCGCTCTTGGCGGTGACGCGCTCCCCGTTGAACAGCCGGCGGATCACGGCGATCGCCTCGTCCTGGCGGTCCCGCTGCGTCATCGGGTCGATGCCGAGCGTATGCGCATCCGACGCCAGCGCGCCGGGGCCGGAGCCGAAGATGGCGCGGCCGCCGGTCATGTGGTCGAGCTGCACCATGCGCTGGGCGACGTTGAAGGGATGGTGATAGGGCAGCGACACCACGCCGGTGCCGAGCTTGATGCGCTTGGTGCGCTCGCCGGCCGCGGCCAGAAACATCTCGGGCGAGGCAATCATCTCCCAGCCGGAAGAATGATGCTCGCCGCACCAGAACTCGTCATAGCCGAGCGCGTCGAGATGCTCGACCAGGTCGAGATCGCGCCGGAACTGAAGCATCGGATGCTCCCCGATCGGGTGATGCGGTGCGAGGAAGGCTCCAAACTTCAGGCGCGCCATGGCGTTCTCTCCGGCTGTTATTTTCTGTTTGTTAGGTAGCCGGAGGCTACGTGCCAGATCCCGCGAACGCAATCGCGCGATGTCCCGCAGGGCGGAATGCAGCTATGTGCCGAGAGGCAGCCAGGGCCTGCATGGTTCGAGACGCCCGCTTTGCGGGCTCCTCACCATGAGGGTCTGAAACTGCGCCGCGAAACAAAACCTCATCCTGAGGAGACCGCGCAGCGGTCGTCTCGAAGGATGGCCGCAAGGGGACTACCCGTCACGTTTGGACAAGTGAGGCGAGATGAAAGCGTTGCTACCGCGTCATTCTGCCAATGCGGTAAGTCCTACCTCTGAGGTAATCGCGCGGATGACGCCGATCTGCGAGCCTGACGCACGAAATCTATTCCGCGGGGTTCGTGCACCGATGCATCAAACCGTTACAAAGCCTGTCGACTCCACCCACCGCTGGTGGGTGCTGGCGATTGTCGTCGCCGCGCAGTTCATGTTCGGCGTCGACGCCTTCATCGTGAACGTCGCGATTCCCACCATCGCGGTCGACCTGCACGCGACGCCGGCGCAGATCGAATCCGTCATCGCGATCTATCTGATCGCCTATGCGACGCTGGTCGTCACCGGCGGTCGTCTCGGCGACATCCATGGTACCAAGAACGTCTTCCTTGCCGGCGTGCTCGGATTCACTGCAACCTCGTTATGGTGCGGTCTCGCGCAATCCGGCATGGAGCTGATCGTCGCCCGGCTGGCGCAGGGTGCGACTGCCGCGCTGATGGTGCCGCAGGTGCTGGCGACGCTGCATCTGCTCTTCTCCGACGAAACGCGCAGTCGCGCCTTTGGCATCTACGGCATTGTGCTCGGGCTTGCGGGCGCCGCGGGCTTTTTGCTCGGTGGCCTCCTGGTCACGATCGATCTCGCGCACACCGGCTGGCGCTCGGTGTTCTTCGTCAATGTGCCCTGCGGGCTCGTCATCGCTATCGCCGCCTGGCGCATCATGCCGTCGGTGCCGCGCCGGGCCGGCACCAGGCTCGACATCAAGGGCAGCGTCGTGCTGTTCGCGGGGCTGTTGTGCCTGATCGGCCCGCTGCTGTTCGGTCACGATGTCGGCTGGGCGCCGTGGCTGTGGGTGGTGATGCTAGGCGGCGGCGCGATCCTCGCCGGATTCCTGAAGCTCGAGCACGTCGTTGCGCGCGCGGGCATGCCGCTGATCGATCTGACGTTGCTGGCGGATCCCGCCTTCCTGCGCGGGCTGGGCGCGGCCTTCTTTTTCTTCGTCGCCAATCTCTCGTTCTATCTGGTGATGACGCTGTTCATGCAGCGCGGCCTGAACATTGCGCCGCTCGCCGCCGGCCTCGCCTTCGTTCCGCTCGCGCTCGCTTTCGTCATCGCCTCGCGCCACAGCGCCGTACGGGCGAAGCATCGCGGCACCAAAGTGTTGATCGAGGGCTGCGCGTTGCAGATCGCGGGCCTCGCTGCGCTCGCACTTGTAGCCGGCTCTGTCGACGCCCCGACGCCGATCGAACTCGCGCTCATCATGGTCATCTTCGGCTACGGCCAGGGCCTGGTGATGGCGCCGCTCTCCGGAGCGGTGCTTTCCACCGTCAAACCCGTGGCGGCGGGCTCGGCGTCGGGCATGTACGGCACCACGGCGCAGATCGGAAATGCGGCCGGAGTGGCCGCAATCGGCGCAGTGTTCTTCGCGATCGAAACGTTGCAATCGGCGCGCGCAGGTTTTCTGGCTTCGCTCGGGCTGTTTGCGGCGTTAATCATGATCTGCGTCGCATTTCTGTCTTGGATGCGCCGCGCCGCTGCACGAAGTTGAGGCATTGCGGTTAATTCATGCGGTTTCGCGCAGATTCTTGCGGGATTCTGCGCGATTCCGGAGGGATCGGCAGCACACGGCCTTTTCATTTCGCACTGCAGCAACTATCTGGTCTGGGTAACGTTGAAAGCCGCCCACCAGGAATTTGCCGTGTCGCTTGCCCGTAATGTCGACCTCTTGAGACGCCTGCCAAGGCTGGACGGTCTGCGCTTGCCTGACTTCGGCGCGAGCGCCGATGCCGCCAGTCCGCTGAAGGAAGTCACAGGCTTCGGCGACAATCCCGGCAATCTTCGCATGTTCGCGTTCGTGCCGGCGCAATTGCAGAAGCCGCGCGCGCTCGTTGTCGTGCTGCATGGCTGCGGCCAGACGGCCGCGGCTTACGATCTCGGCGCGGGCTGGTCGACGCTCGCGCGTCACTACGGTTTTGTGCTGATGATGCCCGAGCAGCAGCGCATCAACAACGGCAACACCTGCTTCAACTGGTTCAATCCGGAAGACACCGCGCGCGACGGCGGCGAGGCGCGTTCGATCCGCGAGATGGTCGCGCATATGGTTCAGGCGCACCGAATCGATCCCAGGCGTGTCTTCATCACCGGCCTGTCCGCCGGCGGCGGCATGGCCTCGGTGATGCTCGCGACTTACCCGGAAGTGTTCTCTGCCGGTGCGATCATCGCAGGCCTTCCCTACGGCATTGCGACGAATTTGCGCGAGGCGCTGGACGGCATGTTCCATTCGCCGGCGCGGCCCGAGCGCGAGCTCGGCGATTTCGTGCGGCGGGCTTCGGACCATCGCGGGCCCTGGCCGAAGATTTCGGTGTGGCACGGCAGCTCCGACCGCACCGTCAATCCCGGCAATGCCAACGAGATCGTCAAGCAGTGGCTCGATTTGCACGATCTGCCGATGACGCCGATGGCCGAGACCAATGTCGACGGCTATCCGCGCCAGGCCTGGTGGAACAAGGACGGCGAGACGCTGGTCGAATCCTATGCCATCACCGGCATGGCGCACGGCACGCCGCTGGGGCTCGCCGACAACGACCAGCGCTACGGCGTCGAAGGCGCCTTCCTGATCGAGGCCGGCATTTCGTCATCCTATCACATCGCAAAGTTCTTTGGCCTTACCGGATGGATTCCGGATGCGGCCAGGAAGAAGGCGGAGGCGAAATCACCGAAGCCTGCGCTGACCCCCGCTCCGCACCTCGCCCGCTCGATCCGCGCAGCGGTCGCCCAAGAGTCGGCCGAGCCGAAGCCCGAGCAGGCCCGCGGCTTCGATCTCGGCCAGATCATCACCCGTGCGCTGACCGCCGCAGGATTGATGAAGTAGGTCAGGCGGTCTGATCGATCATCTCGATCGGCGTCACCGTGACCTCGCCGCCGGCGGCCACCTTCCGCGTCATCTCCGTATAGTGCTTGAAGAAGTCGCGCGATTGCAGCGTTTTTTGCACGGCATCATCTGTGACGCCGGCGAGATGGAAGTAGTGGCCGTCGTCGCGGTTCTTCAGGACGCGATAGCTGAGCCGCCCTTTTAGCTCCGGGTCGCTATCGATTGCCTTGATGAAGCGGCCGATCTCCTGGTGCCAGGCTTCCGTCGTGCCGTTCTTGAATTCGTACTTGATCATGAAGTGCTTCATGTGACGCTCCCTGTTCGTCATGTGCACCATCATCTGCGGCTTATGCGCAGTCCTGCAAGTACGGACAAAATTGATAGTATGGACTTTTTCGGCCGCGCTCCTATCCTGATCTTGCACATGGAGGAGACGACATGGCAAAGGCAATTCCCGCACGCAGATGTCCCGTCGCGGCCTTTCAAAAAATGATCAGCGGCAAGTACAAGCTGCGCATCGTCTGGGATCTCAAGGACGGCCCGCGCCGCTATGGCGAAATCCGCAGCGGCCTGTTGCGGGGCGCGTCCGGCAGCGCGGAAATCGCTCCGCGCGTGCTCAGCCGCGAATTGAAGGTGCTGACGGCGAGTGGCCTGATCGATCGCAAGGATTTCGGCGAGGTGCCGCCCAAGGTCGAGTATCGCTTGACTCGCAAGGGCAAGAGCTTTGTGCCAGTTGTCGCGGCAATTCGTGAGTGGGGTGAGCGTAACCTCAATGAAACGGCGGCGCTCGTGGACGCCGCCGAATAAACCTTACATCTCGCCGGTGATGAACGGATTGGTCATCCGCTCCTGGCCGATGCTCGAGCCGGCACCATGGCCGCAGATGAAGCCGACATCGTCGCCGAGCGGCAACAGTTTTGTCATGATCGAATTGATCAGCGTGGCGTGACTGCCGCCGGGCAAATCGGTCCGCCCGACCGAGCCGGCGAACAAGACGTCACCGACATGGGCAAACCGCAATTCCTTGTTGAAGAACACCACGCTGCCGGGCGAGTGTCCGGGGCAATGCAGGATGTCGAACTTCAGGCCGCCGATCGACACGGTGTCGCCCTCGTCGAGCCAGCGGTCCGGCTCGAAATTGCGGACCCCCGTCATGCCGAAACGCGCGCCGCTTTCGACCACGTTGTCGAGCAGATATTTGTCCGCGACATGCGGGCCTTCGATCGGCACCTTCAGCGCATCGCGCAATTCCGCGGCGCCGCCGACATGGTCGATATGGCCGTGGGTCAGCCAGATTTTCTCGACTGTGACGCCGGTCTGCTTGATCGCCTCAAGGATCTTCGGCACGTCGCCGCCGGGGTCGATCACCACGGCCTTCTTGCCGGGTTCGTCCCAGATGATGGTGCAGTTTTGCTCGAACAGCGTCACGGGGACGATGATCGCGCCGGCCTTGGATTGCGAGGATTTCTGGGTGTCATTCTGCTCGGTCATGGCCTCACAATGCCGATTTTTGCTGCGCCGCCAAGCAAAATAGTCGCGGTCCGCCCGCGGAACAACCACACCGGCCGTCACACGGCCGTCCCAATTCGCGCGGCTGTTTGAACCGGCGCGTTGCTTCCGCGTTCTCTCGCGCGAGACGCAGATTTCAGGGTGGATTTTCCGACATGGCTCAGGGCGGCGAGAACTGGTGGCGCGACGGCATCTTCTATCAGATCTATCCGCGCTCGTTTCAGGACAGTGATGGCGACGGCGTCGGCGATCTCGCCGGCATTTTGCGGCGTCTCGCCTATGTGAAATCGCTCGGCGTCGACGCGATCTGGCTGTCGCCGATCTTCCCCTCGCCGATGGCCGATTTCGGCTACGACATCTCCGACTACACCGGCATCGATCCGCTGTTCGGCACGATGGCGGATTTCGATGCGCTGCTCGTGGCTGCGCATGACAATGGTCTGAAGCTGATCCTCGACCTCGTCCCGAACCATACCTCCGACCAGCATCCCTGGTTCGTCGAGAGCCGCTCCTCGCGCGACAATCCCAAGCGCGACTGGTACATCTGGCGCGATCCAGCCCCCGATGGCGGCGTGCCGAACAACTGGCTGTCCGAATTCGGCGGCAGCGCATGGCAGGTCGACGCGGCAACCGGTCAATATTACTACCACGCCTTCCTGGCCCAGCAGCCGGACCTCAACTGGCGCAATCCGGAGGTCCGCGCCGCGATCTACGACGTGATGCGGTTCTGGCTGGAGAAGGGCGTCGACGGCTTTCGCGTCGACGTGATCTGGCACCTGATCAAGGATGCCGAGTTTCGCGACAATCCGCCGAACCCGCATTATGTCGAGGGCCGGCCGCCGAACGAGAAGATCCTGACGCAATACTCGACCGACCAGCCGGAGGTCTTCGACGTCATCGCCGAGATGCGGCGCGTCACCGATGCCTATGCGGCGCGCGTGCTGATCGGCGAGGTCTATCTGCCGCTGCACCGTCTGATGGCCTATTACGGCAATGATCTCACCGGCGCGCAGATGCCGTTCAATTTCGCGCTGCTCTCGACCTTCTGGAGTGCGCGCTCAATCGAGAAGATCATCGAGGATTACGAGAAGGCACTGCCGAGAGGCGCCTGGCCGAACTGGGTGCTCGGCAATCACGATCGCCCGCGCGTCGCCAGCCGCGTCGGGCCCGAGCAGGCCCGTGTCGCCGCGATGCTGCTGCTGACCTTGCGCGGCACGCCGACACTCTATTGCGGCGACGAGATCGGCATGCATCAGCTCGCGATCGCGCCCGAGGATGTCCGCGATCCCTTCGAGAAGAACGTGCCCGGCATCGGAGTGGGGCGCGACGGCTGCCGCACGCCGATGCAGTGGGATTCGTCCACCTTCGCCGGCTTCTCGGAGGTCAGGCCGTGGCTGCCGCTGCCCGAGGATCACATCCATGAGAACGTCGTCAATCTTGAAGCCGACACGCGCTCGATTCTCAGCCTGTACAAGCGCTTGATCGCATGGCGCAGGACCTGCCCGCCGCTGGTGTCAGGCGACTATCATCCGATCGCCGCGCAGGGCGATCTGCTGATCTATCGCCGCGAGGCGGAGGGCAGGGCGATCATCGTCGTGCTCAATCTCGGCCCCGAGCCGATTGCGGTCACCACCAGCGCGATCCGGTTTG
Organism: Bradyrhizobium genosp. A; assembly: GCF_049949275.1. Classification (NCBI taxonomy): domain Bacteria; kingdom Pseudomonadati; phylum Pseudomonadota; class Alphaproteobacteria; order Hyphomicrobiales; family Nitrobacteraceae; genus Bradyrhizobium; species Bradyrhizobium genosp. A. The sequence continues at coordinate 8,334,224 of NZ_CP188196.1, read as the reverse complement.
GCAGTGAGATATTGTTGTCGACGTTTCTGGATCGCGAGGGAGAGAGGTTGGAAGGCGTGCTGGATCTGCGGGGGAACGAGGGCGTGGTGGTGGCGCCGCCACACGCTTAGCTGTCGTCCCGCACAAGCGCAGCGCGACGGAGGAGAGAGTGGCTGACACTCTCTCCTCCGTCATTGCGAGCGCAGCGAAGCAATCCAGACTGCCCGCGCGGAAAGATTCTGGATTGCTTCGCTTCGCTCGCAATGACGATCGTTGAAACTGCGAAGCAGATCTCGGCATCACCCCGGATGCTTGTTGCCCGCACTGGTCCTGTCGATATCACTCCGCTTCAGCAGATAATCCAGCCCGCCGACCCGGTACCAGCGATAGCCATACGGCTCCAGCACGATGCGATGCTGGCCGCTCTTGTCGGCGTGGCTGTGGTCCTCGGCGAGCAGATTGATCAGGTGTTCGCCGGCATCGCCGGGCAGCCCGACCGGGAAGGCGGTTTCGCGCGGCTTTTCGTCGAGATTGTGCACGAACAGCACGGAATTGTTGCGCCAGTCATAGCGCATGATGAACACGGCGGGATCGCGGGTCGGGATGACCGCAAAGTCGCCCCAGCCGATCTCGGGCACCTCCTTGCGCATGCGGACGATGCGCTCGGTCCAGTTCAGCATCGAATTGGGATCGCGCCGCTGCTTTGCGACGTTGACATGCGGATAGCCGTAAGGGCCTTTGTCAATGACAGGGCAGGCCGGCTTGTCGCTCTTGGTGAAGCCGCCATGCGGCTCGGTCGACCATTGCATCGGCGTCCGCGCGCAGTTGCGCTCAGCCAGCGAGAGATCGTCGCCCATCGCGATCTCGTCGCCATAGCGGATCACGGGCGTTCCCGGCAGCGTGCACATCAGGCTGTAGGCGAGCTCGAGCCGCCTGCGGTCGCCGCCCAGCATCGGCGCAAGGCGGCGCCGGATGCCGCGATCGTAAAGCTGCATGTCCTTGTCGGGGCCGAACGCCTTGAATACGGCGTCGCGCTGCGCCTTGGTCAACCGGCCGAGATCGAGCTCGTCGTGATTGCGCAGGAACAGGCCCCATTGCGCGGAGGCCGGCCGCGGCTTTGTCGCCTTCAGTGCCTTTCCCAGCGGGCGCGAGTCGCCGGAGGCGAGCGCATAGAACAGGTGCTGGTTGACGTGGAAGTTGAACATCATGTGCATGCGGTCGCCATCGCGGCCGAAATAGTCCATGTCGGTGTTCGGCAACACATTGGCTTCGGCCAGGATGATGGCGTCGCCCTCGCGCCATTGCAGGAATTCGCGAAAGGTCCGCAGCATGTCGTATTGCTCGACCGGCGTCTTCACCTTCGCGCCCTTGGTCGCGATGATGAAGGGCACGGCGTCCATGCGAAAGCCGGAGACGCCGAGCTGGATCCAGAACCCCATGATCTTCAGGATCTCGGCCTGCACGTGCGGGTTCGACGTGTTGAGGTCGGGCTGGAAATCGTAGAAGCGGTGGAAATAATACGCACCCACTTCCTTGTCGCGCGTCCAGGTCGATTTCTGCACGCCTGGAAAGACCATGCCGGTGTTGGCATTGGCCGGCTTCTTGTCCGACCAGACGTACCAGTCGCGATAGGGCGAGTTGTTGTCGCGGCGCGCCTCCTTGAACCAGTGATGCTGGTCGGAGGTATGGTTGACGACGAGGTCGATGATGATGCGGATGCCGCGCTGCTTGCAGCCATGGGCAAACTCGACGAAATCGCCGAGCGTGCCGTAGCGGGAATCGACGCTGTAATAATCGGCGATGTCGTAACCGTCGTCGCGGCCCGGCGAAGTCTGGAACGGCATCAGCCAGATCGTGGTGATGCCGAGCCCATGCAGATAATCGAGCCGTCGCAACAGCCCCTTGAAATCGCCGACGCCGTCGCCGTCGGCATCCATATAGGTGCCGACGGAGAGGCAATAGATGATGGCGTTCTTGTACCAGAGATCGTCGATCATGCGCGAGCGGCCTCGATGCTCCCGCCGGGGTGCGGCGGCTGCGTGATAAGTGCGAGGGGGAGGGGAGGTTCCGCTGTTGCTGTCGTCCCGGGGCGCGCGAAGCGCGAGCCCGGGACCCATAATCACAGGAAGGAGTTTTGCGAAGACTCTGAGTTGCTGGCTCGCCCCGACAACCACTCCCTGTGGTTATGGATTCCGGGCTCGCGCTTTGCGCGCCCCGGAATGACGGGCACACCGGAATCGGCTAAGCTCCCCCGGATGGACAGCCCCGCCCGCGTCGCCCTCGTCCCACCGCCAGACCGCCGCCAGTCGGAAACAGCGCTCGCGATCGCGCGCGGCACGGCGCGGCTCTTACGCTCGCTGGGTTTTTCCTGCATCAGCGAATTACCGCTGCCGTCGGGCCGGCGCGCTGATCTCGTGGCGCTGAACGAGCGCGGCGAGATCTGGATCGTCGAGATCAAATCGTCGGTGGAGGATTTGCGCGCCGATCAGAAATGGCACGAATACCGCGCTCATTGCGACCGGCTGTTCTTCGCCTTCACGCAGGATCTGCCGTGCGAGATTTTCCCTGAAGACACCGGCCTGATCATCGCGGACGCCTATGGCGCGCACATGCATTGCGAGGCGCCCGAGCACAAGCTGCCGGCGCCGACACGCAAGCAGATGACGGTGCGGTTTGCGATGGCGGCGGCATTGCGGATCAACCGGCTGGTCGATCCGCAGGGGCATGCTGATTTTTGGGAGTAGAATGGTCTCGTGTCCCGGACGCGCTGCAACGCCTTAGCGTTGCTGCGCAGAGCCGGGACCCAGAAGGCAGTGGTTCAAGCTGAGGCATGGGCCCCGGCTCAGCAGCGCATCACTTCGTGCTGCGCCGCGTGCGGGGCACGAGAGCGGTGAAAATTACCGCGGCGCGCGCTTGGCCAAAATCCGCTGCAGCGTACGCCGGTGCATGTTCAGCCTCCGCGCCGTTTCCGAGACGTTGCGGTTGCACATCTCGTAGATGCGCTGGATGTGCTCCCAGCGCACGCGGTCGGCCGACATCGGGTTCGCCGGCAGCTCGGACTTTTCAGCGCTGGTCGAGAGCAGCGCCGCGACGACGTCGTCGGCATCCGCGGGCTTCGAGAGATAATCGACCGCGCCCATCTTCACCGCGGTGACGGCGGTAGCGATGTTGCCATAGCCGGTTAGCACGATGGCGCGGGCTTCGGGACGCTTCTTCTTCAGCGCGGAGACGACGTCGAGACCGTTGCCGTCGCCGAGCCTGAGATCGACCACGGCGTAGGCGGGCGCGGACTTGCCAATTTGCGCAAGACCATCCGAGACCGTGTCACATGACGTCACCGCAAAGCCGCGTGTCTCCATGGCGCGCGACAGGCGCTCCAGGAACGGCTTGTCGTCCTCCACGATGAGAAGCGAGCGGTCGGCCTGTTCGTTCAGTTCGGCGATGGCGTTCAAGGTTTTGTCCTCTGTCTGCACATCTACATATGGCGTCGCAATCAGGCAGTGCCAAGGCCGCCAATCGTCGATCGGGCCTCTCGTGCGACGCAAGGTCGCGGACTATCCTATTGTTTCTTCAAGGCTCTCGATAGCCTCAAAACGCTCCCTCGGCCACGCGATCTGTACCACTGCACCGTGTTCCGGGAAGGTCCGATTGGTAAACGAGACCTTGGCACCGGTGCGTTCGAGCAGCGTGCGGGCGATGAACACGCCAAGCCCGAGGCCGCCGCCGGCATCCTGGGTGCGCCGCCGTGACAGATAAGGCTCGCCGATCCGGTTCATGAGATCGGGCGGAATGCCGGGGCCGTCGTCGGAGATCACGATCTCGATCGTCTCGTTGTTCCACCACGCGTTGACCTCGACCGTCGCGTTGGCGAAATCGACGGCGTTCTCAATGATGTTGCCGACGCCATAGAGCACCGCCGGATTGCGCGATCCCACGGGCTCGGTCGTGACGGCCACCGCGATCCGCACCTTGATGTCGACGCCGAAATCGCGGTGCGGTGCCACCACCTCTTCGATCAGCTCCGACAGCTTCATGCGGTCGAACGGCGCACCGGTGGAGGAGAGCTGGGTGATTTTGCTCAAAATGTCGCGGCAGCGTTGCGTCTGCTCGCGCAGCGTCTTCAGATCCGCCGCGAAGACCGGATCCGTCACGGTCTTTTCCAGTTCGCGCGAAATCAGGAAGATGGTCGCAAGCGGCGTGCCGAGCTCGTGCGCGGCGGCTGCGGCCAAGCCGTCGAGCTGGGTCAGATGCTGCTCGCGCGTCAGCACCAGCTCGGTGGCGGCCAAGGCGTCGGCAAGCTTGCGCGCCTCCTCGGTCACCTGGAACGAGTAGAGGCTGGTGACGCCGATCGCGAGCACGATCGAAAGCCAGACGCCGAGGAGATAGATCGGCGGCAGCACCACGGGATCCTCGGAATCCCAGGGCAGCGGCAGATGAAAGAAGAACAGGATCGAGGCGCAGGCCACCGCCAGGAGTCCGAGCGCGAACGTCAATCGGGCCGGCAGCGCGGTGGCTGAAATCAGGACAGGCGCGAGGAACAGGAACGAGAACGGGTTCTGCAATCCGCCGGTGAAGAACAGGAGCCCGGCCAATTCCACGATGTTCAGCGCCAGCAGTCCGGCGGCCTGGAGCGGCTCCAACCGCTGCATCGGGTTGGCGACGGTCTGCAGAGCCAGATTGAGCGCCGCCGACACCGCGATGATGCTGACACAGGGAACAATCTCGACCTCGAACTCCAGCCCCTGCGCCACGATGAAGATCGCGGCGAGCTGGCCCAGCACGGCGAGCCAGCGCAGCCGCAGGATGGTGTCCAGGCGGATATGTCGTTGCGAGGGACGGAAGTCGGAAGCAGCAGTTTCGGTCATGACAGGCCAATCTAGCGGTGCGCGTGTCCGATCACAAACACGCTGGCCCACTGATTCCAACGAGTTACAAGCCTTGGAGTTACAAGCCTTGGAGTTACGAGCCTTGGAGCTACAGGCCTTGCACTCCACCGCGCAATGGCGGAAGAACGCCCCCAGCATGACTGAGAATTCCAAGGCTTCAAGTCGGCCGACTGTCGCGGATGGCGCATTGTCCGCGGCCATCGAGGTCGATCGCCTCGTCAAGCTCTATAAGCAGACCCGTGCGGTGGACGGCATCTCCTTTACGCTTCCCCGCGGCAGCATCACCGGGCTTTTAGGCGGCAACGGCGCCGGCAAGACCACCACCATCGCGATGATCATGGGGTTGGTGCTACCGACCTCCGGCCGCGTCCGCGTGCTCGGGCATCGGATGCCGGAGCAAAGCGCCGAGGTGCTGGGGCGGATGAATTTCGAGAGCCCTTATGTCGACATGCCGATGCGGCTCACGGTGCGGCAGAACCTCACCATTTTCGGCAAGCTCTATGCGGTTAAAAACCTCGCCGACCGCATCGCAAAGCTGGCCTATGATCTCGATCTCAACGACTTCATCGATCGCGCCAACGGCAAGCTCTCGGCCGGGCAGAAGACCCGCGTCGCGCTGGCGAAGGCGCTGATCAACCAGCCGGAGCTCTTGCTGCTCGACGAGCCGACCGCCTCGCTCGACCCGGATACGGCCGACTGGGTGCGGGCGCATCTTGAGCGCTACCGCAAGGACAACAACGCCACCATCCTGCTGGCGTCGCACAACATGCTCGAGGTCGAGCGGCTCTGTGACCGCGTCATCATCATGAAGCGCGGCCGCGTCGAGGACGACGACACGCCGGACGCCATCATGGCCCGCTACAACCGCACCACGCTGGAGGAGGTGTTTCTGGACGTCGCGCGCGGGCGGACGAATGGTGACAGGGAGGAGGCGGGGCGATGAGCGAGCTCACCCTGCATCGCGGCATCTCCGTGCAGCGCATCGGTGCGATGATCCTGCGCTATTGGTATCTCCTGATGTCGTCCTGGCCGCGGCTGCTCGAGCTGTTGTACTGGCCAGCGCTCCAGATCATCACCTGGGGTTTTCTTCAGCTTTACATCGCGCAGAACGCCAATTTCTTCGCGCGCGCCGGCGGCACGCTGATCGGCGCCGTTATCCTCTGGGACATCCTGTTCCGCGGCCAGCTCGGCTTCTCCATCTCCTTCCTGGAAGAGATGTGGGCGCGCAACCTCGGCAACCTCATGATGAGCCCATTGAAGCCGATCGAGTTTCTTTTGTCACTGATGGTGATGAGCCTGATCCGGCTCGCGATCGGCGTCATTCCGATGACGCTGCTCGCCATTGCGTTCTTTCACTTCAATGTCTACAGCCTCGGCCTGCCGCTGATCGCCTTCTTCTGCAATCTGATCTTCACCAGCTGGTCGGTCGGCATCTTCGTCTCGGGTCTGGTCCTGCGGAACGGGCTTGGCGCCGAGAGCATCGTCTGGACGTTGATGTTCGCGATCATGCCGCTCGCCTGCATATATTATCCGGTCAGCGTGCTGCCCACCTGGCTGCAATATGTCGCCTGGTCATTGCCGCCGACTTACGTGTTCGAAGGCATGCGCGCGCTGCTGATCGAAAACACCTTCCGGACCGATTTGATGCTGGATGCGTTGGCCATCAATGCAGTGCTTCTGGTTGCTTCCTTTTGGGCATTCCTTGCCCTTTTGCGCAGCGCCAGGAAGCACGGCTCGCTGCTCGCGGGCGGCGAATAACTCACTTTATCGTGGATTCCTGCTGATTTAACCGCCTGGGCTACGTAGATGTACGGAACCATGGATTGACGCAATATTGCGCATTCGGCAGTATGCTGCGATGCGAAGAGGAATTTGAACATGCCTATTGGTGAGTTTGGCGGCGCGCCGCCCCTGGCGGCAGAAGGCAGCCCGGTCCTGACCACGCCGATGTACTGGATGTACGAGATGGCGCAGGCCTCCCTCAATCCGGCACGTGCGGTCACCGACGCGACCAAGCTGCTGTTTCAGAATCCGCTGAATCCCTGGGCGCGCACCCAGATCGGCAAGTCGGTGGCTGCAGCCTGCGAATTGTTCGAGCGCACCACGCGCCGCTACGGCAAGCCGGAATGGGGCCTCGACGACACCGAGGTCAACGGCGTCCGCGTCCCCGTCGAGGTCCGCTCGGTCTGGGAAAAACCGTTCTGCCGGCTGCTCTACTTCGATCGCAAATTTGCCCGTCCCTTGCGCAGCCCGCAGCCGCGCGTGCTGATCGTGGCGCCGATGTCCGGCCATTACGCGACGCTGCTTCGCGGCACGGTCGAGGCCTTCCTGCCGGCGCATGAAGTCTACATCACCGATTGGGCCGACGCCCGCATGGTGCCGCTCAGCGAAGGCCGCTTCGATCTCGACGACTATATCGATTACGTCATCGAGATGCTGCATGTCCTCGGTGGCAACACTCATGTGATGGCGGTGTGCCAGCCGTCGGTGCCCGTCGTCGCTGCCGTCTCGATCATGGAAGCGCGGCGCGATCCCTTCGTGCCGACCTCGATGACGCTGATGGGGGGGCCGATCGACACCCGCCGCAATCCGACCGGCGTGAACGACCTCGCCCAGGAGCGCGGCATCGACTGGTTCCGCAACCACGTCATCACCAAGGTGCCATTTCCGCATCCGGGCATGATGCGCGATGTCTACCCGGGATTCTTGCAGCTCAACGGCTTCATCAGCATGAATCTCGACCGGCATATGGATGCCCACAAACAGCTCTTCGCCAATCTGGTGAAAGGCGACGGCGATCTTGTCGACAAGCATCGCGACTTCTATGACGAATATCTCGCGGTGATGGATCTCTCGGCCGAGTATTATCTGCAAACGGTCGATACCGTGTTCGTGAAGCACTCGCTGCCGAAGGGCGAGATGACCCATCGTGGAACCCGCGTCGATCCTTCCAAGGTGACGCGCGTTGCATTGATGACGGTCGAAGGCGAGAACGACGACATCTCTGGTCTCGGTCAGACCGAAGCAACGCACGGATTGTGCAGCTCGATTCCGGATCATCGCCGCGTTCATTACGTCCAGAAGGGCGTTGGACATTACGGCGTGTTCAACGGCTCGCGCTTCAAGTCGGAAATCGTGCCGCGCATCCATGATTTCATGGTCTCGGCTGCGAATCCGAGTTCGTTGCAGGCTCTCGCAGCCGAATAAGCGCGTTTTCGAGCGAAGTGGGCACCGGTTCGCGTAAAGAAAACGCGTCAAAACCAGAATCTAGAGCCCATTCCGATTCCATCGGAACGGAAATGGGCTCTAGACGCGTTTTTCGGCTTTCCCGTCGAAAATTCGGGCCCTGCCGGAGGCCTCCGGAGGGCTTGGTTCCCGTCAGATTCGAGGTATTCTGGTAGTCTTGTAGGAGTGAGTCAGCCCTCACCTCTTGGGGGTGCCACATGCGTCCAGCGGGGGCGAAAAATTGGGGTTCCAACCCCAGTCTGTAGGGTCTCCCGGACGCCAGACCCCTGTATATTGGGCAAATGATTTGTTTTTGCGCCGAGCGCTTTCCCTGGCGGCGGTTATGGCAGAATCCGGGCGAACTCTTGCTCCCCGGACTGACAGACATGGCCACTCGCGCGCTCCTCTACCGTCGGCCCCACGAACCAAAGACCCTTGTCATCACCCATGGATCGCAATTCTTTGCGATTCGACTGCGTAGGCACCGCCGAGCGCGCCGTTACACGCTCAGAATTCATCCGAGCGACCGCGAAGCGATCCTCACGATCCCGCCGCGCGGCACGCTCGCCGAAGCCAAGGACTTCGCGCAGCGTCACGGTGCGTGGATCGCGGCTCGTCTTGGTCGTTTGCCGAAGGCTGCACCGTTTCAGCCTGGCACAGTGATACCGCTCCGCGGCGTTCCCCATCGCATCGTGCATCGCGCAGGCAGCCGCGGCACGGTGTGGACCGAAATTCGCGACAGCGGCGAACGCATTGTCTGCGTGGCCGGCGGCCTCGAGCACGTCGATCGCCGTGTCAGCGACTTCCTCAAGCGTGAGGCGCGTCGCGATCTGCAGCGCTCAGCCGAGACCCATGCCGCCGAGCTCGGTGTCAAGGTGAAGCGGCTCTCGATCCGCGATCAGTCCAGCCGCTGGGGCTCCTGCACCTCGGCGGGCTCGCTGTCGTTCTCCTGGCGCCTGATCCTCGCGCCACCCTTCGTGCTCGACTACCTCGCCGCGCATGAGGTGGCCCATCTCGTCGAGATGAATCACTCGGCCCGCTTCTGGCGCGTCTGCGGCAAGGCGTGTCCCTCGATGGAGCGCGCCAAGAAGTGGCTCGACACTTACGGCAATGATCTGCACCGATACGGGGTCGAGGATTAGGGCTGGCTGCTAACGTCTTGGAAGGTGTCATCGCCCGCCTTGTGCGCACTTGCGCACTGGAGCGGGCGATCCAGTATTCCAGAGGCCGTTGTTGTTAAACCGAGACGCCGCGGCGTACTGGATTCCCCGCCTTCGCGGGGAATGACAGCGGAGAATGAGGCGACATCAGCGCGTCTCGTGCGACTCTCGGCCTACGCAACGAAGATTGCGCCACGTCGCCGATTTGCCCCGCCGCATCAACGCCTTCAACCGATCCACCGCGCATCGCACCGGACCACGCCGCCTACTGTGCATGGGGTTGTTTTCGCGGTTTTTGTTTTGAGACCACGACGACCTCCTGCCGAAGCTACCGGTTTCCGCCAAACAGCCGGTCCATCAGCCAGCCATCAAGCCCCGCGGCAGCCTCCGGTCGCACATTGGCGCGCGTCGGCGGTGGGGCACGATAGCCGCCATTGCTGACCGGCGCAGGTCCAGGTGCGGGCGCCGCCTGTGCCGGTGTCGACACCTGCGATGAGATCTGCACGAGGTTCGCCGGCCCCCAATTGCTTTGCAAATTCGGCAAGGCTGCCACCTGCACGCCCTCGTGCGCGGCACGCATGAAGCGGGTCCAGACTTCCACCGGCAGGCCGCCGCCGGTCGCCTTTTTGGTTGGCGAGTTGTCGTCATTGCCGAGCCAGACACCGGTGACAAGGTTGGCAGTGTAGCCGATGAACCACGCGTCGCGATAATCCTGACTGGTGCCGGTCTTGCCGGCCGCCTGCCAGCCGGGGATCTCGGCCTTCTTCGCCGTGCCCGATATCAGCGTCTCCCGCATCATCGTGTTCATCATGCCGACATAGCGCGGCTCGATCACCTGGTTATGCTCGTCGGGCTGGCGCATGTAGAGCAGCTTGCCGTCGAGCGTCCTGATCCGCGTCACCACATGCGGCGCGGCGGCAAAGCCGCCATTGGCGAACGGTGCATAGGCGCCGACCATCTCCACGACAGAGACTTCCGAGGTGCCGAGCGCGATCGAGGCGTTGGGCTCGAGTTTGGAGGAGATGCCGAGCCGGTGCGCGGTGCGCACCACGTTCTTCGGCCCGACCTCGAGGCCGAGGCGGATGGCGACGGTGTTGAGCGACATCGCCAGCGCCTGCGTCAGCGTCACCGCGCCGAAATATTCATGGGTGTAGTTCTCGGGCTTCCAGCCCTTGACCTCGATCGGTGCGTCCTGACGGACGGTGTCGGGCGTCAGCCCCTGCTCCATCGCTGTCAGATAGACGAACGGCTTGAAGGATGAGCCCGGCTGGCGCTTGGCGGTGACCGCGCGGTTATACTGGCTGTCGGAATAGTTCCGGCCGCCGACCATGGCGCGCACCGCGCCGTCAGGCGTCATCGCCACCAGCGCGCCCTGGCTGACATTGAACTTCACGCTCTTGGCCGCGAGCTCGTCGATGACGGCGGCCTCGGCCACGGCCTGGAGTTTCGGATCGATCGTGGTCTCGACCTTGATGCTGTCATCGATCTGCCCGACGAGGTCGTCCAGCACCTCGCCGATCCAATCGGCGACGTAGTTCACGGTGCCGGCGCCGACCGGCTTCACATTGTAGGAGGGATGGCCGATCGAAGCCTGGGCCTGCGCCTCGGTGATGAACTTGGCATCCGCCATCGCCGCGAGCACGATCTGCGCGCGCGCTTCCGCTCCTTCCGGATTGCGGTTCGGCGCAAGGCGCGAGGGCGATTTGACCAGGCCAGCCAGCATCGCGGCTTCGGCGATGGTCACGCTCCTGGCCGGCTTGCCGAAATATTTCTGCGCGGCGGCTTCGACGCCATAGGCGCCGGAGCCGAAATAGACGCGGTTGAGATAGAGCTCCAGAATCTCGTTCTTGGAATGCTTGCGCTCCAGCCAGATCGCGAGCTCCGCCTCCTGCAGCTTGCGCGCCATGGTGCGTTCCTGGGTCAGGAACAGGTTCTTGGCGAGCTGCTGCGTCAGCGTCGAGCCGCCCTGCGACACGCCGCGATGAAGCACGTTGGTGACGAGTGCGCGCAAAATGCCGACCGGGTCGATGCCGAAATGCGAATAGAAGCGGCGGTCCTCGATCGCGATGAAGGCCTTGGGCAGATAGGGTGGCAGGTCCTTCAGCGACACGTTGGCGCCGGCCATCTCGCCGCGCTGCGCCAGCAGGCTGCCGTCCATGCCGACGATCTGGATCGTGGGCGGACGTTTGGGAATTTCCAGCGACTGGATCGGCGGCAGATGGGCGCCGGCCCAGATCACGACGCCGACCACGGCGATCACGCCCCACAGGCTCAGCACGGCGCCCCAATAAACGAGGCGGCCGAGGCCGGCGCCGATGGATGATTTCGACCGGCGCTTGGCGCCGCTGCTTCTGGCCTGTACCTTGCGCTCGCGCGGCGGCTCGTCGTCGGACGGATCGGCTTTGCGTTTGCTGGAGGACTTTTTCGGCTTGTCGTCGCCACCGCCGGGAATGCGATCCGCCGCCGTCAGGCGCAGATCGGCGAGCGCCGCGGGCAAGCCGAACAACGGCTCCTTCCGCCCACCCTTTTTCTTTCCCGACCCCATACGCAAACGCCCGGTCATCCCGCCCCGCCGCACGCTAGCGGTCGCTGTTTAAGGCCCGGTTACTCCGACGTTAACGCGCGATTAGGAGGTGCGGCATTCCCAGGCCGCAGTTCCGCTCATTCCACGGCGGCGCTAGGATCGCGGCCATCAAGAAGAGGGAACCTCACGCATGGGCCATATCGATCCGACCAAGGAAATCTTCGCGCAATTCCGGGACAACGACCGCCCCGGCCCGATCCACATGCTCAATCTGGTGCGGCTGCGCAAGGACGCGGCCTATCCCGACGGCCGCAAGGCCAGCGGCGCGGAAGCCTATGCGGCCTATGGTCGCGAAAGCGGCCCGGTGTTCGAACGCCTCGGCGGCCGCATCGTCTGGCAAGGCAGGTTCGAACTGATGCTGATCGGCCCGCAGGACGAGCGCTGGGACCACTGCTTCATCGCCGAATACCCAAGCGTCGCCGCCTTCGTCGAGATGATCCGCGACCCCGTCTATCGCGAGGCAGTCAAGCACCGCCAGGCCGCGGTGGAGGATTCGCGTCTGATCCGGCATGCGGTGCTGCCGGTCGGGAAGAATTTTGGGGAGATACCGACGTAGGCGCTCCCAAACAAAATCGGCGGCCCGCAGGCCGCCGATTGGATTTTCAGAGCTCGGTGACTAACCCGCCGGTCCGTTATCCTCGATGATCGGTCCGAACAGCTCCCAGCGCTCGCCATTGAACTTCATCATCTGCATCTGCTTGTTGACGCGGTAGTCGTTCGGCCCGGTGTTGATCTTGATGCCGGGCAGCGCGAAGCTCGGGGTGAAGTCCTTGATGTTGGCGACCTGCTTCATGACGTTCTCACGCGACAGGTCGTCGCCGCACTGCTTCAGCACCTGCGTCAGCAGCTCGGCCACCGAATAGGCGTAGGTGTTGACGGTGTTGAGCTTGTCGCCTTCGGGGAAATACTTGTCCATGAAGGCGAAGAAGGCTTTCACGCCGGGATCGTCCTTCCACTGGGGATCGCTGGGCTCCTTGCCGTACTGGGTCGAGATGATGCCCTTGGAGATGTCGAGACCGGCCGGCTTCAGCGTCGCCGAGATCGGGCTCGCATTGATGTCGAGGATATGCACCGGCGTCCAGCCGAGCTCGGCGACCTTCTTGATGGCCTGTGCCGCGAACTTCGGTGTCGAGGCATCGTAGAAAAGATCGGCGCCCAACGACTTCAACTTGACCACCTGCGAGTCCACCGTCGGATCGGTGACCTCGTAGGAGACCTCGCCGACGATCATGCCGGCGGCCTTGTCGCCGAGGCCACTCTTCAGGCCTGCGAGATAGTCTCGGCCCATGTCGTCGTTCTGGTAGAGGACGCCGATCTTGGCGTTGGGATGTTCCTTGAGAATGTACTTGGCGTAGATGCGTCCCTCGGACACGTAGTTGGGATTATACGCGATGGTCCAGGGATAGTTTTGCGGATCGTTGAAGCGCGCAGCGCCGGTCGACGCGAGAAGCTGCGGGATCTTCTTGCCGTTGAGATATTTCTGCACAGCGGCGTTTGCCGCGGTGCCGATGATCTGGAAGGTGAAGAGCACTTCGTCGCCTTCGACGAGCTTGCGCACCTGCTCGACGGTCTTCGGCGGCGAATAGGCGTCGTCATACTGGATCAGGTTGATCTTGCGGCCGTTGATGCCGCCCTGATCGTTGATCATCTTGAAGTAGGCGGCCTGCGTCTTGCCGATATTGGCGTAGACGGAATAGGCGCCGGAGAACGGCACGGTCTGGCCGATCTTGATCTCGGTGTCGCTCGCGCCGGTGTCGTATTTCTTCTGGGCGAGGGCTTGACCTACGAGGCTGGCGGAGAACGCGAAGGCGAGCGCCGCCGTGGCAGCTAGATAGGCTCTGCGAGTCTTCATGGTGGGTTGTTCCTCCTGACGGAATTTTCCGGCCGACGGTCTTTTTCCGTTGCTCGCAACGGTCGCCATCGCTGCCGAAGAGTGTGGAGGAACGCGAAGGGCCGCGCAAGGATCGCGGCGCCGCGCCGTACCGTCTCAGGCCAAAGTCTTAGGCCAGGAGCAATGCAGCCAGGGCGATTGCGGCCGGCAGCGCCTGCACGATCAGGATGCGCGTGCTGACGGTCGCCGCACCATAGGCGCCGGCAACGATCACGCAGAGCAAGAAGAATACCTTGATCTGGAACGCGAAGGCCGGGTTGCCGTGGACGAGACCCCAGATCAGGCCGGCGACGAGGAAGCCGTTATAGAGGCCCTGATTGGCGGCCAGCACTTTCGTGATCTCGGCCTTCTCGGGCGTATTGTGGAAAACCTTCAAGCCCTGCGGCTTGTCCCAGAGGAACATCTCCAGGATCAGGAAGTAGGCGTGCAGTGCGGCGACCAGCGCCACCAGGATATCGGCGACTAGAATCAAGTTGAGCTCCCCCCAAAAGCGTCAGCTTTCGGGTGGACGTTACCATGGCCGGCATGGAAAGTGCGAAGCGTGTTTCGATGCAAGGTGTCGCAAATGGCTGCTCGACCAACCAGGACTCCTGAACATTTCGGCCTCGATCGCCTGGCGACGCCGATCGGGCTCGCGTTGCTCGTCACCGATGCCGACGGCGCGCTGCGGGCGCTCGACTGGGACGATTACGAGCACCGCATGCGCGAGCTCCTGCGCCTGCACCATGGCGCGGTGGATCTGGTTGACCGGCCCGCGCCGGCGGCAATGAAGACTGCGCTGTCGGCATACTTCGAGGGAGATCTCGGTCAGCTCGCACGGATCGAATGGCGCATCGCCGGCACGCCGTTCCAGCAAAAGGTCTGGACTGCGCTCGCGAAAATCCCCGCCGGCACCACGATGAGCTACGGCGCACTTGCCGCAAAGATCGAGATGCCAAGTGCCATTCGCGCTGTCGGCCACGCCAATGGCTCCAATCCGATCAGCGTGGTGCTGCCATGCCACCGCCTGATCGGTGCCGATGGTTCGCTGGTGAAATATGGCGGCGGCCTCGAACGCAAGCGCTGGCTGCTCAGGCACGAGGGCGTGGAGGTTTAGCGCTCCCCCCTCACGCCGCCGGCTGAACCACCTTGTCGTCGGCCATCACACGGGTCAACGCGCTCTTGATTGCGGCCTGGCGAGTCGGCGCGTTGATTTGCGCGCCGAGCAGATCGGTGACGTAGAACACGTCGCGGGCGCGCTCGCCGAAGGTCGCGACATGGGCCGAGGCGATATTGAGGTTGAGCTTGGAGATCGCGGTGGTCAGCTCGTAGAGCAGGCCGGGGCGGTCGAGGCCTGACACCTCGATCACGGTGTAGCGGTCGGACCACTGGTTGTTGATGGTCACTTCCGGCTCGATCACGAAGGGGCGCGCCCTGCTGCGCACGGTGCGCCGCGCCACCACTTCCGGCAAGCGCAGTTTGCCTTCCAGCACGTCCTCGATCATCTCGCCGATGCGCGTGGCGCGCCGGCCCTCGTCCTCGTCGCGGTCGTATTCCCGCGAGATCGAGATCGTGTCCAGCGCACGGCCGTCGGTCGTGGTGTAGATCTGGGCGTCGACGATGTTGGCGCCGGCCGACGCACAGGCGCCGGCAATGATCGACAGCAGCCAGGGATGGTCGGCGGCGAAGATGGTGAGCTCCGTGACGCCGCGCACCTCGTCGAAGCCGACATTGATCGCGAGCTTGTGGCCGGCCTGTTCGCTCGACCGCACAAAGCGGGCGTGGCGAATTTTGCGCGGAAGCTCGACCTTGAGCCAGTAGGCCGGATAGTGCCGGCCGACATAGGCATCGAGCTCGTCCGCCGGCCATTCGGCGAAGGCGTGCCGGAATTCGGCGTAAGCGGCCGTGAGGCGCTTGCCGCGGTCGACCTCCGAGAAGCCGCCGGTCAGCACCGGTTCGGTCTCGTAATAAAGCGAGCGCAGCAGCTGCGCCTTCCAACCGTTCCACACGCCGGGACCGACGCCGCGGATGTCGGCGGTGGTCAGGATCGTGAGCAGCTTCATCTGCTCGACCGACTGCACCACCGCGGCGAAATTCTCGATGGTCTTGCGGTCGGATAGGTCGCGCGACTGCGCGACCGTGGACATCGTGAGATGCTCCTCGATCAGCCACGCCACGAGCTCGGTGTCGGCCGCGCTGAAGCCGAGCCGCGGGCAGAGCCGCCGCGCCACCTTGGCGCCTGCGATCGAGTGATCCTCGGGCCGCCCCTTGGCGATGTCGTGCAGCAGCGTCGTGATGTAGATCACCGAACGATGCTCGGGACGGATCTTGCGCATCAGGTCGCTGGCGAGCGTGAACTCCTCGATGCCGCCGCGCTCGATGTCCTGGAGGAAGCCGACGCAACGGATCAGATGCTCGTCGACCGTGTAGTGATGATACATGTTGAACTGCATCATCGAGACGATCTTGCCGAAGGCGCGGATGAAATGGCCGAGCACGCCGGTCTCGTTCATCCGCCGCAGCACGATCTCGGCGTTGTCAGAGGTCAGGATCTCCATGAACAGGCGGTTGGCCTCGGGATTCTCGCGCATCTGCGCGTTGATCAGGCCGAGCGACCGCGTCACGTCGCGCATCGCGTCCGGGTGGAAGGCGAGGTTGTTCTTCTGCGCCAGGCGGAAGATGCGGATCAGATTGACTGGATCGTGCTTGAAGACGTCGGGCGCGGCGACGCTGATACGGTTGTTGTCGACGATGAAGTCGTCGCTGTCAGGCACGCGCCGCTTCACAGGCGTGGGGCGAAGCCGCGCCATCATCCGGCTCAGCACCGGTGCAGGCTTGGCCTGCTGGTCCTCGAGCTTGGCGCAGAGGATGGCGGTGAGGTTGCCGACTTCCTTGGCGACCAGGAAGTAGTGCTTCATGAAGCGCTCGACGTCCTGCATGCCGGGATGCGAGGTGTAGCCGAGCCGGACCGCGATCTCGCGCTGGAGGTCGAAGGACAGGCGCTCCTCGGCGCGGCCGGAGTAGAAATGCAGATTGCAGCGCACCGACCAGAGGAAGTCGGCGCAGCGGCGGAAGGTGCGATACTCCTGCGCGTCGAACACGCCACGCTCGACCAGCTCGTCGGTGTCGCGGACGCGATAGACGTACTTGGCGATCCAGAACAGCGTGTGCAGGTCGCGCAGCGCTCCCTTGCCGTCCTTGACATTGGGCTCGACCAGGTAGCGCGACTGGCCGCCGCGGCGATGTCGTTCCTCGCGCTCGGCGAGTTTTGCGGTGACGAACTCGGACGCGGTGCCCTGCACCACTTCCCTGTCGAAGCGTTCGACCAGCTCGTTATAGAGCGGCTGGTCGCCGGTGAGGAAGCGCGTCTCCAGGATCGCGGTGCGGATGGTCATGTCGCCGCGCGCCTGCCGGATCGATTCATCGACCGAACGCGTGGCGTGGCCGACCTTCAGCCCCATGTCCCAGAGGCAATAGAGGATGGCTTCGGCGACCTGCTCGCCCCAGGCCGTCTGCTTGTAGGGCAGGATGAAGAGCAGATCGATGTCGGATTCGGGGGCCATCAGGCCGCGGCCATAGCCGCCGGTCGCGACCACCGCCATGCGCTCCGCTCCGCTCGGGATCGGCGAACGGTAGAGATGACGGGTCGCGGCCGAATAGAGGATGCGGATGATCTCGTCCTGCACGTGGCAGAGGCGTTCGGCGCAGCGGCGGCCATGGCGGTCCTTCAGCAGGATCGCCTGCGCCGCGGCGCGCGCGGCGATCAGCTCGGCCTTGAGCAGTTGCGCGGTCGCGGTGCGAAACGTGTCCTCGCGTCCCTGATGCTTTTCGGCAAGCGCATCGACCGCGGCGGTGATCCGCGCGGTGTCGAAGCGATCATCCACCTGTGGCTTATGCTCGGTCGCAACGCTGTCCATGTTCATCCCGAATATAAGAGGTGATGCGTGCTGTCACCCGACATTGGTAAAAAGACAGAGATACGTGCCGGCCTGCCGATTTGGAAGGGCGCGCAGCGGCTGCGGAATATTTGTCTAACATGTTGATCTTGATCAGTTTTTACGTCCACCCCTGTGTTCGCGGCAGCGTTCATGGCAGCCCTCGACCAAACGCGGGCTGACACGATACGGATCGGTCTCTATACCCGGGCCCAGGAAATGAGATTTGGGGAGAAGACGAAAAATGGACGCTGCCCAACTGCGCCAGATGCAGGCCCCGATCAAGGAACGCTACAAGACCGATCCCAAGGCCGCGATGATCACGCTGAAGGCCAAGGGTTCGACCGACGGTGAAGGCATCGCCTGCAAGGTCGAGACCGGCCGCGCCATCGCGATGGCTGGCCTCCATCCCGCCACCGGCGGCTCCGGCCTCGAACTCTGTTCCGGCGACATGCTGCTCGAGGCGCTCGTCGCCTGCGCCGGCGTCACGCTGAAATCGGTTGCGACCGCGATCGAGGTGCCCTTGAAGACCGGTAACGTCTATGCCGAAGGCGATCTCGATTTCCGCGGCACGCTCGGCGTCGACAAGGAGACTCCGGTCGGCTTCGCCGAGATCCGCCTCCGCTTTGAAGTGGACACCGACGCGCCGCAGGACAAGCTCGATCTGCTGCTGAAACTCACCGAGCGCTACTGCGTGGTCTATCAGACCATCAAGAACGGCCCGAAGGTTTCGGTCTCGATGCAGCGGGTGTAGCTGCCACCTTCCCCATCAAGGGGAGGGCAAGAAGAAAAAAATGCCCGCCGAACTGTCGTACATCTTCTTCCTTCTGCTGCGTATGGCGGTTGCGGCCGCCTTCGTGGTGTCGGCGTCGATCATCACCGAGCGCTCGGGCCCGGTGATCGGTGCGCTGGTGGCGACGCTGCCGATATCGGCGGGGCCGTCCTATGTCTTCCTCGCGATCGACCATGACGCTGCCTTCATTGCGCAGGGTGCGCTATCGAGCCTCCCGGTTAACGCCGCCACGATCTTCCTGGGGCTGACCTATGTCGTGCTGGCGCAGCGGCACAGCTTTGCCGTGAGTGTCGGAAGCGCGGTGGCGGTGTGGATCGTGCTGGCATCCATCATCCGACTGTTCGACTGGACTTTGACGGCCGGGCTCGCCGTCAACCTGGTCGCCTTTGGGATCTGCATTCCGCTGCTTGCACAGTACCGGCATGTGAAGATGCCGCTGGTGACGCGCCGCTGGTACGATATTCCGTTCCGCGCCGCGTTGGTCGCAACCCTGGTCGCGATCGTGGTCTCGACTTCGGGCTGGGTTGGCCCGCGCGTCTCCGGCGTCATCGCGCTCTACCCGATCGTGTTCACCAGCATGATGGTGATCCTGCATCCCCGCATCGGCGGCCCTCCGACCGCTGCCGTGCTCGCCAATTCCGCCTGGGGCCTGCTCGGCTTCGGCATGGCGATTGCGGTGCTGCATGTGGGGACCGCAAACTTCGGCTCCGCG
Organism: Bradyrhizobium genosp. A; assembly: GCF_049949275.1. Classification (NCBI taxonomy): domain Bacteria; kingdom Pseudomonadati; phylum Pseudomonadota; class Alphaproteobacteria; order Hyphomicrobiales; family Nitrobacteraceae; genus Bradyrhizobium; species Bradyrhizobium genosp. A. Next base: position 8,315,080 of record NZ_CP188196.1, on the reverse strand, counting down.
ATAGGCCTCAGCACGGGCCTCGCCACCTGCATCGTGTGGAATCTGACGCTGTGGTGGATGGGGCGAAGGAAGCGGTTGGCGGTGGCTTCGTAGGGTGGATTGGCGAAGCGTAATCCGCCGGCTTGCTTTCCGCGGGGACAGACCGCGGTGGGTTACGCCAGCGGACTGCGCTTCACGCAGCCGCGGGGCTAACCCACCCTACGGCACCGTCACTGCTTCGGCAGCTTGGCCTTCAGCGCATAGAGCGCATCCAGCGCCTCGCGCGGGGACATCTCGTCCGGGTGGAGCGCCTTCACAGCATCCATCAATAGCTCCGCCTCGGTCGGCGGCGCGGCTTCTGCGGCGGCGCGCGAGGGCACCGCGAACAGCGGGAGGTCGTCGGCGAGGGCACGGGCGGTCTGGCCGCGGTCCTGCGCCTCGAGCTTTGCCAGCACCGATTTCGCGCGCGTGATCACAGCCAGCGGCAGGCCGGCGAGCTTGGCCACCTGGATGCCGTAGGAGCGGTCGGCCGAGCCTGGCAGCACCTCGTGCAGGAACACGACATTGCCCTGCCATTCCTTCACCCGCACGGTGGCGTTGAACATGCGCGGCAGTTTCGCCGAGAGCGCGGTCAGCTCGTGATAATGCGTCGCGAACAGCGTGCGGCAGCGGTTGCTCTCGTGCAGATGCTCGATCGCGGCCCAGGCGATCGAGAGGCCGTCGAAGGTCGCGGTGCCGCGGCCGATCTCGTCCAAAATCACCAGCGCGCGCTCGCCGGCCTGGTTCAGGATCGCGGCGGTCTCGACCATCTCCACCATGAAGGTGGAGCGGCCGCGTGCGAGATCGTCGGCGGCGCCAACGCGCGAGAACAGGCGGTCGATGATGCCGATCCGCGCGCGCGTCGCCGGCACGAAGCTGCCGATCTGCGCCAGCAGCGCAATCAATGCGTTCTGGCGCAGGAAGGTCGACTTGCCCGCCATGTTCGGACCGGTGAGCAGCCAGAGCTGGCCGGATTTTTGCGCTGGCGACGGCGAGAGGTCGCAGGCATTGGCGATGAACGGCTCGCCATTGCGCTTCAAGGCCTGCTCGACCACGGGATGACGGCCGGCCTCGATGGCAAAGCCGAGGGAGCCATCGACCTCGGGCCGCACATAGTTCTCGTCGATCGCGAGCTTGGCCAGCGACGTCGCAACATCGAGCAGCGCAAAGCCTTGCGCAGCAGCGCGCAAATCGTCGCTGATCTCGAGCGCCTTGGCGCAGAGCCGTTCGAAGATTTCGAGCTCGAGCCCGAGCGCGCGGTCGCCGGCGTTGGCGATCTTGGCTTCGATTTCGCCGAGCTCCGAGGTCGTGAAGCGCACCTGGCCAGCCAGCGTCTGGCGATGGATGAAGGTCGCGTTCAGCGGCGCCGACATTAGCTTGTCGCCGTGCTGCGCGGTGACCTCGACGAAATAGCCCAGCACATTGTTGTGGCGTATCTTGAGGCCCTTGACGCCCGTATTGTCGGCGTAGCGCGCCTGCATCGAGGCTACGACCAGACGCGAGGCATCGCGCAGGTTCCGCGCTTCATCAAGGGCCGGCTCGTAGCCGGCACGAACGAAGCCGCCATCGCGCTTGATCAGCGGCAGCTGCTCGTCGAGCGCACGGGCAAATTCGGCTGCAAGTTCGCGCGAGGGCTTTTGCAGCGCCGCCATCACCGCGGCGATCTCCTGCGGCGGCTGGTCGAGCTCGCCGAGCCGGGTCAGCACCTGGTCGGCGGCGATGATGCCGTCGCGCAAGCCCGCAAGGTCGCGCGGGCCGCCGCGGCCGACCGAGAGACGGGCCAGCGCCCGCGACATGTCAGGCGCACCGCGCAGAATGCTGCGGATGTCCTCGCGCGTGGCCGAATCCGCCACGAAGGCGCTGACGGCATCGAGCCGTCGCGCGATCGCCGGCGCATCGGTCAAAGGGGCGGCGAGCCGTTGCGCCAGCAGGCGCGAGCCGGCCGACGTCACCGTGCAATCGATGGCATCGAGCAGCGAGCCGCGGCGTTCGCCGGCAAGCGTCCGCGTCAGTTCGAGATTGGCCCGGGTGGCGGGATCGATCGCCATGGTTGCACCGGAGGCTTCGCGCGCGGGCGGCGACAGCGGCGGATGCTTGCCGACCTGGGTGCGGTCGACATAGGTGACGGCGGCGGCGGCAGCCGTGGCCTCCAGCCGCGAGAGCTGCGCCAGCCCGTCCATGGTCGAGACGGCAAAGTAGTCGCAGAGGCGCTTTTCGGCGGTGGCGCCGTCGAAGACGTCGCGGGTCACCGGCGTCACCGCCGGCAGTTCGCGCAAGGTCTGCCCGAGCTCGTTATCGCTATAAAGCGCATCGGTGACGATCGCTTCGTTCGGGTTGATGCGCGCCAGCGTCGCGGCGAGCTCACCACCCGAAACTTCCGTGACCGTGAATTCGGCGGTCGAGATGTCGATCCAGGCGAGGCCAAAGCGGTCGCCGCCGGTCGACGAGCGCGCCCGCGCAATCGCCAGCAGATAATTGTTGGCGCGCGCATCCAGCAGCGTGTCCTCGGTGAGCGTGCCCGGCGTGACCAGCCGGACCACGCCGCGGCGCACGACGCTCTTGTTGCCGCGCGCTTTCGCAGCCGCAGGATCCTCGGTCTGCTCGCACACGGCAACCCGATGGCCGGCGCTGATCAGGCGATGCAGATAATCCTCGGAGCGCTCGACCGGCACGCCGCACATCGGGATGTCGTTGCCCTGATGCTTGCCGCGCTTGGTCAGCACGATGCCGAGCGTCTTCGAGGCGATCTCGGCGTCCTCGAAGAACAGCTCGTAGAAATCGCCCATCCGGTAGAACAGCAACAGGCCCTGATGCGCCGCCTTGATCTCCAGGTATTGTTCCATCATCGGCGTGACGCGCGCGGCGGCTTCCGCTGGCGGCGCGGGGGTGGGTTCAGGCTCTGACGCTTGGATGGGCTGTTGCATGGTCATGGGCGGCGCAACCTACAAAATTTCGTCCCGTGCTCCTATCGCTTTGGCCGGGGAGGGGAGGTTTTCCACGTTGTCCGCACCGCGGCATGCGTTGGCGGCGTGCGCGCCCCTCGGAACAAGCAAGAAACCGTCAATTGACCTACTGCGGGCGCCCTCCTAAAACTCCGCCGACATTGAAGAATTTTGGCCGGATCGCGGCATTCAGGGAGAACAACGATGCGTGACGTCTTTATCTGCGATGCCGTGCGGACCCCGATCGGCCGTTTTGGCGGCTCACTTGCCAAGGTGCGCGCCGACGACCTCGCGGCAACCCCGATCAAGGCGCTGATGGCCAAACATCCCAATCTCGACTGGGCGCAGGTCGACGAAGTCTTCTTCGGCTGCGCCAACCAGGCCGGCGAGGACAACCGCAACGTCGCGCGCATGGCGCTGCTGCTGGCGGGTCTCCCGGACTCGGTTCCCGGCCAGACCTTGAACCGGCTCTGCGCCTCCGGCCTCGATGCGGTCGGGGCTGCCGGCCGCGCCATCCGCTCCGGCGAGATCGAGCTTGCGATTGCGGGCGGCGTCGAGTCCATGACCCGCGCGCCGTTCGTGATGGGCAAGGCGCAGGAGGCCTTCTCGCGCTCCGCCGAAATCTTCGACACCACGATCGGCTGGCGCTTCATCAATCCGCTGCTCAAGGCGCAGTATGGCGTCGATGCAATGCCGGAGACCGGCGAGAACGTCGCCGAGGAATTCCAGGTCCCGCGCGCCGACCAGGATGCCTTCGCCATCCGCTCGCAGCAACGCGCGGGTAAAGCGATCACAGCCGGCTATTTCGCCGAAGAGATCACCCCGATCACCATTCCCGGCGGCAAGGCCGGCCCTGTCACCATCGACATGGACGAGCATCCGCGTCCCGAGACCACGCTCGAAGCTCTCGCCAAGCTCAAGCCGATCGTGCGCAATCCCGGCACGGTGACGGCCGGCAATGCGTCGGGCGTCAATGACGGGGCGGCCGCGATGATCCTCGCCTCTGAGGCCGCCGTGAAGAAGCACGGCCTGACGCCGCGCGCCCGCATTCTCGGCCTCGCCTCGGCCGGTGTGCCGCCGCGCATCATGGGAATCGGTCCCGTGCCTGCGACCCGCAAGCTGATGGAACGTCTGGGCAAGAAGATCACCGATTTCGACCTGATCGAGCTCAATGAAGCATTCGCCTCGCAGGGCATCGCCTGCATGCGCCAGCTCGGCGTCGCCGACGATGCGGATTTCGTCAATCCGCATGGTGGCGCCATCGCGCTCGGCCATCCCCTCGGCATGAGCGGTGCCCGCCTCGCGCTCACCGCCGTCCACGGCATGGAGAAGCGCGGCGGCAAGCTCGCGCTCGCCACCATGTGCGTCGGCGTCGGCCAAGGCGTTGCCATTGCGATCGAGAAGCTGAATTGACGGTCCACGCAGTGGACCGTCATCCCGGGGCGGTGCGCTAGCACCGAACCCGGAATCTCGAGAATCCGGGTTCAGCCCTGTCGGGCTGCCCCGGAATGACCAGTTATGGAAGGCCGTAAACCTGCTTCCCCCGATTAGTTATATATTATAATGATTGGCACAAATGTTGTCCGGCTGGACCAGAATGGCCGGGGAGGAGTTCGCCAATGACATTCATCTATCCCGTCGACAGCAACCAGGCGCATCCCCTGCCGCTGTCGCCCGAATACAAGAGCTCGGTCAAGCGCGCGCCGAACAAGCCCTTGATCCCGATGCGCCACACGCTGTCGGAATTGACCGGCCCGGTCTATGGCCACGAGACCGTGCGGAACGGCGACAACGACCTCACCACCCAGCACAAGGGCGAGCCGCTCGGCGAGCGCATCATCGTCCACGGCCATGTCCGTGACGAGGACGGCCGCGGCGTCCCGAACTCGCTGGTCGAGATCTGGCAGGCCAATGCCTGCGGCCGCTACGTCCATGTCCGCGACCAGCATCCCGCGCCGCTCGATCCCAATTTCACGGGCGCGGGCCGCACCGTGAGCGATGCCGCCGGCTACTACCGCTTCGTCAGCATCAAGCCCGGGGCCTATCCCTGGGGCAATCACCACAATGCCTGGCGCCCCGCCCATATCCATCTCTCGGTGTTCGGCCATTCCTTTGTCACCCGCCTGGTGACGCAGATGTATTTCCCGGGCGACCCGCTGTTCCCGTTCGATCCGATCTTCAACTCGGTGCCGGACGAGAAGGCGCGGATGCGCATGGTCTCGTCGTTCGACCTGGAGAATACCAAGCCCGAATGGGCGCTGTGCTACCGCTTCGACATCGTGCTGCGCGGCAAGAACGCTACCCCCATGGAGACGAAGTAACGTGCAGGATTCTGTGAAGCCCAACGGGATCACCCCATCGCAGACCGTCGGTCCGTTCTTCAAATACGGCCTGACGCCATCAGGCGAATACGCCTGGAACGACGCCTTTACCAATTCGACGCTGACGCCTGACGTCACTGGCGATCGCCTCCGCATCGAGGGCCGGGTGTTCGACGGCGACGGTGTCGTCGTGCCTGACGCCATGCTGGAAATCTGGCAGGCGGACGCGCAGGGCCGCTTCGCCGATCCGCAGGATAAGCGCGCATTGCCGAATGCCAGCTTCCGCGGCTTCGCCCGCTGCGGCACCGACAAGGACGGCCATTATTCCTTCGACACCATCAAGCCGGGTGCGGTGCCCGATCCGGACGGCAAGCCGCAGGCGCCCCACATCGTTCTGGCGGTGTTTGCGCGCGGCATGCTGCGGCATCTCTACACCCGCATCTATTTCAGCGACGAGGCCGGCAATGCCGCCGATCCCGTGCTGGGATTGGTGCCGGCCGACCGCCGCGCCACGCTGATCGCGGTGCGCGAGCCCGGCAAGCCGGTCTATCGCCTTGACCTGCGCCTGCAGGGCGACAACGAGACGGTGTTCTTCGACGTGTGACGGTCCCGCCGCCTTCCTGTGAAGGCTGCTGTCGCGCGCTGGCGCTTCCCGGTGTGATCATGCAGTATGGCTGCGGCACCGGGGGCGCGATTCATGACATCCTCACAACTGCCGGCGGTCGCTGAGCCCAGTTACCTCACGGCTGCGCTACGCAAGGCCGGCGTGCTGGACGCGGGCGCCGTCCGCGAGGTGAAGGTGCTGCATAAGCGCGATACCGTCGTGTCGCACATCGCCCGGCTTGGCCTGCGCTATGTCGGCGAGTCCGCTGGTGCGCCGCAATCGCTGATCCTCAAGACGCCGCATGCCGATTTTGCCAAGACGCTCGCCGATGGCGGTCGGCACGAGGTGGCGTTCTATACGAAGCTGGCACCGAACATGCCGCCGGGGCTGGTGCCGCGATGCTTTGACGGACGCTTCGACGAGGAGGGCCAGACCTGGCATCTCCTGCTGGAAGATCTCACCGACAGCCATGAGATCGCAACCCAATGGCCGCTGCCGCCGTCGCGTGAGCAAACATTCGCGATCGTCACCACGCTCGCGCGTTGGCATGCGGCCTGGTGGGACCATCCGAGCCTTGGTGACACCGTCGGCACGTGGGCGAGCACTGAAGACAGCGCGCACCACATGGAGACTTTTGCCGGCCACTACGACCGTTTCGCCGATCTGCTCGGCGATCGCCTCAGTGAAGAACGGCGCATTCTCTATCGTCGCCTGATCGACCAGTCGGCCCGGCTATCCGAGCGCTACCATTCACGCCGTCATCTCAGCATCACCCATGGCGATGCCCATACCTGGAATTTTCTCCTGCCGCGCACAGGCATCACTGACACCGTGCGCATCTTCGATTTCGACCTGTGGGGGATCAACGTACCAGCCAACGACCTCGCTTACATGATGGCGATTCATTGGTATCCGGAACGCCGGCAGGCGCTCGAACGCTCACTGCTCAATCTCTATCACGAGACATTGCTCGCAAGCGGCATCACGGGATACACGCGCGGCGCGCTCGATCGTGACTACCGCTTGTCGGTGCTCTGGCACATCACCAAGCCGGTCTGGCAATGGGCCATCAACATTCCGCCGGGGATCTGGTGGAACAATCTGGAGCGGGTGATGATGGCGGTCGAGGATCTGGGGTGCGAGGAGTTGTTGTAGCGCTCGCGCTACAAGCTTGCTGTCGTCGCCCGGCTTGACCGGGCGACCCAGTATTCCAGAGACGTTTGTCGGATGCGGAGAAGCCGCGGCGTACTGGATGCCCCGGTCAAGCCGGGGCATGACACCTGTAACTACTCCATCACCGCATGCTCGGGTCCGGCCGCCTGCTTGCGCAGCGAGGCCTTGGTCGAGCCAATCATCAGCGCCAGCGGAATGGTGCAGAGAATGAAGATCATCACCAGCATATAGTCGTGCGCGAACGCGATGATCTGCGCCTGCACGCCGACCATGCGGTCGGCCATGGCACGGCCGGCATCGGTGGAGAGGTTGATCATGCCGCGGACATCCGGCATCTGCAGCGCGTGGTTGAACGGGTTGATGTACTCGGACAGGATCGCATAAGTCTTGCGCGTGCCCTGCGTCAGCTGGGCGATCACGATGGAGATGCCGACCGAGCTTGCAACGTTGCGCAGCAGCGTCAGCATCGAGGTGCCATCCGTGCGCAGATGGTTCGGCAGCGTCAGGAATGCGACCGTCGAGAGCGGCACGAAGACGAGGCCGAAGCCGAAGCCCTGGATCACGCTCACGACGACGATCTCCGGTACCTGGGTCTGGTCGGTCCAGCCGGTCATCTGGAACAGCGAGGCCGCGGTCAGCGTCAGGCCGGAAATGATCAGCGTGCGCGCCTCGATGTAGCGCATGATGCGGCCGACCATCATCATGGCGAAGAAGGTGCCGAAGCCGCGGCTCGCCAGCAGGCCGCCGGCGGTCATGATGGGATAGCCGATGACGTTTTGCAGGTAGGGCGAGGCCAGCGCCATGGTCGAGTACAGCACCAGGCCCATCACGGTCATGAAGATGCAGCCGGTGAGGAAGTTGCGGTCCTTGAATAGCGCGAACTGGATGAAGGGCCGCGATGTCGTGAACGAGTGGGCGAAGAAGTAATAGAAGGCGATCCCTGAGATGATGAACTCGGTCACGATCTCGACCGACTCGAACCAGTCGAGCTGCTCGCCGCGGTCGAGCGCGAGTTGCAGCGCGCCGATGCCGATCGCCAGTGCGGCGAAGCCGAACCAGTCGAATTTCAGGCTGAGATTCTTGTCGGTCTCGTCCATGAAGACGCCGAGCCCGAGCACGGTGATCGCGCCGAACGGCAGGTTGACGAAGAACACCCAATGCCAGGAATAGGTCTCGGTCAGCCAGGCACCTAGTGACGGCCCCATGATCGGACCCATCATCACGCCCATGCCCCAGATCGACATTGCGGTGGCGCGTTCCTGGAGCGTGTAATAATCGAGCATCACCGACTGCGACAGCGGCACCAGCGCCGCGCCGAACACGCCTTGCAGCAGGCGGAACAGCACCATCTGGTTGATGTCTTGCGCAAGGCCGCACAGCACGGACGCCAGCGTGAAGCCGGCTGCGCAGCCGATGAAGATGCGCTTGCGGCCGAAGCGGTTGGAAATCCATCCCACCGGCGCGGTCATGATCGCGGCGGCGACGATGTAGGAAGTCAGCACCCAGTTGATCTGGTCCTGCGAGGCCGACAGCGTGCCCTGCATGTAGGGCAGCGCGACGTTGGCGATCGTGGTGTCCAGCGCCTGCATGATGGTCGCGGTCATGGCGCAGATCGTCACCATGTTCCGGCGCAGGCCGGGGACCATCAGGCTGGCATTGGGGCCGGACATCGGCTTAGTCCTTGTCCTGGTCTTTATCTTGGCTTGCGGTCGCGGACAGGCCGAGCAGGCCGGCGAGCGAGCGCTGGTGGCCGGTGTCGATGGTGGCATAGACGCTCATGCCGGCCTTCAGCTTCTTCACGTATTTGTCGCTCTCGTCGAAATAGATCCGGACCGGCACCCGCTGCACCACCTTGACGAAATTGCCGGTGGCATTCTGCGGCGGCAGGATCGCGAATTGCGCGCCGGTGCCGGGCGAGAGCGAGCCGATCTTGCCCTTGAAGGTATGGTTCGGAAACGCATCGACCTCGAGCGTGACGGGCTGTCCCTCGGTGACGTAGGTGAGGTCGCTTTCCTTCGGATTGGCGTCGACCCAGGGATGGGCGATGTCGATGATGGAGAACACCGCCGTACCGGCGGCGACGTAGCGGCCGAGCTGGATCTGCTCGACCTGCGTCGCCACGCCGTCCATCGACGCGCGCACCACGGCGTGGTCGAGATTACGCTCGGCGTTCTCGAGCTTGGACTTGGCCTGGGCGTAGGGCGGGAATTTCTCCAAGGGCAGGTCGGTGTCGCCGAGCAACTGGGTCTTGGCGGTCGAGATCTGCTGCTTGACGTATTGTGCGATCGAGCCCGACGTGACCAGCGCGTTCGAAGCGTTGTCGAGATCGAGCTGCGAGCCGTAGCTGTTCTTCACCAGCGCCTGCTTGCGCTCGACATCGCGCTGCTTCAGGTCGACGCCCTGCTGGGCGAGGTTGAGCATGTCGCCGTAGATCTTGATGTTCGCGCGAAGGTTGTCATAGGTCGACTGCGCCTGCATCAGCTGCGCCTTGGCCTCGTCCACCGCGAGGCGGAACGGCACGGGGTCGATCTCGAACAACACGTCGCCCTGCTTGACGAGCTGGCCTTCTCTGACGACGACCTTCTCGATCTTGCCGGAGATGTCGGGCGTCACCAGCACCTTCTGCGCGCCGACATAGGCATCGTCGGTGCCGACATAGCGGCCGCCATTGAGATAGAAGGTGAAGCCGGCAATGACGGCAACGATCGGCAGCACCACCATCAGCAAAAAGCGGCGATAGCGGCGCAGGCCGGCGACGAAGCGCCGGCGCGGGTCGGTGCCGGCCTTCTTGGTCGGCTTGCCGCTGTCGATCTTCTGCTCGGGCTGGAATTTGAGAACCTGATCAGCCATAGCGCTGCTCCTTACGCGTTTGTTCCGCGCCGGACGTCTGGATCGCGTTACGCACGTTTTCTTTGATGGATTCGAGTTGAGTGAGGAGACGGTGGGCGTCCGCCGGGCTGATGCCGTCGAGCGCGTTCGCCGTGAGTTCCGACTTCAGGCCGCTCATCTTACCCAGCAGCGCACGGCCGGCCTTCTTCAGATAAAGGCGCTTGACGCGGCGGTCCGACGCGTCGCTGCGGCGCTCGATCCAGTCGCTGTCGCAGAGCTTGTCGATCAGCCGCGTCAGCGTGATCGGCTGCATCTCCAGCAACTCGGCGAGTTCCGACTGTTTCATGCCTTCGCTTCGCTCCACCTTGGACAGCACCGCCCACTGCGCGCGGGTGATCCCGAAGCGCGAGGCCTCCTTGTCGGCATAGACGCGCAAGAGGCGGTACAGCTCGCCGAGCGTGAACAGGAAGTTTTGGTCGACAGACCCGCGGGTCATAAGCTTGGTCTCCAATAAGCTTTGGATATAATAAGCAAGCTTATGATTATTTCATGGCGGAAGAACGCGATGCTGTCCCGCAGCAAAAGCATGGCTGACCGCCGCTGCGCCGGTCGTGCTTTGGGTTCTCCGGCCGAAATGCTAGAAGGCGGGTCAAATGACCCTCGCAAAGCCGGCATTTCCGACGCCCGACCATGATCACGGCCGCTGCACCGCGGACGCGCTGGCGCATGCGGAGGCGGTTTGCGAGCAGCGGGCGCAGAAATTCACGCCGATACGCCGCCAGGTGCTGGGCGCGCTGCTCTCGAGCCACCGTCCGCTTGGGGCTTATGAGGTGATCGACGAATTGGCAAAATCGATGCCGCGACCGGCGCCGATCACGGTCTACCGTGCTCTCGATTTTTTGATGGCGAACGGCCTCGTGCACCGCATCGAAAGCCGCAACGCCTATCTCGCCTGCGCCGCCCACGACCATGACGCGACCTCGGCGGTCGCGTTCCTGATCTGCGAGCGCTGCGGTCTCGTCGGCGAGATCCCGTCGGGGTCCTTTGCCAAGGAGCTCAACGCTGCGGCGCGCGCGTCAGGCTTCGCGCCGAAACTTTCCGTGGTCGAGATCACGGGCGTCTGCACCCATTGTCAGAAAGTCTCTTAAGGAGATGGGATCAGCTCGCACAGAGGCGGTGCTCACCTCTCCCAAAGGGAGAGGTCGCGCCGGAGGCGCGGGTGAGGGGCTTCGCTCTCTCGTGGGGCCGGCGCCCCCTCACCCGATTTGCTTCGCAAATCGACCTCTCCCCGCTGGGGAGAGGTGAAGGGCCCGCCGTCTGATCAACCAAGCAACAACGGCGCAAAGCCGGATCCCAGGAAGAAATGTCCTCACCTCGAGCCAATCTGTCCGCCGCGCGCCCCCTGAGTGCCGGCGCCATCGCCCTGATGCTCATGCTGTGCCTGACCTGGGCCTTCAACCAGATCGCGGTGAAGCTGGTGCTCCCGGACATTCCGCCGATGCTGCAGGCGATGATCCGTTCCATGGGCGCGCTGCCGGTGCTGTTCATCATCGGCAGGTTACGCGGCGTCAAATTCTTCGAGCGCGACGGCACGTGGAAGCCCGGCCTGATCGCCGGGCTGATGTTCGGCATCGAGTTCGTGCTGATCTTCCAGGGCCTGCGCCTGACCTCGGCATCCCGCGCGGTCGTGTTCCTCTACACCGCGCCGTTTTTCGTCGCGCTCGGCTCGTACCAGGTGCTCGGCGAGCGCCTTGGCAGCACGCAATGGCTGGGCCTGGCCGTGAGCTTCGCCGGCGTCGCGCTTGCGATCGGCGTGCCGCAGGCCAATGTCGATTCACACGTGCTGCTCGGCGATCTCCTAATCGTGCTTGGCGCATCGCTCTGGGCGGCAACCACGCTGGTCGCTAAGGGCACGCGGCTGCGCTTCGCGGCGCCCGAGAAGGCGCTCGGCTACCAGGTCGCGACCTCGATCCCAATCCTGGGGACGGCTGCGCTGCTGTCCGGGGAGTCCATCACTCACACGCCGTCGCCGCTGTCGTTCGCGCTCATGGCCTTCCAGGCGATCTGGGTGGTTGGAACCACGTTCACGCTTTGGTTCGCGCTGGTGAAGGCCTATTCGGCCAGCAAATTGTCGGCTTTTACCTTCATCACCCCTTTGTTTGGCGTGGTGGGTAGCTATTTCATTATGCACGACAGCCTGAGCCTGGCTTTCGGGGCCGCCGCCGTCCTTGTAATTGCTGGGCTTTTTCTGGTTAACCGTCCCGGCCGATCCGCTACGGCGCCAGCTGATGCATTGCTGAACGTCACCAAAACCTGATATTTGGACCTCCATGAACAAGCTCGAAAACCCCCTCGATTCCGACATCGCAGGTCCGGCGCCGCGTCACCGGACCACCCAGGTCAAGGTCGGCGACGTCACTGTGGGCGGCGGCGCGCCGATCGTCGTGCAGTCGATGACCAACACCGACACCGCCGATATCGACGGCACCATCGCCCAGGTCGAAGCGCTCGCGCGCGCCGGCTCCGAAATGGTCCGCATCACCGTGGATCGCGAGGAGGCCGCTGCCGCCGTCCCGCACATCCGCGACGGCCTGCTCAAGCGCGGCATCACCACGCCGCTGATCGGCGACTTCCACTACATCGGCCACAAGCTGCTCGCGGCCTATCCGGCCTGCGCCGAGGCGCTCGCCAAATACCGCATCAATCCCGGCAATGTCGGCTTCAAGGACAAGCGCGACACCCAGTTCGCCGACATCATCGAGATCGCCAACAAGAACAACAAGCCGGTCCGCATCGGCGCCAATTGGGGCTCGCTCGACCAGGAGCTGCTGACCAAGCTGATGGATGAGAATGCCGCGTTGCCCAATCCGCGCGACGTGCGCGCGGTGACGCGCGAGGCCATGGTACAATCGGCGCTGCTCTCGGCGGCGCGGGCCGAAGAGCTCGGCATGCCCAAGGATCGCATCATCCTCTCCGCAAAGGTCTCGGCGGTGCAGGATTTGATCGCGGTCTATCAGGATCTCGCTTCTCGTTCCGATTACGCCATCCATCTCGGTCTCACCGAGGCCGGCATGGGCACCAAGGGCATCGTCGCGTCCTCGGCCGCGCTCAGCATCCTGCTTCAGCAGGGTATCGGCGACACCATCCGCATCTCGCTGACGCCGGAGCCCGGCGGCGACCGCACCCGCGAGGTGCAGGTCGGCCAGGAACTCCTGCAGACCATGGGCTTCCGCACCTTCGTGCCGCTGGTTGCGGCGTGCCCCGGTTGTGGCCGCACCACCTCGACCACGTTCCAGGAGCTGGCCAGCTCGATCCAGAGCTTCATCCGCGACGAGATGCCGAACTGGAAGAGCAAGTATCCCGGCGTTGAAGAGCTCAACGTCGCTGTGATGGGCTGCATCGTCAACGGCCCCGGCGAGTCCAAGCACGCCAATATCGGCATCTCGCTGCCCGGCACCGGTGAAGCCCCGGCCGCGCCTGTTTTCGTCGACGGCAAGAAGTTCCGCACGCTGCGCGGCCCGACTATCTCTGCCGACTTCAAGGCGCTGGTGATCGACTACATCGACCAGCGCTACGGCCAGGGCGCCCAGGTGCCCGCGCCCGCGGCGGAGTAGTTTGCTCCGAATCAGGAATCGTAAGGCGGGTTAGCGTAACCCGCCTTACTTTTTGCGCGCCCGTTCCCGGATTGCGCTTCGCTCCATCCGGGCTACGATGCTCTCAATCAACAATGATTGGGAGCAACGCCCATGAGCTCGCTGTCCGGCAAGCAAGGCCCGCGTTATCGCCACACAGCCGAGGACGGCGCGGCTTATGAGACCATCGCGGTCGAAAAGCTCACCCCCATCATCGGCGCGGAAATCTCCGGCGTCGACATCGGCAAGCTCGTCTCCGACGATGCCCGCTCGAACCAGCAGATGGACGAGATCCACCGCGCGCTTGCTGAAAACCTCGTGATCTTCTTCCGCGACCAGACCATCACGCCGCAGCAGCATCTCGCCTTCGGCCGCAAGTTCGGCGAGCTGCATTTTCATCCTGCCGCGCCGCACGAGGATGAAGACCCGGCGCTGATGAAGATCTATGCGGATGCGAACTCGCCCCGCGCCAACGGCGAGGGCTGGCATTCCGACGTCTCCTGTGATCTCGAGCCGCCGATGGGCTCGATCCTCTACATCAAGCAGTGCCCGCCGCGCGGCGGCGACACGCTGTTCGCCAACATGTACGCGGCCTATGAGGCGCTGTCCGATCGCATGAAGGCCTATCTCGACGGGCTCACCGCGCTGCATGACGGCGAGCCGATCTATCGCGGCCTCTACGCCAATTACGGCGTCGCCGATCGTCCGGCCTATCCGAACGCGGAGCATCCAGTGGTGCGCACGCATCCGGTCACCGGCAAGAAGGCGCTCTACGTCAACCGCGGCTTCACCCGCCATATCAACGGCATCCCGCGCGACGAGAGCGACGCGATGCTGGCCTATCTCTATCAGCACGCCGAGAACCCGCTGTTCCAGTGCCGCTTCCGCTGGACCGAGAACGCCATCGCGTTCTGGGACAACCGCTGCACCCAGCACCGCGCGATGTGGGACTACTGGCCGCATACGCGCTCAGGCACGCGCGTGACGGTGAAGGGGGAAAGGCCGGTGTGAAAATATCGTGGCGCATCACCGCCGCTATCGCTGTTGCGCTGATCCCGCTTTTGGTTGCGCCGGCTGACCATGGCCACGCAGCCGGAGCGCGGAAGGCCGCAAGGGCCAGGATCAAGCCGCCTGCGCCGGAGACATGCGAGCCACGCAAATTCAAGATCATCCTCGATGTCGGACACACCTCGGAATTGCAGGGCGCCACCAGCGCGCGCAACGACGTGGAATTCGGCTTCAACCTGCACTTGGCGCGGCTGATCGGAGAACGATTGAGATCGGCCGGCTTTGCCGCGACCCGCGTGCTGGTGACCGAAGGCAAGGCGCGGGCAAGCCTGCTCAAGCGTGTCGGCACCGCCAACGCCGCGCATGCCGATTTTTTCCTGTCGATCCACCATGATTCCGTGCCCGACAAAATGCTCGAGGATTGGGAATTCGAGGGCGCCAGGAGCCATTTCAGCGACCGCTTCAGCGGCCATTCACTGTTCGTGTCCGAGCGCAATCCGCGCTTCGCCGCCAGCCTCGCCTTCGCCCGGTTGCTGGGCAGGCAGTTGAAGGATGGAGGCCTGCAATATGCGACACAATACAGCCTGCCGATGATGGGGCGTTACCGGCATCCCCTGCTCGACAAGGATGTCGGCGTCTACCGCTATGACGGGCTCGTCGTGCTCTCGCAGACCCGGAGCGCCGCGGTGCTGCTGGAAGCGGGCTCCATCATCAATCGCGATGAGGAGATGGCAATGAATTCGCCGGAGCGGCAGGATCTGATCGCGACGGCCGTGGTGATGGCGATGCGGGCGTATTGCGAGAAGCGGTAGTTTCCTCAATGACGAGAAGCTACAGCGGCGCCCTCTGATATTCCCGGTTCGCCAGGCTCGCCTCCTCCAGGTCCAGGTCGCGCTCGATCCTCCGTCGCGTCTCGTCGGTGATCTGCCCGTCGCGGAGCAGATCGTGGATGAATTTGCGCTCGGCGACGATCAACTCGCGGGTCAGTGCAGTCCCGGCGGCAGAGACGTCGTGATGGGCGGGATCGAGGGAGTCAGGAAGCTGGTTGATGCGGATATCGTGGCGGGCGCGCAGGAGCCGCATCACTTCGTCCGAAACCTCTTTCTCTTCGGTCAACGCATCCAGCGATTTCAGCGCGGCGTCGAGCGCCTGGCGCCGTGCCGCGATCTCGGCCTCGTGCTCGGCGACATGCTCGTTGCGGCCGGCTTCCGCGATGCCGAGCCAGCGCACCACCGGCGGCAGCGTCAGGCCGACGCCGATCAGGGTGATGAAGATGACGCCGAAGGCAACGAACAGGATCAGGTCGCGATATGGGAAGGCATCGCCATCGGGCAGCGTGAACGGCAGCGCCAGCGCGGCGGCCAGCGACACCGCACCGCGCACGCCGGTGAATGCGAGCGCGAACGGCCATTGCCAGGGCGGCGACGGATCGCGCGCGCGCAGCGTCTTGCTAAGCATCCGCGGTAGATAGGTCGCCGGGTAGAGCCAGGCGAAGCGCGCGAGAACGATGATGACCATGACCACGGCGGTGGCGATCACGATGTCGTCGAGCGGGAACGCTTTCGATTTCTCGTAGAGCGCGCGCATCTGGAAGCCGGTGAGCAGGAACAGCAAGCCCTCGATCAGATAGATGATAAGGTCCCAGAAGAAGATGCCTTGCAGGCGCGTCGACGCCGAAATCAGCAGCGGTCCGTTCCAGCTCACATAGAGACCGCAGGCGACAGTGGCGATCACGCCGGAGCCGCCGACATGCTCGGGCAGCCAGTAGGACACATAGGGCGTGATCAACGACAGCGTCAGCTCGACCTGCGGATCGCAGGACCATTTGCGAAAGCGCAAAGAGAGCCAGCCGACACCGATGCCGAAGGCGATTTCGCCGGCGACGATGAGGGCAAATTCGCCGGCTGCCAGCGGCAGCGAGAAATGTCCGACCACGATCGCAGCGAGCGCGAAGCGGTAGAGGATCAGCGCGGTGGCGTCGTTGGCGAGGCCTTCGCCCTCGAGAATGACCAGGAGCCGGCGCGGCATGTTCAGCCGGCGCGCAATCGCGAGCGGCGCCACTACGTCCGGCGGCGCAACGATTGCGCCCAGGAGGAAGCCGATGCTCCAGGGCAGGCCGATCACGTAGTGGGTGGCAGTCGCCACCATCGCCGCGGTGAAGATCACGGCGCCGACCGCGAGCAGCACAATCGGACGCAGATTGTTCCTGAACTCGCGCCAGCTCATCGCGACGCTCGCCGAGTAGATCAACGGCGGCAGCACCATCAACAGCACCAGTTCCGGCGGCAGCTCCACCGGCGGCATGCCCGGCACGAAAGCGAGACCGACGCCGGAGAGCATCAGCAAAATGGCAGGCGCCAGGTTGAAGCGGCGGGCGACGAGCGCGGTGCCCGCCAGCACGGCGAGCAGGACGAGGAAGGTCTGGAATTTCGCTGCGATCATGGCCTGTCTTGGCCCGGAAGCAGCCAAGAGGTCAATGCGAAGCGGCTACACCAGTCGTTCGGCCACCATGCGCCCGATGCGGGCGAACACCGCCTCGATCTGCGCCGCATTCGGCGTGCCGCCCTGGGTATAGGCCGCGATCAGGATCGGCGCATCAGGCTTGTTATCAGGCTTGGGCCAGGCAACCGCGATATCGCCCGACGCATCCTTGCCATTGTTGCCGGTCTTGTCGCCAAACTTCCAGCTTGCCGGCAGGCCGCCGCGCAGCCGGTTCGCGCCGGTCTTGCAGCCCACCATCCATTCGGTGAGCTGGGCCCGCGAGGCCGACGACAGCGCTTCGCCCGTGACCAGTCGCTTCAGATTGCCGGCCATCGCCACCGGCGTCGTGGTGTCATGGGGGTCGCCGGGCGGCGAGCGGTTCAGCTCGGGCTCGTCGTGGTCGAGCCGCGAGGTGGTGTCGCCGATCGACCGCCAGAATTTGGTGAGTGCGGCGGGGCCGCCGATCCGCGCGAGCAGCAGATTGGCGCAGGTGTTGTCGCTGAGTTCGACGATCGCCTTGCACATGTCCGCGACCGACATCGCGCCGGCCGACAGGTTTTGCTTCGCGACCGGCGCGTACTCCAGCAGGTCGGTCTTGCCATAAGGGATCATCGCGGCCAGCTTCTCTTCGCCGCGATCGACCCGCGCCAGCACGCAAGCCGCGAGCGAAGCCTTGAACGTCGAGCACATCACGAAGCGCTCGTCGGCCCGCCAGGTGAGCCTTGCGCCGGTGGCGAGATTCTCCGCGTAGACCCCGATCCGCCCGCCGCTTTCGCGCTCATAGGATTCGAGCTCAGGCGGTGCGTCCGCGGCGAGAGCTGGAGAAGCGGCCATCCAACAGAGAGAAGCGAGCAGGGAACGGCGGTCGAGCAGCATAGGGGACTTTCGGGTGAGACGGAGGTGGGGATGCAACAGACGTGCTATTCGCGACGCTCGCAATGACCGAAAAATGGGAGACGAGTGTGCCCAATTTCAGGCAGTGGAAGCTTTAATCCTTCAGATCATACCGATACGATTTCGACACGATCTGCCAACCGTCAGCGAGCTTCATTGCCACCAGATAATCCGTGAAGAAGCGCGGCGGCAGCTGGCATTTGACCTTGATGAAGGCGGTCTTGTCGTCCGAGCGGTCGATGGTGACGATGAAATCCTCGCGCGGCTTGCCTTCGGCCTTGGCAGACGGGCGCTTGCGTACCCAGGCGAGCCAGTCCGGTACGGTCAGGATCTTCAGCTCGCCCTTTTCCACCCAGCGCAGATCGGCGGATGGATGGAAGACGTCGCCGAGCTTTTCGGCGTCGCCCTCGTAAAGCCCGTCGAAATAGGATTGCACGACGGCTTCGACGCTCGAACGATTTTGGCTCATGGATCATCCCTTGAATGATGGCGCGCCGCGAACTTAGTGGTACGCATCGAATTGCGCTATGGGTGTCTTCCGCCATTTGTGCGAGGGCACCGTCATGACCGGATCAGAAAAATCGAACGCTGGTATCCTTGCCGGCGAATGCTATTGCCGCGCCGTCGGCTACGAGGTGGCGGATGCGTTCTCCTATGCGCTGAACTGCCATTGTTCGAACTGCCGCCGGACCACCGGTTCCGCCTTCAAGCCGTTCGCGGGCATCGAGTACAGCCGGCTTCGTCTCGTCAGGGGCGAGGACTAGCGGATGATTTACGGGGACGATACCACCCATGACGCGCACTGCGCCCGCTGCGGCTCGCTGCTTTATTCACGGGTCCGGGAAGGAAAATGGGTCCATGTCGCCATGGGAACCCTGGTCGATGCCCCCTCGATCCGCCCGACCGGCCATATTTTCGTCGGCTCCAAGGCGCCGTGGCACGAGATCACGGACGATCTGCCGCAGCATCGGGGGCATGTCGGGGATCCCTAGCGAAAGCCAGCCCGCACGCATTTTTGGCGGCGAACCGCCAACGCGCTGGCGCGACTAACAAAAGGGGTTCCTCGGCCTGTCGCCGCCGCAGTCTTCGTGACCTCCATCACAAGCGCAGGCGGTGGATCTTGCTAAGGCTGGCCCTGAGGGTGTGAACCGCCCCGAACTTTCGGAAGTTGTGTCATGCGCAATTCTTTCAGACTTTGCCCGTTTCTCCTCGCGGTCATGCTGATGTTCGGCGCCGGACCCGCCTTCGCCGGAAAGCGCGTCGCGCTGGTGCTCGCCAACTCGGCCTATCAGCACGCGCCATCACTCGCCAATCCCGTCAACGACGGTGCGGTGATGGCAAAGACATTGAAGGATGCTGGCTTCGATGTCGTCGATTCCCGCCACGATCTGACCGCGCTCGACACGCGGCGCGTGCTGCGCGACTTCGCCGATTCGACCCGCGATGCCGACATCGCGGTGGTCTACTATGCCGGCCACGGCATCGAGGTCGAAGGCTCCAACTACCTGATCCCGGTGGATGCCAAGCTCGAGCGCGACACCGACGTCTATGACGAGGCGCTCTCGCTCGATCGCGTTCTGGTCGCGGTCGAGCCGGCGAAGCAGCTTCGGCTGGTGATCCTGGACGCCTGCCGGGACAATCCGTTCGGCAGGACCATGAAGCGCACGCTGGCTTCGCGCGGAATCGGCCGTGGCCTGGCCCAGGTCGAGCCGACCAGCTCCAACACGCTGATCGCTTATTCGGCCAAGGCGGGCTTCACGGCGCAGGACGGCGACGGCGCCAACAGCCCGTTTACGATCGCGCTGTCGAAGCATCTGACGACGCCGGGCCTCGACGTGCGCCGCGCCTTCGGTTTCGTGCGCGACGACGTGCTCAAGTCGACCGGCAACAAGCAGGAGCCGTTCGTCTACGGCTCGCTCGGCGGCGAAGACGTGCCGCTGGTGCCGGTGAAGGCAACGCCCGTGACCGCAGCGGCGCCCGCACCCGCAGTGAATCCGCAGGCCGATATGCGCCGCGACTACGAGCTCGCGCTCCAGGTCGGCAACAAGCCGGCGTGGGAAGCCTTCCTGGCTCAGCATCCGGACGGCTTCTATGCGAACCTCGCCAAGCTGCAGCTCGACAAGATCCAGGCCGAGCAGGTTCATGCGGCGGCGATCGAGAAGGCGAAGCAGGCCGATGCCGAGCGCGACCGTCTCGCCGCGCTTGGTGCGCAGAAGGACGCCCAGGCCAAGGCTGCGGCAGACGCGAAAGCAGCCGAGCAGGCTCAGCTTGCCGCGCAGAAAGCCAAGGAGCAGGCGCAGCAGCAGGCTGCGGCTGCCGAGCAGCAGCGCGTCAATCTCGCGGCTGCCGCGCCGCGCGCTGCGCCCGCCAGCGCGGCGAGTCCCGCCGGCACCAATATCGCCGCGCTGACGCCGTCCACCACGCCGGCCGATCTCAGCCGCTCGGTGCAGACCGAGCTTGGCCGGGTCGGCTGTTTCTCCGGTCAGGCTGACGGCAATTGGAGCACGTCCTCGCAGCGGTCGCTGTCGCAGTTCAATCGCTATGCCGGCACCAAGCTCGACGTGAAGGTGGCGAGCACGGATGCGCTGGATACGGTCAAGTCAAAGCAGTCGCGCGTCTGCCCGCTGGTCTGCGATCACGGCTTCAAGGCCGACGGTGACAAGTGCACCAAGATCGTCTGCGGCGACGGCTATGTGCTGAACGGCGACAATGAATGCGAGAAGCAGCGTGCCGGCAAGCCGACCAAGCCTGCAACCGCCAAGCGTGACGACGGCGATGAGCGTCCCGCACGGCAGCGCCGTCAGTCCGGTGGCGCGGCCGCCGGAGCGGCGGGCGGCATCGCTGCGGCCGGCGCGGGTCGCGCCTCGGGCGGCAGTGGTCAGATCTTTTGCAACGATCTCCTTTGCCGTCCGGTCAAGCCCGGCTGCCACCTCGACTATCGCGGTGGCGGCGGGCCCTCACGTCGATGCCAATGCCGAGGTCTGCAACTGAGGGCGTCGCTTCTTGCGACAAAGTCCCGGCGAAGCCGGGACAATGTCGCGGGATAGGCGGCCTTCGGCCGCCGTTCCCAAATTAGGACGCCGATGCGAAGCATCGGCTATGGAGCGGGTGTCTCCACAATCGAGAATCCCCAAGAGGAGAGAACCCTCACCCGCGCCTTCGGCATAGCCGAGGCTCCGCCTCGGCGTCTCTTAAGAACGGCCGCCGATGGGCGGCCTGTGCTCTCCCGCGAGCGGGAGAATCGAAAACCCGACGTCAGTTCTTTCGTTCAGCGACGAAGCGCGCGGCGGCTTGCAGCACGGCGGCGCGATCGCCGAAGATCGAGACGGCGCCGTCGGCGCGCGCAAGCAAATCACGCACGCGCTGCTTGGCGCCTTCGATGCCGAGCTGGGTGACGAAGGTGGTCTTGCCCAGCGCTGCGTCCTGGCCCGAGGGCTTGCCGAGCGCTGCCGCGTCGCCCTCGACGTCGAGCAGGTCGTCGGCGATCTGGAAGGCTTCGCCGAGCGCGCGGCCGTAATCGTCGAGCGCCTGATATTCTTTCTGCGAGGCCTGGCCGAGGATCGCGCCGGCGATGCAGCCATAGCGCAGCAGCGCGCCGGTCTTCATCTGCTGAATACGGGCGACATCGACCGGCTCGCTGCCGCCGAAACGGCCTTCGCCGGCGAGATCGAGGATCTGGCCCCCGACCATGCCGCCGATGCCGGCACAGCGCGCAAGCGCTCGCGTCAACAGCAGCCGGACATTGGCGTCGCGATGGATCTCGTCGCGGGTGACGATGTCGAAGGCGATCGTCAAAAGGCCGTCGCCGGCAAGGATCGCGGTGGCGTCATCGGTCTGCTTGTGCAGGGTGGGGCGGCCGCGCCGCAGGTCCGAATTGTCCATCGCCGGCAGGTCGTCATGGATCAGCGAATAGCAGTGGATGCATTCGAGCGCGGCGCCCACGAGCAGCGCCGCTTCACGCGGCACCCCGAACACGGCCGCGCTCTCGACCACCAGGAACGGCCGCAGGCGCTTGCCGCCATTCAGGCTCGAATAGCGCATTGCATCCATCAGTCGCTTGGGACGGGCGATCTCATCGTGCAGGATGTCGTCCGACAGCAGGCGCCCGAGCAGGGCCTCGGTGTCATCAGCGGTCGTGTCCAGACGCTTGGCGAAATCGGACGGGGACGTGCCGGTCATCAAGAAAGGCTCCAGAACAAAAATTCGGCGGGACAATCCTTTATGAGCCGGCCCCAGTCAATCGTTTGGAAGGCCCAAAAAGTGCTGGAAAAGGCCCGAATTATCACAGACTTAATGGCGGGATCCGCGGCCGCGTTTCATCTTGCGCCGGAAAGGTCGATTTGCGCATCGTCAAAATCCTGCTGCTGGCGGTCGCGGTCGTGGCTCTTGCGCCCTACGTGGTCGCGCCGTTCTACCGCACCGGCCATCCGGTTTCGACGCTGATGGCCTGGCGCTCGCTAACGGGCGCGCCGATGCATCGGGAATGGATCGACCTGGCGGCGATGTCGCCCTATTTGCCGCGCTCGGTCGTGGCGGCCGAGGACGCCCATTTCTGCAAGCACCACGGCATCGACTGGGGCGCGCTGCGCGAGGCGATCGACGACGCCAAGGAGGACGGTACGCCGTTCCGCGGCGCCTCTACCATCACCCAGCAGGTCGCGAAAAACCTGTTCCTCTGGCAAGGGCGGGATTTTGTCCGCAAGGCGCTGGAGTTTCCGCTGGCGCTCTGGATCGATTTCGTCCTGCCCAAGCACCGGATCCTGGAGATTTACCTCAACATTGCCGAGCTCGGCCCGCAGGGCCAATTTGGGGCGGAGACGGGCAGCGCCTATGCGTTCGGCAAGTCGGCTAGCAATCTCTCCCCCCGGGAAGCGGCCCTTTTGGCCTCGATCCTGCCGAATCCGGTCAAACGCAGCGCCAGGACCCCGGGACCGGGCGTCCGGCGGCTGGCCGGAACCTATGTGGCAAGGGGGCAGGCCTCCTGGCTCTTGACCTGCTGGCGGGAAAATCGCTGATTTCGGGCCCATTTCGGGCGCATTTTCCGTCCCAGAACCCTAGCTTTACGGCCAGCCTTCCTCTATAAGCCCGGCCTTGATCGGCATTCAGCTCGCCTCGTATTGCGGGTGCTGAGCCGTCCCTCCGCGGACGATGCCCGGATGAACACCAATCCCTAGAGGATACTGAAATGGCCGTTCCGAGACGAAAAACTTCGCCGTCGCGCCGTGGCATGCGCCGCTCGGCAGACGCCATCAAGAAGCCGACCTATGTGGAAGACAAGGACTCCGGTGAGCTCCGTCGTCCGCACCATCTCGACCTCAAGACCGGCATGTACAAGGGCCGTCAGGTCCTGAAGAAGAAAGAGTCCTGAGACAGGACTCCTTGTCAGGCAGGGTTATCCTCAATCAGGATGACGTGACCTGCCTGATTTCGGCCAATCCATGAGATATGACGGTGACGGCGGAGCGAATGCTTCGCCGTCGCATTGTCTTGCCCGGACATCTTGATCGAGAAGGCACTTTGCCGATGGTCGGTTTCCCGCTGCTTCTGATTCCGCTCGCGGTCTACAACATCATCGCCTTCCTGATGCCCAGCGTGTCCTTTTCGGACGTGCTGTTCAAGGTGCCGATGATTACGGGCGAGACTTGGCCGGTCACGCTTGCCGATCTGCTGCTGGCGCTCGGCGTGTTGCTGCTGCTGCTCGAAGTGGTCAAGGGCGCGCGGCCCGGCGCGAAATTCCTGATGGATCATCTGCTGTCGCTGATCCTGTTCGGGGCTGCCGCGGCCGAATTCGTGATGTGGCCTAAATTCGGCAATTCCACTTATTTCCTGCTGGTGCTGCTTGCGATGGCCGATTTCCTCGGCGGCATCGCCCAGCGCGCGCGCCGCCGCATCGCTTACGTTGCCGCAGAGACGGTGGCGGTGCCGCGCAAGGCGAAGCGTCAGGCCGAGGCGCCGCCACCAGCGTCGACGTTCGAGCCGAGGCTCGGTCCTGTGCCCGCACCGCAGCCCGAGCCGCCCGCACCCTCGGCGCAATCGGTTGCCGAATCCGTTTTGATGGATCACCCCGCGCCGAAGCCGGGCATCGTACCGTCGCCGGAAATTCCCTCGCCGCATTTGCAGCCGGGCAACGGCACCCCGTCCTCGCCCGAAGAGCCGCGCTGATCGGCGCTACGCCACCTGACGCGTGCGCGAGCTGACGCTGGGAAGCGGGCGTTTGCCGCCATAGGCCATGTGCGCGTCCTCGGACGAGCCGCGGCGTAGCCGGCTTGCCTGGGGTAGGTGCTCGGCATTGGCGATCAGCTGGGTGACGAAGCTCGGATCTGGGCGCGTCAGTGGCACCTTGCGGACCCACTGCAAAACCGGCGTCAGCGGGACCAGCGCGGTACTGGCTTCCCGCGTTGTCTCTTCGATCTGATCCGCATTCACCATCGCAACACCGCTAATCCGGTTGAACTGGCGCGTTTTGGGACGCTGGCGCCGGTGCATGTGATGGTCTCGCAAGGCCTATGCCGGCCGAGCCTATTCCGTTCCGGAGCGCTCGAAAACGTGGTTTCCAAATTGTTTATGAACTTTGCCTAGGGTGGAGGGCGAATCTGGCCGTATCCTGTGCCGGCTCAGGACTCCCCGCTGTCCCGAAACGAGGCGCCTTTGACCCCAGCATTGCCACAAGCCTCCGAGATCCTGGCCGCCCTTGGCCAAGCCGTGTTCGTCTGGGATATCGCCAGTGACGCCATCGTCTGGGGCGAGCAGGCCGGCGCCATCTTCCCCGGCATTCCCGCCGAGCGGCTGGCGACCGGCGCCGAGTTCGCCAAGCTGATCGAGCCCGCGCAAACGCTGCGGAATGCCGCGCTGGCGCAGACGTCCGCGGTGCACGGCACCGACGGCACGCCTTACCGGGTCGAATATGGCGTGCGCATGAGCGCCTCTGATCCCGTGGTCTGGATCGAGGAGACCGGCCGCTGGTTCGCCGGGGCCGACGGTCGCCCGGTGCGCGCGATCGGCTCTGTCCGCATCAACAACGAGCGGCACGCCCGTGACGAGGAGCTGACGAAGCTTGCCCGGCTCGATCCGCTGACCGGTGAGCTCAACCGTTCCCATCTGATTGCGGCATTGGCCGAAGCGATCGAGGAGACGAGCCGCTTCCGCTCGACCGCGGCCTTCATGCTGGTCGGCATCGATCATCTCGCCCGCGTCAACGACGCCTTCGGCTTCGACGTGGCCGATGCCGTGATCCTCGACGTCGCCAAGCGCATTCGCACGCGCCTGCGTGGCGGCGACGTGCTCGGCCGCTTCTCCGGCAACAAGTTCGGCCTGATCCTGAAGAACTGCACCGTCGACGACATGAATATCGCGGCCGAGCGCTTCCTCGCCGGTATCCGTGACGAGGTGGTGCCGACCAAATCCGGCCCGGTCTCGGTCACCGTCTCGATCGGCGCGGTCAGCCTGCCGCGCTATGCCCGCAATACCGACGAGGCCATCAACCGCGCCCATGAGACGCTGGACGACGCCAAGCGCCGCCGCGCCGGCTCGTTTGCCGCATGGCGTCCGAACGCCGAGCGCGACGCCCAGCGCCGCGTCAACATCCGCGTCACCGATGAGATCGTCACCGCGCTGAACGAGCGCCGCATCAAGCTCGCTTATGAGCCGGTGGTGTCGGCTGCCACGCGCGAGGGCGCGTTCCACGAATGCCTGGTGCGGATGGACCAGGGCGATGGCCAGGTGCTGCTCGCGCCCGACATCGTGCCGGTCGCCGAGCGGCTCGGCCTCATTCGCTTGGTCGATCACCGCGTGCTCGAGCTCGTGGTCGCCGAGCTCGCGGCCGTGCCCGATATCCGCCTCAGCCTCAACATTTCGCCGGACACGACCATGGATCCGGACTGGTGGGCCAGCATTGAATCGCTGATGCGCGCCCATCCCGGCGTCGCCGACCGACTGATCGTCGAGATCACCGAAACCGTCGCGATCCAGGACATCGACGATGTCCGGGCTTTCGTCAGCCGCCTCAAGCATTTCGGCAGCAGAATCGCGATCGACGATTTCGGCGCCGGCTACACCTCGTTCCGCAATTTGCGCAAGCTCGGCGTGGATATCGTCAAGATCGACGGCGCGTTCGTGCAGAACATCGCGCATTCCGCCGACGACCGTGCCTTCGTGCAGACCCTTATCGACCTCGCCCGCCGCCTCGACATCAAGACCGTCGCCGAATGGGTGCAGGACGAGGACGCCGCCAACATGCTGCGCGACTGGGGCTGCGACTACATCCAGGGCCGCCTGATTGGCCTCGCCTCAGCCGAGCGCCCGTGGGGCGGTCCGCCGGACAGCGCGCTGCCTGCGGCAAGCTGAGCGAGCGCAGCTACGCCACGCAAATGCCGGGCACCGCGACCTTCTGAAACAGATGCGGGCTTGCGACGGCGGATGCGGGGTAGACGGCGATCTTCGCGCGGAATTCAGGATGCGTGAACGCGGCGCGGAAATGCGCATTGGATTCCCAGACCGCATAATTGAGATAGGTCGGATTGTCGCCGACGGCGCGGTGAAGCTGGGTCGAGATGAAGCCCGGCTGTCGCTTCATGAAAGCCGCATCGTCCTGCCAGCTCGTCAGGAAGCTCTGTTCATCCGCGGCATCGAGCGTGAACAAATTGACCAGCACCACGGGGCCGGCGTCGAGCGCGATCTGGCGGTCGATCGGGAAGCTCGGGTCAAGCGGGCGCATCTGCGGCATGATATCACTCCGTTCGTTTTGGTGTTATGATGTCAATTCGACAATCCATGACATATGAAATTGACATTATGATGTCAATACGGAATAATGGTTGCAAATGAATAAGGCCAAACGAACCCCAGCGGGCGAAGCCCTGACCGGCTTCATCCTCGACCTGTTCCGGGCCAATGGCCTGCTCCTGACCGCCGGCGACCGCCTGGTGGCCTCGCTAGGCCTTACCAGCGCGCGCTGGCAGATCCTGGGGGCGATCGTCGATGCCGAGCGCCCGGAGCCGGTGGCCTGGCTGGCGCGCAATCTCGGCGCCAATCGCCAGAACGTGCAGCGGATCGTCAACGACCTCGCGCGGGATGGCTTCGTTGCGTTCGAGACCAATCCGCATCACCGCCGGGCGCAGCTCGTGGTGCTCACTGACAAGGGCAGGCAGGTCTACGATGCGGCCGGTCGCCTGCAGGTCCCGTGGGTCAATGATCTGGCAGATGGCTTGTCAGCGAAGGAGATTGAGACGACCCATCGCGTGATCAGTGTTCTGCGCGATCGGCTCAAGGATGCCGGCGAGGACTGATTGCGTCGCGCCTCACGCCACGCGGCGGACCGCGTTCAGCGTCTCGATGGTGCGTCCGACCTCCGCCGCCGGGCACGGCTTGCCGAAGTAATACCCCTGCACCGCGGTGCAGCCGCACGCACGTACGAAGTCGAGTTGTTCGATCGTCTCGACGCCTTCCGCCGTGGTCTCGACGCCGAGCACGGAGCCGAGGCTCGCGATGGTGCGGACGATGGCGACGCTCTCCGGGCTTTCGCCGAGTGTGCCGACGAAGGAGCGGTCGATCTTGATGCGGTCGAACGGAAATTTGCGCAAATAGCTCAGCGAGGAATAGCCGACGCCGAAATCGTCGAGGCTGACGCGCACGCCGAGGGCGCGGAGCTGGTGCAGGATCCCGATCGTCGCTTCGCTGTCATCGAGCAGCGCCGTCTCGGTGACCTCGAGCTCGAGCCGCTGCGGCGGCAGGCCGGCTTCTGCAAGCGCGCTCGTCACCATCGTCACCAGTCCGCGCGTGCGGAACTGCACCGGCGACAAGTTGACTGCGACCGTGACATCCGGCCATGAGGCCGCTGTGGCACAGGCGGCGCGCAGCACCCATTCGCCGATCGGAACGATCAGCCCGTTCTCTTCGGCGATCGGAATGAACTCGGCCGGCGAGACGAAGCCGCGCGACGGATGCGTCCAGCGCAGCAGCGCCTCGAAGCCGGTCAGCTCGGTGGTGTCGAGCCGCACCTGCGGCTGGAACACCAGATGGAATTGGTTGGCTTCCAGCGCGCCGCGCAGATCGTGCTCCAGCACGTGCCGGCTGCGCGCCTCTTCTTCCATCTCAGGCTCGAACAGCTGATAGGCGCCGCGCCCCTTGGCCTTGGCCTGGTACAGCGCGAGATCGGCGCATTTCATCAGCTCGTCGGCGTCGAGGCCGTGGTCGGGCGCGATTGCGATGCCGACGGAGACGCCGACATGGATCGACTGGCTCTCCAGCGGCGGCGGATGGCCGATGATCTCGACCAGGCGTCGTGCAAGCCGCTCCGCCGATTGCGGCTGCGGTCCGCGCTGGAGCACGGCGAACTCGTCGCCGCCGAGGCGGGCGACGGTGTCGTGCTCGCCGACATTTTCCTTCAGCCGTGCCGCGACCCAGCGCAGCAACCGGTCGCCGGCAGCGTGGCCGAGCCGGTCGTTGACGGTCTTGAAATTGTCGAGGTCGAAGCACAGCACTGCCATGGCGCCGCCGGCGATCGCGACCTGGTTCAACCCCTCGCCCATCTCTTCGCGGAACAGCGTGCGGTTAGGCAGGTCGGTCAGCGAATCGTGCCGCGCCATGTGCGCCACTCGGGCCTGGGCCTTGTGACGCTCGGTGACGTCCTCGTAGGTGACGACCCAGCCGCCATGCTCCATCCGCTTGTGGTTGAGCTTGATGATGCGGCCGTCGCTCAAATGGCGGTGCAGCGTGTGCTCGCCCTCGCGCAGCCGCTCGACGTAGTCGGCATAGAGTTTTGCGGCGGTCGTGTTCGGATGGATGCCGAGATCGCAGCTGTGCTCCATGATCTCGCGCATCGAGACGCCGGGCTTCACGATGTCGTGCGACAGGCCGTACATCTCGATATAGCGGCGATTGCAGACGATCACGTGCAGGCTCGCATCGAGCATGCACAGACCCTGGCTCATGTTGTTCAGCGCCGCGTCGAAGCGGCGATACTGCTCGCTCAGCTCTTCGACCGCGTGTTCGCGCTCGGTGATGTCCTCGTAGGTGGCGACGAAGCCGCCCTCGGGCAGTGCGCAATAGCGCACCGAGATCACCGTGCCGTTAGTCATGCTCCGCCGCATCGGCGAGGAGTCGCGGCTTTCGATCCGCGCGCGGGCGGCTTCGAGAATCTGTTGTGGGCTATACTCCGACGCGAAAGTGCCGTTCGCCATCGAACGCTCGATCAGCTCGGAGAGATGCGCGCCGGGCGCGCTCTCCTCCGGCGATAGCCGGTAGATCTTCTGATAGGTGGAGTTGCAGATGCGCAGGCGCATGTCGCTGTCGTAGAAGGCAAGGCCATGCGCCATGTTCTCCAGCGCGGCATCCAGCATGAGGTTCTGCTGCTTCAGCGTCTCCTCGTGCTGCAGCCGCTCGGTGACGTCCTCATGCACGGTAACCCAGCCGCCATCGGGCATGAACCGCGATACGGCTTGTACCCTGCGGCCGTCATAGCGCGTCACGAGAACGGTTTTCGGGCTCCTGGTCCGGACGTCGTTCATCCGGGCATCGCGGAACTCGTCGCCGGGCAGGTCCGCTCTGTTGCCGCGCGACAGCCAGTGGTCGATCGCCGCGCCGTGCGAGAGACCCGGCCTCACGACGTTGGGGTCCAGATTGTAAAATTGCAGAAAGCGCTCGTTGCAGACGACGACACGGCCGTCGGCATCATACATGATGAGGCCGTGCGACATGTGCGCGAGCGCGTGCTGGCTGCGTTCGGTCTGAAGCTGCAGCTCGGTCTCGAGCCGTGCGAGGCGGCTGACATCATCGCAGATCGTCATCCAGCCGCCGTCAGGAAGCGGCTTCAGCTCAAGCGTGATGACAAGGCCGCTGGCGAGTGTCTGCCGGGTGTGAAATGGTTTACCGGCGGTGATCAATGCGATCCGCGAAGCGTAGAGCGCATCAAGCTCACTTGCCGGGATATTGCCGAGCGCCACGCTGTGCGCGAGCACGTCGCGGTAGCGCGCGCCGAGCCGGACGATATCGGCCGACATGTCGAACAGCTCGATATACCGGCGGTTGACCAGCACGATCCGGTTGTTGGCATCGTAGACGCAGACGCCCTGTTCCATGCCGTCGAGCGCAAGCTGGCTCAGCGAGAGCAGGGCCTGCTGACCTTGCTCGCGTGCACTGAGCTCGTTGTCGCTTGTCGACGTCATGGGATCAGTGGATCTCGGTGGCAATAGACTTAACGCAACGCAATTCAGCCACTGAGCGTAGCGAAGAGGCGGGAAAATTCCCTTAAGCGCCGTAGTTTACGGAGGGTGACTGGCGATGAAGAGAGTGCAGGCCCCGGACCCGGCAACAAATCCCATTGTCGTACGCGTACCGCTTCTACGGCCCGTACAGCACCAGTTCCGTATCCGTGAGGTCGGCCAGCCGCGGGCGGTGCGGACCTTTGAAATATTTGCGGCCGCGTCGCTCGGTATAAATACCGACGAGGCCGGGGATGGGCTCGTTGGAATCGACGATCACCGAGATCTTGCCCAGCCGCAACAGCAGCCGGCCGATGCGGCCGGCGCAGGCGGCGTATTCGGCGGCGCTGCGGCAGTAGATCAGTTGCATCGCCGGCGGTGCGATGAAACCGCGGCGGATGCGCACCGGTTGCAGGATGAAGGGGAAGACGCCCTTCGGCGTGCGGCAGACCAGGCTCAGGCAATTATAGCGCGCATGCCGGGTCAGCAGCTCGGTCTCTTCGGCGGAGAGCCCCTCGATCTGCTTGGTATGCTGCGAGATCACCTCGATCTTGCTCCAGCGCGGGGCGCGCGACAGCGCCGGCACCGAGAAGAACAGGCCGCGGCAATAGGCGCGAAAACCCTGCGTCTCGATGATCGGCCATGTCCACGGCGCCGGGCTGATGTTGAGGTAGGTCACGTGCTTGTGCCGCTGCGCGATCTTGGTCAGCAGCGGCGCGTAGTTGCGGTAGGCCGGCTCGACGTACCAGCTCGATAGATTGCACTGGATGGCGGTTTCCTCGCCGTCCTTGCGCGTGGTGTAGATCAGAAGCAGCACGCCGACCGGCTCGCCGTCATTGTCGAGCATGTAGCCAAAGCGCGGATAGCCGTCCGGCACCGGCCGGAAAGCTTGCCGTCGCAGGCCCTGGATCCAATAGTTGCGGGAGCGACCGACGAAGCCGCGCGTCAGCAGGTCCGCGACCGCATCGACGTCGGCTTCGGTGATCTCGCGGCATCGGACCTTGGTGTGGATCACGCTCGTCTTACCCGTGGAAATGGCCGGCCTCTTACCTTAGCGCCAGCCCTCGCCATGGGCGTCGGCCGCGACCTGCGGCTGTAGGCCCAGAATGTCCCGCACCTTGGCGGGCCAGGCGGAAAGATCAGTGCCGTGGGTGTGGAACATCGCGACCGCGAGCCGGTCCATGCCGAAGGCAACGCAGCCGGTGTGCGCGGGCTCGCCATTGGCGTCCTGGATGCCCCAGGTCGTGCCGAAATGTTCGCGGTGATAGTTGAAGCTCATGCAGGCGGTCGGCTGCTCTTCCGAGCGCAGCGGGATCAGGAGCTCGAACTTGAGCTGCTGCTGCTTCTGGCTCACCGCCTTCATCTGGCCGACGCGGCCGAAGAAGGGATCGCTGGCATAGTCGACGCGGAAGGTCAGGCCAAGCTCGGTCGCGATCGCCTGCGCGCGCACCATCCAGCGCTCGCGGAAATCGGCGACGTCGTCGGGTGTGCCGATGCAGACATATTCGCGCATCCGGAACGATTGCAACCGGTCGAGATGTTTTGACGGCTCGCGACGGAAACAGTCGGCAGCGACGTCGAAGCGCAGGCCGCCTTTCGGCAGCTGGCCGCGGCTCGCCGCGATCGGATAGACCGGATAGCAGGCCGCCGGCGACAGCACGAGGTCGGCCGGCGAGAGCGACGAAGTCCAGTCGCCACCGGCGTCGAAGCGGCTCACCGCGGCGTTGATCTCGCGTTCGGTGCCGTGCAGGCCGCAGACGCAGCCGAGCAGATTTGGAAAGCTCTTGAGGTAGCCGGACTTTTCCAGCTGGGCGCGGCTCATCACCGGCGGGAAGCGCATCACCTCGGTGCCGGCTTCGCGATTGCTGGTGATCAGTGCGGCAAGCTTCTCGACGATGCCCTCATAGAGTGCGGTGCGGGCGTAAACGCCGTCCGAGCCCATGCGGTGGAACAGCTTGTCGGCGAGATGATCGAGCGGATCGACGATCTGCGGCGCGGTCTCGGGCGAATTGGGGAGGACGGCAATGTTCATGGTTCGATGTCCTGCTATTTCAAAATTGTTCTTGTTGGTTCAGTCTCAGTCGCAAAGCACTTTAGTCGCGAAGGCTTGCCGGCACGCCGCTCATCAGCGTCGAGGTAGCGGCATTGGCCAGAATGCGGTCGTTGTTGATCATGATCGGCGACGACAGCACGTCGCGCAGATGGCGCCCCACGGTGAACTCGCCGTCGTTACGGTAGCCGGACAGGCCCGCAGTGCGCATCGCATGCATCACGGTCTCGACCGCGAGCTCGGAGGCCTGCACCTTCAACAGCGTGATCGAGGATTGGAAGTCGAGCGCGCCGAGCGCACGCTCGTCATGCTCGGCGCGGGCGAAGGCGTCGAGATTTGCCGCGATCAGCGCGCGCAGTTTCGCCAGCGACATTTTCGCGGCCGTGAAGTGTGCGGCGGCCGGCGGCATCTGACCACCGGAGGTGCGGGCCGCCTTGCGAACGAACGCCTGCGCGCGCGTCACAGCGGCGGCGGCAATACCGGCCCAGGTCGACGACCAGCACAGATGCGCGAACGGCGTCATGGTCTGGGCGTGGATCTTGTCATAGGCTTCCGGGAAGACGCGGTCGGCGGGGCAATCGACCTTCAGCTCGAAGCCGGTCGAACACGTGCCGCGCATGCCGAGCGTTTCCCAGCCCTGCGTCTGCTTCAGCGAATAATCGTCCTTGGCGAGCGCCAGCAGCACTTGGTCGGAAGCAGCGGCCTCGGTGGCGCGGCGGGCGATGGTGACGAGGCCGTCGGCTTGGGCGCCGTAGGAGATCACGGTGGCGTCGCGAACCAGCGAGACGGTGTCGCCGGCATGGTCGACAGCGGCCGCGCTGGCGCGGATGTTGCCGCCGTTCTGGCCTTCGGTGGTGGAGGAGGCGAGCAGCCACTGGTCGCGGGCGACCCGGCGCATCATGGTTTCCATCCAGGGAATACCGTGGCCGTGCCTGACGACGCAGGCGACCTTGGTCTGGTGCATCGCGTAGATCATCGCGGTCGAGGCGCAGGCGCGACCGAGCGTGTAGCAGATGTCGGTGACGTCGTAGATCGATGCGCCGAAGCCGCCGAACTCGACCGGGATCATGACACCGAGCAGCTGCTGCTCACGCGCGGCATCGAAAGCCTTGTGGGGAAAGCATGCGTCGCGATCGACGCCGTCAGCGTCGGCTGCGGCCACAGCCGCGGTCCGGGTGGCGCGCTCGATGAGGGAGGGGCCCTGCTCGAGGAGGCTGGTCTGCGTCTCGTCGACAGTGAGGACTGCTTCACGCACGTTCATGCTTGTCCGCCTCCGCTTCGTCGTTCAGGATCGCAGGCATCATTCGCGATGCCGCATCAGCGATCCTCCGACCATCTTTGCTTATGAGACGAGGCTACGAATTTAATTCAAATTCGTCGATGAAATAGAGGGTAAACGAACTGACATTCCGAACGAACAGTTAAGGTCGGGTTGTTTGCATGACCCGAATTCCGGCGATCGCGTTAGGGGCTCTGGGAGAAGCCTGGATTCCAGACAATCTGAGTCGTCGTTTACTAAGAAACGCGAAGTAGTGGTGACGCCCATTGCGGGATCGGCCCGTCGTGCCCATCGTACCCGGCAGCCGGCCCGACCTTTTATGGACAGATGGAATTTGCCGATGCAGGCCTTCGATACCGATTTGCGCAATCGCATCACCAAGCTGGTGAAGGGCATCCTCGTGCAGAACTCGCTCACCGCCGATGTCACGCCGTCGACGAAACTCGTCGATGCCGGCCTGACCTCGATGGACATGGTCAATCTGATGCTGGGCGTCGAAGCCGAGTTCGACTTCACGATTCCGCAAACCGAGATTACGCCGGAGAATTTCCAGTCCGTCGAGACGCTTGAACGGATGGTCGCGACCC
This sequence comes from Bradyrhizobium genosp. A, assembly GCF_049949275.1. Classification (NCBI taxonomy): domain Bacteria; kingdom Pseudomonadati; phylum Pseudomonadota; class Alphaproteobacteria; order Hyphomicrobiales; family Nitrobacteraceae; genus Bradyrhizobium; species Bradyrhizobium genosp. A. The sequence goes on along the minus strand of NZ_CP188196.1, from coordinate 8,281,065 downwards.
AGTTGCAGCCCGCGACCGCGGCATAGTTCGGCACTCTCCTCCGTCATTGCGAGCGAAGCGAAGCAATCCAGACTGCCTCCGCGGCGGCAGCCTGGATTGCTTCGTCGCTGCGCTCCTCGCAAAGACACCAATCGGGCCCCATCCCCGTTCCAAAACCGCCGCAAAACTGGCATAGCTTAACCATGTCGCAGGTCGCGAACGGGGTGGAGCAGGCATGACGCAGGCGGTATTGGGCATCATCGGCGGCTCCGGCATCTACGATTTGCCGGGACTCGAGGGCGCGCACGAAGAGGTGATCAAGAGCCCCTGGGGCGAGCCGTCGGCGCCGGTGCGGCGCGGCACCATCGCAGGCCTGCCGATCGTGTTCCTGCCGCGCCATGACAAGGGCCACCGCCTGTCACCCTCTGACATCAACTACCGCGCCAATATCGACGTGCTGAAGCGCGCCGGCGTCACCGACCTGATCTCGCTGTCGGCCTGCGGTTCCTTCAAGGAAGAGATGCCGCCCGGCACCTTCGTTCTCGTCGACCAGTTCGTCGACCGCACCCACAAGCGCGAGAGCTCGTTCTTCAGCAAAGGCTGCGTTGCGCATGTCTCGATGGCGCATCCGGTCTCGCCGCGGCTGCGGATCCACCTTGCCGCAGCGGCCGAGGCCGAGGGCATCGCGATCGCGCGGGCCGGCACCTATGTCTGCATGGAGGGGCCGCAATTCTCCACTTATGCGGAGAGCATGACCTACAAGACGCTGGGCTATTCCGTGATCGGCATGACCAACATGCCCGAAGCAAAGCTCGCCCGCGAGGCCGAGATTTGCTACGCGACCGTCGCGATGGTGACGGATTTCGACTGCTGGCATCCCGATCACGACGCCGTCACCGTGCAGGATATCATCCGCGTGCTGACGTCCAACGCCGACAAGGCCAAGGCGCTGGTGGCGCGGCTGGCAAAGGATTTTCCGCGCGAGCATGAACCGTGCCCGGTCGGCTCGGACCGCGCGCTTGACACGGCGCTGATCACCGCGCCCGAGGCGCGCGATCCCGAGCTTCTGAAGAAGCTCGACGCGGTGGCGGGGCGCATCCTGCGCGGTTGAGACGAAAGGCAGAATGCCATGAAGGTCGACGGCAAACATTTCCGCAGCATCTGGCGCGAGCGCGACGGCTGGTCGGTCGGCGCGATCGACCAGCGCAGGCTGCCGCATGAATTCATCGTTGCAAAGCTGACCTCGCGCGAAGACGCGGCGGTTGCGATCCGCGACATGCTGGTCCGTGGCGCACCGCTGATCGGCGCGACGGCGGCTTACGGCATGGCACTTGCGATGCGCGAGGATGCCTCCGACGCGGGCCTGAAGCGCGCCTACGACACGCTGGTCGTGGCGCGGCCGACCGCGATCAATCTGAAATGGGCGCTGGACGAGATGCGTGCGACGCTAGCGCCGATCGATCCGGTCGAACGGGCGGAAGCAGCGTATGCCCGCGCCGACGAGATCGTCGAGCAGGACGTCGAGATCAATCGCGGCATCGCCGCCAACGGCTTTGCACTGATCGAGGCGATCGTGGCGAAGAAGAAGCCGGGCGAGACGGTCAACGTGCTGACCCATTGCAACGCCGGCTGGCTCGCCACCGTCGACTGGGGTACCGCGACGGCGCCGATCTATCTTGCGCATGAGCGCGGCATCAAGGTCCATGTCTGGGTCGACGAGACCCGGCCGCGCAATCAGGGCGCTTCGCTCACCGCCTGGGAGCTCGGTCATCACGGCGTGCCGCATACCGTCATCCCCGACAACACCGGCGGGCATCTGATGCAGCATGGCATGGTCGATCTTGCCATCGTCGGCACCGACCGCGTTGCCGCCAATGGCGACGTCTGCAACAAGATCGGCACGTACCTCAAGGCGCTCGCCGCACACGACAACGGCGTGCCGTTCTACGTCGCCCTGCCGTCGCCGACGATCGACTTCGCCGTGAATGACGGCATCAGGGATATTCCGATCGAGCAGCGCAGCGGCGCTGAGGTCACCGACATGACCGGCCGCACGGCTGATGGCCGATTGGAAACGGTGCGCATCGTGCCGGAGGGTTCGCCCGTCGCAAACTACGCCTTCGACGTGACCCCGGCGCGTCTCGTCACCGGCCTCATCACCGAGCGCGGCGTGTTGAAGCCGGATCGTGCTTCGCTCGCGGCCGCATTTCCAGAGCGGATCGCCCGAACGGCAGAGTAGGTCGGACTAAGAGAGCTTCAACCCCGTCGCCGCCTCGAGCTCGGCGATCGCCTGGGCGCCGCTCGTGACCTTGATCGTGGTCATGCCCATCTCGCGCGGGGGCTTCAAATTGACGCCGAGGTCGTCGAGATAAACGCACCTCTTCGGATCGACCTTCAGCGTCTCGACCATCAGCTGGTAAATGCGCGGGTCGGGCTTGCGCAGGCCGATCTTGGCGGATTCGATGACGTGATCGAACAGCACCATCACCTCGGCGACGTAGAGCGAGCGCCCGGTCATGCTGCCGATGGCGTTGGCCGGAAGGTTGTTGGTGATGCAGCCGGTCTTGAATTGTGCCTTGATGCGCTTCAAGGCCTCGACCATCTCGGGACGCAGATCGCCCTGAAGCAATGGCAGCACGTCGCGTCCGCGTACCTCGGCGCCGAGCGCGAGCGATTCCACCGCAAACAAATGATCGAACGTCTCGATATCGACCTCGGCGCGCTCGAACCTGGCCCAGGCATTTTCCAGATGGTTGGCGGCGTTGGTGCGCCGGATGATGTCGACGGGCAGGCCGCGCTCGGTCTCGAACCGCGAAAACGCCTCGAACGGTGAGCTCGTCAACACGCCGCCAAAATCAAAGATCACAGCTTCGATCGCCACTATCCTGCCCTCGTCAATTTCTTTCCAAGAGGGCTAGCATGCGCTATCGGCAAGGGCCAGTCCGAAGCAATCGCGCATCACCATCGCGCATCACCATCAATGCCGACGCCCGAGCGTGTTCCCATGAAGAAGCTTGCGACTCTCATCCTATCCGCGCTGCTGCTCGCCGCACCCGCCCATGCCATCGTCGGCGGTGGCACGCCGCAGACCGACGGCGTCGCGCGCGCGGTCGTCACCATCGTGGGTTCGCGCGGCAATTTCTGCACCGGCAGCCTGATCGCACCGAAGCTGGTGCTCACCGTCGCGCACTGTGTGCAGCCCGGCGCAGACTACAAGATCGTTGATCGTGGCCCCGACGGCGCGCCACAGCTGCTGAATGTGCGCGCTGTCGCGATCCATCCGAGCTTCAACATGCAGGCGATGCAGGCGCATCGCGCCACGGCCGACGTGGCATTGCTGCAACTGGAAATTCCGCTCAAGGGAAAATCGACTGTGCCGGTGGGCGCGCCGAATATTCCGATCCAGGTCGGCAGCCGTTTCACCATCGCCGGAATCGGCGTCACCGTGCGTGGCGATGGCAAGAGCGGCGGCGCCACGCGGGTTGCTGCACTCGTTGCCACCGGCCAGCCCGGCACGTTCCAGATCCGTCTGGTCGATCCCGTAACCAACGGTGTTCGCGACGGAATTGGCGCCTGTACCGGCGATTCCGGTGGCCCCGTGTTCGAGGACAAGCCGAACGGTGCCGTGCTTGTCGGCGTCATCAGCTGGTCCACGGGACCGAACGGTGGCGCCGGCTGTGGCGGATTGACCGGGGTCACGCCGCTCACGCTCTATCGCGACTGGATCTTGCAGACGGCGCGGAGCTGGGGCGCGGCGTTGTAGTTTGATCGCGACTTGATCTATGTCATTTTGCAGTGGAAGCGCGGCTGGCAACCATGCCCGTCGCGGAGGAAACGCGTCGCCATCAAGGCGGCCCGAAAAAGACAAGGCATAGAAGCAACAATGAATGTCGCGGTTCGCAGTCACGCAACGACCAAACAAGCCTCGGAACATTTCGACGTGCTGATCGTCGGCGCCGGTATCTCCGGCATCGGTAGCGCCTATCACGTCACCAAGCAGTTGCCGGGTACGAGCTACGTCATCCTGGAGACCCAGGCGACGTTCGGCGGCACCTGGAGCACGCATCGCTATCCCGGCATCCGCTCGGATAGCGATCTCCATACCTTCGGCTACAGTTTCAAGCCCTGGGTCGGGCCGCCGATCGCGACCGCCGAGGAAATCCTCGCCTACATGAATGAGGTGATCGACGACAACGATATCGCCCGGCACATCCGCTACAGGCACAAGATCAACTCGGCGAGCTGGTCGAGCGAGCAGAACCTCTGGACCATCGAGGCGGTGACGACCGACACCGGTGAGGCAAAGACCTTCACCGCAAACTTCCTCTGGATGTGCCAGGGCTATTATCGCCATTCCGAAGGCTACACGCCGGAATGGAAGGGCATGGATCGCTTCAAAGGGCGAATCGTCCATCCGCAGACCTGGCCTGACGATATCGATCTCAAGGCCAAAAAGGTCGTCGTGATCGGCTCGGGCGCGACCGCGGCGACGCTGGTGCCGAACATTGCCGACGAGTGCGAGCATGTCACCATGCTGCAGCGTTCGCCGACCTATTTTCGCCTCGGCCGCAACGCGATCGAGATCGCGGAGGAATTGCGCCGACTCCAGGTCGACGAGGCCTGGATCCACGAGATCGTTCGTCGCAAGATTCTGTTCGAGCAGGACGCGTTCACAAAGCTCTGCCTGTCCAAGCCAGAGCAGGTGAAGAAGGACCTGATCGGCCAGATCAGCGCGGTGCTCGGTCCGGACTACGACGTCGAGACGCATTTCACGCCGAGCTATCGGCCGTGGCGGCAGCGTATCGCCTTCGTGCCCGATGCCGACCTCTTCAAGGGCATTGCCAGCGGCAAGGCTTCGGTCGTCACCGACGAGATCGAATGCTTCGTCGAGAACGGCATCCAGCTCAAATCCGGCAAGCTGCTGGAGGCCGACGTCATCGTGACTGCGACCGGCTTCAACCTCTCGGCGCTCGGCGACATTGCCTTTGAGATCGACGGCAAGCCACTCGCCTTCGGTGACACCGTGACCTATCGCGGCATGATGTTCACGGGCGTGCCGAACATGGTCTGGGTATTCGGCTATTTCCGTGCGAGCTGGACGCTGCGTGTGGATCTCGTTGCGGACTTTGTTTGCCGGCTCCTCAACCACATGAAGGCGAAGGGCACCAGGAAGGTCGAGGTGAGCTTGCGCGCCGAAGACCATAACATGCCGATCCTGCCCTGGATCGATCCGGAAAACTTCAATCCCGGCTACATCATGCGCAACATGAACCTGCTGCCCAAGCGTGGCGACAAGCCGGAATGGCAGCACAGCCAGGATTACTGGACCGAGAAGGACGAGATCCCAAAGACGGATCTGGATGACAAGGCGTTTGTGTACGGGTGAGGTGACCGTCCTTGTATGGGGTGGCTAGCGATCGCCCCATACTCAGCTGTCGTCCCGGCGAAGGCCGGGACCCATACCGCGGAATCTAACGATTGCGGATAGTGTTAGTCCCACGGCGAACGGTCTTCGCCAAACCGCTCCCTGTGGTTATGGGTCCCGGCCCCCCGTGCGCAATTGCACACTAGGCCGGACGACACCAATTTTTGGGTGCGCGGCGATGCAACTCACTCAGAGCCCGGTTACGAATTCCGCCTCGTCGCATTCGTGGCAATCGCCGCCGCCGCCGTCCGGTTCTCCACACCGAGCTTGGCGTAAATCTGCTCCAGATGCTTGTCGACCGTGCGCGGGCTCAATCCCAAAATTTGCGCGATGTCGCGGTTGGTCTTGCCCTTGCTGAGCCAGGCCAGCACCTCGCCCTCGCGGGTGGTGAGGCCGAGCTCGCTGGTGAATTCGGGCGGCAGCGCGGTACCGGATTCCCTGGACAACCGCAGCAGGAACTCGTTCGGCGCGGTCTCGCCCAAGTAATAGAACCGGAGCTGTGGATTGTCGGGCAGGGAAGCGGCTTGAGATTTGGCGCTGCCCTTGCCTTTCACCTGTTCCAGCCATTGCAGCAGAGACGGCGGCAGGATGAAATCGTCGGCCTGGGCGCCGTGATGATCGGCCAGCAGTTTTTGCGCCTGCGGGGTCGCCCACAGGATGTGGCCCTGGCGGTTGACTGCGAACAGGAAGCGTCCGGAGACGTCGAGCGCGGTGCGCGCACTCTGGGTCAGCCGCGCGTTGCCGAGATGGACGCGGATGCGCGCCAGCATCTCCTCGATCACGATCGGCTTGGTCACGTAATCGACGCCGCCGGCTTCCAGCCCGCGCACGATGTGCTCGGTCTCGGAAAGGCCCGTCATGAAGATCACGGGGACATTGGCCAGGCCCGCGTCGCGCTTGAGTCGCCGGCAGGTCTCGAAGCCGTCCAGGCCGGGCATCACGGCGTCGAGCAGCACGATGTCGGGGGTGATCTGGTCGACGATGCGGATTGCGCTCGCGCCATCGAGCGCGACCATCACTGTCATCCCGGCGCCGTCGAGCGCGTCGGTGAGCAGCCGCAGCGTTTCGGGGGAGTCGTCGACAACCAGCGCGATGTCGCGCTTTTTCGGCTCAATGCTCATAAGCATGCAGTGTTTTCAATGTTGCCATGTACTGGTCGAGATCGAAGCGATCGACCAGCGATCGCATCTCCGCGACGAAGTCGGCATGCTCCGGATGCTCGCTGCCGATCTCGTCCAGCTTCAGCTGAATCGCTTTGACGTAGCCGATCTGGCCGAGCCCGATCAGTGCCTCGATGTGTCTGACCGGCGGCCGCGAGCCACTGTCCGGCCGCCAGAGCGGCACGACGATCTCGTCGGAGCCGTATTGCCATTCGATCTTGAGCAGCTGGCGAATGGTCTCCAGTAGCCGCGGGATGTCGATCGGCTTCATCAGATAGCCATCGTGGAAAGGCTGCGCGAGCGGTGCACCGTGCGCCTCCAGCGCGCTCGCCGACACCATCAGGATACGGGCCTGGTGATGGCCGTCTACGCGCAGCTGTTCCGCCACGGTCCAGCCGTCCATGCCTGGCATCGAGATGTCGAGCAGGAACAGATCGGGCCGGCAATGCTGCGCCAGCGCCAGACAGCCTGGCCCGTCTGCCGCGCTGAGCAGGATGAACCCAAGCGGCGTCAGCACCTCACGCAGGAGATCGCGATGCACGGGATCGTCGTCAGTGACGAGGATGGTCTTGCGCGCGCCGTGATAGCCAGAAACCGGCGCCTCCACCGGCGCGGTGCGCCTGGGGTTGGTGACCTCCGACAGCAACATCTTCACTTTGAACGTGCTGCCGCGGCCGACAGTGCTGGCAACCTTGATATCACCGCCCATCACGCCGGCGAGCAGCCGGCTGATGGTGAGTCCGAGTCCCGTGCCCGTCTGCGGTTGTGCGACCCCGAGCGCGCCGCGCTCGAACGGCGCGAAGATGCGTTCGAGATCGTCGCCCTGGATGCCGGGGCCGGTGTCGGTCACTTCGAACTCGGCGACGGGGCTGCGGTAGTGCACGATAAACTGCACGCTGCCGGTCTGGGTGAATTTGATGGCGTTGGACAACAGGTTGATCAGCACCTGACGCAGCCGCTTCTCGTCGGCGTAGACCACGGTCGGCAATGTGGCCGGCCGCCTGAACACGAAGTCGATACCCTTGGCGCCGGCCTGGAGGCGGAACATGCCGACGAGCTGGTCCAGGAATTCGCTCACACGGACCTCGTCGCGGGAGAGATACAGCCGGCCGGCTTCGATTTTGGAAATGTCCAGGATGCCGTCGATCAGGCCGGAGAGGTGGTCGGCGCTGCGGCGGACGACGCGGACCTGATCGCGCGGCTTGGTGTTGAGCGTCGCATCCTGCTCTAGCAGCTGCGCATAACCGCTGATCGCATTCAGCGGTGAGCGCAGCTCGTGGCTCAACCCCACCACATAGCGGCTCTTGGCCAGATTGGCGGATTCGGCGACTTCCTTGGCGCGCTGGAGCTCGGCGTCGGTGCGCTTGTGCGCGTCAATCTCCTGGATCAGCAGCGCGGTTTGCCGTCGCGTCTCGGCTTCCGCCGCGCGGCGGCTCTGCTGCGCAAGCACGAACAGCCAGGCGACCACGCCGATGATGATGCTGAGCGAGAAGAACACCTTCCACAGCACGTTGGAGACGAGTGAGTTCTCGCTATGCACGCTCGCGGAGGTCTGTAGATAGATCAGTCCAAGCACCAGCGCGACGAGACCGGCGGAGACCACGAACACGCCGATATAGTGACCGAACTGCGAGTTGATCCGCTGATAGATCGGCTGTGGCAAAATTCTGCTGAGCGCGTCCGCGAACTGCACTTGCGCGCGCCCATGCGGCTTGCAGAGATCGTGGCAGCGGGCATCGAGCGAACAGCACAGCGAGCAGATCGGGCCGGCATAGGCTGGACAAGACGTCATGTCCTCCGGTTCAAAACTGTGCTCGCAGATACAGCACTGGATCGCTTCGATATTGGCCCAGCTCCGCTTCGGCTTGCGCGCGATGTAGTATTTCCCGTCGGTCAGCCAGGCAATGATCGGCGCGCTGACGAAGGCCACCGTCAGCGCGACGAAGGCGGCGAGCGCCTTCATGGTCGGGCCGAACAGGCCGTAGAACGCCGCGATCGACACGATGATCGCAAGCGTCATCGCACCGACGCCGACCGGATTGATGTCGTAGAGATGCGCGCGCTTGAATTCCATCTGCGGCGGACGCAGGCCGAGCGGCTTGTTGATCACGAGATCGGACACCAGCGCGCCGACCCAGGCGATCGCGACGTTGGAGTAGAGCGCGAGCGTCTGCTCCAGCGCCTTGTAGACGCCGATCTCCATCAGCAGCAGCGCCACCATCACGTTGAACACCAGCCAGACGACGCGCCCGGGATGGCTGTGCGTCAGGCGCGAGAAGAAATTCGACCATGCGATCGAGCCGGCATAGGCGTTGGTGACGTTGATCTTGATCTGCGACAGCACCACGAAGAAGCCGGTGAGCGCCAGCACGAGGTCCGGGTCCGACAGCACGTAGCGAAAGGCCACGAGATACATATGCGCGGGCTCGGCCGCCTCTTCGGGCGGCACGCCGTGGCTCAGCGCGAAGAAGGCGAGGAACGAGCCGGCCAGAAGTTTCAGTGCGCCGAGCACGATCCAGCCCGGCCCTGCGCTCATCAGCGCGATCCACCACGACGCTTTGGAGGTGCGGCGGTCGCGCGGCAGAAATCGCAGGAAGTCGACCTGCTCGCCGATCTGCGCCACCAGCGAGAACACGACGGAGGATGCGACACCGAACAGCAACAGGTCGAAATGGCCGCCGAGGTCGCCGTGCTCACCGGCGAATTTGTGCCACTCCGTGAAGGAGTGCGGGCTGGCCCAGGCGATCGCGGCAAAGGGCAGGATGTGCAGGACGATCCAGAGCGGCTGCGTCCAGAGCTGGAAGCGGCTGATCAGCGTGATGCCGTAGGTCACGAGCGGGATAATCGCGACCGCGCTGATGAGGTAGCCGATCGGGCGCGGAATCCCCAGGCACATCTCCAGCGCGGTCGCCAGAATTACCGCCTCGATTGCAAAAAAGATGAAGGTGAAGGACGCGTAGATCAGCGAGGTGACGGTCGAGCCGATATAGCCAAAGCCGGCACCACGCGTGAGCAGGTCAATGTCGATGCCGCATTTGGCTGCATAATAGGCAATCGGCAGGCCACAGAAGAAGATGATGGTCGAGACGACGAGGATCGCTGCCGCGGCGTTGGTGACGCCGTAGTTGAGGGTGATGGTGCCGCCGATTGCCTCCAGCACCAGGAAGGAAATCGCACCGATTGCGGTGTTGGCGACGCGGGCGGCGGACCAGCGTCGCGCGCTCTTGGCGGTGAAGCGCAGTGCGTAGTCTTCCAGCGTCTGGTTGGCGACCCATTGATTATACTGGCGCCTGACGCGGTCTATTCGCTGCCGCCCTGCCACTTATACCCCACTCCCGAACTCGTCCGAACCTCTCGTGAACCCGCAAATCCTGTACCAAAAGCCTACGTCGGTATTTTGCGGTGCAGTATACGCGATCTTGCGTATGCTTGCAGTGCACAAATTCGAGCCATCCTCACGGCACCAATCGCGTGTCCTCGAACAAACAGTGGGGTGCTCATGTCAGACGAAGCAAACAAGGGCCTGTTGTCGCCGCTCCGGCGCAAACTATTGATGGGAATGGCGGCCGTGCCTGTTATCACGATGCTGCCGCGGGCGTCATTTGCCCAGGCCCCGGCGACCTCGGCGGTCAACACCACCGGTCTTGCGGTCACTGACACCGAGGTGACCGTTGGCATCCTGCATTCGGCGACCGGCACCATGGCCATCTCCGAAACCGGCTCGATCGAGGCCGAAAAGCTCGCCATCGAGCAGATCAACGCTGCCGGCGGCGTGCTCGGTCGCAAGATCAAGTTCATCCAGGAAGACGGCGCCAGCGACTGGCCGACCTTTGCGGAGAAGGCCAAGAAGCTGCTCGTCAACGACAAGGTCGCGGCGATCATGGGCTGCTGGACCTCGGCCTCGCGCAAGGCGGTGCTGCCGGTCGTCGAGCAGTACAACGGCATGCTCTATTACCCGACCTTCTATGAAGGCCTCGAGCAGTCCAAGAACGTGATCTACACCGGCCAGGAGGCGACTCAGCAGATTCTCGCCGGCCTGAACTGGATCGCGAAGGAGAAGGGCGCGAAGTCGTTCTTCTTCGTCGGCTCCGACTACATCTGGCCGCGCACTTCCAACAAGATCGCGCGCAAGCACGTGGAGAACGTGCTGAAGGGCAAGGTGGTCGGCGAGGAATATTATCCGCTCGGCAACACCCAGTTCAACTCGGTCATCAACAAGATCAAGCTGACCAAGCCCGACGTGATCTTCACCGACGTCGTCGGCGGCTCCAACGTCGCGTTCTACAAGCAGCTCAAGGCCGCCGGCATCGACCTCTCCAAGCAGGCGCTGCTGACGATCTCGGTGACCGAGGACGAAATCGACGGCATCGGCGGCGAGAACATCGCGGGCGCCTATGCCTGCATGAAGTACTTCCAGTCGCTCGACAATCCGAACAACAAGGCCTTCGTGCCCGCGTTCAAGAAGATGTGGGGCGAAAAGACCGTGATCGGAGACGTCACCCAGGCTGCCTATCTCGGCCCGTGGCTGTGGAAGTTGACGGTCGAGAAGGCCGGCTCCTTCGACGTGGACAAGATCGCCGCGGCCTCGCCGGGCGTCGAGTTCAAGGGCGCGCCGGAAGGCTATGTGCGCATCCACGAAAACCATCATCTCTGGTCGAAGACCCGGGTGGGCCGCGCCAAGCTCGATGGCCAGTTCGAGCTGATCTACGAGACCGCCGATCTGGTCGAGCCGGATCCGTTCCCCAAGGGCTACCAGTAAGAAGCGCTACCGGTAAGAGCGCTACCAGTAAGAAGCGCGGCGTCAGCCGCGATTTACCACAAGACCAGCCGCTCCCTGGCGTGGACAGCAAATCCACGCCCAAGACCCCCGCGTCGCGAAACTGCTCGCGACGCGGGACCTCATCCCTGACGGAGGACATCGATGTTCGGCGACTACTCGCTTGGTGATCTTGGCTCCATCTTCGTCATGCAGGGTTTTGCAGGACTGATCCTGTTCTCGGTCTACGTGCTGATGGCGCTCGGTCTTGCGATCATCTTCGGCCAGATGGGCGTCATCAACATGGCCCACGGCGAGTTCATGATCCTCGGCGCCTACGTCACCTGGCTGACCTCGAATTTCTTCCAGGCTTATTTTCCGAGCCTGTTCAGCGGCTACTTCTTCCTCGCGATGATCCTGGCCTTCATCGTATCCGGCGCGCTGGGAATGCTGGTGGAATGGGTGCTGATCCGTCACCTCTACAAGCGTCCGCTCGACACGCTGCTGGCGACCTGGGGCCTCAGCCTGATGTTGCAGCAGGCCTACCGCTCCGTGTTCGGCGCGCGCGAGGTTGGCGTCGAGCTGCCGCAGTGGATGCTCGGATCGCTGCACGTCACCGACAGCATCGAAGTGCCGATCAACGGCGTCTTCGTGATGTGCCTGACCGTGCTGATCACGATCGGCGTCGCCTATGTGATGTACAAGTCGCGCTGGGGCCGCCAGGTGCGGGCGGTCGTGCAGAACCGCATCATGGCGGGCGCGGTCGGCATCAACACCGAGAAGGTCGATCGTTACACGTTCGGCCTCGGCTGTGGCATCGCCGGCGTCGCCGGCAGCGCCTTCACCATGATCGGCTCGACCGGGCCGACCTCCGGACAGCTCTACATCGTCGACACGTTCCTCGTGGTCGTGTTCGGCGGCGCGGCGAGCCTGATCGGCACCATCGCCTCGGCCTTCTCGATCTCGCAGACGCAATCGACCCTCGAGTTCTTCATGTCGGGCTCGATGGCCAAGGTGCTGACGCTGCTCGCCGTTGTCGGAATCCTGATGCTGCGGCCGCAAGGGCTGTTCGCCCTCAAGGTCCGCAAGTGAGAAATAGAGGCTGATGCAATGACCGACAATCGGTTCTTCAATCGATCGGAGCTCATCGGAATTCTGGTGCTCGCGGTCTTCCTGGTGGTGGTGCTGCCGCTCACGCTCGATGTCTTCAGGCTTAACCTCGTCGCGAAATATCTGACTTATGCCTTCGTCGCGCTGGGGCTGGTGATCTGCTGGGGCTATGGCGGCATCTTGAGCCTCGGCCAGGGCGTGTTCTTCGGGCTCGGCGGCTACTGCATGGCGATGTTCCTCAAGCTCGAGGCATCGAGCGTGGAGAACACCAAGATCCAGTCGACCCCCGGCATTCCAGATTTCATGGACTGGAATCAGATCACGTCACTGCCGCTATTCTGGAAGCCCTTTCACAGCCTCACCTTCACCATCGCGGCGATCATTCTGGTGCCCGGCATCTTCGCCCTGATCATCGGCACAGCCATGTTCAAGCGCCGGGTCGGCGGCACCTATTTCGCGATCATCACCCAGGCGGTCGCGGCCATCCTTACCATCCTGATCGTGGGCCAGCAGGGCTACACCGGCGGCATCAACGGCATGACTGACCTGCGCACCCTGAAGGGGTGGGACATCAGGCCCGATCACGCCAAGGTCGTGTTGTATTTCTTCGAAGTCGGATGCCTGCTCGTCTGCATCATGATCGCGCAGTTCGTCCGGCACTCCAAGCTCGGACGCATCCTGGTCGCAATGCGGGAGAAGGAGGACCGGGTGCGGTTCTCCGGCTACAGCGTTGCAAACTTCAAGATCTTCGCCTTCTGCATCGCTGCCGTGTTCGCCGCCATCGGCGGCGCGATGTTCGCGCTCAATGTCGGCTTCATGTCGCCGTCCTTCGTCGGCATCGTGCCGTCGATCGAAATGGTGATCTACACCGCGGTCGGCGGCCGTTTGTCGATCCTGGGCGCGATCTACGGCACGCTGCTGGTCAACTTCGCCAAGACCAGCCTGTCGGAGACGTTTCCCGAATTGTGGCTGTTTGGCCTCGGCGGCCTGTTCATCGCCGTGGTCCTCGCATTTCCGAACGGCCTTGCCGGGATCTGGGGCGATTATGTGCAGCCGCGCATCGATCGCCTGATCTCGTCGCGCAAACCCAAACCTGAAGGGTGGACCGACAGTTCGGTCGCTGACGGCGCCCCGGCCGAGTGAGGAGATCATCATGCTCGTAGGTCATCAGCCCAAGGAATTCCTGCTCGCTGTCGAAGCCCTGACGGTGTCGTTCGACGGGTTCAAGGCGGTCAACGATCTCTCCTTCTATGTCGACGAGAACGAGATCCGCGTCATCATCGGCCCTAACGGCGCCGGCAAGACCACCGTGCTCGACCTGATCTGCGGCAAGACCAAAGCGACATCAGGCTCGATTCAATTCCGCGGCAAGGAGCTGACGCGGATGAAGGAGAACGAGATCGTCAAGACCGGAGTCGGCCGCAAATTTCAGAATCCGTCGATCTACGACGATCTCACAGTGTTCGAGAATCTGGAGATCTCCTATCCGCGCGGACGCTCGGTGTTCGGCGCGCTGACCTTTACCCGCGATGCCGCCGTGCGCGACCGGGTGCATGAAGTCGCCGAAATGATCTTCCTGAAGGATCGGCTGAATATGAGCGCCGATCTGCTCAGCCACGGTCAGAAGCAATGGCTGGAGATCGGCATGCTGCTAATCCAGGATCCGGACCTCCTGATGCTGGACGAGCCCGTTGCGGGCATGAGCGTGTCCGAGCGTGCCAAGACCGCGGAGCTGCTCAACCGCATCATCAAGAACCGGTCGGTGCTGGTGATCGAGCACGACATGAAGTTCGTCGAGGACATCGCACACAAGGTCACCGTGCTCCATCAGGGCCAGATCCTCTCCGAGGGGACCATGGGGAAGGTGCAGAACGATCCCAAGGTCATTGAAGTCTATCTGGGGCACTGACGGATGGCTGGCAAAGGGCAAATGCAGTCGGCGCACTCGGTTCACCTCTCCCAAAGGGAGAGGTCGAATTGCGCAGCAATTCGGGTGAGGGGCTTCGCTCTCGCGTGGGACCCGCACCTCCTCACCCGCGCCTTCGGCGCGACCTCTCCCCGGTGGGGAGAGGTGAACGAACACCGAGCCTAGGAGTCGACGATGCTGGCTATTTCGGATCTCCACGTCGCCTACGGCCAGAGCGAGGTGCTGCACGGGCTCAACGTCAAGGTCGCGCCCAACGAGATCGTTGCGATCATGGGCCGCAACGGCATGGGCAAGACCACGCTGATGAAATCGCTGATGGGCATCCTCCCGGCGAAAAGTGGCTCGGTGACCATGGACGGCGCCGAGCTTGGCGGCCTGCCGAGCTATGAGCGCGTCGCCAAGGGCCTCGCCTATGTGCCGCAGGGCCGCATGATCTTCTCCACCATGACCGTGAAGGAGAACATCGAGACCGGGCTCGTCGTCTCCGGTGGCACTGAGGTGCCCGGCGACATCTACGAGCTGTTTCCGGTGCTGCTGGAGATGAAGGGCCGCCGCGGCGGCAATCTGTCCGGCGGGCAACAACAACAATTGGCGATTGCCCGCGCGCTCGCGACCAAGCCGAAAGTGTTGCTGCTCGACGAGCCGACCGAAGGCATCCAGCCGTCGATCATCAAGGACATGGCGCGGACGCTCAAGCGCATCCGCGATGAAAAGGGCCTCTCGATCGTCGTGTCCGAGCAGGTCCTGAGCTTCGCGCTCGATATCGCCGACCGCGTGCTGGTGATCGAGAACGGCGCGATCGTGCGTGATGACCCGCGCGACAGCGTCGATGCCGCGCAGGTCTCAAAATATCTGTCCGTCTAACCAACCGTCGTAAAATGGGAGCCTCTCGATGCCAGAGACACTGATCAAGGTCGATCTCACCAAATCGGCCTATGAAAATGACATGGTGCATAACCGCTGGCACCCCGACATCCCGATCGTTGCCTGGGTCAATCCCGGCGACGATTTCATCATCGAGACCTATGACTGGACCGGCGGCTTCATCAAGAACAACGATTCCGCCGACGACGTACGCGATATCGATCTGTCGATCGTTCACTTCCTCTCCGGTCCGATCGGCGTCAAGGGCGCGGAGCCCGGCGATCTTCTTGTCGTCGACTTGCTCGACGTCGGCCCGATGAAGGAGAGTCTGTGGGGCTTCAACGGCTTCTTCTCCAAGCAGAACGGCGGCGGCTTCCTCACCGACCACTTCCCGCTGGCGCAGAAGTCGATCTGGGACTTCAAGGGTCTCTACACCTCGTCGCGCCACGTGCCCGGGGTGAATTTCGCAGGACTGATCCATCCCGGTCTGATCGGCTGTCTGCCTGACCCGAAGATGCTGGAGACCTGGAACAAGCGCGAGGCCGAGCTGATCTCGACCAACCCGACCCGCGTGCCTGGCCTTGCCAACCCGCCATTCGCGGCGACCGCCCACGGCGGCCGTGCCACGGGCGATGTGAAAGCCAAGATCGGTGCAGAAGGTGCGCGCACGGTGCCGCCGCGCGAGCACGGCGGCAATTGCGATATCAAGGACCTGTCGCGCGGCTCAAAAATCTACTTCCCGGTCTATGTGCCCGGCGCCGGTCTCTCGATGGGCGATCTGCACTTCAGCCAGGGCGACGGCGAGATCACGTTCTGCGGCGCGATTGAGATGGCCGGCTGGCTGCATCTGAAGGTCGAAGTGATCAAGGACGGCATGTCGAAATACGGCATCAAGAATCCGATCTTTAAGCCGTCGCCGATCACGCCGAACTACAAGGACTATCTGATCTTCGAAGGCATCTCGGTGGATGAAGCCGGCAAGCAGCATTATCTCGACGTCCATATCGCCTATCGCCAGGCCTGCCTCAACGCCATCGAATATCTGAAGAAGTTCGGCTACTCCGGCGCCCAGGCCTACTCGATCCTCGGCACCGCGCCGTGCCAGGGCCACATCTCCGGTGTGGTCGACGTGCCCAATGCCTGCGCTACGCTGTGGCTGCCGACGGAAATCTTCGACTTCGACGTGATGCCGTCGGCGGCGGGTCCGATCAAGCACATCACCGGCGACATCCAGATGCCGATCTCGCCGGACAAATAGTCCCTGCACGACGGGATGTGGGACGGCGCCTCTCGGCCGCCCGCATCCGCGGCGAAGCATATTGAACAGGCAAGAGCGTAGGGATGTGATGCAATGCCGGTCTATGAATATCTCTGTGACGACTGCGGACCCTTCAAGGATCTGCGCCCGATGGCGGAATGTGACGATCCGCAAAATTGTCCGCACTGCGAGGCGATGGCGCCGCGCGTCATCCTGACTGCGCCGAATTTCTTCTGCATGCCTGCAGAGAAGCGAAAGGCCCACGCCGTCAACGAGCGCAGCACGCACGCGCCGCAGACGCTCGCGCAATACAAGGCCTCGCACGGCCCCGGTTGCGGCTGCTGCTCGTCAGGCAAGACGGTCAAGAACAGGAGCTCGTCGGACAAGAAGAAGCCTGCGCGGCTGGTGACCAGGACCAGGAGCGGTGCCAAGGGCTTTCCCACCGCGCGGCCCTGGATGATCAGCCACTAACGCACGCGATGACCTCAAACGAATAAAAGACAGGAGCGCTCAACATGCTTCACGGCGATATTTCCAGCAGCAACGACACCGTCGGCGTCGCAGTGGTCAACTACAAAATGCCCCGCCTGCACACCAAGGCCGAGGTGCTCGACAACGCCTGCAAGATCGCCGACATGCTTGTTGGCATGAAGGCTGGCCTGCCCGGCATGGACCTGGTGATCTTCCCGGAGTACTCTACACAAGGCATCATGTACGACTCCAAAGAGATGTACGAGACCGCCTCCGCAGTGCCCGGTGAGGAGACCGCGATTTTTGCCGAGGCCTGTCGCAAGGCGAAAGTGTGGGGCGTGTTCTCGCTCACCGGCGAGCGGCACGAGGAGCATCCGCACAAGGCGCCCTACAACACCCTGATCCTGATGAACGACAAGGGTGAGATCGTACAGAAGTACCGCAAGATCATGCCGTGGGTGCCGATCGAAGGCTGGTATCCCGGCAACTGCACCTACGTCTCTGAAGGCCCGAAGGGGATGAAGGTCAGCCTCATCATCTGCGACGACGGCAATTTTCCGGAGATCTGGCGCGACTGCGCCATGAAGGGCGCCGAGCTGATCGTGCGCTGCCAGGGCTACATGTATCCGGCCAAGGAACAGCAGATTCTGATTTCCAAGGCCATGGCGTGGGCCAACAACGTCTATGTCGCGGTCGCCAATGCCGCCGGCTTCGACGGTGTCTATTCCTATTTCGGCCACTCCGCGATCATTGGCTTCGACGGCCGTACGCTCGGCGAGTGCGGCGAGGAGGAATACGGCATCCAGTACGCGCAACTGTCGAAACATCTGATCCGCGATGCCCGCCGCAACGGCCAGTCGCAGAACCACCTCTACAAGCTGGTCCACCGCGGCTACACCGGCATGATCAATTCCGGCGAGAGTCCGCGCGGCGTCGCCGCCTGCCCCTATGATTTCTACAAGAACTGGATCGCCGATCCCGAAGGCACGCGGGACATGGTCGAGGCGATGACGCGCTCGACGCCAGGGACTGACGAGTGTCCGATCGACGGCATCCCGAATGAGGCGGCGGCCAGCAATTACTGAAGCACTGCAAACTGTCGCCCGAGGCGACAGAATCGCGCTCTGGTTGCGAGAGGTGGCCCAATAACCGTTGCGCGAGTACAACACCGAACCCGAAAGTTCCGGCTTTCCGAGCAACTCGGCAAGATTCGGAAACATAACGTCCTTGGCGGCATAGTTGAGCGCGAAAGTGTTGTTGCCAGCTGGTAGGCTCTACCGCTTCTGCTGCGTTGGCTTGCGCGGCGGGCGCGGGGCGACGGCGGGCGCCGGCGTCCCGCTCATCTTGTTCGCGGCCTCGCTGACATCGAGCAGCGAGCGGCGGGTGTCCTCGAGGAAGCTTGCCGATTTTCTCTTCATGGTGTCGGCGAGCTCGTGCAGCCCCTTCACCTTTTCGAACAACTCGTCGGCCTTGCCGTCGACAAAGCCCGGCACCACGCCCTCGATCTTGGTGACCGCCTTGTCGAAGCCCGCAAATGCATTGTCGACCTTGAGCATCACCGCGTCGATCTCGTCACCCTTGCCTCTGAGGTCCGCCGTATGGTTTTCGAACGTGCGCAGGCCGTCCTTGATCGCGGGTGCGTTGCTGACGATGGTGCGATCGACGCTGTGCAGCGTGTCGACGATGGATTCGGCGTCGCTGAGGTCGGCGGTCAGCACGGGAATGCCGTCCGAGTCCAGCGGCACCGGAGGCGCGGACGGGGCGCCGCCGATCAGCGAGACCGCTGCGACACCGGTGAGGCCCTGGAACTCGATGCCGGCCACCGTGTCCTTGCGGATCGGCGCGGTGTTGTCGAGCGACACCAGCGCCACGACCTTGCGCGGACTGTCCAGCTTGATCGACAGGATCTGGCCGGCGGGCACGCCGTCGAAATTGACCGGGCCGCCGGGCCGCAGGCCGCTGGCCGAGCCGCCCTCAAAGACGACGCGCAACGGGCTGCGGCTCTGGATGGTGCGCCATTTCTGCACGCTGAGCAGGCCGCCGAACGCCACGGCAATCACCGCCAGCGTCGTCGTTCCGATCACCAGATTGCTCGCGCGTGCCATGCGGGTGCGATTTTACGACCAAAGCGGGGAAGTTGGAAGGAGCCTGGATGGCCGCAATGTTAACGAGAGCGGGTTAACGACTTGTCCGCCTTCGCTCTTCCGCCCTGCGCGACATCAATGGCCAGCGGCGCGCTTCGCGGCTGCGTTGTTCAGCACGATCAGCGCATCGACCGCGACGCCGGTTCTGGCATTGATCAGGAACGGATTGATGTCGATCGAGGCGATCCGGTCGCCGGCATCCGCGATCAAATTGGACAGGCCGACCAGCGCCTTCACCGCCGAGGTCTCGTGCAGCGCCGGCTTGCCGCGATAGCCGCGCATCTTGATGCCGGCCTTGGTGCGGCCGATCAGGAGCCGCGCCTCGGCCTCGTCCAGCGGCGCGCCGGCCAGCGCCACGTCCTTCATCAGCTCGATATCGATGCCGCCGGTGCCGAACAGCACGACCGGCCCCATCTCGGCATCGAGCGAGGCGCCGACCACGAGCTCGAGGTCGGCCTTGACCTGCTGCGCGATCAGGATGCCGTCGAGCTTCGGCTTGCCCTTCAGCTTCTTCACCCGCGCGGTGATGTCGGAAAACGCTTTCTTCACCTCGGCCGCGCTGTTGAGGTTCAGCACCACGCCGCCGATATCGGATTTGTGCAGGATCTCGGCGCTGACGACTTTGGCCACGACCGGAAAGCCGATCTGCTTGGCAATCTTCACGGCCTCCGCCCCCGTCTGCGCAATTCCCTCCCTCGAGGTCGGGATGCCATAGGCTTTCAGCAGCTTTTTCGAGGCGACCTCGTCGAGCGCGGCGCCGCTCGCCGATGCCAGCGCTTTCTCCAGCACGGCGCGCGCGGCGGGCTTCGAGCTCGAGACGATGTCGGGCACCTCTTTGCGCAGCCTGGCATAGGCGAGCAGGGATTTGATCGCGGTCACCGCGCGATCCATGCCCTGCATCACCGCGAGGTGCGGCAGCGATTTGCGCAGACCCTTGGTGTACTCGGTGAAGCCGATCGACATCGCGCTGATATAGATCACGGGTTTTGAGGCCCGGCTCGCCATCTCGTTGACGATACGCAGATTACGCTCGCGCTGCTCGTGCGGCGCTTTCGGAAGCTCAGCGTCGACGATGACGATGTCGATATCAGGATCGTCGATCATCAGCTTGATCGACTTCATGTAGACGGAAGGATCGACCACGGCGGCAAAGCCGGCATCGAGCGGATTGCCGACGATCGAGCCCGGGCCGAGCATCTTCGCCAGTTCGCTGCTGACATGGGGACTGAGCGGCGCGAAATTCAGGCCTTCTGCATAAAAGGCATCGATCAGCATGCCGCGCTTGCCGCCGGACAGTGTCACTGCGGCAAGCCGGTCGCCTTTGGGCACGGCGGCGTGGACGAAGCATTCGGTGGTCTCGATCAATTCGTCGAGCCCGCCCACGCGGATCACGCCTTCGCGGGTTGCGATCGCGTCGAACGTCTCGATCGAGCCCGCCAGCGCGCCGGTGTGCGCCATCGCCGCGGCGCGGCCGCCTTCCGATGATCCGAGCTTGAGTGCAATCACCGGCTTGCTCGCGGCCCGCGCGGCCTTGCAGGCGTCGCGAAACGCCTTGGTGTTACGGACGCCTTCGAGATAGACCACGATCACCTTGACGCTCGGATCGTCGGCGAAATAGCGCATCAGGTCGGGCGTCTCGAGCCCGGTCTCGTTGCCTGTCGTCACCATATAGCCGACGCCGACGCCGCGATCCTCCAGCGCCTGCCGGATTGCCATGACGATGGCGCCGGATTGGCCGGCGATCGCCACCGCGCCTTGTTCCATGGTGACGTTGCGGTCGTCGATATTGGTGAAGAGATTCTCGCCGGCGCTCAAATTGCCGAGGCAGTTGGGGCCGGTGACGGCGAGCCCCGTCTCACGCACGGCCTGTTGCAGCTCCGTGGCGAGCTTCTGGCTCTCCTCATCCTGCAACTCGCTGAAACCTGAAGTGACGATGGTAGCCGACCGCGCGCCGGCAGCAGCGGCGTCGCGGATCACCTGCACGGCAAAGCGTGCGGGCACCAGCACCAAAACGTGATCAGGCTTCTCGGGGAGGCTCGCAAAATCCTTGTAGCAGGGCACGCCCCAGATGGTTTCGCGCTTGGCGTTGACAGGAAAGAGCCCGCCCTCGAAGCCGTATCTGACCAGATTGTTCCAGATGCGCTCGGCGTAATTGCCCGGCTTGTCGGTCGCGCCCACCAGCACGATGTTGTGCGGATGCAGCATGGCGTGGATGCCCTTGACGATGTCACTGGCATCGGGCGGCGGCGACCATGAGCGGGCAGGAACCGACGCGGCAGAGACCTGGGTTTTAGAGACCTGCGCTTTAGAGACCCGAGCTTCCATGGCGTGACCTCACTTGTTGTTCTTTTTGGCAGCGCGTCACTCTGTTCTATGGCGAGTTCTTCGGAGTGGCAACCGTGTGGGTGGCATGCCGTGTGATGGAATGAATGACGCATCGGCGCGCCTCGCCGGCCCGATGGGCGATCTATCTGTCGGCGCCAATCAATGTTGCATGCAGGATGTAGCGCTCGGGGCCGGAGGTGATGGAGTCGAATGGCCAGCAGGTCGCCAGAACAAGCTCGAAACCCTCTGCCGCGGCGTCGAGGCCCGATGCATCGAAACGGACCACGGTCGAGGAATCCGCGCGATAGCGAAAATGTCGACCGTCGCTGCGGGTGACATCGATGACGTCACCAACGACAACATTCCGCAGGAAACGGAAGTGCGTGTCGCGATGGGCGGCATACACGCCAATCCCGCGTTCGCCCGCGTTAGCCGTGTGCTGGATATGGCCGGGTCCAAAAGCGAGCGCTTGGCCGCTCGTGCCGTCCAGCACGATGGCGCTGGCGCTGATCCGTTTCACCTCGATCCGGGCCACCGGCCAGGTATCGGCCCAGGACCACGGCTTGACCGGCTGGCCGGTCGCAACGCTCCGGTCGAACGCACGCTCCAGCAGCAGCTGCGCGAGCCACGCCTTGGCGTGGATGTAGGCGCCGTCGCCGAACAGGATCGTTCCAACCAGCGCCAGGACCAGAGGCGAGATGAAGCGGGGCATTGATTCCACAATCGTCATTGCGAGCGCAGCGAAGCAATCCAGAATCTTTCCGAGGAGGCAGTCTGGATTGCTTCGCTGCGCTCGCAATGACGGGGAAGAAAAAGGCGCGCGCGGCCGTTGGTTTCGGGACGGGCAGCCGCGCGCGCCAAGCAAGAGGAGTTCGGGGGGCTCCTCTCTCAAGCGGCGTCAGTGAGCAAGGTCTGACGCCGGTTGAACACGAACAGGATCAGGGCGAGAACGATCATGATCAGGCCTGCGATCATCTTCAGCGCGGCCGAAGTCGCGGTCTTGGGCAGACGGATCGCATCGGGCGTGACAGGAGCCGGCCGCCTTGCTGCTGGCTGGCCTGCATCGGCGCGGCGCTCGCGCAACTGTGTCGGTGTCAGCTGCGGCCGTTCGCCGAACACCTTCGCGAAATCCCAGCCCGCCGGCAGGTTGATCGGAAGCTCGCTGAGCTTGAGCGGCTGGCCCTCGGGACGGCTCGGCGTCTTGTCGACCGCGACCAGGCTGGTCAGCCGCGTGACGATCTGATGGTCGAGCGCCAGCGCCAGGATCGTCTTGTCCGTGTCCTCCGGCGTCATCTCGCGGAGCGTCCGCGCCACCTCGGCATCGCCGATCTTGCGCCTGGCCCAGAGTTTTGACAGGCCTTTGCCCTCGGCGGCATTTTGCAGCGGCAGCGTCACCGACCACGGGCGATCGCCGACACGACCCTTGATCTCCAGCGATCCCGCGAGCTTGTCGAGCTTCGCTGCGAGCACCAGCGGCTCGTCGCGATAGATGTCGGGAATGATCGCGGGCGTGACGTCGGCTTTGGCCTCGGAAAATTTTGCGGTGAGGCCGGTCACGGCAGGGTTCTCCAGCTTGGCGAACAGGCCGCGCATGCGCTCCTCGACCTGCTCGACCGAGCCGATATGGGTGAAGGCGCCGCGGCCGAGCTCGGAAGCCCGCGTCATCAGATAGGTGTTGGGCGCGGAGCCGATGCCGACCATGAAGATGCGCGAGCGGCCGCGCATCGCGGTGATGGTCTCGAACAATTGCTGCTCGTTGCCGATCGCGCCGTCGGTCAGGAACACGATTTGGCGAACCATGCTGGTATCACCGATCTTGTCGGTCAGTGCCGCGCGCATCGCCGGCACCATCTCGGTGCTGCCACGTGCCTGCAATGCGCTGACGAATGACGTCGCTTCGCTGACATGCGCGGTATCGGCTGGCACCGAGGTCGGAAACAGCACGTCCATGGTGTCGTCGAAACGGATCACGTTGAAGCGGTCGTTCGGCCGGAGGCGGCCGAGCGCATAGAGCAGGCTCGCCTTGGCTTGCTCGATCGAGGTGCCGCCCATTGAGCCGGAATTGTCGATCACGAACACCACTTCGCGCGGCAGCGGCTTCTGCGTTGTTTGCTCGGCGGCGGGCGGTGTAACGAAGGCGAGCAAATAGTCGGCATCGCCGACATGCTCGTGGAACAGGCCGACCGACGGCGCCTTTTCGGCGGCCGGCTTCCAGGTCAGCTCGAAGTCGCGGTCGGCGGGCACGGTGCCGCCGGCAAGCGTCACGACGCGCGTCGTGTCGTCCGGGCTCTCGATCTTGACGTTGTGATGGTGGCTCTTGACCTCGCCAAGCGCAAAGCCGGCTTTCAGGTGCACCGTGATGCTGGTCGGATTGATCGGCGGATTCTTGGCGGGATCGAGCACCGGCGGCGAGATGCGGTCGCGATCCGGCACGGGGTTCGATGCGGTGGCGCCCCAGCCGGAGCCGTCTTTGCGAAAATCGACGCTCTGAACGCTCGGCGCCGGATTGTAGCGCGGCCCGACCACGAGCGGCACGCGCAGCGAATATTCGTTGCCGGTTTGGTGCACCGGCTCCTGATATTCGATCTGCACCAGCACGGTTTCGCCGGGACCGATATTGGCGACCGAGTTGGTGAAGATGTTGGGCCGTTCCTGCTCGGTGAGCGCGGCCTTCTGTCCGTTGCGGCGCGCCTGCTCGTAGATCACGCGTGCCTGCTGACGCTCCTTGATGTCGCCGACGATGACGCGGTCGCCGACCACCATCTTGAGCGTGTCGACGGCGCCGTCGGCGGCCAACGGATAGACATAGGTCGCCTCGGCCCAGTCCTTGGTCGGGTTGCGGAAGATCTGCGTGACGCGCGTGCGCAGCGTCGGGCCTGACACGGTGACGTCGACATCGATCCCGAGGCGGATGGCTTCGGTGTAAGCGCCGTCCTCCTTCAGGAGGAGGCTGCCGGACTTGGCATCGCCGGGCTGGAGCAGGCTTGCCTGCTCGGTCGTCGCCGACCAGGAAGTCTCGAAGCTCACCAGCAGGGCCACGAAACTGACCAGGAGGACGGCAATGCTTTGCGCCAGAAGGAACAGACCGACCTTGATCAGCCTCCCCAGCCAGGGGTGTTCGTCGCTGTCTTCCGCGTCGTAGATGTCCATTTTTCCTGCTCCCGAAGTGTGTTTGACGCTGCCGAGCATCCGTCGGGAGGGGGCGATTTCGCGAGCAGAATGATCGGCAATGTTCCGCCGCGGCTGGCCTTGCCGGGCCACCTCTTTGGCGACGATGTCCGGTTTTGTGCTGACTTGTCCGTCCTGCTAGACTGGCGGCCGTGGAGCAGGGTTAACGATGCAGACGCAAGACAAGCTCGCTGACAGGCAGCTTTCGGACGAGCAAAGCCGCGAGGTCGCGGAGACGATCCGCGAGGAGATCGCAAGACGCCGGATCTCGCGGCAGGCGCTGGCCGAGCAGGCCAAGCTCAGCCTGTCGACGCTGGAGAAGGCGCTCGGCGGCCGCCGCCCGTTCACGCTGGCAACCACGGTCCGGCTCGAGCAGGCCTTGGGCGTGTCCTTGCGCAAGAGCACGGTTGCGCCGTCGCCCACGGCCGGCAACGATGTCGCGCCAGACAGTCTCGGCTCTTATTCGCATCGCGCGGTGACCTGGATCGAGGACGTCTACATCACGCTGCGGCCGTCCTTTGGCGACAAGGATGCGATCTTCGCCTATCGCACCGAGATCGCCTGGGAGCCGAAGGTCTCCTCGCTGGTCTTCCGCGAGGGCGAGCGGACCGATGCGGCCTATGAGCACACCGGTGAAGTTGCTGTGCCGCATCAGTCGGGGTTCATCTATCTTGTCATCAACAAGCATGGCCAGCATCGCGTGATCACGGTATCGCGGCCAACCGTGTCCGGTGCGATGTATGGCATCATCTCGACGCTGCGCGCCGGCGCCGGCTCGCAACTGACGCCGGTCGCGGCGCCGATCGCCTATGTTCCGTCACGCAATATCGCCGATCCGGCGGTGGGCCGGATCGCACCCGACCACGCGAATTACAAGCTGTATCGAGATCACCTTCGGCGCACTGTCGACGAGTCTTTTGCGCTCTTTTTGCCTGCCTGAATTTGCGCCCGAGCGCCCAAAAAGATAGCGGCCTTACGGCCGCTATCTCGCATGTGTCGGCAATCTCTCGTCGAAGCTAGCCGCTCGGCTCGGCGCTGATGATGGGGCCGAACAGTTCCCACTGGCCGCCTTTGAAGCGCCACATCTTGAGCTGCTCGATCGGCGCGAAGTCGGTGGCCGAGGTGTTGATCGTGATCCCCGGGATCAGCGTGTCGGGAGTGAAGTCCTTCAGGCTGGCGGCCTGCTTCATCACGTTCTCGCGGGTGAGATTATCGCCCGCCTGCTTCAGCACCTGAACCATGGTCTGCGCCGCGGCATAGCCGTAGACCAGATTGGCGTCCGAAATGTTGGCACCCGGCATGTACTTTTCGATGAAGGCCATGAACTTCTTCATGCCGGCATCGTCTTTCCACTGCGGATCCGAGGCATCCTTGAGGTAGCCGGCCGAGAGCACGCCTTCGGAGGCCTCGAAGCCGGCGGGCTTCATCACCGCACCGATCGAGACCGAGACGTCGGTCATCAGATGCATCGGCTTCCAGCCGAGCTCGGCGATCTTCTTGATGGCCTGCGCCGCGAATTTCGGGGTCGCAATGTTCACGAAGACGTCGGCGCCGGTGTCCTTGAGCTTGACGATATGGGCGTCGATCGAGGGCTCCGATGTCTCGTAGCTCTCTTCGGCCACGATCAGCTTCGATGCCTTGTCGCCGAACACGTCCTTGATGCCGGCAAGGTAGTCTTTGCCGAAATCGTCGTTGGCATAGAAGATCGCAACCTTCGCGTCCGGCTTCTCCTTCAGGATGTATTTTGCGAAGATCCGCGCCTCGACCCGGTAGCTCGGCTGGAAGCCCATGGTCCAGGGGAAGTTGTGCGGATCGTTCCACTTGCTGGCGCCGGTGGCGAGGAAGAGCTGCGGCACCTTCTTGGAGTTGTGATATTTCTGCACGGCGGTCTGGGTCGGCGTACCCAGCGCGTTGAACACCAGGAAGACCTCGTCGCTTTCGATCAGCTTGCGGATCTGCTCCACCGTCTTCGGCGGCGAGTAGCCGTCGTCATAGGAGATCCAGTTGATCTTGCGGCCGTTGATGCCGCCCTGGTCGTTGATCATCTTGAAATAGGCTTCCTCGGTCTTGCCGATGACGCCGTAGGCGGAAGCGGGTCCCGAATAGGCCTCGACATTGCCGATCTTGATCTCGGTGTCGGTGACGCCGGTGTCGTACGCCTTCTGGGCGGAGGCGCCCTGGATCGTGAGCAGCGACAACGCGGTTGCTGCGGTAAGCAGGGAGAGTTTCTTGTTCATGAAAATTCCTTGCGGTTCTTCTGGGTGGGAGCAGGCACGTCAGAAAAGCAAAAAGCGCCCGCGAGAGGGGCGCTTTGATCAGGCGTTGGCGACTTTCTTGTCGACTTCTGAAGTCACCGAAAATTCCTTGCGCAGGGTCGGCTTGTGGATTTTTCCGGTGGCGTTGCGCGGCAGCGCATCGACGAAGCGGATCTGGCGCGGACATTTGAAGCGCGCGAGATTCGCCGCGCAATGCGCAAGGACGTCGGCCTCGGTCAGCCTTTGTCCCGGCTTGACCGCGACGATGGCAAGGCCGACCTCGCCCCATTGCGGATCGGGAATGCCGATCACCGCGGCTTCCACGATGGCGTTAAGCTGGTGCAGGACGCTCTCGACCTCGGCCGGATAGACGTTCTCGCCGCCGGAGATGTACATGTCCTTCCAGCGGTCGACGATGTAATAGAAGCCTTCGTCGTCGACGCGCGTCGCATCGCCCGTGTGAAGCCAGCCGTCGGTGAAAGCGGATTTGTTCGCCTCCGGCCTGTTCCAATAGCCCGGCGTGATGTTCGGTCCCTTGACCCAGAGCTCACCGAGCTCGCCGACATCGGCATCGCTCCCGTCGGGGCGGACGATGCGCACCTCCGTGTGCAGCACCGGCTTGCCGGCGGAGCCGGCCTTGCGTGCCGCATCCTCGCGATCGAGCACCAGCACGGCGGGCGACGTCTCGGTCATGCCGTAGCCCTGCTGAAGCGCGACGCCGCGCGCCTCCCACACCTTGAGCAGCGGCACCGGCATCGGTGCGCCGCCGACACCACAGACGATCAACCGGGAAAGATCTGAAGTCGTGAAGGCCGGATGCTGCGCCATGAATTGGTAGATCGCGGGCACGCCGAAGAACACGTTGATGCCCTGGGCGGGATCGTTGATCAGGCCGAGCGCGGTGCCGGGATCGAACGCGCGCATGATCATCACGGTGCCGCCGGCATGCAGCACGGGATTGGTGTAGCAGTTGAGCCCGCCGGTGTGGAACAGCGGCAGCACGGTGAGCAGCACAGAGGACGGTCCGATGCAGGCCGGGCCGCCGAGATTGACGCAATTCCAGAAGGTCATGCCATGCGTGATGGTCGCGCCCTTCGGGTGTCCCGTCGTGCCCGACGTGTACATGATGGTCGAGACATCATCGAGCGTGACCTCTTCGGCGCGCTCCAGCGGCTTGGCGCCTGCAATGCCGGCCTCATAGGCGCCGCCGGGACCGAGCAGCAGGCTGGTCGCGACGTTGCAGAGCTTTGCGACGGCGAGCGCGGTCTCGGCCAGATCGGTGTCATGGATCATCACCTTCGGCGCGCAATCGCCGGTGATGAACTGAAGCTCGGGAACGGTGAGGCGGGTGTTCAGCGGCACGAAGACGGCACCTAGCCGTCCGCAGGCGAACTGCACCTCCAGCGTATCGGTCGTGTTCAGCGCCAGCACCGCGACCCGGTCGCCGCGCGAGACTTTCAGTGTTTGGCGAAAGAACGAGGCAAGGCGCGAGACGCGGGCGTCGAGCTGCCGATAAGTGAAGCGGCGCTCGCTCGCGAGGTCGATGGCCGCAACCTTGCCAGGCGAGCGGCGCGCATGATGCGCGATCCAGTCGTAGTAACGAACGGCCAACAATCCCTCCCTCGGCGGTCTTCTACCGCCTGCCTTTTATTGCCGTGCACCATGCCCGGCGTGGCCCTGGGAGGCCAGCCGGAGTTTTGTGCAGCAGTCCTTTTTTGATTTGGAGTTGGCCTGCGAGGGGTGAAAATCGTCTTGCGTTGAGTTGCTAGGCCACGACCGGCGAGGTGCCATCCCTCACCCAGCCACTCGGCGCAAGTGAGCCGCCAATGTTCCGGCCATGGTGGAAGAAGAGAGTCGTCGAAGGCGCGAATGCAATGAAGAGCCCATTCTATACTGCCGAGCACGAAGCATTTCGCGACGTGATGCGCCGCTTCGTCGACAAGGAGATCGCACCGTTCGCCCATGAATGGGACGAGGCCGGCGAATTTCCCCGCGCGCTCTATCGCAAGGCGGCCGAGATCGGCCTGTTGGGGCTGGGATTTCCCGAGGAATATGGCGGGATCGCCGCCGACCAGTTCATGAAGATCGTGGCCAGCCAGGAGCTGGCGCGGGCAGGTGCCGGCGGCGTCAGCGCCAGCCTGATGAGCCACACCATCGGCTCGCCGCCGATCGCCCGCGCCGCGCTGCCGGAGGTCAAGGCGCGCGTGCTGCCGCAGGTGCTGGCCGGCGAGAAGATCTCTGCGCTCGCCATCACCGAGCCCGGCGGCGGTTCAGACGTCGCAAACCTCCGCACCCGGGCGCGGCGCGACGGCGATCACTACGTCGTGAGCGGCGAGAAGACCTTCATCACCTCGGGCGTGCGCGCCGATTATCTGACCGTTGCGGTGCGTACCGGCGGCGAGGGCGCCGGCGGCGTCAGCCTGCTCCTGATCGAGGGCGATACGCCCGGCCTGTCGCGCACCGAGCTGAAGAAGATGGGCTGGTGGGCCTCCGACACCGCGACGCTGCATTTCGACGATTGCCGCGTGCCGGCCGAAAACCTGATCGGCGAGGAGGGCCAGGGATTCAAGATCATCATGCAGAATTTCAACAGCGAGCGCATGGGCATGGCGGCCGGCTGCACCGCCTTCGCCCGCGTCTGCCTCGATGAGGCGGTCGCTTATGCCAAGGAACGCAAGACGTTTGGCAAGCCGCTCGCCCAGCACCAGGTGATCCGCCACAAGATCGTCGACATGGCGCAGAAGGTCGCAGCGTCGCAAGCGATGCTGGAGATGCTGGCCTGGCGGCTGGAGCAGGGCGAGAGCCCGGTCGCCGAAATCTGCATGATGAAGAACCAGGCGACGCAGACCATGGCGTTCTGCGCCTCGGAAGCCGTGCAGATTTTTGGCGGCGCCGGCTTCATGCGTGGCATCAAGGCCGAGCGCATCTACCGCGAGGTCAAGGTCAATGCCATCGGCGGCGGCACCGAGGAGATCATGAAGGATCTGGCGTCAAGGCAGATGGGGTTGTGACGAGGGGAAAAATGCTGTTCACCGCCGACCACGACGAGATCCGTCGTTCCGGATCATGTTCTAAAGGGAAGTCCTGATGATCACGCTCTATCACTGCGACGCCGCGCGCTCGTTCCGTCCGCTCTGGATGCTGGAGGAGATGGGGCTGCCGTATGAGCTGAAGATGTTGCCGTTCCCGCCGCGGGTCTTTGCCAAGGAATATCTCGCGCTCAATCCGCTGGGGACGATTCCCTTCATGGTCGACGGCGAGACTAAGATGACGGAGTCCTCCGGCATCTGCCACTATCTCGGCGTCAAATATGGCCCGACGCCGCTGATGGTCGGCCCCGAGGATCCCGCCTATGGCGCCTTCCTGAATTGGATGTATTTCAGCGACGCGACGTTAACCTTCCCGCAGACGCTGGTGCTCCGCTACACCCAGCTCGAGCCGGAGGAGCGCCGCAATCCGCAGGTCGCCACCGATTATGCGAAGTGGTTTCTGGGGCGACTGCGCGCCGTCGAGGCAGCGACCGCGAATGCCGAAACCCTGTGCGCCGGCCGTTTCACCGCCGCTGACATTGTCATTGGTTACGCGCTCCGGCTCGCCAGCAATATCGGTCTCGCCAAGGATTTTGGGCCGAATGTCGCAGCCTATTGGGCGCGCTTGCAGCAGCGCGACGGTTTCAGGCGCGCGGTTGCGGCGGAGCAGAAGGCCGGCGCCGAGCAGAATGTTCCGCCGCGCGTGAGGGCGTAAGCCCTCTGCAGGTTGGGGCTACGGTCTCATCGCGGTTCCGGGAAGACTGATTGTCGGCCCGGAATGGTAATCTTTTGCGCTCCATGACAGCGCTATCGCGTCGTGACAGCGCCCCAATTTCCGCTAAGGTGACCTCCGTCCGCAGCGGCCAGAGAGCCGCGCGAGGAGGATACCCAATGGAAGACAAGGGTCGCGAATCCGACCATCTGATGCTGATCACGCCGGAGCGGGTCTTCTATGCCGGCTTGCTCGGCAGGCCCCGCAAGCGGACCCCAGGTTGCTGTCACGTCTATGTCGCCGTGAAAGGCAACCTGCATCTGACCATCGACGATGTCCTCGCCACCGCCGAACTGTTCGTTACCCTGCCGAACCAGCGGCATTCCATTGCCAGCGACTACCGCACCGCAATCAGCGTCACGCTCGAGCCGGAAAGCATGCCTGACGGCGTGATCGAGGCCTTGGCCCAGCGGTTGATGGGACCTGATCGGGCCGTCTATGCCCGAAAAATCCTCGCGGCCTACACGCTGCTGCGCCAGCGCCGCTATAACGACATCACCACCGCCGAGTTCGACGAGATGTGTTTTGGCGAGGCGCTGCCGCGCCGCGTGCTCGACCCGCGCGTGACGCGCGCCGTCGCGCGCATCGAGCGTTTTTCGGGCGAGCCCGTCACCGCAGACACCTGTGCGGCCGAAGCTGGTCTCTCCGCCTCGCGCTTCCTGCATCTGTTCAAGGAAGAGACCGGCATCTCCTTCCGCTCCTTCCGTGCCTGGAAGCGCGCGCGGCATCTGCTGCACTTCGCCAACCAGGACCTCAACCTCGCCCATCTCGCTCAGGACATCGGCTATCCCGATAGCACGCATTTCAGTCATTCGATCCGCCGCTTTTACGGATTGAAGCCGCGTGCGATCTTCGTCGGCTCGCGGGATCTCGCGATCTATCGCAGCACCGAGACGGTGAGGCTGGCCGAAGCGAGTTAGCGCCGCTCTCGTAGGGTTGGCAAAGCGAAGCGTGCCCACCATCTTCGCCAAGTATCGAGACGTGGTGGGCACGGCGCAAAGCGCCTTTGCCCACCCTACGAGAGCTTGTCTTTAACTAGCTTCTCCGCGCAAGAAGCCGCATGCCGCGCATCACATGATCGCAGGCGTTGAATTCTCAACGTGCGAGACATGAGTGGTATGAGCGACAAGGCCGTCATCACCTGCGCGCTGAACGGCGTGCTCACCGACCCGAAGCAGCACAATGTGCCGGTTACGCCCGAGCAGATGGCGCGCGAGGCCAAGGCTGCGTTCGATGCGGGCGCCTCCGTCATGCACATCCATCTGCGCCAGCAGGCGCCGGACAAGGGGCACCTGCCGTCCTGGGAAGTTGCGGTCAGCAAGGAGATCCAGCAGGCGATCCGCGAAGCCTGTCCTGGCGTCATCATCAACCATACCTCTGGCGTGTCAGGGCCGAATTACAGCGGCGCACTCGACTGCATCCGCGAGACCAGGCCGGAGATCGCCGCCTGCAACGCCGGCTCGCTGAACTATCTGAAGGTGAAAGCTGACAACACCTGGGCCTGGCCGCCGATGATGTTCGACAACGCGGTCGAGAAGGTGAAGGACTATCTCGACGTCATGATCGCGGTCGGCGCCATCCCCGAGTTCGAATGTTTCGACGTCGGGATCGTCCGCTGCGTCGGCATGTATCACCAGGTCGGTATGTACAAGGGCCCGCTTGAATACAATTTCGTCATGGGCGTCGCCTCCGGCATGCCGTCGGATCCTGAATTGCTGCCGATCCTGATCAAGCTGAAGCGCCCCGAAGCGCAGTTTCAGGTCACCGCCATCGGCCGCGAGGAGATCTGGCCGCTGCACCAGCGCTGCGCCGAGCTCGGCGGTCATCTGCGCACTGGCCTGGAGGATACATTCTATCTCGCCGACGGCAGGAAGGTGACGTCGAACGGCCAGCTGATCGAGGCCATCGCCGCCTGCGCCCGCCGTGCCGGCCGCGAGATCGCAAGCCCCGCCGAGGCGCGGAAGATCTTTGGGACGAATCGATAAGCCACACTCCGTCATTCCGGGATGGCCCGAAGGGCCAGGCCCGGAATCCATAACCACAATCGGGAGTATGGATTCCGGGCTCGCGACTGCGTCGCGCCCCGGAATGACGACTGGGAAAGAATGATGTCCATTCTCGTAAACACCATCTCCCCCGGCAGCGCCGCCTACAACGCCAACCGGGACGGCATGCTCGGCCTGATCGACCGCATGCGCGCGCTGGAAGAGCGCACGCGTGCGGCATCTGCCGCGGCAAAGGATCGCTTCCACAAGCGCGGCCAGCTGCTGCCGCGTGAGCGCGTCGCACTGGTGCTCGATCCCGGCGCGCCCTTCATCGAGCTGTCAACGCTCGCCGGCTACATGTTCGACGTGCCGGATGCAAACAAGAGCGTGCCAGGCGGCGGCGTCATCGCCGGCATCGGCTTCGTCTCCGGCATTCGTTGCATGGTCAGCGCCAGTGATGCCGGCATCGACGCCGGCGCGCTGCAGCCCTACGGCCTCGACAAGACGCTGCGGGTGCAGGAGCTCGCGCTGGAGAACAAGCTGCCTTACGTGCAGCTCGTCGAGAGCGCCGGCGCCAATCTGCTGCGTTATCGCGTCGAGGACTTTGTCCGCGGCGGCAACATCTTTCGCAATCTCGCGCGGCTCTCGGCAGCAGGTTTGCCTGTTGTCACCGTCACGCACGGCTCGTCTACTGCGGGCGGTGCCTACCAGACCGGCCTCTCCGACTACATCGTCATGGTGCGCGGCCGCACCCGCGCCTTCCTTGCGGGGCCGCCGCTGCTGAAAGCCGCGACCGGCGAGATCGCGACCGAGGAAGAGCTTGGCGGCGCCGAGATGCACACGCAAATCTCCGGTCTCGGCGACTATCTCGCCGAGGACGATCGCGATGCCCTGCGCATCGCACGCGAGATCATGGCGGCGCTGGAGTGGGAGCGGCCGGGCCGGGCGGCTCCGCAATTCAAGCCGCCGCGCTACGACCAGGACGAGCTGCTCAGCATCATGCCGATGGATCACAAGCGTCCAGTCGACATGAAGCAGGTGATCGCGCGCATCGTCGACGATTCCGATTTCACCGAGATGGCGTCGAACTACGGCCCCGCCACTGTCTGCGGCCATGCCCGCATCGAGGGCCAGGCGATCGGCATCATCACCAACAACGGTCCGCTCGATCCCGCCGGCGCCAACAAGGCGACGCACTTCATCCAGGCCTGCTGCCAGACCCGCACGCCGATCCTCTATCTCAACAACACCACCGGCTACATGGTCGGCAAAGCCTACGAAGAAGCCGGCATGATCAAGCACGGCTCGAAGATGATCCAGGCGGTGACATCGGCGACGGTGCCGCAGATTACCATCTATTGCGGCGCCTCCTTCGGCGCCGGCAATTACGGCATGTGCGGGCGCGGATTCCATCCGCGGTTCTGCTTCTCGTGGCCCAACGCCAAAACCGCCGTGATGGGCGGCGAGCAGGCCGCCGAGACCATGGCGATCGTGACGGAAGCCGCCGCCGCACGCCGCGGCAAGCCGATCGAGAAGGACAAGCTCGATGCGATGAAGGCTGAGATCATCGGCGTGTTCGACGGCCAGATGGACGTGTTCTCGACCAGCGCGCGCGTGCTCGACGACGGCGTGATCGATCCGCGCGATACCCGCGCGGTGCTGTCCGAGGTGCTGGCGATCTGCCGCGAGGGCGATTCGCGCACACCCCAGCGCATGCAATTCTCGGTGGCCCGCCCATGAGGAACGGATCAGTGCAGCACCGGCCGTTCTTCAAACTCCTGGTCGCCAATCGTGGCGAGATTGCGCTGCGCGTGATGCGCAGCGCGCGGCAGCTGGGCTTAAGCGTCGTTGCTGTCTATTCGGATGCCGATCGCGATGCGCTCCACGTGCGGCAAGCCGATCAGGCGGTGCGAATCGGCGAAGCCTTGCCGGCGCAGTCCTATCTCAACATTCCCGCGATCATCGCGGCGGCGAAGGCGAGCGGCGCGGACGCGGTGCATCCCGGCTACGGCTTCCTTGCCGAGAACGAAGATTTTGCGCAGGCGTGCAAGGATGCCGGCCTCGTCTTTATCGGCCCGTCACCGCAGGCGATCGAGGCCATGGGCAACAAGGCCGGCGCCAAGGAGATCATGAAAAAGGCCGGCGTGCCCTGCGTGCCTGGCTATCAGGGCGCCGACCAGGGTGACGAGGTTATGCTTGCGGAAGCCAAAAAGATCGGCTTCCCCGTGATGATCAAGGCGGTCGCCGGTGGTGGCGGCCGCGGCATGCGGCTCGTGACCGACGCCGCATCCTTCGCCGATGCCCTGCGCAGCGCGCGGTCGGAGGCGAAAGCGGCGTTCGGCGATCCCACCGTCATTCTCGAACGCGCCATTCAGAACCCCCGGCACATCGAGATCCAGGTGTTCGGTGACAGCCATGGCAATGCCATCCATCTCGGTGAGCGCGACTGCTCGGTACAGCGGCGGCACCAGAAGCTGATCGAGGAGGCGCCATCGCCCGCGGTGACGCCGGAGCTGCGCGCAAAAATGGGCGAGGTCGCGGTCGCGGCCGTGAAGGCGCTGCGCTACGAGGGCGCCGGCACGCTGGAATTCCTGCTCGACGCCAGCGGCGAGTTCTACTTCATGGAGATGAACACACGCCTCCAGGTCGAGCATCCCGTCACCGAGGCGATCACCGGGCTCGATCTCGTCGAGCTGCAATTGCGCGTGGCGCGTGGCGAGCCATTGCCGGTGAAGCAGCAGGACATCCGCTTCTCGGGCCACGCCATCGAGGTGCGGCTCTGCTCGGAAGATGCCGCGCAAGACTTCATGCCGCAGTCCGGCCGCGTGGCGCGCTGGCAGGTGCCTGATGGCATCCGCGTCGAGCACGCGCTGCAATCGGGCTCGGAAATCCCGCCGTTCTACGATTCGATGATCGCCAAGGTGATCAGCCACGGCGCCACGCGCGAGGAGGCGAGGGGGCGGCTGATCGTCGGACTGGAGCAGCTCACGGCGCTTGGCGTGACGACCAACCAGGCGTTCCTGATGTCGTGCTTGCGTCATCCCGGCTTTGCCAGGGGTGAGGCGACGACGGCCTTCATCGGCGCGTATCGCGACGAGCTGCTGGTGCCGCGCGCGGATGCTGCGTTCGATACGGCGCTGGCTGGCCTGTTACTCTACGTCTCGAATCCGCGCGCGCCGTCATGGCGGGGTGGCCGGAGCCTGTCGGCAACATTCCCCTTGCCGGCGAAGATCGAGATCGCAGGTCACGCGCATGAGCTCGAAATCACGCGTGAGCGCGATGGCAGCTACACCGTCGCCACCGACGGTCGCCTGGACAAGTTCGAGATCGAGCAACTCGATCCCGACGCCATCCGCTTCCGCCACGACGGCGTGATGGACAGCGCAAAATTCCTGCGCGACGGCGATCGGCTCTACCTCCAGCATCGCGGCATCCCGATCGCGGTGAATGATCTCACGCTGGCCGCGCCGAACGCCGCCGCAGCGAATGGCGGCGACGGCAAAGTCCGCGCTGCCATGAATGGCCGCGTCGTCGCTGTTTTGGTCAAGCCGGGCGACCGCGTCACCGCCGGCCAGCCAGTGATGACGCTGGAGGCGATGAAGATGGAGCACGTCCACAAGGCCGGCATCGACGGCGTGGTTTCGGCGATCGACGTCGCCGAGGGCGAGCAGGTCACGACGGGCAGGATCGTGGCGGAGATCGGGGCGGGGTAGTGCTGCAAACACCGCATTCGTAGGGTGGGTTAGCGAAGCGTAACCCACCACTTCTCTCTCCCGTGAAGCAGACCTTGGTGGGTTACGCTTCGCTAACCCACCCTTACAATTCTACTGGCCCCGCCCCGTCCCCTCGTTGAGCAGGCACGCCACCTGGTGCCCGTCGCCTGCATCCATCAGCACTGGCCGCTCCGTCTTGCACCGCTCCATCGCAAACCGGCAGCGCGTGTGAAACGCGCAGCCGGGCGGCGGATTGACCGGGCTCGGCACGTCGCCGTCCACCAGCGGCGCGAGCCTTTTCGCGAGCGGGTTGGCGACCGGCACTGAGGCGAGCAGGGCCTGCGTGTAGGGATGGCGCGGGTTTCGAAATAGCTCGTCCTTGTCGGCGAGCTCGACGATGCGGCCGAGATACATCACGGCGACGCGGTGGCTGATATGGGCGACCACGGCGAGGTCGTGCGCGATGAAGAGATAGGAAAAACCGTGCTGCTTTTGCAGGTCGATCAGCAGGTTGATCACCTGCGCCTGGATCGAGACATCAAGCGCGGAGACCGGCTCGTCGCAGACGATCAGGCGCGGCTCCAGCGCGAGCGCCCGCGCGATGCAGATGCGCTGGCGCTGGCCGCCGGAGAACTGATGCGGAAAATTGCGCATCTGGTCGGGCCGCAAGCCGACCTGCTCGAACAGTTTTGCGACACGCACCTCCAGCGCCTTGCCGGTTGCGAGACCGTGCACCGCCAGCGGCTCGCCGACGATATCGCCCGCAGTCATGCGCGGATTGAGCGAAGCAAACGGATCCTGGAACACGATCTGCATCGAGCGGCGGTGCCGGCGCAGCGCCGCCTTGGACAGATGCGTGATGTCCTCACCGTCGAGGCGGATCCGGCCCGAGGTCGGCTCGACCAGCCGCAGCACGCTGCGTGCCACCGTCGACTTGCCGCAGCCGGATTCGCCGACAAGGCCGAGCGTCTCGCCCGCGCCAAGCGAGAACGAGACGCCGTCGACCGAATGCACGGTGCCGACCTGCCGGCGCAGCACGCCGGCGCGCACCGGATAATGCTTCTTGAGGTCGGTGACTTCGAGCAGTGCCTCGGTCATGCCACCTCCGCCACTTCACCCGCGCGCCAGCAGGCGGCGAGATGGCCGCCGCCCCAGTCGGTCAGCGGCGGATATTCGGCTTCGCAGTGCTTGATCGCGAGCTTGCAGCGCGGCGCGAAGGCACAGCCTTTCGGCAACCGCACCAGCGACGGCACCGTGCCGGGAATTTCGTTCAGCCGCTCCTGGGCCGCGGCGCCGGATGTGGGCACGGCCGGAATCGAGGCCATCAGCCCGCGCGTATAGGGATGCTTTGGTGCGGCGAACAACGCCTCGACGCTGGCTTCCTCGACCTTCCGTCCCGCATACATCACGATGACGCGCTGCGCGGTCTGCGCGACGACGCCGAGATCGTGCGTGATCAGCACCAGGCCGGTGCCGAGCTCCTTCTGGAGATCGAGGATCAGCGCCAGGATCTGCGCCTGGATGGTGACGTCGAGCGCGGTAGTCGGCTCGTCCGCAATCAGCAGCGCCGGACGGCACGCCAGCGCCATCGCGATCATCGCGCGCTGGCGCATGCCGCCGGAGAGCTGGTGCGGATATTCGCGCGCACGCCGCGCCGGCTCGGGGATGCGCACCAGCCGCAGCATCTCGACGGCGATATCCCGGGCCTCCTTTGTCGACAGGTTCCGGTGCAGCCGCACCGCCTCGACGATCTGGTCGCCGATCCGCATCACCGGATTGAGCGAGGTCATCGGCTCCTGGAAGATCATGGAGATGCGATTGCCCCGGATCTTGCGCATCTCCGCTTCGTTGAGCGCGAGCAGCTCGGTACCTTCGAGCGTGACGGTGCCGCCGACGATACGACCCGGCGGATCGGGCACCAGCCGCATCAGCGACAGCGCGGTAACGCTCTTGCCGCAACCGGATTCGCCGACGATCGCCAGTGTCTCGCCGCGACTCACAGTGAAGGAGACGTCGTCGACCGCCTTGAACAGGCCGGAGTTGGTGAAGAACACCGTCTTCAGGTTCTTCACTTCGAGCACGAGATCGGAGGTGTCAGCCATCAGCCGCGCTGCCGGGGATCGAGGATGTCGCGCAAGGCGTCACCGAACAAGTTTGCGCCGAACACGGCGAGGCTGATCGCGATACCCGGGAAGATCACCAGCCATGGCGCGGTGCGGACATATTCGGCGGCGGACTCGGAAAGCATACGGCCCCACGACGGATAAGGCTCGGGAATGCCGAGACCGAGGAAGGAGAGCGAAGCTTCGGTGAGGATGGTCGAGCCGAGCTGGGCCGTGGCGAGCACGATCAGCGGCGCCAGCGTGTTCGGCAGCACATGGCGGAGCGCGACGCGGACCTCGCTCATGCCGATCGATTTCGCCGCTTCCACGAACGGCTGCTCGCGCAGCGCCAGCGTGTTGGCGCGGGTGACACGCGAGACGGTCGGGATCAGCGGAATGGCAATCGCAAGGATGACATTCGGCAGGGATGGGCCGAGTGCCGCCGTCATGATCAGGGCCAGGACCAGCAGCGGCAGCGCCTGCAAGATGTCGGAGACGCGCTGGAACACGAGATCGACCCAGCCGGAGAGATAGCCGGAGGTGAGGCCGACGATGACGCCGATCGAGCCGCCGAGCGCGGTCGAGCCAATCCCGACCGCGAGCGAGATCCGCGCGCCATGGATGATGCGGCTGAACACGTCGCGGCCGAACGAGTCCGTGCCCATCCAGTGCGCCAGGCTCGGACGCATCAGCGCATGGGCGGAATCGACGGTCAGCGGGTCATAGCGCGCGATGAAGTCGGCAAAAATCGCCGTCAGCACGAACAGCGTCATGATGGCGAGACCGGCCGCACCCAGCACGTGCCGCTGCGCCAGGAACAGCACGCGCCGCCAGCCGCCGCTGGCATGCGCGCCGGCCCGCCTCAGTTCATCGTCATAGTCGATTGCGGCCAAGCGCCTCTCCTAGTCCGTATACCGGATGCGTGGATCGAACACGGCGTAGAGCATGTCGACGATGAAATTCGCGCTCACCACCACGACGGCGATCAGCATCACGAGGTTCTGCACGATCGGATAATCGCGCCAGCGGATCGCCTCGACCAGGAAGCGTGCGACGCCGGGGATGTTGAACACGGTCTCGGTGACGATCAGACCGCCGATCAGGAACGCCGCCTCGATGCCGATCACGGTGATGACGGGCAGAATCGCGTTCTTCAGCGCGTGATGATAGTTCACGGCGGCATCGGAGGCGCCCTTGGCGCGCGCGGTGCGGATATAGTCCTGCCGCAGCACCTCCAGCATGGACGAGCGCGTGATGCGCATGGTCAGCGCCGCGCTGCGGAAGCCGACGGCGGCGGCCGGCACGGCGTAAGTCGCGAAGGCCTCGAGCCACGTGGCCGGATTGGGATTGAAGATCGGTATCTGGCCGAACATCGCAACCGACGCGGTGAGGATCAGCAGGCCGAGCCAGAACGACGGCAGCGACAATCCGCTCAGGCTCACCACGCGCAGCGCGTAATCGAGCCGCGTGCCCTGTTTGACCGCGCTGATGACGCCAAGCGGAATGCCAATCGACGCCGAGAACAGCAGCGCGAGGCCAGCGAGCCGCGCGGTGATCGGAATCCGCGGCAGGATCTCCTGAAGCGCCGGCTTCTCCGAGACGTAGGAGTAACCGAGATCGCCTTGCAGAAGGCCGCTGATCCAGTGCAGATATTGCATCACCAGCGGCTGATCGATGCCGAGCTGCTTCTCGAGATCGACCTTGTCGGCGGGATCGACGTAGCCAGCCGCTGCGAACAGGATGTCGACGATATTGCCGGGCACGATGCGCAACAGGAAGAAGATGACGACCGAGATCCCGAACAGGGTCACGAGCATCAAGAACAGGCGTCGCACCAGATAGGCAAACATCTTTCGCGCTCCGCGAGCCGCTAGAGCATGATCCGGAAAAGTGCGGGGCGGTTTTTCCGACAAGATCATGCTCAAAAAAATCTCGTCAACCCGGCATGCTACTTGTCGAGCCACACGTCCTCGTAGCGAAAGCCGTTATAGGAGCTGTTCGACATGATCGTGATCCCCTTGACATAGGGCTGCCAGCAGGTGCCGGCCCGCGCATGGAAAATGATCGGACGGGCGACATCCTCCTGCAGCTTCTTGTCGATGTCCCAGACCAGTTGCTTGCGCTTGTTGGTGTCGATCTCCTGTGACTGTACGTCGAACAGCTTCTCGATCTCCTTGTTGCAGTAGTTGGTGTAGTTGCGCTCGGAGCCGCAGGAATAGTTCTCGTAGAAAGACTGGTCGGGATCGTCGACGGAATTGCCGGTCAAATTGAGACCGAGCATGTAGTCCTTGCGCGCGACCTTCGGGAACCAATTCGCGGTCTCCACGACGTCGAGCTCGCCGTCGATATAGATGCTCTTGAGCTGGTCGATCAGGATCACCGCGGGATCGCGATATTCCGCGAGATTGCGCGTCGAAACCTTCACCGCGAGATGCTTGTCGGGGCCGTAGCCCGCCTTCTGCATCAGCTTCTTCGCTGCCTCCCGGTTTGCGTTCACGTCCGGGCCGTAGCCCGGAATGGTCTCAAGCTTGTCCTTGGGCATGCCCCAGATGCCCTGCGGCGGCGGCAGCATGGTGCCGCCGATGTCGGCCTGGCCTTCGAACAGGATGTCGACGAAGGCCTTGCGGTCGAGCGCCATTGCCATCGCCCGGCGGATATCGATGTTGTCGAACGGCGGGGAGGCCGAATTGACAATGATATTGGTCGAGACGTTGGTCGGCTCGACGACGCAGACCGCGTTCGGCGCCTGCGATTTGATGTCCTTCAGGAGCGGGATGGTGATGTGCGTCGGAAAGGTCATGTCGAACTTTCCGGCGACAAAGGCGAGGATCGCGGTCGAGCGGTTCGTGATGATCGTGTACTCGATGCCGTCGAGATAGGGCTGCCCCTTCCGCCAATAGTCAGGATTGCGGGTCAGCTTGATCGACTCATTGGCCTTGAACTCGACGAATTTGAACGGGCCGGTCCCGATCGGACGGGTGCGCATGTCCGCCGGAGAGACGTGACAGGGATAGATCGGCGTATAGCCGGAAGCGAGCATCGCCAGCAGCGAGGGCTGCGGCCGCTTCAGGTCGAAGGAAACCTCGAAATCGCCGTTGGGCGTGACGTCGTTGACCTCGCTGTACCAGGTCTTGCGCGGATTCTGCCGCAGCTTCTGCTGCGATTTGCCCATCAGCAGGTCGAACGTGCACTTTACGTCGGCCGACGTGAACGGCTTGCCGTCATGCCATTTGACGCCCTGGCGGAGTTTGAACGTCAATTTCTTGTTGTCGCTGCTCGACGACCAACTTTCGGCCAGCTCAGGCCTGAGGGTATCAGGACTGTTCTGCGCGATGTGCTGATCATAGATGACGAGATTGTTGAACACCCCCATGAAGGGCACGTTGACCGAGTAAGTTGCTCCCTCGAGGATCGACGCGTTCGCCGGGCTGTCGCGGTGATACATCCGCAGGATCCCGCCCTGCTTGGGCTCTCCGGCCGATGTCGTGGTCGAAAACGCCAGCAAAGATAGCGCCGCCGTCGCAGCGAGCGCCCACACGCTCCGCATCCTCGGTCCTCCCTGGACGTTAGTCTTTTGGGCCATTTGTGGCCTGTTTGACCGGACGATAGCCGACGCGCGTGGAGGGAGGCAACCGGCAAGGCCGCGTGCCGTCTCGACAATTCGGACGACGGAAGGCCGCAGGTGCCTCTCTCACAATGTGAGAGAAGTTCCTCCGCTCACACGATCCGCGACGTCTTGTTGCCCCAATACCGGTCCCGCAGCAGCCGCTTGTAGAGTTTTCCCGTCGGCAGCCGCGGCAATTCCTTCTCGAAATCGACCGAGCGCGGCACCTTCTGCCGCGACAGCGACGCCGCGCAGAAGGCGATCAGCTCTTCGGCCAGCGCATCGTCCGGCATCACGCCCGGCATCGGCTGCACCACGGCCTTCACCTCCTCGCCGAGATCGGCATTGGGCACGCCGAACACCGCGGCGTCCGCGACCTTCGGATGGGTGATCAGCAGATTCTCGCATTCCTGCGGATAGATGTTCACGCCGCCGGAGATGATCATGAAGGTCGCGCGGTCGGTGAGATAGAGGAAACCGTCTTCGTCGACATAGCCGACATCGCCAACCGTGCTCATGCTGCCGTCGGCCGAGCGCGCCTCCCTGGTCTTCTCAGGATCGTTGAAATATTCGAA
The DNA here is from genome assembly GCF_049949275.1 of Bradyrhizobium genosp. A. Taxonomy (NCBI): domain Bacteria; kingdom Pseudomonadati; phylum Pseudomonadota; class Alphaproteobacteria; order Hyphomicrobiales; family Nitrobacteraceae; genus Bradyrhizobium; species Bradyrhizobium genosp. A. The sequence continues at coordinate 8,238,443 of NZ_CP188196.1, read as the reverse complement.
CGGCGATCCCGTCTTGAACCAGACCTGGCCGGGCGTGCCGGCCGGGCAAGGCCTCATATCCTCATCGAGAATGTGGAGGTCGCCGAGCAGCACCTTGCCGACGGTGCCGCGGTGGCTAAGCCATTCCTCGCTGTTGCAGGCGGTAAAGCCGAGGCCTTCGGTGGCGCCGTAATATTCGTGGATGATCGGCCCCCACCATTTGATGATGTCGTCCTTGACGAGCGCCGGGCAGGGCGCGGCGGCATGAATCGCGATCTCGAGCGATGACAGATCGTAGCGGCTGCGCACCTCCTCCGGCAGCTTCAGCATGCGCGAGAACATCGTCGGCACCAGCTGGCTGTGGGTGATGCCCCATTGTTGCACGAGCTGGAGGTAGCGCTCGGGATCGAATGTCTCCATGATGATGGCGGTGCCGCCGATCCGGATGGTCAAATTGACCGCGGCCTGTGGCGCAGAGTGATAGAGCGGCGCCGGCGACAGATAGACCATGCCTTCGCGGTAGTGCCAAAGCTTTGTCAGGAAGTCGAACAGCGGCAGGTTGTGCTTTGGCGGTTCTTCCGGCAGCGGCCGCAAGATTCCCTTCGGCCGCCCGGTCGTCCCCGACGAATACAGCATCGCGATGCCGAGCCATTCATCAGGGATCGGTGTCTTCGGCGGGTCGGCGGTGACGTCCGCCAGTCCAACGATTCGATCACTCTCGCCGGGACCGTCGGCGACAATGCAGAGATTGACGTCGGGACAGGCCTGGATCGCCTCGCGCGCGATGTCGAGCTTTGCAACGGACGTGATCAAGATCTTCGACTGGCTGTTGACGAGGAGATAGGCGAGCTCGCCCGGCGTCAGGAAGGAGTTGATGCAGGTGTAGTAGAGCCCCGATCGCTCGCCGGCGCCGCAGGCTTCGAGATAGCGGGAATTGTTTTCCATGAAGATCGAGTAGTGATCGAGCCGCTTCAGACCGTGCTTGCGAAACAGATGCGCGAGGCGATTGCTGCGCGCATCGAGCTCGCGGTAGGTGACGGCCTCGCCCGTCGCCGCCATGATGAAGGCGGGTTGCAGCGGGCGTAGACGAGCATGCAGACCTGGGTACATCAGTCCTCCGGCTATGAACTATGCGGCGAGAAGCAGGATTTCGCGCACTTGCGCCGGGCTCTCGATCTTGCGCGGATTGCGCGGGATCCAGTTCGTGCGCATCGCCTGTTCGGCGATAGCGTCGAAATGTTCTGGGGAGACGCGGACATCGGCAAGGCTGCGCGGCATGCCGAGCGAGCGGATGAAGGCATCGAGCACGTCGGCGGCATTGTGGCCGGGAAACCCCATCGCGGCCGCGACGATCATCTGGCGTTCGGCATTGTCCCGCGCATTCCAGCGCATCACCGCCGGCAGCATGATGCAGGAGGTGTAGCCGTGCGGAACGTCGAAGGCCGCGCCCAGGACGTAGCCGATGCCGTGGCTCGCGCCCATCGGCACGCCGGCGGCGAGCGCACCCATCGACAGCCAGGTGCCGATCTGTGCATCCATCCGCGCGTCGAGATCGGCAGGATCGGCCTTCACCCGCGGCAGCGCATCGGCGAGCATGGCGAGGCCCTTCACCGACTGCGCGTCCGCATAGGGATGCGTCTCGCGCGAGCAGATCGCCTCGACGCAATGATCGATGGCGCGGATGCCGGTCGAGAGAAACAGCCATTCTGGCGTGTGCACGGTGATGGCGGGATCGAGGATGGTCGCGCGGGGCACGGCGAGCGGATGCCGCAGCAACTGCTTCACATGCGTGCTGCGGTCGGTGACGCCGGCGATGGATGAGAACTCGCCGCCGGCAATCGTGGTCGGCACGCTGATCTGGCGCACGGTCGGCGCGGTCATCTCGGGCGTGACGCCCTTGCGCACACGTATGCGATCGATGCCGTCGATTTCGTCGATGCCGTTGGCGAGACAGAGCTGCACCGCCTTGGCGCCATCGGTGATCGAGCCGCCGCCCACGGTGACGATCAAATCGGCGCCGGCCTCGCGCGCGGCATTGGTGGCCGCGATCACCGCCTCGCGCGGCGTGTGTGCGGGCATGGCATCGAACAGCCCGGCACAGCGTGGGCCCAGCGCTTGCACGATCTTCGCGATTTCGTCGGTCTGGCGGTTCAGCGTGCCCGAGACCATCAGGAAGGCGCGTCGCGTCCCCAGCCGATCCATCTGCGCGACGATGGCTTCAGCCGCCGGATGGCCGAATACGACCTCCTCGATCGCGCCGTAAACGACACGTCCCTGATGCACGCCTGTCCTCCCCCGGACAATTCGTCTTGTTTTGTAAGGGGTAATCTAGCCGAGCCGGCCGCGCCCGTCATGTGCGAAGACGCTGGCGCTCTTTCGTCTCCCCCTCCCCGTTCTTACGGTCCGCAGGCGGGGAGAGGCGAAGAAGGCGGTGTCAACCCGCCATCCGGCCAGGGCATTCTCTTGAGCATTGGGCGCGGTGTAGTCTTGAAGAGTTCATCATCTCAACCCATCTTGTGCCGCCCGCGGGTAGATGAGTACCCTGCTATTTCCGCGGCTTTGATGCGAGGACCTGGGATGACTGGACTGAACGGAAGCGAGCAATTTGTCAAAACGCACGATTTCGTTCAGCCCCGGCCTTACGCGATAGCCGGCCTTCTCGCAGCCGCGTTCGCGCTCAGCGGTTGCGGACAACCGACCTCGCAAGCGGCCGCACCGCCGCCTCCGCCGGTGACTGTCGCCCAACCGGTCAAGCGCACCGTCACCGATTGGGATGAGTACACGGGCCGGTTCGAGGCGGTCGAAGAGGTGCAGGTGCGACCCCGCGTCGGCGGCTTCGTCAATTCGGTCGAGTTCCAGGACGGCGCGATCGTGCATCAGGGCGACCTGCTCTATGTGATCGACCCGCGCCCGTTCGAGGCGGTGGCCGAGCAGGCGGACGGTCAGCTCTCCGATGCCCGCGCCAAGGTGGAGCTCGCCAAGCGCGAGCTCGATCGCGGCCTGAACCTGGTCCAGACCAGCGCGGTGTCCGAGCAGGTCGTCGACCAGCGCCGCCAGGCCCTGCAGGCCGCGCACGCCGCCGAGACCCAGGCCGAAGGCGCACTGAAGGCGGCCCGGCTCAATATCGAGTTCACCCATGTCGCCGCGCCACTGACCGGCCGCGTCAGCCGCCATCTCGTCAGCCCTGGCAACCTCGTGCAGGGCAGCGACACCGGCACGTCGACCCTGCTCACCTCGATCGTTTCGCTCGATCCGATCTATGTCTATTTCGACATGGATGAGACGACCTTCATCAAATACAGCAAGCTCTGGTTCGAGGGTAAGCGCCCGAGCTCGCGCGATACCGCGAACCCGGTGCAGGTGACGCTGGCCGGTGAGACCAAACCGTCGCATGAGGGCGCCATCAACTTCCTCGACAATCGCCTCGATGTTTCCACAGGCACGCTGCGCAGCCGCGCCGTGGTCAAGAACACCGATCTCTCGATCCTGCCAGGCCAGTTCGGCCGCGTCCGTCTGATCGGCAGCGCGCCGTACGAGGCGCTCTTGATTCCCGACGTTGCGGTTGCGACCGACCAGTCCCGCAAGATCGTGTTCGTGGTGAAACCCGACGACACCGTCGAGGCGCGCCCCGTGGTGCTCGGACCGCTCGACGAAGGTCTGCGCGTGATCCGCGAAGGGCTGAAGGCCGAGGACCGGGTCATCGTCAACGGCATCCAGCGCGCCCGCGTCGGCGCCAAGGTCAGCCCGTCTCCCGCGCAAGCGCCGGCCGGTGCCAAGGCTGGTGACAAGTCATGAATCTTGGCCGTCTGTCCATTAACCAGCCCATCCTGGCGATGGTGCTGTCGATCGTGCTCCTGATCGTCGGTACGCTCGCCTATTCGACGCTGCCGATCTCCGAATATCCGCAAGTGGTGCCGCCGACCGTCGTGGTCACCACGCAATATCCGGGCGCTTCGGCGCAAACCGTGTCCGACACCGTCGCCGCTCCGATCGAGCAGCAGATCAACGGCGTCGAGGACATGCTGTATCTCTACAGCCAGGCGACATCGAACGGCCAGCTCACCATCACCGTCACCTTCAAGCTGGGGACGGATCTCGACAAGGCGCAGGTGCTGGTCCAGAACCGCGTCGCAATCGCGCAGCCGCAGCTGCCGGACGAGGTGCAGCGCAACGGCGTCGTCACCCGCAAGAATTCGCCCGACATCCTGATGGTCGTGTTCATGCTGTCGCCGGACGACACGTTCGACCAACTCTATATCTCAAACTATGCGCTGCTTCAGGTGCGCGACCAGCTGCTGCGCATCGACGGCGTCGGCGACATCCAGATCTTTGGCGCGCGCGACTATTCGATGCGGCTGTGGCTCGATCCTGACCGCATCGCCAATCTCGGCCTGACCTCGACCGAGGTTCTGGCCGCGATCCGCGCCCAGAACGTGCAGATCGCGGGCGGCCAGATCGCCGAGCCGCCGATTGCTGACCGCGCCTTCCAGCCGAACCTGGTTTTCACGGGGCGGTTGAAGGACCAGAAGCAGTTCGACGACATCCTGATCAAGGCCGGCTCCGACGGCCGTACGGTGCGCCTGCGTGACGTCGCCCGCATCGAGCTCGGCGCGCTAGCTTATTCCACCAACAGCTTCCTGTTGCGCAAATCCGCGGTCGCCATGCTGGTGACGCAGCGGCCGGGATCGAATGCGCTCGCGACGGCAAAAAACATCTCCGACACCATGACGAAGCTCAAGGAGAGCTTCCCGAAGGGGCTTGACTACAATATCGGCTACAACCCGACCGAGTTCATCGCGCAGTCCGTTCACGAGCTGATCAAGACCATCTACGAGGCCATGCTGCTCGTGGTCGTCGTCGTGCTGGTGTTCCTGCAGGGCTGGCGGCCGGCGATCATTCCGATCATCGCGATCCCGGTCTCGCTGGTCGGCACCTTCGCGGTGATGGCGGCGCTTGGCTTCTCCATCAACAATCTCACACTGTTCGGGCTCGTGCTCGCCGTCGGCATCGTGGTCGATGACGCCATCGTCGTGGTCGAGAACGTCGAGCGGCACCTCGAGCACGGTCTGAGCCGGCGCGATGCTGCGCTGAAGACGATGGAGGAGGTCGGCGGCGCGCTGGTCTCGATTGCGCTGGTGCTGTGTGCGGTGTTCGTGCCGACGGCGTTCCTCGGTGGCATCTCCGGGCAGTTCTTCCAGCAATTCGCTGTTACGATTGCGGTTGCGACCGCGATCTCCTGCTTCTGCTCGCTGACGCTGTCGCCGGCGTTGGCCTCGCAGATCCTCACGCCGCATGAAGAGAAGCGGCCGCCGGCCGCCTGGAATCTGATCGCGCGCGGCTGGAACGCCTTCACCGGCGCCTTCAATCGAGTGTTCGACCGGTTGGCGCACGGCTATGCCGGCGTCGCCAATTTCGTGATCCGGCATTCGGTGGTGATGATCCTGATCTATGTCGTGCTGATCGGCAGCGCCGGCTGGCTGATCGGGACCACGTCGCAGGGCTTCATTCCGGCGCAGGATCGCGGCTACGTCATCATCTCTGTGCAATTGCCGGGCGCCGCATCGCTGGCGCGGACTACCGAGGTCGTGCGCGAGATCGAGCGGATCTCGCTGGATACGCCAGGCATCATCCGCGTTGCCGCCTTCGCCGGTTTCTCCGGCGCCACGCGCACCCAGGCCGGCAATGCGGCGGCGCTGTTCCCGGTGTTTGACGAGCCGGAGGTTCGGCTGAAGAAGGGGCTGACCGCGAATGCCATCACCGCGGAGCTGCGCAAGCGGTTGTTGGCAATCCAGGGTGCTTTCATCATCGTCATCCCGCCACCGGCCGTGCCCGGCATCGGCACCGGTGGCGGCTTCACCATCCGCATCCAGGATCGCCAAGGCCGCGGGCCGGATCTGCTGGCATCGGCGACCGACGAGCTCGTCGCGGCTGCGCGCAAATCGCCGAGCCTCACTTCGGTGTTCTCGCCGTTCTCGGCCAACACGCCGCAGCTGTTCGTCGATATCGACCGCACCAAGGCGCAAAAGCTCGGCGTGCCCATCGCCAACATCAACGACACGATCCAGACCTATTTCGGATCGACCTATGTCAACGACTTCAACCTGTTCGGCCGCACCTATCACGTCACCGCGCAGGCTGATTTCCCGTTCCGCAAGGAGCCCGCCGACCTTTCGCGGCTGCGCACGCGAAACGCCTCCGGCGATATGGTGATGCTCGGCAGTGTGGTCGACTTCAGGGATGTCTCGGGCCCCGACCGCGTCGCGCGCTATAATCTCTATGCGGCGTCGGAACTCCAGGGCGAACCGGCGCCGGGCACGAGTTCGACCACCGCGCTCAACACCATCAAGAAGCTCGCCGATGACACTTTGCCGAGCGGCTTCACCTTCGAATGGACGGATCTGTCCTACCAGCAGGTCACCGGCGGCAATGCCGGCCTTTACGTGTTCCCGATCTGCGTGCTGTTCGTCTATCTCGTGCTTGCCGCGCAGTACGGTAGCTGGACCTTGCCGTTCGCGGTGATCCTGATCGTGCCGATGTGCCTGCTCGCTGCCACCATCGGCGTGCGCATCATGGGCCAGGACGTCAACATCCTCACCCAGATCGGCTTCGTCGTGCTGGTGGGTTTGGCGGCGAAAAACGCGATCCTGATTGTTGAGTTCGCGCGCGACATCGAGAAGGAAGGCAAGCCACGGCTGGAAGCCGTGATCGAGGCGTGCCGCCTGCGGCTGCGACCGATCCTGATGACGTCCTTCGCCTTCATCCTCGGTGTGCTGCCGCTGGTGATCTCGTCCGGCTCGGGCTCGGAGATGCGTCAAGCCGTCGGCGTCGCCGTGTTCTTCGGCATGATCGGCGTCACGCTGTTCGGCCTGCTGTTCACGCCGATCTTCTATGTGGTGGTGCGGAACCTGGCGGAAGGGCGGAACGAAAAGAAGCCGGAGGCAGTGGGCTGACGTTGTAAATGTGGCCATTGTCGCATCAACAACCTCGGAGTCGTCCCGGCGAAGGCCGGGCCCATAACCACAGGGAGTGGTTATGGTGTGAAGCTGGTAACGACGAGTCTTCACCAAATCCAATTTTGTGGCTATGGGTCCCGGCCTTCGCCGGGACGACGCCATTTGTTTGGTGCGCCGCCCGCCCATACTAACGATCAACATGAAATGGATGGGCAGCCGCAGTGTTCTTCACTAGTATCCGCGCGATTTCAAAACAGAACACTGCTGGGAGTTAAAAGATGAAATCAGCACTTTTGGCCGCTGTCGCAACCTCGGCTCTGTTGCTGGCCGCACCGGCCTCCGCGCAAGGCGTCAAGATCGGTATCCTCAACGATCAGTCCGGCGTCTATGCCGATTACGGCGGCAAGTACTCCGTCGAAGCCGCCAAGATGGCGATCGAGGATTTCGGTGGCGAGGTGCTCGGCCAGAAGATCGAGATGATCACCGCCGATCACCAGAACAAGCCTGATCTGGCCACCTCCATCGCGCGGCGTTGGTACGACGCCGACAATGTCGACATGATCACCGAGCTGACGACGTCGTCGGTGGCGCTCGCCGTGCAGGACCTGTCGAAGGAAAAGAAGAAGATCGACATCGTGGTCGGTGCGGCCACGTCGAGCATCACCGGTTCTGCGTGCTCGCCCTATGGCTTCCACTGGGCGTTCGACACTCATGCGCTCGCGGTCGGCACCGGCGGCGCGCTGACCAAGGCCGGCGGCGACAGCTGGTTCTTCCTCACCGCGGATTACGCGTTCGGCTACGCGCTGGAAAAGGACACCAGCGAGATCGTCATGCACAGCGGCGGCAAGGTGCTGGGCTCGGTCCGCGTGCCCCTCAACTCCTCGGACTTCTCCTCCTTCCTGCTGCAAGCGCAGAGCTCGAAAGCGAAGATCGTCGGTCTCGCCAATGCCGGCCAGGACACCGCCAACTCGATCAAGCAGGCGGCCGAATTCGGTATCGTCCAGGGCGGCCAGAAGCTCGCTGGTCTTCTGATGACGCTCGCCGAGGTGCACGGCCTCGGCTTGCAGGCGGCGCAGGGCCTGGTGCTCACCGAAGGTTTCTATTGGGATCAGAACGACACCACGCGAGCCTTCTCCGAGCGCTTCTTCAAGCGCACCGGGAGGATGCCGAGCATGATCCACGCCGGCACCTATTCGGCGACGCTGAGCTATCTGAAGGCGGTGAAAGCTGCCGGCACCAAGGACGCCGAAGCCGTCGCCAAGAAGCTGAAGGAGCTGCCGGTCGACGACGCCTTCGCCAAGGGCAAGGTGCTCGAGAACGGCCGCATGGTCCACGACATGTATCTGTTCGAGGTCAAGAAGCCCTCGGAATCGAAGAAGCCGTGGGACTACTACAAGCAGCTTGCTGTGGTGCCCGGCGACCAGGCCTTCTTCACCGCCAAGGAAAGCGGCTGCCCGCTGACGAAGTGACGCGTTAGGCCAACGTCAGCGCCACAAACTCTAATGTCGTCCCGGCGAAGGCCGGGACCCATAACCACAGGGAGAAATTGTGGCGCGAGCTCGTAACTCCGAGTCTTCGCCAAACTACATCCTGTGGCTATGGGTCCCGGCCTTCGCCGGGACGACGGCAATTAGTGGCGGCGCCATCGCCTCACACCAACCTTAACACCACCGCCCCCAACGCCCCGCCCACAGCGCAATGGCGGCGGTCCCCTGAATCGCAAAGCATCTGGATGCGGAAGGCGCGCTCGAAATCCGGATGGCCCGACATCGCCGGCACCTTGACGCCGGTCCTGGCCCGCGATCGCGAGACGTTGATGCAAGTGAAGAAGAAAAACAGGATGGCGAGCAATGTGACGAGCGCGGTCAGATGGTACATCGGAAGCCTCCGGCAGTCGGATGCAGCTCAATAGCCGGTCAGCTCGAGATAGCCAACGCCGTCGTGCGAACCGGCAAAGCTGATTGGTCCCTCCCAGTAGGAAAAGCCGGTCCCCATCCACGCCTTCGGATTGAGCGGCTTGCAGGAAATCGAGAAGGATCGCGACGGGATCGTGATCTGCCATTCCACGGGCAGCTTGCGGCCCGCAACCTCGGCCGTGGCCTTCGGACTCATCTGGATATCGTCACCCGCAATCATCTGCGTGCGGCCGTCGGCGCTGATCCAGTTGCCGAACGGATAGTCCTTGCCGTCGTTCTGCCGCAGCCGGTACAGCATCAGCTTGTCGCCGGAGGAAAGATGCAGCGACAGCCAGTCCCAGCCGGTCTGGTCGGCATCGAGCGGCTGGCTGCTCCATTCCCGGTCCATCCAGGCCTGGCCGGACACATCGACCGGCTTGTCGTCGATGGTGAGCGTGCCGCGCGCACGGTAGAACGGCTGGCTGTAATAATAGGATGCTTGTCCGCGTTCGGACTTGCGGCTGTAGCCGCCGTCGCCCTGCAAGACGACCGGGCGATCCGCATCAAGCGTGAGCGCGTAGCCGAAATCGGTGCCGGATGCCTTCAGCGCTACCGGCGACAGGGTATGATCGTCGGTGCGTTCAAGCCCCTTCATCTCCCAATCGTCGATCCATGCCGCGAACGGTTTTGCCTCGACACCGGCCTGACCGATGCCGCCGCGGGAAAACAGCTCGTTGAAACGATGGGTGTCGGCGCGCGTCACCGCCGCATGCGCCATCCAGATCTGTTGATTGGCCCAGCCTTCGGCTTGCGGTCCCGGCTTTGCCGCCTGGCGAAACAGCGTCCATTGCAGCCCACACGCCGCACCACTGCTGTCGACGAGGTTCGCCGTCAGATACCACCACTCGATGCGAAACGCCGGATGCGGCCCGTGATCGGCCGGGAAGGCAAACACCTTTCCGGGCGCCACCTTCGCAAATCCGTCGGCTGTCTCGCCGAGCCCGGCATAGCCTTGCGCGCCGGCGCGGCGTGCGAGGGTGAGTGCGGCGATGCCGCCGGCGAAGGCGCGCCGCGAGAGTTTGTCAGCGCTCATTGGCAAACACCTTGACGAGGCTTGCCGGCTGCATCCGCGCCAGCCGCAGGATCGGCAGCAGCGCGGCCAGCAGCGAGGCGATCAGCGCGACGGCGACCAGCTCGACCAGTTGCAGCGGAAACACGTGGAACGGCAGCCGCCAGCCGAACGCCTTCACGTTGACGATCGCGATCAGGCACCACGCCACCAAGAGCCCGAGCGGCACCGCCAGCAGCGACGTGAACAGCGCAACCGAGAGCGTCTTGGTCAGCTCGATCGCGGCAAGGCGCGGCCGCGTGATGCCGATCGCCCAGAGCGGTGCGAGCTGCGGCAGGCGCGAGTTCGCCAGCGTCAAGAGGCTGGTCAAAAGCGCAATGCCGGCGACGCCGAGGGTGAAGGCATTCAGCGCCGACGTCACCGCAAAGGTGCGGTTGAAGATGCGGATCGATTCCGCCTTCACGGTCGCTTGATCCGCCACGCTGCGGTCGTCGAGTGCGAACTGCTTCTGCAGCGCCGCGATCAAGCCGGGGATCTTGTCGCGCGGCACGATCAGCCCGATCCGCGTCTGCGGCGTTTGCGGAAACTGCCGGATCAGCGCCGCGACATTGACCGCCAGCTGCCCCTTGGGGTTGCCGTAATCGGCATAGATGCCGACGATGTCGAGCTCCCAGGTCCCGCCCGGCACCGGTACCTCGACGACGTCGCCGACGCGGACGTTGAGGCGGCGGCTCAGCTGCTCGCTGATGAAGGCGGCGTTGCCCGGTATCAGTTGGGTCCAGGCGCGCGGCGCGGTTTCCAAGAGCGGCCAGCGCTCGCGATAGAGCGCGTGATCGGGCAGGCCGAGCAACTCCACCGGCTGTCCCTGAACTTGCGTCTCCGCGCGCCCACCTGACAGGATCGCCTGGACCTCGCTGCGGTCCTTCAGCCAGTTGCGGATCGCGATCGCCTGCGCATTGTCGGCGGCGCTGATGTAGACGTCGGCGGCGAGCCGTCCGTCGAGCCAGCCGATAAAGGTGCGGCTGAATGTTTCCACCATGGTGGAGACCCCGACATTGACGGCCAGTGCGAGCAACAGCGCCATCAGTGCCAGCGACAGTCCGGAGAGTTGCTGCCGGCTGTCGGCCCAGAACCACAGCGCGAGCGGACCGCGCGCAAAACGCTGGCCGGCCAGCAGGAGGATATCGAGGAACGCGGGCAGGATCAGCGCTGCGCCGAACATCAGCGCCGCCAGCAGGCCAAACCCCGCGATCAGCGATTGGCCGTAGTAAAGTAGCAGCAGTGCGACAGCAAATACGGCGCAGGCAGCGAGGCTTTGCAGGATCAGCCAGCGGCGTTGTCTTTGCTGCCAGGCCTGCGGCTCTGCGGTCGCCAGCACCGGCATCCTGATCGCCTTGATCAGGCTGGTCGCAGCCGCCACCATCGCGCCCGCAACGCTGATGCCGATGCCGGCGAGCCACCACTCGGGCCTTAACGTGAGCTGCCCCGGAATCTGCGCGCCATAGAGCCCGCGCAGCGAGGCCGCCACATCGGGCAACAGCGCCGCCGCGATGACATAGCCGCAGACCAGCCCGATCAGGCCTGCGATCAGCGCCAGCGCCACCAGCTCGATCACCAGCACGGTGTTGACCAGCCGCGCCGAGGCGCCGCAGGCGCGCAAGGTCCGCAGCATCGGCAGCCGCTGCTCGAAGGCGAGGCCGACGGCCGAATTGACGATGAAGAGGCCGACGAAGAACGACAGCAGGCCGAAGGCGGTGAGGTTGAGATGGAAACTGTCGGTCAGCCGCTCCAGCTCCGTCTCCGCGGTCGGCTCTATCAGCTGCAATTGGTCGTCGACGACGCTTGCGAGCTGCGCGGGCTTGCCCTTTGTCTTGCCGATCAGCAGGCGCGACAGCTGATCCGGCTTGTTCAGCAGAAGCTGCGCCACGCCGATATCGACCACCAGCACCTCGGGCACGAGCTGGGCCAGCACATGCAGCGGCGGCAGTCTTGCGTCGCTGCTGATCGACGGTGTCGCATCTTCGGATTCGTGCAGATCGCTCAGCGTCTCCCGCGCCACCAATGTCTGGCCGGGCGCGGCAACAAAACTGCTGAGATCCGCGGCGCCGAGGCGGGGCGCGTTGCCGACGTCAGCCGGCAGCGTCACCGGCTCGATGCCGAGCAGTCGCATCGAGCGTCCATTGATCTGAACCCGGCCTTCCAGCACCGGCGAAACCGGCCAGCCCGCGCGGCGGAGTTTTACGAAAAGGTCCTGTGAGAAGGTCGCCGCATTGGGCGCCACCAGCATGGCCGTGCGGACACCGCCAAACGTCGCCGCCGCGCGGTCATAGGCGCTGCGGGCCTGCTGGTTGATCGCCTGCACGCCGCTCCACAGCGCGGTCGCGGCGATCAATCCGATCAGAAGCGTCGCGAACTGCATCCTGTGCCGTCGCCAATGGCTGAGCAGAACCGCGAGCACCCACAGCGCGCGCCTCATGCGATCCGCCCCGCATGGAGGATGATGTGGCGGTCGAGCGTCCCGGCCAGATGCAGGCTGTGCGTCACCATCAGGAAACCGCAGCCGGTGCGCGCGACGAGGTCGCGCGTCAGCGCGAGCACGTCGTCGGCGGTGGCCTCATCCAGATTGCCGGTCGGCTCGTCCGCAAGCAGCAGCGACGGCTTGATCGCCAGCGCCCGTCCGATCGCGACCCGCTGCTGCTGGCCGCCTGATAATTGCTCTGGATAACGCCTGAGTAAATCGCCGAGCCCGAGCCGGTCGGTCAACTCCTTGGTCCAGGCCGCATCGTGCCGGCCGGCGATGCGTGCCTGGAAGGCGAGGTTGTCGGCGACCGACAGGCTCGGGATCAGGTTGAACTGCTGAAAGACCAGGCCGATCCGGTCGCGCCGCAATTCGGCGCGGCCCGTGTCGGAGAGCTCCATGACCTCGGTGTCCTCCAGCCGGATCGAGCCGCCGTCCGCGGCATCGAGCCCGGCGATCAGGTGCAGCAGCGTGCTCTTGCCGCTGCCGGATTCGCCGGTCAGCGCGACGCGCTCACCGGCCTTCAGGTCGAGATCGACGCCGCGCAGCACATGGACCGGCTCGGCGGCCGAGGAGAAGGTCTTTGAGAGATTTCGGATGCTCAGCACGGGTCTGCCACTTTTTCTTACACCTCTCCCATAGGGAGAGGTCGCGCCGAAGGCGCGGGTGAGGGGTTGCGGTCTCTCAAGGGATTTAAGGCCCCTCACCCGTTTTGCTGCGCAAATCGACCTCTCCCCGATGGGGAGAGGTGAGAATGCTGCGTAGCACACCTGCCGTGGAAATGCCGGGGTTGCGTTGCCGTTCAAGCCGTTGTTAGCTCCCAAGACGGCCAAATCAAAAGTGCCGAAAAAGAACACACGGGGAGAATGATGAGCGCTCAGGGAACACCGTTCGCGGCAGGTAAGACGACCGAAACGCCAAAGGGCGCCTGGACCGTCACTTTTCTGCTCTTTCTCTTCATGCTGGTGAACTTCGCCGACAAGATCGTCGTCGGCCTCGCCGGCGTGCCGATCATGACCGATCTGAAGCTCGAGCCTGCGCAATTTGGCATGCTCGGCTCCTCGTTCTTCTTCCTGTTCTCGGTCTCGGCCATCGTGGTCGGCTTCGTCGTCAACAAGGTGGCGACGCGCTGGGTGCTGCTGACGCTCGCGGTGATCTGGGCGCTGGCGCAGTTTCCGATGGTCGGCACCGTCTCCTTCACCACGCTCCTGATCTGCCGCATCGTGCTCGGCGCCGGCGAAGGGCCGGCGGCCTCGGTCGCCATGCATGCCATCTACAAATGGTTCCCCGACGAGAAGCGCACGCTGCCGACCGCAATCCTGTCGCAAGGCTCGGCGTTCGGCGTCATCCTCGCCGTGCCCGCGCTGAACTGGGTCATCGTCAATCACTCCTGGCACTACGCCTTCGGCGCGCTCGGTGTCGTCGGCCTGATTTGGGTCTGTGCCTGGCTGGCGCTCGGCAAGGAAGGCCCGCTCGAGGACACGCGGGCGCTCGCTGCCAATGAGCCGAAAATTCCCTACATCCAGCTTCTGACCTCGCGCACCTTCCTCGGCTGCGTGATCGCGACCTTCGGCGCCTATTGGGCGCTGTCGCTCGGGTTGACATGGTTCACCGCGTTCATCATCACGGGTCTCGGCTTCTCGCAGCAGCAGGCCGGCTATATCTCGATCCTGCCCTGGGTGTTCGGCGCCACCATCGTCATCCTGACGGGCTGGATCTCGCAGGTCATGATGGCACGCGGTTACACCACGCGCATCTCGCGCGGTGTGCTCGGCTCAGTGCCGCTGATCATCGGCGGCCTGATCCTGGCGACGATGCCGCACGTTCAGGGCGCTGGCCTTCAAATCGCGCTGCTCGTCGTCGGCGCGGGTCTCTGCGGTGCGATCTATGTGGTCTGTCCGCCGATGCTCGGCGAATTCACGCCGGCTTCGCAGCGCGGCGCGGTGCTCGCGATCTACGGTGCGCTCTACACGCTCTCGGGCATCATCGCGCCCGCCGTGATGGGCACCGTGATCCAGCGCGCCGGCAGCATGCTCAACGGCTACATGACCGGCTTCACCATCAACGCAGTGGTGATGATCGGCTCCGGCGTCATCGGCCTGCTGCTGCTCTGGCCGAACACGGAAAAGGCCCGCCTGATGCGCGGTGCAGCTCCTCGGGAAGCCGAGCTGAAGGGCGCGGTGTCGCCGACGTAAGGGAGGCGGGCTGCCCGCTCCAATCACAACTGTCGTCCCGGCGAAGGCCGGGACCCATAACCACAGGGAGTGGTTTGGGGCGAAGCTGGTGACTCCGAGTCTTCGCAAAACTAATGCTGCGGCGTATGGGTCCCGGCCCCCGTGCGCAATTGCGCAACTAGGCCGGGACGACGACTGAATTTGGAGCTACGCCTTGGCTCGCGGCTTCCGCTCCGTGAACGGCGACAGCAGCACCGTCGCCACCATGAAGATCACCGAAGCGCCGAACACCCAATGCGGTGCGCTCTGGTCCATGATCCAGCCGAACAGCAGCGGGCTGACGATGCCGCCGAGATTGAAGCCGGTGGAGACGATGCCAAAGGCGCGGCCGGCAGCGCCGGGAGGCGCGGCGTTGCGCACCAGCATGTCCCGCGATGGCGCGATCACGCCGGAGAGGAAACCCGCGGTCGCCATCGTCGCGGTCAAGGCCCAGCCCGGCAGCGTGACCAGCGCGATCAGCAGCACGATGGCGGCATTGGCGGCAAAGCAGGCGGCGGCGACATAGCCGTGGCGCTCGGTGTGGTCGGCGAGGAAGCCGCCCGCGAGCACGCCCGCGGCGCTGGAGCCAAGGAACGCGGTCAGCGCGACGTTGGCGATGGAATAGGTTGCGCCGTAGCCGCTCATCAGCGCGACCACGCCGAAATTGTTGATGCCGGCAACCGACAGGCTCAGCAGCATGAACAGCGCGGTCAGCGTGATCAGCGCGGGCGTGATGACGGCTTGCTTCGGCATGTTCGCGTTGCCCGGCTTGCTCTTGTGCGCGCCGGCATCGGGAATGTTCATGGCAACCAGCAGCAGTGCCGCCAGCACGCCGATCGCACCCGATGCGAGCAGCGCACCGACGCCGCCGGACACCGTGACCAGCGCAGCGACGATCGCCGGCGCAACGGCGCCACCAAAATAGCCGGCAAAGGTGTGGACCGAGAAGGCGCGGCCCATCCGCGCCTCGTCCATGTGCTCGGCGAGGATGGCGTAATCGGCAGGATGATAGACGCTGTTGGCGAGGCCAAGCAGCACGGCGCAGGCGATCAGCGAGGTGTAGCTAAGGTGCAGGCCGAGCATGATCAGCGCGAGCCCGCCGAGCGCCAGTCCGCCG
Source organism: Bradyrhizobium genosp. A (assembly GCF_049949275.1). Lineage (NCBI taxonomy): Bacteria > Pseudomonadati > Pseudomonadota > Alphaproteobacteria > Hyphomicrobiales > Nitrobacteraceae > Bradyrhizobium > Bradyrhizobium genosp. A. Next base: position 8,222,699 of record NZ_CP188196.1, on the reverse strand, counting down.
AGCAGGATTTTGCGCGCGCCGAAATGGTCGACGAGATAGCCGGTCGGCGCCTGCGTCAGCCCGGACACCACGGCCGACACCGTCAGTGCGAAGCCGAGCTCGATATAGCCGACGCCGAGCTGGCTCTTGAGGAACGGAAACAGCATCGGCAGGACCAGCAGATGGAAATGGCTGACCCAATGCGCGATGGAAATCCCGGTCAGCGTGCGCAGCGCGCTGTCCGCCTTGCCGTGTTGCGGTGCGGCGAGAACGTCGACCATTGCAGTTCCGTTTCACTCCCTGGAGGCGCGCGAAAACTATCGGGCACAGCGGTTATTTGTCCATGAACGCAGGCGCATGGCAGGTAGTGCGGGCGGGGGCCAGCCGTCTCAACTATGGCTCGACGGAGCAGCGGGGCACACTGCGCTCCCTCCCCCTTGCGGGCAGGGACCGCACCTTTCACCGAGCAAGCTTCACACCCTCACAACGGCTCGTCATCATTCCCATAACGATCGCGCTTCGGCGTGGCGATGTCGCCGTCTTCGTCATCGTCGTCGGTGTCGCGCGGCGGCCTGGGCTTCTTTGCCTTATCGCCCACCTGTTTCGGCGGCTCGCTGGGCTTGGCTGTCTTATTCCCGATCTTGGTCATGGCTGGTTCCGGACGGTGATGCGTCATCCGCTTCTAGCCGCAAAATCTAAGCGGTTCCTGACTTATCTCAAGGCTGCGACGATGCCGTCAGGCGTGCACCACCGGGCCACCCGCCTTTTTCCAGGCATCGATGCCGCCGGCGATGTGGGCGGTGTTGGAGAGGCCGGCCTCCTTGGCGGCGGCAACAGCCATCGCCGAGCGCTCGCCGAAGGCGCAGAAGAACACGACGCGGCGCCCCGTAGCGGCAGCGACCTCGCGCAGCATGCCGCCGGGCTTGAGGCTCTCCTCGACGCTCGGATAGGGCGAGTGCAGCGCGCCTTCGAGCATGCCGTGCTTCATCCGCTCATTGGTCTCGCGCAGATCGACCAGCAGAATATCGGGCCGGTGGAGCGAGCGGATCGCCTCGACGGCGCTGAGCGCGCGACCCTCTTTCTCCAGCTCTTCCTGATGCAGGCCGACCCGCATGTTGGCCGGCACCGCCACGTCCATCATCTTCGGATTGGGCAGCTTCAGGTTCGCCATCAGCTCGATATATTCGTCGACCGAGCGCACCTGCAGCCGCGGATTATAACGCTTCTCCTCGCCGATGGTGGAGACGGTGTCGCCCTTGTAGTCATGCGCGGGGAACACCATCGTCTCATCGGGCAGCTTCAGCAGCCGATTGAAAATTGACTCGTACTGCGCGCGCGACGAGCCGTTCTGGAAATCGGTGCGGCCGGTGCCGCGGATCAAGAGCGTGTCGCCGGTGAAGACGCGGTCGCCCATCAGATAGGAATAGGAATCGTCGGTGTGGCCGGGCGTGTACATCACGTCGAGCGACAGGCCCTCGATGGTCACCTTGTCGCCGTCGGCGACCCGCATGGCCACCACGTCGGCCTTGGTCTGGTCGCCCATCACGGTCATGCAATGGGTGCGGTCGCGCAGCTCGCCGAGGCCGGTGACGTGGTCGGCGTGCAGATGGGTGTCGACCGCCTTGACCAGCTTGAGGTCGAGCTCGCGCAGCAGCTGGCAGTAGCGGTCGACCTTCTCCAGCACGGGATCAAGGATCAGCGCCTCGCCGCCCGGGCGGCTGGCAAGGACGTAGCTGTAGGTGCCCGAAACGCTGTCGAAGAGCTGGCGGAAGATCATGGCAAGACCCGGCGTGAACTGATTTCGAGAATTCTACTACGCCGGAGGGAAGAAAGAGAAGTAATGTGCTGTTGAAGTAAGAAGATTTAGAAGATTTTTATTCCGCGGAGCGGTGCTGGGCAGCATAGGAACTGTTGGAGCGCTACAGTGCTACCCCACCCACCGCTGTCATCGCCCGCGAAAGCGGGCGATCCAGTATTCCAGAGACAGCGCGAGGACGCGGAGAAGCCGCGGCGTACTGGATTCCCCGCTTTCGCGGGGAATGACAGCGAGTGTGGGGCGGTGACGTGCCACAAACGCTCCGGACGGCCCCTACGGCCTCACCACCGTGTACCCATTCTCCGCCAGAAACAGAATCTGCCCCACGCCTACCTGCACCGGCGTTGCCGCCGGAATGAACTCCGGCCGCTTGCCTGTCTCCCGCTCGATCGTGTCGACCGTCTTGAGGCAGATGTCGAAACGCACGCCCTGCGCGATCAGGCTTTCGACCTGCTTGCGGCGCTCGCCGCCGGACAGCAGCAGATCGATGCCGGGACCGAAGGCGACGACCTCAACCGCGATCTTGTCGGGGTCGTAGGCCTTCAGAAGATTGTTGGCGACGCTCAGCACCAGCGCCTGCTTCTTGGCATCGCTATCTGAGAGCTGTAGCACGATCTTGTGCTCGGCGAACGGCTTGTCCTGGAGCGGCACCTGCTGCGCAAAAACGAGCGGCATCGCCGTCCATACGAGCAGCGCCAGCATCATCGCGCGAACCAACTGCAACCGCATCATCCCTATCCTGCAATGCCTGGATTGCCGTCGACGCCCTTCAGCGTGACGCCGGAGCCGAGCCGCTCCGGAAGCATCCGGCCCGAGCGCAGATATTTGCCGACGACGTCCCACACCGGTGCGCCCTGCTGGCCGTTGACCGAGGCCCAGCCTGCGACCTTGTAGTGCCTGACGGCGCTGAGCGCCTTGCCATCGGCGAGCTTGAGCTCGGAGATGCGGCTGCCGATCGCACTCGTCGGGCTGCAGGCGTAGCTGAGCCCGCCGGCGCGCACCATGTCGCCGCCTTGCTGGTAATAGGGATCGGCATTGAAGAGGTTGTCGCAGATGTCTTCCAGCACGTCCTTGATCTCTGCGCCCGTCATCTCCTGCACATAGGTCTCGGGATAGGTGATCGCGGTCTCCGCGAGCACATCCTCCATGGTCAGCGGCTGGCCGGGCAACGCGGTGACGCCCCAGCGGAAGCCCGGCGACAGCGCGATCTCGGCATCGAGCTCGGTCCGCAGCGCAGTGCAGATCAGCTCGTCGATGGGCCCGACGAAATTGTCGCGGCGATAGAGCAGCCGATCAGGCGTTGCGATCTTCTCCGACCAGTCGGTCACATGCGGCGCGCGCAGCTTTCCGATCAGCTCGGCCATTGCAGGATCGGGCTTCAGCAGCTCGGAATAGACCGGCAGCAGATGATATTTGACGTCGCTGACCTTGCCCTTGTCGAGCGCGAGATCGAGCACGGCGAGAAATTTTCCGTTGGAGCCGGCATTGGTGACAAGCGTCGTACCGCCAGCGTTCTTCACGGGAAGCGGCTGCGGCACGGCGTCATGGGTGTGGCCGCCGAGGATGACGTCGATGCCGGTGACGCGGCTTGCGAGCTTGAGGTCGACATCCATGCCGTTGTGCGACAGCAGGATCACCGCATCGACCTTGTCGGCGCCGCGCAAGCTGTCGACATGCTTCTGCAGCTCTTCCTCGCGGATGCCAAAGGTCCAGTCCGGCGTGAACCGCTTGGGATGCGCGATCGGCACGTAGGGAAAGGCCTGGCCGATGATCGCGACGCGATGGCCACCGAGCTCCTTGATGGTTGACGGCTTGAACACGCGCCCCGTCGTCTTGTCGAAGGCGGGCGCGTCGTTGAACGCGGCTTCCTCGTTCAGGAAGACGTTCTGCGCCAGAAACTCGCCCTTGAAGTGCTCGAGATTGTCGCGCAGCGCCTGCTCGCCATAGGTGAATTCCCAATGCCCGGTCATCGCCTCGATGCCGAGCAGATTGGCGACCTCGACCATGTCGCGGCCCTGCATGATGTTGGCAAGGCCGGTGCCCTGCCAGAGGTCGCCGCCGTCGACCAGCATGGCGTGCTTCTCGCCGACATCGCCGCGCAGGCGGTCGATCAGCGTCTTCAGATGGGCGAAGCCGCCGAGCTTGCCGAAACGGCCGGCGGACTTCTCGAACTCGACACTGGTGAAGGCATAGGCGTCGGCGCTGTCGGGCCGGATGCCAAAATGCTCCAGGAAAGCGCGACCGACCAGATGCGGTGGCCGTCCCGCCATCTCGCCAATGCCGATATTGACGCTGGGCTCGCGGAAATAGACCGGATTGAGCTGCGCATGCGTGTCGGTGAGGTGGAGGATCCGCGCATTGCCGAACCGCTCGATGTCGTAGATACCAGGGGTCTCGGCGCCGCGCGCAAACCGCGGCAGCGCGAGCGATGCGGCAGCAACGGCTGAGCTCTTCAGGAAATCGCGGCGGCGGATCGCCATTTTCAAATTCTCCGCGCCTCTTAACGCCAGTTCGACGGGGCCCACCAAGCTTACTTTAGCGGATTTCCATCGCCTTCCAGGCTTCTTTTTCGGAGGTCGCCTGGACAATCGATGCTTTCGCCAGTGCTTCAGCTTCCTTGGCTGCGGCCACGGCGCGGTCGAAATCGCCGCCGTCGCCCGCCTTCTTGGCGGCCGCCAGCGTCGAGACGGTCGTGGTCCACTGGTTGCGCATGCCGGCTGCCTCCTTGGACGCGGCCTCCGCGGCAGCATAGGCCGCCTTGTAGTCCGCTTCATTTGCCGCGCGCGCCGCCGGCGCGAGGCTCAGGGCCAGCAACATGGCGAGAGGAAGTGTCCGCTTCATGGCCGCGCTCCCGGTCCGGAAATCGGCAGCCCGTTGGCGACGTAGGACAGGAAATATTCGACGTCGCGATATTCGTCCGCCTGCGGCTCCAGCGGAACCGCGCGGGTCTGGCTGTTGCAGGTGATGAAGCGGCGGCTGGTGGTGCCCATGCCGCTCCATTCGGAGCGGTAGATCGGCATTGCGTTCAAAATGCCGAGCGCCGGCGCCAGAATCTCGGCGCGGATACGCTCGCCCGGGCTCTGCACATGGCAGCCCGCGCAGGAGAAGTTCAGCTGGCCGCGGCGGGTGTAGAAATAGCGCTTGCCGTTCTCGAACGCTTCGAGCGCGCGGGGATCGTCGGGAATTCTGATGTCCATCGGCTTGCCACGCGAGGTGAAGGCCATGTAGGCCGTGAGCGAGGCCATCTCGTCCTTGACATAGGAATAGGGCGCCTCGCCATTGGCCTCGCGACAGCGGTTGAGCGCGAGCTCCAGCGTGACGACCTTGCCCTCTTTCGTATCGAAATAGGGATAGTTCTGGCGAATGCCGATGCCGCCGTTCGGGAAGCAATCAGCATAGGTCTTGCCGTTCTTGAACGGTGTCGAAAACATCTCCTTGCCGGCATCGAGTGCGAACTCGTAGGGCGGAAACTCTTCCTTCTCCTGCCACTGCCGCTTCATGTCCTCGTTCATGGAATAAGGACCGTTGACGAAATCCTCGTGCTTCACATCCGGAAACTTCTGGAAGAAGAAGTTCTGGAACGCCTTGGCGTCAGCGACGGGATCGACCTTATCGGCCGCGATCACGCGCGGCGAGGCGAGTGCGAACGCAACGAGCGCGGCGGTCAACGAGCCAAGCAGGAGGGAGGCGCGGGCCTTCATCACGCGATCTTCGCGGTGGTCTCGTCGGACCCGCCCTTGTTGTCGGTCCAGGAGATCTTCAGATCGTCGCCCTTCTTGGCGCCCTTGAAGCTGAACTTGAGGTAGGGATCCTTGGAGATCGCGGTGCCCCAATTGGCGACGAAGACGTCCTTGCCGTTACATGCGAACTTCAGTTCCTGGATGTAGTGCGCAGGGATCAACTCGCCCTTGGCGTCCTTGACGAGGCCGGTATCCATGGGGTGCTGGATCAATGTCTGCACCTCGGTGATGTCGCCGTTGGATGTTGCGCGTACGCGAATGCTGGATGCCATCTTGATTCCCCTAGCCGCCGCAGCCGCCGACGGTGACCTTCACTTCCTTGGTCGCGCTGTAGAGCTTGCCGTCCGCTTCCACGATTGCGGTCACGTTGCTGGTCTTCGCCATCTTCAGGCGGTTGGCGACAGCGGGGATCGTGCCCTCGGGAAACTTGTAGGACGCCGCCAGCGCGTTCGGGTTCTCGGCGACGAAGAACGAGATCGAGGCGACCTTGTCGAGCGTCGTCGCGACCGAGATCGGCACCACGCCGCCATTCTCGGCGATCTCGGGCGCATCGAGCTTGATCTTGTCGGACGGCTCGGCGGTCCTGCCATAGAGCGCCTTGATCGCATCCGCTTCGTTCTTCAGCTTGAACGCCTCTTCCGGATATTTGTCATTGGCCGCAGCGCGCGCAGGCGCAAAGGGCAGATTGCCGAAGCCGATCAGCGCGACGCAAGTCGCGCCCTGAAGGATGAGGCGCCGCGTCGGATGAGGGCCGGTGTGTGTGGTCATCTCAGGTCTCCAGGGCCGGCCGTTACAGCGTCTGCAGGAAATCAACGATCGCGTTGATCTCCTGGTCGGTCAAAAGCCGGTTGCGGCCGAACGGCGGCATCATGGTCTGCGGGTTGCGCTTGGTCTCGTCGAACAGGATCGCGACCAGCTCGTTGCGGTCGGGGTATTTTGCCTTGAGGTCCTTCAGCTCCGGTCCGATCGTGCCCGGCAAATCGCCGCCCTTGATGACGTGGCAGGTGAGGCAATTGCCCTTGCCGCGGTCGAAAGCGAGCTTTTGGCCCTCGGCGATTGCGGACTGCGCCCACGCCGGGCGCGCGGCGAGGCCCGTGAGGACGACCAGCGCGAGGAGCAGGGCGGGCTTGCGAGGAAAGGCGGTCAAGGCGTCGGTCCGAGGCTTAAGATGTCTGCAAAAGATAGTGTTCAAAAGCACAAAGGACATGCCCTGACAATCAAGACTATGCAGGCCGCGAAATGGCGTTAATATCTTCCGCATTGCAACTGATGAGATAGATCGTTCATCAAGCCGGCTTTGTCAGGCACTTGTTTGGGGCGTTTGGCCCTTGTTGCGCTTTCGTCTGCTTTCTCGTTTTCCGGGGACATGAATTGGCTGAATATGTCGTTGAATTTGGCGGGGACGGCGGGAAGGTCGAATCTGACGGCCGTCTCGATGCGCCGGCCTTCCATCGCAATCACGAGCCGCTCTGGGCGGCGCTCGAAAAGCATCTCGCTGCGCGGTCGGGCGACGTGGTCGAGGTCGGCAGTGGAACCGGCCAGCACGTGGTCCATTTCGCCCGCCACACGCCCGATCTCGTCTGGTGGCCGAGCGACCTCAACCAGCGCCATGTAAAGAGCATCGAGGCCTGGCGCGTGCATTCGGGCCTGAAAAACATTCGCTCGCCGTTGCGTATCGATTTGTCCGATCCCGACTGGTGTCCGGAGATGAAGAGCGGGCAGGGGCCGAACAATCTTGCGGCCGTGTTCTGCGCCAATGTCATCCACATTGCGCCCTGGACCGTGGCCGAGGGCCTGTTCGCCGGCGCCGGCCGCTACTTGCGGTCCGACGGCCAGCTGTTCCTCTACGGCCCGTTCAAGCGCGACGGCAAGCACACCGCCCTCAGCAACGCCGTGTTCGACACGTCGCTGCGGGAAGGCAATCCCGACTGGGGTGTGCGCGATGTCGGCGATGTCAAGACACTGGCGCGCAGTGCGGGGCTTCGCCTCATCGATACCATCGACATGCCCGCGAACAATCTGACGCTGGTGTTTGCGCGGGGCTGAGGCGCTAGTGACAGCTCGGCCTGCATGGTTCGAGACGCGCCGGAAGGCGGCGCTCCTCACCATGAGGGTCTTATCTCGCCGCGACACGAGACCTCATCCTGAGGAGCCGCGCAGCGGCGTCTCGAAGGATGGCCGCACAGCTCCTGTAGCCATGCCCCGAGGCCGTCACGCCTCGCCGTCCCGCCACCCGATCTTGTCCTTCAAGAACTGAAACCCCAGCACCTGGAATCCGGCGCGCTCCTTGTTGTCCTTGCCGTAGCCGTGGCCACCGGCGGCCGGCTCGTAGAACCAGGCCTCGTAGCCCATCGCCTGCAGCTTTGCCGCCATCTTGCGCGCGTGGCCGGGATGGACGCGGTCATCGCGCCGCGTCGTCGCGATCAGGATCGGCGGATAGGGCTGGCCCGGTTTTGCGTTGTGATAGGCGGAGTAAGTCTTCAGCCACTCCCATTGGTCGGGCTTGTCGGGGTCGCCATATTCGGCAATCCAGCTCGCGCCCGCGAGCAGCTTTGTATAGCGGCGCATGTCGATCAGCGGGATGGTGCAGAACAGCGCGCCGAGGCGCTCGGGGTATCGCACCAGCATGTTGGTGATGAGGATGCCGCCGTTCGATCCGCCCTGGGCTGCGATGCGCTTTGCGCTCGTGACGCCGCGACGCACGAGATCGGCGGCCACGGCAGCGAAATCGTCATGCGACAATTTCTTGCCGGCGAAACGGCCGGCATCGTGCCAGCGCGTGCCGAACTCGCCGCCGCCGCGCAAATTCGCCTGTACCATTGTGCCGCCGCGTTCGAGCCAGAGCTTGCCGAGCGACGAATTGTATTGCGGCTTCACGGCAAGTCCGAAGCCGCCATAGGCGCTCATATAGACCGGCGCATCGCCGGTCTCGCCAGCAGGACCGGTCTGCACATAGGGAATGCGCTCGCCGTCCATCGAGATCGCTTCGTGCTGGGTCACCACAAGGCCATCGGCGTTGAACGTCTTCGGCGCCTGCTTCAGCACGGTCGGGCTTTCGACGCCGCGCTCGATCAGCATCAGCGACGGTGGGGTCAGCGGATCCTGCACATTGGCAAGCAGGTCGCCATTGCTCTCGGAGTCATAATGATCGAAGCGCCAGACGTCGACCACGCCGATCTCGGGAAGGCCGCGCAGCGTCTCGCGGCTCCAGCCGGCGGGAGACGGCGTGCAGATATCGAACACCGGCCGGAGCTCGTCGAGGATGGACATGAGGAGCTTGCCATCGGCCCAGGAAAATCCCTGGAGCGCCCGGCGTGCGCCTGGCTCGAACAGGACAGCGAAGTCGCGATCGCCTGCGAGAAATGCCGAGAGCGAGATGCCGAGCACGCTGTCGGCCACATAGGTTTGCCCGGCAACGGTCCAGTCCTGCCGCAACTTCATCGCGAACCAGTCGCGATGGGCCTGCATCCAGACATCGGTGGGCAGGTCTAATCGCGTGAGCGTGCCGGCGGCGTCGCGAAGCCAGATCGCGAAATTGAAGAAGTCGACCTGATCGATGATCCAGGCGCGCGGTGCCGCGCCGCTGTCGTCGACCCCGCAATAGACCCGCATCCGGTCGGCGGTGGTCTCGAAGATGATTTGCGCCTGCTCGACCGGCTGCCCGCGTCGCCACAGCCGGATTGTTCTGGCGTAGCCGGACGTCGTCGCCATGCCCTCGCCATAGGCGCTGGAGAGGACGAGCGTATCCGGATCGAGCCAATCGACACTGCCCTTCGCCTCCGGCAAGACAAAGCCGTCGCTCACGAAGCTTTTCGTCTCTCCGTCGAATTCGCGCAACGTGACCGCGTCGCTGCCGCCGCGCGACAGGCTCAGCATGACGCGCGTATAGCCGGACCGCGACGCCGTCCAGTGCAGCAGCCAATCTTCACCCTCGTCCGCCGCAAGCTGGTCAATGTCGAGCAACACCTCCCAGCTCGGATCGGGCTTTCGAAACTCGTCGAGTGTGGTGCGCCGCCACAGGCCACGCGGATGGTCCGCATCCTTCCAGGAATTGTAGAGAAGGTTACCGCTTCGTCCCACATAGGGAATGTTGTCCGGGCGATCGTAGATCGCTGCGAGCGCGTCGCGATCGCGTTCAAACGCCGCGCCGCCGAATCTGTCCAGCGTCAGCCTATTCTGCCGTTCGACGAAATCGATCGCGCGGGCGCCTTCGATCTCCTCCAGCCAGAGCCAGGGATCGTCGTCGGGAGCGCTAAGCGTAGGCCTGTCATCGACGGACATGAACGAAACTCCCTGAAGTAGCGGCGGATAGGATTTGATCGAGCGCAAGCCGTCAAGAGCGCGGGCCGGGTATCATCGGCCCGATTGCGTCAGAGGCATGGCCTGCGCCCGTTTGCGCCGGTTGCCCGCCTTCCCGCGCCCCTCCATAGTTCCGCGAATCACCAAGCCTTTTATTTAAAAGACCCTGCGGGCGGAAATGCCGATGCTAGACGCGACTGCAGCCAGTGAGATTGCCGACGACGTCCGCGTGCGCGGCAATGTGGTGCGCCTCGCCGCAGCCCAGGCGCTGACCGGCGCCAATTCGGCGGTGATCTTCGCCACCGGCTCGATCGTCGGCGCCACGCTCGCACCCGACATGTCGCTCGCGACTGTGCCGCTGTCGATGTACGTAGTTGGGCTTGCGGCCGGCACGCTGCCGACCGGCGCGATCTCGCGCCGCTTCGGCCGCCGCTGGGCCTTCGTCATCGGCACCGGCCTTGGCACGCTCACCGGTCTCATCGGCTCGTTCGCGATCCTGCACGCCTCGTTCGCACTGTTTTGCCTCGCGACCTTCCTCGGCGGCCTCTATGGCTCGGTGGCGCAATCCTATCGCTTCGCGGCCGCCGACGGCGCCAGCGCAGCCTATCGGCCGAAAGCTGTGTCGTGGGTGATGGCGGGTGGCGTGTTCGCCGGCGTACTCGGTCCGCAGCTGGTGCAATGGACCATGGACATCTGGTCGCCCTATCTGTTCGCCTTCAGCTTCCTGGTGCAGGCGGCGGTCGCGCTGGTCGCGATGGGCATCGTCGCCGGCGTCGACATGCCGAAGCCGGCGTCGGCCGATCTGCATGGCGGACGGCCGCTGCTCACCATCGTGACCCAGCCGCGCTTCATCGCGGCCGCACTGTGCGGCGTCATCGCCTATCCCATGATGAATCTGGTGATGACCTCGGCGCCGCTCGCCATGAAGATGTGTGGGCTGAGCCTGTCCGATTCCAATTTCGGCATTCAATGGCACATCGTCGCCATGTACGGGCCGAGCTTCTTCGCCGGCGCGCTGATCGCCCGCTTCGGCGCACCCAAGATCGTTGCCGCCGGCCTGTTGCTGGAAGCCGCTGCCGCCGGCATCGGTCTCTCCGGTATTACCGCGATGCATTTCTGGGCGACGCTGATCGTGCTCGGTGTCGGGTGGAATTTCTCTTTCATCGGCGCATCCGCGCTGGTGCTGGAGACGCACCGTCCGCAGGAGCGCAACAAGGTGCAGGCCTTCAACGATTTCCTGGTGTTCGGCATGATGGCGATCGGCTCGTTCTCATCGGGCCAGCTGCTCGCCAATTACGGCTGGTCCGCGGTGAACATGGTGGTGTTCCCGCCGGTCGCGCTTGGCCTCGTCGCGCTCTCGCTGGCGTCCTGGGCCCGCCGCCGCAGGGCGCGGGTCGCGGCGGCCATGGGCGAGTTCCCGGACGCGATTTGAGTGGCAGGAGGCTGTCAGCAACATCAATACTTCGATCCAGATCGAAGTGATTTTCGAGTGAGGGTTCATTAGATGTCGTCATGGCCGGGCTTGTCCCGGCCATCCACGTCTTCGGTGTGCAATCAAGAACGTGGATGCCCGGGACATAGGCGGGCGGAAGCGACGCCGTCCTTCAGACGGCTATGCCCGGGCATGACGGAGTAAGTGGCAATGCTCGATAATCCTCAACACACCCCGATCGACGAATCCTCCCTCCGCTACGAAGGCTGGCGCATCGTCGCCGTCTGCTTCCTGCTCGCGACCTTTGGCTGGGGGCTCGGCTTCTACGGCCAGAGCGTCTATGTCGCCGAGCTGCAGCGCGCGCGGGGCTGGCCGACCTCGCTGATCTCGTCCGGCACCACGTTCTTCTATCTGTTCGGCGCGCTGCTCGTCGTCTTCGTCGGCGAGGCCGTCCGGAAATATGGCCCGCGGCTTTGTCTCGTCGCCGGCACGCTGGCGATGGTGGCGGCCGCCGTTGCGATCGGCGAGGTGCGCGAGCCCTGGCAGCTTTACCTGGCCGACGCCGTCCTCGCCTTCGGCTGGGCCGGCACCAGCCTCGCCATAATCACCAACACCATCAGCCTGTGGTTCGACCACAAGCGCGGCATGGCGATCAGCCTGGCGCTCAACGGTGCGAGCTTCGGCGGCATCGTCGGCGTGCCGCTATTGGTGACCATGATTGGTCATATCGGCTTCGCCAGCGCGATGTACGCCGCCGCCGGCGCCATGCTGGTGCTGCTGCTCCCGGTGATCCTCTTCGTCGTCGGCCGGCCGCCCGACCTCCATGGCTGGCACGCGGCGGCGAAAGCGAAGCCGCAATCGTCAGCGGAGATCCGCACGCATGCGTTGCGCGACGTCGGTTTCCTCACCGTGACGATCGCGTTCGCGCTGGTGCTGTTCGCCCAGGTCGGCTTCATCGTGCACCTGATCTCGTTCCTCGACCCCGTAATCGGGCGCGAGCGCGCCGCCGTGGCGGTCGCGGTGCTGACCGCGATGGCGGTGATCGGCCGCGTGCTGTTCTCGATGGTGATCGACCGCCTCGACCAGCGGCTGGCGTCCGCGCTGTCGTTCCTCAGCCAGGCAGCCGCGCTGTGCGTCGTCATCAATCTGCACAACGATTATGTGCTGATCGCGGCCTGCGCGGTGTTCGGCTTCTCGGTCGGCAATCTCATCACCCTGCCGTCGCTGATCGTGCAGCAGGAGTTCGACTCCGCCTCGTTCGGCGTGCTGATCAGCCTGAATACCGCGATCAACCAGGTGACCTATGCATTCGGTCCCGGCGTCGTCGGCTTCCTGCGGGATTGGTCCGGCGGGTATTCGTTGCCGTTTTATCTCTGCATCGCGCTGGAGGTGACGGCTGCGGCGTTGATCATGATGCGGGGGAAGCCGCGCGCGAGGACTTCGTAGGGTGGGCAAAGGCGCGCAGCGCCGTGCCCACCATCTCACTCACCAGTCGTGCTGAAAGGATTGGTGGGCACGCTTCGCTTTACCCACCCTACGGCATCACGCCTCGCGCTGTCGCAACAACGCCTCCACATCCAGCCGCTTCGTAAACATCGCCAGCTTCCCATCCGGCCCGAACGGCCATTGCTCCCGCGGCCTGTCCCAATACAGCTCCACGCCGTTCTGATCCGGATCGCGCAGATATAGCGCCTCGCTGACGCCGTGGTCGCTGGCGCCGTCCAGCGCAATGCCGGCCGACAGCACGCGGTGCAGCGCGTCCGCCAGCGCCGGCCGCGTCGGATAGAGGATCGCAGTGTGGAACAGCCCGGTCGTGCCTGGCGGCGGCGGCGAGCCGCCCTTGCTTTCCCAGGTGTTGAGCCCGATGTGGTGGTGATAGCCGCCGGCCGAGATGAAGGCCGCGCCCGAGCCCATGCGCTGCATCAGCTCGAAGCCGAGCACGCCGCAATAGAAGCCGAGCGCGCGATCGAGATCGGCGACCTTGAGGTGGACGTGGCCGATCCTGGTGCCGGCGGCGACGGCTTGCGTTTGCGACATGGTGTTGCTCCGTGACTGAACCCCACTTAAGCCGGGCATCGGGACGGCGCTACGGGCTGATCCCGAAACCCAGCGTTTCCAGATGCGCAATTATGCATCCGAATGGACAATTACGAGAGCTCCGGCATCTCGCCCTCGGGCAACTCGAACTCAAACGTGTTCAGCGTCATCGACACCATGGTGTAATAGCCGCACAGCCCGATCACCTCGACCACGCCGCGCTCGCTGAGAAGCTTCACCGCCTCATCGTAGAGCCCCTTCTCGACGCAGTGGCCTTCATGCAGCGATTTTGCAAGGTCGTAGATCATCTTGCCTTTGGGATCGTCGAACTCAGGCGTGCGGCGATCGCGGATCGCGTCGACAATCTCGGGCTTCATGCCGCCCGCAAGCGCGAGGCGCTTATGCGCATACCATTCGTAATGCGCGGTCCAGTGCCGTGCCGTCAACAGGATCGCGATCTCCGAGAGCCTTGCTGGGAAGATCGTGTCGTAGCGCAAGACCTCGCCGAGCCGCGTCGCGTGACGGGCCATGTCGGGGCTGTTGAGCCAGGCCATCATCGGCGCCGGCGGCTTACCGCGTTTGCCGGCAATCGACTCGTCATAGGTCTGCCGCTGGCTCTCGCTCATTTCGCCAGGCGAAAGAAGTTTCAGGCGCATTCGCGTTTCCTCTTTGTTTTCAAGCACCGTCGCGGAGGTGACTATAGCGGATGACGGGCTGCGGAAGTGGTTGAATTCCGCAGTGCGATGGCCCAGAGTCGCGCCCAATAAGTCGATTGTGATTGATGGAAACGACCCATGACTGATTCCAAAACCAGCGAATCTGAGACCGCCGATCTCGAAACATTCCGCAGCGAAACGCGCGCCTGGCTCGAGGCCAACTGTCCGCCGGAAATGCGCAAGCCCGTGACGTCGGATGGCGAAGTGTTCTGGGGCGGGCGCAATACGAAATTCGCGTCGGAGCCGCAGCGCATCTGGTTCGAGCGCATGCGCGACAAGGGCTGGACCGTGCCGGACTGGCCGAAGGAGTACGGCGGTGGCGGCCTCAGCGCTGCCGAGCACAAGGTGCTGCGCTCTGAGATGGCGAAGATGGGCGCGCGTCCGCCGCTGTCGAGCTTCGGCATCTGGATGCTCGGGCCGGCGCTGCTGAAATACGGCAACGAGGCGCAGAAGAAGGAGCATCTGCCGAAGATCGCAGCCGGCCTGATCCGCTGGTGCCAGGGCTATTCCGAGCCGAACGCCGGCTCCGATCTCGCTTCGTTGCAAACCCGCGCCGAGAGCGACGGCGACGATTTCGTTATCACGGGGTCGAAGATCTGGACGTCCTATGCCAACTACGCCGACTGGATCTTCTGCCTCGTCCGCACCGATTCTGCCGCCAAGAAACACGACGGCATCAGCTTCATCCTGTTCGACATGACCTCGAAGGGCGTCACCACCAAGCCGATCCTCTTGATCTCAGGCTATTCGCCGTTCTGCGAGACCTTCTTCGACGGCGTCCGCGTGCCGAAGTCGCATGTGGTTGGCACCGTCAATCGCGGCTGGGATGTTGCGAAATATCTGCTCCAGCACGAGCGCGCGATGATCTCGGGCATGGGCGAGCGCGGCGTCGGCCGTCCGCTCGGCCAGATCGCGGCCGACTCGGTCGGCGCCGATGCGCTGGGGCGGCTCGACGATTCCATGCTGCGTGGCCGGATCGCGACCTTCGACGTCGACGAAGCCGCGCTTGCGGCCTGCGCCGAGCGCGCAGTCGATCTCGCCAAGGCCGGGCAGGCGCATCCGGCGTTCTCGTCGGCGATGAAATATTACGGCACCGAGCTCAACAAGCGTCGCTACGAGATCCTGATGTCGGCAGGCGGCGTCGACGCGCTGGAATGGGAGAGCGAGCGTTCGCGGCAGGGCGCCCGCCCGCGCGCCTGGCTGCGCACCAAGGCGAACTCGATCGAGGGCGGCACCAGCGAGGTGATGCTCGGCATCGTCGCCAAGCGCATCCTCGATCTGCCGGGGGCTTGAGTGAGCTCTAACCACACGTCATTCCGGGGCGCGCGCAGCGCGAGCCCGGAATCCATCTGACCGCGTACGTGCTGCTTGATGGATTCCGGGCCTGACCCCTTCGGGCCATCCCGGAATGACGAAGACAAATAGATTTCGAATCGGAAACACGCACATGGCCCTCGTCCTCACCGAAGAACAATCAATGCTCCGCGATTCCGCGCGCGGGCTGATCAGCGACAAGGCGCCGGTGTCGCACCTGCGATCTCTACGCGATAGCAAGGATCCCACCGGCTTCTCCAAGGAGCTGTGGCACTCCTTCGCCGAGATGGGCTTTGCCGGCTTGCTGGTGCCGGAAGAGTTCGGCGGCAGCGGCCTCGGCTTCATGGAAGCCGGAATCGTCATGGAGGAGATCGGCCGCACCTTGATGCCGTCGCCGTTCCTCGCCACCAGCGTGGTCGCGGCCTCGGCGCTGAACCGTGGCGGCAACGCCGCGCAGAAGTCGGAGTATCTTCCGAAGATTTCCAACGGCTCGCTGCTCGCGACGCTCGCGATCGACGAGGGCGCAAAGCATCGCCCGCTGCAGACCAACTTGCAGGCGGTGCGCGCCGGCAACGGTTTCAAGCTCTCGGGTGCCAAGGCGCTCGTCGTCGACGGCCACGTCGCCGATCTCTTCATCGTCGCCGCGCGCACCGCGGGCTCCGCCGGCGAGCGCGAGGGGCTGACGCTGTTCCTGGTGAACCCTGCGGCCAAGGGTGTTGCGATCGAGCGCACCATCATGGTCGACGCGCACAACGCGGCGCGGATTGAGCTTTCCAATGTCGAGGTCAATGCCGACAGCGTGCTCGGCGAGGTCGATCAGGGCACCGCCCTGCTCGATGGCGTGCTCGATATCGGCCGCGGCGCCGTCGCTGCCGAAATGGTGGGCCTGAGCGACGAGGTCTTCAGCCGCACCGTCGAGTATCTCAAGAATAGAAAGCAATTCGGCAAGCTGATCGGCGAATTCCAGGCGCTGCAGCACCGCGCCGCCGATCTCTATGTCGACATCGAGATCACCCGCGCCGCCACCATGAAGGCGCTGCAGGCGCTGGATGCCGATGTCGCCAAGGCCGCCTCGGCCGTCGCCGTGGCAAAAGCCCGCGCCGGCACCACCGCCACCCGCGCGGTGCAGGAAGGCGTGCAGATGCATGGCGGCATGGGCATGACCGACCAGTTCGACATCGGCTTCTTTATGAAGCGCGCACGCGTGTGCGAGGAACTGTTCGGTGACGCGAACTACCACACCGAGCAACTGGCGAGGGCGCGGGGGTATTGAGGCGTGCGCGTGAGCGCGAAGTTCGCGCCTCATACTCAGTGTCGTCGCCCGGCTTGACCGGGCGACCCAGTACGCCGTGGCCCTTCGATCAACAACAACTGTCTCTGGAATACTGGATCGCCCGGTCAAGCCGGGCGATGACGGTTGAGAGCGTGGAGAGCGCTCGCCCCAGGCTCGTCATTGCGAGCGAAGCGAAGCAATCCAGACTGTCACCGCGGAGGGATTCTGGATTGCTTCGTCGCTTTGCTCCTCGCAATGACGGCGGAGAGCGCCGTCACCGCATCGGCGGTGCGTACTGCACGCCACCGGCGTTCCACAGCTGGTTCATCCCCCGCGGGATCTTCAGCTGCGATTTCTCGCCGATATTGCGCTCGTACATCTCGCCGTAATTGCCGACGCGGCGGATGATGCGCACGGCCCAGTCCTTGGTCAGGCCGAGCTGCTCGCCGTAATTGCCCTCGGTGCCGACCAGCCGCATCACTTCCGGCTTCTTCGACTTCAGGGCCTCGTCGATATTCTCCGAGGTGACGCCGAGCTCTTCGGCGTTGATCATCGCGTAGAGCGTCCACTTCACGATCATCATCCAGTCGTCGTCGCGCTGGCGCACGACCGGGGCGAGCGGCTCCTTGGAGATCATGTCGGGCAGGATCATGTGGTCGCCGGGCTTCGACATGTTCAGCCGCAGCGCATAGAGCTGCGAGACGTCGGCGGTCAGCGTGTCGCACTTGCCGGCGTCGTAGGCCTTCACCACGTCTTCGAGCTTGTCGAACTTCACCAGCTCATACTTCATGTTGTTGGCACGGAAGTAGTCGGCGAGGTTGAGCTGCGTGGTGGTGCCGGCCTGCACGCAGACCTTGCTGTCGGCGAGGTCCAGCGACGTCTCCTTGTTGCGGGACCGCGGCACCATGAAACCTTCGCCGTCGTAATAGGCGACGGCGGGGAAGTAGAGATCGTAATCGAGCTCACGCGACATGCTCCAGGTCGAGTTGCGCGAGAGGATGTCGACCTTGCGGCTCTGCAATTCCTTGAAGCGCTCGCTGGCGTCGAGCGGCACGAAGCGCGCCTTGCTCGGGTCGTCGAAGATCGCGGCCGCCACCGCGCGGCAGAAATCGACGTCAAAACCGGTCCAGTTGCCCTTGTCGTCGGGGATCGAGAAGCCCGGCAGGCCCTTGTTTACGCCGCACAGCACTTCGCCGCGGCGCACCGTGCGCTTCAGAGTGCGGGTGTCGTAGAATTCGTAGATGACGGCCAAGGCGCCGACCAGCACGGCGACCGCGAGCCCGATCAGCAGGCCGCCTCGAAATGTGCGCATCATGTTGCTCTCTCGAAAAATCGGGAAAAGGAATTCTTGCGAAGGCAGGGAGTTTAGAGTTCGGGCTTCTGCCGGATGACGACCTTGGTGCCAACAGGGACGCGATCGTAGAGATCGGCGACGTCATTGTTGACGAGACGGAAACAGCCTGAGGAGATCTTGGTGCCGATCGTGTCGGGGCGGTTGGTGCCGTGGATGCGGTAGACGGTCGAGCCGAGATACATGGCGCGGGCACCGAGCGGATTGCCGGGGCCGCCGGCCATGAAGCGCGGCAGATAGGGCTGGCGCTGGATCATCTCCGGCGGCGGCGTCCAATCCGGCCACTCCTTCTTGTTGGTGATGTTCACCAGTCCCTGCCACTGAAAACCGTCGCGGCCGACGCCGATGCCGTAGCGGATCGCGCGCCCGCCCGGCTGCACCAGATAGAGATGGCGCTCGGTGGTCGAGATGATGATGGTGCCGGGCGCTTCGGTCGTGCGGTAGTAGACGACCTGCTTCTGCCATTCGGGATCGAGCTGGTAGCTGTCGTCCGCGATCAGGCCGGGTTCGTCGCCGCGGTCAGGCTGCTGGGCGAAGGCTTGCGGCGCGCACAGGATCAGCCCCATCGCAGCCAACAACGCCCCGGTCAGGCGACGAAAATCCGTCATTTCAAGCTCTCCCCGCTGCCACAGCGCAAATCGTTAGGACCATCTGAACTCAGGGGCAGCTTCGTGGCAAGTTAAAGGCGCGCCCGGCTGATATGTCACGAGAATGCTTTGGTTTTTTGACGAAGCCCGGCAATGCCATGAACGGGATGGCGCGAAAAGCACAGATTGTGCCGCGATGTCAGTGCACTCCCTCCCCCGCGGGGGAGGGTTGGGAGAGGGTGCTTCCGCAATGGGACACTCCCGACGTGGAGAGAACCCTCACCCGCCGCGCTGGACGATGCTTCGCATCGCCCGGGGCGCGTCGGCCTCTCCCGCAAGCGGGAGAGGCTAAGGGGCCGCCACCGCGCAATCGATCCAACCTAAAACCGTTCCGTTTCAGATTTGGTTGCTCTCCGCCCCGATCCCGAGCCGCCGGACGATCTCGGCGCCCACGGCGCGCGCCTCGTTGCGCGAGCCGATGCGGGGGCTGCGAAACCGCCGGCCGGACTGCAACCGGATCACCACGATGCAGTGCTCGTCCTCGGACCGGCCGCGGCGTTCGACCGTGATCGCCTTCACGTCGCGCCCCTCGATATGGTCCGCGCGCGGCTGGCCGTTGCCCCACAGGCGCTCGACGCGGATATCGCCCTCGCGGATGATCCAGAAGGCGCCGGTGACGAGATTGGCAAATCGGTAGACCGCGAAAGCTGCGATCAATCCAAGCGGCAGCAGCATGATGTCGATCAGATTGGGCGGCAAGCCGCGCCAGAGCCTATAGGCGTAGGGTGCGACACTCAGTGCGACGGCGATCAGGGCCGCGATCCGGATGTCTCTCTGCGAAAACGGCTCGACGGGGTCGCCAAGACGCATCTCGGGATTGCTGGCATCGAGCGGATTGCTGGGTGCCTCGACATCGGGAACGTCGAACTGCGCGGCGATCCGGGCCACGGTGTCATGAACATGCGTGACGTCGGCGAGGGGCGGGGACGTCAGGCGCTCGCCCGAGGCCAGCGTGAAGGCCAGCTGGAAGCGGGCCCTGGCGGTTTTACTGCCGGGAACCTGGAGCCCCGTGATGTCGTCTTTCGTGACGATCCGGGTCTGAAGCTTGCCGAACGGACGTTGCCGTCCGATCAGGATCTCGTCCGGCGTGATGATCCACACCACCGCCGGGGTCAGCATGACGGCGCCGACGAACGCTGCGCCCGCCAGCAGCGCGACCACGGCGACGATCACCTCCAGCGCATCGTGCGTGAACAGGCCCGGCGTGAAACAGAGTGCAACGGCCGCCGCAGAGCCGGCCACGACCAGCCGCTGCGCGATCGAGGAGCCCTCGCGAAGGCGGATGTCGTTGCTGGTGGTCGCGTCGTCCATTGCGGCGGCCGATTCCGAGGCTCGCGAAACTCCACGGACGGGTCCGTGGAGTCAAGCAGCAACGCAAGCCGCGGCATGCGGCATCAATTGCTGGCGTTCGGCAGCCGCGCCACCGTGCGGTCGATCTCGTCGCGAACCGGTCTCCGCCGCCGTGGCACGATCCCTTTCGGCGGCCCGGGCCGATCATGTCGGCGCAAGCCACAGTCTCAGTCCGAACGAAATCGCGGTGACAGCGCTCACACCGCCGAGCCAGAGAACGGCGAACCACATCAGTCGCTGCCCCAGCGGTCTCGGCTCTGCTGCGCGCCGCATCAATGGTACCCGCTCGCGGCCCGGACCTTGCCGCGGAAGACCCAATAGGCCCAACCAGTATAGCCGAGAATGAGGGGCACCAGTCCGGCCACGCCGACGAGCATGAATAGCTGGCTGTTTTGCGGCGCAGCCGCCTGCCAGATCGTGATGCTCTGCGGGACGATATAGGGATACATGCTGATGCCGAGCCCGGCATAGGACAGCGCGAACAAAACCAGCGACAGGATAAACGGCCTGGAGTCCTGCTTCTGTGCGAGGCTTCGCATCAGGAGCGCGGTCACGGCCGCGATAGCGATCGGAACCGGCGTGACCAGGATGATGTTCGGCCAGGTGAACCAGCGCTGCGCATATTGGATGCTGAGAAACGGCGTGGCGATGCTGACCGTTGCGATTGCCGCAAGCATCGCGAACAGCAGATACCAGCTCAGCTGGTAGGCCTTGTCGCGCAGGTCGCCCTCGGTCTTCAGAACGAGCCAGGTAGCGCCCAGCAGGGAGTAGCCGATCATCAGGGCAATTCCCGTCAGCAGGCTGAACGGCGTCAGCCAGTCCCACCACCCGCCGGCGTATTGTCGTGCCTCGACATGCACGCCTTGCAGGATGGCGCCGAGTGCGACGCCCTGTGCCAGCGTCGCCAGCAATGATCCTCCGGCAAAGGCAATGTCCCAGCGGTTTCGCGCCGCGGTGGTACGCCAGCGAAATTCGAAGGCGACGCCGCGGAAGACCAGTCCGATCAACATCGCGATCATGGGTGTGTAGAGCGCCGGCATCAGCACCGCGTAGGCGAGCGGAAAGGCGGCCATCAGGCCGCCGCCGCCCAGTACGAGCCAGGTCTCGTTGCCATCCCAGACCGGCGCTACGCTATTCATCATGACGTCGCGGTCGGCCTTGGCGGGAAACAAGGGAAACAGGATGCCGAGGCCCAGATCGAAGCCGTCCATCACGACATAGACGAACACCGCGAACGCGATGACGAACGCCCAGACTGTGGCGAGGTCGATGGCGGCGATCATGACAGCGATCCCTGTCCGGCAACGCCCGAGGCCGGAGTGATGCCGGCCGCACGCGCCGGCATGTCGCCGCTTGGCCCCTGCTCTCCATGATGCGGCGATGATCCCATCAAGCGCAGGATGTAGACGACGCCCGCCGCGAACACGATGAAATAGACGAGGATGAAGGCCAGCAATGACGACCCTACCGCCGGCGCGGCCAGTGGCGAGGCTGCGTCCACCGTTCGCAGCAGGCCATAGACCGTGAAAGGCTGCCGGCCGGTCTCGGTGGTGATCCAGCCCGCGAGCACCGCGATGAACCCCGCCGGTCCCATCGTCAGCGCGAAAATGTGCAGTGGCCGCGAGTCGAACAGGGTGCCGCGCCAGCGGGCCCACAGGCTGAAAAGCCCCAGCCCGAAGATCAGGAAGCCCAGCGCGACCATGACGCGGAACGACCAGAATGTGATCGGTACCGGCGGCCAGTTTTCGCGGGGCACGGTGTCGAGTCCCGGCAGCGGCGCATTGAGCGAGTGCCTCAGGATCAGAGAGGACAGCTTCGGTATCTCGATTGCGTATTTGACCCTTCCGGCTTCCTGATCGGGCAGGCCGAACAGGACGAGCGGCGCGCCGTCGCTGTGGCTCTGGTAATGCCCTTCCATCGCCATGACCTTGGCCGGCTGATACGCCAGCGTGTTGAGGCCGTGCTGGTCGCCAGCCAGGATCTGGACCGGCGCGACCAGTGCCGCCATCCACATCGCCATCGAGAACATCACCCGGGGGCCGGCAAGATGCGGATTCCGCAACAGATGATACGCGCCGACAGCGCCGACCACGAGTGACGTGGTCAGATAGGCGGCGAGCACCATATGCAAGAGCCGGTAGGGAAAGGACGGATTGAAGATGACCTTGAGCCAGTCGGCGACCACGAACTGGCCATCGGAGTTGACGGCGTAGCCGGCCGGGGTTTGCATCCACGAATTGGCGGAGAGGATCCAGAACGCCGAGATCAGCGTGCCGATCGCAACCATCAACGTCGCGACGAAGTGCAGCCTCGGGCCGACGCGATCAAGACCGAACAGCATCACGCCGAGGAACCCGGCTTCGAGGAAGAAGGCGGTCAGCACCTCGTAGGCCATCAGGGGACCGATGACCGGTCCTGTCTTGTCGGCAAAGGCCGACCAGTTGGTTCCGAACTGGTAGGACATCACGATGCCCGACACCACGCCCATGCCGAATGCGATCGCGAAGATTTTCAGCCAATAATGGAAGAGGTTGAGAAAGACTTGCCGGCCGGTCCACAGCCAGGTGGCTTCCAGCACTGCAAGATAGCTGGCAAGCCCGATCGAGAATGCCGGAAACACGATGTGGAACGACATCGTGAATGCAAACTGCGCGCGTGCAAGCACGATCGGATCAAGGTTCGATAGCATCGGCGCTCCAGTCACAACGCGACGAGTTGTGGCTATGGGGCGCCGATCTCGCTGCTTAGCTACGCCATCGCGCCCAGCTTAGGCATGATGGCCCATGCCGTCCTCCCATCCTATAGGACTCTTTGTCTAACCTGTACGACATCAGCTGCTGGCGTTCAGCAGCTTGGCCACGGTGCGGTCGATCTCGTCGTAGCGGCCTTCGCCTTCGTGCTGGAACACGATCTTGCCGCTCTGGTCGATGATGTATTGCGCCGGCCAATATTGGTTGCGGTAGGCGTTCCAGGTCTTGGAATCGTTGTCCTGTGCCACCGGATAGGTGATGCCGTGACGCTTCAACGCGGCCTGCACGTTGGATGCGGAGCGCTCGAACGGGAATTCCGGCGTGTGCACGCCGACCACGACGAGGCCCCTGTCCTTGTATTTGGCATAGAGGTCGGTGACGTGTGGCAGCGTGTTGACGCAGTTGACGCAGCCATAGGTCCAGAAGTCGACGAGCACGACCTTGCCGCGCAAATCGGCGATGTTGAGCGGTTTCGAGTTGAACCAGTTGCTGATGCCGGCGAAGTCGGGCGCGGTCGCCGTTTGGCTGGCGGCCGCGACCTTGACCGGCGCCGCGGGCGTGGCCTCGTCGCAGATGCCGGGGACGACGGCGCCGGTGACAGCGAAGCCGATCAGCGCGGCGGTCACAGTGAGCAGTTTGAAAGTCATGCAAGCGTCCTCCGTTGAGATGTGAAGCGATCACAGGCCGATCTGGCCGGTGGGGTAGAAGCCGGTGAGCCACGCCACGATCAGCGTGTCGTATTGGAAGTAGGCGGCGAGCGCGAAGGCGATCACGACCACGCCAAAGCCTTGCTGCAGGCGCGGCGAGATGCGCGCGAGGCTGCGCACGCGCGTCGTCGCGGCCTGTCCGCCATAGGCGATCGCCAGCATCGGGATCGCGGCGCCGATCGCGTAGGCCACCAGCAACGTGCCGGCCCAGGCCAGATTCTTCGAGGTCGCGACCAGTGTCAGGATCGAGCCGAGCACGGGGCCGGCGCAAGGCGTCCAGACCAGGCCGAGCGTGGTGCCGAGCACGAGACCACCGAGCGCGCCCTCGCGCTGCGCGCCGCCGGCAGCGCCGAGATTGAGCCAGCCATTGAGCCGGATCGACAGCCATTCGAACGGCGCCGGCCACAGCATCAGCAGGCCGAAGCCGAGCAGCAGGATCGAAGCCGCCTCGCGCAGCACGTTCGGATCGAAATCGAACAGCCGCGTCAGCGCGCCGAGCAGCAGCGCGACGGCGGAGAAGGACACGACGAAACCGAGCGCGATCATGGCGGGGCGCAGCTGCGACGTGCGCCCGATCGAGGCGCCGAGCAGGATCGGCAACATCGGCAGCGTGCAGGGCGCGGCGATGGTGAGGATGCCGGCGAGGATGGCGAAGAGAAGCTCAAGCATGGGGCACTCGTGATGGAGGTCACGAGGGCAGTTCGGGATGGATGCGGAGATCGTTACGCGGTGTCACGCGCTCGTGACAGCGGCATTGTCTCGCGAGGCAAAAGTGCTGGCGGCAACGGCAGTGCGCTCCCTCCCCCCTTGCGGGGGAGGGCGGGGGAGAGGGGTGCGGGAGAGGCGGGGCCCGCGGAGACACCTACTCCCAAATAAAAACGACCCGGACGGGGCATCGTCCGGGTCGTTGGAGGCCTTGGGAGGTTTAACGAAACCGTATGTGATCTTTATAGGGACGAAGTTTTTCCGCCTGATGTTGTGCTTTGTTTCATTTGTTTCGTCGGCGGTAACGCTTTCGTGTCCCGGGATGGGGCTGGAAATCCGGCCCTATCACATTGAAATCATTGGTCTTAGGCGGCGAAACGGTCGACGCCACACCCCTTAAGCAAATCGGCGAGCTGCTTACGGGCGTAGAACATCCGGGTCTTCACCGTGCTCTGGGGGATGCCGATGATCTGCCCGACCTCCTCCACCGACTTCTCATGGTAGTAGACGAGGGTGATGATCTCGCGATGTGCGGGCGACAGCTTTGCGACGCAGGCGCGCAGGATGGCGCTGGTGTCGCTGCGGTCGAGCGAGGTCTCGGGCGTGTCGCAACCGTCCGGGATCTGGCGCACGTCGTCCTGGTCGATGTCCTCGAACCGGCGCTGGCGCATCGCGGTCAGCGCCTTGAAGCGGGCGATCGACAGCAGCCAGGTCGAGACCTGCGAGCGGCCCTGGAACTGGCCGGCGGTCCGCCACACGTCCAAAAACACCTGGCTGACCAGGTCTTCCGCCGTGGTGGCGTCGCGGACGATGCGCAGAATGAAACGGTACACGCGCACACTGTGACGGCAATAAAGGATGTGCATGGACGTCCGGTTGCCGTCGGCAATGCTTTCAAGAAGCATATCGTCCGAGGTCGCCTGAGCGGCAATGATGCTCTGGCTGGCTTGGGCGTTGATGGCGATGACGTTCGGCATTGACTTAGCTCCCCGGTGCGCCGCAACCGAGCGGCGTTTCCTTGGGCCAAAGTGTTAATGAGCCAACGTTTCGGGACGTCTGCACGAAACGGGGAAAATGGTTTCGTGCAGCGTCAAATTGTTTCGTCGTAACGGCCGCGACGAAACATTCGAGGCAAAAAAGCGTGCAATTTCAATGTACGGAAAATACGGTACTGCGGATTTGGACTGGGCGGAACGATTTTCGGGGGCTTGCGTTTGGGCGCGCCGCAAACACGTCCCGGTGAAGGTCGCGACCGAACCAGAGTGCCGTAGGGTGGGCAAAGGCGCGCTTCGCGCCGTGCCCACCATCTATCGGCAAATGCTGCGAGAATGGTGGGCACGCTTCGCTTTGCCCACCCTACGGCACTCAGCTCCGCTGCCCCTTACGCCTTCTCGCCCGCGGGTGAGAACAGATAGCCGCCGCCGCGGATGGTGCGGATCACGGCGGGTTTGGTCGGGTCGGGCTCGATCTTGCGGCGGATGCGCATGATGCGGAGGTCGACGGCGCGATCGAAGGCTTCGGCGTCGCGCGCATTGGCGAGCTCCAGCAGGCGCTCGCGCGACAGCACGCGCTTCGGATTGGCCGCGAACACTTTTAAGAGCCCGAACTCGGACGCGGTCAGCGGATGCTCGTTGCCTTCGTCGTCGCGCAGGGCCTGGGCTTCGAGGTCGAGCCATTTGGTGCCGAAGCGCACCAGCTGATCCTTGTCCGATTTCGCAGGCGAAGCGTGGGCGCTAGCGGCTTTCACCGGCGCGCTCCGCCGCAGCACCGAGCGGATGCGCGCCATCAGCTCGCGCAACTCGCAGGGTTTTGCCACGTAATCGTCGGCGCCGAGCTCGAGGCCGACGACGCGGTCGATCGGGCTCGCGGTCGCCGTGAGCATGATGACGGGAACGTTGATGCGGCTCTTGAGGTCGCGGATGATCGACAGGCCGTCTTCCTCGGGCATGTTGAGATCGAGCACGACGAGGTCGGGCATGCCGCCGTCGATCGCGGCGCGGAGCGACTTTCCGCCGTCGCACAGCGTCACCGTGAAGCCGTGCATCTTGAGGTAATCGCCGACCATCTCCCGAGCCGGGGCCTCGTCGTCAACGATCATGATGTGCTGGCTTTGTGTCATGTCACTTCGGAATTTTGCAGATCTCAGTGCTCAAATCACGGCATCTCGGTCGCGGGCAGGGTGATTGTGAAGGTCGAGCCCTTGCCCGGACCGTCGCTTTCGGCGGTTACCTCGCCGCCATGCATGTCGATAATACGCTTGACGATGGACAACCCAAGCCCCGTCGAGCTCTCACCCGCCGTCGGTTTTGCGGATAGCCGCTGGAACCGGCCGAACAGGCGGCCGAGATCCTCCGGCGACAGGCCAGCGCCCTCGTCGCTGACGCGAATGATGGTGTCGTGGCCCTCATGGGCGACCGCAACCGTGATCTTGCCTGATATCGGCGAGTATTTGATGGCGTTGCTGATGAGATTGTCGATCGCTTCGCGGATGCGGTCGGTGTCGCACATGGTGACGATGTTGGTCGGCGCGGTGAGGTGGATGGCCTGCTGCTTGTTGACCGCGAGCGGCTGGTTGGCCTCGGCGACCTCCTTGACCAGCGCCGCGACGTCGACCGGCTCGCGGCGGATGGTGATGTCGAAGGCATCCGCCATCGCATCCGAGATCAGATGATCGACCATCGTGGTCAGGCGCTTGGTGGCGTCGCGGATGTGATCGACCTGGGCGACCACGCCGCTCGATGAGGCGCCGGTCGAGATCAGCTCCTTCAGCATCTCGGTGCGGCCGAGGATGACGCCGAGCGGGTTTTTCAGATCATGCGCGACCGTGCCCAGGATCTCGTTCTTGAAGCCGTTGGCGCGCTGCAGCCGCAGCCATTGCGCCGACAGGCGGCTGTTGGCCTGCATCAGCGCGCGGGTACGCTGGGCGACGCGGTCCTCCAGCTGCGTATTGGCGTCCTGGAGCTGTTGGTAGAGGATGACGTTGTCGAACGCGATCGAGAGCCGGCTCGAGAAGATCTCGACCAGCGAGCGGTCGGTCTCCGACAATTCGCGCTCGGCCTGGAGCAGCACCACGACCTCGCGGCCGGATCCGGTGCGTAGATAGATCACGCTGCGATGGTCGGCGAATTCGTTCTTGCGGCGCTGGAAGGCGTCCTCCACCAGCTGGCGCAAATCAGGGTCGAGCGCCTTCGACGAGGTCGTGCCGATGAAGCGGCTGTAGCAGCCGCTGCCCGCGAGCACCGAGAGCTCCGGATCGACGCCGCCATTGTCGCGCAAAACCAGGATGCCGGCGCAGTCGACATTGAGCAGCGAGGCGAGCTGGGTCAGCACGCCCTCGGCGAGCCGTTGCATCGATTTGAAGTCGTACAGCGTGGACGCAGCATCGATGATGATCTCGAGCCCGCGCCTGGTCTGCACCATGCGCTCGAGCTGCTGATAGGAGCGGAGCGCCGCGGTCAGCGAGGTGAACAGCTTGTCGGCGGTGAGCTCGGTCTTGGCCTTGTAGTCGTTGATGTCGTACTGCACGATCACGCGCCGCTCCGGCGCCTGGCCGGGCTGGCCCGTGCGCAGGATGATGCGCACGGTCTCGTTCTTCAGCTCGTTGCGGATGTATTCGACCAGCTCGAGGCCGGCGACGTCGGTCTCCATGATGACGTCGAGCAGCACCGCGGCGATGTCGTGATGCGCGGCCATCAGCTTGCGACCTTCCGCCGCGGAATGGGCGGAAAGGATTTCCAGCCCCTGGCCGTTCAAGCTGTAGTCCGAGAGCGCAAAACGTGTGCCGTCATGCACGGCCGCATCGTCGTCGATGACGGCGATCTTCCATTTCCGCGCGTCAATATCCTCCGACGCGGTACCGGTGTCGTCGATCAGGTGGAGGACATCGTCCTGTTCGGCCATTGCGAAGTCCCGTCGCTTTCTGTGCTTTGCCCGCCACCCTTGGCGATCCGCGGCATGATAATGCGAAAAGTCGTGCCTTGTCCCAGCTTGGATTCCAGCATCATCCGCCCGCCGAGCTGCTGGGTGACGAGGTTATAGACGATATGCAAGCCTAGTCCCGTGCCACCTTCATTGCGCCGGGTGGTAAAGAATGGGTCAAAGGCCTGGCGCTGCACGTCGGGGGTCATGCCGGCCCCGTCATCGGCGAAGATGATCTCGATGTCGTCTGTGCCGCGCGGCCGGGCCGAGATCGTGATGGTGCCGGCGCGCCCGCCGGCGAAGGCGTGGTTGGCGGCGTTGAGGAACAGATTGGTCAGGATCTGGCCATAGGAGCCGGGATAGCCGTCGAGCAAGAGTCCCTCGGGCACGTCGACCTGGAGCGTGATCGGCGCACGCTTCAGCACGGGCCTTAAGCTCGCGATGATCTGGTCGGTGGCTTCGCTCAATGAGAACTGC
Organism: Bradyrhizobium genosp. A; assembly: GCF_049949275.1. Taxonomy (NCBI): domain Bacteria; kingdom Pseudomonadati; phylum Pseudomonadota; class Alphaproteobacteria; order Hyphomicrobiales; family Nitrobacteraceae; genus Bradyrhizobium; species Bradyrhizobium genosp. A. The sequence goes on along the minus strand of NZ_CP188196.1, from coordinate 8,194,188 downwards.
CGCCGCTCGGCGTGCGAACGGTCGACTGCGACCTGCTTGAACGACTGGATCAGCTCGCCGGCGCGGGTGAGGTTGGCGACGAGCTGCAGCGAGGCGTCGCGCGAGGACTGCACGAACTCTTCCAGCTGTGAGCGGCGCAGGCCCCCGTCGCCCCTGAGCTGGGCCTCAAAGATCTCGCTGCGCCTCGCAAAACTCGAGGCCACGGTCAGGCTGATGCCAATGGGGTTGTTGACCTCATGCGCGACGCCGGCCACGAGGCCGCCGAGTGCCGCGAGCCGCTCGGCGTCGATCAGATTCTGCTGCGCGGCGTTGAGCTCGAGCAGCGCGCTCTCGGCCTTCTCCTTCGATGCTCGCAGCTCGTCCTCGGTCTCGCGCTTCGCGATCGCATTCTCGCGGAACACCTCCACCGCGCGCGCCATGGCGCCGACCTCGTCGCGGGCCTGGGTGCCCTGCACCTCGCGGCCGAGATCGCCGAGCGTGATCGCGCGCATCGCCGCCATGATCTGCTGCAGCGGCAGCCGGATCGACAGCGCGATCAGCACGCCGGCGGTGAGGATGATGCCGAGGAAGATCACCGCGATCGACAGCACACGGCGCGAGATATCCGCCAGCGTGTGGTCAAACGTCTCCTGCGCCTTTTGCTCGCGCTGGCGCATTTTTGTGGAGAGATCGTCGATGGCGCCGATCGCCTCGGCCTGGCTGGCGTCAATGGTGTTGCGCAAGAGTTCGGTGCGGTTGGTGAGCTGCTCGGACAGTTTTGCAAAGCCCTCGCGCAGCGCCATGGTGCGGGCGGCGAGCTTTTGCAGCGCCATGCGCTGCAGATCGTTGTCGGCGAGATCGATCATGACCGGAATGGTCTTCTCGATCGTCTCGGTGTTGCGGCGCGCATCGTCGGCGGCGCCTGATGACAGCGACAGATAATAGGAATTGGCCGCGACCAGCATCGCGGTGAAAGCCTCGCGCGACTTGCCGAGCGAGGGCCAGATCAGCGCGTCGCGATGGCCGGTGGCGCCCTCGATGATGGAGTACAGGCCCGCCATGTCCCTGGCCGGGCCCTGCACCTGCCCCTCATAGGTCGCGGCGATGGTGGCCTGCACGCTGCGCAGCTCGCCAAAGCCGTTGAGGAAGCGGTCGGTGGTGCGCTCCAGCTCCTCGACCGAGCCCGACAGCATCGGGTCCTTGGCGGCGCGGTCGGTCAGCGTGCCCAGCACGGCCTCGCGCAGCAGCAGGATCTCGGCGAACAGGTCCGGGCTCGGCTGGTTGATGTAGCGGTGGATCAGGTTCTGGAGCCGTCCGGTCTCGCTTTCCAGCAGCGCCAAAATTCGGTCGGATTCACGCACCTGGCGCACGTCGTCCCAGGCCGAGCCCAGCACCTGCGCGCCGTTCCAGATCATCGCCACCAGCACGATCACCACGGCGGAGTTCAGCGCCGCGATCGACAGGATGCGCCAGCGGATCGGCACCGCCCGCAGCACGCCGACGAGGCGCGCGCGCAGCCGCCCGACCGGGCCGGGCGGCCTGTCTGCGAGTTCGCTGTGTCCGGGCGCGGCCAGAAGGGTCACTCCACCTTGCGAATGCGTTCGATCAGCGCGGCCGCGGCGGGATCGCGCGCGGCCTTGGCGTAGATCGGTGCCATCGCGTCCTCGAACGGCTTGCGGTCGATGTCCTTGATCACGGTGATGCCGGCGGCCTGCGCCTTAAGCTGCGACTGCTGTTCGAGGTCGCGCCACTTCTCGCGCATGAACTGGCTGGAGCGCTGCGCGGCCTCCCTGAAGATGGTTTGGTCGTCGGCCGACAGGCTGCGCCAGGCCTTGAGCGAGATCACCAGCACCTCCGGGCTCATCGTGTGCTCGGTCAGCGTGTAGTAGCCGGCATATTTGTAATGGTCTGTGGTCACGAAGGATGGCCAATTGTTTTCGGCGCCGTCGACCAGATGGGTCGCGAGCCCCGTGAGCACCTGCCCATAGGGCAATTCGACCGGCTCGGCGCCGAGCGAGCGGATCATCTCGCTCATCAACTCCGATTGCTGCACCCGGATCCGCAGACCCTTGAGGTCGGCGATGCTCTTCACGGGGCGGACCGCATTGTAGATCGAGCGGGCCCCGGAATCGTAAAAGGCGAGCCCGACGAAGCCGTAGGGCTCGAAGCTCGCGAGGATTTCGTTGCCGATCGGTCCGTCCAGCACCTTCTGCATGTGCTCGATGGATCGGAACAGGAACGGCATCGCGAGCACGTTCATCGCCGGGACAAAATTGCCGATCAGGGCGACGTTGGTCCGGTTGAGGTCGATCGCGCCGGCGCGGGTCTGCTCGATCGTCTCCTTCTCCTCGCCGAGCTGGCGGGAGTGAAACACCTTGATCTCGTGCCGGCCGCCGGTGCGCTCGGCGATCAGCGCGCCCATGTAGCGCAGCGCCTGGACGGTTGGGTAATCCTCGGTCTGGGTGTCGGCGGCGCGGAATTCGCGCGCAGCAGCGCCCGTCGCGCAGATGGCGAGCAGAAGCGCGACGAAAATCACCCCGGTCCGTGAGAGTTCGGCACGGTTCAACACTGGCACACTCAACCCCTCGGAGATGGAGTCTATGGCGGGACCAAAAGGTTCAACGCAATCTAGCAGATGGTCAAGGGAAGGCCATCCCACCGGGGCCGGCCGGGCGATTGTGCAGCGCGGCCCGCCTTCATTCCCGGTTGAAACCGCAGCTGCCGCGTCTTAAGCAGGGTGCGGTCGCCTTTTGCCGCTTGATCCGGGAAGAGCCATCGTGACTTCAGCAATGCGCCTTTTGCAGGTCGCCGCCGCCATTTTGGCCCTCGCCTTGAACTGCGAGGCGCGCGCCACCGACATCGCGTGGTGGCACGCCATGTCGGGCGAGCTCGGCAAGCAGCTTGAAAAGCTCGCCGCCGATTTCAACGCCTCGCAATCCGACTACCGCGTCGTGCCGGCCTACAAGGGCAATTACACCGAGACGGTGACGGCCGCGATCTTTGCCTTCCGCTCGCGCAGCCAGCCGGCGATCGTCCAGGTCAACGAGGTCGCCACGGCGACCATGACAGCGGCCAAGGGCGCGATCTATCCGGTCTACAGCATGATGCGCGACATGGGCGAGCCGTTCTCGCTCAACGACTATCTTCCGGCGGTCTCCGGCTATTACACCGATGCGAGCGGCAATCTGCTGTCGTTCCCGTTCAACTCGTCGACGCCGATCCTCTATTACAACAAGACAATGTTTCGCGACGCCGGTCTCGATCCCGAGACGCCGCCGAAGACGTGGCCCGAGCTGGGCGCCGCTGCAAAGCGCCTGCGCGAGCGCGGCGCTGTCTGCGGCTTCACTACGTCCTGGCCGTCCTGGATCCATGTCGAGAATTTTTCGGCGTTTCACAATCTGCCGCTGGCCACGCGCGCGAATGGCTTTGCTGGCCTGGATGCCGAGCTGACCATCAACAATCCGGTCGTGGTCAAGCACGTCGCCCAGCTCGCCGAATGGCAGAAGACAAAACTGTTCGACTATAGCGGCAGGGGACAAGCGGCCGAGCCGCGTTTCCAGAACGGCGAATGCGGCATCTTCATCGGCTCCTCGGCGACGCGCGCCGACATCAAGGCCAATTCGAAATTCGAGATCGGCTACGGTATGATGCCGTACTGGCCCGACGTGAAGGGCGCACCGCAGAACTCGATCATCGGCGGCGCCACGCTGTGGGTGCTGCGCGACCGGCCGCGCCAGGAGTACAAGGGCGTGGCGCGGTTCTTCGCCTATCTGTCGCAGCCCGGCGTGCAGGCGGCCTGGCACCAGAACACCGGGTATTTGCCGATCACCCGCGCCGCCTTCGAGCTGACGCGCGCGCAAGGCTTTTACGAGCGCAATCCGGGCTCGGCGATCTCGTTCGAGGAGATCACGCTGCATCCGCCGACCGAGAATTCGAAGGGCGTAAGGCTCGGCTCCTTCAACCTGATCCGCGGTGCGATCGAGGAGGAGCTGGAGCAGGCCTTTGCCGGCCAGAAGAGCGCGCAAGCCGCGCTCGATGCCGCGGTCGAGCGTGGCAACAAGCTGCTGCGCCAGTTCGAACGCGCCAGCCCAGAGCGGTAGAATGTTGCGATCAGATATCGCTGTAACCGCGAGCGAGGTGCGCTCCCTCCCCCGCTTGCGGGGGAGGGCTGGGGAGAGGGTGTCTCCGCAACGGGACAATCCCCCAGAGGCGAGAGCCCTCACCCGCGCCTTCGGCACGACCTCTCCCGCAAGCGGGAGAGGTGCACCGTCTGCTCGGCTTGCACCGAATCCGCGAAACTTATTCGGATGAGCCAGGGCGGATGATCAACGTTCCGTCGCTACCGGCTTTCGCCGACGCGAAAACCTTTCGCAGCTTTCGCTCCGATCCGCCGCGATGGCTGCCGATTGCGCTCGACATCGCGCGCAGCCACGGCATCGACATTGCCTCGCCGCATGTGTTTTCGACCGGCACCAATCTCGTGGTTGGCTTCGGTGATCGCCTGATCCTGAAAATCTTTCCGCTGCTGCTCCGCGCGCAATTCGTCTCCGAGCGCGGCTCGCTGATGCAGCTCAGGGGCCAGCTGCATCTGCCGATCCCCGAGATCGTCGCGGAGGGCGAGCGCGACGGCTGGCCTTATCTCATCATCACACGCCTCGCCGGCACGCTAGGCTCGGAAGCATGGCCGCAACTCGCTGAAGCGCAGAAGGAGCGCGTGCTGCGCCAGATCGGCGAGACCATTGCGGCCGTGCAGCGCGCGCCGCTCGGCCCGCTCGCGCAAATCGAGCCGCGCTGGAATGCGTTCATGCACACGCAGATGCAGGGTTGCAAGGCGCGGCACACCCGTCTTGGCCTTGCGCCGAGATTCCTGGCCGGCCTCGACGATCTCCTGCGCGACGCAGCTGAGCTCATTCCGATGGATGCGCCGCCGGTGATCCTGATCGGCGAATACATTCCCGAAAACTTCTTGCTGGCCTGCCACGACGGCGACTGGTCGCTCGCCGGCCTGTTCGATTTCGGCGACGTCCGGGCGGGCTGGCGCGACTACGATCTGCTCGGTCCGAGCGCCTTCATGTCGGCGGGCCGGCCGAGGAGGGTGCGCAGCCTGCTCGAAGGCTTTGGCTATGAGAAGTTGGACTACGCGCTCAAGCGGCGCCTGATGGCGTTGATGATGTTGCACGCGGCCAGCGACCTCAACAGCCACATCTGCATCGAGGGCTGGCAGGCGAAGGCGGACGATCTGGTCGCGCTGCAGGAGTTGATCTGGGCGGAGTGAGTCGCCACGCCTACCAAATAAGCCGATGTAAGTTTCAGTCTAATTTTTGAGCAAATAAATTTCTTTGTATGCAATACGCGCGGCTTGGGATGTCTAAGCCTCGTCTGCAAAATCAGAAATTATAAAACGATTACAATGGATTAGCGAAAGCTAAAACTGCCATTAAGCCTTGGCACGAACCTTGCGAATCCTGTTCCAACCAGAAACATCCGCGTTGGAGCACCCCCATGAAGCGTCGCGATTTTCTCAAGTCCGTGTCCGGATTGGCCGCCGGCGCGGCGCTTCCGGCGATGCCGCAGGTCATCTCCTCGGCCCATGCCGACGCGCGCTCGGAAACGCTGCTGATCGTTTCGGAGGGCGGCCCCAACAATCTCGACATTCATGGCGTCGGCACCAACGTGCCCGGCTATGAAGTGTCCTGGAATTGCTACGACCGCCTGATCAGCCACGAGATGAAGGTCGGCCCCGGCGGGGTGCCCTATTACGACCGCGACAAGTTCAAGGGCGAGCTTGCCGAGGAATTCAAGATCGACGACATGTCGGTCACCTTCAAGCTGCGCAAGAACGCCAAATTCCATGACGGCACGCCGGTTACGGCCAAGGACGTGAAGTGGTCGCTCGATCGTGCCGTCAGCGTCGGCGGCTTCCCGACCTTCCAGATGAGCGCGGGCTCGCTGACCAAGCCGGAGCAGTTCGTCGTCATCGACGACACCACCGTGCGCGTCGACTTCCTGAAGAAGGACAGGCTGACGATTCCCGATCTTGCGGTCATCGTGCCCTGCATCGTCAACTCCGAGCTGGTGAAGAAGAACGCCAACGAGAAGGATCCCTGGGGCCTCGAATTTACAAAACAGCAGACCGCGGGCTCCGGCGCCTACAAGGTGACGAAGTGGACGGCCGGCACCGAAGTGATCATGGAGCGCAACGAGGATTGGGTCTGCGGTCCGCTGCCGAAGATCAAGCGCGTGATCTGGCGCATGGTGCCGCAGGCCGGTAACCGTCGTGCGCTGCTGGAGCGGGGTGACGCCGACATCTCCTACGAACTCCCGAACAAGGATTTCCAGGAGATGAAGGCCAGCGGCAAGCTCAACGTGGTGTCGCTGCCGTTCTCCAACGGCATCCAGTATATCGGCATGAACGTCACCAAGCCGCCGTTCGACAATCCAAGGGTACGTCAGGCGGTCGCCTACGCGCTGCCCTATCAGAAGATCATGGACGCGGTGATGTTCGGGCTGGCGAACCCGATGTTCGGTGCGCCCAAGGACAAGCCGACTGAAGTCGCCTGGCCGCAGCCGCACAAATACAACACCGACATCGAGAAGGCGAAGGCGCTGATGGCGGAAGCAGGCCTCGCCAACGGCTTCGAGACCACGATCTCGTTCGATCTCAACTTCGCCGGCGTCAACGAGCCGCTCTGCGTGCTGGTGCAGGAGAGCCTGGCCCAGATCGGCATCAAGACCACCATCAACAAGGTGCCCGGCGCCAACTGGCGCACCGAATTGAACAAGAAGGAGATGCCGCTCTTCACCAACGTGTTCTCGGGCTGGCTCGATTACCCCGAATACTTCTTCTACTGGTGCTATCACGGCAACAATTCCGTCTTCAACACCATGAGCTACAAGTCGGCGGAGATGGACAAGCTCATCGACGGCGCGCGCACCGCAGCCGCCGCCGGCGACACCGCGGCGTACGATGCCGACGTGAAGGGCTTCGTCGACCTCGCCTACACCGACATCCCGCGCATCCCGCTGTACCAGCCCTTCGTCAACGTCGCGATGCAGAAGAACATCAGCGGCTACCAATACTGGTTCCACCGCCGCCTCGATTATCGCGCGATGGCGAAGGGGTGAGGCGATGATCGGCGCGAGCGACAAGTCCGCGTCTTTCGATGTCATTCCGAGTAAGGTGGGCGCCGCTCTCTCATTCCCTCTCCCCTTGTGGGAGAGGGGCAGGGTGAGGGGTAGCCACGAACTCCGACCTCGCTTGGGGCTACCCCTCACCCCAACCCTCTCCCACAAGGGGAGAGGGGGCGCAGCTGAGCAAGCCGCAACACTCTCGCTAACGAACGGCAGAGCTTTGTCATCCGGGAGTGCCACCCCATGCTGACCATGATCGGCAAGCGCCTGATGTTCGCGATCCCGTCGCTGATCGGGGTCGTCATCGTCACCTTCCTGCTGACGCGCGCGCTGCCGGGTGATCCGGCGGCCTATTTCGCAGGCCCCGCCGCCACCAAGGAAGCCGTCGAGCAGATCCGCAAAAAACTCGGCCTCGACAAGCCGCTGATCGAGCAGTTTTTTCGCTACACCAACGATCTCGCCCATGGCGATTTCGGCAACTCGCTGACGACAGGCCAGCCGGTCGCGGCTGAGATTCGCAATCGCCTGCCGGCTTCGGCCGAGCTGACGCTGCTCGGGCTCATCGTCTCCATCGTCATCGCCATTCCGCTCGGCGTGCTAGCTGCGACGCGGCCGGGCTCATGGATCGACCATCTCTGTCGCATCACGACAACAGCGGGCGTCTCGCTCCCCGTGTTCTTCACCGGCCTCGTGCTGGTCTATGTCTTCTACTTCCAGCTCGGCTGGTCGCCCGCGCCGCTCGGCCGGCTCGACGTGTTCTATAACGCGCCGCCGACGGTCACCGGCTTCTATTTGATCGACACGCTGATCGCGCGCGACCTCGAGGCGTTCCGTTCGGCGCTGAGCCAGCTCATCCTGCCGGCGACGACGCTTGCGATCTTCTCGCTGGCGCCGATCGCGCGCATGACGCGCGCCTCGATGCTGGCGGTGCTGTCATCCGAGTTCGTCCGCACCGCGCGCGCCAGCGGCTTGTCGCCCGCGACCGTCATCGTCACTTACGCCTTCCGGAATGCGATGCTGCCTGTGATCACCACGCTCAGCATGGTGTTCTCGTTTCTGCTCGGCGCCAACGTGCTGGTCGAAAAAGTGTTCGCGTGGCCCGGCATCGGCTCCTACGCGGTGGAAGCGCTGATCTCGTCGGACTTCGCGCCGGTGCAGGGCTTCGTGCTGACCATGGCGGTGATGTACGTGCTGCTCAATCTCGTGATCGACATTCTCTATGGCGTGATCGATCCACGCGTCAGGCTTGAGGGCTGAACCATGAGCTCCGTTGCGCCCGCCGTTGAACCCGCCGGTCCCGCGCGAACCTCGGGCCTTGTCGCGATCCTCGAACAGACCCGCTACGTTCTCGGCGAGAACAAGGTCACGGGCTTTTCCTTCGCCCTGCTGATTGTCATTCTGCTTGCCGCGGTCCTCGGTCCTTACGTGGTGCCGTACGATCCGCTCGCCTCCGACACCGCGGCGGCATTGAAAGCACCGTCGGCCGCGCATTGGTTCGGCACCGATCAATTGGGTCGCGACATTTTCAGCCGCGTCGTGGTCGCGACGCGGCTCGATACGTTCATCGCAGTCACCTCCGTCGTGCTGGTGTTTTTGATGGGTGGCCTCGCCGGCATTGCCGCGGGCTATTTCGGCGGCTGGACCGACCGCATCGTTGGCCGCATCGCCGACACCATCATGGCCTTCCCGCTGTTCGTGCTGGCGATGGGCATTGTCGCCGCGCTCGGCAACACCGTGCAGAACATCATTCTGGCGACGGCCATCGTGAACTTCCCGCTCTATGCCCGCGTCGCGCGCGCCGAGGCTAACGTCCGCCGCAACGCCGGTTTCGTGCAAGCGGCGCGTCTCTCCGGCAACGGCGAATTCCGTATCCTGCTGGTGCATATCCTGCCGAACATCATGCCGATCATGATCGTGCAGATGTCGCTGACCATGGGCTACGCCATCCTCAATGCCGCCGGCCTCTCCTTCATCGGCCTCGGCGTCCGCCCGCCGACCGCCGAATGGGGCATCATGGTCGCCGAAGGCGCGGGCTTCATGGTGTCAGGCGAATGGTGGATCGCGCTGTTCCCGGGCCTCGCGCTGATGATCGCCGTGTTCTGCTTCAACCTCCTCGGCGACGGCCTGCGCGACATCGTCGACCCCCAGCGGAGGACGTGATGGCCGATTTTCCGCGAAAAATCCTCAATGATTCCAACGCGATTCTACTGTGCATGGGGTTGTTTTCGACCGTTTTGAGCGACGGGAGGCGTCCATGACGGCCCAACCGCTGCTCGACGTCCAGGACCTCACCGTCGAATTCACCACCCGCCGCGGCATCGTCAAAGCCGTGCAGCACGTCAACATCTCCGTCGCCAGGGGCGAGACGCTTGCCATCGTCGGTGAGTCCGGCTCCGGCAAGTCGGTGACCTCCTACGCGGTGATGCGCATCCTCGATCGCGCCGGCCGGATCGCCGAGGGCTCGGTGATGTTCTCCGGCATCGACGTCAAGGCGGCGACCGAAGGCCAGATGCGCGATTTGCGCGGCCGCGAAGTCTCGATGATCTTCCAGAATCCGCGCGCGGCACTGAACCCGATCCGCAAAGTCGGCGACCAGATCGAGGACGTGCTGCGCACCCATGTGCAGCAGGCCCAGGTCGGCGATCGCGGCGAGAAGGCCATCGAGGCGCTGGAGCAGGTCAAGATCGCGCGCCCGCGCGAGCGCTATCACGCCTATCCGTTCGAGCTGTCAGGCGGCATGTGCCAGCGCGTCGTCATCGCCCTCGCGCTCGCCTGCAATCCGCAGCTCCTCATCGCCGACGAGCCGACGACCGGATTGGACGTTACCACCCAGAAGGCGGTGATGGACCTGATCGTCGAGCTGACCAAACGCAAGGCGATGTCGACCATCCTGATCACCCACGACCTCGGCCTCGCCGCCGCCTATTGCGACCGCGTCGTGGTGATGGAAAAGGGTCGCGTCGTCGAGACCGCCAAGGCCGCCGATATCTTCGCCAACCCGCAGCACCCCTACACCCAGAAGCTGATGCGCGCGACGCCGCGGCTCGGCGTGTGCTTGCGGGATCTGTTGCCGGAGGAGGAGGGCGCTGTGCCCGCCGCGCCCGCGGAAGCAGCCCCGGCGTCCGCAGCAAGCGCAGAGAGCCAGAAGCCCCTCCTCCTCATCGAAAAGCTGGTCAAGGAATATCCCCGCCAGGGCGCGACCGCCACGCTCGGAAAACTGTTTGGCCGCAGGCCGCCCGTGAAGCCTGACGCGTTCCGCGCGGTCGACGGCATCAGCTTCTCGATCGGCCACGGCGAGAGCGTCGGCCTGGTCGGCGAATCCGGCTGCGGCAAATCGACCACCTCGATGATGGTGATGCGGCTCCTCGACCAGACCTCCGGCCTGATCCAGTTCGACGGCGAGGACATCGGCGGCATCGCGCCAGCATCGTTTGCCCGGCTGCCGCAGCGCAGCCGCATCCAGATGGTGTTCCAGGACCCGACCGACAGCCTCAATCCGCGCTTCACCGCCGCCCGCGCCATCGCCGATCCGATCATGCAGCTCGGTGACGTCAGAGGACGCGACGCACTCCGCACCCGCTGCGAGGACTTGGCCACCATGGTCGGCCTGCCGCACAACCTACTGGATCGCTTTCCGCACCAGCTCTCCGGCGGCCAGAAGGCCCGCGTCGGCATCGCCCGCGCCATCGCCCTGCATCCAAAGCTCGTCATCCTGGACGAGCCGACCGCGGCGCTCGACGTCTCCGTGCAAGCAGTCGTCCTGAACCTGCTTCAGGATCTGAAAGCACGCCTAGGTATGAGCTATCTGTTCGTCTCGCATGATTTGAATGTAGTGCGCTTGTTGTGCGATCGTGTCATTGTGATGCGGACGGGGCGGATCGTCGAAGAGGGCTCTTCCGAGCAGGTCTTGAGCGATCCGCAGGACGATTACACCAAGGAGCTGCTGACGGCGATCCCGCATCCGCCGTTGCAGGTACTGAGAGCGCACTGATTGTTTGGGAGCGTGATGGCCGAGCCGCTGGACGATTATATCGACGCCGTATCGAAAGCGCTGGCGCTACCGGTCGAGGACGCCTGGCGGCCCGCGGTGCGCGCCAATCTCGAAGTATCGCTGCGGCTTGCCCGCCTCGTCGACGAATTCGCGCTGCCGGACGAGACCGAGCCGGCGCCGATCTTCACGGTCTGACGCTGCTATGACCACCAAGCCAGTCATGACGGCCTTCGAGATCGCGAGCGCGGTTGCGGGCGGCAAGATGTCCGCGCTCGATGCCACTGAAGCTGCGCTCGCGCGCATCAAGCAGCACGACACCATTCTCAACTCCTTCACCGACGTCACCGCCGATCGCGCGCGTGCGAAAGCGCGCGCCGTCGATGCCGAGATCGCCGCTGGCAAGACCGTCGGCCCGCTCGCAGGCGTCCCCGTCGCGGTGAAGAACCTGTTCGATGTCGCAGGCCTTTCAACGCGGGCCGGCTCGAAGATCAACCGCGATCTCGCGCCGTCCAAGCGTGATGCGACGCTGATTGAGCGGCTGGAAGCGGCCGGTGCCGTGCTCGTCGGCGCGCTCAATATGGGCGAATACGCCTACGACTTCACCGGCGAGAACGTCCATGACGGTCCCTCGCGCAATCCGCATGATACCACGCGTATGACCGGCGGCTCCTCCGGCGGTTCGGGGAGCGCCGTCGGCGGTGCGCTGGTGCCGATCGCGCTGGGCTCGGACACCAACGGCTCGATCCGCGTGCCGTCCTCGTTCTGCGGCATCTTTGGCCTGAAGCCGACCTATGGTCGGCTGTCGCGGGCGCGCTCATTTCCGTTCGTCGCGAGCTTCGATCATCTCGGCCCGTTCGCGCGCTCCGTCACCGATCTCGCGCTCGCCTACGACGCGATGCAGGGACCGGATGCTGACGATGCCGCCTGCACCACGCGTGGCCTGGAGCCGACGCTGCCGCTGATTGCCAATCCGGTTTCGGATTTGCGTATCGCGATCGCCGGGGACTATTTCCAGAAGAACGTGTTTCCGGAAGCTGTCGAAGCCGTCAGCCGTGTCGCCAAGGCGCTTGGTGCAACGCGAGTGGTTGATGTGCCAGAAGCCTCGCGCGCCCGCGCAGCGGCCTACGTCATCAGCACCACCGAAGGCGCCTCGCTGCATCTCGATCGCCTGCGCAAGCGCCCGAACGATTTCGATCCGGCCGTGCGCGACCGGTTGATCGCGGGCGCCATGGTGCCGGCGCCGCTGGTCGACCGCGCACAAAAATTCCGCCGCTGGTATCGCGCGCAATTCGCCGAGATTTTCAAATCGGTCGACGTGCTGATCGCGCCGGCGACGCCCTGCACCGCGCCAAAGCTCGGTCAGGTGAACTTCAATCTCGACGGCGTCGAACTGCCGGTGCGCGCCAATATCGGCATCCACACCCAGCCGATCTCGTTCATCGGCCTGCCCGTGGTTGCCGTGCCGGTGCCGCTGGAGCCCCTGCCGATCGGCGTGCAGATCATTGCTGCGCCCTGGCGCGAGGACATCGCGTTGCGCGTTGCGCACGCATTGGAGAAGATGGGCGTCGTCGCCGCGCCGTCGCCGAGAGGAATTTGAGATGGAGATCGATCTCCCCGACGTGATCGCGGAAGTCAAAGCCGCGTTCGAACGCTATGAGCAGGCCCTCGTCAGCAACGACGTCGCCGTGCTCGGCGAGCTGTTCCGCAACGATCCCCGCACGCTGCGCTACGGCATCGGCGAGAACCTCTATGGCTACGAGGCGATCTCCGGCTTCCGCGCCGGCCGCTCGCCGGTCGGCCTCAACCGCCACACCGCAAAGACAGTGATCTCGAGCTATGGCCGCGACACGGCCGTGGCCTCCACCTTGTTCTACCGCGACACGGCTCCCGGCAAGGTCGGCCGGCAGATGCAGACATGGATTCGCTTCCCGGAGGGCTGGCGCGTCGTCGCCGCCCATGTCAGCATCATCGACGAGTCGAAAGAGATCTGACCGTATGACGCTTGACGATTTTCCGCCCGGGACACTGCCGGCCGAGCCGGTCGTGCCCCGCGTCGACCGGGCCTCGCCATCGGTGCAGAAGGTCACGCGCGCCGAGGAACTGCGTCTCCAGCTTGCCGACGAGATCGTGCGTGGAACTCTCGCGCCCGGCGCGCCGCTGGACGAGACCGACATCGCAAGGCGCTTCAGCGTCTCGCGCACGCCGGTGCGCGAAGCTCTGCGGCAACTGGTCGCGAGCGGCCTGGTCGAGGCGCGGCCCCATCGCGGTGCGGTGGTCGCGCAACCGTCGATCGAGCGCCTGACAAGCATGTTCGAGGCGATGGCGGAGCTGGAGGCGCTGTGCGCCGGCCTTGCCGCCGAGCGCATGTCGGCCGCCGAGCGTCACGGTCTCGAAGCCATCCACGAAGAGTTGCGGGTGCTGAGTTACGCCGGCAATCCCGATCGCTTCCACGAGGTCAATGAGCGCTTCCACAACGCGATCTATGCGGGATCGCAGAACGGCTACATCGCCGAGATCACGCTCGCCACCCGCGTGCGGGTGCAGCCGTTCCGCCGCGCCCAGTTCCGCAATCTCGGCCGTCTCGCAAAGTCGCAAGCCGAGCACGACCGCGTCGTCGTCGCCATCATGCGCGGCGACAAGCAGGGCGCTGCCGCCGCGATGCGCGCGCATATCGAATTGGTGCGCGGGGAATATGAGATTTACGCGGTGTCGGTGTAACTCCTCTCTCCGTGTCCCGGACGCGGTGCAGCGCATAGCGCTGCTCCGCAGAGCCGGGACCCATCTATCCATTTCGCAAGCCGTTCCATGGGTCCCGGTTCAGCAGCGCACCACTGCGTGATGCGCTGCGCCCGGGACACGCGACCGGTTAAGCCTGCACCGCTTCCGCCATAAACTTTCGCCAGCCGCCATACGCCGTGATGTCCCGCGCCTCGCCCAGCACCTCCGGCTCGACGAGAAATCCCTTCACGCTGCGGCCATCGGCAAGCCGGATCGTGCCGATCGCCATCGGCGCAGGGATCGCGTTGACGAATTTGCCGAAGGCCGATGACGACAGCGACCAGATTTCAAGCTCGATCGACGCGCCCGTGCCGGTTTCGACGCGCAGCAGGCCAGGCTTCGGCGGCGTGGTCTTCAGCGCGTAGAGCTTGTAGTCCGGTGCGGTCTTGGTCGCCTCGATCAGCGTTGCATTCAGCGCCTTCAACTCGCCGTTCAGCGCCATGCCGGAGAGATGCGCGCCGACCACCGCAATCGGGATCTCGTCACCGCTGTTTGCCGGCAGTGGCGCGAGCGGTGCTTGCGCAACACCCTTGGCGCCGACACTCAGCTTCGTATCCGCATGGAAAACGCGCCCGATGCTCGCGAGCAGCGCATCGCGCCCGGCGGGCGCCAGCAGCGTGATGCCGAACGGAATGCCGTCCGCCCGCATCGCTGCCGGAACGGCGAGACCGCAGAGATCGAGCAGATTCACAAAGTTGGTATAGGTGCCAAGCCGGCTGTTGAGCTCGACCGGATTGGCGAGCACCTGCGCCGTCGTATAGGCCGTCGGTGCGGTCGGCAGCACCAGCGCGTCGATGTTCGCAAATGTCCGCTCGGCGATCTTGCGCAAGCCCTGCAGGCGGTAGAGCGCGGAGAAGGTCTCCGCCGCCGTCAGCCGCGCACCGGCCGCGGTGATCTCGCGCGTTACCGGATGGATCGAGTCCGGCGCCGAGGCGAGCAGATTCTTGATCACGAGATAGCGCTCGGCGACCCACGGGCCTTCATAGAGCAGCCGCGCCGTTTCGTAGAACGGCTCGAGGTCGAACTCGACCAGCTCAGCACCGAGTGCGGTCCAGCGCTTCAGCGCATCGCCATAAGCGGCCTCCGCCTTCTTGTCGCCGAAGAAGATCAGCTGCCCATTGCGCGGCACGCCGAGGCGCAAGTTTGCGGGCAGGGGCGTGAGCGCGCCAAGCGGCCGGTCGCGTGAGAACGGATCGGCCTGATCAGGACCCGTCATCACCGACAGCGCGAGCGCAGCATCATCCACCGTCAGCGCAAAGACCGAGATGCAGTCGAGCGTGCGACACGCCGGCACGAGACCTGCGGTCGAGATCATGCCGAGGCTCGGCTTCAGTCCGACGATGTTGTTGAGCATCGCCGGCACGCGCCCGCTGCCGGCGGTGTCGGTGCCGAGTGACAGCGGCACCAGCCCGGCGCCGACTGCCACAGCGGAGCCCGAGCTCGATCCGCCCGGAATGAGATCCTCGCGGATCGAATTCTTGGGAATGCCATAGGGCGAGCGTACGCCGACCAGACCGGTTGCGAACTGGTCGAGATTGGTCTTTCCGATGATGATCGCGCCGGCCGCGCGCAGCCGCTCGACCGCAGTCGAGTCGTGCGTGGGCGCATAGGAGAAGGCCGGGCAGGCCGCCGTGGTCGGAAAACCCAGCGCGTCGATATTGTCCTTCACCGCAACCGGCACGCCGTAGAGCGGCAGGCTCGCGGCGTCCTTCGCGGCAAGCTTTTCGGCCTCCGCGATCGCGTCCTTCTCGTCGCGCAGGCTGATGAAGATGGCGGGGTCGTTGTGGTCGCGAATGCGCTGATAGGTCCGCGCGACCGTCTGCGCCGGCGTCATCGTGCCGGCGCGATGCGCGGCCACAATCGCGGCGATCGTTTCAGGCTGCTCAGCCCCCATTTCAGCCTTCATGGCGATAAAACTCCGGCAACTTGCCTTCACCCGGAATGAAGCAAGCGATGTGCCATTGTGTACATTATCCGGGCAGCGTGGTCGCCCGGAAATTATCGAAAGATCAGCAGCTTGTGGGATGCCTCGATGATCGATTGGGCGGTCGTGCCAAGGCCTTGTTGCGTGCATTTGCCCAAATCATGAGCAGTCCGGATCAGGTGAAGCCAGAGTCCGGATCAGGTGAAGCCAGCGAGGATCTGCAGCAGCCGCTCCCGGTTCGCCTTGCCGATCTTCTCCTCGACATGTCGCTCGTGCTCGGCGGCGAGACGCTTGAATTTGGCCAGCGCCGTCTCACCCTGCGCGGTGAGGTGCAGGGCGTGGGAGCGCCGATCCGATTTCGACTTGATCCGCTTCACCAGCTTGCGCTGTTCGAGGCTGTCGAGCAGATGCACCAGCCGGGCACGCTCGATGCCGAGGCGTTTTGCCACCGCCATCTGCGAGAGCCCGGGGTTGGCGCCGATCACCGTCAGCACCGAATATTGCGTCGGCCTGATGTCGACGTCGCCTAGCGTCTTGATGAAGTCCTGAAAGATCCAGATCTGGAAGCGCCGCACCGCGTAGCCGGCGTGGCCGACCAGCGCATCGAGCCCGATCTCGTCCGCGTCGAACCGCCGCGCCGCGCCGTTGCCAGCGCGTTTGCGGGGGGAAGTCTGGGCTGCGCTGGCTGTCACATCGTGTCTCCTGCCGGGCGATCTTAACGCCCCGACGGTCCCAACGGAAGATTGTTGTTGACGACAACAATTGCCGTGCCCAACATCATCGCCAAAGCAGCCCGGAACGAGGCTGTCGTCGATCCGGACGTTTCCCGGGGCGAGGAGGAAACCATGACGATCGCCACTCGCGGTGACGCTTCGAGCCTGTTCGCAACGCCAAAGACCGTCGCCGAGCATCGCGCCGACGGCAGCATCGTGCTGCGCTCGCCGGAGCCCTTGCACGACTGCGCACGCTGCATCGGCGACTGGCTGGAGCATTTTGCGCGGCAGACGCCTGATGCGATCTTCCTCGCAGAACGCGGCAACCCCGAAGCACTCTGGGCCACCGTCACTTATGCGCAGGCGCTGCAGCAGGTGCGAGGCGCGGCGTCATGGATCCTCGCGCGGGGTCTCAACTCCGGGCGCCCGCTCGTGATCCTCTCCGACAACAGCATCGACCATGCGCTGCTCGCGCTTGCCGCCCAGCATGTCGGTGTGCCCTCGGCAGCGATCTCGCCGGCCTATTCGCTGATGTCGAAGGATTTTGACAAGCTCAAGAGCATGATCGCGCTGCTGGAGCCGGGTGCGATCTATGTCTCCGCGACAAAACCGTTTGAGGCCGCGCTCGCCGCGATCAAGCCGCTGCACCAGGCGCAGATCATCAGCGGCAATGCCGATGATGCCGACGCGCTTGCCTTCCACACCATCGCGGCAACGGCTGAGACGCCCGACGTTGCACAAGCCTTTGCAACAGTGACCCCAGACACGATCGCAAAATTCCTGTTCACCTCGGGCTCGACCGGCACCCCCAAGGCGGTCATCAACACCCAGCGCATGCTGACCTCGAGCCAGCAGGCCAAGGCGCAGACCTGGACCTTCCTGGAGCAGGGGCGCGGCAATCTCGTCATCCTCGACTGGCTGCCCTGGAGCCACACCTTCGGCGCCAACCACAATTTTAATCTGGTGCTGCGCAACGGCGGCGCGCTCTATATCGACGGCGGCAAGCCCGCGCCCGGACTGTTTGCGACGTCGCTTGCGAATCTGAAAAGTGTGATGCCGACGGTCTATTTCAACGTGCCGCGCGGCTTCGACATGCTGATCGCGGCGCTCCGTGCCGACGAGGAGCTGCGCCGGCGTTTCTTCGGCGAGGTGAAGTTCGCCTTCTATGCCGGCGCCGCGCTGCCGCAAAATCTGTGGGACGCGCTCGAAGAGCTTTCGATCAAGACTGTTGGTCGTGCGATGCCGATGGTCTCGGCCTGGGGCTCGACCGAAACCTCGCCGCTGGCGACCGACTGCCATTTCCTTGCTGAGCGTTCCGGCAATATCGGCGTGCCGACTCCTGGAACGGAGCTGAAGCTTGTTACCTCCGGCGACAAGCTGGAGGTGCGCGTGCGCGGCCCCAACGTTACGCCGGGCTATTGGAAGGCGCCCGAGTTGACCAAGCAGGCTTTTGATGAGGAAGGTTTTTATCTCATCGGCGATGCCGTGAAGCTTGCGGACGTAGGCCGGCCCGAGCGCGGCTTGTTCTTCGACGGTCGCGTTGCGGAAGATTTCAAGCTCAATTCCGGCACCTGGGTCAGCGTCGGCACGTTGCGCGTCGCCGGCATCGCCGCGCTTGCGCCGCTGGCGCAGGACATCGTCGTGACCGGCCATGGTAGTGACGAGGTGCGGTTTCTGGTGTTCCCGAACATCGGCGCCTGTCGCGCTCATGCCGGTCTGCCGGAGGCGGCGGGCGTGAATGATGTGTTGGCGCACGACAAGGTCAGGACTGCCATCGCGCAGGGCCTCTCAAAACTGAAGCGGCAGGGAGCCAAATCCTCCGGCCACGCCACGCGCGCGCTGCTGCTCGCCGAGCCGCCGTCGGTCGATGGCGGCGAGATCACCGACAAGGGCTACATCAACCAGCGCGCGGTGTTGACGCGGCGTGCGGATACCGTCGCGCGGTTGAACGATGATGCGTCGGGTGATTGGATCGGGTTGTAGGGCTGGGGCATCTAACAGCTCTCGTGCCCCGGACGCAGCGCAGCACCGTAAGCGCGTTTACGCGCGTCTTCGACGCGCTATGGTGATGCGCTGCAGAGCCAGGGCCCATCTCTCATAGCGCGCGCGGCTGCATGGGTCCCGGCTCTGCGCAGCAGCGTTTCACGCTGCAGCGCGTCCGGGACACGAGAGCTGGGCAAGCCCAATACGCCAGCCATTGTGCCGCAATATCCGGCATGATTCTTTTGTTGCCGAAGCAACTAATTTGTGCGAACCATTCCAGACAAGGGATGACGGCGGAGGAACCGCCGCGTCGGATCGGAGGAAACGATGCTCGGCAGAGAGGGTGCCGCGGGCAAATGCCGGCGCATGCTTGAGAACGATGCGGGATCGCGCCCGGCCTGTAGTCCGTCAGGCCTCGCTGCCGCCGGTCACCGCGCCGAGGTTTTCGTGCAATCGGCGCAGCAGGTCGATCAGCACCTCGCGCTCGTCCTTGCTCAGACAGGACAACAGGCGCCGCTCCCGTTCGAACGCCGCAACGATGACCTTGTCGTGGGTGGTGCGGCCCTTCGCCGTCAGCGAGATCGAATGGGTCCGGCCGTCGTTGGGATCGGTGCGGATCGACACATGCCCGCGCCTCTCGAGGCCGGCGAGCGTGCGGCTCACGGGGCCCTTGTCGAAGCCGATGACGTGGCAGATGCGCGAGGCGGGAATGCCGGGCTCGATCGCCAGCAGCGACATGATCCGCCATTCGGTGACGTTGACGCCGAATTGCCGCTGATAGAACGCGGTCGCGCTGTTCGAGAGCTTGTTGGCAATAAAGGTGATGAACGCCGGGACGTAACGATCGAGATCGAGCGTCGGCCCGACGTCAGCGGGCGCAGGCTTTTGGCGGGATCTGGTCGAAGGCGGCATATCGGGAATCTGTCTCGCGGCGTGCCGAAAGACCTAAGGGCAAGCGCCGCCCTTTCACAAGATCAAAATGAGGGAGGATTTTTATGAGCGCACCCGGCTCGACCGTATCAGGCGTCCCGCATCTCGACGTCGATCCCTTCGACATGAATTTTTTTGCCGACCCCTATCCCACGCATGAGCTGCTGCGCGAGACGGGACCGGTCGTCTATCTCGACAGATGGAAGCTCTATGGCGTGGCGCGCTATGCCGAGGTTCATGCGGTTCTGAACGATCCCGCGACGTTCTGCTCGAGCCGCGGCGTCGGCCTGTCCGACTTCAAGAAGGAAACGCCGTGGCGGCCGCCGAGCCTGATCCTCGAGGCCGATCCGCCTGAGCACACGCGCACCCGCGCCGTGCTGTCAAAGGTGCTGTCGCCGACCGTGATGAAGGGGCTGCGCGACCGTTTTGCCGCGGCGGCGGAGGAGCGGGTGGACGCGCTGCTGGAGATGCGCAGTTTCGATGCGATCGCCGATCTCGCCGAAGCCTATCCGCTCTCGATCTTCCCGGATGCATTGGGCCTGAAGCCTGAGGGACGTGAGCATCTCATTCCCTACGCGAGCCTGGTGTTCAATGCCTTCGGGCCGCCGAATGAATTGCGCAAGGAGGCGATCGCGCGTTCGGCGCCGCACCAGGCCTATGTCACCGAGCAGTGCCAGCGCGACAACCTGACGCCGGGCGGTATCGGCGCCTGCATCCACGCTCATGTTGACGAGGGCGCGATCACGGCCACGGAAGCTCCGCTGCTGGTGCGCTCGCTGCTGTCGGCCGGCCTCGACACCACGGTCAACGGGATCGGTGCCGCCGTCTATTGCCTGGCTCGCTTCCCCGATGAGTGGCAGCGTCTGCGCGGTGACCTCACGCTCGCGCGCAACGCTTTCGAAGAGGCCGTGCGCTTCGAAAGCCCGGTGCAGACCTTCTTCCGCACCACGACGCGTGAGGTCGAACTGTCAGGCGCAACGATCGGCGAAGGCGAGAAAGTGCTGATGTTTCTCGCCGCCGCCAACCGCGATCCGCGGCGCTGGGACAAGCCGGACAGCTACGACATCACGCGCCGGACTTCCGGTCATGTCGGCTATGGCGCGGGCATCCATATGTGCGTCGGCCAGCTCGTGGCGCGGCTCGAAGGCGAGACGATGCTGTCAGCCTTGGCCCGCCGCGTTGCCAGCATTGAGATGACAGGCGAGCCAAAGCGCCGCTTCAATAACACGCTGCGCGGGCTCGACAGCCTGCCGGTGAGAATCACGCCGGCTTGACGCTGTCGGCGGCAACCAACCTGAACGAAACGAGAATTGTGTTACCCATGTCGTCGGTCTGAACTGTCACCTATGTCGGCGGTTGCTCAGCTTCGCGAAGCGAAGCCGGGTGAGGGGCCTCCCCTCACGAATGGTATTGCTAGTGGAGAGAACCCCCCATCCGGCGCTTCGCTGTCCAGCGGATGGATAGGTAACACAATAGACCGGATGGATGGGTGACACTCGTTCATGATTTGGTCGGCTGCGGCGCTGTGCTAGCACAGCGCCGCAGCTTGCGTGTTTGCTGGTCGATGATGCCGATCGGCACGTCGAAGAAGCGCACTTGCCAGTATCCGTCCTCGGTTTCCTCGACGACAACTGCTTCACCGTCAAGAGCGCTGCAGATGTGGATGAGGTCGCCACGCCATTTGATCTCGCCGTTGGAGCGGACCTGACGCACCGCGGCTTCGGCTGGATAATCGGGCTCTGGAAGCCGCCTTGGCATCTCACGGGGCGAGGGCTGATAGACGGTTGCAGGAGGGCGCTGGCCAAGCGACTCGTGTGGCCGTTCTTCGTTGTAGTCGCGCACAAAAGCCGCAAAGCGACGGGCCTGCGCGGCCCGGGTTGGCGGCGGTGGCCGCATGGCTTCCAGAAGCGTGAGGTGAAAACGCTCGTGTCGGCCGTTCTGCTGCGGATGGCCAGGATCAATCCGTTCATGCCGGATGCCGAGCTTGATCCACCATACCGACAGCGCCGTCAGGCCCGTGGTCCCGGTCGAGGCGAACGGCGAGCCATTGTCGGAGCAGATGATCTGCGGCAAGCCGTACTCGCGAAACGCCCGCTCCAGCAGCGGTTGGCATTCGGAATATTGCGTGCTGCCCGTCGCAGCCAAACTAATCAAATAGCGGCTGAAGCCATCGGTCGCCGTGAAAGGTTCAACCCGAGATCCGTCGCCCAGTCGGATCCAGCCCTTGTGATCGAGGGCCCATACATGGTTGGCATGCTGAGGCACCGTCAGTTGCCCCATGCGCGGCGGCGCACGTCGCCGAACCCGACGGCTGCTAACCAGTCCCGCCCGTTTGAGGATCTCGCCCGCCGTCGAGGCCGACGGCCAATCGACATCCCCTTGGCAAGCCTCAAGCTTGCTCACAATCTTGCGCGGCCCCCAGCTCGGCCGCTCGAGCCGCAGCCCCACAATCGCATCAACGATGTGCTGCGGCGTCGCGCGCCCATGCACCTGCGCGGCGTGCGAGCGATCCGCAAGCCCTCCAGGCCCTTCCAACCGGTAGCGCTCCAACCATTTGTAGCCGGTCTTGCGACTGATCTCGTAGCGGTCGCAAAGCTCCGTCATCGTCCACAATCCGCTTCGCTGATCCGCGATGAAGCTAACCCGTTGGTCCATTGCGCAGCTCTCTCGCCAAGGCATCGGCTGATCCTCCCAGCCGACAGAGAACTGTCACCCATCCATCCGGTCTACTGTGTTACCTATCTATCCGGTCTGGACACGCGCCACCTTCTCCCGCAAGGGGAGAAGGACGAAAGAAGCTAGACCACCTTACTGCTCCCCTGCGTGATCAACCGCGCCGCGCGCTGGTCGCGGGCATAGATCCAGAGCCAGCTCAGCGCCACGCTCAGGCGGTGGCGCAGCCCGATCAGGAAGTAGATGTGCGCGATGCCCCAGATCCACCAAGCGATGGTGCCGCGCAGCTTGATGCGGCCGAAATCGATCACAGCGAGCCCTTTGCCGATCTGGGCGAGACTGCCGGCGTGTTTGTAGCGAAATGGCCCCGTCGCCGCGCCGCGCAAGCGGGCCTTGATGGTCTCGGCAACATGACGCCCCTGTTGCTTGGCGGCCGGCGCTATGCCGGGCACCGGCTTGCCGTTCCAGGCGTTAATCGTCACGGTGTCACCGATCGCAAAAATTTCCGGATGGCCGGGAATGGTCAGGTCGGCCTCGACCTGCACACGCCCGGCCCGATCGGCCGGCGCACCCAGCCATTCTGCGGCGGGCGAGGCGCGCACGCCAGCGGCCCAGATCATCGTTTTCGCATTCAGCCGCTGTCCGCCATAGACGACGCCGTCGCGATCGATCTCGGTGACGGGCTGGCCCAGCACGACTTCGACGCCGATCTTTTCAAGAGAGGCCTGCGCATACGCGGAGAGATCGTCGGCAAATCCGGCGAGCACGCGCGGACCTGCCTCGATCAGGACGACGCGCGCCTTGGTCGTATCGATGTTGCGAAAGTCCGGCTGCAGCGTGTGCCGCGCCAGCTCTATGATGGTGCCGGCCAGTTCCACACCGGTTGGTCCAGCGCCGATGATGACGAAGGTCAGCCGTGCCGCGCGGCGGGCCGGATCGGTCTCGCGCTCGGCGCGTTCGAACGCGACCAGGATATGGCGCCGCAGCGTGGTCGCATCCTCCAGCGTTTTCAGTCCGGGTGCGAATTGCTCCCATTCATCATGGCCGAAATAGGCGTGCCGGACCCCGGTCGCAAGCATGAGCGTGTCGTAGGGCACCTCGTTGCCGTCATCGAGCAGCACACGGCGCTTCTCAGCGTCGACGCCACTGACGTTCGCAAACAGCGTCGTCACCTCGCGCCGGTCGCGCATCAAGTGTCGGATCGGCCAGGCGATCTCGCTGGTCGCAAGCGAGGCGGTCGCGACCTGATAGAGCAGCGGCTGAAATAGATGGTGGTTGCGGCGGTCGATCAGCGCGATCGTCACAGGCGCGCCTGCGAGCCGGTAGGTCGCCTCCAGTCCGCCGAAACCGGCTCCGACGATAACGACGCGATGGGGAGTCGTGGTCATGATGCGCCCTCGAATCTCGCGGGTCCGCCCGCATCTTGCATATAAGTGCGAACAGGAGGCCGTGGTCCAATAGCCGATATCAATCGAGGCATAGACGGCGTGTATCGAGGCTCGCGAAAAAGCACCGCGGCCTTGGCCTGGTCGAAGTAAGTAGAATTATATTTCTTGCCATCCCCGATTGGCGCGAAATATGGTGCAGGGGCGGGCGCTGAGCCATTGGCGGCGCGACAGATTTTGCGTTCAATAGAGACAGGCCCGGGCGGCGATCACCCCGTTTCCGGGATCAATAATAAGGAGGGGAGTGGTTATGAAGACAGCATTCTGGCTGGCGGGTGCGGCTGCGCTCGTGCTGGCAAGTCCGGCATTCGCCGGCGACACCATCAAAATCGGTTTCGTCTCGACCTTCAGCGGCCCGACTGCCGTGATCGGCAACGACATGCGCAACTCCTTCGAGCTCGCGCTGGATCACCTCGGCCGCAAGATGGGCGGCAAGCCGGTCGAGGTGATCTACGAGGACGACGGGCAGAAGCCCGATGTCGGCAAGCAGAAGACCGAGAAACTGGTGCAGTCCGACAAGGTCGATTTCATCGTCGGCTACATCTGGTCGAACGTGCTGCTCGCCTCGCTCAAGACCGCGGTGGATTCGCAGACCTTCCTGATCTCGGCCAATGCCGGCCCGTCGCAGCTCGCGGGCGAGCTGTGCTCGCCTTACGTGTTTTCGACCTCCTGGCAGAACGACCAGACACCTGCCGCCATGGGCCTTTACATGAACGCGAATAACGTCAAGAGCGTGTTCCTGATCGGCCCGAACTACGCCGCCGGCAAGGACATGCTTGCGGGTGTGAAAAGCACGTTCAAGGGTGAGGTCAAGGGCGAGGAATACACGGTGTGGCCGAGCCAGCTCGACTTCTCGGCCGAGCTTGCGAAGGCCCGTGCCTCCGGCGCTGAATCGATCTTCGTGTTCTATCCCGGTGCGGCCGGTGCGCAGTTCCTCAATCAATATGTCCAGGCAGGCATGAAGAGTACCATGCCGCTCTACACCGCCTTCACCGTCGACGAGACGACGTTGCCGTTGCAGAAGGAGAATGCGTTCGGGGTGTCCGGTGCGCAGGAGTGGGTAAACGACCTCCCGAACGAGCAGAACAAGAAGTTCGTCGCCGACTACCGCAAGAAATATCCGAACGCCCGGCCGAGCTATTATGGCGCGCAGGCCTATGACGCGGCGCAGCTCATCAACAGCGCGGTGGTTGCCGTCGGCGGCGACACGTCCAAGAAGGATGCGATGAAGGCCGAGATGGAGAAGGCCAACTTCAAGTCGCTGCGCGGCGCGTTCAAATATGGCAACAACCACATCCCGATCCAGAACTTCTATTTGCAGGACGTGGTGAAGGGCGCCGGGGGCGAGCTCTCGCTGAAGACCGCTGCCACCATCGTTACGGCCGATCAAGACCGTTTCCACGATAAGTGCCCGATGAAGTGAGGGGATAGAAGCCGCGATGCACGCTGCCCCTTCTCCCCCTGTGGGAGAAGGTGGCGCGAAGCGCCGGATGAGGGGTTGCTTCCGCAAACTCGGTATCGCGTTTGAGGAAAGATACCCCTCACCCGTCTCGCCGCTACGCGGCGAGCCACCCTCTCCCACAAGGCTACTTGATTCACACATCTCAGAAACCGACTCTGGATCAATAACTTAGATGACCATTGATGTTCAGATCGCGGGACACAGCGCACAAGCGCCAACGTTGAAAAGACTCACGGTTTTCTCATTGGTAATCGATGCCTGCCGAGATGTGTGCATATCGTAGCCCACAAGGGGAGAGGGGAAGAGGCACCTACACCCTTGGCATGCTCGCGGGGCGCACCTCGCGGGCCTGCGCCGCGAGCCTGATTCCGGCGTTCGCCGCGCCGAATCCCTGATAGCTCCGCCGCTCTACGATCTCGAAGAAGAAGCGCTCATCAAAAATGTGGGTGTAGACCTGGAAGAACTCGCCGTCGCCCTCGCGGTCGTAGAGGATGTGGTTGGCGCGGAGTTTTGCCATGATGTCGGGGGCGAGATCGTACTTGGCTTCGATGTCGTCGTAATAATTGTCGGGAATATCCAGGAAATCCGCGCCACGGGCGCGCATCGCGGCGACCGCGGCAAAGATGTCGTTGCATGCAAACGCGACGTGCTGCACGCCTGAGCCGAAAAACTCCGAGATGAAGCGCGCCGGCAACGTGCGGTTGGCGGAGGAGCCGTTGAGCACGAAGCGCAGGCTCTGGTCGCCGTTGATGACGGCCTGGCTCTGCACGAGGCCCCTGGGATCGGCGATCTCCATCTGCGGCAGGCGCTTGAGGTCGAGGATGCCGGTGTAGAACAGCAGCCAGGACAGCATCTCGTCATAAGGCATCGACTGCGCGATGTGGTCGATGGCGAGCAGCGCATCCGCGCTTGCCTCGCTCGCAACCGGCGCAAAATCCGTGTCCCAGTTCTTGCCGGCCTGGTCGAGGAAGTAAAGCAGGCTGCCGCCGACGCCGTGGATCGCGGGGATCTCCAGCTCGCCCGGCCCGACCGGCTGGTAGAAGGTGCGTGCCTTCAGCATCTCCGCCCGCTGCATGGCAAGGCCCGCATTGTCGACGTCGAGCGCGATGGCGCAGACGCCGGGGCCGTGCGTGACGTAATGCGAATGCGCAAAGCCGTCGGTCTCCGAGTTGATGACGAGCTCGACCTTGCCCTGCGACCAGCGCTCCACCGCCTTGCTGCGGTGCTCGCCGGTCTTGCGGAAGCCGAGCTGTGAAAACAGATGCGCGAGCTCATCTGCCTTGGTCTCGTTGACGGCGAACTCGATAAAGCCGGTGCCGCTGCTCTTGGCCTTCGGTGCTAAGGGCTCGCCGACGAGCTTTGGCCAATCCGGGGCGAGCTGGTCCTGCAACAGGATCAGCGAGCGCAGGCCGTCGACTGCCGTCTGTACCGCCGACCCGGCGCGGAACTGATCGTTGAAGATCTCCAGCGACCACGGACCGGAATAGCCGGTGGCCGCGATCGCCTGCATGAACTCGACGACCGGCAGGTCGCCCTGGCCGGGGAAGGAGCGGAAGTGCCGGCTCCACGACAGGATGTCGAGCTCGAGCTTCGGTGCATCGGCCAGCTGTACCAGAAAAATCTTGTCGCCGGGGATCGAGGCCACGGCGCGGACCGGGAAGCCGGGCGCCAGCGCGTGAAAGCTGTCGAGGATGACACCGATCGCGGGATGATCGGCGCGGCGCACGACTTCCCAGGCATCGCGATAGTCGTTGACGTGCCGTCCCCAGGCCAGCGCCTCGTAGCCGACGCGCAAAGATCGCTTGGCGGCACGATCGCCGAGCTCGCGAAAATCATCGGCCGCGCGGTCGATACCGCCGAGCGAGGCCGGCGAGACGTTGGAGCAGATCAGCAGCAGCTCGGTGCCGAGCTCCTGCATCAGATCAAACTTGCGCTCGGCGCGGGCAAAATTGCGCGAGCGCTGCGGCTCCGGCATGCCCTCGAAATCGCGGAACGGCTGGAACGCGCAGATCTCGAGATTGAGGTCCTTGCAGAGCTGCGCCACCTCGCGCGGGCCCGAACCGAACGACAGCAGGTCGTTCTCAAAGATCTCGACCGCCTCGAAGCCGGCGGATGCGATGGCGCGAAGCTTTTCGTCGAGAGCCCCCGAAAGAGAGACGGTCGCGATCGAGCGCTTGTTCATGCGGCCTGCTCCATGATTTGGCCCGGCGATATTTTTTGGCCCGTGCGTGCCGCTTCGCTGACGGCTTCGACGACCGCCAGCGTGCCCATCGCGTCCTCGACGGAGATCAGAGGTTGTTCACGGCCCGCGATCACCTCAAGGAAATGCCGGAGCTGTTCGACCAGTGGATCGAATGCGGGCGGTGCGATCGCCTTGCGCGACAGCGGCGCGTGCCAGCCGGGCTGTTGCGCGTAGGACCACAGCTCCATATTCGGTACGGATAGCGAGCCCGCGGTGCCGGAGAGGATGTAACAGGGCTGGTCCTGCTTCGGGTACGCAGCGTTTTCGCCCGACGCGAGCTCCCAGCTCCACGGCGCCGGCGTCGCGTCCGACACGGTCACCGTTCCCAGCGCGCCGTTGGCGAAGCGCAGCAGCAGTGCGGCGGTGTCCTCGACAGCGAAGCCGCGAACCCTGTTCGAGGTCCGCGCCTGCACCTCGGTGATCTCGCCGCAGATGAAGCGGAGATTGTCGATGTCATGGATGAGGTTGATGAGCAGCGGCCCGCCGCCCTGCTCGCGCCGCCACGCCACGTCAAAGTAATCATCGGGCTTCTTCAGGAGCCATAGTCCGACCACGGCTGTGAGTTGGCCGAGCTTGCCAGTCGCCACAGCCTCGCGCGCGGCCTTGATAATCGGATTGTGCCGACGGTGATGGCCGACCAGCATCGGCACGCCGGTCCGTTTGATCGCCGCGCACAGCCGCTGTGCCACCGCGACCGTATCTGTCACCGGCTTCTCGATCATCGCGGGTACGCCGGCCTGCGCGCAGTCGAGCGCCATCTGGAAGTGCAGTGCGTTCGGCGAGGCGATGATCAGGCCATCAGGCTTTTCCTGCTCCAGCAGTGCGCGATGGTCTGCGTACCAGCTTACACCGTGCGCCTGCACATACTCTTTCGTGGTGGAGGATGGGTCAGCGATGCCGGCCAGCACGCAATCCGGCGAAGCGTCGATCAACTCGACATGGCGGCGGCCGATCAGGCCGGCACCGGCAATTGCGATGCGCATTGGCGCGCTCATGCCGCACTCTCCTCCATGGCGCCGCCGAGGAAGAGCTGGCCGATCCGGGGATCGTTGAGGATGCGCTTTGCGCCGTCGACCATGCGGGTCTGGCCGAGCTCGAGCACGATGCCGATATCCGAGATCTCCAGCGCCGAGCGCGCGTTCTGCTCGATCATCAGGATGGTGACGCCGCGGTCGCGCAGGCTTTTGAGGATGTCAAAAGTCTGCTGCACCATCAGCGGCGACAGGCCGATCGAGGGCTCGTCGATCAGCACGAGCCCTGGCTCGAGCAGCAGCGAGCGGGCGATCTCGAGCTGCTTCTGCTCGCCGCCGGAGAGCGTCGAGGCCTGCTGTGTTGACTTGCGGCGCAGCGCGGGGAACAGGTCGAGCGCAGCCTCGATCCGCGTCGGCAGGTCGATGCCCTTTCCGGCTGAGACTCCGCCGAGCTCGATGTTGTGGCGCACCGACAGTTCTGGAAAGATGTTGCGGCCTTGCGGCACATAGCAGATGCCGGCATTGAGCAGCGCGCGCTGGCTCAAATTGGTGACGTCGCGGCCGGCAAAACTGATCTTGCCCTCGCGCAGCTTGAGCAGGCCGAAGATCGCCTTGAACACGGTCGATTTGCCGGCGCCGTTCGGGCCGATGATGGTGGTGATGGTCGCCGGCGGCACCGAAAATGTCGTGCCGTTCAGGATCGTCATCTTGCCGTAGCCGCCGACGAGGTTGTGAACCGAGAGGATCGGGTCGCTCATGGCTCGCTTTCCCTAATGTCCGAGATAGGCTTCGATCACGGCGGGGTTTTTCTGGACCTCGTCCGGCCGCCCCATCGCCAGCACCTTGCCCTCCGCCATCACCATCACACGCGAGCACAGCGACATCACGAACTCCATGTTGTGCTCGATCACGACGAAGGTGGCGTTCTTCTCGCGGTTGATCGCGACCAGCCGCTCCTTCAGATCCGCCAGCATCGACGGGTTGACGCCGCCGGCGGGCTCGTCGAGCAGCACCAGGCGCGGGCCGCCCATGAACGCCATGGCGGCATCGAGCAGCTTTTGCTGGCCGTAGGAGAGGCCACCGGCGGGCTCCGCGGCGAGATGATCGAGCTTGAAGAAGCCGATCATCTGGTTGGCGGTATCAGTCAGCCCGGCATCGGAGCGGCCGACCAGGCGCGAGGCCATGTTGCCCTGATGCTCCTGCCCGGCAAGAATCAGGTTCTCGCGCACCGAAAGTTTTGGAAACACCTGCAGGAGCTGGAAGGTGCGGCTGACGCCGAGCTTGTTGAGCTCGGCGGGGCGCAGGCCGGTGACGACCTTGCCGTCGAGCTTGACCTCGCCGCCTGATGGCGTGAGCTGGCCGAGGATGCAGTTGAACAAGGTCGACTTGCCGCAGCCGTTCGGCCCGATCAGGCCGAGAATCTCGCCCTCGCGCACGTCGAAGGAGACGCCGTCGACCGCAGTGATGCCGCCAAAACTCTTCTTGATGTCGGTGACTTCGAGCACCGCACTCATTGCGCCGTCTCCAGTCGGGACTTTGCGACGGCGCGCAGCGCGGAGGCCGCCTTGGTGCGCCGCGCGGCCATAGTGCGATCGAGGATTCCCAGGATGCCGGTTGGCGACCAGATCAGAAGTCCCATCACCGCGATCGCGTACAGCATCAGATAATAGCCCTCCGTGAAGCGCAGCCACTCCGGCAGCAGCACCGCGATCATGGCGCCGAGGAACGGACCGAAATAGAAGCCGGCACCGCCGACGATCACCATCATCAGGAGATCGAGCGAAAGCGACAGGTTGAACGGCACGGGGTCGATATATTGCGTCAACGGCGCATAGAGCGCGCCGGCGACGCCGCCGAGCGCCGAGCCGATCGCAAAGGCCATCAGCGTGTAGCGGCGGGTGTCGATGCCGAGCGACTGGGCGCGTAGCGGATTCTCGCGCAGCGCCATGAAGGCGCGGCCCCAGGGCGAACGAATCAGCCACCAGACCGCGACGGACACGATCGCGAGCGAGCCGAGGCAGACATAATAGAACGGCAGCGGCTTGTTGGTCGCGATCCCGAAGACATGCGGCCGCGGAATGTTGGAGATGCCGTAGATGCCGCCGGTGAGCCAGCTCTCGTTGCGGAACACCAGGAAGGCCAGGGTCGAGAAGGCGAGCGTGACGAAGGCAAGGTAGTGGTGCTGCACGCGCAGTGCGGGATAGCCGAGCACCCAGCCGACCGCGAAGGCGAGCACGATCGCGACCAGGATCGCGGCCGGCAGCGGCCAGCCATGCGTCGTCATGATCGCGGCCGCATAGGCGCCGATGCCGACGAAGGCGCCCTGCGCCAGCGAGACCTGGCCGGCATAGCCGAGCGTGAGGTTCAGGCCCATCGCGGCAATCGTCATCACTGCCCATTGGCTCAGGATGAACAGGCCGTAGCGGTTGAAGTTCATGGGAATGACGATCAAGCCGGCAATGACGATGAGGCCGAGCGCGATCTTCAGGGGTTTGGCGAAGCCGCTCATACTGTGCGCTCCTCGGCGCGGCCGAGCAGTCCTTGCGGCCGGAACAGGATGACGACGATGAGGAAGATAAGCGGGACGGCGGCGCGGTATTGCGTCGAGACATAGGATGCCGCGAGATTGTCGAGCACGCCGATCAAAAGGCCGCCGGCGATCGCGCCGCGCACCTGGTTGAAGCCGCCGACGATCGCCGCAATGAAAGCGGCTTGGCCCAGCACTTCGCCGCTCGAAAACTTTGCCAGATAGATCGGCGTGATCAGCAGCGAGGCCAGCGCCACCAGGAAGGCGTTGATCAGGAAAGTCAGCAGGATCATGCGCTCAACGGGCACGCCGATGATGCGCGCAACCGTCGGGTTTTGCGCTGCCGCCTGCATCTGATGGCCGAGCGAAGTGCGGTTGAGCAGCGTGGTCAGGCCAAACACGGCAACAATGGCGACGACGAGCACGCCGATGCTTTGCAGCGAGACGGCGTGGCCGAGGATGGAGATGTCGCCGGTCGGCACGATCGACGGAAAGGGCGAAGCCTCCGCGCTGAAGAACTGTTTGACGGCCTCCTTGATCCCGATCGCCAGTGCCATGGTCGCGATTGCGAGCGGCAGCACGCCATGGCGCATCATCGGGTCGACCAGCAGCATCTTGAAGGCCAGCCCAAGCAGGATCATCGACAAGAGGATGCCAAGGATGATCGCGAGCCAGAACGGCGCGCCGGCATGCATCGCCGCCAGCATCAAAAACGCGGGGAGCATCACGAACTCGCCTTGTGCGAAATTGATGGTCTGCGAGGTCTGCCACAGCAGCGTGAAGCCAACCGCGACCAGCGCATAGATCGCGCCGGTGGCAAGTCCCGCGACCAGAAGATCGAACAGATTGGACATTTTCCCCTCTCTATCGTCTCCCTCGCCCCGCTTGCGGGGAGAGGGTCGGGGTGAGGGGGGCCTCCGCGAGGGAGGTGACAGTTGGACTCGCGGAAGCTCCCCCTCACCCGGAATTTGCTGCGCAAATCCCGGTCTCTCCCCGCAAGCGGGGAGAGGCGAAGACCGCCTCACTTCACCTTCGGCAGCACCTGCTTCACGACCTGCTTGCCTTCGACCACCTCAACCAGAAAACTCTGGCGATCGATGTCGCCGTTTGCATCGAAGGTGACGTCCATCAAAATGCCCGGCTCGTCCGCGGCCTTGATCGTCAGGCCGTGCAGCGTGTCGGCGAACGCCTTGGAATCGACCTTGCCCATCTTCTCGGTGGTGGCCTTCACCATGTAGACGGCGAGGTAGCCCTTCAGGCCGTTGTGATCAGGAACGTAATTGTACTTCTTCGAGAAGCGGTCACGGAATCCCTTGATCAGGTCGACCGGGGCATCCGTGGTGAGGCCGACATGGCCGCGCGCGCCGTTGGCGGCATCGCCGGCGAGTTCGATCACCTTCTGGCCGATCAGCGTGGTCTCGCCCATCAACGGCGCGGTGACGCCCTGGCGCTTGAGCTCCTTGAGAATACGCGCGCTCTCTTCCTCGTTCAGATAGATGAACACGGCGTCGGGATTGGCGGCCTTGATCTTGCCGACGTCGGCGGCGAAATCGGCCTGGCCCGCCTCGGTGGAGAGATCGGCGACGACCTTGGAGCCGAGCCGCTCCAGCTCCTTGACCACGACGTCGCGTCCGCCGCGGCCAAAGTCATTGTTGACCCAGACCACCGCGACCGACTTCGCCTTCACGTCGTCGTGGATGTATTTTGCGACCTTCGGCATCGAGGACTGCTGGCCGAACGAGGTGCGGAACAGGAACTTGTTGCCGGCCTGCGTCAGCTCGGCGGCTTCGCCGCCCATGATCTGTGCGATGCCGGCTTCGGCTGCGAGCGGGGCGGTGACCTTCACCGAGCCGGAATAGCCGGGCCCGAGCAGCACGTAGGGCTCGGCGTCGAGCGCCTTCTGCACCTGCGCGCGCGCCACGCCGGGGTTGGACTGCGAGTCGGCATGGGTGACCTCCAACTTGCGCCCGAGCACACCGCCCTTGGCGTTGATCTCCTCGATCGCGAGGTCGATGCCGTTCTTCCAGTTGGTGCCGACGGTGGCGCCGCCACCGGAGAGTTCGGCGACGTCGGCAAGCTTGATCGCCTGTGCGAAGGCGCCCGATGTCGTGATTGCGGTGAGCAGCGCGCCCACCAGTAGCGTTGATTTCATCGTCCTCTCCTCCCGTTTCAATTTTGCAAGCGGCCTTGTGCCCGGCCGCTTCGCCTCAAGCTGCCTGATAGGTGGCGCTGCGCGCGGCCATCACGGCGTCAAAAGCCTCTCCCATGACTTCGGTCGACGGGGCAAGGCCTGTGAACAGTTCGAAGGCGTCGGCAGCCTGGTAGATCGCAAGCTCGCGCCCGGTCATGATCCGCGCGCCCTTCGCCTGCGCTGCGGCAAGGAGCGGCGTGATCAGCGGCGAATAGACGGCGTCGGCGACCCACAGGCTCTGGCGCAGCAGCACCGGCGCGACCGGGGTGTCCCGGTTCGGCAGCATGCCGACCGGCGTGCCGTTGACGAGGCCGGTTGCGCCGTCGAGCGCGTCCTCGACGCTCTTGGCCACCCGCGCGCCACCATGCTTGGCCAGCAGCGCGGCGAGTTTTTCGGCCCGCGCCGGCTCGCTGTCGAAGATGCGGAGGTCAGCCACATCCAGGCTCGCCAGCGCAAAGGCAATCGCCTTGCCGACGCCGCCGGTGCCGATCACGGCCACCGCGTTTCCGGCAGGAGCCAGCAGCGGCTTGACGGCGCGCGCAAAGCCTGTGGTGTCTGTATTGTGGCCGATCAGCCGGCCGTCCTTGACGACGACGGTGTTGACCGCTGCCATGGTGGCCGCAGTCGTGGCCAGCTCGTCGAGCAGCGGGACGACCGCCTCCTTGTAGGGAAAAGTGACGTTGACGCCGGCAAAGCCGAGCCGCCGCACGCCCTCGAGCATCATGCTGAGACCGGTCGCGTCCGCACCGGCGACCTCGATGAGCTGATAATGGCCGCGCAGGCCGAGCGCCTCGGCGGCGCGTTCATGCATGGCGGGGGAGGCGGAATGGGCGATCGGCGCGCCGATCAGGCCGGTCAGCAGTTTTTTGGGGGCAGCAGGTCCGCGGCTAGACATGATCCACTATCGTCTCTGAGGGCGCGTTGATGTCCGGCCATTAGCGGGGAAATCCGCGCCAATCCAAGGGGGACGATAGTCTTTCCCATGCCTAACACAATTACCCATTTATCCGGCAAACCTAACATCATGTTATTTCCTGCGCCCACGCGCCGAGGCGCCCCTGCCGTTGCCGCGGGACGACGGCTCGACCGCCCGCATCTCGGCGCGCAGGGACTCGATGAAATGCTCGGCATGGAGCGACAATGGCGCGCCGCGCTTGACCGCAATGTAGGTGTCGAACCGCGTCGGCTCGGTGATCTTCAAGAGCTCGATGCCAGGATAGCCGCCATGAGCCACCGTGAACTGGTCGATGATGGCGATGCCAAGACCTGCCTTCACCAGCGCGCAGACCGTGGTGCCGAAGCGCGCGCGGATGGTGATGTTGTACTCCAGCCGGTTGCGCGCAAAAATCTCGGCCATGATCCGACCGTAAGGGTCGTTGGGATCGATACCGATCAGCGGATAGCGGGTGATCTCGGCGGCGGAGACCTGCTTGCGGCCGGCAAGCTCGTGGCCGGGCGGCACGATGCAATAGAGCTCGCCCGAGGCGAGCGGCATGAAGTCGAGCCCGGAATGCTCTAACCGGTAGCTCATCGCCACGCACTCGCCGCGACCGAGCATGAGATAGTCGATGGCTTCCTCGAGCTTGAGGATGTTGATATCGATGCCGAGATCGGGATAGCGGCGGCGGACCCGCTCGATCGCGCGCGGCACCATTACCTGCGAGATGCTCGGCACCGAGCCGATGCGCAGTTCCGACAATCCGCCGCGGCCGATCTTGGAGATGATCTCGGAGAGGTCGTCGACCTTCTTGTAGACGCCGTTGATCTGCTCGAAAATGTTCTCGGCTTCCGGCGTCGGGAAGTAGCGGCCGTTCTGACGCTGGAAGAAACGGATGCCGAGCGAGCGCTCGGTGTATTTGACCAGCCGGCTGATCCCCGGCGCCGACACGTTCAACAGTTTCGCCGCGCCGCCAATGGTGCCCGTCACCATCACGGCGCGGATCACTTCAACCTGGCGCAGAGTCATCATGGTCTTGGAATGTCCCAGGCATCCGAATGACGATCGTGGCGGCGATCATCTCACGACAGCCGTGATGTCATCCAGCGGCAAGTGGGGCTTTCAAGTGGGGCTTTGGTGGGAGCAGAAGGGCGGATAACTTCGCCGTCAGGGTATTTCGACCAAAAGCAGCGCGCTCAAATCGAGGGGCATCGTCGCGCGATCGGTTGCATCGGCGCCGTCTGCAGCGGCCTGCGTGCTAGCCCGCGGGGTTCTCCGGCGAGGCGCTGTCGACGAGCTTGGGGCGCTCGCTTTGCAGCACGTCGCGCGCGAACTCGATGATCTTCTGCTTGTTTGCCGTATCGCGCACGGCGAAAAACACGCGGTTCAATTCCAGGCCGAGCACGCTGTTGAGGGCGATGTTCTCGTCTTCCATCGTGGCTTTCCCGCTCTAGACGCCTTAGGTGTAACTTGACGTCACTTCCTCCACAAGTAGATTAAAACTTCGGTGCCAGTGCCACACCGGGAATTTACGGACGCGGTGAATTGAGGCAGCCCCCAAAGACGTGCTATACCGAGCGGCGAACGTCAGGAAATGCACCGATGTCCGCCGTGGATTATGGCCGGGAAGCGCTGGACTTCATCGAAGGGCTGGGAGCCTATGACAGGGTCCCGGACGCAATGGACGCGCTCGCAATGACCTTCGGCCGCTACGGCTTCGAGCACATCATCGTCACCGGCTTGCCGAATCCCGATCAGCGCTTTTCCCAGATGGTGCTGGCCAAGAAATGGCCCGCGGAGTGGTTCAGCCTCTATACTGCAAAGAGCTACGACCGCGTCGATCCCGTGGTCCGGAAGTGCCGCCATACGGTCAATCCGTTTGAATGGTCGGAAGCGCCTTATGACCCGGAACTCGAGCCGGGCGCGGTGGAGGTGATGCGGCGTGCCGCCGATTTCCGCATGTCGCGCGGTTTCGTCGTGCCGATCCACGGCCTGACCGGCTATGAGGCCGGCGTCTCGCTCGGCGGCGTTCATCTCGATCTCAATGCCCGCAGCAAGCCGGCACTGCATTTGATCGCGATGTATGGCTTCGACCACATTCGCCGTTTGCTCGCGCCGTCGCCGCATCCGTCGGCGCGCCTGACCCCGCGCGAGCGCGAGGTGATCGCCTGGGCGTCGCAGGGCAAGTCCGCCTGGGAGATCGGCGAGATACTGAACATCACACAGCGCACTGCGGAAGAGCATCTTGCAACTGCTGCGCGCAAGCTCGGCGCGGTCAACCGGACGCATGCGGTCGCGATCGCGATCCGCCAAAGAATCATCAATCCCTGAAATCTTCGCCTACTGGGAAATTTCCCAATAGTCGGTTTGGCCTTTTTCGCTGAGGCTGCCCTCATTTCAAGCCATGGGGGAGTTCATGATTCATGTGATTTCTGCCGTCAACCGGCACCTCTACGAAGACATCCTCGAACAGCATTTCCGGATTCGTCACGAGATTTTCGTCGAAGAGCGGAAATGGGAGGCGCTGCGCAAGCCCGACAGCCGCGAGATCGACGTCTACGACAACGAGGACACGATCTATTTGCTGGCTCTCGAGAACCGCCGCGTGCTCGGCGGCTCCCGCCTGTATCCGACCACCAAGCCGAGCATGATGAGCGAGGTCTTCCCCCATCTCGCGGCGGTGCGAGGCTGCCCGGTCGATCCGCAAATCTGGGAGTGGTCGCGCTTCTTCGTGACGCGCGAGCGCCGCGATGGCGCGTTCAATCTGCAATTGATGGCGGCGGCGCAGGAGTTCTGTCTCGATCAGGGCATCGAGCGGCTTTGCCTGGTCATGGAGACGTGGTGGTTGCCGCGTTTCCACGACATCGGCTTCGTCGTCACGCCGCTGGGATTGCCGGCGCTGGTCGAGGACTCCTGGACCATGGCCGCGACCATCGAGATACGCCAGGAGTCGCTCAACGTCGTGCGCGACCGGATCGGGATGAAGAGCCTCGTCCAACAGGACGGACCGCGTCTCGATTGTATCGCCCGTGCCAACCTTTGCGGCCGTACCGCCGCGCAACGAAAGAGCGCCTGAGATGTCGAACATGATGCGAGACAGCCAAATCATGGCGCAAACCAAGGACGAGAATCTCGGCTACATGTCCGACATGGCGCTTGAGCTGGCGCAGATGGCGGAAGACACCGGGCTGGCGACGCTGGCCTACCTGTTCCGGATGGCGGCGCTGGAGGCCTCGACGGCCAACAGCGAGCTCGCCGAACTGGACGATCTTCCCCACCAGATCACGTCGCACTAGAGGTAGCTTCATTCCGGCAAGTCGCGCACCCTCTTCCCGGCAACGGGGGAGGGTGATCGTTTTGGTGCGGCAGGCTGACCCACCCCGCGCGGCAGTTTTCTTGCAAGGCCGGTTTTGCAAGGCACAATTTTGATCGCATGCACCGGCATGCAACAAAGTGCATGTCTGGCGCGGAATCGCTCTTGCCTCGGAACGATACTGCCATTACCCATTTTTCGGCCTTGTAGAGGCAGGGGGAGCTCTTTCACTGATGGCGACTGTGTTCGAACATCGGCGCGCGTCCGTATGCGCCTGAAAGAGTTTTGATGCTGCTCGTCGTCGAACAGTTCTTGAACGGATTGCAGTTCGGCCTGCTGCTGTTCCTGCTAGCCGCCGGCCTGACGCTGGTGTTCGGGATCATGGATCTCGTCAACCTCGCGCACGGCTCGCTCTACATGATGGGGGCCTATTTCGCCGCGACCTTCGCGGCGTGGACCGGCAGCTTCCTGCTCGGCGCGCTGCTGGCGCTCGGCGCGACACTTGTGCTCGGCGTCGTGCTCGAGATGAGTGCGCTGCGGCATCTCTATGGGCGCGACCATCTCGACCACGTCCTCGCGACCTTCGGCCTGATCCTGTTCTTCAACGAGGCCGTGCGCCTGATCTGGGGCCCGGCGGGCCTCGCGCTGCCGCTGCCGGCCTGGCTCACGGTGCCGGTGCCGATCCTGCCCGGCATTCACTATCCTGCGTACCGCCTCGCCATCATCGTCGTCGCGCTGCTGGTGGCGCTGCTGCTCTATCTCGGGGTGATGCGCACCCGCATCGGCATGCTGATCCGCGCCGGCGCCTCCAACCGCGAGATGATCGGCGCGCTCGGCATCAACATCAAGCTGCTCTATACGCTGGTGTTCGGGCTCGGTGCAGCGCTCGCAGGGTTGGCCGGCATGATGCAGGCGCCGATCCTGACCGTGCAGATCGGAATGGGTGAGAACATCCTCATCCTCGCCTTCGTCATCATCGTGATCGGCGGCATCGGCTCGATCCGCGGCGCGTTCCTCGCTGCGATCTTCGTCGGCATGATCGACACGCTTGGCCGCGCCTTCCTGCCCAATCTGTTGCGGCAGGTGCTGAGCGGCGCCGCCGCCTCCACCGCCGCGCCCGCGCTGTCGTCCATGCTGATCTACCTGCTGATGGCGATCGTGCTGGTGGTGCGGCCGGAGGGGCTGTTTCCGGCCAACCGTCGATGAAGACTTTCTCAGTGAGTAAGGCCGTCACGGCCCTGATGCTGGCGGGCCTCGTGCTGCTGCCGCTCTATTCGTATTTGTCCGGCAACGTCTTCATCCTGACGCTGTTCACCCGCATCGTTATCCTGGCGCTGGCGGCGGCGAGCCTCAACCTCATCATGGGATTTGGCGGCATGATGAGCTTTGGTCACGCCGCTTATCTCGGCATCGGCGGCTACGCCGTCGGCATGCTGGCGCAGGAAGGCATAGGCTCCGGCTTCATCCAGTTTCCCGTCGCGCTCGCGGCGTCTGCAATCTATGCGCTGGTGATCGGCGCGCTTTCTCTGCGCACCCGCGGCGTCTATTTCATCATGATCACGCTTGCCTTCGCGCAGATGGCCTATTACGTCGCCTCTGGCCTTGCGCGCTACGGCGGCGACGACGGCCTCACCGTTTACAAGCGCAGCGACTTCTCCGGGCTGATCAACCTGTCGAACCGCACGCAGTTCTATTATCTCTGCCTCGCCTGTCTGTTCGGCGTGATCTTCCTGATCTGGCGCATCGTCAATTCGCGCTTCGGTCTCGTCGTGCAGGGGCTGCGCTCCAACGAGCAACGCATGCAGGCGATCGGCTTCCCCGCGAAGCGCTACCAGCTGGTCTGCTTCGTCATCTCCGGCACCATGTGCGGCCTCGCCGGCGCGCTGCTCGCCAACAACACCGATTTCGTCAGCCCGGCCGTGATGTACTGGACGCGCTCCGGCGATCTCATGGTGATGGTGATCCTGGGCGGCATGGGCACGTTGTTCGGCCCGGTCATGGGCGCTGTGGTCTATCTGCTGCTGGAAGAGTTCTTGTCGCGGCTCACCGAATATTGGGCGCTGATCATGGGTCCGCTGCTGCTGCTGATCGTGCTGTTCGGCCGTGGCGGCATCATGGGCCTGCTGGGGAGGCTCAATCGTGGCTGAACCGCTGCTCCGGGTCGAAAAGCTGGTGCGCCGTTTCGGCGGCATCACCGCGACGGACAACGTCTCGCTCGACGTTGCAAGCGGCGAGCTCCACGCCATCATCGGCCCGAACGGCGCCGGCAAGACCACGCTGATCAGCCAGCTCACCGGGCATCTCGAGCCGCATTCCGGCAGTGTCTCGCTGGGCGGCCGCGACATCACCTATCTGCCGGCCTATCGCCGCTGCGCGCTGGGCCTCGCACGTTCGTTCCAGATCACCTCGCTGCTGTTCGACTTCACCGTCGCCGACAATGTCGCACTCGCGGCGCAGGCGCATGCAGGCCATTCGTTCCGCTTCTTTGCCAATGCCCGCAAGGAGAAGGGTCTGCGCGATGCCGCGCATGCCGCGCTCGACCGCGTCGGCTTGTTGCATCGCGCCGACGTCGTGGTGTCCAGGCTCAGCCATGGCGAGCGCCGCGAGCTCGAGCTTGCGGTCGCGCTCGCAAGCCAGCCGAAACTTTTGCTGCTCGACGAGCCGATGGCCGGCCTCGGCGTCACCGAATCCCAACGCATGGTAAAACTGCTCCAGGAGCTGCGGAAAGAGGTCTCGATCGTGCTGGTCGAGCACGACATGCCCGCGGTGTTCGCACTCGCTGATCGCATTTCGGTGCTGGTCTATGGCCGCGTCATCGCCTCCGGCGATCCGGCCGCGATCCGCCAGAACGAAGACGTCAAACGCGCCTATCTCGGCGACCAGCATGTGGTGACGCACCATGGCTGACGCGCTGCTCGACGTCGACGGCATCGAGACCTGCTACGGCCTCTCACAGGTGCTGTTCGGCCTGTCGCTGTCGGTCAAGCCCGGCGAGATGGTCTCGCTGATGGGCCGCAACGGCATGGGCAAGACCACGACGATCCGCTCGATCATGGGCCTGACGCCGGCGCGATCAGGCGCAATCCGCTTTGCGGGTACCGAAGTCCGGCAGCTTCCGTCGTACCGGATCGCCAAGCTCGGCGTCGGTCTGGTGCCGGAGGGACGCCAGATCTTCCCGAACCTCGCCGTACGCGAAAACCTGGTTGCTGCCGCCGCCGACCGCTTCAACAGCGCCAATCCCTGGACGCTCGCTGCGATCTACGTGCTGTTCCCGCGGCTGGCCGAGCGCGCCGCCAACATGGGTAACCAGCTCTCCGGCGGCGAGCAGCAGATGCTCGCCATCGGCCGCGCGCTGATGACCAACCCAAAGCTCCTGATCCTGGATGAAGCGACCGAAGGGCTGGCACCGCTGATCCGCGAAGAGATCTGGAATTGCCTGTCGCTGCTGAAGAGCCGGGGACAGTCGATCCTGGTCGTCGACAAGAACGTCGACCACCTCGCCCGCATCTGCGACCGCCACTTCATCATC
Organism: Bradyrhizobium genosp. A; assembly: GCF_049949275.1. NCBI lineage: Bacteria > Pseudomonadati > Pseudomonadota > Alphaproteobacteria > Hyphomicrobiales > Nitrobacteraceae > Bradyrhizobium > Bradyrhizobium genosp. A. The sequence continues at coordinate 8,153,469 of NZ_CP188196.1, read as the reverse complement.
GAGCGCGGCAAGACCGTGTGGAGCGGCACGTCGGACCAGCTGATGGCCGAGCCGGATCTGCAGCACAAATATTTGGGGATTTAGCTCCGCTCTCTCGCCGTAACGATCAGGATCAGCTTTCGCACAGACACCTCCATCATTCGGTCAACCACTGTGGCCTGACTTGCGCGGTCAGCGGGCGAGCCGATGCACGCCGATCTCGATCAGGGTGCTCCGGCAGGATAGGCGATAGATCAGGCTGAACAATTGACTGAACATGATCGAACTCCACTGTTGATCATGAAGAGCAACGATAGACCCTGCGCTTTTCACGTGATTTTCGCGGCGCAGGGAAAACGGCTTCATCGGAGCACGGAATGGTGTCGTCGGAACCGGCGGGACGAAACCGCCTCACAGGGTCGTGAGGCGGTTCTCCCTCAGAACATCTCGAAATATTCGCGATGCTCCCAATCGGTCACCTCAGACAGGAAGCGGTCGATCTCGGCATTCTTGATGTGGGTGTAATAATCCACGAACTCCGCGCCGAATTTTTCGCGGAAGAACGGATCGTCCTTCAGCGCGGAGACCGCATCGCGCAGGCTCTTCGGCAGCAGCGGCGCCCTGGTCTCGTAGGGTGTGTCGGCCGAAGGGCCGGGATCGAGCTTGCGGTCGACGCCGTCGAGGCCTGCGAGGATCTGGGCGGCCATGTAGAGATAGGGATTGGCGGCGGGCTCGCCGACGCGGTTTTCCAGGCGCGTGGCGGCATCGCCCGCGCCGCCGAGCACGCGGATCATCACGCCGCGATTGTCGCGGCCCCAGATCGCGCGGTCCGGCGCCAGCGAATAGGAGCGGTAGCGCTTGTAGCCGTTGATGGTCGGCGTGGTGAACACGGTGGCCGCACGGGCGTGGTCGAGCAGGCCGGCGAGGTACGCCCGGCCGAAGGCGCTGAGCGGTTCGCCGTCCTTCGCTGTTTCCTTGGCCATGAACTGGTTGTCGCCGCTCGCGCGCGAGACGACCGACTGGTGCAGGTGCCAGCCGCTCGCGAATAGGTTCGGGAGCTTGGGCCGGCACATGAAGGTGGCATGATAGCCGTGCCGGCGCGCGATCTGCTTCACGGCAGAGCGAAACAGCACCATGTTGTCGGCCGGCTCCAGGCCCTTCTTCGGCGCGAAGGTGAACTCGCACTGGCTCGGCCCGAACTCGACCTCGACCGAGCGCAGCGGCAGCCCGAGCGCGACGATGTCACGGCGCAGGATCTCCAGCACCGGCTCCATCTGATCGAAGCGCTGCTCGGTGAGGTATTGATAGCCGTGAGAGAGCAGGCTCACCGAGGGTGGCGTGCCCGGCTGTCCCGCGTCTTCGGCGCGCATATGCGGGTCGTCGAGCTTGAAGATGTGGAATTCGACCTCGAGCCCCGCGACGAAATCGTGGCCGCGGCGGGCGAGTTCGTCGAGGACCTTGCGATAGAGCCCGCGCGTCGCGAACGGCACCGGGCGGCCGTCATTGAAATGGAGGTCGCACAACACCCAGCCGGTGGCCGGCGCCCACGGCAAGACGCGAAACGTGGTGGGATCGGCGACCATCAGCACATCGGCCGCGCCCTCCATCTCCTTCATGCCGAAGCCGCCGCCTGATGTGAACACCGGAAACACCGTGCGGTGTGAGGTGTCCTTGGCCAGCATGGTGGTGGTGATGGAGCAGCCGCTCTCCAGCGACGCCATCGCCTCGGAGGCGATGATGGTCTTGCCGCGCAAAATGCCGTGTTGGTCGGGGAAGGCGAGGCGGATGACTTCGAGGTTCTTGTCCTCGACGATGCGGCGCATGCGCGCCGCGGCGTCCTTCTGCTCATCCGACCACAGCGCATGACGCGCGACGAAAGTCACTGTGCTACTCCTCCAGTCGTGAGGCGCAAAGCATGCGCCACATTCTCCGTCATTGCGAGCGCAGCGAAGCAATCCAGGAATGCGTCCGCGGAGACAGACTGGATTGCTTCGCTGCGCTCGCAATGACGAGGATAGGCCGTCACCGTCACTCCGCCGCCGTCAGCCGATGCACATTGTCGGCGATCTCCTTTGGCACCGGCGCGGTCCACGGCGCGCCGCGGCGGCGCTTGACGTCGACTTCCATCCAGTAGGTTTCCCAGCCGCGCGTCGGCCCGATGCCGTCCATGGTCGCCGGGCCCTGAATGGAGCGCGCATTGGCCTCGTCCAAAAACAGCATCGGCTTCTCGCCGCCGCCGACCTTCTCGATCTCCTGCCGCAGCAGGCGGCGATATTGCACGATCGCCTTGTCGCTCGAGCCGAGATGCTCCTTGGTGCGGTCCTGGATCGCGCCCATCGATTCCACCGCCCACTGGTCGTGGACGTTGATGTCGTTGCCCATGCCGGTATAGGTCGCGGTCTGCTGCTCGTGCGGATCGAAGCCGTAATCGTTGCTGCGGTTCTTGCGCGACTTGTAATCCGGCAGCTCGTAGAGCTCGAGCCTCTGGTCCCGCATTTTCTGCTTGTCGACCGGGTTCGAATAGCTGGTGAAGATCGCGTACCAATAGCAATTCTCGTCGTCGGCCGGCACGTGCCACTGCGTGATCGTCATCTCCGTGCTCATGGGAATGACGAAACCGTGCGGGAACAGCTGGTTGGTGACGCGCACATGCGTCCGCTCCTCGTCGATCTCGCGCAGCGCGATCAGCCGGAGCCCATACTCGGTGTGCTCGACATTGATGATCGGACGGTCGTATTCGCGCAGGATCTTTGTCATCGGCAGATCAGAACCTGCGGAGGCACCGCGGAACTGCTTGCCATAGGCCGTGGAGGTGTCCTCGTCCTCGAAGAAGCGGTGCAGATAGGAGGCGTGCGCGGGATCGATGCCGACCTCCAATGCCTGCAGCCAGTTGCAGGCCATGTGGCCCTTGAATGCAAAGGTGTGCGTACCGGGCGCGACGAAGCAGTCGAGTTCCGGAAATGCCGGCGGCTCGCCCTCGCCGAGCCAGGCCCAGAGGATGCCGCTCTTCTCCACCACGGGATAAGAGCGTTGGCGGATGTTCTGGCAGAGTTTTGAATCCTTGGGCTCGGCCGGCGTCTCGATGCACTGGCCGGTCGCGTCGAACAGCCAGCCATGGAAGGCGCAGCGCAGGCCGCCATGCTCGAGCCGTCCGAAAGCGAGGTCGGCGCCGCGATGGGCGCAGTGGCGATCGATCAGTCCGTAATGTCCGGTCTCGTCGCGGAACAGCACCAGGTTTTCGCCGAGCAATTTGACGGGACGGATCGGCCGCTCGCCCTCGAGCTCGTCGACCAGGGCCGCCGGCTGCCAGTAGCTCCGCATCAGCTTGCCGCACGGATCTTTCGGCCCGGTGCGGGTGATCAGGTCGTTCTGCTCCTGGCTCATCATGGCGGTCGCGTCCTTTTTCCGGAGGGGCGTTTTGTTCGCCTATTGAACGAATGGGCGAATTATGACATGCCTAGGAAAGGCAGCAAGCACTATTTTTCAGGACGATCCCACCGATGCCCAAGCTGAAGCGGAGCGAGACTGACGAGCGCGCGACGGATTTCGTCGAAGCCCTCGATCGCGGCCTGCGTCTCTTGCAATGCTTCGGCACCAACGCAGGCCCGATGACGCTGAGCGATCTCGCTCGCGCCGCCGAGCTGCCGCGCGCCACCGCGCGACGCATGCTGTTCACGCTCCAGCGCGGCGGCTTTGTCAGTGGCGACGGAAAACTGTTCTCGCTGACGCCGCATGTGCTGACGCTCGCGGCGTCCTATCTGCGTTCCAACCAGCTCGTCACGGTGTTGCAGCCGGTGCTCGATCGCGTTGCGACCGCGGCCAATGAAATATCTTCGCTCGCGGTGCTCGATGGCGACGACGTCGTGTTCATCGCGCGCAGCAGCCCGGCACGGATGTTCTCCGGCGGATTGGAGATCGGCTATCGGTTGCCGGCGTTCTGCACCTCGGTCGGCCGCGCCATGCTCGGTCAGCTTGACGATGCCGATCTGCTCGCGCGTTTGAAGGGGATGAAGCGCGAGCCGCTGACGCCGCAGACCGAGACCGATCCGAAGGCGCTGCGCGCATGCATCGCAGCCGATCGCGCCCAAGGCTACTCTCTGGTCGACCGCGAGGCCGAGCCGCATTTTCGCTCGATCTCGGTTCCTGTGCGCCGCTACGACGACGTGATCGCCGCCGCCATCAACATGGGCGCCCATGTCGACCGCGTGCCCGCGCGGGAGTTGGTCGAACGATTTCTGCCGCTGTTGCGCGAGGGGGCGGAATCGGTGCGGTCGCAATTGCTGTAGCTCACCCTACAACCGGCTTCGCTCATCCGAGCGAAAGCGCTATAATGCGGAAAACACCAGAAATCGAGGAGGACGCCATGCAACACACCATGGTTCCCAGTGATCGCGTCGAGCGCGTCGCCGTTTACGGACGCGACGGCAGCAAGCTCGGCACGATCGAGCGATTGATGCTCGACAAGGTGAGCGGAACGGTCACTTACGCGGTCATCAAGACCGGCGGGCTGCTCGGCACTCGCCATCATTATCCGGTGCAGTGGGGTGCGCTGAAATACGACCCCAGTCATCAGGCCTTCCAGGTCGCACTGACGCTGGAGGAACTCAGCAGCGGCCCGTGCGAGTTCGACGGCGACGCGTTCGACTGGGGCGACCGCTCGCAGCCCTACCCGCATCCGAACTACTGGTCGGTCTAGTCGGGGGGCGGCTCAGCCGGGCAGCGGCTCTTCGCCGACCTTGGGCCAATAGGTACCAAAACTCCAAAGTCCGCCCTCGGGATCGCGGGCCGCGAAATCGCGGCTGCCATATTCGGTGTTGCGCAACTCCATCTCGATTCGAGCGCCGGAGGCCTTGACCTTGTCGTGGAGCGCGTCGGGATCGTCGACCGCAAGATAGACCGCATCGGTCCGTCGCCCGCCGAGATCGCCCACGAGCTTGGTGTACTCGTTGTCCCGATCCTGGCCGAGCATGAGGATCGACGAGCCGAACATCAGCTCGCCGTGGATGACCTTGCCGTCCCTCCGATAGATCACACGCTCGGTGAAGCCGAGCACGTCCTTCAGCCAGGTGATCATGGCCTCGGCGTCCTTGCAACGCATGGTGTGGTAGAGGCGCGGCGCTTCGTTGCCATTCTGCTGGTTCATGAAACTCTCCAGATCGTTTGCGCCACCAAGCTAGTCCAGGTCGCATCGGCCGGCTTGAACAAATGGGACCTATCCGCCAGCGTCGCGCAGCAGGCGTGGGTCTGCGCGTTCCAGCCGCGCCGCCCATCCGGTCGGAGTTTCGCCACAAAACACCCGGAAGTCGCGGGCAAGATGCGCCTGGTCGGCATAGCCGGCGTCCGCGGCGATGGCGGCCCAGCCATCCACGGCCTCGGAGCGGGCGAGCCGGCAGGCGCGGTGAAAGCGCAGCATCTGCGCCAGCATCTTGGGCGCCACGCCGATCTCGTTGTAAAAGCGGCGGGTGAAATGCCTGCGGCTCCAGCCGATGTCGGCGGCGATGTCAGCGATCCGCGCCGAGCCCGCGCTCCGCCACAACATGTCGAGCGCCGAGGCAATCGCCGGCGACGGCTCATGCACGGCCCTACGCAGCACGAAATCTTCCACGATCTCAAATCGCCGCTGCCATCCCGCGGCCTCGGCGACCTGGGCGGCGAGGCTTTCTCCAGCACGCCCCAGGACGTCGTCGAGGCCGACGATGCGCGCGGTCAGATCGGGCACCGCTCCTCCATAGAAGCGGTAGGCGCCGAGCGGGGTGAAATCAACCTGGACGCACTCGGCGCGGCCGTCCGACTCGATCAGGACGGGTCCGGGAAAAAGCCCGGCTGCAAAGCTCGGTCGACCGTCTTCACTCTTCGGCCGGCGGCCAAGCGCGATGCGGAATGGTGTTCCCAGATTCACGAGTAAGGGCAACGCGAGCGGCGCCGCGTGCCGGAAGCCGGCCAAGCCAAGTCCGCGCTCGCGGTAGAACGATATGCTGGACACCAGATGCGCAAGGTCCGGCGTGGCCGGCCGGCGGATGACATCGGGAACTACGCTTGCGTCCATCGCATGTCTCACTGCTTCGGCGCGTAACATAGCCATGCGGGCGCGCGTGACCAAGGGCACGCAGCGCAACGCTGCTTCAGCGATTCCGTCGAGGCGAGAGCATTTGCCCTACAGCGCCACGCTACGCAGCCCGAAGCTGCGGGCTTCGTTTTGCAGCACCGGCCGCACCGCATCGATCAGCCGCGCAGCCGCGGCATCGACCGACAGCCCCGCCGTATCCACCACCGCCGTCGCGCGCGCATACAGCGGCTCGCGGCTCAGCAAAATGTTGCGCAGTTCGGCCATCGCAGAGCGGTCATCCGCCATCGGGCGCAGGTCGCCCTGGCGGCGGACGCGGGCCATGTGCTCTTCGGGCTCGGCCTTCAGCCAGATCGTGTAGAACGACGACAGGATCTGGTCGAATGTCAGCGGCTCCGAGACGATGCCGCCGCCGGTCGCCAGCACCATCAGCTCGTTGCGTGCGAGCAGCTGCTGCAGTGCCGCCTGCTCCATGCGGCGAAAGCCTTCCTGGCCGTAGAGCGCGATGATCTCGGCGACCGAGAGGCCGTTCTGCTGCTCGACCTCCTTGTTGAGCTCGACAAAGCTCCAGCCGATCTTTTTCGCCAGCATCCGCCCAAGCGTCGATTTGCCGGCGCCGCGCAGGCCGATCAGCGCGATGCCGCAGAACGGCGCGCGCCGCGGTGCCGACGCACTGCCGCCGGCGAGCAGATCCTTGGCTTGCGTGATCTGCGCCGGTGTCGCCTTGCGCAGCAGGTCGCGGAACATCTGCCAGTCCGGCGTCGGATCGGCTGAGGGCAGCAGGTCTTCCAGATGCGCGCCCATCGCGTCGGAGACGCGACGCAGCAGCACGATCGAGACATTGCCCTTGCCGCTCTCGAGCTGCGCGATGTAGCGCTCCGAAATTCCTGATACCTTGGCGAGCACCTTGCGCGACATGCCGCGCAGTGCGCGCATGGTGCGCACGCGCTGGCCGAGCTGTTCGAGAAAGCGGGATTCGGCGTCGGGACTGTCGGTCATGAGCCTTCTTTAGCGGATACCTTTTTAGCGGATACCTTCTTTAACGGAGGTCCTGCGACGCGTTTTAATGAAACATAGTGCCTGCTGGCATTGACAGCAAGCTGTCACAGTGTCTTTCTATGAATTATAATTCTAAATTCGGGGAGACGACCGTGAGCGAGGGATCCTACAACGCGGTGACCTGGCTGCTCGACCGTAACGTCGAGGAGGGCCGCGGCAACAAGACCGTGTTCGACGACACCGTCTCGCGGCTGACCTATGGCGAGCTCCAGCGTGAGACGCGGCGTGCGGCGAACATGCTGCGCCGGCTCGGCGTCCGCCGCGAAGAGCGCGTGGCGATGATCATGCTGGACACGGTCGACTTTCCGGCCGTGTTTTTGGGCGCGATCCGCGCCGGCGTGGTGCCGGTGCCGCTCAACACGCTGCTGACCGCGGACCAATACGCCTACATCCTCGCCGACTGCCGCGCCCGCGTGCTGTTCGTCTCGGAAGCGCTCTACCCCGTTATCAAGGACGTGGTCGGCCGCATGCCGGATCTCGAGCATGTCGTGGTCTCCGGCGCCAAGCAGAACGGCCACAAGCAGCTCGCTGAAGAGATCGCCGATGAGAGCGATCGGTTCACGACGGCTGCGACGCATCCGGACGAACCGGCGTTCTGGCTCTATTCGTCGGGCTCGACCGGCATGCCCAAGGGTGTGCGCCACATCCATTCGAATCTGCAGGCGACGGCCGACACCTATGCGAGGCAGGTGCTCGGCATCCGCGAGAACGATATCGGTCTGTCCGCGGCAAAGCTGTTCTTCGCCTATGGCCTCGGCAATGCGCTGACCTTCCCGATGTCCGTCGGCGCCACCACGATCCTGAACAGCGAGCGGCCGACTCCGGCGCGCATGTTCGACCTGATGAACAGGTACAAGCCGTCGATCTTCTACGGCGTGCCGACATTGTTCGCGGCGATGCTGAACGACGAGGCCATGAAGAGCGAGCGCGGCGGCGGCGCCTTGCGCATCTGCACCTCGGCCGGCGAGGCGCTGCCGGAATCCGTCGGCTACAGCTGGAAATCGCGCTTCGGTGTCGACATTCTCGATGGCGTCGGCTCGACCGAGCTGCTGCACATCTTCCTCTCGAACGCGCCGGGCGACATCAAATACGGCTCGTCCGGCAAGCCTGTGCCAGGCTACGCGGTGCGGCTCGTCAATGAAGCCGGCCAGGATGTCGCCGACGGCGAGGTCGGCGAGCTCCTGGTCGATGCGCCCTCGGCCGGCGAAGGCTATTGGAATCAGCGCCACAAAAGCCGCCGCACGTTTGAGGGTCCGTGGACCCGCACCGGCGACAAATATGTCAGGGATGCCGAGGGCCGCTACACCTTCTGCGGCCGCGCCGACGATATGTTCAAGGTCTCCGGCATCTGGGTTTCGCCGTTCGAGGTCGAGAGCGCGCTGATCACGCATCCCGCCGTGCTGGAAGCCGCGGTCGTGCCCGAGGCCGATCCGGAAGGGCTCTTGAAGCCGAAAGCCTTCGTCGTGCTGCGCCCGGGTGCGACGACGAGCGACTTGCAGGAGATGCTGAAGGAGCACGTCAAGCAGAAGATCGGCCCATGGAAATATCCGCGCTGGATCGACGTGGTCGATTCGCTGCCGAAGACGGCGACGGGAAAGATCCAGCGGTTCAAATTGCGCGAGGGCGCGAATTGAGCGGGCGCGCGTGCCGAGTGTGACTGATGCTGCCGCGGCAACCTCCGCTGTGCTCCCTCCCCCCTTGCGGGGGAGGGCGGGGGAAAGGGGTAGCCCAGCAAACGGTGTTTGCTATCGCGCACCAGATGTTCTTCGTCACACCGGGAGTCCCCGTGTGGCACCCCTCTCCCTAGCCCTCCCCCGCAAGGGGGGAGGGAACGACTGAGCGTGTGGCGCGTGATTGCGTTCCACGTTGGATACGACGGAAGAAGAGTGATAGCATGACCAACCTCACCCCCACCGGCTTCCTCAGCATCGGCTGGGCCAGCCTCGAATACAAATGGCTCGCGCCGGAGAGCGCCGATGCGCCGACCATCGTCATGCTGCACGAAGGCCTCGGCTCCGTCGGCCCGTGGAATGATTTTCCGGAGAAGCTCCAGCAAGCGACCGGCGCCGGCATCTTCGCCTATTCGCGCGCGGGCTATGGCCAGTCGAGCCCGGTGACGCTGCCGCGGTCGCTCGACTACATGCAGCGCGAGGCGCTCGATGTGCTGCCGAAAGTGCTGGACGCGATTTCCTTCAAACGCGGCCTCCTGCTCGGCCATTCCGACGGCGGCTCGATCGCGGCGATCTATGCCGGCGCGCATCAGGACCATCGTCTGCAGGGCATCGCGCTGATCGCACCGCATTTCATCGTCGAGGACATCTCGGTGAAGTCGATCGCCGCGATCAAGACCACCTATGAGACCACCGACCTCAAGGCAAAGCTCGCGCGCTGGCACAAGGACGTCGACAACGCCTTCTACGGCTGGAACGGCGCCTGGCTCGATCCGAAATTCCGCGACTGGGACATCTCGGAATATCTGGCCTACATCCGCATTCCCGTCATGGTCGTACAAGGCGTGGACGACCAATATGGCACACTGCGTCAGGTCGAGATTGCGCAGGAAGAATGTTACTGCCCGGTCGACGTGGAAGTCATTTCAGGCGCGGGGCATTCCCCGCACCGTGACGCGCCCGCAGCGACGCTTGACGCGATCGAACAATTCGCAAGGGCGGCCCTGCGCGACGATCAGGGACTGCAGGGACGCGCCGCGTGAGCTTGCGGCCGCCCCAATCTTCATGAAACAAAGTGCATACCGCATCCGTTAACGACTAGACGTGCCCAAAAATATGCACTATTGTGCATCTAACGGTAAAACCTAGACGAGCTCAAGGGTGGCCCATGGCCGGGGAAGATCGGCGCCTCGCAGGCGGCGCGACATTCATCGATTTCCAGACCGAACCGTCCCGCTACAAGCACTGGAAGCTGGCGGTCGACGGTGACGTCGCGACGCTGACCATGGACGTCGACGAGAATGGCGGCCTGTTCGAGGGCTATCTGCTCAAGCTCAATTCCTACGATCTCGGCGTCGACATCGAACTTGCCGACGTGGTCCAGCGGCTGCGCTTCGAGCATCCCGAGGTGAAAGTCGTGGTGATGCGCTCGGCCAAGAACCGTGTGTTCTGCGCCGGCGCCAACATCCGCATGCTCGCGGGCTCGACCCACGCCCACAAGGTGAACTTCTGCAAGTTCACCAACGAGACCCGCAATGGCATGGAGGATTCATCCGAGAATTCCGGCCAGCGCTTCATCACGGTCGTGAACGGCTCCGCCGCCGGCGGTGGCTATGAGCTGGCGCTCGCGACCGATCACATCATCCTCGCCGACGATGGCGCATCTGCAGTGGCTCTGCCCGAAGTGCCGCTGCTCGCGGTGCTGCCCGGCACCGGCGGGTTGACGCGTGTGGTCGACAAGCGAAAAGTGCGCCGCGACCACGCCGACTTCTTCTGCACAATCGAGGAAGGCGTGAAAGGCAAGCGCGCCGTGCAATGGCGGCTTGTCGATGAGATCGCGCCGAACTCCAAGTTGGAAGCCAAGATCGTCGAGCGTGCCAAGGAGTTCGCGGCCGCGTCGAAGCGCAAGGGCAGCGGCAAGGGCATCGCGCTGACGCCGATCAAGCGAATGATCGACGAGACCAGCATTCGCTACGGCTTCGTCACCGTCGATCTCGACCGCACTGCCCGCATTGCCACCATCTCGATCAAGGCGCCGGAGGCAGCGCCGCCTGCCGACATCGACGGCATGATGGCGCAGGGTGCGTCGTTCTGGCCGTTGCAGGTCGCGCGCGAGCTCGACGATGCCATCCTTCACTTGCGCATCAACGAGCTCGAGATCGCCATGCTGGTGTTCAAGAGCCATGGCGATCGCGCCCACGTGCTCGCCGGCGACGCCTTCCTCGAAGCCAACAAGGCGCACTGGCTGGTCAACGAAATCCGCCATTACTGGAAGCGTGTGCTCAAGCGCATCGACGTCACCTCGCGCACGCTGGTGACACTGGTCGAGCCCGGCTCCTGCTTCGCCGGTACGCTCGCCGAGCTCGTTTTCGCTGCCGACCGCTCCTACATGCTGATCGGCACGCGGCAGGGCGACAATCAGCCGCCGCCGTCGATCGAACTGTCGGCGATGAATTTCGGCCCCTATCCGATGAGCCACGGCCTGACGCGGCTTCAGTCGCGCTTCCAGGCCGATCCGGCGGATGTGGAACGTGCGGAAGCCACGCTCGGCACCGCGCTCGACGCCGAGCAGGCCGAGGAGCTCGGCCTCGTCACCTTCGCGCTCGACGACATCGATTGGGACGACGAGGTCCGCGTATTCCTCGAAGAACGCGCCAGCTTCTCGCCCGACAGCCTCACCGGCATGGAAGCGAGCCTGCGCTTCGTCGGCCCTGAGACGATGGAATCAAAGATCTTCGCGCGCCTCACCGCGTGGCAGAACTGGATCTTCCAGCGCCCCAACGCCGTCGGCGAAGAAGGCGCGCTACGCCGCTACGGCAGCGGCCAGAAGCCGAAATTCGATATGACGAGAGTCTAGCTATCGTGTCCCGGGCGCGGCGCAGCACGAAGTGATGCGACGCAGAACCGGGACCCACAAAGACCGAGCAATAGGTCCTGGCTCAGCAGTGCAGCACTTCGCGCCGCACTGCGTCCGGGACACGAGACGGAGCAAGGAGCACGGCCATGAACATGAACATCATGAACGTCGACTACTCGACCAAGATTCCGAACAACGTGAATCTCGCCGAAGACCGCCAGGTGCTGAAGGCGCTGGAAGGCTGGCATCCCGGCTACATGGACTGGTGGAGCGACATGGGGCCGGAAGGTTTCCAGGAATCGCTGGTGTATTTGCGCACCGCTTACTCCGTCGATCCGCGCGGCTGGGCCAAGTTCGACTACGTCCGCATGCCCGATTATCGCTGGGGCATTCTGCTGGCGCCGCAGGAAGAGAACCGCGTCGTTCCCTTCGGCGAGCACTTTGGCGAGCCTGCCTGGCAGGAAGTCCCGGGCGAATATCGCGCCATGCTGCGCCGCCTGATCGTGATCCAGGGCGACACCGAGCCGGCTTCCGTCGAGCAGCAGCGCCATCTCGGCAAGACCGCGCCCTCGCTCTACGACATGCGCAATCTGTTCCAGGTGAACGTCGAGGAAGGCCGCCACCTCTGGGCGATGGTCTATTTGCTGCAAAAGTACTTTGGCCGCGACGGCCGCGAGGAAGCTGACGATTTGCTCCGCCGCCGTTCCGGCGATGCGGATAGCCCACGCATGCTCGGCGCCTTCAACGAGGCGACGCCGGACTGGCTGTCCTTCTTCATGTTTACCTACTTCACCGACCGTGACGGCAAGATGCAGCTGCACTCGCTGGCGCAGTCGGGCTTCGATCCCTTGTCGCGCACCTGCCGCTTCATGCTGACCGAGGAAGCGCACCACATGTTCGTCGGCGAGACCGGCATCACTCGCGTCGTGCAGCGCACTTGCGACGCGATGCGCGAGGCCGGCATCACCGATCCTTCTGAGATCGCTAAGGTCCGCGCGCTCGGCGTGATTGATCTTCCGACCATCCAGAAGAAGCTGAACCTGCACTACACGCTGTCGCTTGATCTGTTTGGCTCGGAGGTCTCGACCAACGCGGCCAACGCCTTCAACACCGGCATCAAGGGCCGCTATCACGAGACCCAGATCGACGACGATCACCAGCTCAAGAATGCCACCTATCCGGTGCTGAAGTTCATCAACGGCGAGATCAAGCTGGTCGACGAGCCGGCGCTGACCGCGCTCAACATGCGCCTGCGCGACGATTACAGCCAGGATTGCGTCAAGGGCATGCTGCGCTGGAACAAAGTGATCTCGACCGCGGGCTACGACTTCAAGCTGACGCTGCCGAACGTCGCTTTCCACCGCCACATCGGCGAGTTCAAGGACGTGCACGCGACGCCCGACGGCATTTTGATCGACGATGCCACCTGGGCCAAGCGCAAGGACGAATGGCTGCCCTCGATCGCCGACGGCGACTTCATCACCTCGCTGATGCAGCCCGTCACCGAAACCGGCAAGTTCGCGTCATGGATATCGCCGCCGAAGGTCGGCATCGACAACAAGCCGGGCGATTTCGAGTACGTGAAGATCGAGTCATAAACGTCGGGTCTGACGCTGGCCCAACACGAATAGTGTCATCACCCGCGAAAGCGGGTGATCCAGTATTCCAGAGACAGTGGAGATAAATCGAGAGGTCGCGGCGTACTGGATGCCCCGGTCAAGCCGGGGCATGACAGTGAGTATGTGCTGAGGGAGAGGCGCTAGCCCCCTCCGCCTACCCCGCAATCTCCAGCCCCGCATTCGCGTAAACCACGCCGCCATCGACCGCGATGGTGTTGCCGACCACGTAGTCGCCCGCGCGCGAGGCGAGGTAGATCGCAACGCCTGCCATGTCCTCGTCGGTGCCGATGCGCCGCGCTGGAATGCGCTTGGCGACATCATCCGAATGGTCGCGTGCGGCGCGATTCATGTCGGATTTGAACGCGCCCGGCGCGATCGCGGTGACGTTGATGTTGTCCTTGATCAGCTTCGTCGCCATGCGCCGCGTCAGATGGATTACGGCAGCCTTGCTCGCAGCGTAGGAATAGGTCTCGCCGGGATTGACGAAGATGCCGTCCACGGACGCGATGTTGATGACCTTGGCGGGCCGCTCGCGCGAGGCCGCCGCGCGCAGCGGCGTGGCCAGCGCCTTGGTCAGGAAGAACAGCGATTTGACGTTGAGGTCCATCACCTTGTCCCAGCCGCTTTCGGGGAATTCGTCGAACTCCGCGCCCCAGGCCGCACCGGCATTGTTGACGAGGATGTCGAGCTTGGGCTCGAGCTTGATGATTTCGGAAGCCAGCTTGTTACAGCCTTCGACGGTCGAGATGTCGATCGGCAGCGCGATGCATTCGCCGTCATATTGCGCCGAGAGTTCTTTCGCCGTGGCTTCGCACGGACCGGCCTTGCGCGCGGTGATGTAGACCTTCGCGGCTCCTGCGCCGAGGAATCCGGCCGCGATCATCTTGCCGATGCCGCGCGAGCCGCCGGTCACGAGAGCGATGCGGCCTTTGAGCGAAAACAGATCGTTGGACATGGTGCCTCCCTTGGGTTGGCGCCGTTTTGAGCGCCGCGGGAAGGGGAGTCAAGGAACGCGCCGCTGGCTCCGCCCTCATCCTGAGGAGCGCGTCAGCGCGTCTCGAAGGATGCGGGCGGCCCATCCTTCGAGACGCGCTCCTTTGGAGCGCTCCTCAGGATGAGGGCGGGGTGTGCGGATGGATTAAGCCGCGGCAAACCGGCGAAAGCCGTTCCACATCGCGGTCGCGGCGCCCGATGTCAGCACCGGCAAGATTCGCGCGTCCTGGTAGTTGCCGTTGAGCGAGACGCGCGGCAGCGCGGTCATGTGGCCCGCGTTCTCTGCGAACAGCATGCCGGGCCGCGTCGTTACCGCGGTCTTGAAGCCGGCGGATGCGGCCAGCGCGAATTCGCGTATCCCAGCGGCCTCGCGGTCGCCATAGGGATAGGCGAGATGCAGGACCGGGCGCTCCAGCGTCTGCTCGATCCGCACCCGGCTTACGGCTATCTCCTGCGCGGCGATCTCCTCGCTCTGCTTGGCGAGATTGCAATGGCTGATGGTGTGGGCGCCGATCGTGATCAGCGGATCGGCGGCGAGCCGCTTCACCTCGTCCCAGGACAGGCAGAGGCTGTGGCACAGCGCTTCCATGTCGACACCATGCGCCGTGCAGAGCGCCTCGATCTCGCGCTTCAGATCATGCTCGCCCGGCAGCGCGCGCAGCCAGTCGTGCAGGCGATCGAATGCCGTCTGCTTCGAGGCAGGCGTGCTCGCATCGAGCCGCAGCGCGGAATGGCCGATCTGCACGTCGACGTGGTCGGCTTTGGCGATAACGGCCTCCAGCGCGTTCCACCACAGCCGTCCAGTGCCCTCGGCAAAATCGCTGGCAACATAGATGGTCGCGGGCGCGTCAAATTCACGCAGCACCGGCAGCGCGTGGTCCCGATTGTCGCGATAGCCGTCGTCGAGCGT
The DNA here is from genome assembly GCF_049949275.1 of Bradyrhizobium genosp. A. Taxonomy (NCBI): domain Bacteria; kingdom Pseudomonadati; phylum Pseudomonadota; class Alphaproteobacteria; order Hyphomicrobiales; family Nitrobacteraceae; genus Bradyrhizobium; species Bradyrhizobium genosp. A. The sequence continues at coordinate 8,138,318 of NZ_CP188196.1, read as the reverse complement.
GAAGGCGGCGAAGCGGCGGTCGAACCTGCCCTGTACCAGCCGTTCGTGCAACTCGTCCATGCTGACGATGTCGATCTCGCGCGAGCGCAAATGGCACAGCGTCGCACGCAGGAAATCGGGGGTGACCTCGAGATGCCGGTTCGGCTGGAACGTGGCCTCACGGGCCGGCCGCACATGGTGCAGCATGAAAATGGCGCCGACACCCGACAGCAGCGGACGCAGCAGATGGTGCGCCCCGCTGAAATAGAGTGCTCCCAGCCCGGCGCGAATGACATTATTGCGGAGTTGTTTCATGACCGGCTGGCCGCCCCCTGGGCATTCCGCCTGCAACTTAGGGTGTGACCCTTGAAGAAAAAGTTATTCCAATTGTTCACGTGGGGCCCCTGAAAGGGCCCCATTTCCGGTTTGACAGCCTGCCAAGGGTTTGTTTTGTCTCCGGTTCCAGAGTTCGGGTCGTCGAATGCAGATGCTTTTCAGGTGGGCCAGCAAATGGTGGCCGGGGCTGATTCCCCTGGCCGTCATGTGGGGATTTGCGGCCTGGAACAACACCTTGCCGGTCGAGGCCGACCTGTCGGCCCGCAGCTCGGCCGCGCTCAAGGACACCGTCCTGGACAAGACCCGGATCGCGGTCGATGGCCGAGACGTCAGCCTGGCCGCGGATGCCTTCTCCGAGGAGGGGCGCCGCGACGCGGTGACCACGGTCGAGATGGTTTCCGGCGTCCGGCTGGTCGATGACCAGACCCGCCTGGCTCCCGAAGCAAAACCGTTCGTCTGGAGCGCCGAGCGCGACGTCGTGCGCGTGACGCTGTCCGGCTCCGCGCCGCTGCCGTCGATGAAGGCGCGCCTGACGGAAGCCGCGCGCAAGGAGGTCAACGGGACCGAGGTCGCCGATCAGATGGGCCTGGCTCGCGGCGCGCCGGCGCGGTTCGAAGCGGCCGCGATGCTGCTGCTCGACCAGATCGGCAAGCTGAAGGACGGCAAGATCACCATCTCCGACACCAAGGTCAATCTGTCAGGCATGGCGCGCGACCTCGGTGGTCGCGAGGCGATTGCGGCTGCGCTGAAGAACCTGCCCGAAGGCTTTTCGATCGCCGCCAACGAGATCAAGGCACCGCCTTACATCTTCCAGGCCTACAAGGATCCGGTCGCCGCCACCGTGACGCTGACCGGCTACGTGCCCGACAACAACGTTCACGCCGCGATCGCGACCAGCGCGTCGCGAAAATTCTTCACCGAAAAGGTCGTCGACAATCTCAAGGCCAGCGTCGGTGCGCCCGGCTCCTTCAACGCTGCGGTGGTCGCAGCGCTCGGCGCGCTATCGCGGCTGTCGACCGGCACGCTCGTGGTGTCCGATCGCGAGGTGAAGCTGTCGGGCGACGCGCTGTACGAAGGTGCGGCCAACGATATCCGCGCAGGGCTCGGCAAGGACTTTCCAAAAAACTGGCAATACAAGCCTGAAATCACGGTGAAGCCTGCGGCGGGGCCGGTCGACGGGACCGTCTGCCAGCAATTGTTCTCGGAGCTGCTGGCCAAGGGCAAGATCCGCTTCGCAACCAAGCGCGCCGACATCGATCCTGACTCCGCCGGCATTCTCGATCATCTGATCGAGACGGCGTTGCGCTGCCCCACCACCAATATCGAAGTCGCAGGCCACACCGATTCCGACGGCGAGGATGCCTTCAACCAGGCGCTCTCCGAGAAGCGCGCGCAGGCGGTGATCGATTATCTGGTCAAGGCTGGCCTGCCGGCCGACCGCTTCAGCGCGGTCGGCTATGGCAGCACGCAGCCCGTCACCGGCAACGACAGCGACGACGGCAAGGCGCAAAACCGCCGTATCGAATTTCTGGTGAGGTGACGATGCCCTATCTCGTCTCGTTCCATATGGGCTGGCTGATTGGCTCGGTGCTGCTGGGTTTCTGCATGGGCTGGATCTCGGTGGTCCAGCGTGGCAACGGCACCTCGAAGGTGACCGCGCGCTGGCTCGCCGCGCTGGTCGCGGGCCTGGTCTCGGCCTCGTTCGCGCATGTGGTCCCGGGCCGCTTCGGCTACTGGCTCGACCTCGGCCTGGTCATGTTCGCCTGCTACCTCGTCGGCTGCACCATCGGCGCGTGGCTGCGCTATTGGGTGGTCTCGCGCAGCCAGCCTGTGGCCTGATTCATCATCACCGGTCAGGCGATCTGTCGTCTCAAATCGCGATAGCGAATTGATCGGCAAGGAGATTGCCGAAGCAGCAAATCGACGCTTGACAATAATACGTACGTACGTATTATCCCGCTTATGCCAAAGCCCTCACTCAAAGACGCCATTCTCGACGCCGGCCTGAAGGTCATGTTCCGGACCGGCTATCACGGCACCAGCGTGCGCGACGTCACCGCTGCGGCGGGCGCGCCGCAGGGATCCTTCACCAACCATTTCCGCTCCAAGGAGGCGTTCGCCTCAGAGGTGCTCGACCGCTATTTCGACATCACCAGGGGGCTGGTCGCCGAGGCCCTCGATGACGCCTCGCTGACGCCGCGGGCGCGGCTCAGGCACTATCTCGACATCATCACTGGCCGGCTCGAGGCCGACGGCTACGGCCGCGGCTGCCTGATCGGCGACCTCAGCCTGGAGGCGAGCGGAAGCAGCGAGCTGCTGCGCGCGCGCCTCGCGGCGATCTTTGCCGAATGGCGCATGCCGTTCGCCGCCTGCATCAGGGATGCCCAGACCAGCGGCGAGATCGCATCCGATTTCGAGCCCGACGAGCTTGCCGACTTCCTGCTCGCGTCCTGGCAGGGCGCGATCCTGCGCATGAAGGTCGACCGCAATCCCAAGGCGCTCGAGCGTTTCAAGACCATCGCATTCCAAACCGTGTTCAAGGAGCCGACATGACCAAGCAGATCGAGATCCGCAAAGCGTCCGTCCTCGGAAGCAGCATGGCCTATCGCGAGACAGGCGCGGAAGGTGCGCCCGTCGCGCTCTTCCTGCACGGCAATCCGACCTCGTCGCACATCTGGCGCAACATTTTGCCGCTGGTGTCGCCGGTCGCGCGTTGCATCGCGCCCGACCTCATCGGCTTCGGCCAATCCGGCAAGCCCGACATCGCCTACCGCTTTGTCGACCACGTCCGCTATCTCGATGCCTTCATCGAACAGCGTGGCATCAACTCGGCCTACATCGTCGCGCAGGACTGGGGCACCGCCCTCGCATTTCATCTTGCCGCGCGCCGGCCGGATCTCGTGCGCGGTCTCGCTTTCATGGAGTTCATCCGTCCGATGCCGACCTGGCAGGATTTCCATCACACCGACCGCGCGGAGGAGCAGGATCATGCCGAGGCGGCGCGGGCGGCGTTTCGCAAGTTCAGGACGCCGGGTGAGGGAGAAGCCATGATCCTCGAGGCGAATGCGTTCGTCGAACGCGTGCTGCCGGGCGGCATCGTCCGCAAGCTCAGCGGCGACGAGATGGCGCCCTATCGCGCGCCGTTCCCGACACCGGAGAGCCGCCGTCCCGTTCTCACCCTTCCGCGCGAATTGCCGATCGCAGGCGATCCCGCCGACGTCTATGAGGCGCTCCAATCCGCGCATGCGGCGCTGGCCGCATCGTCCTACCCAAAGCTGCTGTTCTCGGGCGAGCCCGGTGCGCTGGTCGCACCGGAGTTCGCCGAGACGTTCGCGGCTTCGTTGAAGCATTGCGCCCACGTTCGTCTTGGGGCTGGACTGCACTTCCTTCAGGAGGATCACCCCGAGGCGATCGGCCGCTCCGTCGCCGGCTGGATCGCCGGCATCGAGGCGGTGCGTCCGCAGCTTGCGGCCTGAGCAGTCCGCCCCCTCTGAACGGCATGGTCTCCGCCGGCCCAGCACCGGCGGACGGCCGCGACAGCACCTCTCTGTGATGTCGCGTTGCAACCAACCGTCAGGGCAAACGCCCGGCCGCGCGATTGCCGCGCGGCTATTCGTGCCGCAGCCGGCCGGCACGGTTCGCCCCCCTCTTTCAACAGCGGCCTAAAGATTGATGTCGACTTAAGGCGTGACGGAACATTGTCCGGTCGAAATCATCAAAACTTCATGGCTCCTGCGCAGGATTGCCATGGAGATTCGCCTCTAGCTTGCCGCCGAAAGCGCCAAACCGTGCACCTTGAGCTCGCAAACCTGCCTAAAATATTGAAGGCACGTGATTTTGTTCACATTGGCGAATTCCACTCCGCCTCAAAACGCGCTAGTGGAGGGATGGGGGGCATGCGCGAGGCCGGAGCCGGCGGTGAGGGTTCGTTGAGTGCCTGTGCGTCGTCCGCCTGTTCGCCGGCCACCCTGGCCGCTGAAGCGTTGTTCGAGGTCTAGATGCTGGAAGCCATACGCAGGGCGATGACGTTTCTGCGCCAGAAGCAAATCCTGCATAAGCTTGGAGTTGTGATCAGCGTCGCGGTCATCGGCATCGCTTGCTATGTGCTCTACCACATGCTGCGCGGCATCGACACGAACGAGGTGATCGAGGCGATCAAGAGCACCGAGCCGCGCCAGATTGGGATGGCCGCGCTGTTCGTCGCCGCGGGCTATTTCACACTGACGTTCTACGATCTGTTTGCCGTGCGCGCGATCGGCCATTCCCACGTGCCCTATCGCATCAATGCGCTCGCGGCCTTCACCAGCTATTCGATCGGCCACAATGTCGGCGCCAGCGTCTTCACCGGCGGCGCGGTGCGTTATCGCATCTATTCGGCGTACGGCTTGAACGCGATCGACGTCGCAAAAATCTGCTTCCTCGCCGGCCTCACTTTCTGGCTCGGCAACGCCGCCGTGCTCGGCCTCGGCATTTCCTATCATCCGGAGGCGGCCACCTCGATCGACCAGCTGCCGCCCTGGCTGAACCGGACGCTGGCGATGATGATCCTCGCCGCACTTGTCGGATATGTGGTCTGGGTCTGGACCCAGCCGCGGGTGGTCGGGCGCGGCCCCTGGACCGTGATGCTGCCGGGCGGCCCGCTGACGCTGCTGCAGATCGCGATCGGCATCATCGATCTCGGCTTCTGCGCGCTCGCGATGTACGTACTGGTGCCCGACGAGCCCAATCTCGGCTTCGTCGTGGTCGCGGTGATTTTCGTTTCGGCGACACTGCTCGGCTTCGCCAGCCATTCGCCCGGCGGGCTCGGGGTGTTCGACGCCGCCATGCTGGTCGGCCTCTGGCAGATGGACCGCGAGGAACTGCTCGGCGGCATGCTGCTGTTCCGGGTCCTCTATTATCTGTCGCCCTTCGTCATCTCTGTAATCTTGCTGACGTTTCGCGAGGTTATCATCGGCGCTCGATCGAAGCGCCTGCAACAGGCAGCGCTCAAGCTTGATCCAGGCCCAGCGCCTAAGGCCGCTTATGTAAGAAAGCGCAGCGATAGCGGCGCCTGACCGGCGCCAAGGAACGCAAAGCCAACAAGGAGAAGCCCGCCCCGATGGCGATCGACGCTCCCTCGTCTCCCACGGTGCAGCCCTGGTCCGACCGGCTGCGGCACTCGACAGCCATCCTGATCGCCGCCGCGCTAGCGCTGTCGGTCGTGGTTTCGCTCGGCGAATTGTCGGTGATGCGGGCCGCGACGGTGTTCCTGTGCATCGCCGCGGCCGCTCTAATCCCCTGGCGGCTGCATGATACCGTTGCCTCCCGCGAGGACACCCGCCGCGTCAATCCGGTCGAGAGTGCGGCGGTCGCCGCGGTCGTCGCCGGCATGCCGGATCCGGCCGTGCTGCTCGACCGCGCCGGCCGCGTCATCCATCTCAATGCCGCCGCCGCCCAGCTCGCGCCGGCGCTGCGCAAGAACGAGCTCGCCCAGTTCGCGCTGCGCTCGCCGGAGATCATCACGGCGCTGCGCGAGTCCATTGCGACCACCGAGCCGCGGCGCGCGACCTATCTCGATCACGTGCCGGTCGATCGCTGGATGGAGCTGATCATCACCCCGGTGCCGGTGCCGACCAATTTCGGCGGCGCTGACAAATGCATGCTGATGACCTTCCATGACCAGACGCCGCTGCGTCGGGTCGAGGAGATGCGCGCCGACTTCGTCGCCAATGCCAGCCACGAATTGCGTACGCCGCTGGCCGCGCTCTCTGGCTTCATCGACACGCTGCAGGGCCAGGCCAAGGACGATCCCAAGGCGCGCGAGCGCTTCCTCGGCATCATGCACAATCAGGCCACCCGCATGGCGCGCCTGATCGACGATTTGCTGTCGCTGTCGCGGGTGGAACTGTCGGCGCATGTCCGGCCGGATACCCTGGTCGACCTGCTGCCGATCATCTTCCAGGTCGCCGACGGGCTCGAGCCGCTGGCCCGGGAACGCCAGGTCGAGGTCGAGACCCATCTGCCTGAGACCCCGGTGATGATCGCCGGCGATCGCGAGGAGCTGCTGCGCCTGTTCGAAAACCTGATCGAGAACGCGCTCAAATACGGCGCTTCCGGCGGGCGCGTCATCGTGTCGCTGAACGCGACACCGGCGATTGATGGAACTCAGGAAGTCCGGGTCATGGTGCGCGATTTTGGCCCCGGCATCGCGCCCGAGCACCTGCCGCGCCTGACCGAGCGCTTCTACCGGGTGGACGTCGGCGACAGCCGCTCGCAGGGCGGAACCGGATTGGGATTATCGCTGGTGAAACATATTCTTAACCGTCACCGCGGCCGTCTTTTGATCGAAAGTGTCCCTCGGCAGGGTGCCACTTTCACCGCCTGTTTTCCCCAGGCCAAGACTTTAGTCTAGACCCGAAAATCAAGCGATTTCAATTGCTTGACAACGTCATCCGACTGTCACGAAACCTTCGTAAAAGCACAGCCGACCGCTCCTAAAGGGGGCGGCGCGGGGAGCGCGATCGGGCGCTGATGGCGCTTCGCTCCCCTGTATGGAGACCAGCATGAATTTCATCAAAACGATCGTCGCTGCTGGCTTGGTCGCCGCAACGACGACGGCGGCCTTTGCTGCCGACATCACGGGTGCAGGCGCGACCTTCCCGTTCCCGGTCTATTCGAAGTGGGCTGACGCCTACAAGAAGGAGACCGGCAACGGCCTGAACTACCAGTCGATCGGCTCCGGCGGCGGCATCAAGCAGATCCAGGCCAAGACCGTGACCTTCGGCGCCAGCGACGCGCCGCTCAAGGCCGACCAGCTCGAGAAGGACGGTCTCGTCCAGTGGCCGATGGTGATGGGTGCCATCGTTCCCGTCGTCAACATCGAGGGCGTCAAGGCCGGTGAGATGGTGTTCGACGGCGAGACCCTCGCCAACATCTATCTCGGCAAGATCACCAAGTGGGACGACGCCGCGATCAAGAAGCTCAATCCGAACGTGAAGCTGCCGTCGGACGCGATCACCGTGGTTCGCCGTTCGGATGGTTCGGGCACCACCTTCAACTTCACCAACTATCTCTCCAAGGCCAGCGCGGACTGGAAGAGCAAGGTCGGTGAAGGTACCGCCGTCGAGTGGCCGGTTGGCGTCGGCGCCAAGGGCAACGAAGGCGTGTCGGGCAACATCAGCCAGACCAAGAACTCGATCGGCTATGTCGAGTACGCCTATGCCAAGCAGAACAAGCTGACCTACACGGCCCTCGTCAACAAGGCCGGCAAGACGGTGCAGCCGACGGTCGAGGCTTTCCAGGCGGCCGCTTCCAACGCCGACTGGGCCAAGGCTCCCGGCTATTACGTCATCCTGACCGACCAGCCCGGCGAGAAGTCCTGGCCGATCACGGCTGCGACCTTCATCCTGATGCACAAGGAGCCGGCTGATAAGGCGGCGTCGAAGGAAGCTCTCAAGTTCTTCGCCTGGGCATTCAAGAACGGCGCCAAGGCAGCCGAAGAGCTCGATTACATCCCGATGCCCGAGAGCGTCGTGAAGCTGATCGAGAAGACCTGGGCGGCCGACATCAAGAGCTAAGCTCTCACGCGATGCGGCCGCAAATGGCCGCATGCCGGACCACATGACTTCTGCCCCGGATCAGCGTGTTGCTGCATCCGGGGCACGAGACTGGTGACACAAGAACAAGTATCGTTTGGACAGGGGATCGGCGTGGCAGAGATGGCTGTCGAGAGCAATGTAGTAGACGCCGCCGGACCATATGATCGCGCCAAGGCCTTGAGCGCGTTCAAGCTTGGCGATGTCACCTTCTACTGGATCACTCGCCTCAGCGCGATCTCCGTGCTGCTGATCCTCGGCGGCATCATCATTTCGCTGATCGTCGGCGCTTTCCCGGCGATGAGGGAATACGGCTTCGCGTTCCTGTGGACGCAGCGCTGGGCACCGTCGGCGGATCCGCCTGTGCTCGGCGCGCTCGGGCCGATGTACGGCACGCTGGTCACCTCCTTCATCGCGATGCTGATCGCCATTCCGGTTGGTCTCGGTATTGCGATCTTCCTGACCGAGCTCTGCCCGCAATGGCTGCGCCGCCCGATCGGCATGGCGATCGAGCTGCTCGCCGGCATTCCCTCGATCATCTACGGCATGTGGGGCTTCTTCGTGTTGGGTCCGTTCCTGGCCAACAACTTCCAGCCCTTCATGATCAAGATTTTTGACGGCGTCCCTGTGCTCGGCGCGATCTTCGCAGGTCCGCCGTCCTATCTCAGCCTGTTCAACGCCGCGCTGATCCTCGCCATCATGGTGCTGCCCTTCATCACCTCGATCTCGGTCGACGTGTTCAAGACGGTGCCGCCGGTGCTGAAAGAGGCCGCCTACGGCGTCGGCTGCACCACCTGGGAAGTCGTCCGCAGCGTGGTGATCCCCTACACCCGCGTCGGCATCATCGGCGGCGTCATGCTGGGGCTGGGTCGCGCGCTCGGCGAGACCATGGCGGTGACCTTCATCATCGGCAACTCGTTCCGCATCTCGTCATCGATCTTCGCGCCGGGCACCACGATCTCGGCGGCGATCGCATCCGAATTCGCCGAGAGTGACGGCCTGCACCAGTCCGGCCTGATCCTGCTCGGCCTGCTGCTGTTCGTGCTGACGTTTTTCGTGCTCGCCGGCGCCCGGCTGATGCTGATGCGGCTGGAAAAGAAGGCGGGGAACTAGCATGAACCCGATTTACGCACGCCGCCGCCGCAAGGACATCCTGATCCGCGGGCTTTGCTTCGGTGCCGCCGCCTTCGGCGTCACCTGGCTCGCGCTGATCCTGATCACGCTGCTTTACAACGGCATCGCCGGCCTCAACCTCGAACTGTTCGTCGCGGACACGCCGCCTCCGGGCTCGACCGAAGGCGGCCTGCGCAACGCCATCGTCGGCTCGCTGATCATGACCGCGATCGGCGTCGGCATCGGCGCGCCGCTCGGCATGTTCGCCGGCACCTATCTCGCCGAGTACGGCCGCAACGACAAGCTGACCTCGGTGATCCGCTTCATCAACGACATTCTGCTCTCGGCGCCCTCGATCATCATCGGCCTGTTCATCTACGGCGCGGTGGTGGTGCCGATGCGCGGCTTCTCGGCAATCGCAGGCTCGCTCGCGCTCGCCGTCATCGTGATCCCGGTGGTGCTGCGCACGACCGAGGACATGCTGCTGCTGGTGCCGAACGCGCTGCGCGAGGCGGCTTCTGCGCTCGGCCTGCCGCGCTCGCTGGTGATCAAGCGCATCGCCTACCGTGCCGCGCGCTCCGGTCTCATCACCGGCGTGCTGCTCGCTACCGCCCGCGTCGCCGGCGAAACCGCGCCGCTGCTCTTCACCGCGCTGTCGAACCAGTTCTTCAGCCTCAGCCTGAACAAGACGATGGCGAACTTGCCGGTCACCATCAACAACTTCGTCCAGAGCCCCTACGTCTACTGGAAGCAGCTCGCCTGGAGCGGCGCGCTGCTGATTACCCTGACCGTGCTTGCCCTGAACATTGGCGCTCGCATTCTTGGCGCCGAGAGGACCGCAAAATGAGTGATCTTTCCGTATCGATGAGCGCTGCCGGTGGTCTGCCGCAGGCGCCCATGCTGCCGGAAGCGCCCGCCAAGGTGACGGTGCGCAACCTCAACTTCTATTACGGCGAGCACCACGCGCTGAAGAACATCAATCTGGTGCTCGGCGCCAACCGCGTCACGGCGTTCATCGGCCCGTCGGGCTGCGGCAAGTCGACCCTGCTGCGCATCTTCAACCGGATGTACGACCTCTATCCGGGTCAGCGCGTCACCGGTCAGCTGATGCTCGACCAGACCAACATCCTCGACCCCAAGCTCGACCTCAATTTGCTGCGCGCCCGCGTCGGCATGGTGTTCCAGAAGCCGACGCCGTTCCCGATGACGATCTACGAGAATATCGCCTTCGGCATCCGTCTCTATGAGAAGATCTCGAAGTCGGAGATGGACGACCGCGTCGAGAAGGCGCTGCGCGGCGGCGCGCTGTGGAACGAGGTCAAGGACAAGCTCAACGCTTCCGGCCTGTCGCTTTCCGGCGGCCAGCAGCAGCGCCTCTGCATCGCCCGCACCGTCGCGGTGCGGCCCGAGGTGATCCTGTTCGACGAGCCCTGCTCGGCGCTCGATCCGATCTCGACTGCGAAGGTCGAGGAGCTGATCCAGGAGCTGTCCGAGAACTACACGATCGCGATCGTGACCCACAACATGCAGCAGGCGGCCCGCGTCTCCGACAAGACCGCCTTCATGTATCTCGGCGAGCTGATCGAGTTCGACGACACCAGCAAGATCTTCACGTCGCCGACCGACCGACGCACGCAGGATTACATTACCGGCCGGTTCGGCTGAGGAGACTGGATATGGGTTCTGAACATACCGCAAAGGCCTTCGACACCGACCTCCAGGAGCTCACCCGGTCGGTGGCGGAAATGGGCGGCCTCGCCGAGCGCATGATCGTCGATTCCGTCGACGCGCTGATCCGCCGCGACGTCGCGCTCGGCCAGCGCGTCGTCGCCACCGACGCCGACATCGACGCCCTCCAGAAGAAGATTGAGGAGCACGCCGTGCTCACCATCGCCCGCCGCCAGCCGATGGCGGTGGACTTGCGCGAAATCGTCGGCGCCATGCGGGTCGCGACCGATCTCGAGCGCATCGGCGACCTCGCCAAGAACATGGGCAAGCGCGTCGCGGCGCTGGAGACGGATTTCCATCCGCTGAAACTGTTCCGCGGCCTCGAGCACATGACCGACCTCGTGCAGCAGCAGGTCAAGTCGGTGCTGGACGCCTATGCGGCGCATGACCTGCCGGCGGCGATGGCGGTGTGGAAGGGCGACGAGGAAGTCGACGCCATCTGCACCTCGCTGTTCCGCGAGCTCCTCACCTATATGATGGAGGATCCGCGCAACATCTCGTTCTGCATCCATCTGATGTTCTGCGCCAAGAACATCGAGCGGATCGGCGACCACGCCACCAACATTGCCGAGACCGTGTTCTACATGATCGAAGGCCAGGCCATCACCGACAAGCGACCGAAGGGCGACATGACGACGTTCGCCGCGCCGGTCCCGAACACCTGATTTCACGATACCTGAACACGCAAGGAGCCACGACACCATGGGCGCACGCATTATGGTGGTTGAAGACGAGGAAGCTCTGACCGAGCTGCTTCGCTACAACCTCGAAGGCGACGGCTATGACGTCGAGACGGTGATGCGCGGCGACGACGCCGACACCCGCCTCAAGGAGCACATCCCCGATCTGATCGTGCTCGACTGGATGCTGCCGGGACTATCAGGCATCGAGCTGTGCCGGCGGCTTCGTGCGCGGTCCGACACCAAGCAGCTGCCGATCATCATGCTCACCGCGCGCGGCGAGGAGAGCGAGCGGGTGCGGGGCCTTGCGACTGGCGCCGACGATTACATCGTCAAGCCGTTCTCGGTGCCTGAGCTCCTGGCGCGCGTGAAAGGTCTGCTCCGGCGCGCAAGCCCCGAGCGGCTCGCTACCGTGTTGGCTTTCGGCGACATCGAGCTCGACCGCGAAAAGCGCCGCGTGGCGCGCTCCGGCCGGCCGATCGATCTCGGCCCGACAGAATATCGCCTGCTGGAGTTCTTCCTGGAGCACCCCGGCCGCGTGTTCTCGCGCGAGCAGCTGCTCGATAGCGTCTGGGGCCGCGACATCTATATCGACGAGCGCACCGTCGACGTGCATATCGGTCGCCTGCGCAAGCTGCTCAATCTCGGTCGCGAGCAGGACCCGATCCGCACCGTCCGCGGCGCGGGGTATGCGCTCGATGATCGCTTTGCAAAGGCCGAGCAGACGTAGGGCTGGCAGTTTGATTTGAGCTGCGGCCACAGACTCCAATGTCGTCCCGGCCTAGTTGCGCAATTGCGCGCGGGGGGCCGGGACCCATAGCCACAGGTGGACGTGGTGGGCGGGACTTGGAGTGACCCCTTAGCGCAGAAATTGCGTTCTCGGAGAATGGGTCCCGGCCCCCGTGCGCAATTGCGCACTAGGCCGGGACGACACCAAACTTTGTTGACTCGTCGCGCGCTGAACCTCAGCGCGGGCTCGGCTTCGCCGGCGCACGCCGGCGATCCGCTGCCGGCTGATACGCCACCCGCGAGTGCTGGGCGCAATAGGGCAGCCCGGAGAGCGCCTTGCCGCCGCAGAAGAAGAAATCCGGGCTCGAGGGATCGCCGACCGGCCAGTGGCAGGTCGCCTCGTTCAATTCGAGCAGCGACAGCCGCTGGCTCATCGGCACCACGTTGTCGTAGGTGACCGGCTCGGCCTCGACCTCGACCTCGAAGGCCTGCGCCAGCGCGGTATTGCCGCGTGCCATAGGCCTGCTCACCCGCATCATGTGCTGCGCTGGGCGCGCCTTGCGCGGCCGCGGAGCTGCCGAAGACGGACTCTTGGCGCGGCCGGAGAGGCCAAGCCTGTGCACCTTGCCGATCACGGCATTGCGGGTGACATTACCGAGCTCTGCCGCGATCTGGCTGGCCGAAAGTCCGGCCTCCCAGAGCTTTTTCAGTTGCTCGACGCGATCATCCGACCAGGTCAAAACCGTCATTGCACCCTTTCCTTCGCCGGCGCCTGCCATCCTGGGGCCGCACGACGAATGCCTAAGCCTCGAAAAACCCGTGCCGTCAGAATCCCTTAAGGCTCGCCGGGCGCAATGAGACGCCCGAACGTTTACGCCGGTACATGAGGACTTAGAGGATCAGAACCGCTGCACGAGATGTCGTATCTGACAAGCCAAACGCTACAATATGGCGTGACTCACGCGCAAGAGTCCGCCGACTCGCTTCCACATGTTCCGTGGCCAAAACCCCGCAAATCTGGCACCGCAAGACTACGGAATCAGCATTTCGTGGGGCTTTCCGGGCGGCATTGACACCCGTGGTGCCAAGCATAAGATAGTCGTGCGTGCCGCCCTTAAAAGGCGGCACGTTTCGTTTTCCGGACCAATGATGCGCTGCGCAACGCACGTTCAGGCCGTCCGAAACATCCAAAGAGATCATCATGGCTAACAGCGCAGCACCGCATTTGCTCCCCGTTTTCGCCAGGGCCGACATTGGTTTTGAGCGTGGTGAAGGCGTCTGGTTGATCGCAACCAATGGCGATCGCTATCTCGATTTCACGTCGGGCGTGGCGGTGAACGCGCTCGGCCATGCCCATCCCGCGCTGGTCAAGGCGCTGCAGGAGCAGGCGACCAAGCTCTGGCACATGTCGAACCTGTTCCAGAGTCCGGACGGCGAGAAGCTCGCGAACCGGCTCTGCAACGAGAGTTTTGCCGACTTCGTATTCTTCTGCAATTCCGGCGCCGAAGCGCTGGAGGGTGTGATCAAGCTGGTCCGCCATCATCACTTCTCCAAGGGTCATCCGGAGCGCTACCGCATCATCACCTTCGAAGGCGCTTTCCACGGCCGCACGCTGGCAACGCTGGCTGCGACGGGATCTGCAAAATATCTCGAAGGCTTTGGTCCGCCGATGGATGGCTTCGACCAGATTCCGCATGGCGACATCGAGGCCGTGAAGAAGGCGATCGGTCCGCAGACCGCCGGTATCCTGATCGAGCCGATCCAGGGCGAGGGTGGCGTGCGTTCGGCGACGCCTTCTTTCCTGCGGGCGTTGCGCCAGCTCTGCGACGAGAAGGGCCTGCTGCTCGCCTTCGACGAGGTGCAGACCGGTATGGGCCGCACCGGCGATCTCTTCGCTCATCGGCGCACCGGCGTCACGCCTGACGTGATGTCACTGGCGAAGGCGCTCGGCGGGGGCTTCCCGATCGGCGCGGTGCTGGCGACTGCGGATGCGGCCTCCGGCATGGGGCCCGGCTCGCACGGCTCCACCTTCGGCGGCAACCCGCTGGCGATCTCGGCTGCGAACGCGGTGCTCGACGTCATGCTCGAGCCCGGCTTCTTCGACCACGTGCAGAAGATGTCGCTGCTGCTCAAGCAGAAGCTCGCTTCCGTGATCGACCGCCATCCCGATGTCGTCAGTGAAGTTCGCGGCGAGGGGCTCTTGATCGGCATCAAGGCCGTGGTGCCGTCGGGTGACCTGGTTACGGCGCTGCGCAACGAAAAACTGCTCACCGTCGGTGCCGGCGACAATGTCGTGCGCTTCCTGCCGCCCTTGATCGTGACCGAGGCGGAGATCGAGGACAGCATCGGCCGGCTCGAACGCGCCTGCACTGCGCTGTCCGGTAACAAGCGGGCGGCAAGCTGATGAGCAAGACGCCAAAACACTTCCTGGATATCAGCGAGCTCCCGCTGTCGGAGCTCAAGAACATGCTCGCGGCCTCCTCCGCCATGAAGGCGAAGCAGAAGGCGCATCAGCCGGTCAGGCCGCTCGAAGGCAAGACGCTGGCGATGATCTTTGAGCGCCCGTCGACCCGCACGCGGGTGTCGTTCGATGTCGCCATGCGCCAGCTCGGCGGCGAGCCCATCATGCTCACCGGCGCCGAGATGCAGCTCGGCCGCGGCGAAACCATTGCCGATACCGCGCGTGTGCTGTCGCGCTATGTCGACGCCATCATGATCCGCATTCTCAATCATGAGGCGCTGCTTGAGCTCGCAGCGTACGCGACCGTGCCCGTCATCAACGGCCTGACGCGGCGCTCGCATCCCTGCCAGGTGATGGCCGACCTCCTGACCTTTGAGGAACATCGCGGCCCGATCGAGGGCAAGACGGTGGCCTGGACCGGCGACGACAACAACGTGCTGGCGTCCTGGGCGCACGCGGCCGAGCGCTTCAAGTTTCAGCTCAATGTCGCAACCCCCCCGGAGCTCGCTCCGAAGAAGGTGATGCGCGACTTCATCAAGGCGACCGGCGCGCCGATCGTGCTCGGCACCGATCCCGAGGCCGCCGTGAAGGGCGCGGATTGCGTCGTCACCGACACCTGGGTGTCGATGGGCGATAAGGAAGGCGAGCACCGCCACAACGTGCTCAAGCCCTACCAGGTCAATTCGAAGCTGATGTCGTTGGCCAAGTCCGACGCGCTGTTCATGCACTGCCTGCCCGCCCATCGCGGCGAGGAGGTCACCGACGAGGTGATCGACGGCCCGCAATCGGTCGTGTTCGACGAGGCCGAAAACCGCCTGCATGCGCAGAAAGGCATTTTGGCCTGGTGTTTTGACGCGGTGAAGTAGGTTCGGCGCGGTAAAATATTTGCCGTCGTCCCGGCGAAAGCCGGGACCCATACCGCGGAATCGTTCTTGTGGCAGCTTGGTGGAGGCGAACGGTCTTCGCCAAACAAAAGCCTGTAGCTATGGGTCCCGGCTTTCGTCGGGACGACACCGAATGTGCGGTATTGTCGTGCGACCCAAGCAGCATCCGGAACACGCCAGCCAACACCCCCTTCCATTTCCACTCTCCGACCCCAGATAAAGCGCCATGGTTTCCCAATCCCCTGACATGAAAACCGGGCCCGCAGGCCCGGTTCGCGCGCCATCCGCGGTTCCGATTGACGACGCCGTGCTGCCTTACGAGGTCGACGCGCTCGATGTGCGCGGACGGCTGGTGCGGCTCGGCCCTGCGCTCGACGAGATCCTGACCAAGCACGATTATCCCGCGCCCGTGGGCAAGCTGCTCGGCGAGGCGATCGTGCTGACGACGCTGCTCGGCTCGGCGCTGAAATTCGAGGGCCGCTTCATCCTCCAGGCACAGACCGACGGCCCGGTGTCGTTCCTGGTGGTGGACTATCAGGCACCGGATCGCCTGCGCGCCTATGCGCGCTTTGATGCCGCGCGCCTCGGTGACGCCAAGGATTCCGGTGCGCTGCTCGGCCATGGCCATCTCGCCATGACCATTGACCAGGGTCCCGACATGAGCCGCTACCAGGGCCTGGTCGCGCTCGACGGCGGCAGCTTGGAAGACGCTGCTCACGAATATTTCCTGCGCTCCGAGCAGATCCCGACGCGCGTGCGTCTTGCGGTCGGCGAGGAGTGGCGCTCGAGCGACGGCGGCAAGCATCGCTGGCGTGCCGGCGGCATGCTGATGCAGTTTTTGCCGAAGGCGCCGGAGCGCGCGCGGCAGGCGGATCTGCATCCCGGCGACGCGCCCGATGGCGTCGAGGTGCACAGTGTGGCTGAGGACGATGCCTGGGTCGAGGCGCGCTCGCTGATCGAAACCGTCGAGGACGTCGAGCTGATCGATCCCGATCTCTCCGGCGAGCGGCTGCTCTATCGCCTCTTCCACGAGCGCGGCGTGCGCGTGTTCAATCCGCTTGTCCTGCAAGCGCAATGCTCCTGCTCGCGCGACGCGGTTGCCTCGATGCTGAAAAGCTTTTCGCCGGACGACCGTTCCGCGATGGTCAAGGACGACAAGGTCGTCGTGACCTGCGAGTTCTGCTCGTCGGTGTACGAGTTCACGCCGGATGAAGCGGGCGTCGAGGACGCGTAGCACCGTCACCCGCGCTAATTCAACACCCGCCTGTTATCCGGGCTGTCGAGCGAAAACGTCGGCACGTCGATCTCGAAGCGTTCGCCGCTTTCGCTGACCATCTGGTAGCGGCCGGTCATGAAGCCGGAGGCGGTCGAGAGGGGGACGCCGGAGGTGTATTCGAAGCGCTCGCCGGGCGCCAGGGTCGGCTGCTCGCCGACCACGCCTTCGCCCTTGACCTCCTGCTGCCGGCCGGAGGCGTCGGTGATGATCCAGTGCCGCGTCTTGAGCTGCACGGTCTCGTCGCCGGAATTGGTGATGACGATGGTGTAGGACCAGAAATAACGCGAGCGGTCGGCCGACGACTGCTCCGGAACAAAGTTCGGCTCGACGGTCACTTCGATCTGGCGGGTCACGGCGCGGTACATGATTGCCATCATAACGAAATCCTGGCCGGGAACCAAACGCCGCAGCGGGCTTTCGCGACATCGTCCCGCCAGAATTGACAGGGAAGTACATCCAGATGTGATCCGGCCGCTTTGCGAGGCGGCGACTGGACCGGTACACTCCTTCAAACGTCGCGATTTGCGGAAGGGTTTTTGGGCCCCGATGACCATTGCCGATCAAGTGACGGGAGCGACGATCGCGGGAACTGCGGGTGCCAAGCCCGTGGAGGCCAAACCCGTGGCAGCGAAGCCGCGTGCGCCGGCCATCACGCTTCCCGCCATCGGCGAGCGCGAGCTCCGGCTCGATTTGTTCCGGGGCCTCGCGCTGTGGCTGATCTTCATCGACCATCTGCCGCCGAATTTGCTGACCTGGTTCACGATCCGCAATTACGGCTTCAGCGACGCCACCGAGATCTTCATCTTCATCTCCGGCTACACCGCCGCCTTCGTCTATGGCCGCGCGATGCTGGAGAGCGGCTTCGTGATTGCCACTGCGCGCATCCTGCGCCGGGTCTGGCAGATCTATGTCGCCCACGTCTTCCTGTTCACGATCTTCCTTGCCGAGATCTCCTACGTCGCGACCAGCTTCGAGAACCCGCTCTACACCGAAGAGATGGGGATCATGGATTTCCTCAAGCAGCCCGACGTCACCATCGTGCAGGCGCTGCTCTTGCGCTTCCGGCCCGTCAACATGGACGTGCTACCGCTATATATCGTCTTGATGCTGGCGCTGCCGCTGATCCTGTGGTCGATGAAATGGTGGCCCGACGTCACGCTCGCGCTCTCGACCATGCTCTATGCGGTGACCTGGGAATTCGATCTCTACTTCTCGGCCTATCCGAACGGCTTTTGGGCGTTCAATCCGCTGGCCTGGCAATTGCTTTTCGTGTTCGGGGCCTGGTGTGCGCTCGGAGGTGCGCGACGCATGTCGCGCATCCTGGCATCACCGGTGACGATGTGGATCTCGATTGCCTATCTCGTCGCTGCGTTCTACGTGACGCTGACCTGGTACGTGCCGCAGCTCTCGCAATTCATGCCGAAGCGGATCGAGCAGTGGATGTATCCGATCGACAAGACCGACCTCGACGTGCTGCGCTTCACGCATTTCCTGGCGCTGGCCGCGCTCACCGTGCGCTTTCTGCCGCGGGAGTGGCCGGGCCTGAAATCGCCGTGGTTGCGGCCGCTGATCCTGTGTGGCCAGCATTCCCTGGAGATCTTCTGCCTCGGCGTCTTCCTGGCCTTTGCCGGCCATTTCATCCTGGCCGAGGTCTCCGGTGGCCCGGGCATGCATGCGCTAATTAGCCTCTCCGGAATCCTGATCATGTGGGCGATGGCCTGGGTGATTTCGTGGTACAAGCGCGTAGCTGACAAGAGCGGTGCGAAAACCAAAAACGCCGTCGGCAACGCCGATCTGGCGGGAGGGGGTTGATGAAGGCGAAGGTTCTCCTGAGCCTGATCCTGTTATGCGGTAGCCTCGCCGCGCCTTCGGCGCGCGCGGACGATGCCGTGCCTGCCGCGCCCGCAGCCTGTGAATTACCGCCCTATCTGCTCGCCACCGACAGCCAGCTCCACAAGGTCGCGGAGACCGTCAAGGCCGGCAAGCCGCTCGAGATCCTCGTCATCGGCAGCCGCTCCACCACCATTCCATCCTCGGAGGACAGCTCCTATCCGGCGCGGATGCAGGCCATTTTGAACGACAAGCTGCCGCCTTCCGAGACCGTGCACGTATCCGTAGAAATACAGAGCAAGAAGACAGCGGAGGAAGCCGCCGGAACCTTCGTTAAGCTGATGGAAGCAAAAACACCTACTTTGGTCATCTGGCAGACCGGGACCGTGGATGCTATCCGCTCCATCGATCCCGATGATTTCCGCAGCGCCGTGACCGAAGGGGTCGCTGCGCTGCAAAATGCAGGGGCTGACGTGGTCTTGATGAATTTGCAGTACAGCCCGCGTACCGAAACCATGATCTCGGCGCCGCCTTATCTCGATAATATGCGTGTGGTGGCGCAGGAGCATGATGTCCCGCTGTTCGACCGTTTCGCCATCATGCGGCAATGGAATGATCAGGGTCAGTTCGACCTGTTCAGCCCCTCCCGCGGCCCCGAGCTAGCGAAACAGGTCCATGACTGCATCGGCCGGGCGTTGGCACAGTTCGTGATCGACGCCGCCCATCTGGGGCCGGCCCAGCAGCAAAATTGAGGTCTAGCGTTAATGAGTTCTCTCCGCCCTTTTGGCCTGTCGACATGGCTGGCCGCGCCCGCAGCGGCGGCGCTGCTAATGCTGACGCCCGTGTTGCAGGCACCTGCCCGCGCTCAAGCCGCCCAGGCGACACCCGCGCCGCAGCAGGCTGCTAATCCAGCACCGGCATCACCGTCCCAGACGACCGTCGCCGCCACCAGCCAGCCGCCCGCCGAGCAGCGCGGTCTGACCTCGCGCGCCATCGACAAGGTGAAGCAAGTCGCGAAATCCGCCACCGACATTTTCAGCCGCGTGCCGTGTCTCGCGCCGAAGGGCGGCTCGAAGACGATGGGCTCGCTGCCGCATGTCGCGAACAAGCTCGTCGCCGGCCAGCCCGTCGTGATCGTCGCGTTCGGCTCGTCGTCGACGGCGGGCTACGGCGCGAGCTCGCCGGACTTCAACTATCCGAACCGTCTCGCCGCGCAGCTGCGCCGGCAATATCCGACCGCCAACATCACCGTCATCAATGCCGGTATCGGCGGCGAGGATGCGCCCGAGATGATGAAACGCCTCCAGAAGGAGGTGATCGACGTGCATCCGGATCTCGTGATCTGGCAGGTCGGCACCAACGCCGTGCTGCGCAACCTCGATCCCGGCGACACCGCCAAGATGGTCGAGGACGGCATCACCCGCATCCAGGCCTCCGGCGGCACGGACGTGGTGCTGGTCGATCCGCAATATTCGCCGCAGGTGACCCAGCGCGCCGAAAGCGCCGGCAAGATGGTGAAGCTGCTCGGCAAGGTCGCCGCGCTCCGTCACGTCGGCATCTTCCCGCGCTTCGAAGTGATGCGCGACTGGCACGAGAAGCAGGCGCTCCCGGTCGAGAGCTTTGTCATCGCCGACGGCTTGCACATGAACGATTGGGGCTATGCCTGCTTCGCCCAGCTGCTCGGCGACGACATCATCCACTCCGTCGGGCAGATCAAGCTGGGCGTGAACGTACCCGCGGACGTGCGGACGTACCGGCCGATGTAGCTCCGCTGCCGTAGGGTGGGCAAAGGCGCAAAGCGCCGTGCCCACCGTCTATCGGCATCGAGATCGTGAATGGTGGGCACGCTTTCGCTTTGCCCACCCTACGAAACTGAGCCCTTGGCTCCCCTCACGCCTTCTCAAGCGCCGCGGTCAGATCCTCGATCAGATCATCCGCATGCTCGAGCCCCGCTGAGAAGCGGATGAAACCTTCGCTGATGCCGAGGGCGGCGCGATCCTCCGGCTTCAGGCGCTGATGCGTCGTCGTCGCCGGATGAGTGACGAGGCTCTTGGCGTCGCCGAGATTGTTCGAGATCTTTGCAAGCTTGAGCTCATTGAGCACGCGGAACGCAGCCGCCTTGCCGCCCTTGACCTCGAAGCCGACCAGCGTCGAGCCGCCGCGCATCTGCTTCTTCACCAGCGCCGCCTGCGGATGATCATCGCGGCCCGGATAGACCAGCCGCGCAATCTTGGGATGGCTCGCAAGCACGTCGGCGATGCGCGCCGCGGTGTCGGTCTGCGCGCGCACGCGCACGCCAAGCGTCTCCAGGCCCTTGAGTAGCACCCAGGCGTTGAACGGCGAGATCGACGGGCCGGTCTGGCGCATGAAATTGTGGATGTGCTCGGCGATGAAGGCTTCCGAGGACAGGATGATGCCGCCGAGACAGCGGCCCTGGCCGTCGATGTGCTTGGTCGCGGAATAGACCACGACGTCGGCGCCGAGCGCGAGCGGGCTCTGCCAGATCGGCGTCGCGAACACGTTGTCGACGACGAGCCGCGCGCCGCCGCTGTGCGCGATCTCGGCAATCCCTGGAATGTCGAGCACGTCGAGCGTCGGATTGGTCGGGCTCTCCAGGAAGAACGTCTTGGTGTTCGGCCTCACGGCACGCTGCCACTGGTCGAGATCGGCTCCGTCGACCAGCGTGGTCTCGATGCCGTAGCGCGGCAGCAGCTCCTGAATGACGTAGAGACACGAGCCGAACAGCGCGCGAGACGCGACGACGTGATCGCCGGCTTTCAGCGGCGCGAGGATCGCAGTCGTCACCGCGGCCATGCCTGTTGCCGCCGAGCGGGCGGCTTCGGCACCTTCGAGCTCGATCATGCGGCGCTCGAACATCGCGATCGTCGGGTTCGAGTAGCGCGAATAGATGAAGCCGGGGTCCTCACCCTTGAACCGCGCCTCGCACTCCTCGGCGCTGTTGTAGACGTAGCCCTGGGTCAGGAACAGCGCCTCCGACGTCTCGCCATATTGCGAGCGCAGGGTGCCGGAATGGACCAGGCGGGTTTCGGGACGGTAGTGCGTGGTGGACGCCGGGGACTTCGACATAGGATCTCCTCTGCGTGACCATCGAAAATGGTCACAAAAAAACCGGCCTGGATATATCCACGGGCCGGGATCACAGAGGTCCCCGGCCTGTTTAGCGACTTATTTAACGTGGCTGCAAGCCGGCCGGCTCAAATCACCACGGGATAAGTGATGCTCATATTCTGCAATGGCCTTTCCGTCAAGGCGTCCATCGGATAGCCGTAAAAGGCTGGTATTCCCGGCATGTCCGGATGCGCTTGCCCCCTGATGAGGACCCCCGGTTGAGTTTCACGGTCGCCGCCGACGCCAATGGTATCCTGCCCGACCGCATGATCGCGGCGATGGCGGAAGCAGGCCTCATCCTGCCCGCATACGATTTCGTCGAAAGCCAGATCCAGCCGGCGAGCCTCGATCTGCGCCTCGGCGACATCGCCTATCGCGTACGCGCGAGCTTCCTGCCCGGCCCCGGTGCCACCGTCGCCGAGCGCATCGACCAGTTGAAGCTGCACGAGTTCAGCCTCGCCGACGGCGCGGTGCTGGAGACCAACTGCGTCTACATCGTGCCGTTGCTCGAGAGCCTCGCGCTGCCGCCGGAGATCGTTGCGGCCGCGAACCCCAAAAGCTCCACCGGCCGGCTCGACGTCTTCACCCGCGTGATCGCCGACGGCACCCGCCGCTTCGACATGATCGGCGCCGGCTATCACGGCCCGCTCTATGCCGAGATCAGCCCCAAGACGTTTCCGGTGCTGGTGCGCGAAGGCTCGCGCCTGTCGCAGGTGCGCTTCCGCACCGGTGATGCCATCCTCAATGCCGACGCGCTCGATGCGCTGCATGCCACTGAGCGTCTCGTCGACATCGACGATGCCGATCTCGCCGGCGGCGTTGCCGTCTCCGTCGATCTCTCCGGCGAGAAAGCCACGGGCTTCGTCGGCTACCGCGCCAAGCGTCACACCGGTGTGGTCGATGTCGATCGTCGCTCCGACTATTTGGCGGAAGATTTCTGGGAGCCGATCTCGGCCCGTCCCGACGGCAGCCTGATCCTCGATCCCGGCGAGTTCTATATCCTGGCGTCGAAAGAGGCGGTGCAGGTGCCGCCGGATTACGCCGCGGAGATGGTGCCGTTCGATCCGCTGGTCGGCGAATTCCGCGTGCACTATGCCGGCTTCTTCGATCCCGGCTTCGGCTATGCTGGCGCCGGCGGGCTAGGATCGCGCGCCGTGCTGGAGGTGCGCTCGCGCGAAGTGCCGTTCATCCTCGAGCACGGCCAGATCGTCGGCCGCCTCGTCTACGAAAAGATGCTAGCGCGTCCCGACGCCATGTACGGCCAGCGCATCGGCTCCAACTACCAGGCGCAGGGGCTGAAGCTGAGCAAGCATTTCCGGGTGTAGCCACACCCCCACCAACTGTCATTCCCTCGCGAAGGCGGGGAATCCAGTACGCCGCGGCTTCTCGATTCGATCACGACCGTCTCTGGAATACTGGATTGCCCGGTCTTCGCCGGGCGATGACGCCGAATGGGTGTCCCGTTGCGTCGCCTCACGGCCGATGACACACTCCCGCAAAACAACCAGCCGGGAGTGAACATGACCGCCGCAGCAGACGCCGCGCAGGACGCGCAATGGAAACGCTGGCGCGCGGTCGCCGACCTCTACCACGCCTACTTCACCGGCCTCATCCTCACCGTGGTCACGCGCCGCGGCACGGCGGATGCGGCGGAATTCGTCTTCCGCGTATTTCGACGTCAGCAGCAGGAGCGTTTCCTGCCTGGGCTGGAAAAGCTGGGCATCAATCATCTGCCGCCGGCAGTGGCGGCCGCGCAATATCACTACCTCTCCAACTGGATCGGCGGCGTGCATGTCGAATACATGCACGAGAGCGACACCAAAGCCTGGATCCGCTATCCGCCGCCGCGCTGGATCTGGAAGGGCACAGCGATCTGCGGCGTGCCGGGCGAGGTCTCGCGCGCGATGCTGCGCGGCTGGCACGCCAACAACGGCGTCGCGCTCGGCGATCTTCGCCTGGGCTTCGTCTGCACCAAGCAGAGCGTTGACGGCCAGGATGGGCTCGAAGGTTACTACCATCAATACGACCATCCGCTCGAGCTCGACCAGCGCCTGGTGTTTGCGCGACATCTCGAAGCCCCTACGTTCGACGCGAAGACCGCACCGGCTCTGCCGGTGTCGAGCTGGCCGAAGCCGCGCCTTGAAAAGGCCTATCGCAACTACGCTATGGAATATGTCCGCACGGCAGCACCCGTGATGGTGCAGCTGTTCGGGCCGGAAGATGCCGGCTATCTGCTGCACCTCACCGGCAAGCTGATCGGCATGCAGTATTTCAACGAGGTCGCAGCCGCGCTGTTGGCGACACGCGGTGGGGCGAGTGAGTTCGCGTCGTTCCTCGGCGCGCTGTTCGCCGCGCAAGGCGATGCGACCGAGATCACGCAATCCGAAGGCACGTTCGAAATCCGCCAGCAGAGCTGGAAGCTGATGGACGAGGTCGCCGATTATCATCGCGCCTGCGCCAAGGTGCTGGAAGGATTGTTCGAGGGGCTGGCTGCCGGATGCGGGCGGCACATCGGCGTGCATTTGCACCCAACGGCGGGCGGCCTTACGCCGCTGGTCTGGACGGTCGGTTAGGCGACGGTGCCGCAGAGCACTCCACCTCGCCCCGCTTGCGGGGAGAGGTCGGATTGCATCGAAGATGCAATCCGGGTGAGGGGGAGCTTCCGCGAGTCGAATTCTCACCGTTCGCGCGGATAGGGCCCCTCACCCCGACCCTCTCCCCGTAAGAACGGGGAGAGGGAGAGCACCGAATTCCACCCGCTGAAATGCGCTGCCGCAGGGCACGCCTGCGGCTAGCGCAGGAGGAATCGGCAGCCGCCGTGCTAACAAGGCTCACCGCGCTTTCCGCGCGAGGAAATTGATTAACACACCTAAGCATTGCCGCGCTGCAAATGGCGCTGTTGCCCGGGAGAGGAAATGACGGACATCGCCGAGATCCCGGTCGATGAGCAGGAACGTCCGCTGCCGCCGCCCCCGCGCCCCGTGCGGAGCGCGCTGACCGACGGGCCTATCCTGCGCACGCTGCTCTCCCTCGCCTGGCCGAACGTGGTCGCGCTATCCGCCGGCACCTGCGTGGTGATCGCGGAGACCTCCTATATCGGGCGTCTCGGCGTCGAAGCGCTGGCTGCGATGGCGCTGGTGTTTCCGACAGTGATCCTGACCATGACCATGTCGGGTGGCGCCATGGGCGGTGCCGTGGCCTCGGCCATCGCACGTGCGCTCGGCGCCGGCGATCGCGAGCGCGCCGGTACGCTGGCCGCGCATGCGCTCCTGATCGGCATCACCTTCGGCCTCGTGTTCATGCTGGGCATGCTGATCTTTGGCCCCCAGGTGCTCGCGATGCTCGGCGGCCGCGGCAATGTTCTGACGCATGCGATCGCCTACACGCAGGTGTTTTTCGGCGGCGCGGTGCTGCCCTGGCTGCTCAACACCATGGCGGGCGTGCTGCGCGGCACCGGCAACATGAAGCTGCCGTCGCTTCTCATTCTCAACTCCGCAGTCTGGCAGATCGTGCTCGGTGGCACGCTCGGCCTCGGGCTCGGACCCATGCCGCAACTCGGCATGCGCGGCGTCGCCGCCGGCGCGCTGATCGCCTATTCCATGAACATCGGCGTGATGGGCTGGTACCTGTTTTCGGGCCGCGCGCGGGTCGTTCCAAAACTGCGAGGCTTGCGCATCCAATGGGCGATGTTCTTTGACATCCTGAAGGTCGGCGCGATCGCCTGCTTCTCGCCGCTGCAATCGGTGCTGACGATCTCGATCTTCACCCACATGCTGGCGAAGTTCGGCACCGCGATCCTCGCCGGCTATGGCATCGGCGCGCGGCTCGAATTTCTGCTGACCTCGATCGCGTTCTCGTTCGGCATCGCGTCGGTGCCGATGGTCGGCATGGCGGTTGGTGCCGGTCGTATCGCCCGCGCGCGGCGCATCGCCTGGATCGCAGGCGCGAGTGCCTTCGTCGCTGTCGGCGCGCCGGCCTGCCTCGTCGCGCTGTTCCCCGACCTCTGGGTCAACATTTTTACGGACAGCGCCACCGTGCGCGCGACCAGCCACCAATATCTGTCGACGGTGGCGCCGTTCTACGCCTTCTTCGGACTTGCCACGACGATGTACTTCTCGTCGCAAGGCGCTGCGATAGTGATCGGGCCGGTGCTGGCCCAGACCGCGCGCCTCATCTACATCGCGACCTGCGGCTGGTGGCTGTCGACGCATGACGCCACTGCGCAAAGCTTCTTCTGGCTCGCCGCGAGCTCGATGGTCGTGCTCGGCCTGCTGTCATGCTCGAGCGTGGTGCTGACACGCTGGGGGCCGCGGAAGACCAAGCCGGCCGTGCGCCCGGCGCTCTCGGTTGCCGCCGACTAGCGGTGCCGGTGGCGGCGATGGCCGCCTCCGCCGCCGACATTGGCGAGCCGCATCAATTGCGGGATCATCGCCATCATGTCGCCGCCGCCGGCACCGCCCAGCATGCCCATGATATCGCCGCCGCCCATGCCGCCGATTCCCATCGGCACGGTGCCTCCACCCATCGGCGCGTAGCCGCCGTAATTGCTGCCGGCGAGGCCGCCCATACCGCCGCCACCCATCATGCCGCCGAGGCCGCCGCCGCCATTCTCCATCATGCGGCTCATCATCGGGCCCATGGTCTGCATCAGCATGGCGAAGCGGCGCTTGCCCATCTTCGCCTTCATCATCTCCAGCATCGGCGCCATCTGGGTCATCATGTCCTCGCCGCCGGCACCGCCGAGGCCTGCGAACTGCGCCTTGGCCGGTACGCTCGAAATCGAAAACAGCAGCAGCACGGCGGCTGCCTGGCAGATCACCTTGTCCGCACCTCTCATGGCATGCTCCTCGCGTGCGTGGCGCCGCCGGGAGAGCGGAGCCCACCGGACGCACGCGGCCATGGTTACGGCCGATGAGGGGAGCACTCTGTGAAAAAGATCACGCAAGCGAGCATGATCCGGAAAAGTGTGAAGCGGTTTTCCGAAAAGATCATGCTTCAAATGAAGAGCTAAGCCGGGAACGCCTTGTGCATGGCGATCACGGCTGCCTTCGTCTGTTCCTGCACGTAACCCGCAAGCTCGTTCGGCAGCATGTCGATGATCCAGACCAGGCGGCATTGCGCCTCGCCGTCGGTGATCACCTGCACCGAGGCGCTGTAATGCGTCAGCCGTTCGTTGTTGATCGCGTAGACCAGCCGTTGCCGCGCGTCGTCGCAATTGACCAGGATTTCGCGTGCAACCGAGCCATTGGCGAAGGTGACGATGCGAGCGTCGCCGTCGAGCCGGCATGCGGTGACGAAGCCCGGCACCAGCCGCTGATGCACCGCGCCGAAATCGCGCACCGCGTTCCAGACGTCGCGGGCCGGGGCGGAGAGGAGGATGTCGTTGTGGATGGAGGCCATGAAGGTGTCCTTGATTAGGTCAGGTGGTCGCAACCATCACCGTCATTGCGAGCGCAGCGAAGCAATCCAGAAATCTTCCCGTGGAGACAGCCTGGATTGCTTCGTCGCTACGCTCCTCGCAATGACGGTGCTGATAGTGAGAGCTCAAACACAAACCGCCTCGACATTGTTGCCATCAGGATCAATCAAAAACGCCGCAAAATACGTCGGGCTGTAATCCTTGCGCGGCCCGGCGCCGCCATTGTCATGGCCGCCGCTCTTCAGGCCCTCGCTGTGAAACGCTTTCACTGCGTCGTGGTCCTTGGCGCGAAACGCAATATGCGCGCCATCGGCGTTGCGGCCCTTGTTCAGATGCAGCCAGAGTGCCGGCTCGCCCTTCGGACCGAAGCCGGCGTAGCCGTCGCCGCTCGAGCACAGGACGAAACCGAGCGGCGCCAGCGCCGCGGTGTAGAAGCGCGTGGCGACGTCGAGGTCGGCAACACGCAATCCGATATGGTCGTACATGGTCGTCTCCACTGCAAAGCGCACCGCTCGCGGCGCGCGCCGGAGCCGACCCTAGTCAGTTGAGGGCAAGCTGCTCTTGGAGAATCTTGCGTTTCCCCTTCGACGCCTGCCGGAACTTCGTTGGCGACATACCGGCGGCGCGGTGGAAGGTGCGGACGAAGTTGGAGAGGTCGCCGAAGCCGACGTCATAGGCGATATCGGTGACCGCGATGTCGTCGTCCGTGAGCAGGCGCGCCGCGTGCCGCAGCCGCGAGCGCACCAGATATTGATGCGGGGTCACGCCGAGCACGTTGGAAAACAGCCGCAGGAAATGGAACGGGCTCAAATCCGCCAGGCGTGCGGCCTGCTCGAGGTCGATCTCGGCATGCGAATTGTTGTCGATCCACAACGCGGCCTCGACCGCACGGCGGCGGTCGCGCGCCGTCGGTGTAGCCGGCTTGCGCGGCTTGCCCGAGACCGAATCGACAAAGCGGCTCGCAAAAATCTGGCCGACCTCGTCGAGGCCCAGATCGCTGTTGCCATCTGCCGCCGTCTGGGCGAGCTCGCCCAGCACCATCAGCTCGGGCAGCGGCGGCGTCGCGCCGACCTGCCACGTCTCGCGCCGCCCGCCGAGCGCCTCGACCAGGTCCTCGCTGAAGAAGAACGACAGGCAGACGTCACCGCAGACATGCTCATGCGTGCAGGTGTATTCGCCGCCGGGCGCGCCGACCAGCAGCGAGCCCGCCACCAGCTCGAAGAAGCCGGCGCGGCAATGGCAGCCAAAGCTGCCAGCGCGGACATAGGCGATGGAATGACCGGTGCGGCACTCGGCAAACGGCTTGTCGCCCGGTCCCGCGTCGCAGCGAAACTCGGAGACCGTCATCGCGCGGGTCGTCAGCAGCGTGGTTGCGTCCATCCCGCCTATTTAGGTGGCGGTCCTCGGCGGGGCAACGGGCAGCAGCATCT
Source organism: Bradyrhizobium genosp. A (assembly GCF_049949275.1). Lineage (NCBI taxonomy): Bacteria > Pseudomonadati > Pseudomonadota > Alphaproteobacteria > Hyphomicrobiales > Nitrobacteraceae > Bradyrhizobium > Bradyrhizobium genosp. A. The sequence goes on along the minus strand of NZ_CP188196.1, from coordinate 8,109,750 downwards.
CGAACAGCGTCTTGCTGGCGATCGGATGGGCGCCTTCGAGCGCCAGCAGCCGGCGTTTGGAGATCACCCCGCCGTAAGGCGAGATCCGGTCGGCATAGCCGCCGGCTTCCAGCACCCGGTGGCAAGGCACGATGACCATGTAGGGATTTCTGGAGATCGCCTGCGCCACCGAATGGGCGGCGCCGGATGTGCCCAGCGCCTTGGCGATCTCGTGATAGGTGCGCGTCTCCCCGCGCGGGATGGTGCAGGCGTGCTCGTAGACCCGCCGGTCGAAGGCGGGCACGCCGCCGGCATCGAGGCTGACGTCGGAAAAGTCGGGATCGCTGCCTTGCAGCAAGGCCACGATGCCCTCGATCGCAAGCTCGGTGTTGAGCGGGATCGCCTGCTCGCGCGCCTCGGGATGGACCGCAAAGATCCGGCGGCGGGTGTCGATCTCCCGCGCCTCGGGCAGTTGCACGGCGACCACGCCGGTGCTGCTCCAGATGATGCCGCAGCGCCCTATGGCGGTGTCGAATATCGTGTAAGCACGCCCCACCATGCACACGCCCCACTCAGTGCACGTATCTCCCCAGACATGAGATCATAACACCGCCACAATCCGGCGCACCTGGAATCTTGCCAAAACGTTAAGAAGCGTCCGGCCGGTCGCGCCAAAGCGCTTGGCGGGGCGCGCCGTCTCGGCTAATCAGGACGGGCGCGGGACACGCGCATAAGCGGGCGTAGTTCAATGGTAGAACGGCAGCTTCCCAAGCTGCATACGAGGGTTCGATTCCCTTCGCCCGCTCCAAAGCTTTTGAACCTTGCCAGGTTTTGAACCTTGCCAGGTGGCGAATGTGCTAGACTGGGTTCATGGTCAGAACGCTCGAACAAGCCATTGCGCAAATTTCCCGCCTGCCGGACGCCGATCAGGAAGAGATCGGTCGGAAATTGCTCTCGCATATCGAAAGGCTCAACGCGCTTCGTACTGAAATAGACAGGGGCATCCATTCGCTCGACGCGGGCAGGGGCGACACCCTGAATATGGAAGTTTTTCTTCGCGAGAAGAATTCGCGACATGGCGGAGCATAAGCCTCCGGTTATTTGGTCGCCGGAAGCTCTCAACGATGTCGACCGCCTTTGGGACCACTACACCAAAGCGGCGGGAGCTGGAACGGCTGACAGAATCCTGCGCGAGATCGCGAAGGCCGTCGCGGTCATTGACGACTTTCCCTTCGCCGGTCGGGCGCGCGACGAAATCCGGACCGGTCTGCGTTCGCTGGCGGCCGCTCCACAGATTGTGTTCTATCGATTGAAGGATGATCGGCCCGAGATCGTGCGGGTGCTGGACGGCAGGCAGGATATCGAGGCGATTTTTTCCGAGGACGAGGGCGGCTAGCGGAGCGTCCGGCTGGCTAGCAGAGCCGGTCCTGCCTATTGAGCTTCCCAAGCTGCATACGAGGGTTCGTTCGATTCCCGTCGCCCGCTCCAAACTTTTCTGATCGCATTTCCATTTGATCTGACCGCCCAATCGCGTGCTCGCAGGGCAAGATTCTAATATATTAGCCCTTCGGTCCCGGCACGCGCCGCTCCTCCGGCCTAAGCTCCTCTCGTCCGGCGGATGCGGTCCATGTGCCGGGCGATGTTCGGATAGAGGCCATGGACCAGCAGAAACTCGACCGCGCGATCGGTCGCCGCTTGAAGACTTTGAGGACGCAGGCCGGCATGACCTTGAACGAACTCGCTAGCCGCTCCGGCGTCAGCCGGGCCATGATCGGGCGGGTGGAGCGGGCGCAGAGCAGCGCCACCGCGGCGCTGCTCAACAAGCTCTGTGCGGCGCTCGACGTCTCGCTCAGCGACGTCGTCGCTCTCTCGGAGAAGCCGCCGGAGCGGCTGACGCGGCTCGTCGATCAGCCGCAATGGCGCGATCCCGACAGCGGCTACCGGCGGCGTCATGCCTCGCCGGCCGATGCGGCGAGCGGCATCGAGATCATCGTCGTCGATTTGCCGGCCGGGGCGCGCGTGTCCTACAGCCCCTGGGGCCGCAACGCCTTCACCCAGCAATTGCTGATGCTGGAGGGGGCGGTCTGCGTGCATATCGACGCCAAGACGGTGCGCCTGCGGGACGGCGACTGTCTCGATTTCGACGTCATGCGCGCGGTGACCTTCGAGAACGAAACCAAACAGGATGCCCGCTACGTCATCATCACGCGGCGCGGCACCTCTTACGGGAAGATGTGATGTCGCTGATCGTACGGGACGCTACGCTGGAGGATGCGGAAGACATCCTCGCCATCTACAATTTCGCCGCGATCAACACCACGGCGGTCTGGACCGACGGGCCGGCCGATCTCGACTCGCGGCGCGACTGGATCCGCGCGCGGCAAGAGGCGGGCTATCCCGTGCTGGTCGCGATGAAGGGCAGGGAGGTCGTCGGCTTCGCCTCGTTCGGCGATTTCCGCCCCTTCCCCGGCTATCGCCACACCGTGGAGAATTCGGTCTATGTCGACGAGCGGCATCATCGCGCAGGCATCGGCCGCAGCCTGGTGGCCGCGCTGATCGAGCGCGCCACGGCGCTCAACAAGCATGCCATGATCGCCGGGATCGAGGCCCTCAATGCCGGCTCGATCAGCTTGCACGCTTCGCTCGGCTTCATCGAGGTCGCCCGCATGCCGGAGGTCGGCTGCAAGTTCGGCCGCTGGCTCGATCTCGTCTTCATGCAGAAGCAGCTTGCAAGCGGCGTGAGGCCGTGACGATGCAGATCCTTACCGGCGACACCTTCGATCCGCGCGTCGTCGCGCTGCTTGACCACCATGTCACGGCGGCACGGGCGCAGACCGCACCGGGCAGCGCGCATGCGCTCGATCTCGCCGGCCTTCGCGCCAGCGACGTCGCGTTCTGGACCGGCTGGGACGGCGAGACGCTGGTCGCGACCGGCGCGCTGAAGACGCTCTCGCCCGACCACGGCGAGGTGAAGTCGATGCACACGCTCCAGACCACGCGCCGGCGCGGCTTTGGCGGCCTGATGCTCCGCCACATCATTGCCGAGGCGCGCAAGCGCGACATCAAGCGCCTGAGCCTCGAGACCGGCTCATGGGATTATTTCAAGCCGGCGCACGCGCTCTATCAGGCGCACGGCTTTGTGCCGTGCGGCCCGTTCGAGAGCTATGTCGAGGACCCCAACAGCCTGTTTCTGACACTCGATCTGAGCGGCCGCTAAGGCCCGGCGCAACCGGGCCTCGAAAATATCGTCTTGCCCCTCAAAATGAGTTGCGTACCTCAAAACACCTCTGCTAGCCTTCAGGCATGACTGAGGGGACTGCTTCCGCCGCGCTGACGCTGAAGGACATCGCACGCGAGGCGGGTGTCAGCCTCGCGACGGTCGATCGCGTCCTGCACAACCGCCCCGGTGTGCGGCCGGATACGGTCCGGCGCGTCCAGGAGACGATCACGCGTAACGCCTTTCAGCCGCACGTGGCGGCGGCCGAGCTCGCCCGGGGCCGCGCCCGCCGGTTTGCCTTTGTCATGCCGTCGGGAGCGAACCCGTTCATGCAGCAGATCGAGGCCTATCTCGGCGAGATGTCGGCCTGGCTTTCGGCTCGCCGTCTCAGCGTCGAGATGGTCAATACGGATGTGTTCGATCCGTCCGTGCTCGCTGCATCGCTCGAGACGCTCTCGGGCGACTACGACGGCGTTGCCGTGGTGGCGCTGGATCATCCCGGCGTTCGCGCTGCGATCAACGATCTCGTCGATGCCGGCACCAAGGTGGTGACGCTGGTCTCGGATGTGCCGTCGTCGCGCCGCCACCATTATGTCGGCATCGACAACATCGCAGCCGGCCGCACCGCCGGCGCGCTGGTCGGGCGGCTGGTCGGCCAAAAGTCAGGCAAGATCGCCATCATCGCGGGATCGCAGGGCCTGCGCGACCATGCCGAGCGCATTTTCGGCTTCAATCAGGTGATGGCGTCGGAATTTTCGCACCTCGACATACTGCCTCTGCTCGAGGGGCGCGACGAGGACGACCGCTCCGAGCAGCTGATATCGCGGCTGCTCGGCAAGCATCCCGATATCATCGGCCTCTACAATGTCGGCGCCGGCACGCAAGGCGTGGCCAAGGCCCTGACCGAGGCCGGCTGCGAGAAGCAGATATTGTTCATCGCCCACGATCTCACGGCGATGACGCGAAAACTGTTGCTGCAAGGCACGCTGGATGTCGCGATCTCGCAGAATCCGGGGCACGAGGCGCGCGCCGCCGTGCGCGTGCTGCTGTCGCTTGCGCGTAACGAGCCGATCTTGAGCGAACAGGAGAATATTCGCATCGACATCTTGATGCGGGACAATCTGCCGTAGCCGCAAGGCGCGCGGTGCCTTGTGTTTTGAAGTGAGTGACTGCGGAAAGCGCGACGTCAGTTCGTGCACCGCGGCAGCGTGATCCGGAAAAGTGCGTAGCGGCTTTCCGAACAGATCACGCTCAAACGAAGAGGGAGGAACGAGCTTGTATCTCGGAATAGACATCGGCACGTCCGGTGTGAAAGCGGTGCTTGTGAACGAGGTTGGCGCGATTCTCGCGACGGCCGCGCGCGAGCTTGCGCTGTCGCATCCGCAGCCGCTGTGGTCCGAGCAGGATCCGGATGCCTGGGTCGCGGCCGCTATCGGCGCCGTCGACGATCTCGCCGCCACTCATCCGCGTGATGTTGCCGGCGTGCGCGGCATCGGGCTGTCGGGCCAGATGCATGGCGCGACGCTGCTCGGTGCCGACGGTCGCCCGCTGCGGCCGGCGATCCTCTGGAACGATGGTCGCTCGCACGCCGAATGCGTCGAACTCGAGCGCCGCTGCCCCTCGCTGCACGCCATCGCCGGCAATCTGGCGATGCCCGGCTTCACCGCGCCAAAGCTGCTCTGGGTGGCGCGGCACGAGCCCAACATTTTCGAACGCGTCGCAAAAGTTCTGCTGCCGAAAGCCTATGTGCGCTACCGCTTGACCGGCGAGATGGCCGAGGACATGTCGGACGCCGCCGGCACGCTGTGGCTCGATGTCGGCCGGCGCAGCTGGTCGACGGAACTGCTCAAGGCCACCGGGCTCGACCTGCATCACATGCCGCGCCTCGTCGAAGGCAGCGCGGCGAGTGCAGTGCTCGCGCCCGAATTCGCGCAGCGTTGGGGCATGGCCAAGGACGTCGTGGTCGCCGGCGGTGCCGGTGACAACGCCGCGAGCGCGATCGGGCTCGGCGCGATCGCGCCAGGCGATGCGTTTCTGTCACTGGGAACCTCCGGTGTGGTGTTCCGCGTCACCGATCGCTTTGCGCCGGCGCCGGCCTCGGCCGTCCACGCGTTCTGCCACGCGCTGCCGGGTCTCTGGCACCAGATGGGCGTGATGCTGTCGGCGGCCGCATCGCTCGCCTGGCTTGCCGGCGTGATGGAGGTGCCAGCCGCGGCCTTGCTGGCGCCACTCGGCGAGCGCGTCGACGGGCCGAGCCCGGTCAAATTCCTGCCCTATCTCGACGGCGAACGCACGCCGCACAACGATGCCGCCGCGAGCGGCGCCTTCGTGGGCTTGCGCGCTGCGACCGGCCGCAGCCAGATCGTCCAGGCCGTGCTCGAAGGCGTCGCCTTCGCCGCGCGCGATAATCTGGCGGCGCTGAGCGCGGCGGGCGGCGCGATCGCCGAGCTCGATCTCGTCGGCGGCGGCTCGCGCTCGGCGCTGTGGGCGCAGATCTGCGCTGACGTGCTCGGTATCGCCGTGCACCGCGTCGAGGAGGGCGAGGTCGGCGCAGCGCTGGGCGCCGCCCGGCTCGGACGTCTCGCGGCCACCGGCGACGATCCCGCGCAAATCTGCACCCGCCCCCGGCGGCTCGCCAGTTTCGAGCCCCGCGCCACCGCCGCGTCCGCCTATGACGAGGCCTATCGCCGCTGGCGCGAGCTTTACCCCGCGTTGAAGGAGACCACTTAAGTGAACGCGTCAGCCAAGTTTTTCGATGTCAGCGCACCCGTCGCCTTTGCCGGCAAGGATGCGGCAAACACGCTCGCCTTCCGCTGGTACGACAAGGACCGCATGGTGCACGGTCGCAGGCTGGAAGATCATTTGCGCTTTGCGGTCTGCTACTGGCATTCGCTGTGCTGGCCGGGCGGTGATCCCTTCGGCGGCGAGACGTTTATGCGGCCCTGGCACCACGGCTCCGATCCGATGGCGATGGCGCGCGCCAAGGCTGATGTCGCCTTCGAGCTGTTCCGCCTGCTGGATGTGCCCTTCTTCACCTTCCACGACGTCGACGCGGCGCCCGAAGGCGCCTCGCTCAGCGAATCCGTCGCCAACCTCAATGCCATCGCCGATCTGTTCGAAGCGAAGATGGCATCAAGCAAGGTCCGCCTGCTCTGGGGCACCGCAAACCTGTTCACGCATCGCCGCTACATGGCGGGCGCTGCGACCAATCCGGACCCTGAAATCTTCACTTATGCCGCCGGCCAGGTCCGCGCCGCGCTGGAGGTGACGCACCGGCTCGGCGGCCAGAACTACGTGCTCTGGGGCGGCCGCGAGGGCTACGAGACGCTGCTCAACACCGATCTCAACCGCGAGCTCGACCAGCTCGGCCGCTTCGTCTCGCTGGTCGTCGAGCACAAGCACAAGATCGGCTTCAAGGGCCCGATCCTGATCGAGCCGAAACCGAAGGAGCCGACCAAGCATCAATATGATTTCGACGTCGCGACCTGTTACGGCTTCCTCGCGCGCTACGACCTGCTCAAGGACGTCAAGCTCAACATCGAGCAGAACCACGCCATCCTCGCCGGCCATTCCTTCCATCACGAGGTCGCGCTGGCCGAGGCGCTCGGCGTGTTCGGCTCGCTCGACATCAACCGCGGCGACGATCTGCTCGGCTGGGACACCGACCAGTTCGCGATGAATGTGGGCGAGCTGGCGCTGGTGTTCCACGAGATCCTGAATCGCGGCGGCTTCACCTCGGGCGGGCTCAACTTCGACGCCAAGATCCGCCGCCAGTCGATCGATCCCGACGATCTCATCCATGCCCATGTCGGCTCGATGGACGCCTGCGCGCGGGCGTTTCTCGCTGCTGCCGACATGCTCGATGCCGGCGCCCTCACGGCGCCGCTCGCCGACCGCTACGGTGGATGGGCGGGCGCCGAGGGCCGTGCCATTCTCGGCGGTCAGCGTTCGCTCGCCGATCTCGCCGATCGCGCGCTGAGGCCGGGCTTCGATCCGCAGCCGCGCTCGGGACGGCAGGAATATCTGGAATCTCTCGTCAACCGTTACGTTTGAGGTCGCTGATGGCAAGTGCTGACACAACACCGGTCCTCGAATTGACCGGCATCGGCAAGGAGTTCGGCGCCATCCGCGCGCTGCACGATGTCGATATGCATGTCCACCCGGGCGAAGTGGTCGGTCTGATGGGCGACAACGGCGCCGGCAAGTCGACGCTGGTCAAGATCATCGCCGGCAATTTCCGCCCCAGCCATGGCGAGATCCGCTTTGCCGGGGACGCGGTCAATTTCGCCCGCCCGGTCGATGCCCGCGCGGTCGGCATCGAGGTCGTCTATCAGGACCTCGCGCTGGCCGACAATCTGACCGCCGCCGCCAACGTATTCCTCGGCCGCGAGCTCAAGCGCAAATTCGGACCCATCGCTTTACTCGACCACAAGGCGATGGCATCGCGTGCGCTGGAGCTGTTCGGCGAGTTGCGCTCGGAGACCCGTCCCGACGATCTCGTCAAGCAGATGTCGGGCGGCCAACGCCAGGCAGTCGCGATCGCGCGGACGCGGCTCTCCAACGCGAGGCTCGTCATGATGGACGAGCCGACGGCCGCGATCTCGGTCCGCCAGGTCGAGCAGGTGCTGGGCCTGATCCACCGCCTGAAAGAGCAGGGCGTCGCCGTGATGCTGATCTCGCACCGCATGCCCGACGTGTTCGCGGTGTGCGACCGCGTCATCGTCATGCGCCGCGGCGAGAAGCGGGCCGACAAGCCGATCCACGAGACCTCCCCCGAGGAAGTCACAGCCCTCATCACCGGCGCGAAGGAGGCGGCGTGATGGCCATGCCCCTGGAATCTCCCGTCACGTTCTCGAACGTCGGCAAGGTCAAATGGTGGCGGCGCGGCATCTTCGCCTCCCAGACCGGCTACGTCCTCCTGGCGCTCCTGGTGCTGATGGTCGTGATGCATTTTGCCAGCCCCTATTTCTTCACGGAGGGCAATATGCAGAACGTGGCGAAGAACTTCTCCTTCATCGCCATTGCCACGCTCGGAATCACTTTCGTCATCATCACCGGCGGCATTGATCTCTCCGTAGGCTCGATGATGTGTTTTTCTGCGATGATCACCTCCATGGTCATGGTCGAGCTGTCGGCGCCGGGATCGGCGTTCGTCCATTTGGCCGCCGACGGCAAGACCGTCGTCGCCAATGTGCCCGGTTTGATCCTGCTGATCTCGGTGCTTGCCGGGCTCGGCGTTGCGCTCATCGTCGGGCTCATCAACGGCTTCTGCATCGCGGTGCTCGGGCTGTCGCCCTTCGTCACCACGCTCGGCATGCTCTCGATCGTGCGCGGGCTCGCCTATGTCGTCTCGAACGGCCGCGGCAGCTTTCCGGGCGGGCCCGATGCCGATTATTTCTATGCGCTCACGTCGGGTGACGTGTTCGGGGTTCCCGCGCCCTTCATCTATCTGGTGATCCTCGCTCTCGCCATGGCCGTGGTCCTGCACCACAGCGCCTTCGGCCGCCACGTCTTCGCGCTCGGCGGCAACGAGAAGGCGGCGGAGCTGACCGGCATCCCGGTCGTGCGGGTGAAGATCGAGGTCTACGTGATCTGCGCGCTGGCCGCGGGGCTCCAGGGCATCATCATCTCCGGTTGGCTCGGCTCGGCACCGGCCAACATGGCGACCTCCTACGAGCTCAACGTGATTGCGGCCGCCGTGATCGGTGGCGCCAATCTGGCCGGCGGCATCGGCGGTCCGCTCGGGGCCATCGTCGGCTGCGTGCTGCTCGAGGTGATCCGCAACGGCCTCGTGCTCGCGCAGGTCAACTCCTACTGGCAGCAGACGCTGGTTGGCGTGATCATCATCCTTGCCGTGCTGGTGGACCGCATCCGCTCGCGCATGACTTAACCAGTTACTCCGGAAGGACAACGAAAGATCGTCTATCCGCCTGCCGGGGCATCACATCACAAATGGATAGGCAAGAAAGTGTGGAGGGAAGAAATGAAGAAGCTTCTGTTGGCCGGCTTGACCATCGCAATGATGGCAACCCCGGCATTTGCCCAGACCTACAAGTTCGCGGTCGTGCCCAAGGCGATGAACAATCCGTTCTTCGACGTGGCTCGCGATGGCTGCATGAAGCGCGCCAAGGAGCTCGGCAATGTCGAGTGCATCTACAAGGGGCCGATCGAGCACGAACCGGCGACGCAAGCGCAGATCATCCAGGACTTCATCACCCAGAAGGTGGATGGGTTGGCAATCTCGGTTGCCGATGTCGCGGCGATGACCAAGTCGATCGACGCAGCGACTGCAGCCGGCATCCCCGTCATCACGTTTGACGCCGATGCGCCGGGTTCCAAGCGGCTTGCCTATATCGGCACCAACAACAAGGACTTCGGCCTCGCGCTTGGCAAGCAGTTGCTCCAGCTCCGGCCCGATGGCGGCAAATATGCCATGGTTTCCGGCGGCCCGGGTGCGAAGAACCTTGCCGAACGTGTCGATGGTGTCCGCGAAGCGCTCAAGGGCTCGAAATGGGTCGAGGTCCAGGGCTCGCCAACCTTCTGCAATGACGATTCCACCCTCGCGATCCAGCAGATGACGGATCTGCGCACCGCGACGCCGGATCTCGCCGCGATCGTGCCGGTCGGCGGCTGGCCGATGTTTGCACCGGAAGGCTTCAAGGCTTTCGTCAACAAGAACAAGAAGGACATCGACGCCGGTAAGCTGACGCTCGTTGTCGCCGACACGCTCAAGATGCAGCTTGAGCTCCTGCGCGACGGCTACTCCAACGCGCTCACCGGCCAGCGCCCGTTCGAAATGGGCGAGAAGGCGATGGACACGCTACTCGCCATCAAGAAGGGCGGGAAGGTGCCGGAGATCGTCTATACCGGCCTCGATCTCGTGACCAAAGACAACGTCGCGAAGATGTTAAAGTAGCAGTTGTCAAACTAGGAGTGTCGCCAACCCCACGCTCCTGTGCTCTCTTCCGCTTGCGGTCTCCGCAGGCGGGAGAGATACCGGCGTTTGGAGGGAATGGGAATGAAACGTTCGCGACTGGGTTCACTCGACGTCACCTCGATCGGCCTCGGTTCTGCGCCGCTCGGCGGATTGTTTGCTCCGGTCAGCGATGCCGATGCGGAAGCGACGCTCGCGGCCGGCTGGTCTGCCGGCATCCGCTTCTTCGACACCGCGCCGCTCTACGGCTTTGGCCTCGCCGAGCGTCGTTTGGGCGCTTTCCTGCGTCAGCAGAAGCGGGACTCCTTTGCGATCTCGACCAAGGTCGGCCGCCTCCTTCGCGCGCCTGATGGTGCGGCGGTCGAGGATGACCATTACAAGGGCGCGCCTGCGCTGCGGCCGCAGTTCGATTTCAGCTATGATGGTGTGATGCGTTCGGTCGAGGAAAGTCTCGACCGCCTCGGGCTCGATCGCGTCGACGTGCTGCTCGTGCACGATCCCGACGATCACTATGACGCGGCCGTCTACGGTGCCTTCCGTGCGCTAATGCGCCTGCGCGACGACGGCACGGTCAAGGCGATCGGTTCCGGCATGAACCAGTCGGAGATGCTCACGCGTTTCGCCGAAGCCGTGCCGGTCGACTGCTTCCTGCTCGCCGGCCGTTACACGCTGCTCGACCAGGGCGCTCTGGAGGCGTTGTTCCCGGTCTGCGCGGCCAAGAATATCGGCATCCTGCTTGGCGGCATCTACAACAGCGGCATCTTGGCCAATCCGCACACCGGCGCGAAGTTCAACTATCAGGACGCCGACGCAGCGCTCGTGGCGCGCGCGCTTGCGCTCGACGAGCTCTGCCGCAAGCACGGCACCGAGTTGAAGGCCGCCGCGCTTCAGTTCTGCATGGCCCATCCGGCCGTGACGGTCGCCGTGATGGGCGCGCGCAATGCCGCGGAGGTCGCCGACAACATCGCGATGTCGGAACGTACGGTGCCGCCGGCCTTCTGGCAGGAGCTGCGCGCGAAAAACCTCGTCGACGCGCGGGCGCCGCTGCCGGGCGGAGCGTGAGACATGCTCGTCGACGCGCACCAGCATTTTTGGGATCCCGCGCGCGCCGACTATCCGTGGATGGACGCAGCCGAGCTCACGCCGATCCGCCGCGCCTTCGGGCCTGCCGATCTTGCTCCGCTGCTGAAGGCGAGCGGCATCGACGCAAGCATCGTGGTGCAATGCCGCTCCGCGCTCGCGGAGACCGAGGAATTCTTGCAGATCGCGCATGCCACGCCTTCCGTCATCGGTGTCGTCGGCTGGGCTGATCTGACCGATGCCGCGCTCGGCGACACGCTTGATCGGCTACGCACCTTGCCGGGCGGCGCAAAGCTGGTCGGCATCCGTCATCAGGTCCACGACGAGGCCGATCCCGACTGGCTGTTGCGCGCGGACGTCCAGCGCGGACTGGCGGCCGTGTTTGCCCGCGATCTCGCCTACGACTTCCTCGTCCGCACCCGCGAGCTTCCCGCCGCAATCGCAACTGCGAAAGCCTTTCCGCAGGCACGCTTCGTGCTCGACCACGCCGCAAAGCCGCCGATCGCCGATGGCGGCAGCGCCGAATGGTCCGACCGCATCGCATCGCTTGCGGCTAGCGGCAACGTCTGGTGCAAGGTCTCGGGTCTCGCGACGGAGGCGAAGTGGACCGATTGGGATGCGGAGCGGCTGTTTCCGTTCGTCCAGCACGTCGCCAATTGCTTTGGCGAGGACCGCCTGATCTTCGGCTCGGACTGGCCTGTGTGTCTGCTGGCGGGCAGCTACGGCGAGATCAAGGGCGCGCTGGAGGCGTGCCTGGCTAAGCTTGGTGCGAGCGTGCGCGAGAAAGCGTTTGGGGTGAATGCGAAGGCTGCGTACGAGTTGGCGAATGCCTGAGCCAGGAACTCGCTGCCCCTTCTCCCCTTGTGGGAGAAGGCGGCATAGTGTCCAGACCGGATAGATAGGTAACACAGTAGACCGGATGGATGGGTGACAGTTCTCTGTCGGCTGGGAGGATCAGCCGATGCCTTGGCGAGAGAGCTGCGCAATGGACCAACGGGTTAGCTTCATCGCGGATCAGCGAAGCGGATTGTGGACGATGACGGAGCTTTGCGACCGCTACGAGATCAGTCGCAAGACCGGCTACAAATGGTTGGAGCGCTACCGGTTGGAAGGGCCTGGAGGGCTTGCGGATCGCTCGCACGCCGCGCAGGTGCATGGGCGCGCGACGCCGCAGCACATCGTTGATGCGATTGTGGGGCTGCGGCTCGAGCGGCCGAGCTGGGGGCCGCGCAAGATTGTGAGCAAGCTTGAGGCTTGCCAAGGGGATGTCGATTGGCCGTCGGCCTCGACGGCGGGCGAGATCCTCAAACGGGCGGGACTGGTTAGCAGCCGTCGGGTTCGGCGACGTGCGCCGCCGCGCATGGGGCAACTGACGGTGCCTCAGCATGCCAACCATGTATGGGCCCTCGATCACAAGGGCTGGATCCGACTGGGCGACGGATCTCGGGTTGAACCTTTCACGGCGACCGATGGCTTCAGCCGCTATTTGATTAGTTTGGCTGCGACGGGCAGCACGCAATATTCCGAATGCCAACCGCTGCTGGAGCGGGCGTTTCGCGAGTACGGCTTGCCGCAGATCATCTGCTCCGACAATGGCTCGCCGTTCGCCTCGACCGGGACCACGGGCCTGACGGCGCTGTCGGTATGGTGGATCAAGCTCGGCATCCGGCATGAACGGATTGATCCTGGCCATCCGCAGCAGAACGGCCGACACGAGCGTTTTCACCTCACGCTTCTGGAAGCCATGCGGCCACCGCCGCCAACCCGGGCCGCGCAGGCCCGTCGCTTTGCGGCTTTTGTGCGCGACTACAACGAAGAACGGCCACACGAGTCGCTTGGCCAGCGCCCTCCTGCAACCGTCTATCAGCCCTCGCCCCGTGAGATGCCAAGGCGGCTTCCAGAGCCCGATTATCCAGCCGAAGCCGCGGTGCGTCAGGTCCGCTCCAACGGCGAGATCAAATGGCGTGGCGACCTCATCCACATCTGCAGCGCTCTTGACGGTGAAGCAGTTGTCGTCGAGGAAACCGAGGACGGATACTGGCAAGTGCGCTTCTTCGACGTGCCGATCGGCATCATCGACCAGCAAACACGCAAGCTGCGGCGCTGTGCTAGCACAGCGCCGCAGCCGACCAAATCATGAACGAGTGTCACCCATCCATCCGGTCTATTGTGTTACCTATCCATCCGCTGGACAATAGGCGGCCTCCGGTCTTAAGAACGCCGATGCTTTGCATCGGCTATGGCGCCGGATGAGGGGTCCTCTCGGCGAACGCGAACGTGAGAGCTTCATTCGCGGAGAGAGAGACCCCTCACCCCAGTGAGTCCATGTCCTTGAGCGGAGCTGCCCTCTCCCACAAGGGGAGAGGGCACAGCAATTAACATCCCTCACGCGCCCGCGGGCACCTGATCCAGAAATCCGGTGATGCTCTTGATCCGCCCGTCCTTCAGCACGGCGAAATCAGTTCCCTTGATCGGGCTGTCGACGCCGTCGGGACCGAGACCCCAACTGAAGCGCACATGGTCGCCGTAGCCGTTGGGCTCGCCGATCAATGTGAATTTGAAGTCGGGAAAGCGCTGCTGGACGCCGGCGATCAGGGCGTCGATGCCGTCCCGGCCGTCGCCCTTCATCAGGGGATCGACATAGCTCGCATCCGCCGTCCAGTTCTCGGTGAGCAGTTCGCGGCGGCGATTATGCGAACGCTCGTTCCAGAGATCGATGTAGCGGTGGGCGATGGTGATGTGGTCGGTCATGATCTTCTCCTTCGATGGCGCCGTGGTTCGGCTGACCGTCACTATCGAAGGTTCACGCGCGCTGATCGATTACCTCGGAGGTCATCAGCGCGCGTGAATGTTTTCGCGAATTTACTTCGCAGCGGTCACCATGATCTCGACGGTGTATTGCGGCGCGGCCAGCTTGGCTTCGACGGTGGCGCGGGCCGGGGTGTTGCCGGGCGACACCCAGCCGTCCCACACGGCGTTCATTTCCTGGAACGTCTTCATATCGGTGATGTAGATCGTGGCCGACAGCAGCTTCGACTTGTCGGTGCCGGCCTTGGCGAGGTGGCCGTCAATGGTCTTCAGGATGTCCTGGGTCTGCTTGGTCACGCTTTCGCCGGCGGCATTGTTGGCGACGACGCCGGCGAGATAGACGGTGTTGCCGTGCACGACGACCTGGCTCATGCGCGGGCCGGTTTCAAAACGCTGGATGCTCATTGTGCGGATCTCCTGGTGGGAATGGCGGCCCTGTCTAGCGCAGAGGCTTGGGTCGTGCCACCCCGAGCGCGCATGCGTTGCCGGCAACGCATGCGTTCATTCAACGAAATTGGCTGAAGAAAGCCCAAATCGTCTCGGCGCCATCGATATCGCCGTTCTGCGGCCCGAGCAGTCGCGCCGCAATCTTCGGGAAGCGGGCATCCGGCGCAAACCCTGGCATGCGGTGTCCGCCATTGTTGACGCGATAGAGCACGACGTCGTGCGCTACAGGGCAGTGTGACCTGATCCGCGTGACCGTGGATTGATCGGCGGACGCCGTGTCGGGCATATCAGTCACATCCGCGTCGCCGGCGGCGCAGCCATTGAGCTTGCGCCAGAATGCCACGGTGTCCTCGGTGGACCAGAACCCGTCTGCGGCAAAATAGCTCGATCCGCGCCCGCCTTCATAGGGAATCAGCGGATCGGCCGTGCCGTTCATGATCAGCATCGGCAGCGGCCGCGATGGATGGCATGTGACCGCGGCTTCGTCGGTGAGATTCATGATCACGCTCGCGCCGGCCGCGAACAAATCGGCGCGCGCGCAGACCAGCGTCATCACCATTGCGCCGCCGTTGGAGACGCCAGTGACGTAGACGCGCTTTGCATCGGCGGTGCCGTCAGTTACGAGCTTCTCGACCAGCTTGCCGATGAAGGCGACGTCATCGGTGCCTGCAGGTGGTCCGCGCAGCTCGGGTCCTGCCTTCGTCCGCGCATCGGCCCAGGCATGGTTGAGCCCATCGGGAAACACCACGGCAAAGCCTTCGCGCTTGGCGACCTGCGGCCACGCCGTCCGCGCGATCATGTCGGCGCCGCGCTGGGTCTTGCCATGCAGCACGATCACGAGCGGCGCAGGCTTTTTCGCCGGCAGTTGCGCGGTGTAGGACCGCTTCACGCCGTTGATGTCGATCGTGTCGGCGGACGCAGCCGGGGCCGCGGCGAGCAGCGCAACGAACGTCCCGATGCCTATCCACCGTCGCATTATCCCACCGCTTTCGCCGCGGCGCGCCCCGCATTGCGGCCCGAGAACAGGCAGCCGCCGAGGAAGGTGCCCTCCAGCGAGCGATAGCCGTGCACGCCGCCGCCGCCGAAGCCGGCAGCTTCGCCGACCGCATAGAGGCCGGGAATGATCTGTCCTTCCTCACCGAACACGCGGGAATCGAGATCGGTCTCGAAGCCGCCGAGCGTCTTGCGGGTGAGGATGTTGAGCTTGACCGCGATCAGCGGCCCCGGCGCGGGATCGAGGATGCGGTGCGGCGACGCCGTGCGGATTAGCTTGTCGCCGATATAACGTCGCGCATTGTGGATGTTCATCACCTGCGCGTCCTTGACGTACGGATTGGCGATCTCGCGGTCGCGCGCCTCGATCTGCATCCTGATCTCGTCGAGCCTGAGCAGATCGTTGCCGGCGAGCTTGTTCATGGCCGCGACGAGATCTTCGATGTTGTCGCGCACGATGAAGTCGACACCATGGCTCTTGAACGCCTCCACCGGCGCCGGCGCGCCCTTGTTGATGGCGCGGCGCAAGGTCATGCGCCAGCTCTTGCCGGTGAGATCCGGATTCTGCTCCGAGCCCGACAGCGCAAATTCCTTCTTGATGATGCTCTGGGTCAGGATGAACCAGGAATAATCATAGCCGGTCGACATGATGTATTCGAGCTGGCCGAGCGTGTCGGAGCCCGGGAACAGCGGCGCTGGCAGCCGCGTGCCTGTGGCGTCGAACCACATCGAGGACGGGCCGGGCAGGATGCGGATACCGTGGCGCGGCCAGATCGGTGACCAGTTCTGGATGCCCTCGACGTAATGCCACATGCGGTCGCGGTTGATCAGCCGCGCGCCGGTCTTTTCGGTAATGCCGATCATGCGGCCGTCGACATGCTCGGGCACGCCGGAGATCATGAATTTGGGCGGCTCGCCGAGCCGCTTCGGCCAGTTCGCTCGCACCAGATCGTGGTTGCCGCCGATGCCGCCGGACGCCACGATCACGGCCTGCGCCTTCAGCGCAAACTCGCCGATCACAGTGCGCGACGAGCTCTTGCCGCGCTCGACGCTGTCGGGCGCGAGAACGACGCCGCTGACGCCGTCCACGGTGCCGTTGGTGATGGACAGCGCATCGACACGATGGCGGAACCTGAAGATCAGCCGGCCGCTCTCCGCCGCCTCGCGCGCGCGGCGCTCGAACGGCTCGACGATGCCGGGCCCGGTGCCCCAGGTGACGTGAAAGCGCGGCACCGAATTGCCGTGGCCCATCGCGTCATAGCCGCCGCGCTCGGCCCAGCCGACCACGGGGAAGATGCGATGCCCCATCGCGCGCAGCCAGTTGCGCTTCTCGCCGGCCGCGAATGCCACATAGGCCTCCGCCCATTGACGCGGCCAAAAGTCGTCGTCGCGGTCGAAGCCGGCGGTGCCGAGCCAGTCCTGCATCGCAAGGTCGAAGGAGTCCTTGATGCCGAGCCGGCGCTGTTCCGGCGAATCGACCAGGAACAATCCGCCGAATGACCAGAACGCCTGGCCGCCGAGCGATTGCTCACCTTCCTGGTCGACGATGATCACGCGCTTGCCGGCGTCGGCAATCTCGGTCGCCGCCACCAGTCCCGATAGTCCTCCGCCGACGACAATCACGTCGGCCTGCTCAGTCGAATGCTCGGCCATGAGTTCCCCCCTGTAGTTGCCCGGGATTGAAGCCAGCGGTCGCAACTGAGATCAAGGGCTTGTCGCCTAAGGCATCGTCAACTTGTTCCACTTTGGGATTGAGGGTGGGCCTGAGTGCAGCGCGGACGCAACACTGGATTTGAATTTGTTTTGAGTGAGCCGGCGTGCCTAGACAAAACCGCAGAGTCGACAGACGCTGGGCGCGCATCACCACCTGACACACAGATTCGAAAACGACTGGGGCGGGGGATAATGAAGTTTCTGACGGGGTTGCTTGCGGCGGTTTGCTTGATAGCTTGCATGGGGGCGTCTCACGCGGTGGTTCGGATCGCGGATGACCGCGGCGGCCGGATCGGAACCTACGTCGACAAGTACCAGGACCTGCGCCAGTCCGGCGACACCGTCATTATCGACGGCCTCTGCGCCTCCGCGTGCACCATCGTCCTTGGCGCCATTCCGCACGACCGCATCTGCGTGACCTCCAGCGCGACGTTCGGCTTCCACGCCGCCTGGGATTTCGGCGCCAATGGCCGCGCCGTCACCAATGCGGAAGCGACCCAGATGCTCTATGCGATGTATCCCTCGCAGGTGAAGCGCTGGATCAACCAGCGCGGCGGCCTCACCCCGCATATGCTCTTTCTGAGGGGTAGGCAGCTTCAGGCCATGTACAAGCCCTGCTACCTGGACGCGCAGGCTTCGGCCATCAAGCCGTCGCGTCGGCCTATGCCGCAAGCGGACCAGCTCGAATCCGCCCGCGGCCAGCTCCTGCACTGACATCCCCGGCCTGACCGGATCGTCTTGACCGGATCGTCTTGGCCCGTCGGCGGCGCCTTGCCCGCAGGCGGGCTAAAGCTTATCTGGAGGCTTAGGAACCGGGGCTTTCGCCTCGATCATTGCCATGGCTCAACCCGTGTACCCGGCACATCCTGTATCGGACAATTCGCCCACTGCCGGCCGGCTGCCATCCGTGCTGCTGTTGGCCGGCGCTGGCGTGGGCGGGCTGATCGTGCTCGGCGCGCTCGCGCTCTGGTTCCACTACGGCTCCCAAGTGTTCTTCGAAATGATCAGGACCGGCTTCGCCGCCTGCTTCTGATCCGCGACAGGAAGTTTTCCGCTCATGAGTTCCACCGCCCGTCCGCTAGTGATCGCGACCGCCTTCGCCTCGAGCCTCGTCGTCGGTCTCCTGGTGCTGTTCTGGGCCATGGGCGGGGTCAGCAAGGTGGCGCAGCCGGCCGCGATCGGCGGCCCGTTCCAGCTCACCGACCAGAACGGCAAGGCCGTTACCGACAAAAACCTCAAGGGCAAGCCGACCCTGATCTTCTTCGGCTACACCCATTGCCCTGATGTGTGCCCGACCTCGCTGTTCGAGATGTCGGAAGTGCTGCGCGCCATGGGCAAGGATGCCGACAAGGTCAACGCCGTCTTCATCTCGGTCGATCCCGAGCGCGACACGCCCGCGACCATGAAGGACTACCTCTCGAGCTTCGATCCGCATCTCGAGGGGCTGAGCGGCGATCCCGCCGAGACCGCCAAGGTCATCACCTCCTACCGGGTCTATGCCAAGAAGGTCCCGACCAAGGACGGCGACTACACCATGGACCACACCGCGCTGATCTATCTGATGGATCGCGACGGCCGTTTCGTCTCGCCATTCAACCTGAAGCGGACCCCGGAAGAGGCCGCGACCGAGCTGAAACGGTATCTCTGATGTTCACCTCTCCCGCTTGCGGGAGAGATCGCGCCGCAGGCGCGGGTGAGGGCTCTCTCCTCATTGGGGCTCTCGCCCGGCGGAGACACCCTCTCCCGCAAGCGGGAGAGGGTGCGCACTTTCACTGTAGCCGCAATCGGCGCTCGCGTTCCCGGCGGGATGGTCTATAAGGCCTTCCGATCCCAATGAAATTCGCTCATTTCCGGCCGATGGCTCCATCGCAACAGGCGAAATCGTCCAAATCTGCCCGTGGCTTGCTGACGGGACTGGCCGTTGCCGCGTGCCTGCTCGCAGGCCTGTCCGGCGCCCGCGCGCAGGCTCCGGCGAAGCAGCCCCCCGCGGCGCCTCAAGGGACATCCCAAACCGCGCCCCAAGCAGCCCCCCAGGCCGTGCCCAGCTTCTGGGATCCGCGGCGGCGCCCGGAGCGGCCGGACCTGTCGCGCCTGACCGTGATCCGCTTCCTGACCGAGACCGACTACCCGCCGTTCAACTACACCGGCGCCGATGGCAATCCGGCCGGCTTCAACGTCGATCTCGCGCGTTCTCTTTGTGAGGAGATCAAGGTCACCTGCACTGTGCAGATGCGCCGCTTCGAGACGCTGGTCGATGCGCTCACCTCGAACCGGGGCGATGCGATCATTGCTTCCATGGCGGTGAGCCCGCAGCTGCGTGCGCGCGTCGATTTCACCGATCCCTATTATCGCGTGCCGGCGCGCTTCGCCTCGCGCAAGGATGCGGTGATGCCGGAGATCCGGCCCGAATATCTCGAAGGCAAGAAGGTCGGCGTCATCGCGGGCTCCGCGCATGAGGCCTATCTCAAGGCGATGTTCACCGACGCCGAGCTGCACGGCTATCCCAATGACGAGAGCTTGCGCGCCGCGCTCCGCAAGGGCGAGGTCGATTTCATCTTCGGCGATGCCATCTCGCTGGCGTTCTGGATCAACGGCACCGATTCCGGCGATTGCTGCGCCTTCTCCGGCGGCCCCTTCGTCGAGAGCCGCTTCTTCGGCGAAGGCATCGGCATCGCCGTGCGCAAGGGCAATGACGTGCTGCGCCAGGCCCTGAACTGGGCCCTGTTCCGCGTCTGGGAAAAAGGCCGCTACACCGATCTGTGGCTGCGGTATTTTTCGGTGAGCCCGTTTTAGATTCCTCGCTGCCTCCACATCGTCATTGCGAGGAGCGTAGCGCCGAAGCAATCCAGACTGTTTCCGCGGAAAGATTCTGGATTGCTTCGCTTCGCTCGCAATGACGACGGAGGCGGCTGTGTCGCCCCACAAAATTGCATTCTGCCCGGAAATCGCTATTTTCCGCGGCCCGGAGGCCCCCTTGATGTCCGTTATCGATCCCAGCATGAGCCCGAGCGATCTTCGTGCGCTCGCCGAACAATCCAACGCCTGGCCGTTCGAGCAGGCGAAGGCCATTGTCGCGCGGCTGAAGAAAAGCCCGAAGGACGAGGTGCTATTCGAGACCGGTTATGGTCCATCCGGCCTGCCGCATATCGGCACGTTCGGCGAGGTCGCGCGCACCTCGATGGTGCGGCATGCCTTCCGCGTGCTGACCGAGGACAAGATCAAGACGCGCCTGCTCGCCTTCTCCGACGATATGGACGGTTTCCGCAAGGTGCCGGACAACGTGCCGAACAAGGATCTCTTGGCGCAATATCTGGGGCGGCCGCTCACCGCGGTGCCTGACCCGTTCTCGAACGAACATCCGTCGTTTGGCGACGCCAACAACGCGCGCCTGCGCGCGTTCCTGGATCATTTCGGTTTCGACTACGAATTCGCCAGCTCGACCGTCTATTACAAGTCCGGCCGCTTCGACGCGACGCTGCTCAAGATGCTCGCTGCCTACGACCAGGTCATGGCGATCATCCTGCCGACGCTCGGGCCCGATCGCCGCGCGACCTATTCGCCGTTCCTCCCCATCAGCAAGACCACCGGAATCGTGCTGCAAGTGCCGATGATCCGTCGCGACGTTGCCGCAGGCACCGTGACCTATGTCGATCCCGACACGAACCAGGAAATTGAAACGCCGGTCACAGGCGGAAATGTAAAATGCCAGTGGAAGGCCGATTGGGCGATGCGCTGGGTCGCGCTCGGCGTCGACTACGAGATGGCCGGCAAGGACCTCATCGACTCGGTCAAGCTGTCCGGCGCGATCGCCAGGGCGCTCGGCGCCACCCCGCCTGAAGGCTTCAACTACGAGCTCTTCCTCGACGAGAAGGGGCAGAAGATCTCGAAGTCGAAGGGCAACGGCCTCACCATCGACGAATGGCTGCGCTATGCCTCGCCGGAATCGCTGACGCTGTTCATGTATCGCGAGCCGAAGGCGGCGAAGCGGCTGTATTTCGACGTCATCCCGCGCAATGTCGACGACTACCAGCAGTTCATCGACGGCTTTGCCAGGCAGGATGCCAAGCAGCAGCTCGGCAATCCCGTCTGGCACATTCATTACGGCCATCCGCCGAAGGTCGACATGCCCGTGACGTTCCAGCTGCTCTTGACGCTGGTGTCGTCGTCGAATGCGGAAAACGCCGAGACGCTGTGGGGTTTCATCGGCCGCTATCGTCCCGGCGTAAGCCCGCAGACGCATCCGAAGCTGGATGCGATGGTCGGCTACGCCATCAATTACTACCGCGATTTCGTCGCGCCGACGAAGCAGTTCCGCGTGCCCACGGACACGGAGCGCGCCGCGCTGCAGGATCTGCGCGACGCGCTGTCACAGCTGCCAGCGGACGCTTCAGCCGAAGACATCCAGAACGTCGTCTACGAGATCGGCCGCCGCGAGCCGTTCCTCGACCAGGTCAAGAAGGGCAAGGACGGCCGCCCCGGCGTCACGCTCGACTGGTTCAACATGCTCTACCAGGTGCTGCTCGGCCAGGAGAAGGGCCCCCGCTTCGGCTCGTTCGTCGCCGTGTATGGCGTGCAGAACGCGGTCAACATGATCGACGGTGCGCTGGCAAGGAGTGCGTGAGGGCCGGATTGCGTCGCGCTCCATATTCCGTCGTCGTCCCGGCGAAGGCCGGGACCCATACCGCGTGATCTATCGGAGAAGTGTCGGTCGTCGTACCGAAGAGACTTGCATCTATAAGTCTTCGCCAAACGTCTGCCTGTGGTTATGGGTCCCGGCCTTCGCCGGGACGACCCTGAATGTAGGCTACAGCGTCACCCCTCACTGGCTCGCCCACACGATCCTTGCGACCCACGCGACATCACCCGCTGCCATCGTCCGCTCGGCCTGCGTCGCATCGAGCGGCTGCAATTCAAGCGCCTTCGCCGTGCGGCGCTTCAGCATTGCGAGCGTCACCTCGCCCGCCTTTGCCTTCACCACCACGCGATCGCCCTTGCGGATCGGTGCGCTGGGCGAGACCAGAACGATGTCGCCGTGGCGATAGGCTGGCGCCAGCGCGTCGCCGGAAATCTCCAGTGCAAAGGCGCGGTTGTCCTCGGCGGCCGGCAGCGCGATCTCGCTCCAGCCCTTGCCGGATGGAAGGCCGGACTCGTCGAAAGCGCCGCTCGCGCTGGCCAGCGCGAAGCCGAGCAATGGCACCCAGCGGCCGTCGCCTGCATCGTCGCTGATCAGCCTCGCAAAGGTGTCGATCGAGGCGTCCGTCGCCGCCAGCGCCTTCGCGATCGATTCGGTCGAGGGCCAGCGCTCGCGGCCGTCGGAGGTGACGCGCTTGGACTTGTTGAAGGTGGTGGGGTCGAGCCCGGCGCGCTTGGCAAGGCCGGACGACGACAGCCCGGCGCGCGCGGCCAAGCGATCCAGCGCGGACCAGATCTGGTCGTGGGTCAGCATCCTCTGCGCTTTGGCCTGCTTGACCATGGAAGGTCCAGCCCGTCGCAACTCAGGAAAACTATCCTCAAATCAACCGGGTTTCCGTTTTTCGCGCAAGGGGCGGCGAGCAAAGCGTTTTCAAGCGAAGTGGGTACCGGTTCGCGTCAAGAAAACGCGTCAAAACAGGAATTTAGAGCCCCGTTCCGATGAAATCGGAACGGAATAGGCTCTAACTCTTGAGTTCGCGAGGTGTGGCCTTTACGGTCGCGCCGGGTTTTAAGACCCGCAAGAGACGAAAAACCCCAAGAGACTCAACGAGCTGACTCAGCGAGCGGCTCAGCTTCAAACAGGGCTCCGGTAAGCGGTGGTCAAGATCTACAAAATCTGTCCGGCCTCGGCCTGGCGCGAGGCGGAACGGCAGGGCGTGTACCGGGGCAGCGCAGATGACGCGCGCGACGGATTCATCCATTTCTCGACCGCCGCCCAGGTTCCAGAGACCCTGCGCAAGCATTATTTCGGCCAGCGCGCGCTGTTCCTGGTCGAGGTCGACGGCGATGCGCTCGGCAACGAGCTCCGCTGGGAGCGCTCGCGCAACGACGAGCTGTTTCCGCATCTCTATGGCGAGCTCGACCTCGGCGCGGTGCTCTCGGTGATGAACCTCAACATGCGCTCCGATGGCGGCCACGACACCCCGGAGCTTGCCCCGTGATCCGCGCTTTCGACGCTTTCTCGCTGCCGGTGTTGCGCTGGCTCGATCCGGAGGACGCGCATCGCCTCGCGATCCAGGGTCTGCGCTTTCTGCCGCCGGTGAAGCCGCGCACCGATGATCCCAAGCTCGCGGTGCGCGCGTTCGGGCTCAATTTTCCCAACCCGATCGGCATGGCCGCCGGCTTCGACAAGAGCGCGGAGGTGCCGGATGCGCTGCTGCGGCTCGGCTTCGGCTTCGTCGAGATCGGCTCTGTCACACCGAAGCCGCAGGCCGGAAATCCGCGGCCGCGACTGTTTCGCCTCGAGCGCGACGAAGCCGTCATCAACCGCATGGGTTTCAACAATGACGGTGCCGAGGTCGCGCTGCGCCGGCTCGCGGCGCGCGCGGCGAATGGCGGCATCGTCGGCGTCAATGTCGGTGCCAACAAGGATTCGCCGGATCGCGTCGCCGACTACGTCAAGCTGATCGAGACCTTCGCACCGGTCGCGAGCTATTTCACCGTCAACGTCTCGTCGCCCAACACGCCGGGCCTGCGCAATTTGCAGGAGGGCGCGCTGCTCGACGAACTCCTCGGACGCGTGATCGATGCGCGTGAGCGGGTGCGCGAGAGCGCGGGCGACACGCCGGTGCTGCTGAAGATCGCACCTGACTTGAGCCTCGCCCAGCTCGACGACGTCGTGCAGGTCGCACGCTCGCGCAAAGTCGACGGCATGATCGTGTCGAACACGACCATTGCGCGGCCGAGCACGCTGCGCGAGGAAATGCGGTCGAAGGAGCAGGGCGGCCTGTCCGGCCGGCCGCTGTTTCGCTTGTCGACGCGCATGGTCGCGGAGACCTATGTCCGCGTCGAGGGCGCATTCCCCTTGATCGGTGTCGGTGGTGTGGACTCCGGCGGTGCGGCGCTGACAAAGATCCGCGCCGGCGCGAGCCTGATCCAGCTCTATTCGTCGCTGGTCTACAAGGGCCTCGGCCTCGTCGACGAGATCAAGCGCGATCTCACCTCGACGCTGCTGCGCACGGGGCGGGATTCGCTCTCCGAGATCGTCGGCGCCGATGCCGCCACGCTGACAGCGGAAGACTGGCCGGGGATGTAAGGTAGCGCCTCTCCCCGTTTGCGGGTGAGGCTCCTCGCGGGGCCTTGGTCGAGCGCGGCCTTGTTGTCGCGCGCAAGCCCCATTGCTGGAACCGGCCTCGCGGCAGCCAATTTCTGCCAACTCAACGATTCACGTCGACGTCGCGCGATTCCGGCAGCATCCACATCGCCAGCGTACTCACCGCGCTCATGACCACGACATACCAGGCCGGCGCCATTGGATCGTGGGTGATCGCCAGCAGCCAGGTTACCACGAACTGGGTCGTGCCACCGAAGATTGAGGTGCCGATGGCATAGACCAACGACAGGCCCGTGCTGCGCACCGCAATGGGGAGAAGTTCGGGCACCTGCACCAATCCCGCGGCGCCAAACATCGCGGTCAGCGCCGCCAGCACGGCGGTCACCGTTAGCAGGGTCGCCGCGCCCGGCGCGCCCGACAGCCACATGAACAGCGGCACGATCAACAGCATCAGCGCCAGCCGTGGCAGCAGGTTGACTGTGCGGCGCCCCAACCGGTCGCACAGCGCGCCGCCGACCAGGGCGAAAGCGAAGGTCATCACTCCGCCCATCAGCACGCTGCCCTGCGCGAGTGCCGCAGGCAGCTTCAGCACCTGCACCGCATAGGTCACCATGTAGTTGCCCACTTGCGAGGCTACCGCGGTCGACGCCGTGGCCAGTACGCCGAGGATCAGGATCTTCCTGTGCTTGCGAAACACTGAACCGACGATGGCAGCCCCGGTGCGTTCTTCCGCATCGCTATGGGTTTCGGGCAGGCTGCGGCGGATGTAGATGGCGATAGGAACGAGCAGAAGGCTGCCCAGGAAGGGGACGCGCCAGCCCCAGGCCGCCAGATCTTGCGGTGACAGCACCAGCGAGAGGATGACACCGAAGATGCCACCCACCGCGACCGCCAGACCCTGGCTGGCGATCTGCCAGCTCGAATAAAAGCCGCGGCGCCCCGCCGGTGCAGCCTCTATCAGTAAGGCTGTGGCCGGCCCCACTTCGCCACCCAGCGCCAGACCCTGCAGAAGGCGGCACAGCACCACGATAATGGGCGCTGCGATGCCGATGCTCGCGTAGCCAGGCGTAGCCGCCAGGCCCAGAGTTCCGACGGTGATCAGGGCGACCGTGAGAATCAGCGCAGGTTTGCGCCCGGCCTTGTCGGCAAAGGCGCCGATCAGGACACCGCCCAGCGGCCGCGTGAAGAACCCCACGCCAAAGGTGGCCACCGCCGCCAGCAAGCTGCCGAACTCGCCCTCCACCGGGAAGTAGGTCTTACCGATGTACACCGCGAAATAGGCGTAGATGACAAAATCGTAAAACTCCAGCGCGTTGCCGGCCACTGCGGCGGCAACGGACTTGCGGCCGACAACGGCCTCGGACACAGCGGCGCCGTCGCGAACCAAGGTGGCGTCCTGCGGCGTGGCGTGGGAAGTCAGTGTGTTGGCGTTCATACGAAAACTCGCTGGCTTGAAGGACAAGAACCCCGATCAGGCTTCGATTGGACCATTCACCTGCAAGCCGTCGATGGCCTGTACACAGGCCTCGCGGCCTTGATGCCAGATGCGGTGCTTCCAGTCATCGGCATCGGGCGAGAACGCCTCTTTGAGGTTGGATTTGATCTGCTGGGCCAGCAGTGGGTCGGCCGTACCCTGGCGGTGCAGCCAGTGCTCGGCACGAAGGGCGGACGAGACCCGGTCGAAGGGATAGGTGCCATACTCCAGACAAATGCCGATTTGCTGGGCCTGAGGGCACTCCTCGAACAGCGCTGTCTGGATGGGGCCGGTCATGGGAATGCTGGTCGAAGTGCCGGTGTGGACGTCGGTCAGTTCCCCCCACCACTTCCCGGCGCGCGGCAGCACGGTGCGATCAAAACTCGCGAAGATGCGCTCGCCCACGCCGTAAGGGCCGAGTCCAGTGTGGATGTCGATCGAGGCGAGTTGCCGCACTTGGCGCGTGTAGCGCTTCAGGATCGAACGGAAGGTCAGATTGCTCCAGGTGGGTGCGTTTCCGCCGAAGAACATGCCGTCCAGATGGTCGTACTGTCCAAGACCGATGGCACGCTGCAGGCCGCGGGCACCATGCTGCTGGCTGTAGGCGGCCAATTCAGCTTCCGTGCCTTCTCCGGGTGGCCAGGTCGCTGGCAGCAGCCAATCGTGAATCTCGGCGTAGCCGGCGTTGACCGGCAGCGGCTTCGAGAAATCGACGAAGTTACGGTTGAGGTCCACGTTCTCCTGCGTCACGCGTCGCAAGTACGAAAAGCCGTAGGGGTTAATCCCGTGCACGTGCAGCACGGCGGTGTCGGCATGTGCTGGTCCGCCCCCGGCCAGCAAGCCGTTCTGGATGGCGGAGCCGCAGAAACCCTCCGCCCCGTGCACGCCGCTGAGCACGATCAGCATCTTCGATGCGTCGGCCGGCCCGTCCAGCACCACGTCGATGGCCAGGGTCTCGCCTTCGGCGCCGGGCAGGCCCAGCACGTGGCTGTCCACCGCGAGGCCGCGTGCGCCGGCCGCGTTCAGAAACTTGCCGCGGGCAGTGGCATAGGTCGGACTGAAGAGATCGAGGGACCGAGACAAGGTATCGTGCATTGCCTACTCCTGATGAAATTCAAGCCTGCGCAGCGAGCAAACGCAGCCGACGCAAGCGGCGTTGGCGACATGCCGCGCCGAATGCGATGAAAATGGCCTTCGCTAGCGGACAATCGTCGATGCGCATCTCGGGATGCCACTGCACTGCCAGCGCGAAGACCGATGCCGAGGCGACCGAGAAGGCCTCCACCAGGCCGTCGGGTGCCGTGGCTTCGACACGCAGACCCTGGCCCAGCTGATCGATTCCCTGGTGGTGCAGGGAATTGACCCGTACGCGACGCTCACCGAACAAGGTTGCAAGCACGCCGCCGGGGGCTATGTTGATGTCGTGGCTGTCGTCGTACCACCGCTCTATGGGCCGCGCGTGGTCGCCTTCACGATGATCGAGACGGCCGGGATGCGTATGCACCGCAGGATCCAGTGTGCCACCGAAGGCCACGTTCATTTCCTGGAAGCCGCGGCACACGCCGAGAATGGGTACGCCCGCAACCACCAATCGCCGCAGCAACGGCAACACGGTCGCATCGCGCGCCGGATCGAGCAGCACCTCCTCAGGCGGGGCTGGCGCTCCGTAGTGCTCGGGCGCCACGTTCGAGGGGCTGCCGGTGAGCAGCAGGCCATCGATGCTCTCGAAGAGGCTATCGGCGTCGAATGCACCAGCCTCGGCAGGAAGGCCTAGCGCCATGGCGCCAGCGCACTCCGACGCCGCGCGCACATAGCCGTGCAGAACGGCGTGCGCAGGATGGCCGTGCCGCTCGATTCGATCGGCGGCGATGACAACGAGCGGACGGCGGGAAGCAGCGTTCGTGCAGGTCATTTCCACGGCAATGTCCAAGGCAATAGGCGGGCGATTGCCGAGGGTAGGAATCGAAATGGATTGCGTAAATTGCAATTTAAGGCCAACCTCATTGCATAATCTGCAATTGGCTCTGCAATGAATATCCGACAGTTGCGCCACTTTCTTGCCGTGATGGACCTCGGCTCGCTCAGTGCCGCCGCCGAGGTCGTGCACCTCAGCCCGCCTGCTTTGTCGCGCAGCCTGCGCGCTCTGGAGGACGAATTGCGCGTGCCGCTGTTCGATCGTCACGATCGGCGCCTGCGGCCCACGCCCTATGCGCTGGTGTATATCGAGCGCGCCCGGCGAATCGTGTTCGACGAAAAGGAGGGTGCGCGCGCGCTGGCTCTCATGCGTGCCGGCGAGTTGGGGTCCCTGCGCTTCGGCATGGGCTCGTCGATTGCCCGCACCCTCATGGGGCCGATGCTGCTGCAATTGCAGTCAGACGCGCCTGGACTTCGGCTGAGCACCGCGGTGCATAGCACCGACGCGCTGCTGGCCGCACTGCGCCGCGAGGAACTGGACTTCTTCGTCGGCGACATTCGTTCGGTGGCGCATGATAATCAATTGCGGGCCGAGCCCGTCTACCGTTGCAACTTCGGCTGGTTTGCTCGTCGCGGCCATCCGCTGGAGAGGCGGAGGAAAGTCACCATCGGGGCACTCAAGACCTATCCGCTCATTGGAGCCGGCTATGCCGACGAGGCGCTGTTCGACCAGATGGCTGCGCTCTACGAGCTGTCGCTGCCCCTGCAGAATCATTTCTCGGTCAATACCAACGATGTGTCCACCATGCTCACGCTGCTCACATCCAGCGATGCCATCGCCCCCGGCACCGACGTTTCGATGGTCACGGCCCTGCGTGCCGGAAAGTTGGTTCGATTGGATGTCGACCCACCGCTGGACATCCACCTCACCCTGGGCATCATCGAGCACGCTGGCGCGACTCGCGTGCCTGCGGTCGAGCGCGCCTTCGAGATCGTGCGAGAGCACTTCGCCGCCGTGGCACGGGCGGCCGACCCGCACGTGCCCCGCGCGAAGCCGCGCCGCAAGGTCGCGGCGCCGGGTGGCCCGCGGCGTTAGCGGTGCCCGCCTGGCATCCCCTCCTGCGCGGTGAGGGCGATTGCGGAGCAGCCGGATTGAAGCAAGCTCTTCACGAGTTCGGTCCGCGTCGCCCCGGATTGTGCTTCACTCGATCGAGGCTAAGGATTCGGGAACGTCGCCCTGAACTGCGCCGGGTAGCGCGTGCCCTGCAAGCCTCCGCGTGCGACGTAGGAGGCGATCAGCGCCCACCACAGCCCGGCATTGCCGAGCGATTGCAGCGCCCACCAGGTGCCGAGAAAGATCGTGAGCGAGGCCAGCATCAGATTGCGCATCTCGCGCGCCCAGGTCGCGCCGACATAGATCCCATCGAAGCCGAAGGCGAACACGCCGGGGATCGGCGCCATCACCACGAATGGCAGGAAATCGCGCGCCGCACGGCGCACGTCTTCGCTCGCCGTCATGACATCGATCAGGGCCGGACCGAACAGGGCGAACAGCACGGCGACGACCAGCGCGAAGCCAAGGCCCCACAGCAGCACCAGCCGGGTTGAATCGGCAAAGCCTTTGGCATCGCGCGCGCCGAAGGTGCGACCGCAGAGCTGCTGGGCCGCGTTGGCGAGGCCGTCGAGGAAGAAGGCGCTGACCAGCAGGAAGTTGTTGAGCACGGAGTTTGCCGCCAGCGTGACGTCGCCGGCACGCGCGCCCTTGGCGGTGAAGAACAGGAACACGGCGATCAGCGCGGCGGTGCGGACCAGGATGTCGGAGTTCACTGACAAGAGCCGCATCAGCTTCGTCCGGTCGAACAGGCGCGCGCGGGCAACGGCAAAGCCGCCGTCCGCATAGCGCCGGCAGACGATCACGCCGAGGACGAAGCCGACCGCCTCCGACAGCAGCGCCGCGATCGCCGCACCCGCGATGCCGGTGTCGTAAACCAGCACCAGCAACAAGGTCGCCGCCGTGTTGATGAGGTTGATCGCAATCTGGAGCAATAGCGCCGAACTGGCGCGGGCCTGGCCCACCAGCCAGCCAAGGATCACGTAATTGGCCAGCGCCAGCGGCGCCGACCAGATCCGGATCATGAAATAGGTCTTTGCCGCGCGCGTCACGCCCTCGCTGCCACCCATCAGGTCGAACAGCACGGCGGCGAGCGGCAATTGCAGCGCGATCAGCGCGGCGCCGATCAGGCCGGCGACGATGAAGCCGCGCACCAGGATCACGGTCTGCTCGCGCGTCTCGCCCGCGCCGAGCGCCTGCGCGGTGAAGGCGAGCGTGCTCATGCGCAGGAAACCGAACAGCCAGAACAGGCAGTCGAAGATGACCGAGGCCATCGCGACGCCGCCGAGCAGGGCGGCATCGTCGAGCCGGCCGATCGCGGTGGTCGAGACCACGCCGATCAGCGGCGTAGTGAGGTTCGCGACCATCGCGGGGCCTGCGATGGCGAACACCTGGCGGGAGCCGACTTTGGGATGAAGCGGTGCGTTCATGTCAGGTGCGTGTATCCGAGCCCTGCGCCGAATGCACCATCGCGGCCGGCATGGCGTGCTTGCGCCGGCCGCGCACTCCGGAAGGCCTTAGCGGCGCGGTGAGCCGAACACGCGCGACAACAGCCAGATCGGGATCACGATCACCGCCCCGAGCAGGAAGTAGCGCCACAGCCAGTTCACGGCATCGAAGCCGAGATCCCACAGGCGCTGGAACAGCAGACGAATGCTGATGAGGATATTCCAGGGATCGAAGCCGATCGCGGCCAGCACGACGCCGACCAGGATCGAGAGCAGCACCAGGCGAAACGCGACCGTCAGCGGCGAGCCGCCGAGAAAGCGGTGCAGGCCATCGCTGTGGCCGGCCGGCAAATCTCTGACGTCGTGGGCCATCTCAAACTCCTTGGGCGGATTCGCCCCGATTATAAGTCACGGCGGGGGACATGGGGAACCCAGACTTCACCGTCAATCAGCTTACCGCATTTTAATTCGGACAGTACATGCCGCGGGCTCCTTGACCTCTCCCGCGCTTGTCCGCCGAAGCCTTGGCGAAGGCGGGAGAGGTCGCGCCGAAGGCGCGGGTGAGGGTTCTCACCTCTGGGGGAATCCCAATGCGGAGACACCCTCTGCCCAACCCTCTCCCGCTCGCGGGAGAGGGGGCGCACTGCCTTCGTGGCGTCAATTCAAGCCTCAATCTCCGCCGTCTCCGCTTTCAGCATTTTTTCCAGCGTTTCCAGCCGATCCGCTTCCCGCGGCGGCTTGTCCCAGCGCAGGCGGCTAATCCGAGGAAAGCGCATGGCGACGCCGGATTTGTGCCGCGGCGAGCGCTGCAAGCCCTCGAAGGCGACTTCCAGCACCAGCCCTTTGTCTGCCTCGTGCGCGACATGACGAACGGGGCCGAACTTTTCCGTGGTGTTACGACGGACGAAGCGGTCGATCTGCAACAGCTCTTCGTCGGTGAAGCCGAAATAGGCTTTTCCCACCGGCACCAGCTCCTCGCCGTTCTCTGTCTCGGTCCAGACGCCAAAGGTGTAGTCGGAATAATAGGACGAGCGCTTGCCGTGGCCGCGCTGGGCATACATCAGCACGGCATCGATGATGTGCGGATCGCGCTTCCACTTCCACCATTGGCCCTTCGGCCGTCCCGGCAGATAAGGCGCATCGCGCCGCTTCAGCATCACGCCCTCGACGGCGTCGGCATCCTCACCCGCGCCGGCGCTCGCGGGATCGGCGCGCGCGGCAGTGAGTGCCTCCCAGCTCGCGAAGGGGACGGTGGATGACAGGTCGATGCGGGGATCGCCGAGTTTCGCGATAAACGTCTCCAGCCGCTCGCGCCGTTCAGCGAACGGCAATTCACGCAGATCGTTCTCGTCGTCACCGAGCAGATCGTACGCGCGCAAATGGATTGGAAACTCCTTGATCAGCTTTGGCGAGACCACCTTGCGCTTGAGCCGCTGCTGCAGGACGTTAAAACTCTGCACGCGGCCTTCGCGCAGGATCAGCAGCTCGCCGTCGATAGCGCCCGGCAGGCGCAGCGACGGCACGAGGTCCGGAAAGCTCCCGGTGATGTCCTCGCCGCTGCGCGAATAGAGCCGTGCCGTGATCTGTCCGTGCGCGTCGCGTCCGGCGACGGCCTGCACGCGGATGCCGTCCCATTTCCATTCGGCGACGTAGTCGGCAGGATCGAGCGCAGCGAAATCGCTGTCCTCGATCGCATGGGCCAGCATGACCGGGCGGAATGGTGCGGGATCGCGATTGACCGGTTTTTCGGCGCGGCCTTCCAGCCAGGCGAACAGGTCGAGATAGGGCGGCGTGAGACCTGGCCAGATCAGCTCGACCTCATGCGGATCCTTGTCGCCGAGCGCAGCGGCCGCGGTCTTCGCCAGCCGCGCAGAGATGCCGATGCGCAATGCGCCGGTGACGAGTTTTAGCAGTGCCCAGCGGCCGGTCTCGTCGAGCTCGTCGAGCCAGCGTTCGACCTGTTTTGGCAGCTCGGTCTTGCCGAGCGTACGGAGCGTGGTGACGACCTCGGTCAGCGTCGGAGGTGGTGGATTGTTGTGGTTGCTTGGGTGAACGGACTCATTGGCATCTTGCCCGCGGTACTCCCCTCCCTGCCCCTCCCCCATAAGGGGGGAGGGACCGGTGAGAGCAGTGCGTCCATCACGCGTTGAATCACTACCAGTCGTCGAGTCCGTCTGCCGCGACGCGCGCAACTGCGCTCCCTCCCCCCTTGCGGGGGAGGGCGGGGGAGAGGGGTGGCCCGGAAAAGATTGTGTGTTGCTTTGCGCTTTCGGCCACATCAGCGCCACCGTCTCCGAGAGATCGCCGACGTAATCGTAGCTCAGCCCGAACAGCACCTCATCGGTGCGTGACGCGATCAAATCGCGGACCAGCGCGGGCTTGGCATGCTTGAAGCTGAGTGCGCCGGTGAGTGCGGCCAGCGCGTAGCCGCGGTCGGGATCGCCGACCTCGCGGAAATAGCCGGTGAGCAGCCGCAGCTTGTTGTTGCGGCCGGGCTCGTAGGCGAGGCGATCCAGCAGTTCGGCGAAGCGGTTCATGCTTCGGCCTCACCCTGAGCCGGCGGCTCGCTTTCCTCTTCCTCGCCATAGCCGACGAGGTCGAGCGGTTGCGCCCGCAAGCCACGCGACTTGCACCAATGCACCAACGCGTCTTCCTGGCCGTGGGTGACCCAGATCTCGCCGGCGCCGGTAGCCGTGATCGTCGCGGTGAGACCGTCCCAATCGGCGTGATCGGAGATCACCAGCGGCAATTCGATGCCGCGCTGCCGCGCGCGGGCGCGCACGCGCATCCATCCCGATGCGAAGGCGGTGACGGGATCAGGAAAGCGCCGCGTCCAGAGATCGGCGGTCGCCGAGGGTGGTGCGAGCGCAATGGTGCCGGCGAGCGCCGCCTTCTTCACGCCCATCGCCGGCCTGAGCTCGCCGAGGTCGATGCCGCGGCTCTGGTAGTAATGCGTGATCGCTTCCATCGCGCCATGAAGGTAGATCGGCGCGTCATAGCCGGCCTGGCGCAGCAACGCGATGACACGCTGCGCCTTGCCGAGCGAATAGGCGCCGACGAGATGCGCGCGCTCCGGAAACAAAGCGACTGAGGCCAGCAGCTTCTTCACCTCGAAGGCCGCATCGCCATGGCGGAACACCGGCAGGCCGAACGTCGCTTCGGTGATGAAGACATCGCAGGGCACCAGCTCGAACGGGGCGCAGGTCGGGTCGGGCGCGTCCTTGTAGTCGCCGGAGGCGACGATGCAGGTGTCCTTGGCTGTGACCGCGATCTGCGCCGAGCCCAGCACATGGCCGGCCGGGTGAAACTTGACCTTGACGTCGCCGAGCCGGATTTCCTCGCCATAGCTGATGGCCTGCGTCGAGCCTGCAAAATTCTCGCCATAGCGCAGCCGCATCATGTCCAGCGTTTCCTGCGTCGCCAGCACGGCGCCATGGCCGGCGCGGGCATGGTCGGAATGGCCGTGGGTGATCACGGCGCGGTCGACCGGGCGGACAGGATCGATATGGAAGCCGCCGGGCCTGCAGCACAGGCCGTCAGCAGTTGGCAACAGGATGTCTTGCGGGCGCATGCCTGATATATAGGCCGCTCCACCGCATCTTCGAGTCACCACCCGCTTCGCTTCCTGGTTCCCAATGCCGCTCCGCCTGTTTCTGACCTCCGGCGATCTCATGGCCGACCGCCGCTTCGAGTTCGCACGCGACCTCCAGCTCAAGGGCGATTTGCCCGCCGCCGCCGATCTCATCGAACAGGCGATCGAGCTCGCGCCGAATTTTACCTCGGCCTGGTTCACGCTCGGCGAAATCCGTCAGCAGCTCGGCGAGCGCGACAAGGCGATCGCGGCGTTTCGAGAAGCGCGGCGATCCGATCCTGATGACCAGCACGGCGCCGGCCTGCATCTGATGCGGCTCGGCGACACTGAAATGGCGGAGATGCCCAAGGCCTATGTGCAGGCGCTGTTCGACCAATACGCGCCGCGCTTCGAGCATGCGCTGATCAACGATCTCGGCTATCGCGCCCCCAGCCTGATCTTCAAGGCGGTGCTGGCCGCGCGCGTCGCCGCGAAGAAGCCCGCGTTTTTCAAGCGCACCATCGATCTCGGTTGCGGCACCGGGCTTGCGGCCGCCGCCTTCGCGAAGCAGGTCGATCATTTCATCGGTATCGATCTGTCGCCCGGCATGATCAAGGAGGCGCGCGCCACCGAGCTCTACGCCGAGCTCGAAATCGCCGACATGATCGAGGGCCTGCGCACCAAGGCGGATGCAAGCGCGAATCTCGTCGTCGCCGCGGATGCGTTCGTCTATCTCTCCGATCTCGCCCCGGTGCTCACTGAGGTCAGGCGCGTGCTCGTATCCGGCGGCGTACTTGCCTTCACGCTGGAGACGCATGATGGCAATGGCATCGTGCTCGGTGAAGGGCTGCGCTATGCCCATTCGGCGGAATATGTGCGCGGCGCGATTGCGAAAGCCGGACTGAAGCTGCTGACGCTGGAGCCGGCGTCTCCGCGCATCGAGAACAACGAGCCGGTGCGCGGTCTCGTCGTCGTTGCCGAGAAAACTTGAGTCTAGGCGCTAGTCACCCCGTCATTTGAGCGTCATTGCGTCGCAAAGCGACGAACTTCCTACTTGCGAGCTGTGCTGCGTTCCCAGCACAATGCGCGTACCAGGGAGAGAAACAACGATGACCAAGAATCCATCGCGGCGCGATGTCAGTGCCGCCGCGCTCGCCACCATTGCCGCATCCGTTCTGCCCGCGCCCCATGTCTGGGCTGCCGAGAAGAAATACGATTCGGGTGCGAGCGACACCGAGATCAAGATCGGACAGACCGTGCCGCATTCCGGTCCCGGCTCGCTCTACGGCGTGCTCGGGCGCATCGGCGAGGCCTATTTCCAGATGCTGAACGAGAAGGGCGGCATCAACGGGCGCAAGATCAAGTTTCTCACCATGGACGACGCCTACAGCGCGCCGAAATGCGTCGAGGCGACGCGACGGCTCGTCGAGCAGGAAGAGGTGCTCGCGCTCTACGGCTCGCTCGGTACCGCGCCGCAGACTGCCGTGCACAAATACCTGAACTCCAAGGGCGTGCCGCAGCTGCTGCTCAACACCGGCGCGTCGAAATGGAATAACCCGAAAGAGTTCAAATGGACGATGGCGGGGCTGCCGCTCTATCCGACCGAGGCGCGCATCCTGGCGCGGCACGTCGTCAGCGTGAAGCCGAACGCCAAGGTCGGCATCCTCTACCAGAACGACGATTTCGGCCGCGACTTCCTTGGGCCCTTCAAGAAGGTGCTGGCGGATGCCGGCGGCACCGCATCGGTGATCATGGAGCAGACCTACGATCTCACCGATCCGACCGTCGATTCCCAGCTCATCAATCTCTCGAAATCGGGCGCGGATGTGTTCTACAACATCTCCACCGGCAAGGCGTCGTCGCAGTCGATCCGCAAAGTCGCCGAGCTCGGCTGGAAGCCGCTGCAGCTGTTGTCGGCGGGGTCAACTGGCCGCTCGATCCTCAACGCCGCGGGCCTGGAGAACGCCACCGGCATCGTCGCCATCCGCTACAACAAGGAGGTCGGCCTGCCGAAATGGGAAAAGGACCCCGATGTGATGGCGTTCGAGGAGCTGCGCAAGAATTACATCCCGACCATCGACCCCGACAACACCATCGCGTTTGCCGGCTACGGCCAGGCCGTGACCATGGGTGAGATTTTGCGCCGCTGCGGCGACGAGCTCACCCGCGCCAACGTGCTGAAGCAGGCCTCCACGCTCAAGGGCTTCCACTCGCCCTATTTCCTCGACGGCGTCACCTACGACTACACGCCCGACGACTACACCCCGATGAAGACGCTCTACATCTCGATCTTCAGCGGCAAAGACTGGGACATCTCCGACAAGCCGATGTCGGAGTAGGAGCGGCACGCACCGCTATTTCTTCCCCTCTCCCCGCTTGCGGGGAGAGGGTAGGGTGAGGGGGAGCCTCCGCGGGGACGGAGGCAGTTGGACTCGCGGAGACTCCCCCTCACCCGTCGCATCGCGCCGGCCTCTCCCCGCACGCGGGGAGAGGCGAAGCTCCCCACCCACCCCTCGACGAACCCGCCGCCACGGCTTACCTGTGATGCCGTGCCGCCTCGCATCCTCAAAATATCGGCCGAGAGGCCAGCGCTGCTGCCCGACCGCTTCCAGGCGTGGTTCGCGGCCCGCGGCTGGTCGCCGCGCGAGCATCAGCTCGCGCTGCTGGAGAAGGCGCGCGAGGACGTTAGCGCGCTGCTGATCGCACCGACTGGCGCCGGCAAGACGCTGGCGGGATTTTTGCCGACGCTGGTGGAGCTGAGCTCTGCGCCGGCGACTCCTACAAAATCCGCTGTCTCCACCGGCCGCGCCGTGCAGCGCAGCGGCCGCCTGCACACGCTCTACATCTCGCCGCTCAAAGCGCTGGCCGTCGATATCGCCCGCAACCTGGAGCGGCCGATCGCCGAGATGGGCCTGCCGATCAAGGTCGAGACCCGCACCGGCGACACGCCGGTGTCGCGGCGCCAGCGGCAGCGGCGCTATCCGCCGGACATCCTGCTGACGACACCGGAGCAGCTCGCGCTGCTGCTGTCCTCCGACGATGCGCCGTTCCTGTTCTCCTCGCTGAAGCGCATCGTGCTTGACGAGCTGCATGCGCTGGTGACGTCCAAGCGGGGCGATCTTTTGTCGCTGGGCCTCGCGCGACTATGGCGGCTGGCGCCGCAGATGCGCGCGATCGGCCTGTCGGCGACCGTCGCCGAGCCGGATCAGCTCGCGCGCTTCCTGGTGCCGCAGCCTGGCGGCAAGGAAGCCGCCGCCGACATCGTCATCGCCGGCGGCGCGGCGCCGCCGCTGGTCGAGATGCTCGACACCCGTGAGCGGCTGCCCTGGGCCGGCCATAGCGCGCGTCACGCGCTTCCAGAAATCTACGAGCTGATCAAGCAGAACAAGACCACGCTGGTGTTCGTCAACACCCGAAGTCAGGCCGAGATGCTGTTCCAGAATCTCTGGAGCATGAACGACGACAACCTTTCGATCGCGCTGCATCACGGCTCGCTGGATGTCGCGCAACGGCGCAAGGTCGAGGACGCCATGTCGGCCGGAAGACTGCGCGGCGTGGTCTGCACCTCCTCGCTCGACCTCGGCGTTGACTGGGGCGACGTCGATCTCGTCGTCAACATCGGTGCGCCCAAGGGCTCTTCGCGCCTGATGCAGAGGATCGGCCGCGCCAACCATCGCCTCGATGAAGCATCGCGCGCAGTGCTGGTGCCGGCCAATCGTTTCGAGGTGCTGGAATGCCGCGTCGCCATCGACGCCATCGCCGAGAATGCACAGGACACGCCGCCGCTTCGCACCGGTGCGCTCGACGTGCTGGCCCAGCACGTGCTCGGCTGCGCCTGCGGCGAGCCGTTTCTCTCGGATGAACTCTACGCCGAAGTCCGCACCGCCGCGCCCTACGCGGATCTCTCGCGGCAGGATTTCGATGACGTCGTCGATTTCGTCGCCTCCGGCGGCTATGCGCTGAAAACCTATGAGCGCTTCGCCCGCATCAAGCAGGACAAGGAGGGCCGCTGGCGCGTCGCCAATCCCAAGGTGCGGCAGAGCTACCGGATGAATGTCGGCACCATCGTCGAGGACGACATGCTGAAGGTGCGGCTGGTGCGCTCGCGCGGCGGCGGTGCCGGATCGACAGGCGTGATCGCGCGCGGCGGCCGTTTGCTCGGCGAGATCGAGGAGGCCTTCATCGAAGGCCTGAGCCCGGGCGACACTTTTGTGTTCAGCGGCGAGGTGGTGCGCTACGAAACCCTGGTCGAGGACCAGGTCTATGTCTCGCGCGCGCACGACAGGGACCCGAAAGTGCCGTCCTATATGGGCGGAAAATTTCCGCTCTCGACCTATCTCGCCGAACGCGTCCGCCGTCTGCTCGATGACGGCCGCGCATGGGGTGGCTTGCCGGAACAGGTGCGCGACTGGCTGTCGCAGCAAAAGGACGTGTCGCGCGTGCCGGCGGTGCGTGAGCTGCTGGTGGAAAGTTTCCCGCGTGCCAACAAGCATTACATCGTCTGCTATCCGTTCGAAGGCCGGCTCGCGCACCAGACGCTGGGCATGCTGTTGACACGCCGGCTGGAGCGCGCCCGCGCCCGGCCGCTCGGCTTCGTCGCTAACGAATATGCGGTGGCGATCTGGGGGCTCGGCGACATGTCCTTCATGATCCGCGACGGCCGCATCGACCTCAACGCGCTGTTCGATCCGGATATGCTCGGCGACGACCTCGAGGCGTGGCTCGCCGAATCCGCCTTGATGAAGCGCACGTTCCGCAATTGCGCGATCATCTCCGGCCTGATCGCGCGGCGCCACACCGGCGAGGAGAAGAGCCGCCGCCAGGTGCTGTTCTCGACCGATCTGGTCTACGATGTGCTGCGCAAGCATCAGGCCGATCACGTGCTGCTGCGCGCCGCGCGCGCCGATGCTGCTACCGGCCTGCTCGATCTGCGCCGCCTCGGCGACATGCTCGTCCGCATCCAGGGGCACATCACCCACCGGGAACTCGATCACGTCTCCCCGCTCGCCGTCCCCGTGATGCTGGAAATCGGCCGCGAGTCAGTTTATGGCGAAGCTGGAGACGAGCTATTGGCGGAAGCCGCCGACGAGCTGGTCAAAGAGGCGATGGGATAAGAGCAGGTTTTGACGTGACGTTGGGGGCGCTGGTTTCAGGGGATGTCGAGGACATGCGCGTTTCGAATGTCACTATCAGCGATGTGACCTTCGCGGCCGATCTCTCCGGCGCCCTGTTCTGGGAACAGCAGCGCCTGCTCGTCGTTTCCGACCTGCATCTGGAAAAAGGGTCCAGCTTCGCGACGCGCGGCGTGTTGCTGCCGCCCTACGACACGCTGGCAACGCTCAGCCGTCTCGCTGCTGTCATCTCCCGCCATAACCCCAAAATCGTCATCGCGCTCGGCGACAGCTTTCACGATCGCTCCGCGCATGAGCGCCTGTCGGCGGACGATCGCGACGCTGTCGCAGCGCTCCAGAGTGGCCGCGACTGGATCTGGATCTCGGGCAATCACGATCCCATGCTGCCGCGCGATCTCGGCGGCACCGTCGCCGACGAGGTTGCGATCGGCCCGATCACTTTCCGCCACGAGCCGACCGGCGCGCATGGCGAGATCGCCGGCCATCTGCATCCGAAGGCGCGCGTCTCGGCGCGCGGTCGCTCGATGGAGCGGCGTTGTTTCGCCAGCGACGGCATGCGCGCCGTGATGCCCGCCTTCGGCGCCTATGCCGGCGGCCTCAGCATCCGCGATGCGGCCTTCGCAAAAATCTTTCCGCAGAACGGCTTTGTCGCGCATCTGCTCGGCGACCGCCGCGTCCACGCCATCGCGGCGTCGCGGTGTTATTGAGGGGCGCGCTTCGTAGTTTCGTAGGGTGGGCAAAGCGAAGCGTGCCCACCACCTCTTTCGAATTCTTGGTGCGATGGTGGGCACGGCGCGTTGCGCCTTTGCCCACCCTACGAATTCGCCTCACGCCGCCTTCGCCTGCACGGTCTCGCAAAACTCCGCGAGCCGATCCGCGAGCCGCAGCGTCGCGGACGTCGCGTTGGGCGCGGCCATCAGCGCCACTTCGGTCCGGTTGATCGGCGCAAAGCCGTCCTTCGCTGTCAGCACGCGATGGTCGGCCTGGATCGACATCTCCGACAGAATGCTCAGGCCCATGCCGGCGGCAACCGCGGCCTGGATGCCGGCGAGGCTCGATGACGAATAGGACATGTGCCAGGCCCGGCCGGCGCTTTCCAACGCGTGAATGGCGCCGGCGCGATAGAGGCAGCCGAGCGGAAAGCCGATCAGCGGCACCGACGATGCGTTGACGTCGACCGGATGGCTCTTGCTGGTAACCCAGTGCACCCGCTCCGGCCACACCGCAATCGCGCCCTTCGCGCCGGCCTCGCGCTTGTAGAGCGCGAGGTCGAGCTCGCCGCGTTCGAGGTCGCGGGACAGATTCTTGCTCTGGTCGGCGCGCACGTCGAGCCGCAGATTCGGATGCGAGCGTGAGAACGCACCCAGCAGCTTTGCCAGCCGATACGCCGCAAAATCCTCGGGGATGCCGAGCCGGATCGCGCCTTCGCCTTCGTCGCGCAGCACGTCGCGCGCCTCTTCCGCAAGCGTGAGCAGCCGTCGCGCATAGGAGAGCAGGCGTTCGCCGGCCTCGGTCGGGCGCACATCCTTGCCGTCACGGTGCAACAGCACCTGGCCGACATCCTCCTCCAGCCGCTTGATCTGCTGGCTGACGGTCGATTGCGTGCGGTGGACGCGCTCGCCGGCGCGGGTGAAGCCGCCGGCCTCGACCACCGAGACAAAGCTGCGCAGAAGCTCCAGATCGAGCATGGGCGCCTCCATTTATAAATCCACTGACGGCGAGTTAATCATTTAATTTTCAAATGGCAAGCGGGGTCCCTAGATAGAGGGCTCAGGAGAATGCCCCTCATGTCCCTCGCCCCCTCGATATCCGCCCCCAGCAGCCGCTTCAACGCGCTGCCCTTTGCCATCGGCCTGTTCTGCCTGCTCTGGAGCTACGCCTTCGTCGCCGGCAAGATCGGCGTCACCCATTGCCCGCCGCTGATCCTGCTCGCCGCGCGCTTCTCGCTCGCCGGCATTTTGATCTTGGGTGCGACGCTGATCCGCGGCGACGACTGGTCGCTATCGTGGCGTGATGTCGTGATCTTCGCCGTGCTCGGCATCGCCAACAACGCGCTCTATCTCGGGCTCGGCTATACCGGCCTGCAATCGGTCTCGGCCGGCCTTGGCGGCCTGATCGTCTCGGCCAATCCGGTGTTCACGGCCGCGCTCGCAGCGCTCCTGCTCGGCGAGGGCATGACCTGGCGCAAGGCGAGCGGCCTCCTGCTCGGCATCATCGGCGTCACCCTGATCGTCTGGCACCGCCTCTCGGTTGGCACCGACAGCCTGCACGGCATCATCTTCACGCTGGCCTCGCTCGCCTCCATCGTCGCCGGCACCATCCTGTTCAAGCTGCTCGCGCCGAAGGGAAGCCTGTGGATCGGCAACGGCGTGCAAAATCTCGCCGCCGGCATCGTGCTGACGCCGGTCGCGCTCACGTTTGCGGACGTCCATGCGATCGATGTCACGGCGAGCCTGATCGGCGCCTTCGCGTTCCTCGTGCTCGGCGGCTCGATCCTGGCCTACTGGCTCTGGTTTCATCTCCTGAAAGTGTGTGGCGCGACGGCCGCCAGTGCCTATCATTTCCTGATGCCGCCGCTCGGCATGCTGTTCGCGTTTCTCGTGCTCGGCGAACACGTCGAAGCGCGTGACTTGCTGGGGATCATTCCGGTGGCGCTCGGCATTTACATGGTGACGCGTCCCGCAAAGCCCGTCGTGTAAGAGGAGTTCCCTCATGCCCGTTTCCATCACCCTGATCGGCGGCCCCACCGCGCTGATCGAGATCGACGGCTTTCGCCTGCTCACCGATCCCACGTTCGATGCGCCCGGTGCCTATCAATTGCCGCATGTGAAGCTGGAGAAGACCATCGGTCCCGCAATGAAGGCCGACGCCATCGGCCCGATCGATGCCGTGCTGCTCAGCCACGACCAGCATTCGGACAATCTCGACAATTCCGGCCGCGACTATCTGCTTAATGCGCCGCGCGCACTGACGACTGAGGCCGGCGCAAAACGCCTCGGCGGTCATGTCGAGGGCCTCGCGCCCTGGGCGACCGCGCATCTGAAAGACGACGACGGCAACACGCTGACCATCACCGCGACGCCGGCGCGTCACGGCCCGGCCGGCATCGAGCCGCTCTCGGGCGATGTCATCGGCTTCGTGGTGCAGTCGAGCCGCAAGGACACGAGCCCGGTCTATATCAGCGGCGACACCACCTGGTTCGACGGCGTCGCCGAGGTCGCGCGCCGCTTCAAATGCGGCGTGGTGCTGCCGTTCGCGGGTGCCGCGCAAACCCGCGGCCCGTTCCATCTCACCATGGACACCAACGACACCGTCGAGACCGCGCGCGCCTTCCCCGACGCGATGATCGTGCCCCTGCATACCGAAGGCCGGGCGCATTTCCGCCAGAACAGCGAGGATTTGCGCAAGACGTTTGACGCGCTCGGTTTCGGCACACGGTTGCGGTTGCTGGAGCCCGGTGTGCCGACGGTGGTTGAGGCGCCGTGAGGTAAGCCACACCCGTCATTGCGAGCGAAGCGAAGCAATCCAGAATCCCTCCCCGGTGATACTCTGGATTGCTTCGTCGCTGCGCTCCTCGCAATGACGGAGGAGGCTAATCCTTCCGGAACACGATCGACGCCATCCATCCCGTCATCAGCGCCATCGCCGCGGTGACCAGGCCATAAACCAGCCCGTTCTGCCGCGCGTTCGTCGCGACGAACTGCTCGAAACCGACCTTGACGATCTCGAACGCGGTCTCGGTCTTGCCGATGAACGCGCCGTTCGCGAACAGCTTGATCTCGACCTCATAGGTGCCGATCGGCACCTCCGCCGGCAGCGGGATGCCGGTGCGGAACAGCGTCGGCGTCAGGAACGTCACCGCGCTCGCATCCTCGCGATAGAGCCCGCGCTGGGTGCGCAGGCGGATGAAGGCGGAGCGGAACGCGTCGTTCGGCACCACGTCGGCGTAATCGCCGCTGACGCGCTGGGTCAGCAGCACGTTGTTGAGCCCGATCTGCTGCCGCCGCGCGATCTCGGGCGAGGTGATGGCTTCGAACGGGCGATTGGCGAACAGCGCCAGATAGCTCGGCACCTGCAGGAACTGCCGGTAGTCGGTGTTGATCCAGATGCCGAATTTGCGCTCCTTGCGCCGCGTCACCATGTCGGCGCGCGGGCCCATCACGGTGACCACGAGGTCGTAAGCCGTGCGGTCTGCGGGCGTTGCGGCATCCTTCTCCACCGAGCCGAACAGCACCAGCTCCTCGCCGGAATAGTTCGGCGTCACCGTGACGCGGTGGTTGGAGACCGACACGATCAGCCGTTCGGCCCGCGCGGATGCGCCGAGCAGCAGGACGAGGAGAGCCGCAGCGAGCGCACGCATCATCCGCTCACCCCCAATTCCCGGATGGTGAAGAGGTCTTCGGGGCGGATCACCAGCTCGACCGCGAAGCGGACGCCGACGGAAAGGATCAGCAAGCCCAGCAGCAGCCGCAGCTGCTCGCCGCGGATCTTCTGGCCGGCGCGGGCGCCGAATTGCGCACCGGTGACGCCGCCGACCATCAGGATC
Organism: Bradyrhizobium genosp. A; assembly: GCF_049949275.1. Classification (NCBI taxonomy): domain Bacteria; kingdom Pseudomonadati; phylum Pseudomonadota; class Alphaproteobacteria; order Hyphomicrobiales; family Nitrobacteraceae; genus Bradyrhizobium; species Bradyrhizobium genosp. A. The sequence goes on along the minus strand of NZ_CP188196.1, from coordinate 8,066,137 downwards.
AGCGCCAGCACGGCGTCGACGAGGTGATTGGTCACCGCATGCAGCATGGTCGCGAACAACATGGTGACCAGCGTCAGCACCATCGAGGTCCCGACCACCGTCGAGGTCGGCACCCTCAGGATATAGATCATGATCGGCACCAGGATGAAGCCGCCGCCGATGCCCATGACCGCGCCGATGAAACCGATCACGATGCCGATGACGACCACCGGGATGACCGACAGATAGATCTTCGAGCGCTTGAACCGCATTTTCAGCGGCAGGCCGTGAATCCAGTTATGCGCGCGCCGTGGCGGCACGGCGCCGCGCCGGGTCCGCATCAATGCGCGCAGGCCTTCGGAGAACATCAGGCTGCCGACCGTGGTGAGCAGCACCACGTAAGAGAGTGCGATCATCAGATCGAGCTGGCCGAGCGCACGGAGCTGCGTGAAGGTCCACACGCCCAGCGCCGTTCCGGTCACGCCGCCGCACAACAATACGCTCGCCAGCGCCGGATCGATCGCGCGCCGCCGCCAATAGGTGAGGGCGCCGGAAAACGACGAGGCCGCGATATGGCTCGCGACCGAGGCCACCGCGACCGCCGGCGTGATGCCGATGAAGATCAACAGCGGCGTCATCAGGAAGCCGCCGCCGATCCCGAACATGCCGGAGACGAAGCCGACAGCCGCGCCCATCGCCAGCACCAGGAACACGTTGACCGGAAGATCGGCGATCGGAAGGTAGAGCTGCATCGGACCCCCGCTCCGGCGAGACGGATCGATTTCGCGGAGCGCTCGCAGGAAGGGCATGCCGCGCCCTTCAATAGCGGAATTTGATGCCGGGCGGATCAGGAATCTTGGGCGTGGAGAATGAGACGGGGAGGCGGCATGAGATAACGCGGATGTTCGCCGCGCCGGCGGTGCGCTCCCTCTCCCGCTCGCGGGAGAGGGTCGGGGAGAGGGTGTCTCCGCAGTGAGATTCCCCAAGGGGAGAAAGCCCTCACCCGGCGCTACGCGCCGACCTCTCCCGCATGCGGGAGAGGTGCACCGAGCCCGCGGCCCGTTTGGTTTGATCTAAAGCTACTCGGCTCTAATGCGCCGCCGACGCCGAGCGCTTCGTCGCGACCGGCTTCGGCGCCGGCTTGGTGCTCGCCTGCGGTGCGCTGTCCCAGCCGCCGGCGGGGGCCGGGACGTTGACGGCGTCGTCGGGCTGCGGCTCGGCGCTAAAGGTCTGGATCGCGAGCTTGGCGGCGGCGAGCGATTGCGGGTCGAGACGCTTGGCGACGTCGTCGCGCTTGGTCGCTGCGTCCGCGTCGCCCTGGCCGGCGGCGAGGGTGAACCATTTGTAGGATTCGGCGAGGTTCTGTTCGACGCCGATGCCGCGGGCATAGAGGATGCCGAGATTGAACTGGCTGTCGGCGACGCCGCGATCGGCGGCTTTCCGGAACCACTGCCCCGCGCTCTTGTAGTTGGCGCCGCGTCCGCCGCCGTCGGCGTCGAGCACCGCGAGATTGTGCATCGCCTTGGCGTTGCCGCGCTCGGCGGCCTGCGTGTAGTAGCGGCGGGCGATGTCGGCGTCCTTCTTGACGCCGAGGCCCTTTTCGTAGAGCGTGCCGAGGCGGAAGGTCGCGGGCACCACGCCGGCCTGCGCCGCGCGGTCGTACCATTTCGCGGCTTCGTCGTAATTCGCAGCCACGCCCTTGCCTTCGGCAAAGCGCACGCCGATCTCGTAGGCCGCGGTCGCATCGCCCTTCATCGCGGCGGTGCGCAGGCCCGGGCCGCCGATGCCGTCAGGCAGCTTCTCGCTCGGCGGCACCTGCACCGTGCCGAGCCGAGCGCGGCTCGTGCCCGTCAGCGCACCGGTCACGTCGCTGGAGGCTGCGGGCGGCACGGCGGCTGGAGCGGGCGGAATTTCGACCGAAGCCGTATTGCCGGAGCTCGTCGCGGGCGCCGGTGCGGCATTGTTCAGGGACTGCTTGCCGATCGGCGTCGGCGAGGTCATCGACGGCGTGACCTGCTCGGGCGCGGCGGGCTTGTTCTCGACCGGCGGCGGCGCCTGCGGCGCCGGCTGGCTGGTATTTTCCATCGCCTGCGGCGCCGGCGGCGCGCTGCCGCCTTCGAGCAGGTTCATCGCCATCTTGAAGGTGCCGAGCACGATCACGACCACGCTCGCGCCGACCAGCAGCGAGCGGATCTTCGAGGTGATGGTCGAGGCGCCTTGCTGTCCCTGTGCCTGGCTCTGGCCCTTGTCTTTGGTGCGGGCCGCGATCGCGGCCTTGACGCCGCGGGCGGGCTTCTCCGGCGGTTGCGCGGCGGCCGCTTGCGCGGCACGGCGCGCGGCCGCGATGAAGCTCGACGACGACACCGGCTCCTTCGGAGTGGCGGGGATTTCGCTGATCGCACTTTCCGACGCGGCAATGCGCTCGGACGGCGTGGCGGGGCGGCCGTTCGGACGCGTGCCGGGCTCAAGCGGGTGATCCGGCGGCAGTTCGGGCGCGATCGCAGCGCGGGCGGGCGCCGTGTGCGGCTCGAGGATCTCGCTGATCGCACGCGGCGGAGCCGGCGCCATCGGCACCGGCGGGGGTGCAGCGGGCGCGGCGGCATGGAATTCACGCGGCGCGGCCACGAAGGCGGAATGCGCCGGCTGTTGCGCGGCGGCCGGATTCGGCAGCTCGGGCTTCGGATCGTATTTCGGCTGCTGCGGCTGCGGCGGCCGTTGCTCGTGCGCCATCGGCGCCGGCTCGACCGGCGGCATGGGCGCAGCCATCGGCATCGGCGCAGGGGCCGGCGGAGCGGTACGCACCGCGCGCAGATCGCCCTCGATCATGGAGAGACGATCGACGACATGGCCGAGCGTGTTGTGCACGGCCTCCAGCGAATCCTGCGTGCTGCGGTTGGTTTCGGCGTGGCTGTAGCGGATGTCGGACAGCTCGCGCTTGACGAGATCGACCATTCCGGAATCGGGAGACGGCGCCGAGCTTCGGCTCTCTGCGAGCGCGGAATAGGTCGCCTGCTGCCGCTCGAGGTGCCGCAGGATGTCGTGCAGCCCGTCCTCGACGCGGCTGAAATTGCCGCCGCGCGAATCGGAGGCGGCTTCGATCCGCTCCAGGAGATAGGAGACGCGCTGCTCGAGATGCGTGAAGGTCGAGGCCGAGTCGTTGCCGACCTGCATGCGGTCGAAACGGTCCGACAGCGCGCGGATCGCGCTTTCCAGATGTTCGGTGCTCTCGGCCGGTTGCGGCCGCTCGCGCGTTTCCAGCGCCGCGGTGAGCGCGGCGATGCGCTGCTCCAGCACGGCAAAGCTGTCGCCGCGGTCTGAGGAGCGATCGACCTGGTCGACCTTGGACGACAGCAGCTGCACGTCCTCGGAGAGCCGTGCCAGTGCCTCGTTGGAGGCGACGTTCGAGACGATGCCGCGCAATGCCGAGATCGCGCCTTCAAGCTGGCGCACCGTCGAGGGGTCGTCATTGGCGCGCAGGATCAGGTCGAGCTTGGCGCCGAGATTGCGGATCGCCTCGTCATAGCCGGTGAGCTGCTCGGCCGGCGTCAGCGTGCGCAGCACCTGCTTGATGTCGGCGAGCGCGCGCTCGATGCCTGAGAGCACCTGGCCGTCGGTACCGTTGGAGCGGGTCTCGTCGATGCGACGGTGCAGCGAGCGAATCTCGTTCTCGATCGATTCGATCGCGCGGCGCGGCATCGCCTCGGTGATGGCGTTGCGGATCTCGGCGAGCTCGGCGCGGAAGCCGTTGATCGCCTGCTCGGTATTGTCAGGACGCTGGAGCGACTCGATCTGGCTCGTGATCTTGAGCAGATGGCGCTCGAGCGACGAGAAATCCGGCCCCGGCTGCGGTGGCGGCGGAGCGTAGGCAGGCGCAGGCGGCGCCATCGGTGGTGCATAGGGAGCTGCCGAGGGTGTGATCGACGGTGCAGCCCGCGGCGGCACCTGACGCGGCGTAAAGCCGTCGAGCTCGCTCTGCCGTGCGGTGATCTCGGCGACCGCGACGTCGAATGACGCCGGGCTCAGCGGAGGTGAGTTGCGATAGACCTGCGCGGCCGCGCGCTCGACCGCATCGGCCTGGCGCTCCCGCGTCTCGACCGGAGCGGCGCGCTGTGCCTGAGGCTGCTGCGGCGCTTGAGGTTGCTGCGGCTGTTGAGGCCGCGAGATTTGCGACAGGCGGGCATCGAGTCGCGAGATCGCGTCGTTGAGCTGGCGGGCGACACCCTGCTCGCGCGACACGTCCGGTCGTGAAGAATCCTGGCGCGGTGCGGCGGGCTTTGAAATCCGTTCGATCTGCTGGGTGATCGCGTCGAGCCGCTGATGGATGTCGGCGACCTCGCGGCTTTCCTGGCTCGGTCCCTGGCTCGGCATTTGCTGAGCGCGCGGATCGGGACGTTGATCTTGACGCTGATCCTGACGCTGCTCGTAAGGTCCGCGAAAGTTCTGTGGGACAGTCTCGCCGAGCGTGGAGTTCAGCCAGTCGTTGAGTGACATGCCGGCTCTGCGCGCAGCAGCTTCGGCCCGCTCCCTCACGGATGGATCGATACCGTCCACACTCCACGATACGCGCGAATTCATGACTCTGTCCGGTTCCGACTCCGGCGCCCCACCCGGCGCCTCCAGTCTCCCCACGCGTGCCGGTTGTAAGACAATCGAATTCGGCGCGGGTCGTCTGCCTCGAAAATCGACTTTTTCCTGTTACGGTAAATAACGGGTTAAGGAATGCCGTCCCGGTGTCTTAAAGTTGGGCGGCTGGAACCGGAGCGGGGCTTTTGCCGCGTGGTCGGTGCGCTCCCTCCCCGCTTGCGGGCAGGGCAATCACGTATGGAAGCGATTCCCCTGTGGCCATCCTTCGAGACGCCCGCCGTTGGCGGGCCCTCAGGATGAGGACCGAATGTGCGGCCGTAGTTTTTGACGAACACCGATGCTGCTTAGCCTCATCCTGAGGAGACCGCAAAGCGGTCGTCTCGAAGGACGAGGCGCGCGCTCAGGTCGCGCAAAATGCCATATGCGATTGCCCTGCGCTTGCGGGGGAGGGTTGGGGAGAGGGTGCTTCCCCAATCGAGAATCCCCAAGAGGAGAGAAAGCCCTCACCCGCGCCTTCGGCATAGCCGAGGCTTTGCCTCGGCGTCACTTGAGAACGGCCGCCGAAGGCGGCCTATGCTCTCCCGCAAGCGTAAGCGGGAGAGGTGACAGCGCCCCCGCCGACAAAATTTTCGCCGCAGGCCCGCCCGACCCGTCTCAGGGATAGAGAGCGCCGCGTTCGGCGCTCTGCCTGAGCAGATTGTTGCTGACATGAAATGGTTGCTCGTGGCCGCGCTCGCGGCCGGCCTGGCATCGCCCGCCTTTGCCGCCGATGCCCCGGCGGCAAAGCCCGTGGTCAAGGCGCCGGCGCCCGCAGGCTTCAACTGGACCAGCTGCTATGTCGGCGTCCAGGGCGGCGGCTCCTGGGGCAAGAGTGAGGACGTCGCGCGTGCCGGCGACGCCGTCGGCCCCACGATTTCCGGCACCTTCAATCTCACTGGCGGCGTCGCGGGCGGGGCATTCGGCTGTGATTTCCAGATCGAGAAGACCGTGCTCGGCTTCGAGAACGACGCCTCATGGACCAACAAGCACGGCTCCGCGCCCGACATGCCGCCGTTCAACGTCACGGCGACGAGCACCACGCGCGAGAGATGGATCGACATGTTCCGCGGCCGCGTTGGCTACGCGCTCGATCAGTTTCTGATCTACGGGACCGCCGGCATCGCCTTTGCCGGTACCGCCGTCACTGTATCCGATCCTGCCGGGGCCGTGACCGAGTCCAGAACGCGGACCGGTCTTGCGGCCGGACTGGGCGGCGAATGGGCAGCCTGGACCGACACCTGGGGCGCCGTGAGCTTCAAGCTCGAATATGTTCACACCGATTTCGGCAGCAAGCGATATTTCGAGACGCGGCCTCTCCTCGGGCCGGCGGCGGTTGCCACGCGCGACGTCCGGCTGACCGACGATATCGTCCGCGCCGGCGTGAACGTCCGGTTCAACTGGGATGACAAGCCCGTCGTGACGAAGTTCTAGGCGTCGCTGCGGCCTAACCCTTGCCCTCGCGCTTGCCGTCGTCCAGCGGCACCACCGTGGCCTTGCCGCTCATCGCCGACAGCGCCTCGAGCGCTTCTTCGCAGAAATCGGCCACCATCTGCTCGTGCCGGGCACCGAGGCGGAGCAGCAGCAGATTGCCGAGGTCGAGCACACCCGACGCCGTGCCTTCCGGAAAACGCTTTTTCAGAATCCGCTCGTAATTCTCGTGCCGGTCGCGGTGATGCTCCAGGCGGTCCATCAAATCGGTGCGGATCGGCTCGATGTCGATGCTGTCGAGGGCATGCAGCCGGACCAGCAGGTCGTCCTTGATCGAGGGCGGGGTGCTCGGTCGCGCGGCCCAGTGCCGCAGCGCTGTTCGGCCTTCCGGAGTCAGCGTATAGATGAGTTTATTGGGCTTGCCGGATTGCACGACCTCGCGGCCCTGGATGTAGCCACGGTCGCGCAGCTTGGAGAGTTCACGGTAGATTTGCTGGTGGTCGGCCTTCCAGAAGAAGCCGACCGAGGAGTCGAATGTCTTGGCGAGCTCGTAGCCCGTCATCGGACGTTCCGTCAGGCATGCGAGGATCGCGTCGCCCAGTGCCATGTGACCTGCCTCCTCCCCGTGACCTTGACCAAGCAGCTTGACTTTATGCGCATCGACGCATATGCGTCAATGTGCATATGAGGCGACCCAAGGTCGGGCTCAAGAACCGATCAGGGAAACCCAGTGGAATCAACCTCCTCGCTACTGTGCATGGGGTTGTTTTCGCGTCTTTGCCAACGCGTCCGATTCAAGGCGTTCGATTCAAGGGAGGCACCCTGACCATGACCGGCCTCGACTCCTGGTACAGCTTCATGAAGTCCCATGATGCGAAAGCGCTCTGGGACCTGCTCCATCCTGACGCCATGTTCGAAAGCCCGGTCGTGCACTCGCCGCAGCGCGGGCGCGACATCACCTTCAAATATCTCGCCAGCGCCGAGAAGGTGCTCGGCGGTCCCGGCTTCACCTATGTCGGCGAGTGGACAAGCGCTGACGGCGCCGTGCTCGAATTCAAGACCATGATCGACGGCATCGAGATCAACGGCGTCGACATCATCACTTTCGATGCCGAGGGTCGGATCACAAATTTCAAGGTGATGGTGCGCCCGCTCAAGGCGATCAACATGCTGCATCGCCTGATGGCGGAGCAGCTCGCCGCCCAATCCTAGAGAATCCATCACTTCAAGGCTCATCGCTTCAAGGCCTGCCGGGAGACCACCATGCCGATCTACAAAGCCCCCGTCGAAGACGTGAACTTCCTGCTCAACGATGTCTTCCAGATCGACCGCTACGACAATCTCGCCGGCTTCTCCGATGCCTCGAGCGACGTGCGCGAGGCCATCCTGGGCGAAGCCGCCAAGCTCGCCGAGGAGGTGCTGCAGCCGCTCAACCGCGTCGGCGATCTCGAAGGCTGCAAGCGCACTGAGGACGGCAGCGTCACCACGCCGAAGGGTTTTAAGGATGCGTTCAAGCAAGTGGCCGAGGGCGGCTGGCTCGGCCTGTCGGCGCCGACCGAGTTCGGCGGCCAGGGCCTGCCGGTGACGCTCTCGCAAGCCGTCAACGAATTCCAGATCTCCGCCAACATGGCGTTCTCGATGTATGGCGGCCTCACCATGGGCGCGACCGCCGCGCTGATCGTTCATGGCACGCCGGAGCAGAAGCAGACCTACGTGCCGAAGATGGTCGCGGGCGAATGGACCGGCACCATGAACCTGACCGAGCCGCAGTGCGGCACCGATCTCGGCATGCTCCGCACCAAGGCGGTGCGCCAGCCCGACGGCAGCTTCAAGATCACGGGCACCAAGATCTTCATCTCGGCCGGCGAGCATGACCTCGCCCCGAACATCATCCATCTCGTGCTCGCCCGCATCGAGGGCGCGCCTGCGGGCATCAAGGGCGTCTCGCTGTTTGTGGTGCCGAAATTCCTGGTGAATGCCGACGGATCGGTCGGCGCCCGCAACGGTGTCGTCTGCGGCTCGATCGAGCACAAGATGGGCATCCACGGTAATTCCACCTGCGTGATGAACTACGACAGCGCCACCGGCTGGCTGATCGGCGAAGAGAACAAGGGCATGCAAGGCATGTTCGTAATGATGAACGAGGCCCGCCTCGGCGTCGCCGTGCAGGGCCTCGCGCAGTCCGAGGTCGCCTATCAGAACGCGGTCGCCTACGCGCGCGAGCGCATCCAGGGCCGCTCGCTGACCGGCGTGAAGGCGCCGGACAAGCTGGCCGATCCGATCATCGTGCATCCCGACGTGCGCCGCACGCTGCTGTCGATCCGCGCCTTCAACGAGGCCGCGCGCGCCTTCGTGATGTGGACCGCGCTGAAGAGCGACGTTGCCCATCGCTCGGAGGACCCGAAGGACCGTCAGGCCGCCGACGATCACATGGGCCTGATGACGCCCGTGCTGAAGGGTTTTCTCACCGACTACGGCTTCGCCAACGCGGTGCAGGCGCAGCAGATGTATGGCGGTCACGGCTACATCGCCGAGCAGGGCATGGAGCAGTTCGTGCGCGATGCCCGCATCGCGATGATCTATGAGGGCGCCAACGGCATCCAGGCGCTCGACCTCGTCGGCCGCAAGCTGCCGCGCGACGGCGGCCGCGCCATCACGGCGTTCTTCGGCGAGGTCATGGCCTTCGCCAAGGAGAACGGCGGCGACGAGGCGCTCAAGCCTTTCATCACCCCGCTCTCGGTTTCGCTCGGCCATCTCCAGCAGGCCACGACATGGCTGATGCAGAACGCGATGGCGAAACCGGACAATGCCGGAGCAGCCGCGACCGATTACCTGCATCTCTTCGGCTTCGTCGCGCTCGGCTACATGTGGGCGAAGATGGCGAAAGTCACCCAGGCCAAGATTGCCGCCAGCGGGGCGACGCCCTATCTCTCGACCAAGCTCGTCACGGGCCGTTTCTTCATGGAGCGCATGCTGCCGGAGACCGCGGCCAATCTCGCGCGCATCCAGTCCGGCTGCGCTACCATCATGGAACTGCCGGCGGAAGCGTTCTGAGCTTGCTTCCGCGCAATCAAAATTCGAACACCAGATCAGGAGGGCGTCATGCCTGAGGCATTCATCTACGATCACGTTCGCACCCCCCGCGGCCGCGGCAAGGCGGACGGCGCGCTGCACGAAGTCACCGCGCTGGCACTCGCCACCGTGCCGCTCAAGGCGCTGAAGGACCGCAACAACCTGCCGGAAGACTCCGTCGACGACGTCGTGCTCGGCGTGGTCGATCCGGTCGGCGAAGCCGGCTCCGACATCGCGCGCTTCGCGGCGCTCAAGGCAGGTCTCGGCGAAGCCGTCCCCGGCGTGCAGATCAGCCGCTTCTGCGCCTCCGGCCTCGACGCCGTGAACTTTGCGGCCGCGCAGATCATGGCCGGCCAGCATGAGCTGGTGATCGGCGGCGGCGCGGAATCGATGAGCCGCGTCGGCATCGGCGCCTCCGGCGGTGCCTGGCCGATGGACCCCTCGATGGCGGTGCCCTCATACTTCATGCCGCAAGGCGTTTCGGCCGACCTCATCGCTACCAAATACGGCTTCTCGCGCGACGACGTCGATGCCTATGCGGTGCAGAGCCAGCAGCGCGCCGCGAAGTCCTGGGAAGAAGGCCGCTTCAACAAGTCGGTCGTGCCGGTGAAGGACATCAACGGCCTCACCATCCTCGCCAAGGACGAGCACATGCGTCCCTCGACCACGATGCAGTCGCTGGCGCAGCTGCAGCCGTCGTTCACGATGATGGCGCAGATGGGCGGTTTTGACGGCGTCGCAGTGCAGTCGCATCCCGAGATCGAGCGCGTCAATTACGTGCACCATGCCGGCAACTCCTCCGGCATCGTCGATGGCGCCGGCGCCGTCCTGCTCGGCAGCAAGGAAGCGGGCGCGAAGTACGGTCTCAAGCCGCGCGCAAAAATCCGCGCCTTTGCCAACATCGGCTCCGAGCCGGCGATGATGCTGACGGGTCCGGTCGACGTCACCGAAAAGCTGTTCGCGCGCTCCGGCATGAAGAAGTCGGACATCGACCTGTTCGAGCTCAACGAGGCCTTCGCCTCGGTCGTGCTGCGTTACATCCAGGCCTTCGACATCGACAACGCCAAGATCAACGTCAATGGCGGCGCGATCGCGCTCGGTCATCCGCTCGGCGCGACCGGTGCCATGATCCTCGGCACCGTGCTCGACGAGCTTGAGCGCACCAACAAGTCCACCGCCCTGGTGACGCTGTGTATTGGCGGCGGCATGGGCACCGCCACCATCATCGAGCGCGTGTAAAGGGTAGGGAGCAACCAACATGGCTTACAAGAACTTCAGGGTTGAGGCCGATTCCGACGGCATCGCGCTGGTCACCTGGGGCATTCCGGGCCGTTCGATGAACGTGCTCGACGAGACCTCGACCAGCGAGCTCGACGCGATCGTCAAGGAAACGACCGGTGACGCCGCTGTGAAGGGCGTCGTCATCACCTCGGCGAAGGAAGCGTTCTGCGCCGGTGCCGACCTGTCCATGCTTGAGGGCATGAACCAGGCCTACGCCAAGGTTCTTAAGGAGCAAGACGAGACCGCCGCGAACCAGATGCTGTTCGAGCAGAGCCGGCGCTTCTCGCAAGTGCTGCGCTCAATCGAGACCTCCGGCAAGCCGTGGGCTGCTGCGATCAACGGCCTCGCGCTCGGCGGTGGCTTCGAGATCACGCTGTGCTGCCACTATCGCGTGGCGGCGGAGAATCCCAAGACCCGTCTCGGCCTGCCCGAGGTCAAGGTCGGCCTGTTCCCCGGCGCCGGCGGCACGCAGCGCGTGCCGCGGCTGGTGCCGCCGCAGGATGCCATGACCATTTTGCTCAAGGGCGATCCGGTCACGGTCGACAAGGCGAAGGCACTGAATTTGATTCACGCCATCGTGCCCGCTGCCGACCTCGTCAAGGCAGCGAAGGATTGGATCAAGGGCGGCGGCAAGGCCGTCGCGCCCTGGGACGAGAAGGGCTTCAAGCTGCCCGGCGGCCCGGTGTTCTCCAAGGCCGGCATGATGATGTTCCCCGCCGGCAACGCGATCTATCGCCGCGAGACCTACGACAACTATCCGGCCGCGCGCGCGATCATGAGCTGCGTCTATGAGGGCCTGCAGCTGCCGATCGACGCGGCGCTTCGCGTGGAGTCGCGCTACTTCACCTCGGTGCTGCGCTCGAAGGAAGCGGCGGCGATGATCCGCAGCCTGTTCCTGTCGATGCAGGAGCTCAACAAAGGCGCGCGCCGTCCAAAGGACGTGCCCGCGACCAAGGTGAAGAAGATCGCCGTGATCGGTGCCGGCTTCATGGGCGCGAGCGTCGGCTACGTCTCGGCCCGCGCCGGCCTCGACGTCGTCCTGATCGATCGCGACCAGGAAAGCGCCGACAAGGGCAAGGCGCATGCGCAGAAGATGATCGAAGACCAGATCAAGAAGGGCCGCGCCAAGCCGGCCGACGCCGAAGCGCTGCTCGCGCGCATCAGGCCGACCGCGGACTATGCTGCCCTGAAGGACGTCGACCTCGTCATCGAGGCGGTGTTCGAGGACCGCAAGGTCAAGGCTGACACGTTTGCCAAGGCGCAGGAGTACATGAAGCCGGACGTGATCTTCGCCTCGAATACCTCGACGCTGCCGATCACCTCGCTGGCCGAGAGCTTCAAGGACCAGGGCAAGTTCGTCGGCATCCACTTCTTCTCGCCGGTCGAGAAGATGATGCTGGTCGAGATCATCAAGGGCAAGAACACCGGCGATCTCGCGCTCGCGACCGCGCTCGACTATGTCCGTCAGATCGGCAAGACGCCGATCGTCGTCAACGACAGCCGCGGCTTCTTCGCCAATCGCTGCGTCGGCCGCTACGTCGCCGAAGGCAACGAGATGTTCCTCGAAGGCGTGCCGCCGGCGATGATCGAGAACTGCGCGAGGATGGCCGGCATGCCGGTCGGCCCGCTCTCGCTCTCGGATGAAGTGGCGCTCGACCTCGGCCTCAAGATCATGAAGGCGACCGAGGCCGATCTCGGCCCCAACGCCATCAACCCCGATCAGAAGAAGCTGATGGTCGAGATGGTCGAGAACCAGGGCCGCCTTGGCCGCAAGAACAGCAAGGGTTTCTACGACTACCCCGAGAAGGGCAAGGGTCAGAAGAGCCTGTGGCCGGGCCTGTCCGCGCTGCAGCCGAAGCAACTCGATCCGGACACGCTCGATGTCGAAGAGCTGAAGCAGCGCTTCCTGGTCGTGCAGGCGGTCGAAGCCGCGCGCACGGTGGAGGATCACGTCATCACCGATCCCCGCGAGGCGGATGTCGGCTCGATCCTCGGCTTCGGCTTCGCGCCGTTCACCGGCGGTACGCTGTCCTACATCGACTTCATGGGCACGAAGAAGTTCGTCGAGCTCTGCCATAAGCTGGAGGCGAAATACGGCTCGCGCTTCACGCCGCCGAAGCTTCTTGAGGAGATGGCCGCGAAGGGTGAAACTTTCTATGGCCGCTTCGCGCCGAAGAAAGCGGCTGCTGCCTGATCGTCTGATCTCGTCGCCCCGTTGGAGACTACAAAAGGCCGGATCGTCGATTCGGCCTTTTTCACGTTCGCTCCCCTCATCACGGTTGCGTCAAGACGCATTTGTGGAACCCGTCACAGATTTCGCGTAGGAACCCTGCCAAAGTTGTGGACCGTTCTGCAATTGTCATAGGTGCGTCGAAGCAGCGCCGTTCTTTTGCCTTGGCATCACTCTTGTTGATCAGTCGGGTAACGCAAGTTGAAGATGAAATAAGAAAGTGTCCTTGATGAACTCTTTGGTGTTGCGGAAGACCGCGCTTGGTCGCGATCTCGCCGCGAAATACGCTGTTACGCCTGCGCTGGGCCGCGTCTCGCCGGCGTCAAAGCCGGCGCGCCTGCGCCGCAAGGGGCCGGTGGTCTGGGTCGCCTTGGCGCTACTCGTGCTCTCGGCGGATTCTCTGCTCGCCTGGCTCGCTTGGCTGGCCGTCGACCTCGTCATGGGCTGAGACATTGCGCGCGCTTAGAAAATAGGCTGCAGCGAAATAGGCGAGCTGGCAGACGGCAAGACAGACGGCGATGACGATCACACCGGCCATCATCCCGAACTCAAAAATGCGAAGAATCATCGCCGAGAAAACTGCGATTGGCGGTGAGATCACGACCAGCGCCCAGATCCTGAAAGCGTAACCTGTCGCTATTCCCACCAACGCACTTGCCACGATCAGGACGAAGGCAATCGCCAAGTTCAACTCCGATGAGAGTCCGAAAAAATCTTCAACAATTCCGCTAGGTTCGCCCTCTTCGCGGGTACTGACAAGCTTACATTCGGCGAACAGTAGCCCATAAGAAGTAGTCCATAAGTCTAACGACAGGTACGATGATCCGGCGAAAATGGGTTCGCGCCCGCGCTGTGCTGCCGCAAATAAAAAGGGCCGGATCGTCGACCCGGCCCTTGGAAGATCGATCGCTCTCGCGGCTCAGGCGGCCTGGATCAGCCCTTCCTTCTTCAAGGCCTCCTGCACCTTCGGCCGTGCCGCGACGCGCGCCTTGTAGGCGGTGAGGTGCGGCATCGCCGAGAGGTCGAATTTCAGCCGATCGCCCCAGCTCAGCATCGTGAAGAGATAGCCGTCGGCGACCGAGAACTGCTTGCCCATGAGGTAGTCGCGGCCGGCGAGCTCGCTGTCGATGTGCTTCAGCTTGCCCATGACGCGATCCCTAAAGAACACCTTGGCCTCGTCGTTCAGCGCCGGCGCGAACAGCGGGCCGAAGCTCTTGTGCACCTCGGAGGTGAGGAAGTTCAGCCATTCGAGCAGCTTGTAGCGCTCGGAACTGTCGCGCGCGGGCGCCAGCGCCTTGGCCGGGGCTTTGTCGGCGATCATCTGGACAATGACCGGGCCTTCGGTCACGATCTCGCCGCTGTCGAGGCCCAGCGCGGGGACCTGACCCTTGGGATTGACCTTCAGATAGTCTTCACCGTTCTCGAGCTTCTTGGCCCGGATATCGACCTTGACCAGCTCATAGGGCAGGTCGGCTTCCAGGAGCGCGATATGGGGAGACAGCGAGCAGGCGCCGGGCGAGTAATACAGTTTCATGGAATTTCCTCCTCTTGACGCTTGGTTGGGGCGAAAGAACGCCTACATGCACCTGCATCCAATAGTCAAGATTGATGCAGGTGCATCGAGTGGGGTAAGAAGCGGACGACGAGTTTGAGCGGGACCATGAAACGCAAACCATCGACCGAGGCAACCAGTGCCTGGATTCGCCTGATGCGGGTGCAGAGCCGCGTGCTCGACTGCGTCGAGCAGGACCTGAAGAAGGCCGGCTTTCCGCCGCTGGCATGGTACGACGCGCTGCTCGAATTGTCGCGCGCGCCGTCAGGCGAGCTGCGCCCGGTGGAACTCGAGCGCCAGATGCTGATCCCGCAATACTCCACCTCGCGCCTGATCGACCGCCTGGTCGATGAGGGGCTGGCCTCCCGGCGCGAATGCAAGATCGACAAGCGCGGCCAATTCGTCGAGATCACGGAGGCCGGCCGCGAGTTGCAGAAGCGGATGTGGGGCGCCTACTCGGCTGCGATCGAGAAATATGTCGGCTCGAAACTGTCCGATGCCGATGCCGTCAAGCTCAGCGGTCTGCTCGACCGGCTGGGCTGCTCGTGCGGCGAGATGAAACTGCCGCCTGTCGTCAACGTCAACGAAACCTCGCCGTCGCGGTGACCGCGCGGCAAACCAGCACATCCGCGCGCCCGGTGGGTTCGCGGACCATCCCCGTCACCCGCGCGCATTCGATCGAAGCGCTTCTGATTAGAGTTTGATATGGCGCGAGACCAGATCGATATGACGCCGCTGCAATCGCGCGATGAGCTCGTTGCGTGGTTCGAGGCCGGCTGCAAGGACCCGTCCGAATTCCGGATGGGCACCGAGCACGAGAAGACGCCGTTCACGCTCGAAGGCCACCGTCCGGTGCCTTATGAGGGCGCGCGCGGCATCGGCGCACTGCTCGAAGGCATGAAGCTCCTGCTCGGCTGGGAGCCGATCATGGAGAAGGGCAATATCATCGGCCTCTACGACGTCACCGGCGGCGGTGCGATCTCGCTCGAGCCCGGCGGACAGTTCGAGCTCTCCGGCGCGCCGGTCGAGAACGTGCACCAGACCCAGAGCGAGCTGATGGCGCATCTGGCGCAGGTGCGCGAGATCGCGACCCCGCTCGGCATCGGCTTCCTCGGCCTCGGCATGACGCCGTCCTGGTCGCGCGCCGACATCCCGGTGATGCCCAAGGGCCGCTACAAGATCATGACCAATTACATGCCGAAGGTCGGTCAATACGGCCTCGACATGATGTACCGGACTTGCACGGTGCAGACCAATCTCGACTTTTCATCCGAAGCCGACATGGTCAAGAAGCTGCGCGTCTCGCTGGCGCTGCAACCGGTCGCGACCGCTCTGTTCGCCAACTCGCCCTTCACCGAAGGCAAGCCGAACGGCTTCCTGTCTTTCCGCTCCGAGATCTGGCGCGACACCGACAATGCGCGCGCCGGTATGATGCCGTGGGCGTTCGAGGACGGCATGGGTTTTGAGCGCTATGTCGACTATGCGCTCGACGTGCCCATGTATTTCGTCAAGCGCGGCGACGATTACATCGACGTATCGGGCTCCTCGTTCCGCGCCTTCTTCGACGGCCGCAACAACAATCTGCCCGGTGAGCGTCCGACCCTCTCGGACTGGGCCAACCATCTCTCGACGATCTTCCCGGAAGTGCGGCTCAAGCGCTACCTCGAGATGCGCGGCTCCGACGGCGGCCCGTGGGGCCGTCTGCCGGCGCTGTCGGCGTTCTGGGCCGGGTTGCTCTATGACGACGTGTCGCTCGGCGCCGCCTGGGATCTCGTGAAGCACTGGACCGTGCCTGAGCGTCAGGCCCTGCGCGACGACGTGCCGCGCTTTGGCTTCAAGGCGCGGATCAAGGACCGCTACCTTTTCGAAATCGCCAAGGAGTGCCTCGTTCTGGCACACGCGGGCCTGCGTCGCCGCGGCCGCATCGACGCGATCGGTCGCGACGAAACGCGGCATCTGGAGCCACTCGACCGCATCATCGATTCCGGCCGCACCCCGGCCGAGGAGATGCTCGAGAAGTTCAACGGCACCTGGAACGGCTCGGTGGAACCAGCCTACGCGGAATACGCGTTCTAGAGCTCGGAAAAACCGCGTCACACTTTGCGCGAACGCGGCCCTTCGGGTCCGGGCCATGCTTTAGGGCAACGATCGGGATTCAGGCTGTTCATCGCCCATACAGGTTTGCGGCGATCAAATGACCGACCGAAAAACCTGAGCGCCGTCAATAACTCGAAAGCTGTTCCGATGGGGAAGGGCCGCCTGCCTGCCGTCATGGCAAAGGTCTTCGTGGCCTGCGTCACGCTGCTGTCGCTCGCGCTTGCGAGCGGGCCTGCGTGCGCCCAGACGGCGTTCGACCGGCCCGGCGGCGATTATTTCAACATGCCGGTCACGTCAGGCGATCCCGCGGATTGCGCGCTGCTCTGCGAGCGCGATCGCCGCTGTCGCTCCTGGAGCTTCAGCTATCCCGATATCGATGGCGCCGCAGCGGTGTGCTGGCTCAAGAATACCGTGCCGCCGCGACAGCCCGCCAATTGCTGTATCTCCGGCGTGCGCGGCGCCGGCGTGATCGAGCCGCGTGTCGAGGGCGTCGAGACCTCGATCGACCGTCCCGGCGGCGATTTGCGCAATTTCGACCTCAAGGACGGCGAAGGCGAGGACGTCTGCAAGGCCGCCTGCACGGCCGACAACAAATGCCGTGCCTTCACCTATGCGCGTCCCGGCTATACGGGCCGCGAAGCGCGCTGCTTCCTGAAAAAGGACATCAAGCCGCCGCGACGGAAGGCCGGGTTCACGTCAGGCGTGGTGCGGTAGAAGTCGTAACAAGGTGTCGTAGGGTGGGCAAAGGCGCAGAGCGCCGTGCCCACCTTCTCTCCGCGATCGCGATGGCTATTGGTGGGCACGCTTCGCTTTGCCCACCCTACGGCATCTCACTCCGCCGCGACCACTGTGATCTCCGGCCATAGCGCTTTCCATCTCGCGGCTTTCACCGCGTAATTCGCCGCGGAGAAATTCGGGCTCGGATTGGGGCGCGTAATCAGGCCCGCGACGTCATCGAAGCCGTGCGGCGCATAGACCTCAAAACCGTCGTCTGTGCGCCTCACGCCTATTTGTGTGCTCTGCGTGAGGAAGCGATCGATGCCATCCGTTGAACAGGTCAAAGGCGGATAGGGCAGGCCGTGCTTCTCGGAATACCAGAGGTGCACGCGCGCCTGATTGCGGGTTTCGATCTCGACGCCGAAAGGAGCGAGCCGCGCGTGCAGCTTGCGGATGACCGCGTCTTCCGCGTCCCACGAGGTGTCGGGGTCAAAATAGAATACGTCGTAGTCAGAGATGCCGTGATCGATCGCGCGACCCGTGATCACGTTCCAGACTGTCTGCGCGAGGCATCCTGCGACGAGCCATGCATCCGGCAGTGCGAGCCGTTGGAGCTCGTCGATGATCGCGATGTTGACCGGATTCTTCAGCGCGAGTGCGACGAAGTCGTGGCGGTCCATCGCGAGGGCGGCGGGTAAGTCAGCTCAGTGCACGGCGGTGAAGAACCGCGCGAGGCGGAAGCCGGAGAGCCAGGTCCACACCGGCTGGCCGCGTATGCCGAGATCCCAGGAGCCGAGCACGGCATCGGCACGGCCGACCAGATTGTCGACCGGCAGCAGGCCGACGCCGCCGGACCGCAGTGGCACGCGGCTGTCGGCCGAGTTGTCGCGATTGTCGCCGAGCACGAACAGATGTCCGGCCGGCACCTTCACCTCGGGCGTGTTGTCGAGCGGGCCATTGTCGCGCATCTTGAAGATCAGGTGCTTGACGCCGTTCGGCAGCGTCTCGACGTAGCGATAGGCGGGTTCGCTGCCGCCATTGTCGTCCTCGGCGGCCCCAACGCCATCCGGCTTCAATTCGGCGGGACGGTCGTTGATGAACAGCTGCCCCTGTCGCATCTGGATGCGGTCGCCGGGGAGGCCCACGACGCGTTTGACCCAGGCCTGCGAGCGGTCGCCGGGCCAGCGGAACACGACGACGTCACCCTGCTTCGGCGTTTCCGCGAAGACGCGGCCGGTTTCCGGCAGGTTGATCTGGATCGGCAGCGACGAGGTGCCGTAGCCATAGGGGAATTTCGAGGCGATCAGGGCGTCGCCGATCAACAGCGTCGGCTCCATCGAGCCCGATGGCACGTAGAACGGCTCGGCCAGCGCGCCCTTGGCGATGAAGACGGCGGCGATGATGCCGGCAAGCTGCACGAGCTGGCCGGCCCAGCCGCTGCTCTTCCGTTTGGTGCTGACAGTTACTTTTTCAACGCTCATGCGCCCGTTCCACCCACCGTAATGCGTTCCATCAAAAGCGACGGCTGGCCGACGCCAACAGGCACGCCCTGGCCGTTCTTCCCGCAGGTACCGATGCCGGTATCGAGCGCGAGATCGTTGCCGATCATGCGGATGCGATGCAGGTCGGTCGGCCCGTTGCCGATCAGCATGGCGCCCTTCAGCGGCGCGCCGATCTTGCCGTTCTCGATCTTGTAGGCCTCGGTGCATTGGAAGACGTATTTGCCCGAGGTGATGTCGACCTGTCCGCCGCCGAAATTCGCAGCAAACACGCCGTTCTTCACCGCCGCGAGAATCTCGGCCGGATCGCGGTCGCCCGCGAGCATGTAGGTGTTGGTCATGCGCGGCATCGGCACATGGGCATAGCCCTGGCGGCGGCCGTTGCCGGTCGGCTTCATGTTCATCAACCGCGCGTTCTGGCGGTCCTGCATGTAGCCGACCAGGATGCCGTCCTCGATCAGCACGGTGCGGTTGGTCGGCGTGCCCTCGTCGTCGATCGAGAGCGAGCCGCGGCGCGAGGCAATAGTGCCGTCGTCGACCACGGTGACGCCCTTGGCCGCGACCTGCTGGCCCATCAGGCCAGCGAAGGCCGACGTCTTCTTGCGGTTGAAGTCGCCCTCGAGGCCGTGACCGACCGCTTCATGCAGCATCACGCCGGGCCAGCCGGCGCCGAGCACGACGTCCATCTCGCCGGCGGGGGCGGGAATCGATTCCAGATTGACCAGCGCTTCGCGCAGCGCGCCGTCGGCAGCGTCGCGCCAGGACTTGGTCTCGATGAATTCGGCATAGCCGGCGCGGCCGCCATAACCCTTGCTGCCGCTCTCCTGGCGGTCGCCTTGGCCGGCGACGACGGAGACGTTGACGCGCACCAGCGGGCGGATGTCGCGATAGCTCTCGCCGTCGGGCCGCAGGATCTCGACGACCTGCCACGTCGCACCCAGGCTGACGCTGACCTGCCGCACCCGTGGATCCTTGTCGCGCAGATAGGCGTCGATTTCGGCCAGCAGCTTGACCTTGATCTCGAAGCCCGGCGCGTCCAGCGGATTGTCGTCGGAATACAGCCGCACATTGGTGCGCGGGGGCGGGGCGGCAAAGCTGCCGGAATAGCCGCCGCGGACGGCGGCCACCGCGTCGGCGGCGCGAATCAGCGCCGGCAGCGACACGTCGGAGGAATGCGCATAGCCGACCGCATCGTCCTTCACCGCGCGCAGGCCGAATCCCTGCGAGGTGTCATAGGTCGCCTGCTTCAACCGCCCATTGTCGAACATCAGCGCTTCGGTCTGGCTGTATTCCAGGAACAATTCGCCGTCGTCGGCACCCGCAAGGCCGCGCGCGACCTCGTGGCGAACCTGGTCGCGGTCGAGATTGGCACGGTCGAGCAGGGAGGTTGTGGCAGGGTTGGTCATGCGTCCGTCCATTATCGGGGGATCTGCGGCAAGATAATGGTTTCGGAACGGTTCCGCGAGGGGCGGGCCGTCACATTACGGAAACGATGGATACGGCTCGGAATTAAGCCGGCTTTCAAGCTTTGCGGGTATGACAGCGTCACTCTGGGCAAGAGCCGCGGCAAAAGCATGTGGAATTCCCTGCTTGTGTTCTGGGACCAGTATCACGGCCTGATCATCGGCTTCACCGTGCTGGCGCTGGTGCTGCTCGCCAATCAGCTGATCTATCGCCGCTTCTGGACATCCTATCCCACCCGCGAGGCCTATCTTGCGGCACATCCTGGCTGCGACACTGCTGACGGCATCGTTTGCGCGACCTGCCGGCAGAAGGCCTTGGAAGGGCCCGTCGCCGGCCGAGGCCGCATCTATCGCTGCGGCTGGTGCGAGACGGAGCTTTATCGCATCGACAAAACGTAACGCGACGGACGAAACGGAGAGCTCGCCCTCGTCCGCGAGCCGAACAGCCCTACGGCAGCTTGTCATACCCCTCGCCGAGCCCGTTCAGGCTGAGCGGGAAGCCGATGCCTTCTTCCGGGGTTTCGAAGATGATGAAGGTCGCGGTCTTGGCGCTGCGGAGCTGGCCGAGCAGCTTGTCGTCCATGACGACCTCGGCGACGCAGCCATTGGGCAGGCAGCGGACGAAGCCGGCGCGGCCGACGTCCTGGTTGTCGAGCTTCAGCCCGAGGCCGGAGGGCAGGAGGACGCCCAGGGGGGCGACCACGCGCATCAGGCGGCTCTTCTGGTCGGCGGTCTTGAGCACGATCACGGTGAGGCCGGCGTTGGAGCGGTCTTCCGCCACCACGCTCTGAATCAGGGCGCATTGCTCGGCCTGAGCGCCCGGCGGGGTGTCGCAGCGGATCTGCCAGTCGCCATGGACGGAGCGCACCGCGCCCTGCGCATGGGCGAGGCTGGGTAGGAAAAGGCTTGATAGAAAAAGGCTTGGCAGGGCAAGGAAAAGGGCGGCAGCCAGCAGGCCGATCAGCGCCTTGAGGCCATCAGCCGGCCTTGCCATGCATCTCGAAAGCCCCATCGGGGTCGGTCCCTCTGCTCGCTCGCGCTGGTGGACTGATACGGCAATGACGGCGTCTTGAAGGCAATTCCCAAGCAAATCCCGCGCCGCTTAGCCCGCCACCGCCGGCACGAATCAGGTTCCTGCGCAACTGTCTGCCAGTGCCTACCGCGGGCAATTCAGCTGTCAAGCCGCGGCATCCCGGGAAACGGTATTTCGTCTGATGTTACTGGGAAATATCTTGCGGGTGATGGCTGACAGAGGGGGCTCAAGACTGCATTGCGATAGATCAAGAATTATGGTTTGAGAGGCTTGATTTCGGCGTTTGAGCGATCTGGCCCCAATTCCTCTTAGAGGTATTCTTGCGCGGCAGTTTGTCGGACGGGCGGGTCGAATAAGCATTTCCCGGAAATAGGGGAATGCACCTGGGGTGATTTCGTAAGGGGAGCGCGAGCGGCATGAGGATGTCGAAGAGTCGGGTGGGCCGGCATTTGCTGGGATTGGCCACCATCGCCTTGGTGGCGGCTGGCATCACGCTGGCGACGGGCGGCGCGGCATTCGCCGAGCTCGGGCAGCCGGAGCCGTGGGAATGGCACCTCCAGGCCTCCGGGTCTCCGGTGATGGACAATATCGTCTGGTTCCACAACTTCTTGTCCGTTCTGATCATCGTGATCACGCTGTTCGTGCTGGCGCTGCTGGTGATCGTGGTGATGAAGTTCAATTCGAAGGCCAATCCGGTGCCGTCGCGGACCACCCACCACACGCTGATCGAGGTGGTGTGGACCCTGGTGCCGGTGCTAATCCTGGTCGGCATCGCGGTGCCGTCGTTCCGCCTGCTGTTCCTCGAGCTCGACGTGCCGAAGGCGGATCTGACCATCAAGGCCACCGGCAAGCAGTGGTACTGGTCCTATGCCTATCCGGATAACGGCAAGTTCGAGTTCGACTCGCTGATGGCCCAGGACAAGCAGCCCCGGCTGCTCGGCGTCGACAATGAGATGGTGGTGCCGGTCAACAAGGTGATTCGTGTTCAGGTCACCGGCGCAGACGTCATCCACGCCTTCGCGCTGCCGGCGTTCGGCGTCAAGATCGACGCCATTCCGGGGCGGCTGAACGAGACCTGGTTCAAGGCCACCAAGACCGGCATGTTCTACGGCCAGTGCTCGGAGCTCTGTGGCAAGGACCACGCCTTCATGCCGATCGCGATACGCGTGGTGAACGACCAGGAGTTCGCCTCCTGGGTTGAATCGGCGAAGAAGAAATATGCGAGCGGCGGCACCAGCACTTTCGCCTCCGCAGCCGGCCCGACGCAGTAAGCGCCGGGCGACGGCTTGAGGGACTGAAAGCGACATAAGGGCGGGACCTCACACGGTCCGAATGGGACGCAAGGCAGGATTTGAAAATGGCAACCAGCGCAGCGGCACACGGCGATCACGCGCAAGACCACGGACATGACGAGCACGCCCATCCGACCGGATGGCGGCGCTACGTCTATTCGACCAACCACAAGGACATCGGCACGATGTACCTGATCTTCGCGGTCATCGCCGGCGTCATCGGTGCCGCGCTGTCGATCGCGATCCGTGCCGAGTTGATGTATCCGGGCGTGCAGATATTCCACGAAACGCACACTTATAACGTGTTCGTGACCTCTCACGGCCTGATCATGATCTTCTTCATGGTCATGCCCGCGATGATCGGCGGCTTCGGCAACTGGTTCGTGCCGTTGATGATCGGTGCGCCTGACATGGCGTTCCCGCGCATGAACAACATCTCGTTCTGGCTGCTGCCGGCCTCCTTCGCCTTGCTCCTGATGTCCACCTTCGTCGAGGGCGAGCCCGGCGCCAACGGTGTCGGCGCCGGCTGGACCATGTATGCGCCGCTGTCGAGCTCCGGTCACCCGGGCCCGGCCGTCGACTTTGCGATCCTGTCACTCCATCTGGCGGGCGCCTCGTCGATCCTCGGCGCCATCAACTTCATCACCACCATCTTCAACATGCGCGCGCCGGGCATGACCCTGCACAAGATGCCGCTGTTCGTGTGGTCGATCCTGGTGACGGTGTTCCTGTTGCTGTTGTCGCTGCCGGTGCTCGCCGGCGCGATCACCATGCTGCTCACCGACCGCAATTTCGGCACCGCGTTCTTCGCGCCCGATGGCGGCGGCGATCCCGTGCTGTTCCAGCACCTGTTCTGGTTCTTCGGTCATCCCGAGGTGTACATCCTGATCCTGCCCGGCTTCGGCATGATCAGCCAGATCGTCTCGACCTTCTCGCGCAAGCCCGTGTTCGGCTATCTCGGCATGGCCTACGCCATGGTCGCGATCGGCGGCATCGGCTTCGTAGTGTGGGCGCACCACATGTACACGGTCGGCATGTCCTCGGCGACGCAGGCTTACTTCGTTGCTGCGACCATGGTGATCGCGGTTCCGACCGGCGTAAAAATCTTCTCCTGGATCGCCACGATGTGGGGCGGCTCGATCGAATTCCGCGCCCCGATGATCTGGGCGGTGGGCTTCATCTTCCTGTTCACGGTTGGTGGCGTCACCGGCGTCGTGCTGGCGAACGCCGGCGTCGATCGCGTGCTCCAGGACACCTACTACGTCGTGGCGCACTTCCACTACGTGCTGTCGCTCGGCGCGGTGTTCGCAATCTTCGCCGGCTGGTACTACTGGTTCCCGAAGATGTCGGGCTACATGTACAACGAGACGCTGGCGAAAGCGCACTTCTGGTTCACCTTCGTCGGCGTCAACATGGTGTTCTTCCCGCAGCACTTCCTCGGCCTGTCGGGCATGCCGCGCCGCTATGTCGATTATCCCGATGCGTTCGCCGGCTGGAACCTGGTCTCGTCGATCGGCTCCTACATCTCCGGCTTCGGCGTGCTGATCTTCCTGTACTGCGTGCTCGACGCCTTCATGAAGAAGGTCCCGGCGGGTGACAATCCCTGGGGTGCAGGCGCCACCACGCTGGAGTGGACGCTGTCCTCGCCGCCGCCCTTCCACCAGTTCGAAGTGCTGCCCCGCGTGCAGTAAGCCAACTTCCGCGGCGCCCGAGACGGGCGCCGCGGCTCTAGAACGAAGCGAGTCAAATTAGTGTCCGTCCTCGACCACAACGCCATTGACATCAATCCCCGCATCTCCGAGGCGGAAGTCGGCGATTACCTCGCGCTGCTGAAGCCGCGGGTGATGTCGCTCGTGATCTTCACCGCACTGGTCGGGATGGCGATGGCGCCGGGACACTTCCACTGGGTGCTCGCGATCACCTCGCTGCTCTGCATTGCCGTCGGCGCCGGCGCTTCCGGCGCGCTCAACATGGCGCTCGAGGGCGACATCGACGCCAAGATGTCGCGCACCGCGAACCGCCCGATCCCGCGCGGCCGCATCACCCGGCCCGAGGCGATGGCGTTCGGTATGACGCTCGCCTTCTTCTCGGTGATGACGCTCGGCATCCTCGTCAACTGGATCGCGGGCGCGCTGCTCGCCTTCACCATCTTCTTCTACGTCGTGATCTACACGATGGGCCTGAAGCGCAGGACCGCGCAGAACATCGTGATCGGCGGCGCCGCCGGCGCGCTGCCGCCGGTGGTGGCCTGGGCTTCCGTGACCGGCACGGTCGACGTCGAGCCGCTGCTGCTGTTCGCCATCATCTTCTTCTGGACGCCGCCGCACTTCTGGGCGCTGGCGCTGTTCCGTTCCGACGACTATGCCCGCGCCGGCATTCCGATGCTGCCCAATGTCGCCGGACCCGACGCGACCCGCCTCCAGATCCTGCTCTATACCATCGTGCTGATCGCGGTCGCCGCCGCACCCTGGGCGCTCGGCTATTTCGACGCCGTCTATGGTGTTACCTCGCTGGTGCTCGGCGCCGGCATGCTGGTGCTCGCGATCAACGTCTATATGCGCCGCGAACGCAGCCAATCGCTGCGCGCGACCCGCAAGCTTTTTGCCTTCTCGATCCTGTATCTGTTCGCGCTGTTCGCGACCCTGCTGGCCGAGGTCGTGTTTCGGGCGCTTGCTCCGATGGTTGGGGGCGCATGAGGCAGGAATGGCTGACAAACCCGAGCCAGATGGAATCGTCCTCACCGAGGCGCAGCAGAAGAACCGTCGTCAGCGCTCGATCGCAATCGCGCTCGCGCTCGGTGTTCTCGTCGTGCTGTTTTTCGCCGTCACCATGGTCAAGGGACCGGCGGTTCTAGTTCGCCCAATGTGAGACAGATGGATCGAGAGCCGACCATATCGCGGGATCAGAGCCGAACGGCCAGGAAAGGTCTCGGCCGTGACGTGCTGGTCGCCTCGATCTGCGGCGGCGTGGTCGCGCTGATGGTCGGCGCGTCCTACGCGGCGGTGCCGTTCTACAATTGGTTCTGCCGCGCCACCGGCTTCAACGGCACGACCCAGGTCGCAAGCTCGGCGCCTGCCACCGGTCCGATCGCGCGGAAGATCACGGTGCGCTTCGATTCCAATGTCGCGCGCGGCCTGCCCTGGAAATTCGAGCCGGAGCAGACCGAGGTCGAGGTCAATATCGGCCAGGTCACCACCATTTATTACACCGTGACCAACCAGGCCGCGCGCACCACCTCAGGGCAAGCCGCCTATAACGTCGCGCCGCTGACGGTCGGGTCCTATTTCCAGAAGATCAACTGCTTCTGCTTCACCGAGCAGACCATGGCGCCCGGCGAGAAGCGCGAGATGCCCGTGGTGTTCTACGTCGATCCGTCGATCGTCAATGATCACGACAATGACGGGCTCGGCACGATCACGTTGTCCTACACGTTCTATCCGGTGCGCGATCCGGTGGTGAAGCCGGTCGCCTCCGGCGAGGACGACAAACGCAAGGGAAATCTCCAGCCGCCGGGTTGACGCTCAGGGGTTGGAATAAGGGGATAAGTGCCGCACAGGCACGGGATTGAGGAGAGAGACCGCAAATGGCAACCGCGCAAGGCAAGCACCACGACTACCATCTGGTCGATCCCTCTCCGTGGCCCGTGGTCGGATCCATCTCGGCCTTCATCATGGCGGTCGGCGCGATCACCTGGATGCACCACATGCTCTCTGCCGCGCCGATCATTTTCGGGGTCGGTACCATCGGCGTGCTCTACACCATGGCGAGCTGGTGGGGCGACGTGATCAAGGAAGCCCAGTACAAGGGCGACCACACCCGCGTCGTGCAGATCAGCCACCGCTACGGCATGATCCTGTTCATCGCCTCCGAGGTGATGTTCTTCGTCGCCTGGTTCTGGGCCTATTTCAATGCGGCGCTGTTCCCGGCCGATCCCGTTCATGCGACCCGCGAAGCCCTGTTCGGCGGCGTGTGGCCGCCGAAGGGCATCGAGACCTTCGATCCCTGGCATCTGCCGCTGCTGAACACGCTGATCCTGCTCACCTCCGGCACCACGGTGACCTGGGCGCATCACGCCCTGCTCGAGGGCGATCGCAAGGGCCTCAAGTACGGCCTGATCCTCACCGTCGTGCTCGGCGCGCTCTTCACCTGCGTGCAGGCCTATGAGTACAGCCATGCGGCGTTCTCGTTTGCCGGCAACGTCTACGGCGGGACCTTCTTCATGGCGACCGGCTTCCACGGCTTCCACGTGCTGGTCGGCACTATCTTCCTGATCGTCTGCCTGGCGCGCGCCTATGCCGGCCATTTCACGCCCACGCAGCATCTCGGCTTCGAGTTCGCCGCCTGGTACTGGCACTTCGTCGACGTGGTGTGGCTGTTCCTGTTCCTCTGCATCTATGTCTGGGGACACGGCGCCGAGACCATGGCCCACGGCGCGCACTGAGCGGGCTGAAATCGGATCGAAAAGGGCGGCCGCGCGGCCGCCCTTTTGCTTTCTCGCTGCCGAGATGCCGGCAGAAACTGTGATAGACTCCTGCGTGATGAACGAAACTGCCGGTACCTCCGAGTCCCGAACCACCGTGCTGCAAAGCGCGAAGCGCGGGCTTGCCTGCAAATGCCCGCGCTGCGGCCAAGGCAAGCTCTATGCGGGTTTCCTTACGCTCGCTCCGGCTTGCGAAAATTGCGGCCTCGACTATGCCTTCATCGACGCCGGCGACGGTCCGGCGATCTTCATCATCATGCTCGCCGGCGCCATCGTGGTTGGCTGCGCGCTCATCGTTGAGGTCAAATACCAGCCGCCGTACTGGCTGCATGCGGTGCTCTGGCTGCCGCTGATCCTTGCAACCACCCTTCTGCCGCTACGCGCGATGAAATCGCTGCTGATCGCGCTGCAATTCCACCACAAGGCAGCACCTGGCCGGCTGGTCGACCGCGCGAAATGAGCGAGACTGCGCGCACGCCCCGCGTGGCCGGCTTTATGCTGTTCACGCTTCTGCTGACCGCGGCCTTCGTCACGCTCGGTGTCTGGCAATTGCAGCGCCGCACCGCCAAGCACGAACTGATCGCGGCACTCACCGAGCGCCTCGCGGCCGCACCCGTCGCGCTGCCGCCGCCTGCGCAATGGGCGGCGCTGACGCCTGCACGCGACGAATTTCGCCGCGTCAGCTTCACGGCGACTTATGCGGCTTCGCCGGATGCGATGGTCTATTCGTCCGGCTCCGCCGTGCGCAAGGATGCCTCCGGCCCCGGCACATGGGCCTTCCTGCCGGCGCGGCTGCCGAGCGGCGAGATCATCGTGATCGATGCGGGCTTCGTCGAGAATACGATGCAGGAGCGCGGCATCGAGGATCGCGCGGTGAAGAAGCTCGTCACCGGCGCGCCTGTTACGCTTACCGGCTATCTGCGCTTCCCCGAAGAACCGGGCTGGCTGACGCCGGCCGAGAACCGCGACAAGCGGCTGTGGTTCGTGCGCGATCATCTGGCGATCGCAAGTGCGCTCGGCTGGGGCACGGTCGCGCCGTTCTATATCGATCTCGAACAGCCGGCGCCCGAGAACGGCATTCCGCGTTCCGGTCCGCTCGACGTGCATCTGAAGGACGACCATCTGCAATACGCCGTCACGTGGTTCGCGCTTGCAGGCGCCGTGCTGATCGCATTCGCAGTCTGGCTGCGGGGACGACGGCAGAGCGGAGCAAAGCCGTAGGTTCCCGGAGGGAATCCGGTATCGCCCGGGCTTTATTATTCGGTGCATATTCACGACTGTGACCTTAAGCCGCCTCTGAATTTTTTCCGCGGCAAACAGGATTGCTGGCGTGCGCGATTTCGATCAGATGGGACTTATTGTCGATTGGGTGGATGCCTGCCGCAAGGGCGACCTCGCGATGCTGCTCGACCTCTATGCCGACGATGGCGAAGTGGAATGCTCGTGCAACGGCACGCATCTCTATCGCGGACGGAGCGAGCTCGAGACCTATTGGGGACCGAAGCTCGGTGCCTTCTCCTCGGCGGGCTTCAGCCTGGAGGAGATCCATCCCGCCCCGAACGGCATCGATCTCGAATATTCCATCGCGGGCGCGCTGCGCGTCCGCGCCTCGTTTCGCTTCAGTGCGGACGGCAAGATCCACAGGACCCTGTGCGAGCCGGCGCGGCAGGGCTCACACGATTGCGGCGCGTGCTAGCCCGAGATCGGGGCATCGCCGACTTCACCGAGCGGAAGGCGGCAGCGCACATAGGTTCGTTGGTCCGCGCGCAGGAGTGACAGCGATCCGCTGAGCGCCCGCACGCGTTCATGCATGCCGGTCAGGCCGCGGCCGAAGACATTGTCGGCGGGAAAGCCGCCGCCGTCGTCGGAGATTTCGACCGCGAGCGCATCGCCGGCAATCGCCGCTTCGACATGGGCGTTGCGGGCTCCGGCGTGCCGCAGCACGTTGGTCAGCGCTTCCTGGATTACGCGATAGACGGTCTGGGCCAGCGGCCCGTCGATCTCGTTGAGATCAGGATCGATCGTTGCGGTGAGGCCGATATGCGGCGCCTGTCTGCGAAAATTCCGGAGCAGCGTCTGCACGCTGGCCTCGAGCCCCAATTCTTCGATGTAGAGCGGCCGAAGCCGGTCGAGGATGCGGCGGTTGGTTTGCTGGAGCGCCTCGACCGATCGCATCACCTCCTGCACGGAGTTGCCGAGATTTCCCGTCTGTGGCGCGGCCTCGCTTAGCGTGATCGCGCCGGCGCGGATGCTGAACAGCAGCGGGCCAAGCTCGTCATGCAACTCGCGAGCGAGATCACGCCGTTCATTGTCCTGAAGCGACACCAGCCGGTGCAACAGGTCGCGATTGTCCTGGCTCAATTGCGCGAGTGTCGCGGCGAGCGCATTGGCCTCCTCGCAGCTGCGCCGGATCTCCGGCGGTCCCCCGACCGGGATCGGCGTCGCGTAATCGCCCCGTCGTATTCGGGTGAGGCCATCGCCGAGATTTTGCAGGGGCCCCAGCGACGATCTCGCGAAGAGGTAGGCAATCGTTCCAGTCAACACCATCAGCGCGGCGATGAGGCCCGTGAGCGCCAAGAAGCCGATCCATTTCTCGAACAGATCGGCCGACAGGTTGGGCATGAACACGATGTCGCCGACGCGCCTGCCGTCGATGATGACAGGCGATGCGGCGTCCATGTCCGGGATGGCGATCAGGTCCACGAACCATTGCGGCACGCCATGCACGTCCCGCAGGCCGTCTCTCACGGACGGGGAGGGACCTGCTTCCAGTGGACGAAATTGGATATCAGAGGAGGTGTCCAAAGAATTGACAAATGCGTCGAGCATCTTCCGCGGGTTGTCAGCCGCGCTGAGGGTGTTGTTGAGCGCGACGGCGACGGCCTGTGTCGAGCGTCGACCAGGCTCATTCTCGTCAGCCAGCTGGCCGGCCGCGAAGGTCTGGAGCAGCACACCACCCATCGCCAGCGCGGCGAGAAAGCTCAAGCCGAGTGGGAGGAACAGCTGGGTCCTGAACGAGAGTCGTTGCCACATTAGGTCAATTCTAACGCGCATTGGCGGGATTTTCTCTTTCCATTTGTTCCCGCCGGTTTATGAGTGAAAAAACAAGAGAGCGCGCGATGCAAGATACCGCCAAGCCGGCAACAAGAGTCCTGATCGTCGACGACCATCCCGTGGTGCTGTCAGGGTGCCGCACCCTGTTTGCCTCCGACCATTCGATCCGGATCGACGAGGCGACCGACGCCAAATCCGGCCATCGCGCCTATATCAGCAAGCGTCCTGACGTGACCGTGATCGACATCAGCCTGCCCGATGTCTCCGGCTTCGAGCTGATGCGCCGGATCCGCAAGGACGACCCGGACGCCAAGATCATCATGTTCAGCATGAATGATGATCCGGCCTTTGTGGTGCGCGCGGTGGAGCTCGGGGCGCAGGGCTATGTCTCCAAGGGCGACGATCCCCGGATCCTGCTCAAGGCCGTGCGCAAGGTGGTCGCGGGCGACAATTTCATCTCGCCGCAGCTCGCGGAGGCCGTGACATTTTCCGGCGCTGCCATCAAGGCCAATCCGGCCTCGCAGATGACGCCGCGGGAGCTCGAGATTCTCCGCCTGCTCGGGCGCGGCAACAAGATCGTCGAGGTCGCCGAGGCGCTCGGCATCTCTTACAAGACCGTCGCCAACACCACGTCTCTGCTCAAGCAGAAGTTGGGGGCCAAGAGCCACTCCGACCTGATCCGGATCGCGGTCGAAATCGGGATGAACTGACACCGTCAGGGACCGAACCGGCTGCTCCAGAAATGCAGCCGGCTCAGTCGACGGATCGGCGCCGCCGCGCGTCCGGGCAATGCGTGGACGACGGCTGACACCTTCCGCCGACACAATGGGCCGGCGAGGCGTTCGTTCCTTATCCGGCGCATCGAATCGGGAAGGAGAGGCAATAGGACCGGGCTCCCAGCAGCCTGATCGCCGGTCCCGCCGGGGCATATCGGGAAAAACAGGAACATTCGGCGCTGCCCGCGTTTTTCTCCTTGACGATCTCATGACAGGTGACGATAGCTCGAACGAACGATTTTTTGGGGCAGGCGTCCCAACGCGGAAAACCGGGTCTGCACACATCAACGACAGACCTTCCAAGAGAGGGCTGCGGCATCGCCGCAGCCCTTTTTCGTTGGGCATGGTGCGACCTTGCAAAACACTCTATGGTGCCGCAACGCCTCTGGCTGTGAACTAGGAACATCGTGAAATCAAAGGCTTAAGGTCCGAATTCAAGCCGGGCCGGCCTTTGGAGGGCAGTTTGACTCGTTATATTTCGACCCGGGGCGAGGCCCCTGAGCTCGGCTTCTGCGACGTGATGCTGACCGGGCTTGCCCGCGACGGCGGCCTGTATGTGCCGGTGACCTGGCCGCAGCTCCCGGTCGAGACCATCGCGGGCTTCTTTGGCCGGCCCTATTGGGAGGTCGCGGTCGAAATCATCCGTCCCTTCGTCGGTGGTGAGATTTCGGACGCAGATCTCGGCCGCATGGCGAACGAGGCCTATGCCACCTTCCGCCATCCGGCCGTGGTGCCGCTGCGCCAGATGTCGCCGCATCAATTCGTGCTGGAGCTGTTCCACGGTCCGACGCTCGCCTTCAAGGACGTGGCGATGCAGCTGATCTCGCGGCTGATGGACCATGTGCTCGCCAAGCGCGGCCAGCGCACCACCATTGTGGTCGCGACCTCCGGCGACACCGGCGGTGCCGCGGTCGAGGCCTTCGCGGGTCTGGAGAATGTCGATCTCATCGTGCTGTTCCCGCACAAGCGCATCTCCGAGGTGCAGCAGCGTATGATGACGACGACGGGTGCGGCCAATGTCCACGCGCTCGCCATCGAGGGCAATTTCGACGACTGCCAGGCGCTCGTGAAGGGGTTGTTCAACAACCATCGCTTCCGGGATGCGACCTCGCTGTCCGGCGTCAATTCCATCAACTGGGCCCGCATCGTTGCCCAAGTGGTCTACTATTTCACCTCCGCAGTCGCCGCCGGCGCGCCGGCGCGCGCGGTGGATTTCATCGTGCCGACCGGAAATTTCGGCGATATTTTTGCAGGCTATGTCGCCAAGCGCATGGGGCTTCCCGTGCGAACGCTGCGCATTGCCGCCAACGTCAACGACATCCTCGCCCGCACGCTCAAGACCGGCATCTACGAGGTGCGCGAGGTGCACGCCACCGCCTCGCCGTCGATGGACATCCAGATCTCCTCGAATTTCGAGCGGTTGCTGTTCGAAGCCGGCAAGCGCGATGCGGCCAGCGTGCGCCGGCTGATGGATTCGCTGAAACAGTCGGGCCGCTTCGTCCTGCCTGACGCTACGCTCGCCGCGATCCGCGAAGAATTCGACGCCGGCCGCGCCGACGAGACCGAGACTGCGGCTGCAATCCGCGCCGCCTGGCGCGAGGCCGGCGAGCTCGTCGATCCCCACACCGCCGTCGCGCTCGCGGTCGCCGATCGCGACACCACCGATACGACCGTGCCCAACATCGTGCTCTCGACCGCGCATCCAGCCAAATTCCCTGATGCCGTGGATGCGGCCTGCGGCCAGCGGCCGCAACTGCCGGCCTGGCTCGACGGTCTCATGACCAAATCCGAACACATGAAGGTCATGAAGAACGATCAGAGCGAGGTGGAGCGGTTCGCGTTGTCGGTCAGCCGCGCCGCGAAACAGGGAGTTGCCGGATGAGCGTCGAGATCTCCAAGCTTGCGTCCGGCCTGACCGTCGTCACCGACAACATGCCTCACCTCGAGACCGCCGCGCTCGGCGTCTGGGCCGGCGTCGGCGGCCGCGACGAGAAGCCGAACGAGCATGGCATCTCGCATCTGCTCGAGCACATGGCGTTCAAGGGCACGACCGGGCGCTCCTCGCGCGAGATCGTGGAGGAGATCGAGGCGGTCGGCGGCGACCTCAATGCCGGCACCTCGACCGAGACCACGTCCTATTATGCCCGGGTGATGAAGGCTGATGTGCCGCTGGCGCTCGACGTGCTCGCCGACATCCTGGCCAACCCCGCCTTCGAGCCCGAGGAGCTCGAGCGCGAGAAGAACGTCATCGTCCAGGAGATCGGTGCGGCCCAGGACACGCCCGACGACGTCGTGTTCGAGCATCTCAACGAGCTCTGCTATCCCGACCAGCCGATGGGCCGCTCGCTGCTCGGCACCGCCAAGACGCTGCGCGCCTTCAACCGCGACTCGCTGCGCGACTATCTCTCGACGCATTACCGCGGGCCCGATATGGTGGTGGCGGCGGCAGGTGCCGTCGATCACAAGCGGGTCGTCGCCGAGGCCGAGAAGCGCTTTGCAAGTTTTGAAGCGACGCCGGGGCCGAAGCCGCAGGCAGCCCAGTTCGGCAAGGGCGGCGCCAAGGTCGTGCATCGCGAGCTCGAGCAGGCGCATCTCACGCTGGCGCTGGAAGGCGTGCCGCAGACCGATCTGTCGCTGTTCTCGCTCCAGGTCTTCACCAACATCCTCGGCGGCGGAATGTCGTCGCGGCTGTTCCAGGAAGTGCGCGAAAAACGCGGCCTCTGCTACTCGATCTACTCGTTCCACGCGCCCTATACCGATACCGGTTTCTTCGGCCTCTACACCGGCACAGATCCCGCCGACGCGCCGGAGATGATGGAGGTCGTGGTCGACATCATGAATGATTCGGTCGAGACCCTGACCGAGGCCGAGATCGCCCGCGCCAAGGCGCAGATGAAGGCGGGCCTTCTGATGGCGTTGGAGAGCTGCTCCTCGCGCGCCGAACAGCTCGCCCGGCACGTGCTGGCCTATGGCCGGCCGCAGACGGTGCAGGAGCTGGTGGCCCGGATCGACGCCGTCAGCGTCGAATCGACCCGCGATGCAGCGCGTGCACTGCTTTCGCGCAGCCGCCCTGCGGTAGTTGCATTGGGCAGCGGCAGGGGTCTGGACACGGCGGTGTCTTTTGCGGAAGGATTGACCAAGGCGCGTGCCAAGGCCCGGCTGCATTAGGAGCCGCGCAGGGGGCGCCCCGCTTCGGGAAGCATCACCATGGCCCTGTTTCGCCTGCCATCCAGTGGACCTGCTGCTCTCGCCCCCCGCGGCAACGGGTTGTTGCTGCGTGCGCCGCAGATGTCGGATTTCCTGCAGTGGGCGCATCTGCGCGAGACCAGCCGCGATTACCTGACGCCGTGGGAGCCGATCTGGCCGTCGGACGATCTGACCCGGTCTGGCTTCCGCCGCCGCCTGCGCCGCTATTCCGAGGATATCGCGGCGGACCGCTCCTATCCCTTTCTGATCTTCCGCGAGCTCGACGGCGCCATGGTTGGTGGCATCACGCTCGCCAATGTCCGGCGCGGTATCGTCCAGGCCGGCACCATCGGCTATTGGGTCGGCCAGCCCCACGCCCATCGCGGCTACATGACCGCGGCGCTCAGGGTGCTGCTGCCGACGCTGTTCGGCGAGCTCAATCTGCACCGGGTCGAGGCCGCCTGCATCCCTACCAATGCGCCGTCGATCCGGGTGCTGGAGAAGTGCGGCTTCTCGCGCGAGGGACTGGCGCGCCGCTATCTCTGCATCAACGGGGTCTGGCAGGACCATCTCCTGTTCGGCCTGCTGCACGAGGATTTCCGCGGCTGAGCCTGGTCGTCTCCGGCACAGAACTCAGCATTTTTCCTGCCTTGTATTCTCGCCTTGTTTTCTCGCCTTGGGATCGCCGATTTTGGCGATATAACCCGCTGGCCGGCCGATCGGCCGGAATGTTGTCATGGAGTACAGGCGTTGATGAACGAGCATCGCTCATTGCGGAAGGCGCTGCGGCGGGGGCCGGTGATCGCGCTGGCGCTGTCGGTGTCATTCGCTTCCGTGTCACCGGTCTCGGCGCAGTCGCTGACTGACCGCTTCAAGAACCTGTTCGGCGGCAAATCCGACGAGCCCGCCCAGCCCAAGCCGGCTCCCGCGCCGGGCCAGCCGGCGGCCGATGACGACATCGACTGCCCCCAGGTCACGGTGCGCGCAGGAGCCTCCACCTACGGGGTTGGGGCGACAGGCAAGCCGGCCGTCGGCAACGACGTGCGTTTCCAGGCCTCGATCACCAAGATGGCGCGCGAATGCGTCCGCAACGGCAGTGAGATCGTCGCGCGCATCGGCATCCAGGGCCGCGTCATCGCAGGCCCTGCCGGCGCGCCCAACACGGTTGAAGTCCCCCTGCGCGTTGCCGTGGTGCAGGGTGGCGTCGGCGAGAAGGTGATCGCCTCGAAGGCCTACCGGACCACGGTCGAGATGTCCGAAGGCGGTAGCGTGCCCTTTACCTTCGTCGCCGAGGATCTGTCCTATCCAATGCCGTCGGCCGCGATCGCCGATTCCTACATCTTCTATGTCGGCTTCGATCCGCAGGCGCTGTCGCCCGAGCCGAAGCCGCGCGGGAAGAAGAAGTAGGTCTCGTGCCCCGGACGCGATGCAGCGCGTAGCGATGCATCGTAGAGCCGGGGCCCAGAGGCAGCAGATGCATGGGTCCCGGCTCTGCGGCGCGTCATTTCATGCCGCACCGCGTCCGGGACACGAAAGTCATCCACCAGTCAACAAAAAAGCCGGCGCTCATCGCGCCGGCTTTTTGATTGGTGAGGCGTCTGCCCTCAGTTCAACTTCTGGCGAACCTCGGTGATGCCCTTGGCGAGCAGATCGTCGGCGACCTGGCCCTTGACCGACTGCGACAAGATCGTGGAGGCGGCTTGCACTGCGGCTTCCGCGGCTGCGGCGCGGACATCGGCCACCGCCTGGGCCTCGGCGAGCGCGATCTTGCTCTCCGCGGTCTTGGTGCGGCGGGCGACGAAATCTTCCATCTTCACCTTGGCCTCGGTCGCGATGCGCTCGGCTTCGGACTTGGCGTTGGCGATGATGTCGGCAGCCTCGCGTTCGGCCGTGGCACTGCGCGCCTTGTAGTCGGCAAGCACCTTGGCCGCTTCCTGCTTGAGACGCGTCGCGTCGTCGAGCTCGGCCTTGATGCGGTCGGCGCGATGGTCGAGCGCAGCCATCGCCTTCTTGAAGACCCCGAGATAGCCGAACAGGACCATCAGAATCACGAAGGCGACGGCGACCCAGGTTTCAGGATCGAAGAACATATCGACTAACCCTTCAAGGACGCGTCAACGGCGGCATTGACCGCTGCACCGTCCGGAACGACGCCGGTGAGCTGCTGCACAATGGTGCCTGCGGCATCGGCCGCGATACCGCGGACGTTGCTCATGGCGGTCGCACGCGTCGAGGCGATAGTCTTTTCCGCCTCGGCGAGCTTGGCCGCCAGTTGCTCTTCCAGCGCCTTGCGCTCGGCTTCCGCTTGCGCATTCGCCTTGTCGCGGGATTCGTTGCCGATCGCCTGCGCCCGCGAGCGTGCCGAAGCGAGCTCGCCTTCATAGGCCTTCAGCGCCGCGTCGGACTGGTCCTTCAGCTTCTGCGCCTCGGCGAGGTCACCCTCGATCTTGTTCTGACGCGCTTCGATCGCACCGCCGACCTTCGGCAGAGCGAGCTTGGACACGATCACGTAAAGAACGACGAAGAAGATCGCGAGCGACACCAGCTGTGAAGCAAAGGTGCTGCTCTCGAACGGCGGAAAGCCGCCACCGTGACCACCTTCGGTCTCGGTATGGGCGCCCGCCGCGGGACCTTTTGCGCCGCCATGACTCTCAGCCATGGAGATCTCCTGTTGCTGTCATGCGCGCCGCTTCGGTTGAAGCGGCGCGAAACGTCGTCCTCAGAGCGGAACGAACAGCAGCAGCAGCGCGATCAGCAGCGAGAAAATGCCGAGCGCCTCGGTCACGGCGAAGCCGAAGATCAGGTTGCCGAACTGGCCCTGAGCAGCCGACGGGTTGCGCACGGCTGCGGCGAGGTAGTTGCCGAAGATCACGCCGACGCCGACGCCCGCGCCGCCCATGCCGATGCATGCGATGCCCGCGCCGATAAGTTTTGCTGCTGCCGGATCCATTTTAGACTCCTTGGAAGAAAGATTGGGTTTTGGGTGGAAATTCCCCGGACCGCTTAGTGTCCCGGATGAATGGCGTCGTTGAGGTAGATGACGGTCAGGATCGCAAACACATAGGCTTGCAGGAACGCGACCAGGATCTCGAGAGCGTACAGCGCGACCGTGAGCGCCAGCGGCAGCACGCCGCCGACCCAGCCGAGGGCGCCGAGCGAGAAGCCGAGCATGGCGACGAAGCCCGCGAACACCTTCAGCGCGATGTGGCCAGCCAGCATGTTGGCGAACAGACGGACGCTGTGGGAGACCGGCCGCAGGAAGAACGACAGGATCTCGATGAACATCACCAGCGGCAGGATGTACATGGGAACGCCGTGGGGAACGAAGATCTTGAAGAACTTCAGGCCGTTCTTGGCGACGCCGTAAATCAGGACGGTGAAAAACACCAACAGCGCGAGCGCGGCCGTCACGATCAGATGGCTCGAGATCGTGAAGGTGTAGGGGATGATGCCGACCAGGTTCGAGACGCACAGGAACATGAACAGCGAGAAGATCAGCGGGAAGAATTTCATGCCTTCCGCGCCGGCGTTGCCGCGGATCGTGGCCGCAATGAACTCGTAGGAGATCTCGGCGACCGACTGGAGGCGCCCGGGAACCAGCTGCGTGCCGCTGGCAAGCATCAGGATCGAGATGATCGCCACCGCCACCAGCATGTAGAGCGATGAATTGGTGAAGGCGATCGTGTGATTGCCGATATGGCCGATCGTGAAGAGAGGCTCGATGTTGAACTGGTGGATCGGATCGATTTTCATCGGCGCGGCATCTCTTGGTCTGCCGGGCGATGCCGGCTGGTCTCGGTCTACCGGCCGGGCCGGCCCGCACCGGCGAAGCCGGCGCGAAAATTCCTCTCCTCTGTCGGATCAGCTTACGAACCATCGCGCCTTTGACCCGCGCCCGCCGTTCTCACCACATTCACCACGCCGGCCACGAAGCCCAGCAGCAGGAATACGATAAATCCGAAAGGCGACGTCGACAGCAAGCGGTCGAAACCCCAGCCAATCCCCGCTCCGACGACGACCCCGGCGACCAACTCAGAGGATAACCGAAAACCAAGCGCCATCGCCGAGGCTCTGGCCGCTCCGTCTCCACTGTCACCTGTGGGTTGCTCGGTCTTGACATGGCGGCCGCGAAGTTCGGACAACCGCTGATCAAGATTTCCGAGCCGTTCGGAAAGCGCAGCTTCCTCGGGCGATCTATCGCGATCTCCATTCTCGCCGTGTCCCGTGTCCTGAGCCATGCCACGAAGACCCGAAACGCTGCGGTTGAATGGAAATTGCGCCCGCCACCCTCAAAAGCCGCGCGGACCATACTGACCGCACATAATCAAGTCAAGCCAAGTCACGATCGCGTCGTGTTCGTTTATGTATCTGATTTAATTGATGATATTGCCTTTTACGCCAGCGCTGCACACAGCATGACGCCGCACCGCAGCAGCTCGCCGCGCGATCTGCCGATATGGCCGACATTTCGACGCGGCTGCCGGGATCAAACAGGCCGCCGTCATCGTTGATTTCGAAGATGCGGTTTTTGGCGGCGGATTCGAGCGAGCAAGCGGTGCGCCGTCGCCGCCCGGGTGTAGAATTCCGGGATGTGCCAGCTTTCGCGGCGTGGCGGAGAGCGCGATGAGACCGGCGAAATCATCCACAATACCATGGTGTGCTGCGGCGCTCGTTGCGGTGACGACGGTCAGCGGCACGTTGGTTGCCGCGCAATCCGCGCCCGACGGTGAAAACGGCCGCTACAGCATGACGCCGATCCCCGAGGGCGTGCTGCGGCTCGACACCCGCACCGGCACGGTGTCGACCTGCACCAGGAATGGCGCCGGCTGGGCCTGCTACGCCGTGCCCGACGAGCGCTCCGCGCTCGATGCCGAGATCGGCCGGCTCCAGGCCGAGGTCGAGACGCTGAAGGGGCAGCTCGCCGCCGGTCCGACCGTCTCCGGCAAGATCGACGAGGCGCTGCCGAAATCCGATTCCCTGAAGAAGGGCGAGTCTGAGGCCGCCGAAGGCGAACGCAAGCTCGAGATCCCGCTGCCAAGCGACCAGGACATGGACCGCATGATGTCCTTCCTGGAAAAGGCCTGGCGCCGGCTGATCGACATGGCCAACCGCGTGCAGAAGGACGTGTCGGGGAAGATTTGAGTGGCCCTCGTCGTCGTCCTGGCGGAAAGCTATGACGACTGTTCTCAACAACTCTTTCACCACCAGAACAAATTAAGAACACTTTAGCAAGTCTTTGATATATCATTGTGATTCGGCGCATTGCCGACACAATATCTAGGGTCTGACAGCCGTCGCGAGGACTACATGTCCACCATTGCCTTCGATCAATTTGCCCTCACCCGAATCGCTGATTTCGCGCGCTCGCTGTCGCGGCTGCACCAGGCGGCGCGGCGCTATGCCGTGGACGACGACCAGTTCGACCGCGAGTTCAACGCGGTGTGCCAGTCGATCTGGGGCTACACCATCGACGACATCAACGACGATCTGTTCGCACCTGAGGATCATCACTTCCTCGACACGCTGGACGAAGCGCATGCGCGCATCTTCGCGGCCGAGCAGGGCTATGACCTCGTCAGCGAGACGGGCATGCTGACCGACTGGTGGGGCTTTTGCTGGATGATCCTGGCCGAGAAACGCGGCCTGCTGACGCCGGACAATCGCGCCGCCGCGCGCGCGGCGATCGAGGAGAAATATCTGGCGGCGCCGAATGTGATCGGGGTGATCATCGGGAGGTGATGGTCTCGTGCCCCGGGACACGAGACTGAACTAATCCAATCCGGCCCGCTTCGCCGACTTCGCCGGCGTCTTCGGCACCGTCACATCCGGCAGCGTCTCGCGCACGATCTCGGCTGCCGGCGCATCTGCCGCCACCGTATCCGCGCGCACCGGAGCCACCTTCATTTCGCCGAGCCGGGCGCGGACCTGCGCGGTGAGGCCGGGATAGGAGGCGACCGGGGTGAACTCTGCGGTCTGCTCCATGCCGAGGCGGACGCCGGTATAGGCGACCAAGCCATCGGAGGTGGCGATGACGTCGCCGGCCTTCAGCGAACTGTCCAGCGTCAAATCGACCGGGGCGAGCCCGGCCGGCTCGCGGCCGTTGCAGGTGCAGTCCGCGCGCAGCGCCTTGCGGTAGGCGAATGCGTTCTCGCTGTCGGCGTAGCGCTCGCCGGTCTGCGAATAGGCGCCGTCGATCGAGGAGCCGAAGAAGACCTTCGTGGTGCTGGCAGGACAGAAGGCCTGACACATCTGCGCCGGCGAGGCGAGGCCGCGCATCAGCGGAAAATATTTGCCGTCACAGCTGCGTACGCAGAACGCCGGGCCGGAGCCTCCGGCCGCCGCCGAGCGGGTTGGCGGCACATATTGCGGTTGGGCAGCCGGGTTCTGCTGACTGGTGAAGGGGTCGGCGTAGGAATTCGACTGCGGCACGTCGCGCTGCGGGCGTTGCTGGGCTCCGCCGAAGAAGAAGTCGAACAGGCCTTCGGCCGAAGCGGGGGCCGGAGCTGCAAGCAGCGGTGCTGCAAGAATGGCGGCCACGAGCATCGCGCGACGCCGCCGGCGCGCATGGGTCACAATCGTACGCAACGCTTACTCCACCCGACGCTACTGAACCGGCCGGGACCATCAGGTCTCAGCAGATGGTTCACCATAAAGCGGGATGGTAAATGAGGGGTTGAGCAGGGGCGCTCCGCCGCCCCTCTAAGCCTTCAAAAATTCCGACGCCTTGTACAGCGAGCGGAACGGCAGGCCGGCCGCACCGAAGGTGTCGTCGGCGCCTTCCTCGCGGTCGACCATGGTCAGCACCAGCACCACTTCGGCGCCGGTCTCGCGCACGGATTCCACCGCCTTCATCGCCGAGCCGCCGGTGGTGGTGACGTCCTCGACGATCACGACGCGCTTGCCATCCAGCGTCTCGCCCTTCGGCAGGCCTTCGATCGCGAGCTTGGCGCCATGCTCTTTCGGCTTCTTGCGCACGAAGAAGGCCGCGATCGGATGGCCCTTGATCCACGAAATCTGCGCCAGCGCACCGGCCAGCGGCACCGCGCCCATCTCGAGCCCGCCGATGAAATCGAGATTGTCGTCCTTCAGCGTCTCGTAGGTCAGCTCGGCGAGCAGCGTCGCGCCCTCGGGGTCGAGCATGGTCGGCTTGAGGTTGAAATAGAAATCGCTCTTGCGGCCCGACGCGAGCGTCACCTCGCCGCGGCCGAAGGAGCGGCGGCGGATGATTTCGAACAGGCGGGCGCGGGAGGCTGATTTCGACACGGCGGTCCCTCGGGAGTGTTTTGAGAGGTGGCGGAATTTATCCGCGACCGCCGCGACATTCCAGAGGGAGTGTCCCCCGTCAATAGGGATCGGCCATCCCGGTCCGCCGGTTGTGGGGGCGCAACTTTCTGGAGTAGGTGGATGCCCGAGACCTCGGGGAAGGAAACAGGC
Organism: Bradyrhizobium genosp. A; assembly: GCF_049949275.1. NCBI lineage: Bacteria > Pseudomonadati > Pseudomonadota > Alphaproteobacteria > Hyphomicrobiales > Nitrobacteraceae > Bradyrhizobium > Bradyrhizobium genosp. A. The sequence continues at coordinate 8,024,941 of NZ_CP188196.1, read as the reverse complement.
AAATGACCATCGAGCTGCACACCTGGAACACGCCGAACGGCCGCAAAATCTCGGTCGCGCTGGAGGAAATGGGGCTGCCCTACAAGGTGGTCCCGGTGAACATCACCAAGGGCGAGCAGATGGCGCCCGGGTTCCTCAAGCTCTCCCCGAACAACAAGATCCCCGCGATCCTCGACGCCGAGGGGCCGGACGGCAAGCCCGTCAGCATCTTCGAGTCCGGCGCGATCCTGCTCTATCTCGGCGAAAAGACCGGCAAATTCCTGCCGAAGTCGCTTAGCGAGCGCATTCCCGTCTACGAATGGCTGATGTGGCAGATGGGCGGTTTCGGGCCGATGCCGGGCCAGGTGCACCATTTCATTGCGCTCGAGAACGAGCAGGACCGCGCCTATGGCCTGAAGCGTTACATGGCCGAGACCCGCCGGCTCTACGGCGTGCTGGACCGCCGCTTAGAGGCCCGCGACTTCGTCGCCGGCGATCTCTCGGTCGCCGATTTCGCCATTTTGGGCTGGGCCTGGCGCCACCTCCGCCACAAGGTCGATCTTGCCGATTTTCCCAACGTCAAGCGCTGGTACGACGCGCTGATGGTCCGCCCGGCGGTGAAGCGCGGCATGGACGCGAAGCTGGATTGATTTAACGGTGTCATCGTCCGCGTAAGCGGGCGATCCAGTATTCCAGAGCGGGCGGTGGTTAAGCCGAGAGGCCGCGGCGTACTGGATGCCCCGGTCAAGCCGGGGCATGACAGTGTGCCTCACACCTTCCGCGCTTCCACAGCCATCCGCACTGCAAGCCCGGCCAACACTGTACCCATCAGCCAGCGCTGCACCAGCATCCAGCTCGGCCGGCTCGCCAGGAACAGCGCGATCGATCCGGCTCCGAGCGCGATCATCGCATTGACGCTGACGCTGATCGCGATCTGGATCGCGCCCAGCACCACCGATTGCATCAGCACGCTGCCGGCCGCGGGATCGATGAACTGCGGCAGCAGCGCCAGATACAGCATCGCGATCTTCGGGTTGAGCAAATTCGTGACCAGCCCCATCGCAAACAATTTGCGCGGGCTGTCGATCGCGAGCTTCTTCACCTGGAACGGCGAGCGCCCGCCCGGCTTCACGGCCTGCCAGGCGAGCCACAGCATGTAGCCGGCACCGGCGAAGCGCAGCGCGTCATAGGCAAAGGGAATCGCGAGCAGCAGCGCCGTGATGCCGAACGCCGCGCACAGCATGTAGAACACGAAGCCTAGCGCCACGCCGCCGAGCGAGACGATGCCTGCCGCCGGCCCCTGCGTGATCGAGCGCGAGATCAGATAGATCATGTTCGGTCCGGGCGTGAGCACGAGACCGAGGCAGACGAGGGCGAAGCCGAGCAGGGCGGAGGTGTGGGGCATCAATGAACCGGTGCGGGAGATGCCCGGGTTCTAATATACGCGGCGCCGTGGGGCCATTACGCAATTGCACGGAGGACAATTGAGTGAGGCGAAATCAGTGCGCCTCGTCCCAATTATTCGCCGCCCGCGCATCCACATGCAGCGGCACCGACAGCAGCACGGCCGGGAACGGCGCATCCTGCATCACGTGCTGAACCACTGGGAGCGTCGCCTCGACCTCGGCGTCCGGCACCTCGAAGATCAATTCGTCATGCACCTGGAGCAGCATCTGCGCCGAGAGCTTCTTCTCGGCGAGCGCGTCTTCGACCCGCGTCATGGCGCGGCGGATGATGTCGGCGGCGGTGCCCTGGAGTCGCGCGTTGATCGCGGCGCGCTCGTTGAAGGCCCGCACCGAGGCGTTGGAGGCCTTGATATCAGGGTAGTGGCACTTGCGGCCGAACAGCGTGGTGACGTAGCCGTGGCTCCGGCAGAAATCCCGCGTCTCGTCCATGTAAGCGCGGATGCCGGGGAAGCGCTCAAAGTATTTCTTGATATAGGCCGACGCCTCTTCGCGGGCGATGCCGAGCTGGTTGGCGAGGCCGAACGCGGAAATGCCGTAGATGATGCCGAAATTGATCGCTTTCGCACGGCGGCGGATCTCGCTCGGCATGCCCTTGATCGGCACGCCGAACATTTCCGATGCGGTCATCGCGTGAATGTCGAGCCCATCGCGAAACGCCTGCTTTAGCACGGGAATGTCGGCGATCTCCGCCAGCAGCCGCAGCTCGATCTGCGAATAGTCGGCCGAGACAAGCTTGTGCCCTGATGTTGCGATGAAGGCGCGGCGAATCTTGCGGCCGTCCTCGGTGCGCACCGGGATGTTCTGCAAGTTCGGCTCGTTTGACGACAGCCGGCCCGTCGTGGTTGCGGCCAGCGCGTAGGTCGTATGCACGCGATGGGTCTGCGGATTGACGTAGGTCGGCAGCGCGTCGGTGTAGGTCGATTTCAGTTTCGAGACCTGGCGCCACTCCAGAATCTTTCGCGGAAAATCATGGCCCTGCTCAGCGAGCTCGTCGAGCACCTGTGCCGTAGTCGACCACGCGCCGGTCTTGGTCTTGGTGCCGCCCGGCAGTCCCATCTTGCCGAACAGGATGTCGCCGATCTGCTTGGGGCTGCCGACATTGACGGGTTCGCCGGCGATCTCCTGGATCTCGGCCTCGACGCGCGCCGCAGTCTGGGCAAAGTCGCCGGAGAGGCGCGACAAGACCTGGCGGTCGATCGAGATGCCGCGCCGTTCCATGCGCGCGAGCACCGACACCAGCGGACGCTCGAGCGTCTCGTAAACAGTGGTCATATGCTCGGCGACGAGGCGCGGCCTCAGCACGCGCCAGACACGCAAGGCCATGTCGGCACCTTCGGCCGACAGCGGCGCGGCCTTGTCGATAGGCACCTGGTCGAAGGTGATCTTGCCTTTCCCGCTGCCGAGCAGCTCGCTCTCCTTCAGCATGGCGTGGCCGAACCAGCGCTCGGACAGCGATTCCAGCCCGTGCGAGCCGCGTCCGGCATCGAGCACATAGGAGATCAGCTGCGCATCGTCGGTATTGCGCAGGGTGATGCCGTGCTGCGCCAACATCACGGCGGTAAATTTGACGTCGAAGCCGATCTTGAGAATGCCCGGTGATTCCAGCACCGGCCGCAGCGCCTCGATCGCCTCGGCATGCTTGATCTGGTCGGGCGAAAGACCGGCGTCGAACAGGCCGGCGCCACCGCCCGACTGCTTGTGCGCCAGCGGCACGTAGCAGGCCTCGTTCGGCGCCAGGGCCAGCGCGATGCCGCAGAAATCGGCCTGCATCGGATCAATCGAGTTTCCTCGGATCTCGATCGCAACGTGGCCGGCATCATGGATGCGCGCGATGAAGGCGTTGAGCTCTTTCAGTGACTTGATCGCCTGATATTTGCTGCGATCAACCGGCAGCTTGCGCAGTGCCTCTTCGCGCGCAGCGGCGAGCGAGACCGGCGCGCCTTTCGGACTCGCGGCCTTGTCTTCCTTGCTCGCAGATGTGTTGCGCTCGCCCGGCCGGGCTTGCGCCGGCGTGCCCGTCCCTGGCGCGGGTACGACGTCCGAGGGCGGCAGCGGCGAGAATACGCTGGCACCGCTCGCATAGCCGGGATCGGCGTCGACGCTGGCAAGGTCGATCTGCGAATAGTCGGCGACGCGACGCGTCAGCGTCGTGAACTCCATCGCCTTCAGGAAGGCGACCAGCTTGCGTGCATCGGGCTCGTGGACGGCGAGGTCGTCGAGCGGCACCTCCAGATCAACCTTGTCGTCGAGCAGCACGAGCTCGCGCGAGATCCGCGCCTTCTCGGCGTTCTCGATCAGCGCTTCGCGGCGCTTCGGCTGCTTGATCTCAGTGGCGCGGAACAGGAGTTGTTCAAGATCGCCGTATTCGACGATCAGCTGCGCCGCGGTCTTGATGCCGATGCCGGGGACACCAGGCACGTTGTCGGTGGAATCGCCGGCCAGCGCCTGCACCTCGACCACCTTCTCCGGCGGCACGCCGAACTTCTCGATCACCTCGGGGATGCCGATGCGGCGATCCTTCATGGTGTCGTACATCGTGATCTTGTCGTTCACAAGCTGCATCAGATCCTTGTCGGAGGACACGATGGTCGTGTGGGCGCCGCGGTCGCTGGCCTGCCGCGCGTAGGTCGCAATGAGATCGTCGGCCTCGAAGCCGCCCTGCTCCAGGCAGGGCAGGTCGAAGGCGCGCACGGCCTCGCGGATCAGCGCGAATTGCGGGATCAGATCATCCGGCGCAGGCGGCCGGTGCGCCTTGTATTCGGGATAGATCTTGTTGCGGAAAGTGACTTCCGACTTGTCGAAAATGATCGCCAGATGCGTCGGCCGGTTGTCCTCGGGCATGTCGCGGAGCAGCTTCCACAGCATGTTGCAGAAGCCGAGCACGGCATTGACCTGCAAGCCGTCGGACTTGCGGTTCAGCGGCGGCAGCGCGTGATAAGCGCGGAAGATGTAGCCGGAACCGTCGACCAGGAAGACATGGTCGCCTTTTCCAGCCGCCTTCGCCGCGACCGGTTTGGCAGCAGCTGTCGTAGCAGCGGGCTTGGTTTCGGCTTTGGCGGAGGTCTTCGGGGATGGCTTGGGCATGGCGGCAATGTATGAATTTTTGCGGGCTTTGACAGCCTTGGGAGGGGGATTTTTGGGCCGCTGGCGCCGCTATCCCCACTGTCATTCCCCGCGAAAGCGGGGAATCCAGTACGCCGCGGCTTCTCGGCTCAATCACTGGCGTCTCGGCGTACTGGGTCGCCCGGTCCCGGCTTCGCCGGGCTCTTCGGCGATGGGCCGGCGAAGCTTTAGCGAAGACGGCAAGCCGGGCGACGACAGCGAGCTACTCCGCCGCCTGCAACACCGGCCCGGCCTTCTTCGCCGCGATCCAGAAAGCATCCGGCCGCTCGAACAGGAAGTCGGCGTGGAGTCGCAACACGGCCTGCCAGATCGCCAGCGATCCCAGCACGCCGACGATGGTGACGATCAGCGACACCATGCCGATGTCGGAGATGATTCCGGTGTGCAGCAGCAGAGTCCGCGTTGCCGCCATCGGCAGGAAGAAGGCGAGATAGATCACGATTGAATGCGCGCCGCAGAAGCGCAAGAAGTTGCACCAATGCGCGCGCGCGAGCAGCGTGCCGATCGTGATGATGGCACAGGCACCGGCGAAGCCGAGCGCGAGCGACACGATTTTCCATTCGCTGGCGCCGAATGCGACGAGGCCGGCATTGACCAGCGCCCAACTCGCAAGCGCTGCGAGCGCCAGCGCGGGATGGCTGCGCGCGCGATCCGACAGCGCGAACACGTAAGGCGCGAACAGATAGCCCGAATAGAAGTAGACGAAGCGCGCACAGAACTCGTCGATTGCAGTCCAGCCGGTTGCGATGCGTGCGCTCTCCAGCGCGGCCGCCACGAGCCAGATCGCCGGTGCAGGGATGCGTCGTGTCAGTTTTGTGACCACGAAGAATATCGGCAGCAGGTAGATGAACCAGAGCGTGCCGAACGGCTCGATGAAGGATCCGAGATAGAGCAGGCCGACATCACGCCAACCGGTTTCGGCCGCGAAGGCAGGCGCCTTGAAGCCGAACTGGATTGTCACCCAGACGACATAAAAATAAGCGAAATGCACCACCTTGCGGTCGAGATAGGTTCGCCAGTCCCGATCGATCACCAGCGGCAGGAACAGGCCCGAAATCAAGAAGAAGTCCGGCATCCGGAACGGCTTTGCGAAGGCCACCAGGACATGCATGAAACCGGTCTCGCCGGCGGCGAGCTCGACCCCCAGCACCGAGTGCATCATCACGACCATGACGATGCAGATGCCCTTGGCATAGTCGACCCAGTCGACACGCGCGGCAGCCGGGCCTCTGGTGCCCTCGCTCGCGGCGATTGTGCCTGATGATGCCATGGTGTCTCGTTTCGAGGCGTGTTCCGCCCGGTCCTGTGCGGGCGTGGGGCAGTGTCGCGCTTTACGGTTTCCGACTTCTTTACCGGTACAAATCGCGTGCCGGTTTCTGAGCGCGGGCCCTTCCTTCCCGATGGGAAAATGCTAAACCGCCCCGGGATTGGGGTTTCGTTAACCAAGCCAAAACAGGGATTTTCATGCGCATCGCGATGATCGGAACGGGCTATGTGGGACTGGTGTCCGGAGCCTGCTTTGCGGATTTCGGTCACGACGTCACCTGCGTCGACAAGGACGAGAAGAAGATCGCTAGCCTGCATCGTGGCGAGATTCCGATCTACGAGCCTGGCCTCGACGAGCTGGTCGCGACCAATGTCAAGGCCAAGCGCCTGAGCTTCACCACCGACCTGTCGAAGCCGGTGGCGGATGCCGATGCTGTGTTCATCGCAGTCGGCACACCGTCGCGTCGCGGCGATGGCCATGCCGATCTCTCCTACGTCTACGCTGCCGCGAAAGAGATCGCGCATTCGCTGTCCGGCTTCACCGTCGTGGTGACGAAATCGACCGTGCCGGTCGGCACCGGTGACGAGGTCGAGCGCATCATCCGCGAGGCCAATCCCAAGGCGGACGTGGTGGTGGCCTCCAACCCCGAGTTCCTGCGCGAGGGTGCGGCGATCCGCGACTTCAAATTCCCCGATCGCGTCGTCGTCGGTACCTCCGACGAGCGCGGCCGCAAGGTGATGGGCGACGTCTACCGCCCGCTGTCGTTGAACCAGGCGCCGCTGATGTTCACCGCGCGCCGCACCGCCGAGATGATCAAATACGCTGCCAACGCGTTCCTCGCGACCAAAATCACCTTCATCAACGAGATTGCGGATCTCTCCGAAAAGGTCGGCGCCAACGTGCAGGAGGTCGCGCGCGGCATCGGGCTGGACAACCGCATCGGCACGAAATTCCTGCATGCCGGTCCGGGCTTCGGCGGCTCCTGCTTCCCGAAGGACACCAAGGCGCTGATCAAGATCGCGCAGGACTACGACGTGAGCTTGCGCATCGTCGAATCCGTGCTGGCGGTCAACGAGAACCGCAAGCGCGCGATGGCGCGGAAAGTGAGCCAGGCGCTCGGCGGCTCGCTGCGTGGCAAGACCATCGCCGTGCTCGGCCTCACCTTCAAGCCTGATACCGACGACATGCGCGACGCGCCGTCGATCCCGCTGGTCACCGGGCTCCTCGACATGGGCGCAAAGGTGAAGGCGTTCGATCCGGTCGGCATGGAGCAGGCCAAGAGCGAGCTTCCGAGCATCACTTACTCTGAGGATGCGTACTCCTGTGCTGAAGGCGCCGATGCGCTGGTCGTGGTCACCGAATGGGTGCAGTTCCGCGGCCTCGATCTCGACCGGCTGAAGAGCGTCATGGCGCAGCCCGTCGTCGTCGACCTCCGCAACATCTACAGTCCCGAAGACATGGTTGCCGCAGGCTTCACCTATGAGAGCATCGGCCGCCCGCCAGTCCAGGGCTGATAGCCCCGCTATTGTCTACTGAAACCGTCGTGGCCGGGCTTGTCCCGGCCATCCACGTCTTGTTCACTGCCGGGTGAAAGAACGTGGATGCTCGGGCCAAGCCCGGGCATGACGACCGGATGATTTCTTGCCCCGCAATTTCGACACGCCCCTCCCGATCGATGCCGTGCTCGACGACCTCTCGCGCACGCTGGAGGCGCATAACGCGGCCGTGCTGGTGGCTCCTCCGGGCGCCGGCAAGACCACGCGGGTGCCGCTGGCGCTGCTCGATGCGCCCTGGGCCAAGGGCAAGAAGATCATCGTGCTGGAGCCGCGGCGCATTGCGGCCCGCGCCAGCGCCGATCGCATGGCCAAGTCGCTTGGCGAGCGCGCCGGCGAAACGGTCGGCTATCGTGTCCGCTTCGGCTCGAAGATCTCGCGGGCCACGCGCATCGAGGTCGTGACCGAAGGCATTTTCACCCGCCAGATCCTCGACGATCCCGAGCTCTCGGGCATTGCGGCCATCCTGTTCGACGAATTCCACGAACGCTCGCTCGACGCCGACATGGGCCTTGCGCTGGCGCGCGATGCGCAACTCGGCCTGCGCGAGGATCTCCGCATCCTGGTGATGTCGGCCACGCTCGACGGCGCGCGTGTCGCAAAGCTGCTGGGCCAGGCGCCTGTCGTCGAGAGCGAGGGCCGCGCTTTTGCGGTCGAGACCCGTTATCTCGGCCGCAAGGCGGATGCGCCGATCGAACGGCAGATGGCGGATGCGATTGCGTCCGCGCTCCGAGCCGACAGCGGCTCGGTGCTCGCCTTCCTGCCGGGCGCCGCCGAAATCCGCCGCACCCAGAATTTTCTCAGTGAACGCGTGCAGGATGCCAGCATCGAAATCGTGCCGCTGTTCGGCGCACTCGATGCCGCCGTGCAGGACCGCGCCATCGCGCCGGCGCCAAAGGGCATCCGCAAGGTCGTGCTCGCGACCTCGATCGCCGAGACCTCGCTCACGATCGAAGGCGTGCGCATCGTCGTCGATTCCGGTCTCGCCCGCGTGCCGCGCTACGAGCCGGACATCGGCCTGACGCGCCTCGAGACCGTGCGTGCCGCGCGTGCCGCAGTCGACCAGCGCCGCGGTCGCGCCGGCCGTACCGAGCCCGGCGTCTGTTACCGGCTGTGGGACGAGCCGCAGACGGCATCGCTCGCGTCCTACACCCAGCCGGAAATTTTGAGCGCTGACCTCTCCTCGCTGGTGCTCGATCTCGCGCAATGGGGCGTCGCCGACCCTGCCGCGTTGTCGTTCCTCGATCCGCCGCCGCAGCCGGCGTGGAAGGAAGCAAAAAGCCTGCTGTCCGAGCTCAACGCGCTCGATGGCGACGGCCGGATCACGGCGGAGGGCAAGAGCCTGCGCGCGCTGGCGCTGCCGCCGCGGCTGGCGCGCATGATCGTGGACTCGCATCGCGCGGGCGCGGGCGAAGAAGCGGCCGAGATCGCGGCCATTCTCACCGAGCGTGGCCTCGGCGGCGACAGCGCCGATCTCGAGCACCGGCGCGACCAGTTCCGCCGCGACCGTTCCCCGCGGGCGGCAAGTGCGCGCGATCTGGCGCGGCGCTGGGCCTCGCAGGTCGCCGCGTCCGAGAAGGCGGGACAACAGGAGGGTCTCTCGACCGGCCTGATGCTCGCCTATGCCTTTCCGGACCGGGTCGCGCGCAACCGCGGCAATGGCAGTTTCGTGCTCGCCAACGGTCGTGGCGCCGCGGTGGAGCAGACCTCCTCGCTTGCTCGTGCGCCCTATATCGCGATCGGCGAGATGACAGGGACGGCCGCGAGCGGCCGCATCCTGCTCGCCGCGCCGATCGCCGAGGACGATATCGAGCGGCATTTCGCCGAGCATATCGACACGGCCGACGAGATATTCTTCGACCGTGGCGCGATGGCGCTGCGCGCGCGGCGCAAGCGCGTGCTGCATGCGATCACGCTGTCCGAGGCCACGCTTGCCGTGTCGCCGTCGGAAGACACCGCGCGCATTTTTGCCGATGGGCTGATCGCTGCCGGCCTCGACCGGCTGCCTTGGTCGAAAGCCGCCAAACAATGGCGCGACCGCGTCATGTTCTTGCGCAAGGCCGAGGGCGATGGCTGGCCTGATCTCTCCGACGACGGGCTGATCGCGCGGCGCGACGACTGGCTGGTGCCGGCGCTCAACGACAAGATCGCGCTGAAGGACATCTCCGCCGGCGATCTCTCCGATGCGCTGATGGCGCTATTGCCGTGGGAGATGCGCGCGCGGCTCGACCGCGAGGCGCCGACCCATTTCGAGGCGCCGACGGGAAGCGTGCTCGCGATCGACTACGAGGCTGAGCAGGGGCCGACCATCGCCGTGCGCCTGCAGGAATTGTTCGGGCTCAACACGCATCCGTCGATCGCCGGCGGCAAGGTGCCGCTGGTGCTGGAACTGCTGTCGCCGGCGCAACGCGCGGTGCAGGTGACGCGCGATCTCCCCGGTTTTTGGCGCGGCAGCTACGCCGCGGTGCGCTCCGATCTGCGCGGCCGCTATCCCCGCCATCCCTGGCCCGAAGATCCGGCAAGCGCGCTGCCGACCCGGCGGGTCAAGCCGCGCGGGACGTGAGAAATCGCGCCCCGCCATTAACCGTACGCTCATCCTTTTCGTCAAAATGACACCGGCTCTGTCGTGGCGGCGCTCGCGGCCAGGTGTGTTGCGTGGTGAAATCGAGCTTTCGGCTCGGAAGTGGTGTGATGCGTAACATTATGATCTTCGCGGCCATCATGATCGGCCTCGGCACTTTCATGGCGCAGCTGGCGGACAAGATGAGCTCCGCGTCCGCCACGTCAGCGCCGCAGACGACGGTCGCGGTTGCGACCACGGCGCCGGCGGGCGGCCGCAGCCTCAACATTCCCCGCGACGGCCGTGGCCACTTCCAGACCGAAGGCCGCGTCGACGGCCAGCGCATCGGCTTCATGGTCGACACCGGCGCCTCCGTGGTGGCGCTGAACGAAACGTCGGCCGCCCGCTTCGGTCTGCGTCCTTCGCGCAGCGACTACAACGCCACCGTCACCACCGCCAACGGCACCATCAAGGCCGCGCGTACCCGCATCGCCATGCTGGACGTCGGTGGTCTCATCGTGCGCGATGTCGATGCCATGGTGCTGCCGGACGAGGCGCTGTCGGAGAATTTGCTCGGTCTCTCCTTCCTGTCCCGCCTGAAGCGCTTTGAGTACGCCAACGGCCAGATGGTGCTGGAGCAGTAAGTTCGAGCTGATTGCAGCCGGACAATCTCGATATTGCCCTGAGCGAGCCTGCGGCAGGTAACGTTTTTCCGTTACCAAACTGCCGCAATTATCGGCCATAAGCATTCATTCCCGCCTTCCGCTGCGGCCCGGCATTCGCTAAGGCTGCATCAATTCCTGCCTTTTCACGAGACCGTCTCAATGTTTCCCAAGCCGAAATCCGTCTTGCTGCCTAACACCTACGCCTTCGAATCCGAGCCGATGGTGAAGCCGACCGGTTTTCGCGAGTACGACGCGCGCTGGCTGTTCCAGAAGGAAATCAACCTCATGGGCGTGCAGGCGCTCGGCATGGGGCTGGGCGCGCTGATTGCGGAACTCGGCGTCAGCCAAGAGATCGTCACCGGGCATGACTTCCGCGGCTATTCGGCCTCGATCAAATATGCGCTGATCTCCGGCCTGATGGCGGCCGGTTGCAAGGTGCACGACATCGGGCTTGCGGTGACGCCGATGGCCTATTTCGCGCAGTTCGACCTCGACGTGCCCTGCGTCGCCATGGTCACGGCCTCGCACAACGACAATGGCTGGACCGGCGTGAAGATGGGCGCCAACCGTCCGCTGACCTTCGGCCCTGATGAGATGACGCGGCTGAAGGAGATCGTACTCAACGCCGATTTCAACAACAAGGCCGGCGGCTCCTACCAGTTCCACGAGAACTATCCGGCGCGCTACATCGCCGACCTCACCAACCGCCCGAAGCTCAAGCGCAAGCTGAAAGTGGTCGCGGCCTGCGGCAACGGCACCGCCGGCGCATTCGCGCCGCAGGTGCTGGAGGCGATCGGTTGCGAGGTGATTCCGCTCGACACCGAGCTCGACCACACCTTCCCGAAATACAATCCGAATCCGGAAGACATGGAAATGCTGCACGCGATCCGCGATGCGGTGCTGCATCACAAGGCCGATGTCGGCCTCGGCTTCGACGGTGACGGCGACCGCTGCGGCGTCGTCGACAACACCGGCGAGGAGATCTTTGCCGACAAGGTCGGCGTGATGCTGGCGCGCGACATGTCGGCGATCCACAAGGATGCGCAGTTCATCGTCGACGTGAAGTCGACCGGCCTGTTCATCACCGATCCCGTCTTGCAGAAGCAGGGCGCCAGGACCGCCTACTGGAAGACCGGCCATTCCTACATGAAACGCCGCACCAACGAGACCGGTGCGCTCGCGGGCTTCGAGAAGTCCGGCCATTTCTTCTTCAACAACCCGTATGGACGCGGCTATGACGACGGTCTCGTCTCGGCGCTCGCGATCTGCGACATGCTCGACCGTGCGCCCGGCAAGTCGATGGCCGATCTGAAGAACGCGCTGCCGAAGACCTGGTCGTCGCCGACCATGTCACCGCATTGCGCCGACGAGACCAAGTATGGTGTGATCGACCAGGTGGTGAAGCATTTTGAGGGCCTGCAGGCGAAGGGCGCGAAGATCGGCGGTCAGGCGATCCGCGATCTCGTCACCGTCAACGGCGTGCGCGTCACGGTCGAGGACGGCAGCTGGGGCCTGGTGCGCGCTTCCTCCAACAAGCCCGAGCTCGTCGTCGTGGTCGAGAGCCCGGTCTCCGAGCAACGCATGCACGACATGTTCGAGATGGTGAACAGCGTGCTGCGCACCCATCCCGAAGTCGGCGAGTACAATCAGAAGATCTGAGGCGTTTCAGAGATACTGGACGCCGCTATCTCCGCCGTCATGCCCGGGCTTGTCCCGGGCATCCACGCCTCTCCTCATACGCGAATGCAAAGACGTGGATGGCCGGGACAAGCCCGGCCATGACGATTGCCGTAGAAGCGTCGCGGTCCTTGAGCAGACTTAAGCCGTCACCACCGCCGGGATCGGCAGCGCGGTGACCGACTTGATCTTCTCCATCGCGAAGCGCGAGGTGACGTTCTTCAGCGGCACGGCGCTGATCAGCTTCTTGTAGAATATGTCATAGGCCTGCATGTCCGCGACCACGACGCGCAGCATGTAGTCGACGTCGCCGGCCATCCGGTAGAATTCCATCACCTCGGGCATGGCGCTGACCGCCTCGGCGAACTTCTTGAGCCAGGCGTCGGAATGATCCGAGCTCTCCACCGACACGAACACGGAGATGCCGAGCCCGATCTTGTTCTGATCGACCAGCGCCACCCGCTTCAGGATCACGCCGTCGGCCTCCAGGCGCTGGATGCGCTTCCAGCAGGGGGTCGAGGACAGCCCGACGCGGTCGCCGATTTCGGCAACGGACAGGGAGGCATCCTCCTGGAGCACCATCAGGATCTTGCGGTCGATGGCGTCGAGGCGGCGGCTGGTCTCGGGGAGTTGGACGGCGACGTCGGTCATTTGAAGAACTTTGTTCCATTTCATGGGTCAATTTACCTGATATATAGAAAATCATTCTATAGCAAGCCTATAATCTCGACGACCGACCGGCTCAACTCCTCATGGCTTGCGCAAAAGGTCTTCAACTTCAATACGTTGTGGGGCGGCCAGGCCGCCGCCATGGCGGGTGCATTTCAGTGCTGCGGCAGCCGCGGCGAATCGCAACGCCTCCCGCACGCCGCCGCCCTCGGCAAGCCGAAGCGCGAAGGCGCCGTGGAAGACGTCGCCGGCCCCGAGCGTATCGACGGCGTCAACCGGGAAGGCCGGCGTCTGCTCCGGCGTGGCCGCCTCGTTCAGCCAGATCGTGCCGCGCGGGCCGCGGGTCGCCGCGAGGAAAGCTGGTGTCAGCCCGGCCAGCCGCTTCAAGGCCTCGCCGTCGTCAGCGACGCCGGCCGTCTCCTGTACCTGCTCGCTGGAAAACAGCAGATGCGAGGCGGCCGTGAGCAGGCCATCAGTCAGCGCCATCGCGCGGTCGACGCCGACGATGACGGGAATGCCGCGCCGGCGCGCCTCGGCGCAGAGTTCGATGCAGAAGGCGCCGCAGCGGCTCTCGACGAGGACGGCCTGACAATCGGCGAGGAGCTCCTCTGCATCTGATAGCTTCACGGTCCACAGCGCGGGATCGCGATAGATCGTCAGTGTTCGCTCGCCGGTCACGTCGATGATGATCGCAGAGACGGGCGTGGCCGCATCCGGCATGCGCACGATATGTCTGATGTCGATGCCCTCGGCCGCCATCCGCTCGAGGATGAAGCTGCTCGACGTCTCCCGCGCATCGCCCATCGACCCGGCAAACGCGACGCGGCCACCGAGCCGCGCCATCGCGATCGCGGCATTGAGCGCATTGCCGCCGCAGATCTCGGCAAGATGCGTGGCGTTGGCCTTGCTGCCGCGCGCCGGCACGGAATCGACCTGAAAGATAAGGTCGCGCACGGGAATGCCGATGCAGAGGATGCGCGGCGCGATCCCTGATGCAGCCATCTGCGGTCAGCTCTTGTTGTGCACCCAGCGGCCGAGCAGATGATGCGCGATGGCGAAGGGATGCGGGCCGGCGAGCCCGTCGGGATGGGTCCGCGTCAGCATCAGCGCCGCTTGCTCGCGCGTGAACCAGCGCGCATCCTCGAGCTCGGAATGATCGACGACGATGTCCTCGTTCAAGGCCCGCGCGCTGCAACCGATCATCAGGGACGACGGATAGGGCCAGGGCTGCGTCATGTAATACTGCACGTCGGTGCAGCGTATGCCTGACTCTTCGAGGATCTCGCGGCGCACTGCGTCCTCGATGGTCTCGGCGGCCTCGACGAAGCCGGCGAGGCAGGAATACATGCCCGGCGGAAACTGCTTCTGACGGCCGAGCAGGCATTTGTCTCCGGAGGAGACGTGCATGATCACGACCGGGTCGGTGCGCGGGAAATGTTCGGCCTTGCAGGCAGGGCATTCGCGCTTCCAGCCGCCTTCCTTCATCGCGCTGCGGGTGCCGCAATTGGCGCAATAGCCGTGGCGCTGGTGCCAGCCCACCATCGATTTCGCCATCGCGATCGCCGATAGCTCGTCGGGCGGAATCGCGCCCTGCATCGCCATGCCGCGCAGCTCTGTGACGGTGTAATCCTCGCGGCCGATCAGCTTCTCGGCGGCAGCTTGTGCCAGACCCATGCCGAAGATCGCGGCGCCGTCGCGCAAACCCAGAAAGATCGTGCCGGGATTGGCGCCGCATTTCAGCGCTTCGTCGATCGAGAGCAGTGCGCGCACCTTTTCGCCCTCGCGCTTCACCAGGAGCGAGTCGCGATAGACGACATAGGCGCGCGACGATGATCTCTGTTCCATCGCGAACAGTTTTTCGTCGTCACGGCGCAAATGCGCGGCGCGGTCGAGGACATTGGTGACGAAGGCCGGTTGCCCCAGCGGAAACGAGTTCGAATGCTGACATTTCTTGTTCTTTCAGCCCAACCAGATTTTTCGGCGAAGCGCGCTGATGAAATTCTGCACCTCGGTGGCGTCATGCGCCAGAGGCGGCATCACGCCCCAGACCGGCCGCGGCCAGGCGGCGTCGCCGGTGCGGCGCGCGATGATGTGAACGTGAAGCTGCGGCACGAGGTTGCCGAGCGCTGCGACGTTGAGCTTGTCGCATTTGGTGATCTCCTTCAGCGCACGCGAGACGCGGGAGATCTCGGTCATCAGCTGCGCCTGCTGGACCTCGTCGAGATCGATGATCTCGACCGCGTCGGTGCGCCGCGGCACCAGCAGCAGCCAGGGATAATGCGCGTCCTTGATGACCAGCACCTTCGACAGTGGCAGGTCGCCGATGTCGATGGTGTCCTCTTTCAGGCGGGAGTGCAGCGACCAGGCGGGATCGGACATATGCGTTTCCAGATTGCCCGGGGGCGGGCACATTTGGCGGGACCATACGATACCGATTCCGATAGGGGAAGGATCGGAGCCGCATACGCGGTCGGCATTCCAGGTGCGCTGCGCGCCCCGGAATGACAGAACCTACGCCTCCGCCAGCACCCGCGCATTGGCGCGAATCGAGGCTTCGCTGACGCGAATACCGAGGCCGGGGCCGTCGGGCACGACAACGTGACCTCCGCGGTTCGCAACGCGCTCTTCGAGCACATCCTCCGTCAGCACATGATGCGGCATGTAGAACTCGCAGCCGAGCGAGATGCCCGGTGTTGCCGCGATCAGCTGTGTGCCGGCGGCTAGCCCAATGCCGCCCTCCCACAGCGTGCCGCCATAGCCCGGCAGGCCGGCGATGTCGGCGATCGCCATGATCGCCTGCGCCTCGAACAGGCCGCCGGCCTTCATCAGCTTGATCGAGACGGCATCGGCCGCCTCGCGGCGCACCACCTCCATCATGTCGCGACGGTCGAAGCAGCTTTCGTCGGCGAGCACAGGCGTTTCCAGCGCGGCGGTGAGCTGCGCCATCACGTCGAGAAATTTGCGCGGCACCGGCTGCTCGATGAAGGTCGGTGCGAACTCCTCGACATCGCGCAGGATCTTGATGGCGCCGAACGGCACCAGCGCCTGGTTGTAGTCGACGCGCAGATCGACCTTGTCGCCGAACTCTTTGCGGATCGCGGCGAGATGATCGAGGTCTTCCCGATGCGGCTTCACGCCGGTCTTGACCTTGTAGATGACGTTGCCGTCCGGAACCATCTTTCGCATGCGCTCGAGATCGGCGGCGAAATCCGGATCGGCAATCGAGAACGACAGCGGGATCGTATCGCGCACGCGGCCGCCGAGCAGGTCCGCGACCGACAGCCCCGACGATTTGCCGATGATGTCCAGCAGCGCCATCTCGATCGCGACCTTGGCCTCGGTGTGGCCGACCAGCGCGCGGTCGAGCTCCGCCATCAGCGCGCGAATGCGGCGCACGGATTTGCCGAGCAGAATCGGCCGCAGATAGATATCGAGCGCCGAGAACGCCGCTTCCGGCGTTCCCGTGAAGACCTCCCACGGCGCCGCCTCGCCCCAGCCGATCACGCCGTCGCTCGACGTCAGCTCGATCAGCACGCGCTTCACCGTGCCCTTGACGTTGCCGACGCCCTGCAGGCGCGCCATCTTGATCGGGCTCTCGATCAGGAACAGGCGGAGACGTTCGACGGTCGCTTCGGTCATGTCAGGCCTCCATTGACGTGCCAGATCTGGCCTGTGACGTAAGACGCTCTTGGTGACGCCAGGAAGGCGATGATCTCGGCGACCTCTTCCGGCCGCCCGCGGCGGCGCATCGGGATCAGCGCCTCGGTCGCGGCGATCTGCTCGGGCGACAGCCGGCTCTCGCTCGGCTTGTCCTTGACGATGAGACCCGGCGCAACCGCGTTGACGGTGATGCCGTCTTTCGCAAGCTCGATCGCGGTCAGCCGCACCAGCGCTTCCAGCGCGGAGCGGCTCGCCGCCGTCGCCGCGAACGGCGCGAATTCGGGTCGGATCGCATGTGCCACAAAGGACGATACCGCGATGATCCGTGGATCTTGCCCGGCACGCAGCAGTGGAAGCGCCGCCTCGACCATCCGCGTGAACGCGAGTGCCGATTCATTCATCGCCTGGCGAAACTGATCGGCCGGCGTGCCGATGGCGCTGCCGCGGCGAGCGTGGCCGCCGACCAGGATCAATCCGTCGAGCCGGCCGAAGGCGCGTTGCGTGGCGGTGATGGCTTCCGTGGCCGCGGTCTCCTCGGCGAGATCGCCAAGACATTTGGCGACCACAGCGCCCTTCGCCTCGGTCTCCGCCGCCACGGCATCGAGACCTTCTGCGTTCGCGCGCGTGTGCAGCAGAAGCGCGACGCCGGGCGCGGCAAGCAGTTTTGCAGTGGCGCGGCCGATGCCGCTGGCGGCACCGGTGACGAGATAGGCGCGGTCGATATTCGGCATCACGGTGTCGCGGTGGCCGGCGGCAGCGCGCCGGTGCGGTGGAAGTGGCTGAGGAAGGCGCGCGTCGCGGGAGCTTGCGGATTGTCGATCACCTGCCGCGCCGGACCTTCCTCGACGACGACGCCGTCGCGCATGAAGATGAGGCGGTCGGCGACTTCACGGGCAAAGGCGATCTCATGGGTCACGATCACCATGGTCATGCCTTCGGAGGCCAATTGCTGGATCACGTTCAGCACCTCACCGACGAGCTCGGGATCGAGCGCCGACGTCGCTTCGTCGAACAGCATGACATCCGGCTCCATCGCGAGCGCACGCGCGATCGCGACACGCTGCTTCTGGCCGCCGGAGAGCGTCGCCGGATACTGGTCCGCCTTCTCGACAAGGCCCACCTTGGCGAGTTGCGTGCGCGCGAGCTTCTCGGCATCCGCCTTGGCCATGCGCCGCACCGTGACCGGTCCCTCCATCACGTTTTGCAGCGTCGTCATGTGCGGGAACAGATTAAAATGCTGGAACACCATGCCGGTGGTGGCGCGGAATCTGGCGAGTGTCTTCACGTCGGGCAGCTTTGCGCCCTCGCCGAACGCAAAGCGGGTGTCGCCGACCCGGACGCTGCCGCCATCGGGTGCGACCAGCAGATTGATGCAGCGGAGCAGGGTCGACTTGCCCGAGCCGGACGGCCCGATCAGTGCCACGACACCGCCCTTGGCAACGTCGAGGCTAATGTTCTTCAGGACCTCGTTGTTGCCGAAGCTCTTGCGCAAGCCACGGATCTCGATTTTCGAAGTGTTCTTGGATGGCTCGCTCATTCGCTGACCGCCAGTCGCTTCTCGCCGCGGCGGACGATGATGGTGAGCGGAATCAGGATCGCCGCATAGGCCACCGCGACCGCAGTGTAGGTCTCCAGCGGCCGGTAGCTGTCATGGGCCGCGACTTGGCTTTGATAGACCAGATCAGGCACCGCCAGCACCGAGACCAGCGAGGTGTTCTTGAACTGGATGATCGACTGGTTCATCAGCGCCGGGATCATGCGCTTGATCGCCTGCGGCAGCACGATACGCCGCATGCTCTGGCCCGGCGTCATGCCGAGCGCGGCGCCGGCTTCGGACTGGCCGCGGTCGATCGAGATGATGCCGCCGCGGATGATCTCCGAATAGAACGAGCCGCCATAGAGCGAGAGCGCCAGCGCCGACGCGGTGATCGGCGTCATGTCGATGCCGGCGAGGATCGGCAGAGCGTAATAGAACCAGATCAGCTGCACCAGGATCGGCGTGCAGCGGAACGCCTCGATGAAGGTCAGCGCGATCATGCGCACTGCTCTGAAGCGCGACAGGGTGCCGAACGCGCCGAACAGACCGAACACCAGCCCGAGCACCACGATGACCACGGTGAAGCCGACGGTAACGCCGAGCCCGTTGAGAAAGAGCCAGCGATAGCTCCAGAGGATGCCGAAGTCCCAATGATACATGCGTGTCTTCTTACTTTACCTCTCCCGCTTGCGGGAGAGGTCGTGTCGCATCGAAGATGCGACACGGGTGAGGCTCTGTCCTCTTGGGGAGCCCCTCTGCGGAGACACCCTCACCCCAACCCTCTCCCGCAAGCGGGAGAGGGAGCGCAGCGACAGTGCCGATGCAGCGGCGCTCATCACACCTTACAGCGAAACGCCGGGCGGAATGTCCGCTTCGGTCACGCCCACCAGCTCCATGTTGGTGATGATCGCGTTGCGGATGAAGCCGAGGCCCTTGTTGAAGTCGATCCAGGTGTTGACGTAGTCGCGGAAGGTCTTGTCGTTCTCGCGGCGGAAGCCGGCATTCGACGTCGTGGCGAAGATCGGCGTCGGCAGCACGAACTGGCCGAGCGAGGGGTTCTTCTTCAGCACCGTCAGCGACAGCATGGTGATCAGGCACTGCGCATCGACGCGGCCGGTCTGCAGCGCCGCGGTGGCATCGTCGGCCGTTTTCAGCCGCGAGATCTGCGCCTTTGGCGTCAGGCGGCTGACGACTTGGTCGTGCGACGAGCCCTGGTCGACCGCAATCTTGATGTCAGGCGAGTTCAGCTCGGCCCAGCTCTTCGGCTTGAAGTCCTTCTTGCAGAGGATGCCGAAGGCGTTGTTGAAGACCGGCACCGAGAAATCGACCACCAGTGCGCGCTTCGGGGTCGGGTTGAGACCGAAGAAGATGTCGATCTTGTTGGACTGGAGATCGAGCACCGAATTGCCCCAGGTGGTCTCGGTGATCTCGAGCTCGGCTTCCATGTCGTCGGCGAGCGCCTTGGCGATGTCGACGTAAAAACCCTTCCACTGGCCGCTGGCAAGGTCCT
Source organism: Bradyrhizobium genosp. A (assembly GCF_049949275.1). NCBI lineage: Bacteria > Pseudomonadati > Pseudomonadota > Alphaproteobacteria > Hyphomicrobiales > Nitrobacteraceae > Bradyrhizobium > Bradyrhizobium genosp. A. The sequence continues at coordinate 8,005,275 of NZ_CP188196.1, read as the reverse complement.
TCATGTAATAGGGTGCGCCGCCGCCGACTGCGCCGATCCGCATCTTCTTGGTGCGGCGGATGCGGGCAAAGGTCGATTCGTTGGGATCGGCGGCCTGGGCCACGGCCGGAGAGGCCAGCGCGCCCGCGGCCGCCGCGCCGATGGCGCCAAGTCCGACAATCGATGCAACATCACGACGTGTAACCATTGGGATCAATCGCTTTTCTGGTGAGGTGGAGTTCCGCCACGCGTTCTTACCAAGGCGGCTGGGCTGGTGAAAGCACCGCCTATCGGCTGGGCAGTCCCGGGATTGCCCGGATGCTGGGCAAGATCAAGCTGGGCAAAGTGATACCCGCTTGCTTTCCCGACCTTTTGGCCCCAAATAGGGACCGGGAGATTGGCGGTGGACGAGCCACTCGCCAACCGGGTCAGGTCCGGAAGGAAGCAGCCCTAACGAGGTCCGGATCGGGTCGCTCGTCAGTCTCCTACCTGTTTTTTCGAGCGAATTGCGCAGGCGGGCTTCCCGCCAGCGCGCTCCTGTCCGCAAAAGCCAGCCGAGAGACATTCCATTGCGGATTGACCGATGACCGACGCTGGCGCCCCTCCTAACTCTAACAGCGCCGGCCAGGCCGGCAACGCACCTTACCGGGTGCTGGCGCGCAAATACCGCCCCTCGAGCTTCGACGATCTGATCGGCCAGGAGGCCGTGGTCCGCACTGTCTCCAATGCGTTCGAGACCGGGCGCATTCCGCAGGCCTGGATCCTCACCGGCGTCCGCGGTGTCGGCAAGACCACCACCGCGCGCATTCTGGCCCGTGCGCTCAACTACGAGATGCCGGACGGCTCGGTGAAGGGGCCGACCATCCACATGCCGACCCTCGGCGTGCATTGCCAGGCGATCATGGAAAGCCGGCACATGGACGTGCTGGAGATGGACGCGGCATCGCATACAGGCGTCGACGACGTCCGCCAGATCAATGACAGCGTGCGCTACGCGCCGGCCAGCGCCCGCTACAAGGTCTACATCATCGACGAAGTCCACATGCTGTCGACGGCGGCGTTCAACGCCTTCCTGAAGACGCTGGAGGAACCGCCGGAGCACGCCAAATTCGTGTTCGCGACCACCGAGATTCGCAAGGTTCCGGTCACGGTGCTGTCGCGCTGCCAGCGTTTTGACCTGCGCCGGGTCGAGGCCGACGTGCTGATGAAACATCTCGCCAACATCGCCGCGAAGGAAAGCGTCGAGATCGAGCCGGAGGCGCTCGGCATCATCGCGCGTGCTGCGGAAGGCTCGGTGCGCGATTCGCTGTCGCTGCTCGACCAGGCGATCGCGCATGCGGCGGGCACCGTGAAGGCCGATGCGGTCAGGCAGATGCTAGGCCTTGCCGACCGCACCCGCGTCATTGACCTCTTCGATTCGCTGGCGCGCGGTGACATCGCGAGCGCCTTCAAGGAGTTCCGCGACCAGTACGACGTCGGCGCCGATCCGATCGTCGTGCTCTCGGACCTCGCCGAATTCGTCAATTTCGTCACCCGCGTGAAGATCGTGCCTGTTACCGCCGACAACGTCGCCTATGGCGAGACCGAGCGCGTGCGCGCGAAGGATTTTGCCTCGAAAATCTCGATGCGCGTGCTGTCGCGGATGTGGCAGATGCTGCTCAAGGGCATCACGGAGGTGCAGGCCGCGACGCGCCCTGCTGCGGCCGCCGAGATGGTGCTGGTGCGCATCGCCTATGTCGCCGACCTGCCGACGCCGGACGAAGCCATCAGGATGCTGGAGCAGAACGGCGGCGGTTCGCCGGTCGTGAGCGGCGGCGGTGCTGCGCGCAGCGGCGCGCCGACGGCACCGATGGCCTCCGCGGCGTCTGTGACCTCTGCCGCGCCGGTCCGCATGCCGACCTCGTCGCCGTCATCGTTCGGTGGCGGTGCCCGGCCGCAGATGGCGGCGCCCGCGCCGGATCCGCAAGTTGCCGCACCCCAGCTGCGCATCACCAGCTTCACCCAGCTCGTTGCGCTCGCCGGGCAGAGGCGCGACCTCATGACCAAGGCCGCGCTCGAAGGCGACATGCGCCTGGTTCGTTTCGAGGAGGGCCGGCTGGAAGTCGCGCTCGAGCCGAACGCGTCGAAAACGATGATCTCCGAGCTCGCGCGAAAATTCGAGCTGTGGACCGGCCGCCGCTGGACCATCATTGTGTCCAACGAGCAGGGCCAGGCGACGCTGCGCTCGATGAGCCAGGCCGCCAAGCAGGAACACGCGCGTACCGCCGAGGCCGATCCGCGCGTGCAGGAGGTGCTGTCGCGCTTCCCCGGTGCGAAGGTCGTCGAGGTCCGCAGGCTTGCCCCCGAGGTGCCGGAATCCAATATTAATGCCGACTATGGCTCTGACGATCCGCCCGACGGTTCCGACGCCGACGACGATCTCTGAGTCAGTTTTAAGGACGAACACCCATGGCTGATTTTCTCGGCATGATGAAGCAGGCGGCGCAGCTGCAATCCAAGATGCAGGAGATGCAGGAGCAGCTCGCCAATGTGGAGGTCGAGGGCATCTCCGGCGGCGGTCTCGTCGCCGTGCGCATGACCGCGAAGATGGACGTCAAGGGCATCAAGATCGATCCCTCGCTGATGAAGGCCGAGGAGCGTGAGGTGCTGGAAGATCTGCTCGTGACCGCGCTCGGTGATGCCCGCCGCAAGGCTGAGACCGCGATGCAGGAGAAGATGCAGTCACTCACCGGCGGGCTCGGCCTGCCGCCGGGGCTGTTCGGCCAGTAATATGGGCGCGGTTGCAGGTCCCGAGATCGAGCGGCTGGTCCAGCTTCTCGCACGGCTGCCGGGCCTCGGCCCGCGCTCCGCGCGGCGCGCGGCGCTGCATCTGATCAAGAAGCGCGAAGCGCTGATGATGCCGCTGTCCTCGGCGTTGCAGGTCGCCCTCGACAAGGTGCAAGTCTGCAAGACCTGCGGCAACATCGACACGCAAAATCCCTGCACCGTCTGCACCGATCCGAAGCGCGACCCCGCCATCATCGTCGTCGTCGCCGACGTCGCCGATCTCTGGGCGCTGGAGCGGGCCAATGCGACCCAAGGGCGCTACCACGTGCTGGGCGCGACTTTGTCGCCGCTCGATGGCGTCGGCCCGCAGGATCTCACCATCGACGCACTGGTCGCGCGTGCCCACGCTGCCGAGGTGCAAGAGATCATCCTGGCGCTGAATGCGACAGTCGACGGACAGACCACGGCGCATTACATCACCGACCTGCTTCAGGACGCCAACGTAAAAGTAACCCGGCTGGCCCATGGTGTGCCTGTCGGTGGCGAGCTTGATTATCTCGATGAGGGCACGCTATCGGCCGCGATGCGGCAGCGGACCCTGTTCTAGCCATTCAGACTTGACGGAACGGACGACATGACGAAACGATTCGCCACACGATCGGCTTTGGTCGCGACGATGCTGCTGGTGACCCCGGCCATCGCCGCGCAGCAGGACGGCGAGGCGCCGCCGCCCTCGAAGCCCGGCAAGCCGATCAGCGCCGGCGAGGTGCTCTCGGGTGAGTTGAACGCGATGAAGATTCGTGACGTCAAGAACGCCGGCAAGCGGATTGCGATGTACCAGATCACCTCCGAGCCGCGCCGCCTGCCGGCGCCGAACGGGCTGTGCGATCTCGAGACCGGACCTGAGACCTTCCAGCTCGTCACCTCCAGCGACGCGCAGGCCACGCAGCTGAGATCGTTCGTCGGCAAGGAGATCTCGGTCAAGGTCGACGAAATCGCCTGCGCCAGCGACCCCGGCCAGATGAGCGAGGCCGTGGTCACGAAGTGGAGCCTGGTGAGGAAGTAGTAAGCGGCAGTCGAGCTGCCGTAGGGTGGGCAAAGCGAAGCGTGCCCACCACCTTCTTTCGAATTCCTGGGGCGATGGTGGGCACGGCGCGTTGCGCCTTTGCCCACCCTACGGCACCGTCAAACCCGCACCGGCCCGAGCGCCTCAAAATGCCCGCGCTTCTGCAGCCAGGCGAGCAGTATCAGGCTCGGAATCGCCACCAGCACGCAGATCACGAAGAACAGCGGCCAGCCGGTGGTATCAGCCACGAAGCCGGCACCTGATGACAGATACGTCCGCCCCACCGCTGCCAGCGCGGTGAGCAGCGCATATTGCGTCGCCGTGTGCAGCGGGTTCTGGCACAGAGCCGAGAGATAGGCGACGAAGATCACGGTGCCGATGGCGCTGGTGAAATTCTCGGCGCAGATCGCGAGCGCCAGCGCCCATTGATTAGTGCCGACTATGGCGAGCCAGGAGAAGGTCAAATTGGCCAGCGCCTGCACCACGCCGCCGATCCAGAGCGAAGTCGCAAGCGAGTAACGCCGCGCGACAAAACCGCCGGCGAAGCCGCCGATCAAGGTCGCGGCGAGGCCGACGCCCTTGACGATCGCCGCATAGTCGTTGCGGGTGAAGCCGAGGTCGATCACGAACGGCGCGGTCATCGTTCCCGAGAACGCATCGGTGAACTTGAACAGCACGACGAAGGCGAGCGCGGCGAGTGCGTCCTTGCGCGACAGAAATTCGGAGAAGGCGCCGATCGCCGCGTGCAGCACGCGCGTGAATGCGGTCTCTTCGTGGGTCGCAGCTTCCGCCCGCACCGATTGCTCGGGCTCGGTCGCCGCAAGCGCCGTGATGGTCCCGATCAGCACCATCGACGCCATCACCACATAGCCCCACGTCCAGGCCGAGGCGCGCGGAATGCCGGTGCCCTCGAACCCGGAGACGATGAACAGCGCCCCCGCCGTCGAGACCAGCATGCCGATGCGATAGGCTGCGACGTAAGCCGCCATGCCGGCGGCCTGCTCGCTCTCGGGCAGGCTCTCGACGCGAAAGGCATCGACCACGATGTCCTGCGTCGACGACGTCGTTGCCACCAGCAGCGCACCGAGTGCGACATAGAACGGCGACCTTGCGGGATCGGTCATCGCCAGCAGCAGGATCGCGATGATCAGCAGCAATTGCGAGAACAGCAGCCAGCCGCGCCGTCGCCCGAAAGCGCGCGTGAACAGCGGCACATGCAGCGCATCCACCAGCGGCGCCCACAAGAATTTCAGCGTGTAGGGCGTGCCGACCAGCGCAAACAGCCCGATGGTCTTGAGATCGACGCCCGCCTCGCGCATCCACACCAGCAGCGTCGACCCCGACAGCGCCAGCGGCAACCCCGAGGAGAAGCCGAGGAACAGCACGATCAGCACCCGCGGTTGCAGGTAAACAGCCAGGCTGTCGCGCCAGGAGGTCGGAGCGGCCGAGGAGGTCGGAGCAGCTTCTGAGGTCGCGTCGGGGGCAGTCATTCGGGCTTGTTAGCAGATTCTGGCGCCGCTGCCTCTTCTCCCTCGCCCCGTTCTTACGGGGAGAGGGTGGGGTGAGGGGCCTCTCTCCACAGATGAGATGGCTGTGAGACCTGTACCCCCTCACCCGGATCGCAAGGGCGATCCGACCTCTCCCCGCAAGCGGGGCGAGGTAAGAAAATTTACTCCCCCGCCTGGAGCTTCCTTGGAAACAGCTCCGGCGCGCCTGACGCCACCAGCCGCGGGCCGTCCGCGGGCGCGTCGGTCTTGCTGAAATCGAGCTCCTCGATTCGCCCTGCGCGCTTTTCGATCTTGTCGGCGGAGATCAGGATCTGGCGGACGTCCTCGTTCGCGTCGGCAAAGTGTTTCTGCAATTTCAGCACGCGGTCGCGCAGGCGGCCGAGATCGTCGCCGAGCTTGATCACTTCGGTCTGGATCTGGTCGGCGGCGTCGCGCATGCGCGCGTCCTTCATGATCTGCTGCATCACCTGGATCGCGAGCATCAGCAGCGAGGGCGACACCAGCACGACCTTGGCGCGATAGGCCTTCTGGATCACGTCGTCGAAACCGTCATGAATTTCGGCGTAGACCGATTCCGACGGCACGAACATCAGCGCCATTTCCTGGGTCTCGCCGGTGACGAGGTATTTTTCCGCGATGTCGCTGACATGCTTCATCACGTCGCCGCGCAGCCGCTGCGTCGCGACGCGCTTCTCCTCGTCAGTGCGGGCGTCGTGCAGCGCGGTCATCGCTTCCAGCGGAAACTTTGCGTCGATGCAGAGCGGGCGCTGGTCGGGCAGGAACACCACGCAGTCCGGCCGTTTTCCGGTCGAGAGCGTGAACTGGAATTCGTAAGCACCCTTCGGCAGGCCGTCCTGGACGATCGCTTCCATCCGCGCCTGGCCGAAGGCGCCGCGCGACTGCTTGTTGGCGAGCACGTCGCGGAGCGTCGTCACCTGCGTGGTGAGGTCGGTGAGGTTCTTGTGCGCGTTGTCGATGATGCCGAGCCGCTCGTGCAGCGCGCGCAGGCTCTCCATGGTGTTCCGGGTCGAGTGCTCCATGGACTGGCCGACCCGATGGGTCACCGAATCCAGCCGCTCGTTCACCGCGCGCGCCATCTCCGCCTGGCGGCCGGCCAGTGCCTGGGTCATGGCGTCGGCCCGGCCGGCGGCCTCGCTCTGGGCGTGCAGGACCTGGCTGAGACTCTCCTCGAGCTCGTCGGCCCGGATCGCGTGCGCGATGGCGAGTTCCGCGCCGCGCCGCCCGGATCGCGCGATCACTACCGTGAGAACCACCAGCAGGATGAGGACCAGGGCGCCGAAACCGATCAGCGCATCGATCGCGCGCACCGGCCAGTCGCCGAGCATGAAAATGATCTCGTTCATGCCAGCCCTTCTAGCCGATTCGCCGGGTCATACGAACGAATAGCGAACATTTATGGTTAATCGATCCCTGATTTTTATCGTTAACGAAACCTGAAGTTTTATGGTTAGCGGACCGTTAACGCGTTCCCGGCCGCATTGACCGCTTGTCGCGCGCGGCTTAAATCGCCCGCCATGGCCCTCAGAGAAATCATCATCCTGCCCGACAAGCAGCTGCGTCTGGTCTCCAAGCCGATCGAGAAGGTCACGCCGGAGATCCGCAAGCTTGCCGACGACATGTTCGAGACCATGTACGACGCGCCCGGCATCGGCTTAGCTGCGATCCAGATCGCGCAGCCGCTGCGGCTGATCACCATGGACCTCGCCAAGCCCGACCAGGACGGCGAGACCAAGCCGGAGCCGCGCGTCTTCATCAATCCGGAGATCATCGCGTCGTCCGAGGACCTGTCGGTCTACGAGGAAGGCTGCCTGTCGATTCCCGAATTTTACGAGGAGGTCGAGCGGCCCGCGAAGGTGCGCGTGCGCTTTACCGATCTGGACGGCAAGGTGCACGAGGAGGACGCCGAAGGCCTCTACGCCACCTGCATCCAGCACGAGATCGACCATCTCAACGGCGTGCTGTTCGTCGACTATCTGTCGAAGCTCAAGCGCGACCGCGTGATCAAGAAGTTCGAGAAAGCCGCCAAGCGCGCGGAGTAAGGTTCTCCGTCGATGCCCCTTCGCCTGATCTTCATGGGCACGCCCGATTTCTCCGTGCCGACGCTGCTCGAGCTGGTCGCGCATGGCCACGAGATCGCGGCCGTTTATACCCGCGCGCCGAAGCCGGGCGGCCGGCGTGGCCTTCAATTGCAGCCGACGCCGGTTGAAGAAGCCGCGCGAAAGCTCGGCGTGCCCGTGCTGACGCCGAAGACGTTGAAGACACAGGAGGCGCTCGACGAGTTCAGCGCCTTTGGGGCCGATGCGGCCGTCGTCGTTGCCTACGGCATGATCCTGCCGCAGGCGATCCTCGATGCGCCAAAGCTCGGCTGTTACAACCTTCACGCCTCGCTGCTGCCGCGCTGGCGCGGCGCCGCGCCCATCAACCGCGCGATCATGGCTGGCGATGCCGAGAGCGGCGTGATGGTGATGAAGATGGATGTCGGCCTCGACACCGGCGACGTCGCGATGGCCGAGCGTCTCGCGATTACCGACAACATGACCGCGGTCGATCTGCATGATCGCCTGTCCCGGCTGGGCGCCGACCTCATGGTGCGTGCGATGGCCGCGCTCGATCGCGGTGGCCTCCAGCTCAAGAAGCAGAGCGAGGACGGCGTCACCTACGCCGCCAAGATCGACAAGGCCGAGGCACGGATCGACTGGAGCAGGCCCGCGCACGCGGTGCTGCGCCACATCCACGGCCTGTCGCCGTTTCCCGGCGCCTGGGCCGAGCTCGCCGGTGTTACGGAGAATGCGCGCGTAAAAATTTTGCGCTGTGAGCTTGCAAAGGGCTCCGGTGCGCCGGGCGAGGTGCTCGATGGCCAGCTCACCATCGCCTGCGGCGAGGGTGCGATCCGCATCCTCGAGCTGCAGCGTGAGGGCAAGGCCCGGATGCAGGCGGTGGACTTCTTGCGCGGCGTGAAAATCGAGCCGCCCATGCGGCTGATCTGATGCCCCGCTACAAGCTCACCATTGAATATGACGGCGCGCCGTTCTTCGGCTGGCAGATCCAGGACACGCTGCCCTCGGTGCAGGGCGCGCTGGAAGCGGCGGTGAAGGCGATGACCGGCGCGGATGCGCGGGTGCACGGCGCGGGCCGCACCGATGCCGGCGTGCATGCGCGCGGCCAGGTCGCGCATGTCGACATCGAGAAGCAGTTTCCGCCGGGCCGTTTTCGCGACGGGTTGAATGCGCATTTGCGCCCGCATCCGATTGCGGTGCTCGAAGCCGAGATCGTGCCTGACACGTTCGAAGCGCGCTTCTCGGCTGTGAAACGCCACTATCGCTACCGGGTCATCAACACCCGCGCCAATCTCGCGCTCGACATCGGCCATGCCTGGCGCGTGCCGCGCCGGCTCGACTCTGACGCGATGCATGCGGCCGCACAGCGCCTGCTCGGCAAGCACGATTTCACCACCTTTCGCGACACCGAGTGCCAGGCCAAGTCGCCGGAAAAGACGCTCGACCAGCTCGACGTGCTGCGCGAAGGGCGCGAGATCATCATCGTCACCTCGGCGCGCTCGTTCCTGCATAGCCAGGTGCGCTCGATGGTGGGATCGCTGGTCTGGGTCGGCGAAGGCCGCTGGACTGCGGACGATCTCTCCGCAGCGCTGGACGCGCGCAGCCGCGCCGCGTGCGGCATCGTCGCGCCGCCGGAGGGGCTGTATCTGGTGAAGGTGGATTATTGAGGTCTCTTCACCTCGCCCCGCTTGCGGGGAGAGGTCGATCGCGCAGCGATCGGGTGAGGGGGACTCTCCGCGAGTCCGTCTCTCACCGAAATCGCGGAGACAGCCCCTCACCCCGACCCTCTCCCCGTAAGGACGGGGCGAGGGAGAAGAGCCTACCCAAAATACCGCGTCAAAATTCCGCGATACACCTGCGTCAGCTTCTCCAGATCCTCAACAGGCACGCGCTCGTTGACCTGGTGCATGGTCTGGCCGACCAGGCCGAACTCGATCACCGGGCAATAGCTCGAGATGAAGCGGGCATCCGAGGTGCCGCCTGAGGTCGACAGCTCCGGCTTGCGGCCCGTCACTTCCTCGATCGCCGACACCGCTAGGTCGGTGAACGGCCCCGGCTTGGTCACGAACACGTTGGAGTTCGATGGCTCCCAGACGATGCGGGCCTTGATGCGGTTGCCGCAGGCTTTGGTCAGGCGCGTCTCGACCAGCTCGCGCAGGCTCGCTTGCGTGTGGTTGTCGTTGTAGCGGATGTTGAATTTTGCGCGGGCCTCGCCGGGGATGACGTTATTGGCTTTGTTGCCGACGTCCACCGAGGTGAATTCGAGATTGGACGCCTGGAACTGCGCGCTGCCATGATCGAGCGGCTCGTCGCTGATTGCCACGATCAGCCGCGAAATATCCGGCACCGGATTGGCCGCGCGATGCGGATAGGCGACATGGCCCTGCACGCCGTCGACATAGAGCGTGCCGGATTGCGAGCCGCGGCGGCCGACCTTGATGGTGTCGCCGAGCGTCTCGACATTGGAGGGCTCGCCCAGCACGCAATGGTCGAATTTCTCGCCGCGCTCCGCCGCCCATTTCAAGAGCTTGATGGTGCCGTTGATAGAGACGTCTTCCTCGTCGCCGGTGATCAGGAAAGAGATCGAGCCCGAGCCTGATTCTTGGCCGTCCGCGCGCGGCTTGCCGTCGTTCGCGGCGAGATGCTCCAGCACCGCGGCGACCGAGCAGGCGATGCCGCCTTTCATGTCGACCGCGCCGCGACCGTGCAGGAAACCGTCCTTCACTTCGCCCGAGAAGGCACCGACGCTCCAGGCGCTCTCATCGCCGGGCGGCACCACGTCGGTATGACCGGCGAAGGTAATGTGCGGGCCCTCGTTGCCGATCCGCGCGTAGAGATTGTCGACATCGGCGGTGCCGGGTTCGCTGAAGGTCACGCGGTGGCAGGTGAAGCCGGCTGCATTGAGAGCTTTTTCGAGCACCCCCAGCGCGCCGGCGTCGGCCGGGGTGACAGAGGGGCAGCGGATGAGGTCGCGGGCAATGGACAGGGCATCGGTCATCCGCCCCGCTTAACATGCATGCCGCCGGGTGGGCTAGCACCGGGCGGCACAAATTCGAGCTCGGCCTGCTGGTCCCAGCTTTTCGGAGGGGGCGCGGTGATCGCGGTGCTGTCCGCGAGTTCTTACCTCGCCCCGCTTGCGGGGAGAGGTCGGATTGCATCGCAGATGCGATCCGGGTGAGGGGGTACAGGACCCGCGGCCATCTCATCCGTGGAGAGAGGCCCCTCACCCCAACCCTCTCCCCGCGAAGGGCGGGGAGAGGGAGAGGAGAGAGTCTCAATCCCGCAGCAGCTCGTTGATGCTGGTCTTCGACCGCGTGCGCTCGTCGACGCGCTTGACGATCACCGCGCAGGCGGTGCTCGGGCCGATCTGGCCGTTCTTCATCGGCTTGCCGGGTAGCGCGCCGGGCACCACCACCGAATACTCCGGCACTTCGCCCATGAAGATCTCGCCGGTCTCGCGGTCGACGATCTTGGTCGAGGCGCCCAGGAAGACACCCATCGACAGCACCGCGCCCTTGCGCACGATGACGCCCTCGGCGACCTCGGAGCGCGCGCCGATGAAGCAGTCGTCCTCGATGATGACGGGCTCGGCCTGGAGCGGCTCGAGCACGCCGCCGATACCGGCGCCGCCGGAGATGTGCACGCGCTTGCCGATCTGCGCGCAGGAACCGACGGTGGCCCAGGTGTCGACCATGGTGCTCTCATCGACATAGGCGCCGAGATTGACGAAGGACGGCATCAGCACGACGTTCTTGGCAATGAAGGCCGAGCGGCGCACCACGGCGCCGGGCACCGCGCGAAAGCCGGCATCGCGAAAACGGTTCGGGCCCCAGCCTTCGAACTTCGAGGGCACCTTGTCCCACCAGTTCGCCTGGCCCGGGCCGCCGGGAATGACGTCCATGTCGTTGAGGCGGAAGGAGAGCAGCACGGCCTTCTTCAGCCACTGATTGACCTTCCACTTGCCATCAGTGCCGCGCTCGGCAACGCGTGCCTCGCCCTTGTCCAGAATCTCCAGCGACTGGTTCACGGCCTCGCGGACCTCGCCCTTGGTCGAGGTCGAGATGCCGTCGCGTGCGTCGAAGGCGCTGTTGATGGTGGATTCCAGGGCGGACAGGGACATCGGGATTTCCTCAGTGGCAGGCGGGAATTTTGATGGATTGAGGGGCTTTTTCGGGATTTGGCGGAACGGAGTCAAGGCATACTCCACCGTCGTCCCGGGGCACGCGAAGCGCCCCGGGACGACAGCGGTTATTGGGGCGACAGCCTGCCCAAAAACCTCGCCAAATCATCCGTGACGTGGTCAACATGGGCGGCATCGCGGCCTTCCAGTTCCCAATCCTCGCGCACCACTTCCTTGGTGCCGTCAGGCACCACCAGCACCGTGGTCATGCCGAGCTCATGCGGGACGGTAAGGTTGCGGGCGAGATCCTCGAACATGGCGGCTTTGGTCGGGTCGACCGCATGCAGGTCGAGGAATTTCCGGTAGGTCTGCGCCGCGGGCTTCGGCTCGAATTCGGCCGCGATGATGTCGAACACGCCGTCGAAATGTGAGCCGAGGCCGAGCCGCGCCAGCACCGCATCGACATGATCGACCGAGCCGTTGGTCAGGATCAGTTTTCGCCCAGGCAATTTTGCGATGGCTTCGCCGAGCGCCGGGTTCGGCTCCAGCGGCGAATGGTCGATCTTGTGCACGTAAGCGAGATAGTCGTCGGCGCGCACGCCATGCAGGGTCATCATGCCGCGCATGGTGGTGCCGAAGCGCTGGTAATAGTCTTTCTGGATCTTGCGCGCTTCCTCTGGGCCGACCTGCAGCCAGTTGCATACGAACTCCCCGATCCGCGCATCGACCTGCTGCCACAGATTGACGTGATGCGGATAGAGCGTGTTGTCGAGGTCGAACACCCAGGTGTCGATGTGGGCGAAGTCGCGGGGGGATTTCATCAAAACTCTCTCAATCAAGGCAGCGCAAAGCGCAGCGTCTTGCCGCCGCTCGACATGTCGACCGCGCCAAAACTCGTCGCCGCAAATCCGCGCGCGCCGCAATCGGTCTGCTCGTTGGTCTCGAACTTGGTCTCGCGGGTGCAGAGCTGCTTGTCGCCGCCCCAGTTCAGCGGCTTGTCCTTCAGCTTGATGGCGCGGTTGTCGCCATCGACCGCTTCCGCGAAGCTGAAGATCTGCTTCGGCTGGCCGGCAACGTCAGGATGCAGGCATGTCCTGGGATCGATGCGGTACCAGCCGCGGCTGGTCACCGACTTGCCGTCGTCGGTCGCGACTGCCGCCATCACCTTGTGCGGCGTGTCGTTGCACCAGGTCAGACCGCTGCTGGACGGCGTCTGCGCCGCATCGACCATGGTCTTGAAGAGATTCGGCGAGGACACCACGTCCGCGGACAATCCGCGGCTCTTCAGGAACGCAGCCAATGCGGCCTGCGTCTTCGGCCCGTCGACGCCGTCGATCGCGCCGACATCGTAGCCCGCGATCACCAGCAGCCGCTGGATGCCGGCGCGCCGGGCCTGCTCGTCGTCATATTCGGAATCCTCGGCGAGATAGGCGACGAGATGACCGTCGTCGCCTTGCGTCGGCGTGATCTGGGTGAAGGCGGCTTGCGTCTGTCCGCTGCGGCACTGCCGCGCGGCCGCGATGACGAAATTGTCCTGCGCCACACACAGCGTGTCGCTGCCGTTCTGCGGGATCGGGGACGCACCATAGACGCCGAGCGCGCGGGCATTGAGCAGGATGCGGTCGGCGGTGAGCGTGCCCTGCACCACGACGCGGCAGCTGGCGGGATCGATCCTGAACCAGCCCCGCGTCGCGGTCGCCGCCTTGTCGTCGATGCCGATCGCGGCCTCGACGACATAGGACATGCGGTTGCAGATCTTGAGATCGGCAAACGCCGGCGCGGAGGAGAAGAAGAACGAGACGGCCGCTGCGGGCAGAGACATCAGAACGCGTGTAAAGGTTGAGCGACGGTGACGCCGAGCCCTCAGCTCGTCATGCCCGGGCTTGTCCCGGGCATCCACGTTCTTTGCGCGGGACGAAAGATCGTGGATGGCCGGGACAGGCCCGGCCATGACGGTATCTCTCGTCTTCCCGACTCTCACTTATGTATCAGCGTTCCCGTGCCCGTGTTGGTGAAGAGCTCGAGCAGCACCGCGTGCTGCATCTTGCCGTCGATGATGACGACGCCCTCGACGCCCTGCTCCAGCGCGTAGATGCAGGTCTCGACCTTCGGGATCATGCCGCCGGAAATGGTGCCGTCGGCGATCAATTTGCGGGCGTCCTTCACCGAGAGCTGCGGAATCAGCTTCTTCGACTTGTCGAGCACACCCGGCACGTCGGTGAGCAGCAAGAGACGCTTGGCCTTCAACGCACCGGCGACCGCACCGGCAAAGGTGTCGGCGTTGACGTTCAGCGTCAGGCCGTCCTTGGAGGTCGCGAGCGGCGCCAGCACCGGGATCAGCTCGTAGCCGATCAGCTGGTTGAGCAAGGTGAGGTCGACCTTCTCGGGGTCGCCGACGAAGCCGAGATCGATCGCCTTCTCGATATGCGAGTCCGGATCGACGATGGTGCGCGTCGTCTTCGACGCCTTCACCATGTTGCCGTCCTTGCCGGACAGTCCCACGGCCTTGCCGCCAGCCTCGTTGATGTAGCCGACGAGCGACTTGTTGACGGAGCCGGCGAGCACCATCTCGACGATCTCGATGGTCGCGGCATCGGTGATGCGCAGACCGGCCGCGAATTCCGAGACGATGCCGAGGCGCTTGAGCATGGTCGCGATCTGCGGCCCGCCGCCATGCACCACCACCGGATTGATCGCGGTCTGCTCGAGCAGCACGATGTCGCGGGCAAAGTTCTTCGCGGTCGCCTCGTCGCCCATGGCATGGCCGCCATATTTGATGACGATGGTTTCTTCGTCGTACTGCTGCATGTGCGGCAGCGCTTCGGACAGGATGCGGGCCTGGTCGAGCGGGGAGATTTCGGTCATGAGGCGGATCTCGGCTTGCGGGACTAACGCGGCCAGCGTTCTATCTGATTGGCGGGCGAGGCGCAAAGTGTGACTGCCATGCCGCCGCTACGGACCGCGCTTGGCCGCCACCGCCGCCAGCGTCACCGCCAGCCAGCTCAAGATCATTGTCGTTCCGCCGGTCGGTGCCGCGAACGGAAACAGCGAATGGCCGGCATATTGCAGCACAGTGAGGTCGCCCGCGAACAGCGCGGCGCCGATCACGAAGCCGATCGCGGCGATCAGGCCAATTCCGCCGTGCAGAAGGCCGCGCGCGAGCAGGGCGACTGAGGCCAATATGGCAGTTGCATGAAACAGCAGCATGGCGCTTGCGGAGGCAAGCCGGCTGGCGTCAGCGCCATGGGCGGAGGCGGCGGCCAGCGCGACGCCGGCGGCGCCCATCAAGCCGGCAAGCCCGATCAGCAGGCGAGCCATCACTTGGTCCGCTCCTCCAGCAGCTTTGCCATCGCGGCGCGCAGCTCGGCCATGCCGGTCGCGCTGCGCGACGAGGTCGCGATCACGTTCGGGAACGCGGCCGGATGCTTTGCGAGCGCGGCTTCCGTCTCGGCGATGCAGGATTCGAGCTCGGCGGCTTTCACCTGGTCGGCCTTGGTGAGCACGACCTGGTAGCTGACGGCGGAGCGGTCGAGCGTCTTGAGCACTTCGAGATCGACATCCTTTAGCCCGTGCCGCGCGTCGATCAGCACATAGACGCGCGCGAGCGAGGCACGCCCCAGCAGGAATTTGTGGATCAGCTCGGTCCAGGACGCGACCTGGCTCTTCGGCGCCTTGGCATAGCCATAGCCGGGCATGTCGACGAGGCGCAGGTCGGTTTTCCCGGGGACCTCGAAGAAGATCAGCTCCTGGGTGCGGCCCGGCGTATGCGAGGTGCGCGCCAGCGCGTTGCGGCCGGTCAGCGCGTTGATCAGGCTCGACTTGCCGACATTGGAGCGGCCGGCAAAGGCGATCTCCAGCCCCGCCATCGGCGGCAGCGTTTGAATCGAGGGCGAAGCCCAGATGAACTGCCAGTCGCGGGCGAACAGCTTTCGCCCGGTCTCGATCAGCTTCGCATCTTTGTCGTCGGTCATGCGAAGGCTTTCAGTTGTTTACCGCGTCATTGCGAGCGAACCGAAGCAATCCAGACTTGTTTTGCGGAAACAGTCTGGATTGCTTCGTCGCTCCGCTCCTCGCAATGACGGAGAGCTACGTCGCCTTTCTCGCGAACGTCGCCTTGAGATTGTCGAACAGCTCCACCTTCACGCCGTTGCGGCGCATGATGAAGCTCTGCTGGAGCACGGAGAGCGTGTTGTTCCAGGCCCAGTAGATCACGAGGCCCGCCGGGAAGCCCGCCAGCATGAAGGTGAAGATCAGCGGCATCCAGTTGAAGATGATCTGCTGCGTCGGATCCGGTGGCGTCGGGTTCAGCTTCATCTGGAACCACATCGTGATGCCCATGATGATCGGCCAGATGCCGAGCGCGAGATAGTGGCCGAACAGCGGCAGCGTGGTCGGATCGAACGGGATCAGCCCGAACAGCGTGAACAGGTTGGTCGGATCCGGCGCCGAGAGGTCCTTGATCCAGCCGAAGAACGGCGCGTGCCGCATCTCGATGGTGACGAACAGCACCTTGTAGAGCGAGAAGAACACCGGGATCTGGATCACCACGGGAAGACAGCCGGCGACCGGATTGATCTTCTCCTTGCGGTAGATCTCCATCATCTCCTGCTGCTGCTTCACCTTGTCGTCGGGATAGCGCTCTTTCAGCGCCTGAAGCTGCGGCTGGACCGATTTCATCTTCGCCATCGACGCGTAGGACTTGTTCGCCAAGGGGAAGAACAACAGCTTCACGATCACGGTCACGAGCAGGATCGAGATGCCGAAATTGCCGAAGAAACGGTAGAAGAAGTCGAGGCCGAGGAACATCGGCTTGGTGATGAAGTAGAACCAGCCCCAGTCGATCAAGAGATCGAAATGGTTCAGCCCGAGCTCCTTGTTGTAGCCGCCGAGCCCTGCGAACGGGAACACGCCGACGACGCCGGCTTCCTTGGCACCGGCGAACAGCCGCGCGTTTGCGGTCGCCGTGCCGCCGATCGCGACGGTGACGGGGTCGAGCAGATAGTCGGTCTGGTAGGTATGGACGTTGCCGGCGAGGTTCGAGGAGAACTTCGCCTGGAGCTGCGCACTGGTGTCGGGCAGCAGCGCCGAGGCCCAGTACTTGTCGGTCATGCCGAGCCAGCCATTGGTGGCCTTGAAGTTGACCGACTTGGCTTCGTCGATCTTCTTGTAGGCGTATTCCTGCAGGCCATCGAGATAGCCGATCAGGCCTTCATGCAGGATGTAATAGCCCGACACCTGCGGCGTGCCGTGACGCGAGATCAGCGCGAACGGATAGAGCGTCACCGGCGCATTGCCGACATTGCTCACGTCGTCCTTGATGGTGAAGAGGTAGTGGTCGTCGACCGCGATGGTGCGGCGGAAGGTGAGGCCTTCGCCATTGTCCCATTTCAGCACCGCCGGCGTGGTCGGCGTCAGGCTGCCGCTGCCCTCCTGCTGCCAGACGGTCTGGGCATCAGGCATCTTCGCCGTCACGCCCGTTGCCGCCACCCAGCCGAACTCGGCGTAATAGGGCTCTGCCGTGCCGGAAGGCGAATAGAGAATGATCGGCGGCGACTTCGGGTCGACCGTCTCGCGGAATTGCAGCAGCGCGAGGTCGTCGATGCGGCCGCCCTTGAGCGAGATGCTGCCGGCGAGGCGCGGCGTCTCGATCTTCACGCGGGGGCTCGCAGCAATCGCGGTGTCGCGGCTGACGGTCGGCTGGGCCTGCTGGTTCGCGCCCGGCGCGGTGGTGGGCGCAGGCGCGCTGCCGGATTGCGGCGTGGCGCCCGGCGTCGTGGACGCCGTCGGCTGCGGCGCGGTCTTCTGGAGCTCGGCCTGCGCCTGCTGCTGGGCGCGCTGCTTCTCCATCGCCGGCACGTTGTAGAAATATTGCCAGGCGATCAGCACCAGGCCGGAGAGAATGACGGCGAGGATGGTATTGCGATTGTCAGTCATCACTATGGTCTCGTCATCAATCCGGTTTGCGGCTGGCGGCTGGGCCGGGGCTTGGATCGAGCCTTGGCCCGCGTCCCTTTGCCTGTCCCTCGTAAGGTCCCTTGTTAGGTCCCTTGGCCGTATGCCGCGCGGGCTTCGTGAACGCTATGCGCAGATCGTCGAGCATGGTCGTGAAGTCGCGCGAAAGCGCGTCCCTGCGGCCGACCAGCACGTAATCATGATGGGGTTGCATCGACACCGGATCGAGCCGCTTCACCAGTTCGCGAAGCCGGCGCCGGATGCGATTGCGCTCGGGGGCGTTGCCGTTCTTTTTGGTAACGGTGAAGCCGATCCGGATCGGGCCGCTGTCGTCGCGACTGCGGCTTTGCAAGACGAACGCGGGACTATTCACCCGCGCGCCATTGGCAACGGCGAGGAAATCCGCTCGCTGCCTCAGCCGATCCATAATGAAATCCCAAAAAGGGGGTCCGGCTCAGGCGCTCAGACGCTTGCGGCCGCGGGCGCGGCGGGCAGCCAGAACCTTGCGACCGCCGGCGGTCGCGAGACGGGCCCGGAAGCCATGGCGGCGCTTGCGCACCAGTTTGCTGGGTTGATAAGTCCGCTTCACGGGTTTTTCTCCGCTGACCGGGCAATTTGCCTGTAGAATTGATGATAAAGTCCGGAAGATGCGGCCCAAAATGAGCCATTTCCGGCCCCAGAAGAGCCGCTCCCCGGTGTCGCACCGGGTCATCGCGGACAATTTGCGCGGCTTATATGCGAGCGTCTTGTTTTCGTCAACGCCGCAGGACCGCACAGTTCCGGTGAATATCACTGTTTCCTCGGGGTTTTTAACCCTTGAGGTGGCGATTAGCGATATCAGCGCCTACATCCCACCTTGGCAGATTAGCGATCCGTAATTTGACCGCCCCCCGGGGCGGGTCGCATCCTCCATCAGTCGAACTCTATCAGAAGGCCAGCAGGGGCGAATTTCGTGGTAGCGACAGACCTCCAGCAGCCGACCCAAAATCTGGATCGAGATACGGATCAAGATCCGGATCGGCCAGCGGACCAGCCGGTGACGCGCTCGCGCGGGCCGGGTGGGCTTGGCCTGTCCGGAAAACTGCTGCTGCTGACCGTCCCCCTGGTGATGATCGCGGCCGTCCTGCTCTATGTGCCCGCGATCGCCAACTTCTGGGTCAACCGGCTCAACGACCGCGTTGCCGCGGCCAACACGGCGGCGCTGGTGCTCGATGCGGCGCCGCTCGGCATGGTGCCGGATTCGCTGTCGCGAGAGATCCTGAAAAGCATCAATGCGCGCGCGGTCGCCATCAAGATGGGCCAGCAGCGCCGCCTGCTCGCCAGCGACAATCTGCCCGCCACGATCGAGCACGACATCGACCTGCGCGACCTGACGGTATGGCAGGCCATCACCGGCTCGTTCCAGATGATGCTGGAGACCGGCAACCAGCCGATCCGCATCGTCGGCCCCGGCGTCGGCAACGCCCAGTTCATCGAGATCGTCACCGACGATCAGCCGCTGCGGCAGTCGATGTACCGCTTCTCCCGCAACGTCGTGGTCGTCGCGCTGATCATCGGCGTTTTGACCGCGGGCCTCGTTTATCTCGCGCTCCATTATCTCTTCGTGCGGCCGATGCGGCGGCTGACCGCGAGCCTGGTCGGATTCCACGAAAATCCCGAAAGTTCGGCCCGGATCATCGTGCCGAGCCAGCGCAGCGACGAAATCGGCGTCGCCGAGCGCGAATTATCGGACATGCAGCGCGACCTGATGTCGATGCTGCATCAGAAGAGCCGGCTCGCCGCGCTTGGCCTCGCCGTCTCCAAGATCAACCACGATCTGCGCAATCTGCTGGCCTCGGCGCAGCTGTTGTCGGACCAACTCGCCAGCGTGCCTGATCCGCGGGTGCAGCGTTTTGCGCCAAAGCTGGTGCGCTCGCTCGAGCGCGCCATTGCCTTCTGCCAGTCGACGCTGTCCTACGGCCGCGCCCAGGAGGCCGCGCCCGACCGCCGCATGATGCTGGTCGAGCCGGTCGTGCTGGAGGTGCGCGAGACCGCCGGTCTTGGCAATGACGTCTCGATTGCCTGGGTCGCCGCGATCGAGCGTGGGCTCGCGGTCGATGCCGATCCCGACCAGTTGTTCCGCGTGCTGCTCAATCTGGTGCGCAACGCCGCCCAGGCGCTGGAGAGCCATGCCTCCGGCGACGGCGGCCCGCAGCAGATCCGGATCACGGGAAAGCGCGAAGGCGCGGTCGCCATCCTGGAGGTCTCCGATACCGGCCCGGGCGTGCCCGAGAGGACCCGGGAGCATCTGTTCGAGGCGTTCCAGACCTCCGGCCGTCCCGGCGGCAGCGGGCTGGGCCTCGCCATCGCCGCCGAGCTGGTCCGTGCCCATGGCGGCGACATCCATCTGGTCGAAGGCACCATCGGCGCCACCTTCCGGATCGTCATGCCCGACCGTCCCGTGGAACTCCTCTCCATCCGCAACGAGCGGCAGCGGGCCTAGTCGGCCAAAGGCCGACACAAAAACCGTCATCTCCCTGCAAAATCTCCCCATCCCGGACCTTGCCAATCGGGACAAGAGCGGTTAGTCAGAGCGCTCTTTCGCACCCCTCCGGCGCTGTCTGGAGGCTGCTTGCGGGCCCAGCCCGCGCTGTTTGCGAAAACGCGCCCGTAGCTCAGCTGGATAGAGCATCAGACTACGAATCTGAGGGTCGGACGTTCGAATCGTTCCGGGCGCGCCATTCTACGCCAGAGCACGACTTAGCGACCTTCTTCCGCCCTTTCTGCGCAAATGCGGCAAATTGCAAAATCTACGCCGTCTCCGGCCGAAACCACTCCGGCGACGGCCCGGATATCGCCTCGATCTCGGCTACGAAACTGCGGTCGAGGGAGCCGACCAGCGCCGCGAGATTTTCGACGATCTGTCGCCATCGCTCTGCCCCGCCGATCGGAAACTGACCGACAAATTCGCCCCCTCCCACCATACCTCGGGCGGCCTGGCGCGAGAGCGGCAGATTAAGCGCCGCCTTGAAGCCGTGGTCATCGGCCAGGCCAATCACCTTCATGGAGGCGTTGACAGTGCTGCCCCAGCCTCCGATGTCGACGTGAACGTGCACGGCAAGGTTTTTTGGCGTCCGCCGCTGCAGCTTGAACGAGGCATGGTCGCCGCGGCAGTCATAGCCGAGTGGTGCGAAGGCCTCGACGAGCGCCGGCTTCTTCGGACCCGTCGCAGGGATCCCGGTAGCTGTTGGGCTGATTTCTGCCGAGCGGTCTTCCTGATGTGGCAGATCGTGCGGCAGCGTTTCCAAGAGTTCGGTCATTCTCTCACGATAGGCGCGCACGACAGATCGGATGGCTTCACCCATTTCCGATCCCGCGATGCCCCGAGCAGCGGCGGGCGGAGTCCCCGGCTGCGACATCTGGAACGGCACCTGCATGGTCTTGCGGACCTTGCCGCATGCGGCAAAGACTCCGGCAACGTTGGCTGGTGGAGGAGGGAGCTTTTTCGCCGCTGCATCGGCCTCCACAAGGCGCAGCGCCGCCACGGATCGTTGGCGGCCGTTGACCCACCAGGAATCCCTCACGTTGATGCCGGCCGAGGTCGGTTGACCCGCGAAGACATCCACGCCGGCGCGCGCCAGCATGCTGATGGTCCGCGGATCGGCGGCCGGCGGCAGTTCCGGCCCTTCTGAAAATCCCGACGCGGAGAAGTGAAACCCGACGCCGTGACATGGGAAAGACCGGGGCACGCCGCGCGCGATCTCCTTGATGATTGCAAAATCGATCGGCTCGATCGCGCCGCGCTCCGTGACGTTCGACATCGCCCGCGTGTGGCCGCGGGCGGCGGGTCCGACAATGCGGGCGAAACGTTCCAGCTCAGGCCAACGCTTGAGCACGCGCTCGATGCTCGATACGCGCTTGGTGCCCATGATCTGCACGATGGCGCTGATCTCGGCGCTGTTGGGTGGGTCGGACATCGAGAACCGGATGGCGGGTTCGCCGAAGCCTTGATCGATGAAGGCCTGGTGAGCCCGCTCGACGACGTCGACAAGAGGCACCTTGCGGCTGGCCGCGAACGTCGTGAAGACCGCAATGAGCATCCTTGACCTCCTGTGGCGGATTCCTATGCGGCGCTGCGCCAATTTTCCATTAGCGGGCACAGTTAATATGGGTGTCATGCCAGGTTTCGGATCACTGCGATCACTAAGGTGGGCGCCGCGCCAGGTTCAAGTTCCTGGCTTTGTCCAGATTGCGGGCCTTTTCCAGCGCGGCTGCGCTCGGCAAGAGGGCCGACGCGAGGTCGGTCTCGGTGAAATCGGCACCTGCGAGATTGGTGTTGGACAAGTCGGCTCCCGAAAGGTCGGCACGGCTAAGATTGCAATTCGCCAGATTGGCGTTCTGCAGCTGCGCGAATTCGAGATCGGCGCGCGCGAGATTGGCGCCGTTCAGATCGGCATTCCTGAGATCGGCGGATTTGAGCACGCCACGCATCAAGCCCATCGATTGGTTGCGCATATCAGCGCTCAAATCGGCGCCAGCAAGCTTAGCTCCGATCAAGCTGGCACCAGAAAGATCCGCGGTTATGCGAGCGCTGTTCAAATCGGCGCCGCCAAGCTTGGCGCGCTGCATCTGCGTGCCGAGGAGTGATGCCTTTACGAGAGACGCCCCGGTCAAATCCGCGTCGATCAGCCAAGCCTGGTTGAGGATGGCACGATCGAAGGTTGCGCCTTTCAGGCTGGTCCGGTTGAGCTTGACGAGCCGGAGATTGCTGCCGGAGAAGTCGAGCCCCGAGAGATCGAGGTGCGACAGCCGCTTTCCCTGCAAATCCGCAGAGCTTTGGCCCGCGGCATCTTGAGGCGCCGCCTTGAGAAGCGTCTCGACCTCGACCCGCGTCATCTCGGATGTCGACATTTCGGGGCTGTTGAGGTCGACGCTGCGCAGCATGTCCTGCGACACGGCGTCGATGGGATTAACCAATAGCGCCGCCATCGACACAAGAGCAAACGCGAGACGAAACAGCATCGCTGTCTCTCCGCTTTCCAGTAACCCGGTATTGTCTCTTGCATTTATCGGGTCGGTCGCACCGTCACGTTAGCCGGTCGAGGTGCGCCTCCGGGCTACCTGAGAGTATGAAACCGGATTACGGTTCTCGCAATGCCCGTGATCGCCCCGTCCAAGGAAAGCTGCTCGCGAAAGGCGAAGTGCCGGATCGCAGTCTATCGCAGTCCTGGCGATTTGAGCGCGCAACCGGGCCCCCCTCATAGCGCCACGGCGAAGCAGTAGTGCCCATCTTCATCGGCTGTGGCGCGCCATTTCGGAATCCGCTATTGGCGCCAAAGTCGGTCGGTCCTTCGATTCAACCCGTCAAGTTGTTCGAGTTGAGTGCACTGTCACCATAACCCCGGGTTCGGCTTGCCGGCTCCGCACATTCAGGAATCCAGCGGGATAAGCTCGTGGGCCTGCGCAACCACCTCGGATGGTACGGTAACGCCAAGTCGCTGGGCAGTCCGAAGGTTGACCACGAGTTCATGGGATAACGCCGCCTCGATCGGCAAGTCGCCTGGATTGGCGCCTCGGAGGATCTTGTCGGCATAGCCCGCCATGTATCGCGTCGCCTTGCGCAGATTAGTGCCGTAAGCGATCAGGCCTCCCGCGTCGAGCATTGATATCGGAAAGACCGTGGGTAAGCGGTGGGCCACGGCCAAATCGGCTATCTCCTTCCGGCAAGCCTGGTTGATTGGCTCCTCAAGAACGACCAGTGCCTGGGCGTGCTCCCGCTCCATCGCCGCAAAGGCCTTATCGTATTCCGGAGCTGGTGCCTCTACACGGATGACTTGCGGGCGTAGCTGTAGAGCCAACGTCGCTTCCCGGTTCGAATTCGACATGCAGTCGGAAACGCCGAGATCGCTTAGGACAGCGACACGTTCAAGGCCAGGATTCACGGCCCTGAGAAACTGCAATTGTGTTGTGGCTTGGCGCGGATCAAAGGTAGTGACCCCTGTAACGTTTCCGCCGGGATGCTCGAGGTTGATGGCCAAGCCGTCGCCGATCGGCTCGACCACGACTGCGAATACAATTGGTATGGTCGAGGTAGCCTTGCGAACCGCTCGCACCGTCACCGCTCCGATGACGGCGATGAGGTCGACACCCAGGCTCACCATTTCGGTAGCAAATTCAGGCAGCCGCTGCAGTTGTCCTTCGGCTGCTCGGATCTCAAATCGGATGCTTTCGCCTTCCACCCAATCGAGGTCAGCGAGTCCCGCTCTGAAGCCTTCGATCGGATATGCCGAACCGGCAACGACTATGCCGATGCGCTTCATGAGTGTGGTTCTCCCGAGACTAACTCGGCGAAAACAATAGCACGCGCGAACGAGAGTGGCACCACCTTGGTAGTTGGTTCCAGCCGCCGACGGCAGGGTGACCGGCCCTGCGGTATCGGCGCGCCCGACCGTTCGTCTGGCACGATGCGTGCCAGTCCCTCACTTCACGGTTACGGCCATTTTTACGGATGGATGAATGTTGCACCGGACCCTGTAGGCGCCCGACTTGTCAAACTTGTAGCTCAATAGCTTGCCCGGCTTCTGCAGGCCAAGGTCGACACTGTCATCGTCGCCGGGCCCGAAGATGTGAATGTTGTGTATGACGTCGTCGTCATTGGTGAAGCTCAACCGGTCGCCCTTGCCCAGGGAGACCGATGCCATGTTCAAGGCCAGTCCGCGCTGGATGACGGTGATGGTGGTCGCTGCCGGCACGGCAACGACCAGTCCCATCAGAATGGCCATGGCGATTGAAAGGCGAAGCGACATGCTGACTCCCTCGATGACCGGCGCCGTTAGAATTTCACCGCTGTCCAGAGGCTGAAATAGAAGTGATTGTTTCTGTGGGCGTCCGCGTAGCTGCCGTCGAAGCTGAAATAGTTGACGTACTGAACGGCGAGCCGCACATTCATGTTCTGAAATGGCGAATCCGGCTTGCCCCAAGGCGCATAGGCGACCTCAAAGATCATGCCGTCGGAATTGGGGCTGCCGTTGGCGGTCGCCCAGTAGTTGGGATCTGCGGTGCCCACGGTGCGAAAATATTGGACGGACGGCGTCACAGTGGCCGCGAAGCTGTAGGACACATCGAAGCGCATCGTGTCGAGCCAATGATCGGCGAGCGCCCCCGTCGCTTCCAGTCCTTCGCTGGCCAATCTGGCGGTCTCGTGGATGTAGGTCGCATGCGCCGACAGCCTGTCGCTGGTCACCTTGGCAGGATCGGAGATGAACTGGTAAGTCGCGTCCACCGCCACGTCGCTTTTGCGGACGGCGAAGCCGAGGGTCTGGTCGCCGCCCGGAATGACATTGGCGGACAGTGCATAGGCGCCGATCTCCAGATGATGACGCTTGTCGCCCCAATCCTTGAGCATGGCAACGCGGGCATAGGGGAGAAAGCTTGCGGTCTGGTCGCCGTCATCGGGAACCTGGCCCAGCGCTCTCAGCGTCGGAGCGTTGAGACCCCTGTAGACGTCACCCTCCAGGTACAGGAAGTCGTTCCAGAGCGAATAGACGCCGACGCCGGCGACGCGCTGTCCGAGACCGCCGTCGACCAGTGCTGAAGCCGTTGGCGTGGGGGCCAGCGCGGAGCGATTATACGGAAACCCCCACACCGGCGTCGAATTCCAGGGATCCTGTACCGTTGGATTGTTGTTGGCCGTCACGCCCAAGAGCACGTCCTGGCCGAACAACTGGCCTTCGGTGACGTAGCGGATATCGACATTGTTGAGGGCGGCCCGCTGGGCCACGCCGTCGTAATTCAACTCGATGAAGCCGCCTACCTTTGGTGCAATCTGTCCTGCATAGTAAAGCGACAGTTGATCGATGGCGAAGTTGTCGTTCGGCTTGAAGCCGGGCGCCGCCCCGCCGGGCTGCGGCTGAACGGTGTGGGTGAAGGAGGATTGCACGGTCATCGCCAGAGGGAGTCCATGATCCTTGCCGTCGTTGGCAGTATAGCCGTGCAGCTTGAAGTCGCGGCCATAGGGGGTCAATTGCGGGCCGAATGCGCCGATGTGACAGGCGGCGCAAGGCTGGCCGGTCTGGATCGCGAAGGAGGGAACGGCGAGCGCAGGCCGCGTCGTCACCGCAATCGCCAACAGCGCGACCAGCGGCAGGATCAGCAACCCCCCACCCGGAAAACCAGGAAGCGACCACAGGTGCCATGCGGTGGCGCACGCTGAGGCCTTCTGCACCGCCGCATGCCGCGCCGTCGTCCTGCGCAACAAGTCCAAAAACATGTTCCGCATTCTCGATCTCAAATGGACAAGGTCGCGATGCCAACAAAAGCCGAATATGGTTAATGATCCGTCAAAAAAGACGTTTCCGCGCGCACTTGGACCGCTGGCCGGTTCCACCTGGGCCCAGCGTTGAGTGTCCACCTCGCCTTAATACAAGGCGGCTAGCCTCTGCCGGTTCGCCAATGCCCAAGGGGGAGCGAGGTGACCTCTGCCGAGACTGACGTGGGTGCGATGAGCGCGCGGCCTCACGGAAACCTGCATGCCGATCGCTCCGGTGAACGAGACGCGATCTCCTTTCGCCGGCAGTTTCTCGTCATCACGATCTGCCTGCTGGCGGTCAATCTGATGATCGGCCTGTTCGCCCGCTATCAGCAACGCGCGATCAGCGACTACGCAGCGACGATCTACGACACCGCATTCATCTCCACCAACTATGTCAGCCTCGCCCAGATCGCGTTTCAGCATTATGTCGACGAGCGCTTGCGCGCAGCCGAGCCCGGCCAGGCTGCAAAGGCCAGTGAGCTGCTGGAAGCGGTGCTGGATGATATGGACGTAGCGATCGAAAGGTCGAGCTCCCCGCGCGCCCGCGCCGATGGCGAGAGCGTCAGGGCGAGCATTGCCAATCTTCTCAGTGCGGCAATGGACGCTCCAGAGCTGGAGAATCGGATCGCCGAGATCCAGCAGCGAATGGAGCGGCTGCACCAGAGAAACTCGGACGTCGGCCTGCAGGCTCGCGACGACATCGAAGCATTTTCCCGCAAATCCGACCTGCTTCTGTTCGGTTCGACCGCGATCAGCATCATGCTGGCCGGGCTGATGCTATACGCGATCCACCGCATGATCGGTTCGCTGAATGCGCGGTCAAGCGACCGCCTTTACACTGCGCTCGAGGGCATGCCGCAGGGCCTTAGTATGTTCGATGAGGCGCAGCGGCTGATCGTCTGCAATGCAAGGTTTGCCGCCATGTACGGCCTTGGATTCGAACTGACCGAACCCGGTACCTCGCTTCGAGCCATTCTCGAATACCGCGCCGAGAACGGGACATCCGTGGCGAATACCGGCAGTTTTGTCGAAGAAGAACTGGCGCTGGCACGTCAGTCGACCGACGCCGCCTTCGAACATCAATTGCAGGATGGCCGGATAATTGCTGTGACCAAAGCGCCGCTTAGCACCGGCGGCGCCGTCACCATCCACATGGACGTGACCGAGAAGCGAAATTCAGAAAAACAGATCGCGTTCCTGGCGCATCACGATCCACTGACCGGGCTGGCAAACCGGGTCCAATTGCGCGCGCATATCGAGAAAACGTTGGAATCCGTCAGGCGCGGCGGCAACGCCGCCGTGCTGTGCCTGGATCTGGATCATTTCAAGACTGTCAACGACACCCTCGGTCATCCGGTCGGAGACGCGCTCTTGTGTGCCGTCTCCGACCGGTTGCGCGCCCTTGCGTCCGACAGAGATGTGATCTCCCGCACCGGTGGCGACGAATTCTCGATCGTGCAATTCGGTCCGGACGCGTCGATGGCAGCCGCGGCCTCCCTGGCTGCCCGCATCGTCGAAGTCTTGTGCGTGCCTTTCGAGCTCGGCGATCATCATGTTGTCATCGGAGCAAGCGTCGGCATCGCCATTGCGCCCGATGACGGCGACAACGCGGATCAGCTGTTGAAGAACGCCGACATGGCTCTGTATCGCGCAAAAGGAGATGGACGGGCTCGATTCCATTTCTTCGAAGCGGAAATGGACGTCAAGGCCCAGGCCCGCCGCGTGCTCGAGCTCGATCTTCGCAACGCCTTGCCGGCCGGCGAATTCGAGGTCTTTTACCAACCCATCGTCAGCCTCGCGCAGGACAATATCTCGGGATTCGAAGCATTGCTGCGTTGGAATCATCCTGTTCGCGGCAGAATTCCGCCAAATGAGTTCATTCCGTTGGCCGAGGAGACCGGTCTCATCGTCCCAATAGGCGAGTGGGTGATCCGGCAGGCCTGCAGCGAGGCCATGAGATGGCCAGCCGGATTGCGCGTAGCCGTGAACGTCTCGCCGGTCCAGTTCCGCAACAATTCGCTGATAGCCGCTGTCGTCTCCGCGCTGGCCGCTTCCAGGTTACCTGCCGATCAATTGGAGCTGGAAATTACCGAGACCGTCTTGATGACCAACAACGATGCAACCATCGCGGCGCTGCATCAGTTGCGAACCCTGGGCGTCCGGATCTCGATGGACGACTTCGGGACCGGATATTCCTCATTGAGCTATCTCCGCAGTTTCCCGTTCGACAAGATCAAGATCGATCAAAGCTTCGTCCGCGACCTCATCGACAGACCCGACTCCATTGCAATTATTCGAGCCGTCGCCGGACTCGGCCAAAGCTTTGGCATGACTACAACGGCGGAAGGCGTCGAGACCCAGGAGCAACTCGACAGGATGCGCGAGGAAGGTTGTAGCGAGGTGCAGGGATATTTCTACAGCAAGCCCGTGCCGGCCAGCGAGATTGCCCGACTGTTGGATGGTTTCCAGAAACGGGTGCAGGCTGTGGCCTAGTCGTCCTTTTCAACCGCCGGCTCGCTTGCGACCTCAAGATCCGGTTCTGCCGAAAAGCAGCAAGATGCACGTCACATGATTCATATCGGGCGCATTAAAGTGCTCAGCGCCCGCAATTCGTCCCGTACGCGGTCAAGCACACTCTCGAATTCACGCGTTTCGGTCTGCCGGAACAGGCGCACGCTCGGATACCAGGGGCTGTCCGCGCGATCGAGCAGCCAGCGGTAGTCGGGCGTCCATGGCAGCAGGATCCAGGTCGGACGGCCAAGCGCGCCGGCGAGATGGGCAACGCTGGTGTCGACCGTGATCACGAGATCAAGACAGGCGATCAACGCCGCGGTCTCGACGAAGTCGGTGAGATCGGCGGTCAAATCGACAATGTCGCTTCTGTCCAGCAGCACCGCCGCATCGTTCGCGCGCGGGGCCTTCTGCAGGCTGACGAAGCTGGCATCGACGTCGAGGATACGGGTCAGCGTTCGCAGCGGAATCGAGCGGGTCTCGTCATTCACGTGGAATGGATCGCCGGACCAGACCAGGCCGACCCGGAGCCTGGTGCGAGGACCAAGACGATCCTCCCAGGCCTGAACTAGGCTGTCCGGAGGGGAGGGCAGATACGGTCCCGAGGGGATCGTATCGAGACGGGTCTTGAAGGCGAGCGGCAGGCTGGATATCGGGCAGTGCAAATCGAAAGCCGGCAGCGTGCCCATGGCCGACCTCGGAACACAATGGGATACACCGCTCAGCGTCGACATCAGCCGATGCAGCGGGTCTTGAACGACGAGAACAACGCGTGCTCCTCGCTCCGCCAGCATGGGGACGTAGCGGACGAAGTGAATGGTGTCGCCTAGTCCCTCGTCCGCCGCGACAAGGATCGTTTTTCCCTCTATGCTTTCACCACCGAGCCACATCGGTTGCTGAAACTGAGGGTGTCTTGCCGAAGGCAGTTTCAAACGGGTCTGGTGTCCGAGCCAGCCGGCTTCGAAATTGCCTGTCAGGAGGTGCACCAGCGACACATTCCACTCTGTCACCGTATTATTCAGCCCGAGTGACTTCATGCGATCGGACAGCGCGAAGACCTCGTCGAAGCGATGAAGGTGGAAAAGCGCGACCAGTTTGTTGTCGAAGGCATCCACGAAGCGCGGTTGGATCTCGATGGTTTTGTCGAACCATGCCAGCGCCTCTTCATTCCTGCCGAGCCGCCGCAACGAAAGACCCAGATTATTGCAGATCTCGGCATTGCTGGGATCGAGCTGGTGCGCCCGCCCGCCGTCGGTCGCGGAGTCCTCGAACCGTTTCAGGCAGTAGAGAACCCATGCGCGAGTCCGCAGCGTCGGGGCATGGTTGGGGAACAGGCTGTGGCTGAGGTCAAGACAGGCGATAGCCTCCTCGTTCCGTCCGAGCTTGTGGAGGAGAACCCCGCTCTTATACAGGGCGTCGTGATGATGTGGATTGAGCTTGAGCGCGTGTTGAAAGCTCGGCAGAGCTTGATCCAGGCGCGCAAGCTGAATGAAGATGTCGCCACGCTGCCGCCACAGCTCGGCGTCGTCAGGCCGAAGCTGTATCGCCTGGTCGAGGACGTTGAGTGCTTCGTCGCAGCGCCCATACTGCTGCAGGACCGTTGCGAAGCTCGCCAGATATTCGGGCTTCGGTGCACGCTGGATCGCGCGGACGATCCACTGCAGCGCATCGTTGTATTGCCTGGCCTGGAGAAACAGCAGCCCCATGAGATGCTGGGCGTCGGGGTGCTCGGCATCGATTCCGAGGGCCTGCTGGTAGCAGGCACGCGCGTCGAGATGCCGTCCGTCCCTGAAATGCGCAAGGCCCGCGTCGCAGAAAGCGGCTGCTGTGCTCATCGCTGCTCAAGTCCCGTTCATGGCGAACGTCACCTCAGTGGCGGCAGCGGCTTCTGACGGGCGCAACCCCGCCTCTTTGGCGTCGCGGTTGATTCGACTTCAACAGGGCGAGCTTGCGCGAAGGTTTCGGCCTCCCCGCACAGGCTGTCCCATTGCCTCACGTCGCAGGAATGTCAGCGCCAGCCGCGAATTCCTTGTCAGAGATCAAGGGCACCGGCGAATGGCGCCGTAGTTTGTGTCCAGACAAGGAGCTGCCGCTCGCCGTCTCCGCCGCCTGCTGCATCAACTCGGCATCACGCCATCTGCAAGCGGATCGTGGGTGATCAGTCCGAGGATCTCGTTGCTGGCAAAGCCAAGCGCCATCGGCCGGGTCACGCCGGGCACGACGGCAAGGTCGTAGAGCTCCGCCACCGCGCCATCGAGGCGGAACCAATGGACGCACGTCCCGCTGGCGAGATCGATCACCTGCACGCCGCACCAGGGCTCTGAATCCGCGTCCTCCAGCTTCTTGTCGAGCGCGAGCCCCTCGAAACGCTGGTAGCGCGGCTTCGACAGCCCGACGAAGGCGTAGTTGCCGTGAAAGGCGAGCCCGCGCAAAAAGCCGGGGCAGAAGGCGAGCCTGTGGAATTTGCCCGGGCTCGAGCCGGCGCCGGGCTCGATCCAGCCGAGTTCGCCCGTGCCCGAGTTCAGCAGCCAGAGGCGATCCCGATAAATCCGCGGCGAGTGCGGCATCGACAGGCCGCCGATGACGATCTCGCCCGACTGCACGTCGACGACGACACCGCCGCCGGCACGCCGGTCGCGCCAGCCATCGATGGTATCCGACCGGCTCACGGCGGTGACGTAGCGCGGCACGCCGTCTGCCATGGCGAGGCCGTTCAGGTGGCAGCGGTCCTCCTTGACGATTTTGGAGATGAAGGGCGGCTTCCACAGCGGTGTGAAGCTATGGCGCTCGGACGGCGTGGCGAGACAATTGTACAGCGTATTGACGAACACCACGCGCCCATCCTTGAGGACGCCGACGTCGTGCGCATCGATCTCGCCGGTCACGAAAATTTCGCGCGGCACATAGCAGGCGTCGAACAGGTCGTTGATGCGCTGCTCCGGTTCCAGCACGTTTTTGAATCGCACGATCTGGAACAGCGTCGCCAGCAGGATGGTGTCCTTGTCGGGAACGCAAATCCCCATCGCCTTGCGGAAGAAGCGCTCGTCAACCAGGAGCCCGCCATCGACGTTCTGCCCGAGGAGGTAGAATTTGCCCGACTGATAGGACGACACCGCAAGCGCGATGCGCTCGGCGCCGAGGAAAGCGGACAGGCCTGGCGACATCGAATAGGTGACGCGCTCTTCGGCCGGTGTGGTCTGCGGTTCGGCCGGCGCGATCTCGGCGCTCGCCCGAGGAGCGGCTGGCGCCGGCCCGTCTTCGTCACGCAAGCCGGATGACGGTTCCCGGTTCCGCTCGTCCATCTATTGTTCCCTCTGGTGCCACCGCCTCATCGGCTTGCTGAATCTCATCCGGGAACGCAAGTGTGTGTTTTTCACAACAGTTCGTGGCCGACTTTAATCCACGCAAAAAGTTTCGGGCGGGACGGCTGGAATTTTGCAATCAATGGCTTCGCTAGAGGAAGCCTTAGGGCTGGGAATTGGAAGATTAATGTCAGCGAGCGCGTTGCGTCGCCGGGCCCTGCTGTCGGGCAGCATGCTGGTGGCAGCGGTCGTCGGCTATGGCCGTCGCGCCTACGCGGCTTGCGTGAACAGCGGCGGCTCGACCTACCAGTGCTCGGGCGCCAACGCCACCACGCAGACGATCTTCCAAAACAACGCCACCGTCTCGACCCTTCCCGGGTTTAGCGTCAACACCGCCACGGGCAATGGCATAACGATCTCCGGCGCCGGCGCCATTTCCTACACCGACATCCACGCCTCGCCGGTCACTGCCTACTTCGCGGCGCTTTATGTCCGCGGCGGCAGCGTCACCATCAACAGCAATGGCGCGCTCAGCGCCGCCTATTTCGGCATCAATGCACGCAGCTACGGCACCGGCGCGATCACCATCACCGCCAACGGCAATGTCGGCACCACCGGCGTTGGCGGCTATAGCGGCATTTACGCAAGAAATAGCACCTCGGGCAACGATATCACCGTGACCACCGCCACGGGCACGACCGTGAGCGGCCGTCAGTACGGCATTAATGCGCGCAACGACGGCACCGGCGCGATCACGATCGCCGCCAACGGCGATGTCACTGGCGGCGTCATCAACGCAGTCAATCGCTCTGGCACCAGCACCAGCATCACCGAGACCACCGCCGCTGGCACGACGGTCAGCGGCATTTATGCGAGCAACTACGGCACCGGCGCGACCACCGTCACCGCCAACGGCAATGTCACCGGCAGTGGCATCCACGCGTTCAATATCTCTAGCACCAATAGCAGCAACGTCACCGTGACCACCGCCGCCGGCACGACGGTCAGCGGCATTCATGGCGGCAATTACGGAATTTGGGCGGGCAACTACGGCCATGGCGTGCTGACCATCACCGCCAACGGCGATGTCACCGGCAACGACAGTGGCATCCGCGCTAGCACCGGCGCCGGGGCCGCCGGTCTCAGCGTGACCACCGCCGCCGGCACGACGGTCGGCGGCAACGGCCTTTACGGCATTGATGTGCGCAACCGAGGCACCGGCGTGGTTTCCATCACAACCAACGGCGATGTCACCGGCGCCAATGGCGGCATCGTCGCGATAAACTACGGCGCAGCCAGTATTCTCAGCGTGACCACCGGGGCCAGCACGAGGGTGAGCGGCGGTCGTTACGGCATTTTTGCACGCAATATCGGCACCGGCGCGCTCACCATCACCGCCAACGGCAATGTCACCGGCACCGGTGGGATTGGCATCTACGCAATCAATTTCCCCGGCGCGGGAACCGATCTCAACGTGACGACCGGCCCCGGTACGACGGTCAGCGGTGCGACCCTCGGCATTCGTGCACGCAACTACGGCACCGGTGCGCTCACCATCACCGCCAACGGCGATGTCACCGGCATGTCGAGTAACGGCATCGATGCACAAAACAGCGCCGCCGGCACCAATCTGAGTGTGACCACCGGCGCCGGTGCGACGGTCACTGGCCACTACAACGGCATTCAAGCGCGCAACAACAACGCCAGCGCGCTCACCATTACCGCCAACGGCCATGTCACCGGCGCCCAGGACGGAATTTATGCGGCGAGCACCGGCGGCGCGATCGCCATCACGGTCGCCGCCACAGGCGCCGTGAGCAGCACCGGCACCGGCGCGACCCAGTTTGCCATCGAAACCAAAGGCGGCCCCGCGACCGTGACGGTGGCCGGGACGCTGAACGGCGGCGCCGGCGGCGCCGTCCAATTCGACCAGGCGACCGCCTTCGCCAATCGCCTCGCGTTGCAGACCGGCGCCGTCATCAACGGCAATGTGCTCGGCGGCACGGGCATCGACACCCTGGCGCTCAGCGGCACGGGTTCGGGGAGCTTCAATGTCGGCCAGCTCGTCGCCTTCGAGGCCGGCGAGAAGACCGAGGCCGGCAACTGGACGCTCACCGGCACCAACACCGGGATCACCACGTTCTCCGTCGGCGGCGGCACGCTCGTCGTCAACGGCAGCCTGAGCAACGCGGCTTTCACCGTGACCGCCGGCGTGCTCGCCGGCACCGGCACGGTCGGCAACGTCAGCGTGGCAGCGGGCGGCACGTTCGCGCCCGGCTCCGGCGTCGCCGGCAGCAGCATGACGGTTTCCGGCAATCTCGCGTTCCAATCCGGCGCGCTCTATCTCGTGCAGGTCAGTCCGGCGAGCGCATCGAGCGCCAATGTCGGAGGCACCGCGACGCTGACCGGCGGCAGCGTGCAGGCGGTGTTCGCGCCCGGCAGCTATGTGGCGAGGAGCTGGGACATCCTGCACGCGAGCGGCGGCCGCATCGGCACGCTCAGCTCCCTGAGCAGCAACCTGGGGGCCGGGTTCAGCGAAAGCTTGAGCTACACCGCGACCGACGTGTTCCTCAACCTCACCGCGACGCTGGGCGTCGGCGGCGGGCTCAATCAGAACCAGCAGAATGTTGCTGGGGCGATTAACGGTTACTTCAACAACGGCGGTGCGCTGCCGCCTAATTTCCTGCCCGTGTTCGGCCTGACCGGCGCCAACCTCGGCAACGCGCTGACGCTGCTTTCGGGCCAGGCCTCGACCGGGGCGCAGCAGGGCGCGTTCCAGCTCGGCAATCAGTTCCTCGGCATCATGCTCGATCCGTCCCTGGACGGCCGCGGCGGCGTTGGTATCGGCGGGCCGGCGACCGGCTTTGCGCCCGAGCGCGCGGCGCTGCCCGAGGACATCGCCCTCGCATACGCCAAGGTGATGAAGGCGCCCGCATCCAACGCCACGCCGGTCACTTTCGAGCAACGCTGGACCGCCTGGGCTGGCGCCTTCGGCGGCACCAACAAGACCAGCGGCGATCCGCTCGTGGTCGGCAGCCACGATCTCACCGCCCGGGCCGGCGGCGTTGCGTCCGGGCTCGATTATCACGTCAGCCCGGACGCCGTGCTCGGCTTCGCGCTCGCCGGCGGCGGCACCAAGTGGGACCTGGCGCAGGGGCTGGGCGGCGGCAAGAGCGACGCGTTCCAGGCCGGCGTCTATGGCGTGGCGCGCTCGGGTCCGGCTTACGTGGCGGCCGCGCTTGCGTTCGCCGAGCACTGGACCTCGACCGACCGCTTCGCCGCGCTCGCCGATCATCTCACCGCAAGCTTCAACGCGCAGAGCGTCGGCGGGCGCATTGAGACGGGCTATCGCTTCGGCGTGGCGGCGACGGGGATTGCGCCCTATGCCGCCTTGCAGGCGCAGAGCTTCCGCACGCCCACCTATGCCGAGGTCGATCTCACCGGCGGTGGCTTCGGACTCGCCTTCAACGGCCGCACCGCGACCGACACCCGCAGCGAAATGGGCGCGCGCTTCGATCATGTCGCGCCGATCACCGCCACCGCGGTGGTCACGCTGCGCGGCCGGCTTGCCTGGGCGCACGACTGGATCACCGACCCCTCGCTCACGGCCGTGTTCCAGGCCCTCCCCGGCGCGAGCTTCATCGTCAACGGCGCGGCACAAGCGAAGGACGCCGCGCTCGCTTCCGCCGGGGCGGAGGTACGCCTTGCCAATGGCGTGTCGTTCCTCGCCAAGTTCGACGGCGAGTTCGCCGGCCGCAGCAACACTTATGCCGGCACCGGGACAGTGCGCGTGGCTTGGTGATCCGGTGGGCGTTGAGGGCTCGCGCAACGACGGCAGCGATCCCTGGCCCAGCGATCCCTGGCTCAGCGATCCCTGGCTCAGGTGTGTCAGCGACAGCGACGGGTGTCCGTCAGGACGAAACCGGGCAAATTCCTAGTTGCTCAGGAACCACCGATCGATCTGAACGCTCCAGGTTTCGATCATATGGCTGAAGGCATCGTCAGTCAGATTGGCGAGGTCGGTTTTCCCTTGTTTCAGTCAAGGCGAGCCGACGCTGCCTGGGCCGCCCTACACGACTTCGACGGTCGCCGCGTCGAACTGGGTGCCGGCGCTGCGATGGCGGGCGAGCACCTCGCCTGATAGCTCCGACACCGTGTTTTGCGCGGTGCGATCCAGCATCGCGTGGACGCGCTGGCTTGATGCCGCCAGCACCGCGGGATCGAGCTTACCCTGGTCCACGCCGTTGATGATCGACCGGGCGAGGCCGCGGGCGCGTTCGGTATCGGTCAGATGCGAGCAGATCATCAGCATGTCGTTGCCGGCTTCCATGAAGCGTGCGCCGGAATCCGGCGCGTCGAGCCGGCCCGCCATTGCGCGCATGCCGACGTCGTCGGACACGATCACGCCGCGAAAATTCATCGCCTCGCGCAACAGCCCGTGCGTGATCGCGCGCGACAGCGTGACGGGATCGTTGGCGTCGAGCTTCCGGTACAGGATGTGCGACGTCATCATCATCTCGATGCCGCCAGCGATCGCGGCGGCAAACGGCAGCAGCTCGCGCGCCTTAATCTGGTCGAGGTCGAGGTCGAGCACCGGCAATTCGTGGTGCGAGTCCACCTGCGTATCGCCGTGCCCCGGAAAGTGCTTGCCGCAGGCCCGGACGCCGCGGCGTTCCATCGCCTTGGTGAACGGGAGCATCGACCTGATGACGTCGTCAGCCGTGCGGCCGAAGGCGCGCTCCCCGATCACGGGATTGGCGGGATTGCTGTGAATGTCGAGCACCGGCGCAAAATTCAGATTGCAGCCGAGCGAGGCGAGCTCGACGCCCATGGCGTCGCCGACCTGCTCCGCAGTGCCAGCCCAGCGCGCCGCGTAGGAAAAGCGCGTGATCGGCGGCGGCGTGCGGCACACGCGTCCGCCCTCATGGTCGATGGCGATGAACTGCTTGTCGCGCTGCGAGGCGTCGCGGATCGCGGCGATCAGGTCCCGGTGGATCGACAGCCAGTCCCGATATGGCAGATCGTGGCGGAAATTGCTCTTGTAGAGGATGACGCCGGCCGGCCGGAGATCCTGCAGCAGCGCGCGGTCGCGGTCATCCAGGACGCTGGTCGGCCGCAGCCCAATGAAGAAATGGTCACCGACCGTTGAAAGGAGGGAATCGTTCATCCGCCGGGGCCGCCACAGGTCGTTTCGGTTGAGTGAGATGGAGCCGGACGCAACGCGAACAGTCAGCCCCTGCGCGAGCCTTCGAGCCGCCCGCCTCGTTGCCGCAATATTCCAAATTTCCTCAACGGAATC
The DNA here is from genome assembly GCF_049949275.1 of Bradyrhizobium genosp. A. Lineage (NCBI taxonomy): Bacteria > Pseudomonadati > Pseudomonadota > Alphaproteobacteria > Hyphomicrobiales > Nitrobacteraceae > Bradyrhizobium > Bradyrhizobium genosp. A. Next base: position 7,968,404 of record NZ_CP188196.1, on the reverse strand, counting down.
AATAATCAAATCAAACGTCACGCGAAGCTGCGCCGGCAAGGTCAAGGTTGATCGCCTTGCCGGCGCGCAATCTTCACGCCGCAGCAAGCGCCGGCTGCGCCGGCCGCCGGCCGATCATCAGCGACAGCACGGCCGCGACGATGCCGGTTACACCCGCGATCATGAAGGCTTGCAGATAATCGCCCTGCGACGAGCGCATGAAGCCGGCAAAGAACGCGGCGCAGGCGGCGCCGAGCTGATGGCCGGCGACCACCCAGCCGAAGATGAGCGGCGCGTTCTTGTCGCCGAAGGCTTCATTGGCGATGCGCACGGTCGGCGGCACCGTCGCGATCCAGTCGAGACCGTAGAACACGGCAAAGACCGACAGGCTGACAAAGGAGAAATCTGAGTAGGGCAGGTAGATCAGCGACAGCCCGCGCAGGCCGTAATAGAAGAACAACAGCTTGCGCGGATCGAAGCGGTCGGTGAGCCAGCCCGACAGCGTGGTGCCGAACAGGTCGAAGAATCCCATCAGCGCCAGCAGGCTCGCGGCCTGCACTTCGAAGATGCCGTGGTCGCCGCAGAACGCGATCAGATGGGTGCCAACCAGGCCGTTGGTGGTGAAGCCGCAGATGAAGAAGGTCGCGAACAGGAACCAGAAGGTCTGTGTCTTCGCCGCGCGGACGAGGTTGCCGATCGCGGCGACGAACGGATTGCCCTGCGCCGGCGGTGCCGGATGGTCGTCATGCGTGCTGCCGTAGGAGCGCAGGCCGACCGACGCCGGCCGCTCCGGCACCAGAAAGTACACCAGCGGAATCAGCGCCGCGCAGCATGCGGCGACCGTCAGCACCACGGGCTTCCAGCCGCCCCATTCGACCAGCGATGCGAGGCCCGGCATGAAGATGAGCGTGCCGGTGGCCGTGCTCGCGGTCAAAAGCCCCATGACGAGGCCGCGATTGGTGGTGAACCAGCGATTGACGATGGTGGCGCCGAGCACGTTGGCGACCGCGCCCGAGCCGATGCCGGACAGCAGCCCCCAACTCATGAACAATTGCCAGGGCGCGGTCATGAAATAGCTCATAGCCGTCGAGACCGACATCAGCGCCAGCGCGCCCAGCACCGTGCGGCGGATGCCGAAGCGCTGCATCACCGCTGCGGCAAAGGGCCCCGCGAGGCCGTAGAGGAAGATGCCGACCGCCGCTGACGACGAGATCACGCCGACGTCCCAGCCAAAGGCCTTCTGCAGCGGCAGCATCAGCACGCCCGGCGTTGCACGCAGGCCGGCCGAGGCCAGCAGCGCCAGGAAGATCACGGCGACGACCACGAAGGCATAGTTTCGGCCGAACGGCCGCGGCGAGACGGGGGAGGATTGAATAGAGGCTTCGGGCATGTTACTTACCGGTACGTATTGCGATGCGGTACCAATACGTACCGGTCAGTAACATTGTCAAGCCCAAACCCAGGCCCATGCCTGATGCCGGACAAAGCCAGATGACGAAAAAGGCCGAGAAATCCGTAGACACGCCCCTCCGTGCCGCCGACCGGATTCGCGCATCCGCCAGCGAGCTGTTCTACCGCGAAGGCATCCGCGCCGTCGGCGTCGACGAGGTGGTGGATCGGGCCGGCGTCACCAAGCCGAGCCTCTACCGCAGCTTCGCCTCCAAGGACGATCTCGCGGCCGCCTATTTGCGCGACTACGATCTGAGCTTCTGGGAAAATTTCGAGCGCCCCGGCGGCAGGACCTACGGCAATGCGCGCGATCACGTGCTCGCCTATATCGGCCAGCTCGCACCGCGTGCCATCGCCAAGGGCTATCGCGGCTGCGGCCTCAGCAACGCTGCGGTGGAATATCCGTCGCGCGACAATCCCGCGCGTCAGGTCGCCGAAGCCCACAAGAAGGTCTTCCGCAAGCGCCTGCGCGAGCTCGCGGGCGCCATGGGCGCGCGTCAGCCAAATGTGCTCGGCGACGCGCTGCTGCTCCTGATCGAAGGCATCTATGTCACCGGCCAGCAGTCCGAAGACGGCCCGGCGCAATCGGCGCTCGCGGCGGCGAAGCTGCTGATCGACGCGAGTGTGAAGGCGGGGTGAGGGGTTTGGCTATCTCGTAAGCGAAAAGCGTGGCGTGAAGCTCGCCCGCGGCCATCCTTCGAGACGCCCGCCTCCGGCGGGCCCTCAGGATGAGGTCACGATTTGCGGCGAGATATGAGACCCTGATGGTGAGGAGCCCGCTAAAGCGGGCGTCTCGAACCATGCAGGCCCAGCTCTTCCGGTGATCTCCAACCGTGATATGCGATAGCCCTAGGTGAGCCGGTGATCCCGCGCGTCAGCGCCGGCCGTCCTGAGCCGGCTCATATGGCGCGATCACGTCGTTTCGTCTCGCCGGCAAAACCAGCAAGGCCGACAACGACGCCATCGTTGCGAAGCTCCGCGACAGCCACAAGGTCATGACGGTGCGCCGCGCCGGCGTCGCCAAGGGCCAATGCATCCGCGTGACTCCGGCACTCTTTACCGACGAGGCCGATCTCGACCGCCTCGTCGAGGCGCTCGCCGTCGTCACCGGGACGAAGACGGGGTGAGCCCGGGCGAGGGGGCTGCGGAGCGTGCGTCAACTGCGCTTGATTGACTGGATCAGGTCCCAGCGGTTGCCACAGAGATCCTCGAACACCGCAACGACGCCATAGGCCTCCTGCCGTGGCGGCCGAACGAAGCGGACGCCGGCGGCGATCATGCGCGCATGATCGCGCTCGAAATCATCAGTCTCCAGGAACAGGAAGACGCGCCCTCCGGTCTGGTCGCCGATGCGTGCCGCTTGAATCGGACCGTCCGCCTTCGCCAGCAGCAGGCCGCAGCCTGAACTGCCCGGCGGTCGCACGACCACCCAGCGCTTGCCGCCGCCGAGCGGCGTGTCCTCGCAAAGCTCGAAATTCAGAGCGCCCGTGAAGAAGGCGATCGCTTCGTCATAGTCCGCGACCACGAGACTGATGAGGGACAGATGCTGATTCATCGCACAATCCGGCGAATGGCGGCAAGTTCGCTATCAGGAAGACGAGGATAGCACGACATCGGCCAGGCTGCGCGATCGCCAGAGGTCGCGCAGCCCAATTTGCAGGAACTTCCAGTTTTTCCCCACGTTGAACCGACGGCTCGCACAAGCGGCCGGCTCGCGAGATGAAGAACTTTTCCAACGCAGAATTTTCCCCCGAGGTGATCGCGCTCATGACCACCGCACTGGAAGCTGCGGTCGCGACCCTGCCGGAGCCCGTGCATTCCTCGCACGTCAACGCGCTCGCCGAGTCCATCCTGCGTACGGCCGATGCTGGAGAGCGCGATGTAGCGAACTTGCAGAGGATCGCCTTGCTGGAGCTGCAACTGGCGCCGCGCAACTGATGAGGCCGATATGAAGACAATAGCCGCCGTTGTCATTGCCCTGTCTGCCGTGTCCCCGGCTCTTGCCTGGGCCGACAGCTGGACCACCTATCGCATTCCCGAGACTGGAACTTCGGTCGACATTCCCGGCTCGGTCTTCACGGAGCAGGCCGGAAAACCCGACGGATACGGCCAGCAATTTCGCACGCCCGATGGCGGCGCCGATCTCACCGTACAGGCCGTTCGCCGACAACAAGGTGTCTCGCCCGCCGCATTCCTTGCTGCGAAGCAGCCGCCGCCGGGAATCGTCTACAAGCGGATCACGCCCGACTTCTTCGTCGTTTCCAGCATCAAGCGTGACAAGATCTGGTATGACCGCTGCAACTTCACCAGCCGTTACGTGCATTGCGTGCTGATCAACTATCCCGCCGTCGAAAAGCAGCAATGGGACCAGGTCGTGACGCGTATCAGCCATAGCCTGAGCGGCGGCTGAACCGGGTCACAAGCAAAAGCGCAGCCTGACCGCCAACGCGACGAGAAGACCGCGCTCGGTCGCTTCCGCGCCCGCGCGGTCCCAGCAGCCTTCAGAACGCGCCAGCGAACAGGACATATCGAAAGATCGGCATCAACAACGACCGGGCATGCAGCAAGCGCGCGCGTGCACGGCGGGCGGCGCTCAGGCAGCCCGCCGTGCGGCGGAGTTAGTCGACCTCCTGGATGACCATGCGCGATTCGGGATCGACCAGCATCACGTGGCTGCCCGAATAGACGTAGCGATACTTGGTGAGCGACGGACCCCAATCGCTTGGCACCGTCGCGAGCTCGACGTCACGCGGGACCGGCGAGCCGACCACGATCTTTTCGCGCGTCTCGACCGGGCGGATCTTGTGCTCGGTGACGTAGGAATGGATCTTGGTGCGATATTCCGGTTCGATCTGCACGGCTGCATGCCCGGCGCCGGTGGTGGTGACAACAGTGGATTGCGCCATTGCGCTCGTCGACACGAGCAGAGCGGCGGCTGAAATCAGCAGGAACTTCTTCATCGCGTTCTCCCTCGCCGCTGGATGCGGCGCTGCGATGAACTCGTGATCGGCCTGCTCGTTCCGAATGAACGAGGGAACATTTGCCGGTCTTTCCTATTGCCCTTTCGCGCAGCAAGCGCGGCGATGTCGAGCGGGGAGCAGGCGCTGGAAATCGGAACCCGTGACTGCCGGCGCGCTGGGAAAAATTCAACGCCAGCCAAGCGCCGGCGCGACGTGCGTCAAGATCGCCTCGATCGCATGGGCGCAATAGTCCACGCCGAGCTGATTGGGGATGGTCAGCAGCAGCGTGTCGGCCTCGGCAATCGCCTCATCCTGTCGCAACTGCTCGATCAGCACGTCCGGCTCGGCGGCATAGGAGCGGCCGAAGATCGCGCGTGTGCTGGGATCAATGAAGCCGATCTGGTCCTCGCCTCCGCGCTCGCCGCCGAAATAGGCGCGGTCGCGATCGTCGATCAGCGCAAAGATGCTGCGGCTGACGGAGACGCGCGGCTCGCGGGTGTGGCCTGCTTCCTTCCACGCCGCGCGATAGCTACGGATTTGCGCGGCCTGCTGCACGTGAAAAGCCTCGCCAGTTTCGTCGTTCTTCAGCGTCGAGCTTTGCAAATTCATGCCGAGTTTTGCAGCCCATACCGCGGTGGCGTTCGAGCCGGCGCCCCACCAGATCCGTTCGCGCAGGCCCGCGGCATGCGGCTCCAGGCGCAACAGGCCGGGTGGGTTGGGAAACATCGGCTGCGGATTGGGCTCGGCAAAACCCTCGCCCCGCAAGAGATCGAGGAAGACTTCCGCGTGGCGCCGGCCCATGTCGGCGTCGCTCTGGCCCTCGGCCGGCCGATAACCGAAATAGCGCCAGCCGTCGATCACCTGCTCCGGCGAGCCGCGGCTGATGCCGAGTTGGAGCCGTCCGCCGGCAATGAGATCGGCGGAGCCCGCATCCTCCACCATGTAAAGCGGGTTCTCGTAGCGCATGTCGATCACGGCCGTGCCGATCTCGATCGTGCTGGTCCTGGCGCCGACCGCGGCGAGCAGGGGAAAGGGCGAAGCCAGCTGCCGCGCGAAATGATGCACGCGGAAATACGCGCCGTCCAACCCGAGCTGTTCCGCCGCGACGGCCAGCTCGATCGATTGCAGCAGCGTGTCCGCCGCCGAACGGGTCTGCGATTGCGGCGAGGGTGTCCAATGTCCGAAGGAGAGAAATCCGATTTTCTTCATGACACCAATCTATGGACGATCAGGCCTGTTTGCGATGGGCCGGCCCGAGCGAGGCGGTGTATCTTTTGCGTCGTTAGGTCGCGTTTTGCGGCGAGATATTAGACCCTCATGGTGAGGAGCCCGCCAAAGCGGGCGTCTCGAACCATGCAGGCCGAGCTCGTCCGGCCTCCCGCAGCCATATGCGATAGCCTTGCCCAAAATCCAAGGGCCTTGATGTCCAGCAGTGACGATGACGCGCCTATCGGCTTGAAATAATGCGTGGCTACGGAAAGTTGCCCGGAATTCCCATAGCGCCCATGGCGTCCGCGCTTTGCGCAGACACGGCAGGCAGTTCCCCCTTAACCATTTCGCTCTACCGTGGGCTGAATTAGCTGGCGATTGTCGGCACGGGTGTTGCCTCCTTGCGACAGCAAGGCACGTTCAGCCGGTATAGACTGGTCGAGATCCGAAGCCCCTGTGCGGTCTTCGGCTGTGAATCGTCCACTGGTGGGTCAAGTCGTGAGTAAAGCCGGTGATTGAGACGGGTCGCATCGTTGCCCCAGCAGTCTGGTTCGCCTTGTCGATCGCCGCGGCCCTTGGCGGTTGTGCCGGACGTCCCTCGCAGGGCGTTCTCGTTCCAACAGCGCAGGTCGCTCCCGGAAACACAAATGTCCCTATCTACGTCGTAACCAATCGCAAGCGATCCGACGTCGATCCGGGAGAGATGTTCAGCGGTGAACGTTCGGACGAACTGTCCTTTGCCGAGGTGACCGTCTCGATCCCGCCGGATGCCGCGCGGAAGATCGGCGAAGTGCAGTGGCCGGCGAGCCTGCCCGGCGACCCCCAACGGGATTTCACGACCGTGTCGGCGGACTATCTCGACAAGACGCACTTCGCTGCGTCTGTCACCGCGGCGATGAAGCAGTCCGGTCGCAACAAGGTGCTTGTCTTCGTCCACGGCTTCAACAACCGCTTCGATGATGCGGTCTACCGCTTCGCGCAGATCGTTCACGATTCCAAGGTGCCGGTCGTTCCTGTGCTTTTCACCTGGCCATCGCGCGGCGAGCTGAGGCTGCGCGCCTATACGTATGACCGGGAAAGCGCCAATTTCTCGCGAGACGCGCTCGACAATCTGTTGAGCACGCTCGACGCCTCCCCTGCCGTCGGCGAAGTCTATCTTCTGGCTCATTCGATGGGCAATTGGATCGCACTGGAAGCGCTGCGTACGCGTGCGATCCGCGGCCCTTCTGTCGCGTCGAAACGCAGCAAGCTGAAGAATGTGATACTGGTGGCACCCGACGTGGATGTCGATGTCTTCCGCTCGCAACTGAACCGGATGGGCGGCGCGCGGCCCCCCATCTCGCTGTTTGTCTCGCGTGACGACGGCGCGCTCTCGCTGTCGAAGACGATATGGGGCGACGTCGCCCGCCTGGGCGATATCGACCCGACTCAGGAGCCTTACCGAAGCGAGCTCGCGCGGGATCGGATCGACGTCTACGATCTGACCAAGCTGGCGGTCGCCGGCGATGACGCGCATGACCGGGCTTTCGAGCAGGCGGGTTCTGTCGTCGCGATGATGCGCCAACGCATGGCGCACGGCCAGGTCCTCGGCGAGCAAAAGGTGGACACAAATCCGCTCGCGCGGCTCGCCGAATAGCCGTGACGCTTCATGCGTAGGCTACCCAGCCGCGGAAAGTGAACCCGGTGTAGAACAGCGTCGGGTCGGAGAAGCCGGCGTCGTGCAAAATCGCTTCATCGCGCTCGGGTGCCAGAATGCTCAATTGCCCGTCGATCGCTTTCCGGGCGGCAGCCGCCTTGTCGGGCTCGACGCCGGAAGCCGCCAGAAACGCGGAATATCGCGAGAACCAAACGGGCCGCTCGTCGGCGCCGTCGGGGATGCTGAAATGGGCAACCACGAAGGGCGCACCCGGCTTGAGGCGGCGGCGGATCTCGGAGGCTATTCGCAGCCGCTCCTCGGCGCCGACGAAGTGCAGGGTCAGGAGGCAGGTGGCGCCGTCGAATGGCCCGGCCGGTGCATCGTCGACATAGCCCCGGTGGAGATCCGCACGCGAAGCGAATGAGCCCAACGTTTGCTTCGCGAGATCCAGCATCGCCGCGGACGGGTCCACGCCGTCAAAGGTCCAGAGCGGCTGAGCCTGCGCGAAGGCCCTCAACTCCAGGCCACCGCCGGCGCCGAGGACGAGTACTCGCGCATCGTCGGTTGCGCGCTCGGCCAAGAGGATCGCAGCCATGGACAGCATCGCATTGTAGCCTGGAACGAACCGCGGCGGTCCTTCCGTGTATTTCGCCACCATCTCCGGATCGGAGAACGCGTTCTGAATGTCGGTCAAGATATTGTCCTGCTGAATGAGATCGTCACGCGTGATGCGCGCTCATGCCCTGAAGCTTTCGAGACCCGAGTCGCTTGCGCAGAACGTCGCTCAGCATCGCCAGCGTCACCTCGCCAAAGCGCGCCAGCAGCAGCGTCTCCGCATCGCTGAATGCCTGATCGAGGGCGGCATTGACGGCCTGCTCGACCAGGCAACCCGGCGCCTCGGTTCGATTGCCCATGGCGAGAAGCGAAGGGCTGCCGAGCGCAATGTAGACGTCGCGCAGCGTCACCTTCGACAGGTCGCAAGCGAGCGTCCAGCCGCCGCCGTGCCCCTTCTCGGAGCGGACGTAACCGAGGTCCCGCAAGCCCGCCATGACGCGGCGGATCACCACCGGGTTGGTGTCCATCGCCTTCGCCAGTGTCTCTGACGTGAAGGGACCGGGCTGCTGCGCCATGTGGAGGAGGACATGGAGCACGCCAGATAATCGGCTGTCTCGTTTCATGTAACTTACAATGTTGCATGATTGAGCTGACGTCAACCGGTTTCGCGCGTATGATGACGGCAAGCCTTTCTGAATTTGGACGAGAATCTAAGTTCTGGCGGTCGTTGCCAGATCGGAGGCCGAGTCATGGCTCGCACAGTTCGGAAGTCCGGAGCGAAAGAGGTCCCGCTCTCCGAGATCAAGGATAATCTGTCTCGCTACCTTCGTGAGGCCGAGACGCAGGAGATCGTTATCACGCGTCATGGCAAGCCGGCCGGTGTGCTGATTGGATTCGAATCGGGGGACGACTGGTTCGAATACCGCTTGGAGCATGATCCTCGTTTCGTGCAACGCGTCGAACAGGCGCGGAACAGCCTGCGTGCGGGACGCGGTGTGAAGCTCAAGGATATCGATACGGAGTAGCGGAGGCGCCCATATCACGATGATGCCATCCTGCGCCTGTTTTGCCCGACGGGTCAAGCGATTTTCGGTTTTTCGGAAATGTCGTGCTCGGACAACACGCTTATGCGCGATGTCGATTCATGCCCATCTCATCGCGCCTTAAGCTCTTGATTTCGCTAACCCCGGCTACTGTGCATGGGGTTGTTTTCGACTTTTGTTTTGAAGGCGCGAAGGTGTCAGGAGAGATCCGGCGTCCGCCCGCTATTTCATCACCCGCAGACCCTTGGTCGTGAACCGCTGCGTCTTGCCGCCGGGGCGGAGCGGACGCTTGGTGCCGGCGGCCTTGCCGGTGCCGGGCGGCTGGTGCGCAGGCACGAGCTGGTCGGGGCGTGAGCCGATCAGGTCGCGGCGGCCCATCTCGATTAAGGCTTCGCGCAGCACGGGCCAATTGTCGGGGTCGTGATAGCGCAGGAACGCCTTGTGCAGGCGGCGCTGACGCAGGCCCTTGATCGCTTCGACCTTGTCGCTGCCGCCGCGGCGCACGCCGCGCAGCGGATTGACGCCGGTGTGGTACATCGCCGTTGCGGTCGCCATCGGCGAGGGCAGGAAGGTCTGCACCTGGTCGGCGCGATAACGGTTCTTCTTGAGCCAGAGCGCGAGGTTCATCATGTCCTCGTCGGTCGTGCCCGGATGCGCCGCGATGAAGTACGGGATCAGATAGTATTTCTTGCCGGCCTGCTCGGCGGCAGCATCGAACATCCGCTTGAACTTGTTGTAGGCGCCGATGCCCGGCTTCATCATCTTGTCGAGCGGGCCGCGCTCGGTATGCTCAGGGGCGATCTTCAGGTAGCCGCCGACGTGATGGGTGACGAGCTCCTTGATGTATTCGGGGCTCTCGACCGCGAGGTCGTAGCGCACGCCCGAGGCGACCATCACCTTCTTGATGCCCTTGGTCTCGCGCACCTTGCGATAGAGCCGGATCAGATCGTCATGCGAGGTGTTGAGGTTCGGGCAGATCTCGGGGAAGACGCAGGACGGCCGGCGGCACGCGGCCTCGACCTTCGGGTCCTTGCACGCCATCCGGTACATGTTGGCGGTGGGGCCGCCGATGTCGGAGATCACGCCGGTGAAGCCCGGCGTCTTGTCGCGGATCTTTTCGATCTCGCGCAGGATCGAGCCTTCCGAGCGGTTCTGGATGATGCGGCCCTCGTGCTCGGTGATCGAGCAGAAGGTGCAGCCGCCGAAACAGCCGCGCATGATCGTGACCGAGAACTTGATCATGTCCCAGGCGGGGATTCTTGCCTCGCCATAGGACGGATGCGGCGCGCGCGCGTAAGGCAGGTCGTAGACCGCGTCCATCTCCTCGCTGGTCAGCGGGATCGGCGGCGGGTTGAGCCAGAGGTCGCGGTCGCCGTGCCGCTGCACCAGCGGACGCGCGTTGCCGGGATTGCTCTCACGATGCAGCACGCGCGACGCGCGCGCATAAGCTTCCTTGTCCTGCTCGACCTGCTCCAGCGCCGGCAGACGGATCACCGTCGCGCCTTTCTGGCGCGTGGCGCCCTCGTCGGCGGAATCGAGATCGTCGGCGTGCAGCTCGGCATAGTCCTCGGGCACGCGGCGAAACAGTGCGACGCCCCTGATGTCGTCGAGCTCGCGGGGCGCTTCGCCCGCGGCGAGGCGGTTGGCGACTTCGACGACGGCGCGCTCGGCGTTGCCGTAGAGCAGCAGATCGGCCTTGGCGTCGGCCAGCACCGAGCGGCGCACCTTGTCGGACCAGTAGTCGTAATGCGCGATCCGGCGCAGCGACGCCTCGATGCCGCCGAGCACGATCGGCACATCCTTGAACGCCTCGCGGCAGCGCTGCGCGTAGACGATGGTGCAGCGGTCCGGCCGCTTGCCGCCTTCGCCGCCGGCCGTATAGGCGTCGTCGCTGCGCAGGCGGCGATCCGCGGTGTAGCGGTTCACCATGGAGTCCATGTTGCCGCCGGTGACGCCGAAGAACACTTTTGGCTTGCCTAACGCCCTGAACGGCTCGGCCGACTGCCAGTCCGGCTGCGCGATGATGCCGACGCGGAAACCCTGCGCCTCGAGCAGGCGGCCAATGATCGCCATGCCAAAGCTCGGATGGTCGACATAGGCATCGCCCGTCACCAGCACGATGTCGCAGGCGTCCCAGCCGAGCGCGTCCATCTCGGCGCGGCTCATCGGGAGGAACGGCGCCGGCTTGCGCGGGCGCGCCTGGGCCATCAGGGGCTTTTCGGCGGTGATGATTTGGGTGTCCATGGCGCACAGGCATAGGGCTCCGGGCTACCGAATACAACCGACGGACGCGTGAAAGATTAAGGTTCCGCAGGCGGCAAACCGGGCGGGGCGGGCGTCGAGCCGACAGCGTATCCCTGCCGCGTGAGGAACCATCTGCCTTCGCGAACATTTTGATGGGAGAGTTCGCGGCGAGCCCGGCGCGCGCTTGTATCCAGGATCTGGATCGCCTCGATATTCGCCTCGGCGGTGGGGGAGCTGTGAGTACAGTCATCGAGAATTTGCTGTCGCGGAAGCAGAAGCTTGTGGAACAACTCGAGAAGACGCAGTCGGTCGAGGACCGCGACAAAATTGAGCACCAGCTCGAACAGATCAACACCGCGCTGGATTTTCTCGACAGGCCGGGATCGAGAGACGCGCGGTAGGATCGCTCAGTCCACGCTTAACGCTCTTGCGTAGACCAGGCCCGAATTGGTGATGTGCGTCGTCATCGCCGCTTCGAAGGAGGCGTGCTCGCCGCGCGCGAACAGATCGAGCAGCTTGCGATGCTCGTCGAAGGAGGCGCGGGTGCGCACGTCGATCGGCGAGGTCAGATTGGTGCGGAGCGCGGCGACGCGGCCCGAGACGAGCTGGTAGGATTCGGCGAGGTAGCGGTTGCCGCAATGTGCGAACAGGCCCTCGTGAAAGCTGGCGTCGGCGCGGCCATAGGCGATGTTGTCCTTGGCCTCGACCGCCGGCTCCATCGCCGCGATCGCATCGTTCATGGTCGCGATCGCGCCGTCGCGGTCGTGGCGAAAGGCGAGCTCGGCGGCCTTGGGTTCGAGCGCGATGCGGAAGGTGCAGAGCGCATTGATGTCCTCCGCGCTCGGCGTGAACACAAAACTGCCGACCTGCGGCCGGATCACCACGAGCCCCTGCGCCTGCAACTGGCCCATCGCCTCGCGCACCGGCGTACGGCTGACGCCAAAGGAATTTGCCACCATCTCCTCGGAGATGGCAGCACCGAGCGCAAACTCACCGTCGATGATCGCCTGCCGCAGCCGCAGCATCACCCGCTGCGACAGCGATTTCGGCGCATCGAGCTTCAGCGAGCGCATGGATGCTCTCAGATGACCTTGCCAGGGTTGAGCAGATGATCGGGATCGAGCGCGGCCTTCAACGTGCGCATCAGGGCGATCTCGGGCTCGCCGCGCGTATGTCCCAGCCATTTCCTCTTCAGCGTGCCGATGCCGTGCTCGGCGGAAACGCTGCCGCCCATGTCGCGCACGAGACCATAGATGATCGTGTCCATCTCCTCCTTGGGCTGCTGCTCGACGGGAAGACCCGTGACCCAGGAGACGAGGTGCAGATTGCCGTCGCCGATGTGACCGTAATAGACGCTCTCGCAGCCCGCGATGCCGGAGGCGAGCGCTGCCTTGCAGCGCGTGGCGAACTCGTCCATCCGCGCCACTGCAAGTCCGATGTCGTAGGAGATGTGCGGACCCAGCACCTGGCCGAATTCGGCGCAGATGTCGCGCACGCGCCAAAACGCCTGCGTCTGCGCCAGCGATTGCGCCACGGCGGTATCCGCGAGCAGCCCGCGCTCCATCAGCTCTTCGAGCCAGGCCTGGAAGCGCGGTGCATCAAGGCTCTCGTCGGTGCCTTGTGCCTCGACCAGCACATAGAGGCCGTGGCCGGCGGCGACCGGCGGCTTCACGCCGGCGCGCGTCGTGATGACGTTCCAATAGTCCGGCCACATCACCTCGAACGCCGAGAGCAGCGGGCCGAGCCCACTGCGTGCGGCATCGAGCAGCGCGATCACCGCCGCATAATCCTTCAGCGCGCAGAGGGCGGCCATGGTCGAGCGCGGTTTCGAAAACAGCCGCAGCACCACGCGGGTGATGATCCCAAGCGTGCCTTCCGAGCCGATGAAGAGATGCTTCAGATCGTAGCCGGCATTGTTCTTCATCAGCTTGTTGAGGCTGGTGATGATGGTGCCGTCGGGCAGCACGACTTCGAGACCGAGCACCAGCTCGCGCGTCATGCCGTAGCGGATCACGCGGTTGCCGCCGGCATTGGTCGAGAGATTGCCGCCGATCGTGCAGGAGCCGCGCGAGCCGAGATCGAGCGGAAAGAAGAAGCCGGCTTCGTCGGCAGCCTTCTGGATCGTCTCCAGCGGCGTGCCGGATTTCACCGTCATCGTCATCGAGGCACGATCGATCTCCTCGATGCCGGTCATCCGCTCCAGCGAGATCGCGACCCAGCCGGCTTCGGGCGCGGCGCCGCGGCAGAGCCCGGTCAAGCCGCCCTGTGGCACGAAGGGCAGGCGCGCCTGCCGGCAGGTTTCAATCGCATCGGCAACGCCCTGCGCGTCGAGCGGCCGGATCACTGCGAGCGGCGTCTGCGGCAGGCTCGCGCTCCAGTCGTTGCAATTGCGCGCGGGCACGTCGCTGCCGGTCAGCACGGCTGCGGCACCGAGCTTGTCACGCAAGGCAGCGAGTAACGGCTCGGGATGTCTGACGGGGGTCACCATGTTCATGCGAGACCTCCTCTCAATTTGGCTGCGCATCATGCGCGCCGTGACGGCGGAAAGGAATTGCGTCCATCTTGTATGTAAGGTACAAGATGAAAAGTAAAGCAAAAACAAGGCTCGGTAAGCTGTCTAAGGTCATTGGGGATCAGGGGGCTTATTCGGGAGCCGCAGCATGGGTGGTGCTATGACGGAGGCAATTCGCGGGTTCTGGGTGGCGTCGGCGACGCCGCTGGCGACGGACGGCAGCGTGGACTCCGCCACGCTTGCCGCTCATGCCAAAAAACTCTTCGGCAAGGGCGTCGACGGCGTCGTGCTGTTCGGCACCACCGGCGAGGGCACCTCGTTCAATGTTGCCGAACGCGTCGCAACCATCGAAGCCGTGCTCAGGGCCGGCCTGCCGGCGGAGCGCATCGGCATCGGCGGCGGCTTCCCCGCCATCAGCGACTGCATCGCGCTGACACGCGCCGTGCTCGGTCTTGGTCTGCGCCACGTGCTGTATCTGCCGCCTTACTTCGACCGCAGCGTCACGCCTGAAGGCATCGAGGACGCGTTTGCGGCGATCTTCGACAGTGTCGCCGACGATCGTCTACGCGCCTATCTCTATCATATTCCGCAGGTCTCGGGCGTCGCGATCCCAACGGCGGTCGCGGCGAATTTGCGCAAGCGTTACGGCAAGGTGGTTGCGGGCCTGAAGGACTCCAGCGGCGACTTCAAGCAGTTCCAGGCATTCCGCGCCGCTGCGCCGGAACTCGCCATCACCGTCGGCAACGAAACCGACATCGCGCGTGCGATCGCCGGCGGCGGCGCCGGCACCATCTGCGGCATGGCCAACATCACGCCGGAGCTGGTCAAGGCGATGATCGACGGCAAGGATATCGAAGCGCGCATGCAGGCCGCGGTCGATATCGTGGTGAAGTCGCCATCCTTCCTGACGACGCTGAAGGCCATTCTCGCCGCGCAGACCGGTGACGCCGGCTGGTTGCGCGTGCGTCCGCCGCTGCGTGCGTTGTCGGACGGCACCGCGCTCAAGGCGAAGCTGGACGAACTGACCAGCCCCGTGATCGCCTGAGCGCGCGTTTCATTCGCGGTGAACCTCCGCGATGCGCGCCGACATGGCGCGGGCCGCAACCAGCGCGGCCGCGAAGCCTGCCGCCGCGCCGACGCCGAGCGCCCAGCGCGGGCCCAGATTGTCCGCCACCCATCCGACAATCGGTGCGCCGATCGGCGTGCCGCCCAGCGCGACGCCGAGGCGCAGCGCCATCACGCGCCCCCTCATCCGCGGTTCGGTGGAGAGCTGCATCATGGCGTTCGAGGTATTCGTGACCGTTAGCGCCGCGACACCGATCAGGACAAGGCTGCCGGCGAACAGCCAGTAGCTGGGTGCAAGCGCGGCCAGCGTGCATCCTGCCCCGAAAGCCGCAGCCCCCAGCAGCAGCGAGACAAACCGTGGCTGTGCGCGCCCCGCGGCCAGCAGTGCGCCCGAGATCGTGCCGACCGCCATCGTCGAGGACAAGAGGCCAAAGCCGCGCGCATCGGTGTGGAAGACGCTGACTGCCATGGTCGAGATGAAGATCGGAAAATTCAGCCCGAACGTGCCGATCAGGAACAGCATGATCATGATCGCCCTGAGATCGCTGCACGACCACACGTAGCGAAACCCCTCGGTCATGCCGCCCTTGGTCCGGTGCGCCCGCGCATTGGGGCGAAGCTCCGAGGTGCGCAGCAAGGCGAGTGATCCGAGCACCGCCATGAAGGATGCGGCATTGAGCAGGAAGGCCCATCCTGTGCCGATCGAGGCGATGAAGATCCCTGCGACCGCGGGCTCGACCATCCGTGCGGCATTGAAGGACGTCGAGTTCAGCGCGATCGCATTGGAGAGCTCGCCGTCGCCGACGAGCTCGGCCACGAATGTCTGGCGCACCGGCGCGTCGAAGGCTGCGGCGCAGCCGAACAGGAAGGCAAACACGTACACATGCCAGAGCTGCACCAGGCCAGTGACGGTGAGAAGGCCGAGAACGAGCGCCAGCACGCCCATCGTCGCCTGAGTCGCGACCAGAAGCCGTCGCTGGTTGAAATGATCGGCGGCAAAGCCCGTCCACGGCATCAGCAAAAGCTGCGGCCCGAACTGGAGCGCCATCACCACGCCGACGGCCGACGCATTGTGTCGTGTGAGCTCGGTGAGCACGAGCCAGTCCTGCGCGGCGCGCTGCATCCACGTCCCGGTATTGGATACCAGCGCGCCTGCAGCCCAGACGCGGTAATTGTAGTTCCGCAGTGAGCGAAACGTGGCCGCGGCCGGCGCGCTCACGAACCCGCAGGCCGGTTGCCGCCGTGGAACTGGCCGAACCGCCGCGCGCAAAACAAGCTGAGCAGCACGGCGCCCGGTCCGAGGGCTGCGACGTCGCCGGTGTCCAGCAGTGAAAACGCTCCGACACGACAAACCAGGAGATATCCGACGACGAGGTTGAAGAAGCCCCAGAGCACGTTAACCGTCGACGAGGACAGCCCTTCTCCTCGCGGTTTTGCAAACGGGGTCTGGAACGGTTCGCCGCGCAAGCCACTGACGAGATGCGGAATGGTGTTCGCGAGACACGCGCCGCCGAAGAAATAGGATACGAAATGAAGCCAGTTCATGCCTGCGCGCTCCGTGTTGCCAATAGATCGATGATCGCCTGCGTCGAGCCGCTCTCGCCGAGCCGCGGAAAGACGTTGGCGATGCTGTAGTCGTGAGCCTCGGAACGCGGATCGGTCATGGCGTCGGTGGCAAGGGTGACGTTGAAGCCCGCCTCGTAAGCCTGGCGCGCGGTGGACTCGACGCCGGTGCCGGTGGCGACGCCGGCGATGACGACCTGCGTGACGCCGCGCTGCCGCAACTGGCTCTCGAGATCGGTGCTGGCAAATGCGCCCCATGTCCGCTTGGTCACGGCGATATCGTCGGGCTGTCGATCGAGCTCGGGAATGAGATCGGTCCATCCGTCCGGGAACGGACCGCCAGGGCGCGGCCGCTCGGTGCGGCCCGGTGCGCCGCCAGCGACATTGACCAGCACGACCGGCAGGCGATGCCGCCGAAACGCCGCGGCAAGCGTGCTGGCGCGCGCCACGACGTCGCCCATGGAGTGAACGGAAGGGAAGCCGACGATGCCGCGTTGCAGGTCGACGATGATGAGCGCGGTGATCGGGTCGAGCGTTGTCAGAGCCATGATCATGTCCTTCCGGCAGCGCGGCGTGGCTGCGTCAATCGTCGACGAGCCGTTTGAGCAAGGAGACGGCGGCGGCCAATTCGTCCTGCTCCCGCGGTGACAGCCGTGCCGAAATGGTGCGCGAGAGCCAATCCTGCCGGGCGGCGCGACCGACCCGGATCCAGTCGCGGCACGCTTTCGTCAGCGACAGAATGGTCTGACGGCCGTCCTCCGGGTCGGGGGCGCCACTGACCAGGCCTGCGGCCAGAAGAGCGGCGACTGCGGTGCTCATCGATTGTGGACGCATCTTTTCCGATCGCGCCAGGCTCGACACTGTGGCAGGGCCATCCTTTTCCAGGCGGAGCAGGATCGACACCTGAGACGGCGTCAGATCCTCCGGACCTGCTTGCTCGCGCAGCCGGCGCTTGAGCTTTCCGACCAGCGAACGGAGGTCTTCTGCGAGCGCGCCGGCGCGCGCGGACGGGCGTTGGTCCGACGAATTGATCATGGCGGAGTGAATGGCATATATGAAGCTAAACTGTAAAGACCATCTGTACAGTTAGTCTGAACAAAAGGACGTGAGCGGAAATGCCCGCCGCAACACTGGCGGCGGGGTGAGCTTGCGCGAGCGCCGAGGTCGCGGCACTCGTGCGACATGGCGTCGCGTCGATGACGCCTCGTCAGCATCGACATTGAGCAGATGCGCTCGTTTCGCGCGCGTTCCAATCGCGACGCTCCGGTCCCTGCTCACGAAAGCGTCGCAGCATCGGGCGCCGCATGATTGCGCGACCGTTCCTCCTCTTAGAACGATTCAATCCTAGAGCGATTCAAGTCGCCGCCATGTTCTCTTCTCTCGCAGCGGCTGGTAGATGCGCCAACTTCAATGCTGTGACTTGGAAGTGAATCGAAAGTGCGTGCTCCTGTGGATGGCCGTTGTGCCAGCGGTCATCGAAATCGCGCCGGCAAGAGCCGCGCTAGCCTTCTCATCGGAGCGGCCGTGCTGCTCGCCGGATATCCCTTCGACACCACCACCGTGCAGGCGCAAACGGCCCTGCCGCCGGTGAATGTGGATGCGCCGACGCAGCGGCCGAAATCGGCGCGCGCCTCGGAGCAGTCGCAACGACGCACACAGACGGCCGCGCGTCGTAACTCGAATGCAGTTTCACCCGCAGCACCGACGCCGTCCGAACGTGCTGCGGCGGACGCCGCCGCGCAACAGGCCGCAAAGCTCGGCTATCGCGCGATGCCGAGCGCGAGCACGCTGCGCTCGGGCGCGTCGCCGCTCGACACCTCACAATCCGTCAACGTCGTGCCGGCGCAGGTTCTCAAGGACCAATTGCCGCGCAACATCGACGATGCGTTGGTCAACATCAGCGGTATCACCCAGACCAACACGCTCGCGGGCACCCAGGACGCCGTGATCCGCCGCGGTTTCGGCGACAACCGCGACGGCTCGATCATGCGCAACGGCATGCCGCTGGTGCAGGGCCGCAGCTTGAACGCCGCGGTCGACAGTGTCGAGGTGCTGAAGGGACCCGCCTCGCTGCTCTACGGCATCATGGATCCCGGCGGCATCGTCAATACGATCAGCAAGCGTCCCGAGCTCTATCAGCATGGCTCGGTCACGCTGCTCGGCTCGACCTACGCGAACAATCGCAACGGCGCGGACGGCACCCTCGACCTCACCGGTCCGATCGGTGACGGTGGTCTCGCCTATCGCTTCATCGGCTATGGTGTCAGCGAGGATTATTGGCGCAATTTCGGCCGCCATCGGGAAATGCTGGTGAATCCGTCGCTCGCCTGGTACGGCGAGACCACGACGGTTCAGCTCACTTATGAGCACCGTGAGTTCATCTATCCATTCGACCGCGGTACTGCCTTCGTGAACGGCGCCCCGCTGGCGATCCCGGCGACGCGCCGGCTCGACGAACACTTCAACAACATGTGGGGCACGTCCGACCTGATGCAGGGCTCGGTCGAACAGAAGCTCGACGAGAATTGGAAGGTCACGGCGGCTTACAGCTATAACACCGAGACTTTCAGCGCCAACCAGCTCCGCATCACCAAAGTCGACGCCACGACCGGCGTCGAAACCCGCAGCAACGACGGCACCAGGAACTCGCTGAGCAACGCCAGCTACGGCACCTCCTATCTGCAGGGTGACGTCTGGGTCGGCGGCTTCCGCAACGAGATCCTGTTCGGCGGCGAGGCGATGTATCGCACGATCGACCGCCGCGACCTGATCCGCCAAGCGACTCCCAGCTTCAACTTCTACAACCCGGTCTACGGACTGGTCATACCGGGCACGACCGTCTCGGCAACCGATAGCGAGCAGACCGACAAGCTCGGCACCCGAGGGTTCTTCGCCCAGGACACGTTCCATCTGACCAACTGGCTGTCCGTGGTGGGCGGCGTGCGCTGGATGGAATACGAACAACTCGCCGGAAAGGGCCGGCCTCTGTTCATCACCAACACCAATCTGGCGGGCGACAAGGTGCTGCCGCTCGGCGGCGTCATCGTCAAGCTGAGCGACCAGCTCTCCTACTACGTGAGCTATACGCAGTCGCTGAAGCCGACGTCGGTTATCGCGGCGTTCACCACCGGCTTCGTCGTCGACTCCACTATCGCGCCTGAAGAGGGAACGCAGTGGGAGACCGGCCTGAAGTTCGACGTCAACAAGCGGCTGTCGGGCACCCTGGCGGTCTACGACATCCAGAAGAAGAACGTGCTGGTGCTGGATGACATCGGCGGCGGCAAGTCGGCGGCGCGCACCTCCGGCGCGGCCCGGTCGCGCGGTGTCGAACTCGACGTCACCGGCAGACTGACGGACGAATGGAGCATGATCGGAAGTTATGGCTATACCGACGCGCGCCTGATCAACGATCCCGCTGTTGGCAATGCAAAGTTGTTCAACGCCGCGATGAACACTGCTTCGCTCTATCTCGTCTATGATTTCGGCGACCGGCTGCCCGGACGCCTGCGCGTCGGCGGCGGCGCACACTATGTCGGCGACCGCCCGGGTGACTCCGCCAACACATTCTTCCTGCCAGCTTACACCGTTGCAGACATCTTCGCGACCTACGATACCAAAATCGACACGGTGCCTGTGACCTATCAGTTCAACGTCAAGAACCTGTTCGACAAGGTCTATTACACCTCCACAACCGGAAACGCCTTGAACGTCGCGTTGGGCGACGGCCGCCGTATCTCGCTGTCGGCGACGGTGAAGTTCTAGCGATGGAGCTGCGGCGCAAAGACGATGATGGCTCGGTCATTCCGATTGGGAGGGCCTGCGCCGATGCATAGGCTCGGGCACACCATCAAGGCGGCGCTGCTCCAGGTCCATTCCATTGCGGGCCTCGTGCTCACGCTGCTGTTCTCCCTGATCGCGCTGACCGGCGTGATCATGAGCTTTGAGGACGAGATCGTCGACCATCTGAATGCCGGCATCATGCATGTCGCGCCGCGGACGACGCCGCCGCTGCTGCCGGATCAGCTGGTGGCGCAGCTGAAGGCGGTGCCGGATGCCGGCAAGGTCGCGGCCATCATGCTGTCGAGCGATCCGTCGGCGGCTGTGCATGTCCGCTTCGCCCGCGACGAGCAGCGCGCGCGGCCGTCCTCGCTCTATGTCGACCCCTACGACGCGCACGTGCTGGGCGCGGCGCGCGGCGAGGAGTTCTTCGCAACGGTGCGCAGGCTGCATCGCTGGCTGCTCATTCTCGGCGATGCCAAGGGTTGGGGACGTCAGATCACCGGCGTTGCCGCGCTGGGCCTGATCGTGATGCTGGTCTCGGGCCTCGTGCTGCGCTGGCCGCGTCGCGCCGGCAGCGTGAAGATGTGGCTGAAGCCGAATTTCGGGCCCAGCGGCCGCGGCCTGCATCGCTCGTTGCACGCCGTCATCGGCACCTGGGTGCTTCCGGTCTATCTCGTCATGACGCTCACAGGGCTCTGGTACTCGTTTGACTGGTACAAGGACGGCGTGGTCTGGCTGCTGTCGCGTCCGCATTTGGCGGCGGCGAAGATGCAGCCGAAGCAATCGCGTCCACCCGGCCGTCCCGAACCGGCTCAACCGGTCGGGTTCGACCGCGCATGGTCGGCCCTCCAGCATGAGGAGAGCGACGGTTTCGCCAGGGCGCAGTTGACGCTCCCGGCCGGCCCGGGCACTGTGATGCGGATCCGGTCGTGGGGTAAGGATTCCTCGCTCGACACCGCACGCGACGAATTCCGCATCGATGCCGTCTCCGGTCAGGTCGTCTCGGCCGAGCGCTATGCCGACAAGTCGTTCGGCGAGAAGATCATCGCCAACGTGCTCGACATCCACCGCGGGGCGGTCCTGGGCTGGCCCGGCAAGCTCGCCTTCATGATCGCCGCAGCGCTGATGCCGCTGTTCTCGGTCACCGGCATCCTGCTCTATCTGTCGCGCCGCAAGCTGCGGCGCCCGGCGCTGCCACCGCTCGGGCGGCTCGTTCCGGGCGAGTGAGTTGCTGCCGGAAAGGCTAGCCAACACCGCGACAATCGTTCAAAAGCCCATGGCACGTCCTTGTTCGGGTTCACGCCATGAATTTTCCCTCCGTCACTCCCGCCGATATCCGCCGCGCGCTGCTGTTGCGCGAGGAGATCGCGCTGCTCGATCTCAGGCACGAGGCGGCTTTCGCTACCGGCCATCCGCTGTTCGCGGCCAACATGGCCGTCGACCGGATCGCGATCGAGGCCGCGGTGCGGCTGCCGCGCAAGGACGCGCCGGTCGTGCTCCTTGATGGCGGCGAGGGGCTGGTCGCAGCAGGCGCCGAACGCCTCGCGGCGCTCGGCTACAGCGATGTCCGCGCGCTTGATGGCGGGCTGAAAGCCTGGCGCGCAGCGGGCTACGAGGTGTTCGAGGACGTCAACTCCTACTCCAAAGCCTTTGGCGAGCTGGTCGAGGCACGTCGCCACACGCCGTCATTCAGCGCTGACGAAGTGGCAAAACTGATCGCGGACAAGGCCAACATCGCCATCCTCGACGTCCGCCGCTTCGACGAATATGCCACCATGAACATTCCGGGTTCGGTCAGCGTGCCCGGTGCGGAACTGGTGCTGCGGGCCGGTCAGGCCGCGCCCGATCCCGACACCACCATTATCGTCAATTGTGCCGGTCGCACCCGCTCGATCATCGGCACCCAGTCGCTGATCAACGCCGGCGTGCCCAACAAGGTACGGGCGCTGCGCAACGGCACGATCGGTTGGACCCTGGCGCGGCACACGCTCGATCACGGCGCCGACCGGCGCGGCGCGATCGGGTCGTTCGAGGGCGGACCCGCCAATGCTCGCGATGTCGCCTATCGCGCGGGCGTCCGCCATATCGGCGCGAACGAAATGTCGGCGCTGGTCGCGCAGTCCGATCGCACACTCTATCGTTTCGATGTGCGCGACGCGGAGGAGTATGTGGCCGGTCATCTCCCGGGCTTCCGCCACTATCCCGGTGGCCAGCTCGTGCAGGAGACCGACATGGCCGCGCCGGTGCGCGGCGCGCGCATCCTCCTGACCGACGACAAGGGCGTGCGCGCCGACATGACGGCCTCCTGGCTCGCGCAGATGGGCTGGGAGGTCTATGTGCTCGAAGGCGGCTATGCCGGCACGCTCGAGGTCGGCCCGCCGCTCGTGCTGCCGAAGCCCGACCAAGCGCATCGCTACCGCCGCCCCTATGAGGGAACCGACATCGCCGAGCGCGCGATGCAGGCCTATCTCGACTGGGAATATGGTCTCGTCGACCAGCTCCGCCGCGACGGCACGCACGGATTCTATGTGATCTGAGAGCGGCCGCGTTGATCCACCGGAGTTGTACGGGGCGGCCGCGCGGCCTTGCCACGCCGCGCGAATGATGGTCGATTTTAACCCAAATCAGTTTTGCGTTCTGCCCAGACATCCCGGCTCCCAGGGATCCCGGATCGAGCGAAGCGAAATCCTGGTTTCATGCCTATTGTGCTGCGCCTCGTCGGCGGTCTATGTGCTGCGGCAAAGCCGCCATTCATGGAGATATTATGCCAGCCCCAGGCCAAAGCCCTGAGCGGAGCGCGAAGGCGCTGCTGCTTGAAGGTGTCAACGACAGCGCGGTGGATCTGTTCAGGAGCGCGGGCTTCACCAATGTCGAGCGCCTGACCAAGGCGCTGGACGGCGAGGCACTGCGCCAGGCGCTCAAGGGCGTGACGCTGCTCGGTATCCGCTCCCGCACCCAGATCACCGACGCGGTGCTGCAAGCCGCCGATGGGCTGCTCGCGGTCGGCTGCTTCAGCGTCGGCACCAACCAGGTCGATCTGCTGGCGGCGCGCAAGCGCGGCATTCCCGTGTTCAACGCGCCGTTCTCCAATACGCGCAGCGTCGCGGAACTCGTGATCGGCGAGATCGTGATGCTGCTGCGGCAGATTTTTCCGCGCTCGGTGTCGGCCCATGACGGCGGCTGGGACAAGTCCGCCGCCGGCAGCCGCGAGGTGCGCGGCCGGACGCTCGGCATCATCGGCTACGGCAATATCGGCTCGCAACTCTCGACGCTCGCCGAAGCCATGGGCATGCGGGTGATCTATTACGATCGCACCGACAAGCTCCGCCATGGCAACACCGAGCCGGTCGAGAAGCTGGAAGAGCTGCTGGCGCAGAGCGACGTGGTCAGCCTGCATGTGCCGGAAACGCCGGAGACATCAGGCATGATCGGCGAGAAGGAGCTGCGGGCGATGAAGCCGGGCTCGTTCCTGATCAACAATAGCCGCGGCACGGTGGTCGATCTCGATGCGCTCGCAGGCGCACTGCGTGACGGCCACATCGCCGGTGCCGCCATCGACGTGTTTCCGGTCGAGCCGTCCTCGAATTCGGAGCGCTTCAAGAGCCCGCTGCAGGGCCTCGGCAACGTCATCCTCACGCCGCATGTCGGTGGTTCGACCGAAGAAGCGCAGGAGCGCATCGGCGGCGAGGTGGCGCGCAAGCTGGTCGACTATTTCATCACGGGATCGACGATGGGCGCGGTGAATTTCCCGGAAGTGCAGCTGCATCTGCGTCCCTCCGGCGTGCGCTTCAGCCATGTCCATCGCAACGTGCCGGGCATGTTGCGCCGGCTGAACGAGGTCTTCCTCCAGCGCGACATCAACATTGCCGCGCAATATCTGGAGACCGCGGGCGACCTCGGCTATGTCGTGCTGGACGCCGATCTCGGCGGCGAGGATTCAGGCGCGCTGCTGGCGCAGATCCGCGCGCTCGAGGGCACGATCGGCGCGCGGCTGGTATTCGAGCACTAGACGGCGGAACGTCACGTTCCGGTTGCATTGCTCGGCCTAAGCTCTCTAAACTGTATCATCTTTGGCGTGTGACAATTCGCGTCGAATTTGAGCTTCAGTTGCGTGGGTACCGCCATGGAACGGGACACCGTACTGATCGATCTCGCGCTTCAAGGCGGCGGTTCGCACGGCGCCTTCTCCTGGGGCGTGCTCGACCGCCTGCTGGAGGAAAAATGGCTGACCATCGCCGCGATCTCCGGAACGTCTGCCGGCGCGATGAACGCGGCGGTGCTGGCGGATGGCTGGACCGCCGGCGGCGCCGAGGGCGCGCGCGATGCGCTGGAGCAATATTGGCGCCGTGTCTCGAAGGCCGCGGCCTTCAGCCCGCTGCAGCGTTCGCCGCTCGATCGGTTGATGGGGCGCTGGACGCTCGATACGTCGCCCTTCTACATCCTGACCGATCTGATGTCGCGGGTGCTGTCGCCCTACGATCTCAATCCGACGGGCTATCATCCGCTGCGCGCGGTGCTGGCCGAGAGCATCGATTTCGAGCGGCTTGCGCGCTCGCCGATCCAGCTCTTCATCACCGCGACGCGGGTGCGCACCGGCCGCGGACGCATCTTCCGCAACGCCGAGATCACGGCGGATGTGCTACTGGCATCGGCCTGTCTGCCGACCATGTTCCGCGCGATCGAGATCGACGGCGAGCCCTATTGGGACGGCGGTTACGCCGGTAACCCGACCATCACGCCGCTGGTCCGTGAGAGCGACGCGCACGACACCATTCTCGTTCAGATCAACCCGACCGAGCGGCTGGAGGAGCCGCGAACCGCCGCGGAGATCCTCAACCGTCTCAACGAAATCTCCTTCAACTCGCCGCTGATGAAGGAGCTGCGGATGATCGCACTGCTGCGCCAGGCGGCCGATCCGGGCAGCGGCGAGGGCGCGCGCTGGGCGAAAATGCGGACGCATCGGATCAAGAGCGACATGCTGGCGAAGTTCGGCGCATCGTCGAAACTCAATGCGGAATGGGAGTTCGTCTCGATGCTGCGTGGCGAGGGGCGTATCGCCGCAGATGCGTTCCTCACCGAACACGGTGCGGATATCGGCCGGCAATCGACCGCCGATCTCGATGTCCTCCTGGCGGAGTGCTGAGGCATGGGGCTTCTCGGCCTCTTCGTCGGGCTCGGCCTGCTCGTCCTGTTTGCCTTTCGCGGCTGGAGCGTGCTGCTGCTCGCGCCGCTCGCCGCGCTCGTTGCCGCGCTGTTCGGCGGCGAGCCGCTGCTGGCGAACCTGACTCAGGTTTTCATGGTGAATGCCGCGGGATTTCTGGCGCAATTCTTCCCGATCTTCCTGCTCGGTGCCGTGTTCGGCAAATTGATGGACGATAGCGGCGCGGTGACGTCGGTTGCCGCCTTCATGGCCAAGCGTCTCGGCGAGCGCCGCGTGATCCTCGCGGTCGTGCTGGCCGGCGCGCTCGTCACCTATGGCGGCGTTAGCCTGTTCGTCGCGTTCTTCGTCATCGTGCCGATGGCTCGCTCGCTGTTTCGTGCGGCTGCAATTCCGCGCCGGTTGATTCCGGCCACGATCGTTCTGGGCACGTCGACCTTCACTATGTCGGCCTTGCCAGGCACGCCCTCGATCCAGAATGCGATCCCGATGCCGTTCTTCGGCACGACGCCGTTTGCCGCGCCGGGCCTCGGCATCGTCGCCTCCCTCATGATGCTCGGATCGGGATTTTGGTGGCTGCATCGCGCCGAGGCCAAGGCTAGGTGCGCCGGGGAGGGTTATGGTGATGACGTCGAGGATGCGACTGAACGCGCCGCATCCGACGAGCTCGTGCGCGAACGCGCGACGACGGCGCGCGAGTTCGATCCAGCCGAGATGAAGCACGGCCATCGCAGCAGCGAGCCCTCGCCGGTCCTGAGCGCCGTCCTGCCACTGGTCGTCGTCGTGGCCGTCAATCTCGTGATGTCCCTCGCGGTGCTGCCGCGGCTCGACGTCGGCTATCTCGCCGAGCGGCGTTTTGGCGAGACGTCGCTTGCCGCCGTTGCGGGCGTGTGGTCGGTCACCGTCGCCCTGGCCGCGGCGATCGTCACGACCATCGCGCTGAACTGGGCGCGCCTGCCGGCGTTGCGGCAGACCATGGACGCAGGGGCCAATGCGTCGGTGCTGCCGGCGTTCAGCGTCGCCAGTCTCGTCGGATTCGGCGCGGTTATTGCCTCGCTGCCGGCATTCGCGCTGGTGCGCGAATGGGTGCTCGCGATCGAAGGCGGCCCGCTGGTCTCGCTCGCGGTCGCGACCAATATCCTGGCGGCGCTGACCGGCTCGGCGTCGGGCGGCCTGACGATCGCGCTCGATGCGCTCGGCCAGACCTATGTCGATCTCGCTGCCCGCACCGGCATCGACCTTGCGCTGATGCACCGCGTGGCGGTGATCGGCTCGGGGACGCTGGACATCCTGCCGCACAATGGTGCTGTGGTCAGCCTGCTCGCGATCTGCGGCCTGACCCATCGCGACAGCTATTTCGACATCGTGATGGTGGGCATCGTGACGTCGCTGCTGGCGCTGGTGGCCGTGATTGCGCTGGGAGAAGCGCTGGGATCGTTCTGATCGAAAGACGTAGCCGCAGGCGCCGCCTATGCCGCCAGCCGGTCGAGCAAGGCCAGCATGACCGGCGCGTCCGGCATCGGCAGCACAGCGTCGATCCGTTCGAGCAGGCGCGACTGCAACAGCGCGTTCCGCGCCTTGCCGATGGTGCCGAGCGGTCCGCGGAAGCCGTGATCCTCCCAGGCCATTTCGAGCAGGCTCTCGCTCATCAGGGCTTCGATGAGATCGTCGGCCTGACGCTCGATGCTGATGAGCGGATGGGCCGAGAACACCGTGGGCTGCGGATAGAGGATGACGGGCTTGGCCGGTGCATTGGCCTCCAGCCGTTTCCAGCGGTCCGCATCCTGCAGCACCCATTCGACCAGCTGGTTCTCATAGCCGACGATCAGCGGCTGCGCGCCCGCGCCGCCGGCGATGTAATCGTCGAACAGCTTGCCGGATGACGGCGGCTTGAAGCCCATGCGGCGGAACACGGTGGCGACATCGCCGTCGATCTTGCCCAGCGTCTCCGACATAACGACGTCGCCAGACAACAGACTCGCTGCAAGGCCTGCGAACATAAAACCTGAATTGGATTTGTTCGGATCGGTCGAGACCACCCGGGCACGGCCGAACAGGTCGGAGACGCCGATCGCCGACCAGTTCTCGCCGGCGATGATGGCCTTGAGCAGCTTTGACAGATCCACGGTGTAGCGTGGCCCACCGGCAGGCTGGGCAATGCCGCCCTTCACGAGGCCGTCGGCAATGCGATCCCAGGAATAGAGCACGATCGGCGAGTTGAAGATCACCTGGTCGCGCGAGATCTTGACGCCCGAGGAGCGCGCCACCTCGACCAGCACGGAAGACGATGGCCAGAGGAATTGCGGCTTCTGGTCCAGCAGTGCGCGCTCGCGAACCATTTCGACAGAGCCCGCGCGGCGGCCGTCGAGGATCAATCCGAATCGGCGCTCCAGCGTGTTCTTGACACGGGCGTTGGCGAGAAAGCCCTCCTTCTCGCCGCCGGCAAAGCCGAACAGCCGCTTGGCTTCGCCGAAGCGACCGGCGATCTCGGGATGCTCGCGCAGGTAAACATAGCCGCCGGTCGCCGCCGCGCTCGCAGCGACGAGGCCGATGCCGAAGGCGCGGCGCGAGATAGCCATCAGGACGTTCCTCTCTTGGTCTCGACCGGCGTTGCCGGCGGCATCGGGCCGATGTCCTCGTCAAGCGAGCTTTTCAACAGCTTCAGCTCGATGTCCAGCTTGTCGAGGTCGGCATCCCTGAGATGGGCGGCATAGCGGGTGAAGGCGCCGTCGAGCCGCTCGATCATGTCGCCCGTGGCTGCAAGGCGCGCGGTGTCAGGCACGGCGCTCTTCTCCAGCGTGCGGTAGGCTTCGGCGATCTCGGCTGCGCGCGGCAGATAATAGGTCAGGAACCGTCGCACCCGGTCGAGCCGCAAGGGATCGTTCTCGATGGCTGCAAAAATGTCGCGGGCGATCTGCACGAGATGACGGATGCGGTCGGCGACCGCGCGGGTGCGGATTGCCGATGCGGTATATTCCATCCGTTCGGCCAGCGGCTCGGCTTCGGCCAGCAGCTCGTTTGCGAACTCGATCTTGCCGCGGGCGACGCCGCGGGCTTCCAGCGCGGCGAACCGGTTCCTCGGCGCCAGCGCCACGCCGATGCCGCCCCCGGCAGCCGCGCTGATCGCGAGCGCGATCCAGAACGGCATGGCGAGCCCGATCGCGAGCGACGGCAGCAGCACCGCAGCTGCCGCTCCACCCGCGATCCAGCCAAGCCCGGACGGCATTGCGGCCATTCAGTTGTATCCTCGTACGGCGCGGAACGCGTCGGTGAGACTCTTGCTGCCGTCGAACACGCGTCCGCCGGTCAGCTTTGCCAGATTGTCGAGCTGAGCACGATCTACCTCGGCGCCGAACGTCACCCCAAACACCGGCACGCGATGTCCATCGGCGCGCCAGGCGCTCTCGAACGTCGACATTGCGCCCTGGCTCTTGCCGTCAGTCATGATGACGATTGCCGGCAGATGCTGGCCGTCGTTGAGCTGCGGCTTCATGGCCGCGAGCGCCTGGGCACCGCAGGTATAGAAGTCGGTGCCGCCGCCGGCGCGCAATTCGAGCGCGCGTGCGAGCAGGCCGGTCTGCTCGTTCTCGTCGCCGCTGGCGCGCGCCGACCAGAGAATGTGATCGCTGAATGGCAGGACCAGGATTTCGTCCGACTTTGTCCATTGCACCAGCACCTCGCGGGTCCGCGCCGGCGTGAGCAGGAAACGCATCGCGTCGAGCAGCTGCGTTTCGCCGGCGCCTTGCATGCTGCCGGAGACGTCGAGGCAGAGCGCGGTCAGCGACGGCCGGCGCAGCGCTTCCTGATAGATCAGGAGCGCCTTCTGAATGACCGCGGGTTCCGGTGGACGGATCACGGTCACCGGCCGCGATGGATCGAGATTCGTCTTCGGGTCGGCCGCAAGCGGTGTGGCGCGGCCAATCTCGACCCGCCGGCCGGTCTTGGCGATCCTGGCTTGGGCATCGCCGTTGAGCAGAAAGGTCTGCAAATCGGTGAAAAAGCCCTCGACGTCCTTGCCGCGGCCGCGATCGACGAAGCCGAGCGGCGAGTCGGCAATCGCGACGCCGTCAGCAGGATAGATCGCATAGAGCGGCTCGTGGTTGTCGGCGATCAGCTTGTCGTTGGTCTCCTTGATGACGGCTTCGTAGTTCCAGATCGCCTGGTAATGCGCGCCATTGCGTTCGCCGTCGCGGTAGAGGTCGGCGAGCCAGCCGCTGGAGCCTGCGCTGCGTTCGACGCCTTTCAGTAATCCGCGCGCCGTGGCGAGCACCTCGGGCTTGTCGAGATCGCCGGCCTCGATCAAGTCGGGCTTACCGATCCCGGCCGCCAGCATCGCAAGATAGGCCGCGGCTCCCGAATTCGACTGCGTCGCCGACGTCATCAGGAATTTCAGCTTGCCGCCCTCGACCGCCGCGAGGATGTCCTTGGCGGTCACCTTGGCACCAATCCAGCCCAGCTCCTGCGCCTTGGAAAGCCGCACGCCGAGAATGACCGGCATCTGCACGATCGACTTGACCATCTTCACGCGCCTTGTCGTGTCGAACATGTCGATCCAGATCGAGGCGGCCGGCCACACCGCGTCTGCGCCGGGATCGCCGGCCTTCAGCGCCAGCGCGATGTCGAGCGAACCCTGATAGCGCATGGTGCAGGTCGCGTTGCGCGATTTGCAGAATTCCTGCACCAACGGCTCGAGGATGTCGTTCTCCGAGCCCGAGAGAATGGTGAATTGCGGTCCTGGCCCGCCGCAGCCCGACAACAGGGCGGCCATCAGCGGCACCGCTGCGAGCAATGCCAGCCGGCGCCGCAGGAAACGGAACATCTTCATGCGTGAGCCTTCATGCAACTGCCCTTGTGAAGACGCTTCATGGACGCAGCACGCCTCAAGGCGCAGCCTTGGAGATCGCGGTCTTCAACTCATCCGTTAGTTCCGCCATCCGGTGCTCGATCTCGGCGCGCTTGTTGCGGCCCTGCTCCTGCACGGTGAGTACGCCCGTGATGGTGTCGATCAGGTCCCGGTTGGTCTTCTCCAGGGTCTGGATATCGACGATGCCGCGCTGCGACTGCTTTTCGATCTCGATCGCCTGGGTCTTCATCATCTCGGACGCCTGGCGCATCATCTCGTTGGTCGCGTCGGTGACCGTCTTCTGCAGCTCCAGCGCAGACTTCTGCCGGTTCAATCCGAGTAGCAGGATCATCTTCTGCTTCCAAACCGGTATGGTCAGCTCGGTCGTGGCCTGCAAATTCTCGATCAGCGTCTCGTCGCCGGACTGGACGATGCGGATCTGCGGTAACTGCTGGATGCCGATCTGGCGCGCCTGCTGGAGATAGAAGACGCGCTTCTCCAGCCGGTCGAGCGCCTGGAGCGCGTCCTGATAGGTCTGCGCGGCGAGCATCGCGTCGCTGCCCGCGCCTTGAGCCTTGGCGCTTTGCTCCATCTCGATGAGCTTGCCGCCGCGGAATTCCTCAGTGAACGCCTTGCCGGCCGCGATGTGCGTATCGAGCTGGCCGAGTGCGCCGCGGGTTTGTTCATAGAGATCGTCGAGCAGTGCGATGTCGCGGCGCAGGACCTCCTTGTTGCGGTCGAGCTCGACGCAGACGCGGTCGATCTGCGAAGCGACGTCGTTGAACTGCTCGGTGAAGCGGCGCAGCCGGGCCTCCGCCGACGAGAATATCCGGGTCAGAAAACCCTTGTCCTTGAGGTCAGCGGCATCGAGCCCGCGTGCCTTGCCGAGGACATCCGTCAGCAACTTGCCGGTGCTGCCGAGCTCGCGGTTCTGGGTTTGGGCGAGAATGCGGTCGGCGAACTCGACCACCGAGCGCTGGGCCCGCTCGCCGAACGTGACGAGGCGCGACCGATCCGAAATGTCGATCTCGGACTTGATGCGCGCGACGGCCGAGGCATCCGTCGGCAGTGCCGGGACATTGATGATTTCGCTCACCATTCGCTCCTTGGTTCTTGTCGAGGCAGGATAGCACGTCCTGCCGCTCGGGCAGGAAAGCCCGGCCCATCTGACAGATTGATGACAGCCTGTGGACTTGGTCGGCGGACAGGCCGTTCGCGTTCTGTCGCCGGACGGAATTTTGCAGTGAGTTCAGTTCTTTACGGGAGACAGCGTGCCGGAATCGACCCGCGAATGGCGACGCGTGGCGATGATTGACGGCAGGCGATCAGTCGCATTGAATCGGCAGGAATGTAGGACTGAACGACAACAAGTGGGGATGGAAACGATGGCGCGCAGGATTGCGAAGCTATGTGGATGGCTGGTGGGGACGGCAGCGGCGCTGGGCGCGACCGGCGCGTTCGCGGCGACACTGGCCGAGGATGCGGATACCGTTTGCAAGGGTCTCGTCGGCGGCCCCGACGCCGTCAAGATCGACACCGCGACGTTGCAGACAGCGTCTCAGCTCGCTGTCGCCGAGCGCGGACCGACGCCGTCGGGACGCATCACGCCGGCCAATCCCGTCTTCTGCAAGGTGCTCGGTCATATCGAGCCCGTGGATCCCAAGGCACCGCCGGTCAAATTCCAGGTCAATCTGCCCGTCGAATGGAACGGGCGCTCGGTGCAATATGGCGGCGGTGGTTTTAACGGCGTGCTGATCACCGGCCTCGGTTTGCCGCCGGCCTATCCGTTCGACAAGCCGTCGCCACTCGCGCGCGGCTTCGTCACCTACGGCACCGATTCCGGTCATGAGTCCAAGCCGGGCGAGCCGCCGCAGTTGTTCGCGCTGAATGACGAGGCGTTCGAGAATTTTGCCCATCGCGCCTACAAGAAGGTGCGCGACGCCGCGGTCGTGCTGATGCAGCGCGCTTACGGCAAGAAGCCGGACAAAATGTACTTCATGGGTTCGTCCGAGGGCGGCCGCGAAGGCCTCACCATGGCGCAGCGCTATCCCGATGATTTCGACGGGATCTTTGCGCGCGTGCCTGTCATCAACTGGGTCGGCTTGCAGCATGCCGGCACCCGCTCCGGTCTCGTCACCATGGGCGAGGGCTGGATCAATCCGGCGCAGGTCAAGCTTGTCGGCGATGCGGTGCGGGCCGCTTGCGACAAGGCCGACGGCTCCGACGACGCGCTGGTGCAGGACCCTGTCGCTTGCAAGGCGGCGTTCAAGGTCGAGACATTGCGTTGCGCCGGCGGCAAGAGCGGCGATCAGTGCCTCACAGACGCGCAAATCAAGGCCGTCGATACGCTGCACGCCACCTACAAATTCCCGTTCACGCTCGCCAACGGCCTCGACGACTATCCGGGCTGGGGCGTGTCGGGTGAGGATACGCCGGCGGTCGGGCCGACCGGCGGCTGGATGGCGTGGTGGCTCGGCGCCGCGCCGCCGGCGCAGCCGCCCGCGCCCAACAACGGCATCGCCTGGGTCTACGGCGCTGGCGGCATTCAATATGTGTTCGCGCGCGATCCCAAGCTCGACGTCACCACCTACAAGGTGGAGGAGCACAAGGCGCGGCTGCTCGAGGTCTCGAGCCTCATGGATTCGACCGATCCCGATCTCAGCCGCTTCCGCGCCCACGGCGGCCGGCTGATCATGCTCGAGCACATGGCGGACTACGCGCAGAGCCCTTATGCCGGCATCCGCTATTTCGAGAGCGTCGAGCGCAAGCTCGGCAAGGCCGAGACCGCGGAGTTCGCGCGGCTTTACACCGCGCCCGGCGTCGACCATGTCGGCTCCGGCGCGCCCGCCAATGTCGATATGCTGAGCGCGCTGGTCGACTGGGTCGAGAAGGGCACCGCGCCCGGTGACCTCGAAGTCACCGAGCAGAAGGTCGAAGCGCCGTCATTTGCCGTGACGCGCGCGATGCCGCTGTGCCGCTGGCCGGCCTGGCCGCACTACAAGAGCGGCCCGGTGACGGCGGCGGCGAGCTTTGCTTGCGCGCCGTAAGGCGGCCGGAGCCGACTGCTATAGTGGCGGGTGTTACCCCGCCGCCATGGCCTGTGCGCCGCCGAGCAATTGCGCATTGAGCCGGCCGCCCGAGAACAGCATGTCATCGAGCGCCTCGTCGATATCGGCTGAAATCACCGAGTTGCCGCCATCGCGCGCCAGGCTCGCCTGCGCCAGCCGTCGCATCAATTCCTTGATGAACGCACAGCT
The DNA here is from genome assembly GCF_049949275.1 of Bradyrhizobium genosp. A. Lineage (NCBI taxonomy): Bacteria > Pseudomonadati > Pseudomonadota > Alphaproteobacteria > Hyphomicrobiales > Nitrobacteraceae > Bradyrhizobium > Bradyrhizobium genosp. A. The sequence goes on along the minus strand of NZ_CP188196.1, from coordinate 7,935,151 downwards.
CGTGCCCTCGCTGCGGCGTGCGGCTTCGGCGATGACCGCATCGTCGAGCGGCAGTTCCTTGCCGTAGAGCCGGACCAGCTTGCCGCGGCCAGACTCGTCAGGGAGCGGCACTTCGATCGCCTGATCGATGCGGCCCGGGCGACCGGCGAGCGCGCCTTCGAGGTCCTCGGGCCGGTTGGTGGTCAGGACGAACAGGATGTCTGCATCCTCCTTCAGTCCGTCCATCTCGTTGAGCAACTTGTTCAGCATGGATTCTTCACACGGCCCCATGTCGTCGCGATCGCGCGCGATGAGATCGACATCCTCGATCACCACCATCGACGGCTGCAGCAGCCGTGCCAGGCTCATATAGGCTCCGAGCAGGCCGATTTGCTCGGCGGTGATGATCAGCGTCGTGTGTCCAGGCAGGTGTGTCGCGAGATAGCGGATCGTATGGGTCTTGCCGGTGCCTGGCGGCCCGTACAGCAAGATCCCCTTGCGCGTCGATTGGCCAAGATGCCGCAATTGTTCGCGGATGCCGACGAAGTTCAGCACATTGCGATCGAGCAGCCGTAGGGTTTGCTCCGGCAGGATCACCTCGTTGCGCGCGACCTGCGGCAATCGATGCACGGTGATGCCGCGCGACCGCCCGCGATAGTCGGAGTCGGCATCGAGCGACAGGATCTTGCCGCGATAAGTCCGTGCGGCCTGGACGGCCTCTTCCAACTCGCTGAAGCATTGCTGGACCAGGGCCGCGCCTGCTGAGCCCGATGGCACCAGGATCTCGATCCGAATACCCGGCTCGCGACTGTATTCGCGGTGGGCGCAGAGCAAAACCGCATAGCGGAGATGATCCTGCCCGCACAGCCATAGTCCGTTATCCAGACATTTGACCGGGCTCTTCTCGCCCACGTCGACGTCTGAATATTGCAGCGGGGCGATCGCGACCGCATAGCGGCCACTCTTGAGAAGCCGCGAAATCGACAGCGTTTCATAGCGCTGCTCCTCGTTCAGCCCGAACAACCGGATCGCCTTGCCGAAGAGCCGATCGACTGCTGCCTGGACATCGACCCGCATGTGGCCAGGAAATTGGCGGATCGTGGTCACGAGTTTACTGCGCGCGATGGCGGCAAAGTGCCAATCAAGGACGTCGCAGGCAAAGTCGAAATCTTGTTCGTTCGAGGGCCCGTCCGCTGCACGCATGCATTCGCCACACAGCCAGACCGTGCGGTTGCCGATCCGAACGTCCGTCTTCCCCTCCCGCTTGCCACAGAGTTCGCAAGCAGTCTTGATCGCCTCAAGCGTGACCTGCAACCGGTGGCCGGCCACGCCGATGGATTGTTGTGCGGATTTGAAAAGGGCCTCGGCGACGGATTGCGGGTAAGGCCCGCAGATCGCCTTTTCCTTCTGCTCGATCTGAGTCATCAGCGCGGTCGCTTCACGCTCGGTTTTGCCGAAAACCTGACGGAGCAGATCCATCACGAATTGGTCCGGCGTATCGTCGTCATTATGAATGACGAGCTGGGTCGGCTGGCTCTCGCTACGCATACTACTCATCACGAAAGATCTCCGAGACAATCTATGATTGAACAGAACGAATAGGGAACATAAAACGAAGCGGCCGTCAAGCGTGACGGCCGCGACAAATTGCAATCATAGGCGAGGTCTAGTGCGCGCCACCCCCGCCGGCCGCCTTCACCCGGCGCGTCAGCAGCACTGCGATGGCGGCGAGCACCAGCACCACGCCAATGACGGCAAAGGTGTCCGAATAGCCCATCACCAGCGCCTGGCGCTTCACCGTCTTGCCCAGCGCGATGATCGCCTGCTCGCGCGCGGCGTTGGGGTCCGGCACGCCATGGGCGATGAAGTAGTCGGTCATCTGCGCGATGCGGGTGCGGACTTCCTCGCGGCCGAGCGTCACGGAATGACCGATGATGTTGGAGTGGAATTGCTCGCGCTTGGTGACAATGGTGGCAAGCACCGCGGTGCCGATGGCGCCGCCGAGGTTGCGCATCATGTTAGAGATGCCCGAAGCGGCGGGGGCATCCTGCGGCGCGACGCTGCCGAGGCTGAGCGCAGACAGCGGCGCGAGCGTCAGCGCCTGTCCCACGGCGCGCACGACGTTGGGGATGAAGAACTGATCGCCGGAGTAATCGACCGACATCATGATGTTCATGAACGAGCTCGCGGCGAACAGCAGCAGACCTACGGTGGCGATGTAGCGGGTGTCGAACCGCTGCATCAGTTTCGGCACCAGCGGAATCAGCAGGAGCTGCGGCAGGCCGGTCCAGGCCAGCACGTTGCCGATCTGCTCGGCATTGTAGCCCTGCACTTGGCCGAGATAGGCCGGCAGCAGATAGACTGAGCCGAACAGCGCGAAGCCGAGGAACACCGCGGCGAGCGTGCCGACACCGAAATTCCACTGCGTCAGCAGGCGCAGACGGAGCAACGGCTTCTCGACCACGAGCTCGTTATAGATGAACAGCAACAGGCTGACCGCGGCGATGATGGCGAGCCGCACGATGAAGGGCGAGCCGAACCAGTCATCCTTGTTGCCTTCCTCGAGCACGGCCTGGAGCGAGGCGAGACCGACCGCCATGGTCGCGATGCCAAACCAGTCGCCCTCGCGCAGCAGTCCGAGGTTGATCGGCTGACGCTCAAGGGTGAGGAAGAGGATGGTCACCATGACCGCGGTGGGCAGCACGTTGACATAGAAAATGGTCTGCCAGCCGTAATTCTCGGTGAGATAGCCGCCGATGGTCGGGCCGATTGCGGGTGCAAACGTCACGGCGAGCGAGAACATCGCGAGCCCGATCGGCTGCTGACCCTTCGGCAGCTTGGTGAAGACCAGCGTGAAGGCCATCGGGATCAGCACGCCGCCAAAGAAGCCCTGGAAGCCACGCATCGCGATCATCGATGGCAAATCGTGGGTGAACGCACATGCGACAGAGAAGGCCGCAAACAGCGAGGCGAAGCTCAGCATGATGTTGCGGAACGAGAACACCCGCGACAGATAGTCGGTCAGCGGAATCACGATGATCTCGCCGATCAGGTACGAGGTCGAGATCCAGGATCCGTTGTCGACACCGGTGCCGATGCCGCCCTCGATGTTGAGCAGCGAGGCGTTGGTGATCTGGATGTTCAGGATCGCCATGAAGGCGCCGATCATCGCCGCGAAGACGGCGATCCAGATCGTGGCGCTCGCGCGATTGGGATCGGCTGCGACGCGCTCAGGCGTCGCGGCCGGTGTTGCGGGTGCTGGCGTCGAGATTGAGAGGCTGTTTGACATGGCACGACCCTCCGGAAACAAGCTTTGCTTTCGCCTTGGGCGTCGTTGCCGCTTGCGCGGTCGGCGCTGAACGGGTTGCGATCGTCGGGATGACGGACATGCCGGGCCGCAGCTCGATCGCAGGCTGCGTTTCGGCATCCAGCGCGATCTTCACGGGGATGCGCTGCACGATCTTGGTGAAATTGCCGGTGGCGTTGTCCGGCGGCAGCAGGGCGAACTCCTGGCCGCTGGCCGGCGCGATGGAATCGACGTGGCCGTGCACGACCTGGCCCGGGAAGGTATCGACCTCGATCTCGACTTGCTGGCCGGCGCGGACGTGAGTGAGCTGGGTCTCCTTGAAATTGGCCACCACATAGGCGCCTTCGGCCGGCACGATCGACATCAGCTGTGTTCCGGCCTGGACATATTGGCCGACGCGGAGCGTGCGGTTGCCGATGACGCCGTCGATCGGAGAGACGATCGTGGTGTAGCCGAGATTGAGCTCGGCCTGGTGCTGGAGCGCGGCCGCGCGGGCAGCCGCAGCGTTGGCTTGCGCGATCTCGGCCTTGAGGAGCTCGACCTGCTTGAGCGCGGAGGCAAGATTGGCGGTGTCGCGCTGGATTGCGGCCTCGGCGCCGGCGTTGCGCGACTGCGCCTGCTGCGCGTTCTGCACGCTGCCATAGCCCGTCGCGGCGAGATCCGTGTAACGCTTGTTCTCCTGCTGCGCGAAGGTCTTCGCGGCCGTGTCGACATCGATGGTCGCCTTGGCCGCGGCGATCACTGCGTCCTGAACGTCGAGCTGCGCCCGCTTGCTCGTGATCGTCGCATTCGCGGCGGCGACATCGGCCTTGGCCTGGTCGAGCGCGACACGGAAGTCGCGGTCGTCGATGCGCGCCAGCACCTGGCCGGCCTTCACATGCTCGTTATCGCCGACCAGAACGCGGTCGAGATAGCCGCTGACCTTCGGTGCGATGGTGGTGTTGTCGGCCTTCACATAGGCGTCATCGGTGGAGACGAGGAAGCGCCCGACGGTCCAGTAATCGTAGCCATACCAGCTCGCCCCGGCGAGGGTCAGGGCGGCCACCCCCGCCAACAACAACTTGCGAAGGTTCAGCTTTCGGCGCGGCACGGTGGGCAGGAAGCCCTCCGGAGCGGCGGTTGGAACCAGTTTGGCTTCAATCTTGGACGGGTCGGTGTGCGCGGTCATGGCCGGCTCCCCTGAATTAGGAAACTTGACGATTTCCAAAATAGGACTAGCTTTGGGACTGTCAATGGAATGACAGGCATCATTTAAAAACATGGCTCAGGCAAAATCGGAAAGTGAGTGCCGCCCGCGCGGACGCCCGCCGGTGCGCAGCGACGAGGAGACGAAGACAATCGTCCTCGAAGCCGCGCGGCACACGTTCGCGGTCGAAGGCTATGCTGCGACCAGCACCGAAGAGCTGGCGCGCCGCGCGGGCATCTCGACCAAGACTCTGTATCGCCTCTTTCCCGGCAAGGCTGCGCTGTTCGAGGCGATGTGCGCAGACAGGCTCGAGCGGCTGCTCTCTGCCGTCGATCTCCAGGCCAGCGATGACGTCGACATCGAAACGGGCTTGCGCGCCGCGCTGATGGCTTGCGCCGATCTCGCGCTCGATCCGGAAGTCGTGGCGCTGCAGCGCATGGTGCTGCAGCAATCCGCCACATTTCCCGAGCTCGCTGCAAACTTCTACACCAACGGCATTGCCCGCACCGCCAAAGCACTTGCCGGCTGGCTGCGCCTTCAGGTCAAGCGCAAGCGGATCGTCATCGACGATGTCGAGGAAGTGGCCGGCATGCTGATCGGCATGGTCGCATCGGCGCCGCAGCGCGCCGCGATCTATGGCGGTGCACCTCTGCCGTCACGCAAGCAAATCGAACGTCGCGTGCAGACCTGCGCGGCGCTGTTCCTCGACGGCTGCCGCGCCAAATCGTCCTAGCGGCGCACTTTTGACAATCAAATCCGCTTCCGCTATGTATTTCGCATGCGAAGTAAAGAGACCGCGGCGAGGCATCATCGGCTGATCTATCTGCTGAACGTCGCGCAACGACGGTTGCAGCGCTGGATGGCGGCGCAGCCCTCGAACGAGGTGACGCCGGCGCAGGCGGGGCTGCTGTTCATCCTCGGCAAGCAGGACGGCGTCCTGATGGGCGAGGCGGGCGCGGCGCTCGATATGGGGCCGGCCGGCATCTCCGGCCTGGTCGATCGCAGTGCTGCGGCGAGGCTGGTCGAGCGGCGGGCTGACCGCGAGGACCGGCGCGCCTGGCGCGTGTGGCTGACGCCAAAGGGCCGCACCGTGCTGGCGCAGGCGAAGAGCGACGCGGCTACGGTCAACGCGGCGCTGACCGAAGGATTTACCAGCGCGGAGATCGACATCGTCGCGCGCTGGCTGACGAGCATTCAGGACAAGTTTCCAAGAGACCTGACGAGAGACCCAGAGGAATAACAGGAGAGACCCATGACCGAGCATGTCCGGATCGAGAACCAGGGTGGAATTCTCACGCTCACCCTGGCGCGCCCTGACAAGAAGAACGCGCTGACGGATGCGATGTACGGCAAGCTCGCCGACACCATCGAATCCGCGGAGTCTGATCCGTCCGTCCGCGTGATCCTGATCCGCGGCGAGGGCGACATGTTCACCGCCGGCAACGATGTCGGCGAGTTCGCCGCGGTCGCTGCCGGCAAGTCGGAAGGCAGCCGCAACGTCATCCGCTTCATCCAGTCGCTGGCGCGCTGCACCCGTCCGCTGGTTGCGGCGGTGCAGGGCCGCGCCGTCGGCGTCGGCACCACGATGCTCTTGCATTGCGATCTCATCGTGCTCGCCGACAATGCGCAATTGTCGACGCCTTTCGTCAGTCTTGCGCTGGTGCCGGAGGCCGCGTCGAGCCTGCTGATGCCGGCGCGCATCGGCTATGCGCGCGCCTATGAGATGTTCGCCCTCGGCGAGACCGTGCCGGCCAAAGCCGCGCTGGAATGGGGCCTGGCCAACCGCGTGGTGCCGCTCGCCAAGCTCGACGCCGAGGCGCTCGCGCTCGCCCAGCGTCTTGCCCGACAGCCGGCCGGTGCACTCACCGCAACCAAGAAGCTGATGCGCAACGGCGAGGCGCTGGTCGCGCAGATGCAGGCCGAGGGCGAGCAGTTCGCACAGCGCCTGCGCACGGCCGAGGCGCGCGAGGCCTTCACGGCGTTTGCCGAACGCCGCCCGCCGGATTTCACGAAGGTCGCGTGACGCCCAGGCCTGACTAGAGGTTTGGCAAGCCGGGAACTCCCGGCATTTGACTAAAACCTTAACGGAACGTTGGCATGTCGCAAGGCAAGGTGGCCGCTCGTGAAGCGCAGGTCCCTTGACCCATGTCCATGTTTAGGAATTCGGTAAGTTCGCTTCTCCTGACCCTGATGGCCTTGCTGGCCGCCGGCGCGCTGGCCAGCACGGCGATCCAGATGGTCGGGGCTCTCGGCCGCTACAGCGACAGTCTCGAGACGGCGCGGCTCGCCGCGGCCGACAAGGCGATCTTCCACGGGGTGCTGGCGCTGCGCAACAATCGCGGCGACGCTCAGAGCGCCATCCTTGGCGAGGACGATCCGCACAGCAAGCTCGGTGAAGCCGAAAAGGCGGAGCAGGGCGGTTATGATGGCATCAGTGCCGCGCTCGCCACTGTCGATTTCGTCCGCCGCGACGAGCTTGCCAGCACGCTGAAGCAGCGCTGGAGCGAGGCCGCACCGCAATTCCAGCTGTTCTACGACGAGGCCAAGCGTCCGCGCGCCGAGCGCAAGATCGAGCGGACCAATTCCTGGTACGACGCCGTCACCAAAGTCATCGAGACCGCGAACCTTGCCTCGACCGCGGTATCGAACCGCGCCTGGATGGACGATCCCTTTATCGCCCGCATGATCCAGGTCCGCCGTCTCGCCTGGCAGGTGCGCGACCGCTATGGAATCCATTGCTCGATGTTGCGTTCGAACGTCAACAGCAGCAAGCCGCTCGACGACACCCAGAAGCGGTCGGTGGCGCAATGGGACGGCACCATCGCCTCTGGCTGGTCCGGCATGGACGAACTGCTGGCCGCGCCCGATGTGGCGGGGGAACTGGTCACCGCGGCCAAGGAGGCGCGCGTCAAGACCGAGGGCGTCCTCAAGCAGATCGGGGATATCACCAAGAATTTTGACGGCAGCGGCAAGCCGGCGATGGCAGCTTCGGAGTGGAACACGCTGTGCCAGTCGCCGTTCCCGCTGATCGTTGCTGTCGCGACCAAGGCGCTCGACCAGTCAATCGCGCGCGCCGAGACGGTACAGGCGAAGGCGCTGACCAACCTCGTGGTGCAGTCGCTGGCCTTCCTGCTGGCGCTCGCCGTGACGCTCACCGGCGTGTACGTCGTGCGCAATCGCCTGATGCGTCCGGTGCGCGCCATTCTCGACGCCATCGCCCGGATCAGCGCCCGTGACTATGCGACGCCGGTTCCGCAATCCCGATATCCCGACGAGTTTGGCACTATGGCCGCCGCGCTCGAAAGCCTGCGCGAGAGCGCGGCGACCGCGGAACGTCTGGGCCAGGAGCGCGAATCGCAGCAGGCGCTGCAGCTTGCCCGCTCCGGTACCGTCGATGACGCGTGCCGTAGTTTCGACGACACCGTGCAAGCGGTGATCCACAGCGTCGCCGCGTCGACCAAGGAGCTCGATGCCACCGCGACCGAAGTGCGCACGCTGGTGTCGGAATCGAGCAGCCAGACGGCTGCGGTCTCTTCAGCCGCCGAGCAGGCCACCAACAATCTCGAAAGCATTGCGGCTGCGACCGAGGAGCTCTCGGCCTCCGTCGGCGAAATCTCCGCGCAGGTGCAGTCCAGTGCACGCGATGCCCGCGAAGCGGTGTCGCAGGTGGAGCAGACCAACGCCACCGTCGAGATCCTCGACCAGACCGCGGGCCGCATCAGCGAAGTCGTGAAGATGATCCACGCCATCGCCGGCCAGACCAACCTCTTAGCTTTGAACGCCACCATCGAGGCGGCCCGCGCCGGCGAAGCCGGCCGCGGCTTTGCGGTGGTTGCCGGCGAGGTCAAGAGCCTCGCGGCGCAGACCGCGACCGCAACGGAAGAAATCTCGCGTCAGGTCGAGGAAATTCAGGGTGCGACCGGGCAGGCGGTCGCCGCCATCCGCTCGATCGGGGGCGCCATCAGCGGCATCGACGAGAAGATGACCGCGATTGCCGCCGCCGTGGAACAGCAGCGTGCGGCCACCACCGAGATCTCGCGCAACTTCCAGCATGCCGCCCAGGGCACCCGTGAGGTCACCGATACCATCGGCAGCGTCGCCAAGCTCAACCAGAAGACCGGCAATGCCGGCACGGTGCTGTTCCAGTCCGTGACCAAGATGTCGGCGGACGCCGACCGCCTCCGCGTCGCGGTCGAGGGCTTCCTTGGCGCGGTGAAGACTGCTTAAGCTTGCATTCCCTGTTCAACGGCGCGCGGATCGGCATTGCCGCGCGCGCGTGCGCCCTGTAAATGGTAGCGGTACCATGCTCTAACATACCCCGCAGGCGCATCAAAACTAGCGGCAAGACCACAGGGAGATAATTTCGATGCCGGTCACCCCACACAGCGCCCAGCGCCCCTATCGCGGCGTATTCCCGGTTGCGCCCACCATCTTCGATGAGCACGGCGAGCTCGACCTCGAGGGCCAGCGCCGCTGCATCGATTTCATGATCGATGCCGGCTCGAACGGCATCTGCATTCTCGCCAATTTCTCCGAGCAGTTCGTGCTGACCGACGCCGAGCGCGAGACCGTGATGCATGCGGTGCTGGAGCAAGTCGCAGGCCGCGTGCCCGTGATCGTCACCACCACTCATTTCAGCTCGGCCGTGTGTGCGGCGCGGAGCCAGCAGGCCGAGGCCGCCGGTGCGGCCATGGTCATGGTGATGCCGCCCTATCACGGTGCCACCTTCCGCGTGCCGGAGAAAGGCATCGTCGAATTCTTCAGGGTGCTTTCGGGTGCGATCAACATCCCGATCATGATCCAGGATGCGCCGGTGGCCGGCACGCCACTGTCGGTCGAGCTGCTGGCGCGGCTGGCGCGCGACTTCGGCAACATCCGCTATTTCAAGATCGAGGTCGCAGGCGCGGCATCAAAGCTCCGCAGCCTGATCGAAGCGGGCGGCAAGGATATCGAAGGTCCCTGGGACGGCGAGGAGGCGATCACGCTGCTCGCCGATCTCGATGCGGGCGCGACCGGCGCCATGACCGGTGGCGGCTATCCCGACGGCATTCGCCAAATCATCGATCCCTATTTTGCCGGCAAGCGCGAGGAGGCGAAGGCCGCCTATGAACGCTGGCTGCCGCTGATCAACTACGAGAACCGCCAATGCGGCCTGATCGCCTGCAAGGCGATGATGCAGGCCGGCGGTGTGATCAAGTCAGACACGGTCCGTCATCCGCTGCAGCCGCTGCATCCGGCGACACGGGCGGGATTGCTGGAATTGGCCAAGGAGCGCGACGCGCTGGCGTTGCGGTGGGGGAAGTAGGTCTCTCCACCGTCATTGCGAGGAGCTCTTGCGACGAAGCAATCCAGACTATCACCGCAGAGACATTTCTGGATTGCTTCGCTTCGCTCGCAATGACGGAGATTGCCGTGCGACCCGGGCTAACTCGCCAGCTTCCACTCGCCGACGATGCGGAACCGCGCCTTGGCATCATCCTGCCTGAACAGTGTGACGCGATCGATCTCCAGCGTAGCGAGCTTTAGCGTCGCAAATCTCGCCCGCAGCATCTCCAGAATCGGCCAGCGCCGCTCCGCATCCAGCCGCCCCGTCAGCGTCATGTGGAAGCGGAATTCTTCCATGACGTAAGGATAGCCCCAGAGGTCGAGATATTCACGCTGCCGCTCGCTGAGCTTTTCGGGTCTTCGCCGCGCGCGGTCTTCCGCCGTCAGGGGCCGACGAAATGAATCGAAATCGCGAGCGCAGTCGGCCGCCAGTTGCCGGAGTGCGTCGATTGGCTCGGCCGGGATGACGGCAATGAAGCCGCTGATGGTATCGACCACCGGCTGGATCACCGGCATCGGCCGCGCCTTTTCGGCGAATGTCGCGCAGGCCGCTACGAGCTCGGCCTCGGTCCTGCCGGGCGCCAGCGCCATCGGCGCCTTCAGCGTGCCGTGAAAGCCGTATTTGCGGGGATCGGCGGTAATGTCGCGCCAGTCCGGCGCGACATGCAGGGCGTCCTGCGGAAACGAAATCTCGTCGCCCGTATAGGCATCATAGCCAAGCAACCCGGCGCCGAAGCGGGACAGCGCATGGTCGGCGCCGGCGGCAAAATAGATCGCGTAGCGGGGAAAACCTGTCATTGCCTGAGCGTAACCAATTTATGCCGCGACGACAGTCTCGCGCGGCATCACCGCAGTGCCGAGCAGCCGCGTCGCATCGGTGAGATGCGCGAGCTTGCCGGCGGCGATCACTGCGACCAGCCGCGGCCGCTGCGGCGTGCTGTCGTCGACCAGCAGGATGTCGGCGCGATGGCCTGCGGCGAGCGTGCCGCGATCGGTGAGGCCTGTCGCTTGCGCCGGTGCTAACGAGATCAGCTTCCAGGCCTCCGTCAGCGGCAGCACGCCGTCTGCGGCAAGGCGGAAGGCGGCGAGCAGCGGCGCCGGATAGTAATAGTCGGATGCCAGCACCGAGCAGAGCCCCTTCGCGATCATGTCCGAGGCCCTGGTCCAGCCGGTGTGGCTGCCGCCGCGCACGACGTTCGGCGCGCCGTAGACGATGGCGTCGCCATGATCTGCGGCTTCGCGTGCCGTCTCCTCGTTGATCGGGAACTCGGCGAGCCTCACGCCCAGGGCACGAAAGCCCTGGCGCATCGCCGGGGTGGCATCGTCATGCGACAGCATCCGCACCTCGGCCGCACGAGCCGCCGCGGCGAGCCGGGTGATCGAAGCCGGAACATCGGCGGCGCGCGAGACAATATGCGCGACGAGCTTGTCGAACGCCTCGCTCGACAGTCCGGTGCGCTCCACCATGCGGTTGCGCTTGCGCGGATTGGAGATGTCGGCGACGACGCCGTCCATGTGGTCGTTGAAGGCGAACAGGTCGACGCGCCCCTCGGCGAGCCATTGGCCGATCTCGGCCTCGGCATCGAGATTGTAGGTCTCGTGCCGCAGGTGAAAGCGGGTGTCGGCGGCGAAGTGCGGACGCTGCCGCTCGATCGCCTCGAGCAGGCGCCTTGCATTGTCGCCGCTGCGCAGGCCCGGCTCCCACGACCAGGTCGTGGCGTGGAACACCGTGGTGATGCCGTTGCCGATGACCTGGCGATCGGTGTCGGCAAGCGCGACGTCGATCGGGAAATCGACGCCGGCGCGCGGCATCATCTGTCGCTCGAAGGCATCGCCGTGCAGATCGACGATGCCCGGCAGTACCAGCAGGTTGCGCGCATCGATCGCCAGCCGCGCGCGGCCGCGAGACGCATCGATCTGCGCGATGTCGGTTCCCGATACTGCAAGGGAGGTTTCGGCGAGCTCGGAGCCGATCAGGGCCCGGCCACCTTCGATGAAAATGTCTGTCACGCGACCGCGCTTCGTTTGCTGGCAGAGGAATGTGCCCCTGCTTCGTATGCCGTCAGGAAATCTTCAATTGCGAGCTTGCGGAAATCGGGCAGTGCCGCACGCAATTTGTCGTGATCCCAGTCCCACCATGCCAGCCTGGCGAGCCGTCCGGCAACCTCTTCCGAGAACCGCCGCCGCACGATGCGCGCCGGATTGCCGGCGACGATGGTCGGTTGGACCGAAGGCACCTTGGCCATGCTGCATCCTAGAATTTCGGGGGCGGGCGCTCGTCATCGAGTGGCTTGATGACAATGTCATGACAGCACGATGACGGGGGTGGGGTGTGTAGGATCGCCGCACTGCGATGTGCATGTCACACAAGTGTCAAGTGCCGGCGCTAGCGGTGGCCTCCAGCTACTCTGGAGCCCTGCATGCTGGTGGTGGAAGGTCTGACGTGCCGCTTCGGCGCAAAAGCCGCGGTGGACGACGCTTCGTTTCAAATCTCCCCCGGCGGCTTCGTCGGTGTGATCGGGCGCTCCGGCGCCGGCAAGTCGACCCTGCTGCGAACCATCAACCGCCTGGTGACGCCGACGCAGGGCCGCATCATGTTCGACGGCCTCGACGTTACGGCGCTGCGCGGCAAAGAGCTGCGGCAGTGGCGGGCGCGATCTGCGATGATCTTCCAGCAGTTCAACCTGGTCGGCCGGCTCGACGTGCTGACCAACGTGTTGATGGGACGTCTGGCCACGATGCCGGCCTGGCGCTCGCTCACGCAGACCTGGCCCGAACACGACAAGGCGCTGGCGATGTCGGCGCTGGAACAGTTCGACATTGCCTCGCTCGCCGCCCAGCGCGCCGACCAGCTCTCCGGCGGCCAGCAGCAGCGCGTCGCGATTGCCAGGGCGCTGGTGCAGCAGCCCGACATTATCCTCGCCGACGAGCCGATCGCATCGCTCGATCCGCGCAACACCAAGATCGTCATGGATGCGCTTCTGCGCATCAACAAGCATTTTGGCATCACCGTGCTCTGCAATCTTCATTCGCTCGACCTGGCGCGCAGCTATTGCGACCGCCTGATCGGCATGGCGCAGGGCCGCGTGGTGTTCGACGGCGCGCCGTCCGCGCTGACCGACCTTGTCGCACGTGAGCTCTACGATCTCGAAGCCGCCGACGTCATGGGCGGCACGCCTGCGCCGGCACCCGAGGGTGTTCCGGCACTCGGTACCGCCGCGGCCGCTTGAGCCGCGCCGCATCCTCGATTGCCAGTTTTTGCGTCCACAGACCCCAACCGATGAAGAGGGTATCATGATCACTCGCAGATTAATTCTCGCAGGCGCCGCCGCGCTCACCTTCGCCGGATCCGCTTCCGCCGAAGACTGGAAGTCGAAGTATCCGGAGATCACCTTCGCCGTGATCCCGGCCGAGAACGGCTCGGGCGTCACCGAGCGTTATGGTCCCTTCATCAATTATCTGTCGAAGGAGCTCGGCGTGAAGGTGACACTGCGTGTCGCCAACGACTACGCGGCTGTCATCGAGGGCCAGCGCGCCGGCAACATCCACATCGGCTATTACGGCCCGGCCTCGTTCGCGCGCGCCCGCCTGACCGGCGTCAAGACCGACGCGTTCGTCATCGACGTCAATGCCGACGGCTCGAAGGGCTACTACTCGGTGTTCTACGTACTGGCGAAGTCACCGTACCAGAAGATCGAAGACCTCAAGGGCAAGAACCTCGGGCTTGTCGATCCGAACTCGACCTCGGGCAACAACATGCCCCGCTTCAAGCTGAACGCAATGGGCATCGATCCCGACGCCTACTTCTCCAAGGTGGTCTTCACCGGCAGCCACGAGAATGCTGTGCTGGCGCTGGCCCAGGGCACCGTCGACGTCGCCGCCAACTGGTGGAACGCCGACGACGATTCCAACCTGACCCGCATGCTCAACAAGGGCATGGTGAAGTCGACCGACGGCACCGTGATGAAGAAGGAAGACTTCCGGATCATCGTGAAGTCCGACCTCATCATCAATTCGCCCTACGCCTATCTCAGCGATCTGCCCGACGACATGAAGGCCGCGATCAAGAAGGCCTTCCTCGATGCGGCGCAGAAAGACCCCGAGGCGTTCAAGAAGCTCTCCGACGGCAAGAACAAGCCGTGGGAGCCGATCGCCAACGACGACTACAACAAGACCATCGAGCTGATAAAGTTCGTCGACGCTCTGCGCAAGAAGGCGACCTGACCTCGTCAGGACGACGTACTGGAGCCGGGTCGCTGGACCCGGCTCTTTTTCTTGATGGACTATCGAAGACATGACCCTCGCCGTTTCGATCCTTCCCGAGCCGCAGCTTGCGGCGCTGAACATCGCTTACCGCAAGGCAGTCGCGCGCAAGCGTTTGCGGCTTCTGGCAGGCGCCGCGCTGTTCATCGCCGCGCTAATCGTGGCCTCGATCGGCGCCGAGGTTAACCTGCGCACCTTCTTCACTTATTTCGGCAATTTCATCAGCTATTTCGACCGCATCCTCACGCTCGACAGCGGCCAGCGGGTTTGGACCAATGTCGGCGAGTGGTTCTGGGGCTGGCACAAATGGCTGAAGCTACTCGGCGAGACGCTGCTCATCAGCTATGTCGGCACGCTGACCGGCGCGGTCCTTGCCTTCGCGCTCAATTTCTTCGCCGCTGAAAACACCTCGCCCGCGCCCTGGCTGCGCTTCACGGTGCGGCGCCTGCTCGAGTTCGCCCGCACGGTGCCCGGCATCGTCTTTGCGCTGATCTTCGTGATCGCCTTCGGCCTGGGGCCGATGGCTGGCGTGCTCGCAATCGCGATCCACTCCACCGGCGCGCTCGGAAAGCTGTTCTCGGAGATCGTCGAGAATGCCGATATGAAGCCGGTCGAGGGCATCCGCTCCACTGGCGCGAGCTGGGTCGCCTGCATGCGCTTTGCGATCCTGCCGCAGGTCTCGGCGGGCTATGCCAGCTACGCGCTCCTGCGCTTCGAGATCAACGTGCGCGAGGCCTCGGTGATGGGCTTCGTCGGCGCCGGCGGCATCGGGCAGGAACTGATCGTCGCGATCCGAAAATTCTACTACTCCGACGTCAGCGCGATCCTCGTGACGATCATCGTCGCGGTCTTCCTGATCGACATTACGACCGGCTGGGTGCGCGGCCGCCTGTTCGGCAAGGAGGCGCGGACGTGAGCAAGCCGCCGGAAGTGAATACCGCGGAAATCCGCGCGCGCTATCCCGATGTCTTCAACCGCCCGGCGTCGTCGCGGCTGGCGACGCCCTTGATGCTCGTCGCGGCGCTGGCGATCTTCGTGTTCGGCCTGGTCGATCTCGATTTCTCGCCTGCGCGCCTGATCTCCGGACTGAGCCAGCTCGGCTGGATCAGCATGATGATGATCCCGCCCGATCCCGGCTCGTCGCTGCCGCTCTATCTGAAGGCGCTGGGCGAGACGCTCTCGATCGCTCTGCTCGGCACCACGCTGGCCGCGCTGCTGGCGCTGCCGGTCAGCCTGCTCGCCGCGCGTAATATCGTGCCGAATATTCTCCGCTTCCCCGTGCGCCGCTTCCTCGATTCGATCCGCGGCGTCGACACGCTGATCTGGGCGCTGGTGTGGATCAACGTCGTCGGGCTCGGGCCGTTTGCCGGCGTGCTCGCCATCGCGGTGTCGGATTTCGGCGCCTTCGGCAAACTGTTCTCCGAGGCGATCGAAGGCGCAGACCAGAAGGAGGTCGAAGGCATCCGCGCCTCCGGCGGCAGCACGCTGCACGAAATCCGGTTTGGCCTAATGCCCCAGGTGCTGCCTGTGATCGCCGGCCAGGTGCTCTATTTCATCGAGTCCAACACCCGCTCGGCCACCATCATCGGCATCGTCGGCGCCGGCGGCATCGGCCTCCAGCTCGCCGAGCAGATCCGTGTGCTGGAATGGCAGAAGGTGTCGTTCCTGATCCTGATGATCCTGGTCGCGGTCGCCGCGATCGATTTCATCTCGGGCAAGCTGCGGTTCGCGATCATCGGGCGAAGGGCTGTGGCGTAGCTTCTTCGCCTCTCCCCGCGTGCGGGGAGAGGCCGACGCGCGCAGCGCGGCGGGTGAGGGGGACTCTCCGCGAAACTAGCTCTCACCGTGATCGTGGAAACAGCCCCTCACCCCAACCCTCTCCCCGTAAGAACGGGGCGAGGGAGATCAGGCAGCTCCCCCTACGGCTCCACCAAAAACTCCACCCGTTCCGCCGCAAAGCGCGAGTGCTTGGTCACCAGCGGCTTGCCCTCGAGATCGAGGTCCGTCGCATCGACCACCAGGATCGGCCGCCCCAGCGGCAGGTCGAGCCGCGCGGCGTCGGTGGCGTCGACGATGCCGGCGGTGATCCGGGTGGCGCCGCGGCGGTAGTCGCGGACGCCGTAATGCTCGAGCAGCTTTGTCATCGAGCGCGTCGCGGCAAACACCTCGCCCGCGCCCGGAAACAGTTCCGCCGACAGCCAGGTGGTGGAGACGCAGATCGGCGTGCGGTCGGCGAGGCGAATGGCCTCGATCCGCACCAGCGGCGCGCCGACCTTCAAGCCCAGCTCGCGCGCGAGGTCGCGGGTCGCGACATCATCGGACGCCTCGATCAACCGGCCATGCGGCTCGCGGCCTTCGGCGCCGACGATCTCGGAGAAGCGCGTGCGCGAACGCAGCGGATAGGCGAGCTTCTGCGCCTCGACATAGGTTCCACTGCCGCGCTCGGCGCGCACGATGCCGCGTTCGGCAAGGGCCGCCAGCGCGCGCCGCACCGTGTGGCGATTGACGCGATAGGTTTCGGCGATCTCCATCTCGCCCGGCAACTTGTCGCCGGCGGCAAAACGGCCGTCGGCGATGCCGCGCTCGATGCCATCGGCAACGAGGCGCCACAGCGCGACGCCTGATGAGGCGGTGTCCTGCATGCTCATGTCGGCGGCCAGCCTAGCCCGAAAATCACAGGTTTGTCACGAAACAGTCATGGCGTTTCCGTATCAAGTTGTCTAGTATCATAGACAACTTGAATTCGGCAAGGTCGGTAGATTCGGTGACCCAGCACAACACTCAACAAGCCCAGCGCCAGGCCGCCATGGCCGTGCTGGCGCACGCGGAGGCAGGCGAGATCGCCGCCCGCCTCCGCGCGATCCCCTTGCCCGGCCATCAGGATTTGCGCGCGCCGGAGAACGGCCTGGTGATGTTGCGCGGCCGGGTCGGCGGCGACGGCGCGCCGTTCAATCTCGGCGAAGCAACGGTGTCGCGCGCCGCGGTGCGGCTTGCGAGCGGCGAGGTCGGCTTCGGCTACACGCTCGGGCGCGATGGCGAGAAGGCGCGGTTGATCGCGCTATGCGACGCGCTGGCGCAGTCGCGCGATTTTGGCGGGCTCGTGGAGCGCGACGTTATCGCGCCGTTGCGTGAGGAGCTTATGATTCGGCGCAAGCAGACGGCGGAAGAGACCGCTGCGACGAAGGTTGATTTCTACACCATGGTGCGCGGTGAGGGGTGAGGCCATGACCACGATTGCGGAACTGCCGCCGGGGTTCGTCGACAAGGTGTTGTCGGCGCAATCGACTTTTCGCTCGGTCATGGACGCGATGGCCCGTCCGGGCTCGGTCCAGCGTATCGTGCCGATGGCGGGAGCGCCCGCTACGATGATGCGCGGCACCGCCGCGATCGCGCTGACGCTGTTCGACCACGACACGCCGCTCTGGCTCGATGCGCGGATGTCGGAAAGCTCCGACGTCCTGAAATGGCTGAAGTTCCACACCAGCGCGCCGGTGATCCAGGATCCCTCCATCGCGGCCTTTGCGCTGATCAGCGACGGCGGCGCGCTGCCCTCGCTCGAGCGCTTCGCGCTCGGCACCAACGAATATCCTGACCGTTCGACCACGGTGATCATTCAGGTCGACAGCCTGGACGCAGGCCGCAGCTTCGAGCTGCGCGGCCCCGGCATCGACGGAACCGCGACGCTGCAGGCGTCGATCAAACCGTTCGATCTGTTCGAGCGCTTAAGTTTCAACGAGACGCTGTTTCCGCGTGGCATCGACGTGGTTCTGGTCGCCGATGATTCCGTGGTTGCGATCCCGCGCACCACCCGCGTCATGAGCAAGGGAGGCTAGAGGCATGTATGTCGCAGTCAAAGGCGGCGAACGCGCCATCGAGAACGCTCATCGCCTGCTCGCCAACGCGCGGCGTGGGGACCAAAGTGTTGCGGAAGTCTCGCTTGACCAGATCTCGGAACAGCTTGGGCTCGCCGTCGACCGCGTCATGAGCGAAGGTTCGCTCTATGACCGTGAGCTCGCGGCGCTGGCGATCAAGCAGGCGCGCGGCGATTTGATCGAGGCGATTTTCCTGGTCCGCGCCTTCCGCGCCACCTTGCCGCGTTTCGGCGCCAGCGAGCCGGTCGACACCGGCGCCATGCGGGTGCAGCGGCGGGTGTCCTCGACCTTCAAGGACATTCCCGGCGGCCAGATCCTTGGACCCACCTTCGACTACACCCACCGCCTGCTCGATCCCTCGCTGGCCGAAGGCCTTATGCCGGAAGCGCCGGCTGTGGCCGAAGCCTCGACGGCGCCGACGCCGCGCGTGACCGACATCCTGGGCCGCGACGGGCTGATCGAGACCTCGCCGCAAGCCGAAGACGGTGCCAGCGTCGGCGATATCACCCGCGAGCCGCTGAACTTTCCTGCGGACCGCGATTTGCGCCTGCAGAATCTCGCGCGCGGCGATGAAGGCTTCCTGCTGGCGATGGGCTACTCCACCCAGCGCGGCTACGGCCGCAACCATCCCTTCGCCGGCGAGATCCGCTTCGGCGAGGTCGAGGTGGAGTTCGTTGCCGAAGACGTCGGCTTTGCTGTGCCGCTGGGCTCGATCGAGCTGACGGAGTGCCAGATGGTCAACCAGTTCAAGGGCTCGGCGACGGAAGCGCCGTGCTTCACCCGCGGTTACGGCCTTGCCTTCGGCCAGAGCGAGCGCAAGACCATGTCGATGGCACTGGTCGACCGCGCGCTCCGTGCCCGCGAGCTCGGTGAAGAGGTGGGAGCCCCGGCGCAAGATGAAGAATTCATCATGTCACATTCGGACAACGTCCAGGCGACCGGCTTCGTCGAGCATCTCAAGCTGCCGCACTATGTCGACTTCCAGTCCGAGCTCGGCCTGCTGCGCAAGCTGCGCAAGGAATTTGCCGAAGCCTCGAGCGAGGCCAATGCGCCCGATGCCATGAAGGAGGCCGCGGAATGAACGCGCCCGCCTACAATTTCGCCTATCTCGACGAGCAGACCAAGCGGATGATCCGCCGCGCGATCCTGAAGGCGATCGCGATCCCCGGATATCAGGTACCATTCGCCAGCCGCGAAATGCCGATGCCCTATGGTTGGGGCACCGGCGGTGTGCAGGTGACCGCCGCGATCCTGGGACCGCAGGACGTGCTGAAGGTGATCGACCAGGGTTCCGACGACACCACCAACGCAATCTCGATCCGCAAATTCTTCGCCAAGACCGCCGGCGTCGCGACCACGACGTCGACGGACGAGGCGACCGTGATCCAGACCCGTCATCGCATTCCCGAGACGTCGCTGCACGCAAACCAGGTGCTGGTCTATCAGGTGCCGATCCCGGAACCCTTACGCTTCCTCGAGCCACGCGAGACCGAGACGCGGCGCATGCATGCACTCGCCGAATACGGCCTGATGCACGTAAAACTCTACGAGGACATTGCCCGCTTCGGTCACATCGCGACCGCCTACGCCTATCCGGTCAAGGTGAACGCGCGCTACGTGATGGATCCGTCGCCGACGCCGAAATTCGACAATCCCAAGATGGACAATTGCCCGGCGCTGCAATTGTTCGGCGCCGGCCGCGAGAAGCGCATCTATGCGATCCCGCCCTATACAAAGGTGGTGTCGCTCGATTTCGAGGACCACCCGTTCGAGCCATATCGTTTCAACGCGCCTTGCGCGCTGTGCGGCGCCGAAAATTCCTACCTCGACGAGATCGTCACCGACGACAAGGGCAGCCGCATGTTCGTCTGCTCGGACACCGACTACTGCGAGGGACGTCAGGCCGCCGGCCATCACGGTGCCCTAAGTGCTGCGCCCTACAAGGACAAGGCGCAGGGAGGAGCAAATGGCTGATCCGGATCTGCTCGAAACCGATCAGCCGCTGCTGGTCGCCGAAAGCCTCAGCAAGTCCTACGGCCGCATCGCCGCTTGCCGTGACGTGTCATTCTCGCTCTATCCCGGCGAGGTGCTGGCGATCGTCGGCGAGTCCGGCTCCGGCAAGTCGACGCTGTTGCAACTGCTGTCGGGCCAGCTCGCTGCGAGCGGCGGGCAGGTGTCCTACCGGATGCGCGACGGCGTCACCCGCGATCTCGCTGCGCTTGGCGAGGCCGAGCGGCGCCTGCTGTTCCGTACCGATTGGGGTTTCGTGCACCAGGACCCGGCGCAGGGCCTGCGCATGGCCGTTTCGGCCGGCGCCAATGTCGGCGAGCGCTTGATGGCGGTGGGCTGGAACCATTACGGCCGCATTCGCGAGACTGCTTCCGACTGGCTTACGCGGGTCGAGATCGACGTCGCGCGCATTGACGACGCGCCGCGCACCTATTCGGGCGGCATGCGCCAGCGCCTCCAGATCGCGCGCAACCTCGTCACCGGGCCGCGGCTGGTGTTCATGGACGAGCCGACCGGCGGGCTCGATGTTTCAGTCCAGGCCCGCCTGCTCGACCTCCTGCGCAATCTCGTCGCCGAATTGCATCTCGCCGTCGTCATCGTCACCCACGATCTCGCGGTCGCGCGCCTGCTGTCGCATCGCGTGATGGTGATGAAGGGTGGCCGCGTCATCGAGACCGGGCTCACCGACCAGGTGCTGGACGATCCGCGCGAGCCCTATACCCAACTTCTCGTCTCCTCGATTCTGCCGCCATAATCCTTCCAGGATGAGCCTTCCTATGACAGCCATGATCGACATCGCCGACGCCAACAAGACCTTCACGATGCACCTGCAGGGCGGCATCGAGCTGCCGGTGGTGAGCGGCGTGACCTTCCGCGTCGAGCCCGGCGAGTGCGTCGTGCTGTCCGGTCCGTCCGGCGCGGGAAAATCGTCGATCCTGAAGATGATCTTCGGCAATTACCGTTGCGATTCCGGCCGGATCGGCATCCGCCATCGTGGCACGCTGATCGATCTCGCCACCGCCGAGCCGCGGCAGGTCCTTAACGTCCGCCGCGCGACCATCGGCTATGTCAGCCAGTTCCTGCGCGCCGTGCCGCGGGTCGCCACCATCGACGTCGTCGCCGAGCCCTTGATCGTCAACGGCCTCGCTCGCACCGATGCGCAGGCGCGCGCCGGCGAGCTCTTGCATCGCCTCAACATCCCTGAAAGACTCTGGCAGCTTCCGCCCGCGACCTTCTCCGGCGGCGAGCAGCAGCGCGTCAACATCGCGCGCGGCTTCATCTCGGATCTGCCGATCCTGCTGCTGGACGAGCCGACCGCTTCGCTCGATGCCGCCAACCGCGCCGTCGTGGTCGCGCTGGTCGCCGAGAAGAAGCGCCAGGGCGTCGCCATGGTCGCCATTGTCCACGACGACGAAATCCGCCATTTGATTGCCGACCGCATCGTCGACGTCACCAGCTTTGCCGCCGCGGCCTGAAGGAAGAGGGACATGAACGCCAAGCCGAAGGACATCGTGATCGCCAATGCCAGGATCGTGCTGGCTGACCGGGTGATCGAACAGGGCTGGCTTGCTCTCGCGGACGGACGCATTGCCGAGATCGGCGAGGGCAGGGCGCCCGCGGGTGCAGAGGATGCCGGCGGCGATCTCATCATGCCCGGCCTGATCGAGCTCCACACCGACCATCTCGAAGCGCACTACGTGCCGCGCCCAAAGGTGTTCTGGAATCCGGTCGCGGCCGTCATCTCCTATGACGGTCAGCTCGCCACGTCGGGCATCACCACCGTGTTCGACTCGCTCCGGGTCTGGCGCGAGGACGGCGCCGAGGAGGTCGATGGCCGTGCCGGCGTGCTTGCCGCCGCGATCACGACTGCGCGTGACTCGAGCCTGCTGCGCGCCGACCACTTCCTGCATCTGCGCTGCGAAATCCCGATGCCGAGCGTGGTCGAGGAAGCCAAGGAGCTGATCGACCGTCCCGACGTCAAGCTGATGTCGCTGATGGACCATACGCCCGGCCAGCGCCAGTTCCGCGACGAAGTCAAACTGCGCGACTATTACCGCGGCAAGGGCGGCGGCAAGACCGATGCTGAGCTCGACGAGCTGTTCGCAAAGCGCTTCGAGTACCAGAAGGCCTATGCCGCGACCAACATGCGCCAGATCGTGGCGCTGGCGCGTCAGTACAAGATCCCGCTCGCAAGCCATGACGATACCACCGAGGAAAACGTTGCGGACGCTGTGCGTGACGGTGTCGCGGTGGCGGAATTCCCGACCACGCTCGAGGCTGCGCGCGGCCTGCACCAGGCCGGCATCGACATCCTGATGGGCGCGCCCAACGTGGTGCGGGGCGGCTCGCATTCCGGCAACATCGCCGCGGTCGATCTCGCGCGCGAAGGCCTGCTCGACATCCTGTCGTCCGACTACATCCCATCGAGCCTGCTGATGGGCGCGCTGCAACTGCCCGAGCATGCGCCGTCGATCAGCCTGCCGGCGGCCATTCGCACCGTGACAAAAGCGCCCGCCGATGCGGTCGGCCTCATCGATCGCGGGGAGATCGCAATCGGCAAGCGCGCCGATCTGATCCGCGTGCACGTTGCCGGCAGCGTTCCCGTGGTTCGCAGCGTCTGGCGGGAAGGGGGCCGTGTCGCATGAGCGAGACGATCGCGACGGCGAAGGACGCGGCGGGCGCGATCGGACCCGGGCGGCTCGTGCTCGTGGTCGGCCCAAGCGGCGCCGGCAAGGATACGCTGCTGCGATTGGCGCAGGCGGCCTGTGCCGACGATCACGAGATCGTCTTCCCGCGCCGAATCGTGACACGCGCGTCCTCAGCCGACGAGGATAATATTGCGGTGAGCCCCGACGAATTCGCCCGCGCGCGCGAACATGGCGATTTCGCCGTGCATTGGGACGCGCACGGTCATTGCTACGCGTTGCCGCTGGAGATCAACGACGACATC
This sequence comes from Bradyrhizobium genosp. A, assembly GCF_049949275.1. Classification (NCBI taxonomy): domain Bacteria; kingdom Pseudomonadati; phylum Pseudomonadota; class Alphaproteobacteria; order Hyphomicrobiales; family Nitrobacteraceae; genus Bradyrhizobium; species Bradyrhizobium genosp. A. Next base: position 7,912,259 of record NZ_CP188196.1, on the reverse strand, counting down.
CGCGCGGGGCGCGCCGTCGTCGCCAACGTCTCGCGCACGGTCATTGGCACGCTACGCCAAGCCTATGCCAACGTCATCGTGGTCGCGATTACGGCGCCGCCGGACGTGCTGGCGCAGCGGCTTGCCGCGCGCGCGCGTCACAGTGACGGCAATATCGCAGACCGGATCGCGCGCAGCGTCGACGACGCCTCGGCCAATGCCGATATCACCATCCTCAACGCCGGCAGTGCGGATTATCACGGCCGCCAGCTCGTGCGTGTGATCAAAAACGAATGCTGGCGCGAGTGACCGCTGGCGGAACAGGAGAGCGTGGAATGAAGGTGATCAATACGGTCGAGGAACTCGAAGCCATCTACGGCGCCACCAACGACGCCTCGACAGTGAAAGTCGCCGACCACGTCACCCCGCTCTACCGCATCTTCATCGAGAAGGCGCCGTTTGCCGCACTCGCCACCATCGGGCCCGAGGGCATCGATTGCTCGCCGCGTGGCGATCTGCCCGGCTTCGTGCGAATCCACGATCCGAAGACGCTGATGCTGCCGGATCGCCGCGGCAACAACCGGGTCGATTCCCTGCGCAACATCGTGCGCGACCCCCGCGTGTCGCTGATGTTCCTGATCCCCGGCTCAGGCAACGCGGTCCGCGCCAACGGCCGCGCGCATCTCTCGGTCGATCCGCAGCTGCTCTCTTCGTTCAAGGTCGAGGGCAAGGCGCCGCGCAGCGTCATGGTGATGAATGTGGAAGAGATCTACTTCCAGTGCGCCCGCGCCATCGTTCGCGCCGACCTCTGGAATCCCGACAAGCGCATCGACCCGAAGATGCTGCCGACACCCGGCCAGATCCTCGCCGAGATGAGCCAGAACAAGGTCGGCGGCGCCGAGTACGATCGGGCCTGGCCGGCGCGGGCTGCGGCGACGATGTGGTGAAGCGCGGCTCGCGCTCTCAGCTTCGATCGATTTCATGACGAGGGGAGCCGCCTTGCAGCGCCGCTCCGGCAGTCGTCGCACCGCGGATGATTTCCTGTCTTGGCATGGGTCGAGTTCCCTTTTCGAATCGCAGGGATGTCCGACCGCAACGCACTAGCGCGAAGTTTGATCCTATCAGCCTCTCAATGCCGCCAGCAACTCATCCGGGCGCTCGGCCATGATCATGTGGCCAGCGCCCGGCACCACGACGGTCTTCGCGTGCGGGATCGCCGCGGCGAGCGCCTTGCCGGCCTTTGCGGGCGTCATCATGTCCCGTTCGCCGAGAATAAGCGTGGTCGGCACCTTGATGGTCGCAGCCGCTTGAAGCGCATTCGCATAGGCATTGCAGGCCGACAAATCCCTGAATAGCACGCCCGGCTGGCAATGCTTCAGCACCGCTTGCGCGCCGCCGTGCATCCACAGGCCCGGCGCGAGGCTGCCGCCGAGCTCGGCCTTGAAGCCAAGGCCCCAGATCGACACCATGTCGAGCGCGTCCTGCTCGTTGGCTTCGGCCGCCCTAAGCAGATCCGGCCCGACCGTCATGGTCGCGGCGGTACCGATCAGGCTCAGCGCCGAGACCTTGTCGGGGTGACGGGCCGCGGTTTCCAGCGAGATCAGCGATCCCATGGAATGGCCGATCAGGTGAGCCTTCTCGGCTCCAGCGGCATGGAGCAGCGCCGCCGTCCAGTCGGCCATCTCGGCGATGCTCGACAGCGAAGGTCCGGCCGAGCGGCCGTGGCCGGGCAGATCGGGCGCCAGCACCCCAAAGCCGTGATGGGCGAACCAGCGCGTATGCAGCGCCCAGGTCGAATGATCGAAGCCGGCGCCGTGGATGAAGACGACCGTTGGCAAGGCTCTGTCGAATTCGCGGCCGCCGGTCGCGGCAAATACCTCGGCGCCGTTGACGGAAAACTTCATCGTGTCAAACCTTCTGCGAGATGCGCAGCGCCTGCGCGAGATCGTCGATGATGTCGCTGGCCGTCTCGATGCCGACCGACAGCCGCACCAGCTCCTCGCCGACGCCGGCGGTCTTGAGCTGCTCGGCGTCCATCTGCTGATGCGTGGTCGAGGCGGGATGGATCACCAGGGTCTTGGCGTCGCCGACATTGGCGAGATGGCTGATCATGCGCAGCTGTTCGATGAACTTTCGCCCCGCAGGCCGGCCGCCCTTGATGCCGAACGAGACGATCGAGCCCGCGCCACGCGGCAGCAATGTCCTCGCGAGCTGATGGTCCGGGTGGTTTTCCAGCGAGGGATGCAGCACCCAGTCGACCGCCTTGTTGGACTTCAGCGCCTCCAGCACGAGGTGCGTGTTCTGCATATGCCGATCCATGCGCACGCCGAGCGTCTCGACGCCCTGCAGCAGCTGGAATGCGTTGGTCGGCGACAGGCAGGCGCCGAAATCGCGCAGGCCCTCGGTGCGCGCGCGCATGATGAAGGCGGCGGTGCCGAACTGCTCGTCGAAGACGATGCCGTGATAGCCGCCATAGGGTTCGGTCAGCACGGCGAACTTGCCGGAGCCGCGCCAGTCGAAGCGGCCGCCGTCGACGATGGCGCCCCCGATGGCGATGCCGTGGCCGCCGATCCATTTGGTTGCCGAATGCATCACGATGTCGGCGCCAAGCTCGATCGGCCGGCTGAGATAGGGGGTGGCAAAGGTGTTGTCGATCAGCAGCGGAATCTTTGCGTCATGCGCGATTGCCGCGACCTTCGGGATATCCAGCACCTCGAGCCCGGGATTGCCGATCGTCTCGCCGATCACGAGTTTTGTGTTCGGCTTGATCGCTTTCCGGAACGCATCGAGATCGCGCGGCTTCACGAAAGTCGTGGTGATGCCGAAGCGCGGCAGCGTGTGCGCCAGCAGATTGATGGTGCCGCCATAGAGCGAGCTCGACGCTACGATGTGGTCGCCGGCATTCAAGAGCGTGGCGATGGCGAGATGCAGCGCGGCCATGCCGCTCGCAGTGCAGATTGCGCCGACGCCGCCTTCCAGCGCCGCGAGCCGCTCTTCCAGCACGCCGGTGGTGGGGTTGGAGATGCGCGTATAGATGTGGCCGGCGCGCTCCAGATTGAACAGCGCCGCCGCGTGATCGGAATCCTGGAACACGTAGGACGTGGTTTGGTAGATCGGCACTGCGCGGGCGCCGGTCGCGGGATCCGGATGCTGGCCCGCATGCAGGCTCAGGGTCTCGAAGGCAGGCGGTTTTGGCGCGGGCATGCGTGGCCTCGTTGGTCGATCGGCGATGGCGGCCCTTGTGCCACAAAAACGCGCGCCACGTCAGCCCATTGACAGCGTCGCGTGACGGCTCGCAGCGATGACGTGTGATGCGGGTATGAAAGCCGAGCGCCCAGCGCTTCTCACACCGCCGTCCGCCTCGCCAGCCGATCCCGCACCTCGGCCGCGATCTCGAACGAGCGCAGCCGCGCGGCGTGGTCGTAGATCTGTCCTGTGGTCATCAGCTCGTCCGCGGCAGTGTCGGCGATGATTGCCTTCAGCTTCTCTTCGACCACTGACGGCGTACCGACGGCGGAGATCGCCAGCGATTGCGCGACGCCGGCCTTCTCGGCCGGCGACCACAGCGCGTCCATGTCGTCGACCGGCGGCGGCAGCTGGCCGGGCGTGCCGCGGCGCAGATTGATGAACTGCTGCTGCAGCGAGGTGAACATGCGCTGCGCTTCGACATAGCTGTCGGCGGCGAACACATTGACGCCGATCATCGCATAGGGCTTGTCGAGCTGCGCCGACGGCTCAAACCGCGCGCGGTATTCGCGCAGCGCCGGCATCATCATCTGCGGCGCGAAATGCGAGGCGAACGCGAACGGCAGCCCGAGCATGGCCGCGAGCTGCGCGCCGAACATGCTGGAGCCGAGGATCCACAGCGGCACCTTCGTGCCCATGCCGGGCACGGCGCGGATGGCCTGGTTCGGTTGCGCGTCGCCAAGCAGCGCCTGCAATTCCAGCACGTCATGCGGAAAATTCTCGGCGGCAGTCGCGAGATCGCGGCGCATCGCCCGCGCGGTGAACTGGTCGGTGCCCGGCGCGCGACCGAGCCCGAGATCGATCCGCCCGGGATAGAGCGACTCCAGCGTGCCGAACTGCTCGGCGATCACCAGCGGCGAATGGTTCGGCAGCATCACGCCGCCCGAGCCAACGCGGATCGTCTTGGTCCCGCCCGCGACATGCCCGATCACCACCGACGTCGCCGCGCTCGCAATGCCCGTCATGTTGTGATGCTCGGCCAGCCAGAACCGCTTGAAGCCCCAGGTTTCCGCATGTTGGGCGAGATCAACCGAATTGCGAAACGCCTGCGCGGCGTCGGAGCCCTGCTTGATGGGAGCGAGGTCGAGCACGGAGAAGGGGATCATAGGTGGGGCACCGGAATGGAGGACTGCGCGTCAGAGAGGATGACATGTAATGTCACCGCGTAGGATGGGTAGAGCGCTTGCGAAACCCATCATGCTTCGTCATCGAAAGGTCCTGATGGGTTTCGCTTCGCTCTACCCATCCTACGAAGCTGTTCGAGCTCCACCCCCGTTCACAACCCTGTTATTCCAGGCTGTTGCGCCCTTCGTCTCAACTGGGCGTTTCGCTCGTGTTGTTGTATCCTCCGTAGAACCACCGCACCGCGCCAGGAGGAACCGACATGACCAACGTCGTACTCAGCCGCCGCAACCTCCTCGCCGCCAGCGGCTCCGTCCTTGTATCAGGCGTTCTGACCGCCGGGGCTTCCGGCCTGCTGCTGCCGGTCCGTGCGGATGGCCTTGCGCCGACCGAGTCGATGACGGGCGGGGCGAACAACTACCGCAAGGGTGCGCCGATCGTGGAGCGGATCGGCAAGGGCGGCTTCTTGATGAGCGGCACCGTGCGCCGCGCCGGCGACGGGGCGCCGCTTGCCGGTCAGCGCATCCAGATCTGGGCGCACACGGTCGAAGGGCAGGAGCACGAGCCGCAGAGTCACGGCGCGACGCTCACCGACAAGGACGGCGCATTCCGGCTCGAGATGCCGCAGATCATTCCCATCTTCGGCCAGCCGCACGGTCACCTCGCCTATGACAGCGGTGAGTTCAAAACCGTCTTTCTGCGGCCGATCATGCGGAGCGCAAAGGAAACCAGCCTCGAGGCGCACTTCGTGCTTCAGCCGGCCTGACCGCGTTGCAAGTGAAGGGGTGGAGATCGGCGCGGGTGCCCCTGATCTGGGCCGCCCTTGTTCTGGCCATTGGCGTGCCGATCGCGCTCGCAGCAGGAAGCGAGCAGCTCGCATGGCGCGGTCCGGTCTACATCCTCGCCGGATTCACCGGCATCATTGCCCTCGGCCTCGTGCTGGTTCAGCCCCTGCTGATCGGCGGATATCTGCCGGGGCTGTCGGCCTATCGTGGACGGCGCGCGCATCACTGGATCGGCGGCGCGCTGGCCATCGCGGTGGTGATCCACGTCGCCGGCCTCTGGATCACCAGTCCGCCCGACATGATCGACGCGCTCACCTTCTCGTCGCCGACACCGTTCTCCCCCTTTGGCGTGATCGCCATGTGGGCCATCTTCGCGGTCGCGCTTCTGGCTGCATTGCGCCGGCGGTTGGGACTGCGACTGCGAACCTGGCGCATCGCTCATATTCCGCTCGCGATCGTCATCGTCGCCTGCAGCGTGGCCCATTGCCTGCTGATCGAGGGCACGATGGAGACGATCTCGAAGGCGGTGCTTTGTGCGCTTGTCCTCGCGGCAACCATCAAGCTCATGGTTGACCTCTGGCAAAAGCGGATGGTGCGCGGCGAGAGGGCGTAGGTAGAGCGCAGCGAAACCCATCATCGCTCCACCAGGAAGCCGATGGGTTTCGCTTCGCTCTACCCATCCTACAGGCTTGAACTCATCCTGCGGGCTGATTGCCGCTGATGGCGACGGCAGGTATGTTTGTATGATGACCACGAGTTCCCCCGATCTGAAAACGTTCCTGCTCGCGACGCCTTTCTTCGGTGGTCTCACGGATGCGAGTCTCGACCTGCTGATCTCGATGCTGGTCGAGTGCCGCTTCGATGCCGGCGCGACCGTGGTGGCGGAGGGCGAACCGGGACGCTCGATGTTCATCGTCAAATCCGGTCGCCTCGCGGTGAGCAAACGGGCGAATTCCGGAAGCGCTGTCCCGATTTCCGTTCTGGAGCCCGGCGATTTCTTCGGCGAGATGACGCTGATCGAAATGCAAAACCGCTCCGCCACGGTGATCGCGGAGAGCCCGACGCTGCTCTACGAGTTGACAGCCCAAAAGCTCTACGCCTGCTACAAGGCCGACATCCACGCCTATGTGATCGTCCTGCAGAACATCAACCGCGAGCTGTGCCGCCGGCTGCGGCGGGCGGACGAGCGGCTTGCCGGGCATCAGGTGGGCGACACAATTGATCGTACGTAGTGCGTAGGATGGGTAGAGCGCAGCGAAACCCATCATGCTTCGGCACCGAACAAGCTCCCGATGGGTTTCGCTTCGCTCTACCCATCCTACGAGTTGCGAAATGCTGTTGCTCCTGACCTTAGCTTTCGCTCGCGCGATGTCAGTGACCCACAACAGACTTTACGTTTAACAACCGCGCCTGTATCCCTCGGGCCATGTCGACGCTCTTAACCGGCTCATTCATTTTCGTCGGGCTCGCTGTGGCAGCGTTTTGCCTCGGGCAAAGTGCCAAACGGCGCTTCCCAAAGACCTATGCGACCGTTGACAAGATTTTGTACAGTATCGACCTCATTTTAATAGCGGCGTTTTTTATGCTGCTTTATCTCACACATTAATGAGCAAGCTTCGGTCCTATCCACTTCGCTATTTGGCCGCTGGAAGGCTGCTACTGCTACAGCAACGCCATAGAGTGCAGCGAGTTTCGATGAAAGCCGAAGGCAACCAAGCCGGAGAGAAGCAGCGCAGTCCCAGTCACGATCAGGCAAAACGCAATCACTATTGGAGCCCCTTGTTCGTCACGAATGACAAAGACGATAATAGATAAAATTTTACCGACAATCGAAAGGAAGAATTAACCTTACTTACGCGACCCGAGGGGTGGTGCGTAGGACGGTTGAGCGCAGCGAAACCCATCGTGCCTAGTCACTGAACGAGCCCTCGATGGGTTTCGCCGTGCTCTGCCATCCCACGAATACGAGCCGCAACCGGAAATTGACGTTTGAGTGATCGTCCACTAAGCACGACTAAATTGTGGAGCTTGCGGTGACCCATCGCTCATCAGGAGATGCAAAGACGCAACGATTTCATCTCGCACTGTTCGTTGTGCATCCAACATTGGTTCCTGAAGAAATCAGCAAGGCCCTCGGAATGGAGACTCATCACGCCCATTGCGTTGGCACCCCCCGAAAAACTCCCAAGGGCACCCCTCTTTCGGGAAACTATGCTGATACTCGATGGAGGCATAGCGTCGAACACATCGTCGCAAATCAATGGTTCGTGCCGGAAGTGACGAGGCTGGTCGACAGGCTTGAACCTCACAAAGCATTTTTCGCCGATATCAAGTCGACCGGCGGAACGGCGACCATCGTCATTCAATTTATGGACGGCTTCCTCGCGGATGAGATTCCTTGTGCGACGCTCGCAAAGCTTGCGGACTTAAATTTATCGCTTGGGATCGAGTGTTTCGCTGGTCTTTAGAGAAAGTTCAGCCCGCGGGTAGAGCGCAGCGAAACCTATCATGCCTCATCACCGAACGGGCCCCCGATGGGTTTCGCTTCGCTCTACCCATCCTACGCGCTAACAAGCGAAGCTGGACGGCGGCGCGGAAGCGCTACGGGCTACGCCACACGGATTTTGCAGTTAGAATCTGTGATTTCATATCTAACAAATCCGTGCGACCTCAGAGCTGCATCGACTTCGTCTCGCGTCAACGTACAGTCCGGCCCCAAAATCACGCGCTCAATTGCTCCGTTGTGCTCGACTGAGCCGTTTAGGCGTCGTCCAAACGGAAATGCCACATAGCAAACATCGCCGGAAATGCCGCGACGTTCTAGAGGCTTTCTCCAAGACAATCCTGTGCCGTCTTCAAAGTAGTCCATCGGGATCGAGGCCGCTTCGCCTTCCGGTGCATCCTTGACCTGTAAGTAAACTAGCCGCACCTCCCGTTCGTAGTTCCATGTACTGTGTTTTAATGCTGTGACTGCTGCGAAGACTGAAGCAGCCGAATTGATCCAATAAATTTCGTCTTCGGCTTCTGGATCAATCTCTGTTGCTATGGTCCGAACGAGGTCCCGAAATCCTTCGCCGGTGTTCTCATCTAAGTACGTTACTCGTTGCAGGCGACCAGGCATCGGCAGAATTGCTGTGGGACGAAATCCGATAGCTAGACCCGAGTGGTTGCCGCCGTAGGCTCCCCACATTGGTAGCTCATCTTTTGCCAAAGAAAAGCAGCAGCAAAATGCGTGCTGCTCCTGCCGAGCACGAGATAGCTCCTCGCTGAGTTTCTCTAACGCGCGACGGAGGCTACCTTTGGATTCGTTGCTGACGGATTTAATAGCCTCAAGGACGTGCTCATAGCCAAGGTGAATTTCGCGGGGGTCATTCGCGCCGGCGAGGTCGGTATACCAAAGGGTCTTCGATTGCAGAATGCCATTGAATGCCGCTGCCGAGCAGTATTGGTACAAGGTAGTTCGTGGATAGAACTCCATAAATGGCATGATCTGCAAACCCTGTCTCGAGGAATGAAGGTAGTGATATTGCGTCGATTCGCGAGCTGTGACGAGCGTTAGGATTGCTAACCCGCCGGGCAAAACACCCACCTCCCCGCAAAACCCCGTCAACCCTTTCCCGCAAAAATATTCCACTTTACCGAAATTCGGATTTGCGGCATGATCCCGCCATCCCGACCCGGGGAGAGGGGCGATCGTACGTCGTCACGAACGTGGGTTGGGGTGCGGTGGACGCGGCAGCGCCGGCGCGGATGTGGGAGCAGGGCGGGCAGAGGATTGAGCCGAACCCCGTGAGCTCGCCGCAAGCCGTGTCGAACGAACGGCGCCTGTATCCGACGACGCTTTGGGCTTGAGTCGGGCTTGTCCCGGCGAAGCCCGCAGGGCGGAGACGGAATCGCTGCGTACGGCTAAACCGTGTGGTCCTGGCTGTCGTTGCTACAGCCAAGCTTCCGCGACGACGTATCGCCCCAACCGGGCGCGGTGCGTCACCTGGTCGCGAAGTGACGGTGACAACAGGAACTCGTCGCCGGGGAGAGCGCGGCATACGCCGTCAACCCATCGCGCAGGGAAGGCCGAGTGTTCGGCGTCACCTGTATGCTGCTGTGCGGTTTCCTTGCGCTACATTTTCGCGCAGCGGACCGCGGGTGCCCGTCGGCACCCGGTCTTCCCTGCGCCCTCTTCACAGAGGAGGGCGAAACAGGAAAGCAAAACTCGGGCGTTTCTTGCCGCGAGAACGCTGATCCATGTGCATTTCTAGAGATGGAATGGTGCTGCCAGACAGGATTGAACTGTCGACCTCTCCATTACCAATGGAGTGCTCTACCACTGAGCTACGGCAGCATGTGCTGGGATAAGAATCGGCCGCCCGAGGGGCCTACCAAGCGGGCCGATATCTGCCACAGGCCTCCCCGCTGTGCAAGCTTGCCGGACCCGCCAATACGAGAAAATCGGGGCGATATCGGGGGTATAATACGGCTGTTTGGGCCCGAAACGACCGACTTCCCGTCGATTTTGCCGTCGATTTTGGTTCCGCTTCCCCGGCCAACTGGCCAGTTGGCCCGTGAAGCGGATTCCAGCCATTTTGAGTTTCGCACGATCGGGACCGCGCGGGCCTCTTGAGCTGCCGCATTCTCCGGGCATGTTATCGCCAACCGCTGGATGGACCCGGAAATGGCTGACGAGACCGACAAGAGCGCAAGGCAGACGAGGGCATCGCGGGACGACCGCCTGAAATCGGCGCTGCGAGAAAACCTGAAGCGGCGCAAGATGCAGGCGCGCGAACGCGCCGCAAGCGCCGACCCCTCGCAAGTCGACGATGGTTCCCTAGATGAGGGGACCGCCGGCAAGACCGATTAGATAAGACCGACGACCAGAAGACGAGCGGCTAGAATTTTTGGAGTGCATGCAGTGACCATGGGGCAAGACGATTCCCACCGAACCGATCGCGACGCGGTGATGTCGCGTTTCACCCGGCCCGAGCAGACTTTTCCCGCGCTGACATCCGCCGAAATCGAGCGCATGAGGCAGTTCGGCGAGCTCCGCACCTATAGAGACGGCGAGCTGCTGTTCGAAACCGGCAAGCCGGGGCCGGGCATGTTCGTGGTGCTGAAGGGCCATGTCGCCATCACCCAGCGCGATGGGCTCGGCAATATCACGCCCTTGATCGACCAGGGGCCGGGACAATTTCTGGCCGAGCTGAGCCAGCTCTCCGGCCGTCCGGCGCTGGTAGACGGCCGCGCCGAAGGCGAAGTCGAGACGCTGCTGCTGCCGCCGGAGCGGCTGCGCGCGCTGCTGGTTGCCGAGGCCGAGCTCGGCGAGCGCATCATGCGCGCGCTGATCCTGCGCCGGGTCAATCTGCTTCAGGCCGGGGTCGGCGGCATCGTGCTGATCGGTCCCTCGCATTCGGCCGGCGTCGTGCGCTTGCAGGGCTTCCTCACCCGCAACGGCCAGCCGCATCATCTGCTCGATCCGGAAAGAGATCGCGACGCCGCAGAAATGATTACGCGCTATTCGCCCAAGCCCGAGGACTGGCCGCTGGTCGTTACCTCCGATGGCGCGGTGCTGCGCAATCCCGGCGAGACCGAGCTGGCGCGCGCGATCGGCATGATCGGCGGCCCGCGCAATGACCGCATCTACGACGTCGCGATCGTCGGCTGCGGGCCGGCCGGGCTCGCCACCGCCGTGTATGCGGCGTCCGAAGGCTTGTCGGTTGCCGTGCTCGACACCCGCGCCTTCGGCGGCCAGGCCGGCGCCAGCGCGCGCATCGAAAATTATCTGGGGTTTCCGACCGGTATTTCCGGCTTGGCGCTGACGGCGCGCGCCTTCAACCAGGCCCAGAAATTCGGCGCCGAGATCATGATTCCCGTGACGGTGAAGTCGCTCGACTGCACGCGCAAGGATGGTGCGTTTGCAGTGGCGCTCGAGGGCTGCGAGCCCTTGCGCTCGCGCGCGGTCGTGGTCGCGAGCGGTGCGCGCTATCGCCGGCCTGACATCGAGAACCTCGACAAGTTCGAGGGACGCGGCGTCTGGTACTGGGCCTCGCCGGTCGAGGCGAAGCTGTGCGCCGGCGAGGAAGTGGCGCTCGTGGGCGCCGGCAATTCGGCGGGGCAGGCGGCCGTGTTCCTGTCCGGCCACGCCAGACGTGTGCTGATGATCATCCGCGGCGGCGGCTTGGGGGCCAGCATGTCGCGCTATCTGATCGAGCGCATCGAGGCGACGCCGAACATCGAATTGCTGTTCAACACCGAGATCTCGGCGCTCGAAGGCGACGAGGCCTCGCTGCTGCGGCGGATTCGGCTGAAGAGCCGGCTGTCGAACGACGAGGAGGTTGCCGACATCAAGAATCTCTTCCTGTTCGTCGGCGCCGATCCCGCCACCACCTGGCTCGACGGCTGCGGCGTCACGCTCGATCGCGGCGGCTTTGTCGTCACCGGCGCGCAGTCTGAGCTGAACCAGGGTAAGCTGGTGGCGCCGCTCGAGACCTCCGTGCCCGGCGTCTACGCCGTCGGCGACGTCCGCTCCGGCTCGGTCAAACGCGTCGGCGGCGCCATCGGCGAAGGCGCGCAGGTCGTGGCCTCCCTGCACGGCTATCTCGGCGACGCCGCAAAACCGGCGCTTTAGTCAAGCAGAAGACAAGCAGACGGCAAGTCGATTGTGACTTGCCATTGCGCATTCTGGTGCAGACTATCCCCTCATCCAGAGGAGCCGCGACAGCGGCGTCTCGAAGGATGAAGGCCCGACTGCCAAAGCCGGGCCTCTATGGTTCGAGACGGCGCTCGCGCGCCTCCTCACCATGAGGGTCTAAAGACAACAAATTTAACGGGAGGATTAAATGGCCGAACTCGTCGTGCTCTACAAGACGCCCAAAGACGCCGCCGCCTTCGACAAGCATTATGCCGAGACCCACATTCCGCTTGCCAAGAAACTTCCCGGCCTGAAAAAATATGCCGTCAGCACAGGGGCGGTCGGCTCGCCCGCCGGACCATCAGGCGTTCACCTCGTCGCCATTCTCAGCTTCGACAGCGTGGGCGACATCCAAAAGGCATTCGGCAGCGAGGCGGGCAAGGCCGCCGCAGGCGACGTGCCGAAATTCGCCAGCGGCGGTGCCGACATGCTGATCTTCGACACCAAGGAAGTGTGACGTCCCGCTTCAACTTTCGTCGAAAGCTGCCGTCGTTTATGACAGCGCTGCAAAAAATTCAGCCATGCGTTTGTCGATTCGCACGATGACGCATGGCTGCGTGCGCATGTGGGACATCAGCGCAGGTAGCAATCCGATGAGGAGCGTAATATCAATCACCTGATCTCAATGCAGAGAATAGGAGAGATGTCATGGTTCTTGGGTTGAGCCTGCCCGCCTTCACACTGGTCCATGTCATCATCAGCCTGATCGCCATCGCCGCCGGCCTCGTCGTGATGTTCGGCTTGCTCGGCTCGAAGCCGATGCCCGCCCTCACGGCGATCTTCCTCATCTTCACCATCCTGACCAATGCGACCGGCTTCCTGTTTCCGTTCAAGGAGCTGCTGCCCTCGTACATCATCGCCGGCATCTCGCTGGTGCTGCTCGCGATCGCCTGCATCGCGCTCTATGGCATGAAGCTAGCGGGTGCGTGGCGGCCGATCTACATCGTGACCGCGATGATCTCGCTCTATTTCAACGTCTTCGTGCTGATCATCCAGTCGTTCCTGAAAGTGCCGGCGCTGGCCGCGCTCGCGCCGGCCGTGCCGCCGGCGCCGCCGTCGGGTCCCGTGTTCGCCGTGGTGCAGGGCATCGTGCTGCTGTTCTTCGTGCTGGTGACCATCGGTGCCTGGCGCCGCTACAAGCCGATGGCGTTCGCCTGATCGTTCTTAACTAAAGGAGTCCCCCATGCCCACCATCACCACCAAAGACGGCGTCGAGATTTTCTACAAGGATTGGGGCTCGGGCCAGCCGATCGTGTTCAGCCATGGCTGGCCGCTGTCGTCCGACGACTGGGACGCGCAGATGATGTTCTTTGTCACCCGCGGCTATCGCGTCGTCGCCCATGACCGCCGCGGCCATGGCCGCTCGGCACAGGTCGCCGACGGCCACGACATGGATCATTATGCCGACGATCTCGCGGCGGTGACCGCGCATCTCGATCTCAAGAACGCCATTCATGTCGGCCATTCCACCGGCGGCGGCGAGGTCGTGCACTACATCGCGCGCCACGGCGAGTCTCGCGTGGCGAAGGCCGCGATCCTCTCGGCAGTGCCGCCGCTGATGGTGCAGACGGAAGCCAATCCCGGCGGCCTGCCGAAGAGCGTGTTCGACGGTCTTCAGGCCCAGCTTGCCGCCAGCCGGACGGACTTCTACCGCGACCTCCCCGCCGGTCCCTTTTATGGCTACAACCGCCCCGGCGCAAAGCCGTCGGAAGCGGTGATCCAGAATTGGTGGCGCCAGGGCATGATGGGCGGCGCGAAGGCGCATTACGACGGCATCGTCGCGTTCTCGCAGACCGATTTCACCGAGGATCTGAAGAAGATCAACGTGCCGGTGCTGGTGATGCACGGCGACGACGACCAGATCGTTCCTTACGCCGATTCCGGTCCGCTGTCGGCCAAGCTGCTCAAGAACGGCACGCTGAAGACCTACAAGGGCTTTCCGCACGGCATGCCGACCACGCACGCCGAAACCATCAACGCCGACCTGCTGGCGTTCTTCAAGGAGTGAGGTCGAAGGACCTCACTCCAATATCGCCCTGATCGCATCGAAGGTGCGTTTGACGAAAGCCTCCGGCCTGTCGCGCGTGCCTTCGCTGAGCCAGCTCTCGCCGCCGACGCGCATCGCGCCGGTGGCGATCATGGCGACGAGCCGGGCTTTCAGCCGGTCCGATTTGCGCCCCGAACGTTGCGCAAGCCCGTCCGCCAGCGCGCGCTCGAGCTTTTCGTATTTGAGCTGGTCGCGGGCCTGAAGCGTGGGATTGTCGCGCTTGAGCCGCGACATCGCGGCCGCCTCGGTCGGATCGATTCGTTTGACTGCGGCAGCGATCGCGTTCTCCGCCGCCGTCAGCATGGTTTCGTCCGCAGGCCGCGCGAGAATCTCGGCGACCAGCGCGGCGGCTGCATCCTCCTGCCAGGCGGCGACGACGTCCTCTTTGGACGCGAAATAATGAAAAAAGCTCCGCCGCGACATGTCGGCCGCCGCCGCGATGTCGTCGATGGTCGTGGCCTCGAAGCCGCGTTCAAGAAACAGCGCCATCGCCGCGCGCTTCAGCCGCTCGCGGGTTTCCTGCTGCTTGCGCTGGCGCAGGCCGGGGCTGGCAGCGAATTTTGCTCCTGTCGGCAATGACTTGGCGGCCTTCCTGACTGATTTCCCGGCGGACTTCGAAGCCTTCAAATTTTTCACCTCTTGCAAACTTGCACTCGGTGCACATTTAGACCCGTCGCGGGCCTCATTCCAGCCCCGAACGGAGATATGGCATGACCGACTGGACCACGGCAGACATCCCCTCTCTCAGCGGCAAGACTGTCGTCGTCACCGGGGCCACCGGCGGCCTCGGCTACGAGACCGCGCTGGCGCTGGCAGGCGCCGGAGCCATCGTCATACTCACCGGGCGCAACGACGCAAAGGGGCTGCGGGCGATCGAGGGCATCTGCGCGCAATTTCCTAACGCCCTGATCGCCTATGAGCGCCTCGACCTCGCCAGCCTGTCGTCGGTCGCCGATTTCGCCCGGCGTTTTGCCGCCAGCAACGACCAGCTCGACCTTCTCATCAACAATGCCGGGGTGATGGCGCTGCCGAAGCGGCAGCAGACCGAAGACGGTTTCGAGATGCAGCTCGGCACCAATTACCTCGGCCACTACGCTCTGACCGCCCGGCTCTTGCCGCAGCTTCGACGTGCGAAGGCTGCGCGCGTGGTCAATCTCTCGAGCCTCGCGCACCGGTCGGGCGCGATCAAGTTCGACGATCTTCAGAGCCAGCGGTCCTATCGTCCCTGGCGTGCCTACTGCCAGTCCAAGCTCGCGATGCTGATGTTCTCGCTCGAATTGCAGCGGCGCAGCGATGCGGCCGGTTGGGGCCTGCGTAGTGTGGCCGCCCATCCCGGCTACGCGCGCACCGATCTCATTCCGAACGGGCCTGGCATCAACACCTTGCAGTGGCGAGTGGGCCGGTTGCTCCAGCCTCTCATCAGCCAATCCGCGGCTGAAGGCGCGCTGCCCACGTTGTTCGTTGCGACCTCGGCGGGCGCCGAGCCCGGCAGCTATTACGGCCCGAACGGGTTCTACGAATTGAAGGGGGCACCGGCGCCGGCGCGGATCATGCCGCAGGCGAAGGATTTCGCGTCGGCTGCGAGGCTTTGGGATGTCTCGGCGACGCTGTCCGGTGTATCCTTCGACGAGATCGCGGCCGCCGCATGAGCCGCGACTTCGGTGGGGACGTCCCGATGCGTGTCATCATTTTTGGCGCGACCGGCATGGTTGGGCAGGGTGTGTTGCGCGAGTGCCTGGTCGATGCCGGCGTTGAGCACGTGCTCGTGGTCGGGCGCAGTTCGACCGGCGTGCGCAACGCCAAGCTGACCGAGATCATCCACGACGATTTCACCGACTATTCGGCGATCGAGGCGCAGCTCACCGGTTATGACGCCTGCTCCTTCTGCCTCGGCGTTTCCTCGATCGGCATGAGCGAAGAGCGCTACCGCCATCTCACCTACGACATCACGCTTGCCGCGACGACGACGCTGGCGCGGCTCAATCCGCAGATGACTTTCACCTATGTCACCGGCGCCGGCACCGATTCCACCGAGCAGGGCTCGCGGATGTGGGCGCGCGTCAAGGGCAAGACCGAGAACGATCTGCTCAAGCTGCCGTTCAAGGCGGCCTACATGTTCCGGCCCGGCGCGATCCAGCCGTTGCACGGGATCCGCTCGAAGACGGCCTGGGTGCAGGCGGTCTACGACGTGACCTGGCCGCTGTGGTCGGTGCTGCGCCGGATCTCGCCCGGGCTCGTGACCTCGACCGAGCAGATGGGCCGCGCCATGATCCATGTCGCCAGGGTCGGCTATCCCAAGAAGGTGCTGGAGATGAAGGATATCAATAGCCTCTAGTCCGTGCAGTCGCTAGTTTGCGCGGAAATTTCGGCAGCCCTGCGCGTTGAGCCGGATCAGCCCTCGAGAAGAAGTGTCGGTGATGTCTCCCCAGCTCAAACTGATCGCGCTCGACGCCGACGATCTCGCGGTGATCTCGACCCATGTGCAGGATGCCCACGTGCAGCCTTCCGACATCATCTGGCGGCAGGGCGAGAAGCGCCTGGTGGTCGGCATGAGCCGGCTGGACTGGGAGCAGACTCTGGCGGGCGAGACCGAGCCGCGCCGGCTGGTGTCAGCGCTTCGCTTCGACCGCGTGCTCGCCTGCAAGTCGCGCAATATCGATCTGGCGACATCCGAGGCGGTCCTGGACCTCGTCGGCATCGAGTTTCATCCCCAGGACGGCCGCGATGAGGAGCCCGGCGGCAGCGCGCTCTTGCTGTTTGCCCAGGGCGGCGCCATCCGCCTCGACCTCGAATGCCTTGAGTGCGAGCTGACCGATCTGGGGGCGGACGAACTGGGAACGGGGCTGAGAATCGAGGGAGAGGGGTAAGGTTGCCTGTATACCAGCCGAACCGGCTCAGGTCCTCGCCGGAACGGTAGCTTCCAAGCGTTGGCTTCCAAGGGTTGACTGTCAAGGGTTGACTGCCAAGGGTTGACGCAGCTTCCCCGCCGCGCCATTGAGCAGGGGGCCGGTGAGCCAGACTGCTCCCCCCTCAACCAGCAGAAGCCAAGCCCAAAATGCCCGTTCGTCTCGACCGCAGCAGCGCCGATTTTGACCAGCGATTCGCGGCCTTCCTCGCCGCCAAGCGCGAGGTCTCGGCTGATGTCGAGGCGGCCGCGCGCGCCATCGTCGATGATGTCGCCAAGCGCGGCGATGCCGCTCTGCTTGAGGCCACGGCAAAATTCGACCGGCTGACGCTGGATGCATCCGGCCTGCGCGTGTCGGCCGCTGAGATCGAAGCTGCGACAAAGGCCTGTGATGCCGCGACGCTGGATGCGCTGAAGCTCGCGCGCGACCGCATCGAGACTTACCATCGTCGCCAGCTGCCGAAGGACGAGCGCTTCATCGACCCGCTCGGGGTCGAGCTCGGCTGGCGCTACACCGCAATCGAATCCGCCGGCCTCTACGTGCCCGGCGGCACCGCGGCCTATCCGTCCTCAGTGCTGATGAACGCGGTGCCGGCCAAGGTCGCGGGCGTCTCGCGCCTGGTGATGGTGGTGCCTTCGCCCGACGGCAAGCTCAATCCGCTGGTGCTCGCGGCGGCCTCGCTTGGCGGCGTCTCCGAGATCTACCGCGTCGGCGGCGCGCAGGCCGTGGCGGCGCTCGCTTATGGCACCGCGACGATCGCGCCCGTCGCAAAGGTCGTCGGCCCCGGCAATGCCTATGTCGCCGCCGCGAAACGGCTGGTGTTCGGCAAGGTCGGTATCGACATGATCGCGGGCCCCTCCGAGGTGCTGGTGATCGCCGACGACACCGGCAATGCCGACTGGATCGCGGCTGATCTGATGGCGCAGGCCGAGCACGATGCCAGCGCGCAATCGATCCTGATCACCGACTCGGCGCGGCTTGCCGCCGATGTCGAGAAGGCGGTCGAAGCGCAATTGAAGACGCTGCCGCGTGCAGCAATCGCAGGTCGCTCCTGGGCCGATTTCGGCGCCATCATCATGGTGAAGACCCTCGCCTACGCCATTCCGCTCGCGGACGCGATCGCCGCCGAGCATCTCGAGATCATGACTGATGATCCCGACGCGCTCGCTGCAAAGATCCGCAATGCCGGCGCGGTCTTCCTCGGCGCGCATACGCCGGAGGCGATCGGCGATTATGTCGGCGGCTCCAACCACGTGCTGCCGACGGCGCGCTCGGCGCGATTTTCCTCAGGGCTCGGGGTCGCCGATTTCATGAAGCGCACCTCGATCCTGAAATGCGGCCCGGACCAGCTGCGTGCGCTGGGCCCGGCCGCGATGACGCTCGGACAAGCTGAAGGGCTGGACGCCCATTCGCGCTCGATTGGATTGCGCCTCAATCTGTCATGACAAAGCCGCCCGAACAGGACGACTCGACCAATCGCATCGTCGCGGTCACCCTCGACGAGGACTCGATCGGCCGTTCCGGGCCCGATATCGAGCACGAGCGCGCGATCGCGATCTACGATCTGATCGAGCAGAACCTGTTCGCGCCCGATGGCGCTGACGGCAAGGGGCCGTTCACGCTGCACATCGGCATCACCGGCAGCCGGCTGATGTTCGACATCCGCCGCGAGGATGGCACGCCCGTGGTCGCGCATCTGTTGTCGCTGACGCCGTTCCGGCGGATCGTGAAGGACTATTTCATGATCTGCGACAGCTACTATCAGGCGATCCGCACCGCGACCCCGGACAAGATCGAGGCCATCGACATGGGCCGCCGCGGCATCCATGACGAGGGATCGCGCACGCTGCAGGAGCGGCTCAAGGGCAAGGTGCGGGTCGATTTCGAGACCTCGCGCCGCCTGTTCACGCTCATCACTGTTCTTCACTGGAAGGGCTAGGGCATGGCCCGGAAAAGTGTGCAGCGGTTTTCCGACAAGGCCATGCCCTCTATCAAAAGGGCCTAACCGCGATGGCGGGTCCGCCACGCGCACGCGATCCGCAATCGGTGCTGTTCGCCTGCGCGATGAACAGCGTGCGCTCACCGATGGCCGAGAGCCTGCTGCAGCACATGTTTCCGCAGGGGCTCTACGTGAAATCGGCCGGCGCCCGAAAGGGTGAGCTCGATCCGTTCGCCATCGCCGTGATGGCCGAGCTCGGCCAGGATATCTCCACCCACAAGCCGCAAACCTTCGAGGAGCTGGAGGACTGGGAGGGGTTGAATTTCGATCTCATCATCACGCTCTCGCCGGAAGCGCACCACAAGGCGCTGGAACTGACCCGCACGCTCGCGGCCGACGTCGAGTACTGGCCGACGCAGGACCCCACCACCATCGAGGGCAGCCGCGACCAGAAGCTCGCCGCCTATCGCGAGGTCTGCGACCAGCTCCTGATGCGGATCCGCCGGCGTTTCGCCAAGGTGGGCGCCGCGAGCGGGTAGTATGGGGCAAGCGTAACACCTGCGTCACAGACTAAGGGCACACGCATGTTGGACGCCCCGAATCACCAAAGTCAGGGTTCCCGGGTTGTGAAACCAGCCCCCTTCCGATAGGTTCCGCGCGCAATTCACCCCCTGCCTCGTCTCCCAAAAATCACCTGATGCTCGGCCGCCCCAAATTCGTTCTTGCCTCCGGTTCGCCGCGGCGCCTGTCGCTGCTCAACCAGGCCGGCATCGACCCGGACGCGCTCCGGCCGGCAGATGTCGACGAGACGCCGAAGCGGGGCGAGCTGCCGCGCGCCTGCGCCAATCGCCTCGCGAGGGCCAAGGCCGATGCGGCGCTCAAATCGGTGCAGCTCGACGATGAGCTCCGCGGCGCCTTCATCCTGTCCGCCGATACGGTGGTGGCGGTCGGCCGCCGCATCCTGCCCAAGGCCAATCTCGTCGACGAAGCCGCCCAGTGCTTGCGGCTGCTATCGGGCCGCAACCACCGCGTCTACACCGCGATCTGCCTGGTGACGCCGCGCGAGGCTTTTCGCCAGCGCCTGGTCGAGACCCGCGTCCGCTTCAAGCGCCTGTCGGAAGACGACATCCAGGCCTATATCGGCTCGGGCGAATGGCGCGGCAAAGCCGGCGGCTACGCCGTGCAGGGCATCGCCGGCTCGTTCGTGGTGAAGATGGTGGGATCCTACAGCAACGTGGTCGGCCTGCCGCTCTACGAGACCTCCACGCTGCTCGGCGGCGAAGGCTTTCCGATCCGCTTCGGCTGGCTCAACGCCACCGCCGTGTGAGCCAAAAAAAACCACCTCAAAACCACTCCGACAAAAACCTCGAAAACAACCCCATGCACAGTAGAATCGGTCGGCGGGCATCCTGCGCCTCCGTCGGAGGAACCCGTTTGCCGAGAGGCTCTTGAACCTCGTCACCTCGTGTAGACTGCCGCCACCCATGAACGACCACGCCAAGAAGCCCGCCGGGCCGCTCAAAACCTGCCCGATCTGCGGCAAGCCGCAGGCGCAGGCCACCCGTCCGTTCTGCTCGTCGCGCTGCCGCGACGTCGACCTGAACCGATGGCTGAAAGGGTCCTACGTCATCCCCGGTCGCGACGACGAGGTGGATGACGTCGAATAATTAAATGATATCAGTCGCTTGCTCGCGCGGCCGTTGTGCCGCGCGCCGATCGCAGCAAGCCCGCCCCACCTTGTGCACAGCCGGGCCGCGCCCGGCGCAGCCTCTTGGCGAAGCCGGGTAGACAGGCCGCTGCGAGCCCACTATAAACCGCCCGCTCGATGGGCCTTGACCTTCTCTTTGGGTCCTTCCCTCAGCACGCCCAGGTAGCTCAGTTGGTAGAGCATGCGACTGAAAATCGCAGTGTCGGTGGTTCGATTCCGCCCCTGGGCACCATTCGTGCGATTTTCCACGCCAAATTACGATTTTGCGCGATTTCCTCCACGAGACGATGGCGCTCGTATTGCTACCGTTCGAATAGGTCCGACGCCGCGATGGCGATCCGTTCGATGCTAGAGCGCTACACGTCCCTCAGACCGCGGAACAGCGCGCCAAACGCGGAGTCCGCCCTGTAGAAGACCGCCGGCTGGCCCAGTGGAGCGCTGACCGTAATTTCCTCGCCGCCGGCGAACGACTGGCCTGACCAGACGTGGACCCAATCGGTTCCGGTTGGCAGATACAGCGTCCGTTCTCCCTCGGATGGCCGCCAGACTGGCGCCACCAGCAGGTCAGGACCGTACAGATAGCTGTCTTGAATGGTGTATGTCCGGCGATCGGCTTCGTGATGCAGGAACAAGGGGCGCTGCACTGGAAGGCCCCGGCGGGCCGCCTCCTGCGACAAGATCTCAAGGTATGGTGCGAGATGAACGTAGATTGCCGTCATCCTCGCAAAATGCCGCAACACCTCGCCATCGCCGTCGAGCTGCAAATTGTCATGCGGCCGATTGCCCTCATGACTGCGCATGACCGACGTGAATGCAGCCATCTCCGCCCAGCGCATGAGCAACTCGGGTGTACGGACATTGCCGAACAGGCTCGTATAACCGCCGATGTCGGAATGATGAAACGCGTTGCCGAGCAGGCCGGAGGACAAGGCGGCGCAGATCACCGTCACGAGCCCGTCGTGGCGCGAGAAGTCGACCGACTGGTCGCCGGCCCAAAGCAAGGGGCAGTGCTGCTGCACGCCTGTAAAACCGGACCGCATGAAGAACAGCGCTTCGCCGGTCTTGCCTCGGCTCGCCACCGCCTTTGCGTTCACCTCCGCCCAAAGTGTCGGCCATCGATTATGCATCAGCTTTGCATCCACGCCATTGGCGAGACGCACGTCGGTCGGCAGGTACTCACCAAAATCGGCCATCCAGCCGGATAGACCGTAGTCGAGCATGCCTGCGCCGATGATGTCTTCGCAGAACCATGCGGCCGCGTCCTTGTTGGTGAGATCGACAATGCCGCAGTGAAATTCACCGAAATCGATCAGCGCGGTTCGCCCCGAGCCGTCCTTGACGAAATAGCCCGCGGCTTCAGCCGCAGCGAACAAGGATCCATCGTTGCAAAGATAGGGGTTCACGTAGCCGAGAAAGCGTATGCCATCGCTGTTCAGTTCGGCGATGCGCTGGCGAAGGCCTGGATATCGCTGCTCGCTCGCCTGCCAGTTCCAGAACAGCCGCGCACCAAACGCAGTCGGCCGGATTCCAACCCAGTCTTCGCACCAGAGGCCTGCAACCTTGACGCCGGCTTCGCGCATCCGCTCAAGGCGCTTGAATGAGGCCGCCCCATCCTTCAATCCGACGATCGCGCCGTTGTAGATCCAGTCCGGCAGCGGCGGCTGACGCCCGAAGCGGCCCGACAGGATTTCGACCAATTCGATAAACGTTTCCGCCGCAAACAGCTCGATACGCTCCGGAACGGCCCAAACCTCGATCTCGTGAAACGCATCGTCGCGAAAATCGAAAGCGCAAAAGGCAGAGGTCGCGACGTGAAGTGCATAATGGGCAGAGGAAACATAGGTCGGCTGCGGATAGTAGGTGTGGAAATAGTCCCCGCCCGCCTTGTCGATGGCGTCCGCCTTGAATGTGATCTCCGTCGTCTTGTCACGCCCAACGCCGGGCTCGGAGCTCCACAGTGGAAACCGCCGGCCGCGCAGATCGAAATAGGAAAACTGCTCGCCGCCACCCCAGACGTGCTCGTCCTGATCAGCCGCGATCCGAATCCAAAACCTGTTCATGGACGGATCTGTCGCCTGCAGCACGAGCGCATTTTCCTCGAGCCAAAGGATCAACCGCGGCGCCTGCCCCTTGCCGGGCGCAAGCCGGATGCGCCCGCCGTCGATCTCGGCATGTGCCAGCGGACAGCGCTCGACGAGGCGGTCTTCGATCTCGAAACGACCGCGGTGCATCGCGATGCGATCATCACCGCGTCCGACAAAGATGCACGGTTTTGCGGCGCTATGCCTGAGAACCGGCCGGCGATTGATGGAGACTATGAAGCCCGCAGGGGTGGTTTCGAGTTTCGCGCTCATTCCTTCGGCTCTCAGGTTAGGCCTGCATCGACAATGAAGTTCGCCCCGGTGCATCCGGCGCTCTCGTCGGAGCCAAGAAACAACGCGACGCGCGCCACATGCGAGGCATCGAGCCGGAATTTGAGCGCCTGGCTGTCGATGAACTTTTGGTTGCTCGCGGGCGTCGCCCAGAGCCGCTGCTGCCGCTCGGTGACGATCGCGCCGGGCACGATGCAATTGACGCGGATGCCTGCCGGGCCGAGCTCCCGGGCCAGCGTCTTGGTCATGCCGTTGATCGCCGCCTTCGCCGTCGTATACCCCACCATTCCTGGTATCCCGCGCATCCAGGAGACCGAGCCGAACATGATGATTGCTCCTCTGCCTACCTCGATCATTCTCTTGCTCACCGCCTGGCTCGCGAAGAACTGGTGATCGAGGTTGAGCGACAGCACGCGCCGCCAAGTCTCAGCCTCGACATCGACCATGGCATGGCGATCATCGCGGGCGGCGTTGTTGACCAGCACCGAGACGGGGCCTCGCTTGTCTTCGACGCGCGCAACTGCGCTACGGAGCGCGGCGATATCGGTCACGTCGCAAACGATGAACTCCGCCCCGGTCGAGGCCGCTGTCGTGGCCCCGGCCTGCTCGTCGATGTCGATGAATGATACGATCGAACCCTGCGATGCAAACGCCTTGACCATCTCCGCGCCGATGCCCGCGGCCCCACCGGTGACCAGCACGTTGCGGCCGGCCAGCGAGCCATAGCGAACGGAATCATAGCTTGTCATCTCGGGAACCTCGGAATGCCTCTCGACACGTGACTCCTCACCCCTTGACGCCGCCGGCCGTCAGCCCTGAAACCACGCGTCCCTGGAAGATCACAATCAGGGCCGCAATCGGCACGATGCCCACGACGAGCGCGGCTGATATCACCGGCCAGGGGAATGCAAATTCACCCTGGTAGAGCTGGATTCCGACCGGCAGCGTGCGCAACGCCGGATTGGAATTGAACGACAGGGCCAGCAGAAACTCGTCCCACGAGTTGACAAAGGCGAGAATGCCGGCGGTGAAAACGCCGGGCGCCGACAACGGCACGACCACCCTGAACAGCGCGCCAAGTCGCGTGCAGCCGTCGATCATGGCGGCGTTTTCCAGATCGCGCGGAATACTCTCGAAAAACGACGTCAGCACCAAGATACAGACCGGCAGGCTCAGCACCGTGTAAGGCATGATCAGCGCCGTCCAGGTGTTGAGAAGATCGAGCGCCCGCATCGTCTCGAACAGCGGCACCAGGAGCGTGACCAGCGGAAAGGTCGAAACCGCGATGATCAGCGACATGATCAGGCCGCGAAATCTGAGATTGAGCCGGGCGAGCGCATAGGCGGCAAGGACGGAGACCAGCAGCGTCGACGCTGTCGACAGCAGCGCGACCATGAAGCTGTTGAACAGGAAGGTGAGCAGCGGCTGGTCGGAGAACGCCTGCATATAGTTCTGCAGCGTCGGCGCGCGGGGCAACCAGGTGATCGGCTTCAGGGTCAGTTCCGCCTCGGTCTTGAACGAGGTGATAAGAATCCACAGCGCCGGAAACAACCCGTTGACGATGAGGATGAGCGCCGCCAGCACGCGTAGCGGTTTGCCCGACAGGAGCGATCCGGGTCTTGAAATGGCGTCCGTGGTCATTCGACGCCCTCGCTGCCGCGGATCATGCGCAGATAGAGCGCCGTCACAGCCATGGAGAGAATGAACATCACCACGGCAAGCGCCGACCCGTAGCCGAGATCGAGAAACGAGACGGTGTTTTGATGGATATACATGGCGAGCGTCACGGTCGACGTGCCCGGTCCGCCGCCCGTCATCATATAGGGAATGTCGAAGGTCTGCAGCGCGGTGATGGTCCGAAAGATCAGCGCAACCACGATCGTCGGCTTGAGCAGCGGCAGCGTGATCAGAAGAAGCTTCCGCACGCGGCCTGCTCCATCGACATCCGCCGCCTCATAGAGCGATCGGGGAATGGTCTGCAGGCCAGCGAGAATGATCATCGCCATGAAAGACGACGTCTTCCAGATGATGGCGAGGCAGATCGCGGCAAATGCGAGCCGCGGCGAATTGAACCAGATGATGCCGGACAGGCCGAACCTCTGCAGCACGTCGTTGACGACGCCATATTCAGAATGAAAGAACCACGCGAAGATCAGGCCCGCGAAGGAAAGGGGTAGCGCCCACGGGACGAGCAGCGAAAGCCGCGCTGGCCAACGCATCTGAAACGGAAGGTTGGCGAGCAGCGCAAGGCCGAGCCCGACGATCAGCGCGCCGGGAACCGTGATCAGCGCAATGAGGATGGTGTTCCGGGCCGCCTGCCAGAACACCGGATCCTCGATCATCTCCTGGAAATTCGCGAGCCCGGCAAAGCGCGCCGGCACCCCCGACGTGAGCGACAGGTCGAGGAAGCTCGTATAAATGAGTCTGCAGATTGGATAGCCGATCACCACGGCGAGCAGAATGGCGGTCGGCGCAAGCAGCAGCGCGCCGAGCGTCGCCTCGTCGGGATCAAGCAGGCGCGACAACCGTGCGCGAAGCGGTTTGGCGCGACCCGTTGCCCGCGCGAGTGGGACTGATGTCGTCATGAAATCCGATCCGGGTTGCCGAAAAGCGCGGCGCAGCTTGTGGCGGCAGCATGCAATGTGTGAACGAAGGAACGAACCAGCCCTAATGGAAGATCCGCTTCAGGCGGCTCTCGATCTGGCTGGCGCCCTCCGCCGGTGTCGCCACGCCCGCCAGCACCGCGTTCACGGTGGTTCGGATCACCTCGCTGACTTCGTTGTAGCGGGGCGTGACCGGCCGCGCCCTCGCCGTCCCCACCACGGGCACGGCATCAGCAAACCAGGGAGCAGCCTTGGTGACCTCGGAATCCGTGTAGAGCGCCGGATAGGTCGGTAACAGCGAGCCGTTGATCGCCATGAATTTGGATATCTCAGGGCCGGACAGAAATTCAGCGAGCTTCTTGGCCTCATCCTGATGCTTGGAATAGGCGGAGACGCCCCATTCCCAACCACCGAGACAGGTCGACTGTTCGCCCCCGGTAACGGCGGGCAGCCGCGAGACTGCTACCTTGCCGACGACAGCCGACCCTTCGCCTTGGAAGAGAGCCCAGGCGTAGCCCCAGTTCACGGCAAAGACCACGTTGCCTGCCTGAAACTCCTTGCGGGTGTCGTCGGTTGCGACTTCGGAGATGCTCTTCTTGGCAATCCCCTTGTCGACAAAGCTCTTCCACAGCGCCAGCGCCTTGATCGCCGCGTCGCGATCGAAGATCAGCTTGCCGTTTTCGACGACCGTCTTGCCTTGACTCCAATAGGGAAGCAGGAACGTACAGACCGCCCCCTCGATCGCTTTGCCCTGGAAAGAAAGCCCCTGCAAATTCTGATTGTGCTCGCCGTCCGTGATCTTTTGCGCCGCAACGGCCAGTTCTTCCCACGTCTTCGGCGGCGGGATGTCGTATTTGTCGAGCAGATCCTTCCGATAGTAGAGGAACATGGCGTCGGCAAAAGCGGGCAACGCGACCACCTTGCCCTCGACGGTATTGGCCTCGGCATAAGGGCGAAGGTAAGCGAGCAGGTCCTTCTCAGGGAATGGGGAAAGCCAACCGGCGGCTGCGAATTGGGCCGGACGAATGACATCGAGAATCAGGACGTCCAGCGACGGGTCCTTCGCCGACATCACCGTGTTGAGATACTGCGCCTGCAGGTCGGACGTCGCGCCGCCGAGTTCGATCATGACCTTGATGCCAGGATTGCGCACTTCGAATTGATCCAGCGCTTTCCGCCAGACAGCAGGCTGACCCTGACTGGAGAGATAGACCTTCAACTGCGTTTCAGCGGATGCCGGGCCCGAGGCCAGCGCAGCGCTCAACAACAGCAGACTTGCAAGCCTCGCAAGGTTCATCGTTTCCTCCCGGCTGATATTTTGCCGCTTTTCCGCGTGCAATATCCTGGCGCCACTCACTGAACAATGCGCTCGGTCGAAGCATCGAAAGGCGAAGCTTCTTCGGATCGCGCGCAGATCCTGTCATGACTGCGCTGTCTCAGCTACCTTCGCAGCGCTATGATTTTCAAGGTTACACAGATCGCTGTCAAGCCGATTCCCATTGCAGACTCCAACTGCACAAACGATCGATATTTGCACCATTTTCCGCTGGTACCATGAGATCAGATTGCTTTCTGACAGCCGATCACCTACGCTTCGTCGCTGATAATAGCGCTACTATTTCAGGGTCGATGCCTTCATCAAAGCCCACACGTGCCCGGCGCAAGATGCAGCGGGTCACGATCATGGATGTGGCGGCGCGCGCCGAGCTCTCGCCATCCACCGTGTCTCTCTACTTCCGGAAGCCCGGCGCGGTTTCGGCCGCGGCAAGCCGGTCGATCGCACGTGCCATCGAGGCGCTCGACTATGTGCCGAACCTGATGGCAGGCGGACTCGCCGCGGCCTCATCGCGCGTCGCGAGCATCATTGTCCCCTCGGTCCGCAACGCGTTCTTTGCCGAGACCGTTGCCGCGATACAGTCCGAGCTCGGCAAGCAACGGTTCCAGGTGATGCTCGGGCATACCGAATATGACGAGCGCGACGAGGAAGACCTGGTGCGGACGGCCCTGTCCTGGGCGCCCGCTGCGATCATCCTGACCGGCCTCTCGCACAGCGCCGTCACACGACGGCTGTTGCGCGACAGCAGGGTGCCGGTTGTCGAGATCTGGGAGCTCGGCCGCCAGCCGATGGATATGGCCGTAGGCTTCCATCACACTCAGGTCGGGAGCACCGCTGCGTCACACCTCATGCAGCGCGGGCGCAAACGGCTGCTGTTTCTTGGGGCTCGCCTGCAAGAGGATCAGCGCGCTGCGCAGCGTGCGCAGGGTTTCATCGAGACCGCACGGAGCGTGCTGAATGTCAGTGCGGAGATCATCCGGCATCCGGCGCCTGCAACCGCCGAGGTGGGCGCCATGCTGCTTGCGGAGGCCTTGCGGCGCTTCCCCGACGTCAACGGCATTGCCTGTTCCAATGATCATATCGCGCTGGGCGCGATTTTCGAATGCCAGCGCCTCGGCGTCGCGATCCCCGAGCGTTTGTCGGTGGTCGGTTTCGGCGATTTGAGCTTCAGCGCAGCATGCAATCCGTCAATGACCACGATCCGTCCGCCGGGCGATCTCATCGGTAAGGAAGCAGCCCGGCTCATCATCGCAAGGATTGCAAGCACTGACGGCGAGACCGAGCGGGCTGTGATCGACACTCGTTTCTCTCTGCTCCACAGGCAAAGCAGCTGATCTGGCATCACCTCTCCGCGAGAGCCGAGGCCGAGCATCACTCGGGCGCGGCTGCAAACCCTCACGCGAAGGATCGAAGGAGATATCGCTGGTTTGTAGGGTGTGCGGAAAGGCGGCAGCGCTCCTCCGCCACCATGCCAAACGCTCACGCCGCCATACTAAGGACAAACAGCGGTTCGTCGTGTCGGTGGTTGGGTATGATTCCCTCCCTGGGCACCATTCCTCTCAGTGTCGAACGTCCTGCAGACCCGCTTGCTCCGCCGCAATCATTCGCTGTACGTGCCCGGCCACGGCTGATATGCTTTTCGCCATTGGGACGGTAAACGGCAGCTCGCCAACCGACTTTTCTGCGAGGCGGCCTTCTGATCGGATCTCGATCCCGCTCGCGGTTCTACGCATTGCTTCGACATAACGCTAAAAAAATCGTCCATGGCTGCCGCGTCCCCCCTCACATTGGGAGATGTGCCATGGCTGCATCGGACTGGCGTCTCGAAGGCGAATGGATGAAGAATTGCACTTGCGCATTCGGCTGCCCCTGCGATTTCAACGCGCCGCCGACCCAAGGCTATTGCAAGGGGCTGGTCGCTATGCGCATCGCCAAGGGACATTTCGAGGGGACCAGGCTTGACGGTCTCTGCTTCGCGATCACGGTCGATTTCCCCGGAGCGCTGCATGAGGGCAACGGGACGATCCAACCCATCATCGACGAACGCGCCACGCCGGAGCAGCGCCAGGCGTTGTTCGATATCTTTTCGGGCAAGCATTCTGCCGAGGGCACGCTATTCCAGATCGTCAGCCTGATCGTCACCAAGATCCACGATCCGGTGTTTGCACCGTTCGAGTTCTCCTTTGACAAGGACGGGCGCGTCGCCCGGCTTGTCGCCGGGGGCGTGCTCGAGACCGACGTCGAGCCGATCAAGAACCCGGTGACGGGTACTCCGCACCGCATTCAGGTCGTGATGCCCGAGGGCTTCGAGCATAGGGCGGCCGAGATCGCGTCCGCCAGCATCCGCTCGACCGGCGCGATTCCGTTCGAAACCCGGGACACGCACAGCTCGCTTGCTACCGTCGTGCAAACGCCCGACGGCGTCGCGGCGTGATGCTGCGCTGAAATCGAGAGGTCAACTCGGCCACCTCAGCGGCGGGCAAGCCCATGCGCGGGCACTTCATGCTGGAACACCTGCTTCACCGCGACCGCCTGATCGTTGCGATCGGGACCGCTGCCGTGGCGGCGCTCGCCTGGGCCTATCTCGCCAGCGGCGCCGGCATGGACACCGAAATGATGGCCGACATGCCGGACATGGCGCCGATGCCGTGGACGCCGCTCTATGCCGCGCTGCTGTTCGTGATGTGGTGGGTGATGATGATCGCGATGATGGCGCCGAGCGCGGCGCCCACCGTCCTCTTGTATGCGACGGTCAAGCGCAAGCAGGAGACTGCATCCTGCGCCGCAATGGACGCCTGGATATTTCTCGCCGGTTATCTCGTGACATGGGCGGCGTTCAGTGTCGTTGCGGTCCTGGTGCAATGGGCGCTCGAACGCTTCGGGTTGCTGTCGATGGCGATGGCAAGCACCAGCTCGATTTTGGGCGGCCTCATTTTGCTCGCCGCAGGGCTTTACCAATTCACGCCGTTCAAACGTTCCTGTCTGCGTTACTGCGAGAGCCCGCTGATGTTTCTCAGTCAGCATTGGCGGCCCGGTACGAGAGGGGCACTCCACATGGGATTTCGCCACGGCAGCTATTGCGTCGGCTGCTGCTGGTTCTTGATGGCACTGCTGTTCGTCAGCGGAGTGATGAATCTCGTCTGGATCATCGCCATCGCGCTCTATGTCGCCGGTGAGAAACTGCTGCCGTTCGGCCCAAGGCTGAGCCATGCGGCAGGCGCGGCTCTCATCCTGTCCGGCACGATCATGCTCGCGCGCGCGGTGTGAGAAACGCCCGTGGCTCGACAGGCGCTGCGAAAATGCCATTTTCAAATACGCCGATACCGCCAAGCTGCTCAAACCAGCCGGCTTCCGTGGTCTTACGGAGGCCGTTAGCTGGACAATTGAGCCTTTTCCCAACCGAACCTTAAGGCTGTCGCTTCTAGGCTCGCGCTCCGGGATGACGACAGTGCCGGCTTGCGGCCGTGGCGTCCCCGCAATCAAGGCGGAGAGAGGCGATGCCATTCTGGACGACCAGCACTGTTCTGCCCCCGCGGCCGATGCGGGAGCGCGCCTCGTGATTTTCGCCAGACCATTTCGCAAGGTGGCGATGTCAATTCTGCGCAATGCTCCGCTGCAGATTGCATCGTTCGTCCTGCCCTTGGTCTGGATCGGGTACTTCGCGATCACGTCGTCCGAGCGGGCGGATGCCGTCCAGCAGGCGAGGTCGCACGGCGACAGCGTCGCCGAATTGTTCGAGGAAAACACCGAACGCATCTTCGAGCGCGTCGATCAGTCGTTGCTGGTGGTGCGCGCGCTCTACGCCCAGGATCCGGTCACATTCAGCCTGAAGTTCTGGTCCGACAAGACCCGCATGGCGACCGGCGATGTGGTTCAGTTCTCCCTGATCGGACTGGACGGCTACATGCTCGATACGACCTCGGGCTATTCCGGTGCGCCGCTCTATCTCGGCGATCGCGAGCACTTCATCAACGTGATGGCGCAGGCCGACGATCGCCTCTACGTGGCGAAGCCGGTGTTGGGTCGGGCCTCGAACAAATGGACCATCCAGCTCGCGAGAAAGATGTTCGACCTTGCCAGGAATCCGGCGGGCGTAATCGTCGGCTCGATCAGTGTCGACGTCGTCGGCAGGTTCTATGACACCACAAAGCTCGGCGCCGGAGGAACGCTGGTGCTCAGAAATGCGAACCATGTCGTGCTCGCCGCGCGCGGCATCGACCAGGGCACCGTGCTGGGGCAGCGCGCGCCGAACCGCGTCGAAAGCGAGCTGCGGGACAGTTTCCATGCACAATATTGGAACGAGAACCGGCCGAACCGTAGCGACAGGCTGATCACCGCGCGCAGGTCGCGCGCCTTTCCGCTGATCTTCACCGTCGGCATTTCGGAGCAGGAGATCTATTCCCGCTCCGATTTCAGGCAGAAGGTCTATCTCGGCGGCGCGCTGCTGCTCACCTTAGTCATCCTGACCGCGACGATGTTCTACTGGCGGCGACAATTGGCGCTCGACCGCGCCCAGCGTGAGCTGCGTGATTTTGCCAGCAAGTTCGAGGATGCGCTCAGAAACCTGCCCCAGGGGTTGAGCATGTTCGACGGCCGCGACCGCCTGATTGCGTTCAACCGTCAATGGCTCGAACTCTATGGTCTGGTACCGGAGGAGATTCGGATCGGCATGGATTTCTGCGAGGTATTTGCAAAACAAACCGCCGTGCGCGACGTCGAGGCCTATCTCATCGATCTGAAGAACCGGCTTGTCCAGTCGGAGCACATCTCGAACACCGTGCAGTTTCCGGATGGGCGCGTCGTCTATATCTCCTACGGACGGCGCGAGGGCGGCGGCTGGGTCGCCACGCATGAGGATATCACCGAGCGCAAGGCCTCCGAGGTCCGGATCGAGAGGCTCGCGCATTACGACAGCCTGACCGGCCTTGCCAACCGCAATCTGTTCAAGGAGCACATCGACGAAGCGCTCGCCAGGTCTCCCGGCACGGAGGCGGCGTTCGCCGCGCTCCTGCTGGACCTCGACAGGTTCAAATCCGTCAATGACGCGCTCGGTCACCAATGCGGCGACGCGCTGCTGAAGCAGGTTGCCAGCCGGATCAAGGCGCAGATCCGTGACGTCGATACTGCGGCGCGGATCGGCGGTGACGAGTTTGCGGTGATCGTGGCACCGGACCAGGCCTCGACGCAGGATGTCGCAACGCTCGCTGCGCGGCTGGTTCGGGCCATCTCCGAGCCCTATCACATCGACGGCCATCCCGTCGTGATCGGCTGCAGCATCGGCGTCGCCATGGCGCCCGAGCATGGCATGCGGGTCGATGAGATCCTTCGCAACGCCGATCTTGCGCTCTACAAGTCGAAGAACGCGGGCCGAAACTGCTTCCATATCTACTCGGCGGAGCTCAAGGCTGAAGCGGATCAGCGCAACGTCCTCGAGATCGAGCTTCGTGAGGCGATCTGGCGCGAGGAGATCGACGTGTTTTATCAGCCCGTGATCGAGCTCGGCACGGGCCGTGCGAAATCGGTCGAGGCTCTGGCGCGCTGGCATCACAGCACCAAAGGCTTCATTCCTCCCGCCGAGTTCATTGCGGTTGCGGAGGCGAGCGGACTGATCGTTGAACTCGGCAATCAGGTGCTGGCCAAGGCGTGTCGCGACGCGGTGACCATGCCGGGCGATGTCAAGGTCGCTGTCAACCTCTCCGCCCTGCAATTTGCCGGCACGAACCTTATCGACTCCGTGACGTCCGCGCTGGCGGAGAGCGGACTTCCGGAATCCCGGCTTGAGCTCGAGATCACCGAGAGCGTGTTTCTCGCCGATACCCAGGAAAACCTCAAGACCCTCGAGCGCCTCAAGGCGCTTGGCGTATCCATTGCACTTGATGATTTCGGTGTCGGTTATTCATCATTGTCCTATCTGACGGCCTTTCCGTTCGACAAGGTCAAGATCGACAAGTCCTTCATCGACAGGATCGACCGCTGCGAGACCGTCGCTGTGCTGAAATCCATCGTGCAGCTCGCGAAGACGTTGAAGCTTTCCATCGTCGCCGAGGGTGTCGAGACCTCCGAACAGGTGGCAAGGGTGCATTCGCTCGGAATCGCGCTCGGCCAGGGTTACTTCTTCAGCAGGCCCGCGCCGCTGGCCGACCTGTCATTGCAAAGCCCGGTCCCGCGGCGGCGACGCCAGGCCGTGGCGTGAGGCGAGCATCAGAACGTCGTGCTTGTCCACGATGTCGCGCCCGCCGCTGCCTGGCGCCGGGCGTGGCTGGCACGCTGCTGAAGATCGACGCACTGGCAGGACGTCATCGCCGACCTGGCGGGAGCGCTCCGCATGGGGATTGAGCACGGCGGCTATTGCGTCGGATGCTGCTGTCTCTGATGGCGTTGCTGTTCGTCACCGGTGTCATGAACATTGTCTGGATTGCTGGCATCGCCGTCTATGTGGCCTGCGAGAAACTGCTCCCGCTCGGCCGACGGCTCAGCCACGCGGTCGGAGTCGCCCTCATCGTATTCGGAGCGATCGTTCTTGCGCGCGCGGCATGAGATGCGCATTGGTCGGACAACCTGGAAATGCGGTGACAGCGCGTTCGCGCAAAACAAACCACGGTAACGCATCGCGGCAACCCCACTGTCACCGCAATTACCGTGTCTCACTTACGGGGTGCAGTCTAGCACTGTCACCGTAACTCGGAAAATATTGAGCTATCGCGGGGACGCTCGATCCCGCCACTGAGAAGTTCATTGATCGCTGCGGTCGAGCGCGATCTCCGCTCCATCGATCACATGGCGAGCGTGTGAGAAATCACGAATCTCCCCGATCAAGCTGCCGGTCCATTCAAGAAGAATGAAATAAGCGGGCTTCTCCGAGAGCTCGGCAACGTTCATGACCAGAACTGCGGGGCGGTCATCAACAATCCCGGGGGCGAGCCGCCAGTCGTTTCGGCGGCCGTAGTTCCCAAAGTAAGTCTCCGTAATCTGATCGCGGCCGTTCAAACGAGCTGTGGCAACCATTTCGAGCCGCACTTCTTCGGCGAGCATCTCACGCACGGCTGCAAAATCACGCGCGTTGAATCGGCTTGTGTATGTGGCAAGCCGAGCTCGGTCCGGCTCGGAAAGGCTTGGCGGGACGTAATCATCAGGCTCGCGCGAAATCTCTCGAAGCCTCGCCCTCCCACGATGCAGTGCCGCCTTGATGGCAGGTATGGTCATTCCGGTCATCTCTTCAATTTCCTGAAGAGAATAACCGAGCACGTCCATCAAGACCACGCTGCTTCGTTGAGCCACCGGCAATCGAATGAAGCTGCGCAAGCTCGCAGCTGCAATTTGGGATCGATCCGCAGCAGCAACGGGGTCAGCGATCATCTCCAGCACCTCGTCCCTATCGTCATGGCGTGCCGCCTCGCGGGTACGCCGGCGTAGAAAGTCGACCGCCGTGTTGTGCGCGATTCGAACCAACCAGCGTTCGGGCTCGGTAATTTCGGGCTTGCCAGCAATCGCCTCGACCGCCCTCAACATGGCCTCCTGGACGACATCCTCACCATCGATTACCGATCCCACCATTCGCGCGCAGTACTTGTGCAGCCTCGGTCGCAGGTCCGCGAGGAGTCGTTGAATGGACCCAGGGCGCTCGATTTCTTCGTGCTTGTTCATGCCATCTCCGAATTTTGCGCCGATTTTTCCCGACCGGCTTGAGGCAGTTACGTCCCACTTGGTCAGGCCTGGCAGCGCAATGGCAGTTGCCGCGGGATAAGACCTCCCGGTCAATCGATTGTCGGAAGCCCTCTATACTGACGTTCCAGCATCCGTTGGATTAACATAGAATTGGAACTCGTCGAAGAGTCCCTCTGCGATGAACGATGAGGCAAGTTCTCGCCGCCGAAAGCGGCGATCGTCTTGCCAGACGCGCCCTTGGGCTGATGGACGAACGGCGCGAGAGGTTGGTCCGCAACTTCGACGTTGGGCGTCACACGAGCGTCAGGGCCAGCTCTCGAAAAGGCTATTTTTTTGGCCTTCCCGATCTGCCGCGAAAACGCAAACCCTGGGCGTGCGCCGCTCAGTCGTCACGACGCCAACCAACACACCGGGCGCCGATGGCTGGCCCAGGCAGTAGTGACTTTTCAATACCGCTTTGTTTCATGACCAAGGGTCCGTCTTTATGAAGCTCGGCCGCTCAGCGTGCAGCTGGAAATACCGTGAGAGAGATGGCGCGCGCTCCATTGCGCTGGCGCCTTCCGGGAATCTGCGGACAGCTGCGAGGGTCGAAAGCAGCAACGCGTCCGCAAAGGTGAAGCGGTCGGCGGCGATGAAACTTGCTTCGGAGACTGCCTTGTCGAGGAGAGCGATATGGGCTTCGAGCGCTGGCACGACCGCCTTTACAGCCTCTCCATCCACCGCCCCGTCCGGGTCTTTCGGAAAGATATAGGCGAAGACGTACTGGCGAATGAGGATCGGATCCGTCGCCGACATGATGATCGAAAGCCATTGCTCGGCTTCGCTAGCGGCTCCCGGCGGGCCGATCGCGATGAGCGGACTTTCGGGAAACATGCCGTCGAGGTAGCCCATGATGGCGCGGGATTCGCCCAACGTCAGCTCCCCATGGCGTAGGCCAGGAATCTTTCCCAACGGATGGATGGCGGCAACTTCCGGCGAATGCGGCGCCAACGGATGATACACGTAGTCGATGGCCTTTTCTTCGCAGGCAATTCTGATAGCGCGTGTGAAATTGCTTTGTGGAGCTCCGAATATCTCAATTGGCGACTGATCCACGACAGGCTCTCCGGTGTTGGACGATGAGGTCGATCCCTCGCGGCTTCCCGCGTTGGGCTGGTGATGTCCGAGGGTTCACCTTCTATACTGACGTTTCAGCAGGGCCCGAGGATTCACCCGAGAACCCTCAAATTCGGTATTGCTGCGAGGATCACCCGCAAAGCCAAAGTCACCGCAACAGAAAATAAAGTCGTCGACCACGGAATCCTTCCGATCCGAGCGAACGTCTTCTTCCATTGAGAGGGCGAATTCGACCGCGCGCCCGCTTGGAGACGCGAGAGGAACGTAAAACGTGCGTTCCGGGAGACCAACATGAGAACTGTCGTAGTCCGATACAAAGTCAAACCGGAGAAGGTTGAAGAAAATCAGCGCCTGATCGAGGGGGTTTTCGTGGAGCTGCATGCCAAGAGCCCGGGCGGGCTCCAATATCTGGCGCTTCGACTGGAAGACGGTAGTTTCGTCCACTTGGCGTCGATGGCGGACAATGCTCCGTCGCTTGCGACCTTCACCGCTTTTCAGGAATTCCGAAGACATGCGGACGACAGGCGATTAACCGCGCCAGAGTCCCAACGCGCAATGATCATTGGCAATTGCCTGTCCAGCGGTCGGTAAAGTGCCGAATATCAGAAGTCATGTGATCGCGCCTATCAATGAGAGGAGAGTTCGAGATGATATTGCTCACGGGGGCCACAGGGCTCGCAGGTTCCTTTGTCATGGAGGAGATCGTTCGTACTCAGCGACCTGTCAGGATTCTTGTGAGGAATAGGCGCAAGGTTGCGCATCTTGAGCAGGTTCCGACCGCCGAGATCGTAGAGGGCGATATGTCCAAGAGGGAGAGCTTGCGGGCCGCTCTTGAGGGCGTCACCCGAGTCCTCATGATTTCCGGACCCGATACACAGATGGTCGAAAAGCAGTGCACTTTTATCGACGCGTGCAAAGAAGCTGGTGTTCGCCATGTGATCAAGTTCTCCGGCCTGGATGCTCGCGCCGATTCTGCGTTCCGGTTCGTTCGCATGCACAAACAGATCGAGGCTCATCTCGAAAATTCAGGACTTGCGTGGACGCACTTTCGTCCAAGCGGTTTCATGCAGGTCTATCTTCGTGAAATCCGCGATATCGTTGGAGCCGGCGAATTGCGCCTGCCCTTGGGGGAGACGAGACTCAATCCGGTAGATCTGGTCGATGTAGGAAAGGTCGGGTTCTGCCTGCTTCGTGATGGCGGTCATGAGGGGGCGAAATTGGACATGACCGGTCCCGAAGCTTTGACCATTTCCGAAATTGCAGATCGTCTCTCGCAAGCGAGCGGAAGACCCATCCGCTATGTCAGCGTAGCTCCCGCCGAGCGGCGTCGAGCCCTGCTTGCCCGGGGCATATCCTCCGAATTCGCTGACGCGCTGGATGAACAGCTGGAGGAGCGCCTCAAGGGAGGTGCCGAGTCCAGAGTCGATCTTTCCACGCATGAGCTATTCGGCATTCGGCCTTCGACGTTTCTGCAATTTGCGAAACGGAGTTCCGCGATCCTCTCGGGCAAGCCTGCTGCGGCGTGAAACCGCTCTGTTGGACGTAGGGTAAAGACATGCTCTCGCTACGAACTCTGGTCTGCCTATCCGCTGTTCTCTTGGGACTTGCTTCCGGCACCGCTTGCGCCGACGAATTGTCGCTCCGAGTAGACGGTGCTATCGAGCGCGCGCTGGCCCAAAAGCGCATCGTCGGTACGGTCGTCATAATCGCAAGGGATGGAAAGATCGTCTATCGGCGTGCGGCGGGATACTTCGATCGCGAAGCCGGAACACCAATGCCGGTTGACGCTCTGTTTCGATTAGCTTCGCTGTCAAAGCCCATTGTGACCGCCGCTGCGCTTGCTCTTGTCGACAAGGGTGTACTCGGTCTCGACGATCCAGTTGTGCGTTGGCTCCCGTCATTTCATCCAAAGCTGGCAGATGGCAGCTCGCCTGTGATTACGATCCGCGAGTTGCTCACGCATACAGCCGGGCTAACCTACGGCTTCCTTGAGCCGACAGTTGGCCCATATCACCGCGCGGGGGTTTCGGATGGGATGGACCGGCCCGGGCTTCGAATGGACGACGAACTGCGTCGCGTTAGCAACGCAGGCCTACGATATGCGCCTGGCGAAGATTGGGGCTACTCTGTCGCGATTGATATCCTGGGCGCTGCGATATCGAAAGCATCAAGCCAGCAACTGCCACAGCTCGTACAACGTTTGGTAACGGAACCGCTCGCCATGGCTGACACGAGCTTCGCGGTTGCCGATGCTCGGCGATTGGCAATACCTTATGTTGACGGAAAGCCCGAACCAGCCAAGATGGCAGACCCAGATACTGTTCCGTTCGCGGGGCTGGCCGGTATCAGCTTGTCACCCAGTCGCGCGCTCGTCCCCGAGTCCTTTGCGTCTGGAGGGAGCGGGATGATCGGCAGTGCTGATGACTACATCCGCTTTTTGGAGACTTTGCGCAGCGGCGGAGCACCCATACTCAAGTCGCCCACTGTGAGGGCCATGATGAGTAACCAGATCGGCAGCCTTAGGGTGAAGAATCGACCAGGCTGGGGCTTTGGGTATGGAGCTGCGGTAATTCTCGATCCGCAAACAGCAAGCTCGCCGCAATCCCCCGGAACGTGGACGTGGAGTGGCGTGTATGGCCACTATTTCTTCGTTGATCCGCTACAGAATCTTTCGGTCGTCGCTCTCACGAACACCGCTGTTGAAGGAATGAACGGTTCATTCACCATCGATATTCGAGACGCTGTCTACGGCGCTCCTGCTCGGTGAGCGCCCTTGGCAACCGGAGCCGAATTTATCTGAACCACGCCAATAGCTGTAGGCGAGAGATCGTCTCGATCCCCTGGCTTATGGATTGCCGAAAGAGCGCCAAGCTTGATGATTTCCTCTAACTCGGTTGAGAATGCCACGTGCAATATTCCATCCTTTACTTCGATGATGAAATAGAAACGTGGGCTCGCCCGTGGGAGCTGCGGCTGTCCGCTGGGAAAGGTGTCAAGTCGCGGGCTTCGATTCAGTTGCTACCCACCGCCGCGGCTCTAACACTTCGTAAGCGACACTCGGGTGGCAGCATCGTGCTTGATGGGCCTTATGCCGAGACCCGTAGACAATTGCTAGGGATCTACCTTATCGACTGCGTCTCCCTGGCCGAGGCGATCGATGTCGCCAAGGAATGCCCTTGGGCCCGTCGCGGTGCCTCTTTCGAAATTCGTCCGACCGTCGAAGTATTCCTGTGATGGGCGAGATTGGCTTTGAGGCCAAAGGCGTTATCGCACGGGAAAAATGCCAAGCCGCTACGCTTGCGAAAAGCATGACGCCACGCGCTAAAGCGTCAGGCTACCGAGGAGGATCCCTTATGGCAACTGAAGTCTCGGCCTTCCGTTGGGTGCCACCGTTCGCCCAAGGCTATGTGAGGGATCTCAGGGTTCGCTGGGCGCTGGAAGAAGCCGGGCTGCCTTACCATGCGACTTTGATCGCCTCGCAGGTCCAACCGTCTGAATGTTATCGCCAATGGCAGCCTTTCGGCCAGGTTCCCGCCTACCGGGACAGCGAAGTCGAAATGTTCGAGTCCGGCGCAATCGTGCTGTACATCGCGGCCAAGTCCGAGAAGTTGGCGCCGAGGGATGAGCCCGGTCGGGCTCGGATGACCAGCTGGGTGATCGCTGCCCTCAATTCGATTGAGCCGCACGCGCAGAATCTGATTCAGTTCGACGGTAGTGGTGCTGGCGAGACGTGGGCAGGAGAATACGGAGCGCGTCTTCGGGCGATGCTAGACAGGCGGCTCGCGGCGCTGTCCGCCTGGCTGGGCCGTAAGGAATATCTTGAGGGCTGCTTCAGCGCCGGCGATCTGATGATGACGACCGTGCTGCGCGAACTCGTAGACTCGGGCGTCCTATCGCAATTCCCAATTCTCGATGCCTTTCGCCAGCGGTGCGAAGCCCGTCCCGCGTTTGGCCGCGCAATGGAGGCACAGATGCAGCCGTTTCGGGAAAACGCACCGACGTAGGCCAGCGATAGGAGCTTTTGAAAAAAGGTTTTCGGGGGAATCCTCTGGGCATCCTGTACCGTCCTTAGATCTGCATCGGTGTCGCGGCAAGCGACCTTGGGAGACTAACCGCTGTTCATCATGACGAGGACGCAATGAAAGAGCCAAACGAGAAGGCCATCAAGGGTTGGGTACTAGCGCTGACGTCGGTGGCATCCTTCATGGCCGCACTGGATTCGTTGGTGGTCACGACGGCCCTAAGCACGATCCGCCGGGACCTTGGCGTCTCGATCGAGGTGCTGCAGTGGACGGTGAACGCCTACAATCTCAGCTTCGCGGTGCTGTTGTTGACCGGGGCAGCGTTCGGCGACCGCTTTGGTCGTCGCCGTATGTTCGCGACGGGCTTGGGACTTTTCGTTGCCGCCTCGATGGTGTGCGGGATGGCAGGCAACGCCACGTTGCTGATCACCGGACGAGCCTTGCAGGGCGCTGGAGCGGCGCTGCTGATGCCGCTGGGGATGGCGCTGTTGAGTGTGGCGTACCCACGCGAAGAGCGCGCCAAGGCGCTGGGAATCTTCGGCGGCGTAACTGGGCTTGCCCTTATTGCCGGGCCCGTCGTCGGTGGCGCGATCGCCGAAGGCCTTTCTTGGCAGTGGATTTTCTGGATTAACGTCCCGATCAGCCTCGCGACAATTCCGTTCGTGTTTGCCCGCATCCAAGAAAGCCACGGACCCGACACTGCGCTTGATATCGGTGGCCTCGTGCTGGTCAGCTCTGCTGCTTTCTGCGTGGTGTGGGGGTTGATGCGTGGTAACAGCGCTGGCTGGGGAAATCCCGAAGTCGCTACGGCCCTGATTGCTGGGCTTCTGCTAGCGACTACCTTCGTCGCCTTCGAGTTGCGCGCGTCGGAGCCGATGTTGCCGATGCGGCTGTTTCGTGTCCGCGCCTTCTCGTCCGCCATTGCGGCGAGCCTGTTGTTCTATGCCGCGATGTATGGCGTCTTGTTCTTTATCCCGCAGTTCCTACAAACCGCGCAAGGATACGGGCCGCTCGGCGCCGGCCTGCGCATGGTGCCCTGGACGGCGACGCTGTTCGTGTTCGCACCGCTTGGCGGACGCCTCGTCAACCGGATCGGCGAGCGCCGTCTTGTTGTCGGCGGCCTGCTGCTTCAAGCCCTTGGAATGTTATCGATCGCAATGATTGCGGCCCCCGACGGTGATTACTTCCGACTTGTCCTGCCGATGATTGTCGCCGGTGCTGGCGTCTCATTAGCCATGCCAGCCGCTCAGAATGCAGTCATGAGCTCTGTCGTTGCAGCCGACGTCGGCAAGGCATCCGGCGCGTTCAACATGTTCCGCTTTCTCGGCGGAGCGCTCGGCATAGCCCTTATCGTCACAGTGTTCGACCGCACCGGAAGCCTGAGTTCGCCTCAGGCGTTTAGCTCGGGCTTTGTCGCGGCTATGAACGTTGCCGCAGGCCTGTCGACCATCGGCGCAGTAGCGGGACTTGCGTTGCCGGCCCGGCGCGAAGCCGCCGTCGTGGCCGTGAGCGCTGAGAGTTGAACCCAGTCATTCGCGGTGTAGCGGACTACCGCTACCATGCCAAGCGTGTCACCTATGTCTCGGGCCGCTCAGCGCTCACGCCACCATACTA
Source organism: Bradyrhizobium genosp. A (assembly GCF_049949275.1). Lineage (NCBI taxonomy): Bacteria > Pseudomonadati > Pseudomonadota > Alphaproteobacteria > Hyphomicrobiales > Nitrobacteraceae > Bradyrhizobium > Bradyrhizobium genosp. A. The sequence continues at coordinate 7,871,117 of NZ_CP188196.1, read as the reverse complement.
AGGACAAACAATGGTTCGGCGTGTCGGTGGTTGCGTATGATTCTCTCCCTGGGCACCATCCCAAACCAAATCCATGAACGAAGCGCGAAGCGCATAGCACGCGCGCGGGCGTGGGCCCCGTCACGGCGGCGACCTATCCCCGTGTGCGCAAGGCTCAGGCGACCAGTCTGGCCCGAACGTTCTTCGCGTTCGGCGCGGCGACGGTTCGGTCGCGCCCCTGGCATTTGGCCTCGTAAAGGGCGACGTCAGCTGATTTGATGAGATCATGCGGCGCGAGACCTGTGCCTGGAGCGACGCAGGCAACGCCGATGCTGACGGTCGGCGCCATGTCGGGTCGGCCCTGTTGCTGCTCGCGCAGGGATGCGACGCTGGTCCGGATGGATTCCGCGATCTGCACCGCGCCTTCAATGGTCTCGCCCGCCAGCAGCACCGCGAACTCCTCGCCGCCGTAGCGTGCGACGAGGTCGGAGGCGCGCTTCGCTCCGCCCGCGATGCATTCGGCGATGGATGCGAGCGCGGTGTCGCCGGCCTGATGCCCGTGGGTGTCATTGAAAGCCTTGAAATGGTCGACGTCGATCATCAGCAGCGAGATCGGACTGCGCGAGCGCTGGGCGCGGCGCCACTCGTTGTCGAGCGTCTCATCGAAGTGGCGGCGGTTGCTCACCCCGGTCAGGCCGTCGGTAGCGGCGAGCTTGGCCAGTTGTCGTTCGACGGCGGAGCGACGTTTGAGTGCATTCGCCAGCAGGACGCTCAGCGCCATCGTGGCGACGCTAAGCGCCAGCAGGAACGATCCGATGAGCCAGACCTCCTGCCACCAGTCGGCATAGATTGTCTCGAACGAGACACCGTCGATGATCAGGAGCGGACGATTGCCGATCTGCTGAAACACGAACAGGCGCTTGACCTGGTCCAGCATCGAGGCCTTGGTGTACGTTCCAGCCGCTACGGGCGGAAATTGCCTGAAGACATCGGAGCCCTTGAGGCTCTGTCCGATGGTGTCGATGTTGAACGGCGCCCGCATCAGGATTGTGCCGTCCGCGTGCAGCAGCGTCATGGAGTCCTTGTCGCCGAACCGCAGTTTCCTGAACAGGTTGTGGAAGTAGGTGAGGTGCATACTGCCGGCGACCACGCCGCCAAACGACCCGTCCGCTCGGCTGATGCGGCGGCTGAGACTGATGAAGTATTGTCCATCTTGCGCCACCCAGGGGCGGCTGATGAAGAGCCCGGCATCTGCATGGGCGAGATGGATCTTGAAGAAATCGCGATCGGCGAAATTGGTTCGGGCCGGTGTCAGCGATCGGGAATCCAGCCTGACGTCGCCGGCAGCATCCAGGACCAGGATCGATCCCAGGTCTCTGGCCGAGGCCGCGCGATCGAACAGCACGACCTGCCGCAGTTCCGGCCTGATCGTATCGATATCGGGAATCTTGATTCCGTCGACGACCGCCTGGAGCGATAAGTCGTAGAGTTCAATGTTCCGGTCGATCTCGCTGGCGATGCTGGCGATGAGATTGGTCGCCGCGTTTTGCTGATGCCGATAGTCGGCGTCGCCCATTCTCCACAATTCGAGGCCGCAAATGCCGGAGAAGCTCAATGTCGCCGTGAGGCCGAGCACCAGCAGCAGCCTCGTTGAAACCCCATTTGATCGCGTGATGCGGTTCGTCATGCCGTGTCCCAGCGGTCCCCCCACGGCCCGCTCCTTCCCCTCCTTCTTCCTAGCGATCCCGTCTTGAAGAAAGCGCCGAAGTTCGCGTGCAACTTGGCGGTCTTTGATATTCAAATCTTAACTATGGGAAGGGCGCAGTCTGGCCGTCTGCTCGTCTGGTTGACGGTCGGCGCTAACGGCGCTCGCGGATTTCTCTCCCCAGGGGTCGTTAAGTTCACGTACGTTTAAATCCTGCCTCGTAACACCCGGATTCTTGCGATATCGGCGCAGACGACCCGTGAGGGGCGCCTTTCGCGTTTTGGCGACCACTTCGCAGAGATCGGGTGTTGCGCTCCCCGCAACCAAGTTAGAAAACCCCGGCAATCTCAATCGATTGTCGTGCACGAACCGTCTGCCGTTAAAGCGGTCTAGTCTAGCCGAGCAGTCTCATCTCGACTCGGTAACATCCTCTGGAGGATTTCCTCGATCGAAAGTGGCGAAATGCCAAGCTCGGCAAATCCAGGCATCTCCGGCGACGGCACGGTGTCGATCTGCATCAACTCCACCTGATTACGAGTAAGGGGCAGGCCAGGGGGTATTATTTCGGCGGCCCGCACCAGCGCGTGCCAAACGGCAAACGGGATCGGAATCAGGACAGGCGCGAGGTCAGCTTGATGCGCAATCGCTGTGAGCAATTGCTCGTAAGAGTAGGCGGTCGGGCCGCCGAACTCAAAGACCGTCGGGTGAGTCTCGGCTCGCTCCATGATTCGGGCAATCGCCTCTGCAACATCTTCGACATAGGCCGGTTGCAATCTGGTCCGGCCGCGGCCGAACATCGGATAGATCGGAAGCCGACGAAGGAGCTTGAGGACGGTGCTGAGAAGCGCGTCGTCCGATCCGAACATCACGGCCGGGCGGACGATAAACGCATCGGCGAATTCCGCACGGACCGCCTGTTCGCCTTCGCCGCGCTTTCGGATGTAGCAGGACGGCGAGGCGACATCGGCACCGATCCCCGAAACGTGAACAAGCCGCTCGACTCCCGCCCGGTGGGCCAGGACTGCTACCCGTTGCGCCGCTTCGACGTGAACGGAGTGAAAAGTGTCCAGTCCGCGCTCGCTATAAAGGCTGACCGCGTTTATGACGCCGTAGGCGCCAACCAGCGCATCCGCGACCGATCGCTCATCGTGAATGTTGGCCTCTACAAATTGAACTTGCGGATTCTCGGGACCCGACTGGCTGTGTCCCCTGTCCGGATGCCTTGACGCGATCCGGACGGGAAATTGGTGATTGCGCAGATGGCGAACGATGCGGTTGCCGAGAAAGCCGGTTCCGCCGAACACGGTGATGGTGCGCCCGTTCGTTGCTGCCCCGGCTAGCGTTCGCGGCTCCACGGGAAGAGCGAGGCCGGGAAATCCGCCGCATAGCGGTGACCTATCGGTGGGCGGGGCTGTTCTTCCGGCGGATTCGGGTCAGGCTCGACCACCTTCCGATAAAGATGCCAGGTTGCATGACCGAGCACCGGCAGAACGACGGCGAGACCGACGAAGAACGGCAGCGAGCCGATCGCCAGCAGTGTCGCGACAACCAGACCCCATGCCGCCATCGGAATTGGATTTTCTCTCACGGCCCGCAGCGACGTCCGGATTGCGTCGATCGCAGTTGCGTGCCGGTCGAGCATCAGTGGAAACGACACAACGCTGATGCACAGGGCCATGACGGCGAACAGGAAGCCGACGCCGCAGCCGACGATGATGAGCGACCATCCTTCCGGTGTCGTCAAAACACGCGTTGCGAAGTCAGGGATGCTTGCAGCCGGAGCATAGCCGAAGGTCGCAACGTAGATCGCGTCCGCGGCGCCGATCCAGACGCCGAACAGAACGAACAGGAGGACGCCGAGTTCGAGCATGGCGCCGAAGGACGGTGCACGCAGCACCTCCATTGCATCCCACGCCGCGGCTTCCTCTCCGCGCTCGCGGCGGCGGCTGAGCTCATAGAGGCCGAGCCCGGCAAAAGGACCGATCAGGGTAAAACCGGCGGCGAGCGGAAAGAGCAGCGGCAGCACCGAATAGCCGATGACAAGTCTGAACAGGACAAGTCCGAGAACAGGATAAATCACGCACAGGACGATGGCGTGAGTCGGGATAGCCTTGAAGTCTTCCCAGCCCAGGCGCAGCGCGTTGCCCAAATCGGAAAGGCTGATCTTGCGAACGACAAAGGGGGTAGAGACGCCAAACACGTGCAGTTTGGGTCTTGCGAATACTGTGGCCATGGCTCCCGTCTCCTTGCCTGTGATCGCAGGGGAGCGGAGCGCACTCAAATCGCACGCATCCGTCTCGTGCGCGAAATTCGCGATCGAGCCCGGCAAATCAGGTTCAACGTGAAGGAGCTTTGCCGGACAACATCTGTCGCGACCGGTACAGTGAAATTAGTCCGATATGCGAAAGAAGCAAGATAGCGCTCGTCGTTGGGTGAATTGTGCATCCGCACAAATCGATTTGCTGCATCGCGCCATCGAATGGTGGCGCCGGCAGGTGTCCGTCGGCTGCATTGCATCCGGGCCAGTCCGCACCCGGACTGAGGCGGGCATACTCCTCTATTGACTCTATTGATGACTCTATTGACGCCGGGCTCGACGGGGACCATCTTAAAAGCACTGAACGGCCCCGGCTCCTGTGAGATGACCGGTTTTGACGTGCAGTTCGTGTCGACCTTTTACGTGTCGACCTTTTACGTCGCGACCGGCCGAATGGGCGAGACAAGAGGCATGATGATGGCGAAGATGATATTCGCCATTGCCACAGACGTGAGCTCCGCCCTCTAGCTCGTATCCGCAGCCTTAATTGGCAAGGATGCATAAGGATGGCTGTAGCGATCATACTGCTTTTGGTTGCACTGGCCTCGGTGCTGTTTCACATTTTCAGCCCGTGGTGGTGGACCCCGCTCGCCTCAAACTGGCGCTACATCGACGATACGATTACCCTGACATTCTGGATCACTGGGGCGGTTTTCTTCGCGGTCGTCGCTTTCATGGCCTATTGCGTCTTCCGCTTTCGACACACGGAGGGAAGGCGGGCAGCCTACAATCCCGAAAACAAGAAGCTCGAATGGTGGCTCAGCGTCGGGACCGCAATCGGCGTCGCAGCAATGCTCGCACCGGGCCTGGTTGTCTGGCACCAGTTCGTCACGGTTCCGGCCGATGCGACCGAGGTCGAGGTCATGGGACAGCAGTGGCAATGGAGCTATCGGCTTCCCGGGAAGGACGGCCGGCTCGGGACTTCCGATGCGCGCAATATCAGTGCCGAAAATCCCATGGGGCTGAATCCCGGCGATCCCGCCGGACAGGACGATGTCGTCATTCAAAATGACGACTTGCACCTGCCGCTTGGGAAGCCGGTGAAGATATTGCTCCGCTCGATTGATGTCCTGCATGATTTCTATGTGCCCGAGTTTCGGGCGAAGATGGATATGATCCCGGGTTCGGTCACATATTACTGGTTCACGCCTACCCGCACCGGAACATTCGAGGTTCTCTGCGCCGAACTCTGCGGTGCCGCGCACGCGCAGATGCGGGGCAAGGTCGTCGTAGAGGAAGAGCAAGAATATCACGCGTGGCTGGAGAAGCAGCACACGTTCGCCGAGCTTTCGGGGCAGCGCGACGTCGCGAAAGCGGCTTACAAGTCAGGAAGCGAATGAAAACACCGACGAGGAGATCTCACCTGTCGTAGGGCGAACTCCTCACTGAAGCGAGACCAAGGAGGGTATTCCGATGGTCGATGTCCCGTTTGACACAGTTGCAGGCATTCCACCGGCTGAAGTGGGCGAGGTCGAGCTCTATCATCCGAGAAGTTGGTGGACGAGGTACGTTTTTTCGCAGGACGCCAAGGTCATCGCCATCCAGTACTCGATCACGGCGATGTCCATTGGAATGGTTGCGCTGGTGCTGTCATGGCTGATGCGGCTGCAACTCGGATTCCCCGGCACGTTCTCATTCATCGATCCGAACCAGTATCTCCAGTTTATCACCATGCACGGCATGATCATGGTGATCTATCTTCTCACCGCGCTGTTTCTGGGAGGTTTTGGCAACTACCTTATCCCGCTGATGGTCGGAGCCCGGGACATGGTGTTCCCCTATGTGAATATGCTGAGCTACTGGGTCTACCTGCTCGCGGTCGTGGTGCTGGCCTCGACCTTTTTCGTGCCCGGCGGGCCCACCGGCGCCGGCTGGACGCTGTACCCGCCGCAGGCGATTCTCTCCGGTACTCCCGGGCAGGATTGGGGCATCATTTTCATGCTGGCTTCCCTGATCCTGTTCATCATTGGCTTCACCATGGGCGGGCTGAATTACGTGGTGACGGTGCTGCAGGCGCGCACGCGTGGCATGACATTGATGCGGTTGCCCTTGACAGTGTGGGGCATCTTCACGGCCACCGTCATGGCGCTGCTGGCCTTCCCGGCGCTATTCGTCGCCTCGGTGATGTTGTTGCTCGACCGCGTTTTGGGAACCAGCTTCTTCATGCCTACGCTGGTCGAGATGGGGCAGCTGACGAAGTATGGCGGCGGCAGCCCGATCCTGTTCCAGCACCTGTTCTGGTTCTTCGGCCATCCCGAAGTCTACATCGTCGCCTTGCCGGCCTTCGGCATCATTTCCGATCTGATCAGCGTCCACGCGCGAAAGAACATCTTCGGCTATCGCATGATGGTCTGGGCGATCGTGGCAATCGGTGCCCTCAGCTTCGTCGTGTGGGCGCACCACATGTATGTAAGCGGCATGCACCCGTATTTCGGGTTCTTCTTCGCCACGACGACACTCATCATCGCCATCCCGACCGCGATCAAGGTTTACAATTGGGTGCTGACCCTTTGGCGCGGCGACATTCATCTCACCATCCCGATGCTGTTCGCGCTGGCTTTCATCGTCACCTTCGTCAACGGCGGCCTCACCGGCCTGTTTCTCGGCAACGTGGTCGTAGACGTTCCGTTGTCGGACACGATGTTCGTTGTCGCCCACTTTCACATGGTGATGGGTATTGCGCCGATCATGGCCGTGTTCGGCGGAATCTATCATTGGTATCCGAAAGTCACCGGACGCATGCTCAATGAGGCGCTCGGACGATTCCACTTCTGGGTCTCGTTCCTCGGGGCCTATGCGGTCTTCTTCCCGATGCACTATCTGGGCCTGTTGGGCATGCCCCGCCGCTATCACGACATCGGCGAAACGGCCTTCGTTCCGGCATCCGCCCATGACCTCAATGCGTTCATGAGCGTGGCGGCCCTGATCGTCGGCTTCGCCCAGCTCGTGTTCCTGTTCAATCTGATCTGGAGCCTGTTCAAGGGAAAGGAGGCAGGCGGCAATCCCTGGGGAGCCGCGTCGCTGGAATGGCAGACGCCAGAGACCCCGCCGGGACATGGCAACTGGGGCAAGGACCTCCCGATCGTCTATCGCTGGGCCTACGATTACAGCGTGCCCGGCGCCACCGGGGATTTCGTGCCGCAGAATGAACCGCCAGCCGGAATGCTGGCACAGGAGGCCCACCCGTGAGCGCCATTATCCTGTTCATGGCTGGAATAGCGGCAATTGCGGGTTGGTGGCTCTCCCATCAACGGTTGACGGCCAAGCCATGGCTAGAGGAAGGAGTAATGGTCGATCTTCGCGAGGAGCGCACGTCGTCCGTTCCGCCGGCGAAAATCGGATTGGGCGTGTTTCTCGCGGTTGTCGGTTCGTTGTTCGCACTCTTCATCAGCGCTTACTCCATGCGCATGAACATGGTGGACTGGCGGGCGCTGCCGATGCCGGGGCTGCTATGGTTCAACACGGTCGTCCTGGTCCTGAGCAGTGTGGTGCTGCAAGGCGCACACGCGGCCGCGCGTCGGAACAATATCGACGGCGTCATCGTCGGTCTGTGCGCAGGCGGAGCAACCGCCATTACATTCCTTATTGGGCAGCTCCTGGCGTGGCGCGAACTGAGCCTTGCGGGGTATTTCCTCGCGTCCAATCCAGCCAACTCGTTCTTCTACCTGATCACTGCCGTGCATGGGTTGCATCTGATGGGCGGTCTGGTGGCCCTCGGCAGAACGACTGCCAAAGTGTGGCACGGCGCGGCGGTGACCGACGTGCGCCTGAGCGTGGAGCTATGCGCCATCTATTGGCACTTCCTGCTGTTGGTCTGGCTGGTCCTGCTCGGCCTGCTGACGGGCTGGACAGACGATTTCGTCGACATCTGTCGCCAGTTGTTGAGCTAGGGAAGGCAAGGACCAGATGGCAGAAACGGCGCTGATAAACAACGTAGAACCGCCGGCGCGACCTGCAGGTTGGCGAGGCATCGCCGCCGACTGGTCCTCGGATCAGCGCGCCTTCAAGAACGTTTCCTGGGGGAAGGCCATGATGTGGATCTTCCTCCTCAGCGACACCTTCATCTTCAGTTGTTTTCTGCTGTCGTACATGACGACGCGAATGACCACGACCGTGCCGTGGCCCAACCCCAGCGAAGTCTTCGCCCTCACGATCGGAGATAAGAAAATCCCGCTCATCCTGATCGCGATCATGACCTTCATCCTGATCAGCAGCAGCGGGACGATGGCGATGGCCGTCAACTTCGGTTATCGCCGCGATCGCGCCAAAACTGCAGCCTTGATGCTGGCGACAGCGGCATTCGGTGCGACGTTCGTCGGGATGCAGGCGTTCGAATGGACCAAGCTGATCATGGAGGGCGTCCGGCCCTGGGGCAATCCGTGGGGTGCGGAGCAGTTTGGATCAAGCTTCTTCATGATCACCGGCTTCCACGGCACCCATGTGACGATCGGTGTGATTTTCCTGATCGCCATCGCGCGAAAAGTTTGGCGGGGAGATTTCGATGTCGGAAGGCGCGGCTTTTTCACGAGCCGGAAGGGGTATTACGAGATCGTCGAAATCACCGGCCTGTACTGGCACTTCGTCGATCTCGTGTGGGTGTTCATCTTTGCGCTCTTTTATCTCTGGTGAGGTCGCAGCATGACAAACGTCGCGGTACATCTGGAAGCGCAGCAACCTTCGCTGCAAGCTCACGCGCATGACGCACTCGCATCAGGAACCACACACACAAAGGGGCAGCAGCATCCGATCAAGCTTTATCTCGTGGTCTGGGGATGGTTGTTCGTTCTCAGCACCTGCTCCTATCTCGTCGACTACTTTGGCCTCCATGGCCATCTACGATGGTCGCTGATCCTGCTGTTCATGGTGTTGAAGGCTGGCCTGATCGTCGCGGTCTTCATGCACATGGCCTGGGAGCGGCTGGCTCTTGCCTACGCGATCCTGCTGCCGCCGGTGCTGGTGTTGGTATTCGTGGCGATCATGGTGTTCGAATCCGACTACACGCATCTGCTCCGGGTCATGTTCTTCGCGCCAACGGCGTAGTTGGGAGGTTCGTGGATGCAATTTACCGTTGGGCTCAAGCTGAATGGAAAAGCAGACCATGTCGTCTTGGACGCGCAGGACGCGCTCGCCGCCGCGCTGAAGGTGAAGACGGAGTTTCCGGAAGCCGTCATCATATACGTGCGCCCACAAAACCGGCGTGGCGATACACGCCATCCGTCACATCCGCTCGCCGAAGACGTTGTTCGGTGAGAGAGGCCGGCGGAACCGAGATAGCGACATAAAAGATGAACCGGAAATCTCCGTCAGGCCCATGATGGATCGAACCAGGAGCGGAGCTTTTTCGATCGGCTAGCGGCAGGTAACCTGGCTAGATCGGAGCCATCAGCGAATGTCGGTATCGGTGGTTGCGCCTCTCTGCACCTTCCTTTACTTGCTCGGGCCGCTTCGGCGCAGGCCGAACGCGCGTGTCAGAGTAGATCGGAGCATCTTGTCGGGAACAAACCTCTTGATCCTAGGGAGGAGGCTATCTGCTCCGACGACATAGCGTAGCCGGTCGGAACGAGAGCACGCGATGCGCAATATCTCCTCGGCAACCGTTTCAGGAGGTGCAGCTGATGACAGCCCCTCACGCAGGCGCTGCTCCACCACTGCAGCCTCCGGCTCATATGCCTCATGGGAGAGAATTGGCTGCTTGAATTGTGTGCGACTTCCGGTCAATTCAACTAGCTTCACCCTGATGCCATAAGGGGCAAGCTCATACCGCATGGCCTCGCTTAGCCCAGCTAGCGCAAATTTGCTGGCGCAGTAGGGTGCCAAATATGGAAGGCCGACGGCTCCTGCCAGCGATCCAATGTTGATGATCATGCCCCTGCGGTTTTCCCGCATGCCGGGCAGGAGCGCTTTTGTAACAAGGGCTGCGCCAACCAAATTTACGTCCAGGAGGGCGTGAAATTTCTCACGGCTCAACGCTTCTACAGGTCCACCCAAGCCGATGCCCGCATTGTTCAGCAAAACGTCGACCGAGCCGAACCGGGCGATCGCGTCGGCCGCGGTTGCCGAGATCGAGGCGTCATTCCCCACGTCCAGCTGCGCCGTGGCCAGTCGCTCGGTGAAGGCGATGTCGATCTTCTCAGGGTCTCGTGCGGTGGCATAAACATTCCAGCCGGCGGCAAGGAACGCCACCGCACAAGCGTGGCCGACACCGCGTGACGCGCCGGTGATGAAAACGGTAGAGGTCATCGAAATCTCCGGTCGCCCTTTTTGATTTGAACTTGGACGACATGCCGTATATGTTATGGACAGCATTGTCCATAATAGTATGACCCTCGATGAATCTGAGGCAGCTCGCTTATTTCCGGGCCGTGGTCGAACACGGCTCGCTGGCTGCCGCAGCAGACGTCCTACGAGTCGCCCAGCCCAATCTGAGTGTGGCGATCAAGCAACTGGAGGAGGAGTGGGGCGTATCGCTGTTCGAACGTGCCGGCCGGGGGCTTGCCGTCACCGACACCGGGAGAGCGCTTTACGAGCGGGCCGCCGAGCTGCTCAGCGGTGCGTCGGCGCTGGATCAGGAAATGCGTGCAATCGGACGCGGCTTTACTACCCGCTTGCGCGTCGGGTTCACGCAGGTATCGATCGAGATCATCACGAGCATGGTCGCCCGAATTCGCGAAGAGGGCGCGGCCGTCAGTTTTTCACTCCAGCAAGGCGACCCTCAGCTTCTTGAAACTATGGTCGAGCTCAGGCAACTGGATTTCGCATTGACCCATATGCCGGTCGCGAATTTCGGGCTAGGCGTCGAGCCGCTGGCGCCGATGACCATCATCCTGTTGTGCCGTGAAGGCGACGACCGCTGGCCTATCGATGGCGAGATCGGGCCCGATGCTCTGGCCCATGTGCCGCTTATCTTGCTTCGCCGGCGGTCGGGCGGAGGCATCTACCAGCGGATCATGGAGGCATTTGCAGCTGCCGGCGTTTCCTGCTCCGCGGTCGTGGACTGCACCGACATCTCGGCGATCTACACGCTTGTCGAACGAAATGTGGGTCTGGGGTTGCTACCGATCCATGCTTTTCATGCACCGCGTCCGGGGTTTTCGATGCATCCGGTATCGCTATTGCCTGCGCCTGAACGGCTTGCGCTGATCTATCCGCGGGGTCGCCAGCAGCTTCCGGCCGTGCAGCGGGCGATGGACTTATGCCGGACGATGCTGCGGACGTGATAGGGAGGTTGTGCCACCTTGTGGCATCTGCGCCGCGCTCTCGCAGGAGGCGGCGCAGATGGGAGGTTGGAAAGTCCGCTATTTTGCCTCTTTGGCCGCCTGCTCGATCAGCTTGGCGACGGTTTGGGGTTGAGACATGTAGATAGAGTGGCTTCCCTTCACCTCGATCGTTGTGCTGCCGGCGCGTTTGGCCATGAAGCGCTCCAGGTCTGGATTGATCATGCGGTCTTCCGTTGCGACCGCATACCAGCTCGGCTTGTTGTGCCAAGCCGCATTGGTGATCGGGGTGCCGAACACGGTGACGCTCACCGGCACTTGGGAGATCGCCATGAAGCCGGCTTCCTTCGCCGGAAGATCCTCCGCAAAATCGTTGTGGAATGACTTCGGGTCGACGATCACGTAGCCCTCGCCGGCAGGAACCGCGCTGTTCGAAGCCGGCGGCTTCTGCTTCTGCAGGGCTCCGAGGACCTCGCCGCTGTCCGGCTGGAAGGCTGCGATATAAACCAGGCCGCGCACCTGTGGCTCATTGCCTGCTTGGGTGATGACGGCACCTCCGTAGCTATGGCCGACGAGGATCAGCGGTGCGTTCACGCGCTCGATGATGCGTTTGGTGGCCGCGGCGTCGTCCGCCAGCGAGGTCTCGGGCTCCTGCACGATCGAAACCGAATATCCATCGCGTTCGAGGATATCGGCGACCCCGCGCCATCCCGAGCCGTCGGCGAACGCACCATGGACCAGGACGACATTCTTGATTGGTTCGGCTGCAGCGATGCCAGACATGCCGATGGTGAGGGCGGCGGCTGTGACTGAAGCGGTGAGAAGACGTTTCATTTTGACTTCCTTTGATATCTCGCTGAGGGGATCAGCTGGTTGGGACAAAAATCTCCCCGGCCTGCCAAGACGGAGCAGACGGAATGGCCAGAGGAGTGGTTGATGTGCCGCTAGGGGGTAAAAGTTAGTCCAGGCGGCGGGTGTTCCCCGTCTTGTCCGACGGGAAATGCATCAAACAACGCGAGACGGGTTTCGTCCGCGCGGTGTTGGCTATCTCTTGTATGGTGCGCGCCTCTGGTGTCACCGACAGCGCGTGCGGCATGTCCATCTTGAATCTCAATCGGCTTCAGCAGAAAGCTGGAAAGAGGTCGAGACGTCACCAGACTGGCATTGGCCACGACGATACAGCGAATTTCCCACATATCGTCTCCCTCTGGCACGAGCAGCGTGGCACGACGCGTACCCAGCAGCGTCGAGCAGGATTTCGAGGCACTCCACAGGGCCAGCCGAACAAGGCCGTCGTCGCCGAGTGCAATCTCATCAACGCTTAGGCTGGCCAGCTCGGGCCAATTCTGCGCCGAAGCCGCGACAATCCGGAGTTTCCCATCATCGCCAGCAAGCGCTCGGCCGGCGAGACAGTGCCGAACCTGATCGGGGAGCAACATTGAAGCTTGCGGTTGGTTGAAAGCGTTGTTTTCCATGGCGGTAGAATTGCGCCGCCAACGGTCGTAAAACCAATATTGTTTCCATCATCACTCTGACGATGTTCGTAAGGATGGAATTCGTGATCGGGCCGCCCACTCTCCTGGAGATGAGCCGGCGGCAGCGGGTGGCAGCTGCAAATGTGCCCGGAGCCGCCGATATGGACGTTCTTTGGATATCGACTGCGAAGGAGTAAATCGTGGCGAGGCCTCGGCAATTCGATCATGAAGCCGCTTTAAACGAAGCGATCAAAGTCTTCTGGGCCAAGGGATTCGCAGGGACGTCGACGGATGATTTGAGAAATGCGATGGGGCTCGGCCGGCAGAGCCTTTACAATGCCTTTGGCGACAAGCGGCAGCTCTACCTTGAAGCCCTGTCAGCTTATCATCGGCGTACCATCACTTCCCATATCAACCATCTCAATTCATCTTCGTCGCCGTTGGCAGGTATTCGCGCAATGTTGTTGGGCGTGATCGCGAAAGACCGGACAGAGCGCGAGTTGGGATGCATGGGCGTCGCTGCAGCGAGCGAATTCGGCACGCGTGACCCCGAGCTCACCGAGCTTCAAGGCAAAGCTGGTGCCGTATTGCAGGCGCGGCTGGTCGAAAGAGTAGGCGAGGCGCTGGCCAGTGGAGAAATCGATCCACTGGTCGAGGCAGAGGAGGGCGCATTCTTCATCCAGATGACCATGAACGGATTACAGCTTGCGGCCCGGGCTGGTGCTCCCGCGGATATGCTGCGCGCTATGGCGCGGTTCGCTATCGATCGTTTGCAAGCACGGCTAGCGCCCGAATAACTTGGCGACCGCCGATGGAGTCTGACCAACTAGGGCGGCCGAGCGCTTATGCCAACATATTCTCAAATGCTTTCAGACGATGGGCGCTGCACCGTGCTTATTGCGTGAGCGCCGGATGCGAACACGACCGATTTCGGCGGCGCGGCTCACCCTGTCGTGCCGGCAAGCGACAGATTCGGGACGCCCACGCCGCGGACGCGGATGGGGGCGGCCAACTTTCCTCCACTGACATCGAGAACGAAGCCCGTCGCGTCGGGGCGCAGGCGGAATTCGACGGCCATGCCGGCGTTGCGCCAATCCGAGGTCTCTCCATCGTCGACATAGAGAAGGCCGGAGCCACCATGATCGGGTGCCCCGAACACGACCACCGTCAGTCCCGTCCCGTCTTCGATCGGAACGATCGCGCCCGCGCGTGCGAACACCGGTAGCCGGCCCAGAGGCGCTGCGACGGTGATGGTTTGCCCACCCTCGAACCGCGTCCCGTCATGCCAGTCGTACCAGCCGCCGGGATGGGCGGGCAGATAGACCTCGCGCGTCGTCGCCCGCTCGTCCAGCACCGGAGCGACCAGGAGATCTGGGCCAAGCATGAACGCGTCCTCGACGGTCGCTGCGATCGCGTCCGAAGCGAAATCCCACAACAGCGGCCGCACCGGCGGCACGTCCTCCAGCGCCGCACGCCACATCTGCGTGTAGAGATAGGGGATGAGGCTGTGGCGAAGCTCCATGGCGGATCGGACCTGTGGAAGCACGCCGGGATGCATCCAGGGGGTGTTGACGATGCCGCTCGTCTTCCAGGAATTCATCACCATGCGCGGCCACAGCGCGCAGAACTCGACGAAGCGGCAAAACAGTTCCGGGCCCGGCGAATCTCCATGGAAGCCGCCGACGTCGTGGCCGATGTTGTAAAGCCCCGACAGGCTCATGTTCAGGCCCTGGATCAGATTGTAGCGCAGCGTCTTCCAGGCGGTTTCGTTGTCGCCGCTCCAGGTCTGGCCGTAGCGTGCGATGCCGGCGCCGCCGGCGCGCGTGATCGTATAGGGGCGCTTGCTAGGCGCCTGCGCGGCCTGGGTCTCGTAGGCGAGCTTGTGCATCAGGAGCGCTTGCGCGGGTCGGGCGAGTGCCTGCGGGAACGGCCGGCCGTCGCCGTTGCAGATCGCATCCTCGTCCCAGATCTCGTATTCGTTATTGTCGCTCCAGACCGCCGTCACGCCAAAGGCGAGCAGCGCGTCGCGGATGCCGTCCGCCCACCACCGCCGGCCCTCGGGATTGGTAAAGTCGACATGGAAGCCGAGGCCGTCCCAGAATTGCGCGACCGCCGGCTCGCCGGTGTCGCCGTCAGCGACCAGGATGCCGCGCGCCTTCGCTTCATCGAGCCGTGGATGATCATCGAGCAGGCAGGGCTTGATGTTGGTGACCGGTTGCATGCCGGCCGCCTTAAGTCGCGCCATCGTCGCCGCCGGATCGGGGAACTTGTCACGATTCCAATTGAAGACGTAGCGGCGGTTGCCGATCGAGGTGTAGCCGGAGCCGAAGTGAAAGCTGTCGCAACGGATGCCGTTCCGCCTGCAATCCTCGATGAAGGCGGTGATGCGCGCGTCCGCGTCCGGCGCGTCGGCGATGGTCATGGTCGTCATCGCGAAGCCGAGCGTCCAGCGGGGCGCGAAGGCCTGTCCGCCGGTCAGCCAGGAAAACCGCCGCGTGACCTCGGGCGCCGTCGGTCCGGCGAGCACGTAATAGTCGAGGTCGCCATCCTCGGCACGATAGCTGCGGAACAGGCCGTGGTAGTTGTCGATGGTGCAGCCGAGGTCGACCGAGCCGAGCGCGAGATTGTCGTAGAAGATACCGTGCGCGCCGCGTGCGCCGTCGACGATGAAGAACGGGAGCATCTTGTAGAGCGGATCGGACAACTCGGCGTCGTAGCCGCAGGGATCGACGGCATCGATCGCGAAGCGCCGGCCGGTCCGATCGAGCGGACCGGCCTTGTCTCCGAGGCCGTAATGGCGTTCGCCTTCGTGCCGTTCCATCGCATGCAGCAGCGCCGTGGTCTTGCGCGACAGGAGATAGGCCTGGGTCGGCCGGTCCTGCAGGAATGGCTGCCGCTCGCCGGCGCGGTACCACGCGATGCCGAACGGATCGAGCCGGATTTGAGCACGAAGACCCGTGGCGGCGAGCGTGAAAATGCCGCCATCCTCCGACACGGTCGTCGCCGGATTGGCAAAGCCGGAAATGTCGTCGCGCCGCCGGCCCTCGAACGGCGGCTCGGTGCGATCAGGGGCGATCGCCCAGCCGCGGTCGAGCCGATAGCCCTCCGGCCGGCGCAGGGTGACGCGGCCGATGTCGCTCTCGAGAATCGCGATGCGCAGCGTGGCGAGCGGGGCTGCCGCCGGTCCGGTCGCGAGGTCGAATAGCGCGGCGTGGCCGTCGAGGCCGCGGTAGCGGCCGTGGGTCAGGGCTTTCATTTGATCAGACTCCGGAGACGATCACGGCCGGGCGATAGCCGCGCCGGCCGCGTCGAAGATATGCAAATGGTCGGGGGCGAAGCGGATCGCGACGGCATCGCCGCGGTCAAACCGCGACTGGCCATCCTGGCGCAGCGTGATCTGCGGCAGGCCGGGAGCCGTGGCATAGATGTAGGTCTCGCCGCCAAGCTGCTCGACGAGATCGACGGTTCCGGCGAGCATGCCTGTGTCGGGCGCGACGTCGATATGTTCGGGGCGGATGCCGAGCGTTACGCGCGCGCCGGCGGTGAGGCCGGAAGCGGCGCGGGGCAATGCGACGTCACGCTCGCCAACGCTCACGCTGAGCATGCCGTCATCGGACATCACGGTCGCGGGCAGGAAGTTCATGCGGGGAGAGCCGATGAAGCCCGCAACGAAGGCGTTCACGGGCCGGTTGTAGAGCTCGAGCGGCGTGCCGACCTGCTCGATCCGACCGGCGTTGAGCACCACGATCCGGTCTGCAAGCGTCATGGCTTCGACCTGATCGTGCGTGACATAGATCATGGTGCCGCCGATATTGGTATGCAGAGCGGCAAGTTCCTTGCGCGTCGCGACGCGGAGTTCAGCGTCGAGGTTCGACAGCGGCTCGTCGAACAGAAAAATCTTCGGATCGCGCACGATGGCCCGGCCGATGGCGACGCGCTGGCGCTGGCCGCCGGAGAGCGCCTTGGGTTTGCGGTCGAGATAGTCCGCAAGACGCAGCATGCCGGCGGCGCGAGCGACTCGCGCCTCGATCTCCGCCGGCTTCAGCCCCATGTTCTCGAGCGCAAAGGCCATGTTCCTGCGCACGCTCATATGCGGATAAAGGGCATAGGACTGGAACACCATGGCCAGCCCCCGCTCGGAGGCGGGCAGGTGGGTGACCCGCTCGCCGTCGATATGGACCTCGCCGCTCGTGACGTTTTCGAGGCCGGCGATGACACGCAGGAGCGTCGACTTTCCGCAGCCCGACGGGCCGACAAAGACGACGAACTCGCCATCCTTCACCGCGAGATCAATGCCGTGCAGCACGTCGATAGTGCCGAAGGATTTTCGCGCGGCCGTGAGTTTCAATTCAGCCATGGTTGATAGCCCGATCGGTCATTTCATCCCCGTCGAGCCGATGCCCGTCGTGATGAAACGCTGGAGGAACACGAAGACGAGGGCGACGGGAGCGAGCGTCACGACCGTCATCGCAAGGAGATAGTGCCACTGGGTCTGGAGTTCGCCCTGGAACGCATTGAGCGCGATCTGCAACGTGTAGACCTCGGTCTTGGTCAGAACCGCGAGCGGCCACAGGAATTCGTTCCAGCGCCACATGATCGAGAAGATCGCCAGAACTGCCAGCGCCGGCAGGGTCAGCGGCATGACGATGCGCCAGTAGATCTGCCACTCGGATGCCTTGTCCATGCGCGCAGCCTCGATCAGATCCTTCGGCAATGTCAGCATGTATTGCCGCAGCAGGAACACGCCCGTTGGCGTCGCGGCACCGGGCAGAATCACCGCCCAAAGCGAATTGGCGAGCCCGAGCTCGGTCACCACCAGATAGACCGGCACGAGAATGATGGTCATCGGGATCATCAGCGTCCCGATCACCGCCAGCGTAGCCGCCTGCTTGCCGGGGAACGCGTAGACAGCGAGTGCATAGGCAGCCATGGAGTTGATGAGCAGCGTGATCAGGGTCGCGACCACCGTCACGAAGACCGAATTGAACAGGAAGCGCAGGAAGGCGAAGCGCTGGAGCGGCTCGGTGTAGTTCTCCGTCGCGAGTGCGACGCGGCGCACCGGTTCGCGCTTGTCGATCGCCACGCGAAACTGCTTCGAGGGATCGGCCGGATCGACCATCTGGGCGACGAGCCCGATGCGCCGAACCTGCGCCAGCTCGCGGACCGAGCCGTCAGGAAGCGTCGTGCGGAAAAGCGGCAGCTTCTGGGGCTGACCGGGCACCGTCACTTCGACCTGCGCGAAGGGCAGCAGCGACGGCGGAAATTCCAGCAGCGCGCTCTGGGTCTTGAACGATGACAGCACCAGCCACAGCACCGGACCGAACATCAGCACGACGCCGAGCGCGAGATAGGCGTAGGCTGCGACGTCGGTCCAGTGCAGCGGCCGTCCGGGCCCGTTGCGACGTTGACCAAGCAAAACCGCAAGGCGCATGGCGGCTACCTCAGATCTCTTTGCGCCGCGCGGCGGCGAATTGCAGGAGCGTCAGGACGAAAAGGACGACGCCGAGCACGACGGACGCGGCGGCGGCGAGGCCGAAATTCTGCACCTGGCTGGCGAAGCCGGTCTCGTAGATGTACTGGACGATCATCAGCGTGGCCGTGCCGGGGCCGCCGCCGGTCAGCACGAAGACTTCGTCGAAGGTCTGCGCGCCCTTGATCAGCGCGAGCACGATCACGACGATCATGTTCGGCCACAGCAGCGGTAGCGTGATGTGTGTCAGCACGCGCCAGCGCGGGGTCGCGTCCATCTCCGCCGCCTCGTAGAGGTCCGCCGGGATCGCCTGGAGGCCGGCGAGCAGGATCAGCGTGTAGAAGCCCATGTGTGCCCACACGGATACGAACACCACCCAGAACATCGCCCAGCTCGGATCGACGAAGAACAGGATCTTCTGACCGCCGAGCGTGGTGATCGCGGCGTTGAGGAGCCCGTCGCGCTGCAGGATCCATTTCCAGATCAGCGCGACGACCACGGGCGATAGCAGAACCGGAAAGAAATAGACGGCACGGAAAAAGCCGCGGCCACGGATCTTCATGTTGAGGACCAGCGCAGTGACGAGCGAAAACGCCACCATTGCCGTCACCTGAAACACGATGAACTTCGCGGTATTGGCGACGCCGCGCCAGAAGTGGTCCTCGCGGCAGCTCGCCGGATCGAGATAGGAGCCGCAGTCGAGCAGATGGGCGAACTGCTCGCCGCCGACATAGGGGCGCTGCGAGGGAAACAGGGCGGTGCCACCGGTCACCGAGAACATGATGTTGATGCCGATCGGCAGGAACACGAAGAGGCCGAAGAATAGGAAGTTGGGCAGCAGGAACACATAGGCCATGCGCCGCGCGCCGATTATGCGCTGCAGCCATCGCATCGGTGGATCGAACAGACGCATCGCGACGTCCACCGGCAGGGCCGCGACGCGCCGGAATTCCGCGAGCGCTGCCGCGGCGATGCCGGGCTGTGGCACGGAGGCGGACGGAGTGTCCGACATCGGCGTGATCCTTCGATCCTGCGAACCGGTCGCCGTCACTTCTTGTTGCGCTCGGCGATCTGCTGCGCGACATCGGCGGTGATGCGCTTGTAGGCGTCTTCAAGCGTCGTTTCGCCGGAGACCGCCTGCCCGAGCCGACTGATGACGGCGTTGAAGATGATCCGGCTGTTGACGTAGCCCTGGGTCCGGTAGGCGAGCGGCGAAATCTGGGCCGCGCTTGCGGTGAAGACCTTCAGCGCTGCGGCGGCTTCCGGGCTGGCCGTCGGGTAGTCGATGCCTTTCTTCGCCAGACCGAGGTGGCCGGGCACGAACAGCGAGCGCGCATAGAACTCCGCCAGCACGGGTTCGCTCGCGAGATATTCCATCAGCCGCGCGACTTCCTGGGGATGCTGGGTCGTCTTGAAAGCCACGAGACCGGCGCCGCCCGGCATGCTGCTGCACCCGCCCGGTCCGCAGGGATTGGGGACCGCCACCCAGTCGAAGGCGTTGTCCACGGTCTTGGCGAATTGAGCGGTCTGCCACGATCCGGACAGGTACATCACGACCTGTGCGTTCTTGAACTCGTCGTTGGCGCCGCGATAGGCCGTGCCGGAGACCGAGCCCCACAGCTCCTTCGACATGACGCCGGACTTGTGCCAGTCGTAGACGAGCTGCGCCGCGCGCTTGAAGCCCTCGTCCACGACGTCCGGCTCGCCGTTCGCGTCGAAGACTTTGGTGCCTTGCGACACGGCAAGCGCATAGAAGCGATGGCCCGAGCGGTCGAGCGCGAGCGGGAACGGCGCCTGGACCTTGCCCGCGACCTCCTTCGCCGCCTTTGCCCAGTCCTCCCAGGTCGACTTCTCGCCCGGCATCGCGACCCCGGCCTGCTCGAACAGGGTCTTGTTGACGAAGGGACCAGTGACAGTGAGCTGGGTCATGAAGCCCGGAATGGCCTGCGAGTCTCCCGGCGGGCGCATCCATTCGAGGAAGGGGCCGAAGTTCGTTTCCCAGTAGCCGGGGTCCTTGAGAAAGGGGCGCATATCGAGCGCGTAACGCGACAGTCCGCCCATATCGACGATACGCGCCATGTCGGGACCCTGGCCGGAGGCCAGTTGCACGGGCAGATTCTCGTTGATCGCCTTGTAAGGCACCTGATCGAGAACGACGTCGATGTCCTTGTTCTGCTCGTGGAATCGCCGCAGCAGGTCGGCCATCACCTCGCCCTCGTTGCCGTCCGAGTACCAGGCCATGCGGAGCACGGTCGTCTCGGCCGACGCCGGCCCGCCGAAAACGGCGGCGGACAGAAGGGACAGCACAAGAGATGCGATAACGGGCTTGACGGCGCGCGCGATCATTTTTCCTCCGTGCTCGCCGGTCCAGTCGGACCGCGCGAGATAGGCGCCGCGGGCCCGTTCTCCGACGGATCCTCTGGCGCAGGTGTTCCTTCCGCATCGGCATCCGCTTGGCGTTGGATGCCGCTTTTCCAGGCGTCTTGGGGCGCGCTTTCCGCTGACACGGACAACAGGTGGCAGGGGCCGTCCCGAAAGCGCTTCCAAGAGCAAAATCACTTTGGCAAACGTTTGCCAATCTGTCAATCTGGGTTTAAATGCTATTGGCGAGTCTCGGAACGAGGCTCGACTGTGGCTATAGCTGCAATCGGACCAACCCCAGGGAGGCCGATGCCGGAAGACGTCTCACTTGCTACAGTCGCGGCCAGGGCCGGCGTCTCGGTGTCGACCGTATCGCGCATCGTCAACGGTGAGATGCGCCGCGCCTCTCCGGCTACGGTGGCGCGGGTGCTCGGCGCGATCGAGGCGGTAGGCTACCGGCCAAACCCGGTGGGACGGGCGCTCAAGAGCGGCCAAAGCCAGCTTGTTGCGATGATCGCGGCCAATCTCGACAATCCGGCCATGGCGACGATCGCAAGCTCCACCGAGGCCGCACTGCGCGAGGCCGGCTACGTGATGGTCCTGTGCGATACGCACGACCGCCCCGAGCTTCAGGACGAATATCTCTACGCGATGCGGGCCCAGATGGTGCGTGGCTATGTCCTCGTCGCGGCGGTGCCCAGCCCCGGGTTGAGCGAGCTTTCCGCGTCCGGTGCGCCGGCGGTGTTCGTGACCCGCCGGAATCCGACCGGCACTGGCCCGTTCGTCGGAATCGACGATTGCGCCGCGGGTGCGACCGTCGCCGACTATTTCGCCGATCTCGGACGGCGAGCCCCAGCCGTCGTTTTTCCTGTGCTGAGCTCGACTGCATCGCGGGACCGCGTGTCAGGATTTCTGGCCAGACTGCGGGAGCGTGGATGGTCCGACGAGGCGATCATCCGGGCCGGCGGGGAAGGACGATCGCATCTCCAGATCGGCTATGATGCCGGCGCGCGAATTTTCGCCGGCAGCGACACTCCGGACGCCATTCTCTGTGTGAGCGACCAAATCGCCTATGGCGTGAACCGGCGCGCGCTTGAACGCGGCCTGAAAATCCCCGGCGATTGCGATCTGGTCAGCATCGACGGCACGCCGCTCAACCAGTGGGTCGCACCCTGGTTGAAGTCGATCGAAATTCCCTACGCCGTCTACGGGGCGGAGATCGTCGCGGGCCTGCAATTGATCTGGCGAGGCGAATCTTTTGGCCAATGCCTGCTTCCCTACAAGTTCGGCTGATACCCGACCGTTCACAGGTATCCGGCTTGCGTCCCGATCGTCTCGCGTGCTGCGTCCGGGCCCTTCCTGGCACTCTGCTTGCTCAGTCCTGACCAAAACCAGGCCTCAGCAGGGAGGCCGTTTCAGGGTGAGGCAAGTGATGCAGGAAGTGTCCCGTTCTGGTGCTGTTGGAGAACTCCGGCTCGACGCGTTGATCGCCGATTTATGGTGGCGCGTTCGGCTGCTCAACACCGATATCCTCGATGAGGAGGCCCGCGCCGGGGTGTTCGACGCGCAGCAGCCGACTTATCCGCTGCTCGCAGCGAACCTTCGCGCGCGGCGCGACAATCTGGTCGCGACGATCGGCGTGCTCGAACAGCGTGCGAGATCAACGTCCGAAGCGGCTTGAGGCCGGACTCCGTGCGATGGACGGCGACCAAACGCCGCCATCGCGGACGGCGTCGAAATCGCCCGGCGAGAACTCGCGCGTAAATGCCCGTCTGGTAGAGCACTCGATCGAGCGATACGATCCGCGGCATGATGGCTGGGGGATTGCATGAATCGGCGAGACTTTCTGTGTGTGCTCGGGGGAGCGACAATGGCCTTGCCGCTAGCGGCAGTCGCTCAGCAGGCAAAGGTGCACGTCATTGGCATTCTTGCGCTGGGCAATCCGAACCCGGCGAATTTCCTGGCGGTAATTCGCGAGGAGCTTGCAAAGCTCGGATACGTCGACGGGCGCAATTGCCGATTCGAGGTGCGCAGCGCTCAGGGCAAGGCGGCTCAACTGCCGGCGCTTGCGTCGGAACTCGTCAAGTTTCCGGTTGATGTTCTGGTGACGTGGCAGACGCCGCCAACCTTCGCCGCCCGCGATGCCACCAAAGATGTCCCCATCGTGATGGTTGCGGTCGGCGATCCCGTCGCTACCGGCATCGTGGCTAGCCTCTCGCGGCCTGGCGGCAACATCACCGGCAACACGGCCATCGCGGCCGAAATCATGTCCAAGAACATGGAGCTCATTCGCGAAGCACTGCCGAAAGCCTCTCGCGTCGCGGCCTTCGCCAACACCGTCGACCCGTTCACCCCGCCGTACCTGCAGCACATTGAAGCTGCAGCGGACCGGCTCGGCATCACTATTGAACGCGTTATGGCGCGTCCGGCAGACGACGCTGATCCGTATTTTCAGTCCATGCGAGAGAAGCACGTTGATGCTGTCATCATTCAACCTACGCTATTGCGTCCTGGCATAGCCGATCTCGCATTGAAGCATCAGCTTCCCACGTTCTCGATGTCAGCAAACTTTCCGCTCTCGGGCGGGCTGATGGCCTATGGAGCAAACGGGCCGGCGCTAACAAGAGAGGGTGCGATCTACGTCGACAAGATATTGAAAGGCCAGCGCCCCTCGGACCTGCCGGTTGCGCAACCGACCAAATTCGACCTCGTCATCAACCTCAAGACGGCCAGGGCGCTTGGCGTGGAGGTGTCTCCCAATCTTGTCATACGCGCCGACGAGGTGATCGAGTAGCTCTACTTCTGCCGCGCTGCATGAGTCCGGTTTTGGCCCGGAGCCTTCGCCGCTATGTCGCTGGGCTCAATGTTGGTCGGCTTCTCGGCGCAGACCGGAAGCGGTGATCGGGAGCCTCTACGGCGCAAATTGACCCATTGCGGACTTCGCTGAGCAATCGACACACGTTGAGTCAAATTCTTAAGTCCTCCTAAGCGGACGCATGAGATATGCTATGTGGCAGGGAAGCAAACGTGGCCAGAATGTCTCGGCGGGATTTTCCAGCGACCAAGCCCTCGCTCGTGGAGAGGATGGACCTGTGGTTTTCGAAAGGCCACGTCGTGGACGGCATCTGGGTCGGGAGTTTTCCATCGGACGCCGAGCCAGCCATTCAACGCATTGAAGACGCGCTTCGGCTGATCGAAAGCTCTGCTCCGCTTCACTATCGGCGCATCAAGAACAACCTTGCTAGAATTTGGGTGCAGCTAGTTCCGCACGGAGCTGGCTGCTATCTGCACTCCTTGAACGCCTGCTTGCTAGATGCGCGTATCGTCAATTCTGAAACCACAACGGTCGAATGGATCGCATCCGTCATAGTTCACGAGGCAACCCATGCAAGGCTTGAGAAATTAGGTATCCGCTACCACGAAGCGGTCCGTCAACGCATCGAACGGATTTGTGCTCGAAGAGAACTCGATTTTGCTCGACATCTGTCAGGCGTCGACGCCTTGCAACAAGAGATCTTGTGGAGGCTCGACCAAGAAAATGCGTCTTATACTAACGAAAAGATGTGGGAGAAAACTGATCAGGGCAACGCGGAGATACTCCGCCATCTGGGAACGCCAGAATGGGTCATAATTCTAGTGTTTAGGGCGAGAAATCTAGTTAGTGGAATTCGCCGCTTCACCCGACGCATAGCCGGTGCTTCTGTTCAATGATCACGTAGCCCGGGATGACCGCTCTTGGCCCTTAACGGACATGGAGTCTCGCACGGTCATTGTCCGCTTTCGACGATAATGCTGCTCTGCTATTTCGTACTGGATATTCGAGTACACGAACCAGTTCTCGCTTTCCGGCTACAATGCATCCGTGATGTCGGGCGCGGTCTCGCCGGTGGAGGGGACAGCTATCGCCTTGCGCCGCGTCCGGGATTTGACAGCGCGCTCGCGCGTTCCCTGCTCGACTCTGGTGAGGAGGATCCTAAAGAGCCAGCTCGCTTGATCATTGCTAATGAAGGCTTGCGCTCCATAGCGTTCAATGCTGCGACAGATGGTTTGTAACGCGCGCGGCGCGACAATCTGGTCGCGACGATCGGCGTGCTCGAACAGCGTGCGAGATTGACGTCCGAGGCGGCTTGAGGGTGGTCTCGGCTCCTCACTAGCCCGAGCTCCCCGCCTTCCTCCCCCGCCCCAGCGCGAACTGACCAACCGGTCCCTCGACGTGGAATTCGAGCCCCGTCGTTTTCGCAAACAGGTCGATGTTGCCGGTGCCGATGGCGCAGCCGCCGAGGTCCATATCGGTCGCCGCCAGATAGAATGTCTGGATCAGGCAGCCGACGTCCTTCAGGATCAGCGAATACGCGATCGAGGAGTATTTCCAGGAGATCCGCCCGAAGCGCGCGGCGATCGTGATCAGGATTTGCGGCGGACCGGATGCGCCCATGGCAAACTCGGCGGCCACTAGAAGCGCCTGGAGTTGGTTTGCGGAGGCCTCGATCGCGACCAGTGCGTGGCCGCCGGCATCGTAGTGATAAAGCCCGCGCGCCAGCCCATCGCAGTTCGAGACCGCCAGGTACAACTCAAGCTCATACGCGCTGCCTGCGGCCGGATACGGTCTTGAGCTGTAGCTGACCTCAAGGCCACCGTCGAAATCTGCCTCGCTCTTCCATTCCGACAGCACGCGGGCCGTTGTGTCGAGAAACTGCGCGAGCTCGGTGAGCGTGATCGGATGCTGGCCGTCGAAATCCCGCGTCGAATGGCGCTCGCACAACAGTTTTGCGAAGGGCGATTTGAGCTCGGGCGCGGCGGGTTTGCCCAGCGCGATCGTCTTGCCCGGCCAGCGCGGGCGCACCGCGGGCAGCGGTGGAACAGCGCGCGCATGGAGGTACGCGCCGCCAACCGGATTGGCGTGCCGGCCCTCCGTGCTGCGCGTGTGAAACACGAGATCGTGGAAATCCCAGAGCACGAGATTGCGGTCGCCTTCGGTCACCCCACCGCCGTCTGCGCCATTCGCACCGAGCTTGATCAGCATCTCGCTGTCGAGCAGCAAGCCGAGCAGGTCGAGGTTCGGGGCAACCCCGTGCTTGCGAAGCCTGCTGATCTTTTGCGGCTGCGATAGGGCGGCCAGCGTGGCCGCGATGGCGGGATCGCAAATCCGGAACAGCGCGCCGGCGCGCGGCGATTCCAGCACCATCTCATTGCCGCGTCGGCGCAGATAGGCGAAGCGCGACAACACGATCGTATCGCTGCTCGATAGTTTGGCGCGCTGCGGCCAGTATTCGGATATCTGAGGTTTGATGATCACCAGGTCTTGCGCATCGCGGGGGGAGAACAGGCGGTAGTCGAGCAGCCCGTGCCGCGCCAGCCGCTGCACCAGACCATGAAGCTGCTTCGCGAGCAGGCTCTTTCCGGCCAGGGAGGCAAGCGGAAGGCCGGTGGCGAGATGCCTGGCACGGTCGATCGCCGCCGGGCTGAATTGTCCGAGGCTGACCGAATAATCGCTGGAGACAGCGGCAATACTTCCGTCGGCCTGCATTTGCAGGGAGAAACGGCCGTTCAATCGCGCGGCGATGATGGGTTCGCTTGTCCTCGTCGGCTTTTTCCGGGGCGTGCGCAACGAGGCCAGCCTTCAGGTGTGTGGCAGGAACGGCGTCAGCTCGCTTTCCAGGCGCGGGCGGTTCAACAGCCCAAGCTTCACCGGGACATCGTAAAGCCGGCCTGGCCCGAAGCGGCGATAAAAATGCCGCAAGCCCGGAACGAGCACTCTGACGACGGGGACCTCGACGTCGGGCCGCGTCTGGTCGAGCACGAGCAAATCATATCCTGCCCGGACCGCAATCTCGACGCAGGCATTGACCTGGGCGCGCGTGTTGTCGTGAACCCTAAGACCCGGCGCCGGCGGGAGAAGCGGATTGTCGTCGGGGATCAGGAACGGATAATCGTCCAGCCGCAGCGGCGTGACACCGTCAAGCGACGGTTTCTCGCCGCTTCCGCCGCCCATCATGCCAATCGACATGAACTGGGTCAGCTCGGTGAGGGACCGCAGCAGAGCGATGCGGCGATCGAAATGAGAGCCGGATCCGAACTCGATATTTTCGTGTCCGTTCTGCATCCAGTGCATGATCGCAACATAGGAGGGAATGCCGAGATCGCTGGTGATGTCGAGCACCCAGAGCCGGCGCCCCGCATCGGCAAACTGGCTCTGAAGATCCCGCACATAGGAATCCTCGAATTGCGAGAGGTCGAGCTCGGCGCGGCGCACGCGATTGTACCACCAGATCGCGTAGGCATCGCGTTCGACCAGTTCGAGGAAGCCCTGAACGATGGCCTCCTCGCGGGTGTTGCCGGCCGCGCATCCGTTGGAATCGGTGTGGAAGCCGCCATAGAAGAAATACAAAAGGCCGGTCGGAAGATATTTGAAACGCTTGTCGCGCAACGACCAGACCGGCGACCACTCGGTGCTGGTCGAGGGATCGAACGGCTCGGGGACGGGATGTGAATCGTCCGGCCGCGGGACATGCCTGTTTTGAAACTGCAGATCGCTGAAGAACTGGACGTCGTTGGGAAGCAGCGCGTCACCGGGCGCGAAATCGGCAAAGCGGCGCTTCGCCCTGATCTCGTCACCCTGGAAAATGCCGGAGTAACGCTCGATCGCCTCCATCAGCGCGCTGGCCTCGCCCTGCTCGGCCGTGGAGCCCTTGCCGAAACTGCCGCCGCTCAGGCCGGACCTGAGCTGGTCGACGTTCCAGGCTGGCGCAGAGAAATTGTGATGAGCGAAAAAATTCGTGTTCATCGGCAGATCGGCTTCGATCCGCTCGAGCCGCGACACCACGCCGGTCAGCGGACTGACGTGCTTGCGAAACCGTGCCACGGTGGCTCGCGACGTCACGGTGCGGTATCCACCGCTGGTCATGACGAGCTTTTGGCCCTCGGCAATCTCAATCGGCGCTGCGGCCCGTCGCGGATTCCGCAGCTTCTTGCTGCCGCAGACTGAGCATTGCGGGCGCTTCGCGACATAGTGCTTGGCGATGGCGGCCCCGGTCAGGTCGAAGCTTGCGATGTGATCGTTGAGATCGGTGCGGAATCCCGAGGCGATCGCCTTCGCGATTTCAACGGCAGCGAAGTGAATCGCGGTCTGTCCGACGGTGTCGTTAACCAGCGGCGATATGGCGACAGCTTGCGCCGCTCCGCGGTCGAGAAATCCCTTGATCTCGCGATTGCGGATCATGCGATCGTGCAGGCAGGTCCAGCAGGCGCTCTCGCCCGGCTTGAACACGGGTCCCACCAGCGGAAACACGCCGGACGGCTGGACCAGCAGCCAGGGCGTCCGGTCGGCCACGCGTTCTCTGTTCAACTCGGCGAGCCGCCGCTCGAGGTAATCGTTCACGAGCGTGATAATGAGCCTGGGCGATCGCTTGGTGATTTGAACCCCGAGCTTGCTCAACGCCGCACTCAGTTCGCTCGCGCCCTTGACGTCGATCGATTCCACCCGCACCGGCCAGTTGCGCAGGTTTTCCGCGGCGATCTCGGGAGGCAGGCCGAGGCTGGCCCAATATCCGTCAACGGCACTTGTGTGCGATGCTCCGGTGATGACGTAGCGGCGCTCGAGCAACCGCCTGATCGCTTCCTCGATCTCGGCTGTGGGAAAACTCTTCGAAAGTTGGCGGATGATCTCCGGCGCAGGCTTGCCGTTTTTTCCGATCGCGCTCGCCACGGCGCAATAGACATCGCCGTGCAGGAAGAACTTGCGGTTCTCCGAGTAGAGACAGACCACATTGGGAGGAAGCAGATAGGCGGTGAAGTTCGGCGCGAATCGCAAAATGCCCTTGCGGGTCTGTTTCGCAGCGCTGCTCTTTCGCTTGACTGTCATCGGGGCAGCACGTTGATCCTGTTCCCGTCATGTCCGATCGTTGGGGCACGACAAACGCCTGGGCGGCCCGACTTGTGCGCCGAGCACCACCGGATTTCTTAGCATGAGTTGGAACATACTCGCTCGCGATCGGCAAGTTGAGGCCCAGGCGACGCGAATGCCGTACGACAATAGAAAATTGGCCGGGTCGCTTGCGAGCCCGGCCAATGAAATTGCGACCTGTCGATACCCAGTCAGGGAGGGCTGTCTTTTAGCACCAGCGGCAGCGGCCCCATGATGCGCAGCAGCCCGTGCATGCCACCGGCACGCCGATCCAACCGACGCCACAACCGCCACAGCCACCGCAACCGACGCCACAGCGGCATCCTCGGCAGCCTGCGCAACCTCTGCAGCCACCGCAACCTCTGCAGCCGCCGCAACCTCTGCACCCGCCGCATCCTCGCGCAAGCAGCACGCCGCTCAAGGTTTTTTCATCGCTGGCGAGGTGGAAGGTGGCGAGGTTCACGTCGGCGAGTTCCTCCTCGCTGAGCGCACTGAACTGGCCGGGCGCGACGTTCAATCTTTGTGGGGGCTCGTCTGCCGGCACCGCGGATGCCATCGCGCTTCCCGTCAGCGAAATAGTCAGTCCGGCGAATCCGAGCGCCGGTATTGCAGCTTTGGTCATCCGCTTCTTGTTCGAAGCTTGCTTCGTCCGCTGCATGGCCGCATCCTCCATGTTGGAAGAACGATCTTCTACAATGATCCTACGCCGGGCAATCAAGCCGGGCAAGATTCACGTGGACACGAAATGGTATGGCGCTTCTTCAGGTTGCATTCATCTTCATGAACGACATCGCGCCAGATTCCTGTCGATGATGCCGAGCCGTGACGCATGATGCAGTGCGTAATCGTCCGTCCGCTCGAACGGGGAAGCTAGCTTGGCCGATCAGCTCGGACGCTTCGTTTGGTATGAGCTTCTGACGACGGACATGCCGTCGGCTGCTGCTTTTTACGCCGACGTCGTCGGCTGGGCTGCGAAAGATGCGTCGAGCCCCGAGCTGGCCTACACGCTGCTCACTGCAGGCAACGCGCCGGTCGTCGGTCTCATGAATCTCCCGGAAGAGGGCGTGCGAATGGGAGCAACGCCGAGATGGCTCGGCTATGTCGCCGTCGATGACATGGATGCGACGATCGCGCAGATCCGCCCGCTTGGGGGCGCGATCCTGGTCTCGCCGACCGACAGCAACATCGGCCGCATTGCAGTGGTCGCCGATCCGCAAGGCGCGACATTTGCGCTGGTCACCGGCCTGACATATGGCCAATCGCAACCGGGCGGAACCGACCGGCCCGGGCGCGTGGGCTGGCACGAACTGCTGGCTGAAGACCAACGCAGGATATTTCCATTTTATGGCGAACTTCTTGGTTGGCAAAAGCCGCCCGCTGGAACCGATCCGGCAAGCGTCTACGAATTGTTTTCCGTGGCCGGGCAGACGATCGGCGGCATGCTCACCAAGCTTCCGAGCGTATCGCAGGCGTGCTGGCTGCATTACTTCAATGTCGACGACGTCGGCGCGGCGGCCAGGCGGGTCAATGCCGGCGGAGGGCGGGTTCTCCAGGGACCGATCGAACTGCCCGATGATTGCTGGATCGTGCGGTGTGTCGATCCCCAAGGCGCCCTGTTTACGCTGCAGGGGGCGTGGGACCGGAAGGGCATCGGGCAATCCTCCACCTCGGAGGTCAGCTGGTCCGCCAAATGGAACGGCATTGCTTCACGGGGCAGAATGGTGCTTCCCACGACAAAGCGGTGAGCCGCGATATGTCGCGCGCACCATCACCCAATGATCCGCGCCTCACACCGGAAAGGTCAGCGACTTCGCCAGCCTGACCAGGTTGACCTGGCGGCGGCAGCCTGTCTTCTCGAACACATGAAGCAAATGGCTCTTCACGGTGGCGACGGACACGCCGAGCAGACCCGAGATCGCATCGCGGGTATGGCCCTCGCAAATGAGCTCGAAGATCCGAATCTCGGCCGGCGTCAAATCGTAGAGCTGGTTGAGGGCAACGTGAGACATCTGCGGCGGCCCCGAGGCTGACGCCACGAACAGAGCGGCAGCGGCTCTCTGGGCCAAGCGGGCTCGCATGGGGCCGCGTCGCAGCGGCAGAACGTGGATGATGAGCGGGCCGCCATTCGGGCGAAGGATCGGGATGCCGATGCCTTTTTGGCCGAGTGCCGCTTCGTCCTTTGCGGCCTGTGCGATGGCCGATTGCAATGAGGCGGTCGTCGGCGCCGACTGAACCGCGATCCGGCCATCTCGTTCCACGATGGGATCGCCGGCTTCGAGCATGGCGGCGGCTGCGGCGTTGGTGTGAACGATTTTCGAGTCGTCGTCCGCGAGGACGACGCCGACGGTCAGAGCCTCTACTGTCGCAGCGAATGTCGCGGCTTCCACCGTCTTCATGTCGAACAGATTGCTGATCGTCACGGCGCGGCGGATGTGCGGCGCGAGCAAGCGCAATCCACGGAGCTGGGCATCGTCGATCAGGCCGGCGGACTCGTGCTGGCTGAAGATCGCATTTCCGACCATCGTCCTGTCGCGCACGAGGCCGACGGCAACGGCGTCGAACAGGCCTTTGGGAAGGGCCCATTCGCGATAATATCGATTGCCGGAAATGATCTCTTGCCTGACGGCCTGGGATTGAACGATGGGTTCGCCGAGCGGGTATTGCTGGATGCGCTCGGCGCCGCCCCAGAGCTCGATGATGTCGGGCCCATAGCCGATCGCGTTCTGGGTCATCTGGGTCAGGTCGGAACCGGAGACCGCATTGACGACGGCCTTCATGTTGGTGAGGCTGGCAACCGAAAGCGAACCGGTGGCAAAGCCGAACTCCGTGCATATCTCGTCCAGAACTTCGGTCCAGCGTCCAGGTGCGATCACACAATCATAGATACCGCCGATGAGGTCTGAGAATTGTTCGACCGAAGCCTGCTGCATTCCAAACCACTCACTTGAAAATCGTCGCTTGAAAGTCACTTTGGGAACCGCATCATCCGCCGCTGGCGGGTGTCACAGCCCGTGAGGCAAGTCTCACTACCCAAGGTCTTAGCACCGTGAGTCCGCAACGCAATGGGAGCGCCGAACACAAACATTTTGGCGGCTGCGATGATTTCACGCGGATGGCTGGCCGCGCCGGCGCTGGCACTTGATTTGCACGCTGCCTGACTAAAACTGTGGCAGATGCGATGCGGTGCATGCAGGTGGCCTCGCCGTCGCCATGTTGACCATGGAGCGCAGCGTGGAGAAACGCGCAGGCAATTGTCCGGTTCCATTCCGCTCGATTCGTGCCGGCTTTGTGCTATTGCTGCTCCGCGCAACGATGCGAGGTCTCCATGCTCCCCATTCCCGCCGACATCTTCACCGAGCCCGAGGACGTCTCGCCCGACAGTCTCGCCAATCTCGGGCCGCTTCGCCGGCTCGCCGGCACCTGGCAGGCGAACAAGGGCATCGATATCAATCCGAAGGCGGAGGGGCCGGAGCGGCGCACTTTCATCGAGCATATCCGGATGGATCCGATCGATCCGCAGGCCAACGGGCCGCAGCTGTTCTATGGCTTGCGCTATCACATCCACATCAACACGCCCGAGGAAGACATCACTTTCCACGACCAGGTCGGCTACTGGCTCTGGGAGCCCGCGACCGGGCTGATCATGCAGACGCTGGCGATTCCGCGCGGGCAGGTGCTGCTGGCCTCCGGCCAGGCCAAACCCGATGACAAAAAAATCTCCGTCACGGCGAAGCGCGGCGACACCGATTACGGGATCTGCTCGACAGACTTCCTGGAACAAGCGTTCCGCACCGACAGTTACCGTTGCGACATCACCTTCAACGACGATGGCAGCTGGAGCTATCAGATCGAGACCGCGTTGTTCGTTCGCGGTGCGCCGTTCAATCATCATGATAGCAATACGCTTCTGCTGGTCGCGCCGCCAAAACTCAATCCGCTCGCGGTGATCGTGAACGATCGCGCCAGGAACGATAAGCCGGCCTGAGAAGCCGGTTCGGAGAATCTGCATGAAACCTTATGTCATCTGCCTGATGCATTCGAGCCTCGACGGCCGCACGCATCCGAGCCGCTGGCGTCCGAAGGGTGCCGGCACCGACTGGTTCGAAAAGATCCATGACGAGCTCGGCGGCGATGCCTGGATGATCGGCCGCGTCACCGGCTCCGAGTTCGCCAAAGGCAAGCCCTATCCCGCGACGTCGAGCGAGAAACTCCCGCGCGAAAACTGGTTCGCGCGGCGCGATGCGAAAACCTACGGCGTGGTGCTCGACGCGCACGGCAAGATCGGCTGGGGCCGCTCGGATATCGGCGGCGATCCGATCGTCGTGGCGCTCACCGAGAGCGTGCCGGATTCGCATCTGGCCGGCCTGCGCAGCGAGGGCGTGTCCTATATCTTCGCAGGACAAGCCGAGATCGACCTCGCATTGGCGGTCGAGATCCTCAATCGTGAGCTTGGCGTCAAGCGCCTGCTGGTGGAGGGCGGCGGCGTCGCCAATGGCGCGTTCCTGCGCGCCGGCCTGATCGACGAATTCAACCTGATCCTCAGCCCCGCGATCGACGGCGCCAGGGGTGCGCCCTTCGTGTTCGATTCGACCGAGGCGGACTCCGACAAGCGCGCGCCGCTCACTGCGATGACGCTGGAGAGCACGCGGCAGCTCGGCGGTGGCGTGCTGTTGCTGCGCTACTTGATCCGGAACGACGCCGCGGGCCAATAAGCAACGACAATGTCGGACATGTCGGAGCATATCGTCATCGTCGGCGCAGGCGCGGCCGGCCTGATGGCGGCCCGCGAGCTTGCGCGGGCGGGGAAACGGGTCACAATTCTGGAAGCGCGCGACCGCTGCGGCGGGCGCATCCATCCGTTATCGGCCTCGGAGTTCGGCTATCCCGCCGATGGCGGCGCCGAGTTCGTCCATGGTGAAGCGCCGGTCACGCGCAGCCTCGCGCGCGAGGCGGGGCTGTCGGTGCGGGCGATCGGCGGCGCGCAATGGAGCTTTGACGGAACGGAATTTTCGCGGGAGAGCCCGCGCGATCCCTATGACGAAAAGCTTCATGCCGCGCTGAGGGACCTGACGGAGGATCTCACCGTCGCCGATTTCCTGCGGCGGCATTTCGCCGGGCCGGAACACGCGCGCCTGCGGCACGCCGTCGAACGCATGGTCGAGGGCTACGATGCGGCCGACCCCGAGCGCGCCTCGACGCTGGCGCTGCGCGACGAATGGATGAATGACGGACACGCGACGCAAGCGCGCATCGACGGCGGCTATGGCGGCCTGAGCGATTTTTTGGCGGCCGAGTGCCGCAGGTCCGGCGCTGCGATTCGCCTCGGTGCGGTTGTCTCGGCGATCGAGGAGAATGATGGCAAGCTCGCCATCCGCTGCGCCGGCGGCGCGGTGCAGGTCTGCGATCGCGTGATCCTCACCGTGCCGCTGCCGCTCTTGCGTGGGATCGCGCTGCCTGCGGCCGCGCGCGCGCAGGCGGCAGCCGCCGACGATATCGGCTTCGGCAGTGTCATCAAAATCCTGCTGCGCTTCACGCGGCCATGGTGGCGCGAGCAGAGGGAAGAGCTCGCCGACATGCTGTTCCTGCTGTCGGACGAGACGATTCCGGTGTGGTGGACGCGGCAACCGGATCAGCATCCCGTGCTCACGGGATGGTTCGGTGGCCCGCGAACGGCGGAGCTGTCGCACCTCGATCCGCAAGGACTGATCGATGCCGGGATCGACTCCCTCGCAGTTATGTTCAGCCTCCCGCGCGCGGACATTGCGCGGGACCTCGTGGCGGCCGCAGCCGCCAACTGGGCGCATGATCCCTTTGCGCGCGGTGCCTATTCCTGGGCGACGCCGCAGACGCGGGCGGCGCAGGAGATTCTCGCGCGCGCCGATGGCCCCGTGCTGTTCTCCGGCGAGGCGCTCTATCGTGGCCGCGACATGGGAACGGTCGAAGCGGCACTTGCGAGCGGCCTGGCGACGGCTGGCCTCATCTTGCAGGGTTGAGAAAGAAGGCCC
This sequence comes from Bradyrhizobium genosp. A, assembly GCF_049949275.1. Classification (NCBI taxonomy): domain Bacteria; kingdom Pseudomonadati; phylum Pseudomonadota; class Alphaproteobacteria; order Hyphomicrobiales; family Nitrobacteraceae; genus Bradyrhizobium; species Bradyrhizobium genosp. A. The sequence goes on along the minus strand of NZ_CP188196.1, from coordinate 7,836,688 downwards.
GCATCTCTGCGGGCCTTTGGGCTCACCAGCGATTGCCGGCGAGTGCGGGCGTCGAAACGACGCAGACCATCGCGCAATCGCGCTGGGATTTATTGTCGCACCGCTGCGAGCGCAGTGATCACCTCGCTCGTGGTCACGATACGGGCAAATTCGCCGTTCAGGTTCGACAGCGTCATCGCGTGAATGGACTCGGCCGAATGCGTGTCGCCGTCGGGGCCGACGCGATCGAACGTCCAGGTCGCGTCGCGCACGAGGGCCGCGTCGAAGCCGAGATTGCCGGCCATTCGCGTCGTCGTCTCCACGCAATGATTGGTGGTGGCGCCGCAGATCACGAGCGTCGCGATGTTGCTCGCACGCAGGCGCATCTCGAGGTCGGTGCCGATGAACGCGCTGTTGACGCGCTTGACGATCACGGGCTCGCCGTCCCGTTCGCGCGCCTCGTCCTTGACGGCGTAACCGGTGCGCGAGGGCAGAAACGTCGAGTTCGGCTTGGTGCCTTCGTGGCGGATATGGAAGATCGGCGCGCCGCGCGCCCTGAACGCCGCGAGCAGGTCAACGACGCGTGCCACCGCATCCGGATTATTGCGCCGCTTGCCCGCGGCCTCCCATTCGTCGAATGCGCGCTGGACGTCGACGACGATGAGGGCGGGGAGGGGATGCGTCATGGCGTGCGGATTCCGGAGTTTTGTGGAGTATGCGAGGCGATTGCGGGACCGGGCAATGCCGATTTTCCCTCGTTTCGGGACGGCGCAAGGCGATTCCCGTAGGGTGGGCAAAGCGAAGCGTGCCCACCAATTCACACGACGGGATCAAGATGGTGGGCACGGCGCTTCGCGCCTTTGCCCACCCTACGAAGAACGCAGAGCTGCGCCTCTCACGGATGCGGATCGGGAAAGCCGCGGCGCTCGGACAGCGCGGCGAGGATGGCGTCGTTGTCGGCGATGAAGGCGCGGCCCCGATGGCGGCCGGTCTGGTGCGGCGAGGTCGCGCCGTCTGCCAGCACGAGCAGCGGCAACGACTGGTTCTCCTCGCCGACCAGCGCGATCACGGCCTGCCGCGGCCTGGGCCAGGCGACGCGCTCGACGTCGAGCCGCTCAGCCAGCGCCGGAAACGAGGCGAGCACGCCTTCGATCAGCGCGCAATGCCAGCAATAGAAGCGCCGGCCCGGATAGGCCGGATCCTCGAAATCGGGGCGCAGCAGAAACAGCCGATCGCGCGTCATGGGTCGCTCCGAAGCATGGCCGCTTTGTTGCGGATCAAAGCGGCAAGGACTGGCCGGCCTAATGTCGAGTCCCCAGATCAATTGGGAATCGAGATATCGCGAAAGGACGCCATGCCGGGGCCGATCAGTCAACCGAAGACGCTTGCAGGAGTGAGGACGTTGCCGGAACTCTTGCGCTGGCGCGTCGACGCGACGCCGCTGGCAGAAGCCTATCGGCATTTCGACGCGGCAGCGGGGCGGTGGATCAGCCAGTCCTGGCTGGAGATCAACGCGGAATTCGAGATCTGGCGGCGGGCGCTCGCTGCGGAAAGTATTGCGCCCGGCGAGCGCGTCGCGATCCTGATGCCGAACGGCACTGCGCACATCGCGATGGACCAGGCGGCGCTGTCGCGCGGCCTCGTGCCGGTGCCGATGCATGCGGTCGACAACCCCGACAGCATTGCCTACATTCTCGCCGATTCAGGCGCGCTGCTCCTGTTCGTCGATACGATGGAGCGTTGGCAGGCGATTGTTGCGACCGGCCAGCCGCTCGACCGTCTCAGGCGGATCGTCTGTGCGGATACGAGCGGACCGGCTGCGGCGGATGCGCGCGTCGTCGCGCTCGACCGCTGGCTTGCCGCCGCGCCCGGCGCGGACGCGCCGATGCCCGATGTCGCGGTCAAGCCGGACGATCTTGCCGCCATCGTCTACACGTCCGGTACGACCGGACGGCCGAAGGGCGTGATGTTGTCGCATGGCAACGTGGTCGCCAACGTCAAGGCGGTCGCGCAGCGCATCGCGGCCGCGCCGGATGACCTCTTTCTGTCTTTCCTGCCGCTCTCGCACACGTTCGAGCGCACCGGCGGTTACTACTATCCGATTGCGGCCGGCGCATGCGTTGCCTATGCGCGCTCGGTGCCGCTGTTGTCGGAGGATTTGAAGCATGTTCGGCCGACGGTCCTGGTCTCGGTGCCGCGGATCTACGAGCGCATCTCGGCACTGATCATGCAGCACCGCGCGTCCGCCGGAGGTGTCGAGCGTGCTCTGCTCGACCTCACGCTCGCCGTCGGCGGCCGGCGTTTCGATGCGCGCCAGAGGCGCGTCGCGCCGTCGCTGGCCGATCGCCTGGCCTGGCCGCTGTTGAAGCGTCTCGTCGCCGACAAGGTGCTGGCGCAGCTCGGCGGTCGTCTGCGGGTTGCCGTCTCCGGTGGCGCGCCGATCGCGGAGCCGGTTATCCGCCTGTTTCTCGCGCTTGGGCTCGACATCCTCCAGGGTTACGGCATGACCGAGACCTCACCGGTGGTTTCCGTCAACACCATTGCGGACAACGATCCGCGTTCGGTCGGTCATGTCCTCGACGGTGTCGAGGTCAGGTTGGGCGAGAACGATGAACTGCTCGTGCGCGGGCCAAGCGTGATGCTGGGCTATTGGAACAGGCCCGAGGAGACGCGGCGCGTGAAAGAGGCTGACGGCTGGCTGCATACCGGCGACCAGGCGCGCGTCGAGAACGGTCGCATCACCATCACCGGCCGCATCAAGGACATCATCGTCACCTCGACGGGCGAGAAGATTGCGCCGGTGGATCTGGAGACCGCGATTCTCGCCGATCCCCTGTTCGAGCAGGCGCTGGTGGTCGGCGAGCAGCGCCCCTTCCTCGCGGCGTTGGTCGTGCTGGATGCAAAGGCGTGGGTGCAGGAAAAGGATCGGCTCGCGGCGAGCGGCAAGCAAGGCGGTGCGGCGGAGCGGGCCGCTCTGCTCGCTCGAATCGCGGCGGCCGTGAAGGCCTATCCGTCCTATGCGACGCCACGCGCGGTATGGTGGACGCTGGACCCCTGGACAATTGGTGCGGGGCTGCTCACGCCGACGCTGAAGAACAAGCGCCCGGCGCTTGAACGCCGCTTCGCCGCCGAGATCGAGCAGATCTACGCGAAGAAACCGCCATCGATTCACGAGCGGCGCGGCTGATCAGGGGACGGGCCGTTGCAAGTTCGGCTCAAGTCAACGTGATGCCCGCGTTTGCCGCGCTTGATCCAGCGCAACTTCTGCCGTCGCGTGCCGATGCAATGTCGTGCCGAAATTTAGACTGCAATCGAGGCAAGGCATGAAGGCATATTTCATCGGCGGCGGCATCGGATCGCTCGCGGGCGCGGCGTTCCTGATTCGCGACGCAAAGCTGCCCGGGCGCGACATCATGATCTACGAGGCACAGCCACTGGTCGGCGGCAGCCTCGACGGTGCGCTGCTTGCGAACGGCGCCTATTCGCTGCGCGGCGGGCGCATGCTCACCACCGACCATTACGAATGCACCTGGGACCTGCTGTCGGACATTCCCTCGCTCGAACGTCCGGGCCACAGCGTGCGCGACGAAACCGCGGCCTTCAACGCCGAGAACCCCGCGCATTCCCGCGCGCGCCTGGTCGATCGCAATCGGTTCAAGGTCGATGTCTCGCATATGGGCTTCTCCGCCCGTGACCGGCTCGAGCTGCTAAGGCTCACGGAGGCGTCCGAGGAGACGCTGGGCGCGAGTCGAATCACCGACTGGCTGTCGCCGGGATTCTTCGAATCCAATTTCTGGTACATGTGGCAGACCACCTTCGCCTTCCAGCCCTGGCACAGCGCGGTCGAGCTGAAGCGCTATCTGCACCGTTTCATGAACGAATTCCCGCGCATCGAGACGCTCGCGGGCGTCAAGCGCACCGTCTATAATCAGTATGACGCTATCGTGCGGCCGCTCGAGGACTGGCTAAAGCGGCAGGGCGTGCAGTTCGTGCGTGGGACGCGCGTGACCGACATGGCGTTCGAGACCGATGGCGGCAAGCTGCGGGTGCGCCAGCTGATGCTCGATCGCGACGGCCGCATCGCCAATGTCCGGCTGGAGGATGGCGATCTCGTGTTCTTCCAGAACGCCTCGATGACGGACGCCTCGAGCCTGGGCACCATGACCGAGCCGGCGCCCTGCCTGACCAAGGCGGACAGCCAGGGTTGGGCCCTCTGGGAGCTGATCGCCAAGGGACGTCCCGAATTCGGCAATCCGTCCGCGTTCAACGCCTCGATTCCCGAATCGTACTGGCTGTCTTTCACCGTCACGTGCCGCGATCCGCGCTTCTTCGACCGGATGGAGGCGTTCTCCGGCAACAGGGCCGGCACCGGCGGCCTGGTGACGTTCAAGGATTCCAACTGGCTGATGTCGGTCGTGCTGTATCACCAGCCGCATTTCGCCGGCCAGCCGACGAACGTCCAGGTGTTCTGGGGCTACGCCCTGCATCCCGATCGCGTCGGCAATTTCGTCGCCAAGCCGATGTCGGATTGCGGCGGCGCCGACATCCTGAGGGAGCTCTGCGGCCATCTGAATTTCGACCGCGCCGTTTTCGACGACGCAGTCTGCATTCCCTGCCGCATGCCCTACATCACCAGCATGTTCATGCCGCGCAACGCAACCGACCGGCCGGTGCCGGTGCCGGCGAATTCGGTGAACCTCGCTTTCGTCAGCCAGTTCGTCGAGATTCCGGACGACGTCGTCTTCACCGTCGAATATTCGGTGCGCGCCGCGCAGACGGCGGTCTATCAGCTGATGAAGATCGACCGCCCGGTGCCGGCAGTCACCCGCCACGACAAATCGCTCGCCGTGATCTTCGCGACGCTGGAGAAGGCGTTTGCGTGATTGCGTTTACTTGAACGGATCCTGAACCGAGGGCTGCGACTGCCTGATGCGGCGCACGCTCACCGGCGTGCCGTCGGAGACGAACAGCAGTTCATATATCCGGCCTTCGCTGTCGGTCGCGGAGCAGGTGACGTCGTTCACCTTCTTGGCGGCGAAATTGCCGGTCTGGCGGCAGACGCCGGTGGAGCTCTGCTCGGCCGGCACCGGCAGGCCGTCGACCTTGGGCCGGTCCTTGGAGTTGAGCAGCATGCGGTCGATCCGCAGCTCGTAGGAATTGTCGTCGGCCCGCTTGCCGTTCTCGCCTGAGAACGACACGACGTGGTTCTCGTCGCTGGGGTCGTCGATGGCGACCGCGAAATTGACCCGGCCCTTGTCGCCATGGGCGTAGGCCACCGTCCTGCAGGCAAAGGTGCGCCCCGCGACCTTCAGCGTCTTGCAGTGGCCGGACATCAGCGCCAGGAGGTCGATGAAGGAGTGCTGCTTGGCCGGCGGATTGTTCACCGGGATCGCGGTGGAAGACTCGGCAAAACAAGGGCTTGCGAGAGAGACGAGGATTGCAGCCAGAACCGGTCGGCGGAGGCGCATCGTCAGGCTCATGTGCCAGGGGGCCACGGACGGGCGGAAGTTCCGCCCTATAACCATCGAATCGCAAATTGGTTGCGATCCCGTTTGCCTGGCCAAACCCGTCTGGAATACCACCGCGCCACCCATCGGCGATTCGCCCCGATCGCCCCAACCCGTCCGCAGGCACTTGCCGTCAGGCCGGTGTTTTTTTCGTGGCAGAGCTAGCCCATCGCCGCCTGCCAGCGCGTATCGCGCAAGGACGGGCGGCGGTGCAGGCGGGCGTCGAGAAGGCTGCGGGCGCGCGGCAGCTCGCCGCTGCGCATCAAGGCGACGAGGAACGTGTCCTCGATCAGCTCGCGCTGGGCATGGCTGCCGCCGATGCGCACGACGTCGGCGAGGACAGGCGCGAGCTCGCGCACGCAGGCGGCGTAGTTCTCATCCGCGAAGGCGACAATCGCGCGGCAGATCGCCGGCACCACGGGGCCGGCCGGCAGCTTGCCGTCAGCGAGGCGCTGCTCGATCATGGCAAGGCGTGCGGCCAACGCGTCGCGATTTTGCGTCGCGGCCGCAAACAGCGCCATATGGACGTCGGCAAAGGGCAGGCCCGATTTCGGGAATAGTTTCTGCGCCGTGCTGTCGGCCTCGACCCAGAGTGCCTTCGGCACGCCGTGGCCATAGGCTGACAGGCGCCAGAGCAGTGAGGCGCTGTCGGTGATGACGTTGAGTGGCGGCGCCTGCGTGGCGGAGGGCTGCAGCACATCGGCATAGATTTTGAGCGCGCGGGCCGCATCGCCATGCTCCAGCGCGCCGAGCGCCTGGTGCCAGAGGATATGGCCGTGCAGGATGCCGGCGCGGTCGTAGGTCGGGATCCACTGATCGACGAGACGATCGGCGTCCTCGATCGAACCATCCTCGAACATCGCGTGCAGCACCGCGTGCGCGGCATGGGCGTTGGCCCGACGCAGATTGAAGCCGCGCTCGGTGACGGCGCGGCCACGAGCGACGTCACCATTCTCGGTCATTGCCCAGCCGGACATTGTGAGAAACCACCAGTCCTCGCCATAGTGATGCGCGACGCGTTCGCACAGCTCATGCCGCGCGCGATCGTGATCGGCCATGCCGGAGAAGGCGAACAGGCCGAACGCGCCGAGCGGCAGCGACAGCACCACGGCGTCGCGCGGCCAGCTCTCGATGTGCTTGAACATTGCCGCGATCGCGTCGGGTCCGCGTCCCTCGATCGCGAGCGCCAGCGCCTCGACATGCGAGCGCTCGCGCTCCGTGCCATGCTTGCCGACAAGCTCGCGCGCCCGTGCCGCCTTCTGCCGTGCAAGATCGCCCTGCTGGTAGAACGCGTGCACGCGGGCGCGGGCGATGTGGGCAAGCGCGAAATCCGGATCGGCCGCAATCGCGCGCTCTAGCGTCTCCGCCGTGCCGGTCCAGCCGGCGAGCATGAGATCGACGCCTTCGCGATAGGCGGACGCGGCCTGATCGGAGGTGGTCGAGAGCGGCAGTCCGTAGCGGTCTTCAAGCGCCATCGTTGTCTCCGAAGTTTACGCCGTCCGCGCGCGCCGTCCCTCGATCGGATAGGCCGGGTCATTGTAGCCCGGCGTCGAGGGGTGACCCGGCACGACCAGGCGGTCGATCAGCGCCTCGTCATCCGCAGTGAAGCGATAGTCGAGCGCGCGGATATAGCCGTCCCACTGCTCCTCGGTGCGCGGGCCTGCGACGATCGACGAGACGAAGGCGGAGTTGAGCACCCAGGCCACCGCGAACTGGCCGGCGGTGATGCCGTTCTTCTCGGCGTGGGTCTTGATCTCCTGCGCGAGCTGAAGCGATTCCGGCCGCCATTCCGTCTGCATCATGCGGGTGTCGTTGCGGCCGGCGCGCGTGTCCTTGTCGGGGGCTGCGTCCGGCTTGTACTTGCCGGTGAGCACGCCGCGCGCCAGCGGACTGTAGGGCACGATGCCGAGGCCATAATAGGCGCAGGCCGGAAAGTGCTCGACCTCGGGCATGCGATTCATCGCGTTGTAATAGGGCTGGCTCGCCACGGGACGGTCGATGCCGAGCCGGTCGCAAATGTTGCAGATCTCGGCGACGCGCCAGGCACGGTAGTTGGAGATGCCGAAATAGCGGATCTTGCCGGCACGGATCAGATCGCCCATCGCGCGCACCGTCTCCTCCAGCGGCGTCGCATGGTCTTCCTTGTGCAGATAGTAGATGTCGATGTGGTCGGTGCCGAGCCGTTTCAGGCTCTCGTCGGCCGCCTGCAATACCCAGCGCCGCGATAGCCCGACGCGATTGGGATCGTTGCGCGTATCGCTGTTCATGGGATTGGCGAGCTTGGTGGCGAGCACCCAGGCGTGACGGTTGTTGCCGATCGCGCGGCCGACGACCTCCTCGGAGCCGCCCTTCGAATAGGCGTCCGCCGTATCGATGAAGTTGATGCCGGCGTCATGCGCCTTGGCGATGATCCGCTGTGAGGCCGCCTCGTCCGTCGGGCCGCCGAACATCATGGTGCCCAGACAGATCGGCGACACTTTCAGGCCGCTGCGGCCGAGTTGGCGGTATTGCATGGGCTATCCTCGATGCTTTTGTTGGCACCAGCATAGCTGCCCAGTTTCGTCATTGCGAGCGCAGCGAAGCAATCCAGAGATGCGTCCGCGGAAAGATTGTTGGATTGCTTCGCTGCGCTCGCAATGACGGTGGTAGGTATGCCCGTGCTCCATAGTTGGTGTCATCGCCCGACTTGATCGGGCGATCCAGTACGCCGAGACGTTAGTGATTGAGCGGAAAGGCCGCGGCGTACTGGATTCCCCGCTTTCGCGGGGAATGACAGCGCGGGCGTGGTGCGCAGCGTCGACCTGACTACGCGCCTCTACGCCGGCCCCTTCAAAATCTTGAACACGCCGTTGGCCATCACCACACAGCGGTCCTCGACCGTCACTTCGGTGCTCATGAAGATCAGGCTGCGGGTCGAGCGCACCATGCGGGGACGGGAGATCAGGATGTCGCCGATCTGGCCGGCCTCGACAAAATGAGTGTCGAGCTGCACCGTCGCCATGTACTCCTTGCCGGAGACGTAACGGGCGGTCATGCCACAGGTGCGGTCGGCGAATGTCATCATCACGCCGCCTTGGACCATGCCGCGGCGGTTGTGGTGCTTGTCTTCGGTGGCGAGTGCGAATTCGTATTGGCCATCGACCTTGCGCTCCCACAACGGGCCGACCAGGTGAATGAAGCCGGTGGTCTCCAGGATGGTCCAGCCGTCTGATTTGAGCTTTGCGGCGGTCTTGCTGGTCATCGCTCGGTCCATCCTTGCAACGCTTGATCTCTCCTCGTTTCATCGAGCGCGGTCCTGGTGTAGTCAAGCATCATGAGAGCTTTCGGCGATGCCACCAGACGGAATATCGCGGAGGCCTGCGCTTCATTCGCGCGGCTGCCAGATGCGGCCGAGCCGTCGATGCTGAAGCGCGCTGCGGTGGTGCTGGCGCTGACAGCATCCAGTGACGGTGACGACACCGCGTTTCTGCTGACCAGGCGCGCATCGAGCTTGCGCGCGCATCGCGGCCAGTGGGCGCTGCCGGGTGGACGCTGCGATGCCGGCGAGACGCCGGTGGAGGCGGCGCTACGCGAGCTCGAGGAAGAACTCTCGCTCAAGCTCTCGGCCGATGCCGTGCTCGGCCTGCTCGACGACTATCCGACGCGCTCCGGCTACCTGATCACGCCGGTCGTGGTCTGGGCAGCCGAGAGCGCCGCAATCACGCCGAACCCGGACGAGGTCGCCTCCGTCCATCGCATCGCGCTCGACACGATCGAGCGCGACGACGCCTTCGATTTCACCGATATCCCCGAGAGCACCCGTCGCGTGATCCGCTTCCATCACCAGATGAGCCTGATTCACGCGCCGACAGCGGCGCTGCTCTACCAGTTCCGCGAGGTGCTGGCCGGGCGGCAGACCCGCGTTACCGACCTGGAACAGCCAGTGTTCGCCTGGAAGTGACGCAAGAGACGAAAGCAAGAGACGAAAAAAGAGGTAAACGGCGCGTTAACGTGACAGTTACCGGATGCCTGCTAAGAGGGCAGCATGCATCATTCGATTCGAAGACAACTGGCGCTGGTTCCACTCGCGCTCGTCCTGCTCGTCCCCACTGCGCGTGGCGGCGAGTCCGACGCGCTGCCGCCCGCCGTCAGCAATGCCAACGCCCAGCTGCTGTCGCAGTTTTTTGCGCAAGGCGGCGCCTCGCCGGCCGTGCTCGAATATCGCCGCAAGCTGGCCGAGTATCAGCAGATCCGCGGCGCCTTCGGCGCCGAGGCCGGCGCCTATTGGGGCCAGGTCACGGAAAAGCGCCGCGGCCGCAATGCCAAGCGGCGCAGCGGGCAACAGATCACGCTCGATGACTACGTGTTGGACCAGCCGCCGGTCTATACCGGGCCGAAGCGGCCGGTGAATCCGGAGCCTGAGGAAACGCCGGAGCGTCCGGCCCGCAAGCCGCTTCCGGTGGCCTCTGATCTGCTGCGCGCCGCGCAGGATCTCTATCAGTTCACGCCGCAGCGTCCGGCCAACGAGGTCGAGTTCAAGCGCGCCTATGCGCGCTACGCGCTCGCCTCCGGGCTTACCCGCGAGCAGGCGGTGCGGGTCTATTCGTTCGAGACCGGCGGCACCGGCAATTACGACGTGCAGGCGGGCATCGAGCATGGCGGCAAGCGCGCGATCTCGACCGCGATGGGCTACAACCAGCTGCTCACCGCCAACAGCGTCGAGCTGCTGGCCGAGCAGGGGCATGAGTTCATTCGTGCGCTCTCAGACAAGGTGGCGCGCACCTCAGGGCCGGCGCGCCAGTCGCTCGAGCACAAGCTTGCTGTTCTGAAGAAAATGGTGGCGCATGCGAAGTCGGTGCCGGACACCTGGTCCGAGCATGAGAAGATCGGCGACACCGCGCAGGGCTGGGCCATGCACGCGATGGTGCTCGACATCGACATCGGGCCGATGCTGCAGACCCACAAGCTTCTGACCTCGGTGCTGTTCGCCCGCGCCAAGGGCTATACCCGTCCGCTCACCGCCGCCGAGCTCGAGATGATGAACCTCACCGGCGACGGCACCGGCCTCGACATGGTGACCATGCCGCAGGCGATGCGCGAGCAGGTGCCGACCTCGAACTTCTTCCAGCGCGGCGGCTACGAGCGCAACCCGGTCGCAATCCGTCACAACACGGTGGCGAAGCTGCTCGCAGTGACGGATGCGCGGATGGACTCGAACAGCAACAATGGCGGCGCGCGGGAGCTGGCGGCGGCGTTTTAGCGCGGCACCTCTTCACCTCTCCCCGCTTGCGGGGAGAGGTCGGATTGCATCGAAGATGCAATCCGGGTGAGGGGTACAGATCCCTCGACAATCTCATGCGCGGAGAGAAGCCCCTCACCCCAACCCTCTCCCCGTAAGAACGGGGCGAGGGAGCGCACCGTGATCGCGTCTCTACTGACCCGGCCCAAACTTGAACTTGCCGTCGCCCTCGAGATACTGGCCGCTGCGCATATAGAGCTGGCCGTTCTGGCCGATGAAGAATAGCGTGCCCTTGGGCACTTTCTTCGCGCCCTTCAGCAGCTCGCCGGCATTGCTGGTGCCCATCTTGTAGGAAAACGTCTTCCCTTCCTTGTCATAGGCATAGCCGGTGTCGGCCTTGAGCTCCCAAGGCGTCGCCGCGTTTTGTGCGCATGCGGGGGCGGCGAGCGCGCCCAGCGCGGCTGCAATTGCAGCAGTTGCAAATGTCTTGACTGAAAATGCCATCATCCATCCTCCCCATCGTCGGGGGTGCCGCTTGAACAAATCACGAACGACGCTTCAGGGTCAATCCGCGATGACGCCGCAGCGCATCACGTCTTGCCCAGCAGTTTGTGATTTTCCCTTCGTCCCCTCGCGACTATGTTCCGCTTTCAGTCTAGAACGCAACACGACAAAGATATTGGTGGGGATGATTCGAATGCGCCACGTCATTAAATTTTGCTGGATTGCCGGGTTGTCGCTGACGGCACTCGCGCCGGCCGCCCGGGCCGATGATTACCAGCTCAGCCACAACCAGCGGATTTCGTGCAGCCGCGGCCTTGCGCCGGGCAAGCTCAACACCGCGACCTGCAAATCCTACACCTATCTCTTCAATACCAAGACCTCGGAATATTTCCGCTGCCAGGTCTCGCTGGCGCTGACCCGCGACAACAAGGAAGTCATCAACGTCCAGACCGACGGCGGCTGCACCAAGAAGCCGCGCATCTTCGAAACCGATGGGCACTATGATTTCGACGCCACCGAGACCGAACCGCCGAACACCAATTCGTTCTTCGGCCCCGGCGGCTACTCGATCTGGGCCGCCGACATGGCCGCGCAGAAGATCCGCGGCTGCATCACCATCTCCTCCGGCCTCGGCTCCGACATCTCCAAGTGCCTGGACATGACCTTCCAGTAAGGCCTGCCAGCGACGGTGCGCTCGATCGCCACCGGGTAGGAGGTGCGCTCCCTCCCCCGCTTGCGGGGGAGGGTTGGGGAGAGGGTGTCTCCGTAACGGGACAATCCCCTAGAGGGCAAAACCCTCACCCGGCGCGTTGCGCCGACCTCTCCCGCAAGCGGGAGAGGTTACACTGAGCCCGCGGCACGAGCGATTTACCCTCACGTGAGCCCGCTCATCACCCCGGCTGCGCCACGTCGCCGCACCTGCCGGGTTCCTGAAAACCAAGGCAAAACGGCCGTTTACCGCAGCGCTGTTTTGTCTTTTGGATGGGTTGACCCGCCCCCCTCATCCGGCCAATTTCGCCGCCGGTTTGGGGAGTACAACAACCATGAAACGGACGATTTTCGGCGTGGCCGCGGCTTTTGCTCTGGCGGCGTCGGCACCTTGCGCGCATGCGCAATCCTTCATCAACGTGCTGACCGGCGGCACCTCCGGCGTCTACTATCCGCTCGGGGTCGCGATCGGGAAGATCTACGGCGACAAGATTTCGAACGTGAAGACGCAGGTGCAGGCCACCAAGGCGTCGGTCGAAAATCTCATTCTGCTGCAGCAGGGCCGTGGCGAGCTGGCGTTCACGCTGGGTGACTCGCTGAAAGCCGCCTGGGACGGCGACGAGGAAGCCGGCTTCAAGACCAAGCTCGACAAGCTCAGGACCATCGGCGCGATCTATCCGAACTACATCCAGATCGTCGCGACCGCTGAGAGCGGCATCAAGACGCTCGCCGACCTCAAGGGCAAGAGCCTGTCGGTCGGTGCGCCGAAATCGGGCACGGAGCTGAACTCGCGCGCGATCCTCGCCGCGGCCGGCATGACCTACAAGGATCTCGGCAAGGTCGAGTATCTGCCGTTCGCCGAATCCGTCGACCTCATGAAGAACCGCCAGCTGGGCGCGACGCTTCAATCGGCCGGCCTCGGCGTGGCCTCGCTGAAGGATCTCTCGACCTCGGCCTCGATCACAGTGGTGGCCGTGCCGAAGGAGACCGTCGACAAGATCGGGCCGCCCTTCATCGCGGCGACCATCCCGGCCAACACCTATACCGGCCAGGACAAGGATGTCCCGACCGCGGCCGTGGTCAACTATCTCGTCACCAGTTCAGCCGTGTCCGACGAGCTTGCCTATCAAATGACAAAACTGGTCTATGAGTCGCTGCCCGAGCTCGCCAACGCGCACGCGGCCGGCAAGGAGATCAAGCTCGAGACGGCCGCCACCGGCAGCCCAATCCCGCTGCATCCCGGCGCGATCCGCTATTACAAGGAAAAAGGGCTGATCAAGTAACTCCCTCAGTTGTCATTCCGGGGCGGCTCGTCAGAGCCGAACCCGGAATCTCGAGATTCCGGGTTCGATGCTGCGCATCGCCCCGGAATGACGGAGAGGATCATCGCGAATGCCCTGGATAATCCCGGGCATAACGTTTTTAGAGCGCTGTGCGAATGCTAAGCGGCATGGGCAGGCTGGGGGCGAATTGAAATGCTGGAACAGGCAGCGGGCACCGACACGGCGCCGATCAAGGTTGAGTTCGACAATTTCGAGCACGGATTCCCGGAAGGCTTTGGCCCCGGCTGGTGGGGCACGCTCGCCTACTGGATCGGCATCGCGTTTGCGACCTTCCAGCTCTATGTTGCCGCCTTCAACTATCTGCCGAGCCAGGTGGTGCGCGGCGTCCATGTCGGCTTCCTGGTCCTGCTCACGTTCGGCCTGATCGCCAATTTCACCGCGAAAAGCAATTTTGGCCGCGCGCTCGGCTGGGTGATCGGCGGCGCCGGCTTTTTCTGTGGCCTCTATCAATGGATCTTTTACGCGGACCTGATCGCGCGCGACGGCGATCCGACCAGGCTCGACCTCGCGGTCGGCACGCTGCTCGCGGTGCTGATCTTCGAGGGCACGCGGCGGCTTATGGGCGCGGCGCTGCCGCTGATGTGCGGCGCCTGTCTCGTCTACTGGTTCTTCGGGCAATACCTGCCGTCGCCGCTGAATCATCGCGGCTATGATTTCGACCAGATCGTCACGCATCTCGCCTACGGCACCGAAGGATTTTACGGCGTGCCGATCTACGTCTCGGCGACCTACATCTTCCTGTTCATCCTGTTCGGCTCGTTCCTGGAGCGCGCCGGCATGATCCAGCTCTTCACCGACGTTTCTCTCGGTCTATTCGGCAGGACCCGCGGCGGACCGGCGAAGGTCGCGGTGTTTGCCTCCGGCATGATGGGCACGATCTCGGGCTCCGGCGTCGCCAACGTGGTCACGGTCGGCCAGTTCACGATTCCCTTGATGATCAGGTTCGGTTATCGCCGCGCGTTTGCGGCGGGCGTCGAGGCGACCGCCTCGATGGGCGGCCAGATCATGCCGCCTGTGATGGGCGCAGTCGCCTTCATCATGGCGGAGACGCTTGGCGTTCAGTACTCGGAGATCGTGAAGGCGGCCGCTATCCCTGCGGTGCTCTATTTCGCCTCGGCTTTCTGGATGGTGCATCTCGAAGCCGGCAAACGCGGCCTCATCGGCATGAAGCGTTCGGAAACGCCGAGCGCCTGGAAAGCGCTGGTCAAGGGCTGGTATCTCGTGCTGCCGCTCGCCGCCCTTGTCTACATGCTGTTCGAGGGCTTTACGCCACTCTACGCCGGCAGCATGGGCCTCGCGCTCACCGTGGCGTTGATTTTGGGCGCCAGCATCACGGCAGGCCTGCCGGCCACGGCCATCCGTTACATCTTCTGGATCGGGCTCGCACTTGTCGTGGCCGCGCTTTCGCGGGACGGTCTCCAGATCGTGCCGGTTGGCTGCGTCGTCATCGTGCTGATCCTGATCACCGCCTTTGTCCGCGGCGGAATGGCCGCACTCCGCTCTTGCCGTGACTCGCTTGCCGAGAGCGCGAAATCCGCGATCACCGTCGGCATGGCCTGCGCCATCGTCGGCGTCATCATCGGCATGATGTCGCAGACCGGCATCGGCACGATCTTCGGAAGCTGGGTGATCGGTCTCGGCGAGAAGAGCCTGTTCCTGGCGCTGATCATGACCATGTTGCTGTCGATCCTGCTCGGCACCGGCATTCCCACGATCCCGACCTACATCATCACCGCCGCGCTCGCAGCACCCGCGCTGGCGAAGCTCGGCGTGCCCCTGATCGCGAGCCACATGTTCGCGTTCTATTACGGCATCATGGCCGACCTCTCGCCGCCGGTCGCCCTTGCTGCGCTCGCGGCAGCGCCGATCGCGAAGGAGAATCCTGATAAAATCGGCTGGGAGGCGATGCGGATCGCGCTCGCCGGTTACGTCATTCCCTTCATCTTCGTCTATTCGCCGGCCTTGATGCTGCAGGCTGGCGATCCCATGGCGGCCAAGCTCGGCTTCTACGGCGCGGTGGCGCTCGCGACCTTCAAGGCGCTGGTGGCGATCGCCCTGTTCGGCATGGTCGCGATCGGTTTCCTGTTCACGCGGCTGACGCTGATCGAACGTGTGGTGGCGCTCGGCGCCGCGCTGTGCCTGCTCGGTGATTTCCCGTTCAGCGACACAGTTGGCTTCGCTCTCTCTGCGGCGCTGCTGCTGTGGCAGTGGCGGCAGCGTCCGCCGGCCGTGGTCGAGGCGGTGTGAGCCTCTGCTTCGCGACAGCCAGCGGCGTGAAGGCGCTGGCGGTGTCCGCGTTCACGCTTGCATGGACGCATTCGATCGCGAAGGTCGAGTGGCAGGAGGACTGGCGCGTCACGCCGGCGGGCCTTGAGCTGGTGGAGGCCCGCGTCAAGGGCACCGGCCCTGGCATGGAGCCGTCGCCCGAGGCGCGGCTCGTCGACGGCTGGTTTCAATGGAGGCCTGCGCGCGCGCCGATGCCCGAGGTCGCGCTCGGCAATTCCGGCGCGGCCGGCGAATGGCGGCTATGCCATGACGGGACGTGCCGGACGCTTTCGGAGATTGTCGGCCATCCCATCGGTGCTAACGTTACTAAAATGAGCATCTGCGACGAACAGCAGAAATAAGGGAGACACGCGATGAACCGCCTCAAGGGCAAGGTTGCGATGGTGGTGGGAGCCGGCTCGATCGGGCCCGGCTGGGGCAACGGCAAGGCGACGGCGGTGACCTTTGCGCGCGAGGGCGCGCGGGTGTTTTGCGTCGATCGCAATGGGGCTGCCGCGGAGGAGACCGCGGAGATCATCACCGGCGAAGGCGGCAAGGCGACGGCGTTCACCGCCGACGTGTCGCGGCCTGCCGAGATCGAGGCGATGGTCGCTGCGTGCCTCAAGGCCTACGGCCGCATCGATGTGCTCGACAACAATGTCGGCATCGCCGAGATGGGCAGCGTGGTCGAGGTGACCGAGGAGAGCTGGGACCGCGTTTTTTCCGTCAACCTCAAGAGCGCCTATTTCGCCATGAAGCACGTCATTCCCGTGATGGTGAAGCAGGGCGGCGGCTCGATCATCAACATCTCCTCGATCGCCTCGATCCGCCATATGGGCATCTCCTACGTCACCTACGGCACATCCAAGGCCGCGATGAACCAGATGACGCGCACCACCGCGATCGAGTTCGCACGGCACCATGTGCGAGTGAACGCGATCCTGCCCGGCCTGATGAAGACGCCGATGGTGGAGCATTCCGCCGGCCTCGCCAACAGCTACGCCAAGGGCGACGTCGAAGCGATGTGGCGCGCCCGCGATGCGCAGGTGCCGATGGGCCACATGGGCGACGCCTTCGATGTCGCCAACGCCGCGCTGTTCCTGGCGTCGGACGAGTCGAAATACGTCACGGGGATCGAGCTTGTAGTCGATGGCGGGATCACGTGCAAGGCGGGGGCTTGATAGCCGTCCCACACTCCGCCGTCGTCCCGGCGAAGGCCGGGACCCATAACCACAGGAAGTGGTTTGCTGCGAAGCCGGCAACTCCGAGTCTTCGCAAAACTATTGCTGCGGCGTATGGGTCCCGGATCTGCGCTTCGCTTGTCCGGGACGACAGCGGTGCTTGCGGATCTATCCCCCCGCGCTCAGCTCCGCCCGATCAAGCTCTTCCTCGATCCGGTGAAACGCGTCGTCACCGATGACCTCGGTGGCGCGCAGGCTGAAGATGGATTTGCGCGCGGCTTCGATGGCGCGGCGGCGCAGGGGATCTGCGGGCAGCTCACCGCTGGCGATTCCGCCGTGCGGATCATCGTCGGCCTGCATCAGGATGGCGCGATATTCGAGCCGCAGGATTTCGGCCTCCTCCGACGGATCGTCCTCGATTGCGTCGAGCGCGGCGCGATAGGCGATGGCGCGTGCGCGCGCGACCTCGATGCCAACCGGGTCGTCGTCCCTAAGGCCGAAAGCGAGGATCAGCGGCCGCAGCGTCAGGCCCTGGATGATGAGCGATCCCAGCACCACCGCGAAGGCGGTGAAGACGATGAAGTCGCGATAGGGAAAGTTCTCCGGCAGCGCGAAGGCGGTGGCGAGCGTGACCAGGCCGCGCATGCCGCACCAGGAGATGATGAGGCCGCCCTTGGGCGAAGCGACCTGCTTCGGATCCTTGGGGTGATAGATGCCATGCGCGATCAGCACGCGCAGCGTCGTGCGGTAGAACGTGATCCAGAGCAGCCGGACCAGAATGACCGTAAGCAGGATCCAGGCGCCGGCGACGCAGTATTCCCAGCGCACGTCCGCGTCCAGCTTCGTCCAGATCGGGCGCATCTGCATGCCGATCAACATGAAGGCGAGCACGTTGAGCACGAATACCGTTGTTTCCCACACCGCGTAGGACGGCACCCGCAGCCGCGCCGGCATGCGCGCCGGCGCCGTCTGCGCGATCGTGATGGCGTACACGACGATGGTGAGGATGCCGGAGAGGCCGAGATGCTCAGCGGCAATCCAGATCATGAAGGTGGTGGCGAACTGCACGATGATCGCGCTCGGCACCTCTCTCACGCGTTCCATGATGGGCGGGATGATACGCCCCGCAAGAAGGCCGGCCAGCACGCTGCCGACAAGTCCCAGCGCGATCGTCGGCGCGACTTCGCTCCATTTCAGGTGCTCCATGACGACCGCACCGACGGCGATGCGATAGATCAGCAGCGCACTGGCGTCATTGAGCAGGCTTTCGCCTTCCAGTACCTTCACCATGCGGTGAGGCAGCTTGACCTGGCTCAGTATCGCCACCGCGGCGGCCGCATCCGGCGGCGCCACGATGGCGCCAAGCGCTACTGCGGCAGCCCAAGGCATATCAGGCATCAGCCGGTGCGCGATAAAGGCCACTCCGACCGTGGTCAGGCCGACCGCGGCCACGACCAGGGTCGAGACCGGAACCCAATTGTTGCGGAGATCGCGCAACGAAGTGTCGAAGGCGGCATCGAGCAGCACCGGTGCGACAAAAAGCGCCAATGCCAGGTCGGGCTCCAGCGTCCAGGACGGGCTGTTTGGAACGAAGGCGATCAGCGCGCCGCCGATGGCGAGAAAGGTCGGGTAGGGGACCTTGATCCGCCGCGCCAGCGCCGATAATGCAACGGCGCCGAGCAGAAGCGCGATGATCCATTCGAATGTCGACACGACGATCCCCGAAACCGATTTGAGCGGCGCTACAAGCTAGCACCAATCCGGCCGTATGATGGATAGTACGGCCTCAAGGCAAGACCTTCCGACAGCAACGAGCATGCGTTTTAAAAAACTTCTTCATTTGTCCGGGGCTGTGGTGCTCTCAGCGCTTTCGCTCGGTGCCGCTCGGGCCGCGACCGGGGGCGAGCCGGCCGCCGCCGCGGAGATCGACGTCGCGGCATGCCTGTCCGCAACCGCGGCCGATGACATGGACAAAGCGGGCCCGGCCTGTGCCGCCGTCATCGACAACGAGAAGACGGCAAAACCCGATTTGATCAAGGCGCTGATCGCGCGCGGCGCGATGCTGGCGCGCCATGACCAGATCGACCGGGCCATCGCCGACGACAGCCGCGCGTTGTTGCTCGATCCCACGCTTGCCGACGTCTTCAACGCGCGCGGTGAGCTCTGGCTCAAGAAGGGCGACAAGCCCAAGGCGGTGCAGGATTTCGGCGCGGCGCTTCGGATCGATCCGAACCACGAAAAGGCCAAGGCCAATCACAAGGCGATCGCGCGTGAGCTCGAGCGGATCGGCGCGCAGATGGCGGTCGCCGGCAAGCCCAGCTTCAATTGCACAGGCGCGCGCCGCCCAGTCGAGAAGGCGATCTGCGGAAACCGCGAGCTCGCCGACCTCGACCGCGAGGTCTATGCTGCCAACGCGCGCGTGCTGCGCGAGGCGCGCAGCGAGGGCGAGGCGAAGAAACTCCAGCGCGAGCAGGACGACTTTATTGCACGCCGGAACGCGGGGTTCGGCCGGCCCGGCTATGATTTAAAGAAGGCCATGCAGGAGCGGCTGCA
Source organism: Bradyrhizobium genosp. A (assembly GCF_049949275.1). Lineage (NCBI taxonomy): Bacteria > Pseudomonadati > Pseudomonadota > Alphaproteobacteria > Hyphomicrobiales > Nitrobacteraceae > Bradyrhizobium > Bradyrhizobium genosp. A. Next base: position 7,817,430 of record NZ_CP188196.1, on the reverse strand, counting down.
GCGCTTGAATGGGGTGGACGGGTATTGATGGTGTTCTTCGCCTCTCCCCGCGCGCGGGGAGAGGCCGGAATTCGAGCGTAGCTTGAATTCCGGGTGAGGCGGACTCTCCGCGAATCTAGCTGTCACCGTCATTGCGGAAGCGGCCCCTCACCCCACCCTCTCCCCGTAAGAACGGGGCGAGGGAGAAGATACGTTCTTTTCAGCTTGAACCGCCGCCCGTTCCCGGGAAAATACCCCTCAAACAAGGCCGGCACTTGATCCCTGTCATGGCGGGACTGACGTCCTGCCGTCAGGTCAAGGCGAGGCCAATGAAGGGAACGGGAGCGCTTGCATGAATGCCCAGGGAAAGAGCCTGTATCACGAGGTCCATGCGCGCTCGCTGGCCGATCCCGAGGGCTTTTGGGCCGAGGCGGCGAAGGAGATCGACTGGATCGAGCCGCCGAAGACAATCTTCGACCCCGCGCAAGGCGTCTACGGTCGCTGGTTCGCCGGCGGCGTCGTCAACACCTGCTACAACGCGCTCGACCGCCATGTCGAACGCGGCCGCGCCGCCCAGGTCGCGCTGATCCATGATTCGCCGCTGACCCATTCGGTCACGAAATTCACCTACGCCGAGTTGCTGGCGGAGGTGCAGGCGCTCGCCGCCATCATGCAGGATTTTGGCGTCGCCAAGGGCGACCGCGTCATCCTCTATATGCCGATGGTGCCGGAGGCCGTGGTCGCGATGCTTGCCTGCGCGCGCATCGGTGCGGTGCATTCCGTGGTGTTCGGCGGCTTTGCCGCAAAAGAGCTTGCGACCCGCATCGACGATGCGCAGCCAAAACTCATTCTGTCCGCAAGCTGCGGCATCGAGCCCGGCCGCATCGTGCAGTACAAGCCGCTGCTCGACGAGGCGATCAAGCTCGCCTCCGCGAAGCCGAAGGCCTGCATTGTGCTGCAGCGTCCGCAGCTGATCTGCGACCTCACGCCAAAGCGCGACTATGACTGGGCGAGCCTGCGCCGCAAGGCGATGAACGAAGGCAAGAAAGCGCCTTGCGTGCCCGTTGCCGCGACCGATCCGCTCTACATCCTCTATACGTCAGGCACCACCGGCATTCCCAAGGGCGTTGTGCGCGACAATGGCGGGCATCTGGTCGCGGTGAAATGGTCGATGTTCAACCTCTATGGCGTCAAGCCGGGCGAGGTCTGGTGGTGCGGTTCCGACATCGGCTGGGTGGTCGGCCACAGCTACATCATCTACGGCCCGCTGCTGCACGGCGCGACCTCGGTCATGTATGAGGGCAAGCCGGTCGGCACGCCCGACGCCGGCGCGTTCTGGCGCGTGATCAGCCAGCACAAGGCGGTCGCCTTCTTCACCGCGCCGACCGCGTTCCGCGCCATCCGGAAAGAGGATCCGGAAGGAAAATTCATCCGGCAATATGACCTTTCCAAATTCCGCACGCTGTTTCTCGCTGGCGAGCGTGCCGATCCGCCGACGGTGGAATGGGCGGAGCAGCAGCTGAAGGTGCCGGTGATCGATCATTGGTGGCAGACCGAAACTGGCTGGTGCATTGCCGGCAATCCGGTGGGCTTAGGGATGCTGCCGGTCAAGCACGGCTCGCCGACGGTGCCGATGCCGGGCTACCAGGTCGATGTCGTCGACGAAGCGGCCAAGCCCGTCGGCCCCAATACGATGGGCTCGATCGTCATCAAGCTGCCGATGCCGCCGGGCTGCCTGCCGACGCTGTGGAATCAGGATGCGCGCTTCAAGGAAGCCTATCTCACCGAATTCCCCGGCTACTACAAAACCTCGGACGCCGGTTACAAGGACGAGGACGGCTACGTCTTCGTGATGGGCCGCACCGACGACATCATCAACGTCGCCGGCCACAGGCTTTCCACCGGTGGCATGGAGGAGATTTTGGCCTCGCATCCCGACGTCGCCGAATGCGCCGTGCTCGGCGTCAAGGATGCGATCAAGGGCGAGGTGCCCTGCGGCTTTCTGGTGCTGAAAGCCGGCGTGAAGCGGCAGCCCAGCGAGATCGAGAAGGAGATCGTCGCGCTGGTGCGCGACCGGCTCGGCCCGGTCGCCGCGTTCAAGCTCGCCATCACTGTCGGCCGCCTGCCCAAGACGCGCTCAGGCAAGATCCTGCGCGGCACCATCAAGAAGATCGCCGACGGCGAGGCCTGGACCATGCCGGCCACGATCGAGGACCCCAAGGTGCTGGACGAGATCGGGGAGGCGCTGAAGGGGCGGGTGTGAGGCGTTCAGGACTTACATTCTCCGCATTCCGCGCTAAACAGGGCCGGCCATCAGGGGACCTCGTATGCCACTCGCCGCCGCGCCACGCCTGCTTGCAGCCGTCTTGCTCGCCATTGCTCTCTCCGCCTGCTCGGCGCGTTATCAGACGCCGACAGCGATGGGCGGTGACGACGATGATGCGGTGTGCCAGAGCCGCGGCTACGCCGTGGGCTCGCCGGAATATGTGGCCTGCCGCAAGGACCGCGACGTGCAGCGCAGCGCCGCCACCTCACGCGCCGATCGTCGCCAGCGCGATCTCGGCGAATACATGCTGAACCATCCCGATCGGCCGTAAGGCACGTTGTCCTCACTGCATTCGTCGGGACGACACTGTGTGTCGGGTGGGAGTTACACAAAACGAAAACGCGGCAAGTTTCCTTGCCGCGTTTTGATTGCGTTCGATAGCTGAGGGAGCGAGGACTACTCCTCCTCTTGCTCCTGCTTCTTGCCGCCCAGCGTCTTCAGCTTGGCGAACACGGCGTCGACGTTGAGGTCATCGCTCGACTTCTCCGACGGCTCGTACTCGTCCTTCTTGGTGGTCTCGGAAGCTGGCAGCAGGGTGGCGCCGCCATAGGCTGCGTCGATCGGCTTTTCCTTGGCCGCGCGCGCCACTTCGAAATCGAGCTCGATCTGCGAGCAGAGGCCGAGGGTGACCGGGTCGATCGGGGTCAGCTGGGAGGTGTTCCAGTGGGTGCGGTCGCGGACGCTGGCAATCGTGCTCTTGGTGGTGCCGACCAGGCGCATGATTTGGGCGTCCTTGAGCTCCGGATGGCTGCGCAGCAGCCAGAGGATGGCGCTGGGACGCTCGTGGCGGCGCGACACCGGGGTGTAGCGCGGGCCCTTGCGCTTGGGCTGGGGCGGCAGCACGACCTTGCTCTCCTGGAGACGGAGCCGGTAGTCCTGGTTCTTCTCGCCCTTCTCGATTTCCTCGCGGGTCAGCTGGCCGTTGGAAATCGGGTCCGAGCCCTTGATGCCCTGCGCGGCGTCACCGTCGGCGATCGCGCGCACCTCCAGGGGATGCATCTTGGTGAAATCGGCGACCTGGTCGAAGGTCAGCGCGGTGTTGTCGAGCAGCCAGACGGCGGTCGCCTTGGGCATCAGAGGTGCGTTGCTCATGGCAAATCTCCTTTGTGCTTCGCCCACCCCTCAGGAGGCGAAACCGGTGGTCATCAGCGATGACAGGGAATTCGCGCTATATAAGCCCGGAGGGGGTAGCCACGCAATGGTTCTGCTATAGATAGTGCCTTGACAGGGCCCGAAAGGGGGCCCAATTCCCTCTCAACTCGCTATAAAGTCCGAGCAGACCGCTTTAGGCCCTTTTTCATCCATCGACCGTCCCCCGCCAGAAGGCGAATGGGTGATTCGGTCCCGAGATCGCTCAATGTCAGCCAAACCAGACCTCAAGATCGTGCTTTGTTCTCCCCGTGGCTTCTGCGCCGGAGTGGTCCGGGCGATCGACACCGTGGAACGGGCGCTCGATAAATACGGCGCCCCCGTCTATGTTCGCCATGAGATTGTGCACAACAAATATGTCGTCGACGGGTTGAAGAAGAAGGGCGCCATCTTCGTCGAGGAGCTCGCCGAGATCCCGGAAAACACCACCGCCCCGGTCGTATTCTCGGCCCATGGCGTGCCGAAGTCGGTTCCGGCCGACGCCACGTCCCGCAATTTGTTCTCGCTCGATGCGACCTGTCCGCTGGTGACCAAGGTGCACCGCGAGGCCGCGATCCACTTCAAGCGCGGCCGCGAGATCTTCCTGATCGGCCATTCGCATCATCCCGAAGTGGTCGGCACGCTCGGCCAGCTGCCGGTCGGTGCGGTCACCCTGATCGAGACCGCCGAGGACGCCAAGACCATCGCGCCAAAGGATCCGAACAACCTCGCCTTCGTGACCCAGACCACGCTGTCGATCGACGACACCGCCGAGATCGTGGCGCTGCTCAAGGAGCGCTTCCCGAACATCAACGGGCCGCACAAGGAAGACATCTGCTACGCCACCACCAACCGCCAGCTCGCGGTGAAGAAGGTGGCGCCGGTGGTCGATGCCCTGATCGTGGTCGGCGCGCCGAACTCGTCGAACTCGCAGCGCCTGCGCGAGGTCGCCGAACGCGAGGGTTGCGGGATCGCGGTGCTGGCGCAGCGCGCCGCCGACATCGACTGGACCAGGTTCGGTAACATCAAGAGCCTCGGCATCACCGCGGGAGCGTCCGCGCCGGAAGTGATCGTCGAGGAGATCATGGACGCGTTCGCCGAGCGCTACACGCTGCATGTGGAGACGGTCTCGGCCGCGGAAGAAAACGAGTTCTTCCCGCTGCCGCGTCAGGTGCGCCCCGAAGCCGCCGCCGAGTAAATCTGCATGGCGGTCTACACCGACGTTGCCGCCGACGAGCTTGCGGATTTCCTGAGGCAATACGATCTCGGCGAGTTGCTCTCCTACAAGGGCATCGCCGAGGGCGTAGAGAACACCAACTTCCTGCTGCACACCAGCCACGGAAACCGGCAGGCCTCGTTCATCCTCACGCTCTATGAGAAGCGCGTGGCGAAGAACGATCTGCCGTTCTTCCTCGCGCTGATGACGCATCTCGCCGAGCACGGCGTCAGCTGTCCGCTGCCGGTGAAGGCGAGCGACGGTGAGGCGCTGCACGAGCTGCAGGGGCGTCCTGCCGCGATCATCACCTTTCTCGAAGGTGTCTGGCCGCGCAAGCCGAACGCGGCGCATTGCGCCGGCGTCGGCGAGGGCCTCGCCCGGATGCATCTGGCTGGCGCCAATTTTGCGATCAAGCGTGCCAACGCGCTGTCAGTCGCGGGCTGGCGGCCGCTGTTCGAAGCGGCGGCGGGCCGCGCCGATGAGGTGCAGCCGGGCCTGCGTGCGTTTCTCGCGGCCGAGCTCGACTATCTCTCGGGTGGCGTCTGGCCGAACAATCTGCCCGAGGGCGTGATCCACGCCGACCTCTTCAATGACAACGTCTTCTTCCTCGGCGACAAGCTCTCGGGGATCATCGACTTCACCTTCGCCTGCAACGACATGCTGGCCTATGACGTCGCGATCTGCCTGAATGCGTGGTGTTTCGAGCCGGATCATTCCTTCAACGTCACCAAGGCGCGCGCCTTCCTCAACGCCTATGGTCGCGTGCGAAAGCTCACCACAGCGGAAGAGGTCGCGCTGCCGCTGCTGGCGCGTGGTGCTGCGATCCGCTTCCTGCTGACGCGGCTGGTCGACTGGCTCAACGTGCCGCCGGGCGCGCTAGTCAAGCCGAAAGATCCCCTCGAATATTTTCGCAAGCTGCGCTTCCACCAGAGCGTCTCCAGCGCGCGCGATTATGGACTGCTGCCGTCAGGACTGGTCGCGTGAGCGAGCTTCCCAATGTCACGATCTATACCGACGGCGCCTGCTCGGGAAATCCCGGACCCGGCGGCTGGGGCGCGATCCTGAAGTTCGGCGACAAGGAAAAAGAGCTGAATGGTGGCGAGCGCCACACCACCAACAACCAGATGGAATTGATGGCGGCGATCTCGGCGCTCGAAGCGCTGAAGAAGCCGTGCACCGTCGATCTCTACACCGACAGCCAATATGTCCGGCAGGGTATCACCGGCTGGATCCACGGCTGGAAGCGCAACGGCTGGCGCACCGCCGACAAGAAGCCGGTCAAGAACGTCGAGCTATGGCAGCGTCTCGATGCCGCGCTGAAGGCCCATGAAGTGCGCTGGCACTGGGTCAAGGGCCACGCCGGCCATCCGGAGAATGAGCGGGCGGATCAATTGGCGCGCGACGGGATCGTCAAGGCACGGTTGCAGCAGCGGCTGGGGGAGTAGGGGCGTGCTATCGGCGGCGGTCCAGCCTCGGTCTCGCTGTCGTCGCCCGGTTTCGTAGGGTGGGCAAAGCGAACAGTGCCCACCGCTTTTTTCTCAATCGAGGAAAGATGGTGGGCACGGCGCTGACGCGCCTTTGCCCACCACCCTACGGGACTTCCCGCTTGGAAGGAGTCGGGCTCTAAGCTTACAGCTGCCCCAGGAGCGTATCGCCGCCTGAGACCTCGACCTTGCCGGGCATCGCCTCCAGGTTCAGCTTCTTGACCACGCCGTCCTCGACCAGCATCGAATAGCGCTTGGAGCGGATGCCGAGGCCGTTGCCGGAGGCGTCCAGCTCCATGCCGATCGCCTTGGCGAAGTCGGCATTGCCGTCGGCGAGGAAGATCGCCTCGTCGCGCTGGTCGGTGTCGCGCTTCCAGGCGTTCATGACGAAAGCGTCGTTGACGGAGACGATGGCGATGGTGTCGACGCCCTTGTCCTTCATGGCATAGGCGTTGAGGAAGATGCTCGGCAGATGCATCTTGTGGCAGGTGCCGGTGTAGGCGCCGGGCACCGCGAACAGCGCCACTTTCTTGCCCTTGAAGATATCATCGGTGGTCTTCACCTGCGGGCCTTCCGCCGTCATCACGCGGAATTTCGCCTCGGGCAGCTTGTCGCCAGTCTGGATCGCCATCGTCAGTCTCCCTGAAAATCGGTCCCGCTTTTTAGACCGTGGCGCGGGCCTGCACAATATTGCGGGCGAGGGAAGCTGAGGGCCGGCAGCCGTTCACCGTTATGTCATCAGCCGGCAAAACCGCCGCCGTCGAGGAAAGCGCGCTCCTCCGCGGTGGTCTCGCGGCCGAGCAGGCGGTTGCGGTGGGGAAAGCGGCCGAACCGCTGGATGATGTCAGCGTGCTCCCGGGCGTATTTCAGGTTTTCGGCATTGTCGGTGTTTTCAAACAGCGCAACGCAACGCAGCTGGTCGGGCAGGTGCTCGGAATGCATGAAGGGCAAATAGAGGAATTCGAGCAGAAGGGGATCGATCCTGCGATCCGTGCCGTGCTCGATGGCGCGGCGGGCGACCTCGCGTGCCAGCGCGTCGCTGGCGAAGGCTTCCGGCGTGCCGCGGAATATGTTGCGGGGAAACTGGTCGAGCACGATGACGAGCGCGAGTGCACCGTCGTCGCTGTCTTCCCACGAGGCCAGCTCGCCTGCGGCGGCCTCCTGCCAGAGCGGAAGAAAGCGGCGGCGGACCTCCGCGTCGAAAGCGTCGCTGGGCTTGTACCAGCGCTCGCGACCGGCTTCGCGCCAGAAGGCGAGAATGCCGGCCGGCGTGATGTTGCCGATGTCAGTCATGAGCCAGGGAGGCGGCCTTACGCCGCCTGAGCCTTCTTCTCGTCGCGCAGCTCGCGGCGTAGGATCTTGCCGACATTGGTCTTGGGCAGATCGGCACGGAATTCGATCTGCTTGGGCACCTTGTAGCCGGTGAGCTGCTCGCGGCAGAACTTGATGACGTCCTCCGCCGTGAGGTTCGGGTCCTTCTTCACCACGAAGGCCTTTACCGCCTCGCCGGACCCGCTGTCGGGAACGCCGATCACCGCGCATTCGAGCACGCCCGGATGGCTCGCGATCACTTCCTCGATCTCGTTCGGATAGACGTTGAAGCCGGAGACCAGGATCATGTCCTTCTTGCGGTCCACGATCTTGGTGTAGCCCTTCTCGTCCATCACGCCGATGTCGCCGGTGCGGAAATAGCCGTCCGCGGTCATGACCTTCGCGGTCTCCTCCGGCCTGTTCCAGTAGCCCGACATCACCTGCGGGCCCTTGGCGCAGATCTCGCCGGGCTGGCCGAGCGGGACTTCGTTGCCGTCATCGTCGCGGATCGAGATCCAGGTCGAGGGCACGGGAATGCCGATGGTGCCGTTGAACTCGGCATTGGTGGCGGTGTTGCAGGTCAGCGTCGGCGAGGTCTCGGACAGACCGTAGCCTTCGGCGATGAAGCAGCCGGTCACGGCTTTCCACTGCTCGGCCACCGGGCGCTGCACCGCCATGCCGCCGCCGTTCGAGATCTTCAGCTTGGAGAAGTCGAGCTTCTTGAAATCGGGGTGATGCATCAAACCGTTGTAGAGCGTGTTCACAGCCGGGAAGCTGTTGACCTGGTATTTTGCGAGCTCCTTGACGAAGCCCGCGATGTCGCGCGGGTTGGGGATCAAGAGATTGCAGCCGCCGGCACGCACCGCGAGCAGGTAGCAGGCCGTCAGTGCGAAGATGTGATAGAGCGGCAGCGCGCAGACGATCATGAGCTGATCGACATGCGGAGGTGCGGCCATCGCCGGCTGCAGCCAGGCGTCGTTCTGCAGCACGTTGGCGACGATGTTGCGGTGAAGCAGCGTGGCGCCCTTGGAGACGCCGGTGGTGCCGCCGGTATATTGCAGGAAGGCGACGTCGCCGGGCGACAGCTTTGGCTTGTTGAAGGTCTGGCCACGGCCGGCCGCAAGCGCGTCGTTGAACGAGACCGCGCCTGGCAGCGACCAGGCCGGCACCATCTTCTTCACCCGGCGGACGACGAGATTGACGATCACGCCCTTGAAGCCGAGCAGATCGCCCATGCTGGCGACGATGACGTGCTTGACCGGCGTCTTGGCGATCACCTGCTCGACGGTGTGGGCAAAGTTCTCCAGCACGATCACGGCTTCGGCGCCGGAATCCTTGAGCTGATGCTCGAGCTCGCGTGGGGTGTAGAGCGGGTTGACGTTGACCACGGCAAAGCCGGCGCGCAGCACCGCGGCGGTGGCGACCGGATATTGCAGCACGTTCGGCATCATGATCGCGACGCGGGCGCCGCGCTGCAGGCCGCGACCTTGCAGGTAAGCAGCGAGCGCCAGCGACATCTGGTCGAGGTCGCGATAGCTGATCGCCTTGTCCATGCAGATGAACGCCTTGCGATCGGCGAACTTCGCAAAACTCTCCTCCAGGAGGTCGACCAGCGATGCGTATTGCGTCGGCTCGATATCAGCGGGCACGCCGGGCGGATATTGCTTGAGCCAGATGCGCTCCATGGAAACTCCCCTCTCTTAACCAGAGCCCGTTGTGTCTCGGGCTTGCCTCATTGCCGGCAGTATCGAGCCTGCCGGAACGGCTGGCAAGCGGTCGAGGCTTAGGGCAAAGGCAAAAGAGTGGCTACTGGAATCGTCGAAACGGCTGCCGCAGGTGCGAAGTGCGGGCGCAGCGTAACGGGACTGGAGCGTTAACCTAGCTGTTGTTGGGCGCGGGCTTCGGCTTGGTGGCAGCCTTGGGCTTGGCCGGCTTGGCAGCCTGATCGCCACTCGCCACCGGCTTCTCCGCAGGCTTGGCCGCCGCCTCAGGCTTGGCCGCGGCATGCTTGCTCGCCGCCGGCTTGGCCGCGCTCTTGGTGTCACCCTTGGTGTCACCCTTGGCCGTCGCGTCTGGCTTGGTGGCCGACGGTTTCGCCGCGGCCGTCTTGGCGTCAGTCTTGGCATCGCTGCCGGCGTCGGGGTTCTTGGCGATACGCGCCTTCTTGCCACGCGCCTTCGGCGGGTTCTGCTGGTCGGAGTCGGCGGCGACCGCCGCGACCAGGGCGGCGCCGGTGCGGGTCGGGCCGGTGTAGACCACCACGGGCTCTGCAGCTGCAGGCGCCGAGGCCATCAGCTCGGACGCCTTCATCAGCGGCGGCTGGAGGCCTGCGGTGAAGAACGTCACCTGGGCCTCGCCGCCGGTGGCAGAACCGCTCGTGCCGCCGCCATTGGTCGCGATCAGCGCATCGTCGTCGTCGCTGGCCGGCCGCTTGCGGTGACCGCCGCACATCTCCTCGCGCAGGTTCGGCGGCGAGGCGTCGACCGGCACGAGGTTCTCGACGGTGCCGAGCGAAGGCCGCAGCCACGACAGATTATCCTGGCTGAAGCCGCGCTCGAGCAGCTGGGCCGCCTTCACCGCGCGCGCGGTGCCGGAATTGGCGCCGAGCACCACGGCGATCAGGCGCCGGCCGTTGCGCGTGGCGGATGCCACGAGGTTATAGCCGGAGGCGCAGATGAAGCCGGTCTTGAAACCGTCGGCGCCGGGATAGCGGCCGATCAGCTTGTTGAAATTGCCGGTGACGCGCTTGCCGAAGCGGATCGCCGGGATGTGCACGAAATATTCGTATTCCGGCAGGTCGCGCAGGAACGAGCGCGCGAGAATGCCGAGGTCGCGCGCCGAGGTGACGTGTCCGTCCGCGGGCAGCCCGTTGGGATTGACGTAGTTCGTCTGCGTCATGCCGAGCTTCTTCGCGGTGTCGTTCATCATCACGGAGAAGCCGTCGATCGAGCCGCCGATGCCTTCGGCCAGCACCACGGCCATGTCGTTCGCCGACTTGACCATCATCATCTTCAACGCGTTGTCGACGGTGAGCTGCGTTCCCGGACGGAGGCCCATCTTCGAGGGCGATTGCGAGGCCGCCGTCGGCGACACCGTCAGCATCGAGTCGAGCGTGATCTTGCCGTCCTTCACCGCCTTCAGTGTCACATAGGCGGTCATGATCTTGGTGACGGAGGCCGGATACCAGGGGACGGTCGCATTGTCCGCCTGCAGCACCTTGCCGCTGTCGGCTTCGATCAGCAGCAGCGCTTCGGCATGCGCCATGCGCGGTGCGAGCAGCGCACCGACGGCGAGCGTCGCGGCGAACAGGTTGAACAGGGATTTGCGAAGCAGCGGGCGAAAGGCGTGCACTATCCGATTCCGGTCCTTGGAGATCCGCCGGTTCCGGACGGCTCTCGTGATCTGATGTTCGGTTTTGAAATCCAGCGCCGCCGCTCGCGGCAGCGCAAACCTATACCGGCTCTTGCGTCGAGAATAGGGGCTTCCGCTGCGTATTCCGCAATGAAATAGGCCGAATTTCGACGCTGCTACGGGGACTTGTTAAGGGGATCTGGCGGCAGAGGCCGCGGCCTCGGCGGCACTCGCGCTGGCCCGCGCTTTCACCTGTGCCTGTTCCTGCACCATGAACTGGGCCTTGGCGAGCTCGGCGAAATGGCCGTTTTTGGCCACGAGTTCATCGAAAGTTCCGCTTTCGATCACCCGTCCGTTCTCGAACACCAGGATCCGTGTCGCATTGCGAATGGTGGAGAGGCGGTGGGCGATCACGAAGGTGGTGCGGCCCTTCATCACTTCATCGAGAGCAGCGTTCACCTTGGCCTCGGTGACGGCATCGAGCGCGCTGGTCGCTTCGTCCAGGATCAGGATCGGCGGGTCCTTCAAGAGCGCACGCGCGATCGACAGCCGCTGCCGTTCGCCGCCGGAGAGCATGCGGCCGCGCTCGCCGGCGTTGGTCTCGAAGCCGCCGCTGCGCTCGATAAAGTCGAGCGCCTGTGCACGCTCGGCCGCCTTGCGCATCTCGGCTTCGGTCGCATCAGGCTTGCCGACGCGCAAATTCTCCGCGATCGAGCGGTTGAACAAGAGCGCTTCCTGGAACACGACGCCGATATTTCGCCGCAGCGACGTCAGCGTGACGCCTCGCACATCCATGCCGTCGATCTTGATGAAGCCGGATTGCGGATCGAACGCGCGATGCAGCAGCGCAATCGCGGTCGACTTGCCGGCGCCGGTCGGTCCGACCAGCGCGATGGTCTGGCCGGGCAGCGCGGTGAACGAAAGGTCCTCGATCGCCGGCCGCTTGCCGTCATAGGAGAAGGTGACGTCGTTGAACTCGACGAGGCCGGAGAGCCGCCCGACATCGATCGCATCCAGCCGGTCGTGCACTGCAGGCACCGCGTCGAGCACGTTGAAGAACTCGCGCAAGCGCGGGGCTTCCATGAACACGTTGTTGATGAAGCTCACGACCTGCTCGAGCTTCTGGATCAGCAGCGTCGCGAAGCTCACGAACATCACGATCTCGCCGACCGAGGTCAGGCCCTGGTCGTGCAGCGCGATGCCGAGCGTGAAGATCGCGAGCACGGTGATGGTGGTCGAAGCGCGCGTGATCACGGTGACGAGCGCCCACCATGACAGAACCGGCATTTGCGCCGCGAGCAGCTGGTCGGCGACGGAGCGCAAGCCCTGCACCTCGGATTCGACGCGCACAAAGCTCTGCACCAGCGCGACGTTGCCGAGCGCGTCGGAAGCGCGCGCGGAGAGCTCGCTGTATTGCTCCTCGACCGCCATCTGCATGCCGAAGGTCCTACGCACCACGAACGTCGTCAGCGCGGTGAAGACGATGCAGAGCACGAACAGCAGGATCGCAAGCCGCCAGTTCAGGTACAGCGACAGCGGCAGCAGCACCACCACCGACAGGATCGCCGCAAAGTGCTCGCGGAAGAAGCCGAGCCAGAGCCGCCACAACGCGTCCGTGCCGTTGAGCATCACCTTCATCAGCCGGCCCGAATGGGTGCCGGAATGGAAGGTCAGCGGCAGCTGCAGGATGTGCTCGAAATAGCTGGTCAGCACCGCCTGGCGCTGGCGGTGGGAGAGCCGGTCGGCCTGCAACGCCACGAGCGCGCTGCACGCGATGGTGAACAGCCCGAACGCCACCCACGCCATGAGGAACGGCCAGGCCGAATTCGAGCCCGCCACCGTCTTGCCGGAGAGCACGTCGACGATCCTGCCGAACAGCACCGGCTCGGCGAACTGCGAGCCTGCGAGCAGAAGGTTGGCGAATGCCAGCAGCCAGCCCAGCCGCGCCTCCTTGCCGAGGAGCTCGAGAACGCGGGTGTAGAGGCGGAGGATGGGCATGCGGGCAAAGAACTCGGGCAGGTCACGGAGCCGATATTCTAAGCAGGGATTGCCCACGAGATACAGCGGAAGCTGCCGCTTTTGCTCAATTGATGAGCCGGCTTTCGACCGGCGGCAGGAACCGGCCGTCGAAGATGTCGCCCGCCGCCGGCTTCTTGCGGAATTTGAAATCCTCCGCGATCTGGTCGATCGAGCGGTCCAGCCGTGCCGGGTCGATGCCGCCGAGGCCGTTGCGGCGGACCTCGTCGGTCAGGATGTTGTCGGCGAGCACCGCGCGCAGGCGTGCGAGCTCGAGGTCGCGGTCGCCGTCGTCGATGTGGCCGGCGGCCTCGTCCGCCGCGCGCGCCGGCTCCTTCGCAGTTGCGTTGATGCCCGCAATCAGCGCGCGGACAAAACCCTTCAATGCGTCCGGCTTCGCCGTGGCGAAGGCGGGATTGGCGACGACCGCAAAACCGTAGGCCTCGCAGCCATAGTCGGCATAACGCAGCACGGCGAGATCGTCGGCCGGCACGCCGCGGTCGCGCAAATTCACGGCCGAGAGATAGGAGAAGCCGGCGACAGCGTCGACCTGCCCTGCCGAGAGCACCGGCTCGCGCACCGCCGCACTCATCTTGAAGAATTTGACATGCGCGACGTCGATGCCGTTCTGCCGTGCCAGCGCCGGCCACAGCCGGATTGATAGATCGCTGTCGGCGACGCCGACGGTCTTGCCGCCAAGATCGGAGAGCAGATGGATACCGCGGCTCTTGCGGGCGACGATCGCATAGGGCGCGCGGTTGAACACCACGAACACGGCCTTGACTGGAGGCGCATCGGCCTTGTCGCGAAAACGAATGAGCTCGTTGATGTCGACGAGCGCGAGCTCGCTATTACCGGTGGCAACGCGCGCAAGTGCTTCCGGCGATCCAGCCGCGCTGTTGAAGGAGACGTTGAGATGCTCAGCGCCGAACTTGCCGTCCTTAGCGGCCATGAAAAAGGGCGCCATGCTCGCATCGACCGGGCGGTCGAAGGTGAAGTGGATCGCCACAGACGGCGCGGTAGTCTCTTCCGCATGGACGTCGCGTGCGGCAAGCACGATCGAGAGGGCCAGCAGGCAGTGGGAGACGATCGTCTTGAATCCAACCATCGGTCGCGCCGGTTCCGCATTGTTGTGGTTTCGTGACGCTCGCAGCGCCGGCATACGAACACTGTCTCCGCATCAACATGAACGGCAGATGAGCGTGGTTGCGTCACGATCACGCAACCCCGTTCATCTTCCGTTGGGATTGGGGAACCCAACATGGGATGCGGGTGTTTGAAAGACATGAGCCTGTCTTAAGGCACCAATGAAGGTCCCAAGGAGGGTCCACGTCATGTTCGACCGATTTTCTAGATTTGCCGGCCGCAAGGCCGTGCTCGCCACCGCCGCGGTGCTGGCGCTGACCACGGTCGCCCCCACCGCCTCGTTCGCAGGCGGCCGCCACTGGCATGGTGGCGGCGGCGCGGCCTTTGCCGGCGCAGCCATTGCCGGCGCCATCGGCACCGGCCTTGCGATCGCCGCGACCCGTGATGCCTACGCCTATGATCCGGGTCCGGGTTACTATTACGACAGCGGCCCGGTCTACTACAGCGGTCCCGGCTATGGTCCCTATTACTACGGCTCGGGCTACCAAGAGCGCTATGGCGGCTACAACAAGGTTTGCGCCCACGGCTATTCCGGGTACGGTTGCGATTAACCGATCGGCCATAAAGCCATGAACCAACGGGCCGTCGCGCTTGCCGCGGTGGCCTGTTTTTCACTTATATTGTCGAACGTTAACACGCTCGCCATGTGTTTCGAGTAGTTTTGAGTACCATGAGTGATTCGCTTGAGCGGCTATATCTGGCTGTGCTCGCGGCCAGGGACCTTGATCCGGCAACATCGCGCACTGCCCGGCTGTTTCAGCGTGGGCCCTCCAAAATGGCGAAGAAGCTGGCCGAAGAGGCGATCGAGGTCGCCATCGATGCGGTCAACGGCGACGCCGAGGCCGTGGTCCGGGAAAGTGCCGATCTGCTCTACAATCTCACCGTGCTCTGGGCTTCCGCCGGCGTGCGCCCCGAAGACGTCTGGCGTGAAATGTCGCGGCGTGAGGACATGTTGGGCATTGCCGAAAAGCTGCCGAAGCCGCCTATGAAGCTGCCCAAAGTCGCGTCACCGCGCATCTCTGTCCGGCGGCCAATTGTCGCGCTCGAAGGCCGCGCAGCGCGCAAGCGGCACTAAAACCGTCACAAAACTGGCGATGGACAAATCCGTCTCATGGTGCTTCATCGCGGCACCATGCTGAAACGTATCTACGACTGGTGCATCGACGCCGCCCATAAGCCTTACGCGCTCTGGATCATGGGTGCCGTGGCTTTCGCCGAAAGCTCTTTCTTTCCCGTTCCCCCGGACGTGATGCTGATCCCGATGTCACTGGCGCGCCCGCAGCGCGCCTGGGTCTATGCGGCGATCTGCACCGTGACCTCGGTGGTCGGTGGCCTGTTGGGCTACGCCATCGGCGCGCTGCTGTTCGACTCGGTCGGCCATTGGCTGATCCAGGTCTATGGCCTCGGCGACAAGGTCGATGCTTTCCGCGCCTCCTACGCGGAGTGGGGCGCGGTGATCATCCTGCTCAAGGGGCTGACGCCGATCCCCTACAAGCTCGTCACCATCACCTCCGGCTTTGCCGGCTACAATATCGGCCTGTTCATCCTGTGCTCGATCGTGGCGCGCGGCGGACGTTTCTTCATCGTCGCGATCCTGCTCAACCGCTATGGCGACTGGATCCGAGCCCGGATCGAGAAACATCTCGGCCTCTGGGTGGCGCTCGGTGCCGCGGTGCTGGTGCTGGGCTTTGTCGTTGCAATCAAGTTGATCTAGGGCTGTGCCGGCTTTGCCGTTGCGCCGGCTTCGGATACGGTTGCCGTCATGATGGTTCGATCCGGCAATCCGGCCCTGCGGCTCGGGACGCTGATGTCAGCAGTGCTGCTGGTCCTGCTCGGTGCCGGCGGGGCCGGATGGCCGCAATCGGCGCCGCCGTCGCTTGGCTTGCAGGAGCAAGGGCCGCAGGCCGCGCCACCGCCATCGACGCCGGCGCGCGAGGACAATCCCGGGCTGATCAACGAAATGGGCAGGCTGTTCGACAAGCTGCCCTCGATCCTGCCGCCGATCAAAAGCCCCAGCGAGACCATGAACGATTTGTCGCGCCTGGCGAAGCCGTCCACCATGGTGTCGGGGCGCATGGCCTGTCCGGCCTCGCCAAACGGTGGGCCCGACTGCAAGCAGGGTGCCGACCAGCTTTGCCAGAGCAAGGGCTATCGCGAGGGCAGGAGCCTGAACGCGGACGCCGTCGAAAAATGCTCGGCCAAGGTTTTAATTCCGGGAAGGCAGCGCAAGCCGGACGACTGCCGCACCGATACGTTCGTCACCAGCGCGCTGTGTCAGAACTGATGCGATTGACGCCGCGCGCGAGCAGCAAGGAGCGCTCATGAGCCGCTACGAACAGGACTTCCTCGGACAGCGTGAGATCGCCGACGACATCTACTACGGCGTCCAGACCATCCGCGGGAAGGAGAACTTCCATATCACCGGCATTCCGATGAACCAGGAGCCTTACTTCGTGAAGGCGCTGGGTTACGTGAAGAAGGCCGCCGCGATGGCCAACCGCGATCTCGGCGCGATCGACACGAAGGTCGCCGATGCGATCATCCTCGGCTGCGACCGTGTCATCGCCGGCGACATGATGGACCAGTTCGTCACCGACTTCATCCAGGGCGGCGCCGGCACCTCGACCAACATGAATGCCAACGAGGTGATCGCCAACCTCGCGCTGGAATCGCTGGGCTTCAACAAGGGCGACTACCAGCACGTCAGCCCCAACGACCACGTCAATTACGGCCAGTCGACCAACGACACCTATCCGACCGCGTTCCGTCTGGCGCTGATCCTGCGGCTCGAAAGCTACATGACGGCGCTCCGCCAGCTCCAGGAGGCTTTCTTCGCCAAGGGCCGCGAGTTCGAACGCGTCCTGAAGATGGGCCGCACGCATCTCCAGGACGCGGTGCCGATGTCGCTCGGCGCCGAATTCCGCGGCTGGGGCACCACCATCGGCGAGGAGGTCGACCGCATCTCGGAAGCACGCGCGCTGCTGCGCGAGATCAATCTCGGCGCCACCGCGATCGGCACCTCGGTCACCGCGGCGGTCGGCTATCCCAAGCTCGCGGTCCGGCATCTCAGCGCGCTGACCGGTGTCGACTTCATTCTCGCCGGCGATCTCGTGGAAGCGACCTCCGACACCGGCGCCTACGTGCAGCTCTCCGGCGTGCTCAAGCGCACCGCGAGCAAGCTGACGAAAATCTGCAACGACATTCGCCTGCTGGCTTCGGGCCCGCGCGCCGGCTTCAACGAGATCAACCTGCCGCAATTGCAGCCGGGCTCCTCGATCATGCCGGGCAAGGTCAATCCTGTCATCCCCGAGGTCGTCAACCAGACCAGCTTCCTCGTCATTGGCCTCGACACCACGGTGACGCTCGCGGCCAGCGCCGGCCAGCTCCAGCTCAACGTGATGGAGCCGGTGATCTCGTTTGCGCTGTTCTTCTCGATCCGCACCATGGAGCGCGCGGTCAACAGCCTGCGCGAGAACTGCATCGTCGGCATCACCGCCAACGAGGAGCACACCCGAAACATGGTGCTGAACTCGCTCGGCATCGTCACCGTGCTGAAGCCGCTGCTCGGCTACAAGCAATGCGCCGAGATCGCGCGTGAGGGCTACAAGAGCGGCAAGTCGCTGCACCAGATCGTGGTGACCGAACGCAAGCTGCTGACGCAGGAAAAATGGGAAGAGATGTTCTCGTTCGAGCGGCTGATCAATCCGGATTTGATTTCGTGAGGTCGTCGCTGCGCTGAAGGCGCCACCTCTCCCATAGGGAGAGGTCGGCGCGTAGCGCCGGGTGAGGGGTTGCGCTCGCTCGTGGGGCTTGATCCCCTCACCCGAATTGCTTCGCAATTCGACCTCTCCCTGTGGGAGAGGTGAAGAGCGAATTCCGCGCGTTGGAATTGCGGTAACGGCGTCCGCCACGGCGCCAAAACGCAATACTTGACAGTGGAAAGATTGCCTTGTTGGTATGGGTCCCAACCTTCAATGCGTCTGCCAACAAAGGATCGTTCCGCAATGTCCATGCCTGCTCTGTTCAAGGGACGCCTGTCGATCCCCGTGATCGGTTCGCCGCTCTTCATCATCTCGGTGCCCGACCTCGTGATCGCGCAGTGCAAGGCGGGTGTGGTCGGCTCGTTCCCGTCGCTGAACGCGCGGCCGCCGGAATTGCTCGACGAGTGGCTGGCGCGGATCACCGAGGAGCTCGCGGCCCATGACCGCGCCCATCCCGACAAGCCGTCGGCGCCGTTTGCGGTCAACCAGATCGTGCACAAGTCGAACAACCGGCTCGACCACGACATGCAGCTCTGCGCCAAGTACAAGGTGCCGATGATCATCTCCTCGCTCGGCGCGCGCGAGGAGCTCAATCAGGCCGTTCACGGCTGGGGCGGCATCGTCTTCCACGACGTGATCAACCAGAAATTCGCCCACAAGGCGATCGAGAAAGGCGCCGACGGCCTGATCCTGGTCGCGGCCGGCGCCGGCGGCCATGCCGGCACGATCTCGCCGCTCGCCTTCGTTGCCGAAACGCGTAAGTGGTTTGACGGCCCGATCGCGCTGTCGGGCGCCATCGGCAACGGCAAGGCAATCCGTGCCGCGCGCATCCTCGGTGCCGATTTCGCCTATATCGGCTCGGCCTTCATCGCGACCAAGGAAGCCAACGCGGTCGAGACGTACAAGGAGATGATCGCGGGCTCGACGGCTGACGACATCGTCTATTCAAACCTCTTCACCGGCGTGCACGGCAATTATTTGAAGCCCTCGATCCTGGCCGCCGGCATGGATCCGGAAAACCTGCCGACCTCCGATCCCTCCAAGATGAACTTCGGCACCGACGCCTCCGGCGAACGCGCCAAGCCGAAGGCCTGGAAGGAGATCTGGGGCTCCGGCCAGGGCATCGGCAGCGTCGACGGCATCGTGCCCGCCGCCGAGATGATCGCGCGCTTCAAGAAGGAATACGACGAGGCGATCGACCCGCCGTTGTGATGGCGCTCGCAATGGCCGCCATCTACCGCGTCGACGGCAACAGCGTCGTCACCAGCCCCGATGCTGCCGGTCCATGGGACCGGCGCATGCAGCATGGTTCGGCGCCATCAGCGTTGGTGACGTGGGCGGCGGAGCGGATTCCGACGCCCGTGCCGATGAACGTCGCACGCGTCACCATCGATCTGATGCGCCCGGTGCCGGTGGCGCTACTCACGATCGAGACCGAGGTTTTGCGCGAGGGCCGCAAGATCCAGCTCTGCGAGGTCAAGCTGCTCGCCGACGGTGTGCAGGTCGTCGGCGCCACCGTGCTCAAGATCAAGCAGCAGCCGCAACCGCTGCCGGATGACGTCAGGGAGTTGCCGGTCACGCTGCCATCGCCCGAGGATTCCCTGGTCGAGGACGGCCACGGCGCGACCAGTCCGTTCGCGGGCATGGTCTCGATGCGCGCCGCGCGCGGCCGCTTCGGCCAGGCCGGTGCGGGTGCGATCTGGTTTCGCCTCGACCATCCGCTGGTCGAGGGCGAGGCGGTCTCGCAGGCGATGCGCGCCGTGGTCGCCGCCGACTTCTCCAACGGCACCGCCTCGACGCTCGACTTCCGCACCTGGACCTACATCAACGCTGATCTCTCGGTAAGCCTGGCGCGCCAGCCGGTCGGCGACTGGATCTTGCTCGACGGCGAATCCTGGATCGGCCCTGATGGCGCGGGCCTTGCGATGTCGCGGCTCGCCGACCGCCAGGGCTATTTCGGCCGCGCGGTGCAGAGCCTGGTGATTGAGAAACGGTAAGCCTCACCGCAAGCACTGCTGTTGCTGCGTGAGCCGATGGAACGGCAGGCTTCCGCCGCCGCGGAAGGGATGCTTGGTCGTGTTCGACCAGGGCATCCTGCCTGTTCATACGCCGTAGAAGATCTTGATCTCCCACAGCACCACGATGATAGCCGTGATCAACGTGACCGCGGCGACTGCACTTTCCAGGGAAGCGACTCTCATTGCTTACTCCGCTTCCCAGCCCCGTCCAGCGGTCTATTTGATTCCCTGATTCACCGGCAATCGCGAGGCCGCCGGGGACGCGCATTCCGTCGCGCATTGTGGTGCCGGCGCCACAACAACACCGTAAAATCCCGGGGGTTTTACCCCACCATCCGGTCCCGCCCGCTCCAGACGCCCGCGCATGGCTCCTCGGCCCTGCACTTAACGGCACATTAACCATCGCCCGCCAACAATCTCCCTCACGGCCGCCAATCAGGACGAGAGGGACAGGCGATGGATTTCGATTTTCTCAACAGCAAGACAGCCGCAACGCTGGACGAGATCCGCGTCCGCGTCGCGCATGCACTGGCCCGCCACCCGCTCTGCCGCAATGTCCGCTTCGATGTCGTCAGCGTCCCCCGCACCCGCCGGGGCGGCAATTGGACGGTGACGCTGCAATCGGTCGAGCCGCGCGCCGTCTGGGAGGCCTCGGAGATCGTCGCGGACATCCAGGATGCCTACGATCTCGCCAAAGCCGCCTGATTCCATTGGGTTTTTTGGGATTGTCGCCGCAACCGTGGTGATTGTCGCCGCAAAAGCACACTCAAGCCTTAATTCGTGCCCTTTTCCCGGGCATCGCTAACAACATCGTGAACCGGCCCTTTCCGGAGAGACGTTTGTCCAGAGCCATCACCATCATCGTGCTGACCTGTTTCCTCGTCCTCGGTGCCGCCACCACCGCCATTCTCGGCCGCGACAGCGTGCCCAGCGTCAGCGCCGAGATGATCACGCAGGTCCCGCCGAAGCCGCTCGCCGCCAACCGCGCCGCCAAGGCCGACCGGCTGGTTCCGACGCTGGCGCTGGCCTCGGCCGCGATCGAGCCTGTGCAGGTCCCCGCCGACAGGCTGTCCCAGGCCCCCGTGCTGATCGAGCCGCTGCGCCAGGCCTTTGCCGCAGCCACCCCGTCTGATTTTTCCATGCCCAATTCAACTTCATCGGCGAGCGTGAACGAGGCGCCCGCCACCGCGGGGGCTCCCGCCGTCATCGAGGCCCCGCCGAAGCCGAAGGCCGTCGCGAAGCCGCAGCCGCAAAAGACCTATTCGCTGCTCTCCGACGTGCAGATCGCCGGCATCAGGGATCGCCTGAAGCTGTCGTCGTCGCAGGAATATTACTGGCCCTCGGTCGAGTCCGCGCTGCGCAACGTCGCCCGCAAAATCTCGGCGAACAGGCTCTCCAATCCCAACGGGCCCAACGTGCAGATCGATCCGAACTGCGACGAGGTTCAGCAGTTGAAGTCGGCCGCAATGCCGCTGCTGTTCCAGCTGCGTGACGACCAGAAGGAAGAAGTGCGCAAGCTCGCTCGCATCATCGGCCTCGAGAAGGTCGCGCAGCAGATCTGAGGCTTCAGGTTCCTCCGCGGAACTGCGCTCTCATCAGGAACATCCGGCAATCGACAGGCGTTGCCCGCTCCAAACAGGGAGTGGACCAATGCGCGCCTCGACAGCCTATTTCGTCGGTGCCGGATCGATCGTCGCCGCTATCGCCATTGGTCTCGGCGGCGGCATCGTCGCCGGCAATATCATGCATCCGATCGCGCCCAAGCAGGGGCCCGATACCAGCAAGATGGCGCAACGCGCGGAAGCCGCCGCGCCGGTCACGACAAATGCGCCATCGGAGCGCGTGCAATATCTCACCGGTTCGCAAAGCTTCGGAGCGATGATCGCTGCGCCCGCACAGGCGCAGAGCGAGGCCAAGCCCGATGTGCAGACCACACAGGCGAGCGTTGAACCCGCGGCACCGCCGCCTCCGCAGACAACGGCCGCGATCGAGCCCCCCAAGCCGGTGCCTGCGTCGCCTCCGCAAGCGACAAAACCCGTCGAGCAACAGATTTCGACCGAACCGGCATCCTCTTCCGACAACGCCTACGCCAAAGCCAGGGATTCTGACGTGAAGCGCGCCGCGTCGGAGCGGCGGCGGGCGGAGCGGCACGAGCGCTGGGCCGAGCGCCGTCGCTATGACCAGCGCGATGCACGCGGCGCGCGCGATCAGACCAATTGGGATGATGTCGCGCGCAACGTCCGCGAGGACTCCGACGCGCGTGACTATGCCGGTCGTCCCCGCGGCGGCTTCCCACAGATCCGGCTGTTCGGTCCCGATGATGACGACTAGAGCCATTTCCGTTCCGATGGAATCGGAACGGGACTCTAGATTCTTGTATTGACGCGTTTTCTTGACGCGAACCGGCATCCACTTCGCTTGAAAACGCTCTAGCGCCTGACCCATCTTGGCCGCCGCCGCGCACGCGATCGTGAGCAGCGTTTCGTCCAAGGGAAGCGCCTGCCTCAATTTTCAACTTCCGGATGATCCCTGCGCAAGGCATGATCGACGCAGCCAGCCAGAGGCCGCGTCATGGGAGTAGCGCTGCTAGCTTGGGGACGCTTCTTCGGTCCGCACGGCGAACGCGTGACCGTACCGGCGCCGGTCGACGGGCGTGGCGCACCTTGGCTGCTCGATTTCCTCGCCACCCATGTCCGCGCGCTGCGCAATGTCGGCTTCACCGCGATCCAGCTGCCGCCGACGTCGAAGGCGCAAGGCGGTGCCGGGCCGGGCTGTGACGGCTATGGCGTGTTCGATCCCCGCGACATCGGCGGCAAGAACCAGCAAGGCTCACTCGCCACGCGCTACGGCACCAGGGCATCTCTGACGCGTCTGGTCGCCGTCGCGCATGCCTGCGATATCGACGTCTATCTCGATCTCGTTCTGCATCAGCGCATCGGCGAGAATGGTGGGCCCGGCGTGTTCCGCTATCTCGGCGCGGACGGGCAGTCGCTGAACGGACGGCACACCACCTCTCCCGGCTGGTTTCGTGGCGTGCCGCCGGACGATCTGCCCGACGATGACGTGCCGAGCCCGCCCAACGATTTTCCGTTCGGTCGCGAGCTGTCCTACCAGCACTGCCGTCCGCCGCGCGTCACGGTCGAGGATGCGCTCGACTTCGGCGAATGGGTATTCCGCACCACAGGCGCGGACGGCGCACGCTTCGACGACGTCAAGGGGACCTGGGCGCCGTTCGTGCGCGAGTTCATGACCCACGGCGTGATGGCGTCGAAATTCTTCTATTCGGAGTATTTCGATGGCAATCGCGCGATCCTCAACGGCTGGGCGACGCAGCCGCCGCTGAGCGGCCGGTCGCTGGTCGCCGACTTCCCGATGCATTGGGCGCTGCAATCCGCCTGCGACGGCGGCAATGCGCGCGTGCTGGACGGCGCCGGCTATACGAGCTGGCGTCCCGATCTCGCCTGCACCTTCGTCGACAATCCCGACACCGATACCTCGCCGGGCCAACAGATCACCAGCAACAAGCTGCTCGCCTACGCCTTGCTGTTGTCGATCGAGGGCTACCCCTTCGTCTACGGCAAGGACTATTTTCCACCCAGCGTCTGGCCCGGCGCCTACGGGCTGAAACCGTGGATCGACAACCTCGTCTGGATCCACGAGCACCTCGCCAACGGGCCGACCAGCGGCCGTTTCCTCGATGACAAGGTTATCGTGCTCAACCGGACCGGTGCACCCGGCCTGCTGACTGCGCTCAACTTCGACACCATGAATGCGCGCACGGTCAGCTGCCAGACCGCGTTCGGGGCCAACGTGCACCTGCACGATTACACCGGCCATCATGATGATGTCTGGACCGACGCAAATGGCGTCGCGAACTTCACGATACCGAGCAACGCCTTCAGCAAGGGCCAGAGCTATCTGTGCTTCTCGCGCGCGGACTTGAATCTCGCGTCCATCCGGCATCCGCGCCACACCACGCAGACGATCTTCGGCGCCGCCGATCTCGACACGCTGCCGGCCACCAATGCCGAGACCGAGACGGCACGGATCTGGGTGGAGCAGGGCAGCATGATCGCCCTCCAGGTTAGCCTCGATCGCCACGGCGTGCCGGCAGATGGCTCGATCAAGGTCACCGTCACCGATGCGCTAGGGCACAGCGTGGTCGAGGCATTGTGCAGCGGCGACCATGTCAGCGCGGAAGCAACGGCCGGTGCGACCGGCGAGCATCATATTCGCGTCGCGGGCCGGCAGTTGCCGGAGCACGGCGCGCCGTTTTCCATCGACGTGACCTACCTTGGCCCACAGATCGTTTGAGAGGATCCCTATGTCATTGCAGCTATTGTGGATGTCCGCCGACAGCCTCGTTGCCGCCTTTGCGCTGTCCTTTGTTGTGCCGGTGCGGCATGCGCTGCCGCTCGCGCTGATGTTCGGCCTGTGCGACGGGCTCGGCTCGGCACTCGGCGTCAGCCTGCCGCTTGCGGGTGGACTCGCCGCGATCCTGCTGATGGCGAGCGGTGCGGCGCTTCTCGTCCGACCGCCCATCGCGCAACGTCTGCTGACGGCGCCGGGCTGGCTCTACGTGTTGCCGCCGCTGCTGGCGATCGACAATGTCGTGTCGCGCACGAGCAATGCGCCGGCGCTTGCGGCGCTGTCGAGCGCGGTCATGGCCGGGCTCGGCTTCGCCTGCGGAGCCGTCCTGCTGAGCTGGTGCCGCGCGGGCTTGCGCGATGCGCGACCAGTGGCTGCGGCCTGCCTGATCGCAGGCGGAAGCCTGCTCGCCTGGGGAGCCTGACCATGGCCGGCTCCGTCACCACCCGCAGCTATGACCTCGCCAGAACTGGCGCGAACAATGCCGAGACGGTGCTGACTGCGACCGCCGTCCGCACCAAAGGCATCGTCAAGCTCTTCAGCATTCCCATTCCCGACGACCCCCGGCTCGAGGCGCAGCCGTTGGCTGTCGGCGGCGTGCACACGCCTGATGGCAAGACCCGCGACCTGATCTTTCAGGCCACCATGGGCAACTGGGTCTACGCCTTCGATGCGGTGACCGGCGTAAAAATCTGGGCGACGAATCTCGGCCGTCCCATCGTCGGAACGCCTGCGATCGACGGTCACATGACCAACGTCAATTGGGGGATCCTGTCGACCCCCGTGATCGACGAGACCGCCGGCATCCTCTACGCCTGCGCCTGGATCAGCGACGATGGCAGCGTCGCCAGGGCCCAG
Source organism: Bradyrhizobium genosp. A (assembly GCF_049949275.1). NCBI lineage: Bacteria > Pseudomonadati > Pseudomonadota > Alphaproteobacteria > Hyphomicrobiales > Nitrobacteraceae > Bradyrhizobium > Bradyrhizobium genosp. A. The sequence goes on along the minus strand of NZ_CP188196.1, from coordinate 7,792,468 downwards.
CATTTTCTCGCAGGCTTGCGGATCAGCGACGGCGCCAAGGTGCACGACCTGCTCAATCTGGAGGGCGCGGTCTACACGCCGCCCGGCGGCCTGCCCGTGCAGAAATTCGTCTCGATTCAGCGCAAGCAACGCAGCGCGCTGACGCTGACGGGGAACCACGTGCTGATTCCCTTCGGCACAATCAGGGAGACCTCGGCGGCGGCGCGGGGCTGGCTTATCGCGGTCGATGTCCATGCCTGGCATATAGCGGCCGCATGGTGCTCCACCGTGACCGGCTCCGGCGGCGGGCTGTGGCAGAGCGGGGCCGGTCCCGCCATTGCCCCCGACGGTTCAATCTATGTCATCACCGGCAACGGCGCGTTCTCGCCGCAGCATGGCGATTTCGGCGAGAGCGTGGTGCGGCTGGCCCTGCACACCGGACCTCTCACGCATTTCGAGGTGCTGTCGTGGTGGACGCCGTGGACAGACGCCAACCGTGTCGGCGCCGCGGCCGCAGCGCTGCTCGACGATGACGATGCGCACGCGCTGCCGTCGAACGTCTCGCTGACCGCGGTGATCGGCCATGCCAAGCGGATGGGAATGGCGCTCACGCCGCTCCATGCGCGCGAGACGGCGCATGTCGCGGTGACATCAGGGCCCGACGCAATGGATGCACAGATCGCGCCGGTCGTGGCGCATCATTTGGCTGCGATGCAGGAATCGGCGTGGAGCGATCAGGACTTTGGATCGGGCGGACCGGTCTATGTCGCATTGGCTCACGCCGTGCTGGCGGCGGGCAAGGACGGCATTCTCTACACCGGGAACGCCGCGGCGCTCGGCGACACGCAGCCGGCCGATCTTCAGGCCGGCCACTTCGCCGCCAATTATGCCAAGCTCAAGATGCCGCCGATCCTCTATACGTTCTTTGATCCTGCCGTGCCGCCGGCGCCGGACTCACCAACGCAACTGAATCTGTTTCCAGGCGGCGCGACCCGGCATCTGCACGGCACGCCGTTGCTGTTCTCGTCGACCGCGCATGGCGTGATGCATATCGTCGGTGGCGAGAACAGCACGCTGCGGGCCTGGTCGATCGCGACCGACGGGACCTCGACCTATCTCGCCGGATCCAACGAGATCGCCTCGGTGCAATCGCCGCGTCCGTCGGGCGGCATGCCCGGCTGGAGCATCACGCTCGCCGCCAATAACGGCACTGATGCCATTATCGTCGCGATGGTCCCGTACAAGGACAGCAACATGCTGATTAGCCCGGGCCGCTTCCTGATCTATGACGCCGAGAATTTCGCGACCAATCCGGATGGCTCGAAGCGGCTTCAGGTGATCTGGGACAGCGAGAACTGGGGTCCTGAGCACGCCTTCATGCATCCCAAGTTCAACCGCCCGATCGTCTGGAAAGGCCGGATCTATCGCCCGACCTATAACGGACTGCTGGATGTCTATGGGCTGACGAACTAGAGCTGGCGTGGCGAGCCCCGGAATAACGGCGGCGCAGTTGACCCTCCCCTGGAGGGCCGCGGCGCTGCGGGCGCGACACCCATAATCATGGGGGCGGCGGCGCTGGCAACCGCTGGATCCGGATCGTCGCCGTTCCGCTGTTGTTTTGGTAGAACTGGACGCGTCGTCCCTGCACCGGAACGAGCCAGCGCGGCGCGAGCCGCGTGGAGATGAGGCGTGGGAAGAGCTGGACGGCGTCGTTGACGTAGAAGAACAGCTCGCCGGCCTCGGGCGCCTCGAATTCCGCGACGAGCTGCTCGGACAATCCCTGCTTGCGCCAGAGCGCGCGCGCCGCCGGCAGCGCCGCGGCCGGGATCGGCTCGAAATCTCCGAACGGCTTCCAGACACGATTCAATTCGCTGCCCTGTGTCTTGAACTCTGGGGAGTCCTCGACATGGATCGGGTAGTTGTTCTTGCTCTCGTCCTCATAGGCCGGCACCGTCGCGTTGACCCGCCGCGGCAGCTCGTTCGTCGGCAGTCCGTTGATGGCCTGCAGCGGCAGATCGTAAGATCCGCGCGCGCCCACCCGCACGACCGGCTGGAACCAGTCGGCGCCCTGCAGCCGCAGGATCGGGACGGCGAGGCGGTGGGTCGGATCCGGCGGGGTCTTGAATCCGTTCAGGCCGGTCATGATGGTGCGGTCGAACCACGGATCTGCCATCTCAATCCAGACGCGGTATTTGCGGCCCTTCTCGACCGCGACGCGGCTTGGCCAGCAGAAATCGCTGACGTCGAACAATTCGCCGTCGCGCGCCGTCACCGGCGTGTCGCCGACGGCACGCGTCGATGCGCTGCTCTTGCAGAAGTCGCCGACGCCCGCGCGCCAGTCGAGATAGCCGCGGGACAGCAACAGCAGAGCGGAGCCGAAGATGGCCGCGAGGAAAACCGCCGGCATCAGGACGTTGGTGAAGGCCATGCGCACCGGCCAGGCGTGCAGCCGCATCCAGCGGCCGATCGCGAGCAACCAGCCGGATTTGCTGACCCGGCTGCGCGATGCCATCCGGTCGGGCCGGTACCAGGCCAGTCGGGCGCGTTCCTGAATGCTGTCGCGCAGCGCCGCATTCCTGTTCCACGCGATCAGGATGATGACGACGAGGACCGTGGTGAGGAAGGGATAATAGAGCGCGATCGCGAGCCATGGTGCCGCGTAGGACGGCAACACGCTCGCGAGCAGATCGGCGAACGGCTTGACGACCGTGCCCGTGCCGTTGTCGATCGCCGTGATCCATTTGAGCAGGGTGGTATCTTCGAGCCCATGCGCCTTGGACGATCCCACGACGGTGCGTGCGATCCAGGGCCATGCGGCCAGGATGCCGAGCGCGATCAGCAGCGAGAAATAGGCGAAGCGGCGCCACCACACGGTGTCGAGGACCTGCCGCGCCATCTCGGGATTCGGCGGGCTCATCGCCATGAAGGCGTCGGCTTCCGCCGCCCTATGGCCATCGCCTGCCCTGTTCGCGTAAGCGGACCTCATGGCCTTGCGCGTTTCGTCCCGCGTCAGCGGCAGCACCTGGCCATCCGGCAGCAGCACCCTGGCATTTGCCGGAAGCATCAGCGGCGCATAATTGTCGCATCCGTGCAGCATGCGCTCGACCACGCCGAAGTGCACCACCGGCGGTCCGCCATCTTCCACACGGTCGTGGATCGGCCGCGGGCCGTAGCGGTACAGCACCCCGGCGCCGCTGCGCGAATCGTGCATCGGCCCGATCGCCGACTGGTACTTGCGGAAACGCTCGATCGTGCCGTCCTGGAAGCGGAGCCGGTTGCCGAGCTGCTCGGCCATCCAGACCAACGGCACAAAGGACAGCGTGGATTCCGGATAGCCGCCGCCGATGTCGGAATGGGAGCCCGCGAACCACACCTCCTTGACGGTCTGCTCCTCGGCAAGCCCGGCCTGGTCGATGCGCAGCGGATGGAAGGTGGTGCGTTCGTCGTCGAGCGCGAGCGCATGGCAGGCGTGCTTCACCTTGTTGGAGAGCCGGTAGTTTCGGAACGAGATCGGCCAGATCGCCCAGTCGATCGCGACACGAAGCTCCTCGATCGGCACGCCGAACGCCTCGACCGTGTCGAACAGTCCGAGGAATTCGATCTTGACCGCCTTGCGGCCGTCCATGGCCTCGCGGACCCTGGCATAAGAGCGATGCCGGAAAACGAGATGATAGAGATAGATCAGCACATCTCGGATCCAGCGCACGACCCAGATCGTCGGCAGGCTGCGATAGCCCACAGACTCCTTGCGATACTCCCGCCACGCGGCCATCGTGTTGCGCTGCATCTCCGCATGCGACACGGCGACCTTGTCGATCACCGCCGGCACCAGTCCCTGGCTTGCGATCAGGGCTGCCAGCGTGCGCGCGGTGAAAGCGCCGCGGCTGAAGCCGAAGATGTAGATCTCGTCGCCTTCGCGCCAGTTCCAGCACAGGAAGCGATAGAGCTTGCGGACGTTGGCGGGCACGCCGACGCCGGTGGCGCCGTCGAGGGCGGCGAGCGGCGCCCAGCCGGCGGTGCCGACGCCCTTGATGTAGTAGGCGATCTGATCGGGCTTGGTATGGTCGAGCGCCTCGTAGAGACGCCAAACGCTGGATTCCTGGGTGGTGAAGGCGTTGCCGGTGCCGTCGGCAAACAGCACCAGCTTCCGCGGCGGACGTGCGTCGGGTGCATTCGCAGCGGCTCTTGGATCATCGTGCGTATGGTCCGGCCTTGCAGCACCGCCATGCAGCGCCCCGTCCTGGTGCGTCATGGACTCCTCCAAAAATTCAGTTGGGGATGCTTTAAGCCCGGCTCGGGCGGCATCCTTCAAATTCAATCAGTGATTTCATTGTGAAATAATGGATGTATTTCGTTCACAATCGCGCTGAGGTAGCAAGCAAAATTGCGCCGTCTTGCTCCGGCTGTCTATGATCTCCGCCACAATCGGCAAAAGAAATGCCCCGGCAAGCCCGGGCGTGACTCCTCTTAGCGAAGCGGCTGCTATTGCGAAGCGGCCGCGCGGCCAGTTCTCATTTGCCGTTGCCGCGGCAGGCGCCGCCCGGGCCGATGTGGTAGCCGCACGGGCAGGCATGCGCGGCGGGGTTGGCGAAGTTCTTCAGGCAACCGCTTAAAGCGTCTCCACCTTCGGCGGCGGGTATCGTCGTGCCAGTATCGACAGCGGCAGACGCCGCTCGTCCGCCGGCAGTTCGAGCCAGGCCAGCACCAGCGGCCGCTTCCAGTCGCCGACGCCGAACTCCATGTCGACCCATTTCTGCGGCTCGGGCCCGTCGAGGCCGCGGACCCAGACGAAATAGCGAGGCAGGTCGTCGGTGTCCGTCGTGGGTCTCCTGGCCATCACTAGCTCACTGCCTCGACATCGGTTGCTGCAGGATATAGGCATCGGCTCGGCGAAGTCGAACTCAGGTCCCGGGGATATGAACGAAACCGCGATCGACAGTTGGGGTGACGCCTCGGACGTCGTGACGAGGCTGGCCGGCTCCTGGTCGTTCAACCGGGTGATCGAAGGGCAAGGGGGCATGCAGGGCCTTGCGACCTTCACGCCATTGCATGCGGGCAGCCTGGCCTATCGCGAGCAGGGACGCTTGAAACTCCTGAACGGCACCGAGCTTGAGGCCGAGCGCGAGTACGTCTTCTGCAATCGCGACCGGGGATTCGACGTCCTCTTCAAGGAAAGTCCGCCGCGGCTCTTCCACACGATCGAACTCGCTGCATCCGATGGCGGAGCCTTGAGCGGAAGCGCTGGCCATCTCTGCAATCTCGATCATTATCAGTCGACGTACACCTTCTGCGGCCACGGCGGCTTGATCATTCGTCACGTCGTGTCGGGCCCGCGCAAGGACTACACGCTGACGACGATCTACACGCGGGTGGCGTGAGGCGCGCCGCCACTTGGCAACGTCACAGCCAGAGCTCGGAGGTCGCCACCCGGTTGATGTCGGCCAGCCGCCGCTCGGCATCGCCGCGGAGGTCGAGGCTTGCCACCAGCGCCAGCAGGCGTTGATAGGTGCTGTCGGCGACCTCGACCGGCAGCGGGGCCTCGTCAAACGCCTCGACATAGCTGCCGACGAGACCGCTCAACAGGCGGCACAGGCCGCGCTGGTCGGGATCGTCGCGGCCGAGCGTTTCGAGCTTTTGCTGAAAGTTTTGGAAGGTCCGCAAACCGTGGTGCTGTTCGGAAAGCCACGCGTGCAGGTCGTTCATCTGAGCCTCTTCGGTGAAGTGAAGAAGCTAAGGGCTTATACAGTGGGGATGTGACGATTGGTAGAAGGCGGACGAGATGCTGTCATGCTGTGACAGTCCGCCTTCGCCAAGGGGCTTCAGCGGGACAGCCTTCGCCGCTTCGCTTGGATAGGGCTTTGCGTGGCTCGCCCAGCCGTAGCTGCGAAGCAGCGAAGGCTGGTGCCTCTGGCCGATAATCGCCTGATGGCATAACCATTTGAATTTGAAGTCATTTTTTTTCATTGATGGCTGCCGATACCAAACAGCAATACCAACAAGATGACGTAGGGTACTAGCCGGCAAAAATAAAATTGCAGGCTCCGCAGCAGGCGCCGCCCATTGTGCTCCGGGCTCCAAGATCGACCTGACCGGAATCGCGTGGCGCCCGTTACGACGCGCGAGTCCATCAAGAGCGGCCTTCAAGCAGCATGCGTGGCAGGATCAGCCCAAGAGTCATGGCGAGTATGACCAGAAATGCCGTAGCTCCGTTGGCAGCGATGTTCGTCAGCAGCGTATGCGGCGCACGAGATCCTATCGAGACCAACTCGACGAAGGTGCTCGCTGCCTGGAACAGAAAGAAGCCCGGAATCATCGAAACAACCGCGGAAAAGCCGAGCGCGGCGAAGGGTAAATGCAGGCGGTCGACAACCGGCGTGACGATGATGCTGACCAGAATGCAGGCGACAAGCGCTCCGGTCGCGACATTCGACCCCGCGAGCGAGATCATTGCCCAGCGAGCCGCATGTCCGAGCATGCCGGCTACTATGGGGAACGGCAGCATGCGCCACGGCATCGAGAAGAAGGTACCAAAGGAGGCGACGGCGCACCCTGCTGCAATCACGTCGGCCAGGAGCGGAACGGGCGCGGACGGCCCAGCTACCGGTAGGGTTGCGCCACTCGTGGTAAAGCCCAATAGCAGCCCGAAGCAGATCACAAGCAAGATGATGCAGGCATAGGTCAGACGAGCGATGCCAAGCGCGATCCGCGTGCGTGCGAGATCGATGGCTCCGTTGAGAAGATGTGGACCAGGTACCAGCACCATGCAGGGACAGAATGCGACCAGAGCGACTGCAATCGTCTGGTGCAAGCTGATAGCGGCGCCGGCCGCCACGATGCCGGCGATTAGGGCGGCACAAAGCGGCTGGATGAAAGGGTTGTTGCTGAAGCCTGATAGCCAGCGGCGGGCGAGCGCGCCGAGGGCGGCGCTCGCCGCGATCAGCATGAGACTCGTGGCATCGAGTGCGCCGAAGATTACTCCGAGCGACGCCGCGCCGATGGCTGCAAATGACGTGAAGTGCAATGTGCATACGGGTGGCAAGCTTCCGGCCGATAACAGTGCCGGTCGGACTTCGTCAGCACTTAGCGTGCCGTGGCAGACCCGATCCACCACTCTTGTGATGGCTAGCACCCTGTTCATGTCAATGCCGAGCGGCTTCGTAGGAACGATCTCGGACAAGGATGTATCTTCGAACTCGACCGTAAGTTTGTCCCAATCTGGCAGTACCTTCGCTCGCACGCCCAGGGCTCGACCGAGGCGCTCCGCAATCACGACGGTACGCTCTGTGGTCTGGCCGTGAGCGAACAGCAGCATGGCGGCCAGTGCAACCACGCCTGGTGCTGCCTCGCGCGCCGCGGGCTCGAGTTCAAGCGGAGAAGATCGAAAGGCGGCAGTCATGGTTGCTCACCATCTCGTACTGGGTGGTCCAGCCGTCATCGACCGAGATGGCCGTGCCCGTGATTTGGTCCGCCGCAGCGACTTCGATCTGTGCGATGACGCGCGGTCCGACTTCGCTGTCTGCGAGCTTCCTCGGAACCTCCGGAGCGAGCACCGGCGAGCCGAAGTGCTTCCACGACGTTGAACCGCAAGCTACCAGCGCGTCGTCGATGAGACTTCTGATCGTGCGGGTGCAGCGGCCGCATTCGACGCTGCAGCCAAGGCAGCCATAGATCTGCTTGGTGTTTCCCGGAGAGTTGTCTGTGACCTTGACAGCATTACGTACGTCGTGATCGCTCAACACGTTGCAGGAACAAACAATCATTGGAGCACGCGACCTTCTGTGATGAAGCAGTTGTATCGCCCGTCACCAGCCGAGACGCACCTGCTGATCGCCGCTGATCCAACAGCAGATCGATCGACGCCTTCACACGGTTTGCGAGAAACAAATTGGGGATGCCAACCGGCTAGCGAGCAGCCAAGGCGCGAACTCACTAACGCGATGAGCACGCGCCCTGGTCGGCTCTAACCCAACACGCTGTCAGTAGTCCCAGATGGCCGGCACCCAACGAAAGGCGTCACCGTCGACCGCCACATGGCCGACGGACGGGAACGGCATGTGAGTGGCCACCAGCAACTCTCCGGTCTGCGCCAGCTCCCGCAGAAGACGGACCCGGACGCGGGCTGACTCCTCGGGGAAGTGTTCGAAGCCATTGTGCCAGTCGGGGTGCTCGAACCCGACCGTGAACACGGCGTCACCGGCGAATGTCAGCCGGTCGCCGCCGGATGCCAGACGGACTATGCTGTGTCCGGGCGTGTGGCCGCCGGTGCGAGTGACGACCACCCCTGGTGCCACTTCGTGCTTCTCCTCGAACAGCCGTAGCTGGCTGCGGTACTCGTTCAAGAACCGCTTGGCGGCCGATCGAAGCGCGTCCGGGAAGCCCGGCGGCATGGAGGTGCGCGAAAAATCGGGCGACGCCCAGAACTCGACCTCGGCGGCCGCCACGTGGATTCGCAGGTCCGGACGCAGCCGGTCCTTCATCCCGTCGACGAGCAGCCCGCCAATGTGGTCCATGTGCATATGGGTCAGCACCACGTCGGTCACCGATCCAAGATCGATACCGGCGGCCTCCAGTCGCTGGGCCAACCGCCCGGCCCGCGGCAAGTTCGCGTCCGTCCCCCAACCTGCGTCGACGAGTATGGTCCGGCCGCCGCTACGCACCACGACCGCGTTCAGCGCCCAATCGATCATTTCCGGCGGCAGGAACATGTTTTTCACCCAGGCCGCCCGGACGGTCGGGTCGGTGTCGTGTGCCAACATCTTGGTTGGCAGCGATAGGATCCCATCGCTCACCACCAGCACGTCAATCTCGCCGACCCGCAGCGCGTAGCGCGACGGGACCAGTTCGTCGAGGTGCGGTCTCGCCGCGTGTGAGGTGTTTTCCAGGCTCACGTCTGTCTCCTGCTGCGTGTCGAGGATGATCTGATTCATCTTTGAAAACTCCTGCGTTTGATCTTGGCGTTTGATCTTGGCGTTAGATCCTAAGCGGTCTGCGCTTCCTGCGTGGGAAGCTGTCGTGGTGCTCAGAGATCGGCGACACGCTCTGCTGGTGTGTCACCGCGATGGTCTATCGCACCTGACTTGCGACTGCCCCGGAGCGATTGCCGTTGCTATCGAGCGATTGCTGCTAAGAAGCCGACTATTCCAGCATGACGCATTCGTCGAAATGGGTAACTTGATGGCCATCGGCACGCTCAATTGCGTTGAGCCGTCCAATAGCCGGAGCATATGGAGCTCCCGGCGCGACCGTTCCACCTGCCGCCACCGGTGGTGCCGGCGAGCTTGCCGGAGCCCGAAGCATACTTGTCGTGAACCGTGACTGACGCGCGCACCGCGCCGGATCGCGCCACGTATCCTCTGAAATTCAGCAGATTCGGGTGCGAGACGATTCCGTCGGAAACATTGACGGTGAAATTGTAGCTGGGCTCGCACACGCCTCTTTGCGTCACGAAGACGAGGTCCCAGGACCCATCATAGGCCGATCGCGCCTGTGCGGCCGAGGTCAGCGTGACGAAGCAGCTGGTTGCAATCATCCAGAGCGCAGGCGTCTTCATGGTACTTCTCCGTTTTTGTGGAACGATGGTTCATTTGCCTTGGGCCGCGGTGCTGTCCAGCCGGGGTCGAGACCCTCCGGCAACGGTCATGACCACCGAACACTTAAGCTCATTCTCTCGCGGTTACTGCACAGTCCAGCCGAGACGAGGGGACACGAACTTGGGCGTAGTTCGGATCCCGGTCCGCGTGGGGGAGGTGAGCGCCGTCTCCGGTCGTGATGGACATCACCGGATTGATCTCTTGCGGGGATTGCGCCGGAATTTCCACCTCCTCACCGGTTGCCGATGTGAAGCGAATGGCCAACGAAAGTCCGTACACGATTGCCGGTGCGACGAATCTCCGCCGCGGTGCGATTGCGAGGGAGCTGACGAAGTTCCAGGACATCGTTTGTCTCCGTTATTGAGTGGGCACTGTGACGGTTTAGCTGACCGAGCCGGCGACTGCCCCAGAGCGATTGCCGTGCTTGCAGAGCTGTTGCTGGCAACGCACGCGCCGCCGCCAATCGCTCGGGGTTTCGCTGGTGAGCTTCCTGAATGCCAAGGCGAAGGCGCTTTGAGAGGAGTAGCCAAGCGCCGCTGCGACCGACACGATCGATGCGTCGGTGTCATGCAGCATCTTCATGGCCTGATCGAGCCGCTGTTGGCGCAGCCAGGCATGAGGTGAAAGCCCGGTGCTATCCTTGAAGGCACGGCAGAAGTGGAAGCGCGACAGGCCGGCATCGGAAGCCAAGGCAGCGAGGGAGACGTCTGAATCGTCATCGGAGCGCAAGCGTTCGATGGCGCGGCGCAACGCCGTCGGTGATAGCCCACCCCGGATCGGCTGGAACGTGGTTGACGAGCCGGTGTGTGCTGCCAAGAGGCGCGTGGCGAGGAGCTCCGTCATCTGCTGCCTGAATATCGCGTCCAGGATCCCGGGGCCGTCCAGGAAATCCGCCGCGCTCATGAGCAGCCGGGATGTCGTGGGGTCTGGATATGCCGTTCGCTCGAGGAGATCGCTCGGTGCGACCTTGTCGGCCTCGCTTGAAATGCGATCGAGCGCAGCTTGCGGCAGATAGAGCTGAACAACACTCATGGGCTGGCGAATGTCCCACCGTGAGGTCGAACCGGCCGGAATGATCGTCACAACTCCTGGGCGCGCCGTTCCTATCGCAACCGAGTTCCCGGTGCGCCGCTCCAGCCGCTGGGAGCCGGTGGGGTAAGTCATGACGACGTGCTCAGCCATGGGCTCGACCACGTCGTGCAGAGCTCCATGCTCCCAATAGGCAATGGCGCCGCCGCGCGGGTCCGAGACCATGCGAAGCGGTGTGGTCTTGAGGACGCGCGCCATCTCCACATCCGCAGGACGCCGGTCGGCGATCGGCAAATTGCCCTGGTGCGCCCTAGGCGCGACTAGCAGAGCCTCCAAAGGATCGCGCAACATCGGATTGCTCATGGCGGTCTACTCGCGTTTGGAAGGCCATGCGCTCACTCCGCACAGGCCCTTCTACGGATCAACGAGGCGCCGTTGCCTCCTTGCTCGTAACAATGATGGCAAATGCCGCGCGACGATATCGTGCAGCGGGCCTGGTCACATTGGCTCGGTGAATAGACTGACCTGTATCTTGGGATAGTACCGACGCGACGTCCGCTGTCGCGCAGACGGCCGCACCGAGCGATTGCGGTTGGCCGTGGTGCCGGAGGGCTGATTTTCGTCAAAATTGACGCGATGGGCACGCACGTTAACAGCAATCTCTCTACAAATGCACCAATCACTCCGGGGCAGCAGCACGGATGGTGCGGTAGAAGCCGTCGTGCTCACGCAACTACGCTGGCAATGCTGGCCCGGAACAACTCGGTCAGTCGAATTGCGAGGAGCCGCTGCGAAAGGCACTCGAGCACACACGCATGGACGCGGCTTCGCTAATCCATTCGGTGGCCCAAAGAAACCGAGATTCTAACCGACGGATGGATCCTATGATCACAGTCACCAAGAAGGATGGCGTCCAGATATCATGCCAGGATTGCCAGCCCGATGTTTTCCCTCACAGTTGGCCGCTGACCGCGGGCGAGCGGCAGAGCCAGATGCTCTACTTCGGGGGTGCGTCATGATACTTGGTATGAGCCTGGCGACGTTCACCATGGTCCATGTGATCATCAGCCTGATTGCAATCGTGGCAGGCCTGATCGTGATGTGCGGGATGCTCGGCTCGAAGCGGATGCCGGGCCTCACTGCGACCTTCCTTGTATTCACTATCCTGACTAGCGCTTCAGGGTTTCTGATTCCGCCGCTGCTGTTCGAGAAACCGTTGCCGTCCCATATGATCGGTATTCTCTCGCTGGTTCTGCTGGCGATAGCCTGTGTTGCGCTGTACGGGATGAAGCTCGCCGGTGCCTGGCGCTGGATCTACGCGCTAACTGCGATGGTATCGCTTTATCTGAACATATTCGTGCTGGTGGTTCAGTCGTTCCTGAAAGTGCCGGCGCTGCATGCGCTGGCGCCAAGCGTGCCGCCGGCCGAGCCGCCGTTCGCCATCGTCCAGGGCATCGTGCTGGCATTCTTCGTCGTCGTCATCATCGGCGTGATCCGGCGATACCGGTCGAAACCAATACACGCCTGACTTCGGGTTCGTCGAACCCGGCAGTCACCGACATTCAGAATCGTCGTCCAAGCGGACACGCGTGAGCCTGAGGAGTCCGGCTTGCGAAGCGAAGCGGCCTGCGCAAAGCCAAGGTAGCCGTCGCTCGCAAGCTTGCCGTCACTCTGCCTCGAACGTGCATCGAAGGTACAGAATTCAAATGGTCATCAACGCGGGCTGCTGATCGGCCTGCGTTAGAGGATGAAGGGGTTCTCGCTGACCAGCGGGAGCGAGCGACCTCCCTTGGTCGGTTGCCGGTGTGAGATGGCCCTGCGCGATCGGCGAAGACGCTGGCGTTAGCAGCAATCGCTCTACAGGTGCGGCAATCGCTGAGGCGCAGCCCTCGCTTCGATGCGCTAGATCACGGTGGTGCCGACATCCAGCCGGATTAAAACGATGATTTCGAAGGAAACCGAAGCCGGTGACAGGCCCGGCCTCGAAAGGGCGATCGCAAGAGGGCACTCCACGCGAGATCACTAGTTAGCAAACGATATCGATCACCGAAATCAAGGAGACGCCATCATGTCAAAGCTTGAAATGCTGACCCCCCAGAACAGCGCCATCGCGCTGATCGATTATCAGCCTGCGATGTACCAGGGCGTGCAGTCGCACGACCGTCTGGTTGTCTTCAACAACATCCAGGTTCTGGCAAAGGCGGCAAAGCTGTTCAAGATTCCGACCGTGCTGACCACAGTCGCGAAGGACAGCTTCTCCGGTCCCTTCATGCCCGAAGTCACGGACTTATTTCCCAATCACGACATCATCGACCGTACCTCGATGAACTCCTGGCTCGACGCAGGCTTCCGCAAGGCGGTTGCTGCCACCGGCCGCAAGAAGTTCGTCATCGCCGGCCTCTGGACCGAGGCCTGCGTGATGTTCCCGACCCTCGACATGCTGCGCGAGGGCTACGAGATTTACATCCCGGCCGATGCCTGCGGCGACCTCTCGATGGAGGCGCATGAGCGCTCGATGGAGCGTGCGATCCAGGCTGGCGCGATCCCGATCACGTCTTGCCAGTATGTGTTCGAACTCCAGCAGGATTGGGCTCGCTCAGAGACCTATGAAGGCGTCATGGACATCCTGCGCGCGCACTCGCCATACGGCATCCAGGTCCGCTTCTCGAAATGGGCGCTGGGCGAGCATGCCTCGGAAGGCGGCTCCAAGGCGGCCTGACGCAGGATTTGCAACGCATTGCATGCGACGCCGACGGAGAGATCCGCGGGCGGCAACACTGAAGACGCGGAGGGCGTCATGAAGGTTTACGTCCTGTCTCTCGGTGCCGGCATCCTCGTTGGCGTGATCTACAGCCTCCTCAATGTGCGATCGCCGGCCCCGCCGCTGGTGGCGCTGGTAGGCCTGCTCGGCATCCTCGTCGGCGAGCAGGCGATCCCGGTCGGCAAGCAAATCATGGCGGGGTCGGGGTTATCCGCTGCCTGGCGGCAGGCGAAATGCGCGCCGCACATGTTCGGATCGTTGCCCGGCCGGCATGCCGGCAGAGAAACATCAACCGCCAGCCCCGCGGAGAAAGCATCATGAGCGCTCCCGATACAATCCTTCATCGCGGCCTTTTCACCACCCTCGACCGTTCCAACCCGACCGTGAGCGCCGTCGCCATCAAGGACGGGGTCTTCACGGCGGTCGGCCGCGACCACGACGTGATGAAGCTGGCCGGGCCATCGACCAGGGTGATCGATCTGAAAGGACGGCGTGCCCTGCCGGGGTTGATCGATAATCATCTCCACATCATTCGCGGCGGACTCAACTTCAACATGGAGTTGCGCTGGGACGGCGTGTGGTCGCTCGCTGATGCCATGGCGATGCTGAAGCGACAGGTGGCGATCACGCCGCCGCCACAATGGGTGCGCGTCGTCGGCGGATTTACCGAGCACCAATTCGCGGAGAAGCGGCTCCCCACCATCGACGAGCTTAACGCAGCGGCGCCCGAAACGCCGGTGTTCATCCTTCACCTCTATGACCGCGCGATTCTGAACGCCGCCGCGCTGCGCGCGGTTGGCTACGCCAAGGACACTCCGGAACCTCCGGGCGGCGAGATCGTGCGCGACGCCAAAGGCAATCCGACCGGCCTGCTGCTCGCCAAGCCGAACGCCAACATCCTCTATGCCACGCTCGCCAAGGGACCGAAGCTGCCGTTCGACTACCAGGTCAATTCAACCCGGCACTTCATGCGCGAATTGAACCGGCTCGGCGTCACCGGCGCGATCGACGCCGGCGGTGGCTTCCAGAACTATCCGGAGGACTATGCGGTCATCCAGAAGCTTTCGGACGAGGGGCAGCTCACGATCCGTCTGGCCTACAACCTCTTTACTCAGAAGCCCAAGGGTGAAAAGGACGATTTCCTGAACTGGACCAGGACCTCCAGATACAAGCAGGGCACCGATTACTTCCGCCACAATGGCGCCGGCGAGATGCTGGTGTTCTCGGCCGCCGATTTCGAGGATTTCCGCGTCGCGCGCCCCGACATGTCGCCGGAGATGGAAGGCGAGCTGGAAGAAGTCGTGCGTGTGCTGGCGCAGAACAGGTGGCCGTGGCGGCTGCACGCGACCTATGACGAGACCATCTCGCGCGCACTCAACGTGTTCGAGAAGGTCAACCAGGACATGCCGCTGGACGGCCTGCACTGGTTCTTCGATCACGCCGAGACAATTTCCGACCAATCGATCGATCGCATCGCCGCGCTTGGCGGCGGCATCGCCGTGCAGCACCGCATGGCCTATCAGGGCGAGTATTTCGTCGAACGCTACGGATACGGCGCGGCTGAAGCGACGCCGCCGGTGAAGACGATCCTCGACAAGGGCGTCAAGGTGTCCGCGGGCACCGACGCGACCCGGGTCGCATCCTACAATCCCTGGGTCTCGCTCGCCTGGCTCGTCACCGGCATGACGGTCGGCGGCTTGCGTCTCTATCCGCCGCGCAACTGCCTCGATCGCGAGACCGCGCTGCGGATGTGGACCGAGAATGTCACCTGGTTCTCGAATGAAGAAGGCAAGAAGGGGCGCATCGAGGTCGGGCAACTCGCTGATCTGATCGTTCCGGATCGCGACTATTTCTCGTGCAGCGAAGCCGAGATCGCCGACACGACGAGTGACCTCACGATGGTCGGCGGTCGAATCGTCTATGGCGCGGGAGACTTCAGAACTCTCGACGCCAACGAGCCGCCGCCAGCGATGCCAAACTGGTCGCCGGTGCGCACTTTCGGCGGATACGGCAACTGGGTCGGGTCGGACGGCAAGGCACAGGCCGTTAGAGCCCACGCCATGCAGATATGTGGATGCGCCAACGCCTGTGGCGTGCACGGTCACGACCATGCCCGCGCCTGGTCTGGCAAGTTGCCCGTCTCGGATATCAGGAGTTTCTGGGGTGCGCTCGGCTGCGCCTGCTGGGCGGTGTGACATGGCTGCGATGACAGACACACCGCGCTGGATATCGGCCACTCTCTCGATGCCCGGATTGCTGCCGATCGCGAGGATTGCGCTGGTTTCGGCGTTCCTGATCGGCGGGATCCAGAAACTCGCTGATTTTCCCGCAGCCGTCGCCGAGCAGGCGCATTTCGGTTTGGAGCCGGCATGGCTATGGGCGATCGCTGCCATCGTCGTCGAACTCGGCGGCTCCGCGCTGGTGATTGTCGGGCGCTGGGTCTGGCTCGGGGCAGGGGGCCTCGGCGTGCTGACAGCGGTCTCCATGCTCGTCGCAAACAATTTCTGGGCGCAGACCAGTCATGACCGCTTCATGGCCACCAACGCCTTCTTCGAGCACCTGGGCTTGATCGCCGGTCTGGTGTTGATCACCGCATTATCCCTGCGCGAACAGCAAAGAGGCTACCATGCTTGATGACCGTCATCTGATCAAAACCCTGCTGCTGGCAGCCGCGATGCTCACGGGCCCGTCCGCAGCCATTGCGAGGGACGCGGAGCAGGCAGTTCCGCAAGTTGGCGTCGGCGCACAATATGACACGACCCATGTCTATGTTGCGCCAGACGACGTCGACAAGTTCGTGACAAGCTTCCTTGCCACCTTCGGTGGTCAGAGCACGAAGCAGGTGGTCGCGACCGTAACGCCCACGCCGAGCAGCACGACGTCGCAGCTGCTGCAGACGCCGGTAGGCACCGTCTCCCTGTTCGGCTTCAAGACGCCGATCCCTTATCCGTTCGGCGCGGAGCGCACCGGCTACCTCGTCACCGATATCGATGAGGCGATCGAACTCGCCAGGGCATCGGGAGCGGACGTGCTTGTGGCTACCTTCCCTGATCCGATCGGACGCGACGCCGTCATCCAATGGCCGGGTGGTGTCAACATGCAGCTCTACTGGCACACCACCAAGCCATCCTACGCGGCGTTCGAGACGATCCCCGAGAACCGGGTATACGTCTCGCCGGAGCGGGCCGACGCATTCACCCGGAGCTTCCTGCGTTTCTCACGGGGCAAGATCATCTCGGATGACGCGAAGGCGCCGGGTGTCGAGATCGGCCGCCCGAAGGACACATATCGTCGCATTCGCATCGAGTCCGTGTTCGGAAAGATGACCGTGTTCGTCACGGACGGTCAGCTGCCTTTCCCCCACGGCCGCGAACTCACGGGCTATGAGGTGACCAACCTGAAGGACACCTTGGCGAAGGCGGCGGGAGCAGGAGCCAAAGTCCTCGTCGAATCGTTTGCATCGGATCGCAGGGATTCGGCAGTCGTGCAGTTCCCAGGCGGCTACATCGCGGAGATTCATGCCACCGTTAGATAGTTTCCCGTTTGCAGCGCGCGCCACCCTCGACGCTAATGACCGGCACGACGACGCAGATCATGATTGATCTGGCCGATATCATTGTTCGCGGAGGCGATGGACACCCGGCCGGAGCTCGATCAGGCAAGATGGCCCTGAATGTCCTCCTGTTCGCCATCGGATGCGGCGCGGCCGCCCTTCTCTTCATGCGTTTCAAAATGTGGCGCTTTGGGCTGCCGCCGATTGCAAGCGTAGCCGTGCTTGCAATTCGCTTTGCCGGCCCAGAGGATGATTCCAAGCACGATTGAGCCATGATCGCGCGAGCGCTCCCGGCCTGGCGAGCGGAAATGTTGCACGATTCTGGGGCGCAGGCATTGGCAGCAATCGCTCTACAGGTACGGCAATCGCTCTGGCGCAACCGCAGCTCCGATCCGCTAGATCATCACGGTGCCCATATCCAACCGGGCGGAGTAAGGAAAATGATCTGGCAATGCATCGTCGGACCCCGTGCGATCGCAGCGGCTTCTGCGCGCGGGTTGCCCGCAATATCAGGTTCTGCGCGCAAGACGATCGAAACAGTCTCCGACTTCGCTTGCATCCTTTCCAACCTGGTCATGGACGTGCGGGATTGCTACCGGCCCGAGCTGCACTACATGCGTGGCCCCGGTCCGAAATGGCACGCGAAGCATCAATAGAGCGTTTAACGACAACGGAGGATCAAAGCATGAAGATCGTCGTGATCGGCGGCACCGGCCTGATCGGCTCGAAGACCGTCGCCATTTTGCGCCAGGGCGGCCACGAGGTCGTCGCCGCTTCGCCCAATACCGGCGTCAACACCATCACCGGCGAGGGCCTCAAAGAGGCTGTGGCCGGCGCGCAAGTCGTGATCGATCTCGCCAACGCGCCCTCGTGGGAGGACAAGGCGGTGCTGGAATTCTTCGAGACTTCCGGCCGCAACCTTCTCGCGGCGGAGGCCGCAGCGAACGTCCGGCACCATGTCGCACTCTCTATCGTCGCAATCGACCGGACCGACAATGGCTATTTCCGCGCCAAAGTCGCGCAGGAGAAACTGATCAAAGCCTCCGGGATCCCCTACACCATCGTCCGGTCGACCCAGTTCCTGGAATTCCTGGGTGGCATCGCCGATTCAGGTGCGGATGGAAACAGAGTCAGGCTCCCGCCCATCCTGTTCCAGCCTATCGCGTCGGATGACGTTGCTGCCAACGTTGCCGATGTGGCGCTCGCGCCGCCGCGCAACGGCATCGTCGAAATCGCCGGCCCGGAACGAGCGCCGTTCAACCAAATCGTCGCACGCTATCTGAAGGCAGTCGGCGACCCGCGTGAGGTCGTGGGCGACCCCGAGGCCGGATACTTCGGCAGCCGGGTGGAGGAACGCTCGCTCGTGCCATTGGGCGAAGCGCGCCTCGGCCGGATCGGTCTCGACGAATGGCTCCGCCGCTCACAAGCAGCAGCCTGATTCCGCATCGAAGGTGCGCCCGGCCCGTCACGAGCGGGTCCGGGCAACGAACGAAGGAAACGACTATGACGATCAAATTCGCTGCATTGGTTCTTCTGTGCCTCACGACCGGCACGGCGGCGGCGCAGGAGGCCAAGGTCATGCCACTCATGTCCAAGGATCTTCCGGAGTTTCCCGGCAAGGAAGCTCTGATGATCACCGTCGAGCATCCGCCCGGCGGATCGAACGCTAGCCACCGGCACAATGCGCATGCGTTCGTTTACGTGCTGGAGGGCTCCGTCGTGATGCAGCTGAAGGGCGGGAAAGAGGTGACACTGACCCCAGGACAGGCCTTCTATGAAGGCCCTGGCGATGTTCATGTCGTCGATCGGAACGCAAGCGCCACCCAGCCGGCGAAATTCCTGGTGCTCTTGATCAAGGACAAGGGTGCACCGGTGCTCATGCCCGCACAGTGACCGTCGCAGCAAGGGTATACGAAACCGACAGCGGGAGCCGTGAGGCCATGTCCGCGGCGATCGTCAAACGTGGTTCAATCACTCGAAGAGGGGTTTTGTCATGTTCACGGCGACGAACGAAGAGCCCGCCTTCGTTTGGTTGGCGACCATCGCCGCCCCCGAAATCGAGGTTCTCTTCGATGACGATTGGCACCTGCCATGAGTATGAAGCCACTCTTAGGTTTACTCGGCGTGCTGATCGCTGCAATGAGCAGCGAGTTCAACGACACAGTTACGTCAACCGCGCTGGTCGATATTCGAGGCGCTCTTGGTATCGACTATGATTCCGGCACCTGGATCGAAAGCCTCTACAGCACGGGGCTTGCCATTGGGATGGCTTTCGCTCCCTGGTGCGCGGTGACGTTCACGCTTCGCAGGTTCACCCTCTGGGTCGTCGCCGTCGTCGGAGCATCGACGCTCCTGATCCCATTGGCGCTCAACCTGCCGGCGATTCTGATCCTGCGCGTGATCCAAGGTTTAGCCGGCGGACTCACGATCCCGCTTCTCATGACAACGGCGCTGATGGTGCTGCCGCCGCCGATCCGTCTCTATGGTCTGGCCATGTACGGGTTGACAGCGACATTCACAGCGCCTTTCAGTGCCTCGCTCGCCGCGCTCTGGACCGATGTCGTCGGCGACTGGCGCTTCGTCTTCCTGGCAGCGCTCCCTTTGAGCGCTCTAGCGTCGGTGCTCGTCTGGTACGGCATGGAGGCCGGCGAACCTGAATACGACCGGCTTCGGATCTTCGATTGGCGCGGCGCGCTGCTGATGATACTGGGCTTTGGCGCCTTCACCACCATGTTGATGCAGGGCGATCGGCTGGATTGGTTCGAATCTCCGCTCATCTGTGTCCTCGCTCTAATCAGTAGCATTGCCATCCCGTTGCTACTCATCAACGAGTGGTTCCATCCGATGCCGCTGCTTAAGCTGCAGATGCTGCTACGGCGCAATTTCGCATATGCAGCGCTTGCCCTCTTTGCCTTTGTAGTGCTCAGCGCCTCCTCGACAGTGATCCCGGCGACGTTTCTGACAAGTGTGCAAGCCTACAGGCCGGTCCAGGCTCATCTGATCACGCTGATCGTCGCGCTAGGTCAGTTTGTGATGCTACCGGCGATGGCGCTGCTGCTCGACCATCGGCACGTGGATGCGCGGGCAGTTACCCTTTTCGGCCTTGCGCTGATGTTGATCGCCTGCCTTGGCTCCTCATCCGTCGACATCACCTGGCATCGCGATCAGTTCTATATCTGGCAGGTTCTCCAGATGGTTGGCCAGCCGATGGTCGTCGTGCCTCTGCTGATGATGGCGACGAATACGGTTCGCTCCCACGCCGAGGGGCCGCTCGCCTCGGCATTGATCAACACGACGCGCGCCCTGGCCGAGCCGGTGGCGATCTGGCTCATCGAGCTCATCGAGCATTGGCGCGGCGCCCTGCATTCCGAGCGACTTGTCGATCAGATCGGGCTCAATCGCTTCCGGACCATCCAGGCCCACGGGCTGCTACCGCAAGATCCTGCGCCGCTCCTGCCGAACGGAACCCCACGCGCAGCGGGAAGCCTTGAACAATTCGCCGCGGCAGTGACGCAGCAGGCGCACGTGCTCACGACAGCCGACGCCTATCTCGTCATGGCTGCCCTCGTCGTCGCCTTTATGGCGCTGGTGGTGATCCTCCCCGAGCGCACTTATTCGCCACGCATTCTGTTTTCCAAGAAATAAGGAGGCTATGATGTCGGTCGTCCCTTCCGACACGTCGTTTCGCATCCGACCTGGTGAGTCGCCGCCGGTGGGGACTCCGGTCCAATCCAACAAGGTAGAAGCGCTTCCCGCGAAGAAACGGCGGACCCGCTGGCCATGGCTTCTGGCAAGTGGCATCGTCGCGGCGAGCGCCGCCACTTTGCTTTGGCGCATTTATATGCCGACGCCTCATATCTGGACAAATAATGCCTATGTACGGGTACATTATGCGACAATCGCATCACGGGTCGCTGGTCAGATCACCTCTGTAACCGTCGATAACAATCAAATGGTCAAGGCCGGCGATCTCCTGGTTCAACTTGACGATCGCGATTTTCTTGCCGCCCTGGATACAGCTCGAGCCACGCTGGCGCGTGACCGCGCCGCGGCCGCGAATGCCGCCGCCAATGTCAGCCGTCAAGTGGCCTTGATCGCCCAGGCCAAAGCGCAACTTGCAATGGCACAAGCGCAGCTCAACTTCGCAGAGAAGGATGCCACCCGCTATCAACAGCTCGCCTTCACAGGCGCTGGCACTGTGAAGATGCAACAGCAGGCTGACACTTCTCTATTGACAGGCCAAGCGTCGGCCGACGGTGCCAAAGCCGCGCTGGAGGCTGCGCACACGCAGCTTACGATCGCAAACGCGGAACAAGAAGCGGCCATGGCCACGGTTAAGGCCGATGAAGCGCAGTTGACGCAGGCGCAACTCAACCTTTCCTACACTCAGATCCGCGCACCGGTGGACGGTATGGTCGGGCAGCGCGCTGTACAGGTCGGAAACTACGTCAGCCCGGGCGCCGGGTTGATGGCGGTCGTTCCCCTGTCCGATGTTTATGTCGAGGCGAACTACCGCGAAGTCCAGCTGAAACATGTCCAGCCGGGGCAACACGCCCGCATCCACGTCGATGCCTATGACATCGATCTCGATGGCACGGTGGTCGGCGTGCCCGCTGCCACGGGGGCCACTTTCGCCCCGATTCAGCCCGACAACGCCACGGGTAATTTCACGAAGATCGTCCAGCGCTTGCCAGTCAAGATCACGCTATCTCCGAATCAACCGCTCGCGCGGCTCCTTCGCGTTGGCCTCTCCGTTGAGGCGACGATCGAGACAGGCTTGGAAGATGTTGTCGGCGCTCATCGCACGTCTAATGCGGCCTTGACCGACCTATCCAAGAAGGAATTCTAGGATCGCAGGAGTCCTGACAGTAGCCTCTATCTCACGTCACGCTGCATCGTCCGGGATCTTGCCGAACCGAAACTTGGATCGATCCCTGGCGCCATGCTCCGGGGGGCGGGGCGCCTCGAGCGAGCGGAGATGTCCTGCGGCTCTGATCGTAGCATGCTACTGCGCGGTCCATCCGCCATCGACCGAGATCGAGGTGCCCGTGATCTGGTCTGCCGCAGGCGAGCACAGGAAGGCTACGGTGGCTCCCAACTGCTCCGGAGAGACGAATTCGGAGGACGGTTGTTTCTCGCCGAGAAGTGCCTTGGCTGCGTCCTTTTGACTAATGCCTTTCTGCGCGGCGATGTCACTGATCTGCTTTTCGACCAGGGGCGTCCGCACCCAGCCGGGGCAGACCGCGTTGCAGGTCACGCCGCTGCCGGCGGTCTCCAGGCCAACCACCTTGGTCAAGCCGATCAGCCCGTGCTTGGCCGCGACATAAGCCGCCTTGTGGGTCGAGGCGACGAGGCCGTGCGCGGACGCGATGTTGACGATCCGTCCCCACCCCTGCTGCTTCATATGGGGCACCGCCGCCGCTGTGCCGTGGAACGCGGCCGACAGATTGATATCCAGGATCGCATGCCACTTTGCGGACGGAAATTCTTCCACCGGCGCTGTGAACTGGATGCCGGCATTGTTGACGAGGATATCGAGGCGTCCAAACGTCTCGATCGTCGTGGCGATCAATCCGCGAACCGCATCGCCATTCGACATATCTGCGCCGTCGTAGACCACACGAACGCCATGCTCGCGCTCGATCTCGCTGCGGATCGTCTCGATTTCGTTGGGGTCGCCGAACCCGTTCAACACGAGGTTGGCGCGGAGCCTTGCGAGTTCCTTGGCGATTCCGAGCCCGATGCCGCTGGTCGATCCGGTGACGATGGCTGCCTTGTTCTTGAACATGGAATTTCCTTTCGCTGTCAGGTGGAATTGAAGGAGGGTTAGTGAGCCCCGCCGGCGTCGAGCTGGCCGGAACTCTTCAGCATCATGGCTGCGGCAAGTGCGACGATCAGTGCGGCGCCCAGCAGGAAGAACATGTCGCTGAAGGCCAGAATGAACGCCTGCTTCTGGACGATCTTGCCGATCGCGACATAGGCTCGGCGAGTTGCATCGAAGCGATCGATCACGCCGTGGCTTATGAAATACTGCGTCAGCTTCTCGATCCTTGCCTGCGTGGCCGGCTCCAGCGTGGAGACCGACTGCATCAGCACGTTGGAGTGATATTGCTCGCGCTTGGTCAGCAGCGTCTGCAACAGCGCGATGCCGACGGCGCCGCCAAGGTTGCGCATCATGTTGAACAGGCCGGAAGCAGAGCCGGCGTTCTCCGCCTCGATGCCGGAAGTCGCGACTGCCGACAACGGCGCGAACACCAGCGCCTGACCGAAGGCACGGACGACATTCGGCCAGAACAGCTGATCGGTCGCGTAATCGTTGGTCATGTGGATGTTCATGAAGTTCGAAGCGGCGAACATCGCGAAACCGATGCCGATGATGATCCGGGCGTCGAAGCGCTGCATCAGTCGCGGCACCAGCGGAATCAGCAACAGTTGCGGAAAGCCGGTCCATGCCAGCACCATGCCGATCTGCTCGGCGTTGTAGCCTTGAATCCGCGACAGATAGACGGGCAGGATGAACACCGAGCCATAGAGCGCGATGCCGAGCAGGAAGTTGGCCAGGATGCCGAAGCCGAAATTGCGGCGAACCAGCAGGCGAAGGTTCAACAGCGGCTTCCTCGCGGTCAACTCGATCGAAAGGAAGGCCGACAGTGCGACTGCGGCGACGATCGACAGCCTGACGATGAAGGGCGAGCCGAACCAGTCGTCCTTATTGCCTTCCTCCAGCACGGTTTGCAGAGCGCCGAGACCGACGGCCATGGTGACGATGCCGAACCAGTCGCCCTCGCGCAGCAACGCGAGATTCATCGGCTTGGTTTCGAGCGAGTACCACAACATGCCGATCATCAGCGCGCCCGGCACCAGATTGACATAGAAGATATATTCCCAGCCCCAGTTCTCGGTGAGATACCCGCCGATGGTCGGACCGATCGCGGGTGCAAAGGTCGCGGAGACCGCGAACATGGCAAGGCCAATCGACTGCTTCGCCTTCGGCAGAAGCGTGATGATCAGTGTGAAAGCCATCGGGATCAGCACGCCGCCGGAAAAGCCCTGCACCGCGCGCATCACGATCATCTGCGGCAGGTTTTGCGCGAGTGCGCACGCTGCAGAAAACACCATGAAGAGGGAGGCGTTGGTCAGGAGGTAGATGCGGACAGAGAATACCTGTGCGAGCCAACCGGAGAGCGGAATCACGACGATCTCGGCTATTAGATAGGAGGTCGAGATCCAGCCGCCGTCATCGATGCCGGCACCGATCGCGCCCTGGATGTCCGCCAGCGAGGCGTTGACAATCTGGATGTTGAGCACCGCCATGAAGGCGCCGAGCGTGGCGCCGGTCACCGCGATCCAGGTCTTTGCGGAGATGGTAGCTGGAGCGGTAGCGGCTGCCCCGTGGCCGCTGACGGGAATGTTGTCGGTACTGGTTTGCTGCGTAGTCATGGTGGTTCCCCGGGACATGCAAGAGAGATGCAGTCGCACCCGTTCAGCTCAGCTGCGGGGCGCGGTGCGCAAGGCGAGGCGCTTTCGGGCTTCACGCTCGGCGACGGCCGCAGCCTTGGTGTTGACGGTCGGCTCGGCCGACATGCCCGGGCGCAGCAGACCGGTGAGGCCGGGATCGTTGAGCACAATCTTCACGGGAATGCGCTGCACGATCTTGGTGAAGTTGCCGGTGGCGTTGTCGGGCGGCAGCAGAGCGAATTCCAGGCCGCTCGCCGGCGACAGGCTGTCGACATGGCCCTGCAGCTTCGTGCCGTGGAAGCTGTCGATGGTCAGCTCGACCGGCTGGCCGCTCCGCACATGGGTGAGCTGGGTCTCCTTGAAATTGGCGACGATGTAGACGGCATCGAGCGGCACCACCGCCATCAGCTGCGTACCGGCCTGGACGAACTGTCCGACGCGGAGCGAGCGGGCGCCGACCGTACCGTCGACCGGTGCGGTGACCCTGGTGTAGGACAGGTTCAATGCCGCCTGCTCCTGCACCGCGCGGGCGCGATCATGCTGTGCGATGACCCGGGCACGCTCGGTGGTGAGCACGTCAACCTGGCGCTCGGCCGCCAGCAGGCCGGACTTCGCGCGTTGCGATTGTGCGCTGCCGGCGCGCAGCGCGGCGTCAGTCTGCTGCGCCCGCTGCACCGTGCCGGAACCGGTCTTCATCAGGCCGTCGTAGCGAGCCTGCTCTTCCTGTGCGAACTTCAGACTGGCCTCGGCCGCTGCGACGTCTGCCGCGCCTTGCGCGATGACCTGCTGCTGCAGGATGATTTGCGCATCGAGGTTGCGGATTGCGGCTTCCGAGGCGGCGACATCGGCCTCGGCCTGGTCGAGCGCGGTGCGGAAATCACGATCGTCGATCTGCGCCAGCAACTCGCCGGCCTTCACCGCTTGGTTATCGTTTACGAGAACCCGCGCGATGTAGCCCGAGACCTTCGGCGCGATGATGGTGGAGTCGGCCTTCACATAGGCGTCGTCGGTGGTTTCGAGATAGCGGCCGGTGGTCAGGTAGTAGTAGCCATAATCGACCGTCGCGACGACGCCCGCCGTCAGCAGCAGGGCGAGCGCGGCCCGCTTGATCGTCTGTCGGGACGGTTGAAGGCTGGTTTTGACGTCCTGCTCGGAAGCATAGGAAAGGGTCGACATGGCATTCTCCGAAACCTGTGGGGGGCGCTCAGAGTCCATCGCGGCGATGGACGTCGTGGGTGACGATGCCGAGCTCCGGGGCGGGCGGGTCCAGGCGTCTTGGGTCGGCGAGCGTGCGGCGAATGTCCTCGAGTCCGCTCTGCCAATGGGCGCGCATCGCGCTCAAGCCGAACTCGTAGTCCCGTGAATGGCCCTCGTGGATCTTGGTCTGATAGATCAGATGAACGATGTTGTAGGAGCGTTGGCGCGCCAGATCTGCGATGGCGCGGATTTCCGGGTCCTGCTTCGCGGCGTCCGGCAACTTCGCGATCGTCCGTTGCAAGGCCTGACGCATCTTCTGCATCCGTAGCACCTGGTCGGTGACGGTCCGTGTCCGGCTCGAATACTGGATGTCCTTCTGCCGGCTCGACACTTCCATCATGTCGTAGGGAACGCGGCCCCTGGCCGACCAGAGATCGATCTGGAATGTCAGCGTGTCACAGGGCTCGCCGGACAGCACACGGGAAAGAGGTGTGTTCGAGACCACGCCGCCATCCCAATAATGCTCGCCCTCGATTTCGACGGCGGGAAAGCCCGGCGGCAGGGCGCCGGACGCCATGAAATGCTTCGGTCCGAGCTTGCGCTCGGCGGTGTCGAAATAGGTCAGGTTGCCAGTGCGGACGTTGACTGCGCCGACGCTGACGCGCACCTCACCCGAGTTCAGTCGGTCGAAATCGACGAGCCGCTCCAGCGTCTGGTGCAATGGTGCCGTATCGTAGAAGCTGGTTGCGGCATTACCCGAGAACGGCGACCAAAGTGGCGAGGGGAAGCGCGGCTTGAAGAAGCCGGGCTGGCCCTGGACCAGCGCTCGCGTCGCCGCCAGCACGTTGCGTATCGAGCTGATGTCGAACGCAAAGGGCAGGGCATTGGCCAGCCCTTCGCCGGCGGGCCACTCGATCGAGAAGGCACAGATGGTTTCCCAGAACTCGCGCAGCCGCGTCACCCGCTCGGCTTCGGGGGAGCCCGCGATGATGGCGGCGTTGAGCGCGCCGATCGAGATGCCGGCGAGCCAGTTCGGCCGGATGCCGGCCTCGTGCAGGCCTTCATAGACGCCGGCCTGATAGGCGCCGAGCGCGCCGCCGCCCTGCAGCACCAGTGCGACGACATCGTATGGCAGCGGTCGCTTGCTCGGCTGCGGCACGGGATTGCTATGCTCGCGCATCACGTTCAGCATTTTGAGAACTCCAGATGGCATGGTTGATTTCGATCAGCTGGCACTTGCATCGATCAGGATCTCGGAGGACCTGCGGCGGTGTGTAGCTTCGCCCGAAGCGAGATAGTCGTGAACCACGGTGCCGAGCCCAAGCGTGAGGTCGGCCAAAATATGTTTCGCCGACAGAACCTGGAGGACCGGCAGTTCGGCAACAGGTGCCAGGGCATGCGAGTACAGGTCGAGCGCAGCGGGCCCGGTCCATGCCCCCTTCACATTGATGTCCTCGAGGTGGTAGCGCACCAATTCGCAGATGCGCGGTGTCCCGTCGACATGTGGGATGATCTTGAGCAGGAAGTTGGGCGCGGTGAGCTTTTTTGCCTCGGCCGTGGTGTCGAGGGCGCGGTGCTTGTAGCCCATGGTACCGGTCGCGATCCGCACCGAGCCGTAGTTCAAGCTGCCGACCAGCGTGTCGATCTCGACTTCAAGCTTCGGCTGCGCCAGCTTCTTGGGAAAGCCCCACAGCTCGCGCCCGCCGGCAATCGGCGGATGATCGTTGAGGAACATCTGGTGGGTGAAGCTGCCGGACTTGCCCTGATAGGACACCGGGATGACCTGACCGCTTTCGGTGTAGTCGCCGAAGCCGGTCGAATCGGGCATGCGGATGAACTCGTAGTTCACCACCGGCTCGGTGACTTCGAGCGGTGCGGGCACGATCCGGCGTAGCACCTCGGGGTCCGTCCGGTACTGGATGATAAAGTATTCGCGATTGATGAAGCGGTAGGGGCCGGGCGGGAAAGCGGGGCTTGTCAGTGGCATGGCGAACGCCGTCGTGCGCACGGTCTCGTGGTTCATCGGAGTGACTCCAGATCTATGATGGTGAGCGGGCCGCGCACTCTGCGCGAGACGCGCGGCTGGTTGTTTTGACACAGCTACAATTCGCCGACGTGCTCGGGATCGGCCGAGGCCAGCGCAGCGGCGCGCTCGGCCGGTGGCGGATAGATCCAGACGGTGTTGATCTGCTGCTTGGTCTTCTTCGCTTCCGCGCCGACCAGCTTCAATGTCCGCTCCCAACCGATCGTGAAGATCGCACCGGCCTCTCCGAGGTCGAGACAGGTGGCGTAGGCTTCCTGGTGGTAGGGCCTGGTCGGAACTCCCAGCAGTTCGGCAGCGGCATTGTTGCCGGCAAAGGCACCCATCCGCGTGGCGTGCTGGCACGACATGAGCGCGTAGTTGCCGACGTTGTCGCATGCGGCCCTGGCGGCATCGCCGGTGGCGAATACGCCAGGTACCGTCAACACGCGCAGATCACGGTCGACCAGCAGCCGACCGAAACTGTCGCGCTCGGCGGGGATCTGCGCGGTCAGCGGTGCCGCGCGCATGCCGGCGGCCCAGATCACGGTCGCGCACGCGATGTGCTCGCCGTTCGACAACGTGACCCCGGATTTGTTCAGCGACGCAACGGCGGTACCGAGCCGGGTCTCGACGCCGACCTTGCGCAGCGCTTCCTCGATGACGGGGCGGGGAGACGCGCCCATGTCGGGAGCGACCGCGCTGTTCCTTTCGACGATGATGACGCGGGGCTTGGCACCCTTGCCGAGAATCGCGCGCAGCCTTGCCGGCATCTCGGTCGCCACTTCGATGCCGGTGAACCCGCCGCCGGCGACCACCACCGTGTCGCGCGCCGCCGACGCGGGCTGATCCGCCAGGCGGTGCAGATGCCGGTCGAGCGCAATCGCATCGTCGAGCTGATCGACGCTAAAGCCATGCTCGGCGAGACCGGGTATATTCGGGCGGAACAGCCGGCTGCCCGTGGCCACGATCAAGCGATCGTAGGGCAGTGTCTTTCGTGCGCCCTTGGCCGCGACGATCTGCACGGTGCGGGACTTGCTGTCGATCGTCTCGGCGCTACCCTGCACGTAGACCACGTCGATCGCGCTGAGAACGTCGAGCAGAGGTGCTGTCAACGTCTCCGGCTTCGGTTCGTAGAGGCGCGGGCGGACCACCAGCGTCGATTCGGGTGCCACAACTGCGATCTCGAGATCTTCGGGCGAGACGCCCTGGATGTCGCGCAGACGAGCGGCGGAAAGGGCGGCGTACATGCCGGCGAAGCCGGAACCAATGATGACTAGTCGCATGTGGTCTACTCTTGTGATTTGAAGTTTCCTGGACATAGGCGCGTCAGCACCGCCGCTTCTCATTGGCGGCAAGCCATTTGCGATCGACGACGATGACGCGAATCGAACTTGTCGGGTGTTATGGAGAAGGGCAGCTCGACATCGACGAGACCCTCGGTGGCCAGTATTCGCGAAAGGTCATTGGCTGAGCTGCGTTCGGGCTCCAGTCGGCGTAGGGGAGCTGGGCGCTATCCCTTTTCACGATCGACATCACCGGATTGCTCCTTTGGAAGGCCTGGGCCGGAATTTCCATCTCCTCGCCGGTGGCCGAGGTGAAGCGTATGGCCAAGGAGAGGCCGTACACGATCGTGGTCGCTGCAATTCTCCGTCGCGGGACGATTGCAAGGAGGCTGATGAAGGTTCTCGACGCCATCGTTTGTCTCCGTCTGTCGGGAGCGTGGGGGACCCTGATCATCTACCGGACCGAAGCTGCCACTGCGCCAGAGCGATTGCGGCACCTGCAGAGCGATTGTTATTTCCGGATACGCCGTCGCCAATCGCTCGGGGTTTCGCCGGTCAACTTCCTGAACGCTGCCGTGAACGCAGTTTGCGAGGTGTAGCCGAGCTCTGCGGCCACCGTTGCAATCGCTGCGTCGGTACCACGCAGCATGTTCATGGCCTGCTCGAGCCGGTTCTGGCGCAGCCAGGCGTGAGGCGAAAGCCCGGTGCTTTCCCGGAACGCCCGGCAGAAGTGGAAGCGCGACAGTCCTGCATCGGACGCCAATGCAGCGAGAGACACGTCAGCGTCGCTTTCCGAGCGCAAGCGCTCGATTGCGCGTCGCAGAGCGTGGGGAGAGAGCCCGCCCATGATCGGTTCAGGCGTGGTCGGCACGCCGATGTGCTCGGTCAGGATGCGCGTTGCCGCGAGGTCCGCCAGTTGCTGCCTGAACAATGCGTCCAGAACTGTATTGCCCTGCAGCACGTCGGCGGCAGTCATCAGCAATTCGAAAGTGATGGGGTCGAGATGTCCTGTCCTTTCCACGAGATCGCCGGGAGCGGGTGCGTTGGCCTCGCGGGCGACGCGTTCAAGGGTTGCGTGCGGAAGATAGAGCTGGATGACATCGACAGGGCCCGGGATATCCCATCTGGCGCTCGAACCGGCGGGGATGATCGTCACAACGCCGGCGCGCGCCGTTCCAATCGCAACCGATTTCCCGCTGCGCCGCTCGAGGCGCTGAACGCCCGTGGGGTAAGCCATGATGACGTGGTCGATCATCGGCTCGACCACGTCGTGCAGAGGCCCATGCTTCCAATGCGCGATGGCGCCGTTGGAAGCGTCTGAAGCCATCTCGAGAGGCGTGGTCTTGAGGACGCGCGTCATCTCCACATCCGCAGGACGCCGGTCGCCGACCGACAACTCGCTCCGGCGATCGCCAGACGCAACCCGCGGAGTCTTCGGAGGATCGGCCAAGCTCTCGTTGCTCATCGATCTGTCCTCACGCTCCGAAAGCACACCATACCTGCGGAGCGGTTGCGGCTAACGCACGCGTCGGCGCCAGTCGCTCGGCGTTTCGCCGGTGGATCGCCTGAACGCTGCGGCGAAGGCTGTTTGCGAGGCATAGCCGAGCTCCGCTGCAATCAAGGCGATCGTTGCGTCGGTGTCGCGCAGCATGTTCATGGCCTGCTCGAGGCGATGCTGCCGCAGCCAGGCATGAGGCGAAAGCCCGGTGCTCTCCTTGAAGGCGCGGCAGAAGTGGAAGCGCGACAGGCCGGCGTCGGAAGCCAGGGCATCGAGGGAGACGTCCGCCTCGCTGTCCGACCGCAAGCGTTCGACGGCACGGTGCAGGACCTTCGGCGAAAGACCGCCCACGACCGGCTGGAATGTGGTTGGCGAGCTGATATGCGCAGCCAGAAGCCGCATGGCCAGAAGGTCCGTCAGCTGAAGCCTGAACAGCGTATCCAGCGCGCCGTTGCCATCCAGCACGCTGGCTGCGCTCAATAGCAGTCGGGATGTGATGGGGTCGGGATGCGCCGTTCGTTCGAGGAGATCGGTCGATGCCGCCCTGGCTTCATCGGCAAAGCGCTTCAGCGATGCGTGCGGTAGATAGAGCTGAACGACATCAACTGGTTTTGGAATGTCCCAGCGAGAGCTCGATCCTTCGGGAATGACGATCACGACCCCGCGGCGGAATGTCCCTTTCGCGACCGATCTGCCGGACCGCCGCTCCATGCGCTGCACCGAACCGTTGTAAGCCATGATGACGTGATGGCTCATGGGTTCGACGACGTCGTGCAATGGTTCATGCTTCCAGTGCGCGATCCCGGCGCCCGAAGCATCCAGGGCCATGCGGAGAGGTGCGGTGTGGAGGACGCGCGCCATCTCCACATCGGCAGCGTGCCGGTCGGATGCCGGCAAGTTCTCCTGTTGTGTGCTGGGCTTGACAAGCAGAGCCCTCAGGGGATCGGCAATCGGCTCGCTCATGGATTTCGTCCTGTTGGGGGGCTTGCGCTCGCCTGTCGCCGGCCGGTTCATGAGTCGGCAGGCAGGGGAGCGATCGCCTCGACCATGCTGGTCACGATGACGAGGATTGATGCCCGGCGATATCGTGCATCGGGTCTGATTTCCCCGGTTCAGGGGATAGAGTCACCTATGCCTCGGGATAGGTCGGCGCGATTTCGCGGCATCAGGCGCAATGAAAACTGGATCGAACAGCACGACACGCCTAGCGAACGGCGTCGCCGGGATCGGGACTGGCAGCCGTTGGCACCGGAAGCGTGAAGTGGAAATGCGCACCGCCATTCGGACGGTTCGCGCCCGCGATGCTACCGCCATGCGCGGTGATGATCGACTGACAGATGGCAAGGCCGATACCGATTCCCGCGTCCTTGGTGCTGAAGAAGCTGTCGAAGACATGCGCCAGATCTGCTTCGGGAATGCCCGGCCCATTGTCGAGAACGGAGAAGACGACCCAGCCTTCGCCATCGATCGAAGTCCGGGTGTCGATCCGGCGCGTCGGCTGGCCCGATTGCACGATCGCCTGGATGCTGTTGACCAGCAGGTTGATGATGACCTGCTGCAACTGGATTCGGTCGCCCATAACCTTGGGAAGTCCGGCACCGAAGGTTGCCGACAGAACGATCGACTTCGAATCGATATCATGACGAATGAACAGGAGGGCCTCCTCGACCACCTCGTTCAGGTCGATCAGGCGCTTCTCCGGCTCGTGCTTGGCCGCCATACCGCGGATGCGATGAATGATGTCGCTGGCGCGACGCGCATTCGACACGATCCGGGAGGTGAGCTGGGTGACCTTTTCGGTGTTTTGATCGGCGCGCGCCAGCCATCTCAGGCTGGTCTCGCCGTTGGTCACGATGGCCGCAAGCGGCTGGTTGATCTCATGCGCGATCGACGTCGCCAGTTCTCCGAGCGTCGCGATGCGTCCGGCGTGCGAGAAGTCGGCCTGCAGTTTTCGAAGCTGCTGCTCGGCGTTCAACCGCTCGGTAATGTCCTGCATGGTGATGAAGGTGTTATCCAGCTGCTCCGGCGGCACCGGATATGTCACCGTGAACAGGACGTCGATGATCGAGCCGTCGAAGGCGCGGATCCGGGTTTCCGCAATGAAATTCCGGCGGCCCTCGAAGTGCGCAACCATCACCCGTTCGGCAAGTCCGGGAGCGGCGGCAAAAATATAGCGAACCGGCCGGATGAGATCGGCGGGATTGCCGGCACGGAACAGCGAAACAGCGTCCCGATTGACGTCGGTGACGCGAACGACGTCCTTGGCATGTTCGACAAGGTCCGGATTGCGCTCGAGATAGCTCGCGATATCGTCCACCCCGTTCGCCTTCAAATGGTCGAAGGCCTCACCAGCGCGACGGGAATCCACCTGCCAAAGCGCCGTCGGCAGATATTGGATGAGCCTGCGGTACCTGTCCTCACTCGCCTGCAATTCCCACGTCGTGCGATCGTCATTTATCGCACCATTGATCGTCACGAACACGGTGCCGTGGGGCTTCGGCTCTGCCGCGTGCCAGGCCTTGACGACGGGTTCGCGCAGGCTCCCGCTCAGGACCATCTTGCGTGTTTCCACCCGCATACGTTCGCTCGCGACGCTTTCAAGCAGCGCGGCCAGCACGGAGCGGCTCTCGGCCGGCCAGAACGCACCGACGGGCCGGCCGATCATCTGTTCGTAGCCGGCGTGGGCGCCGAACATACGGACCGCGCGATCGTTGACGGCGAGAATGCGGGTTGCCGTCAGCAATCCCTCAACCCAATCCGGATGCTGATCCAGATCGATGGTGGCACCGCTGCGCCGGTGTTCCGCGATCGCATCCAGCACAGGGCGCGCGGGCGACGTATCGAGTTCCCATGCTGCGGCGAGTGAGGATTGCAACTCGGCATCCATGCGGAGGTACGACGCTTGAGAGAGAGACCCTGCGTCGCGGCCGAACTCGACGATATCAAGAACGTCGCCGGCTGCGTCCCGTCTGACGATTTGCCTCACGGCAGCCACGACGTTCATTCCGGTCAGCCCGCGCCGATGGACGATGCCTTCCCACCGGCCTTCGCGCAAGAGCGCGCCGAAATGGTCGGTGCCAGCGTGGACAAGCGAGCCGATCGCTTGGACGGGCTGGCCCACCATCGCCATAGCGGGCCAGCCGTAGAGCGTCTCCGACGCGGTATTCCAGTATCTGATGATGCCATGCGCGTCGCTGATGATGACGCTTTCGGACGCCAGATCGACCAGCTCCATGGCATGGGGAAGGTCAAAATGGAGCTCATGGCCGTTCGCGCCGGCGCGGCGGGAAAGATTACTCATCTGACGGCGTGCCCCGCCGATTGTCGTCGCGTACGTCGCCCGGGCGGCTCAGCGCGGCCTGCAGGTGTTGAAGAAGGACTTCGTCGTTGACCGGCTTGGTCAGGCACGCCTGAGCCCCTCCCTTCAGCGCGCGCGCGCGAGTGGCCGGACTTGGGTCGGCGGTGATGACGATAACCGGCATTGACGAACTTAGTTCCCGCAATCGCTCCTGAAGTTCCAGGCCACTCCGCCCCGGCATGCTCACATCGGTGATCAGGCAGGAGAAGCGACCCGGCATGTATTCGGCCATGAAGGCCTCCGCGCGGTCGAAAGTGCGACATGCAACGTCCATGACGAGAAGAAGATCGGAAAGCGCCTCTCGCACGGCCTCGTCGTCGTCTACGACGGCGACCAGAGGTGGCTTGGACGAACGGACGTTTTTCGCTGGCATGGCTCCACGACCATCCGCGCAATGCCGGCCAGGTTGTACCTATTCTTTGGTGTAGGTCGGAGGCTCTCCTCGAAGCTCGGCAGGCAAGGTCTCCCACAGCCGGATTAGTTCTCCGATCGAGCCCGCCCGCAATTTCCTCGTCGCATTGCCGCGATGCAGCTTGACCGTGATCTCGCTGATGCCGAGGTCAAACGCGATCTGCTTGTTGAGACGACCCTTGACCACTGCACGCAGCACCTCGCGCTCGCGTGGCGTCAATGTTGCGTAGCGCTCGATATGTTGCCGGGCGCGACGTGCGGTCGCTCTTTGTGCGACATCTTTGTCGAGCGCGGCCGTGACCGCGTCGAGCAGCGCCTGGTCCCTGACGGGCTTGGTGAGAAAGTCGATGGCGCCTGCCTTCATCGCCTGCACCGTCATTGCGATGTCGCCATGACCGGTGAGGAAGATGATCGGCCGCGTGTTGCCGTTCAGCAGGAGATGCTGCTGCAGATCGAGACCACTGGCGCCGGGCATTCGGACGTCGAGGATCAGGCAGCCCGGCCGTTCCGGCAGATCGGCGTGCAACAGTTCCTGCGTCGATCCAAAGCAGCAAGCATCGAGTCCGACTGACAGGAGCAGTTCGCGAAGCGCGAAGCGCACCTCCGCGTCGTCATCCACGATCAGGACGAGCGGGTGATCTTTGGTTTCGGAATCCACGTTTAAGGGAGGTGAGGCATAAGAGCGGGCGGTTGTCTCAAGCATGGCGTGGCCTCTTGATCGCTTCCGGCTCCGCGGTCTGTCGTCGTGTCTTTCGGAGGGTCAGAAGACGCCTCTTCCCCGCACGGAATAGTCACGACCACCCGGGCTTTTACGGCTCTTAAGGCTATACCGTACCGTCGTCTTTCCCAAAACGCGCATGGATTGCCTAATTCTGCTTTACGCCGCTGACTTTATCACAAACGCACGATGGAACCGGAGCGGGATGGCTGGCGAGCCACGCGCATTGCGCACGCAAGCCTGGACGACCGTCCACGGATGACCGGTCACAACCGAGTTTGACCCTTTCTTGTCAGCCATTTTTCGCGCGCATTTCGCGTTTCCCACCAGGCTGCCGCCGCACCTTAGAGGCGAGACTTGACCGATCCGCGGCCAGCAGCTCAGCGCACCCCCGCTTCCAGCCGACCGGCTGGTTCACCCTAGACCAGGGGACTAGAAGCACGAGCCCCTCGCAGGATAGCCCGAAGGGCTTCCTGCGACGCATCCTCATCGCCGTCTCGTTGAAAGAAGCGGAGAAGGCGATGTCCATCACCGAGGAGCGACGACCAGCGCAGAAACGGACGTCATCATTGCACCGACTTCGGCGAAGCACTCCCTCATCCCGCCATGCGACGACCCACCCAGCTGTGTCTCCGAGCAGTTGCGTTGATCCCGTTCCTCAGTCCTCGGGCAGGCCGTTCGACGACAAGCTGGTCTACGCCGTTCATCAGGCGCAGCGGGGCGCCTCGGCATGTTCTCCGGAACATGTATCGCGCAATCTCGAGAGGAGCCGAGGCGTTGTCGAGGACGTCTCCGACGAGATGCTGCTCCGGAGCGTTGCGGAGGGCGACAAGGCAGCCATGCACATCATCTTCGCCCGACACCGCAAGAGGGTTTCCCAATTCATCCAGCGCCTGGTTCGTAATCCGGCGATCATCGATGATCTCGTCAATCAGGTGTTCCTCGACGTGTGGCGCTCCGCAAACATGTTCGAAGGTCGCGCGCGCGTCGCCACCTGGCTGTTGGCGATCGCCCGGTTCAAGGCGATCGGTTCACAGCGAGGGCGAACGCATGAGGATATCGATCGAGACGATGTGCTTGGAATTATCGACGGCGGAGAAACGCCGGACTTGGCCCTGGACCGCAAGGAAACCGAGGGCATCCTGCGCGCATGCATCGACAAGTTGCCCCCGGCCCATCGGGAAATCATCGACTTGTTCTACTTCCGCGAGAACTCCGTAGCCGAAGTCAGCGGGATCATTGGTATTCCGCAGGCCACCGTTAAGAGCAGGATTTTTTATGCACGCAAGAAGCTTGCGAGCATCCTGGTAGCGGCGGGTTTCGACGCCACGGCAACCCTCTGAAATCGTGATGTAAATCATTTTGTCATGAGCTCCGCTGGACGGCTCTTCAGCCATCCGCAATAATGGACATCGGTGCGCCGACTTGCTGATCCGCATGCCTGCATGAGCAATGGTTGATATGGCACAGAGCGGTTTTCATGGTCAGAAGTTTGCGGAACTTCTGCGTCTTCGAGATACCCCGCCATCGGTGATCACGCGGTCGATGCGTGGCGTCGAGGTCGCAGCCACGGAAACGCGGGATGACAATCCCGTTCCCGGTCTTTGCGGCGCAATGGTCCCCGAGGATGCCTACATCGTCAGCTTGAAACTTCGCGATTATCCCGACTGCGAATACTGGGAGCACGGAAAGTGCGTGACCAAGCCCGATATCCGGGCAGGCGCAACTTATCTCTACGACATGAAGAACGATCCGCGGTTTGTGATCGACAAGCCGTTTCACTCCCTTCATTTCTATGTTCCGGCTCTTGCTCTCAACGGCATTGCAGAGAGGTTCGGAGCGCGGCGTGTCGGCCAACTCGACTGTCAGTTCGGCACTGGCTTTCACGACGAGATCGTGCATCACGTCGGCGCAGCGCTATTGCAGAGCTTGCGTCGGCCGTCCGAGACGAATCAGCTTTTCGTCGATCACATGATGCTCGCGCTTACGGCGCATGTCGCTCAAGCGTATGGTGGACTGCGCGGTGCCGAACCCGTGACCAGCGGCCTTGCTCCGTGGCAGGTGAGACGTGCTTGCGAAAAGCTCCGGGCTGATCTCACGGGGAAGCTTGCGATGCAGGAGATCGCCGCTGAGTTGGGCCTCTCGGTCGGCCATTTTTCCCGAGCTTTTCGAACGTCCGTCGGGCTGCCACCACATCAGTGGCTGCTTCGCCAGCGCGTGAGCGCCGCCAAGCAGTTGATGACCGTTCGCGGTTTAACACTGGCCGAGATTGCGATAGCGGCGGGGTTTGCCAGTCAAAGCCACTTTACCCGCGTATTCTCGAACTTGGTTGGCGTCAGCCCAGGCGAGTGGCGCCGCGATGC
Source organism: Bradyrhizobium genosp. A (assembly GCF_049949275.1). NCBI lineage: Bacteria > Pseudomonadati > Pseudomonadota > Alphaproteobacteria > Hyphomicrobiales > Nitrobacteraceae > Bradyrhizobium > Bradyrhizobium genosp. A. The sequence goes on along the minus strand of NZ_CP188196.1, from coordinate 7,755,247 downwards.
TCGGAGTGGCCGAGAAAGCGAGATTTGAGCTGGGACTTGGCGATCGCACGCGGCATGTCGGCTGGGGCAGAAGCTTGGATTGACGGCGATCGGATTCCTCAGAAGATCGCGTCCTCGAACAGGAAAACGCATATCGGTGATGGCTAGTCAGCTTCTGGACGAATTTCGGTCGTGCGGCGCTGCAGTCGACGTCCGTTCTGATCTGCTAGGCGTTGTCGCGCGCGCCACCATTCTTGCGGGCCATCTGCTCAATTCCTTCATTTGGAAAAGCGAAATTCGCCGCGAACGTTTGTTCGCTCGATACCAGCAAAAATGCCAGCAAACCGGACGGCTGCGGTGAATTTTTACGTGTGTTTTCAATGCGTCGCGAAAATTTTCTCGTGAAAACCGGAATCGAACCAAAGGCTTAAGTTATTGTTATTATTTGTATTTTTTCCGTGGTGCCCCTGGCCGATAATTGCCTAATGGCATAACCAGCTGAATTTGCAGTGATTTTCGGCGCCGATTGCTCCCGATACCAGCAGTAATACCAGCAAGTTGACGCGCGGTAGAGCTGCCAAAAATAAAACAGCAGGCTCCCGGGCTGCAGGCACGCCCTATGCCGTTCGGTCTCCACAACGCCCCAACCGGAATCGAACCCGGCTCCCGACGGGATCGACCCCATCATAATATCGCGAGGTCAAGGAGGATCTTGTGGGTAGGCGTCCGCCAGCTCCTGCTCGAGCATCCCGTTCGCCACGGTGAGCGCAATTATGGTCGCCGGCAGATCGCCGTCGCGCGCTCCATGGCCTGGTCGGCGACAGCCTCGAGCTCCGCGGCAGCGTCACCGGGTCGCTCGGGCGCTGCCTCACCGGCCATCTCGGGGCCTCGAATCGCTCCCTCTTTGCCGGCGCCCTCCCCGGCACTTCGCCGCGGGCATATCGTCACTCTGCCGGTTGCGGTGTGGAGGAGGCATCGTATGCGGCCGCGCGAACGAAGCGGTGGGCGCGGCAGAACCAAGGATAGAGGGCTGGGAGCACCAGTAATGTGAGCAAGGTCGCGCTGATCAGGCCGCCGATGACGACGGTCGCGAGCGGGCGCTGCACTTCGGCGCCGGAGTTCGTCGAAAGTGCCATTGGCAGGAAACCGAGGCTTGCCACGGTCGCCGTCATCAGCACGGGGCGCAGCCGCGTCATGGCCGCCTGCCAGGCCGCAGCGGCGGCGGCGAGTCCTTCCTTCCGCCGTTCCTCCATGTAGCTCACCATCACGACGCCATTCAAAATGGCAATCCCGAACAAAGCGATGAAGCCGACCGCGGCCGAGATACTGAACGGCATGCCGCGCACTACGAGCGCAAAGATGCCGCCGACTGCCGCAAATGGCACGTTGAAGAAGATCAACGTCGCAAGCCGTGCGCTGCCGAACATCAGATAGAGTAGCAGGAAGATGACGGCGAGCGCGACCGGCACCACAGTCGACAGTCGCGCTATTCCCTCCTGAAGGTCCTGGAAACTTCCAGTCCAGGAGATCGTATAGCCCGGTGGCAGGTGCACCTGGGCTGCAACTGCCTGCTGCGCGTCGGCGACAAAGCCGGCGAGCGGCCGCGCGCGTACATTGGCCTGCACCTTCGCCACGCGCTTGCCCAGCTCGCGCTCGATCTGGGCGGGACCAGGCTCCCAGTTGATATCGGCGAGATCGCCGAGAGCAACCGATACGCCGGTGCCGTTGCCGACGCGCAGCGAGCGAATGCGCGAGATGTCGTCGCGGTCCTGCGGGGCCAACCGGACGCGAATATTGTACCTCTCTTCCCCGTCCTTCATGGTGCCCACGGTGCGTCCGCCGAGCGCCTCGACGAGATCGAGCACCTGGGTAGCGTTGAATCCGTATCGCGCAATGGCTTCGCGATTGACGACCACCCGGAGATAGGGCTGGCCCACGGTTTGCTTGGCCTGCACATCGGCCGCGCCGGGAACACCCGAAACGACACGCGCCACTTGGTCGGCCAGGTCGCGGAGTGTTGCGGTGTCGGTCCCGTGGATCACGATGCCGAGGTCGGCCATGACGCCCTGCAGGAGATCGTCCATGCGCATCTCGATCGGTTGCGCCCAGCTTTGGGTAATGCCGGGCACACTCTGATCCAGAGCCTCCTTATAAGCTTCAATCAACCCCGCCTCTGTCTGCGCGGTGCGCCATTCCGACTTCGGCTTGAGGATGATGAAGGTGTCGCTTTGCTCGACGCCCATCGGGTCGGTCGGGATCTCCGAGCTGCCGCCAAGCGTGACGACGGTCTCGACCTCGGGGAATTTTTTCAGCGTCTTCTCGACCATGGTCTGGGTGGCAATGGCTGATTCGAGCGAGATGCCGGGTAGCTTGGTGGTCGTGACGGTGAGCGCGCCTTCCTCCAGCCGAGGCAGGAACTCCGCACCGAGACGGGAGCCGATCACCAGAGCGCTCCCCAGCATCACGGTTGCTACCAACATCGTGATCCCTGGATGGCGCATGGTTCTCGTGAGCACCGGCGCATAACCGCGACGGGCAAAGCCAATGATGCGACTGTCGCGTTCGGCGACCGGTTTGCGCAGGAAAAACGACGCGAGCACCGGCATAACAGTGAGCGTGAGGGCCAGCGAAGCGCCCAGCGCGAACATGACGGTCAGCGCCATCGGACGGAACATCTTGCCCTCCACGCCCTGCAAACTGAGGATCGGAACATAGATCAGCGTGATGATCGCGACCGCAAACGCGACCGGCTGGGCAACGTCGTGCGCTGCCTCGCGCACCGCCTGTGATGCCGGAAGCGAGGGTGCCTCCGCGCGACGGCGGACGATGTTTTCGATCATGACGACCGCACCGTCGACCAGCAGCCCGAAATCGATGGCGCCGAGGCTCATCAGGTTGCCTGAGAGACCCGTGAAGTACATCGCGGTGACGGCCGCGAGCATCGAGAGCGGAATGGCGAGCGCGACAATGAGGGCGGCGCGAAAATTGCCCAGCAAGAGCAGCAGCACCATGATCACCAGCAACGCGCCCTCGGCGAGATTGTGGGCCACGGTCTCCAGAACGCGATCGATCAGACCGGCGCGATTGTAGTATGGAGTGATACTGACGCCGGGCGGCAGGGTCTTGTTGATCTGCCCAACAGCGGTTCCGAGCCGCTGCGCGACTGCCCGCGTATTCTCGCCCAACGTCATCAGCGCGACGCCTACTATGGCCTGGCCGTTGCCTTGGCTCGTGACCGCGCCGAGCCGCGGCATCGGTGCCTCGACCACTTCGGCGACGTTCCTGACGTAGAGCGGCGAACCGCCGGATGCGGTGCGCAGGACGATATTGCCGATGTCGCCCATCGACTGCAGCAGCCCTTCGCCGCGGATCACGGCCTGCTCGCCGTTCCGCGCGATGGTCGCACCGCCAGTCGCACGATTATTTTGCGACACCGCATTATAGATGTCCCCGATAGACAGACCGAAGCGTGTCAGTGCGCTCTCGGAGACGCGGACCTCGTAGGTCTTGAGTTCGCCGCCGTTGACGTTGACCTCGGTAATGCCCGGAACTTGCTTGAGCTGCGGTGCGACCTGCCAGTCCAGGATCGAGCGCAACTGCATCAGTGAGTAGCCCTTGCCCTCAACCCTAAACTGATAGATTTCGGAGAGGCCATCGGAGAGCGGCCCGAGCATGGGCGTGCCAGTGCCCGCCGGCAACGACGTCTGGGTCAGGCGCTGCGCCACCAGCGTGCGGTCGCTCAAGATGTCGCTGCCGTCGGCGAACTTCACGTAGATGACGGAAAGCCCGTAGCGCGAGATCGAGCGGTAGCTCGTCATGCCCGGCAAGCCCTGCAGAGCGAGTTCGATCGGCGTGGTGATCGAACGCTCCACATCCGGGGGAGCGAGCCCTGGCGCTTGGGTCGTGACCAGCACCTGCAGCGGCGAGATGTCCGGATCGGCGTCGAAAGGCAGGCGCTGCATGCTCAACACGCCAACGCCGACCAGCGCGGCGATCAGGACAAGAACGAGCATGCGGTTACCCAGGGCGGCATCAACAATACGATTGATCATGGCCGTGTCTCCTTCAGCCCTGGTCCGGAATGGTGGATTGCATCAGCGCCGCCTTGAGCCAATAGCTGCCCTCGCCGACGACTTGGGTCCCGGCAGTAAGTCCGCTCGTGATCTGCGTGTTTCCGTTTGCAGCCAGGCCGGTATGAACCGCGCGCCAGGCGAACTCGCCATGGCCTGTCGGGACGAATACGACGCTCTGCCCATTGACGTCCTGCAGGCTACTGCTCGGCACCATGACAGCGTTGCCGCCCTGCTGCGAGAGGATGGTGACGGTCGCGAACATGTTGACGCGCAGTGCGCCGTCCCGGTTGGGCACCTCACAGCGCACCTTGGCCATGCCCGTTCCCGATTCGATCTGATCGGGGATGTAGGTGACGCGGGCAGCAAAGACACGGCCCGGGAAAGCGCTCACCTTGACCTCGACTGCATCGCCCACCTTGACTGCGCCGAGATCCCTCTCGGCTACATCCGCCTGCACCCACACAGTTGAAAGGTCGGAGACGGTGAAGATCGCGCTTGCCGGATCCACAATCTCCCCTTGCGCGACCGACACCGAATCGAGCACGCCGTCGAATGGCGCGACAATCGCGGCCCGCGAGTCGAGCGTCGGCTCGTCACTGGGGCTTGTGCCCGCGGCGGCCGGGCGCATGGGCAAGAGCCGCGCCTCTTCTTCCTGGTACTGCCGCAATTGAGCTTCCTTGGTGCGGAGATCGGCTTCCATGGTGGCTGCGGTGGCGCGACGGGTCTGGACCTCGGCCTGGGTCACGAGGTCGCTGCGAATGAGGTTTGTTGCGCGGTCATAAGCTGCATTTGCCGCAGTGAGTTGCGCCTTTGCCTGATTGAGCGCCGCCTCAGCGCCCAGAACTTTGCTGTGGGCGGCACTAAGGTCGAAATTGTCGAGAACGGCCAATCGCTGCCCCGCGGTCACCCGATCACCGGCGTTGACGTCGAGCGTCTCGATCCGGCCGCGCGCCATGGATCTGATGCGGGCAACATGGAGCTGATCATATCCAACACTACCGGTCGCTGACACGGCGCGCATCAGCGGGCCGGCCTTCGCTTCCTCCACTTGCAATTGCAGGTTCGCAAGCTTCGGCTCTGAGAGAGCAATTGTCGCGGGGAGCTGCGCATCTGTCGCCATAACTGCGGGTGCGCTCACAGCCACCGAGTTGGAAGAGGACGAACGACCCGCTGCGAATCCCAGGACTACGGCGATACCGAATGTTGCCACACCAAAAAGCAGTCGACGCTTCAGAGTCGACAACGTCCCAGGAAAACGCGACTGGCGCTGATGGGACTCCGACCAATTCATCGCGAATACGTGAGCTGTGCGTGATGGGCTAGTATGGTTCATTTCCCGCTCCTGACCAAAACCGTTCGTCGGGATCGTTAGCGGGCTTTTCTGACGCCGACCTGAAGCCTATCTGCATGACGTTCAGGTTGGCGTCAGCTTCCTCCTGCAATTTCCCTTCATGACAACGAGCGGGCCCATGCGAGTATTGCTGGTTGAAGACGAGCCGCATCTTGGTTCGGCTTTGCAGGAGCATGTTAGAGCAGCCGGACACGCCGTCGACTGGTTCGAACGGCTTGAACCGGCGGAGCACGCGGTGCGCACGGTATCTTATGACGCGCTGCTACTTGATCTGCATCTGCCCGATGGGCGCGGCCTCGATTTCCTGCGCAAGCTTCGCCGCGGCGGTAATGCGCTCCCGGTCGTCATCCTCACCGCGCGCGACCTGGTCAGTGACCGGATCGAGGGGCTGAAGGCGGGTGCTGACGATTACATCGTCAAGCCCTTCGACCTCGACGAAGTGAATGCGCGATTGGAGGCCGTCAGCCGCCGGTATTTTGGCAACTCAGTGCCGGTCGTTCGGATCGGTCCGGTAGAGTTGGAGTGGGAATCGAAAGTCGCGCGGCTAAACGGACGATCGGTCGAACTGAGCGCGCGGGAGTGGGCCGTCATCGAGGTGCTGGGTCGGCGGAAGCAATCGACGGTGTCGAAAGAGCAGATCGAGGACGCGCTATACGCGTTCGGCGAGGAGATCGAGAGCAATACCATCGAAGTCTATGTCAGCCGCATCCGCCGCAAGCTTGGGCGGGATTTCATTCGCACGATACGCGGTCTCGGCTACCGCTTGGGAGATTAGCACGTGGCACGCGGGAGCCTGGTTTCGCGGTTGATCTGGATGCTGGCCTCATCGATGGCGGGGCTATGGCTGCTGGGGAGCATCGCCGCCGGCATGTTGACCGTATTCGAGATTAACGAGCGGCTCGACGATGCGATCGAGGAGGTCGCGCAGCGGCTGCTGCCCGTGACCTATGATGCTGTCCAGCAACCACAGGGCATGCAGCAGATGGCCAAGCACCTGATCGCGACAATGGATCCGAAGGCTCTGGCCTACCAGATCATCGGGCCGACCGGCGACATCGTCATGCGATCCGAGAACGCGCCCGAGACGCCGTTTCCGGTGCCGCGCCAGGCTGGATTTCATGACGCCCCACGTTACCGAATCTATTCTCAGCCAGCGGCTGTCGATGGCTATTTCATCGCGGTTGCCGAGCCCGCCGTGCACCGCTCCGAGTCTCTGAGGCGGGCAGTCGCGCTCACGGTCGGACCGCTGTTGCTGTTCTTGCCGCTATCATGGTTCCTAATCCGCTGGACAGTGCTCCGGAGCATGAGCTCCCTGGACCAGTTGCGGAGCGAGATCGGCCGGCGCGATGGCTCCAATCTGTCGCAGATCCCTGATATGGGCCTGCCGAGCGAGCTCGCCTCGATGCTGTCCGCAGTGAATCGCTTGCTGGAGCGGTTGGAGCGTGCGCTGGCTACTGAGCGCCAGTTCGCAGCGAACAGCGCGCACGAATTGCGGACGCCGATCGCCGCCGTGCTGGCGCAGATGCAATTGTTGTCGGCGCAGCTCGCCGGCACGCAGCATGCGGAGCGTGCCGCGCGGATCGTCAACCAGATAAAAGGGCTCAGCAGTCTTGCCGAGAAATTGCTGCAGCTGTCCCGGGCGGGGGCCGGCGCCGGCATGCAGCGGGAACGTATTGACGTGATGACCGTCCTGCAAGTTCTGGTTGATGAGTTTCGCCGACGCGAGGACGTGGGAGACAGGCTGGTGGTCACTGCGCAATGTCCCGACGAATTCATTGTGCAGGGAGAGTTGGATGTTCTCGGCATCACGCTCCGCAATCTGATCGAAAACGCCGTCCGCTATGGCGCTCCCGATGAGCCCATCGAAATCGTCATCGAGGGCGGTCGACAAATTCGGATGCTGAACGGCGGCGCTCCCATTCCATCCGAGACGCTCGAAACGCTGAAAAAGCCTTTCGTTCGCGGATCATCGGTCGGCGCAGGCGGAGGTCTCGGGCTCGCCATCGTTGACAATGTCATGAAGCAGATCGGCGGCAGCCTGACACTCATTTCTCCGATTATAGGTCGGCCCGCCGGCTTTGAGGCGCGTCTGGTCTTTCCTGAAACCACATGAAATCCTGAGTATTCGCGTCATTCGGCGTCGGCGCACATTCCGGGAGGTGTCGATCGAATCCCGAGTTGTTGGGCGCGAGAGTTGCCACGAGGCATGGCGAGTGGCTCGGCTGCCGCAGACGCCGGACATCATCAATGCGTGACTGCTCTCTTCGCAAAATCAAGGCGCGTAACGGACAAATTCATTGGACCTTCCCATGACCATCCTGCCAAGTCTTCAACAACTCCGCTTTCTATGTGCCCTAGCCGAGCGATGCCATTTCGGCCGTGCCGCAGAAAGTTGTGCCGTCACTCAATCGACGTTGAGCGGGGGAATTAAGGAGCTCGAGGCTCGGCTGGGCGTCGCGCTGTTTGAACGCAGCCATCGCCAGGTGATGCTGACGCCTCTGGGGAAAGAGATCGCGATGCGCGCCCAGCGTCTACTGGTCAACGCTGAGGAATTGGTCGGCTTGGCGCGCAGCGCGCAGGAGCCACTATCCGGGCTGCTCCGGTTCGGGGTTATTCCAACAGTCGGGCCTTATGTCCTGCCCTCCTTGCTTCCGCATTTGGGCACTGCGCTACCGAAGCTCAGGCTCTACGTCCGTGAGGCACAGACTACGGTACTTCTGGATAAGCTTGCCCAAGGCGAGCTTGATGTTTTGCTCGTGGCCATTCCCTACGAACTAGGCGACGTCGAAACGATGGAAATCACGCAAGACCCGATCGTCGTCGCAATGTCGCGCAACCATCCTCTTGGTCATCACAGCGCGGTCAGCCGCGATGATCTCTGTCGTGAGCAGTTGCTCCTGATCGAGGACGGACATTGCCTGCGCAGCCACTCACTGCAGGCATGTCGGGTGCCTGATCCAATTCGCAACGAGATCTTCCAGGCGACGAGCCTGCGAACGCTGGTCCAGATGGTGGCCGCGGAGCTTGGCATCACGCTGATGCCCCAGATCTCGATAGATTCAGAACTGGCTTCAACCCCCGACGTTGTAGTTCGGCCGCTCTCTCCAGACAAGCCGTTCCGGACCTTGATGCTGGCCTGGCGGTCGACCTCTGCGCGCGGCGCCGAATTCGGGATGCTCGGAACACTCATCCGAGAATGTCTGGCCGGTACCAGGAGAGCAGCTGCCTAATCGGAATACCGAAGCGCAACGAACGCAGTGATCCGGCGCGTTATTCGGCGTTCGCACTGGCGACACGCCTGCCAGGCGCAGGCGCGTCCATCAATATTCTTCGATGGTGCGCGAGGTCCTTCCCGTGCTGATGCCGGCTTCATCGGTGTCTCCGATTACTGCCTTCGAAACTTCCCGTTAGCGATTGGGCTCAAGGTGGCTGCATATGGCGACGGGGACGAACCGTCGGTGACGCCGAATTGTCTACGGCACCTGACGACGTCGTACCTGGGAGCGATTTATCTGACGGAGATGGTGATGTTGCACAAAACGGTTATCGTGTTGTTGGCAGTTGCATGCGTTGGCTCGGTCTCGCCAACGGTGGCGTTGGCCCGTGGCGGCGGTGGTGGCCACGGCGGGGGCCTGGGTGGCGGCGGCGGCTTTGGCGGCGGCGCTTTCCACGGAGGTGGATTCGGCGGTGGCAGTTTCCATAGTGGCGGCTTCGGCGGAGGTTACCATGGTAGTGGCCTCGCCGGTGGATTCGGCGGTGGCAGTTTCCATGGGGGCGGCTTTGGCGGTGGTTACCATGGTAGTGGCCTCGCCGGTGGATTCCATGGTGGCGGTTTCCACAACGGTGGATTTCATGAGCACGGCTTCAGGCACCGGTGGGCCTATGGCTACGGCTTCTACCCGCATGGCTATAACTACTACGGTTACGACGATCCTTACGCCTACAACACCTACTACGACGGTTCTCATGGTGACCATGGTGGTTGCTCCATGGTTCGCCGACGCGTACACACCGCTTATGGTTGGCGCCAGCGCCACGTTCAGGTGTGCGGTTGATCGACCGTCGCACGTCCATTCCAATCACAATTTGACACGATCATCTGGCTGACCGCGTGATGGTCGCCGTGGGATCACCTGTTGGTCTCAGCGTATTCTCGCGCTGAGATCAATTCGCCAACGCCAAAGGCCACGCGTGGCCACGATAAGCGCGCTCAGGTCAATCGATCGTGCGCAGCTGATCGCATTGCCATGTCCGTGTCGGTGCCGGTTCATCGACTTCTCCGATCACTGCCTTCGAAATTTCCTGTTAGCCATCGGGAGCGATACGGCGCATATCCCGCGGCGAGCGGCCGGCGCTCCCGGATTTTCCACGGCATCCGCCGCCATAAAATATGACATGGAGACTTCATCATGCGCGTGTTCCCAATAGTTTGTGTGATGGGACTGTTGTCTACGACCGCACTAGCCGCACCTGCCGCGATGACACAGGATTCGGGCGCGCCCGTCGGCGACAACGAAAACTCGAAAACCGCCGGACCGGACGGCCCAGTGCTTCTGGAGGACTTCCACCTCATCGAGAAACTGGCCCGCTTCGACCGCGAGCGAATCCCCGAGCGTGTGGTCCATGCACGCGGGACCGGAGTGCAGGGCCTGTTCGTAGCCTCGGAAGATTTCTCTCGCTACACGAAGGCATCGCTGTTTGCCAAGCCGGGCAAGGAGACGCCAGTCCTCGTTCGCTTCTCGACAGTTATGGGGTACCGTGGTTCGCCCGAGGCCGCGCGCGATCCGCGCGGGTTCGCCGTCAAGTTCTACACGGATGAAGGCAACTGGGATCTGGTCGGTAACGATCTCCCTGTCTTCTTCATCAGGGATGCGATCAAATTCCCAGATTTCGTCCACGCCAACAAGCCATCGGCCGTCACCAATATCCAGGATCCGAACCTCGCGTTCGATTTCTTCTCCCGCACGCCCGAATCGACGAACATGCTGACGTATCTTTATTCCACCCAAGGCATGCCGGAGAGCTATCGCGAGATGGACGGATTCGGGGTCCATGCGTTCCGGCTCGTCAGCGCCCAGGGACAGCAGATCTTCGCCAAATTCCACTGGAAGAGCGAACTGGGATTGCACAACCTGACCCTGGAACAACAGCAGACTGCTGATCCGAACTATGCGACCCGGGATCTGTATGACAACATTCGTGCTGGCCATTTCCCGAAATGGGATCTGTACGTGCAGGTCCTGACGGCGGAGCAGGTCGCACAGCTTCCCTATGACGGCTTCGACGATACGAAGACCTGGGAAAACGTGCCGGAAACCAAGATCGGCACGATGACCCTGAACAAGGTGCCGGACAATTATTTCCAGTACACCGAACAATCGGCGTTCGCGCCGGGCGTCATGGTTCCCGGTATAGAACCGTCTCCGGACAAGATGCTGCAAGGCCGCCTGTTCGCCTATGCGGATACACAGCGCTACCGTATCGGGACGAACTATCAGGAATTGCCGGCCAATCGTCCGCTGGTGAAGGTCGCCAACAACAATCAGGACGGCACCATGAGTATCGCTCCGCAAGTTGGCGAAGTGAACTATGAGCCTTCCACCGCGAAGAAGGTGGGCGCCGTCACTCCGCAGCCTTCCTTCAGGTTGGGCGAGTACCCAGTGTCCGGGGTCGTGCAGCAAAAGGCGATCGCCAAGACCGATGATTTCGGCCAAGCCGGCAACCATTGGCGCTCCTTCAGCAAGGATGAGCAGGCTTATCTCGTCAAGGCCATGGCGGCCGATTTGAACCGTGTCTCCGACCATGGGATCAAGCTCCGGCAAGTCAGCTATTTCTATAAGGCCGACCGGGACTACGGCACGCAACTGGCGGAGGCGACCCATCTTGACGTGAACGAGGTTGCTGCCCTCGCCGCCAAGGTAGTGTCGTACTAAGGGCCTGCAGTTGTGCCATGTGCGAATGAGCTGCCGCGAGACAACCGCGGCAGCGATTATCAAGGACCCCAGATGAAACGCATACGAAACGCTTTCCTGCTCACCGCAGTGTTGCTTGCGCCTGCCGCATTGGCGGTCCCCGCATCGGCCGTCGTTCGCATGGCGGAATCGCAAGACGGCGCGGCGAACACGCTCGTGCAACACGACGCTGGCAGCCCGAGCCAGGAACATATCAAGGAATTATTCTTCGATGCCGCACGGAGTGGGCGCGACGACCTGCTCGGCGGCCTAATCCAGTCCGGTATGGATCCAGATGAGAGGGATCCGCGTGGCTACACGGCGTTGATCCTCGCTGCATACAACGGAAAGGGCGCCACGGTCGACTTTCTGATCCAGAAGGGAGCAAATCCTTGTGCAACAGACGCCAAAGGCAGCAGCAGCCTGATGGGTGTCGCGTTCAAGGGAGAGACCGAGATCGCACAGCGCCTGATCGTCGCTGGTTGCGATGTAAACGCGCGCAACAATGCGGGCCAAACTGCATTGATGATGGCGTCCATGTTTGGTCAGTTCGAAGTCGTGAAGCTGCTGCTCGAGAACGGAGCAAATCCGACGCTCCAAGATAACGCCGGCAACACAGCAATCATCTTGGCACAGCAACAGAGTAATCCGCGAATGGTTGCTCTGCTCACGAGGGTAGCCAAAGGCCAGTGATCACTACAATGAACATCACGTGGCGATTTGCATTCAACCATGGGGAGAGCCAAATGGCCGAACGCAAGGCTTCATCAAACAGGAACGAGACTCTCCATGCATAAGCCTATCTCAAAGGTGCATCTCGTCGGCATGGCCGGAAGCCTGCGCAAGGCGTCCTATTCATCCGCCATATTGTCTAACCTGAGGGATCATGTTGCCGCGATCGCAACGCTCGAAATCCGTGATCTGCATCTTCCACTCTATAGTGAGGATGACGATGGAGCGGCCACGCCAGAGGACGTGCGCGACTTTCGGCAAGCCATAGGCGCCTGCGACGGCCTTGTCATTGTCACGCCGGAATACAATCATGGCATTCCCGGCGTGCTGAAAAACGCGCTGGACTGGGCGTCGCGCCCGTTCGGGAGTTCCGTGCTGATCGGCAAGCCTGTCCTGGTCATGTCTGTTTCACCGGCCTTCACAGGTGGCGTGCGCGCCCATGCACAGGTCAACGAAACGCTGCTCGCGATCCAGGCGCGCATTGCTCCTGGTCCACAGGTCGTGATCGGCAGCGTCGCCGAGAAGATAAGAGACGGCATTCTGGTCGACGAATCCTGCCAGCGCTTTGCCCTGGCAGCTCTCGATCGTTTGACCGAGATGTCCCGAAGCCTGGAAGGTTCGTTACAGGCCTAGATGCGGTGCGCTCGCGCTGTCGGAAGCTGATCGCCGGTGGCGACCTGTGCGATGAGATTGGTTTCATAGGATCGGGCCAGATGGGCTTCGGCATGGCACGGCCTGCCGCAAATCTGGAATGAGAGAGACTCATCATAGCTCGCAGCCAGCGTCGTTCACGCCGGCGCAAGCGCCTTCGCGGTACGTGGAAGGCTTCTCCGGTTTGATTGTTCTTGAGCGTCGAACTCTGGACGTTCATGCCGACCTTCGCCGCCCAGATCGCCGTGGCGTTCGGGCCGGCGCCCCGTCCTGCATCGGCGAAAGCGGTGGGTGAGAGTTCCACTCTCTCCGCCGCAGACCATGCGCCGGAAAATTCGCATGCAAGATCCGCAACAGCCAGATCAGGCCCTTAGCCCCATCACAGGAGCTCTGGCAGTCGACGTGTTCGGGTTGGCGCTCGCGCTATCGTTCTTGCGGGCATCTGCTCAATTCCTTCATTTGGAAAAGCGAAATTCGCCGCGAACGTTTGTTCGCCCGATACCAGCAAAAATGCCAGCAAATCGGACGGCTGCGGTGAATTTTTACGTGTGTTTTCAATGCGTCGCGAAAATTTTCTCGTGAAAACCGGAATCGAACCAAAGGCTTAAGTTATTGTTATTATTTGTATTTTTTCCGTGGTGCCCCTGGCCGGAATCGAACCAGCACTCCTTGCGGAACTCGATTTTGAGTCGAGCGCGTCTACCAGTTCCGCCACAGGGGCCCTCGGTCGGTCCCAGGAAGGAGCCTCGCGAAGCCGGCGGACTATAGCCATGGAAAAACCGGGGTCAACCCGCGCCAAAGTGATCCCGGGCGTTCTCGACAGGGGCTTGGGCCGGGGTTAGAGCCTTAAAGCCAAGCCTGATCCGGAGAGGCCGCCGTGACGACCCAGAGTGCCGCAATACCTGTATTTCGACCGGCCACCAGCGCGCCTGCGCTGACCGCCTCGCTGGCGGTCACCCTGATCGCGGCGGCGACGATCGCGGGGGCCTGGTTCTTCCAGCTCGTCCTGGAGATCCTGCCCTGTCCGCTCTGTCTCGAGCAGCGCTACGCCTATTATCTAGCGATCCCGCTCGGTGCGCTCACGGCGCTGGCGGCGAGGGGCGGCGCGCCGCGGCCGTTGTTGCTGGCGGGGCTCGCGATCCTCGCGCTGGCGGCGCTCGCCAATGCCGGCCTCGGCACCTACCATTCCGGCGTCGAATGGGGATTTTGGAAGGGCCCGACCGATTGCACCGGTCCGGTCGTCAATCTCGGCAGTGCCGGCGATCTCCTGTCGCGGCTCGACACCGTCAAGGTGGTGCAGTGCGATGAGGTGCAGTGGCGCTTCCTCGGTCTCTCGCTGGCCGGCTACAACGTGCTGGTCTCGCTGCTGATGGCCGCGATCGCCGCCTGGGGCTTTGTGCGGACGGCAAAGCGCGCGTAATTACAGCACGCTTGCACCTTCGTGCTGGAAGCCGAGATAGCTGGCCGCCACCCGCTCGTTTGCCGCGATCTCGCTGGCCTTGCCGCTGAGCACGAACTCGCCGAGCTCCATCACATAGGCCTGGTCGGCGATCTTCAGCGCGGCCTGTGCGTTCTGCTCGACCAGTAGCACGGAGACGCCGCTGGCGCGCAGCTCGGTGATGATGCGGAAGATGTCGGCGACGATGATCGGTGCGAGACCGAGGCTCGGCTCGTCCAGCATCAAGAGCTTCGGGGCGCCCATCAGCGCGCGGCCCATCGCGAGCATCTGCTGCTCGCCGCCGGAGAGCGTGCCGGCGAACTGCTTGCGCCGCTCCTTCAGCCGCGGAAACAGCGCATAGACCTGCTCCATCGAAGCCCTGGCCTTGCTTCTCTCGATGCGGAAAGCGCCTAGCTCGAGATTGTCCTCGACATTCATGGTCACGAACAACTCGCGGTGCTCAGGCACGAGGCCAAGCCCCATTGCGACGCGGTCCTCGATATCGAGCCGGGCCAGGTCCTGGCCGGCAAAGGCGACACGGCCCTTCAACGGCAGGATGCCCATGATCGCCGACAGCAGCGTGGTCTTGCCGGCGCCGTTGGCGCCGACGATGGTGACGATCTCGTTCTCGCCGACCTCGAGCGCGACCGAGCGCACGGCTTCGACCTTGCCATAGGCGACATGCGCATCGGTGACGGACAACAGCGCGCTCATGCCGCCACTCCGAGATAGGCCTTGATCACTTCGGGATTGGTCTTGATCGTGGCGGGCGTGCCTTCCGCGATCTTGGTGCCGAAATCCAGCACCACGATGCGGTCGGCGAGATTCATCACAAAGCCCATGTCGTGCTCGACCAGCAGCACGCTCATGCCGCCGTCGCGCAGATCGCGCAGCAGTTTCGAAAGCTGCTGCTTTTCCATGTGGCGCAGGCCGGCGGCGGGCTCGTCGAGCAGCAGCAGCATCGGATCGACGCACAGGGCGCGGGCGATCTCGACGATGCGCTGTTGCCCGAGCGACAACGATCCTGCGAGCTGATGCATCTGATCGGCGAGGCCGACGCGCTCGATCTGGCGGGCGGCTTCCGCAAGCAGTTTTGCTTCATCGGCGCGGTCGAGCCGCAGCATCGAGGCGAGCGGCCCGGACTGGCCACGCAGATGCGCACCGATCGCGACATTCTCCAGCACGGTCATGTCGGGCACGAGCTTGACGTGCTGGAAGGTGCGCGAGATGCCGAGCTTGACGATCTCCTGCGGCGGCGCGCGATCCACTTTCTTGCCCAGCACCGAGATCGAGCCCGAGGTCGCGGACAGCACGCCGGTGATCAGGTTGAAGGTGGTGCTCTTGCCGGCGCCATTCGGGCCGATCAGCGCGACGATCTCGCGGGCCTGGACGTCGAAGGAGACGTTGTTGACTGCGATCACGCCACCAAATTGTTTGCGCGCCTTCTCGACCTGGAGCAGGACGCTTCCCTGGACGGCCGAGCGGGTGCGGGTCTCGAGCTTCAGCGAGGTGTCCGGCTTCCTGCCACTGGTGCGCTCGGGCAGGAACGACATCAGCCAGGGCCAGACGCCGCCGGGGGCGAGCTGGAGCAGCGCCACCAGCATGATGCCGAACACGATGGTCTCGAGCTGGCCCGAGCCGTGCAGGATCAGCGGCAGGTAGCTCTGCAGCACCTCTTTCAGGATCACGACGATCGCCGCGCCGAGCACGCCGCCCCAGACATAGCCGGCGCCGCCGACCACCGCGATGAAGAGATATTCGATGCCGGCGTGTGCGCCGAATGGCGTCGGCGTCACCGCGCGCTGCAGATGGGCGTAGAGCCAGCCGGAAAGGCCCGCGAGCACGGCGGCATGGATGAACACCAGCAGCTTGGCGCGCGGCGTGTGCACGCCGAACGCCTCTGCTGCCACATGGCCGCGCCGCAGCGCGCGGATGGCGCGGCCGGTGCGGGAGTCCAGCAGGTTCATCGTGAGCAGGGCCGAGATCAGGACCGCGACCCAGATCGCATAATAGATCGAACCGGGCGAGAGCATTTTGAACGCGCCGATCGACAGCGGCGGGATCGCCGAGATGCCGTCGTTACGCCCAAGGAATTCCAGCTTGCTGAAGAGGTAGAACAGGCCGAGCCCCCAGGCCAGCGTACCGAGCGGGAGATAGTGGCCCGAAAGCCGGACCGTAATCAGGCCGAGCAGCACCGCGAGCAATCCGCTGACGACGAGCGATAGCGGCAAGGTCAACCAAGGCGACAGGCCATAGGCCGTCGTCAGAACCGCCGTGGTGTAGGCGCCGAAGCCGACGAAGGCCGCCTGTCCAAACGAGGTCAGGCCACCGACACCGGTGAGCAGCACGAGGCCCATCGCGACCAGCGCGGCGAGGCCGATATTGTCGAGTAGCACGATCCAGAATGGCGGCATGCCCGGGACGAACGGGATCGCCGCCATGACGAGCGTGAAGATGATGATGGGAAGCCGGCTCTGCATCTTGGCGTCAGTCCTTCTCTTCCTCGGCGGCAGGTGCTGCGAGCGACCGCAGCAGCAGCACGGGGATCAGGAGCATGAACACGATCACCTCCTTGTAGTTGGAGGCATAGAAGGACGAGAACGCCTCGACGATGCCGACGAAGACGGCTGCGACCGCTGTGAGGGGATAGCTGACGAGGCCGCCGATGATTGCGGCGACAAAGCCCTTCAGGCCGATCAGGAAGCCCGAGTCATAATAGAGCGTCGTGATCGGCACGATCATGATGCCCGACAGCGCGCCGATGACGGAGGCCAGCAGGAAGGCGATCTGGCCCGACAGCGTGGTGCGGATGCCGGCGAGCCGCGCCCCGAGCCGGTTGACCGCGGTGGCGCGCAGCGCCTTGCCGTAAAGCGTCAGCCCGAAGAACAGCCAGAGCCCGACGATGAAGGCGATGGTGATGCCGTAGACGGTGAGGCTCTGGCCGGTGAAGCGCAGCGAGCCTGCGGTGAAGGCGCCGGAGAGCACCGCCGGTCCGCGCTGGCCCTCGGCGCCGAAGAACAAGAGGCCCAGCCCCTGCAGCGCCAGATGCACACCGACCGAGGCGATCAGCAGGACCAGCACCGAGGTGTGTGCCAGCGGCTGGAACGCGATGCGGTAGAGATAGAGGCCGATCATGGCCACGATCACCAGCGACAGCGCGATGCAGACCGCGACCGGCGGCTTCTGGGCAGCGAAGTAAATCGTCAGCGCCAGCACGATCGCCGGCAGCACGATGTTGGCGAGGACGCTGCGCAGGATCAGCCGGCCATGCAGCGCCTTACGGGCCACGAACAGGTCGAAGGCGCAGGCGCCGATGCCCATCGCCAATGCAAGCTTCGCCGTACCCGGCATCTGGCCCGAGGCCAGCGAGGCATAAGTCAGCGCGCCATAGGTGACGAATTCGCCCTGGGGGATGAGGATGACGCGGGTGACGGCGAACACCAGCACCAGCGCCAGGCCGAGCAGCGCATAGATCGCGCCATTGGTGATGCCGTCCTGCAGCAGGAACAGCATGATGGTGGTGTTCAAGACCGGACGCTCCCCCTCAACGATCCGGACCGGTCGCCGCGATCGCGGTGGATGGTCCGTTCACAGCCATTGAAATACGCTGACGATATTTGATATGATCCATAACAATTATCAAATATAATCTCAAGGGCAGCGAACGACCCGGCCCGAATTTAGCGGGATTGCGAGCACGAGGCGATGACCGTTTCCAAAACCGCTGAAAAGTCTTCTGAAAAGCTGTCCGACGCGGCCAAGGGCCGCAAGGATACCGCCGAAGGGCAGGTGCAGGGTTCTGCCGAAGCCCTCCAGCTCGGCGAGCTCTCGGAACAGCTCGGCTACGTGCTGAAGCGGGCGCAGCTCAAGGTGTTCGAGAACTTTTTGCGCTGCATGGCCTCGCTCCAGCTGACGCCGGCGCAGTTTTCGGTGCTGCTGCTGGTTGAGAAGAACCCGGGCCGTAACCAGACCGAGATCGCCTCCACCCTCGGCATCCTCAGGCCGAATTTCGTGGCCCTGCTCGACAATCTCGAAAGCCGCGACCTCTGCGCCCGGATCCGCTCGACCAACGACCGCCGTTCGCACATCCTGGTTTTGACCGACAAGGGCAAGGCCGTGCTGACGCGCGCCAAGAAGCTCGTCGCCACCAAGCACGAGTCACGGCTCAACGAGCTGCTCGGACAGGCCAACCGCGAAGCCCTGCTCGAGATGCTGTCGAAGATCGCCAACGAGTTTTGAGACGGCGACCTCTCCGTCGGTCGTCATGCCCGGGCTTTGTCCCGGGCATCCACGTTCTTGGCGCGGCTGTAAAGTCGTGGATGGCCGGGACAAGCCCGGCCATGACGGGGAAGATATCCAAGGTCTCAGTCGACCAGGATCACCCTGATGTCGTTGACGTTCGTCAGCGTCGGGCCGGGCAGCAAGAGATCGCCGGTCGCCTCGAAGAACGTCGTCGCGTCGTTGTTGTCGAGATACGCCTGCGGCGCGAGCCCCAGCGCCTTCATCTTCGCAAACGTCGCCGCATCGATCATTGCGCCGGCGGGGTCGGTGGGATGGCCGGCGCCGCCGTCGGCGCCGTCGGTGTCGCCGGCGAGTGCCGAGATGTCAGGTGTGTCCTTCAGCAGCCCGGCGAGCGCCAGCGCGTATTCCTGGTTGGGGCCACCGCGGCCATTACCGCGCACGGTCACCGTGAGCTCACCGCCGGAGAGGATCGCGACGCGCTTGCCTTGCGCGCGGGCCGCGAGAGCGAGCCTGGCGTGATCGGCGGCGACCTCGCGCGCCTCGCCCTCGAGATCGGCGCCGAGATCGATGGTCTCGTAGCCGGCGTCCTTCGCGAGCTTCACCGCGGCGTCGAGCGACTGCTTCGGACGCGCGATCAACTCGAAATGCGCGCGCGCGAAGGCGGCGTCACCAGGCTTGGCGCTTTCGTTGGCGGGATCGTCGAGCGCACGGCGCACCGCATCGTCAATGGCGAGCTTGTACTTTGCCACGATCGCGCGCGCATCGGCCAGCGTGGTCGGATCGGGTACGGTCGGGCCTGAGGCGATCGCGGAGGGGTCGTCATGCGGCACGTCGGAGATCGCGAGCGTCACGATCTCGGCGGCGTTTTGGCCTGCGCGCGCCAGCCGCCCGCCCTTGATGCGCGAGAGATGTTTGCGCACGGTGTTCATCTCGCCGATCGGCGCGCCCGAGCGCAGCAGTGCCTTGTTGACCGCCTGCTTCTGCGCAAAGCTGATGCCGTCCACCGGTGCGATCCAGTTCGCCGAGCCGCCGCCGGTGAGCAGCACCAGCAGCAGATCGTCAGGCCCGGCTTCGCCCGCGAGCGCGAGCGTGTCGGCGGCGCCCTTCAAGCCGGCTTCGTCAGGCACGGGATGGCCGGCCTCGACGACGCGGATGCGGCGCGTCGGCACGCCGTAGCCATGGCGCGTGGTGGCGACGCCGATGAGCCGCTCCGGCGCGAGCTTGAGCGTGTCGAGATAATGCCGCTCCGCAGCTGCGGCCATCGCGGCCGCGCCCTTGCCGGCGGCGAGGCAGATCACGCGTCCCTTGGGCGCGGGGCGCAGATGCGGCGCCAGGATCGTGTTGGGATGGGCGGCGGCAACGGCGGCGTCGTAGAGCGCGCGGAGCAGGGGGCGTCGGTCGGTCATGACGAAAAGCCTTGAGCAGACGGAAGAGGCTGGCGACAAACGCCGCCTATCACATGCCTACCGCATCAGGCGTGAGAGCGTAAGCAGGCTTTACCATCATTCGATTGTGCAATCGCGTGATCATAATCCGCGCGCAAGCAAAAGCCCCCTGCGCTGGCTTCGCAGGGGGCTTTCCATTCTCAATTTGCGGACGGCTAGCCGCCGACGTCGGCGCTGATGACGTCGCCGAACAGATCCCACTTCTCGCCCTTGAACCGCTCGAGCCGGAGCTGGCTGATCGGCGCAAAGTCGGTTGCGGAGGTGTTGATCTGGATGCCCGGCAGCAGCACTTCGGTGCGATAATCCTTCAGGCTGGCGGCCTGCTTCATGATGTTCGCACGCGTAAGATCATCGCCGCACTGCTTCAGTACCTGAACCAGGGTCTGCGCCACGCCGTAACCGACGATGGTGCCGTGGTCGAGCTTGTGGCCGTCGGGGAAATATTTGGTCATGAAGGCGAGGAAGTCCTTCATGCCGGGATCATTGTTCCACTCCGGGTCCGATACGTCCTTGAGATAATCGGCCGAGATGATGTCCTGCGAGTTCTCGAACCCCGCCGGCTTGAGCACGCTGCCGACGGAAGCCGAGACGTTGTTGAGGAAGTGCAGCGGCTTCCAGCCGATCTCGGCGACCTTCTTGATCGCCTGGGCCGCGAATTTCGGCGTCGTGATGTTCATGAAGACGTTGGCGCCGGTCGACTTCAGCTTGACGATATGGTTGTCGATTGTCGGCTCGGAGGTCTCATAGCTCTCCTCCGCAACGATCATCGAGGCGGCCTTGGCCCCCAAGCCGTCCTTCAGGCCCTTGAGATAGTCCTTGCCGTAATCGTCGTTCTGGAAGAGCACGGCGATCTTGGCGTCAGGCTTGTTCTTGAGCAGCCACTTTGCGTAGATCTGCGTTTCGCTCTGGTAATTGGGCTGCCAGCCCATGGTCCAGGGGAAGTTTTGCGGATCGTTCCACTTGGTGGCGCCGGTGGCGACGAACAGCTGCGGCACCTTCTTCGAGTTCATATATTTGTGGATCGCCGAGTTCGGCGGCGTGCCGAGCGAGTTGAAGATGAACAGCACCTCGTCGCTTTCGACCAGCTTGCGCGCCTGCTCCACCGTCTTCGGCGGCGAGTAGGCATCGTCATAGGAGATGTAGTTGATCTTGCGGCCGTTGATGCCGCCTTCGTCGTTGATCTTCTTGAAATAGGCGGCCTCGGTCCGCCCGATGATGCCGTAGGCGGAAGCCGGTCCGCTGTAGGGCATGATGTTGCCGATCTTGATCTCGGTATCGGTCGCGCCGGTATCGTATTTCTTCTGGGCCGATGCGATGGAGGTCGAGGCCGCAATGAGCGCGAGCGCCAGTGAGGCGGCCGCAAGCTTGCCGGTGACAGCGGGCATTCCTATCTCCCTATTCTCTTGGTGTGTGCGCGCTCCTTTTCTTGCCCTGATTGTTTTTGGCGGCGCGGCCGCAATTCAATACGATTTGTATGACGTCTTCAACAGAAAGCCCCTGCGACGGCGTCGCAGGGGCTGCTTCTTTAGTAGTCATTTGGGGGAGGCTTCAGCCGCCGACATCGCCGCTGATGACGTCACCGAACAGTTCCCAAGTCTCGCCCTTGAACCGTTCCAGCTGCAACTGCGAGAGGGGCGCGAAGTCGGTTGGACTGGTGTTAACCTTGACTCCCGGAAGCAGTCCGCCGGGTTCGAAATCCCTCAAGCTCGCGGCCTGCTTCATGACGTTCGCGCGGGTGAGATCGTCGCCGCAAGCCTTCAACACCTGCACCAGCCCCTGCGAGACGATGTAGCCGTACATGACCGAGGCATCGGCCCGGTTCGCCTCGGGATAATATTTGTCCAGGAATTCGTTCCAGGCCTTCATGCTCGCGTCGTTCTTCCATTGCGGATCAGTAGGGTCCTTGAAATATTGGGAGGAGATGATGCCCTGCGCGTTCTCGAAACCCGCCGGCTTGATCACGCTGCCGATCGATGCCGACACGTTGTTGAGGAAATGCAGCGGCTTCCATCCGATCTCGGCGACCTTCTTGATCGCCTGGGCCGCGAATTTCGGCGTGGTGATGTTGAAGAACACGTCGGCGCCGGTCGACTTCATCTTGACGATGTGGGAATCGATCGTCGGTTCGGAAACTTCATAGCTTTCCTCGATCACGATCATCGAGGCGTTCTTGGCGCCAAGTCCGTCCTTAAAGCCCTTGAGATAGTCCTTGCCGTAGTCGTCGTTTTGATAGAGCACAGCGATCTTCGCATCCGGATGGTTCTTCAGCATGTATTTGGCGTAGATCTGCGATTCGCTCTGGTAGTTGGGTTGCCAGCCCATCGTCCAGGGGAAGTTTTGCGGGTCGTTCCACTTGGTGGCGCCGGTGGCGACGAAGAGCTGCGGCACCTTCTTCGAGTTCATGTATTTCTGAATCGCGGAGTTCGGCGGCGTGCCGAGCGAGTTGAAGATCAGCAGCACTTCGTCGCTCTCGACGAGCTTGCGGGCCTGTTCGACCGTCTTCGGTGGCGAGTAGGCATCGTCATAGGAGATGTAGTTGATCTTGCGGCCGTTGATGCCGCCTTCGTCGTTGATCTTCTTGAAATAGGCGGCCTCGGTCCGCCCGATGACGCCGTAGGCGGAGGCCGGTCCGCTGTAGGGCATGATGTTGCCGATCTTGATCTCGGTATCGGTCGCGCCGGTATCGTATTTCTTCTGGGCCGAGGCGATGGAGGTCGAGGCCGCAATGAGCGCGAGCGCCAGTGAGGCGGCCGCAAGCTTGCCGGTGACAGCGGACATTCCTATCTCCCTATTCTCCTGGTGTGTGCGCGCTCCTTTTCTTGCCCTGATTGTTTTTGGCGGCGCGGCCGCAATTCAATACGATTTACCTGGACCCTTCAACAGAAAGCCCCCGCGACAGCGTCGCAGGGGCTGCGTCTTTAGTAGTCAGGGATGCCTGTGCAACTGCGAGAAGGCGAGACCGTCTGAGTTGCCTGATGGCAGTCGGGCTATTCTGAGTTGCGATCAGTGGCCGAGGTCGCTCGAGATGATGTCGCCGAACAATTCCCACGACTTGCCCTTGAACCGCATCATCTGGAGCTGCTCGATCGGCGCGAAATTGTCGGCTGCGGTGCTGATCTTGATGCCGGGCAGCAGCGTGTCCGGCTGAAAGTCCCTCAAGCTCGCCGCCTGCTTCATGATGTTGTCGCGGGTGAGGTTGTCGCCGCACATCTGCAGCACTTTCGTCATGGTCTGGGCCGCGGCATAGCCGAACACCACGCCGGCTTCGAGCTTGTTGGCCTTCGGATCGAACTCCGCGAGGAAGTCGTAGAACCTCTTCATGCCGTCATCGGCGTTCCATTGCGGGTCAGAGCCGTCCTTGAGGTAGCTCGCCGACAGGATGCCTTGCGAGATCTCGAAGCCGGCCGGCTCGATCACGCCGCCGACGGACGCCGAGACGTTGGAGATGATGTGCATCGGATGCCAGTTGATCTCGGCCGCCTTCTTGATCGCTTGCGCCGCGAATTTCGGCGTGGTGATGCTGATGAAGACGTCGGCGCCCGAGGCCTTCAGCTTCACGATGTGCTCATCGACCGCTGGCTCCGAGGTGTCGTAGGGCTCCTCGAGCACGATCATCGCGGCCTTGGCGCCGAGCCCGTCCTTCAGCCCCTTCAGATAGTCCTTGCCGAAATCGTCGTTCTGGAAGAGCACGCCGATCTTCGCGTCGGGCTTCTCCTTCATGATGTACTTGGCGTAGATCTTGGCCTCGCTCGCGTAGCTCGGCTGCCAGCCCATGGTCCAGGGATATTGCTTGGGATCGTTCCACTTCGAGGCGCCGCTCGCCACGAACAATTGCGGCACCTTCTTCTCGTTCATGTATTTGCGGATGGCGCCGTTAGTGGAGGTGCCGAGCGAGCCGAAGATCAGCAGCACGTTGTCGCTCTCGACCAGCTTGCGCGCCTGTTCCACCGTCTTCGGCGGCGAGTAAGCATCGTCATATGAGATGAACTTGATCTTGCGGCCGTTGACGCCGCCCTCGGCATTGACCTTGTCGAAATAGGCCTCCTCGGCCTTGCCGATCGCGGCGTAGGCCGAGGCCGGGCCGCTATAGGGCATGATGTTGCCGATTTTGATCTCGGTATCGGAGGCGCCGGTGTCGTAGGACTTCTGTGCCAGCGCGGGATTGCTCATCGCAGTGCACAACGCGAATGCGGCCGAAATCACCGCAACCTGAAATCGAACGGCAGTCATTGCTCTCCCACCCCACCTGGATCGGCGTCGCATTGAACAAGATTGATGCACGACGTCAACAAAAAGCCCCCGCGACCGATCGCGGGGGCTTCTTTATGGTTGGACTATTGCGTCAGCTTGTCACTCGGAGGCGATGTCGCCGCTGATGATTTCGCCGAAAAGTTCCCATCTCTCGCCCTTGAAGCGCTGCATCTGGAGCTGCGCGATCGGGGCAAAGTCGGTGGCGCTGGTATTGAGCTTGACGCCGGGCAACATGGTGTCCGGGACAAAATCCTTCAGGCTCGCCGCCTGCTTCATCAGGTTGGTGCGGGTGAGATCGTCACCGCACATCTCCAGTACCTTGGCCAATGTCGACGCTGCGCCGTAGCCGTAGACCATGCTGGTGTCGGACTTGTCGGCGCCCGGCATGTACTTGTCGACGAACTCGTTCCACCTCTTCATGCCGGGGTCGTTGGCCCATTGCGGGTCCGTGGAGTCCTTGGCATAGGCCGCCGACAGCACGTTCTGCGAGGCCTCGAAGCCGGCCGGCTTCATCACGCTGCCGACCGAGATCGAGACGTTGGTGAGGATCTGGAGCGGCTTCCAGTTGAGCTCGGCCGTCTTCTTGATGGTCTGGGCCGCGAACTTCGGCGTCGCATAGATCAGCAGCACGTCGGGATTGGCGGCCTTGATCTTGACGATGTGACCGTCGATCGACGGCTCGGACACTTCATAGCTCTCCTCCATGATGATGGCCGAGGAGGCCTTGGCACCGAGACCGTCCTTGGTGCCCTTGAGGTAGTCTTTGCCGAAATCGTCGTTCTGATAGAGGATCGCGACCTTGGCGCCGGGCTTTTCCTTCATCAGCCATTTCGCGTAGATCTGCGCTTCGCTCTGGTAGGAGGGCTGCCAGCCCATGGTCCAGGGGAAGTTCTTCGGGTCGTTCCACTTGGTGGCGCCGGTGGCGACGAACAGCTGCGGGATCTTCTTGGCGTTGAGGTACTTCTGGATGGCGGAATTCGAGGGCGTGCCGAGCGGGTTGAACACGGCGAGCACCTCGTCGCTCTCGACCAGCTTGCGGACCTGCTCGACCGCTTTCGGCGGCGAATAGCCGTCGTCATAGGTGACGAAGTTGATCTTGCGGCCGTTGATGCCGCCCTTGTCGTTGATCATCTTGAAATAGGCTTCTTCGGTCTTGCCGATGATGCCATAGGCCGACGCCGGGCCGCTGTACGGCATGATGTTGCCGATCTTGATCTCGGTGTCGGACGCGCCGGTGTCGTATTTCTTTTGGGCGAGTGCTGCGCCGGAGGTGAGGGTCGCGACCGCCGATACGAGTGCGGTGGTTCGCAGTGTTCTTCCGAAAAACAAATTTAGTCTCCTTGCTTAATTGAACAGTTTCAGTTTTTCCTGAGCCGTCCGGCGAGTTGCTGGCCCAGGATTGCGACTTGCCTCGCGCCGTGCGGCACGAGGTAGATGACCAGGAACAGGAGCACGCCGAACACGGCGCCGGAGAGGCCCTTGGAGATGCCCTCCGCGATGTTCGGCACGAAGATGATGAAGGCGGCGCCGACGATCGAGCCGGGCAGCCAGCCGACGCCGCCGACGACCATGCCGAGGAACAGCTGGATCGCGAGCGTGATGGTGAAGCTGTCGGGCGCGACGAACTGCACCGCGATGGCGCTCAAGCCGCCGGCGACGCCGGTGATGGCGGCGGAGACGCCGAAGGCGAGCGTCTTGTACAGTGCAACATTGACGCCCATGGCCGAGGCCGCGATCTCGTTGTCGCGGATCGCCATGAAGGCGCGGCCCGAGCGGGAGCGCAACAGGTTCACCGAGAAGATGTAGATCGCGAGCACGACGACGAGCGTGAAATAATACAGCCACATGTCCTGCGACATCGGCAGGCCGAACGGCGCATCCGGCTTGGTGACGACCAGGCCCTGCACGCCGCCGGTCCATTTTTCGAGGAAGTTCAGCTTCAGGAGCTGCGGCATCGCGGTGGCGAGCGCGAAGGTCGCGAGCGCCAGGTAGACGCCGGAGAGCCGCAGCGCCGGCTGGCCGAACAGGAAGCCCGCACCGAAGCAAACCACGCCCGCGACCGGCAGGCAGAGGAAGTACGGGATGTTGAACTGCTCCATCATCACCGCGGTGACGTAGGCGCCGATGCCGTAGAACGCGCTCTGGCCGAGCGAGAATTGGCCGGAGCCGCCGGTCAGGATGTTCAGCGCCAGTACGGCGAGGCCCAGATACAGCAACTGGGTCAGCTGGAAGATCACGAAGTTCTTCGCGAACAGCGGAACGGCGATCAGAAGCAACAGCACCACCAGCGAGGTGCCGGTGCCCAGCGTCATGGCCCGCTTTGGAACGGCCTCGACCGCTGGGGCTTCGGTGACGACGTCTTCAACTGCGCTCATGATCAAACTCGCTTGACGATTTGCCGGCCGAACAGACCAGCGGGTTTGACGACCAGGACGGAGATGATCAGCGCGAGCGCGATCGGGAGTTTCAGCTCGTTGCCGACGCCGGGGATGTAGGTGCCGGCGAGATTCTCGAAGATGCCGACCAGGAAGCCGCCGACCACGGCGCCGAACGGGCTGGTCAGCCCGCCGAGCACGGCTGCGGCGAAGCCGTAGATCAGCACCCCGCCCATCATGTTGGGCTCGAGGAACACGACAGGGGCAATCAGCATGCCGGCGATCGCGCCGATCGCGGTCGCCATGCCCCAGCCGAGCGCGATCATCCAGGAGGTGTTGATGCCGACCAGCCGCGCCGATTCAGGCACCGACGCGGCCGCGCGCATGGCAAGGCCGATCCGGGTGTACTGGAAGAAGAAATAGAGACCGAGCAGCAGCAGCACGGTGACGCCGATCATGCCGGCCTGGTGGGTCGAGATCAGCTGACTGCCGAGGAACGGCGAGGAGCCGAACGGGGTCGGATATTGCTTGATGGTGAAGTCCCAGATCAGGCCGGCCGAGGAGTTGATGATCGCAAACAGCGCGATGAAGCCGGCGACATTGGTCAGAACAGGCGCTTTCGCCAGCGGCTTGAACAGGATGCGCTCGATCGCGATGCCGCCGACGAAGGAGAGCGCCAGCGTGATCACGAACGCGGCCCAATAGGGCACGCCCCATTGCATCAGCTGCCAGGAGATGAAGGTCGAGAACATCGCCATCTCGCCCTGCGCGAAGTTGAGATGGTCGATGGCCTGGTAGATCATGACCACCGCGAGCGCCATGCAGGCGTAGATGGCGCCCGTGGCAATCCCGGCCAGGACCTGGTTGGTAAACAGTTCCATTGTCCCGGCTCCTAAATCATGCCGAATTCGGGTTGAACTGCGGCGGCATTGACGGTCCACCTCTCCCATTGGGAGAGGTCGCGCCCAACGGGTCGCGCCGAAGGCGCGCCCGACGACAGGCTCAGGCGCGGGTGAGGGGTTAGGGTCTCACGGTGGAGCTGCGGCCCCTCACCCGATTTGCTGCGCAAATCGACCTCTCCCCGATGGGGAGAGGTGAACGGAGCGCGCGGATTGTTCGTTGCCATCATCCCACCTCAGTAACCCAGATAGGATTTGCGGATTTCTTCGTTGTTCGCGATGTCCTTGGCATTGCCCGACATCACGATGCGGCCGGTCTCGATCACATAGGCCTGGTCGGCGAGCTCGAGCGCGAGCTGGGCGTTCTGCTCGACCACCAGGATCGACACCTTGTCCTCGCGGTTGATCTTGCCGAGAATGCCGAACAGGTCGCGCACGACGAGCGGCGCGAGGCCGAAGGAGGGCTCGTCGAGCAGCATCAGCCGCGGCCGCAGCATCAGCGCGCGGGCGACCGCGAGCATCTGCTGCTCGCCGCCGGAAAGCGTGCCGGCCTGCTGGGTATGGCGCTGCTTCAGCACCGGGAAATGCGCATACATGCGCTCGATGTCGGAGACGATGCCGGCATTGTCCTTGCGGGTGATGGCCCCTAACTGGAGATTCTCCTCCACCGTCATGGTGGTGAAGGTGCCGCGGCCCTGCGGCACATGGGCGATGCCGAACCGGACGATGCTTTCGGTGGAGCGGTTGTTCAGCGGCTTGCCGTCGAACTCGATGCCGCCGGTGGAGCGCACCATGTTGCAGATCGCGCGCAGCGTCGTGGTCTTGCCGGCGCCATTGGCGCCGAGCAGCGTCGTCAGCGAGCCCTCGCTGAGCGAGAAAGAGAGGCCGTGGAGCGCCTGGACCTGGCCGTAATAGGCGCGCAGGTCCTTGACGTTGAGCAGCGTCGTCATTGGTCCTTGCTCCCGAGATAGGCCTTGATGACGTCGGGGTCCGCCTGCACCTGGGCGGGCGTGCCTTCCGCGAGCTTCTTGCCGAAATTCAGCGCGACGACGTGGTCGGCGATCGACATCACGAGGCCCATGTGGTGCTCGACCAGCAGCACCGTCATGTGGCGTTCATCCCGGATTTTGCGGATGAGGTCGCCGAGGACGTGGACCTCTTCGTGGTTGAGGCCGCCGGCGGGCTCGTCGAGCAGCAGGATTTTCGGGTCCGCAGCCAGAGCCCGTGCCAGCTCGACGCGCTTCTGGGTGCCGAAGGGCAGGCCGGAGACGGTGGTGTGGGCGACGTCCTCGAGGTCGAGATAGGCGAGGATCTCGTGCACCTTCTTGTTCACGCTGGTTTCGCTGCGGCGAATCCAGGCCAGCCGCAGCGAGTCGCTGATGATGTCGCTGGAGGTGCGGGCGTGCGTGCCGACGCGGACATTGTCCATCACCGAGAGGTTCGGAAACAGCGCCACGTTCTGGAAGGTGCGGCCGATGCCGATCTCGGCGATCCTATGCGGCGGCCGCGTCAAAATGCTCGCGCCCTCCATCAGGATGTCGCCGGACGACGGCTGGTAGAGGCGGGAGAGGCAGTTGAAGAGCGTGGTCTTGCCGGCGCCATTAGGGCCGATCAGTCCGAGGATCTGGCCCTTGCGCATGTCGAAGGACACGCCGTTGAGCGCGACGATGCCGCCGAACACGACGCTGACGTCGCGAACCGCGAGCAGGGGCGATGTCCCCTGCGCGAGCTGTGCCTGCGTCATGTCGTCTCGCCCACGCTATTCCGTGGGCGACGGGGCGATGCGAACCGCTCCCGATGATGACAAAGGCTATCTGAACCCCTCGGCCACACGTGCAACTTTTCCTCCTGATTTCAGCTTTTTGCTGACTTCTTTTTTGGATTGCGGCATCAGACCCCCAAGTGCCGCTTCGATGTTCCTTACCATCGCAAGCAGTCGCGGTCCAATGTCGTTGATCAAGCGCTCTTCCGTGAAGCGGAATGCAGGTGCACCGCAATTGAAGGCGTAAGGTCCGGTTCCGTCGTTGAGCTTGAGCGCGACGCCAGCGGCGCCGATGTCGTCGTGCCAATCGCCGACGGACATCGCGAAACCGTATTTTGCGACGGTCTCGCCCGAACGTTCCAGTCCGTCGCGCATCTTGGGCCAGCGGCTGCCGTAATGTTCGCGCAGGATGCGCGTGACTTCAGCGCGGTTCTCGTCGTCGAGCGCCCAGAAATAGGCGCGGCCCATCGCGCTGGTTGCAATCGGCACGCGAGAGCCGACGTCAAGTTGAACGCCAACCGTCTCGCTGCCGCGGCTCTGCCCGAAATAGATCATGCTATGACGGTCGCGGCCGCCGACGGCGACCGCGCCGCCGGTCGCGCGCATCATTTCCTCGCGGAACGGCTCGGACAAATGCCGAACGCCGAGATTGGCCAGCGCGGCGTAGCCAAGCGACATCGCGGCGGGCGTGAGTTGGTACTTTTCGAACCGGGGAACCGGCGCAAGATAGCCGAGCTTGGTCAGCGTGTAGGTCAGCCGGGACACGGTCGGCTTCGGCAGATTGGTGCGGGCCGCAATCTCCTGATTGCCGAGAAGGCCATCATTGGGTTGGAATGCGCGCAATACATCCAGTCCGCGGGAAAGCGCGACGACGAAATTCCGATCGGCCGCGGTCTTCTTTGCTGTACGCTTCATCCCTGATCTGCTCTTGCGCGGAGTCGTTGACAAGCCACGTGCTTCAAAATAACCCTGCCGTCAAGATGCGGAATTAAATTCCGCACTGCGAAATCGAACAAAAGTAAATCCCCACCAAGGAGGGAAACCGTGAGCGAAGTGGTCAAGCTTGAGCGTCATGACGAAGTCGGGATCGTCACGGTCAATAGCCCTCCGGTCAATGCGCTGAGCGCCGCCGTCCGCGGTGGCATTCTGGAGTGCATCAAGGCGGCGGTCGCCGATCCCGCCATCAAGGGCATCGTGCTGACCTGCGCCGGCCGCACCTTCATTGCCGGCGCCGACATCACCGAATTCGGCAAGCCGCCGAAGCCTCCGGCGCTCAATGACGTGCTGTCTGAGATCGAGAATTCGCCGAAGCCGGTGGTTGCCGCGATCCACGGCACCGCACTCGGCGGCGGCCTCGAGGTCGCGCTCGCCTGTCATTTCCGCGTCGCCGTCAAAGAGGCAAAGCTCGGCCTGCCCGAGGTGAAGCTCGGCCTGTTGCCGGGTGCCGGTGGCACCCAGCGCCTGCCGCGTGCGGTTGGCCCAGAGCTCGCGGTCAAGATGATCGTCGGCGGTGATCCGATTGGTGCGTCGGAAGCGCTGAAGAACGGCCTGATCGAGGAGATCGTCGAAGGCCCGACCTTGGGTGCTGAACTCTTCGTCCGCAAGCTCGTCGCCGAGAAGCGTCCGCTGCGCCGCCTGCGCGACGACGATTCCAAGATCGCGGCCGCCAAGGCCGACCGCTCGATCTTCACCAATGCGGTTGCCGCCATGACCAAGAAGTCGCGCGGCCTGGAAGCGCCGTTCGCGGCGGCCGACGCCGTCGGTGCGGCGATCGACCTGCCGTTCGACGAAGGTTTGAAGAAGGAGCGCGAAGGCTTCCTCAAGCTCGTCGCCAGCGACCAGTCCAAGGCGCAGCGCTA
Source organism: Bradyrhizobium genosp. A (assembly GCF_049949275.1). NCBI lineage: Bacteria > Pseudomonadati > Pseudomonadota > Alphaproteobacteria > Hyphomicrobiales > Nitrobacteraceae > Bradyrhizobium > Bradyrhizobium genosp. A. Next base: position 7,724,239 of record NZ_CP188196.1, on the reverse strand, counting down.
TGCCTTCTTCGCCGAGCGCGAAGCCGCCAAGATCGCGGGCGTGCCTGAGGGCACCAAGTCGCGTCCGGTTAACCGTGTTGCCATTCTCGGCGCCGGCACCATGGGCGGCGGCATCGCGATGTCCTTTGCCAATGCGGGCATCCCCGTCACCCTGATCGAGACCGGCGAGGAGCAGCTCAAGCGCGGCATGGGCATCATGCAGAAGAATTGGGAAGCGACCGCCGCGCGCGGCGGCATCCCGGCTGACGCGCCCGCCAAGCGCATGGCGCTGATCAACGGCGTGGTCGGCATCGAGAATGTCGGCGACGCCGACCTCGTCATCGAGGCCGTGTTCGAGACCATGGCGGTCAAGCAGGAAGTGTTCGGCAAGCTCGACCAGTATGTCAAGCCGGGCGCGGTGCTCGCCTCCAACACCTCCTATCTCAACATCGACGAGATCGCGAAGGCGACCAAGCGTCCGCAGGACGTGCTTGGCATGCACTTCTTCTCGCCGGCCAATGTCATGAAGCTGTGCGAGATCGTGCGCGCCGACAAGACTGCGCCGGATGCGCTGGTGACTGCCGTGACCATCGCGCGCAAGATCGCAAAGGTGCCGGCCGTGGTCGGCGTCTGCGATGGCTTTGTCGGCAACCGCATGCTGGCGCAGCGTGGCAAGCAGTCGGAAAAGCTCTTGTTCGAAGGTGCTCTGCCGCAGCAGGTCGACGCTGTCGTGACCAAGTTCGGCATGCCGATGGGGCCGTTCGCAATGGGCGATCTCGCCGGCCTCGACATCGGCTGGCGCTCGCGCAAGGACCGCGGCATCAAGTCGGAGATCGCGGACGCGCTGTGCGAAGCCGGCCGCTTCGGCCAGAAGACCGGCAAGGGCTACTACAAATATGAAGCCGGCTCCCGCGCGCCGATGCCCGATCCGGAGGTCGAGAAGCTGATCGACGAGACACTGCTGCGCTTGGGCCGCAAGAAGCGCGTCGTCAGCGACGACGAGATCCTCGAGCGCATGATGTATCCGATGATCAACGAGGGCGCGAAGATCCTCGAAGAGGGCATCGCGGCGCGTCCCTCGGACATCGACGTGGTCTGGCTCTACGGCTACGGCTGGCCGATCTATCGCGGCGGCCCGATGTTCTGGGCCGACACCGTCGGCCTCAAGCACATCGCCGACCGTCTCGCCTTCTACGCCAAGGAGACCAACGACCCGAGCCTCGAGCCCGCCCCGCTGCTGAAGAAGCTCGCAGCCGAAGGCAAGACGTTCGCGTCGCTGGCGGCCGAGTCGAAGGCGGCGTGATAGGCTAGGGCGCTGTGACCGCCAATTCTTCCTCCCAGGCACGCTCTCTCCGTTCCCTCCCCCCTTGCGGGGGAGGGTCAGGGAGGGGGGTAGCCCCGGGAGAAGTCGGCGTTCGTGGCTACCCCCTTCCCCAACCCCTCCCCGCAAGGGGGAGGGGAGCCCATCCGTCCGTGCTCACCTCACACGACCCCGTCACGACTGTCTTGCAGAGTATCGACCGTAAATGACCCATCCCGGCGAACAGTTTTACCCCGAGGGCGTGCATTGGGACGACGCCATCGTCCAGGGCACGCTGCCTGACCTGCTCTCGGCGGCTGCCGCGAATTATGGCCTGCGGACCGCGCTGGAATTTCGCGATCGTCCGATCACTTATGCCGAGCTCGCGGCCATGGCCGAGCGCGCGGCGGCCGCGTTCCTGCGCGCCGGCTGCGGCAAGAACACCTCCGTCGCGCTGTTCCTCGGCAATACCCCCGATCATCCCGTCAATTTCTTCGGCGCGCTGAAGGCAGGCAGCCGCGTCGCGCATCTCTCGCCGCTCGACGGCGAGATCGCGCTGACGCACAAGGTCTCGGATTCCGGCTCGCGGTTGCTAGTCACCTCGAACCTCCAGGCATTGCTGCCGACCGCGCTGAAATTCCTGGAGAAGGGGCTGATCGATCGCCTCGTCGTCTGCGAGGACGACACTTGGGGCAAGGTCGGCACGCCGCAGGCGGCGATCCCGGATGATCCCCGCATCGTCACCTTCAAGGCCTTCGTCGAGGGCGCGCCGCTGCCGGCAGAGTGGCCTGCCGTTGCGATCGATGACGTCGCGCTGCTGCAATATACCGGCGGCACCACCGGCCTGCCCAAGGGCGCTATGCTCACGCACGGCAATCTCACCTCCGCGGTGTCGATCTACGACGTCTGGGGCAAGCCGGGACGCGCCGCGCGCGGCGACGTCGTCGAGCGCGTGATCTGCGTGCTGCCGCTGTTCCACATCTATGCGCTCACCGTCGTGCTGCTGTCCTCGCTCCGGCGCGGCAATCTGATCTCGCTTCACCAGCGCTTCGATGTCGAGGCCGTGATGCGCGACATCGAAGTCAAGCGCGCCACCTATTTCCCGGGCGTGCCGACGATGTGGATCGCGATCGCAGCACTCCCCAATCTCGACAAGCGCGACTTCTCCTCGCTCAATGCGATCGGCTCCGGCGGCGCGCCGCTGCCGGTCGAGGTCGCGAGCTTCTTCGAGCGCAAGGTCGGCAAGAAGCTCAAGAGCGGCTGGGGCATGACCGAGACCTGTTCGCCCGGCACCGGCCATCCGCCGGTCGGTCCCGACAAGCCCGGCTCGATCGGCCTGATGCTGCCCGGCATCGAGCTCGACGTCGTCTCGCTGGACGATCCCGCAAACGTGCTGTCGCCGGGCGAGGTCGGCGAGATCCGCATCAAGGGCCCAAACGTCACCAAGGGTTACTGGAACAAGCAGAAGGAATCCGCGGAGTATTTCTCCGACGGCCGCTTCCTGACCGGCGACATCGGCTATGTCGACACCGACGGCTATTTCTTCCTGGTCGATCGCAAGAAGGACATGATCATCTCCGGCGGCTTCAACGTCTATCCGCAGATGATCGAGCAGGCGATCTACACCGTAACAGGCGTGCACGAGGTGATCGTGCTCGGCATTCCCGACCAGTATCGCGGCGAGGCCGCAAAAGCCTTCATCAAGCTGAAGCCGGGCGCAAAACCGTTCTCGCTCGACGAGCTGCGCGCGCAGCTTGCCGGCAAGGTCGGCAAGCACGAATTGCCGGCGGCGGTCGAGTTCGTCGACGATCTGCCGCGCACGCCGGTCGGCAAGCTGTCGCGCCACGAACTGCGCCAGCGGCAGAAACCATCACAATCCACGCAACCAGGAGGTCGCTCTTGACCGACGCCGTCATCGTTTCCACCGCCCGCACGCCGATCGGCAAGGCCTATCGCGGCGCGCTCAATGCCACCGAGGGCGCCACGCTGCTCGGCCATGCCTTGATCGAAGGCCGCCGCCGCAAGGCGAAATACGCGGTCGTTACCATGTGCGTCGGCGGCGGCATGGGCGCGGCGGGACTTTTCGAGGTGTTGCAGTAATTTACAGGAGGATCCGATGGATCTCGCATTCACTAGGGAAGAGCAGGCGTTTCGCGAGGAAGTGCGGTCATTCTTCCGCGACAATGTGCCGCCGGATACGCGGCGCAAGCTGGTCGAGGGCCGTCATCTCTCGAAGGACGAGATGGTGACGTGGTGGCGCATCCTCAACAAGAAGGGCTGGGGCACCAGCCACTGGCCGACGCAGTATGGCGGCACCGGCTGGACCTCCGTGCAGCACTACATCTTCAACGAGGAGCTGCAGTCCTATCCGGCGCCACAACCGCTCGCCTTCGGCGTCAGCATGGTCGGCCCCGTGATCTACACCTTCGGCAATGAGGAGCAGAAGAAGAAGTATCTGCCGCGCATCGCCAACGTCGACGATTGGTGGTGCCAGGGCTTTTCGGAGCCCGGCTCCGGCTCCGACCTCGCCTCGCTGAAGACAAAAGCCGAGCGCAAGGGCGACAAGTGGATCATCAACGGCCAGAAGACCTGGACGACGCTGGCCCAGCACGCCGACATGATCTTCTGCCTCTGCCGCACCGACAACAACGCCAAGAAGCAGATGGGCATCTCCTTCATCGTGTTCCCGATGAAGTCGAAGGGCGTCACCGTGCGCCCGATCCAGACCATCGACGGCGGCGTCGAGGTCAACGAAGTGTTCTTCGACGACGTCGAGGTGCCCTACGAAAACCTGATCGGCGAGGAGAACAAGGGCTGGGATTACGCAAAATTCCTGCTCGGCAATGAGCGCACCGGCATTGCCCGTGTCGGCGTTTCCAAGGAGCGGCTGCGGCGCATCCGCGATCTCGCCTCAAAGGTCGAGTCCGGCGGCAAGCCGATCATCCAGGACGCAGCGTTCCGCGAGAAGCTGGCCGCCTGCGAGATCGAGCTGAAGGCGCTCGAGCTGACCCAGCTCCGCGTCGTCGCCGACGAAGGCAAGCACGGCAAGGGCAAGCCCAATCCGGCCTCCTCGGTGCTGAAGATCAAGGGCTCCGAGATCCAGCAGACCACCACCGAGTTGCTCATGGAAGTGATCGGCCCGTTCGCGGCTCCTTATGACGTGCACGGCGACGACGGCTCCAACGAAGCCATGGACTGGACCGCCCAGATCGCGCCGAGCTACTTCAACAACCGCAAGGTCTCGATCTACGGCGGCTCCAACGAGATCCAGCGCAACATCATCGCCAAGGCGGTGCTGGGACTCTAGGCGTCATTTCGGGGCGCGCGCCGCGCGAGCCCGGAATCCATAACCACGACCGAGAGTATGGATCCCGGGCTCGCGCGATGCGCGCCCCGGGATGACGAAACCAGATAATTCCGGGTACGAGGAAGCAAAGAACATGGATTTTGATTTGACCGAGGAGCAGCGGCTCCTGAAGGACAGCATCGACGGCCTGCTGACCGATTCCTACGATTTCGAGAGCCGCAAGAAGTACATGAAGGAGAAGGGCGGCTGGAGCCAGGCCGTCTGGGGCAAGCTCGCCGAGCAGGGTCTGCTCGGTCTGCCTTTCGCGGAGGCCGATGGCGGCTTCGGCGGCGGCGGCGTCGAGACCATGATCGTGATGGAAGCGCTCGGCAAGGCGCTGGTGCTCGAGCCTTATCTCGCGACAGTCGTGATCGGCGGCGGCTTCCTGCGTCACGCCGGCACCGATGCGCAGAAGGCCGCGCATGTGCCGGGGATCGTCGACGGCAGCAAGACGCTGGCGTTTGCCCAGCTCGAAAAGAACTCGCGCTACGATCTGTTCGACGTCGCCACGACGGCGAAGAAGAAGGGTGACGGCTGGGTGATCGACGGCGAAAAATTCGTCGTGCTCAACGGCGAGAACGCCGACACCCTCATCGTCACCGCGCGCACCAGGGGCGACCGCCGCGATACGACCGGCATCGGCGTGTTCCTGGTGCCGGCAAGCGCCAGGGGCGTGGCGAAGAAGTCGTACCCGACCCAGGACGGCCTGCACGCCGCAGACATCACCTTCACCGGTGTCGAAGTCGGCGCTGACGCCGCGATCGGCAACCCCGATGACTCGCTCGCGCTGATCGAGCGCGTGGTGGACGAAGCCCGCGTCGCGCTCTGCGCCGAAGCTGTCGGCTTGATGGATGAATCGCTCAAGACCACGGTCGAGTACATCAAGACGCGAAAACAATTTGGCGTCGCGATCGGCTCGTTCCAGTCGCTGCAGCACCGCGCCTCCGACATGTTCGTCGCCACCGAGCAGGCCCGCTCGATGTCGATGTTCGCGACCATGGCGAGCGATTTCACGGACGCCAAGGAGCGCGCCAACGCCATCGCAGCCGCCAAGGTGCAGATCGGCAAGTCGCTGAAGTTCGTCGGCCAGCAGTCGATCCAGCTCCACGGCGGCATCGGCATGACCATGGAGGCCAAGATCGGCCACTACTTCAAGCGCCTGACCATGATCGAGAACACCTTTGGCGACACCGACTACCACCAGCGCCGCGTCGCGGACGCGGGTGGGTTGATCTAAGTTGATCTGACCACACGAAGACTGTCGTCCCCCGCGAAAGCGGGGGATCCAGTACGCCGCGGCTTCTCGGTTCTAGAGCTGCTACCGGCCGTGCGCGGCCAGCGCGCCTTCGATCGCACGCACGACGAGCAGGGCCGATCGTTCGTCGAGATGCACGCCGTCGGCCCAGCGCAGTTCGCTCACCGGCGGATTGATCGGCAGCCAGCGTCCGCGATCCGGAAAGGCCGCGTGGACGATCGCCTTGCTCATCCTGACCATGCGCGAGTCCTCGATCTCCGCCGCAAACGGAATCTCGAGCAGGACGGCGCGTGATCCCCGCCGCTCGATGTCGTCGATGAGCTCTTTGATGCGCGCTACATTCACCCGCGCCGGACCAGTGGGGTCGTCGTCATTCATCTGTTGCACGGCACGATCGAGATAGACCTTGTTGTCGAATGGGCTCGGCGGTTCGCCGAGCAGGCGATCCCGCTCGGCGCGCGCGTCCGCAGCGTTCGGCGGCGTGTGATTCCACGTCTCGTAGGCGGCGACCGCCGTTCGTACCGGGCGCAGGAACAGCGCTTCGGTGCGCGCGCCACCCGAGAATTTGGCGATCAGCGCGTCGTCGGGCAGGCGCGTGAGAACATTGGTCTCGATCAGGACAATCTTCGGCAGGCTCTTCTGCTTCGCGACGATGGCGAGGCTGGTCACCGGCGAGCCGCCGGCCAGCGCGAGATTGCGGACGCGGGGCTGCGAGAAATATTCCTCCTTAAGACGCCAGGCGACCGAGCTGCCGACCAGCACGAGATCAGGCACGGGCTCTCCGACATAGCGGTTGAGCGTGATGATGGTGCCGTCGCGGGTCGTGACGGTCGGCTGCTGCAGTGCTGCGCCGAATCGCGCAGTGGCAAGGCCGCAGGCCAGCAGCAGCGCCACCGCGACACCAGCGCATTTGATCAGCCATGAAAACCCGGACGAGTGCTGCATGGTCAGAACTGGAAATAGATGAAGGCGGCGTCGGGTCCGGCCTCGAGCCAGGCCATCGCCGCCAGCGCGCCATAGAGATACGGCTCCCATCGCCGCAATTTGCCCGCGAGAAGCGCGCCGATGCCGAGGTGTTGGATCAGCACGGGCAGGGCGTAGAGCAGCGCCATGTTGCGAAACAGCTTGGTCGGATTGGGATTGTCGGTCGGCGAGAACATGCCTGAGAGATAGCCGAGCGCGTGATCGAAGTTCGGCAGCTTGAAGAAGATCCACAGCATCGTCACGCAGAAAAACACCACGCCCATGCGGACGACCCGCACCACAGGCCCGGCTTCGCCGAGCAGTTTCAGAAACGGCCGCTCAACGACCAGCAGCAGGCCATGCAGCATGCCCCACAACGCGTAGCTCAGGCTCGCGCCATGCCAGAGCCCGCCGAGCGTCATCACGATCATCAGATTGAGGCAGGTCCGGGCCGGCCCCTTCCTGTTGCCACCGAGCGGGATGTAGAGATAGGTCCTGAGCCAGGTGGACAGCGAGATGTGCCAGCGGATCCAGAACTCGGAGAACGAGACCGAGATGTAGGGCAGGTTGAAGTTGACGGGCAGGCGGTAGCCGAACAGCAGCCCAAGGCCGAGCGCGATCGCCGAATAGCCGAAGAAATCGGCATAGATCTGGTAGCTGTACAGGAACACGAGCAGCCAGCGGTCCGGCGTCGCCACCGTCTCGTAGAGCGGATAGTCCATGTAGGACGTCATCTCGTTGAGATTGTTCGCGACGTAGAGCTTGAAGAAGAAGCCGGTCAGGACCCATTTTGCGGCCTCGACGAGATCGACGTCGGCGAGCCGCTTCGGCGCGATCTGCGGCATGAACTGGCCCGCGCGGGTGATCGGCCCGGACACCAGCTGCGGGAAGAAGATGATGTAAAGGAACACGTCCCGCAGTGGCGGCGGCCGCTTCTCCCGCGTCAAATCGACCAGCAGGCTGATATTGTGGAACACGAAGAACGAGATGCCGATCGGCAGCGGCAATCGCAGCAACACATCCAGCGGCGCGACGCCGGTCGGGTGAACCGTGCCTAAGTCGATGAACAGCAGCTTGTATTTGAAGAACGCCAGCAGCGCGAGATTGAAGACGATGCCGGCCGGCATCCAGACCGCGCGGTTGTCGAACGCCAACACCAGGCAGAGATAGGTCCCGAGCACGGCGAGCAGCAGCATCGGCAGCAGGGCAGGCTGGCCGGAGCCATAGAACACCAGGCTTGCGAGCACCAGCAGCTGAACCTGGAAGCGGCGCAGCGGCGGCAAATAATAGGCGCCAAACACCACCGCAACAAAGACGCCGAACTGAAGGGAAGTGAATGTCATGCCGCCCCGGATTGTCCGGTCCGGCATGTATCATCTTCGCTCCCGCCGTCCTAGTCTTGCGGCCGAGTCTGCTTTCTTCCCCTCTCCCCCTGTGGGAGAGGGTGGCTCGCCGCATAGCGGCGAGACGGGTGAGGGGTTCTATCCGCGTGTCCAACTTTTAGCGAAGGCGCGGACAGAACCCCTCATCCGGCGCTTCCGCGCCACCTTCTCCCACAAGGGGAGAAGGAAGGGGCAGCGGCCCGCAAGCCACCTTGACCTTGTCGTCTTAATCCGCTCCTTTTGGCGCGACGGAATGACCCCTCCCGGGGACACGCCGAGAACACGTCAAGAAAGCGCCAGGGTAAGCTTCCATGTCTTTCGTCCTTGCCATCGACCAGGGCACCACGTCCTCGCGCGCGATCGTGTTTCGCAGCGACATCTCGATTGCCGCCCGCGCGCAGCAGGAGTTTCCGCAGCATTTTCCGGCCTCGGGCTGGGTCGAGCACGAGCCGGAGGACATCTGGACCTCGACCGTGATGGTCTGCCGCGACGCGATCCAGCGCGCCGGCATCACGGCCAAGGACATCGCCGCGATCGGCATCACCAACCAGCGCGAGACCACCGTGGTGTGGGATCGCGCGACGGGCCAGGCCGTGCACCGCGCCATCGTCTGGCAGGACCGCCGCACCGCGGAGGTCTGCGCGAAGCTCAAGCACGAAGGCCGTGAGCCCACGATCTCGCAGAAGACCGGCCTGATCATCGATCCCTATTTCTCCGGCACCAAGGTCGCCTGGATCCTCGACCATGTCCCCGGCGCGCGGGCGCGTGCCGCCCGCGGCGAGCTGATGTTCGGCACCGTCGATTGCTATTTGCTCTGGCGCCTCACCGGCGGCAAGGTGCACGCCACCGACGCCACCAACGCCTCGCGCACGCTGCTGTTCAATATCCACACCGGCCAGTGGGACGACGAGCTGCTGGAGATCATCGGCGTGCCGCGCTCGATGCTGCCCGAGGTGAAGGACTCGTCTGCCCGATTCGGCGAGACCACACCGGACCTGTTCGGCGGCGCCATCGCGATATCAGGCATCGCCGGCGACCAGCAGGCCGCGACCATCGGACAAGCCTGCTTCCGTCCGGGCATGATGAAATCGACCTACGGCACCGGTTGTTTTGCGCTTCTCAACACCGGCACCACGCCTGTGGTGTCGAAGAATAAGCTGCTCACCACCATCGCCTACCAGCTCGACCGCAAACGCACCTACGCGCTCGAAGGCTCGATCTTCGTCGCAGGCTCTGCGGTGCAATGGCTGCGCGACGGCCTCGGCATCATCAAGCATGCCGCCGAAACCGGACCTCTTGCGGACCAGTCCGACTCCATGCAGAGCGTCTATCTGGTCCCGGCCTTCGTCGGCATGGGCGCGCCCTACTGGAATCCGCGCGTCCGCGGCGCGCTGTTCGGCCTCACCCGCAACACCGGCCCGGCCGAGCTTGCCCACGCCGCACTCGAAAGCGTCTGTTACCAGACGTTTGATCTCTGGGCCGCGATGCGCGCGGACTGGCCGAGCTCGGAAATCGCGAGCGTCGTGCTCCGCGTCGACGGCGGCATGACCGCGTCGGACTGGACCATGCAGCGCCTTGCTGATCTCCTCGACGCGCCGGTCGACCGCCCCGTGATCCAGGAGACCACTGCGCTCGGTGCCGCCTATCTCGCCGGCCTCAACGCCGGGGTCTATCCCGAGCCGACGAAATTCGCCGACAATTGGCGCCTCGAGCACCGCTTCAAGCCGAACATGAGCCAGGCGACAAGGGAGCGGAAGCTCGCCGGCTGGGCACGCGCGGTGAAGGGCGTGCTGGCGAGCGACGAAGGGGAATAGCGGGCGCACATCGCGCCCCAAACAACAACAAAGAGAGGACCAACAATGAACACGGATTTCAACCGGGTCATCCAGAAGCTCTGCGGCGTAGCGATCTCTGCCGCGCTGCTTGCCTCGCCAGCCATCGCGCGCGACAAGGCGAACCCGCTCGGCAGCGCGCGGCAAACCAAAATGGATGTCGCCGGACTCAACGCCCCCGCCCGGATACTGGTCGATGTCTGGGGCATCCCGCACATCTATGCCGGTAACGAGCACGACCTGTTCTTCCTGCAAGGGTTCAATGCCGCGCGCGACCGGCTCTGGCAGATCGATCTCTGGCGCAAGCGCGGCCTCGGCCTGCTCGCCAGGGATTTCGGTCCGGCCTATGCCGAGCAGGACAAGGCGCTGCGGCTGTTTCTCTATCGCGGCGACATGACTGCGGAGTGGGCGGCCTACGGCCCCAAGGCGAAGACCTATGCGGAGGCCTTCGTTGCCGGCATCAACGCCTATGTCGCCGACGTGCGTGCGGGCAAGCGTCCGCTGCCGATCGAGTTCAGGATCGCCGGCACCACGCCGGATCCCTGGGTCGCGGACGACGTTGTCCGCATCCGCAGCCATGGGTTGACACGCAATGTCGCCTCCGAGGTGAAGCGCTCGCTGGTCGCCTGCGCGGCCGGCCTCGATGCGGATCGGTTTCGTGTGAAGCTCGAGCCGGCGTGGACGACGAAGGTCCCGGACGGACTCGATCCCTGCAGCGTGCCCAAGGCCGTGCTCGCGCCCTATGATCTCGCGACGCGCCCCGTGGCTTTTGCTGCGCCAAAGGACCAGAAGGCCGCGCTCGCGCACGATCCCGACAAGTTCCTCACCGAGGCCGACCAGCAGCGCGACACCATCGGCTCCAACAATTGGGTGATCGCGGCCTCGCGCACCGCGACCGGCCGTCCGATCCTCGCCAACGATCCGCATCGCGAGCACAGCGTGCCGTCGCTGCGCTACATCGTCGGGCTCAATGCGCCCGGCCTCTCCGTGATCGGCGCCGGCGAGCCGGCGCTGCCCGGCATTTCGATCGGCCATAACGGCACCATCGCCTTCGGCCTGACCATTTTCAACGTCGACCAGGAAGACCTCTACGTCTACGAGCTCAATCCGCAAAATCCCAACCAGTATCGCTACGGCAATGGCTGGGAGGACATGCGCATCGTCCACGAGACCGAGCAGGTGAAGGGCGAGGAGAATCGCGACCTCGAGCTGAAATTCACCCGCCACGGGCCCGTCATCTTCGTCGACGACGCCAACAAGCGCGCCTTCGCCGTGCGCTCGATCTGGTTCGAGCCGGGCACCTCGGCCTATTTCGGCTCGTCGGACTACATGACCGCGAAGGACTGGAACGGCTTCCTCGGCGCCATGCGGCGCTGGGGCGCGCCGTCGGAGAACCAGGTCTATGCCGACACCAAGGGCAATATCGGCTGGGTCGCAGCCGGCAAGACGCCGCGCCGCGTCAATTTCGACGGCCTGATGCCGGTGCCCGGCGACGGCCGCTATGAATGGCAGGGATTTTTGTCGCTCGACGAGCTGCCGAAGGCCTATCAGCCGAAGCAGGGCTTTTTCGCCACGGCGAACCACATGAACCTGCCGCCGGATTATCCGGTCAACGAGCGCAGGGTCGGTTTCGAATGGTCCGACAGCGCGCGCTGGCAGCGCATCACCGAGGTGCTCGCGGCCAACACCAAGGTGACGCTCGCCGACGCCATGGATCTGCAGAACGACGACACCACCATGCTGGGACGCCGGCTGGTCAAGCTGTTGCAGCCGCTCACGTCCGACGACGCCAACGTGAAGCAGGGCCTCGATCTGCTCAAGCCATGGGATGCGCGTGACGCCGCCGACAGCGCCGCGGCGGCCGTGTTCGAAGTCTGGATCGCCAATCATCTCGGCCCGGTGTTGCTGAAGACCACCGCGCCCAAGGCCGCCGATTTGATCGCACCCGAGGCCTCCAGCGTCTCGGCGCTCGTCGCGGCGCTGGAATCGCCGGATGCGTCTTTCGGCGCCGATCCCGCAGCCGGGCGCGACCGGATTTTGCGCGATAGCCTCGGTGCGGCCGTCGCCGATGTCGCCAGCAAGCTCGGTCCTGATCCGTCCACCTGGCGCTGGGGCCGCCTGCATGTCGCCAAATTCGATCACGCGCTGATGCCGCTTGCCGACAAGGCGACATCAGCGCAATTGTCGGTCGGCCCGCTCGCCTATGGCGGCGCCGCCAACGTGCCGCGCGCCGCCACCTATCGCCGCGCCGACTATCGGCTGCTCTCGGGCGCCTCGTTCCGCATGGTGCTCGACGTCGGCAATTGGGATGCAAGCCGCACCATCAACACGCCCGGCCAATCCGGCGATCCCTTCAGCGGCCACTACCGCGACCTCGCCCCGCTCTGGGCCACCGGCCAGTATGTGCCGCTGCTCTACAGCCTCCCCGCTGTGGAAGCCGCGACCGCGGAAGCGATCACGCTGACGCCGCGGTGAGTGGTGCGTATCCACAAGCACACCGTCGTCCCGGCGAAGGCCGGGACCCATAACCACGAGTGCAAATTATTTTGCGGCGTTGGGACGGCGAGTCCCGTTCACAACGCCGGCTGCGGAGTATGGGTCCCGGCCTCCGCCGGGACGACACTGAATGTATGGCTGCCGCTTTGGCCCAATCTGAACGAGCCAGCCCATGATCCTCCCCGATGGCTATTCCGACATCCCCGCCGGCAAGATCGCCGCGGTTGTCACCCATCTCGAAATGACCGCACGCCCCGCTGCCCGCGACGATCCACCCGGCGCGTGGTCGCTGTGCAAGGCCGACGCCCCAGCACTCAGCTGGTACCGCGACTTCTTCCGCCGCGTCGGCGAGGAATGGCTGTGGTTCTCGCGGCTACGCATGACCGACACGGAACTCGCCGCGATCATCCACGCCGCAGGTATCGAGGTCTACGCGCTCGTCGTAGACGGCCGCGACGAAGGCCTGCTGGAGCTGGATTTCCGCGACCCCGGCCAATGCGAGCTGGTCTATTTCGGCGTCACCGGTAGCTTGATCGGCACCGGCGCCGCCCGCTTCCTGATGAACCGCGCGCTGGAGCGTGCTTGGTCACGCGACGACGTGCGCCGCTTCTGGCTGCACACCTGCACCTTCGATCATCCGTCGGCCGTTGCGTTCTATCAGCGCTCGGGCTTTCGTCCGTTCCGCCGCCAGATCGAGGTGGCGGACGATCCGCGCCTCGACGGCACGGCACCGCGCACGGCGGCGAGGCATGTGCCGATCATTGATTAGCGCGCGGCTCCTTCCACCGTCATTGCGAGGAACTCTTGCGACGAAGCAATCCAGACTGCCTCCGCGGAAAGACACTGGATTGCTTCGCTACGCTCGCAATGACGGAGTACAGGCGTTGCTACGCTGCCCTCAATAATTATACCGCACGCCGAAACTAAAACCCTGCGCGAGCAGGTTCGTCGTATTGAACATCGGCGCGGGACGGTTCGGGCCGCCGCCGGCCGGCGGTGGCGTGAGGTTCGGATTGACGGTCGTGTCGATCAGCCCGCCGGCGCGCTGCACGCCGGTCCAGTACAGCACGTCGTAGCCGACGGTCAGGCGCCAGGCGGGCGCAATCTGATAGCCCGCCTTCAGTGACAGCTCCGACACCACGGCGAAGCGGGTCTGGTCGTAATGGCCGATATTGCTGGACAGCGCGAGGAAGCCGCCCCCGCCACGCGGCTTGTTCGGTAGCATAGGCTTGATAGCAATCCATTCATAATCGGTGAGTTCGTAGCTCATGATTCGAGCCCTCAGTTTGGACGCTTGAATCACAGGGGTGTGGCCAGACGCAACGCTTCCGGGCGGGGCCCGGTTGGACGCTTACGGGGTAGAAGCGGACATCTGCCAGCCGACAATCTCCGCTGAAACCGTCGAAAATGCCCCGAAGCCGACCTCGCTCACAAGATGTTGGACATTGACACGACACGCAATCGGTCGCAATGTTACAGCGTGTAGCGTTTTGTCGCTTCACTCCACGCGACGAAGCCCTGTCGATCTTTGCCTGCGAGTTCTAGGTCGGGATGAATTTGTCACGGATGCATTGGCGCCTGAGCGCTGTTGTGCTCGCTATTGTGCTGTCTCCAATTGGATTGGCCGTAGTCATCACAGCTATCGGTGTTGCCGCCCAAGCAATCTGGCAAATAGCACAGGGGGAAGCCGTTCGATTGCCGGCACCTGAAAACGTCAGGCTTTATGGGCTCTTTGCCTATGCTGCGAGTAGCTGGATTGCCGTGGCTCTGGCATGGTTCTGGTCAAGGCGCCATGAAATGCAAGGGGAGGTCTTTGTTTTCCGGCGGCTCACCTGGTCCAGCTTCTCAGGGAGCATTGTTGCTTCGGTGATCGTCATATTCGGTGTGCCCGTCGTGACGCATTGGCTAACTCAAATAACTGGCGCCCGAAGCCAGAACGTCCACATCGATTTCAACGACGCGTGGTCAGTTGCAATAGTCGTGTTTCTGTTCGTGGTTACAACGCCCGTGACCGAAGAAGTGCTTTACCGTGGGCTATTAGTCACTTGGCTGCGTCGGCTTGGCTGGAAGGATTTCAACATCCTGGTATTGGGCAGCCTTCTGTTTGCTGCCAATCACATTCTGCCACTCGGCTTAGTTTGGAGCGTCGCGATGATCCTGTTGGGAACCACAACTAACGGGTTACGCTTGCGTTACAAATCCCTGGTGCCCGGTTGGTTGACCCACGTGCTTTTCAACGCCCAACTCACCCTCTTTCATCCGCTGCTCGCTTGGCTTCTTTACCTTTCTAATATCGCGCTCCCCGGACCTTTGGGACGGCTGTAACGACCGGCTGCATCACTCCAACGTGTGCGTTGGCCACCCGAGGCAGCCAGATGCCTGCTTGCGGCCCATCGCGACATACAGCGCTGCCGCACAAACTTGGTCGCTAGAGGAGCACAGCGGACGTAGTCGACAGTCACATGAGCCCGCCGGGTTAATAGGTACACGGCCTAACTGCCGAAGCTCACCGCCGTCGTGTTAGCGCCGCAGACCAGCACCGCGACACGTTCGCCCGGCGACGGACGATAGCCGCCGGAGAGCAACGCAGCGAACGCCGCCGCGCCGCCTGGTTCGGCGACCAGACGCAGGCGCGACCATAGCGCGGCCTGGGCCTGCCGGATCGCGTCGTCGCTGACGAGGACGACGCGCTCGACATGGGCGCGCGCGATCGGAAACATCAGCTCTCCGACGCGCCGCGGCGCGAGGCTGTCGGCAGCGAGGCCGCTGGCCGGTGCGTCGACCGGGGTGCCTGCTTCGAACGCGCTGTGCAGGGTCGGCGAGAGCTCGGGCTCGACGGCTATGATGCGGGTTCTGCCGGCGGTCCACGCCGCGATGCCGCCGATCAGTCCGCCGCCGCCCACAGCCACCAGCAGCGTGTCGATGTCAGGGGCGTCCTGCTCCAGCTCCAGTCCAACGCTGCCCTGGCCGAGCAGGGTTTCGATCTGGTCGTAGGCGTGAACGGCCATCGCGCCGGTCCTTGCGACATGCGCTTCGCTGGCCGCAAGCGCATCGGCGTAGCGGTTGCCCGCGATCACGAGCTTCGCGCCATAACCCTTGATCCGCTCGGCCTTGGCGGGCGAGGTGATGTCAGGAACGAAAATCGTGGCGGGAATCTTGAGCCGCTGCGCCGCATAGGCGACCGCCGCGCCGTGATTGCCGCCGGATGCGGCGACGATTCCGGCTTGCGGCACTTGCCGCAGCAGCAGATTGGCAAAAGCGCCCCGCGCCTTGAACGATCCGGAATGCTGCAGCATCTCGAGCTTGAGCGTGACGGGCGCCGCCGGCAGGCCGAAATCGGCGAGATCGGCCTGGACGAGCGGCGTGCGCCTGATGTGCGGACGGATGACGGCCTCGGTCGCCGCGATCCGCTCCCGATTGATGTCTGATGTCGCTGTCATGATGCCGTCCTTGATAGCGCATCCGGGAGAAATTGTCGCGAGCGCCGTTGCGTCAGGCGCAATGCTCCAATTCTAGGATAAGTCCAGGATTGTCCTTGCGCGGCTACGATCTCATCGTGGAAACTGATCGGCCCTGCCTTGTCCAACGCCAGAGAAGAGCGAGAACCATGTTCCTGATCGGCCAATATGATTCCCCCTTCGTCCGCCGCGTCGCGATTGCGCTGCGGCTCTACGGGCTCGCCTTCGAGCACAGACCGTGGTCGACCTTCGGCGATGCCGACAAGATCGCGCCGTACAATCCGCTGCGCCGGGTGCCGACCCTGGTGTGTGAGGACGGCGAAGCGCTGATCGAGAGCACGATCATCCTGGACTACCTCGACGAGCTTGTCGGCGCAGACAAGGCGATGCTGCCGCGAAGCGGCGTCGAGCGTCGCCGGCATTTGCGCATCTGCGCGCTCGCCTCCGGCCTCGGCGACAAGGCGGTCAGCCTGCTCTACGAACGCGTGCTGCGGAAGGAGCAGCTTGCGCTATGGGTCGAACGCTGCCAGGCGCAGATCGGCGACGTGCTCGGCGTGCTGGAGGCCGAGCGCGCCAAGGTGGCGACGCCGTACTGGCTTGGCGACCGCATCGGTCATGCCGACATCGCCGTCGCCTGCGTCGTCCGCTTCACCCGCGAGGCGCATCCGCAATTGTTCGACTCGGCGCGCTATCCGGCGCTCGCGGCCCACGCCGAGCGCTGCGAGGCGCTGGCGCCGTTCAAGGACATCGTGCAGCCGCTGGCGCCGCCGCAGGGGTAGGCATGCTTCGTGTCCCGGACGCGGTGCAGCGTGCAACGCTGCTCCGCAGTGCCGGGACCCATGTCGCACGGATTGCGGGAAGGCGTGGGCCCCGGCTCTGCAGCGCATCACTTCGTGCTGCGCAGCGTCCGGGGCACAAGACCGGAGCGCTTGCGTCTGCCGGAGCGCGAAACCGGCGCAGGGCTCGATGATCAGATAATACGGGTGTTTTGCCCGACGGAGCAAGCGATTTTCGGTAACACCGAAAATCTCTGAAGCCCGTCAACCCCATCCCTACTGTGTATGGGGTTGTTTTCGCTTTTTGAGTTCGCGGGCGGCTATCCCGCGCCCGCGCGCTTCTTCTGCCAGACCAGATGCACCGCGCAGGTGCAGCCTGGCGGATGCGAGGCGAGATCGTTCGATGTCTCGTCATTCGCCGGTGTCGCCGGGAACGCCTTGTCGGCCTCCTTGCGCGACGGGATGTAGTTCAGCACCGGCGCGAGCCAGCGCTCGGTCTCGGCGACCGTCATGCCCTTGCGCGCGGCGTAGTCCTCGACCTGGTCGCGCTCGATCTTGCCGACGCCGAAATAATAGCTCTCGGGGTTCGCGAAATAGAGCCCTGATACGCTCGAGCCCGGCCACATCGCAAAGCTCTCAGTCAGCTTCACCCCGGCGGTCGCTTCCGCATCGAGCAGCTCGAACAGCGTCGCCTTCTCGGTGTGATCGGGCTGCGCGGGATAGCCGGGCGCGGGGCGGATGCCCTGATACTTCTCGAGGATCAGATCGTCATGTGAAAGCGCCTCGTCCGGCGCATAGGCCCAGAACTCGCGGCGCACGCGAGCATGCATGCGCTCGGCAAACGCTTCGGCCAGCCGGTCGGCCAGCGCCTTGCACAGGATCGAGGAGTAGTCGTCATTGGCGCTTCTGAAGCGGTCGGCGACTGCGTCTTCGCCGATGCCGGCGGTGACCACGAAGCCGCCGACATAGTCGGGCACGCCCGCGGGCGCGACGAAGTCGGCGAGCGCCGCGTTGAAGCGGCCCTCACGCTTCTCGAGCTGCTGGCGCAGAGTGTGCAGCGTCGCGATGCTCTTGGTGCGGCTCTCGTCGGCATAGAGCACGATGTCGTCACCTTCTGCATTCGCCGGCCAGAAGCCGACAGTGGCGCGCGCCCGGAACCATTTTTCCTTCACGATGGTGTTGAGCATCTTGCGCGCGTCGTCATAGAGCGAGCGTGCGACCTCGCCGACCTTGGCGTCGTCGAGGATCGCGGGGAAGCGGCCGGCGAGCTCCCAGGTCTGGAAGAACGGCGTCCAGTCGATATAGGGCACGAGCTCGGCGAGATCGTATTCGTCGAAGCTCCTGGTGTCGAGGAAGGTCGGCCTCACCGGCTTGTTGGCCGCGAAGTCGACCGGCACGCGGTTCTTGCGGGCCGCATCCAGCTTCAGCCGCTTCTTGTCGGCCTGCGCGCGCAGATGCGCATCCGAGATCTTTGCGTACTCGGCGCGCACCTCGGCTGCGTAAGCGTCGCGCTTCTCGGGCGAGAGCAGCGAGGACGCCACGCCGACGGCGCGGCTGGCGTCGTTGACGTGGACGACCGGACCGGCGCGATAGCTCGGGTCGATCTTCACCGCCGTATGCACGCGGCTCGTGGTGGCGCCGCCGATCAGCAGCGGCAGCTTCAGGCCTTCGCGCTGCAATTCGCCGGCGAAGAATGCCATCTCGTCGAGCGAAGGCGTGATCAGGCCGGACAGGCCGACGATGTCGGCCTTCTCCGCCTTCACCGTCTCGACGATCTTGGACGCCGGCACCATCACGCCGAGGTCGATCACCTCGTAGTTGTTGCACTGGAGCACGATGCCGACGATGTTCTTGCCGATGTCGTGGACGTCGCCCTTCACCGTCGCGAGCACAATCTTGCCGGCGGACGAGGAGCCTTCGGTGCCGATGCCGTTGGCGAGGTTGCGAGCCTTCTCTTCTTCCATGAACGGCATCAGCCAAGCCACCGCCTGCTTCATCACGCGCGCCGACTTCACCACCTGTGGCAGGAACATCTTGCCGTCGCCGAAGAGGTCGCCGACCACGTTCATGCCGGCCATCAGCGGGCCCTCGATCACGTCGAGCGGGCGCGAGGAGGCTTTGCGGGCTTCCTCGGTGTCCTGCTCGATGAACTCGGTGATCCCGTGGACCAGCGAATGCGACAGCCGCTTCGCCACCGGCCATTCGCGCCAGGCGAGATCGGCTTCCTTGCTCTCCGTCTTCTTGCCGCGGAATTTCTCGGCGAGCGCCAGCAGCCGTTCGGAGGCGCCGGGGTCGCGGTTGAGGATGACGTCCTCGCACACCTGCCGCAGCTCGGCGTCGATGTCGTCATAGACGATCATCTGTCCGGCATTGACGATGCCCATGTCCATGCCGGCCTTGATGGCGTGATACAGGAACACCGAGTGCATCGCCTCGCGCACCGGCTCGTTGCCGCGGAACGAGAACGACAGGTTCGACACGCCGCCCGAGATGTGCGCGCCGGGCAGGTTTTTGCGGATCCAGCGCGTCGCCTCGATGAAGTCGACGCCGTAATTGTTGTGCTCTTCGATGCCGGTCGCGATCGCAAAGATATTCGGATCGAAGATGATGTCTTCCGGCGGGAAGCCGACGCGGTTGACCAGGATGTCGTAGGCGCGCTTGCAGATCTCGGTCTTGCGCGCGAACGTGTCGGCTTGGCCGACCTCGTCGAACGCCATCACCACCACGGCCGCGCCGTGGCGGCGGGCGATCCTGGCTTCGTGGATGAACTTCTCCTCGCCTTCCTTCATCGAGATCGAGTTGACGACCGGCTTGCCCTGCACGCATTTCAGGCCGGCCTCGATCACCGAAAATTTGGAGGAGTCGACCATGACGGGGACGCGGGCGATGTCGGGCTCGGCGGCGACGAGGTTGAGGAAGGTCACCATCGCGGCTTCCGAATCCAGAAGACCCTCGTCCATGTTGACGTCGATGATCTGCGCGCCGTTCTCGACCTGGTCGCGCGCGACCTGCAGCGCTGCCGTGTAGTCGCCGTTGGTGATCAGCTTGCGGAAGCGCGCCGATCCCGTGACGTTGGTGCGCTCGCCGATATTGACGAAGGGAATCGCATCCGTCAGCACGAACGGCTCGAGGCCGGAGAGCCGCAGCTTTGGCGCGATCTCAGGCACGATGCGCGGCTTGTGCGGGGCGACCGCCGCAGCGATCGCAGCGATGTGGTCCGGCGTGGTGCCGCAGCAGCCGCCGACGATGTTGACGAGACCGTCGCGGGCGAACTCGCCGACGAGACGGGCCATATACTCCGGCGTCTCGTCATACTGGCCGAATTCGTTGGGCAGGCCGGCGTTGGGATAAGCGCAGACCAGCGCGTCGGCGACGCGGCCGATATCGGCGATATGCGCGCGCAGATCTTCGGCGCCAAGCGCGCAGTTGAAGCCGATGGTGACGGGCTTGGCGTGCCGGACCGAATTCCAGAACGCTTCCGGCATCTGACCGGAGAGCAGGCGGCCGGATTTGTCGGTGATGGTGCCCGACACCATCACCGGCATGTCGATGCCAAGCTCCTCGGTGATCTCGGCGATCGCATAGAGCGCGGCCTTGGCGTTCAGCGTATCGAAGATGGTCTCGACCAGCAGCAGATCGACGCCGCCGTCGATCAGGCCGCGGATCTGCTCGCCATAGGATTTGCGTAAGTCGTCGAAGGTGACGGCGCGGTAGCCGGGATTGGACACGTCAGGCGAGATCGAGGCGGTGCGGTTGGTCGGTCCAATGGCGCCGGCGACGAAGCGCGGCTTGCCGTCCTCTGCCGCGACACGCCTGGCGGCATTGCCGGCGAGGCGGGCGCCTTCGCGCGCCATCTCGTAGACGATGTCGGTGAGGTCGTAATCGGCCTGCGCGATCGAGGTGGTGGAGAAGGTGTTGGTCGCGACGATATCGGCGCCGGCGCGCAAATAGGCAGCGTGGATGTCTTCGATCGCCTGCGGCTGGGTCAGGATCAGGAGATCGTTGTTGCCGCGCAGGTCGCGATGGAAATTCTTGAAGCGCTCGCCGCGGAAGGCGGCCTCGTCGAACTGCAGGTTCTGGATCATCGTGCCCATGGCGCCGTCGAGCACGAGGATGCGCTCGCGCGCGGCGTTGATGAGGCCGGTTCGCTTGGGCGAGGTGGATACGGTCATGGTGTCTTAAGCCGCCTTCTGCGCGCTCTTGGCGCGAATGCCGAGCAAATGGCTGATCGCGAACACGAGATCGGCGCGGTTCATGGTGTAGAAATGAAAGGTGTCGACGCCGTGCTTGGCGAGCTTCTGCACCTGGCCGGCCGCGACGGTCGCGGCCACCAGCTTGCGGGTCTCGGCGTCGTCGTCGAGGCCCTCGAATTTCGCGGCGAACCAGTCCGGCACGGTGGTGCCGGCGCGGGTGACGAAGGCTCTCGCCTGCTTGAAATTGTGCATCGGCATGATGCCCGGCACGATCGGAATGTTGATGCCGCGGGCGCGGACGCGGTCGAGATAACGGAAGTAGAGGTCGTTATCGAAGAACACCTGCGTAATCGCGCGCGTCGCGCCGGCGTCGACCTTGGCCTTCAGCGTATCGATATCGGCGTCGAAGTCGCGCGCCTCGGGATGCTTCTCGGGGTAAGCCGAGACGGAGACTTCGATATCTGCGTGCCGTTTCTTGATCCCCGCGACGAGATCGGCCGAGCTTTGATAGCCGTCAGGATGGCTCGCATAGGGCGTGCCGATGCCGCCGGCGGGATCGCCGCGCAGGCCGACGATGTGGCGGACGCCGACCTCGTGATAGCGGTCGACGATCTCGTCGATCTCGCCGCGCGAGGCGCCAACGCAGGTCAGATGCGCGGCCGGCAGCAGCGCAGTCTCTTTCAGGATGCGCGAGATGGTCGAGTGGGTGCGTTCGCGGGTCGAGCCGCCGGCGCCATAGGTCACCGAGACGAATTTCGGATCGAGCGGGGCCAGCCGGTTGATGGTCTCCCAGAGATTCCGCTCCATATCTTCCGTCTTGGGCGGAAAGAACTCGAAGGAGATCGCAGGCCGCTTTGTGGCGAGGTGCCCGTCTTGCCCGCCAGTGTGGGCAGGAATCGTCAAATCGGTCATGGCACCACTCACTCCAGGGCGCTCGCCAGCGGTTTGGCGGCCGGGTCTAGCTTGGAGAGGCTAAGATAGGCCAAAGCCGGTTTTCTCGACAGCCCATCCGAGATGGGAAGTCGCCCACTCTTAGTAGAAATATGTCGAATATTGCGATACGGCGAATGAAGGTGGGAAATGACCTAGGGAGATATATTATAAAATAATATCAGTTAGATAGATCTATTTTCGGTAGCGGATAAGCTCGACCGATGCTTGGTGGGCAGAATGAATTTGGCGTTATGTTGTCTGCATTCGTCCCAACACCGTGCTCTGCCGTTCGCGCGACCTCTGCGCCAGCACACGCCAGACCTGCGCGGTTGGCCCATTGCCGCCGCGCGGCCCTCCATTACGTTAGCGCGCCATGATCCCGCTCTCAGTCCTCGACCTCTCCGTCGTCACCACTGGCGCAAAGCCCGCTGCGGCGTTGCGCAACAGCATCGACCTGGCGCGCCATGTCGATGGGCTCGGCTATGACCGCTACTGGCTCGCCGAGCATCACAACCTTGCCTCGGTCGCGAGCCCCGCGCCCGACGTGATGATCGGGCAGATCGCGGCGGTGACCAAGCACATCCGCGTCGGGTCCGGCGGCGTGATGCTGCCCAACCACGCGCCGCTGGTGGTAGCCGAGCGCTTCAAGATGCTGGAGGCATTGTTTCCCGGCCGCATCGACCTCGGCCTCGGCCGCGCGCCGGGAACTGATGGCGCTACGGCCTATGCGCTGCGCAGCCGGCTCGACCGCCGCGAGGGCGACGATTTCCTGGAGCGGCTGCATGAATTGATCCTGTGGGAGACCCGCGAATTCCCCGCAGGCCATCCTTACCACAACGTCGTCGCAATGCCGGACGATACGAAGCTGCCGCCGATCTGGCTGCTCGGCTCGAGCGATTATTCCTCGCAGCTCGCTGCGCAAGTCGGCATGGGCTTCGCCTTCGCCCATCATTTCGCGTCCCATGATGCGATCGACGCGATGGTGCACTATCGCAATCGCTTCCAGCCCTCGGCCTGGCGCGCGACACCGCATGCGATCCTCGGCGTCACCGTCATCACGGCCGACACGGACGAGGAGGCCGAAAAGATCGCCACGTCTTTCGATCTCAACCGGCTGCGCCGCGATCGCGGTCAATATCTGCCGCTGCCGAGCGCCGAGGAGGCGCTGGCCTATCCCTATACGGATTCCGAGCGCGTCTCGATCGCGCGCAACCGCTCGCGCCTGTTCGTCGGCAATCCGGCGACGGTGCAGAAGAAGCTGCAGCCGCTGATGGATGCAAGCAAGCCGGACGAATTGATGGTGATCACGGCCGTGTACGATCACGACGCGCGCAAGAAGTCGTATTCGCTGCTGGCAGAGGCGTTTGGGCTGGCGAAAAGCGCAGCGTAGACGATGATTGTCATTCCGGGGCGAAGCGAAGCATCGAACTATGGTGCGCACTTGCGCACCAGAGAATCTCGAGGTTCCGGGTTCACGCTTCGCGTGTCCCGGAACGACGGCCTCAATCCTGCTGCGTCTCGCTGAACGTCGCGCGGAACGGGTGGCCGGGATACACGCCGACAATGCGGAATTCGCGCGAGAAGAACTTTAGCTCCTCGATCGCAAACGCAAGGCCCTTGTCTTCAGGGTGGCCGTCGACATCGGCATAAAACTGTGTGGCGAAGAAATTGCCGTCGACCATATAGCTCTCGAGCTTGGTCATGTTGACGCCGTTGGTGGCAAAACCGCCGAGCGCCTTGTAGAGCGCGGCAGGCAAGTTGCGCACCCGGAAAACAAAAGTGGTGACCAGCGGGCCAGAGCCTTGCGCGGCCCATTTCGGCTCGCGCGCCAGCACGACGAAGCGTGTGGTGTTGTGCGCTTCGTCCTCGATGTCCTCGGCGAGAATGTCGAGGCCGTAGATCTGCGCGGCGAGGCGGGAGGCGATCGCGGCGACGGTCTTGTCGTTGCGCTCGGAGATGTCGCGTGCGCTGCCGGCGGTATCAGCGTGCACGATCCCCTTGATGCCGAGCTTGCGGATGATGCGCCGGCATTGGCCGAGCGCGTGGACATGGCTCTCGACGGACTTGATGTCGGACAGCTTCGTGCCTTTCACCGCCATCAATTGATGGCGGACCGGCAGGAACCACTCGCCGATGATGAAGAGGCCGGAGGCCGGCAGCAGATGATGGATGTCGGCGACGCGGCCGGCGACCGAATTCTCGATCGGGATCATGCCGAGATCGGCCTCACCCGACGAAATCGCCGACAGCGCGTCCTCAAAGGTGGCGCAGGGCAACGGCTCGGCGTCGGGATAGGCCTCGACGATGGCGATGTGGGAATTGGCGCCAGGTTCGCCCTGGAATGCGATTTTCAGCTTGCTCATGACGGGCCTTGTAGCAGCGGCTCAGGATTTGGAAAGGATGCTGCGCGCGGTTTCGAGGTCCGGCGGCGTGTCGACGCCGCGAGGCACGCTGTCGACGATCATGATGTCGATGCGCATGCCGGCTTCCACCGCCCGGAGTTGCTCCAGATTTTCTTGAACTTCCAGGGGGGAGCGTGGCAGCGACACGAACCGTTCCAGCGCCGCGCGCCGATAGGCGTAGAGGCCGATATGGTGGTAGCGCGGTCCGTCGCCATAGGGGGCGGTGGCGCGGGTGAAATACAGCGCCCGCAGCCGTCTCGGGCCGATCGGCGAACCGATGGCCTTCACGACGCTCGGCGCCAGGTCCTCTTCTTCGGTGTGGATCTGCGAGGCTAGCGTCACGATATCGACCGCTGGGTCGGCAAAGGGCGGCAGCACCTCGCTGATGGTCTCAGGCGTGATGGTCGGGAAATCACCCTGAAGATTGATCACGATCTCGGCCTTCCCTGCCGGATCGAGCTTCTGCATGGCCTCGTGGATGCGGTCGGATCCGGACGGATGCTCCGCGCGGGTCATCACCGCTTCGCCGCCATGGGCTGTCACGACGGACGCGATCTCGTCCGTATCGGTTGCCACCGCGACCCGGCCGACGCCGGCGGCCTCTGCCCGCCGCATCACGTGCACGATCATCGGCAGGCCCGCGATATCGGCGAGCGGCTTGCCGGGCAGGCGGGTGGCGGCCATGCGGGCCGGGATCAGCACCAGGATGCGGGGATCGATCATTGGTTCAGAGGGCTGGGTTCAAGGGCTTGGAAACGGGACGTTTTCCGCTTCGAGAAATGGTGCGGGGACGGGCTGATAGAACGGTCGCTTATACGGGTTGCCAGACCCCGGGCAAACCGATATCTCAATGGCAAAACTCGGGGAAACAGTAAGGAACGTTTTTGATTCTCCCGAGGCTCGTCCTGGCGGCCGCCCGGCCGCTTATTCTTCTTGCGGTGTGGGGCCTGGCCGGAAATGGACTCTTTCGAACTCAACAAGATTCTCGGTGCCGTGCTCGGTACCTGTCTCATTCTGCTGGTGACGAGCTTCACCGCCCAGGCACTGTTCTCGCCCAAGATGCCGGAAAAGCCGGGTTTTGAGATCGCCGTGAAGGAAGTGGCTGGCGACAAGGAGGGTGGCGCGGCTGCTGCTGCGCCCTCCGAGCCGATCGAAAAGCTGCTCCAGACCGCGTCCGTCGAGAAGGGCGCCTCCGCCGCCAAGAAGTGCGCCGCCTGCCACACTTTCGAGAAGGGCGGCCCGAATCGCGTTGGTCCGAACCTGTTCGGCATCGTTGACGACCATCGCGGCGAAGGCCGTAACGGCTTCAACTTCTCGGCTGCGATGAAGGCGAAGGGCGGCACCTGGACCATCGACGATCTGAACAAGTTCATCGCCAATCCGAAAGGCTTCGTTCCGGGCACCGCGATGGGCTTCGCCGGCATTCCGAAGGACTCGGAGCGCGCCGACGTTATCGCCTACCTGAACAGCCTCTCCGACAGCCCGAAGCCGCTCCCGACCGCGGCGAAATAAGGCTCTTCGGTCTCGATCTCAGATGTGCGGCCAGGCCTCAAAGCCTGGCCGTTTCCGTATTCGGGCCTCGCGGCGTTGTTATCGGGGCGTTTGGCCGCATCTCACAGGTCGTCCGGCCTTCCAAGATGAGGAAAAAGCAACATATTCCGTCGAAACCTCGCCTATATTGGGAACTTAAAGGAGTAGCCTCCTTCAAGACAGGAATGTTGATTTGGCCATTACCCGACGCGATCTCCTGCTCACCGGCGCGGCCGTTGCTGCGCTCCCTGCTTTCGGCTCCGTGGCGGGTGTTCCCGTCGTCGGCACGGCAGAAGCGCAATCGGCCGGTGAGCTGGCTTCAAGTGCGCTCCCTTGGCGCCATGCGCTGTCGCTATTCGGCGACATCAAGTACCCGGCCGACTTCAAGCGCTTCGACTACGTCAATCCGGACGCGCCGAAAGGCGGCGTCGCGCGCCAGATCGCCGTCGGCACCTTCGACAATTTCAATATCGTCGTATCGGGCGTGAAGGGGCAGGTCTCCGGTGCCGTCGCATTCATCTACGAATCCCTCACGACGCCCGCGCTCGACGAAGTCTCGACCGAATACGGCGCGCTGGCCGAAGCCGTGAGCCATCCGGACGATTTCTCCTTCGTCATCTATCGTTTGCGGCCACAGGCCAAATGGCATGATGGCAAGCAGGTCACCGTCGAGGACGTGATCTTCTCGCTCGATTCCTTCAAGAAGCACCACCCGATGTACTCGGCCTATTACAGCCACGTGGTGAAGGCGGAGAAGGTCGGTGAGCGCGACGTGAAATTCGTATTCGACGCGCCGGGGAACCGCGAACTGCCGCAGATCGTCGGGCAGCTCACGGTCCTGCCGAAGCATTGGTGGGAGGGAACGGACGCGCAGGGCCGCAAGCGCGATGTCTCTGCGACCACGCTCGAAGTGCCGTTGGGCTCCGGCCCCTACAAGGTCAAGGAATTCGTTGCCGGTCGCTCGATTGCGCTGGAGCGCGTCAAGGATTATTGGGGGCGCGACCTCGCCGCTAATGTGGGCCGCAACAATTTCGACGAGCTGCGCTACGAGTATTTCCGCGATGCCACTGTCGCGATCGAGGCTTTCAAGGCCGATCAGGTCGATTGGCGCACCGAGAACAGCGCCAAGAACTGGGCGACCGCCTAC
The DNA here is from genome assembly GCF_049949275.1 of Bradyrhizobium genosp. A. Classification (NCBI taxonomy): domain Bacteria; kingdom Pseudomonadati; phylum Pseudomonadota; class Alphaproteobacteria; order Hyphomicrobiales; family Nitrobacteraceae; genus Bradyrhizobium; species Bradyrhizobium genosp. A. Next base: position 7,697,247 of record NZ_CP188196.1, on the reverse strand, counting down.
GATTTCCCGGCTGTGACCGAAAAGCGCGTGATCCTCGAGGAGTTCGCCAATCGCAGCTCGGGCGTGATGCAAGCCTTCGTGCCGAACCTGCGCCGCGCCAAGTTCGGCGATCCCCGCGTTCGCCGCGCGCTCAACTACGCCTTCGACTTCGAAGAGATGAACAAGCAGCTCTTCTATGGTCAGTACAAGCGCATCAGCAGCTATTTTGACGGCCTCGACGAGCTCATGGCGACGGGATTGCCGCAGGGAAAAGAGCTCGAAATCCTCGAGACGGTTCGCGCCCAAGTCCCGCCTGAAGTCTTCACGACGCCCTACACCAATCCGGTCGGCGGCACTCCTGAAGCGGTGCGCGACAATCTCCGGGAGGCGCTGCGCTTGTTCAAGGAGGCCGGCTACGAGGTGCGCGACCGCAGGCTGATCGACGTCAAAAGCGGCACCCAGTTCTCTCTTGAATTGCTGAACCAGGATCCGAGCTTCGAACGTGTCACGTTGTTCTACAAGCCGTCGCTGGAACGGCTCGGCATTGCCGTCAGCGTGCGGACGGTCGACCCAACCCAATACGAGAACAGGACGCGCGAGTGGGATTTCGACGTCGTCACCAACTCCTGGGGCGAGTCGCAGTCGCCGGGCAACGAGCAGCGCGAGTTCTGGTCGTCCAAAACAGCCGACATTGCCGGGTCGCGCAATATTGCCGGCATCAAGAATCCAGCGGTCGACAAGCTGATCGAACGGGTGATCTACACCAAGAACCGCGATGATCTCGTCGCGGCAACCAAAGCGCTCGACCGCGTGCTGCTGTGGAATCACTATGTCGTGCCGCAGTGGACCTATTCGAAGGTGCGCACTGCGCGCTGGGATCGCTTTGGCCAGCCGGCGGAATTGCCTAGATACGGTCAGTCCGGTTTCCCGTTCATCTGGTGGTACGACGCAGACAAGGCGGCGCGGATCGCAAAGAAGTCGTGAGGGACATTTCTCGCATGGCGCAGCTTTCACGCCGGCATGTATTGGCTTTGGGGGCTGGCGGCGCGCTTAGCGCTGCCGCACTCCGCAACGCGGCGGCGTCCGAGGGGCCCGCCGAGGTCCACGGCATCTCGGCGTTCGGCGATCTCAAATACTCCGCCGACTTCCACCATTTCGACTACGTCAATGTCGGCGCGCCGAAGGGCGGCGCGTTCTCGCTCATCCCCTCGGTGCGGGCCTACAATCAGTCCTATTTCACGTTCTCTTCGCTCAATGCTTATATCCTGAAAGGCGAGGGCGCGCAGGGTATGGACATGACCTTCGCGCCGCTGTTGGCGCGCGCCAATGACGAGCCCGACGCGATGTACGGGCTTGCCGCGAAATCTGTGCGGATCTCGCCGGACAAGCTGACCTACATCTTCACGATGCGGCCCGAGGCCCGCTTCCATGACGGTTCCAGGCTCTCCGCGCATGACGTCGCCTTCTCGCTCAACACGCTGAAGGAGAAGGGCCATCCGCTGATCGTCGTGCAGCTGCGCGATTTCGTGAAGGCCGAGGCGCTCGACGACGCCACCGTGGTCGTCACCTTCGCACCGAACCGCGCCCGCGACGTGCCGCTCTATGTCGCGAGCCTGCCGATCTTCTCGAAAGCGTATTACGCCACGCGCGCCTTCGATGAATCGACACTCGATACGCCGCTGGGCTCCGGTCCGTATAAGGTCGGCAGATTCGAGGTCAATCGCTACATCGAATACGAGCGCGTCAAGGACTGGTGGGGCGCCGACCTGCCGGTCTGCCGCGGTAGCTACAATTTCGATACGGTGCGCTACGAGTTCTACCGCGACCGCGACGTCGCCTTCGAAGGTTTTACTGGCAAGAACTATCTGTTCCGCGAGGAGCTCACCGCGCGCATCTGGGCCACGCGTTACGATTTTCCGGCGATAAAAGACGGGCGCGTCAAGCGCGAGCAGCTGCCGGACGAGACCCCGTCGGGCGCGCAGGGCTGGTTCATCAATACGCGTCGCGACAAGTTCAGGGATCCGCGCGTGCGCGAAGCGCTCATCTACGCCTTCGACTTCGAGTGGACCAACAAGTCGATCATGTACGGCGCCTATGCGCGCACGCAATCGCCGTTCCAGAACTCGGACATGATGGTGTCGGGCCCGCCGTCGCCGGAGGAGCTCGCACTGCTCGAGCCGTTCCGTGGCAAGGTACCCGACGAAGTGTTCGGCCGGCCCTTCGTGCCGCCAGTGTCGGACGGCTCCGGTCAGGATCGCGCCCTGTTGCGCAAGGCTGGCGAGTTGCTCAACGAGGCCGGCTACGTCATCAAGGACCGCAAGCGCGTGCTGCCCAATGGCGAGCCGTTCACGATCGAGTTCCTGAACGACGAGCAGTCGATCCAGCCGCATCACGGGCCCTATCTGAAGAACCTCGCGACGCTCGGCATCGACGCCACGTTCCGCCTGGTCGATGCCGTGCAGTACCGCGCGCGGCTCGAGGATTTTGATTTCGACATGACGATCGAACGCTTCTCGATGTCAGCGACGCCCGGCGATGCGATGCGGGCGTTCTTCTCCTCCCAGGCAGCCAAGACCAAGGGCTCGTACAATCTCGCCGGCATTTCCGATCCGATCATCGATGCGTTGATCGACAAGATCATTGCCGCCCAGACCCGGGTGGAGCTGACCACGGCCTGCCGCGCCTTCGACCGCGTGTTCCGGGCCGGGCGCTATTGGGTGCCGCAATGGTACGCGAACTTCCATCGCGTCGCCTATTGGGACCAGTTCAGCCATCCCGACAAGCCGCCGAAATATGCGCAAGGCGTCGGTGCCCCTGAGAACTGGTGGTTCGACGCCGCCAAGGCGGCCAAGCTCGAGCAGGCGAAATAATCATGAGCGCCTATATCGCCCGCCGCATCCTCCTGATGATTCCGACGCTGCTCGGGATCCTCTTTGTCTCCTTTGTCGTCGTGCAGTTCGCACCGGGCGGCCCGGTCGAGCGCGTGATCGCGCAGCTTTCGGGCGCCGACACCGGCGGGACCTCGCGAATTTCGGGCGGCGGCGACTTTGCGCAGCGCGCGCCGGGGCAGTTGGGCGCCGGTGGCGATGCCATCAATTCCAAGTATCGCGGCGCGCAAGGCCTCGACCCTGACTTCATCAAGAAACTGGAGAAGCAATTTGGCTTTGACAAGCCGGCACCGGAGCGCTTTGCGCTGATGGTGTGGAATTTCGCCCGCTTCGATTTCGGCAACAGCTATTTTCGCGATGTCAGCGTGCTCCAGCTTGTCAAGGAGAAGCTGCCGGTCTCGATCTCGCTCGGCATCTGGCTGACGTTCCTGACCTACCTGATCTCGATTCCGCTTGGCATCCGCAAGGCGGTGAAGGACGGAACGCGCTTCGATACCTGGACGTCGTCCGTGCTCGTGCTCGGTTATGCGATTCCTGGCTTCCTGTTCGCGATCCTCCTGATCATCCTGTTTGCCGGGGGCTCGTTCTTCAACTGGTTCCCGCTGCGCGGATTGACGTCAGACGGCTGGTCGCAATTTCCCTGGTATTGGAAAATCATCGATTACTTCTGGCATTTGACACTGCCGCTGATCGCCATGGGGCTCGGCGCGTTCACGACCATGACGTTCCTGACCAAGAATTCGTTTCTGGACGAGATCCGCAAGCAATACGTGATGACCGCGCGCGCGAAAGGCTGCAGCGAGAACCGGGTGCTCTATGGTCACGTCTTCCGCAACGCGATGCTCATTGTCATCGCAGGCTTTCCCAGTACCTTCATTCACGCCTTCTTCTCGGGCTCGCTTCTGATCGAGACCATCTTCTCACTCGACGGGTTGGGGCTGCTCAGTTTCGAGAGCGTTCTCAACCGCGACTACCCCGTGGTATTCGGCACGCTCTTCATCTTTTCGCTCGTCGGCCTCGTGGTCAACCTTATCTCTGACCTGGCCTACATGTGGATCGATCCGCGGATCGATTTCGAGGCGCGGGAGGTCTGATGACGCTGACCGCCCCCACCCCGATCGAGACCACCGCAAAGTCGCCGCTCGGCGACGCCGTGCCGATCACGCGCAAACCGTTTGTGCCGTCGCCGCTCAACAGGCGGCGCTGGCAGAATTTCAGGGCGAACCGACGCGGCTACTGGTCGTTCTGGATCTTCATGGTCCTGTTCATTGTTTCGCTATTTGCCGAGTTGATCGCCAACGACCGGCCGTTCCTGATCAAATATGACGGCCATCTCTACTGGCCGGCCTTCGTCACTTATTCGGAGACGACTTTTGGCGGCGATTTCGAGACTGCCGCTGACTACCGCGATCCCTATCTGCAGAAGCTGATCAAGGATAAGGGCGGCAGCATCGTCTGGCCACTCATTCGTTACTCCTACGACACCCATAATCTCGACCTGCCGACGCCGGCACCCTCACCGCCGACCTGGATGCTGACGGAGGCGCAGTGCAAGCCGGTAGTCGAGAAGAAGGGGCTGAAGAGCTGCCGCGACCTCGAATATAACTGGCTCGGCACTGACGATCAGGGCCGCGACGTGGTGGCGCGCCTGATCTATGGCTTCCGCATCTCGGTGCTGTTCGGCCTCTGCCTGACCATTGTCTCCTCCGTCATCGGCATCGCGGCGGGCGCGGTGCAGGGCTATTTCGGCGGTTGGGTCGACCTGTTGTTCCAGCGTTTCATCGAGATATGGACTGCGATCCCGTCGCTGTATCTGCTGCTGATCTTGTCGTCAGTGCTCGTGCCCGGCTTCTTCGTGCTTCTTGGCATCCTGCTCTTGTTTTCCTGGGTGTCGTTGGTTGGACTCGTGCGCGCGGAATTTTTGCGCGGACGCAACTTCGAGTACATCCAGGCGGCGCGGGCGCTCGGCGTGTCGAACGCCGTGATCATGTTCAAGCATTTGCTGCCGAACGCGATGGTCGCCACGATGACGTTCCTGCCATTCATTGTCTCCTCATCGGTCATGACGCTCACGGCGCTGGACTTCCTCGGCTTTGGCCTGCCGCCCGGATCGCCATCGCTCGGCGAACTGCTGTCTCAGGGTAAGTCTAACGTCCAGGCACCTTGGCTCGGTTTCTCCGGCTTCTTCTCGGTCGCGATCATGCTGTCGCTTTTGATCTTCATCGGCGAAGCCGTGCGCGACGCCTTTGATCCGCGCAAGACGTTCAAGTGAGGGCGTGATGGACGCGATCAACCAGCCCCTGCTCAGTGTACGCGAGCTCTCGGTGGCCTTCCACCAGGGCGGCGCCACCACGCTTGCAGTCGACAAGATCTCGTTCCAGATCAAGCGGGGTGAGTGCGTCGCACTGGTCGGCGAGTCCGGATCGGGCAAGTCGGTCAGCGCGCTCTCGATCCTGAAGCTACTGCCTTATCCCAATGCCTCGCATCCCTCAGGGAGCATTCGCTTCAAGGGACAAGAGCTGATCGACCGGTCGGAGCGCGAGATGCGGGAGGTTCGCGGCAGCGACATCTCCATCATCTTCCAGGAGCCGATGACCTCGCTCAACCCGCTGCACACGATCGAGGCGCAGATCGGCGAGATCATCCAGCTGCATAATCCGACCAGCAATGCGAAGGCGCGCGAGCGGACGCTGGAATTGCTGACTCAGGTCGGCATCCCCGAGCCCGAGACCCGGCTGAAGAGCTACCCGCATCAGCTCTCCGGCGGCCAGCGCCAGCGCGTGATGATCGCGATGGCGCTCGCCAACGAGCCGGACTTGCTGATCGCGGACGAGCCGACCACGGCGCTCGACGTCACCGTACAGGCGCAGATCCTGGCGCTGCTCGCCGAGATCCGCGCACGGCTCGGCATGAGCCTGCTCTTCATCACCCACGATCTCGGCATCGTGCGCCGCATCGCCGACACCGTCTGTGTCATGAAGGGCGGTGAGATCGTCGAGCAGGGGCCGGTCGAACAGGTCTTCAGGACGCCAAAACATCCCTATACGCGCGATCTGCTCGCGGCCGAGCCGAAGCCGGATCCCGCGCCGCCGCAGCCGAATGCGCCGGTGGTGATGTCGGCCGATGATCTCAAGGTGTGGTTTCCGGTCAAGCGCGGCCTGATGCGCAAGACAGTCGGTCACATCAAGGCGGTCGACGGCGTCAGCGTCGCCGTACGCAAGGGCGAGACGCTCGGCGTCGTCGGCGAGTCCGGTTCAGGCAAGACCACGCTGGGGCTCGCACTGCTGCGATTGATCTCCTCGAACGGGCGCATCGTGTTCCTGGGCAAGGACATCCAGGGCCTGCGCTTCAAGGAGATGCGGCCATTCCGGCGCGACATGCAGATCGTGTTCCAGGATCCGTTCGGCTCGCTCAGCCCGCGCATGTCGATCGCCGACATCATCGCTGAAGGCCTCTCCGTGCATCAGCCAAAGCTGTCGCGCGAGGAGCGCGAGGCGCGCGTCGTCAAGGCACTCGAAGACGTCGGGCTGAAGCCGGACACCCGCAACCGCTATCCGCATGAGTTCTCCGGCGGCCAGCGCCAGCGCATCAGCATTGCGCGCGCGGTGGTGCTGGAGCCGGATTTCGTCGTGCTGGACGAGCCGACCAGCGCGCTCGACATGCTCATTCAGGCGCAGATGGTCGACCTTCTGCGCGAATTGCAGCGCAAGCGCGACCTCACTTACATGTTCATCTCGCACGATCTGCGCGTGGTTGCCTCGCTCGCAAGCCATCTCATCGTGATGCGCGGCGGCAAGGTGGTCGAGGAAGGGCAAGCCACCGAGCTCTTCAAGAACCCGCAGACCGATTACACCCGCGCGTTGTTTGCCGCGGCGTTCCGGCTGGATACGGCCGGGAATGGGTCGGTTGCGACCTGATCCCGGCACGATCGCCGCGGCATCAGAGCCGCTTGATCGCGAGGACTTCGCTTCCAGCCTGCCTGATCCGCGCAATCGCCGGCTCGACCGGTTCGATCACCGTTGCCATGTGATGCGCGTTGGCGTGAACCATCGTGCTGCTGTCGCGGACGATGGCGACGTGTCCCTTCCAGAAAATCAGGTCGCCGCGCTGCAGCTTGCTTCGCTCACGCGGCTCCAGCGCGCGGCCGAGGCCGGCCTGCTGCATGTCGCTGTCGCGCGGGCAGCCGGTGCCGGCCGACGTCAGCGAGACTTGGACGAGGCCGGAGCAGTCGATGCCAAAACTGCTCTTGCCGCCCCAGAGATAGGGCGTGCCGACGAAGCGCTCGGCGACCGCGACGAAGTCCGGCTCGCGATGGTCGAGCGGCGCGAGATGGGTCTTTGGCAGGAATGCGCCCTCGCGCGTGACGGCGAAACTGCCGTCCTCGCGCGTGATCGTGAGCTTCGATCCGAGAACCAGCGTGTCGGCCGGCGGCAGCTTGATCGACGGACCCGGGAAGGCGAGCGTCCGCAGCGCGCTGACCTTGTGCGTTGGTGCGGCCGCGGGCTTCATCAGCGCCGCGTCCGGCAGCCAGCCGACATAACCGTCGCTGCCGAGCTGGCCCCAGGCCCAGCCTTCGCCGTTGCGGTCGTAGACCGTGACGCGCTCGCCGCGCAGCGCCTCCGTCATCAGCATCGCGTTCGAAGAGGGTTGCTCACGCACCGGCGCGATCGCTGCGACCACCTCGAATTCCTCGCCGGTGACGAAGCGATCGGCTTGCACTTCGCCTTCAAGATATTTCGCGGCGAGGTCGCCGCGCGCCGGTGTCAGCCTTGGATCGTGTCCTGGATCGTGTCTTGGATCGTTTCTTGGATCAAGCATAGCGCTCGCTCAGCACCTTGTAGATGGCGCGGGCGGCCTGGCATTCGCCGCCCTCGGGCCGCGCCGGCTTGGCGGTCGGCGTCCAGCCATAGATGTCGACATGCAGCCAGCTCCTGGCCTGCTCGACGAAGCGCTGCAGAAACAGCGCGCAGGTGATCGAGCCGGCAAAGCCGCCGGAAGGTGCGTTGGTGATGGTGGCGGTCTTGGAATCCAGCCACGCATCATAAGGGGGCCACAGCGGCATGCGCCACAACGGATCGTTCTCCTTCACCGCGCAGCGTGCGACGTCGGCGGCCAGCGTCTCATCATTGGTGTAAAAGGGCGGTAAATCCGGTCCCAGCGCGACGCGCGCGGCGCCGGTCAGCGTGCCCAGATCGATCAGCAGCTCGGGCTTCTCCTCGTCGGCCAGCGCCAGCGCGTCGGCGAGCACCAGCCGCCCTTCCGCGTCGGTATTGCCGATCTCGACGGTGATTCCCTTGCGGGAGGTGAAGATGTCGAGCGGGCGGAAGGCATTGCCGGCGACCGCGTTCTCGACGGCCGGAATCAGCACGCGCAGCCGCACCTTCAGCTTCGCATCCATCACCATGCGCGCCAGCGCCAGCACGTTGGCGGCGCCGCCCATGTCCTTCTTCATGATCAGCATTCCGCTCGACGGCTTGAGATCGAGCCCGCCGGTGTCGAAACAGACGCCCTTGCCGACCAGCGTCACCTTGGGATGGCTGGGATCGCCCCAGACGATGTCGATCAGTCGCGGCGCACGATCCGAGGCCATGCCGACGGCGTGGATCAGCGGAAAGTCGGTTTTGAGATCCTCGCCGATGGTGCATGCGTAACTTGCGCCGAACTCAGCGGCGAGCTCTTGCGCCGCCGCGGCCAGCTCCTCCGGCCCCATGTCGTTGGAGGGCGTGTTGATGAGGTCGCGCGCCAGCATTGCGGCATCGGCCATGCGGTTGATCTCGGCGGGGTCGACGCCGTCAGACGGCACCAGCCGGACGTCGGGGCGGTCCACCTTGCGGTAACGGGCGAAGCGGTAACTGCCGAGCGCGAAGGCGAGTGCCGCCAGTCGTGCATCGTGCGGTGCATTGGCGAAGCGATAGGTGCCGGGCGGCAGCAGGCCGGGCAGGGCACCCGGCCGGAACGGATCGCGCGATCTGGCGCCGTCGTCCTCAAGCCCGAACAGAACTTGCGCGATCGTGCCGTCGGGCGCGGGCAGTGCGAGATAGCCGCCCGGCTTGGCGGCAAAGGCGCTCGCTGTGGCAAACTGGCGTTGCGCCGGCGGCAGCGTCTCGCGCACGGCATCCCAGCTCGATTTGGTGACGAAGGTAATCGGGGTGGCAGTCGTGGACGTCTCGAAGACGGAAGGCATTGGCGGGTCCGCAAGGTCATTCGGTTGCAGGAGACTTCGCAGAGTTTTGCGGTGGCCGCAATCGGCTTTGCGGTCACCGCTCGGTGAGCCGCTACTCGCAGGGAAGCAGCCATGCTAGGTTCCGGCAGAGGTTGCCAAGCAGGTTGTCGAATGCGCAGAGAGCGCCGGTGACCGAAGACGAAGCGTGCCGGGAGGAATTGCAATGGAATTTGTGTGGAGCGTGATCACATTCATCGGCCAGGCCATCGAGGCCGTCTTTGGCTATGTCGAGCATCACCACTGGGTCTTCGCGTTCCTCGCGGGCGGCTACGTCTTCTATCTTCATGACCGCTCGATTCATGCGCGGTTCGATGCGCTCGACAAGCGCCTGGACGAAATCCGCAAGCGTCTCGCCATCGAATATTGATCCAGCCGGCGAAACAAGGTGCGGACCGATCTCGTATCTTGGTTGAGAAATGTCGTTCACGGGGGCGTTGCTGCAGGGCTTTACTAGCGCTGTGGTTGTGGCATTATTGTTGGTTATTCTTAAGTTGTTCCGTGCGGCTCTGCGCGTATCGAGTGCAAGAGCGCTGCTAAATCTTGGTTGATGCCGATCCGGTTTGGTCCCTGCCTGAACTCTTCGCCGAAGGCATTTCTCGTAATCGTTTGGGCGACGCAGCATTTGCAAATGAGCGGCGCAACATGGATCGATCGTTTGTCATTGCGCAGATATCCGACCTGCATCTGGACGGGTCGGGCCGGCTGCTTGCGGCGATCGAGGTCCTTGTCGAGGCGCTACGCGAGCGGATGGCGGAGTTTTCGGATGTGCCCGACCGCATCCTGCTGATCACAGGTGATATCGTCAATGACCCGACGCCGCGCGCGCTCGACGAAGCGCTGGTGGTCATCGCGTCCTTCCGGCAGACCGGCCTGTTCACCGACATCCAGGCGGTCGCCGGCAATCACGACGTCAAGCGTCCCAGCCAGCGCGGCGGCCGGCACGACGCCTACGACTATCTGCACCTGCCGCGGACCTCGAAGAGCATCTATTACCGCCAGGCCGGCCTCGACCTGGTGCTGCTCGACTCCAACAGGGCAAGCCTGACGACGCTTGCCAGCGGCAACTTCGATGAGCGGGCCTATCATGCGATGGTCGCGCAGTCCGCCCGGCTGAGCGTCGAGCTCGCAGGAAGCATCGGCTCGGGCGGACGCGCTGATTATTCCGAGCCCGCGGAAAATCTGGTGCGCGTGCTGGCGCTGCATCATCATCCGCTGCCGCAGGCGACCGGCGAGGGCAAGCGGTTTCTCGGCGTTCCGGACGAGCCGCTGATGTATCTCGCCGCGCCCGCGACCTTGCTCGAAGCCGCCACCTCGCTCAACGTCAATCTGGTCCTGCACGGGCACCGGCATGTCGAGGGGCTCAGCCGGTATTCGATCCCCGATCCGCGTGCGCCCCGGAGCGGCGGCGAGGATTTTTGGCGCACGATCTATGTGCTCTCCTGTCCGTCCTCCACCGGGCAGGGCGGCGACGACGCCGGCTTCAACATCGTCCATTTTGGTGCAGCGTCCGACGCCGAGCGGCCCCAGTACCGCTTCGCAATCGCCCGCTTTTCGCGACCGCGTAATGATGGCGCCTACAGGCCGCTCGATTCGAATCTGCCAGATGGCGTCGTCAGGCTTCCTGCGGGGCGAGATCTGTCCCGCGATCCCGCTGTCCAGTCCGTGATCGACATCGCCTCATGCGCATCGTTGAAGCGGGATCAGGTCCTGGTACTGGCGTGTCGGCTGCTGTCGCGCCGCGCCTTCTACGATGACGGCGGGCAGGACTGGGCGGACATTCTCTACACCTATCTCGTCACCTCCCATGCCTGGGCGGATCTCTCCGGCAGGTTCGCGAAGTCGGCGCGGAGGACCGATCTCGCGGCGCTGGCAGAAGTGAAGCGGCTGCTCCATCAGTTGATCGGACAATCTGCCGACACGCTCGGCATCGATCGCGCCGCGCTCGACGAGCTTCGCGCCGACCGCCGGGTCAATCGTGATGACCTCTCGCGCCGGTGGCCGACGCTGCTGCGCGAGGCTGCCGACATCGAGGGGAGGGCCCGGCAGCGGCTGCATTTGCTGCGGGACCTGAACGAGCAGGTGAAGCTGCTCGGCCTCGATCTCGGCCTTGGCGGCGAGATGCCGCCGCAAGGCGGCGGACTCCCGCGTTAACCGGCCATTAGGGTTAACAGTCTATTGCTGGCGCGTTCGGCTCGATCAATCGGCTCGAGAGTCAAAGCGTCATGCGTCAATGGTTCCGTCCTGCCCGGCTTCTTGCCTCCGCCTCGCTGATCGCGCTGGCGGCCGCGAGCCTCGGCGGCTGCACGGCAATGTCAAAACTCTCGGATGTTACCGGCTCGATCGGTCCGAAGGCGGAAGCCGCCCCGGCCGATCCGGCACGCGCCACCGAGACCTATGGCGAGCGCTACCGCGCCAATCCGAAGGATGCCGACGCGGCGCTGGCCTATGGCCAGGCCCTGCGCGCCAACGGCCAACGCGCCCAGGCCGTCGCCGTGCTCGAACAGGCGACCATCGCCAATCCCGGCAACAAGCCGCTGCTTGCCCAATACGGCCGCGCGCTCGCCGACAACGGCAATTTCCAGCAGGCCTTCGACGTGCTGTCGAAGGCGCATTCGCCCGACAACCCGGACTGGCGCCTGCTCTCGGTGCAGGGCACCGCGCTCGACCAGATGGGCCGTCACGACGAGGCGCGCGGTTATTATGCGAGCGCGCTGAAGATTGCGCCGGGCGATCCCGGCGTGCTCTCCAATCTTGGCCTGTCCTACATGCTGTCGAGGGACCTGCCCAAGGCGGAAGAGGCGCTGCGGCAGGCCTATGCTTCACCGCGTGCAAGCTCCCGGGTGCGGCAGAATCTCGGCCTGGTGGTCGGTCTCCAGGGCCGCTTTGCCGAGGCCGAAGCCATCGTGAAGGCGGACCTGCCGCCGGACCAGGCCGCGGCCAATGTTGCGTATCTCAAGGAGATGCTGAACCGCAACGATGGCCCGCGCGGTGCGTCGAAGCGGACGCCGGTTGCTTCGCTCAGCCAGCCCGACTGATCAGACCCGATCTTCCGATCCTGAAATTGGCTGCGGACTGCGTGCGGTCCGCAATCCCTGGCGTCAGTGCAGCTCGGAGATCTTGATGCCGGTCGGTCCGAGAATGACGACGAACAGCACCGGCAGGAAGAACAGGATCATCGGCACCGTCAGCTTCGGCGGCAGTGCGGCGGCCTTCTTCTCGGCTTCGTTCATGCGCATGTCGCGGTTTTCCTGCGCCATGACGCGCAGGGATTGGCCGAGCGGGGTGCCGTAGCGCTCCGCCTGCTGAAGTGCCAGACACACCGATTTGACGCCGTCGAGCCCGGTGCGCTTCGCCAGGTTTTCGTACGCCACCTTGCGGTCCTGCAAATAGGACAGCTCCGCGGTGGTCAGCGTGAACTCCTCCGACAGCGCGATCGACTGGCCAACGATTTCGGTCGCGACCTTGCGGAACGCCATTTCCACCGACATGCCGGATTCGATACAGATCAGCAGCAGGTCGAGCGCATCGGGAAAGGCGCGCTTGATCGAGAGCTGGCGCTTGGAGATCGCGTTCTTCAGGAACAGCATCGGGGCCTGCAGGCCGAGATAGGCCGCACCGACGCAGATGCCGATCTTGATCGGCATCGGGCGGTCCATATGAGCGATCAGGAACACGTAGATGACCGAGCCGACGAACAGCACGAGCGGGGCCACCATGCGGGCGAACAGGAACGTGACGTAAGGCGCCTGGCCGCGATAGCCCGCCATGATCAGCTTGTCGCGCGCGGCTTCCTGGGCCAGCCATTTGGTGAGGTTGAAGTCCTCGACGACCCGGGAGACGACCTGCTTGGGCGTCTGGCGCAGCGAGACCTTTTCGCTCTTGTTGAGGCGTTCGCGCTCACGCTGCCGGATACGTTCGCGCTCGCTTGCGACCGCCTTCATGCGCTTGGAAAGGCCTTCGCCGGCGAACAGCGGCATCACCAGCGTATAGACGGTGGCGCTGGCCGCGATGGCCGCCAGCAGCATGGTCATGAAATGGGGATCGTGCAGTTTCGTGACGAGGAAATCGACCATGCGGCACCATCAGAAATCGAAGTTGATCATCTTCTTCATCACCATGATGCCGACCGACATCCAGACGACGCAGCCCACCAGCATGAGCTGGCCGGTGGGATGGGTCCACAGCACGGAGATGTAGCCGGGCGTCGTGAGATAGACGAGGAACATCACGATCGGCGGCAACGAGCCGATGATGCCGGCCGAGGCCTTGGCCTCCATCGACATCGCCTGGATCTTTTCCTTCATCTTCTTGCGGTCGCGCAGCACCTTGGAGAGGTTACCCAGCGCTTCGGAGAGGTTGCCGCCCGACTTCTGCTGGATCGATATCACGATGCCGAAGAAGTTGGCCTCCGGCAGCGGCATGCGGTCATAGAGACGCGAGCAGGCCTCCCCAAGCGGCATGCCGATCGCCTGCGTCTCGATGATGGCCAGGAACTCGCTGCGCAGCGGTTCCGGCGCGTCGGCTGCGACGACCTTGATGGATTCGAACAGCGGCAGGCCGGCCTTGATGCCGCGGACGATGACATCGACGGCGTCGGGCAAGGCCGCCAGGAATTTGTTCTCGCGGCGCTTCTTCAGGAAGCCCAGCGCCCAGCGCGGTAGGCCGAGGCCGCCGGCAAAGGCGAGACCGATCGCGCCGAGCAAGCCGCCGCCGCCGAGCAGCGCACCGAAGAAGAACACGCCCGCCACGACGGCGGACACGATCCAGAATTTCTGCGGCGTCCAGTCGAGCCCGGCCTGCGAAATGCGGATGTGAAGCGGAACGCTCTTCTCCCGCGCGCGCCTCGCCTCGAGATCCTTGAGCGAGCTCTCGACCTGCTCACGGCGTGATCGCTGGCTCTTCTCGGACTGCTTGGCCGCGGGCGCGTCGGCGCGCGAGATCGAGGCGCGGCGGTTCTCGGCCTTCCGTTCGCCTGACAGCAGCGGATAGAGGAAGACCCAGGCCAGGCCGCCGACGGCGGCGGTGGCGAGGAAGGCGAGGGCGAGGATCTGGATGTTCATGGCGGTGCCGACCTGCTCACGTCTTCGGTGTCGATTCCGCGGCGTCGAGCGCAGCGGCTAGGCGTTTCTCTTCGCCGTAATAGCGGGCGCGTTCCCAGAATTTCGGGCGGCCGATGCCGGTCGAGCGGTGCTTGCCGATGATCTTGCCGTTGGCGTCCTCGCCGATCAGGTCGTAGAGGAAGATGTCCTGGGTGATGATGGTATCGCCTTCCATGCCCATCACCTCGGTGACGTGGGTGATGCGGCGCGAACCGTCGCGCAGGCGCGCGGCCTGGACGATGACGTCGATCGAGGCGCAGATCATTTCGCGAATGGTGCGCGAGGGCAGCGAGAAGCCGCCCATCGTGATCATGGATTCGCAGCGTGACAGCGCTTCGCGGGGATTGTTGGCGTGCAGCGTTCCCATCGAGCCGTCATGGCCGGTGTTCATGGCCTGGAGGAGGTCGAAGGCCTCCGGGCCGCGGACTTCGCCGACGATGATGCGTTCAGGACGCATACGCAGGCAGTTGCGCACCAGCTCGCGCATGGTGACCTGGCCTTCGCCCTCGATGTTGGGCGGCCGGGTTTCGAGCCGCACGACGTGGGGTTGCTGGAGCTGGAGTTCGGCGGCGTCTTCGCAGGTGATGACGCGCTCGTCGTGCTCGATATAGTTGGTCAGACAGTTGAGCAGCGTGGTTTTGCCCGAGCCGGTACCGCCGGAGATCAGCACGTTGCAGCGGACACGTCCGATGATCTGGAGAATCTCCGCGCCTTCCGGCGAGATCGCGCCGAACTTGACCAGCTGATCCAGCGTCAGCTTGTCCTTTTTGAACTTACGAATGGTGAGCGCAGGGCCGTCGATCGCCAGCGGCGGCACGATGGCGTTGACGCGGGAGCCGTCGGCGAGGCGCGCGTCGCAGATCGGCGAGGATTCGTCGACGCGGCGGCCGACCTGGCTGACGATGCGTTGGCAGATATTAAGGAGCTGCTGGTTGTCGCGGAAGCGGATGCCGGTCCGCTGGATCTTGCCGTTGACTTCGATGAAGACCGTACCGGCCCCGTTCACCATGATGTCGGCGATATCATCGCGCGCCAAAAGCGGCTCGAGCGGACCATAGCCGAGCACGTCGTTGCAGATGTCGTCGAGCAGCTCTTCCTGCTCGGCGATCGACATCACGATGTTCTTGATCGCGATGATCTCGTTGACGATGTCGCGGATTTCCTCGCGCGCGGACTCGGAATCCAGCTTGGCGAGCTGGGCGAGGTCGATGGCCTCGATCAGCGCGCCGAAGATGGTCGCCTTGACCTCGTAATAATTGTCCGAGCGGCGGCTCTCCATGGCCGGCGCAGGCCTGGAGGGGGCGAGCGGCGGGGAGGCGACGGCCGGCGGGGGCGGCGCACGCGACACCGTCGGCGCCGGAGCCTGGGCAGGCTCTGGCGACACGGCGCCGGGCTTGGGAGCCCGAAGGTCGGTGTCTGTTCCGCTACGCTTACCGAACACTTAACAACTCCATGGGACGGCCTATTTTCCCCGCAACTTCTCAATCAGCGGTGAAAGCAAGGACGACTTTTGTTTCTTCGTCTCGCTGCGGCCGGTCAGCCGCTGGGCGATCTGGAGGAACATCTCGATCGACTTGTGATTGGCGGAGATCTCCGCGATCATCTGGCCGTTGTTGGCGGCCGATCCGAAGATCTGCGGCTCGAACGGGATCGAGACGACCGGCTGGCTCTCGATCGCCTTGGCGAATTCGGCCGCCGCGATCTCCGGTCGCTTGGGAACGCCGACCTGGTTCAGGCAGTACAGCGGCGGGCGGTCGTTGGGACGCGCGGCCTTCAGGAGATCGAACAGGTTTTTGGCGTTGCGCAGGTTGGCGAGATCCGGCGCCGCCACGATCAGGATGTCGTCGGCCCCGATCAAAGCGCGCTTGGTCCAGCCCGACCATTGATGCGGGACGTCGAGCACGATGCAGGGCATGGTCGCGCGCAGCGTGTCGAACACCGCGTCGAAGGCGTCGGTGCCGAAATCATAGACCCGGTCGAGCGTCGCCGGCGCCGCCAGCAGGCTGAGGTGGTCGGTGCATTTCGACAGCAGGCGGTCGATGAAGGCGGTGTCGACGCGATCGGGCGAGAACACGGCATCCGCGATGCCCTGTGGCGGGTCCTGGTTGTAGTCGAGACCGGCGGTGCCGAAGGCGAGGTCGAGATCGGCGACCACGGCGTCCATCGCGAGGTCCCGCGCGATTGCCCAGGCGACGTTGTGGGAGATGGTGGAGGCGCCGACGCCGCCTTTGGCGCCGACCACGGCAATGATGCGGCCGACCGCCTTGGCTTCTGGCGCCGAGAACAGGTTGCAGATCGAGCGGACGACGTCGATCGCACCAACCGGCGCGAGCACGTAGTCGCTCACGCCGCGGCGCACCAGCTCGCGATAGAGCATGACGTCGTTGATGCGGCCGATCACGACCACCCGGGTGCCGGCGTCGCAGACGGTGGCGAGCTGGTCGAGCCCGGCCAACAAGTCGGTACGGGCATCGCTCTCGAGCACGATCACGTTCGGTGTCGGCGCCGAGCGATAGGCTTCGATCGCAGCCGCCATGCCGCCCATCTGGATCTTCAGATGGGCCTTGCCGAGACGGCGATCCTCGCCGGCCGATTGCACGGCGGCCGCAGTCTCCACGGTTTCGCAGAAGGCCTGAACCGACACGCGCGGTGCGGGCGCAATATGCTCCTCGACCGGCGCAGGGGCCTCCGGCTGCTCTTCTTGAGGCTGGCGCGCGTAGCTGATCATTTGCCGGTGTCGCTCAGTTTGGCCCTATCGGCCTCGGGATAGGCAACCGCCGTCGGAATTCCCTTACGGTACTTCTCGAAGGCGGCCGTGCGGCGCGCCGTGTAGGCCGGAGTTTCGGACCGCGGCTGCTCGAGGTCCGACGGATTGTCGACCATGGCCGCCATATTGCGCTGATAGGCGCAGCCGTAATTGTAGTAGTCCTTGTTCTCGAACCAGCTCTTGTTCTTCATCGAGGGGCCGAGATCCTCCGGCCAAAGGCCGCAGGGGCCCGCGACCGCGGCGATCTTGGAATAGGTCAGCCGGATCGGCGGCAGGAAGCGCTTGTCTTCCGGCTGGTAGGGACGGGTGATGATGCCGCGCGGGGGAACGCCCGCCGCCGCCAGCATCGCCTGAATCTCGTGCATCGATTCCGCCACCGGACGCGCATTCGGCGTTCCGGACGGCACGTCGATGTGGATGGCGCCGGTGCCCTCGTGCATCCAGGTCGAGGCCAGGCCCATCACGTCGGCGCGTTGGGCTGCGGTCAGGCCGCCGCGGGCGTGACCGACGAACACGACGATCGAACGGTTCTGCTCCTCGATCGCGATCGGATGCCGCTGCTTGTAATCGTCGGGAATGGAAGCGGTGGCCACCTCGTCGTGCTGGCAGCCGCCGAGCGCGAGTGCAATACCGACGAGGGCGCCACCGAGACCGGCGGCGCGGTGGCGGGTCTGGGGTCGTGTTGTGATCATACTATGTCCCCGTTCCGCCATCAGTCCGTGATGAAGCCGTAGGTGCCGCGGTAGTTCTTTGCCGGTTCGGTCCGGCCCGGCACGCCATAGATGCGATTGATGTTGCCGATCAGTTCGGCCTGCGGATCCGAAACTGCCGCGAAGCCATCATCCGGCCGCGACAAGTCCTTTGGCGCCGCCGCGCGAACGACATAGGGCGTCACGATCACGACCAGCTCGGTCGTGTTGTTGACGAAGTCGCGGCTGCGGAACAGGGTGCCGAGGATCGGGAGCTGCATGAGCCCCGGCAATCCGCTGATCGCCTGCTTGGTCTGCTGCTGGATCAGGCCGGCCATCGCCATCGCGCCGCCGGAGGGAATTTCCAGCGAGGTTTCGGCGCGGCGGGTCTTGATCGACGGCACTGTCAGCGAGTTGACCGAGGTCGAGGTCACGGCCTGCGACAGCGTGATCGCGTTTTCGTTCGACAGTTCCGAGACCTCAGTCATCACGTGCAGGCTGATCTTGCCCTCAGTCAGCACCACGGGAGTGAAGTTGAGCGAGATGCCGAACTTCTTGAAGCTGATCTGGGTGGTACAGACATGCGTGGTGGGATCGCAGGCGTAGCCTGCGGGCACCGGGAATTCGCCGCCGGCGATGAAGGTCGCGGCCTCGCCGGAGATCGCGGTCAGGTTCGGCTCGGCCAGCGTCCGGATCACGCCTGCGGTTTCCATCGCGCGCAGGGTGGCCTGCACCGACGGCGTCGCTCCGAACTTGGTGGTCAGAGCGTTGCCGTCTACGAGATTTTTGCCAAGCGCCGTGAACGGGTTAGTGTTGTTGAAGGTCACCACCGAGGTGCCGTAGTTCAGGTTCGCTGTGAGGTCGATGCCGAGCTGCTTGATGACGGTGCGCGCGACTTCGGCGACCGTCACCTTCAGCATCACCTGGTCGCGGCCGCGGACCACGATCGAATTCACCACCTTTTCGGCGCCGCCGGCAAGGCGTGCGGCGAGGTCGTTGGCCTGCTGCGCTTCAAGCGGGTTGGCCGCGCTCCCGGTCAGGACGACGCCGTCGCCGAGACCGTCGATCTGGATGTCGGAATTGGGCAGGATCTGCTTCAGCGCCGCACGCGCGCCGTTGAGATCGCGCTTGACCGCGATGTCATAGGCGGCGATCTGCTGGCCGGCGGAATCGAAGAACACGATGTTGGTCTGGCCGACCGAGGCGCCGATGATGTAGGCGCGCTGGGACGAGCGGACCACCGCATTGGCGATCTTGGGATCGGCAACCAGCACATCCTTGATGTCGCGCGGCAGGTCGATCACGATCGACTTGCCGATGCCGAGCGACAGGAAGCGCGCGTTCATCTGGCCGTCGGCCGCAACCGGCGCCGCGGGACGGTAATCTGCTGCGATCGCGGGCGTCAGCGCGGGGTTGAGCGTCAGCGCGAGAGCGGCCGAGAACGACAGGGCGCGAACCATCGAGGTCCGCATCGTCGCCAGATCTGCCCTGCATTTCATATCGACTGACCTCATCGTGCCTTCGCCGCCTGGGTTGGAATGCCGTAGCGAATGATCGAGACGCCATCGCGCTTCTGCGCGGTTTCATCGAGCGTGATCTCGCTCGTCTTGACGTCGGCAATGCTGCGCAGCGCCAGCGACAGCGTTCCGGCCTGGCGGGACGAAGACAGCAGCTGGGTTTGTGCGGAATTGAGCTCCAGCGTCACGGTCTTGCCGACCACCGCGTTCTGGCCCTCCTTCTCCTTCGGCGCCTGGTCGATGGCGAGCACGCGGACATTGACCAGAATGACCTCGGAGGTGACGATATCCTGGGCGCCGGCGCTCTGGTCCGGGTTCTTGAGGCGGCGCGTCAGCAGCACATCGACGCGATCGTTCGGCAGGATGAAGCCGCCCGCGCCGGTCTCCGGCGAGATTTCGGTGGAGATGGCGCGCATGCCGCTTGGCAGGATCGCAGCCATGAAGCCGGACCCATCAGCCTTGACCAGCTTCTGGTCGCGGATCGGCTCACCCTGGATAAAGGGGGCGCGCGCGATCGAGCCCACGACCTGGGTCGCGCCCTCGGGGCGTTCGCTGCGGCGGATGAAGGTGGAGCTGGCGGTCGCGGTCGGCCAGGTCTGCCACTGCACGTCATCCGGCTTCACGGTCTGGCCGAGGCCGATGTCGTTCTTGGCGACCAGCACGTCGGTGGTGGGAAGCTGGGCGACCGGAGCCGCTGGGGGCGGCGCAGAGTCCGAGCCGCTCGCCAGATACGCGGCGATGCCGCCGGCGCAGATGGCGACCGTCAGGACGACTATGCGTGCCCTATTCATACGCTTCACTTTCCACAGAACGCCGCGACGCTGCCGCCGCCGTAATCGGCAGTTGACCAGCTATTCGTCAAAGCATGGTTAATGAGGCGTATCTAAATCGCCTTAACGCCGGGTTGATCCGGGGCGTTCAGCGCAGCGCGAGGTGAGCGAGGTCAATCGCCTTCACCCATTCGGTCTCGGGGTAGATCATCAGTGCGCCAAGTGCGAGCGCGATGCCGTAGGGAATGCCGGTCTGCTTGTCGTGGAGCCGTGCCAGCCAGGCCTCGCCGGCAAGCCCGTAAGGCAACGGCCATTGCCGGAACTGGAGCAGGAGCAGGGTCAGCGCGCCGCCGAACAGCGACGCGTAGAGCAGGAAGTCCATCAATGGGGCGAAGCCGAACCAGAGCGCCACGGAAGCTGCGACCTTGGCGTCGCCGCCGCCCATCCAGCCCATCGCAAAGCAAGTGAAAGCCACGACGAGGAGCAGCGCGCCGGCGCCGACATGGCTCAGCATCTCGTAAGGTGCCATGCCACCGGCAAAGGCGAGCGCGAAGAAACCTGCAACCAGTGCCAGCGAAACGCGGTTCGAGATCGTCATGGTGAAGAGATCGCTGGCGGCTGCGAACGCCATCAGGGCCGGGAAGAGCAGAAGGCGCGCGAGGTCGAGGATCATGGGCTGCGTCTTGAGGCCTGGGTCTGTCGCCCGGATCGGGGCGTCGGCGCATGCTAGGGGGCAGTGCTAAACAAACCGACAACGATCGCAGCTGCCTCGGGGCCGGTCATCCGGCGCCAGAAGGCTCACCACATGCTGGCGATGCGCATCGCGAGCGTGACCATGGCAAGCAGCAGCGCAAGGCAGACCCAATAGGCCGACGCGTCGCCTCGCGCCGTGTCCGCCTCGTTCGCCGCAACCGCGGCATCGGCTCTGTGCTTACGCAACGCCACTGGAACCCGCGCTGTCCAAAAAAACAAAGGCCCCGGAGGTCCGGGGCTTTTGCCGTCGTCTGCCGGTCGGCTTACTTCAGCGAGGAGCTGATCGAGCCGAACTTGGCGTTCAGCGTGGTGCCGAGTTGATTGACGACGGTGATGATGGCCAGCGCGATGCCGGCGGCGATCAGACCGTATTCGATGGCGGTGGCGCCGGATTCATCCTTCGCGAAACGCGCAATCAGGTTCTTCATGAACTAAACTCCATCTGGGTGAGGTCGCCTCGATCGGCGCTGTCTTGACACGGCGAACATGTGAGCCGAGCTCTTTCGGTAGAGTTAATTCGATCGGCCAAACCCGCGCTTCACGCGATGCTTTTGACCAGAGTGAATTTCGCCTTAAGGCGGCCGTCTCAATTCATTCCAGTTCCGAATGCGCCGTCAACTTCATCCTCCCTTAAATTTCGCGGAGTAGGTGTAAGAGGGATCAGCAGACTGGAACAGAAGCGATGATGTCGAGCCTACCCATGCAAGTCGCCCTGATGCTTGGCGACACCATCGAGAAGGTGATCCCCGTCACTCTCATGCTCGCGGTGGTCTTCACGGTGCTCGAGCATTTCTGGGCCTGCAATGCCGGTCCGTCGTGGTGGCGCAAGCGCGAGATCGTGACCGACATCTGCTACTGGTTCTTCGTGCCGGTGTTCGCCCGCACGATGCGGATCGGACTCCTGATCATTACCGCGGGCATCGTCTTCAACATCCACGACGCCGACGAGCTGATCGCCTTCTACGACAATGGCCACGGCCCGCTGTCGCAACTGCCGCTCTGGCTGCAGGGCGTGCTGTTCCTGGTCCTGGCCGACTTCATGCTGTACTGGCTGCACCGGTTGTTTCACGGCGGCGGGTTCTGGAAATATCATGCGATCCATCACTCCTCCGAGGAGATCAGCTGGATCTCGGCGGCCCGCTTCCATCCGGTCAATCTGATGCTCGGCACCATCGGCGTCGACGTCGTGTTGCTGATGGCCGGCATTTCGCCGAACGTGATGATCTGGGTCGGCCCGTTCACGACCTTCCATTCGGCCTTCGTGCATGCCAATTTGAACTGGACCTTCGGGCCATTCAGATATGTGCTGGCGACGCCGGTGTTCCACCGCTGGCATCACACCCCGCTCCAGGAGGGCGGCGACACCAATTTTGCCGGCACCTTCCCGATCTGGGACCTGCTGTTCGGGACCTTCCGCATGCCGAACGGCGAGCTGCCGCAGGATTACGGCAAGGACGAAGCGACAATGCCGAAGGAGATCGGCGGCCAGCTTGCCTATCCGTTCCGCCAATAGGATTGCGTCCAGCCCCGGGGCGACAAAAACGCCAGTCCGTTCAAACAATACCTGCCGAATTTGCGGAACGTTCACGAATTACAGGCAGGTTAACCGGGTCGGGCGCCGGCTCCGCTTCCTGATCGATTCTGCCGGTTTGTGACGTCCCGGGGGTAAGAGTATGCGTAAAGAGTTCCTGCGCCGCCATGCGCGCATCTGTCTCCTGGCTGCGGCTGCGATGCTGGCTTCGCCGGCCATTGGCCTTGCCGAGTCCACCGCCGATACCATCGCGGTCAATGTCGACCAGGCCAAGCTCGTGCGGCTGCCCGGCAAGGTGGCAACGATCGTGGTCGGGAATCCCCTGATCGCCGACGTGACGCTGCAGCCCGGCGGGATGATCGTCGTGACCGGCAAGGGTTACGGCGCCACCAACTTCATCGCGCTCGACCGCGGCGGCGAGATCCTGGTCGATCGGCAGATCCAGGTCGAAGGCCCGAGCGACCGGCTCGTCACCGTCTTTCGCGGGATCGAGCGGGAGTCCTATAGCTGCCTGCCGATCTGCCAGCGCCGCGTAACGCTTGGCGACAGCGACAACTACTTCAACACCACGATGGGTCAGGCCGGAACGCTGAGCGGCAATGCCAGCGGCAGCGGCGCCGCGGCTGCCAAGACCAACTAGCAAGAGCAACCGAGAAACCAACGGGCGGGATCATCCGGTCCCGCGCGGCGCTGTCGCGTGTGGCAGGGGCTGTCCCCTGCGCCGCGGCCGATATGGTTAAACCGAGCTTAACGGTGCGGTTCCGGCCAGTGCGGACTGCCTGAAACACTTAAACAATCAGTTTCCGCTACTGATCAGAGCAGAGATCGCTGCCGCCGGGGAATTTCACGCGATGCCATCGCCTGCACCATCGAGGTTCACGCTCCGGACTGCGCTGTGCCGGTTTCGCGGCAATCGCCGCGGATCCGCGGCTGTCGAGTTCGCACTGGTCGCGCCGATGTTCTTCGCCCTGTTGTTCGCGATCATCGAGACGGCGCTGATGTTCTTCGCGAGCCAGGTGCTCGAGACCGTCGCGCAGAATTCGGCGCGCGTGCTCCTGACCGGACAGGCGCAGTCCGGCTCGGTGGCGAGCTGCGCGGTGAATTCGGTGAGTACGCCGTGCACGCAGGCGACATTCAAGGCTTACGTCTGTAGCCAGATCCCGGCGCTGTTCGACTGCAACACTCTCATCGTCGACGTCCAGAATTCTTCAAACTTTGCGTCGACGGCTGCCTCCGGCAGCTATGACGCGTCCTGCAATCTCGACACCTCCAACATGGGGTACAATCCCGGGAGCTCCGCCGCAACCGTCTTGGTGACGCTCTACTATCCGTGGCCACTGTTCGTGACCGGTCTCGGCTACAACATTGCCTGCCCCAGCAACAGCAAGCGTCTTCTGGTTGCGACAGTCGCATTCCAGAACGAGCCCTACTAAACCCATCAGATCAGAGCAGAGCGATGCAGTCGATTGTGAAGATCTTGCGAGACAGCCGGACATCTGCAAGCGCGTTCGTTGCGGACACGAGCGCGCTCGCTGCGACGGAATTCGCAATGATGGTGCCGCTGATGCTGATCATGTTCTTCGGCACCGTCGAGCTCTCGTCCGCGGTGGCGATCGATCGTAAGGTGACGTTGATTGCGCGGACCCTGTCCGATTTGACGTCGCAGTCCGCGGGGACGGTGACCGACACCAACCTCCTGAACTCGTTCATTGCAGGCACCAAGATCGTCCGTCCTTACGATCCCAATCCCCTGACCGGCACCATCGTGCAGATCTATATCGACGCCAACAGCAAGGCGACGATTCAATGGAGCAAGTCCGCCGTCGTCACGAGCGGTTCGGTGTCGCTGATAGATACGCCTTCGTCTTCGTCTCTGGCGGCCAACACCACGGTCACGTCGATGATACCGTCGACGCTCTTGCTTCCGTCGACCTATCTCATCTTCAGCCAGGTGAGCTACATCTACACAGCTCCCATCAAATACGTCCTGAAGTCGGGCGTCACGCTGAGCGATGTCTCCTATACGCGGCCGCGACAAGTCACTTGCGTCTACTATGGCGGCGTTCCGACATCGTGCTGAGCTCAATGGCGAGCGGGCTCGTCGATACCGCATAAAAAAGGCCGTGCTTCACGCACGGCCTTTTTCGTTGTTCGGTGCGCTCGCGCTGGAGATCAGCCTGCGTCGCGGAGGTTGTCGGCAGCCGACTTGCCGGAGCGGCGATCGGCGACGATCTCGTAGGAGATCTTCTGGCCTTCGCGCAGCGAGCCGAGGCCTGCACGCTCGACGGCGCTGATGTGAACGAACACGTCCTGTCCACCTTCATCCGGCTGAATGAAGCCGAAGCCCTTGGTCGCGTTAAACCACTTTACGGTTCCCATGCTCATGGGGGTAGTCCCTTCTCAGATATACAGTGTCGAAGCCCACTTTCGCAGGCAGGTTAGATCGAGTTTCTGGAAGGGTCGTCAGCGTGTCTGAACCGGCTGTACCGGTGGATGCTAATGTCGTCCGGCCGAAAATCGATTGGCTGATTTTATTGGAAATAAGGCGGCAAAACAATCCTGACGCGCACGATTTTTTGATCCGCCGTGATGTCCACGGCGGATCAGCATGCAGGTCGGCATTTTACTTCCGCGCTCGCGCGTGGATGGCCCCGCTTAGCGGCGGCGGAACTGGCCGCCGCGCTGTCCGGGACGAGGAGGTCCGCCCACTCCGCTGGGACGTTCGTCCTTGTGGCGGAAAATCAGCCGGCCCTTTTCGAGGTCGTAGGGCGACATTTCCACCGTCACGCGGTCTCCCGCCAGCGTCTTGATGCGGTTCTTCTTCATCTTGCCGGCGGTGTAGGCGACGATCTCGTGCCCGGCGTCGAGCTGCACGCGGTAGCGCGCGTCGGGGAGGATTTCGGTGACCAGTCCTTCGAACTGGATCAGCTCTTCCTTAGCCATGAATTTCTCCAGGTCGTGGACGGCTAGTGCGAATGGGGTTTGCGGTTCGGGTGGCCGTTCGGCCGACTCTCACGGCGCAAAAAGGCCACGCCTTGTATCCCATCAGGCGCCCCCGCGCTATGCGCTGAACGCTGTTCCGGGCGGTCGGTTTGCGAAGAATGCACCTTTCCACCGGAGCGAGGATTGCGAGATCCCTTCGAGGCCTTCGGGCCATTACCTGGCCTCCCCTCGACACGCCGTCCGTCAGCATGCCGCGCCTCGCCATGCCGGCCCTCACCGGACCGTCCGTCGCTCTGCTTGCCGGCGCTGTGGTGGCGTCCGTCAGCATGCCTTTCATCGTTACGCCGTCCGTCACCGTGCCGTGCGCCGTGCGGACGCTGGCCCGGGCGTCCGCCCGGGCGGCCCTGCCGTTGCTGCTGCGGGGGAGCGCCCGCATCGCGGCGGCCGGCATCGGTGCGCAGATCCTCGCGCGGCAGCGCGACCTTGATCAGCCGCTCGATGTCGCGGAGATAGCTGAGCTCCTCGCCCCCTGCGACCAGCGAGATCGCGGTGCCGTCGGCGCCGGCGCGCGCGGTGCGGCCGATGCGGTGCACATAGGTCTCTGGCACGTTGGGCAGATCGAAATTGATGACGTGGCTGATGCCGTCGACGTCGATGCCGCGAGCGGCGATGTCGGTGGCGACCAGGGTGCGGATGTCACCGGAGCGGAACTGGGCGAGCGTGCGCTCACGATGGTTCTGCGACTTGTTGCCGTGAATGGCGCTGGCGGCGATGCCGGCCCTCTCCAGCGTCTTCACGACCTTGTCGGCGCCGTGCTTGGTGCGCGTAAACACCAGCGCGCGGTTGATCGGCTCGTCCTTCAGGAGCTTGGTCAGGAAGGCGGGCTTGGCCGAAAAATCGACCTGGATGATGCGCTGGTTGATGCGCTCGGCGGTCGAGGAGACCGGAGTCACCGCGACGCGGGCGGGGTCACGCAGCATGGCGTCGGCAAGCTCGGCGATGTCCCTCGGCATGGTGGCCGAGAAGAACAACGTCTGCCGCTTGATCGGCAGCTTGGCGACGATTTTGCGGATGTCGTTGATGAAGCCCATGTCGAGCATACGGTCGGCCTCGTCGAGCACGAGGAATTCGACGCTGCCAAGCTTCAGCCCGTTGCTCTGCACGAGGTCGAGCAGGCGGCCGGGGGTGGCAACCAGCACGTCAACGCCCTGCATCAGGGCGCGGACCTGGCGGCCCATCGGCACGCCGCCGATGGCGAGCGTCGAGGACAGGCGGATATGGCGCCCATAGGCGTTGAAGCTGTCGAGGATCTGCCCCGAAAGCTCGCGAGTCGGCGACAGCACCAGCACACGGCAGGTCTTGGGCTGCGGCTTGATGCGGTGCTCGAGCAGGCGATGCAGGATCGGCAGCGCGAAGGACGCGGTCTTGCCGGTGCCGGTCTGGGCGATGCCGACGACGTCGCGGCCGGTCAGCGCCGTGGGAATCGTCTGGGCCTGGATGGGGGTGGGCGTGACGTAATTCTCTTCGGCGAGCGCACGCGAGATGGGTTCGGCGAGGCCGAAATCCTGAAAGGAAGTCAAAAGAGGGGCTCTTTTCATGTCAAAGGCGGGCGCCCGGCGCAATCGGCTGGGCACGCGCAAAGGGGTGTCGAGAAGACACCTGCGTGTTTGGGGTGTCGATGGCTTGGGAGATATGGGGCAAGCCAGAGGCCCGTAGAGGGCTTAAGAACACGCGGCTCGCAACGACCGCTCGATTCGCAAGCGATCTCACCGTCATATGGAACATTGACGCGGCGCTTTCAAGGCAGGCGTTCACTTGGCGTCGATTGCGGTGCAAAAATAATTATGCCGGAATTTTAGCCAGCGATTATTTTTTGCCCAAAAAATGAACTGTCTGCCGTATATGCAACCATTTTATTCGCCCAAATTTTGAGCGATTGGACCGCGACGAAAGTTTGATTGTGACGGAATTGTCTAGACTGACCAATCACTTGGCAGGTGCCCAACCCATGGCATGGTTCTTGCGATTCCGTTAATCGCAGGCGGCCGTGGGGCCGTTTCGCAGCGTTTTTCACGTCTGCGTCAGGGAGATGATACATCCATGCCTACCAAATCCATTCACGATATAGCGGCGTCATTTAGCCGCCGCGGCGTTCTCGCCGCGACCACCGGACTGATGCTCGGTCTGGCGTCCATTTCCGGTGCCAAGGCCGCGGACGACACCATCAAGGTCGGCGTCCTGCACTCCCTCTCCGGCACCATGGCCATCAGCGAAACCACGCTGAAGGACACCATCCTTTTCCTGATCGACGAACAGAACAAGAAGGGCGGCGTGCTCGGCAAGAAGCTCGAGGCCGTCGTCGTCGACCCCGCCTCGAACTGGCCGCTGTTTGCCGAAAAGGCGCGCGAGCTGATCACCAAGGACAAGGTCGCGGTCGTGTTCGGCTGCTGGACCTCGGTGTCGCGCAAGTCGGTGCTGCCGGTGTTCAAGGAGCTCAACAACATCCTGTTCTACCCCGTGCAGTACGAGGGCGAAGAGTCCGAGCGTAACGTGTTCTACACCGGTGCGGCGCCGAACCAGCAGGCGATCCCGGCCGTCGACTATCTGATGAAGGACGAGAAGGTGAAGCGCTGGGTGCTCGCGGGCACCGACTACGTCTATCCGCGCACCACCAACAAGATCCTGGAAGCCTACCTGAAGTCCAAGGGTGTCGCCCAGGAAGACATCATGATCAACTACACGCCGTTCGGTCACTCCGACTGGCAGACGATCGTGGCCGACATCAAGAAGTTCGGCTCGGCCGGCAAGAAGACCGCGGTGGTCTCGACCATCAACGGCGACGCCAACGTCCCCTTCTACAAGGAGCTCGGCAACCAGGGCATCAAGGCGAAGGACATCCCGGTGGTCGCGTTCTCGGTGGGTGAGGAGGAGCTCGCCGGCATCGACACCAAGCCGCTGGTCGGCCATCTCGCCGCCTGGAACTACTTCGAGTCGATCAAGACCCCGGCGAACGAGAAGTTCATCAAGGACTGGCAGGCCTACACCAAGAACCCGAAGCGTACGACCAACGATCCCATGGAAGCGCACGTGATCGGCTTCAACATGTGGATCAAGGCCGTCGAGAAGGTGAAGTCGACCGATCCGGACAAGGTGATCGACGCGCTTCCCGGCATCGAGGCGCCAAACCTGACCGGTGGCGTGTCGAAGATGCTGCCGAACCACCACATCACCAAGCCGGTGTTCATCGGCGAGATCAAGGGCAACGGCCAGTTCGACGTGGTCTGGAAGACCCCGGGTCTTGTCGCGGGCGACGCCTGGTCGAAGGAGCTCGACGGCTCCAAGGACCTGATTGGCGACTGGGTCGGCAAGAAGTGCGGCAACTTCAACACCAAGACCAACAAGTGCCTCGGCTCCGGCTCCTGATCCGGATCTGACATCGACTGCACAATGGGAGAAGACGGCTATTCCGCCGTCTTCTCCCCACTTCTGCCGGGGTGATCTACAGTGCCAACCAATCTATCCGCTCGTCTTTGTACCTTTGTCCTCTCGCTGTTCCTGATCGCGTTCGCGCCGCCGGCCTTTGCCGGTCCGTTCGAGGATGCGGTCGCCAAATTTGCCAACGACGACTATTCCGACACGGACGAAGCGATCGGCGTGGTCGCCAGCAGCGGCAACAAGCTCGCTTTCCCCATCATCAGCGCGCTCCAGGACGGCCGCCTGATGGCTGATCCGGACAGCAAAAAAGTTTACGTCACCGGCACCGACGGCAAGTCCATCGACGCCGCGACCGGCGAGCCCGTGGCCAGCGTGCCGGACAGTGCGAGCGCCGTCCGCCTCAACAACCGCCTGCGCCGCAGCGTCGACGCTGCGCTCGGCAGCCTGACGCTGCAGTCGCCTGATCTCACTGCGCGACTCCAGGCTGCGCAATCCGTCTTCAAGTCGCATGAGGAGACGGCGCTCGAGCCTGTCGAAAGCGCGCTCGCCAAGGAAACCAACCGATCGGCCAAAACCGCGCTCGGTGAAGCACGTGCGGCCATCCTGCTATTCAAGTCCGACGCAACCGAAGTGCAGAAGCTCGAGGCCGTCGCCACCATCAAGGCGCGCGGCGATCAGGAAGCGCTGGCGCTGTTGTCCGATATCGGCACCGACCAGCCGGCCTCCGTCACGAAGGCGGCGGCGAGCGGCATCAGCTCGATCCAGAGTTCGCTAGCAGTCTGGTCCACGGTGCAGAATGCCTGGTACGGCCTGTCGCTCGGCTCGGTGCTGCTGCTCGCCGCGATCGGGCTCGCCATCACCTTCGGCGTGATGGGCGTGATCAACATGGCTCATGGCGAGATGGTGATGATCGGCGCCTACACCACCTTCGTGGTGCAGGAGGTGATCCGCACCCGCTATCCCGCTCTGTTCGACTATTCGCTGCTGATCGCCGTGCCGCTCGCCTTCCTCGTCGCCGGCGCCATCGGCGTGCTGATCGAGCGCAGCATCATCCGATTCCTCTACGGCCGGCCGCTGGAGACGCTGCTTGCGACCTGGGGCCTGTCGCTGGTGCTGCAGCAGGCGGTGCGCACCATGTTCGGCCCGACCAACCGCGAGGTCGGCAACCCCTCCTGGATGAGCGGCGCGTTCGAGCTCGGCCAGATCACCATCACCTACAACCGGCTCTGGATCCTCGTCTTCACGCTTGCAGTGTTCATGATCCTGCTCGCAATGCTGCGCTACACCGCGCTTGGGCTCGAGATGCGCGCGGTGACGCAGAACCGTCGCATGGCGGCCTCGATGGGCATTGCCACCTCTCGCGTCGACGCACTGACCTTCGGCCTCGGCTCCGGCATTGCCGGCATCGCCGGCGTGGCACTGTCGCAGATCGACAATGTCAGCCCCAATCTTGGCCAGAGTTATATTATCGACAGTTTTATGGTCGTGGTGTTCGGCGGCGTCGGCAATCTCTGGGGCACGCTGGTCGGCGCCTTCACGCTCGGCATCGCCAACAAGTTCCTGGAGCCGGTCGCCGGCGCCGTGCTCGGCAAGATCGCGATTCTGGTTCTGATCATCCTGTTCATTCAGAAGCGGCCGCGCGGCCTGTTCGCGCTCAAGGGCCGTGCGGTGGAAGCATGACCCCTCACATGCTGACGCGATCGCTGGACCGCGGCGCGGTGATCTTCCTCGCGATCGTCGCCGCCTGCGGCATCCTCATCCCGCTCTCCAATCTGCTGCTGCCGGCGGGCTCGTTCCTGCAGGTGCCGACCTATCTGGTCGCGCTCTGGGGCAAATATGTCTGTTACGCCATTCTCGCGCTGTCGATCGACCTGATCTGGGGCTATTGCGGCATCCTCTCGCTCGGCCACGGCGCCTTCTTCGCGCTCGGCGGCTACGCCATGGGCATGTATTTGATGCGGCAGATCGGCACCCGCGGCGTCTACGGCAATCCGCTCCTGCCGGACTTCATGGTGTTCCTGAACTACTCGAAACTGCCGTGGTACTGGCACGGCTTCGACATGTTCTGGTTCGCAGGCCTGATGGTGTTGTTCGTGCCGGGCCTGCTCGCCTTCTGCTTCGGCTGGCTTGCGTTCCGCTCCCGCGTCACTGGCGTATATCTCTCGATCATCACGCAGGCGATGACCTACGCCCTGCTGCTCGCCTTCTTCCGCAACGATTTCGGCTTCGGCGGCAACAACGGCCTGACCGACTTCAAGGACATTCTGGGCTTCAACGTCCAGGCCGAGGGCACGCGCGCGGCGCTGTTCGCGCTGAGTTGTCTGGCGCTGATCCTCAGCTTCCTGATTTGCCGCTCCGTGGTGTCGTCCAAGCTTGGCAAGGTGCTGATCGCGATCCGCGATGCGGAATCGCGCAGCCGCTTCCTTGGCTACCGCGTCGAATCCTACAAGCTGTTCGTGTTCACGCTGTCGGCCTGCATGGCGGGCGTGGCCGGCGCGCTCTATGTGCCGCAGGTCGGCATCATTAACCCGAGCGAATTCGCGCCGGGCAATTCGATCGAGGCGGTGATCTGGGTCGCGGTCGGCGGCCGCGGCACGTTGATCGGCGCGGCGCTCGGCGCCGTCGTCGTCAATTACGCCAAGACGTTCTTCACCTCCGGCGCGCTCGCACCTTACTGGCTGTTCATGCTGGGCGCGATGTTCATCCTGGTGACGCTGCTGCTGCCCAAAGGCATCGTCGGTACCTTCAATGCCTGGCGGGAATCGTCGAAAGAGAGGCTTCCTGCGCAGGCCCACGCGAGCGCGGCGGCCGAAGACGGCGTCACCGAACCTGATATGGCGGAGTAGCGGTCATGAACGTCATGGATACCCGCGCGACCTCCGCGATGCTCTATCTCGACGGCGTGCACGTCTCGTTCGACGGCTTCCACGCCATCAACAATCTGTCGCTGACGCTCGCGCCCGGCGAAATGCGCGCCATCATCGGTCCGAACGGCGCCGGCAAGACCACGATGATGGACATCATCACCGGCAAGACCAGGCCGGACGAAGGCACGGTGCTGTTCGACGGCGTCACCGACTTGACGCGGCTGGATGAGACCCGCATCGCCGAGCTCGGCATCGGCCGCAAATTCCAGAAGCCGACGGTGTTCGAAAGCCAGACCGTGCAGGACAACCTTCTGCTCGCGCTCAATGTCGATCACAGCGTCAAGGGCACGCTGTTCTGGCGCGGCAGCAGGGCGGAGTCGGAGCGCATCGACAAGGTGCTGGAGACGATTCGCCTCACCGACGCCCGCAACCGCCTCGCCGGCAGCCTCAGCCACGGCCAGAAGCAATGGCTCGAGATCGGCATGCTGTTGGCGCAAGACCCGAAGCTGCTGCTCGTCGACGAGCCCGTTGCGGGCATGACCGACGTCGAGACGCATCTCACGGCCGAGTTGCTGAAAGCGATCAACAAGACCCACACCGTGATGGTGGTCGAGCACGACATGACCTTCGTGCGCGAGCTCGGGGTCAAGGTCACCTGCCTGCACGAAGGCACGGTGCTCGCGGAGGGAACCATCGACCAGGTCTCGTCCAACGAGCGGGTCATCGAAGTCTATCTGGGACGCTGAGCCATGCTTGAGGTCAAGGACATCAACCTGTTCTACGGCGCGGCGCAGGCGCTGCGCGGCGTGTCGATCGCGGCCGAGCCGGGCAAGGTGACGTGCGTGCTCGGGCGTAACGGCGTCGGCAAGACCTCGCTGTTGCGCGCCATGGTCGGGCAATATCCGATCTCCTCGGGCGCGATCGTGTTCGACGGCAGCGACATCACGGGCCTGAAGCCCTATGAGCGGGCACGCAAGGGCATCGGCTTCGTGCCGCAGGGCCGCGAGATCTTTCCGCTTCTGACGGTCGAGGAGAACCTCAAGACCGGCTTCGGCCCGCTCAGGCGCGAGGACAAGCATATTCCGGACGACGTGTTCTCGCTGTTCCCGGTGCTGCAATCCATGCTCGGCCGGCGCGGCGGCGATCTCTCCGGCGGCCAGCAACAGCAGCTCGCGATCGGGCGTGCGCTGGTGATGCGGCCGAAATTGCTGCTGCTCGACGAACCCACCGAGGGCATCCAGCCCTCGATCATCAAGGACATCGGCCGGGCCATCTCTTACTTGCGCAACCTCGGCAACATCGCCATCGTGCTGGTCGAACAATATCTCGACTTTGCCTGCGAGCTCGGCGACAGTTTCGCGGTGATGGATCGCGGCGCGGTGAAGTTCACGTGCGACCGCTCCAATCTCGATGCCAGCGAGATCAGCCGCCAGATGGCGCTGTAAGCCGGAAAATTGTAGGCTAGAAAAATCCTGCCGCGGCCGGCTGGGGGAGACGGATGCGCAGCGACGCCTTGCCAACATCTTTGGCGACATCTTCGGTGTTCGAAGCCAATCGTGCCCGCGGCGCGGTGCGCTTCGACGTGCACGCCCGCGACGGTGTGACGCGGCGTGGTGCTTTGCATGAATCCGGCTCGCTCCGCGTGCGCTTTCCCTCGCCGGAGGACGATGGCCTGTCAGGCGTGTTCGTCAACACGGCCGGCGGTGTCGCTGGCGGCGATCGCTTCGACATCGAGATCTCGGCCGCCGACGCTGCGCGTTTGACGCTGACAACGGCGGCTGCCGAAAAGGTTTATCGCGCGCCGGGCGCGGCTGCGCAGCTCAACATTTCCCTGAGGGTCGCCGCTGGCGCGCATCTCGGCTGGTTGCCCCAGGAGACGATCCTGTTCGATCGCGCCCGGGTTCATCGCCGCTTCGACATCGAACTCGATGATGCAGCCTCGCTCCTGCTTTGTGAAATTGTCGTATTCGGCCGCACCGCCATGGGCGAGCGCATGGAGCAGGGCGAGTTCGTCGACCGCTGGCGGTTGCGCCGTGGCGGCAGGCTGGTCTTTGCCGAGACTATCAGGCTCGACGGCAACATCGGCGCCAAGCTCGCGCGATCGGCGGTCGCCAAGGCGGGTGTTGCGATCGGCACGGCCCTGATCGTGCCCGGCGACGAGGCACTGGTCGAACGCATCCGCGAGGCATCGGAATCTTTCGCCGGCGAGGTCGGAATCTCCGCCTGGAATGGCTTTGCAATGGCGCGGTTCTGTGCCCAAGATGCTGCGCGTTTGCGCGCCGACATGATGGTCGTGCTGGCGCGCACCGGTGCGGCCTTGCCGCGGCTCTGGCTGAATTGATGGCTGGCCGAATTGAGGTGTTGAACGGAAGAGATGTCGTATGAACCTGTCTCCCCGCGAAAAGGACAAGCTTCTGATCTCGATGGCGGCGATCGTGGCGCGCCGCAGGCTCGACCGCGGCGTCAAGCTCAATCATCCCGAGGCGATCGCGATCATCTCCGACTTCATCCTCGAGGGTGCGCGCGACGGCCGCACCGTCGCCGAACTGATGCAATCCGGCGCGCAGGTGCTGACCCGCGACCAGGTGATGCCAGGCATTCCCGAGATGATTCACGACATCCAGGTGGAGGCGACATTCCCTGATGGCACCAAGCTCGTCACCGTGCACGAACCGATCCGATAGGAGCGCATCATGATCCCCGGCGAACTCTTCATCCAGGACGGCGAGATCGAGCTCAATGCCGGCCGCAAGACCGTGACGCTGACGGTGGCCAACACCGGTGACCGCCCGATCCAGGTCGGCTCGCACTACCACTTCTTCGAGACCAATCCCGCGCTGAAATTCGACCGCAAAAAATCCCGCGGCATGCGCCTCGACATCGCCGCCGGCACCGCCGTCCGCTTCGAACCCGGCCAGACCCGCGACGTCCAGCTCGTCGCGCTCGCCGGCAAGAAGACCATCTACGGTTTTCGTGGCGACGTGATGGGGAAGCTGTGACGCATG
The DNA here is from genome assembly GCF_049949275.1 of Bradyrhizobium genosp. A. Lineage (NCBI taxonomy): Bacteria > Pseudomonadati > Pseudomonadota > Alphaproteobacteria > Hyphomicrobiales > Nitrobacteraceae > Bradyrhizobium > Bradyrhizobium genosp. A. The sequence goes on along the minus strand of NZ_CP188196.1, from coordinate 7,662,781 downwards.
TTGCCGCCCGTCCGGTTCATTTCCGAAGCTGCCGAGGTGGCCGTTCGCCGGCATAAGAGCATGATGCGTAAGGGGCGAGACAACGAGCCCTACGCAAATCATCTTGCCGAAGTCGCGAACTTCCTTGCTATCGCAACGAACGGTGGGGATGCCGAGCTCGTTGCAGCCGGCTGGCTGCACGATACGCTCGAGGATACTGAGACGACTACCGAAGAGCTCTCAGTAAGATTCTCTGATCGTGTGGCTGCCCTCGTCACCGAATGCACAGATGACATGAGCTTGCCAAAGGTCGAGCGGCGGAGGAGACAGGTCGTCGATGCGCCGAAGAAGTCGGCCGATGCCAAGCTAATCAAAATTGCCGACAAGATCAGCAATATCGGGGCTCGTATTCGTTCCAACCCGACCGCTGAGCAGCGTGCCGATCTGATCGAGTACACCGATTGGGCGGTACAGGTCGTCGCGGGCTGCCGCGGCGGTAATGCCTATCTCGACGAAATGTTCGACGACGTGGTGGAACGAGCGAGAGCCTCGCTATGAACACCCTCAAGAAATTCAAACGCAAACGGGGCTTGTGATGTCCGTCAAGATGAAGCGTTCCGTCTATGCCGACATGTTCGGTCCGACCACCGGCGACAAGGTGCGGCTGGCCGACACTGATCTCATCATCGAGGTGGAGAAGGATTTCACGACCTACGGCGAAGAGGTGAAGTTCGGCGGCGGCAAGGTGATCCGTGACGGCATGGGGCAGTCGCAGGTCACCAACAAGCAGGGCGCAGCCGACACCGTCATCACCAATGCGCTGATCGTCGATCACTGGGGCATCGTCAAGGCCGACGTCGCCATCAAGGACGGCATGATTGCCGGCATCGGCAAGGCCGGCAATCCCGACATCCAGCCGGGCGTCACCATCATCATCGGCCCCGGCACCGACGTGATCGCGGGTGAAGGAAAAATCCTCACCGCCGGCGGCTTCGACAGCCACATCCATTTCATCTGCCCGCAGCAGATCGAGCACGCGCTGATGTCCGGCGTCACCTCGATGCTGGGCGGCGGCACGGGCCCCTCGCACGGTACCTTCGCCACGACCTGTACGCCAGGCCCCTGGCACATGGGACGAATGATTCAGTCGTTCGATGCCTTCCCGGTTAATCTCGGCATTTCCGGCAAGGGCAACGCCTCGCGCCCTGCCGCGCTGGTCGAGATGATCAAGGCCGGCGCCTGCGCGCTGAAGCTGCATGAGGACTGGGGCACCACGCCGGCCGCAATCGACAATTGCCTGTCGGTGGCCGACGATTACGACATTCAGGTCATGCTGCATTCCGACACGCTGAACGAATCCGGCTTCGTCGAGGATACGATCAAGGCGTTCAAGGGCCGCACCATCCACGCCTTCCACACCGAAGGCGCGGGCGGCGGTCACGCGCCTGACATCATCAAGGTCGCCGGCTTGAAGAACGTGCTGCCGTCCTCGACCAATCCGACGCGGCCGTTCACCCGCAACACCATCGACGAGCATCTGGACATGCTGATGGTGTGCCATCACCTCGATCCCTCGATCGCGGAAGATCTGGCGTTCGCTGAAAGCCGCATCCGCAAGGAAACCATCGCCGCCGAGGACATCCTGCACGATCTCGGCGCGCTCTCGATGATGTCGTCGGATTCCCAGGCCATGGGCCGCCTCGGCGAGGTCATCATCCGGACCTGGCAGACCGCCGACAAGATGAAGAAGCAGCGCGGGTCGCTGCCGCAGGACAAGGGCAAGGACAATGACAATTTCCGCGTGAAGCGTTACATCGCCAAGTACACGATCAACCCGGCGATCGCGCACGGCGTATCAAAGCTGATCGGTTCGGTGGAAAAGGGCAAGCTCGCCGATCTCGTGCTGTGGTCGCCGGCCTTCTTCGGCGTCAAGCCGGACTGCATTGTCAAGGGGGGTATGATCGTCGCCGCACCCATGGGCGATCCCAACGCTTCGATCCCGACGCCGCAGCCGGTGCATTACCAGCCAATGTTCGGCGCCTTCGGAAAGGCGCGCACGGCGTCGTCGGTGGTCTTCACCTCGAAGGCAGCCATCACCGGAGGTCTCGCGCGAAGGCTCGGCATCGAAAAGAAGCTCTATGCGGTCCAGAATACCCGCAGCAAGATCTCGAAGAAGAGCATGATCCACAATGACGCCACGCCCAATATCGAGGTCGATCCGGAAACCTACGAGGTGCGCGCCGATGGCGAGCTTCTGACCTGTCCGCCCGCCGAGGTGCTGCCGATGGCGCAGCGCTATTTCATGTACTGAAATAGCGTCTCAACGCATGTCCCAGGAATACGTCTTGGGTGCATGTCCCGATTGCATGTCCGGGGGCGGCTTTTCCGGTTTTGCGTTCGATCCGCGCTGGTCTAAGGTCCCGCCCGGTATCTAACCCTTAGAAGAAAAGCCGGGAGGATTTCTTGTGATCTACGTCGTTGCCACCCTGACCATCAAGCCCGAAACGCGCGCCGAATTCATTGCAGCCGCCACCGCCTGCATCAAGGAGACGCGGAAAGAACCCGGCAATATCGCCTACGACCTGCATGAGAGCGTCACCGATCCGACCAAGATGGTGTTCGTCGAGCAGTGGGAGAATGCCGAAGCACTGGTGCCGCATCGCGGCCAGGAACACATGAAGACGTTCGGCCGCGTCGCCGTGAAGTGCTTTACGGCACCGCCGAAGATCGAAGTCATCACGCCCGAAAGGGTCGAGACGAGGTAACAGCGCATGATCCGGGCGACGCAGGTTAAGGGACAGCACCGCTTCACGGAAACGCCGGCGGATACGGTCGTGCTCGATTTCGACGATCGGCACCGCCGCCGTATGGCGATGACGGGGACGCGGGGCCTGAATTTCCTACTCGACCTGGAGAACGCCGTCGCACTGCGCGGCGGCGATGCGCTGGTGCTGGAGGACGGCCGGCTGGTCGAGGTGGTCGCGGCACCCGAGCCGCTGCTCGAGATCCGCGGCCGCGACCCGCACCATCTCATCCGCGTTGCCTGGCATCTCGGCAACCGCCATCTGCCGACGCAGCTCATGGCCAAAGCCTTGCGCATTCGCCGCGACCACGTCATCGAAGCCATGGTGAAGGGGCTTGGCGCGCGGGTGGTCGAGATCGAGGCGCCGTTCGATCCCGAAGGCGGGGCTTATGCCGATGCCGGTCATGCGCATGGGCATGACGACCACGGACATCAGGATCATCTTGATCACGGCCATGACCATCACGGCCACGACCACCATCATGATCATGTCGCCCATGACCATGACCATGGGCATGATCATCACCATCACCACGACGAACATTGCGATCATCCCGACCATCACCACGGCCACAAGCATGCTCATGACCACAAATGAGCCGGTCAATGCCGGTGATCTCGCCGAGCGCGAGGCGGCGGCGCTGTACCGGCTGATGACGTGGTTGTCGCCGGCCTTTCCCGTCGGCGGTTTCTCCTATTCCAGCGGCATCGAGTGGGCGGTCGAAGCGGGGGACGTCGCCGACATCGTGACGTTGGCCGATTGGCTGGATGCCATGCTCGGCGACGGCTCCGGCTTTTGCGATGCGACGTTTCTGGTCCATGCTTACCGTGCCACTGAAGCCGGTGAAGACGCCGCCTTGAACAATATCGCCGAGCTCGCTGCCGCCTTCGTGCCGTCGCGCGAACGGCAGCTCGAGACGACCTCGCAAGGCCGTGCCTTCATCGACATCTCCCGCGCGGCGTGGGATGCCGAGGGCCTCGATGCCATGGTCGCGGCATGCCGCACGCCACTGGTCTATCCCGTCGCCGTCGGCATCGTCGCCGCGCTGCATGGCGTGCCGCTGGCGCCGACGCTGCACGCCTTCCTGCATGCGCTGGTCTCGAATTGGATTTCGGCGGCAAGCCGACTCATTCCGCTCGGCCAGACCGACAGCCAACGCGTGCTGGTGAAGCTGGAAGCCGCGGTTGCCGCGACCGCCAATCGTGCGCTGAAGGCTACACTGGATGACCTCGGCAGCGCGACCTTCCGCGCCGATCTCGCCAGCCTGCGGCACGAGACGCAATATACGCGGCTGTTTCGCTCGTGAGCGGTACGGCCTTCAACCGATCAAGAGAGAGCAACTCCATGGCAACTTCTCACGGCCCCTTGCGTGTCGGCGTTGGCGGCCCCGTTGGATCGGGCAAGACCGCGCTGATGGATCTGCTCTGCAAGACCATGCGCGAGCGCTACGACATCGCAGCGATCACCAACGACATCTACACCAAGTGGGATGCTGAATTCCTCGTGCGATCGGGCTCGCTGACGCCTGACCGCATTGCCGGCGTCGAGACTGGCGGCTGCCCGCACACCGCGATCCGCGAGGACGCCTCGATGAATCTCGCGGCAGTTGCGGACATGCGCGCCAAATTCCCCGGGCTAGATCTCGTGCTGATCGAATCCGGCGGCGACAATCTGGCGGCGACCTTCTCGCCGGAGCTGGCCGACCTCACCATCTATGTCATCGACGTTGCCGCCGGCGACAAGATTCCGTCCAAGGGCGGCCCTGGCATCACCCGTTCCGACCTTCTGGTCATCAACAAGATCGACCTCGCGCCCCATGTCGGTGCCTCCCTCGAGAAGATGGACACGGATGCCAGGCGCATGCGCGGCGAGCGCCCGTTCGTCATGACCAATCTGAAGAAGAGCGAGGGGCTCGACCGCATCGTCGACTTCATCGAGACCAAAGGTGGGTTGAAACGGTCGGGCTGACGGGCCGCGGCGACATGGCACAGGCATTTTCCGCCGTTAACCTGTGAGGCAAAGCCTCGTCAGCGGAACAAATTTTGGACACGGCGATTGTCCACCTCCGGCGCCCGGAGCAGAGCCTTTGTTGGCCGGACGATCGGCCGGGCGGATTAAGCTTTTTGGGCGACCGAAGTTGCGTACAGATGCCTCCTCCGTCATTATCTCCGCCACTGGGGTCCACCCTGTTTCGGCACATGGCCGTTCGAGCGGCGTTGATATGCTCCGTGTTTATTGCCGACCTCCTGCCTTCGCCTGAGTAATCGCGTGGTCCGGCTGGGTTTCATCATCGGCTTCATTGCTCTGCTCGGAGCTTTGCTCTCCGGGCTTGCGGCCTATCGCGTCCACGACCAGGAGCTGGCGCTGGACCGGATTGCGCTGGCCCGCGCGATTGACGTTCATGCAAGCCTTGTCCAGGACAGGTCGACCGAGCGCGAGCTGCTAGCGCGTGTCGCCTCAGGCCTGTTCCGCGCGCCGTCGGTGCTGAAGCCCAACATGCTCGAGCCGCTGCGCTCGGCGATCTACGCCTTCAAGACCGACTTCGTGGTGGCCGGCTGGGTCGCCCGGCTGCAGCCGAGTGAGCTCGCCGCGGCACAGACCGCGATCGCGGCCGCCGGCTTCCCAAAGCCGCAGATCCGCGACTACAGCGACAAGCCGATCAATCCGGCGAGCCTGACCCAGCCGATCGACGTGCTGATGGACCTCGAGCCGCGCAGCGACGAGACCAAGACGCTGCCGGGCCGCAGTTACGATAACGATCCGGTTCGCAATGCGATGCTGACGCGTGCCAGGGTCGAGAAGCGGTCCGTCGCTTCCGATCCGGTGCCGCTCTTGAGCGGGAGCGGGCCGATCGGCGTCATCGTGGCCGCTCCCGTCATTCCCGAGGGCGCGACCGAACCGGCCGGCTTCATCACGTTTTCCTACGAGCTGGCTTCGCTGATGCTGACCAACGACGATCTGTCGTTGTTCTCGGTCGCGCTCAGGGATCCGCGCAAGGAAGGCAGCGAGCTCGTTGCCAACGATCAGGGCGTCGTGTCCACCCGCATGACGACGCCGGACGGGCCGGCGCCGTCGGCGACGCGCACCGTGAGCTTCGGCGGCCGCGACTGGCATCTCGGCTATTACGCCAAAACCAATTCGGCGCGGCGCGCCGAGCAGACCTCGATCATCGTGGCGGCGATCGGCTTCGCCATCACCGCGATGGTGTGCGGCCTGTTCGGTTACGTCGCCTACAACAACTTACGGCTCAGCCGTGAAATCCAGGTGCGGATCGGCTTCGAGCGACGGCTGACGGCGGTGATTGACGAGCTCAACCACCGGGTCAAGAATATCCTCGCGGTGATCCAGTCGATCGTGACGCGCACGCTGCGCCACGGTTCGGACATCGACGTCGCGCGCGAGCTGCTGATCGGCCGCATCCACGCCATGTCCAACGTGGTCTCGCTGCTCAGCGAGAGCCAGTGGCAGGGCGTCAAGCTGAAGGGCCTGTTCGAAGCGCGCGCCATTCCGCATGCGGATCGCATCGCCGTCACCGGCCCGGACATCGCAGTCAGCGCGCGCGCCGCGCAGAGCCTGTCGCTGCTGTTCTTCGAGCTTGCCTCGCATTCGGACGAAGGCCTGTCGCTGGTCGGCAAGCATCCGCACATCACGGCAAACTGGACGGTGACGGGCGAAGCGGGGGCAGAGGTTTTCCAGTTCCGCTGGGAGGAGTTCAACACCAGCGAGGCGACGCGCCGCCCGGATTCGGATTTCGGCCTGATCCTGCTCGACCGTGTCGCTCCCGAAGCGCTCGGTGGCACCGCCAAGCGCTACTTCACCGACGTCTCCTATGTCTACGAGCTCACGGCGCCGATGGAGACGGTCGTGGACATGACCGAGCGCGATCGCACCGAAAAGCTGTCGCAGCCGGTGAAGCCGGTGCGCTAGCTCTTCGGCCGCAACACCAGGTCGACCAGGTTGCGTGCATAGGCCGGCGTGATCGGGGCGATGCCGAAGACGTAGCGGTAAAACAGGCTGCCATAGATGGCGTCGTAGAGATCCTCTGCCGGAGCTTCGGCCAAAATGCTGCCGTCACGCTGGCCGGTCGCGATCATCTCCACCAGCGCGTCGCGGCGGAACTGGAGGTAGCGGGCATAGAACAGCTCCGCCGAGCCGGTCTTGGAAATGCATTCGGAGATGACCGCAAGCTGCACCTTGCCGAACTCGCCTTGCAAGGCCTCCGCATAGGCCGCGGCATGCCGGCGTGCGCGCGCCGCGGGCGTGCCCGCACTCACCGGCGGTAGCGGCAGCATTTGCGCGGCGTGATGGAGAAAGGCGTCGATCAGCAACGCTTCCCGCGACGGCCACCATTTGTAGATCGTCATCTTGGAGACGTTGGAGTGGCGCGCGACGGCATCGATCGTGGTCGTGGCAAGGCCGGTCGTCGCCATCAGCGCATAGGCGCTTTCGAGGATGGCGTTCGTGGTCTCGATCGAGCGCGGCCGGCCGCGCCGGGGGACGCCCTCGGCCGCATCGCTCGTGCCCTTCGCCATGACCAAGCCGGTCTCCTTGCGCAGAGGCCGCTATTCCTGCGGCCGTTCCGTCCCGCATAGCGCAGGTGCGGCGCCCGGCCTAGCGGAATCCGCGACCGTTACGGCTAGGCTCGCTGCCGTACAGCCGCCGGCTCGTCCTGACGCTTCGACCAGGAGATATAATAGGCCACCGCCGTCATCGCCGCGAAACCGACAAGGCTCACCCCGATCTGCATCACGACCAGATTGGCACCGGTGATCAGGATGAGATGGCCGGCGAAGGACAGGAATACGCCGACGCAGAACACGGCGAGCCATTCCTCGCCGCATTTGATCATCATCTGAAGCGGCTTCCATTGCAGCCCCGGATGGTCGGGCGGGATGAGGTGGGTTGCGATGAAAGCGAGCGCGAGGAAATGGATCACGCGATAGGGCGCGAGATTTTCCTTGTCGGTCGGCGAGATGCCGTTGAGCACGACATCCGGCAAATAGACGGACAGTGTCGGCGAATGGCGCATCAGGGTGATGGCCATCGCCGACACGAGATAGGCGCCCGCCAGCACGCGGAGCCAGGGCAGGTTGCGCAAGGCGCGGCCTGACGCGCCGGTGACGGCGAACCAGCCACCCAGCACCATCAGCATCTGCCAGCAGAACGGATTGAACGCCCATTCCTGGTCAGGATAGGTCCGGAAATTCCAGTCGAACCAGCGCGCTGCGAAATAGAACGCGACAGAGAGCGCCAGCGTCACGTTCGGCCGCCGCAACAGCCCCCACAAGGCAAACGGAAAGAAGGCCATCAGCGGGATCATCAATTGCAGCAGGTCGAGGTTCAGCGGCTCCTCCTGGAGCACGAGACCGCGGACCAGAATGCGCAGCGGATGCTCGAGTATCCCGGAGATATTGTAGTCGCTGATGATCTCCGGCGCCATCGATTGCGAGGCGACATAGGCGATGGTGTCGATGTAGATCACGAACAGCACGACATAGGCGGCATAGAGCCGCCAGACGCGGCGAAAGATGCGCGTCGCGGCGACGACATAGCCGCGCTCCAGTGCCATCCTGCCGTGGATGATGGCGACGCCATAGCCCACCACGAACACGAACAGGTCGGCGGCGCCGCTGAAGCCGAAGTTGCGCAGCGTCAGCAGGTTGACGACATTGTTCGGGATGTGATCGACGAAGACCGACCAGGTCGCAACGCCGAGTGTCAGATAGAGCCGGGCATCGTGATGAAATGCGGAGAGGTTCGCCTTAACGGACGGCTTCATTTCTGAATATTTCAATTGGAATCAGGGCGATGCTTTTAGCGGCAACCGCCTGCCTATCCGAGTAGCGTTTGCGTGAGGGAGGGCCGATCTAACGAGACTGATGAAAAATTGCGCAGAGGCCGGCCCTTGAATTCCTGCGAGCTTGCTCGTCCGGCCGGTAGCGCAACTTTCTTAATGCGGTCTCGCGCTCATTCGGCCGGCTCGGCTGAGGCCTCATCCGCAGCCCCGGCGCGGCTTGCCATGATTCCGAGCGCAACACCGCCGATGGCCAGGATCGGCAACAGTCGCTTGACCCCGATGGCGCGGACGATCTGCAGGCCCATGGCGATCAGCATGGGATCGGCGAGCATGCTCGGGGCCGCCTTCGCGGCGCGCTCGGCGGCAATGCGGGCGCGCGTCCGCAGCTCCCGCTTGTAGCCCCAATAGGTTCCTGCCGCGGCAAGCGTCAGCAAGAAAAAGATGCCGGCACCCGCAAGGCAGGCCTGCACGGGACCATATTTCTCCAGCACCGAGATGAAGGCTGCCGCGCAGAGGAAGCATGTGGTGATGAACAGCGCGAGTGCCGCACCGGCCGCCAGCGAGGTCAGCCGCATTGTCGTGCCCGTCGATGCGCTGATGCCGTCGATGATGCGCTGAAACACGGTCTTGCTCCTCAGGTCCCCACAAGCCCATTCACCACGTGTCGTTTGTCGCGGCGGACGCCGCCCTCAGTTCGCGCAGCTCAGCGGCGCCAGGCGAAGCCGATCAGGAAGCCGATACCGAGCGCGACACCGACGGTCGCGAGCGGCCGCTGCGTGATCGCGTCTTCCAGCGTTTCCTCGATCGAGCCGTAGGCATCCTGCGCCGCGTCCATCATCGCGCTGCCACGCTCGGAGAAGTCGTCGAGCGTCGAATCCATATTGTCGCGCGCCTGCTTGTAACCGCGCCGGGCCTGCTTGCCCGTGGCGTTGGCGAACGTGTTGAGGGCGTCGGTGATCTGGTCGGTGAGGGCGGCGATATCGCTTTTCACGGCTGCTACATCCTTCTCGATGCGGTCTCTGGTGGCTTTGTCTGCCCAGTCTTTCATCCCGGCTTCGCCATTGGTCATTGACATCACGAACTCCTGAATCGTCGGCGGCTGAGGCTGCCCGGAAAACGCTTCGTCGCGGGGGAAGTTCCGTCCGTTGAAACCGGTCACGCCTGCGGAAGCTGCGGCGAATTCTCCGGCAGCAGATGCTCCTTCAGGATCAACCCGACGATCAGCAGCGGAGATGACAGGAACGCACCCATCGGCCCCCACAGCCAGGTCCAGAAGGCGAGAGCGACGAATACGGCGAGCGCATTCAGCGCCAGCCTGCGGCCGATAATGGTCGGCGTGACGAAGTGCCCTTCCATGAAGGTAATACCGCCGAAGGCGATCGCCGCGACCAGGCCGCCGCCGAGGGTCGGGAAGGTGACGACGCCGACGACGGCCAATATGACGAACATGGCGACGGGACCGATGATGGGGATGAAGTTGAGTGCGGCCGCGAGCGCACCGAGCCCGGCCGGATTGGGCATGCCGGTGACCGCGCAGACGATCCCGGCCGCGACGCCCACCCCGATGTTGATGACGGTCACCGTCAGCAGGTAATTGCCGAGATGGACCTCGATCTCGTTCAGGATCCGCAGCGTGCGCAGCCGGGCGTCGCGCTCGCCGAAATTCATGATCAATGCACGCCGCAGGTCGCGCCAACTTGCGATGAACAGGATCAGGGTGGCGAAGAACAGCAGGAATTCGGCGAAGGTCGGCGACAGGAATTCCAGCGTCGGCTGCACCCATTCGATCTTGGGAAGCTGGAGGCTTGGCAGCCCCTCGGAGCCGCCGACCATGGTCTGAAGCTCCTGCCACAGTGCGAGCGGTCGGTCGAAGACGTGCATCTTTTCCTTGAGCTGCGCGCCCAGCTCCGGCAGGCGCGAGCTCCACTCCATGACCGGCGCAGCGATCAGCGCGAACACGAACGCAGCCAGCGCGGTCACCGCCACCACGATCAGAACGGCGCCGACTGCACGCGGGACGCGCCGCCGCTCCAGAAAGCTTGCGGCCGGCGACAGCATGGTGCCTGCGACAATGGCCATCACGACCGGCAGGAAGAACGCCTTGGCGACATAGAGCACCGCGACGACGGCGATCAGGAGCAGACCGGCCAGCGCAAAGGCAACGAACTCGGTGCGCCGGATGACCGGTGGCAGCTCGCTGTGGCTTTCGGGAAGCGGGACGCCTTCGCTGTTGCCGGAAATCAGCCGTTCACTGGGAAGGACGCGCACAATCTCTCTCCCCGCACGGAGGCTCTACCCGCACGCCCATTGCCGTTTGTTGACCGGGAAAACGTCCCAATGGGGCTGCGGTTCCATCGCGCCTTCGTGAAGCTGCGCTCGCTTGACTGTGACATCACGGCCGCACGCGAGGGTGGAACTTGAGTCGGCGCTGCTGCGTTTACGGGACTGCAGCATCACCCAGATGCACACATCCAACGGGGCAGCACATGACAAAGTTCTCCGTAATCCGTCGCAGCTTCTCGCCGCGCGTCGTCACCGCTTGTGCCTTTGCGACAACTCTGCTGACCGTGCCGTTCGCGGCCCAGGCCCAAACGCTCGGTTACGCGCCGATGCAGCCGCAGGCTTATCCGCAGGACCAGACCTATTCGCAACGTTACACCAGCGAGGCGCCGCAGGCCGCCGACGAAGATGCGGCGCTGCCGGATCGCCTGCGCCGGCAGATCGTGAGCTTCGACCGCAACGAGCCGGCCGGCACCATCGTCATCGATACCGCCAACACCTATCTTTACTATGTGCTCGGCAACGGGCGTGCCATGCGCTACGGCGTCGGCGTCGGCCGCGAGGGATTCACCTGGTCGGGCGTGCAGAGCATCAGCCACAAGGCGGAATGGCCGGATTGGCATCCGCCGGCAGAGATGATCGCGCGCCAGCCCTATCTGCCGCGCTTCGTCGCCGGCGGCCCCGGCAATCCGCTCGGGGCGCGCGCGATGTATCTCGGCTCCAGCCAATACCGCATTCACGGCACCAACGATCCGACAACGATCGGAAAGTTCGTCTCCTCCGGCTGCATCCGCCTGACCAATGAAGATGTCAGCGATCTCTTCAGCCGCGTCAGCGTCGGCACCAGGGTCGTGGTGCTGCCGAAAAATGCACCGCTGATGGCGCGCGGCGGCGATCCTGTACGCAAGCGGCCGGCCGTAACGACGCTGCCCTCAGGCCGCCAGGCGCTGAACATCATCCCGGCGTCGTCGGTAGACTAAAGAGTTGAGTGAGGTCACATGATGAGACGTTCGATCAGCAAGCTCGCTGGGGGGACGGCCGCGTTCGTCACGATCGCTTCCCTCGGCCTTGCGCTGACGCCTTCGGCGCACGCGGAAGACTTCTTCTCGGCGCTGTTCGGCGGCTTCCGCATGCGGCCGCCGCCGGAGATCCGGATACCGTTCCCGAACGACGACATGCCGCGCTACGACGCGCCGCGCCAGCGGGCGTCCTATGGTGGTGGCGCGGCCTATTGCGTGCGCGGCTGTGACGGGCGTTATTTCCCGGCGCAAGGCAACGACTCCGAGAGCAAGGCGCAATCCTGCAAGAACTTCTGCCCGGCGTCAGAGACCTCGCTGGTCTATGGCAGCAACATCGACGACGCCACGACCGACAGCGGCAAGTCCTATTCCGATCTGCCGAACGCCTTCCGCTATCGCAACGAGATCGTTTCCGGGTGTACCTGCAACGGCAAGGATCCGGTCGGCCTTGCTTCGCTCAAGGCCGAGGAAGATCCGACCTTGCGCAAAGGCGATATCGTTGCAGGTAGCAATGGCCTCGTGGTCGCCAACCGCAATGCCAACGATGGCCGCGGTATCGCGATGAACTTCTCCCCATTGCCGGAGTCGATCCGCGCAAAATTCCGCCAGGTGCCGGTCGTGGCGAAGGAGTAGGGGCGCTTTTCCTCGGCGTCGTCCTGCCTTTCCAAGACGACGCTGCTGAGAGTGCAGCGACCGCGTGCCCTACGCCGCGCGGATCTTGCCCAGGAAATCGCTGACCTGATCGCCGAGCTGGCGGCTCTGGGTCTCGAGCAGTTCGGAGGCGTGCTTGACGTTCTCCGCCGCGCCGGCCGCGGTATCGGCGTCGGCCTTCACGCCGGTGATGTTGTCGGAGACATTTTTGGTGCCCTGCGCGGCATATTGCGTGCTGCGGGTGATCTCCTGCGTGGCCGCACCCTGCTCCTGCACGGCGGCGGCAATCGCGGTGGCGACCTCATTGACCTCGCCGATGATGCCGCCGATCGCCTGGATCGCGTTGATGGCGTCGCCCGCGACCTTCTGGATGTCGGCGATCTGCCCCGAAATATCCTCCGTCGCCTTGGCCGTCTGGCTGGCCAGCGACTTCACTTCGGATGCGACAACTGCGAAACCACGTCCGGCCTCGCCGGCGCGTGCCGCTTCGATCGTGGCGTTGAGCGCCAGCAGATTGGTCTGCGCGGCAATCGTGTTGATCAGGCCGACGACCTCGCCGATCCGGTTGGCCGAATTGGCGAGGCCCTGGACAGTACCGTCGGTATCGCGGGCCTGGCTGACCGCGCGGCTGGCGATCCCTGCGGCGTGAGCCGCCTGCTGGCTGATGTCGTTGATCGAGGCCGAGAGCTCCTCGGCAGCCGCCGCGACGCTGTCGACGCTGCCGGAGGCATCGCCCGAGGCCTTGCCGGCCATCTGCACCCGCTCATTGGTCTGGCGCGAAACCGCGGAGAGCTCCGAGGCCGTCTTGCGCATCTCGCTGGAGGCCTGGCTCAACTGCGCCAGAGTCTGATGCACCAAGCCCTCGAATTCTCTGATGGAGGCTTCGATCGTGCGCTGGCGCGCTGCCGCACCCGAGTTGTGTTTGCGTTCCTGCGCCTCGATCTGCAGCTTGTCGGTTGCCTGCTGCTTGAAGGTTTCCAGCGCGCCGGCAAGCGCACCGATCTCGTCCCTGCGATCGAGATAACCGCTGTCGACGGTGAGGTCGCCGCCGGCAACCTTCAGCATGGCGTCGCGGATATTGTGCAGCGGACGGATCACGCGGCGCGTGACCGTGAGCATCGCCCCGACCGTCAGCAACGTGGCGAGAACCAGCATCCCGATCTGAATGGCGAGCGCCCGGCTCGCCGCCGTGTATTGGCCGGCCGCATAGTCGCGGGCTTCGTCGAGAGCGCGTTCGGCCACCGCGACCGCCGTGCCCATGCGCTGCGAGGTCAGCGGCGTCCATTGGTCGGCGGTCATGTCGGTTTTCGACCCCACCATGATCTGGTCGATCAGGCGGTCGCGCAGCGCCAGATAATCCGCGTTGAAATAGGCGGCCTTGGCCGCATTCATCGCGCCCGCGAGCTCCGGCGACAGCTTCATGCCGAGCGTTGCGGAATCGAGGCCGCTCCAGGCGTTCTCGATGGCGCCGACGAATTTGGTGTAGGTCTGCTGCGCTTCCAGCGGCAGGCTGCCGGTGGCGACCAGTCCGGTCGCGACCAGATCGGAGGCTTCGCCGGCGGTGTTACGCAACAGCCAGGCGGCCTGTTTGATCGACAGCAGTTGGTCGATCTGGGGATCGTTGTGATTGACGACGCCGGTCAGGCGCGCGGAGATCTCCTCCAGCGTCGCCAGCAGTGCGCCGGTCTGCTCCGTGTAGTCCTTCGAGAGCGCAGCCCGTCGCGCTTTCTTCGGCTTGCGCATCTCATTCCAGGCCTCGGTCTGGAGCGTCACCAGTTTGTCGAGCTGCTGGTTCAAATTTCCGAGCAGGGTGGCCTGCTCGGCGAAGGGGATCGTGGGTAGCAGCGCGGCGGTGGCGCGGATCGCCGGCATCTCGGCGTCATGAATGCCGCGAAGGAATTTCTCGATCTCCGCCGAGACCGGCGCCTCGCCGTTCAACACGCGCGGCGTCGAGGAGCGATCGGTGCGGAGATTGTGCATCGCCTTGAAGGCGTTCGACGAGGCCTCGGCCACCGCGGCGATATGGCCGGTGGCGCGCAGCCGCTCCCACGACTGCCAGGCGGTCGTCACCAGCAGCGCCACCACGCAGGCCGCCAGAAGAGCAATGACGGACTGCAGCAGCGCCGAAACGGTCATACGTCGAAGCATGATGGAATCCCCCAATTCCGCATTTTTTGCAGAAAGGGATAAATAGAGTGGTAACGCGCGTTAAGGATGTGGCCCGAGAGGAAGCCGCCCCGCTGATAAAAGTACATATTCCTTAAGGGTCACAAGGGGTTGCCTGAGCGGAACCGGCGCGGAAGTCAGGCGTTAGGACATCGTTAGCAATTTGGCTGAAGGGGGCCCTGCCATGATCGTCGGCGTACTCGTCACTTTTCTCGTCGTTATCCTCGTTCTTTATCTCATCAACATGCTGCCGATGGACGGCCGCGCCAAGCAGATCGCCCGCGTCATCGTCATCATCATCGGCATCGTGTCGCTGCTGAAATATCTCGCTGTGTTTTAGGGCGGACCTGGAGCCCGGACTCCATCCACGGAACTCTCCAGCAAAAAGCCCCGGCAGAGCCGGGGCTGCGTCGCTCTAATGCAGTGATTTGAGCCAGGCGTCGACGTCCTGCCGGACCTGATCCTTGGCGAGGCCGTAGCGCTGCTTGAGCCGGCCTTCAAGCTGTTCTCGGCGTCCCTCGATCACGTTGAGATCGTCGTCAGTGAGCTTGCCCCATTTCTCCTTGGCGGAACCCTTGAACTGCTTCCAATTTCCTTCGATGCGATTCCAGTCCATGACCATCTCCTGAAGAGTTGATGGCCCTACAACCATTGCGGCGCGCAGCCGTTCCGCAGCGCGCCGCGGCGTTTCGCCCGAGCAATCAGGCTCAGCCCGCCGCCTTCTTAGCCTAGCGCCTTGGCCTCGCGGCGGCGCGCGGTCAGGATGTACTCGGTGTAACCGTTCGGCTGCTCACGTCCCCTGAAGATGAGGTCGGAAGCGGCCTTGAAGGCGACGCCGTCGAAGGCGGGCGCCATCGGCTTGTAGATCGCATCGCCCGCGTTCTGCTGGTCGACGACGACGGCCATGCGCTTGAGCGATTCCATCACCTGCGCTTCGGTGATGACGCCCTGGTGCAGCCAGTTGGCGAGATGCTGGCTGGAGATGCGCAACGTCGCGCGGTCTTCCATCAGGCCGACATCGTGGATGTCAGGCACCTTGGAGCAGCCGACGCCCTGGTCGATCCAGCGCACGACGTAGCCCAGAATGCCCTGGCAGTTGTTGTCGATCTCCTGCTTGACGTCGTCGGGCGCCCAGTTCGACTTCGACACCGGAATGGTGAGGATGTCGGAGAGCTTGGCGCGCGGACCGCCCTTGGTCAGCTCCTGCTGGCGCGCGATCACGTCGACCTGGTGATAGTGCAGGGCGTGCAAGGTCGCCGCGGTCGGCGACGGCACCCACGCCGTGGTGGCGCCGGCCTGCGGATGAGCGAGCTTCTGCTGCAGCATGTCCGCCATCTTGTCCGGCGCGGCCCACATGCCCTTGCCGATCTGGGCGTGGCCGGGCAGGCCGTCGATCAGGCCCATGTCGACGTTCCAGTCCTCATAGGCCTTGATCCAGGCCTGCGCCTTCATCTCGTTCTTGCGGATCATCGGACCCGCTTCCATCGAGGTGTGGATCTCGTCGCCGGTGCGGTCGAGGAAGCCGGTGTTGATGAACATGATGCGCTTGGAGGCGCGCTGGATGCAGGCCTTGAGGTTGACGGTGGTGCGCCGCTCCTCGTCCATGATGCCGACCTTGAGCGTGTTTTCCGGCAGGCCCAGCATCTTCTCGACACGGTCAAAGATCTCGCAGGTCAGCGACACCTCGTCCGGGCCGTGCATCTTTGGCTTGACGATATAGGCAGATCCCGTGCGGCTGTTCTTGACCTTGGAGTTGCCTTTCAAGTCATGAATGGCAAGAAGTCCGGAGACCGCGGCATCGAGCAGGCCTTCCGGGACTTCCTCGCCGGTCTCGTCCAGCACCGCGTCGGTGAACATGTGGTGACCGCAATTGCGCATCAAGAGCAGGCTGCGGCCGTGCAGCTTCACCTCGCCCTTGCCGTCCGGCGTCTTGTAGGAGCGGTCGGCATTGAGCGAACGCGTCAGCGTCTTGCCGCCCTTCTCGAAATCGGCCGACAGCGTGCCGTTCATCAGGCCGAGCGTGTTGCGATAGACCAGCACCTTGTCCTCGGCATCGACCGCGGCGACCGAATCCTCCATGTCGAGAATGGTCGACACGGCAGATTCCATGATCATGTCGGCGACACCGGCGGGATCGTCCTTGCCGATGGTGCTGTTGCGATCGATCTTCACCTCGACATGCAGGCCGTTGTTGGCGACCAGCACGGCGCTCGGCGCGGCTGCATCGCCCTGGAAGCCGGCGAACTGCGCGGCGTTCTTCAGCGCGGTGGCGTTGCCGCTCTTGAGCTTCACCGCGAGCTGACCCGCGACGACGCTATAGGCGGTGACGTCGGTGTGGCTGCCGGTTGCGAGCGGCACGGCGGCGTCGAGGAAGGCTTTTGCTTTCGCGATCACCTTGTCGCCGCGTGCCTTGTTATAGCCCTTGCCGCTCTCGGCAGCGTCGTGCGGGACCGCGTCGGTGCCGTAGAAGGCGTCATAGAGCGAGCCCCAGCGCGCATTCGCTGCGTTCAGCGCGTAGCGCGCGTTGGTGAGCGGCACGACCAGCTGCGGACCGCAGATCTTGCCGATCTCTTCGTCGACATCAGCGGTCTCGACCTTCTGCGTCGCCGGCTCGGGAACGAGATAGCCGATCTCCTTCAGGAAGGCGGTGTAGGCATCGAGGTCGAACGCCTTGCCCTTGTTGGCGCGGTGCCAGTCGTCGATCTTGGCCTGCAGCGAGTCACGGAAGGCGAGCAGCGACCGATTCTTCGGCCCCAACTCCTTGATGATGGCGGCCACCCCGGCCCAGAACGCATCCGGCGCGATCCCGGTTTTCGGGGCGGCTTCCTCGGCGATGAAATCGAAAAGGACGGGGGCGATCTTCAATCCGTGGGCGTCGACGCGTTTCATGATGGTCTTTCTTGTTGGAAATGGCTGTTTTTGGCTGCTTTTGACCCGACAGCAGCAAAATGCGCCCACGCGGGGCGGCTTTCGGGACCTATTAGCCCCAAAATCGGGGCGGTGAGAAGACCCCCAGCGGGTTGTCAAAATGTCAAGACGAGGTGGGGGCTCAGCGCACCACTGTCATTCTCCGCGAAAGCGGGGAATCCAGTACGCCGCGGCTTCTCCGTATCCCAACGCTGTCTCTGGAATACTGGGTCGCCCGGTCAAGCCGGGCGACGACAGTTGGGACTAGGATGGACTCAAATATTCGCGGCGAGGTCCACGACTTCGTCGAACAGCACGCCGGTTGTCTTCAGCATCTGCTCGATCTCGTCGGCCGCGTCCGCAACCGTCCGCGTCGACGTATCGATCACGAGCTCTGCTGCCTCGGGCCGCTCGTAGTCGTTGCCGATGCCTGTAAACGAGGCAAGCGCGCCGGCGCGGGCCTTCTTGTAGTGGCCCTTGGGATCGCGCTCCTCGCAGATTTCGGCCGGCGTCGCGACGTGGATCTCGCGGAACGCAGCGTCGGCGATGCGGCGTGCGGTGGCGCGGTCCTCGCGGGCCGGTGAGACCGCGGCGACGATGGCGATGTGGCCGTTGCGGGCGAGATGGGTCGCGACCTCCGCGAGACGGCGGATGTTCTCGCTGCGATCGGTGGCGGAGAATCCGAGATCGCCGTTGAGTCCGGCACGCACTGTGTCGCCGTCGAGCAGGATCGGCGAGCCGCCATTGGTGAACAGCCGCCGCTCCAGCGCCTTCGCCAGCGTCGACTTGCCGGAGGCGGGAAGACCGGTGAGCCAGACCACGGCGCCGTTGTGGCGATAGCGCGCGGAGCGCTCGTCGGGCCGCAGCGCCGATTCTACCGGCACGATGTCAACCGGCACGGCGCGCTGGCCGGCATCGACCGACAGAACGAGACCGCCACCAGCGATGCGCCCGGACACCTCGATCACGAGACGCCCGGTGCGCGGATTCTCTGTGTAAGGATCAGCCGCGATCGGGCTCGAAAGAGAAATGTCGATCTCGCCGACATGGTTGCGGCCGATCGCCTTGTTCTCGCGGCTCTCGAGCTCGCCGGGGTCGACCGCCTTCTCGATGGCGACGACGGTGGCGCGACTCTCCTTCGGCCCGCAGCGCACAAGGAGCTGATCGCCCTTGGCGAGCGGCTTGTCGTGCAGCCAGAAGATGCGCGCGCGCAGCCGCCGCGTCTCGCGCGGGGCGGCGTCGACATGCGCGATGATGTCGCCGCGCTCGAGGAACAATTCGCGGTCGAGCGTGATGCCGACCGAGCGGCCTGCGCCCTGACGCGTCGCGACCGGGGTCACCGGCCAGCTCTCGACCGTCTTGATCTTCGCGATCTTGCCGGCCGGCATGATCACGATCTCGTCGCCGGCAATCAGGCTGCCGGATTCGATGCGGCCTGCGACGATGCGGCGATCGTCGAACTTGTAGATCGCCTGCACCGGCAGGCGGAGCGCCAGCGCTTCCAGCGGCCGCGCCGGCTCGAGCCTGTCGAGCGCCTCGACCACGGTCGGCCCCTTGTACCAGCCGATGCGGTCGGTGCGTTCGGCGACGCCGTCGCCGTCGCGCGCCGAGATCGGGACGATCGCAGCCGGCGTCACGCCGAGGCCGTTGAGATGCGCGGAGATCTCGTCGCTGATCTCCTTGAAGCGATCGGCGGAGAAATCGACGCGGTCCATCTTGTTGACGACGACAGCGACCTGCTTCACGCCGAGCAGATGCAGGAGATAGCCGTGACGGCGGGTCTGGTCGCGCACGCCTTCGAGCGCGTCGATGATCAGCACCGCGCCGTCGGCCTGCGAGGCGCCGGTGATCATGTTGCGCAGGAATTCGGCGTGGCCGGGCGCGTCGATCAGCACGATGTCGCGCGAATTGGTGCGGAAGCGGATCTGCGTGGTGTCGATGGTGATGCCCTGGTCGCGCTCGGTCTGCAGCGCATCGAGCAGGAACGACCATTCGAACGGCATGCCGCGCCGCGCGCTGACGGCCTTCAGCATCTCGAGCTTGCCGTCAGGCAGGCTGCCGGTTTCGTGCAGGAGGCGGCCGACCAGCGTCGACTTGCCGTGGTCGACATGGCCGACGATGACGATGCGGACCTGCGGACGCGTCGTGCCATTTGGCATCGAATTGGTGCCGTTCGACGTGGCGGGCGAAGCGGGGGTGACGATCATGTTCATACGACGCTCGCGTCCTTGATCAGAGATAGCCGGCGACGCGCAGGCGCTCGAAAGCGTCCTCGGTCTCGTGGTCGAGCGCGCGGCCGGCACGCTCCGGCACCTTGGTCTGCTCGAGCTCGGCCAGGATCTCTTCGATGTTCGACGCGGTCGAGGCGACCGGATTGGTGATGTCCTGATCGCCCAGCGAGCGATAGCGCTTGCCGTTCTGCGACAGATAGAGCGGGATGATCGGGATATTCTCGCGCTTGGTGTAGGCCCAGATGTCGGCCTCGGTCCAATGCAGGATCGGGTGGATGCGCAAATGCGCGCCTTGCGGCGGCGATGCGTTGAAATGATCCCAGAATTCCGGCGGCTGGTCGCGCACGTCCCAATTGCCTTCGAGACCGCGCGGCGAGAACACGCGCTCCTTGGCGCGGGTGGCTTCCTCGTCGCGGCGGATGCCTGCGATCAGGCCGTCAAAACCGTATTTGGCGAGCGCCATCTTGAGGCCTTCGGTCTTGCGCGCGGCGGAACGGGCGGCCGGCGGCAGCGTTGGGTCGACGGCATCGATGGGCGGGCAGGGCTCGACGCGAAGATCGAGCTCCCACTCTTTCCCGTAATGATCGCGGAACCGATACATCTCCGGAAACTTCTTGCCAGTGTCGACATGGAGAGCCGGAAACGGCAGGCGGCCGAAGAACGCCTTGCGCGCCAGCCAGATCATCACGTTGGAGTCCTTGCCGAGTGACCACAGCAGGGCGATCTTCTTCAGACGAGCGAAGGCCTCGCGGAAGATGTAGATGCTCTGCGCTTCCAACTGGTCGAGATGGTCCATGCTTGGGGCGGTCAGCGCGAGGGGAATTTGCTCGGAAACGAGAGTCTGGGAGTCCCGTCCATCTGCGCCGGAATCGGTCCTGAGAAGATGCATCTCTGCCACTTTGCGTTTGGAGGCGAATTTTCTATAGTTGCAATGCAGAAGAGAAGAAAAAATTTTCTCTTTGCGCGCTCGAAACGACACATATATAGAAAATAATTCCAGTCAACCCCGAATGTGGGGCAAGCGAGTATCGTATGCGGTTCTTGCCGGTGTTCCTCGATCTCAAGGCCGGTCCGGTGGTTCTCATCGGTGCGGGCGAGCTTTTGCGCGCAAAACTGCGCGTGCTCGCCGCTGCCGGTGCGCGCATCCGCGTGCATGCGATCGATGGCAATCATGAGCTGGGCCTGAACTCCGATGACGCGACGCGTATCGAGATCGCGACGGGTGATCCGCTGACCGCCGATCTTGCCGGCGTTATTGCCATCGTCTGTGCGGGCGCTGGCGATGTTGGCGTTGCGATGTCGGCGCGGGCGAAGTCGCTCGGCCTGCCGGTCAACGTCATGGACGATCTCGAACATTCCAGCTTCATCTTCCCGGCAATCGTCGATCGCGGCGATGTCGTGGTCGCAGTCGGCACCGGCGGAACCTCGCCGGTGGTGGCACGGCGCGTACGCGAGAAGATCGAGGCGCTGCTGCCTGCGCGTATCGGCGAGCTTGCCGAATTCATCGGCGGTTTCCGCAAATCCATCAACGAGCGCATTGCCGAGTTTCAGCTGCGCCGCCGCTTCTGGGAGCGCGTCATCGACGGTCCGATCGGCGCCGCCGTGTTGGCCGGCCGCAAGGATGAGGCGGACGCGGCGCTGAAGGCTATTCCCGATCCGTCCGCGTTCGCGCGCGCTGACAAGCCGGAAGGCTCGGTCGCGCTGGTCGGCGCCGGCCCTGGCGATCCCGATCTCCTCACCATCAAGGCGCTGCGCGCGCTGCAGGATGCCGACATCGTCTTCCACGACGAGCTGGTCTCTCCGGACATTCTCGACCGCATCCGTCGCGACACCACGCGCGTCGCCGTTGGCCGCCGTGTCGGCAAGCCCGGCATCGGCCAGGATGCCATCAACAGGCGCATGATCGAAGCAGCGCACGCCGGCCAGCGCGTGGTGCGGCTGAAGGGCGGCGATCCCTTCGTGTTCGGTCGCGGTGGCGAAGAGATTGAAGCGCTGCGCGCGGCGGGTGTTGCCTATTCGATCATCCCCGGCATCACCGCGGGACTCGGCGGCGCTGCCGATTTCGAGGTGCCGCTCACCTACCGTCATGAAGCAACCCGCATCACCTTCCTCACCGCGCACAAGGCGCGTGACGCGGAGACGGTGGATTGGTCGACCCTGACCGACACCAAGATGACCGTCGTGGTCTACATGGGCATGACCGCTGCGCCCGCCATTCGCGCCGGCCTGTTCGCCGCCGGCCGTTCGCCGGAGACGCCGGTCGGCGTGTTCGCCCGCGTCACGCGGCCCGATGCGCGGGGCGCGATCGGCACGCTGCGCGACCTGCCCGAACTCGTGCGGCAGACCAATGGCGGTCCCGCCATTCTCATCATCGGCGACGTGGTCCGGCATGCCGGGTCTCTGCGCCGTCAATCCGCACAGCAAATCATCTCTGACCTATTGGATGCAGCCGAATGACCTCCCCGCTTGAACAGAAGAAGATCAAAATCGCCGGCCCCTCGGTCGTGACCGCCAACCGCACCTGGGACGGCATCGTGGTGTACCGCACCGCCGCCAAGAGCTGGTCCGCGGACCTCTCGGAAGCCGCGATCGTGCGCGACTCCGACGAGGCGAAAGCGTTGCTTGCAGAATCCGTGGCCGATGACGTCGGCGCGATCGGTCCCTATATCGCCCCGGTGCAGGTCGGTGAAGACGGCAGGATCGAACCCGGCAATCTGCGCGAACAGATCCGCCGCACCGGCGTGACCATCGGACAGCCGGCCCAGGTTTAAGGCATTCTCTCATGTACGCTTACGACGAAATCGACCGCACGCTCGTCAACGAGCGCGTCTCGGAGTTCCGCGACCAGGTGAAGCGCCGTCTCTCGGGCGAGCTCACCGAGGATGAGTTCAAGATCCTGCGGCTTCAGAACGGCGTCTATCTGCAGCTGCACGCCTACATGTTCCGCGTCGCGATCCCCTACGGGACGCTGGCGTCGAACCAGTTGCGGGCGCTCGCCCATGTCGCGCGCAAATACGACCGTGGCTACGGCCATTTCACCACGCGGCAGAACATCCAGTTCAACTGGATCAAGCTCGCCGAGCTGCCGGACGCGCTCGCGGATCTCGCCGAGGTCGGTATCCATGCGATGCAGACCTCCGGCAACAACATGCGCAACGTCACCTCGGACCAGTGGGCCGGCGTCGCGCCCGGTGAGATCGAGGACCCGCGCATCTGGTCGGAGCTGATCCGCCAGCACACGACGCTGCATCCGGAATTCTCGTTCCTGCCGCGCAAGTTCAAGATCGCGATCACCGCGTCGGACCATGACCGCGCCGCGATCAAGATCCACGACATCGGGCTGAAGCTGATCAAGAACGAGAAGGGCGAGACCGGTTTCGAGGTGCTCGTCGGCGGCGGTCTCGGCCGTACGCCGTTCATCGGCAAGACCATCAAGCACTTCGTCCACGGCCGCGATATCCTCAGCTATATCGAGGCGATCCTGCGCGTCTACAATCAGTACGGCCGCCGCGACAACATCTACAAGGCGCGCATCAAGATCCTGGTGCACGAGCTCGGCATCGAGAAATTCTCGCGTGAGGTCGAGGACGAGTGGCAGCACATCCGCAACTCCTCGCTCCAGATCGACGACGAGGTGATCGAGGACATCCGTTCGCGCTTCACCTATCCGAACTACGAGAAGCTGCCGCACATGCCGGACGAGCTGCGGCAGGCCGCGGCGGACGCGGAGTTCGAGGCGTGGCGCAAGAATTCGGTGTCGCCGCACAAGGTGCAGGGCTATTCCATCGTCACGATCTCGCTGAAGCCGATCGGCGCGCCTCCCGGCGATGCCACGGCCGGGCAGATGGATGCGCTGGCCGATCTCGCCGACAAATATTCCTTCGGTGAGATTCGCGTCGGCCATGAGCAGAACCTGGCCCTGCCGCATGTCGCCAAGCGCGACCTCCCGGCGTTGTGGAAGGCGCTCGACAAGCTCGGGCTCGCCACGCCGAACGTCAACCTGATCACCGACATCATCGCCTGCCCGGGGCTCGACTATTGCTCGCTGGCGAATGCGCGCTCGATCCCGATCGCGCAGGAGCTGACGCGGCGCTTCGCCAACCACGAGCTCGCTAACCTGATCGGCCGGTTGCACATCAACATCTCCGGCTGCATCAATGCCTGCGGCCATCACCATGTCGGCCATATCGGCATTCTCGGCGTCGAGAAGAACGGCGAGGAGGTCTATCAGATCACCATCGGCGGCCGTGCCGACGAGGGTGCTGCACTCGGCAATCTGATCGGCCCCGGCGTCAAGTTCGACGAGGTCGCCGACGTCATCGAAGACGTCGTGGAAGCCTATCTGGCGCTGCGCGAGCGGCCGGAGGAGCTATTCATCGACACGGTGAAGCGCCTCGGCGTCGAACCCTTCAAGGAGCGCGTCTATGCCACTCGTTAACGGCGGGAAAATCGCCGACGACAGTTTCGTCAAGCTGGCCGTCGACACGCCGCTGCCCGAGAGCGGCGACATCCTGGTGCCGGCCGAGCGTTTCGTCGGCGAGGCGGAGGCGTTGCTCAAACGCGCCGGCAAGGTCGGCGTGATCTGGCCGAACAACCGCGACATCGACGAACTCGTGCCGTATCTCGGCAAGGTCGCCGCGGTGGCGCTGGTGTTCCCGACTTTCCGAGACGGGCGTGCCTACAGCCAGGCGCGGCTGCTGCG
This sequence comes from Bradyrhizobium genosp. A, assembly GCF_049949275.1. NCBI lineage: Bacteria > Pseudomonadati > Pseudomonadota > Alphaproteobacteria > Hyphomicrobiales > Nitrobacteraceae > Bradyrhizobium > Bradyrhizobium genosp. A. Next base: position 7,638,245 of record NZ_CP188196.1, on the reverse strand, counting down.
CGAGCGTTACAACTATCGCGGCGAGTTGCGCGCGACGGGCCAGATCCTGCGCGACCAGTTCGTGTTCATGCTGCGCGCCGGCTTCGATTCGTTCGAGGTCAAGAAGCAGGCGGATGCGGAAGCGTTCATGCAGACCGCGAAGCGCTACTCGGTGTTCTACCAGCCGACCGGCGACGGCCGGATCACGGCGCTGCACCGGCGCATGCAGCTGCGTCACTCCGAGGGGGTCGGCACGTGAACGCCATGGCTGCTCAATTTGAAACGGCTGCTCGATTTGAATCGCAATCCGCGTCGGTGCTGCCGACCGCGGATGAGCTCGACCGCGCCTTGCGCGATGCCGCTCCGGCCGAAATCATTGCCGCGGCACTGAAGACCGTCGGCCGCGATCAGCTCGCCGTGGTGTCGTCGTTCGGGACCGAGTCGGCAGCGCTGTTGAAGGTGATGGCAGACGTCGATCCGGCGATTCCGGTGATCTTCCTCGATACCGGCTGGCTGTTCGAAGAGACGCTCGCCTATCGCGACACGCTGATCGCGAAGCTCGGCTTGAGAGATGTTCGGTCGATCAAGCCGCTGGAGGAGGCTCTGAAGCGGGACGATCCCGATCAGGACCTCTGGTTCTCCAACCCCGATGCTTGCTGCCATATCCGCAAGGTCGAGCCGCTGGCGCGGGCGCTGAAGCCGTTCTCGGCGTGGGTCAACGGCCGCAAGCGCTTCCAGGGCAATGCGCGCGCCGACATTCCGGTGGTCGAGGTCGATGATACGCGCTTGAAGTTCAATCCTTTCGCCAATGTCTCGCGCGAGGAGATCAAGGACATCTATGCGCGCGCCAAATTGCCGCATCATCCGCTTCAAGCGTCGGGTTTCATGTCGGTCGGGTGTATGCCTTGCACGAGCAGAACGACCGAAGGCGAGGATGAGCGCGCGGGTCGCTGGCGCGGTCGGCCCAAGACAGAATGCGGCATCCACACCATGAAGACTTCGTAGCACAGTCGAGCTGCGCGGCTACGAACAAGAAAATCCGGTTCCGTTGACTTGGGAGACTTTCGCCACGAGTTTCGCCTGCATGCCTTCGCCGACATTGACGTCGTCGAAGTGAATAGAGATGGACATGATGCGCCGTATCGTTCCGCTCGCTGCAGGACTGCTCGTAACCAGTTTCTTCGCAAGCGCGGCTCTCGCTGCTGATATCAGCCTCTTGAACGTGTCGTACGATCCGACACGCGAGCTCTATGTCGAATTCAACAAGGCGTTCGCGAACGCCTATCAGAAGGAAACCGGCAAGAGCGTCGAGATCAAGCAGTCGCATGGCGGTAGCGGCTCGCAGGCGCGCGCCGTGATCGATGGGTTGCAGGCCGATGTGGTGACGCTCGCGCTGCCGTTCGGCGCGCTCGATGCGAAGGTGCGTAAAGAATTGCGCAAATGGCTGCGCTCGTTGCATCACGAGATCAACGTCACCTCGATCTTCGTCACCCACGACCAGGAAGAGGCGCTGGAAGTCGCCAACCGCGTCGTCGTCATGGACAAGGGCAGGATCGAGCAGATCGGCTCGCCCGACGACGTCTACGAGACGCCGGCGACCGCCTTCGTGCATGGCTTCATCGGCGAATCCATCGAGCTGCCGGTCCAGGTCGAGGGCGGCGTCATCAGGCTCGGCGACCGGCCGCTGCGGCTTGCGGCAGACGGGCTTGCGCCTGGCGCGTCAAGACTGTTCGTGCGGCGACATGACATGCTGGTCGGCCCGCCTGGTTCGGGCGCCTTCGAGGGCGCGGTTCAGCATGTCCGGAATTTCGGTCCCGTTCAGCGGGCCGAGGTTGCTCTGTCCGGCGGCGAGACCATCGAGATCGACGCTCCTCGCGACCGGGAATTGCGCGCCGGCGACACGATCGGCCTCGAGCCCCGCCGCTACCGCATATTTGCGGGCGGCTGAGCCGCCCCGTCAGGTCGAATTTTCCTCAAAATTCACCTTTCAGCCACGGTTGGTATGCAACAACGGCCGCTCATTTGGGGGCCTCGATTCATGCGCGCTGCGGCCGCAATTCTCATCACTTTGCTTCTCGCCGGCTGCGCCGGCAATGAAGCGCCGGTCCAGCAGCCGTCGATGTATGCCGACATGTCGGTCCCGGGCGCCAAGCTGGATGCGCCGGCGGCCGCGATCATGATCTCGCAATACCGCCAGAACAACGGCCTCGGCACCGTCGTGATCGACCCCGATCTGATGCGGCTTGCCGAATCCCAGTCCAACGCCATGGCCGCCGCCAACAAGATGGACCATGACGTCCGCGCGCCGCTCGCCAAGCGCCTTGCCGCTGGCGGCTATCCGGCGACCGTGGCGGTCGAGAACATCTCGGCCGGCTATCATACGCTGGCGGAAGCGTTTTCCGGCTGGCGCGACTCGCCTCCGCACCGCGCCAACATGCTCAAGAGCGGTGTCACAAAATTGGGCATAGCGGCGAGCTATGCTCCAGGCACCAAATACAAGGTGTTCTGGACCATGATCCTGGCTTCGACCGATCCCAGATAAGCCAGACTTGATCCCGGGATGCATTGACGCCGCGGCAGACTGTCGCCACGGTGGCTCATCTTTTGCTATTGTTCCCGAATGACAGATCATAGCCCGGAAGTCGCAACAGTCCCCGCGAAGGCGCAACGCGTCCTGGTTCTCCAGGGCGGCGGTGCGCTCGGCTCGTATCAGGCCGGCGCCTATCAGTCGCTGTGCCATTTCGACTTCGAGCCTGAATGGGTCGCCGGCATCTCGATCGGTGCGGTCAATGCCGCCATCATCGCCGGCAATGAGGGCCACACCCGCGTCAAGCGGCTCAAGGAATTCTGGGAGATGGTCTCGGCGCCGGTGCCGTGGAAGCCGATCGGCAAGAGCGACCATAGCCGCGAGCTGTTCAATTCGACCAGCGCCGCGCTGATCGCGACCTTCGGCGTGCCGGGCTTCTTCGTCCCGCGCCTGCCGCCGGCGCCGCTCTGGCCGCCGGGCAGCCCGCAGGCCGAGAGCTATTACGATACTGCGCCGCTGAAGAAGACACTGGAGCGTCTGGTCGACTTCGACCGCATCAACGATTTGAAGACGCGCCTGTCGGTCGGCGCCGTCGGTGTCACCTCCGGCAACTTCAAATATTTCGACAATTACGAGTTCAAGAAGCTCGGCAAGAAAATCGGTCCCGAGCACATCATGGCCTCCGGCGCACTGCCGCCGGGCTTTCCGTCGGTTGTGATCGAGGGCGAGCATTATTGGGACGGCGGCATCGCCTCCAACACGCCGCTCGACTTCGTGCTCGATGCCGAGGTCGCTCGCGACATGCTGATCTTCCAGGTCGACCTGTTCAGCGCCCGCGGCGACTTGCCGAATTCGCTGCTCGAGGCTACCGAGCGCGAGAAGGACATCCGCTTCTCCAGCCGCACGCGGATGAACACCGACAAGAACAAGCAGATCCACAACGCCCGCCGGGCCGTGCGCGACCTGATCGGCAAATTGCCGGACTATCTGAAGAACGACCCGTCCGTCGAATTCCTCGCAAAGGTCTCGCGCGAAAGCACTGTTACCGTGGTGCACCTGATCTATCGCAGCAAGAACTACGAATCCTCGTCCAAGGACTACGACTTCTCGCATGTCGCGATGGTCGAGCATTGGGAAAGCGGCGTGCGCGACGTGCATCTGTCGATGCGCCACAAGGACTGGCTCGAGAAGCCGCAGTCCGGCGAGACCATGGTGACCTACGATCTCACGGGGGACGTTACCGCGCCCCCGCCAAAAAGGAGCGAATAACATGGGTACTCTGTCAGGCAAGAACGCCGTCGTGACCGGTTCGACCAGCGGCATCGGGCTCGCCTATGCGCGGGCCTTTGCGGCTGCCGGCGCCAATGTCGTGATCAACGGGTTCGGCTCGCCGGAGGATATCGAGAAGGAGCGCGCCAAGATCGAGTCCGATTTCGGCGTCAAGGCGGTCTACTCGCCGGCGGACATGACCAAGCCGGCCGAGATCGCCGGGATGATCGCGCTCGGCGATACGTCGTTCGGCTCGGTCGACATCCTCGTCAACAATGCCGGCATCCAGTTCGTCTCGCCGATCGAGGAATTCCCGCCGGAGAAGTGGGACCAGATCATCGCGATCAATTTGTCCTCGGCCTTCCACGCCATCCGCGCCGCCGTCCCCGGCATGAAGAAGAAGGGCTGGGGCCGCATCATCAACACCGCGTCGGCGCACTCGCTGGTCGCCTCGCCCTTCAAATCGGCTTACGTCTCGGCCAAGCACGGCATCGCCGGTCTGACCAAGACCGTGGCGCTGGAAGTCGCGACCAACAAGATCACCTGCAACTGCATCAGCCCCGGCTATGTCTGGACGCCGCTGGTCGAGAAGCAGATCCCCGATACGATGAAGGCGCGCAATCTCACCCGCGAGCAGGTCATCAACGACGTGCTGCTCGACGCGCAGCCGACCAAGGAGTTCGTGACGTCCGAGCAGGTCGCTGCCTTGGCGCTATTCCTGTGCAGCGACGACGCCGCGCAGATCACAGGCACGAACCTGTCGATCGACGGCGGCTGGACCGCGGAGTAACGGCTACGATGCCGTAGGGTGGGCAAAGGCGCAAAGCGCCGTGCCTACCATTTTTCCGCGGCTGAGGAGATGCGGTGGGCACGCTTCGCTTTGCCCACCCCACGATTCCGTCGCCGTGTGGGCTTAATGGCTCCAGGCCAGAGCGATCGCGGATTGCAGGTTCAGTTCCGTGAACATGATCTTGCCGGCGACCACGACGAGGACGCTGGCGAGCGCCACGCGCAGCACCGTCTCCGGCACGCGCGTCGCGCTGTAGCTGCCGAGGATGATGCCGGGCAGCGAGCCCAACAGCAGCACGCCCATCAGCGCCCAGTCGACCGAACCGAGCATCCAGTGTCCGATGCCGGCCACCAGCGTCAGCGGCACGGCATGTGCGATGTCGGAGCCGACGATGGTTGCCATCGGCAGGCGCGGGTAGAGCAGCAGCAGCACGGTCACGCCGACCGCGCCGGCACCGACGGAGGAAATCGAGACCAGCACACCGAGCACGACCCCGGTGACGACAGTCGCAATCACCGTGGTGCGCTCACTGACCTGCTCCATGCGCCGGCGATAGCGCTCCATGATCGACCGGCGGAAGATCAGCGATGTCGCGGTCAGGATCAGCGCGAAGCATAGCACCAGATTGATGAGGTTACGCTCGGCATCGCCCCTGAGATCGAGCTTCCACAGCACCAGCAGCGTCAGCGCGCTCGCAGGAATGCTGCCGCAGGCCAGCCGCAGCACCGCCGGCCAGTGCACGCTGCGCGACCAGCCGTGCACCACGCTGCCGCCGGTCTTGGTGGCGGCGGCATAGAGCAGGTCGGTGCCGACGGCGGTGGTCGGATGGATGCCGAACAGCAGGATCAGCAGCGGCGTCATCAACGAGCCGCCTCCCACGCCAGTCAGCCCGACAAGCAGGCCGACGCCGAAACCAGAGGCGACGTAAAGCGGATCAATCATATCAGCGGGAGTCTAGGTTTATCTCGTCAGTTGGGCAATATGACGTAGAATAAATTTCCCCTGGGGCGCAACTGCTTGGGTGGAATAAGAAAAATTGTACTCTGAACAGGAAATGGGCAGGTATTTCACGTCGTCCTTGGGCTCGTTGCGAAACAGCCGTTCCCCGAGAGGGCGGGCAGGGACGGGCGCGTCGGATCTATTTGCCAAACGCCAGCACATGCAGCCCCAGGCGCTGCCGCACGATCCAGAACAGCAGCACCGTTTCGAACGTGAGCGAGATCGAGGTCGCGGCCGCGGCGCCGTGGCCGCCGAAGCGCGGCACCAGCGCGATGCAGAGTACGACATTCATCACGAAGGCGAGCGCGTAGGCCAGCGCGCAGATCTTCTGCTGGCCGAGCATGTTGAGGAGCCGCTCGACCGGTCCGATCGCGGCGCGCACCACGAGGCCGATCGCGGCGACGAACATGATGTCGTAGCCAACGACGAATTGCGGTCCGAACAGCCAGAGCAGCGGCTTGCCGAGCGCGAGCAGAACGGCGGTCGCCGCCAGCGACGGCCAGAACGTCCAGTTGATGGCGTGCGCGACATAGGCCGACAGCCGCGCCTTGTCGCCGAGCGCGTTGTACTCGGCAAAGCGATGCGCCGTTGTCGCCGACATCGCGTAGTGAATGAACGACACCAGCGCCAGCGTCTTCACCACGGCGAAGTAGACGCCGACCTCGTCGGACGGGCGGAACTGCTGCAGCACCAGCACGTCGGTGTAGGACAGGAGCAGATAGAAGCTTTCGACCAGCAGGATCGGCAGCGAGACCGCGAGCCAGCCGCTGATGTCATAGGCCTTGGGGCCGGGCGCGATGTGATCGGCGAGCTTGCGGTTCAACACCACCATCTGCCCCGTCATCGCGATCCATACCGCACCTAGGCTCGCGACCATCGCGGCGACCGCGCCGAGATGGTAGCCGAGCAGGAAGGCGCCCGCCGTGATGCCGATGATCAGCGCCTGGCGGATGATGAATTGCGGCATCAGGCCGAGCTGCATCCAGTCATGCGATCGCGCGATGCCGTCCTGGGTGTTGGCGACGACGAAGGCGGGCAGCGTCATGCAACCGATATAGAGCGGCAGCTCCTCGGCCGGATCGATCCACGGCGACAGCAGCGTTACAATTCCGGCAAGCGCCAGAGAGACCAGCGTGGAGACTGCAAAAGTCAGCCAACGGCTGCCGGAGAGAAAGCCGCGCAGCAGCGCATGGTCACCGCTGGCGCGATATTCCGGAATGATTTTTTGCGCGGAGGCCGAGATGCCAAAATCCATCATGCTGCCGAGCAGCAGCACCCAGGTCCAGACATAGACATAAATGCCGTAATCGGCCGTCCCCATCCAGCGTGCGAGCAGGACCTGCGAGAAATAGGCGAGGCCCGCGCTGATGACGCGGATGATGAAGATGGTGCCGGCGAGCCTGCGCGTCAGCGACGCTTCGCTCGATCCGCCCGTCAGCCTGGCACGCAGCCGCGCGATCAGCCCGGACGGTCCGGTCATTGCGGGTTCTGCATCCATCACGGCCAATTCGAAGAATCCCCGGGCGTTCCGCATGCTGCGGCAGGCTTGGGAATTAGCAACCATTCGTTAAGATTCGGTTGGGTGGGTGCTGCCCCAGAGTCGTCCAGGCGAAAGCCAGGACGACCAACTACTCCAAATTCGTATTGAACTCGTACGATTTCTCCGGCCCCACCAGCGTGAACTTCAGCGCTGCACCGTCGGGCTTGACGCCTGGCGGCAATCCGTCGAGCTCGAACGAAAATCGCTTCACACCGGGCGGGCTGTGCTCGACCGGATCAGGAATGGGCAACGACCACTCGGCCGTCGGCCCTTCCACGAACAGATTGACCTTGCTGTTCTCAGGTGCAACGACGTCGACCACCACGCTCTTGGGCCCGTCGCGCTTGACGTCGCGGATGGTCAGCGGATTGGGGTCGCCGATCGTGGCGGGCTTCGGCACGGTGTCGAGCGCCGTGCGCAGATTGGCATCTTCGGTCGAGGCGACGTTGTTGAAGCCGAGCTCGACATTGGCCTCGACGGGAATGCAGAGCTTTTCGCAGACCGCGTAATTGATCTCGGCGCGCAACGTCACGGGCTTGTCGGCGGCCTTGGCGACGATGCGCAAGGGCAGCACGATCTGGTCGTGATAGCCGATCGAATGGCCGCCCGCGCCGTCGTCGAACTTCAGCGGCGCCGGCCACATCACTGTCACCGCTTCGACATTATCCGACTTGGAGAAGTCGAACCGCGGCGGAACGCCGGAATCGCCGGGTATGCGCCAGTAGGTCTTCCAGCCGGGTTGGAGCTGGAAAGCGATACCGCCGAGCAGGACCGCGCCACTGCGCGATCCCGCGAGCAACCGCACCGCAGAATGGCCGTCGCGCTGCCACGGTGACGCGTCGTCGGCATGGGCACCCATCGCCAGCGACGACGCAAGCAAGGTTGTCGCAACGCCAATCGCCGCATGCAGGGGAACTCTTGTCAGCATGACACGTCTTTACAGGGTCGCCCCGGGGCAAACCATTGAATTGCTTGTGATGGATGCACTTGATTCAAGTCTCTGCAAGCCTTGATTTGACAGCCGGGCGGCCCGACATCAGGATAGGAATTGAAACCGGAGTGCGTCATCCATGGCTCCCACAGGCAAGAGGACGGGCGAAAGCACCCGCAGCGCAGGCGCTGGGCTCCCCAATTCGGCCGGTTATCTCGACGGCCGGCTCCTGATCGCGATGCCTGTCATGGGCGACTCCCGCTTCGAACGCTCGGTGATTTATCTTTGTGCGCATTCGGCCGAGGGCGCGATGGGCATCATCGTCAATCATCCGGCCGGCAGCATCGATTTCCCAGAGCTTTTGGAGCAGCTCGGCATCGTCAAGAAGGGCGAGCACATCAAGCTGCCGCAAAATGCCGAAAGCATGAAGGTGCTGGCCGGCGGCCCGGTCGACACCGGCCGCGGCTTCGTGCTGCATTCCAGTGACTTCTACATCGAGCACGCGACACTGCGGATCGACGACGGCGTCTGCCTCACGGCGACCGTCGACATCCTGCGTGCGATTGCCAACGGCTCCGGCCCCAAGCACGCCATCCTCGCGCTCGGCTATGCCGGCTGGGCCCCGGGCCAGCTCGAGACCGAGATCCAGAGCAATGGCTGGCTGCATTGCGACGCGGACGCGGATTTGATCTTCGGCGACGACGTCGACGAGAAATACGGGCGAGCGCTGCGCAAGATCGGCATCGATCCCGGGATGCTGTCGAACGAGGCCGGACACGCGTAGCTTTCTAGTGGGTATGGCATAGCTCTCACCGTCGTCATTGCGAGGAGCCCTTGCGACGAAGCAATCCAGAAACTCTCCGCGGAGGCATTCTGGATTGCTTCGCTTCGCTCGCAATGACGGAATTTGTTGAGACGCGCTCGCTCTCAACGACAGGCTGATCGTTCGTCCTACTCCGCCGCCTGCTGCTGCACCGTCGGCTCGGTCCCCGCCACCGTCGCCCGGCGCATGTCGCGGGGCTGCGACTGGTCGTAGCGGCGGACGCGGTGCATGGTCTGGCGGTTATCCCACATCACGAGATCATGCAGCTTCCATTTGTGGACGTAGACGAATTCTGCGTTCGTCGCGTGCTCGTTGAGATCGCGCAGCAAAAGCCGTCCCTCCGGCACGCTCATGCTCACGATCTTGCCGGCATGCGATGAGAGATACAACGACTTGCGGCGATGCACCGGATGGGTCCGCACCAGCCGCTGCAGCACCGGCTTGAACATCGCCTTCTCATCGTCGGTATATTCGGTGAAGCCGAGCGATCCCCGCGAATACATCAACGAGTGCTCGCAGACGAGATCCTCGATCTCGGCTTTGGTCTCGTCGTCGAGCGCTTCATAGGCCGCGCGCATGTCGGCGAATTCGGTGTTGCCGCCCTTCGGGTTCACCACGCGCGCCGACAGCAGCGAGAATTTCGCCGGAACGGGGCGGAACGAGCTGTCGGAATGCCACAGGCAGTTGCCGAGATTGAACAGATGCGAGCGGCTGTCCTTCGGGAGTGGCTTGCCGTCCTTGCCGAGATTGGAGACGTCATTGAGGCCGGACTGGAGCCGGTAGTCCTTTTCCTTGGTGACGGTGCCACCGCGAGCATCCTCACGCTGGCCAAAGTTCAGCGCAAACGCCATCTGCTGCGCGTCGGTGATGTCTTGGTCGTGGAAGACCAGCACCGCGTATTTGTCCATGGCGGACTCGACCTCGCGGGCCTCATCCGGTGTGAGAGGCTTTCGCAGGTCGAGGCCGGAAACCTCGCCGACAAAATGCTTCTGAAGCTGCCCGATGGCCATTGTCATAGCGTCTCTCCCGCGGGTGCGAGCGGTTGGTCCCGCTCTGCCATCGAAAAAGCTACTCGCGCGTCCGGCGTTGTCAACGCTCGGTGCGCATATCTCCTAAGCCCAGAGATTGACAAGGCTGGCATCGATCCGCAGACAGGTCAAACAAGCAAAACAAAAGGGGAGGCCGCGATGGCGAACGAGCTCGATTTCTCAGGCAAGCAGGTTCTTGTCGTCGGTGGTTCCAGCGGTATCGGCAACGGCATCGCGCAAGCCTTTCGTGCGAGGGGCGCAGCTGTCGCGGTGTGTGGCACGCGTGCTCGGCCCGCGGACTATTCTGCGGAGGAAGGCTCCGATCTCACCGGTCTTGCTTATTCGCAGCTCGACGTCGGCAATGCCGGAGCCGTCGAAACGTTCAAACCGTCCTTCGACCGGCTCGATATCCTGGTGCTCGCGCAGGGCGCGGTGATCTATCGCCGCGGCGAGTTCGAGATGGCGGGCTTCCGCAAGGTCGTCGAGGTCAATCTGATGAGCCTGATGGCGTGCGCCACGCGGTTTCATTCCATGTTGCGGGATTCCAGGGGCGCGCTGGTCATGGTGTCCTCGACCGCGGCCTATCATTCCACCATGGGCAATCCCGCCTACAACGCCTCGAAGACCGGCGCGGTCGGATTGACGCGGACGCTGGGCGAGGCGTGGGCGGAAGATGGCATCCGCGTCAATGGCATCGCACCCGGTCTCGTCGACACCAAGATGACGAAGGTGACGACCGACAATCCCAAGCGGCTCGAAGATGCGCTGTCACGCATTCCGCTGCGGCGCTTGGGCACGCCGGCCGACATGGCGGGCGCAGCATTGTTCCTGGCCTCGCCGTTGTCGTCGTACATCATCGGTCAGACATTGGTCGTCGATGGCGGGCTTATTCTCTAGGCGGAAAAGGAACTGCGCTGCTTCTGATCGGTTACTCCGGCAGACCCCCGAGGAGGAGCATCATGGACAAGGATCGGATCGTCGGATCGGCCAAGGAATTCGCTGGACGCGCGGAAGGCGCGGTCGGCGATCTCGCAGGCGATGCGCAGACGCAGGCATCGGGCAAGGCGCGCGAAGCCGCCGGCACCGTGCAGAATCTCTACGGCCAGGCCAAGGACGCCGTGCGCGATGCCGCGGACACCGCGAGCAGCTACGCCAAGGATGCCTATGAGAATAGCGGCGACACGCTTCGCGATGGCTCGCAGGCGCTGTCCAAGAAGGTGCAGGACAATCCGCTCGGCGCGCTGCTTGTTGCCGGCGGCATCGGCTTCGCCCTCGCGCTTCTGATGTCGCGCCCCGCCCGCCGCCCGCCGCCGCGCTGGCGTTATTACGGCTGATAGCTAACGCGCGATCTCTCGTGCCCCGGATGCAATGCGGCGTGAAATGCCGCATTGCTGAGCCGGGGCCCATTCTTTTTGTGAATGTCGTAAGTGCTGGGTCCCGGCTCTGCGCAGCAGCGTTGCACGCTGCAGCGCGTCCGGGACACGAGATCGACTACCGAACCACTTCCGCGGAACGCCCGACATTGCCAGGCGGACGCGGGATCGCCGGGTTCGGATTCGGATTTCGCGGCGCCGGCGCCAGTTGACGCGGCGCTGGCTGCGGCGAGCCGAAGCCGAAGAAATCGCGCAAGGACGGCGCGGCCTGTGCCGGCTGCTGCGGCGGCGTTGGCTTCTTCGGCGCGACCGGCTTAGGCGGCGTGATCGCAGCGGCAGCACCGGGCGTGCCGGGAGCCGCAACACCCCCGTCAGGCGTCGTCGCAGCCACCGGCGTATCGCCCTTGGCCTGCTCGCGACCGACTTCGCGGCGCGGCCAGGCATAATCGTCGGCACGGCCAGCAGGCGCAGCCAGCGGCTCGCCCTTCACCAACGTCCGGGCTGCGAGCGCATCGACGGCGGCAGGGCGCGTGCCCGGTCCACCCAGCAATTGATCGGTCGAGATCGAGGCCGCGACCAGCGGCACGATCGGGCCTGCGAGCGGCCGCGGCGGCGGCTTGCCGGGCTCGGCACTGGTGTCGGGCGTCGCCGGCTCGCTCGGCAGTGCGATCGGGCCGGAGCGTCCCGCCAGCAGGCGCGTGATCTCGCGCTCGACATAATGGGCGAGTTTCCGCGCGCCAGGTTTTGTGAAGTAGACGCCGTCACCGCTGCGCAGCTGGCGGATCTGGCCTTCGAAATCCGGGCCCTTCTGCAGGAAGCGGCCGGCTTCGTCGACAAAGCCGTCCCAGACGTCGACATAGGTGATGCCGGCCTTGGCCGCGCCTTCGCGATAGAGCGAATCCAGGAACAGCATGTCCGCGGTGCCCCTGGGTCCGCGGATCGCGGGCAGGCCGACCCAGAGCACCGGCACGCCCTTGGCCTTGAGGACGTTGGCGAGCTCCTCGATCTTCTTGCTGTAGAGCTCGACCCAGTGGTCGTCGCGGAATTCGTAAAGGCCGTTCGGGTTGCGCGCGGTCTTTTCGGGCGCGGCAGCAGGTGTATCGGCGTCGTCCTGCGGCAGGTCGGTGTCAACAGGCTTGTCGTCGGGCTTGGCAGCGGTGTCCGGCTTGGCATCGCCGGGCTTGGTTTGCGGCTTGGCGCGCGCGCCCTTGTCGTTCTTCTTGTCCTTGTCGGACGCCTTGTCGGATTTGTCGGGCGCAGCTTCGCGGATCGCGATGCGGTCGTTGAGGCCCAGCATGACGACGATGACGTCAGGCTTCTCGGTCTCCAGAATGCCCTTCGCCGCCGCCGCCCAGTCCGAGGGCTCACCCTTCGGCTGATACTTGATCAGGCCGGATGTGGTCCTGTGCTTGCGGATCACGCCCATGTCGGGCTGCTCGGTGTAGGCGTCTTCCAGGCCGTAGGCGAGCCAGTCGGCCATGGCGTCGCCGATCACCAGCACGTTCTTGTCGGGAATGGTGTCGCGCTTGGCGGGCGACGGCGCGCGCGAAAAATCCTGGCGCGGGGCCTGCGGTTGCTGCTGCTGGAACGGCGCGAAGAAATCGCCGCCGAACCAGCCGCCATCGCGTCCGCCTCCCCGTTGTTGCGGGGCTTGACGTTGCGGCGGCCCGCCGAAGCCGGGGAAGTTGAAGAACTGCGCGGAAGCCGGTCCTGCGATCGAGACCAGGATCGCGAGCGCCGTCCCCAGCGCGATCAGCGGGCCGGTTTCGGTCAGCGCCTTGAAAAAGGATTTTGGCTTCGACATGCGATCTCGGGCGCGCGCAACGGAGTCTGGAAGTAGGTCGTTATAATAACGGAATCGGGCGTCAAACGGGCAAATTCTCTTGCAAATTCTTGGCGCCATGCACTGGGGATCGGCCAAAATCCCGCTTCAGGGTTACTTTCGGCCCGCTTTTACCGCCCGCGCAGCCGATCGAGCGCGTCGGACGAGGCAAATCCGTCCGCGGGCACCCCGATCGAGGCCTGGAAGTTGCGCAGCGCGTCTCGGGTCTGGCCGCCGAACTGGCCGTCCGGCGTGCCCTTGTAGAAGCCGCGCTGGGCCAGCAGCTGCTGGAGTTCCAGCCGCTCGCCTCTCGACAATTCCCGCTCCTGCCGCGGCCAGGGCTGCACGAAGGGCTGGCCGCCGCGCAGGCGATCGGCGAAATGGCCGATCGCCATGGCATAGGCCTCGGCCGGATTGTATTTCATGATGACCCGGAAATTCTGCAGCATCAGGAAGCCCGGTCCCTGCGCGCCGGCCGGCGCCAGCAGATAGGCCTTTTCCGCCGGATGCGGGAAGGGCTGGTTGGTTGGCCGCTTGAGCCCAAGCTTCTCCCATTGCGCGATCGTCATCGCCTTGGCGCGATCGGCCAGCATGTAGTTGAAGCCCTGCGGCACCACGACCTCGAACCCCCAGGTCTGGCCGCTCTGCCAGCCGTCCTTCTTCAGATTGTTGGCGGTGGAGGCAATCAGGTCGGCCGGATTGTCGACGACGTCGCGCCTTCCGTCCCCGTCGCCGTCCACGGCGAAGCGCTTGAACGCGGTCGGCATGAACTGGGTCGGGCCGAACGCGCCGGCCCAGGAGCCGCGCATCTGCTCCGGGCGCAGGTCGCCGCGATTGAGGATCTCCAGCGCCGAGAGGAACTCGTCCCTGAAATAGGCCTGACGGCGGCCGACGCAGGCGAGTGTCGCGGTCGATTGCAGCACGCTGCGATCACCCATCTGCGTCGAATAGTTGGACTCGATGCCCCAGATCGCGGCGATGATATAGCGGTCGACGCCATAGGCCTTTTCGGTCGCGTCGAACTGCGCCTTGTACGTGGCGAGGACTTCCTTGCCCTTGGCGAGGCGGTTGTCGTTCACGAGGATGTCGAGATAATCCCAGATCGACTTGGTGAACTCGGGCTGCGAATCCATCAGGTCCATGATGCGCAGATCGGGCGTGAGGCCTGCGGTGAAGCGCTGGAAGTTGTCCTGCGTGATGCCGCGTCGTGCGGCATCAGGCCACATGCCCGCGACGCAATTGTCGAAATTGCCGGCGGCCTCGCGGATCGCGGCGGCCGTCATCAGCGGATGGCCGGAGGCGCCGTCCTCGCCGCTCCAAGGCTGAGCTCCCGTTTGAGCGCCGCCGGGTGCTCCTTGCGAGGGCGCCGGGTTCGAGCCGGAGAAAATACCTCCGAACAGGTTGGACAGTCCGTTTTGCCCTTGTTGCCCTTGGGCCTGCGCGGATACGGGGAACAGGAGCGCGGCCGCAAGCATTGTCGCGCCGGCCACAAATCCCCTGCGTTCTGCCAAGCTTGCCACCGATTTCCTCATGTCCCACCCGTCCGGCCAAAAATCAGCCATCAGGAGGCCTCGTTACGGTTGCCAATATCTTAACAAAGGTGAAATTTCGGTGGTGGCCTTTTCTCTATTCCAGGTTTTCTCAATTCCACGCGCCGAGCCCTACATCCGCCTTTGTTACCGGCTGCAAACCGGCTAGCAAGATGCCATTGCTCTCCTCACATGTGTCCCAAGGTATTCGATCAATCACATGAAAATCCGCAAAGCCGTATTCCCCGTCGCCGGCCTCGGCACCCGCGTCTTGCCCGCCACCAAGGCGATGCCGAAGGAGATGCTCACCATCGTCGACACGCCGCTGATCCAATACGTCTATGACGAGGCGAGGGAAGCCGGCATCGAGCACTTCATCTTCGTCACCGGCCGCAACAAAAATGTCATCGAAGATCATTTCGACAAGATGTTCGAGCTCGACTCGACGCTCGCTGCGCGCGGCAAGAAGGCCGAGCAGGAGATTTTGGCGCAGAACCAGCCGGAAGCCGGCGCCGTCAGCTTCACCCGGCAGCAGGCGCCGCTCGGCCTCGGCCACGCGGTCTGGTGCGCGCGCGACATCGTCGGCGACGAGCCGTTCGCGGTGGTGCTGCCCGACGAGCTCGTGCTCAACACGCCCGGCTGCCTGAAGCAGATGATCGAGACCGCGTCCTCGCTCGGCGAGAAATCCAACCTGATCGCGGTCGAGGCGGTGCCCGATCATCTCACCCATCAATACGGCATCTGCGGCGTCGGAAAACGCACCGGCAAGATGTTCGAGGTCGACGGCATGGTCGAGAAGCCTGCAAAGGGCACCGCGCCCTCCAACCTCTCGATCACCGGCCGCTACATTCTCCAGCCCGAGATCTTCAAGATCCTCGAGACCCAGGAGCGCGGCGCCGGCGGCGAGATCCAGCTCACCGACGCCATGATCGGCCTCGCCAAGTCGCAAAAATTCTACGGCGTCGAGTTCGAGGGCGAGCGCCATGATTGCGGCTCCAAGCCCGGCTTCCTCCGCGCCAACATCGCCTACGGCCTCAGGCGGCCGGAATTGCGTGAGGGGCTGATCGCGGAGATGAAGAAATATCTGGGGCAGTAGTCGGGCGTCACGCCCGCTCGTCATTGCGAGGAGCGAAGCGACGAAGCAATCCAGAGTATCGCCGCGGAGCAATTCTGGATTGCTTCGCTGCGCTCGAAATGACGACGGTGAGAGAACCCTTCACGCCACCAGCGACAGTTTCGGCAAGCTCGCCACCACCGACTGGTTGCGGCCGCCGGCTTTCGCCGCGTAGAGCGCCTTGTCGGCGGCGGCGACCAGGATGGCCCAGTCCATGCCGGCCGTGGGCGCAAGGCTGGCGATGCCGCAGGAGACGGTCGATCCTGCCCCGCCGTCGGACCAGCCAAGCACCTTGGCCCGGATGGTCTCGGCGATCTTGAAGGCGTCGGCGGCGGACGTGTTCGGCAGCAGCACGGCGAACTCCTCGCCGCCATAGCGCGCGGCGCAGTCGCCGGCGCGGCCCACCGAATCGGAGATGCAGATGGCAATGCCGACCAGCACCTGGTCGCCGGCCTGGTGGCCGAAGGTGTCGTTGTAGGCCTTGAAGTGATCGGCATCGATCATCAACAGCGCGACCTGCGTCTTCTGACGCATGGCGCGGCGCCATTCCATGTCGATGACTTGGTCGAACTTGCGGCGGTTACGCAGGCCCGTGAGCGCGTCCGTCGTCGCCATCTCCTCGAGCTTGCTTTCGGCATCCGCACGGCGGCTGATCTCACGGGCGAGCACGATGGCCGAGCCCAGCACGAACAGGGAGAGCACCAGGACCACGGCGCCGATGCGGAGCGCCTCCTTCTGCCACAGCGCGAACACCGTGCTCAGCGGCTTGCCCGCCACCACGAACAGCGGGCCGGTGTCGCTGCTGCGCGCATAGAGCCGCGCGGTCGGATCGACCGGGCCCCGTCCCGCAAACGAGCTGCCGACGCGGAGATTGTCGGCCTTCCAGGCCTGGCGGTCGTTTAGATTCCTGCCGATGATGTCGAGATCGAACGGCCGCCGCATCATGATGGTGCGGTCGCGCTTGAGCACGGTGATGGTGTCCTCTTGGTCGAGGCTCAGCCGCTCGAACAATTCGTGGAAATAGGTGAAGCGGATCGAGCCGGCGACGACACCCATGAAGCCGCCGTCGGTATCGCTAAGACGCCGGCTCAACACGATCGAATAGGCTCCGCGGAACAGCATCGGGCGGCTGATGAAGAGGCCGGCATTGGGATTGTCGCGGTGGACCGTGAAATACTCCTCACTGCCGCGATTTTCCGGAACCGGATCGAGCGTGGAGGCATCGATGGTCAGATCGCCGCCCGCATCGAACACCTGGATGGCGCCGAAATGCCTTGCGGTCGTGGAGTGGTCGAACAGGATGAGCTGGCGGATCGGCCTTGAGACCGTGTTGATCTCGGGCAGCAGCACGTTGCTGGCGACGGCTTTCAGAGACAGGTCGTAGATGTCGATGTTGCGGCTGATGTCGGCGTCGATCGACGTGGCCAGGTTTTCCAGCGTCTGGCGGGCAAGCGCCTCCTCGCCGTGGCGCATGTCCAGCATGACGTTGACGCAAATGGCGGAAAAGCCGATCACCGTCACGACGGACGAGATGATCAGCAGCTTCGCCGAAATGCGCCACGGCCGGCGGGCCGTTGTGTCGCGCGATCCAGACAGCATCCTTTGCTCCCGACCGTAGTGGATGCGCCTGAAATCTTGCGTAGTGTTTAAGCCGCGACGGCGCTGCCGCAATCAGTTAAGGATTGGTTTCCGCCGGTCTCGCTTTTGAGCAGGTCAGACCGCGGACGAAGGGATAGAGGACGGCGGTGAACGATTACGACGCGCTACGCGATTACCTGCTGCGGCAGAAGCAGATGGAATTCGTGCTGAGCTTTGAAGAGATCGAGGAGATCATCGGCGCGGCCCTGCCGCGGGCGGCGAATCGTGCCTCATGGTGGGATACCTTGCGCAGCCCGGATATCAAGATGCCGCAGCGCGAAGCCTGCCTCGCCGCGGGCTTTAAGGCCACGCGGATGCCGGACGGCCAGACGGTGCGGTTCACGAAGCAGAAGAGCGACCGCCGGCGCCTAACCGCAAAGAGCGACTAGCTCGCCGCTTCGAGCCGCACTTCGGTCAGCAGCCGCATCGCCGCGTCGGCGTCCATCGGCTCGCCGAAGGCAAAGCCCTGCGCGTATTCGCAGCCCAGCTGATACAGCTCGACGGCGTCGGAATCGGTCTCGGCGCCTTCCGCCACCACGTCCATGCCCAGATCATGCGCGAGCGCGATGATCGACTTCAGGATCACCGGCCGCGTGCCGCGATTGGTGGTACGGACAAAGGACTGGTCGATCTTGATGGTGTCGAACGGGAAGCGCTGGAGATAGGCCAGCGACGAATGGCCGGTGCCGAAATCGTCGAGCGACAGCCCGGTGCCGAGCTCGCGGATCCGCGTCAGCATTTGCGCCGCGTGCTCCGGATTCTCCATCACCAGCGATTCCGTCAATTCCAGCTTCAGCGTGCCGCGCGCCACCGAGGAGCGCGACAGCACGGTGCGGATGTCGTGGATCAGGTCATGGCGCAGCAACTGCCGCGAGGAGACGTTGACGGATGCGAAGATCGGCTCGCGCGAACGCATCGCGCGCTGCCAGATCGAGAGCTGCTTTGCGGTCTGGTCGAGCACGAACATGCCGAGATCGACGATCAGGCCGGTCTCTTCCGCAATGGTGATGAATTCCGACGGCGCCATGCGCCCGAGCTTCGGATGATCCCAGCGCACCAGCGCTTCGAAGCCCGCGACGGAACGGTCCTCCAGCCGGACGATCGGCTGGTACAGGATGGTGAGCTCCTGCCGCTCGATGGCGCGGCGCAGCTCGCTCTCCAGCGTCAGGCGATCGGTTTTTCGCGCGCGCATGGCGGGCTTGTAGACGTCGATGCGGTCGCCGCCGATGCGCTTGGAATGATACATCGCAAGCTCGGCGTCCTTGATGATCTCGTCCGTCAGCTGTGTCTGAGGATCAGAGAGAGCCAGCCCGATCGAAGCGGTCAGGAAAATCTCGCGGTCGTTGAAGGCGATCGGCGCGCGGATGGTCTTGCGGATGGTTTCCGCAAAGGCGGTGATGCGGGCCGGGTCCTGCTCCGACAGCAGGATCAGGCCGAACTGGTCGCCGGCCATCCGGGCCAATGTATCCTGGGGCTTCAGGATGCGGGTGAGGCGGCGGGCCAGCGTCAGCAGGATGGAATCGCCCACCGCGATGCCGACGGAATCGTTGACCTGCTTGAAGCGGTCGAGGTCGATCACCATCAGCGTCGGCCGCAGCGTCGGCATCGACTTGGCGAAATGCGCGACCGCACCTAACCGGTCCATGAACAGCTTGCGGTTGGGCAGGCCGGTGAGATTGTCATGCACGGAATCGTGCAGCAGGCGTTCTTCGGCGTTGCGGAGCTCAGTGACGTCGGTGAGCGTGCCGACCACGCGCGACACCTCGCCATCCGAGCCGACCACCGGGCGCGCCTTCAGCGCGAACCACATGAAATGGCCGTCGGGGGTGCGCAGGCGGAAATCCTGCACCAGCCGGCCGCGGCGCTGGTCGAGCACGCTGTCGAGCGCGGCGCGGAAACGGTCCTGGTCGAGCGGATGCAGCACTTCGAGCCATGACGCCGCCGGGCCTTCCAGCGTGCCGCGCTTGAGGCCGAGCAGCGCTTCGGTCTCGGGGCTGGTGAAAACCTTGTCGGCGGAAACGTCCCAGTCCCAGATCAGATCGCCAGAACCGGCCAGAGCCAGCGCCCGCCGCTCGATGTCGGAGACGACGCCGGTGGTGGCGCCGCCGCCGGCAAAGGCGTGCTGCATCACCGTGAAGCCGATCAGCATCACGATCAGCACGAGGCCGCCGAGCAGCGCCGGGCCGACGATGTCGTTGGTGACGGAACCCGCGACCGTCATGCCGGCCGCGACCACCCAGACCACCAGCAGGAACCAGGTCGGGATCAGCAGCACCGCGCGGTCGAAGCCGTGGGTCGAGAGATAGACGATCAGCGCGAAGCCGGCGAAGGCGATCAGCACCAGCGAGATGCGCGCGATGCCGGAAGCGACGGCCGGGTCGAACAGAGCGAGGGCAACCAGCGAGCCCAGGAACGCCAGCCAGCCCACCGTGATGTGCGAGTAGCGCACATGCCATCGACTGAGATTGAGATAGGCGAACAGGAACACGAGCAGTGTCGCCGCCAAGATCGCTTCACCCGCCGCGCGCCAGATGCGCTCGGCGTTGTTCGACATGTCGAGCACCTTGCCCCAGAAGCCGAAATCGACGCCGATATAGACCAGCACCGCCCAGGCGAGCGCCGCCGCCGCCGGGAACATGATGCTGCCCTTCACCACGAACAGAATCGTGAGCACCAGCGCAAGCAGGCCGGAGATGCCGATGACGATGCCCTGGTAGAGCGTGAACGAGTTGACCTTGTCCTTGTAGGCTTCCGGTTCCCACAGATAGAGCTGCGGCAGCTTGTCGGTGCGCAGTTCCGCGACGAAGGTGACGACCGCGCCGGGATCGAGCGTGATGCGGAACACGTCGGCGGTCGGGCTTTCCTGTCGCTCCGGCCGGTCGCCGGTCGAGGGCGTGATGGTCGCGATGCGCGACAGCCCGAGGTCGGGCCACAACAGGCCTGACGACACGATGCGGTAATGCGGGGCGACGATCAGGCGGTCGAGCTGGTCGTCGGTGTTGTTGGCGAGCGCGAACACCACCCAGTTCTGGCCGCCTTCACGGGCGCGCACCTCGATGCGGCGGACGATGCCGTCGGTGCCGGGCGCGGTCGAGACCTGGATGCGGTCGGCGTCGCTGCGCTGATGCTCGAGCACGCCGGTGAGGTCGATCGCGGGCGCGTCGCCGCGGACGCTGACAGCGTCAAGCGCGCGTGCAGGCGACGCGGCGACAAGAATCATGAGGCCCAGCGCGATGGGCGCGAGGCACCTGATCAGACGCAAGGTCAGTTCTCCGCGTTCGACGCAAACTCTGAGTGCAAGACTGGTCGTAAGGCTGGCACGTAAAGGCGATTTCAGACC
This sequence comes from Bradyrhizobium genosp. A, assembly GCF_049949275.1. Taxonomy (NCBI): domain Bacteria; kingdom Pseudomonadati; phylum Pseudomonadota; class Alphaproteobacteria; order Hyphomicrobiales; family Nitrobacteraceae; genus Bradyrhizobium; species Bradyrhizobium genosp. A. The sequence continues at coordinate 7,617,543 of NZ_CP188196.1, read as the reverse complement.
GGACAGAAGTGGTTCGGCATGCGGCGATAGATGCCACGAAACCCAAGAAAATCAAAGGGTTTCCGCCTGGTTTGCTGGGTCAGCGGCCTAGACCTCCAACACAATTTTGCCAATATGTGCGGAGGTCTCCATGCGCCGGTGTGCGTCGGATGCCTTTTCCAGCGGGAAAGCGCTGTCCATCAGCGGTTTGACGCGACCTTCGCGCAAAAGCGGCATCGCTTTAGCCTCGATTGCGGCCACCATTGCCGCCTTGTCCGCATTACTACGGGGGCGCAAGGTCGAGCCGGTATGGGTCAACCGTTTCACCATCACTTTGGCGATGTTGACGCTGACCTTGGGGCCGTTGAGGGTTGCGATTTGCACGATGCGGCCGTCGACCGCGGCGGCGTCATAGTTGCGGTCGACATACTCGCCTGCGACCATGTCGAGGATCAGGTTGACGCCGACCTTGTTGGTCTCTTCCTTGACCACGGCGACGAAGTCTTCGGTTTTGTAGTTGATGGCGCGATCGGCGCCGAGCTTGAGGCAGGCATCGATCTTGTCCTGCGATCCGACGGTGACGAACACCTTTGCGCCGAACGCCTTGGCAAGCTGGATCGCCATGGTGCCGATGCCGGAGGAGCCGCCATGGATCAGCAGCGTCTCGCCGGCCTTCAGGCCGCCGCGCTCGAACACATTGTGCCAGACCGTCATCAGGGTTTCCGGCAGCGCGCCGGCTTCCGTGATCGACAGGGCCGGCGGCACGCTCATCGCCTGGGCGTCCTGCGCGATGCAGTACTGCGCGTAACCGCCGCCGGCGACGAGCGACATCACCTTGTCGCCGATCTTGTGCCGCTTGGCGTTGCTGCCGACGGCGACCACTTCACCGGCGATCTCGAGACCCGGCAGGTCGCTGGCGCCGGGCGGCGGCGGGTAGGCGCCGGAGCGCTGCGCCACGTCGGGCCGGTTGACGCCGGCGGCCTGCACCCTGACCAGGATCTCGTCGGGACCGGGCTGCGGCAGGGCCCGTTGTTCCGGCACCAGCACCTCCGGTCCGCCGGGCTTGGAGATGGCGACCACGGTCATTTGCGCGGGCAGCTTTTCCATGATTTGTCCTTGGAGAAGAGGGCAGGATTGAACAGGCCAGTTGATTAACCAGAGCGCCCGGCGCTGGCAACCGCTTCAACTTCGTTTGACCGCCTGGCGGACCTGATCGGAGGAACGACGATGTCGATGGAAGACGACGACCGCCCGCGCAAGAAGGTCACCCACGAGATCGGACAAGATCTCTCACTGTTGTCGGTCGAGGAACTGACCGAGCGCGTGACCCTGCTGAAGACCGAGATCGCAAGACTGGAAGAAGCCGCCACCAAGAAGCGCGCCTCCCGCGATGCGGCGAACAGTGTGTTCAAGACGTAGAGGCGGCCTCGACTCTCGCGTCTCCGGACGCGGTGCGCCGAATTCCCCCGCCGTCATTCCGGGGCGGCGCGTCAGCGCCGAGCCCGGAATCCATAACCACAGGACGTTGAAATGGGCAGGCGGGCCACTCCGTCTTCCTGGGGTTATGGATTCTCACGACTTCGTCGCGCCCCGGAATGACGGCGGATAGAGACGCACGCGCCACGGGGCTCGGCCACTGACCGACATGGCTAACGAATCCTCAAAATAATCGCTCGTTTACTCGCCATTAAGCTTTCGAGCTTATGACTGGAACTGTCCTCGTTTGGACACCGAGTGGCTCCTGTCCACTCTGTTTGACGCCTCCCTGTTATCAACTTTCAAAGCCGCCGGTCCTTCCGGCGGCTCTTTTTTGCGTTCTCTTAGGTTGAACTTTGTAGGAAAGACCCGCGGAAACCATATCCGCGCTTGTCGCTGGACTCCGCGTCTCGCCCGCGCAATGATTTGTTCATCATAAGCCGGCGCCAAAGCCGGACGGGTAAACAGTTGCGTAAGGGGCGTTAACCATGGAACGTTTGCAGGCCGACGGCGCTCTCGTTCAACTCAGCGAGCGGTTCACCAATTCTGCGGCGTTCGGCGTCCTGTTCCGTGAGGGCATGGATCTCGTCGAAGAAACCGCCGCCTATCTCGACGGCGCCGGCCGCAACGAAGCCAAGGCGCTCGATCGCGCCGTCAGCCTGACTTACGCGACCGAGAGCATGCGCCTCACCACCCGCCTGATGCAGCTCGCTTCGTGGCTGCTGCTGCATCGCGCGGTGAAGGAAGGCGAGATGACGCTGGTCCAGGCCAACCGCGAGAAGACCAAGGTCAAGCTCAGCGCCGCCGATCCCGGCCCCGCCGACACCATCGAGAAGCTGCCGACGCAGCTCCAGGACCTGATCCATCGTTCGATGAACCTTCAGACCCGCGTGCGCCGCCTCGACACCACCATCCACACCCCGCCGGCGGACGTCCCCGCGATCGGCAACCCGCTGGTGCCGCATCTCAACGCGCTGAAGGCCGCGTTCGAGCGGTAGGCTTATACGTTGTCATTCCGGGGCGCGCGAAGCGCGAACCCGGAATCTCGAGGTTCCGGGTTCGATGCTACGCATCGCCCCGGAACGACGGTCGGAAAAACAAAAACGCCCCCGGTCCGCCGGGGGCGTTTTTAGTCTCCAGCCGTGCGGCCGGATCAATCCTTTTTGAGAAAGCCCGAAAACTTCTTCTGGAAGCGCGAGACGCGGCCGCCGCGATCCATCAGCTGGGCGTTGCCGCCGGTCCAGGCCGGGTGCGACTTCGGGTCGATGTCGAGGTTCAGCGTGTCGCCTTCCTTGCCCCAGGTGGAGCGGGTCAGGTACTCGGTTCCGTCGGTCATGACGACCTTAATCGTATGATAATCCGGATGAATTTCGGCTTTCATGGCAATTCCTAGGGCGCCCGGCGCCTTGCTTGAGTGACTATCGAATGACGGATTTGGCCGGGTCTATACCTCACGAGGTCCCCTAAAACAAGCCATTGTGGCGACAGCAGAACCGGGCCGTCCCCTAAGGGACATCCCGGATTTGCCTCGCCCCCTGCCGCGGCCTATGTGGAGCTAACGTCTCTCTTTTGGTCGGATTCTAAATGAGCGCAGTAGAACGGCTTGAAACCGGGCCCGCAGAGGCCCCGTCGATCGAAGCCGAGCTGATCGAGCAGCCGGAAAAGGGCCGCGCCAAGCTGCGGCCGCTGATGGCGCTCGCGCCTTACGTGGCCCGCTATCGCGGCCGGGCGGCGCTCGCCTTCGTCGCGCTGACGGTCGCCGCGCTCACCACGCTGCTGGTGCCGGTCGCGGTGCGCCGGATGATCGATTTCGGCCTGACGCCGGAAGGCATCGCGCTGATCAACAGCTACTTCTCGGTGATGATCGCGGTGGTCGCCGTGCTCGCGCTGGCGAGCGCCTCGCGCTACTACCTCGTGATGACGATCGGCGAGCGCATCGTCGCCGATCTCAGGCGCGACGTGTTTGCGCATCTGCTCTCGCTCTCGCCGGCCTTCTTCGATTCCGCGCGCAGCGGCGAATTGGTGTCGCGCCTCACCGCCGACACCACGCAGATCAAATCCGCGGTCGGCGCCTCCGTTTCGATCGCGCTGCGCAATCTGATGATGTTCTTTGGCGCGGCGGCGATGATGGTGATTACCAGCCCGCGTCTCTCCGGTTTCGTGCTGCTGGCGATCCCCCTGATCGTGCTGCCGCTGGTCGCATTCGGGCGCTGGGTGCGGCGCCTCTCGCGCAATGCGCAGGACACGCTTGCCGATGCGTCCGCCTATGCCGGCGAGCTGGTCGGTGCGATCCGCACCGTGCAGGCCTATACCAGCGAAGGCTTGGCTGCGAAGCGGTTCGGCGGCGAGGTCGAGCAGGCCTATGAGGCCGCGCGCACCTCGACCCAGGCCCGCGCGGTTCTCACCGCCATCGTCATCTTCATCGTGTTCGCAAGCGTGGTCGGGATCCTCTGGATCGGCTCGCATGACGTGCTGACCGGCGCGATCACGCCGGGCCGGCTCGGCCAGTTCGTGCTCTATGCAGCCTTCGCTGCCGCAGGCCTCGGCCAGCTCAGCGAGGTCTGGGGCGAGGTCTCGGCCGCGTCCGGCGCCGCCGAACGCCTGTTCGAGATCCTGCACGTGCAGCCCGACATCAAGGCGCCGGCGTCGCCGCGTGCGCTGCCGGTGCCGGGACGCGGCGAGGTCGGCTTCGATCGCGTCAGCTTCGCCTATCCGGCGCGGCCCGACGCCAACGTGCTCGACGCCGTGTCGTTCACGGTGCGGCCCGGCGAGAAGGTTGCGATCGTCGGCCCGTCCGGCGCCGGCAAGAGCACCATCTTCCACCTGCTGCTGCGCTTCTACGATCCGCGGGGTGGCGCGATCTCGCTCGACGGCGTGCCGGTGAAGGCCGCCGACCCCCGCGATTTCCGCTCCCGCATCGCCCTGGTGCCGCAGGAATCCAATGTGTTCGCCGCGAGCGCCCGAGAAAACATCCGCTTCGGCCGGCCCGATGCGAGTGATGCCGAGGTCGAGCGTGCGGCCGAGCTCGCGCATGCCGCCGAGTTCATCCGCCGCCTGCCCGAAGGTTTCGACACCCCGCTCGGCGAGCGCGGCGTCACCCTCTCCGGCGGCCAGCGCCAGCGCATCGCGATCGCGCGCGCCATCCTGCGCGATGCGCCGCTCTTGCTGCTCGATGAAGCGACCTCCGCGCTCGACGCCGAAAGCGAGACGCTGGTGCAGACCGCGCTCGAAGAGCTGATGAGCCACCGCACCACCCTGGTGATCGCGCATCGCCTCGCTACCGTGCTCTCCTGCGACCGCATCCTGGTGATGGACCAGGGCAAGATCGTCGAGCAGGGCACGCATGCCGAGCTGGTTGCTGTGAATGGGCTCTATGCCAGGCTGGCGAGGTTGCAGTTCGAGGGGGCGTGAGGTGGGGGCTTCACGCGCTCACGGGCACTTCGGCGAGCCCATCGGCACGTTCGGCCACGGCCAGTTCTTCCAGCTGCCGCCCTCGCCGATGCAGGCCGATCCGCTGTCGGCCGGAGTCGGGCTGTCTGTCGGAGCGGGGGTGCTCGTCGGCGCAGGGGCACTCGTGGTCTCACTTGCTGTCTCACTTGCCACCTTGGGCGGCGGCGCGAGGCGCTCGTCGACATAGATCGTCGACAGGTAGCCGGCGACAATGACGCCGAGACAGACCGAGGCCCCCTTGGCCAGATCGCTCAGCCGCATCGATCCTCTCCATCTGCTTGCTGGTTGCGACACTAGCAAACCACGTCGGGCTTCTCCGTGACTGAAGTCACGGCCGCCAAATCATCTTCAGCACCGGCCGTCCCGACGTCGGGTTCACGTCGGAGCCCTCATGGGCAAAGCCGTTGCGCTCGTAGAAGCGGATGGCGCGGCTGTTGTCCTTGTTGACGAGCAGCGTGACGCCTGATGGCGACAGGCGCTTGACTTCGTCGACCAGCAGCCTCGCCGCGTCCGAGCCCCAATGACTGGGATCAACCACGAGCTGGTCGAGATAGCCGTCACCATCGATGGTGACGAAGCCGGTCAGGGCGCCGTCCTGTTCGGCCACCACGATCGCGGCTTTCGGCACAAGATCGTTGCGCCAGCGCTCGCGCCACCAGTCCAGCCGCGCAGCAAAATCGATCTGCGGATAGGCCTGCTGCCAGGTGCGATGCCAGAGGTCGATCGCCGCCGCTTCGTCAGCGTCTGCGTAGGGGCGGAGGTGGAGCGCGCTCACTACCGCTCCGTCAGCTTCAGCTCGATGCGGCGATTGCGCTTGTAGGCGTCCTCGGTGTTGGCGGTGTCGAGCGGCTGGAATTCGCCGAAGCCGGCGGCGACCAGGCGCTGGGCCGGCACACCGAGCGAGATCAGATATTGCACCACTGAGATCGCGCGTGCCGCCGACAGGTCCCAGTTCGACTTGAAATTCGGGCCATTCACCGGCCGCACGTCGGTATGGCCGTCGACGCGCAGCACCCAGGCGATCTCGGCCGGGATCTTCTTGTCGAGCTCGATCAGCGCGGCCGCGACCGTGTCGAGCTCGGCGCGGCCCTCGGGCAGCAGCGTCGCCTGTCCGGTGTCGAAGAACACTTCGGACTGGAACACGAAGCGGTCGCCGACCACGCGGATGTCAGGGCGGTTGCCGAGAATGGCGCGTAAGCGCCCGAAGAACTCCGAGCGGTACCGCGACAATTCCTGCACGCGCTGCGCCAGCGCGACGTTCAGGCGTGAGCCGAGATCGGCAATGCGATTTTGCGATTCCTTGTCGCGCTTCTCGCTCGCGTCGAGCGCCTCTTCGAGTGCCGCCAATTGCCGGCGCAGCGCGCTGATCTGCTGGTTCAGCACCTCGATCTGCGCCAGCGCCCGCGCCGAGACTGCCTTCTCGGAGTCCAGCGCCTTGCCGAGCTCGGACGTCTTGCCCTGCGCGTCGTTGCCGGCGGCAGCTAAGCCGTCATAGAGGCCCTTGATGCGATCGCGCTCGCTCTCGGCCGAGGCGAGTCCGGCCTTCAGCGATGAGACCTGGTCGTCGAGCGTGAGCTTGCCGAGCTTCTCCAGCGACAGCAGCTCGTTGAGCTGGGCGATCTTGGCGTTGAGCTGCTCCAACGCCTTGTCCTTGCCGGTCACCTCCTGCGACAGGAAGAACTGCACGACCAGGAACACCGAGAGCAGGAACACGATCGACAGCACCAGCGTCGACAGCGCGTCGACGAATCCGGGCCAGTAGTTGAAGGCGCCTTCGCTGCGGCGGCCGCGGGCTAGAGCCATTGTCGTCGGTCTCCACTCTCGTGTCCCGGACGCGGTGCAGCGTGCAACGCTGCTCCGCAGAGCCGGGACCCATTCCTCGTTTCTCTGGGCCCCGGCTCTGCGACGCATCACTTCGTGCTGCATCGCGTCCGGGGCACGAGCCCTTCGTTCTGTCCTTAACTCTTCTCGGGCTGACGCGCGATGCGCTCCAGCAGGCGGCGGATCTCGCGGTTCTGCTCGCCCTGGCCGTCGGCCCATTCGCGGATCATCTGCTGCTCGGTCCGCATGTGCGAGACCAGCGCCTGGATCGCCTCGGCGAGGCTCGCCATCGCCGCGGTGGTGCCGCGGCTGGCGCTGCCTTCCTCGAGCACGGAGCGCAAGCGCTCGACGGCGGCCTGGAGCTCGCCGCTGGCAACCCCGCCGCCACTGCTCGCGACGGCGGCGACCTCGCCGGTGCCATATTCGCGCACGGTGGTGGCGAGCCAGTCTTCGAGGTCGGTGTAGAAGCGGTTCTGGGCCTGGCTCGATTGCAGATCGAGGAAGCCGAGGATCAGCGAGCCGGCGAGGCCGAACAGCGAGCTCGAGAACGAGATGCCCATGCCGCCGAGCGGGGCGGCAAGGCCCTCCTTCAGCGTATCGAACAGCGCGCCGGCATCGCCGCCGACCTTGAGACCGTCGATCACCTTGCCGACCGAGCCGACCGTCTCGATCAGGCCCCAGAAGGTGCCGAGCAGGCCGAGGAAGACCAGCAGGCCGGTCATGTAACGGGAGATGTCGCGGGCCTCGTCCAGGCGGGTCGCGATCGAATCGAGCAGGTGCCGCATCGTGGTCTGGGTGATCGACATCCGCCCGGTGCGCTCGCCGCCCAGGATCATCGCCATCGGCGCCAGCAGTTTTGGGTGCCGGGCCGGCGCCAGGCCGGGGTCGGCGATGCGGAAATTGTTGACCCAGGACACTTCAGGGTAGAGCCGGATGACCTGCCGGAAGGCCAGCACGATGCCGATGAACAGCACCGCCCCGATCAGGGCGTTCAGCCCGGGATTGGCGAAAAAGGCCTGGATGATCTGCTTGTAGAGCACCACGCCCACCAGCGTGCACAGCACCAGGAAAACCAGCATCCGCACCAGGAAGACGCTGGGCGAGGACAGTTTTGTGTATTCGATCTCGAGGGAGGAGCGGGGCGAGGCGCCTGACGGCATGGCCGGTATCATCCGTTACTTGCTTGCATCCGCACTATGGCACAGCGCCGGCTCAAAAAAAGCGCCGGATGGCGGATTTCGGGGAGGGTGTGGGAACCCAAAGCTGAAACCGGGCATTCTTCCCATTGCTGTCCAAGGAAAAACTGGCAAACTGGCCAAGGAATGCTCGCATGAGCGTCGTGTCCACGATCATCGGGACTGCCGAACGCGTGCCGCTGCCGGATCTCGTGGTTCGCGCCGCGATCCAGCGGCTGTGCTCGCGCACCGCGACGCGGCTGGCCGCACACAGCGTGTCCGACGACGCGGCCTTCGCCGGACGGATGATGCTGCGGCCGATCGCCGAGCACGCCGATGCCGCCTACACCCAGCATTGCGAAGTGCCGCAAAGCTTGTTCGCGCAGGTGCTGGGCCCGAACCGCAAATACTCCTCCTGCTTCTACAAGACCGATGCGACGACGCTGCAGGAGGCGGAGGAGGAAGCACTGCGTCAGACCGTCGAGCATGCCGGCCTCGCCGACGGGCAGACCGTCCTCGAGCTCGGCTGCGGCTGGGGCTCGCTGTCGCTGTGGATCGCGCGGCAGTTTCCGCATGCCAAGGTCACGGCGGTGTCGAACTCGCAGTCGCAGCGCGCCTATGTCGAGGACATCGCGCAGAGCCGCGGCCTGCTCAATCTGCGCGTCGTCACCGCCGACATGAACGTGTTCGCGCCTGAGGGCCAGTTCGACCGCATCGTCTCGGTCGAGATGTTCGAGCACATCATGAACTGGCGCAAGCTGATGACGCGCGTGCGCGCGTGGCTTGCGCCGGAGGGGCGCTTCTTCATGCACATCTTCACCCACCGTGCCGGCTCCTATTCGTTCGACCGCGCCAATCGCGAGGACTGGATCGCGCAGCACTTCTTCACCGGTGGCGTGATGCCGAGCCATCAGCTCATCCGGCAATATGCCGATATCTTCGCCATCGAGAAGGAATGGCGCTGGAGCGGCACGCATTATCAGCGCACCGCAACTGATTGGCTCGCCAATTTCGACGCGCATCGCGACGCGATCGAAGTCTCCTTGCGCAACGTCTATGGCGACGAGACCTATTTGTGGATGCGGCGCTGGCGCTGGTTCTTCCTCGTCACCGCCGGCCTGTTCGGTTACGCCGACGGAACGGAGTGGGGTGTCAGCCACTATCGGATGAAGGCGGCGGGCTGCTGAGTCTAAGCAGCCTTGCGGGCTCGCGTCTTTGATGACTTGCGCGGCTTGCCCGGCTTTCTAGGTAAGGGACGCGCAGCCAGACTTAAGCCAAGTGCGCGTTCGCCAAGGACCTGCGGAAGGAAGGCAAGCCGCTGGTGGACGCCACCATCGAGGCCTGCCGCCTGCGCTTTCGCCCGATCCTGATGACCGGCCTTGCCTTCATCTGCGGCGTGCTGCCGATGGCCGTCGCCCACGGCGCCGGCGGCGCCAGCCAGCAATCGCTCGGCACGGTCGTGATAGGCGGCATGATCGCGGTGGTGATCCTGGCGCTGCTGATGGTGCCGGTGTTCTTCGTCTCGGTGCAGCGCGTGCTGGCGGGGGATCGGGAGAAGGCAGTGGAGAAGGCCGAGACGTATGGGCCGCCTGCGCCGGCGAGGGCCGGCCACTGAACGCCGGATCGGTCGGCTTGCTTTCTCGGGATAGTCAATCCAGACTGCATCTCTGGATTGAGATGGCATGTATTCGCACCGCGGCGCGAATGCACCGCCAACCCGCTGATTGAGAGCATGTGATGCGTCCGACCGACGTTGCGATCTCCAACTATCGCTCCATTCGGCAGCTCTCGATACCCATCCACCCCTTGTCCGTGTTTGTGGGTGAGAATGGTGTCGGCAAATCCAATCTCTACAAGTCCTTGTCGCTGTTGCGCGACGCGGCGGCAGGTCGAATCACGCGCACGATCGCCGAGGAAGGCGGATTAAATTCCGTCTGCTGGTCCGGCCTTCGCAAGCGAGGCGAAGATGGACGACTGCGTTTGTCGGCCAAATTCGATAGTCTCAGATATTCCATTGAGCTCGGATTTCCCGGCCCGGTTGAGGCGGCATTTTCCGGCGAACCGATGATCAAGGCTGAAAGTATCGAGACGACGCAGGGCAAACGTAAGGTTCAGCTGATGGCGCGAACGAATTCGCTCGTCAGCGTCCGTGGCGAGAGCGGCGCCTGGAACAGCCACAAGGATGCGGTGCTGCCGTCTGAGACGGCGCTTGCGGGTTTTTCCGATGGCAGGGAATGCCCTGAAATCGACCTGATCAGAAACGCGATGCTGGGCTGGCGATTCTATCATGACTTTCGCACCGATCCGGCGTCGCCGATACGAAAGCCGTGTCTGGCGATCACAACACCCTCGCTCAGTGCCGATGGAACCGATTTGGCCGCCGCCTTGGCGACGCTCTATTCCATTCGGGAAGACGCCACCGACTTGCAGGACGCGATCCAGGATGCATTCCCGGGCGCTGAGCTCCGCGCATGGGAAGAAAATGGTTGGTGTGAATTTGAGCTGCAACTGGCGGATATGCCGCGGCCGTTCAAGGCCCACGAATTATCCGATGGGACGCTAAAATACATCTGCCTGCTCGCAGTGTTCATGGGCTATCGGCTGCCGCCCTTCATCGCGCTGAACGAGCCGGAGACCAGCCTGCATCCGTCGCTTCTAGCGCCATTGGCGCGGCTGGTCGCCAAGGCGTCACGCCGCGCGGACATCTGGATTGTCACGCACTCGGAACAACTGATGGAGGCATTGCGAAGCGAGACTTCTGTTCCGCTTCGCCGAGTGATCAAGCCGAAAGGCGCCACGACCATCGAGGGTCTGACCATTGGCGGTGAATATCGGGACGAGGAATCCGACCAAGACGACTCTTAGTCGTTGCAGGTCGAGCCGTCGTGCGAGGCCGTGCACCTATAAAGCCGGCGTCATGTACGCCTGCTTTGCTCCTATAGCGGCCAAGTTCGTGCGGCATCGCAGTATGTCGCGATGGGCCAATTCCGGACGAGGCTGACGCAAGACGGATCATGCAGATTGTTTTAGGCGATCACTCGGTGGAATTTGAGACCAAGCATTGGAACTTAGATAAGGTGTGCTGGTTTTGCCCGATTGGCTTCTCTCAGTTCCTCATGCGGAAAGGAGAGATTCCAGCGCGCGTGTGGTAAATGAGCGATTTAGACCATATCTGGCGGTGGCGCTCAGTCGTGGCGTTGAACATTCGCCACTCCTCGACTGGCCCATCGGCACCGTTCTTGACCTGCCCTCGCTCAAAATGCTGCCGCTCGTCGCGGCTGAGAACTGGCGTCGACCGGCAATACATCCGCGAAAAGATACCGATCGAACCATGTCGGAAACGCGCGGGCCAGATCGCGCTTTCCAGAAAGCTCGAGCCCCAGCCGTTTCGCTTCGATGAAGCTGACGTCCCCCCGCCACCACGCAACTAGAACTGGTAGCTTTGCGCGCAGGAGCAATGGCTCGGGGAACCCGGGGTTCACCAGACAAAAAGATATTTCGGATGCTTTGAGCAGCAGAAAGCGGGGCTTCATACCGTCGAGCTCGAACCGAACGACGATCGGTCGAGCGGGGAGCGCATCGCTCCGCACGCGCCGCTGCATATCGACGAACAACGGCTCCGCGTCGAGATTTTCCTTCTCGGACTGACGCGGCAGGAAGCGCTGACCCCATGTGCCCAAGGCCATGACGACGGAGCTGATCTCCTTCCCGGACGCCGTGAGTTCATATTCCGGCCCCGAGTTTCCATCGTGGCGCTCGACTGCGCCGATAGCGATCAGTTCCTGGAGCCTCTCCGACAACATGGTTTTGGAGATGCGAGGAATGCCTCGGCGAATGTCGTTGAAGCGTCGGCTCCCGCAGAGAAGTTCCCGCACCAGAAGCAGCGTCCAGCGTCCACCCAAGACTTCATGGGCGCGCGCGATCGAGCAAAACTGTCCATACCCGGCCATCCCGGCAGACTACCAGGTATGGCCGAGTTGCACAGGTCCGGAATCCGTACCCCCGCGCCTGTTGGATTGTGTCGGGACGAGTATTAAGTCTCGTCGGTGACGACAACGATCGTCGGCGCGCCGCCGGAACTGATCGACGCGGCGTGTTCCAGGGCTTCCTTGCCGCCCTTGGACGTTGCACAGCTTTTCAGTGCATCGATCGTCGGAAAGCTTACATCGGACATCCAATGGTAGGGCGGTGGCGCAAACGCCGGCCCGACCACGCGCTTGGTGACGATACCTGTCGCGCCGATGAGTCTCGGGCCGGCGTAGGAAAGATGCTCGTCATGATAGGCGCGCTCAAACGCCACGGCGTCTTTGGGGATAGGATAGATAATGAGGAGATGAGCTGACATGGTGTGTTCCTTCCTAACCATGAGTGAAGTTGCCAGAGCAGTATGGATTGGCCGGCGTTGTCTGCGGGGTATGGAATTCTGACCTTGCTCGTTGAACGCCGCCCGGGTGTGGCGTCGCCACGCGAGACCGAGCCGCTCGGTCGTCTCGGAAGCCGCTATCGCGACGAACAGGTGTGATCGCGGCAAACGATGCGGCGACGCCTGTCGCCCGAGTCCACCGTCGTTCCGCTCCGTCGCTTCGTGCGGGAGAACAGGATGTTACGACGCGTCTTCCGCGTTGCTGCGGCCAGCGTGGGAATGCCTATCGCTTCGGCTTCCTCAGTCTCAGCGTGGCGGCGGTCAATGGTACGGTTGCACCCTCACTGTCGATCAGGCGTACACGCGGAGGCTTTCCTTGACGATCAATGATTTCGACCGGAGCGTCTCGGCCGGTGACATGTTCTTCGCCCCACTGCGTTAGCGCCAGAAACCTCGGCGAAGCGGTCCGGATTACGCACCCAACGCGCCAGCATTTCGGAGCGATAATATCCTCGAACGGCCTACATAGGAATCGAGGACATTTTTCGGTGCACGGCTCTCGTTGCTTGCCGCGCGTCATTCAGGAGAGCAGATCAATGGATATCAAGATCCCCGAAACACTGGACGCCTGGAACGCAGCCGGCGACGATTATCTCCCCGGTCTCCTTGCGATGCGCTTTCGTAAAGTAGAGGCTGATGAAGTTGTCGCGACGCTTGAGGTAAGCAGCGCCCACGCCGCCTGGCATGGCTATCTGCACGCCGGCACCGTGACGTCACTCGCTGACACCTGCTGTGGTTACGGGACTCTGCGCGGCCTTCCGGCCGGCGCCAGTGGTTTCACCACCGTTGAGCTCAAGAGCAACCTAATCGGAACGACACGCGAGGGCATCGTGATCTGTACCGCGCGTCCGATACATAAAGGACGTACCACGCAAGTGTGGGACGCCGAAGTGCGCCGCGAGGCCGATGGCGTCGCAATCGCTTACTTTCGCAACACGCAATTGGTCCTGTGGCCGAAAGCGTGATTGGCAGTCGTCGGCTACGCCGAAACCCGGCTCCGTCCGGAGTGGTGTCCGTCTATCGGCTCCGCCGTCGGTCGCAGAGGGAGCAATTTTCTTGGGCTTCCATTCCGACGTGAGCTGCCGGTGTGGCGCACCCGGCACGATTCGACGTGCGGCCTCGAGCGATTGAAGAATGGCTTACCAAATCCAGCGTTATCCTGCCGAATTGATCGACGTGGTACATCTGACTGCTGGCGAACGTGTCGTTATCCGGCCTGTCTTGCCGCAGGATCGGGAACTTCTGAACGCGTTCTTCCATAGTCTCTCTGCTGACGCGCGGTGCAGTCGGTTCATGCATCCTGTCAATGGACTGTCTTCCGAACTGTTGCGGCAATTCACGCAGGTTGACTATGCCAATCATGTCGCGCTCGTTGCCGAAGTCTTCGTCGATGGCTGCGAAGTCGTAATTGGAGAGGCGCGCTATGTTCGAGCGGCCGACGCCTCGTCAGCAGAATTTGCGGTATCGGTGGCCGACTCCTGGCAGAGTAACGGCCTCGCAAAACTGCTCTTGGGCAGACTTGAATGCTTCGCGTCAGAGGCCGGCGTTCGTCAGATAACGGCTCAGACATTTGCTAGTAATAAGAAAATGCTGGCGGTGGCAGCAAAAGCTGGCTTCAAGATTTCTGCGAGTCTCGGCGCGCCGGGCGTAATGCGGCTTGTAAAGAGACTGGCTCCGCTGCAGCAGAGACCGAAATGACGCCCGATACCCCTTTTACGACGTTGAACAAATGCAAGCGCCCCAGGCTGCGAAGTGTGATCGCCCTGTGCCTCGGGCTGGCCGGATTGGTCCTCCTTATGGGGGCAAATTTGGGAGGCGGGGTCGGCGGGCAGCGATACGCGACAATACCGTCAAGCGAGGTCGATGGCCGGGACCAATCGGCCACGCCCCACAGTGATTTGAGGGACTGGCGATGATCGAGTGGTTCGAGGATTTGTCTTTGGGAATGCGCTTCAAAAGTGGAACTGTCCAAGTCTCCGAGCACGATATCAAGCAGTTCGCGGCCAAGTTCGATCCGCAGCCGTTTCATCTAGACGATGACGCTGCGCAAAAAACGATTTTCAAAGGCCTCGCAGCATCGGGATGGCACACCGCTGCCATAGCAATGAGCCTTGCGGTTCAAACTCGTCCGTTTGGTCCTCATCCCCTCATTGGTCTCGGAGTTGACGGTCTTCGCTGGATGATGCCGGTGAGACCCGGCGATATCCTGTTCGTCGAAGGCGAAGTTGTTGGCCTCACGCCTTCCAAGTCCAAGCCTCAAGGCACCGTTTTGATCAAGTGGATTGCTTACAATCAGAACGGCGACGCGGTTTACACTTTCACTCCGATTGGTTTTGTGCCGTGTCGGCCGAAAGCGATCTAGACGCGCGGTGAGGCGATCGAGGCGCCCAAGGGTCCGCGGGATGACGGGAACACCGTAGCCCTTGTGGGCGTCACCTATCGCCTTGTCGGATTCGACGCGGCGGAGACCGGCCGTCTGACGCAAGGGCCAGCGAGGCTGCGCCCGGCGGCTACCCTTCGGCTGCGGTCGATCATTACCGGCGGGCGGCTCAATCTTTCCGCGTCCTATGGGCCGACCGGCCGAGGGAAGCCCAATATGGCCGGCTGTGCGGCGGCCGCACTGACTATGTTCCGAACTGCAGCAGAGACCGAAATGACGCCCAATACCCCGTTGAACAAATGCAATCGCGCTATTCGCTCGCACGCTTGGGGCCTGCTGCTTGTGGTCGCGACCGCCGTTGGTTGGGGCCTCGGCTGGCCCACGATGAAGCTCGCCATGCACGATTGGCCGCCGCTGTTCGCCCGCGGCTGCGCCGGGCTGGCTGCCGCGCTCGGCCTTGCCATCATCGCGGTGGTGCGGGGACAGAACCTCTTACCCTCGCGCAGCCTGGCGCCGCGGCTCGCCCTCGGGGCAGCGACTAATGTGTTCGCCCCTATGGGCTTCACAGCCCTGGCGCTGCTGTGGCTTACGGTGGCACAAGCTGCGCTGCTGACTTACTCCATGCCGATCTGGGCGACGTTGCTCGCCTGGCCGATCCTTGGGGAGCGCCCCAGGCTGCGAAGTGTGATCGCCCTGTGCCTCGGCATGGCCGGATTGGTCCTCCTTATGGGGGCGAATTTTGGAGGCGGGATCGAAACCTTTCCGGGCGTGGCGCTCGCCCTTGCCGCGGCCATCCTGTTCGCCCTGGGCGCGGTCACCTCCCGGGCGCCTATTCCACTGCCGCCGATGGTCTCAACCGCGTGGCAGATCGGCCTCGGTTCGGCGGCAATGATCGTCGTTGGCTTGACCCTCAACGGGTCGGAGATCAGGCCGCTGAGCTTCGCTGGAGCAGGCGGGCTCGCCTACCAGGCGGTGTGTTCCATGGCTCTCTGTTATCTCTCGTGGTTCGCTGCCCTTGAGCGTGTTCCCGCAGCGACGGCATCGACCGGGCTTCTACTGGTCCCGGTTGTCGGCGCGCTGTCTGCCACTGCGATTCTCGGTGAAGCGCTAGGTTTCCGAGAAATCTGCGCATTCGTGCTGACACTTGGAGGGGTGGCACTGGAGTTGCGGGGACGCAGATGATGGACCGCGCCGCAGGCATGTCGGCTTCGGTCAGCGCCTTGGCTTTCCGAATCGCCGAGCCCGGCTGCTTAAGCGCGCAGCGACGTAAACCCACAGACGCAACAGCCGCAACTTTTTTGATTCATTTTGAATTGCTTGTCGCTCCAATTCGCGGCAGGCGGTGATCGCCGAAGTCAGCTTTGGGTCAATTTCCGACGTTTCAGCGGAGATGTCGGCTGGCTGATGTCCGCTTCTATCCCGTAAGCGTCCAATCGGGATCTGCCCCGAATGGGTTGCGTCTGGCCAGACTCTTGATTCCAGCTCCCAAACTGGGGCTCGAATCATGCGCTACGAACGCGCCGAATTATGAATGGATCGCAATCCCTACCTCCGCAACACCTTCACCAGCTCCCCGTGCACGAACTCGTTCCCGCACACGACGTCGCCCGTGACCAGCGCATCGCCGGGCGTGTTGATGTCGCTCACCGTTCCGCCGGCTTCGCGCACCATCAGCATGCCGGCGGCGATGTCCCAGGATTGCAGATTGCGCTCCCAGTAGCCGTCGAGGCGGCCGGCGGCGACGAAGGCCAGGTCGAGCGAGGCGGCGCCGAAGCGGCGCAGGCCTGCGACGCGGTCCTGGATCGCGGTCATCTCGCGGCGGAATTCCTCGTGGTCGCCGCGGCCGAGATGGGGCAGGCCGCAGGCCACCACGCATTCGTTGAGCTGGCGGCGGCCGGCGACGCGCAGGCGCTGGTCGTTGAGGAAGACGCCCTTGCCGCGCTCGGCGATGTAGAGCTCGTCATTGGCGGGGTTGTAGATCACGCCGGCGATGATGGTGCCCTCGCGCACGAGACCGATCGAGATCGCGAATTGCGGGATGCCGTGCAGGAAGTTGGTAGTGCCGTCGAGCGGGTCGACGATCCAGGTGTGGCTCTTGTCGGAGCCTTCCCGCGTGCCGCCTTCCTCGCCGATGAAGCCATAGCCCGGCCGCGCCTTGGAGAGGTCCTGGTAGACGATTTCTTCGGCGCGCTTGTCGGCGAGCGAGACGAAGTTGGCCGGCCCCTTCAGCGAGACCTGGAGATGCTCGATCTCGCCGAGATCGCGCTTGAGGCTGCGGCCGGCGCGGCGCGCGGCTTTGACCATGACGTTGATAGTAGCGGAATACAGCATGAGATCAGTCTTGATTGGGGGAGGGGCGCAAAATCGCGCCATTTGAGGGGATTGCGTGCCCCGCGAGGGGCCAAACGTCAAGTCGTTCGGGTCCCTTGCAGGTCATTTGCAGGCCATTTGGCGTCAGGTCATTTGTTCCCGAGCCATTTCTTGGCGGCGGCCTCCGCCTTGGCGCGGTCGTCCGCGGGCAGATCGGCCAGCTGCTTGTCGAGCTCCGGATCGCCCTTGCCGGAGGTTTTGGCCACCAGGTGCCATTTGAACCCCTCGACCTTGTCCACGGATGTGCCCATGCCGTTGATCAGAACCCAGGCGAGGCGGTTCTGCGCGATCGCGCTGCCCTGGCGGGACGCCTTGCGCAGCAATGCCACGGCCGCGGGCTGGTTCTTCGGCGTGCCGGTGCCGTTGAACATGGCGATGGCATATTCGACCTCGGCATCGACATTGTCGGCCAGCGAGGCTGCCTGCAGCAGCCGCACCGACCTTTCGGGGTCCTTCGGCACGCCGGTGCCTTCCTTGTAGAACGTCGCGAGCGCGTATTGCGCCTCGGGCAGCCCGGCGTCGGCCGCCTGGCGCAACAGCTCGGCGGAGCGCTTGACGTCCTGCGGCAGGGTCTGTCCGTCCAGATAAAGCAGAGCGAGGTTGTAGGCCGCCTTGGGCTCGCCGAGCTTGGCGGCGGAGGCCATCAGCTTGACCGCCTCGCCCTTGTCGACGGGACCGCCGCGGCCGGCGATGCGCAGCATGGCGAGCGCAAACATCGCCTCACGGTCGCCGGCATCGGACGCGCGCTTGTACCACTCGACCGCCTTGGCGTAGTCGCGCCTTATGCCCATGGCGTTGGAATAGAGCTCGCCCAGCATGGTCATGGCCTTGGCATCGCCGGTCGTGGCGCGCGCGCTGGCGAGGTCGAAGGCGGTCTTGTACTGGCCGCGCTGATAGGCGCCGAACACCAGGTCGACGTTGGAATTGTCCGTCGGCGGCGCGGGGATCACGGTTGCCGGCAGCGTCGGGCTCGGCGAGGCCGACGGCTTTGGCGCCGGTGCGGCCTCCTTCTTCTTGGAGATCGTGTGCGGCGCGACCTTTGGCTTGTCCTTTGCGGCTCCCTTTGTCGTTTCCTTGGGCTTGTGCTTTTCGGGCGCAGGGCTCGGGATCGTCGCCGGCGGCGTGATCTGGAGCTGCGCGGCCGCAGGCGCCGCCAGCAGCAGCGTGGCCAGAAGGGTGATGCGCGGGAGCGTCATGGCGGGCGTTAGCCCTGGCCCACGGCAACAGCCGTGAAGGCCTTCTTGATCGCGGCGTCGGCCTCGATCAGCGCGGCCTTGGGCCCGCGTGGATCGGCCCAGACGAGATCGCCGACCAGCACGAAATCGGCGCCGCTGGCGGCGAAGTCGTGCGCCTCCTCGAACGTAACAGCGAAGCCGACGCAGGGCGGCTCGAACAGCTCCGCCCACCAGTCCAGCCGCTCGGCAACCGCCTGGGATGACGGCCGCTGGCCTTTCGCGTCGGGCTCGCCGAACAGCAAATAGTCCGCACCCATCTCGCCCGCATTCATGGACTCGTGCCGCGTCTCGAGCCCGCCGACACCGGCGATGCGATCGGGCTTGAGCGACGGCATCGCCTCTTCCAGCGCGGCGATGCCTGCGAGATGCGCGCCATCTGCGCCGCCGCGGGCGACGATCTCAGGATGGCCATCGACGAGCAGGGCTGCGCCCGCGTTCTGCACGACCGGCGCCAGGGCCTTGATCCGCGAGATCATGGTGCGCTGGTCGGTCTCCTGTAGCCGCACCAGCACGGCTGCGACATCGACGGCTGCAAGCAGCGCCGGCAATTCGGCAAGCAGCGGGGCGGGGTCATCGACAACCGGCGTCGCGAGATAGAGACGCGGCGCCGGGCGCGGTGGAGGCGATTTGTTCGACAAGATCTAGGCTGCCTTCTTTTCCAGGCTGCTTTGCCATTCGCCCTTGGAGGCGAGGCCATTCATGCGTGCACGATGACTGAATGCGTTTTGTCCGGCCGCGACGTTCTCGGCCTTGCCCGACCAGGCCTTCTGCGGCGCGGCCTGCAGCGCGCGGCCGTAGGAGAAGGTCAGGCCCCAGGGCAGGGGTCCGAGCTTGTGCATGGCGTTGAGATGCGCGGTCGCCTCCTCGTCCGACTGGCCGCCGGAGAGGAAGGCGATGCCCGGCACCGCCGCCGGCACGCACGCCTTCAGCAGCCGGATCGTCTTCTCCGCGACCTCCTCGACGGAAGCTTGCTTCGCGCATTTCTTGCCTGAGATCGCCATGTTCGGCTTCAGCACCATGCCCTCGAGCGCGACGCGCTGGACGCGCAACTCCTGGAACGTCTTGTTGAGCACGCGACTCGTGATCTCGTAGCAGCGGTCGATGTCGTGATCGCCGTCCATCAGCACCTCCGGCTCGACGATCGGCACGATCTGCGCCGCCTGGCACAGCGCGGCGTAACGCGCGAGCGCATGCGCATTGACGCTGATCGCGGTCATCGAGGGAATGCCCCGGCCGTCAGTGCCGCTGCCGATATCGATCACCGCGCGCCATTTGGCGAAGCGTGCGCCGCGCTCGTAGTATGTCTTCAGGCGATCGGCGAGCTTGTCGAGCCCGACGGTGACTGTCTCGCCCGGGCACATCGGCAGGGCTTGCGTGCCCTCGTCGACCTTGATGCCGGGGATGGCGCCGCTACTCTCGATCAGCTTCACCAGCGGCGTGCCGTCTTTCGCGTCCTGCCAGATGGTCTCGTCATAGAGGATCACGCCGGAGATGTACTGGCTCATGGCCTCTTTCGAGCGGAACAGCATCTCGCGATAGTCGCGGCGGTTGCTTTCTGTCGATTCCACGCCGATCGCGTCAAACCGCTTCCTGATGGTGCCGGAGGATTCGTCGGCGGCAAGGATGCCCTTGCCGGGCGCGACCATGGCGGTCGCGATCCTGTTGAGCTCAGTCAGATTCATCGAGAGGTCCTCCCAAAACGATTCTGCCCTTGCCTGTGAAAATAGACGGTTCTCGGGCAATTGCCGAGTTAACGTTCGTCGCAGGGTAAAGGGGGGAGGTTTTGTTCACCTCTCCCCGCGAAGACCGGGGAGAGGGAGGGATAATCACGCGACGCGAGGGTCCAGCTCGCCCTTGGCGTAGCGCTTGGCCATATCGGCGGGGGTCAGGATCTTCTTGAACTTGGCGGCCTGGCCGGCGGTGTTGAACTCCTGGAGCCGCTGCTTGCACAGCTTGGTCATGGCTTCCATCGCCGGCTTCAGGTACTTGCGCGGATCGAACTCTTCCGGATTGTCCTTGAGCACTTTCCGGATCTGGCCGGTCATGGCCATGCGGTTGTCGGTGTCGATGTTGATCTTGCGCACGCCGTGCTTGATGCCGCGCTGGATCTCGCCGACCGGCACGCCCCAGGTCGGCTTCATCTTGCCGCCATAGGCGTTGATGATGTCCTGCAGGTCCTGCGGCACCGAGGAGGAGCCGTGCATCACGAGATGCGTGTTCGGCAGCTTGCGGTGGATCTCCTCGATCACGTTCATGGCGAGGATGTCGCCATCCGGCTTGCGGGTAAATTTGTACGCACCGTGAGAAGTCCCCATCGCGATCGCGAGCGCGTCGACCCTGGTCTCCTGGACGAATTTTACGGCCTCGTCCGGATTGGTCAGCAGCTGGTCGTGGCTCAGCTTGCCTTCGGCGCCGTGGCCGTCTTCCTTGTCGCCCATGCCGGTCTCGAGCGAGCCGAGCACGCCGAGCTCACCCTCGACCGAGATGCCGCCGAGATGAGCCATGTCGGTCACGGTCTTGGTGACGCCCACATTGTAGGTCCAGTCGCCGGGGGTCTTGCCGTCGGCCTTGAGGGAGCCGTCCATCATCACCGAGGTGAAGCCGGCCTGGATCGCGGTCATGCAGGTCGCGGCCTCGTTGCCGTGGTCGAGATGCACGCAGACCGGGATGTGCGGGTAGATCTCGGTCACCGCGTCCATCATGTGCTTGAGCATGACGTCGTTGGCGTAGGAGCGCGCACCGCGCGAGGCCTGGATGATGACGGGCGCGTCGACCTGGTTGGCCGCGTCCATGATCGCCAGCGCCTGCTCCATGTTGTTGATGTTGAAGGCCGGGACGCCGTAATCGTGCTCCGCCGCATGATCGAGCAATTGACGCAACGTGATCCGAGCCATCGTCTTTTCTCCGTTCGGGCCTAAGGGCCGCTTGTTTCTTGCCGATGAATTACTTGGTGCGCAGAACTTCGACGCCGGGCAGGGGCTTGCCCTCCATCCATTCAAGAAATGCGCCACCGGCGGTCGAGACATAGGTGAACTGACCGGCCACGTGGGCCTGGTTGAGGGCCGCAACCGTGTCGCCGCCGCCCGCGATCGAGACCAGCTTTTTCGCCTTGGTACGCTCGGCGGCGTGCTTGGCGGCCGCGACCGTGCCGCGGTCGAACGGCTGCATCTCGAACGCGCCGAGCGGTCCGTTCCAGACCAGCGTCGCGGCGTCGTCGATCGCGGCATGGATCCGCGCGATCGACTGCGGGCCGACGTCGAGGATCATGCCGTCGGCCGGGATCGCATCGAGGCCGTAGGCGTGCGAGGGCGCATTGGCAGCGAAATGATAGGCGACCGTCGCGTCGACGGGGAGGATGATGGCGCAGTTGGCGGCTTCCGCCTTCTCCATGATGCGCAATGCGGTGGGTGCGAGATCCTTCTCGGCCAGCGACTTGCCGACGCCGACACCCTGGGCGTGCAGGAAGGTGTTGGCCATGCCGCCGCCGATCACGAGCGCATCGACCTTGTTGACGAGGTTTTCGAGCAGGTCGATCTTGGTCGAGACCTTCGCGCCGCCGATGATCGCGATAACCGGCTTGGTCGGCGAGCCCAGCGCCTTCTCCAGCGCGTCGAGCTCGGCCTGCATGGTGCGGCCGGCATAGGCCGGCAGCTTGTGGCCGAGGCCTTCGGTCGAGGCGTGGGCGCGGTGCGCGGCCGAGAACGCGTCGTTGACCCAGATGTCGCCGAGCTTCGCGAGCTCCGCGACGAAAGCCGGATCGTTCTTTTCCTCTTCCTTGTGGAAGCGGGTGTTTTCCAGGCAGAGGATGTCGCCATCGTTCATGGCGGCCACGGCCGTAGCTGCGGGCTCACCGATGCAATCATCGGCGAAGGCGACGGGCTTCTTCACGACCTGCGACAGCGCTTCCGCAACCGGCTTGAGCGAGTCCTTGGCATCGCGGCCCTTCGGCCGGCCGAAATGCGCGAGCAGGATGACCTTGCCGCCCTTGTCCGAGATTTCGGTGATGGTCGGCGCGATGCGCTCGAGCCGGGTCGCGTCAGTGACGCGGCCGTTGTCCATGGGCACGTTGAGATCGACGCGCAGCAGCACGCGCTTGCCCTTCACGTCGACGTCGTCGAGGGTGCGGAATTTGTTCGCCATCGGACACTCTCTCTTGTCCCGGGCGCTGCGCGAGCCGCGAAGCGGTGCGCTGCAGAACCGGGACCTACGCGGGGGGAGATGGGTCCCGGCTCTGCGGAGCAGCGCAAGCGCGCTGCACCGCGTCCGGGACACGAGACCTATGTTCTTAGATCACCTTCGACATCGCGACGGCGGTGTCCGCCATGCGGTTCGAGAAACCCCACTCGTTGTCGTACCAGGACATCACGCGCACCAGGGTGCCGTTCTGCACCTTGGTCTGGTCCTCGTGGAAGGTCGAGGAGTGCGGGTCGTGATTGAAGTCGATCGAGACGTTCGGCGCGTTGGTGTAGCCAAGGATGCCCTTGAGCTGCTGCTCGGAGGCGCGCTTCATCGCGGCGTTGATTTCCTTCGGATCGGTGGCGCGCTTGGCGACGATCTTGAGGTCGATGACCGAGACGTTCGGCGACGGTACGCGGATCGAGACGCCGTCGAGCTTGCCCTTCAGCTCGGGCAGCACGAGGCCGATCGCCTTGGCGGCGCCGGTCGAGGTCGGGATCATCGACATCGCCGCCGCACGGCCGCGGTAGAGATCCTTGTGCAACGTGTCCAGCGTCGGCTGATCGCCGGTATAGGCGTGGATCGTGGTCATGAAGCCGGTCTCGATGCCGACCAGTTCGTTCAGCACCTTCGCAACCGGCGCGAGGCAGTTGGTGGTGCAGCTTCCGTTGGAGACGACCAGATGATCCCTGGTCAGCGTGTCGTGGTTGACGCCGTAGACGATGGTGGCGTCGGCGCCGTCGGCGGGCGCGGAGACCAGCACGCGCTTGGCGCCGGCGGTCAGGTGGGCGGAGGCCTTGTCCCTGGCGGTGAAGATGCCGGTGCATTCCAGCGCGATGTCGACGCCGAGATCCTTCCAGGGCAGCTTCGAGGGATCGCGCTCGGCGGTCACCTTGATCTTGCCGTTGCCGAGGCTGATCGAGTCACCGTTGACGGTGACGGTGCCGGGGAAGCGGCCATGGACGCTGTCGAAGCGAAGGAGATGGGCGTTGGTCTCGACCGGGCCGAGATCATTGATGCCGACGACCTCGATGTCCTTGCGGCCGGACTCAGCGATAGCCCGCAGGACGTTGCGGCCGATGCGACCAAAACCGTTAATTCCGACGCGGACTGCCATGTTTCGTCTCCTTATGACCGTTCAATGACGGGTTCGATAACGCCTATCATCCCGCACAACGCGCTTAGCGCGCCTGCGAGGGTTTTTTAGGGCGGACGCCCGGTTCGGCCGGGCGGTGCTTGATCATATGAGAGATTAGGTAGTCCTTTTTTTTGGTAAGCTCAACTCTCAGGAAACGCGCTTCAGCACGGCGTTGACCGCGGCCTCGGCGGTAATGCCGAAATGCTTGTAAAGGTCCTTCGCCGGCGCGCTCGCGCCGAAGGAATGCATGCCGATAAATTCGCCATCCTGGCCGATCACGGCATCCCAGCCCCAGCGCACCGCGGCCTCGATCGCGACCTTCACCGGCGCATTGCCGATGATGGCGGCGCGCTTGGCCTCTGGTTGCGCTAACAACAGCTCGAGCGAGGGCACCGAGACCACCCGCGACGGGATGCCGCGCTCGGCGAGCTGCTTCTGGGCGGCGACCGCGATCTCGACCTCGGAGCCGGAGGCGAACAGCGTCGCCTTGGCTTCGCCCTGGGCGGCGACCAGCTCGTAGGCGCCGCCCGCGCAGGGATTCTCATTCGGCGCGGTGGTGCGCAGCTGCGGCAGGTTCTGCCGCGTCAGCGCCAGCACCGTCGGACCATCGATACGATTCAGCGCAAGCTCCCAGCACTCGGCAACCTCGATGGAGTCGCAGGGACGGAACACGCGCATGTTCGGAATGGCGCGAAGTGCAGAGAGATGTTCCACCGGCTGATGGGTCGGGCCGTCCTCACCGAGACCGATGGAATCGTGCGTCATGACGTAGACGACGCCGGTGCCCATCAGCGCGGCAAGGCGCATCGCCGGACGCGCGTAGTCGGTGAACACCAGGAAGGTCGCGCCGTTCGGCGCGAAGCCGCCGTGCAGGAAGATGCCGTTCATGGCCGCGCACATGCCGTGCTCGCGGATGCCGTAGTGGATGAAGCGGCCCTTCGGCGTTCTGGCGGAGAAGGCGGTCGCCGACTTCGCCTTGTTGTTGTTGGAGCCGGTGAGGTCGGCGGAGCCGGCGAGGAATTCCATCGGCATGGCGCCGGCAATCACCTCGATCACGGCTTCCGACGACTTGCGGGTGGCCGCGGTCATCGGCTTTTCCAGCAGCTCTTTTTTGTACGATTTGAACGCCTTCGCCAGCGCCGCAGGCCGCTCATGGCGCAGGCGGCGCTCGAACTCGGCGCGCTTGCGGCTGCCGAGCTCACCGAGCCGCGCTTCCCATTCCTGTCGCGCCGCCGCGCCGCGGGAGCCGGCTGCGCGCCAGGCCTTCAGCACGTCATCAGGCACCGAGAACGGCTCGAGCGAGATGCCGAGATTTTCCTTGGCCGCCTTGAGCTCGTCGGCACCGAGCGCCTCGCCATGCGCCTTCGCGGTGCCGGCCTTGTGCGGCGCGCCGAAACCGATGGTGGTGCGGCAGGCGATCAGCGTCGGCTTGCTGGATTTTTGCGCGCGGGTGATCGCAGCAGCGATCGCGGCCTGGTCATGACCGTCGATCTTCTCCGCGGCCCAGCCGCACGCCTTGAAGCGCTTCACCTGGTCGACCGAGTCGGAAATCGAGGTCGGGCCGTCGATCGAGATGCCGTTGTCGTCGTAGAGCACGATCATCTTGTTGAGCTTCCAGTGCCCGGCCATGGCGATCGCTTCCTGCGACACGCCCTCCATCAGGTCGCCGTCGGAGGCGAGCACGTAGGTGTGGTGGTCAACGATCTTCTTGCCGAACTCGGCGGCGAGCATCTTCTCGGCGAGCGCCATGCCGACCGCGGTCGAGATGCCCTGGCCGAGCGGGCCGGTGGTGGTCTCGATGCCCTTGGTGTGGAAGTTCTCGGGGTGACCCGGCGTCAGTCCGCCGAGCTGGCGAAACTGCTTGAGCTGGTCCAGCGTCATGTCGGCGTTGCCGGTCAAGTACAGCAGCGAATAGAGCAGCATCGAACCGTGGCCGGCCGAGAGCACGAAGCGGTCGCGGTCGGGCCAGTCGGTGGCAGTGGCGTCGAATTTCAGGAATTGTGTGAACAGCACAGTGGCGATGTCGGCGGCGCCCATCGGCAGGCCGGGGTGGCCCGATTTCGCCTTCTCGACAGCGTCCATCGAGAGGCCACGGATCGCGTTGGCCATGCGGTTGGAGTCGACTTGCGTCATGTCTGAAATCCGTCTGAAATGAGGCGCTTGGCGGTGGGACGGGCCGCGTGGGGGAGCCTGGCGGCCGCTGAAGATCGGGGCTGGATAGCACCTCGGTTCCGGGAGGCCAAGGCAATCAAACGTCGGTTTGGCCGCAAAAGTTGCTTACGGCATGATCCGGAAAAGTGGCGGGCCGGTTTTCCGCGCGACAAACGCAGGGCGTTTGCGCGGGGATCATGCCCAAGAGGAACTGCCAGATCGGGATGAATCTCATCCCGATCTAGCAGTGCATAGTTTCGCGGCGGCGTTGCGCTTGGCTAGCTTGCCACGTAAATTTCTGCTTCTAACCGCTTGCCGAACCGAGTCTTTTGCCGGACGGCAAGCCCTTGAGGTAAAGGCCACGGGCAAGGCCCACAGGTTCCGCCGCTGACTGCATGAACGATCGCGTATCCAACAGCTCTGCCATGACGGAGTCCTCCGCCGTCGAGATCGAGATCGCGACCCGCAGGCTCACGGCGGCGCTCGACGCGCTCGAAAGCGCGGTCGAGCGGCGGCGCGATGCCGATCGCGACGAGAACGAGCTCGCGACGCGAATCCAGGCGCTGGGCGCCGATCGATCGCGGCTTGCCGACGAGCTCGACGGTGCGCTGGTGAAGGCGCGCAAGCTCGAGCGCACCAACCGCGAGATCTCCGATCGGCTGGATTCGGCAATCGTCACGATCCGCTCGGTGCTCGATACCGGAGAGGACGGATGAGCCACATCAACGTCACCATCAACGCCCGCCAATACCGCATGGCCTGCGAGGAGGGCCAGGAGGTGCGGCTGTTGAAGCTCGCCGAAAACCTGGAGACGCGGATTCAGTCGCTGCGCGGAAAATTCGGCGAGATCGGCGATGCACGCCTCACCGTGATGGCGGCGCTGACCGTTTGCGACGAGCTGGTCGACGCAGGCAACCGCATCCGCACCATGGAGCAGGAGCTGACCGAACTTAGGGATTTCCGCAACGCCGCCGTCGAGCGCGCCCGGCTGACCCAGACCGCGGTGGTGAATGCGCTGAACGCGGCCGCCGAACGCATCGAGAAGTCGACCCAGGTCCTGAACCGGACCGTCGGCAACGGGATCGCGATCGGGTAGAGGCTTGAAGAGTGTTTCGATCCGAGATCGCCAGCCGGGGTTGCGGTTCACCTCTCCCGGAGGGAGAGGTCGGATCGCATCGTAAGATGCGATCCGGGTGAGGGCTTACGGTCCCACTGCGGCCCCTCACCCGGATTGCTGCGCAATCCGACCTCTCCCCGCTGGGGAGAGGTGGGCAACGAGGCCTTTGCGATCACGCTGGCGATTCGTCAGTATCGTTGTTACATTGCGCAAGCGAGGCTGCGACGCGCGTCCGGAGCCATATATCCCCGGGGCCTTATCGATCCTTTAGGGAACTGTCCCTGGCCGGGCCCGTGGGCCCGGACATATGGTGCCCACCTACTTTCGTAGGGAACTCCGGGATCGAGTGCTTCAACGGCGTCTGCGGCTTCGCACTTTTGTTTGCTTGGTTTGTGCTTGTTGAAACGACTGCGGCCAGTTCAGCAGGTGTCATGCCCCGCCTAGTGCGCAATTGCGCACGGGGGACCGGGGCATCCAGTACGCCGCGGCCTTTGTGTGAATCACGACCGCCTCTGGGAATACTGGATCGGCCCGCCCCAGCGCGCAATTGCGCACAGGGCGGGCGATGACGTGGGGACCAAGCGCATGACCAACACCAAATCCGAACTCCGTGCCAAAGCCCTCGCGGCGCGCGATGCGCTGAGCGAGAAGAAGCGCATTGCCGCCGCCGCCAAGCTTGCCAAGCGCGGGCTGCCGTTCGATCTGCTGCCCGGCAGCATCGTCTCCGGCTATTCGCCGATCCGCAGCGAGATCGATCCGATGCCGCTGCTGAAGAAGCTGGCCGAGGAGGGCGCCAGGCTGGCGCTGCCCTGCGTCACCGCGCGCGGCCAGTCATTGGTCTTCCGCATCTTTCATCCGAACGACCGCCTGATGCTCGGCCCGCTCGGCATTCCCGAGCCGTCCCCGGCGGCGGCCGAAGTCATCCCAGACATCATGCTGACGCCGCTCGCGGCCTTCGACCGTCTCGGCCACCGCATCGGCTATGGCGCGGGGCATTACGACTTCACCTTCGCGCATCTGCGCAAGACCAAGAATATCCTCGGCATCGGACTTGCTTTTGCGGCGCAGGAGATCGAGGCGGTTCCGGCACTATCGCACGACGTCGCGCTGGATTATGTGCTAACGGAAACCGACGTGTTCGATTTCCGGAGTTCTGAAGTTGCGCATTCTCTTCGTGGGTGATGTGGTCGGCCGTAGCGGCCGCAACGCCATCGCCGAATATCTGCCCGGCATGGTCAAGGACTGGTCGCTCGATTTCGTCGTCGTCAACGGCGAGAACTCGGCCGGAGGCTTCGGCATCACGGAAGCGATCTATCAGGAATTTCTCGATGCCGGCGCCGACGCGGTGACGCTTGGCAACCACTCCTGGGACCAGCGCGAGGCGCTCGTATTCATCGAGCGCGCCGAGCGCCTGGTGCGGCCGGCGAACTATCCGCGCGGAACGCCCGGCCGCGGCGCCGCTTTGGTCGAGACCAAGAACGGCAAGCATGCGCTCGTCGTCAACGCTCTGGGCCGCGTCTTCATGACCCCGTTCGACGATCCCTTTGCCGCGCTCGAGCGTGAGCTCGGCGCCTGCCCGCTCGGCGTCGCTGCCGATGCCATTGTGGTCGACTTCCATTGCGAGGCGAGCAGCGAGAAGCAGGGCATCGGCTTCTTCTGCGACGGCCGCGCCAGCCTCGTCGTCGGCACGCACACCCATGTGCCGACCGCCGACCACCAGATCCTCACCGGCGGCACCGCCTACATGACCGATGCCGGCATGACCGGCGACTACGATTCCATCATCGGCATGCAGAAGGAAGAACCGCTGCGCAGGTTCACGTCGGGGATTCCGTCAGGCCGTTTCGAGCCGGCCGCGGGCGTCGCGACGCTCAGCGGCGTCGCGGTGGAAACGGATGACGCGACCGGGCTCGCGCTGCGGATTGCGCCTGTGCGCATGGGTGGAAGGTTGGAGCCGACGACGCCGAAGTTCTGGTTGAGCTGAATCTTCGAGCGGCATTGTCGGTGCCCCCTCTCCCCTTGTGGGAGAGGGTGGCTCGCCGCGTAAGCGGCGAGACGGGTGAGGGGTCTCTCTCCGTGCGCGAAACTGTCTCTTGAATTCGCGGAGAGATACCCCTCATTCGGCGCTTCGCGCCACCTTCTCCCACAAGGGGAGAAGGTGCAGCGGTGTTTGCGGCCACATCTACTCCGCCGTCTGCTCCCGCAACTCCGCCACGTCCTTCGCCGACAGCTTCGAGCCCTTCGTGCCGAACCGCGCCGTCACGTAATTCGCCACCGCCGCGATCTCGTCGTCGCTATACGCATTGCCGAACGCCGGCATCGACAGCGCGCCGTCGGGCGTTTGGCGCTTGGTGCCAGATAGCACGATCTGCGCGACATTGGTGGCAGCAGGGTCGTTGACGGCCCAGGTGCCGGTCAGCGTCGCCATCGGCGAGACCGGGCTTTCGCCGCTCCAGCCATGGCAGCTGGCGCAGGCGCTGGCGAACACCTTCTTGCCGCGGACGTCCGCCGTGACGCCGTCCTTGTGCGAGGCCGGTGCGACCGGCGCTGTCGTGGCCGGAAGGTCGGGCGAGGCGACCTGTGGCACGCTGCGCAAGTAAGCAACGATGGAGCGGATGTCCTCTGGCGCAAACTGGCTAAAACTGTGGTCGACCGCTTCGCCCATCGGACCTGAGGCCGAGCCGTGGCCCGGCGCGTGGCCGACCGACAGATACGCAATCAGATCCTCATCACGCCAGTTGCCGAGGCCGGTGGCCTTGTCGGACGAGATGTTGAAGGCGTGCCAGCCGGCGGTGATGGCACCGGCGAACTTCTTGCGGTTGTCCAGCGCAAAGCCGAGATTGCGCGGCGTGTGGCATTCGCCGCAATGCGCCAGCGCTTCCGCCAGATACGCACCGCGATTCCACTCCGGGCTCTTCGACATATCGGGCGCAAAGCGCGTGTCCGGATTGAACACGGCCGACCAGAAGATCATCGCCCAGCGCTGGTTGAACGGGAACGACAGCGTGTTCTCCGGCGCCTCGGCGCGCACCGGCGGCAGGCTGAACAGATACGCCTTTACCGCCAGCACGTCCTCGTCGCTCATGTAGGTGTAGGACGTGTAGGGCATTGCCGGATAGAGCCGGGCGCCATCATGGCGCTTGCCGCGCTGGACTGCGTTGAGGAAGTCCTGGTCACTGTAATTGCCGATGCCGGTGTCCTTGTCCGGCGTGATGTTGGTGGAATAGAGCGTGCCGAACGGCAGCTTGAAGCCGAGCCCGCCGGAATAATCCTTCTCGCCGGGCTTGGTGTGGCAGACCATACAGTCGGCCGCCTTCGCCAGATATTCGCCGCGCTCGACTAGGCTCGCCTTCTCGATCTTGGCAGGCACGCCCGTGGGCTTGCCGGCGCGGTAATCCGCCAGCGCCACCCTGTTGCCGCCGGCGAAATCGAGCGGACCGGGTCCGCGGATGATGAAGACGCCGAGCGCCACCGCGACGATGGCGATCACGACGAGGCTCACAAAGATACGCATTGTCCGGCTCATGCCTTCTTCCCCACAGCCAGCAATTTCCGATCAATCGGCAGGCGCCACAGCGTCACGCCGGTTGCGGCGAGGATCGCGTTGCGCAGCGCAGGCGGTCCAGCATTGACGCCGGCCTCGCCGATGCCACCGGGCGCCTCGCCGCTCTTGACGACGATGACCTCGATCTTCGGCGTCTCGTTGATGCGCATCATGCGGTAGTCGTGGAAGTTCGACTGCTGCACGCGGCCCTTGTCGATGGTGATCTCGCCATAGAGCGCGGCGGTGAGGCCGAAGATCAGTCCACCCTCGATCTGCGCCTTCACCGTATCGGGGTTGACCGCGATGCCGGTGTCGACCACCGAGGTCACGCGACGAAGCACGATCTCGCCGATGTCGTCCACCTCGGCTTCCACCACGGTCGCGATGAAGCTCGCGAACGACGGCTGCACGCAGACGCCGCGCCCGACACGGGGCGGCAGCGGCAGGCCCCAGCCGGACCTTTCAGCCACCTGGTTGAGCACCGCGAGCATGCGCGGGTTCTTGGTCAGCATGGACTTCCGGAAGTCGATCGGATCCTTGCCGGCCTTGCGCGCGAGCTCGTCCATGGCGCATTCGATCGCGAACACGTTGTTGTTCGGGCCGACGCCGCGCCAGAAGCCGGTCGGCACCCCCGGCGGTTCGGCATGGACATATTCGACATGGAAGTTGGCGAAGTCGTAAGGCGCATCAACGGCGGCGTCGATCGCGTCGATGTCGATGCCCTTCTGGAACGCCGGCGGCAGCCAGCGCGCCATGATCGAGGAGCCCGCGACCTTGTACTTCCAGGCCGCGACCTTGCCGTCGACCAGCGACGCCGTGATCTGGTCGCGATAGACCGGGCGGTAGACGTCGTGCTGGATGTCCTCCTCGCGCGTCCAGATCACCTTCACGGGATAGTCGACCTGCTTGGCGATTTTGACCGCCGCGATCACCATGTCCGGCTCGAGCTTGCGGCCAAAACCGCCGCCGAGCAGATGCTGGTTGACGATCACCTTGTCGACGGAGAGGCCGGCGGCCTTGGCCGCCTCCGACTGCACCCGCGTCATGATCTGCGTGCCGGTCCAGATCTCGCAGGAATCTTTCGTGACCCGCACGGTGGCGTTGATCGGCTCCATAGACGCATGCGCCAGGAACGGCAGCTCGTAAGCCGCCTCGAACCTGTCGCCGGTTGCAAGCGCCTTGGCGATGTCGCCGGTGGATTTCGCGACCGCGCCGTCCTTTGCGCTGGCATCGCGCAGGTTCTGCCAGATGTCCTTGGTGCTGATTTTGGCGTTCGGGCCCTCGTTCCACTCGATCGTGAGCGCCGCCAGGCCCTGTTTCGCCGCCCACATGTGATCGCCGATCACGGCGACAGCATCGTCGAGCACGACGACCTTGCGCACGCCGGCGACTTTCATCGCGGCGCTGTCGTCGACCTTGCCGACCTTGCCCCCGAACACCGGGCAATTGGCGATCGCGGCGATCTTCATGTCGGGCAGGATCGCGTCGATGCCGTAAAGTGCCTTGCCGTTGACCTTGTCCGGCGTGTCGAGCCGCTTCAGCGGCTGGCCGATCAGGACAAAATCCTTGGGATCCTTGACCGCGACGTCCTTCGGCGGCGTCTGGCCCTGCGCGGCGAGCGCCAGTTCGCCATAGCCGAGCTTGCGGCCGCTCGCGGCATGCGCGACCTCGCCCTTCGAGGCCGTGCAGCTTGCGGCGTCGACGCCCCACTGGCTGGCTGCGGCCTGCACCAGCATCGCGCGCGCGGTGGCGCCGGCCTTGCGCAGCGGCATCCACCAGGCGCGGATCGAGTTCGAGTTGCCGGTGACCTGGAGGCCGAAGGTCGGGTTGGCGTAGAGCTTGTCGTTGGGCGGCGCGTGCTGCACCTCGACCTTGCTCCAGTCGGCATCTAGCTCTTCGGCGAGCACGGCCGAGATCGAGGTGTAGGTGCCCTGGCCCATCTCGACCTGCGGCATCATCAGCACGGTGCGGCCGGTGTCGTCGATGCGGATGAAGGCATTGGGTGCGAATCTGCCGTCGGTCGTATCCTTCTGCGGAGGCTCGTTGGCTGCGGCGCGCAGCGGCAGATGGAAGGCGAGCAGGAAGCCGGTGGCGAGGCCGCCGGTCAGAAGCGCACGGCGGGAGACGTCGGGAACAGTCTTGTCGGTGATCATGGCGGACCTCACGATTGACGACCGGAGGCGGCCAGCTTGATGGCCTCGCGGATCCGCACATAGGTGCCGCAGCGGCAGATGTTGCCGGCCATCGCCGCATCGATGTCGGCATCGTCAGGGTTGGGCGTCGCCGCCAGCAGGGCCGCAGCCGACATGATCTGGCCGGGCTGGCAATAGCCGCACTGGATCACCTCGGCATCGAGCCAGGCCTTCTGCACTTTCGCGCCTGAAGGCGTGCTGCCGAC
The DNA here is from genome assembly GCF_049949275.1 of Bradyrhizobium genosp. A. Taxonomy (NCBI): domain Bacteria; kingdom Pseudomonadati; phylum Pseudomonadota; class Alphaproteobacteria; order Hyphomicrobiales; family Nitrobacteraceae; genus Bradyrhizobium; species Bradyrhizobium genosp. A. Next base: position 7,584,710 of record NZ_CP188196.1, on the reverse strand, counting down.
ATGCTCGATGGTGGTGATGGCGCGGTTCTCGACCGCGCTGACCGGCAGCACGCAGGAGCGCACCGCCTTGCCGTCGACATGCACCGTGCAGGCGCCGCATTGCGCGATGCCGCAGCCGAATTTGGTGCCGGTCATTCCGAGGATGTCGCGCAGCACCCACAGCAGCGGCATTTCGGGTGGCGCGTCGAAGGACTTCGTTTCGCCGTTGATGGTGAGAGTTGTTGCCATATGCATCCCCTTCTTCGCCAGATCGCTTACGGCGATTGAGTTGGCGAACTCGCGCGCGACAATAATCATACCAATGTGAAACGATGAAGCATCGAAATGTCTCGCAATGCATATTTGCGTTGCTGGCGCATCAGGCCATGACGTTCACGAATTTGTGCGGCGATCGGTGCGGCGCTTTTAGGCTAATTGATATGATGTGCGTCATTTTCTGACGCATTTTCATCATACCCGTGATTGATCGCCGCAGATGATCGTGCGAATGCGCAAGACCGTGCAAAGACGAAAGTCGTGCGATTGTGAAAGTCGGGTGCGGTGCGAGCACCGCAGCGCCTGCTGACGGGCTCAATCGCAACGGCCAGCTGCCGGATAACCAACAAGCGCGATGATGCCATCGTGCGCCTGTTTTGCCCGACGGGTCAACGGCTACATTCAGCGCCTGGAGCTTGATGCGTTGAAGTCGAATCAACCTCGGCCGACGTCACAGCAACAACTCTCTCCGTTCCCTCCCCCGCAAGGGGGGAGGGAACGCGCCATCGTCGGGGCGCGAGGCGAGTCTCACCTCACCAGGCGCCTAAGCCATTGATTCCGCGCGCCGCGGCTACTGTGCATGGGGTTGTTTTCCAGATTCTCGATTTCCAGACGCAAGAATGCTGTCGCGTGACGCGCCTCGCGAGGGTCGTCAGCCCTGCCGAAAACCCATCTGGAATGCACTACAGCTTGTAGGCCGTGCGAAATCCGCCCCAGTGCCGGCCCTGCACGCGGATCGGGACGTCGATCTCGCGCATCATCACCGTGATGCCGTTGCCCATGTCGCGCGCATAGCTCTGGATCAGGTACGAGCGTAGATTGTGTGCGGCGGCCAACCCCGCCGGATCGTTGAAGATGCGGCGGTTGCGGCTGTTGGCCGTGTTCCAGGCGACATCGCCCGGCCGCTGCGGATGCGAATAGATCTTGTTGTGGACTGGCAGGAAGCCGTTGCGATCGACCATGGCGCAGAACGCCATGCGCGGCTCCTTGGCGAGAAAGCCTTCCTGGAACGGCGGCAGCGCGCGGTCGGCCCAGTCCAGATATTTTGTGCGGTATTGCTGCGGATTGGTGCCGGCGATCTCGGCGTAGTCGGTGTCGAAGAGGTCATCCATCCTGACCTCGCCGCGCGCGACCGCCTGCTCGAACATCCGGGTCAGCGCGGTGCCCGCCTCCATCGCGCGGGTGACGAACTCCGTGTTCTCCTCGTGGATCGACCAGAGCTTGTCTTCGATCTTCTCGCGCTGCGCGGCATTGGGGTTGACGAATTGCGTGCGGGCGCCGGCCTTGGCCTGCTCGATCACGCGCAGGCGGCAGGCGCCGACGTCTTCGAGGCTGCCGTCAATGATCGCCTGCGGCGCGAGCCGGCTTGCGTCCGCACCGCCGATCAGCACGCCGTCCATCGCGATCTCGTAGACCGGCAACACGCCGCGCTGGGTTTCGAATTTGAGGTGGCAGGGCAGGCGTTCGGTCTTGCGGCGGTCGTCGTGCTCGCTCTGGCGGAGCAGCACTGCGCAGCGCGACTTCAGCTTCTGGGCGAAGGTTGTCACGGCCTTGCCGGCGCTGGCGACGTTCTCGCCATGGGTCTCGGCGGCCTTGGTCGCGGCGTCGATCTCGGCCGCGCTCTCGCCGACCGAGACGATGAACTGCGATGCGCTGGTCGCGTTGCCGGAGACCTCGCTGGTGGTGGCGTTCTGCTCGGCCACCGCGCCGTTGACGGTGTCGAACACCGGGCGGATCGCCTCGATCGCCTGCGAGATGCGGTGCACCGCGTCGGCGGAGCCGGCGGCATCGCGCTGGAGCGCGTCGATCTTTTTGGAGATCTCCTCGGTGGCACCCTGGGTCTGCACCGCGAGCGCCTTGACCTCGGTGGCGACGACCGCAAAGCCCTTGCCGGCAGCACCGGCGCGCGCGGCCTCGATGGTGGAGTTGAGCGCGAGCAGGGTGGTCTGCCGCGCGATCTGGGCGATCAGATTGACGACGTTGCCGATCGCCGCGGAGGATTCACGCAGGCGATCGACATTGGCACGCGCCTCTTGCGCTGCGGCGCTGGCCTGGTCGGCGAGCTTGCCGGCCTCGCGGACCTGCGCGCCGATGCCTTGCGCGGATTGGGTGAACTTGTCGGCGGCATGGGCAAAGCTCGAGGCGTTCGACTGGGCGGCATTGGTCCGTCCGGTCAGCGCGTCGGTGCGCTGGCGGATATCCGCAAGCGTCGCCGCAGTCGCCTCGGCGCCGCCGGCCACCGAATTGGCGGCGCGCTCGAGCTGGCGGATCATGGCGCCGAGCTCGAGTTCCAGCAGTTCCAGGATCTCCCGGGCCGAATCGACCTCGGCGGCCGGAGCGGGTGCGGCCGCTGGCTGCGCGGCCTGCGGGGCTGCCGCTGGTGCGGCCATGTCCGGCCGGCGCTTCCGAAATAATGCGAACGCCATTGGGTCTACTCTTGTGGAGAGATGGGCGGACGCTATTTTCGCAGGCCGGGATGAAATCAGGGTTAACGATGCCTGAGTTCTGGGCACAGGGTCACTACGGTATTACCTTAAAGTATGACAGGCTCTTTCATTCCGGTGGGTTGGCGGCCTATAAGGCCGCGCTTCCCCACGCTCACCTTTGGCGCACGATTCCCTAGAGAAGATCACGCATGGCCGGACATTCCCAATTCAAGAACATCATGCACCGCAAGGGGCGGCAGGATGCCCAGAAGTCGAAGCTGTTCGGCAAGCTGGCGCGGGAAATCACTGTCGCTGCCAAGCTCGGCACGCCCGACCCCAACATGAACCCGCGCCTGCGTGCGGCCATCATCGCGGCCCGCCAGGAGAACATGCCGAAGGACAATATCGAGCGCGCCGTGAAGAAGGCGCTTGGTAACGAGGGCGAGAACTATGACGAGATCCGCTACGAGGGCTATGGCCCCGGCGGTGTCGCCGTCATCGTCGAGGCGCTGACCGACAACCGCAACCGCGCCGCCTCCGATATCCGCTCCTTCTTCACCAAATCCGGCGGCAATCTCGGCGAAACCGGCTCGGTGTCCTTCATGTTCGACCGCACCGGCATCATCGAATACGACCGCAGCGTCGCCGATGACGATTCGATGCTCGATGCCGCGATCGAGGCCGGCGCCGACGACGTGGTGTCGGGCGAAGGCGGCCACGAGATCTACGCCTCGACCGAAAGCTATCGCGACGTCGCCAAGGCGCTGGAAGCCAAGTTCGGCGAGCCGCGCAAGGCTGCGCTGATCTGGAAACCGCAGAACACGGTCGCGGTCGACGACGAGACCGGCGAGAAGCTCTTGAAGCTGATGGACCTGCTCAACGAGCACGACGACGTCCAGAACGTCTACGCCAATTTCGAGATTTCGGACGCGCTGGTCGCGAAGATGGGCGGCTGAGGCCTCGGAGCGCCGCTCCACCTGCCAGGCCGCCTTTCTCCGGGGACTTCTGTTCTGTTTCTGTTTCGCTATCATGGGCCAACCGCTATCACTGGCCCATGACCGCGCTCCCGATTCGCCAACCCGTTCGCATCATCGGCATCGACCCCGGCCTGCGCCGCACCGGCTGGGGCGTGATCGAGGCCGACGGCAATCGCCTGATCTATGTTGCCTGCGGCTCGGTGGAACCGCCGGACGATTTGCCGTTGTCGAGCCGGCTGCTCGCGATCCATGAGGGGCTCACGGCGGTTCTCTCCAATCACAATCCGATGGAAGCCGCGGTCGAGCAGACCTTCGTGAACAAGGACGGTGTCGCGACGCTGAAGCTCGGCCAGGCCCGTGGCATCGCCATGCTGGCGCCGGCAATGTTCGGCATCTCTGTCGCCGAATACGCGCCGAACCAGGTGAAGAAGACGGTGGTCGGCGCCGGTCACGCCGACAAGCAACAGATCGCGATGATGCTGAAGATATTGCTGCCCAAGGCCGAGCCACCGTCGGCCGATGCCGCCGACGCGCTCGCCATCGCCATCACCCATGCCCATCATCGCCAGAGCGCGGCGCTCAGGCTGAAGGTGGTGGGACTATGATCGGCAAGCTCAAGGGCCTGATCGATTCCTACGGCGAAGATTATGTCGTCCTCGACGTCGGCGGCGTCGGCTATCAGGTGCATTGCTCGGCGCGCACGCTGCAGCATCTGCCTTCGCCGGGCGAGGCCGCCGTGCTGTCGATCGAGACTTACGTTCGCGAGGACCAGATCAAGCTGTTCGGCTTCCGCACCGACCAGGAGCGCGAATGGTTTCGCCTGCTCCAGACCGTACAGGGCGTGGGTGCCAAGGTCGCTCTCGCCGTGCTCGGCACGCTCGCGCCGGCCGATCTCGCCAATGCGATTGCTCTGCGCGACAAGGCTGCAGTGGCGCGCACCCCCGGCGTCGGGCCCAAGGTGGCTGAGCGCATCGTCACCGAGTTGAAGGACAAGGCGCCGGCCTTCGCCAATGTCGATCCCGCCGTCGTGCATCTCGCCGGCGCCGTCGACGAGCAGCGCGCGCCGCGGCCGGTGGCGGACGCGATCTCCGCGCTGGTCAATCTCGGCTACGGCCAGCCGCAGGCCGCCGCAGCCATCGCCTCGGCCTCGCGCAGTGCGGGTGAGAATGCCGAAACGGCGCAGCTCATTCGCCTTGGCTTGAAGGAGCTCGCGAAGTGAGCGCGGCAATGGTCAATCTCGTAGGGTGGGCAAAGCGAAGCGTGCCCACCACCTTTGGAGCGATCGGAGACATGGTGGGCACGGCGCGAAGGGCGCCTTTACCCACCCTACGAGGAGTTCGCTAAGTGAGCGATCCCAAGGCCAACCGCATGGTTTCGCCCGAGCGGCGCAGCGACGATGTCGGCGACACTGCGCTGCGTCCGCAATCGCTGTCCGACTTCGTCGGCCAGCAGCAGGCGCGCAAGAATCTCTCGATCTTCATCGAGGCGGCGCGCAAGCGCGGCGAGGCGCTGGATCACGTGCTGTTCGTCGGTCCGCCGGGTCTCGGCAAGACCACGCTGGCGCAGATTGTGGCCAAGGAGCTCGGTGTCGGCTTTCGCGCCACGTCAGGCCCCGTGATCGCCAAGGCCGGCGATCTCGCCGCGCTGCTGACCAATCTCGAAGAGCGCGACGTGCTCTTCATCGACGAGATCCATCGCCTGAGCCCGGCGGTGGAAGAGGTGCTCTATCCCGCGATGGAGGATTTTCAGCTCGACCTCATCATCGGTGAGGGCCCGGCTGCACGCTCGGTCAAGATCGAGCTGTCGAAATTCACCCTCGTCGGCGCCACCACGCGCGCAGGCCTGCTCACCAATCCCTTGCGCGATCGCTTCGGCATTCCGGTCCGCCTCAACTTCTATACGATCGAGGAGCTGGAGAGGATTGTCACCCGCGGCGCGCGCGTGCTCAATGTCGGCATGAGCGCCGACGGCGCCAACGAGATCGCGCGCCGGGCCCGCGGCACGCCGCGCATCGCCGGCCGCCTGTTGCGCCGCGTACGCGATTTCGCTTCAGCCGCCGATGCCGCCTCGATCGACCGCAAGATCGCCGACCATGCGCTGAGTGCGCTCGAGGTCGACGCCGCTGGCCTGGACGCCATGGACCGCCGCTACCTCACGACCATCGCGCAAAACTATGGTGGCGGCCCGGTCGGCGTGGAGACGATGGCGGCCGCGCTGTCGGAGCCGCGCGATGCGATCGAGGACATCATCGAGCCCTATCTCATTCAGTGCGGCTATCTCCAGCGCACGCCGCGCGGCCGTCTGCTCACCTCGCACGCCTTCCGCCATCTCGGCATCGCCGAGCCGTCGCGCGATGCGGCGGCCCAGTTCGGCCTGTTCGGCACCGACGAAAGCGAGGAGTGATCTGCGCCAGCGCGCATTGCCCTGGTGTCATGAACTTCCGGTAATCTCCCTGCAAATGATCTGCACAAGCGCACCGCAATTCCGCTCCAATCGGACCGCATCACGGAAGCGCATCAGAAACGGGCTTCCATGATCTCTCGGCGTCATCTCATCCGGTCTGTCGGCGGTCTTTCTGCGCTCGGCATCTCGACGGCCGCCTATGGCGTCGGCGTCGAGCCGGAGTTGCGGCCGCGCATCACCCGCTATCATCCGACCCCACGGCAATGGCCGGCGGATTTTCCGCTGAAGATCGCCGTCATCGCCGACATCCACGCCTGCGATCCCTGGATGTCGCTGCCGCGGATCGAGGCCATCGTCGATCAGGCCAATGCGCTCAAGCCCGATCTCATCGTGCTGCTCGGCGACTATGTCGCTGGTCATCACCATGTCACGCGCATCATCCCGGCCGGTGAATGGGCGGGTGTGCTGACTGGCCTCAAGGCGCCGCTCGGCGTTCATGCCGTCATGGGCAACCACGACTATTGGGACGACCAGGTCGTGCAGCGGGCCGGGCGCGGGCCGACGGTCGCCCATCGCGCGCTGGAAGCGGCTGGCATTCCCGTCTACGAGAACGACGCCGTGCGTCTCACCAGGAATGGTCGCCCGTTCTGGCTCGCCGGCCTCGGCGATCAACTCGCCTATGCGCCGCCGCAGCGCTATGGCCACGCTCAGCGCTCTGGTGCCGACGATCTCACCGCGACGCTCGCAAAGGTCACCGACGACGCGCCCGTGATCCTGCTCGCGCATGAGCCCTATATCGCGACGCGCGTGCCCGCGCGTGTCGCGCTTCAGCTTTCTGGCCACACCCATGGCGGTCAGGTCCGCCTGTTCGGCTGGTCGCCGGCGCTTCCGCCGCAGCACGGCGTTCCGCTCGTTTACGGCCATCTGCGGCTGAAGTGCGACGTCATCATCTCCGGCGGCCTCGGTTGCAGCGTCATACCGGTCCGCGTCGGCGTGCCGCCGGAGATCGTCGAGGTGACGCTTGGGCGGGCGCCGGTGGTGGCCTGACGACGGGGCGTGAAAACTACATCAGATGATGCTACATCTGAGGTAGAGGAGCGCTCATGATAGCGACAATTTCAATTAACGATGAGCTTTTCGCAAAAGTACGACAGTTTGTCGGCGTTGCAGAGACATCTGCCGTTGTCGAGCAAGCATTGAGGGCGTTCGTCCAGAGGCCGCACGCCGTCTTGCGCGCGCCGGAGGGATCCAGTCTGATGCCCGTGCGTCGCCACGACGCCGTCCCTGATATTCAGTGAGTTGTAGCTTGATGTCACATCTCGACGGCGAGATCCGCGACGGCCGCCACCACATGCAGGTCCGCGTCTATTACGAGGACACGGATTTCCCTGACTTGCCATTGTCGTAGTAGGCAAACGTGCTGATTTCTCCTGCCTTGCGGTTTTCGGGGAAAAGTTTCTCACCGAGAAGGGCGGCGCTGTTCATGTAGGGCGTATATTCGTAGGGCATCCGCTTGCGAACCGGATGCACTACAATGCAGCCGATCAAGTTGCGGAAGGCGATGCGAGTTTCGATCGCCTTCGGGGCGAACTTGAGCGCAGTGACCAGTCTTCGAGTCTCCGAACGGTATCGGTCACTGAATTTTGGGTGGTCGAATGGGATCCCACTTTCGCCGCCACTGCCCATCAGCCGCAAGCGCTCTTCAACGGTTTCCCGTTCCAGGTCGCATTCATCGATCCGCTTGAGTAACTCATCCGGTTTGCGACGGCTGTTCGCGATGGCATATGTCAGCCGTTCGATCTCGGTAGTCAACACACGGCGTCGACGGTCCAGTTTAGCGCGTTCGCTGCCGCCCTTGTTCCGACCGTTTTTGCATTCCTCCTTCCAAGCACGCATCGCCTCTTCAGTGGCCTTCGGCGAAAGCAATTTCGCTTCGATTTTTTCGGAGGCATCCTTGAGCAGGATGTCCATGTCAAAGCTACGGGTGTGCTCGCAGGTGCCCCGCTGATGCGCGTTGGCGCATGCGGCACGCGGCGCGCCATTCGGGGAGGATTGAGCGATTCGCATATGGCCGTTGCAGACACCGCACCGCAGAACGCCGGCAAGCGGGTGTTCATTGTTGCGCGGAATCACGAGGCGGCGGCGCGGCTTGCCAGTCGGCCCGAACATATGTACGGCACGCGCGCTACGAACCTTCTGCGCTCGGTCCCAGAGCGCTTGCGGAATGATCCGCAGCTCAGGCTTTTTGACTATGATATGGCGTTCTTCTGGATTGCGGCGCTTCTGTTTCTTCTGCGTCTCCGGGTTGAGAATTGTCGAGCAAACGTTCCAATGTATCTCGCCGATATATAGATCGTTGCCGATAATGCCGCGACCATGCCGACCGCCTGTGATGCACTGATGATTCCAGGTGGTGCGACCAGCCTTGTTCTTGTGACGAGTTGCCCCGGGTGAGGGCACGCCTTCGCGGGTGAGATCAGCGGCGATAGTTCGGGTCGAGCGGCCCATCGCATATTCGGTGAAAATGCGGAGCACGATCTTTGCTTCGTTCTCATCGATCACGCGTTCGCCGGGCGCGCCCGGCCTCGGCCGATAACCATAGGCGTGTGAGCCAGGAATTCTTCCGTTGGCAACAGCGTTGTCATGGCCGCGCCGAACCTTTTCGGCGAGCTGCGGCTTGTAAATCGTATTGTAGAGACTTGCGATGCTGATGTCGGTGGCGGTCGCATAGACGCCCTTCTGATCCATCAGCTCAACGCGGTTGAACTCGAAAATCTGCTTGAGACGCTGGATGGTTGCGGGATCGCGCGACAAGCGGTCGAAGTGCTCAACGACGACCACGTCAAAGTCATGATTTCGCACACCGTTGAGCAGGCGTTGATAGCCGTCCCGCGCACCTTCGGTAAGACCAGATTTTGCGGCATCCACAAATTCCCCGATGACATCGAGATTGCTGCGCAACGCAACCTTCCTGCAGAGCAATAGCTGACCGTCAATCGAGGTCGCCTTTTGCATGTCGCTGGAATAGCGGGCGTACAGTACGGCCGTTTTCTTGGATGACGCTGTCGTCATGCCGGTCCTCTATCGGCTGCCCCAAACCGTCGTTTTCATCCCGTGCGATCTGGCGTCCGATGGCGCGCGCCAGGTCAAACCAGATTTCCTCATTGTCGGGATTATCCCAGCTCTGAGGGTGGGAGGGGGCAAGCGGTCGAATGATAGCCCGTTGTCCTCGGAGCGATCGGATGCGGGTACGCATTTGCAAACTCGCCAGCGGAAGCTAACGTAAATTTCCGCCCTGCGCTACAGCGGGGCGGCTGTGATTACTTGCGGCGCTTGCTTCCGCCATTCGCATCTCCGATCGCTCCTGTGCCGGCCAGAACTTCTCTGCAATTTCACGACTTTGTTGCTGCGATGATCCGATCCAGATCGTCGTTCAGCCACAGCTTCCCTCGGCCGTGGCCGCGACCCGACAGGAATCACAGGACCACACGTGACCTTTGCCTGTGGAGCACTCATGGAAGTCTCGATCTGCGCACTTGTGAGTCCATTCATGTTGACCGCGGCGGCGGCGAATGAAAATGAGATTCTTCAAATATCTCAATGCTCCGTATCGGGTATTAGCGCACTCCTGCGATGGTGGTCGTAGGCGGGAGCAGACTCGCTAAGCAAAGCGGAGTAAAAATACTTGCGCGTGACGGCCACGAAGGTCCGAAGACCTGCGTCCAACTCTCTTAGGAGCTCTCCTGTGGCATTCCCGCGCTCACCGGCGGCAACGCCGTATGTTCGGAAGCGGTCCGCATCGACACGCCGACCGCCATCCCGAACATCAAGAAGATCATCGAGCACGAAAGGGGTCAGTTCACGGATAACGCGGATCGAGGAACAGCAAGCGCGAAGGGGGCGATCGTACGCCTATCCGTTAGGCATCAGCTCCTTCATCCCCGCGACCGCCTTGGTCCACTCCAACGATACCCGATCGACGGCTCGTAGATCGGCATCCTTGCCCGGATCGGCCTTGAACCAACTGGCGTTGCGCGCAGCTGCGCCAGAAGTCGGCGTCCGTCCCGAGATCGTCCGAATAGATGCTCTGGCCCACGAGCTGGACCTTGCGGACGAGCCCGTCGAAACCTTCCTCCATCGCGCGCAGCGCCTGACGGACGAGGTGGTGCCCCTGTGCCAGTTCGTCCCGAAGCAGCACGTTGCGGGCGATCTCGTCCCGACAACTTCGGCTCGAGAAGCTGGGCCGCCATCCGTCTGGCGCTGTGGCTGAGGTGATGACCGTAGATCCAGCGATGCCAGTCGCCCTCGCGCGCGACGGACGCGCGGATTAGGACACGACCGTGGACCGCTTGCAGGTGGCATGATCGCTCGATGCACAGAGATCACTTGCGTCTATTCATAGTTTTATATTAAGTGAGGCCTCACCAAGAATATTGGGAGGGTCCCCATGCATATGGTGCTGTTCCAACCAAAGGACGATCACGAAGCCCAAGCTATTGTAAAAGCTATGGAAAATGCCGCCCCAGGCATCCTTTTGCGGTATTTTTCTGAGGTTTCGAAGCCAGCCCCCGAGGCTGAACCGACGGAAGACGCTGTCGATCCGGTACTGGTTAAAGAGGTCGTGAAGGCTATTCAGCCCGCGCCTCGACATTTCGTGCTGAGCCTCTTGTACGGCGACAGTTCGTGGTGGATGTCCCGCGGCGACGCTCGGTCCAGTATCCGGCCAGAAACAATTGCCCTATCCCGACGGCTGAAGCCAGTTTTTCCGCTCCTCGCCTCGCCCATTGATGCGCTGGTCGTGCGACAGCGCGAGTACTTTCCTGAAGGCGGTTATAAGGGCATCAAGTACACACCCACCCTGTTGGGGGTAGCGGTACGTGAGGCGCTAAAGGCGGAGAGCCACGCCTGACCGCGCCGAGCGGGGTGCGACAAGCCGGTGCATGACTTAGGCAGCTTGTCCGCCCTGCCCGCGCGGCTCTTGAAGGCGTTCCAACAGCCGAATGAACCACAGTTGGCTTACGCGACAAATTCCCCGATCAAGTACGACACGAACTCTTCCGTAAAATTATATCGCGGCACCTCGTTAAATGCGATCTCGTAGATCGCGCCAAAGTGCACCATGATCGTTATAACCGCGAGTAAATCTTGGTGATCCTGATAGTAGTAGACAAAGAACGGCGTCGGTCCCGGATTGTAGCTCACCCCTTTCCTCAGGACGATAATTTGCCTTACCAAAGGCGGTCCCCGCAAATCCGCGCGCATCTCGGCGATGAGCCGAGGAGCATTCTTCCCGAGATCGGGACATGGTCGAGCCTTACGAACCACGAAGCCGCGCGCCTCAAGCGCCGCCATACGCTCAGCCGTTTCTTTCCAATCACGGAGAGCAGGATTGTAGGTCAATTCATCATCGTCGATGAGCTTTGCGTGTGTCTGGCACAGCCAGATGCCGTTGGTGATGTCGCTTCGTTGCTTGGGCGTCATCGTCTCTTCCTAGCGCGCTCCTCCCGGTGACGCTGCCGTTATGTGCGCAGCCACCCCCGTGTTGGCCACGCCATCATCGCCGTCTGGTCCTGATGTTGGCGCGCGGCAATCAGGATTGGAGCATTTCATGCCCACCCGTTTCGCCAGTCTCTCGACGACTGGTCTGCTGAAGTCATCCCTCGCCAAGCTGTCGCTCTCCTGTGCCAGGATAGGTTGTGCGCCTTCCTGATAGCTCGCATAGAGCGAGGAGGACCACTCTAGGTATTTAGGTACTGTGATCGGCTGACCGGTGCGGTCCGCGCTTGCGCCCGGGGGGTGGCTAGGGCGAGAAATTTTCAGGGGGGTATAACAACACAATCCAGTGCCGAGCGTGATCCGGGTCGGAATGGATGTCGCGTTAGCCCTCGCTCGGCTTCGTGGCTCGCGCTACGCACTTTGTAACGAATTCTGTGGCGTTGGCAGGCTGCCAATCGAAGCCAACCTGTTGCAGCAAATCCGCGCACAGCTCGCGGCCTGTGAAGTCTTTGGTTAGCTTTGCGTAGTGCTGTAGCACTGCTGGATCAACCTCTCCTCTCGTCGCGTCTAGATGATCAAAGCAGTTGGCGCGGTTGGCCGCCTCCTCGAACTGGCGCACATCATCGGAATGTTCGGCTGCTACTTCTCGCCAGTATCGGGCTCGTTCTTTGAAGATCGCGGCCAGATCATCGGCGACGGGCCGCACGGCGCGACTTTCGGTTTCAATCAATTGCTTAAGCGAGGCGATGTCGTCAGCTTGTGCCTGCTCGTCAAATTTACCGGTCGCACGATCAAACCTGCGAAACTGGCGAGTTTCAAGCAGCATGAGCTGCCTGCGGAGTTGTTCGATGGACAGGAAATCGTGGGGCATGTCATCCTCTTCCAAATAAGTCTGCGGTCACTCGCAAGGCATGGCGCATCGCTCAGCGAACAGAGATTGCTGTTCAGCGGTCTACAAGGCGTCACCCTCTTGCGAGTTGGGGTACTGGTCGCGAGCGATCTCGGTCGAGCGAGGTGGATGTTGGGTTAGGTCGCTTCCACACGTCAAGTCGCCGGACGCGGACGCGGCGAGCGTTCCATATAGGACAATCTGTCCGGTATGGAAAAAAGGGGCTGAAAATCACAAATGCATCAATGCAGTCAATTTTTAGTCGCGTGCGGAAAATTCTGCTACCAATTCTGAAACAGCATAACTGCTCTGGTCGGTTGGCTGCCCAAGTGAACATTCATTTAGGCAGAACGACTGCTTGATCGGATATTGTTTATGGCCTTTGAATTGATGCCCCGCCTGGCCCGACTGACTAAGGTCCACGGCATAACTTTGGATGGCAACGATCTTGTGGTCCAGTGCGCCACGAACGCGGGGGAGCGCGGCGACTTGAGAATGCCCATAGTGGAAGCATTGAAGCTCTCCGAATGGCTTTCGCGGCTACAGTATTCGATCACGCTGGACCCGAACGAATATTCAGTGACGTACGAGTACATGCCGCGATTGGCTCAATTGACCAAAGCTCATGGCATGGTGTTGAACGGCAGGGAGGTCGTAGTTCAATGCGCCACAGCCGTGGTGGAGTGGACCGACATAGCGACCTCAATTTGAGGAAGCGCTCAAGCTGCGCGAGACGCTCTCGACGTTGCTTAGTTCGTTTGTGCCTAGGTTAAAGGGAAAGAAAGGAGAGCCCGAGCGCGTTCTTCGTTTCCCGCGACCGGTCAGCTTGCAAGCGGTGCTTGAGATACAGCGATTTCATTACCGTAACAATCGCTATATCCAATCTCTCAGTAGAGACGAACTCGAACAACGTTTGCATGACGTGTTGGCGAACGTGCTGACGCTTCGCGATGACGGCAAGTACGCTTTAATTCAGCCGAAGCGGAATGGAATGCGTGCTCCGACGCGTAACATTGACTTTTTGTTGCTGTACGCCGAATTGGCGGAGGAATTTCTAATTCGGGGGCTGCTTGATGGTGAGCAATCGACCAACCCGCCGGAAAAGATTAGACGTTTGGCGGATGAGAGTTGGTGTCGTAGGCCGGATTGGGTGAGTGCCTCGCAGCATTCCCGCGAAAGCTATTTTAATGCGCCAAGAATGCTCTTCAAATTCGGGAAGGCAGGGCACATGCGCGCGTTGTATGAGCGGGGCGAATTGCTTGTCAAGCCAGCGTCGTATTTCGCAAGCGCGGATGGCGCGGCGCGTCAGGATAACGAGCTCACGATAAGTTGGTATCGTGACGGAAAAAAGATAGATTTTTCTACCAGCGATTATTATTGTTGGTGCTGCGCTTCCGTCTACGATTATCGCCTATTTATGGATTTCGGGAGTGATGCGTGTCTTGCGATAAACGACATTGATGCGTTCATTGAGAGATTTGCAAACGCTGTGGCAGCGCAGGTGGCCGGCGTGGGAAACGTACGCCTTATACCGGCGTACTACTACGACCCGCTTTCTGTTTCAGACGATCCAGCCGAATTCGTTACCGTTCAAGATGAAGCGATCCAGTGCGCGAAGCATTTTCGGTTTGCGTATCAGTGGGAGTTTCGAGTTGTCATCACGCGGTCTACGCCTCCACCGTTCCAGCCGTTCAAATTCGAAATGGGCTCGCTTCGAGACATTGCGGAACTGATTGTCGCGCCGGGTTCGTTAGATTGAAGTCACGAGCGACGTTCATCATTATCGAGAGCGCACATTTCTAACCAGCCGCTTTCTGATCCTGGAGAAAGAGCCAATGCTGCCATTGAACACACGAGCCAAACGGAGCGAGTTTCGCGCCAAAGCAGACAAACGCGCAAATCATCACGCGCCGCAAATCGAGGACATTTTGCCAATCGTAATCGAGGCGGTCTTTGAGCATGCCGATCCCGGCAGTCTCTTTGGCTCGCTTTACAATGGGAAGTTGACCGGCAGAAGCGGCTGGGCACAATTTAACGGTCGCCGCGTTTGGGGCGGCTACAAAAATCAGCGCATCGAATTTCGGGAAGAAAATCGCCTTGGCCGAGCTATTGCTCGTTTCGACAACCAGTCTTCAAAGGCCGAGGTGGAGCGGCAAATCCGTGCCTTCCGGCGGCGAAAGTGATGAGGGCCGTGTTCGGACAAGCCGAGATACCTTTTGATGATCAACGGCAGGATAAGCGCTAACTTGTCCGATGGCGCTTGAAAACGCTCAACAGCCGGAACCCTTCAAGCTGAATACGAGGGTTTAAGTGGTCCACCCAAACGATATTCCGCGTCGCCGCTCTCAGACACTGCCAGTCCTGATGAACGGCGATCGGCGGGCTTCTCTGAGTGAAGTCTCCCTATGCAGGCGTCGCCGCGCGGGTGGTTTAGGGCATGTCCTTCTGTTGGTGATAACGTGAGAACGCAAGTCAGTCCCGGCGACCGACGGCAAGCGAATTCGCTACGCCAACGTACCGGCTGATCGCGGTGGCCTGTCCTTCTCAGTATCGAACGCGCGTTTAGTTCGTGCCACAGCCCCAGAAGTCGAAGTAGGCTCGCACACCCGTCGACAGGACCTTTCCGGCCGCGCAGGTCTACAAAAGCCTTTTGCCGTCGGGTAAGGGCGACAAACGCGACTGGCTCCGACTGATCTTCGCCGAGAACGCCTGGCAACTCGTCCAGGACTACACAGTGGACCTCGGGCACATCCCGATCCGATTTGCGAACCGTATCTACCTTCGGACCTGTCCGAACCGGACATCGACATCCGCAGCCTGGCGTTGAAGTCCCCGACGACGCGATTAAGATTGAGAACGTTCTGAAATGACGGCTTTGCGCCTTGGCTTTTGGCAGTAGTGGTCATCTGCCAGCTCGTCGGAAGCTCTGCGCCAGAGTTTGTTCATACAACGGGCTCGTTGCTCACCGATAAGCCCAAAACTACCGCAGACATACAAGTTCTCGCTCGCCAAAGAGGGATCCCCGGTGTAGCGACAGCATTTCATGAGTGGATAGGCGACCGCGCCAACTCAGCGACCCGAAAGTATCCGGTCTTCATAGTCGCCGCTCAGGGAGGCGGACAGTATGCCGCCTATCATACCGCCCTTTCGCTTGCTCGTCTTTATGACGTCTGCCCAAAGCTCAGGAATCATGTATTTGCGATCAGCTCGGTGTCTGGTGGTAGCTTCGGCGCGGCAATGTTTACCGAATTGCTTCGCCAGAAAGGGACACTCGACGACCGCTGTTCGACCAAGGTCGTAGCTCCCGGTCCGTTGGAAACGTCGGTGCGAGACTTCTTTTCGAGCGATTTCGTTACTCCGGTCTTGGCCACCGGGCTTCTGTTCGACCTTCCTACGCTGCTGATCCCGCAGCTTCGTCTTCTTCCCGATAGGGCTCGAACGCTGGAGCTCGCCTATCATCAGGCAATCTCGCCTAAATCAGAGACGACCGAAACGCAATTCTATTCAACATGGTCCCCATCGGGCACCGCCCCCGCCTTGTTCTTCAACAGTACAAGCGCAAACTATGGAAGGCCAGTCATCGTATCTCAACTCTATATGGCCGACCAACGACCGGTTCAACTGCTCGAACAGCTCGTGGCGCAATCAATGAGATTATTCGGAAGGCGCTTTTCCACCAAGGAAGAACAAGAGCGAGCGGATCGCTTCAGACTTCTAATCATCGATGGCATTCAGGCCAACACTTATACACGTCCAAACTACTTCAACATTCTAGAGTACCGGCCGGATCTACAGATGTCCAGGGCCACCGCTTCCGTTCTGAGCGCAAGATTTCCGTACGTCACTCCACCAGGCCTGTTGCATTCGGACAAAGTTTACGCCGCGGCAGATACTACATTGCGGGAGACCACGGACCTTCAGCTCATCGATGGAGGTTTCTGGGACAATAGCGGAATCTCAACGGCAATCGGGATTATGAGACAATTGCGATCGGCGAACGAAACGAAGGAGCTCGCCGGCAATCTCGAATTCCACCTGATTTCGTTCGGTCACGCTCGCTCGGCGTTGCAAATGGAAGGATCCCGGGACGCCCAATCCGAACTATTTGCTCCGATAACGACTTTTGAAGCGGTTCGTGAATCACGCCGATTTCGGAGTACAGATGCAGAAGCGGCTGGCTTTCAGGCTGTGCATAGTTACGAACTTTTCGATCATCAATTTCAGGCACCGCTATCATGGACCCTATCATCACGCATTCGGCGGGAAATCGAGGCAAGAAGCGGAGGCGAAGTCGCGCCGTCGTTATGTTGCGCTTTGCCAGAGGTTCCGATCTTTGCTTCGATGCTGCCGGATTTCACCCTGAACCTGGAGCCCATGAAGCAATACCTCGCGCCCGGCTACTTATCGAAGCCGGAGAAAGACGGGTTTCGACTGGTAACGCCAAACCTTAGGGCATTTCGCGCGATCATATGGCTCGTTCAACAGACGTCACAGAATGCGACTCCGACTGCAAAGTAAGAGCTAATCAGGGGGGTTAGCGCGAGATCGTCCCTGCGTTTGCGCAGCCATAGCCGCGACGGTTGGAAAAGCGTCAAGCTTGTCCTCGTCAATCTCGCCTATGCTCATACGAAACGACTAGAGGAAAAGGTTAAAGTTTAGGGTAACTACGATCGGTCAGGGCGTCGGCGCGGGAGAGGGGCTTTAATCAGATGACCGCTGCCGCAGCTCAAAAGGCGCTCGACCAACGAGACGAGGTAGCCACCTAGGGTAATGCCTAGTGGGCTGCAGCAGACAACTGATTAGAATATTGGGTGAACCTTCCTTTCGGCAAACGTCATCTCCCGTCGATCCCGCTCTCATCTTTGAGGACACGTCGCCCGGTCTCCGCCTGAATTCCTGACGCCATTCCGGAGCAAGGCTTGCCAACGTTGGCGTTCTGGCGAATCGCTTGGCAGGGACTTTGCGGACCACGGCGTGGTTTTTGTCGGGTGGCTTCGAGCCTCCGCCGCGAATCAAGGGGAGCGACATGATCATTGTCGCCGCACGAACCCGCTCATCTGCCGCTCGATCTGACGCTCAGCGAGCCAGCAGGAGGGCTCGAGCTGGGCACTCCAAGACTGCGCGTTCGTCTTTGACTTAAGATCATGAGCCAAACCTAGGGAAAACCCTAGGACTGCTTTTGCCTTGCGCGGTGACAAGGTCGACAAGAGAAAATCTTTTGGAGTGCGGAAGACGAAGGTAGCAAGCCGCGTCTTCCGGGCATGTGGTAAACATGAAGAATCATTCAACCGTGAGCATCAGGGCAGTATGCCGATCACCTTCATACATTTATCGGACATCCATTTCGGGCAGGAGAAGGGCGGCGCGGTCATCACCAACAACGATGTCAAGGAGCGTCTCATCGAGGACGCTGCCGCTCAAATGAAAGCGCATGCCGGCGGGCGACCCGCTGCAGGCATCATTGTTACGGGCGACGTCGCCTATGCCGGCCAGAGCAGCGAATACCACGACGCCGCAGCCTGGCTGGATCGTCTCACCAACGCGGTGAAGTGCGACAAGACTTCCGTCCAGGTCGTTCCCGGCAATCACGATATCGACCGCAAAAAGATCACGCGTGGTTGTCGGATGATGCTGGACGCCATCGTCGAGAAGGGGGAAGAGCTTCTCGACGAATTTCTAAAGACCGAGCTCGATCGCCAATCGCTCTACAATCGTTTCGCGGCCTATCGTCCCTTCGCCGAGGGATACAACTGTCCGCTGGACGGAGGCGGCGGAATTGCAAGTGAACGCAGCTACGAGCTGGCACCGGGGCGGATCCTGCGGGTCATCGGTTTGAATTCGGCGCTGATCTGCTCGATCAACGACGAAGAAGGGCGTCTTCTGCTCGGAGCACGACAGCGGGTTTTGCCTCGCAGACCGGGAGAAGAGCTGGTCGTACTTTGCCATCATCCGCTGCATTGGCTGCAGGACTCGGAAGATGCCCGTCGGTATGTCCGCAGTCGTTCTCGTGTTTTCGTATCGGGCCATGAACACAATCCGGCGCTCAAGCTCGAAAATACCGGCCCGGGAAGCGACCTCATGATGCTGGCTGCGGGTGCGACCGTCCCGCCGAAAGCCGAAAATGGGTTTACCTACACCTACAACCTTCTCACATTCGACTGGGATCCGGCATCGGACGGATTAATGGTTACAATCGTCCCGCGAGCCTGGTCGGACGACAAGAAAGACTTCGATGAAGACGACCATCGACTTGGCGGGCGACAACGTTCGATCGTTCTTGGCTCTCCGAACTTTCGAGCCGCCTCTCGGCCCGAGGCGGCGGCCGCCGCTGTGCCACCCGCTGAACCGCCTGCTAAAGAAGCGCAGCTGGACGAGAACAACGCCGGAGGTGTCGATGTGGCTGCAGACATTCCGCTTCTGCTGCTGCAGTTCTTTCGTGATCTGTCGCCGGGTCAGCGCCTGGAAGTTCTCGTGAAGCTGAAGGCCCTGCCCGCCGAGTGGCCGGATCCGCTGACACATGCGATGGAACGAGGCGCTTTCGATCGTCTGGTCCACATCGGGCGGGGCACTGAACTTCAGGATGCGACAAACGAAATTCTTCAACGACAGCCGCAGCCGCGCAGGGGGACCGAATGACCGATATTGCGACACATGTGAGGATCTTCGACGCCAATCCGTCGGACGACCTCGTGATGAAACGGACCGCAGCCGTGAAGGATTTAGCTGGCCGATACAACAAAAGCCGGACGGCGCTTCAGATATTCCAGAGCGCAAATGACCTAGCCGCTGCGATCGCAGTGAAGGGACAGGTCTCCGAGGCCATGTCCAAAGAGGTCGAAGCGGCCGTACGCAAGGCTGGAGCGGAGGCCTTCGTTGCCGGAGAACAGCCCCTGCAAGTCACTGTCTGCGCCCTTTTGGGGGCTCTGCAAGCCATCGAGCAGTCTACTCCGACTACGGGCAACACACTTACCCCCGCCGTTTTTGCCGTCGGCCTTTGGTCGGCTCTGGCCTTCCAGTCCGCCAGAAGTGACGCGAAGCTGGAGGCGTTGAGGACGGAGCTGCTGGGAGCCTGTCGATCGCTTACGATTCGGTCCGCGACGACCAGCAGACAGCGAGCGAACGTTCCCGACATCGATGTCAAACCACCCGAGCCATTCGATGCCGCGCAAACGGCCAAGGCCCTCAACAAGGGGGCTTCGGAAGCGATAGCAGCTCTACGCGCCAACGCCGCGATAGACCGCGAAGAGCTCGAGCTGCTCTGGTGGGTCTTGGCCGATTGGAGCGATCTATTGCAGCAACGCTATTCGCTGTGCCAAAACCCCGCAGCCGGAGCAGTTTCGAGTGGACTCGAAGCGGGGCAATTGCTCCGACGTATGCCAGGAGAAGCTCACCGGAACCTCGTTCTCCGCAACGTGGGAAAGACCGTTCCAATGAATCTCGCGGAGCTCCTTCGCGAGCTCGATGAGGATCGGGAGAAGTTGGCCACACCTTTCCGCGGCAATAGTACTGTTTTGGCCTGCCCGTCGGTGTTTCCGCTTTTGAGCGCGCTGCTCAGCGGATCAAGCGCACATGCCAACACAAAGACCAAGCGTTCCATCTCGGAGTGGGCGGAGCGGGCGCTCTTGGAACGGTCCGCCCTTCACGTGACCTCTGTCTTGCCGGCGGTAGCCATCTAATGGGCGCCCCCTGTAGCCAGGACAATTGCACGGTCGGCGAGACCGGCACATGCCTTCTCAACAACGATCCGGTCTCCTGCCCGCACCGAGCCGGCCGGACCGAAGCCTCGCAAGGAGAAGGCATTGCCGAGCAGATCGCGCCTCTCGCGGAGCCGAAGAAGCGTCCCCGATTCCCGCTAAGCTTGACCCTGACGCCCCTGCAGTCGGCCGAGATGATGGGGAGCCGCTACTGCCGCCTGATCGGGGTCTTGGGTACACCTGACGCCGGCAAAACGGCCGCCCTCGTCAGCCTCTATCTGCTTTTGGCTCGTAACAAGCTTGGCCGAATACGGTTTCGAGACAGCCGCAGTCTCATGGCTTTCGATGAATTGAGCCAAGGTGCACGACAGTGGAACGAAGGGCAGCCGCCGGACCAATTGACAGTCCATACCGAGCTCGCAGACGACCGCAGCGCGGGTTTTCTTCATCTCCGATTGGCGGCCGATGGCGCTGAGTCCAATGATCTGCTCTTGCCTGATCTGCCAGGAGAATGGACCTCATCGCTGATCGAAAAGAACAGGACCGACCGCCTTCAATTCCTGAAGGGAGCCGACGTTCTATGGCTCATGTTGGATGGCCGCCAGTTGACGGTACTCGAAACGCGTCAATTGGCCATTCATCGGGCCAAGCTTCTCGTGCAGCGGGTTGCGGCTTTAATCGATAAGTCTGTTCCGCTGCTGCTGGTCGTTACGCGTCGTGACCAATGCGAAGTCGACGACAAAACCCTCGAGGAAATCTGCGCGGAAGCCCAATCACAGGGATTTTCGATGGAGATCTTCCAAATTGCATCCTTTGCGTCTGCGGAGGGAGGCGTCGCTGCTGGCAGCGGGATTCATGAACTCATGCTGGCGAGCATGCAAACCGGAAGAACGACGCCGGAATTCTGGCCAGAGGAGGCAGATGCTGCCTTGCAGAATCGAGCCATGATGCGGTTCAACCTGAAGAGGCAGGCATGACGCAGCACTCCATCGTACTGGTAGGCGGCCCCGATTCCGGTAAGACAAACTATCTTGCCAGGCTGTGGGCGGCTCTACGCGCCCGGCAAGGCTCGTTGATCGCGCCGGAGGTTCCGGGCGATATCAAGTATGTCGAGGACGCTCTCGCGCACCTTCTTCAAGGACATTTTGCCCCTAGGACCGACAAGGCGCTCGAAGAGGGGGATAGCTTCGAGGTACCCGTCCGAGCTTCGGGAGCGCAATCCGAGAGCTTCCAGATCGTCGTGCCGGATGTGTCGGGCGAGCTTTGGAAGAACGCCGTCGAGACGAGCGAACTGCCCGATCAGTGGATGGACGGTCTGAAGGCAGCCACTGGAGCGCTTCTTTTCGTTCGGGTGGGCTCCGACATCAATGTCGAGCCGCTCGATTGGGTTACTGCGTCGAAGTTGCTGAGTCACGCGGGCGGCTCGGCCCAGGAAGCAGATGCGGATAAACGCGCGATTCCGACGCAGGTGGCGCTTTGCGAGCTCTTACGCTTCATGGAGCACGCTCTGGGTACGGAAAGCGGAGAGATCCGGCCACGGGTCGCCATTCTGATCACCGCCTGGGACCGTCTGGATGCGTTGAGTGCAAAAAAAGGCCCTATAGCCTATCTGGCCTCGGAATATCCGCTGTTGGCAGGTCGAATAGAAGATATAACGAAATTCGAAATAAGCGTTTTTGGGGTCAGCATCGTCGGCGGCGACTTCATCGACAGGGACTTCAAGCAGCAGTTCTTCACCACAACTCTTCAATCGTCGGGATATGTCGTTCTGGAATCGGATGACGGCATTCAAACGAAGCAAGACATTACCCTACCTGTAGCGTGGGTGGTCCAAGGCCAACCGTGAAATGACGGATGTTCGCATCGATCAACAGGAGCACGGCTATCGCAACGGTCATCAACTGTTGGGCGCAAGCCTTCGATTGCCGTCAGAGGATCAAGATACGGTCGATCGACTATCCGACATGGCCGGATCTGTCCGTCCCGGCGAGGTGTTCGAACCGTATCTGACCGGTTATCCGCTTCTTAGCGGAACGCACTATGTCCTTGCGCGGACGTGGCAGGACCGCGAGGCGCCGCGCGCCGGCTGCGTGCTGACCCGCAGCCTTCTTGTCCCCATGAGCTATTGGGAAAGCTTCGCAAACATCTCGCAACTCACAGCCCTCTTGGTACCCGTGGACCGCGACACCAAACTCGCTTCCACGTCTCCCGCCGATGTTCGCGGTATTCTTCCCAAGGTCGAGGACGCGCGTACCGTGGAGCTGGTGGAGGCGCTGTTCCTCGAGAAGCGGCAGCCGATCGTTTTCTTCGAGACGCCGGAAGCAGAAGCGATCTTCACTCGACTTCTATCGGCTCTTTGGCCTGGCCTCCGGCGTAATTTCGCGGGATGCACGTTCTCCCTCGCACCGAGGAAGATTGAAGGTCGCCTTTTCGATCTTCTGTTCGTGCCCAAGTCCGCGCGGAGCCGTTTCAATGATTGGACAGGGCGACGTATCGACGTCAGCAGTCCTGGCTCGCCGAGACATCGCTGGTCGAACGCTACGGCGCAGCAGATCTTTCAGTCCGACAACCCCAGACTAGTGGATCGCGATGTCCTCGGCACATTGAGAGAGGATGACCGAGGCGACGAATCGGCGCTTCGATTGTCGCTCCTCTGGAACGAGCTTGTCGCGAAGGCCGCTTCGACGCCGAGCGCCGTGTTGGGGCTTCTCGACATACTCAACGCAACTCCCGGGGGGACGGTCCAGTCCGTCGCCAGTCTTCATCCTCTTCTGAAGAATTCGATAGAGTTGGCAGCGGAGAAACTCTCTACGGACGAAGCTTGGCTCTTTTTCTCAGCATTGCTGACCAAGATGTCGGACAAGAATGCCATTCCGGATGAGATCGCCACGGTCCTGCATCATCGGGCAGTTGGGCTCGCGCGCAAGCTTCCGGGAAAGGCCTTAGACTTCTTCGAATCCGCTTCGTACGGGCCTCGCGACCTTCCCCCGCAGCTGATCGGCGCTATCGGTGACGGGCTCGACGGACAGGAGCTTGATCAAGCCGACCGCTTGGAACTCCTACCGGCCGAACTCCTGACAGCGCTGGCTGCCCGTTCGGTGTTGTTTTCCCGGTCGGTGTTTGCACTGACGAAGAATCTTGGCCCGTCCTGGATCCACAAGCTGCAGGGTCTTCTAGCGTCAGCCGATCCGGCGCTCAGACGCGCGCTAAGACCGATCGCGGGTTCCTACTTCATCGATGCGGCACTCACTCCGCTGATCAGGCCCCTATTGGACGGAGCATCCGACGCCGAGTTGACGAAGTTTGCGGTAGATGTTGGACGCGCGTGCCGCTTTGCTATACCGGAGTTCGACCAGCCGATTACGGACGCGGCGAGGGACGAAGGTTCCTTGAATGCGTTGAGAAACGCCGTCTACGCTTGCGATAGCGGACCGGGATCCGACAGATTTTTGCTCAGTTCTCTGCGTCTCGATGTAGCGGACGTCGTCTGGTTCCACGACCTGCAGGACGAAGAAAGGGCTTCGCGCCTTTTCGTCGCGCTTATCTCCGCGGCGTCCGAAAGGCAGGTGTTCGCGGCGCAGCGAGACGCGCTGACGAGAGATCGTATGCTCGCCTTGCTCTCGCGAAACCTTCAGAATGGAGCTTTAGGGATCGCCCGCATCCTAAGGCTTGGAGAGGTGGATCGGGATCGGGCATTGGATCTGGGACGCGAGATCCTGCCCAACCTCCCTGCGGATGCTTCGATCGACCTGTTGGACAATCTTCTTGCTCGCGCGTTGGCGGACGCGCCGCCTCATGATGCGCGCGTGCCGTTCTTTTTGGAGGAAGCGGTCGGCAAGATCGGAACGCGCCATCTCATCCATCTGGCGACGGACAACAGGGCCAGCCCCTCTCGCATTGCCCAAAACGTCGCTTTGATCGAAGGTGGCAGTGAAACGCTTCGATCCACGATTTCGTACCATATAGACATCCTCAGCGAGCGTTTGGCCTACCGCTGCGGAGAGAACCTGGGAGAGCCGGCATACGATGCATGGGCGAGACTGATCGAGCAGTGCTCGTCGTCCGAGGCCAAATTCAAGGCTTGTTCGACGGCGCTCTCGTTCGCTTTGAAGTCTCCGTTGCTTCCTGTGAGTTCGCTGATCGTCGCATCGTTCCCTACGATCTACGCCGAGTTGCTTAGGTCGAAGGAAGGCGATCAGTACACCATTCCCGCGTTTGTTCTGCTGCCGCTGAGCTTCTTTGTGGACTGGGACCGGGCTCGTTCGGCGCAACGGGATCTAATAGAAACATTTGTCCGTTCGAATTGGCCGCCCCATAGGCTCCTCCTCGCATCGCTGGATGCCGGGATCGCCGACTCGACGCTCGATCAACTCCGCCGTACCGGCCGGGGCCGTGCCTACATACGTGAAATGGACGCCGAATTGCCCCGGCTGAGCGCGAATGAGCGCCACCGAATGCACATTGCGCTCAGCGAATTCCGCTCATGACCGAACCGGAGGCGCGGGCCTCGATTGGCTCGCGCGGAAATGGTCGCGAGCGCTCCTGACCTATCCGGCGCTTCCAACTAAAAATTAGGAGCCCCGCCTCCTGGAGGACAAGGGCGGGGCCGCTTCCCATGCCCCCCAAGACGGGAAGCCGCGCTGCTGGGAAACAGCGCGCCTCTTCGGCGTCACTCAGAGACTCACGGGCATGCCGATTGTCGCCCCTCGTCGCTCTCTACGACGTTGCGCAAGACAATTTCAGAAAGCTGCACAACCAGCTGTTTGAGACGCGAAATCTCTTGCTTGCAGCGCTCCAGCTCGCGCTGTTCGTCTGTCATCGCCGGTGCTTCACGGCGATTCCTCCTTGCATCATGATACATGTAGAACCATTGTCCGCGAAGGGCTCAAACTATTGCGTTCGGCAGACGCTTTTTCGACCACGAATTGCGCGGGCTCGCCGTGATTGCCTTCGACAAAGCCACCCTCGCCACCAACAGCTCGCGGGCATCGCGCATCAGTGCAGGGCTGCCGCAAATCATGACGCGGTCATACTGCGGCTCGAGTTCCGGCAGCTCGATGTCCGTAAACAGCTTGCCTGACGCGATCAGATCGGTGATCCTACCGCGGTTGTGGAAGGGATCGCGCGTCACGGTCGGATAATAGATTAGCTGGTACCGCACGAAGTCGCCGACCAGCTCATCGCTCGGCAGTTTTTCCGTGATCATCTCGCCATAGGCGAGCTCGGCGATCCGGCGGCAGCCATGCAGCAGCACGACATTCTCGAATCGCAGATAGGTTTCGGGATTCTTGATCACGCTCAGGAACGGCGCAAGCCCGGAGCCCGTGCCGATCAGATAGAGATTGCGCCCGTCCTCGAGATTATCGATAACCAGCGTCCCCATCGCCTTGCGGCTGACGATGATCTCGTCACCCTCTTTCAGATGCTGCAGACGCGAGGTTAAGGGACCATCCGGCACCTTAGTTGAGAAGAATTCGAGCCGGTCCTCGTAATGGGCGCTGGCGAGGCTGTAGGCACGTAACAACGGCTTCTCGTCGACCTTGAGCCCGACCATCGTGAATTCTCCGCTGCGGAAGCAGAATGATGGATTCCGCGTGGTGGTGAAGCTGAAGAGATTGTCGGTCCAGTGATGAACGCTCAGCACGCTTTCCTGATTGAAATTACTCATTGTGACCGCTCGCGAAAAAATTAGAGCATAATCATCGTTCCGAGTTGCCGAGCATCTCATCCTCAAACGGAACCTTGAATGACAAGAGCGCGAAACGCGCCAACGCGTTCTCCTTAGGTAAAGGCAAAGGCGAGCAGGCTTGAGCTGAGCAGCACGAGACCGACTCCGGTCGCTGCCAGGAAGCTGTCGGAGACAAGGTCATGATTGCCCATGAAATACCCTCGACAAGGCGTCGCCGCTGGAGCGATACGTAAGTCGCGCTCGGGTCGCCGCGGAAACAGGATCATGACCGCGCCTCCGTCACGCTGAGATGAAGCCTCTGCCCACCCTCCAGCAAGAGAGATAGCAGTGGGCAGTCGCTGGTTGGCTTGCTGATAGAAATCGCGACCTTGCGCCGCCCAGAATAGTATCTCAGAAGGGCTTCCTTCACGTCCTCTGCAAGGATTTCTCGAGGATCTGAAAGCACGGTGGTTGTCATGGCTTTTGGTTTCCCGGTTCTGTGGGGTCGAATCTGGGGACCGCCGGGTGGTTGGGTTGATGTCCTAATTGCCATCATTCAGCAGCAGATGTGTCGCAAAACTGTCATTCAGCATACCGGTGTCGTATAACTGTTTTCGTTGCATTTTCCTGTCATTCGGAGGACTTTCTGCATCGCATGGGCATCTGACGACGGAATCCACCTCCAAGGGAGGAACCGATTGTGCGATACGACCGAACGGACGCCCGCATCCTCGAGATTGTGCAAAAGAACAACCGTCTAACTTCCGAGGCGATCGGCGAATTGGCCGGGCTTTCTGCGACCGCATGTCAACGACGACTGAAGAGGCTCCGGTCGGAAGGCATCATCCAAGCCGAGTGCTTGCGTTAGTGAGCCTGGAGCGGGAAAGTTCGGGTATAATTGATAGGTTTAAGAAGGCCATCAAATCGTCGGTTGAAGTCGTCAATGGGTTCTACGTCACGGGCGACGCTGACTTTGTCCTCTACATTACCGCGTGTACCATGGATGATTATGAGCAGTTCACCCGGCGATTCTTCTATCAGAACCCGGACATTAAGGGCTTCAAGACGATGGTCATAATGGATCGCGTAAAGGCGGGCTTTGCCGTTCCAGTTGAGGTCCCGTCCGAGGATTGACGAAACTCGGATGCAGATGTCTCATCCCCCGGATCCTCTCGGCGCAGGGATTTAAAAGGCACCGAAGCTGACAACAAAACCGGCTTGAAGAACGTTCATACGCGCACGTGCGCGAGTGCACGACTACATTCCAAATCGTTCGATAGGCGCGGCCGCACCGTGACGCTGAAGGTTAAGTTCAACGACTTCGAGATCATCACCCGCAGCAGGTCCGTTCCGGCCGCGATCTCAGAGCGAGCCGGTGCGCCTTTTGGGAGTCTCGCTGCCTCGCTGCAGGGCGACGATCCGGAGCAATCGCAACTCGGCCTCCCGATTTAGAGCGATACGCGCGATCAGTGTATCCAGAGCGGGCAGTATGAGATCGCCGGCCGTCATTGGTCGGTTCGCCTTCAAGTTCGCGCGGAACGCGCAAGGACGCGCCAGCAATCTGTGCGAAGCGAAGCTCTATCGAAACGCTAACGGCACCCGGCGCGCTTTGGTCTGCCCGGTTCTCTGGGTATCTCGAGGTGGCGTCATGTCGCCCACGACCACGAACGGACTGCGGTCGATCAACCTGGGTGAAAATTCCTCGGGGAAAATTGGGCTCATGTGTTGCTCCTCGGGTTGTTTACCCTGGGCGATGGCGCCTGCTGCGCGTTGGCCTGCCACTCAGGCCGACTTCCGCTGTCTGGCCGACGGCTTCTTCGCCGTGGTCTCCTTCACCGGCTTCTTGCCGGCGATCGGCATCAGCATCTCCTTCTGGCCGGCCGCCGCCTTGCGCGGCTTCTTGTCCGTCTTCTTCGGGGTCGCCTTGGTCTCGGCCGCAACGCCTCCCACGCTCTGCCGCAGTGCCTCCATCAGATCGACCACGTTTTCGCCCTTCGGCCGCTCCTTCGGGCGGATGGTTTTGCCGGCGCGCTTCTGGTTGATGAGTTCAACCAGCGCGCTTTCGTAGTGGTCCTCGAGCTTCTCGGGATCGAATCGGCCCGCCTTCTGGTTGACGATGTGCTTCGCGAGATCCAGCATGTCCTTCGTGACTTTGACGTCCTGGATTTCGTCGAAATACTCCTGCTCGCTGCGCACCTCGTAGGGGTAGCGCAGCAGCGTGCCGACCAGCCCCTTGTCCATCGGTTCCAGCGCGATGATGTGCTCGCGGTTGGTCAGCGCCACCCGGCCGATCGCGACCTTGTCCATCTCGCGGATGGTCTCGCGGATCACGGCGAAGGCGTCGTGGCCGACCTTGCCGTCCGGACGCAGGTAGTAGGGCCAGATCAGGTAGCGCGGATCGATGTCGGTCCTGTCGACGAACTCGTCGATCTCTATGGTGCGCGTGGACTCCGGCGCGATCTCCTCGAGCTCCTCCTTGGTGACCTCGATGAACTGGTCCTTCTCGAGCTGGTAGCCCTTGACGATATCTTCGTTGGGGACCTCGTCGCCGGTGTCGGCGTCAACTTTCATGTACTTGATGCGGTGGCCGGTCTGCCGGTTGAGCTGGTTGAACGAGATCTTCTCGCTCTCCGACGTCGCCGGGTAGCTCTGCTATGTGATCGCCTGTGATCTCGAACATGCCATCAAGGAATCAATGCCGCTTAGCCTAAGGCATATAGGAAATCATGGCCTTTGGAGTGTTGTCGTTAGGATGGGGTCCCGGTCCGTCGCTGCCGGCTTTTTTCGAAGAGCGCGGCACGCATGATACCCGCGCCAGGTTTGCCCAGTGCGTAGTTGTCTAAGCGTCCTTGCCCGGCTCGTCGCGCTTAAGCTGTTGCTGCTTGTATTCCGCTTGGATGGCCGAATCGTCGTTGCTCCCGCGAACGGTGTCGGCATCACCGGCACCGCCATCAAGGCCTTTGGTCGCCGCTATATGCTCTTTAAGGTCGGTGATGGCAGGACGAATGTACGGCTCAAGGTATTTGTCGAGGATGCCCTTGCCGGGATCGTGGAGCTCTTTCGTGAGTGTTTGCAGGTATTCGGTCTTGTCGGTCGAAACCCAATTGATGCTGAAGCCGGCGCGTTGTGCCAGGACCGAGTGAATAACCATGATCGTACGCCCATTGCCGTCCAGAAACGGATGGCCGTGAGCGAGATAACCCATGACCTCTCCAGGCTTTTCACGCATGATCTTCGGATCGTTGCCGAGCTTCAAAGCATGCTCGATCGCGTTTTGAATGTACTTGGGATGGGCGAACAAAACGCCGCCCCGGCTTACGGCGATATCCGGTGCCGTCGTCGCACGATCTTGCCCCGCCCACGGGTACATGGCTTCAAAAAGCATCTTGTGAGTGCTTAGAACGTCCGCGTAGATCAGAGTCTTCTTTTTCTGGAGGGTCGCGAATGCGTCATCAATGCCAGTCGTGAAGGAGGCATGTTCGAGCCTCTTCACAATCGCAGGATCTTTCTCGCTAGCAAGGTTCCGTAGGTATCCGCGCGTTTCGAAGTCGCCGAACGGATCGAAGATCACGGCCTGGCTTCACGCAAATAGGCAGCCTGAAGCAAGATCATTTCCGGGCGTGTAATCCGCTCCGCGCGCACCAGACCAATGAGCAGCTGCTCTATCTCATCGAGCTCGACCGCATCCCCGGCCAGACGCGAGATATGATGAGCCAGGCGGTCATTTGGACCCTCGGAATAGGACACGTGGAACGTCCGGGCGAGGGTCCGGATGTGCTCTGCGGTCGAGGAGGCGGTTACCTTGTCCATGTCAATAATAATATAGCGTTTTTTGACTGAGATTCCATTAACGAATAGGCTCCTGAAATCAGAAAGTTGCAGGGCCCGTTTTGGGTAGTTTTATGGTCATATCCCACCGGCGCTGCTCCCGTGGAGTTCTGCACCGTTCTGATAAGCTAACCGACTAGGCCGACCAAAGATGCCGCTCTAGGGGTTGGGAAACACAACTCAGGCTTGAGCGCATTAAGCGAGTGATCAAGTGGCATCCATTGATCGATACATAGTTGAACGGAACGCTACCCAGGTTCGCACAGCCTTCGCTGGCATCGTGAAGCTCGCCAAGGAAAAGGGCATCACACGCGTAACCTTGATTGTACCGAAAAAAGGAGGCTGGGAGCATACGATCGTTGGTGAATTTCTCGGGGCAGGCATAGCCAAGGCGCTTACGAAGGGGCAGTCAGTTACCCTCGTCGAGGGTATAACGATGGTGTTGGAGAGCCCCCAGACGTTTCGGCCTACTGCTGCCCAAGGGCTTCTTGTCGGCGTCCATATCTCTACAAAGGACATGGCTAAGCTGGACGATGCATGGGGCGCGCAGGCCATACTCTTTCTACCTTGGTCGGATATCGAATCCCAGGAGTGGAAAGCCACGTGGCATCCGAAAACCTTCGGCCAGAAGGGACCCGAAGCTCCGGCAAGTACGCTTTCGGAGCCCGTTCAAGAAGCGCTTGTCCGCTTAACGGAGTCCATCAACTTGGGTACAGGCCTCAACCACCCCTCTGATAGAAAGCACGCTGAACGGACGTTCGATAAGCTTCGTTCTGAGGGGCACTCATTTGATCCGATCGAGGTGCGGCGGTGGGCACAACGCAACAACTGGAGTTCTACCGCTGCGGCCGATTTGGAAGCGGTTGCGCGAAGAAGAGCAAACTAGAAGTGAGCGTTTAGACTGAGAATGGTAACTAGAGGGATATGCGCTCCATTTGCATGTGGCGTTCCGCCTCGTCCAGAAGCCAATCGATCTGCGCATCGCCTTCGTCAAGATCGATGTCATTCGCCTTCGCGTGCTCGTAGCCGAGCAGGTCTCGCGCCTTTTGCTTCGAGTATCCCATCTCCATCAACTCCTTCATCTCTCGGAAGGTGTCGTGAGCTTTCGTTCGGTGTTCGAAATAGTCGTCGATAGCATCAACGAGTGACCGGTTGCCGAGCGCAAGCAAAATTGCGTTTTCCCAATCCACGTCATGAGGAACATGTGGCGTCGCCATGCCGACAAGAAGGCGCACATTGTCTATTGTGAGGTTGTTTCCAGTTAGCCCGGGCTTGCGTCGCTTGACCTCGGCGACGATGTTTCTGCAGTCTTGGCAGACAAGCTTGTTGGTGTGAGAACCGATGACGATCTGGCTCGTTGCGCGAGTCCTGCGGCGCCAGAGGCTATCGCTATCTACTTCCGGTTCGAACTCGCAGACGCGATGAATGTGGGCGGTCCATAGTCCCCGGTTTGACTTCCGGCAAATTTCACGTTTCAAGCGATCACAACACGGACAACACCATTCATTGCCCGCCAAAACCCACGCCCTGTGCTCCTGCTTTTGACGATTGATCTCGGCGAACTCCGCGTCACTCGGAGCGTCCCCGCGCGGCTTGCGCTTGGGTTTGGGCGAATTGCCTGCACTGTCATTGGACGTTGATCGCACTTCTATCGTGTGCGCCAGACCAGCGCGGCGTTTGTCGGGTGAAGCGCGCAGAAAAAGATCGTAGATGATGTCACGATCCTGCATGTATGAGATAAGCCGTTGGCCGGCAGCCACCTGCCGGCGATGGCGGCCCGAAGCGATTCGTTGTGCCATGCGTCTCGTGAAATCGAGCCGATCTGCAACATCGTCTTTCGCGAGAAGCCATGCGGCCTCAGCCCTGTCGAGATCGATCTCATGGAGGCGATTTGGAGCGACGCCAATGAATGATGCGATCTCGGCCGGTGTAAAGGTAAAGTCGCCTTCAATCGTTTTCGCCAGCTCCAGCTTGGCGCGGCCTTCGGCCAGATTGCAATCGATGCAAATCAGCGTCTGTTCGAAACGCTCAACAAGGAGCATGAGCGCATTCTCGGCTCGACCAACCTGGATGGTGGTCTCCCGATCCTTGCCACGAGGCCTGTACTCCCGGAAGATTCGTTTGGCACGATCGACCAAGTGGTCGTGGTGGTACTCAAGGCGACAAAGCAGGACACCGCCGCTGCTCACGCGCGCAATATGTGCTTTTCCGCGTTGGCAGCACGGACAAGTCCAATGTTCCCGTGTCGACGCCCAGCCGCGATTGAGATCCAGCTTGGTTGCTGAGAATTGTGCGAGGAGAGCCTTTGTTTGGGTGCTCCAACGCCCATCACGGAACGGCGCAAATGCCGCTAGCCCTTCGTCCACCAACCGAGTGATATCCGGAATCGCGAGTGTGACGATGTAGCCATCGTCTTTCTCTGATGGGCCCATCGTCCTAATGCCTCGTCCTAAATCTGTACCGGCAACTTCACCTTCGGTCGCCGCTGACCTGCTGACATCGCGACGTTTCGGTGCCGTGCAATGATCCGGAGTGTAGCTGACTGTGATGAAACAGCCGGAAAGCCTCAGCAACGGCGGTATCGACGAAGGTTGTGGTAGTCTGCGCATCGGCCGGCAAGGTCAGTGTTCCGTCGGGCGCTCCGTGCTGCCAACCACGGGTGGCGCGGAAAGTTATGACCAACTGCCCAAAAGTTGGATAAGCATGATCCAAATGAGCATCTGGGAACGCGAGCAACTCACCGGAGAGGTCGCACGGGACACGGCCCCCATCATCCGCAAAGGTGGCGAAATGGCGTTTCTTCGCCGCTAGGAGATCAGCCGCCACAGCGGCACGGCAGGCATCATAGAACTCTAGCGCGTTCGACTTCGGTTGACCCTTTACGGCCTGGATGTAACTGAAATCGGTTTCGCTGCCGTCAATTCGACGCACCCAAAAACCCGGTGTTGAGAAGCCCTCGCCAACGTTCTGACGCCGAAAAAAATAGTCTATTCCCGGCCCAATCTTCGCCGGGCCGTCGACGATGACTCCATCGTAACGCTCCAGGAGGGCGGCAAGATCGTCGTGATCTAGATAGTCTTCGACGATTTGCTCGTCGGCATGGCGCCTAAGCATGTCCTTGAAGTGATCGAGAGCGGCGGTTTGCGCCTTCCAGAATCGGCCGTTCGGAAGGGAGACAGATTTAGCCATCGTATCGGAGCCTATTCTCAACGCGTGTCGTTAAGGCGGAATGGTCGCGGGCGGTCGTGACACCCTGCCCAATATTGCCCGAAAAGCTTTAATATCGCCGAATGGTCGTCAGCCTAGGTTCTGCATTCAGGGGGATCCCCAACCCTTAAGCGCCGGTAGATTTGATCATGGTATAAGCCAGCGATGATTCGAGAGAAGCGTTTCGCTACAATTTTTCTAGGAATCTGGAACCGTGCAGATCATCGACATTCCCGAAACGGCCCTGACGGTGAAGCCGAACTACGCTGAGCGGCCCGACCTTGCCGTCGTTGCGGAGATCAAGGCCCATATCAAGCAAACCGGCGCGCCGCATCTTTGGCCGGGGCACACGCACACAAAGCCACCGCGAGGTGCCATCGTTCGCTATCTTGGAGAATTCGACCTGCCGCCCTCCCATGCTGGCGCGCGCAACCGGGAAAGATGGGCGCCTTGCCCATGCTGCAAGCCCAATACACCCTGGTTCTACAAAGACGGTCGAATCGCTTGGTTCCCTGAAGAGCGAGTCATTCGCAACATGGGAGGCGATTGCTTCAAGTCAATCAACGCCGCAGGACATGCAGAAGCCGAACGGCTCTTCCGCGAAGAGGAAGCGGAGCGGAGGAACGAGGCCTATCTGCTGAGGTGCTTGCCACAGGTGCCGGAAGCGCTCGCCGCGATCGAGCAGAATGCGCCAATCATCTCCGAGATCGATCGGGTACGTTTTATTCTTTCCGATCGAATGACACGCACCATCGGTTTTGATCTCTGGGAGCATCTCCGATCTGACGGAGTACTGCGTTATGAAGTGACGAGGACTGAGCGACGGGTTGATCGCTCGGGCAACGAGAGTACCGTGACAGTTCACGACCTTGAGCGTTACGGGCCGCTCGCGGGCTTCGAGATGCTCAAGCCGAACGTTGTGCCAATAGCGGAACGGGTCGAAAAGTTTGCTTCTAAGCTTAGGACGCTAAATTTCGGAGAAACTAGCGCCGACCCCGTTGCGCGGATGGACCGACAGGAGCGGACGAGAGCAGCCAAGAACATTGGGACTATCCCCGACCTCAATGAGCTGATCTCAGAGGCCGAGACCGTGCGACAGATGCTGTCGCCGCTCGCTCTCGGGAGCCTGAAGGGGTGGAGCCGGACGCCTGGTGCTCCTGCCAAAATCTACATTTCCGTTTCGGATGACAGGACACAACTATTCCTCGGCAACACGAAAGAAGATGCGCGAGCTGTAAGGATTAACATCGCCTTTTTCAACAACATGCGGCGAATGCCGGCAATAAGCAAGCTAACGCGGCAAGTTGAGTAGCGCGCCGCCACGTACGCGCGATGCGGCAATTGCACACCGTAGTATGGAACGGGTAACGAAGGAGGGCGCGTCGTGGCGGGATATTTCCGAGTACGGCAAATTCGAAGTCCGATCCGGCGGCATCATTCGCAAAGGAAAACGCTGCAGGGTCTTGGGCTCAACAAAATTGGCCGCATCGCGACAGTGCCCTTCAATGGCTCAATCTGGGGAATGGTTCAGAAAGTGAGGCATCTGATCGATTTTCCAGACCAAGAGTTGCTCGAAGCGCATCGCTTGATACTGCCGCAGCCCATTGATGAAACGGCGGATGAAGCGCTCATGCGCCAGCTTCTT
This sequence comes from Bradyrhizobium genosp. A, assembly GCF_049949275.1. Taxonomy (NCBI): domain Bacteria; kingdom Pseudomonadati; phylum Pseudomonadota; class Alphaproteobacteria; order Hyphomicrobiales; family Nitrobacteraceae; genus Bradyrhizobium; species Bradyrhizobium genosp. A. The sequence continues at coordinate 7,550,222 of NZ_CP188196.1, read as the reverse complement.
TTTAAGGGGCTGGGGCTTGAGCTCGTTCGCCTGCCCGAGGGGAAGGCAAAGAGCCCCGACTTCAAGATACTCAAGAACGGTGAACTACTGGGCTACTGCGAGCTTAAGTCCCCGCGCGATGATCGCGTTTTCGCGTTTCCCAAGGATCTGAAGCCCGGTGAAATCCGCCAGGAAGTCCGTGAAAATCCGACCCCGCATGCGCTTGCACGTGTGATTGAAAAAGCGGCCGCCCAGTTCGATGCCGTGAATCCAGATCACGCGCAGCCCAATATCCTGGTGATTGTAAGCCACGCGCGTTTCCGCGGGCCGGTCGACCTGCACCTCGCGATCGCAGGCATCCCCACGCCGGAGGGAGGCCGTGGCTTCCTGTTAGTCGACCCGAATGAGAAGGATTTCACCAAGGCTTGGACCAAACAAAGAAAGCTGTGGCAAGACGCACGACGGATTGATTTGTTCTTCTGGATCGATGCGCACACCCGTACGGTTCGCCATATCATCAACAATGACGGCGCCCGACACAACGAAGCTTGCGATCTTATGAATATTCGCGGCTAGGGTACGAAGATAGTCTTCAACTCGGTGGCAAGAGATTGGCCGCTTTCGGTTTCCGGCACTTAGCGTTATACGAAGCCGGAAGGTGCGTTCGAACCCATTTTTGATGGCGGTCTTTTAAGAGCTATCTGCGGCCTTGCCGGGTAACAGCAGAGAGCGAACGGAGCGACGGTCAATCAACCTAGAAAATTTCTTGTAATTCTGGTGGTCCCGCTGCCACCGGCCGGCCACCACGGTTACGGGAACTAGCGCTCGCGCCGATACCGTCGTGATATCATCGAAACTCGAATTCGGGCTCCAGACGACTTGCTCTAGGATGGAAGAGGGAATCAGCGAATCTTGGGCAAGTTTGTCGGCTTGCTGCTCTCGCACATCGTCACTGATGATCTCCATGTCGTCCACGAAGGCCGTATGTCCATCGACTAGAACTTCGTAGTGGAGACAAATATGGGAGAGCTCATGGAGGAGGGTGAACCAAAAATTATCTGCCCGATCATAACGTAGCGTAAGACCAACGACGGGTGCATTGGTCGACGTGACCATCGCCGCCCCATCCAGGAACGTCCCAGGGAGCGAGGGCATCGCGATCACGGCAATGCCTAAATACGAAAGGCCGTCGAGTACACGCTTTATTCCATCGATCTTGGAGCTTAGCTTTGCAAGTTTCCGTAGGCTTGCTTGGCTGAATTGAGTTCGGTCGAATTTGTTGGCGACCTTCAATGCTTCCGCGCGCTGCAAGACAGCAGCCTGCCAAAGTAAGAGCGCGCCTTGATCAGTCTTTGAGGCCGCGCGTTGCGTACGGGTCTTGCGAAGCAGGGCCGATGGTGCAGTTTGCTGAAGGGAGGCTGGGATGAAGTGGGATATTTCGTCTCTGTCGAGCGAGAAGCCAAGCGTGTTTAAATGCCGTATCGCGCTGCCGGATATCTCGTCGACGCTTTCAGTTTTTCTCGGCCGCGCAACCAGCGAGGCGTATGGAATTCCTAACCCCTCGTGAAGCGAACGGATCATGTCGATCGACAAGCTCCGTTTCCCGGTGAGGACTTCCGATACCCGCGCTCTTGATCCAATAAACGGTTCCAGCTGACGGGGGGTGAGCCCTTTTTCTTCCATTCGAAATTTGATCGCGGCAACTGGGTCCGGTGCGTCAATCCGCGCGAACTTTTCTTCATACTGCTCGATCAGGGTTGTCAGGACTTCGATCTCGTCATCGAACTCGCCCGAATTCTTGGCCAGCAAACTAGCTAAGCGAGCCTTCGTCGCCGACAGATCGGACGCATTGCGGATCGGCTTGATGGTCACGATGCTCTATTCCAGGGTTGCGTTTGGATGCCGTGCCAGGCGGCGGATAAATCAATGGCCAACAGCATGACGACGCCGATGCGGAAATCGATCAGGGTGCGGATGCGGAGCGCCGAAGGCAGCAAGTAGAAGGCCACCCACGGCAATGCCGACACGTCGACGTGTTGGAAATCCGCAGCGAGCGCCGTCGCCGAGTCCCATTGCCCCGACTTCATCTCCGCGACCCAGGCCTTGACAGTATTATCGTAAGCAGGCGAGCCGACGAGAAACGCCGCCACCTCGGTTTGTCCCACGAATCTCATAACAATATCCTAGCTCCCATTTTGGGAGCTTTTTTGTTGACGGCAAGGATAATATGATCCACGCTCCCAATACGGGAGCATTCATATCTTGCCGGGTGCAACCCAAAAGTTTATGGAGACCGTTATGCGTCGCATTACGATACTTGGCCGAAACCTGACGGACGAAGAGATCGAGCAGATCAAGCATCTCGCCGAAGAGGCCGGCATGGCTGGTGATGAGGTGGAGGTGGTCGATGCCGTCGGCGAGCCCGATCCCGACTGCGAAGACGAGATCGTGTTGATCCTGGCCTCCGCTGACACCTGCGCCGATCTGGCTCTTGAGGCAGATCTCGCGACCACGCAGCGGGGCGGGCGCCGCGCCGTTTGCGTGTGGCCCGAAGACGCGGCGCCTGAAGCCCAGCCGTCGGACGCCATGAACAAATACGCCTACTCGATCATCCGCCTTGATGCTGAGAAATTCCGCGTCGTTGCGACGGAAGAAGATCAGCACTGTTTCGAAGGACCCAACGGTCAGCCCCTGCCCAAGCCTAAGACGGAGCGCAACCTGTGCGTCGACGAAAAAGCGAAAGCGTCATGACCCTTTTCTCCTACGTCATCGAGCACGATCTCGGCTTTGCGCCCAATCCCTTTCACGGCGTCTGCACACTTGCGTGCTGCAAGCCGCAGATCCGCAAGATCGCCAAGGTGGGCGATTACATCCTTGGCACCGGCGCCGCCGATCCGAAGCTGACTGGCCATCTCTGCTACTGGATGCGGGTCGACGAGGTGATCAACTTCGATGATTACTGGCAGGATCGCCGCTTCCGCCGCAAGAAGGCGATGATGAGTGGCTCGACTGTTCTGCGCTACGGCGACAACATCTATCACCGTGATGGCGGCGAGGAGTTCCTACAGGAGGACTCCTTTCATAGTCTTGAAGACGGTAGCCTTTCTCTCGGCGATCTCCACCGCGATACCAGCACCACCGACCAGGTGCTGATCAGCCGCGAATTCGCCTATTGGGGCCGCCTCGGCATCAAGATTCCCGATCATCTCTCTTTCGTGCTCAAGAAAGGGCCGGGGCACCGCTGTATCTTCACCGACGACCAGGTCACGCAGGTGATGGCATGGCTCCAGACCTTGCCGCAGCGCGGCTACATCGGCGAACCCGCCCATTGGCAATTTATCGGCGCGAAAAGGGCCCGCGCGAAGAAGGCCGCCAAAGCTAAGGCGGTCAGCGCATGAAGCCGGTCGATTACGCTGCTTTCGTCGAGAAGACCAAGCAGTTTGCGGGCAAGCCCGTCGATGAACAGCGATCCATCGCACTCTACGGTTTGGTGAGCGAGATCGGCTCGCTGGTCGCGGCGGTCAAGAAGAAGATCTTGTCTGAAGGCGGCGAGGGGCCGCATTGGGACCAGCCCAACGACGAGATCACGGAGGAGCTGGGCGACTCGTTCTGGTATTGCTACTCGGCCGCGCAGGTGATGAGCGGCGGCTATGTCGATATTCTTTCCCAGAACATCACGGCGATGCGCGCCGAGATCGGCGGCAGCGACGACCGCGCCCACATGATCGAGCGGTCGCTTGATCCCGCCAACCGAGAAGCCTTTCTTGACGGCGCCGCGGCATTTCCGCCCGCGGATGGCTATACCTTCGATGACTACCAGCGGCTTGCCTACAAGACCGCACGAACGGATGGCCGCGTTCTACTCGAAGTGTGCCTTGCGCTTCTCTGGCAGCACGGCGCCGAACTAATGCGCACCGTGCTGCCCGCTTCCGAAGTCGCACTGCATACGAACGTAGCGAATAGGGAATCGACCGTTATTCTTGGCGGCATCGCCTGGCACCTTTCGGCAATCGCGAGCCTTTATCACCTTTCGCTCGATGAAGTTATTGCATCCAACTGCCGGAAGGTGCAGTTCCGGTCGGAGCGCGGCGCGCCAACGCCGCTACATGATGCGGATCGCGACGCAAAGGAACAGTTCCCGCGCCAGCTCGATGTCGCCTTTGTGCGCATCGGCCCGCAGAAATCCCGGATGTATTTTGACGGCAAGCCGCTCGGCGATGATCTGACGGATAACTATTACGAGGACGACGGATATCGGTTTCACGACGCCATCCACCTCGCGTTTATCGGACATCTTGGCTGGTCTCCGGTCGTGCGCGGGTTGATGAAGCGCAAGCGCAAGAGCCGCGACGACAAGGTTGATGAGGTGGAAGATGGTGGCCGAGCCAAGGTCGTCGAGGAATTGGTGATCAAGGCCATTCACTCAGAGGGCGATCGCCAGGCCAAAGCCGCCGGCCGGTGTGTCGTGGGCACGCCGACGCGTCTGTTCCCCGAACGCACGCTCATCAATTTCAAGCTGTTAAAGACGCTCCGCGCCTATGTCGATGGCCTCGAGGTCGCCAAGAATACGTTCTGGGAATGGGAAGACGCGATCTACGACGGCTGCGATATGTTCTTCCAGCTTTCGAACGAAAAGCAGGGCACGGTGCATATTGATCTCGACCGCCGGACCCTTTCCTTTTCTCCAACCGTCTGCCCCGGCGTTCAGGGCATCAGCGTCGGCCTCGGGATGGGGTCGGCGGAATTGAGCATGCACGCAAGCGATCCGGCGCTCGGAGCTGCCGAACGGGAGTGGGCGATGCGGGATAACCGGAGCGCCGAAACCGCCGCTGCCAAGCGCGCCGTTCTCGATGCGCTGGGATTGGACTCGAACTCTACCGAGCTGTGGTCTGAAATCGAGGTGCGGCTCGGCGCCGGCAACCTCGTCTACGTCAAGGCGACAAAATCTGTTCAGCAGAGCGCATGGAAGCTGAAGGCCGTCGATTACAAAATCGCCTTCAGCCGGGATACGAACAGGGTCACCTGCACCGCGACAGCCGTTGCCGATATACACGACATGGCCACGTGATAAGGCGCCCTATCGAGCAGCGATCTTCCACTTCGGCGGATAGAACGGCTCGGGCAGGGGGCCCGTGGGTTCGTATTTCTGCTTGATGCGCGTCCTGCCCGCTACGCCCGTATAGTCGGGAAATGCCACGCGCGCGTATTTTGAAATCTCGCAAAAGAGGTTTTGGCAGTCGATAAGCTGAAGGCGGCGGCCCCAAAGGTTCGGAAAATCGATTTCGAGCTTCCCAAAATGCTCTTCCTGGTGATCGAACATGTAGCGAATCACATCGGAGGATTTCACCGTGTCTGCACCTAGGAAGCATTTCGAAATGCCGTCCAGTGCACCCGGCCCTGCCATGACGAATTCGTCTTCCCCGAAATTGTTCAGTTCACTGTAGTTAAAATCCGTAACGTATTGATAGGCGAGGAACGGTCCGATAAAGGGCACCGTTCGCAAGAGCGCGAACGCGTCCGTCATCGTTTTGCAGTCGGACAGCCTCTCCGGATACCGTTCGGCGAAAAGATGCTCGATCATCCGAAGGTGATTGCGGTGCTTGAGCTTGTGTCCGAACACGCTGCCGCCTGAAGGCATGATATACGCAGCCGAGTAGATGGTTTCGCCCGCTGCCATCCGACTCGTCAGGAGCTTGTCGTAGAGCGCAAAGTCAAACTCTTCCCACATGATCTTGCCGACGGCCGCCTCCAGATGCTGCCACGTCTCGATCTTGTTGAAGAGTTTGAAGAGGATCGTGCGAAAGAAGACGTTCCGCGCGTCAGACACCAGGTCGGGTCGGTAGATGACGTTGCGCAGGAGGTATTGGCTCACGCGGTCAGAGGCCCGATAGGCGTTCGTGAACTTGAACAGCTTCAGAACCGGATCGGTCGTGAGCGCACCGGACATCCCTTCGAGGCGACGGAAAAAGATCCGCTGCCGCTCGGCCGCGAATTTCCAATATGCGTCAAAGACCGGCGTCGTCCGCAACTGATTATTGCCGATCTTGACGACGATACCGCGGTGGCGGTCCGCTGCAGGCGGATCAAGCGGAAACCGTGGGGCGAGTTCAGTTGGCATCGTATCTCGAATCTGTGCTTCTCGGCGCTCTTGCTTTGCATAACCGTGCTTGCGCTGCCAGAGCTTCAACGCAGCCCGTGTCTTTTTTCCGTACGGCGTTGTTTTGATGCCGCGGCTCAAGTTCTTTAAAATCGCTTGGTGGTCGCAACGTGAGGACCTATGCAAAGCGCGAGAGCTAAGTTTGGCGCGCATGAAGTGATTGCACGCGCTCGATGAGCGCTTCGGTTTTGTCCAGCCACTGGGGCGTGTTGCCTCGGCCATCAGTTCGGCGCCCCTGTCCAGACCCGCGACGATGTCTTCTTCATCGAAGAATGTTACGAAGTCTTCACGCCATATCGTGAATACGAAGCAGTGGTCGATGCATTCGCAGACCGTCGCAATCTGGGCGGATCGATTGTCCATCGCCGCTCGTGTCCCCGAAGGAGAAATGAAAATCGTCGAGCCAATATCGGTTAGCGGCTGTGGAGTGTCGCATAGAACCGCTTTTGAGCTCCAGGCGTTGGCTCGTACTTGAAGCAATCCTGATAGTTTTCGATCGCCTGCATCACGCCTAGCAGAGCGGGAGCGGAGAATGCTGTGGTTTGCCCGGTCGCCCAATGGGATACGAAGTTGCCGATGATAGTGGCCGAGTGCATTTGCAAGGCCTGCTTCTGGGCCGGTTCAAGGATAAGGCTGCCGGCCCGATCCTCAAGCTCCACCGCCGCCTTGATGGCGTTCAGGTATTCGCCCGGTGTCCGCTTGTCGTCGCCAAACGCGAGATCCGGCGGCACGGGAATGCGGCACTTGTCGATAACCGTTTGTAGGACGTATTCGAGGTATTGCCGCAGCCGGGGCGCAGCATCGTCCACGCGTCCTTGGTGCAGTAGGGTGTTCGTCGCATCGCGCACCTTGTTGACCGCGCCCGACTGCAGAAGCACGGCCGTGTGCGCCGTTCCTTCGAGCCGTTGATGCGACCAGTCCGGCGAGCCGGAGTGCTTGTTGAACAGCTTCTCCAGCAACGTATCGTGGCTCAGCAAGATCACTTGTGGCCCGTCCGCCTGAAGAGGCCGCGCAAAGCGCGTTCGGATGACTTCGACAAGGTGATGCTGGTGCCCGGCATCGAAGCTCGATGTCACATCGTCCAGCACCATGAAACGCGGCGCGCCGCCGTAGAGGGAGGCAGCCGCCAGGTAAACGGAAACGGCAAATGCGTTCCGGTAGCTTTCCGACAGCAGTGCTTGCGCCGAAACGTCGTGAAGGGTCCAAAAGGTTGCCAAGCCGATCGTGAGATCTTCCGTTCCCGACGGTTTGCGAAGGATCGGCGTTACGGGGCTGAACATGATTTGATGGAACAGGTCCTGGCACAGCGGTTCAACCGTTGCGAGACGGATCGCGGCCATTCCGGACTCGGCCTGCGCAAACACCGCGCTCGCCTGGTCGAGGAAGGATTTCAGCCGTGCGGTGCGTTGCCCGCGCGCGGCGAGCTCGGTTGCCTCCCTTCCGGCTGACTCGAGAGCGGCCCAGTTTGTCTGCAGCCGCTGCGCCGCTTCAATGGCCCGTGTAACTGTTACCAGCGAGGGCGGCATCTTTTTCGAAAGGGTGGCACTTTCGGCTGCGAGCCTTTCTATCTCCGCTTCCGCCTTGGCCCGCATCGTCGCGATGTGTGATGCGAGGGCAGTGATTTCCGCGCTCGCGATGGTCCCTTCCTCGCCGGAACGTTTCAGACGCGCGAGAAGGAGGGCCTCGTCCTCCCCGAGCACGAGCTTTTCGAGCGCATCCAGGTCTGACCAGCCTTTGGCTGCCCATTCCGTAGCCACGGCCGTGGTTGCCGTTTCAACAGCATCATATTGGCCGAGCTTCTCACGCACGTGGTCGAGCACCGAGGTGTCGTGTTGCACACCGCAGGTCGGGCAGAGGTTCGGTGACGCCCATTCTGCTCCAGACATAACTTCGTCGCTGACCTTGTAGAGCCGCTGCAGTGGCTCTCCCGCAGTCCCAGCAAGGGCATCCTCGCGCGTGCGCGCAAGGCCGTGCAGTATCTCGGCGTCGCTGTTGGTGGGCGTGGCTTTATTCGCCGTCTTCCATCGCTCTTCGGTTTGAATGAGGGAGGCGAGGCGCGCCTTACCGGGACCGCCTTCAGCGGCGTTCACGGCCGCGTGGCAATCGGCGCCGCTGATCTGCATGAAGGTTTTACCGTCGCAGTGCGGCGACAAGGTTGGTATGGCCGCCAAGGCTGCGTGGCAGCGCGCTTGCGAATCGGCGGCAGGCGCCTGCGGCACGATTTTTTCAAGGACGAGGGCTTCGTAGTCCGTCTCAATGGCTTTTCGCGCCGCGACGATGGACCGGTCGGCAGCGACCTTCTTGGCAGCTTGCGCGCTTGTATCGAAGTGCGAGTTGAAGGACCGCGTGTGGCTTAGCTGCTGGAGCTGCTGGCGAAGGGTGGAATAGCGGGCAAGACCCAGCAGACCCGAAAAGGAGCGGCCCCGGTTTAACGCCGTCTCATCCATGAAGTTTTGAAACGTTTGTCCATCGAGAAGGACGAATTCGCGGTTGAGCTCGGCGAGAAGGCCTTCGGCATCTGGGTGGCCAGACACACTCCTTTGGCCCGCTGCGTTGCGGGTGACAATTATCGTTACGGCGGCTCCGCCATTGTCGGGCCGCAGGGTCAACTTGACCGTGCCGAGGCCGGCCGGGTGAAACCGGTTCAGATAGTAGTCTTGCGGCCGTTCGGCTTGGAGCAGCCGGTCCAGCTTGTCGATCTTGCCCCGGAAGGCAAAGCTCAACGCATCGTAGATCGAGCTCTTGCCGACACCGTTTGGCGCGGTAACGGAGCTGACGCAATTGGGCTTGAATTTCAGCGCGAGGGGCGCGCCTTCGTTGTTGATGCCGCGAAAACCTTCGATCTCCAGCCCCTCGAGAAACCATTGGATTGGCGCGGCGGCCGTCGTAGCCGGGCTCGGCGACGGCGAAGCGGGCTGGCTGGGGGCGGCGCTGGGCGCCGCGGTGGCGGGCGGGCTCGAGAGAGCTGCCTCAAGGGCGTCGAGCAAGTTGCCCTTGTCTTGCTCAGCGTTGGACAAGGCGGGGAGCGCGCCCGCTAGAATGGGACCGGCGACCGCGTCCAGCTTTGCGAGCTCTGCTGAGAAATCCGTGACGTTTTGATCGAAGGTGGACGTATCGCTAAATGCAAATGGAATGGTTGTCGGCATCGTTTCCTCCCCGTGCCAAAGGTATCACGCGACAGCGCAAATCTCACCAGATTTGCGCGGTGAGCATGCAATAAAAGTTTGGACAACCGGAGCAGTCGATCATCGCATCTTGCTTATGCGGACTTCGACGTTGAGCCCGTATCCTCAATTCTGATGGCCGCCTTAAGATTACGATTTCGGACAACGGCGTTGTTGGAGAGTCGGCTTGGCGTTGCCGGCGGTAGACTGGCGGCGCAGCACGACGTCAGGATGCTACGACTGCCATTCCAAAAAAAATCTCGCGCGTTCAAAAGCAGGGTAGAACCGTTCGCGGCTTCCCAGACCATCATCCAGCCCTTCGTTCCGTCTCCGCCGAGCTCTCCAGTAGCGGCATATCGAGGCTTGGAATCTCCGGCATGGCTTTGCCGGCAATCGCCTGCAGGTCGCCGACCATTCCCACTGTAGACTCTATCACGGACAGGATTTGCGTCTCGCGCTTGGCCCACTGCCTGCCCATAAACTTGCGCTCCTTGTCGAGGTCCTCGCGCATGTCGTTGAATTTCTCAACAACAGCTTCCACCCTCTGCCGGAACTTGATGCCGGTTAGATACTGATAGACCTGTTCCATCTTGGTCTGTTGTCCTTGCTGCGCTAGGCGCGACCCACTGACCTCGATAAGGGTCTGCCGAAGAGCAACAGCAACCGGGAGAGCATAGCGCGGATGAGCGACCCATACCCCGTCGACTAGATCAAAATGCTCGATATGCTTCGGAAGAGCCTGGGAAATGATAAGGGCAACGTCGGCCCCACAACGCCGCTGGTCGTCGCGCAACTTCGCCAACCACCCATCGCTCCACGCTTTGGTGCGTTTGGACTCCCAAAGGATGATGCCGGCGGCTTGGCCGATCGAACCATTGACTTGCTGGACAACATCGGCACCCAGCTCGCCTTTGCCGACAGCCTCGACCAAGTCGCTCGGAAAACGCCCACGCAGCAGTACCTCGAGCTCAAGCTCAAGCACTTCGCCCTGTGACTGCTGAGAGCCTTGCTCGGCTTTGCGCTTCAGTTCCTCGATCGTGCGAGCCATCGACTCGATCGTCTGATCTTTTTCCGCGACGCGCAGCCGAGCGGCTTCATCAGCTTCCTGGCGGGCTTTGATCTGAATTTGATCGATCGACGCTTGAACGCGTTTTTCGACAGTCAGATCGAGTTCGCGCTTTTCTTCATCTAGGGCACGCTGCCGACGCATCAGCTCCGCCTGTTGTTGCTGTGCCTCGGCAAGCTTGGCATTGTTGACCTCCAAGGTTCTTCGGAGCTCGATGGCCTCGGCTTCCTTTGCGAGGAGGTCAGCGGCCGCCGCCTCGCGGGCCTTCTTGGCTTCCGCAGCGACCAGTTGGCCGCGCTCGGCGGCCAGGCGGTTCGAAACCTGTTCCTCAACCTGCTCCCGGTCCCTGGCGAGCTGCTCACGCTCCAGCCGCAGCGCCTCGGTCTTGCGCGAAACCTCAGCATCTTTGCTGGCCAACTGTTCCTGGAAGCGTTGCCGGGTCTCAGCCAGAAGCGGAGCCGCAAGAGATTCGGTTAGCGGAATTTCGTGGTTGCAGTTGGGGCATCGAAGGATGGGCTCATGAACGGCGCCGGCCGCGGTCGCTCTGAAACTCATGAGTCGTCTCCTTAGTGGCTCCCTGCAGGCTTGCCGGAACTAAAGGTGATCCGGCGAGCCGACACGCATGCGGCTGTACCGCGATTTCCACATCCCGGTCGAAGGTTGTGAGCACCGGCATCGGCTTTTCCACCGAAACCAGCTTGAAATGCCGCGGCGATATTCCTCGGGGACATCATGTGCGGCCTAAGGCTAGGGCTGGTTGGCGTTTGGAGGCCATGTATCGCCGTCAACAACAAATGGATTTTTGCAGCGATGAGATGGGCGATCACGAGCGCAGCTGCCGATCTCACGCATCGAGGCAGCGAGTTTGTCCGTGTTGCTGCCAGCCGAAGCACGGATTCCGTGCGCACTAGAACAAAAAGTGAACTCGGTGTCAATCTCTTAACATCGGAACGACGGCAAAAACGAAAGCCATGACCTCGGCAACGCATCCATCGGAAGAGCGACTGAACAGAGTGGTCGACAGGCGCCTTCGGAGCGCGCGGACGGTCGAGGCCAGTGGCTCTGTGTTCAACAGAATTCTTCATGATGTGCGGGAAATGCCATTGTCTGTTGGCGCAATGTCATGAAGATGTTCAACTATAGATGGTACCGTCGACCGTCCATTTTTGCTAATTGATATATTTCGAAAGCTCATTGAGGAGACGTGGCAGTGTTGTCATTCATATTGAGTGCGTGTCGCATTAGCCTTTCGCGGTCCAAGCGCGAACGAACGTCGCAGCGCGCTGCACTGATCGTGGCAATCGCCTCTACGATGTTCGGTGCCATGATCGACAGCGCTCGCTCCGGCCCGCTCGAAGACCTCGTGAATACCAAATATCCTGCCATCACCGCGGATCAACAGAGTCAGCGCGCAATCAAGACCGCTCTCGATGCGCTTCGCTCGACTGCCGATGTCAACGTCGGCATCGGTGTAGCGTTTGACGACCTTCGCGCTTTGGTGCTCGCGCATTCCGAGGTTCAAGCCGCTGGCATCACCGAAATCAAGCTGTCTGGAGACAATGACGTCCTCGACATTTCCATGACCCTCGATCGCATTGTCGATGGCAAGATCATCCCGGACAGCCGCCCCTCACTGAAAGCTCTGTTCGTCAAGCTGCATCCCCATGTGGTTGGACGTATCTCGTTCGGTATCGCCGTCGAAAGCGCGACCGAAGGCGCGACAAAGGATCAGGTTACCGCGATCGCGTTCCGGCTTCTGCCTGTGTTCCGCAATATCAAGGTCGACAAAATCACCGTGGATACTGGTGAACTCGGTCAACTTCTCGGAAAAGATACGGCCGATATGACCGGAGCGGCCGACTCCATCGTCAGCTGGCTAAATGGTTATGCGGATCGGATTTCCGGAGGATTGAGCCATCTTGAATTTACGCGGATCTCCGTTCCGATCAGTCCTCTCCCCGCGGAGTCGGCAAATCACTCCTTCCAGGCCTCAACCTCAGGCCAAATGAAAATCGAGGTGAAAGTCACCGGCAACCCCATTTCCTCTCCCGCTCGCGTCGCGGCCATCGCATGGTTGATTGATCGCAACCGGATCATCGGGGTTGTCAAACTGGCGTTCCCCACCGATCCTAAGCCTTCGTCAGGTCCTCAAACTGGCGGAGCCGGGTTCAAGGATATGAAAGAGCTCGTGGACCAGCGAGTAAAGGATGGTCTCGGCATCGCCGACTGGCCCAAGCACACTACGGTGGCTGTGTCCAAATCGCTCATCGCCATCATCTTAAATTCTGCATTCCTGCAATCCCACCTTTGTCTGACAGCTGCTACCGACATCCCGAAGCAGGAGTTCGAGAAAAAAGTTAATCTCCCGTCGGCGAGCCTCATCGATTGCACCCCCTCGAAGCGTTGCGATCAGCCTCACGACGAGCGTAGCTGCGGCGGATGTATTAGTCGCCCCTTGGTCGGTGGCTGTTGGATCCACACCAACGATCCCGTATGCGAGGCCGCAAAAGCTACTCAAAACTCAATTTACGCTGCTAACAAGGCGGCTTGCGAGACGGAGAAAACGACCCTGAAGCTCGCGTGTGAAGGCGGCAAAGGTGTTGTCGATGCAATCGCGCATACTGGAAACTTCGCGAATATCGATGGCAGCTTCGGTACCGGTTCGACCTCGCTGACGGCTTGTGTCCAAAGCGCGGCATTCGCCCCAAAGCTCGATAGCGCCAAGTTATCGCTTTTGCTCGGAGGGCAGGGAAGTGCTGATACCCATATTCACTTCACGCCCCTAGACATCGTAGGACACCTTGCCTGTCAGGCTCCATGGGGCCAAAGCAAACGCGTCTCTGTCACTCTGCCGAACCAGAACCTCGACGTGACCGCGGAGGCTCATCACACCAAGGCCGAGGATGGCAGTTTGGGGTATGATTTGAAGCTGCGAACGTCTGGTCTCGTCGCGCAAATGCGTCCCGCTCCGCGTGATATCATTTTGTCGAGCTATAAGATGGATATCGCTTGCGCTCCGATTGCCCCCTTGGTGAACACTGTCGGTTTCAGCGCCGCACCCTTTATTCCGGAACTTCGCGGCGAGCTCCGCATTCCCGATCAGGAGCTGTCCTTGCACTACAATGTGCGCCCGGTCCTCTTGAAGGCGGGGCAAACACCCGTAACTTTGCGCTTTTCCGATAATGGGACCGCCCTTGCCGGAACAGCCGAAATCTCTCACTAGAAGTTCAGCGGCAATCAGCTCTCACGTCGGCGGGGATCATGTGACCCAGGCTCAAATCGGAAAAATCTGGTTCGTCGTGAGCGCGGTGCTGCTTTACTACGCGCTCAATACGTGGATCGTGGTTCAGGGCGGCAATGAGATTTTCGGAGCAAAGCTTGTCGTTTCCAACAAGGCCTCTGCCGCCATGATCGCGATTCCGATCTGCGCAATATTGTTGTTCGCCGTATCGTGTATCGGTCGCTTTTTTGCGTTACGCGGCGGCCCTCTCTGGCATCGACGCATTCCAATTGTCGGTTTCGACGACATCGATACCGGTTCGCGCGAAGGCAGGATTTATCAAGGTACCATGCTTTCGATATTCTCAATCATCCCGGCGATCGCGTTGATCTTCTTTTGGCACGCATTTGTCACGGCAACAGTGATGATGAACGACGGCAGTAAAAAGCCCGTCGGACTCTTCGATTGGACTGTGCTCGCCAAGACAATTAACGATCCGGCCCGCATTTGCACCGATTTTATGAAAGACCTTCCGGATCCCTGTGTTGCAAACGGCACCGTACTTCCCGGATTAGAGCCGACCGTGTTCGCTGTTCTAACGTTGATGGCCATAGTTGCGCTCGTTGCGCATTGGATTGCAGTGCTCGGATCGAGCCAATCGGTTGAGGTGCAAGCGGCACCAACCCCAAAGCCGAGTAATGAGAAACCAGATAGCCGCACGCCAGCGAGAGACTTTTCGACCGTTGAGGCTTGATCTTCTCGTCGCGTTCCGAATCCTTCGTTGCGCGCTCCTCGGAAGGAAAAGTTAATAGGCACTCGAGGGCAATGCCCGGTGGCGCTCTATCCGGCCTCGTAGGAGAGCGACGACGTTGTTTGACCCTATTGAAGAACCTTCGACCTGATTGCGAGCGCGATAGAGATGGACACGATGGGAAATCGGCCTGAGACGATCCACATGGGTTGCCGGAACCGTGCTTTCGCCATTCGATCTCAGTCGCCGAACACCCCCAGGCCTTCCGTTGGAAGATCGGCCAGTAGCGCTCGGCGAATTTGCGGTCGAAGCCGGCATTGTGGGCGATGACGATCACTGCATCGTCGGCGAATGACGATAGCGAACGCGACAGGGACATGCCATGTTCCGCCGGCAGTTGCGCCTGACCAGGCGCTATCCAGTGACTCAGGACCGGTCGCTCGAATGGCCAGGAAGTTGAAGACCTACCAGACCTCGCTTGGCTTCTTCGATCAGGCGATCGCAGCCCCGTCGATGAAGGCTGCGCTGGAGGCGTGGGGCGCGGACCATCAGGGCGCGGCAAAGCAGAGCGACGATCCGGACGTGATCGCCGCGACCATGGCCAAGCCAGGCGTCGTCCTGAAGAGACCCGTCGGGTCGAAGGGGCCGTTCAGCGAGCATCCCGGTCTGCCCACCGAACTCGGTCGCGGCGGCAAGCCGTCCGGAACGGCCCGCAAAGCACCGGCTCGAAAGCCCGCGAAGAGCGCCGGCCGGCCCGTCGATTCCGCGGCGGAGCGGAAGGCCACGGCCGTCTACGAACGCGACGAGAAGCGACGCGAGCGGGACCGGCGGAGGCTGCCGCGCAGAGGGAGCGCGAGCGCCGGCAGAAGGTCATCGACAAGGCGCAGGCTGCGTTCGACGCGCCGAGGGCGAGCACGCCGACCGGATCGCCGCGATCGAGGCCGACCGCGAGGCCATCGATAAGAAGTTGGAGGCCGAGAACGCCCGCTGGGACAAGGAGCGGGCGCGGCTGCAGGCGGCCCTGAAGCGCGCGCGGCTACGGCGCCTCGCGCCAAACCAAGTGGTAACCAGGCGAGTCCTTGCCGAAAAATTTTCGGCCGCCCCCTTGAAACTTTTTTCGGCCTTCCAAATTTTTTTGGCGTCGCCATCACGGCGATCGGGATGCCCTCGGGGTCCCGCAAATGAGACGGGCGCCCGGACGGTGTCCGAGCCTGCTCGTACCCATCTTGCTCCAAGGAGGATTTGGATATGAGGTATGATTGGACTCCCCTCTGGAGGTCGACCATCGGATTCGACCGCCTTTTTGACGTCCTCGACGAGGTCCAGCGGACCGCCGAAGAGAGCTATCCCCCCTACAACATCGAACGTCTCGACGAGAACCGCTTCCAGATCTCGGTGGCGCTCGCCGGATTTACCCCGGAAGAGGTCGCACTGACGGTCGAGCAGAACGTCCTGACCCTCGAGGGCCGCAAGAACGAGAAGGACGAGAAGACCTTCCTGCATCGCGGCATCTCGGCGCGCAATTTCAAGCGCCAGTTCACGCTCGCCGACCACGTCGAGGTCAAAGGCGCCCGCTTCGAAAACGGACTGCTCATCATCGAGCTGCAGCGGGAGATCCCCGAGGCGATGAAGCCGCGCCGGATTGCGATCAACGGCGCCGTGCCCAGCAACGTGACCCAGATCGAATCCCGGGCTGCCTGACCGGTCCGGAATTGAACCTGTCCGCCGCGCAGATCCGCGCGGCGGACACTGCAACTCGTCCTAAATCAGGAGGCGACCATGCGGCCGACGACCGCGTCCGACGACAACATTGTCGATTTCAACTCTTTTCTTCATCCCGGCACGGCGTTCGAGCATCCGCGGGACGTGGTCGCTCACGCGGGTCTCAGCCTTTCCGAGAAGCGCGCCATCTTGGCCTCTTGGGCATCGGATGCGTCGGCGATCGCATCTTGCCCATCGCTCCGAGCCCCTGAAGGGCTGAAGGCGCCAGTGACCATCGACGAGATCCTGGAAACGCTCTGCGCGCTGGACGAAGGCCCGCGGCACCCGCCCGGCGGCAAGCCGATGCGCTTGCGGTCCATCGCGCGATGCGCCGCTGCCTAGGAGGGAAAGCCATGGAAGAACTCAATTTGCCGCGTCACGTCATCGAGACGCTGGAGAAGAGGTGGGCGCGAAAGCTTCAGCACGAGTCCGTCGCGTGGCAGGCCACCAAATCACCGGCGCCGCGTCGCAGGACGGAGACTGGGATTCCGGTCGAGCACCGTTCACGACGGCCGCGCTTTTCGGCCGCTCACGCGAGCATATCATGATCCGGCAACAGACAGAGCAGCCGGTGAAAAGACGGCGGCGCGTCCGGCAGACCGTGCCGCTGGAAGAGCGCCTCGCGCAGCAAGCCAGGAACGATCGCGATCACGCTCGGAAGTTGCTGCCTGGCCGAGAGCGGGACGAGTTGCTGCGCCATGCAAGACGCGCCGAAAGCGCGTCTTGCATGGCCGAGTGGCTTACTTCCACGAGCAGGAAGACTGGAAAATAACGGCAGCCGTGTGCAGTGGCCGCGGAGCCCACGCACCGAGGCCGCCTTTCTCGCCCGTCGCCTGTTGGTCGCGCTGCTATTGCCAAGTCCGAGCCGGGATGTAGAGTTGAGAGATTATTAATACGCTTAAATTCGACACCGGAGCGATTGCGTTACGATAGTTCTTTCTACTGGGGGGTCCCCATGTTCGATCGTGCTACAACCGCGCTTTTGCGCGCGGTCCTGGACGAGGTCTGCGAAAGCGTTTCCCGGACCGAGACCGGCGCCCGTACCCACGTGGCTTCGAAAATCCTGGAAGCCGCGACCAGAGGCGACACATCTCCGGACCACCTCAAGCAGGTCGGTCGCCAAGCTCTCTCGCAAGCGCCGACCATGTGGCGCTGACCGGCCGAGGGGGTGGAGGTGAATTTCCAGGTCACGGTGCTCAAGATCCTGGTGAGCTACCCGGGTGGATTTGCCCTGATGGCTGACCTCAAGCGTGACATGGCCATCCTGGCGACCAGCGGCCAGGACTGGGCCGACCGCACCAAGCGGTTGGCTGCACGCGTGCCAGACCTTGACATCTTTTCGCAAGGCCTCGTCGTGCGCGAAGACGGCGGCTGGAAGATCACCGCCAAGGGGCGCCTCGTCCTGGAATCCATGGAAGCGCGCCCGCGCGCTGACCAGGCGATGGAGGCGGTGCCGGCCGAAAAGGTCGATGCGCCAGTGCCTCCGCTGCCGCAGCCCGCCGAGCGGGCGAGGCTACGACGCGAGCGTCGTGAGCGTCGGCGCGAGGCGCGCGAACGCGCACGGGCGAATGCGTCCTAGTCTGCGTGGCAGCGCCCCTTCATAAGAAGGCTGCCAAATCCAGGCCGTAGCTCAACGTGGCGACGAGGGAGAGCAGCAGTCCCAGGCCGCAGAAGATCGCGACGGACTTGAACTCGTCGACGTCGGCGTTCGAGCGGACCGCGTGGGTTAGGATCTTTGCCTCTGCGTCCATCTTTTCGATCCCTTCAGGTTGAGCGGGCGCGGGCATCGTAGCAAACCTCGCTGGCGGGGCGCGTGAACTGGATCTCACATCGTTGGCCAGCGCGTAGGTCCGCAGCGCGGCGACGATCGCTGATGCGGAGTGGATCCCGTCCCCCGCAGCGCCTTGCGCTCCGACAGAGGTCGTCGACCTTCGGCCGCCCGAACCGCTGTTGCAGCGCAGCTACGCGAAGCGACGATCGTGTCGACGGCTGGCGGGCCCGGCCGTGCGCCGCCTGCGCTACTTCGCATTGATCGCTGCATCGATGGTGTGAGTGGCCGGCTGGCGCCTCGCCCGCCGCGGCATCAGCCAGGAACGAAGCCATCGTGGTCCGGTCGACTTCGAAAGACCACCTCGAGGAGGTCAACATGGCCATGGAAGATCGCGAGACGTTCAGCCTGATCGGAAGCGACAAGGTCGAGGGCACGAACGTGTACGGGGCCGACGGGGAAAAGGTCGGTTCCATCGAACGCGTCATGATCGACAAGGTCAGCGGCAAGGTATCGTACGCGGTGCTCAGCTTCGGCGGCCTGCTCGGCATCGGCGATGACCACTATCCGCTGCCTTGGCAGACGCTGAAATACGACACCAACCTCGGCGGCTACGACGTCACCGGCATCACCCAGGACCAGCTCCGTGGTGCACCCAAATACGCCGACGAGAGCAGCTGGAATTGGAGCGATCTCGCTACCACGCGCTCTGTGAATGCCTACTACGGGGTGCCAGTGGCTTGAGGCGGCACGGCGCTGTGGTGCTTGATCCGCCTTGAGGGCGGAGCTCGCTCCTTCCGGGGAGGCCTGCGCCATCCCGCGAGACGACCTGCCTGGGTCGCCGAGGAGACTTGAAAGTGAGCAATGCCGTTCGTGTTCTCGTCGTGCAGGATGAAGCTCTGATCTGCAGCTTCATCGAGGACGCCTTGTCGGACGGCGGTCTCGCGGCCTGCTCGGTCCATTCGGGGGAGGCCCTGTCCACCTTTCGCGACGGCCGGGAGCGGTGTCGGGCGCTGCTGACGGACATCAATCTCGGTGGTGGCATCAGCGGATGGGAGTTGGCACGGCAGATCAGGGAAATCACGCCCGGCTTTCCTGTTCTCTACATGACGAGCGCCAGCGCGCCGGACTGGAAATCGCAGGGCGTTGATGGCAGCGTCTTGATCGAGAAGCCCTTTGCGCCGGCGCAATTGGCTGCCGCCGTCTCGCAGCTACTCGATACGGGTGCCTCGCCGGGTGACCCGGGATCGTTGTGAACCTCCGATCCTTCGATCGAGCCCGCAACAGCAGCTAGCCCCGGGGGAGGTCGGCCTGATCGAGAGAGACGCGCGCTTGTAGGGCCGGCCGGGCGGGATTGGAACCAACGGGTTCGTAGAGCGTCGAATCCCTGCCTCCGGTACACCCCAAAAGCCCCAAATCGGAGGAAAACCTACCCACTAGGTTGGCGGTCCTAATGCGCATTATAGCGCAAGGACCGTTTGCGCCCGGAGGAGGGAGCAATGAGTAATCGCACATCGGACGGTGGATGCCGACTGCGGCCGAACCGGAAGCTCGAAAGGTCTTTAGAGACGCGGATGCCAAGGTAGCAGTGTCCGAATATGAACGCGCCCAGCAGGCGTTCCATGCAAACCGGGAGCGCCTGAAGGCGGAGCGGATGGCTCGCGAGGCAGCGAAACAGAAGCCAAGGACCTAGTTGTAGGCAATCGCCCGCAATGCTTGGATTTTGCGCCAGCCGGCCTCACCGGCAGGCTTGACGAGCGCGTGCCGCTACTAAGGACGACACGCGGCGCGCTACGGCCATCAGCCCTCGCGCGTTAGCGATCAATGATCTGAAGGTGGGCACGTCGGGGATGACGCGGATTTCCTGTCGTCGTTCCCGGTTATCGATCTTGAAGAAGGCGCGCAGGAGCGGGGATGCTTGAAGGTCCAATAGGTTGCATCGCCCTTGCGACGGTGACGCGCGGGTGGGCACACTGCGAGATCGGCAATCTGCGCGCGGTTGGGATCCCATGAACAGGCTTTACCCGCTGGTTCTGGAGCACCGGCTTCCAAGCTCGGTCCGGTACTGCATCTCCGCGTGCATCATGGTGGTGTGCGCCGTGCTGCAGATGGCGCTTCAGATACAGACCGGGGCGGCTGGATATTTCCTGCTGTTGCCTGGCGTGTTTCTCTCGGGCCTGATCTTCGATCGCGGCTCCGGAATATTCGCGGCAATCATCGGCATCGGCGTGGGCGCCTACCTCAGCTACGCAGGCGGCTTCGGCATTAATTTCTTCGCGACGAATGCACTGTTCGCGATCACCGCCGCGGGGACGGCCATCGTCGCCGAATTCCAGCGCGCGGAGCTCCGCCAGGTAATGCTGGCGGACAAGACCAAGACTGTGCTGCTGCAGGAGATGGCGCACCGGACGAAGAACAACCTCGCGATCCTTGGCGGGATGATCCGGCTGGAAGCAAGGCATGGCGGTCCGGAGGTCTCGGCCGCGCTGGAGGCCACGGCGCGCCGGCTCCAGGTGATGGCCGAGGTCTATGACCATCTCGCGCTCAATGAGGAACCGCGCTCGGTCAACATGCGCTACTTCCTGAACGACGTGGTCGAGAAGGTCTTCCAGTCCTTGGCTCCGTCCGGGCCGGTCGCCTTCCAGGTGCTCTGCGAGGACATTCTCCTGCCGAACAACCACGCGCTCGCGATCGGCATGATCGCGAACGAATTGGTCACGAACTCGCTGAAGTACGCCTTTCCTGGCGACAGGCCGGGAAACGTCGTTGTCTCTTTGTCGAAAGGCGACGGCATAGAGCTGTCGGCGTCCGACAACGGCATCGGCCTTCGGGCCGGCACCGACCCGGGTGGACTGGGTTCGCGGATCGCCCAGCTCCTTACCCAACAGCTCGAGGGCGAAATCGCGTACGAACGGCTGGAGCCGGGTCTGCGCGTCCGGGTGCGCGCGCATCCGCGTTAGCGCAATTTGGCCATCTATCGGATGCCCCGAGGCGATGGAGCAGAGATTTCAGCAAAGGCGAAATTTCCTCTCGATGCGGTCCGGAGGACGCTTGCCAGATTGGTTGGCGGCGTGAGCAGGATGCCGGCCATCATGAGCGGGTATCAGACGGCGTTCCGCTATCGTCTGATGATCTCCCGAGGCGCGCCGCCGCGTTGACAGTGGCGCGATTTTGCCTGTCCTCTGGGCTGAGCTCCATCACCGCCCGAAGGAGTTCGGCCGGGATGGTGAGCGGGCTGTCGAGCGGTTTCTCCGCCCACTGCCAGAACCGATCGAAGGCGTCCATTAGAGGTCCTCCCGAAGTCCCTTGAAGAACGGGTGGCGGACCTTTCCTTCCGCTGATTTGGCGCGATACTCGATCTCGGCCAGAAGCTTCGGCTCGACCCAGATGCCCTTGTGCACGATGCGCTTGGTGTAGGGCTGCGTCTTGCGGATCAGCGGCTTCAATCGCTTCTGCAACTCGGCGGCTGAGACCTTGTCGAATCCGTAGTCGACCTTGCCGGGCATAGACCAGGTCCTCGCCCTTGCGCCGGCCGAGATAGACGCCGTCCCACTTGCCTTCGTCAAGGGCGAAGCCGGCGATGGTCAGGGTCTCGCGCTGCGCGCAAGTCTTCTTGACCCAGTTGTTGCGGCGGCCGCTGGCGTAGGTGCCGTCGCGGACCTTCGAAACGACGCCTTCCAATCCGATCTTGCAGGCTGCGCGAACATTTCGTGCCCCTCGATTTCGAAGCTTTCGCTGAACTGGACATCGGTGCCGGCGGGATAGAAGCCGCAGCGCCATTGTCATGGGTCGCGCTCGCCGGATTGCCAGCGCGCAGGCCAGATACACGACAGCCGAGCCCGTCGAGCTGGGCCAGACACTGACGGGAGCGCAACCACGTTCGTGGTGAGCTCTTAGCTAGTGTTTCTGACCGCCTCAGCCAAAATCGCGTAAAGCTGCTGCCTGCTGAATTCCTTGGGCTGCTGCCTCTCTGCTGTACTCAAGGACACCTTCTGCGCGACTGGACGGGCGCAGGCTGCCGACGACGGCCTCAGCTTCGGGGCCGGTCTTATCTTGGGCCGTGCTGTGGGCGGCTTGTGGCCGCGCTTCAGACTCAGACGGGTCAGCATGCCGCAGACCGCGTTACGACTGCACCCGAGACGGCGCGCAATCTGCGCCGCGCTCTGTCCTGCGGACCAGAGCTTTTTGAGAAGCGCTATGTCTTTCGTATCCCAGCCCATGGCAGATATTATAGCGCCGACTGCCAGACACGGGCTAGTCTAGTCTTCGTCCGGCTCGCGCACGACCGCTGGTTCGTCAGCATCATCTTCCTCATCGTCGTCTTCGTCCCCCTCGTCTTCATCGGGATCCCGGGGCGGCATCGCGATGCCCATAAGCATGAGCGGTGTCCAGCCGATCGCTGTGGTGGAAAATGCTTTGAAGCTGTGTTGCTTCATGTCGTTGCTGCTCCTCGAAAAGCACGCGCCGGTCGAATATTCCTGACGGGCGGCACGCGCATGTCCAAGACGCGATCGTGCAAGCGCGAGGGTGACATCAGGTCGATTACAAGAGCAAGGCGGGACACCCGCCACGCCACTGGTGACGTTTGCCGCTACTTCATGCCTGAAGACCCACTAGGCTCTATGTTCACCAAAACCTCGCCGGTCGTGACTTCGGGAACCCCAAGATCGAGGTCATGTAAACTCGCCTGAACAAACGCCAGTATCTTGGCGTTCGCTGCGTTGGCGCTTTCGCGGTCGTCAAATATCATCACGGCGATACCGACACCGTCGCCCGCATCCAGCACATGGTAAGATCTGAATCCCTGCGATTGCCTTAGGATCTCACCGACGCCGCTCTTGGCGCGACGAGCGGCGTCCGCTACCGAACGAACCTTGGCATACTTGCGAATGACCATGTACATGGGGCCACCACGCGCCACACGCCCCCTCGCATCAAAGCATATCGGTCCCTGTCGGACTAGGGCCAACTCGCGAGATGGGCCACAGTGTCCGGTTGGGCGGACCGCGCAACGCGCCTTTTCCAATGAGCCATCCTCGCCCAAGTGGGGGCGAGGTGCTAAGGCTCAGGAGCCCTCGAACTTGAACGATACGTTGAGCTTGGCGCGATAGGCTTCGACTTTTCCCTTGTCATCCAGTTGCATGTCGAGCTTGACGACCTCTGCAATGCGAAGATCTCGGAGCGATTTTGCAGCTTGCTCGACCGCATTGGCGGCCGCCTTCTCCCATGAGTCGGTGCTGGTACCGACCAGTTCAATGACCTTGTAGACGCTATCGGGCATGTCGTCCTCCTATCGGTAGGAGCAGGAAATCTAGCATCACGATCTCGACGCTGACACGTCTCGGGACGCCACCGAAATGGTCCGATTGGCTGTCGGGTTCCTGTTTGACCAAAAGAAGAAGTCGGGCGGCGCCCTCCGGGGATTCGTTCGCATTTCAGCCCCCAGGACGCTCACATGGAATCTCCTTCCCGCCAGTTAGCTTCAGCATATATTTTTGCCGGCCGCGGTCGTCTTGCCGCTGTTCTGACCCATGAAGCGCTGGCATCACATCGGCATCAGCAGCATGGTTATCGCCATGGGTCTGGTATGTGCCGATGCCCTGGTGGTCAATCAATCACGCGTGCCGTCAGAAGCCATAGCGTCATCGTAATACGGACTCCGGAGCTTATGGAACATGGCCACGAGAACGTTGAAAGCGTGCAAGGCGTCGGCGGTGGAGCGTCAGCGCTGCGCCGACTCGCGCAAGCGCGACCGCGAGCCGCTTTCATAGAAGACTTCTAGCTCGTGCTCTTGCAGGCTTTCAGCCAGCGCCTTCGTGAGCTCACGCCTTTTCCCGGCGAAGGACAAGGCGACGTCACACTTCGAGCGGAACTCGATGGAAATGAAGCCCGACCTCCTTAACGAATTTGCTCCATTGCAAATTTCGCATGAAGTACATGAACTTCGGATCCTCAACCGCGAAGACACGTGTGTAGGGATCGCAGTGAAAAATTCTGAAGGTCTCTGTCTTCCCTCAAGAATGACTTCAGCTAGGCCCCTTATCGATGACATGGCCGAGCGAACCGCGGATTTTGGAGTTACTCGCGATCACGTCGTCAACCTTGCACGTCCACTCGTTGACGTAGCTAGGTAGCGGAGTAAGTGGAGGTAAGGTGCGCTACCTCTTCGTCGCAAGCGTTTACGCCTACGGCGTCGAGATCAATCCACGAGCTGTTGCAACTATCCAGCGGTTGCCCCAACGCACGATAGAATCGATTCGCCCGATGCCGGGGATCACGTCCCCCCGTGCTGCCATTCGAATCCCATCGGGCCCTTCGAGCACCGCCGTTCCGCCGCGAACGTCAAGGACTGCCCACCCCCCAATAGTCGTTGGTCTTGTCTCCGGGACCGACAGGAGCGGCCCCGCAGGCTCGAGCGAGCCGGTCACAGCCATGTCCGCCTCGACAACCGAAGAAGCTGGGTTCGAAGCTTCCGTCGATTGCGCCCCACTCGACGCTTTGGCCAGAGGCTTCGGAGCAAGGCTCGCGCTGACTGTGGAGGGCTGACCTAAACCGGGCGGTGTTCGCGAGCTTGATGCTGTTGCTATCTTTCGGGCGCTTTCGGCCTTACCGGCTGACTTAGTGTCCGGCATGCGGCGCGAAGCCGGTTCTATCCGAGCATTTGGATTGAGAGCCGAGATGGTTGCAGGAGCATACCAGGCACCAGCCCATCCCAATCCAAAACCTCCAGCCAATGCGACCGCGACGAGCCAAATAGTGGGTTTTGTATGACCGCTTGGCGCCAATAGCGCCAGGACCTCATCTCGATTGGAGGTCGAGAAATCCGATCGGTCGAGCGTGACGGGCCACACGACCGTCTCGATCACGTCCAAGGTATTGGCATGGTGCAATTGCATGCTCGGGTCCCTTGTGGTCCCCAATGATCATGCCGGGAACTAAACCAACCCTTAACGACCGATGCACCTCAGCACGAATATGACAGCGGTTGATCGCGCAGAAAACCGAAGGAGTGATGTCCGGCGGCCGCCGGGACTCGATCACATGATGGTGTGGCTGTGTTTTGCAACCTTTAGTGGCCGGACCAGACTTGCCTTCGGACCCGTGGCTCACGTCAGGAGCACAATGAATCCATGGCCCCGCCAGATTTGAGCCGCATGGCCGCCTATGTCGGTACGAAGGGTCATGCCGGGCGGGGCGCAACACCGGGAGTTTTCGATGTCCGGTTATTTGCGAATGTGCTTCGTCAGTTTGGTTCTTGTTGAAACTCTTTCGACGGGCCCTGCGTCTTCCAATCCTCTTACGGATATCTTCAATATTGCTGCACCCCAGCCTACGGTGACCTCTCCGCCGCAAGCGGAATGCCTGGGACGCCCCGGCAACTCGACCCCCGATGGCCAGCATTGGGTCTACCGAATGGACGGGCACCACAAATGCTGGTTCCTGACCGAGGGTGTGGCGAAGGTGAAGAAGACCGTTCCTCGGCGCGTGGCGAAAGATAACACCGCCAGTTTGGACGAGAACGGGACCACGCGGCCCAGGCAGAGCGCGGTCGTTGATGCGCGCGCGGAGTTGCTGCGCTCCGCACCGGCCGAGCCGTCTCAGCCGCCTGACCCCGAAGTGAAGGTAGCTGATGCTGCCCCCGATCTCGATACGGGCACCGCTCTGATGTCGGCGGTCCTCATCGCTGAGCACGGCCGCCGGCCCACGCACTCAGTGCCGAGCCAAGTCGATGTCGAGCAACTTCTCGCGCCCGCGCCGACCAACGATGTGGTGACCTCGTCCCAACCTCCGACTACGCCGATCGGCATGCTCGTGCTCACTGCAGAGGCTCGTAACGAGGCGCCGAGCCGGACGGCAACTTGGCTTGGCGTGCTTCTGATGATGCTGGGGATACTCTCCATTTTGAGTTCGAGCCGCTCGCTTCGGCACGCGGTGAGATTGCGCCACTGAAGCGCACTATCCTGGTTTGCCTGATCCGTCGTCGCGCCGTCGATGAGGTCTAGCGAGCTGGTATAGCGGAATTGCCACACGTACAAAGGTTCCGCGCGCATGCATTGAAGTTTGGCGCGGCGTTAGACAGACATTCGAGTACGGTGACGGTCCCCCTTTGGGATGGGACTGCATCATGCGGTACAAAGTGTTCGTGGTGGACAGCAGCCGGCACGTGATTTGCGCTGCAAAGCTCGACTGCATTGACGAGCAGGCGGCGAGACGTCGAGCCGAACAAATGTATGGCGAGCACGATGTTGAGCTTTGGGAAGGTGATCGCCTCGTTGCTGTATTTGGAGGTGAAACGTCGAACGAACAATCGAGGCGACCGCTCCGTCCTACATAGACGGCCGGTCTCACCGCCGGGTAGTTCGAACATTAGCCATGCCGGTCTAGCAGGTTGCCGACATGTCGCATCGAAGCTCAATGAGCTAAAGCTGCAGCCGCCAGATGCTCCCGGTACTCTGCCTCTGCGGACAGTTTCCAATGCTGCTTACCAGGGTCTTGTTGCGCGTTTAAGCGCATCTTCCCACCATGGCGCACGTGTCCAGGAGCGCGCGGAAGGCAACGCATTCATGCGCAGCTCGGAAGCAAGCGTCCCAGTGTCGGAATCCGAACCGACCGAGCGCGAGCACTCTTCTTGGTGGAGAACCGAACCATATTGGCGATCAGCCCGGCGCAAAGGCCGGCTTGTTCGTCGCGCTCAATGCTGCTTCCCGTTCAATTCTCTCAGTAAGGCATGTAGGAAGTCGCTGGCATGATCGTATTCGACGCGGCCATCGGCAACCGCGCGAGCGCGAGGACATAGGACATTGCCAACAGTCTCGGGATCGAGCGTGTTGACGCGCTCAGACCACAGCTCAAGTAGACCGTCAGGTATGTCGTCGCTGGATGTGAACAGCTTCGCGAGACAATGCTCGCCGTCGTGCCTCTGATCGTGGTGCGCTTTGGCAGCATAAAAGGCGAACAGGCCGCGGAATGCTTCGCGGGAAACAGCGATCCTGGCCATTACTTCCCCCAAATCACTGAAGCGTCGCTACATTCTGGCAATCTAAGAAAGTAACCTAAAATAACACAAGACCGGCTCGGGAAAAATATGAAATTGAGTCAGCAAAGTTGTCGCAAGGTGGTAGCCCGCCATTGCGCGGATGGAAATCGGAGTTCGGGGGCCACTTCCCTTTCTTTCTTGGGCTGGGACGGCGCTTGAGAAACAGCTCCGTCACATCCCCCGCTGATAGCGTACTCCAGGAGTGAGTGAGCTCTGAAGCGAGACCGTTGGTGCAATCCGGTGCTGGTATGGCTCGGTACGTGTCCTTTCGATAGACGACCTCGGCCTCCGAAAATCCTGCGTCCGCTTCCCGCTGTGGCAGCGCCCCTTCGCGCGGCATGAGCGGAGTTAGCGATGAGTATAGCGCAGGGGCGCGCGGCATAGGCGTCGGGCGCTTGCGGGTTTGGCCGCTGACCTGTGCCTAGGCGCCTTTTTCCGCCCAGCACGAGTTTTCAGTTGGCTACCCGCTGCGATCTTGACCGGCGTTTCCGACTGACATCCGTTGCGCAATGCAGCGTCGAATGCGAACGGACGCTCGCCCCACTCGTACTCACTCGGGCTTGGGGATCCGGCCCTTGCCGGCGCATTTCGTGCAGCGACCCGGATAGATCTTGCGGCCGGGCTCCGGCTCTCGGACGGGCAACCATCCCGAGCCGTCGCAGGCGTCGCATTTGATTTCGGCGCGGCTGCCCTTGACCATGCCTCGGCGGATGCGAAGAAGATCGATGCTGGTAACATCGTTCGGGTGGGCGGCCGGGGGCGCGCGCCTCCGGATACCGGCGGTTTGCTCCTGGCATCGTACCGCCCGGCGAGCTCGAGCAGCCGTTTCCTCGTGAAGGGTCCGCCCGCTCCGGCAGATCGCGCGCACGCTGCGCGAAGCCCTGTAAAACTCTTCCACGACGCCACCCCGCAACATCACTGAAAGCTGGATTTCAGTACGACGACGAACGCGCAGCAAATCGGAAGCCGCACGTCTGCTCTTTTGCTGGGCGGCTATTTGAGCGGCTCACAGATCCATTCGGTGGCGCTGACGTTGAGAATGGCGGCGATCCAGCAGTTTAATGTCGGCGCGCCCATCATCGCGCTGGATGACGTCGTCACCTCCTACGATGCCGATCATCGGCGCACTATTGCCGGGCTCATCGCCACCATGTTCGGTGGCAGCCAAATCCTGATTTCCCACGACGAGCGGTTTTTCAACTTTTTGAAGGACCAGCTCGAGGCGTGGCACTTCACTCGGATCATTGGCCTCGATGTATTCCGCGAACGGCTCGCATCATGATCACATCTCCGGGCTGATGAACCCTACTCGTTCTTGGAGGAGATCGAGTGGTTCAGATCGGGTAGAAATTCGCTGGCCGCGATTTCGGAGCTAAAGCGGCCCATCCAACCAAATGTCCTATGCCTAAGCTAGGGACCGAACGGCAACACATCCACGGGAGGCTCGTCTGGACATGGCGATGCATGCTCTGCACCCGTCAGGGATAATGCGTATCGATTCATTCCAGCGAGGCTTCGCGCGTGTGGAGAACTGGGTTTTCGATCTTGACAACACTCTCTACCCGGCGCAAACCTCGGTTTGCTCGCAAATAGACCAGCGGATCACTATATTTGTCGCGCGCCTCTTCGGTCTTGATGGGCTCTCGGCGGAAGCTTTACAGCACTACTATTGTGAACGTTACGGTGCGACATTGCGCGGTCTGATCGTCGAGGATGGCGTAGCACCAGACTTCTTCCTCGACTTCGCACATGACATCGATCGCTCAGGACTTAAGCGCGACAAGGTACTTGCTGCCGCTATTGCGCGCCTACCCGGACGCCGCTTCATCTTCACCTCAGGCTCCGAAAACCATGCGCTTAAGACAGCTGCACAGCTCGGCATCGACCATCTTTTCGATGGCATTTTCGATATCGCGGCCTGCGATTTCGTGCCAAAACCCAATGAGCGCTGCTATCGTAGTTTCATCAAACGCTTCGGCGTCGATCCGTGCCAAGCGGCGATGTTCGAGGATATTGCCCGCAATCTTGATATTCCACACCGCCTCGGCATGACGACCGTGCTCGTCACGCCGACGAATCAAGCGATCCACGACGAAACCTCTAAATGTCAGACCGACCTTACCTCTTGCGTCGATTTTGAGACGGATGACCTCGGTAGTTTTCTCACACAATTGCCAAATAGACGATCTCGGGATGGCTGCTTCGGCCGTGAGCCTTCGGCTCGCTTGTGACGGTCCCACTTGTCCGCGTCGGCCTTGAACCGGGTATCGAAAGCCGCCGTTGGGGCGGGCTTACAATCGAAAGGACTGCAACAATGGCGGTGGACGAATCGCAGCAATGCATCATTGGGGCCGCGTTCAGTCTGGTCGTGTCGCGCATCATCGCATCATCGACGGGATGAATATTCCAGCGGTCAAGAGCGGCTATGAGTTCACGAACACCGATGCACCCCGGCTCTTCGTCGTATGTAAGCGCAACGTAAATCGGCTGGCTCAGTCTTGCTTGCCCAAAGCTCTTCGCTTGCCCAGGATGACCGCGTCGAATCCCTTCATGTCGCACGTCCCGCGGCCATAGGCTCGCCCGTCTTTGACAACGAGCTTGAATGGATCGCTCAGCCATTCTTGTCCGTCGACGGGCACGACATCAAGATGACCAGAAAGGATAATTCCGCCTGGTCCATCCCTAAACGTCGCGAACAGATTAGCCTTTCTCTGGCTGCTGCCGAAATCGAGCTGCACGTGCCCACCGCATCCTTCAAGATGAGCTCTCACCCAATCGACGCATTCGAAATTCTGACCTGCCGCTCACCGTGTCGAACTCAACAAGAGTGCTCAGACAATTGAGCGTTGACTGGCTTGGTTGCACGGCTTCATCCCTTATGTTGTGCGGCTTCTACTCGTCCGTAAACTTGAGCTACAGCGATAGTTAAGGCGACCATTGGCGCTGCAATCAGCTTCGCAACGCGATCCAGCCGTGGCCTACTATTGCGTTGCGCTCACGCCGAGCTGAGGTACGACCACAAAATTGGAGCTCTTGGTGAACACCGCACCCGGCACCATCAATTTCGATCGTGCCTTGCCTGAGCCGATAAAGACGCGATCCTTTTTTCGTCAGCCTTTCGCGGTCCAATCGGGGGGAAGGCCTATCACAGTGATACTCCCATATTCCATCTGGGTGGCCTCCAGCACATGCCGCAGCGGCGCAACCGAAATCTTTCGCGCATTCACGCTTCTCCAGTTCTGCTATTTGCTCCGACAGGGCCTCCACATACTTCAAGAGATTCTGGCAGAGGGTCCGGGCAGACGTCATATCCTGTCCCGGCCCCATAGCTGCCAACACAATGGGGTGCTTTCCGTGCCGCTCTCGGAAAGCACCGCTCGGAGCGGAACGAACGCGATGGCGATCGTCGGTCCGCGCCGATCAGCTCCGGCCGTAAACTTCGGCACCGCCGCCGCGCGCAGGGCCGGCGGTAGGATCGACGCCTTCAGGAAGATCGACGACGAGCGAATGGGTCGTCAGGATCAGCTTGGCCACCGACACCGCATTCTCGAGAGCGGCGCAGGTCACCTTGACGGGATCAATGACGCCGGCTTCGAACATGTCGGCAAATCTGCCGCTCCTGGCATCGAAGCCCGTGCCCGGTTGCTCGGCGACGACCCGTGTCACGATCATAGCGCCATCCTGTCCGGCATTGCCGGCGATGATCGCCAATGGGCGCTTGATCGCGTCGCGGACCAGCATCGCACCGGCTTGTGCGCCATCAACTTCCTGATCCACCAACGGATCGAGCCGCGCTGCGACCTGCGCGAGGGCAGTACCGCCACCGGCCACCACACCTTCGCCACGGGCAGCCCGGGCTGCGTTAAGGCCATCTTCGAGGAGTTGCGCCGTGCGTTTTTGCTCGACCGGCGTGGCGCCGCCTGCGAGCAGGAGTGCGGTCCCGCGGGTGAGCTTTGCAAGGCGATCGGCCAGCTTGTCGCGCTCGATATTCTGCGGTGCCTCGTCCCACAGCTTCTGGACCAGTTGCCGCCGCCCGTCGATGGCCGCCTTGTCGCCATTGCCGCCCAGGATCACGGTCGCGGATGCGGATACCCTTGCGCGCGTCGCATTGCCCAGATCGGCGATCGTCACCTCCTCGATCCGGGCGCCCAGGTCGCGCGCGATCACCCGGCCACCCGTCATGATCGCGAGATCCTCCATCATCGCCTTGCGCCAATGGCCGAATTCCGGCGGATTGATCGCGACGACGGTGCCACGTCCCTGAAGCCGAGCCTGCATCACCGCCGCGATGACCTCAGGCGCGATCTCGTCCGCTACCAGCAGCAGCTGACGCCCGCTTTCCTTGAGCTGGCCGAGGATACGCAGGATCGGCTCGGCCGATGGCACTTTGTGGTCGGTCAGCAGGATCGCCGGATTGTCGAGTTCGGCGGTCAGGCTTGAGCTGTCGGTCGCCATATGGTGCGATACGAATCCGCGATCGAGCACGAGCCCTTCGTCGACCTCCAGCCGCGTCGGTGAGCCCGGCAACGCATATTCGACATGGACGACGCCTTCGATGCCGACCCGCTCGAGCGCTTCCGCTATAAGCTCTCCCAGTGACGTCTCGGTGGCCGCAACGCTTGCAACCATGCGCAATTCGCCCTGACGCAGCGACCGAGAGCCCTCTCGCAGTGCTTTGATGACCAGATCGCGGGCGTGGTCCATGCCGGCGACAACGTCGACCGCCTTGTGCTCGTGCTCGACCAGTTTCACGCCATCCTGCACCAGCGCATTGGCGAGCGCTATCGCGGTCGTGGTGCCGTCACCGGCGATCTCATTGGTCTGGGCGGACACCTCGCGAACAACCTGCGCGCCCAGATTCTCGAACCGGCAGGGTAACTCGATCTCGGCCGCGATGCTGACACCATCGCGCGACACCAACGGCGTCCCGATCGGGCGATCCATGATGACGTTGGTTCCCTTGGGGCCGAGCGTACCGACGACAGCGCGGGCAAGCTGGTCCACGCCGCGCGCAAGTGCCGCCCTAGCTTCAGCATCGTAAAGCATGACCTTGGCCATCTATCATCTCCTGTGTGCGCCGCCATCCGTTGGGCGGAGCCTTGTCATTCCGGTCTGGCTAGCGGATCGGCACGCGCCGGTGGCGCGGCCGCCGGCGCGCGATCGTGTCATTGGTATTGGAGTGCCTCGTCCATGTCCCCGAAGAGGATCACGGTGTTCTCGTCGATCATCACCATCCGGCCGTAATGGGTGGCGGTGGAAATCTCGAAGATGTGCGGTGTCATCTCGCGGCCGAGCGCCTCGCTGATCTCGGCCATGTCGAAGACGATCTTACCCTCGCCGTCCACACGGATCATCGCCGGCAGGTAGGTGACCTTGATTTCGGGACGCTGTTCCATGATCTCGGCGATGCAACGTGCCTCGACGCTGTCGTTCATCGTCACGCCGCATTGATGCGAGATGATGCGTTCCTGGGTGATGTCCTTGAGCGGCGTGAAGAGCTGCTGCTCGGTGGTAACGGCCATGTTGTGGGTTCCTTTGGTGGCGCGATTATTCGACGGGCTCGGCGACCTGCAGCTCCGGCATCGGAATTTGCGTCGAGAAGACGCCGATCTCCGACACGATCGCCTGCAGGCGGTTGATCGCCGACGCATAAGATTCGGCGAACTGCGCGGATTTCACCCGCGGCTGTGACCAGATGGGTTGCAGATCGAGCGCCGCCTGGGTCGCGATCGGCGAATATTTGTCGAACCAGTCTTGCAGCAGGCGCCGATTGTCCTCACCATGCGCGGGATCGCGCACGAGGGTCGCAAACAGCTCAACCGTATTGGCTAGGTTGCGCTCGTAATCCGCTTCCGCCGCTGAGATGACGGCGGGCGACGAATAGTCGTTCTGTGCCGCCGCGACCTGCATGACGAAACCAGAGCGGAACAACTCGCCTACCAGCGGCTCGAATAGCACGTTGACGATGAAATACTGCTCCAGGAAATCCTCGGCGCCGCGTGCAGATTCCACGAGTTCGCGAGCCTTCTGCCAGATCGAGTTCTCCAGCCAATTGCGCTTGCCGGCATCGACGTCGAAGCCTTCGATGTCGAGCGCGATCTCGCCGAGATAGAGCGTTAGATCCTGCGCCAGCCGCAGCTTGTAGGACGAGTTGGTCAGGATCGCGTTGTTGACCATTTGGGTATAGCCGTAGCGCTGCGCGCGCATCAGCGCGGTGCCCAGGCCATATTCGGCATGCTTGAAGGCACCCAGATGATCTTGCAGTATTTTCACCCACGTCTTGTCGAAGCGCCTCGGTGCGCCGGCGCGCCGTGCGTTGTCGATTACGTTCTTGATCATGCCGCAGATGGTCGACTGGCGTTGATAATGCGTCCGTTCCCATTCCTGGTCGGGCGCGCGATAGAGGTGCCAGTCGCTGCTCTTCAGCGCGGTCCACTCCTTCGAGTATGTCGGCGTGCCGTCCCCGAAGGACATGATCCAATTCTGGAGGAGGTAGCGTTCGGGGTCCGGCTGGACGTCAACGGTGACGTCCTCGTAATGCGTCGCCCGACGCCCCTTCGGCTCGAAATAATTATAGGCTCGGCTATCCGATCCCGGAAAGCTCTTGGCGCCCGCCGCTGCGGACCTCTGCTCCTGCTCCATCACTCGTCCAGACATCGTCTTCTCCCTCTCTCTCTTGGGCATTCGGCCTCATGCTTGGGTGGCGGGCGTGAACTTGTCGAAATACATCCTGGCCGGGTCGATATCGGCCATTTGCAGGGTCGGCAGTGCGGCATCGATCATCGGCGGTGGACCGCAGCTATAGGCGTCCGCTTCCTCGGTATTCTCCATGTCGAGCAGGTGGCGGCGCAGCACGTCGTGGATGAATCCGGTTTCGCCGTTCCACTCCGAATCCGCTTCGACATGTGACAAGGCGGGAATGAACCTGAAGTCGGGCATCCGCGCTTCAAGGTCGGCGAAGACGTCGAGCGCGAACAGATCCTGCGTTGTCCGCGCGCCGTAGAAGAAGCGAACCGGGCGCGTCTCGCCGCTTGCCGCCTGGTCGAGCAGGATCGACATCAACGGTGCCATGCCCGATCCGCTGCCGACCAGGATCATCGGCCCGTCGCGCTGCTCGCGACGGAAGCAAGAGCCATAAGGCCCCTTCACCGTGATCGGATCACCGATCTTCGCCTCGCCGATCGCGGTCGAGAAGGCACCGCCGGGATAACGCTTGATGATGAACTCCAGGCGATCGGGCTCACTCGGTGGATTGCCCATCGAATAGGAGCGCGTGATCTCCGCGCCATGGAGCGTCAGGTCCGCAAACTGTCCGGCCCAGAACTTCATCGGCTCGTCCAGGTCGATCGCGATGCGAACGATGTCGTGCGTCAGCGGCTCGACGCTCGCCAGCTTTCCGTTGAACGCCTTGACTGCGATCGAGCGCGACAGCAGGTCCTCGTCATAGTTGAGCAGCTCGACCTCGGCGTCGCTATAGACGAGCGTCCGGCACAGCAGGACCCGACCGCTTTCCTTCTCCGGGTCGGAGAGCGCGAAGGTCGAATATTTGAGCATCTCCACATCCCCTTCGTTGAGGATGCATTTGCACGCGGAGCACTGCCCTTCCTTGCAGCCGTGCGGCAGGGCGACGCCCTGGCGGAAGGCTGCGTCGAGGACGGTCTCACCTTCCTCCACTTCCATCTCGACCCCTACCGGCTCGAGGCGCACCTTGTGCACCGCCGGCTTGCGCTGAGGCATTTCCTGTCCCATGATCATTCTCCGTGAGGCAGTCGCAGCGAATGCCGGGGGAGGCGGCGACACCACCTCCCCGGCTGCCGGTGGGAGGTCAGATCCGGCGGATCTTGAAACCCTTGCGATAGTCCTCGACATGTTTGGCCCGCGCCTCGGGCTTCAGTTCGCGCAGTGCGAGCAGCGGGCTGCGGATGGTGTGGCCTCGGACATGGTCAAGCGTCCACATGTCCTTCTCCTCGAACGACATGTGCGGCTGAGCGATCAGCGTCTTGCCGTCAGGACGCACGAAGCCCATGTCAACGATGGCGTCGGCGAGATCCCAGCCGTCATAGACCTCTTCCCACTGGCGGCGGCCCGAGAAGCGGCCCATCGCCGGGGTCGGACGGCCCTGATATTCGGCGGCGAACGCTTCCTTGTGGGTCCAACGGTCGACCTCGCTGGCATAGGTGAACAGCTCGCCGTCCACCTCGTCGACGCAGAAGTCCTCGCGGACGACGCATGGCACCAGGCTCGACCAGCAGCGATGCGGATAAACGTAGCCGGTGTCGGCGAAGGTGATGATCTCGCTGCCGGGCTTGGAGAGTTTCTCGTAATTCTCCCACCAGGCGCCGAACTCGTCGTACCAGCCCGGATACTTGGCCTCGAACCATTCGAAGTCGCGCTCGGTCTGCGCCTCGATCCGCCAGAAATTCGCCCACCAGCCGGCCGAGATAGACTGCGCGACCTTGTGGACATAGCCCTTCTTGACGATCGAATCGAACGCCTCATGGACGTCGTCGTGGTGGATCTTGATGCCGTATTTTTCGAGCGGCAGCATATAAGTGCGATAATAGTCCTCGAAGATCCAGCGGTGCCACAGCTCCGCGTAGCTCTCCTTATTCTTGTCGCGATTCTTGGTGCCATATTCGATGATCGTACCGATCATCGCGTCAACGAACATGTGGTTCTGCCAGAAGGAATAGCGAATATCGCGCTCCAACAGCAGATGATTATCTGGCTCCTTCAGTACCGACATCAGCATCGAATGGCCGTTGCCGATATGGCGGCTTTCGTCGCTCTGGACCGAGAGGAACACGGTCGGCAACGCGTAGTCGCCGTTGCGCGCGGCCTCCGACGGCATCGCCACAAACAGCGTGTTGGTGAACGCCGTCTCGGCGGCGACCTGGAGATAGATATTCGATGCGGTGATCGCATCACCGGTCAGGAAGGCCTCGCCAAACTGCCGCCCGATCGTCGTCGCAGCGCATTTGCCGAACGCCTTCTCAGTGATGTCGAACCCGGCCGGATCGATATAATTCTCCATGTACCATTTCTTGAGGTTCATCTGGATGGTCGAGTGCCGGAACTCGTCCACCATCTGCATCGTGAAGCCGGTGCGCAGATGATCGCCGGGGGCGAGCTGCCCGAGCGGCGCCATTGCTCGGGCGGCCGAGATCTCGGGGAAGGGGATGATCGCCAGGAACAGCTTCATCCATTCAATCCAGCGCGGCTCGACGTTGCGGAACATGTCGCCGCGCAAGGCTGCGTCGAGCGCGCCATAGACGCGATTGTCCTTCTCTTCCTGCATGGGGAAATAGGAACGCAGCACCTGCTTCATCGGGTCGCGCGGCGTCTTGCTGATCTTGTAATCGGTCGGGACCGCCATCGCGTCCTGCACATAGGACGGGGTCCAGCCCAGATCGGCGATGAGGCGCGTCGCCTCGCCGATACTGATGCCCTTCTGGCTTGTGATCTTGTTGAGTGTGAGTGCCTCAGTCATCGCTCATCTCCTTTCCCTGGCGCGGCGGGGTTTTTTGCGGTTTGGCTGTGACGACATGGCCCCGATCATCAGGCACGGCCACCGCTTGAGTCCGCTTGGCAACATACGTGCCAAGTGGAGAAGTGCTGGATTTCTTGGAAGAGGCGGAGCGGGGCGCGTCATCGATGCGACACGGCGCGCAACACTATTGTCCCGTCGGTGACGCAGATCTGTTCCGTTGACGCGCGATGCGGGTCCGCCGATCGTCTTCGGCTCTGCACAGAAACGACCTGTTTCCGTCACCCAAGCGCCTCACCTTCCTGCCTGGCATCAAGCATGGCATTTGCCATCGCTTCACCTCCTCCCATCAGCTCATGCCAGCCTGTGTCCCAAGCGAACCGCGCGATGACGAGGTGGAGGCCTCACGCCGGTTACGGTGGTTTTGGGAAATTGGCGAAGCACGAGGTGAACTAAAATCGACCTCGGGATGGGAATCTCGCGCCAGTCGGGAGTCGCGGCGCGAACATCTCATTTGAAATTGCAATTTGCTTTCCTTGAGCGATCACCATCGCGCGATCCGAAATCCAGAACCTGGGCCGCCTTACTGAGTAACGACAGTCTGGATGGAGGCGTTTTGGATGCTTGAGGCGCAAGGATATATCGCAATTTCGGTCATCTATTTGGTCGTCGCCTGGGTTCATTGGCGGTTTTCAAACAAAGCTGACGTTTCGACCGGCCAATTGACGGCCAACGAATCGAATGAGCAAGGAGCCAGAGAATGAACAAGGAGACCCTGATCATCTGCGCGAGTTACGCCGCCATCGCATTGATCTACTTTGCGATGGCGATTGCTCACGCGGTGGGCATTTAGAAGAGGCCGGCGAGTGAGAGTGCACTCGCCGGCTTGATTGCTAGCTTTCAGGGCTGGAGTTTTTCGGTATTGGTTGGCAATTGCGAGCACCGAACACTGCTCATATAACCGAGTTTCTCGAGGTCGATGGACGAGTTAACGTCGCGATTCAATCTTGGCATCTCGATTGCCTTCGATGTGGAAGGCATGGCATGAGCCAAAGACAATGTCCGATCCTTCATTCCAGAGGCTTGAGTCTCTTGGATTGCCAGAGGGGAGAACATGATCTGTCCTTCCCGATTGGCAAAGGAAGCCCGCGCAGTCTTGATCTGTAAGGCGATCTCGGAAATCTCATTTTGCCTGGTCTTGAGCTCTGCTGTGACGTCCCTTTGCTGCCTCACAAACGAGGCGACGACATCTGCTAGTGATTCCGAGCGCGCAGGCTTAAGGGACTGGTTGATCCAGTGCATCTCGGCAACTTCAGCTCGCAACTGGAGCGAGAATACGGTCATCGTAATCGTACTCACAATGAGAGCGAAGCCAGCTATTCCAAACCCTAGGCGCAAGCACCATCGCGTCGTGAATAAGCGCGCAACCGAGTCTGAAGCAGCGCCGAACCGCCCATGTGGGTGGAGTTCTCCCCGAGGCTTCGGATCGCCCTGAGACTTTCCCGTCAGCTCGCGCAAGGCCTGCGGCATTTCGGCACGCAGTCCCGCGGCTCGCAGTTCCTCTCGAATGACGGCGTCCGGATAATCGAGAACATCCGTATGATCTTCCGGCGGGTTTGCGTCGAGGCGAGCCAAGATCGTTTCGATCAGCGATTTATCCATGTTCACTCCTCCAGATCAGCGATCTTGGTGCCAGACGGCGGCTTACGCTTGACGCGCAAGTCGTTCCCTCCAAGTGCCAGAATGATGCGGCGCAAACTCTTCTTGAGCGCGTCCACCTTTTGAGGAGAAACACTCATGGCCTCCGCTATTTCACGCGAGGTTCTGAGGCCTGTGAGCATATGCATCGCCACCTGGTTGGCCCCTGGGTCCTGTTGTTCGATGAGTTGCGAAAGACTCGTGATCGACAGCGCGTCGTCTTGAGTGGGACGCGCGGGGAAACGGATCACCGCTTCATCATCGAAATCGAACAACCTTGCGCCTGGTGACCTCATCTGATCGCTACGAATGCTTCGCATGATGCCGACGAGATAGACGAAGAGCTCGTATTTTTTTAAATCAACCGTCCTGGTTGTGAAGCTCCGCGTAATGGCTTCTTGCGCAAGTTGTTCGGCTTCGTGCCGCCTGTTCGCTCGACCGACACTCATCCGATAGGCGACAGCGAGGACTCTTGGATAGAGGTCGTCCCAATCGATGTCGTCCACCCAGTCCGGTCGTTTTTGCATTCTTCACCGCCTTGATCGAGGCATTCTCATGCCCGCGCCCCCATCGGGTTGGCGAACAGCTGAATCTCATTCGGGTAGGCGAGCCTGCGGCACGTTTTCATCCCACTCGATCAAATAAATTCAACATAAAAAAATTGACAAAATCAGCGGCTTGTTCTTGCAAGACACTGTCGGCGCAACGGGCCCGCGATCTGCAAGCTCGGCTTCAAGGTGTTCAGCTATGGGCTCTTCACGAAGGGCACCGTCAAGCAGACGCTCGGGACGATCAATCAGCCGATCATCATCGGCGTGTCGCCGTCCAGCCTGGCGACATCGTCAGCGCGGATGATGACGGCGTGATGGTCATGCCGAAGGCGACCAGCGCCGCGGTCGTGAAAATCGCAGCCGCACGCGACGAGAAGGAAGCGGGAGCGATGAAGGCACTCCTGGACGGAGGCGGCATTCGAGCTTTCCGGGATGAAACGGGTGCTTTCCGCCAAGAATTGCACTTGCACTGACGCCGGGGCGTCGCTTCGGCGCGACGGCACCGGCAAGCGAGAGCTGGCGGTGATGAAGGCGGCCACATGGTTTCCTGCGGCGGCAAGAGCATCGCGCATATCCTGCATCACCTGATCGGCTTCGCTTCGCAAAGATCGCCGGCCACGTCATCCTGTTGGATGGCGAGCGTGCTGTCGAAAGCGACCGAGACGGAAAGCCGTCCCCACTCTCCTACCGAGCGGGGACAGGAACTGTCTGGATCAGATCATCCAGCAGACCAGGTTCGCCGCGGAAGACCAACTTGATGCATGGGATCGGAGGCATCGAAGGGCGCTTCAATTCCCCAAGTTGCGGTCTTGGAAAAAGCAGGCCGCTAAGATCGACCAAGCGCGAGGGCCTGGCCAATTGCCAAAGGGTGAATGGCGCTTCGGGCCTTCTCCTCGGCCCGTAGGTAAGCACCGTGAAGGAGGCCCAGAAACCGGCTCGTTTCATCACCGTTCCCCGGGCGGAAACCACCTGGATCAGGGCACTGGCTCTCTTCTTTGCGAAAAGGCTCGTTTAGGGATCATTGACGGTCCGGAAGATATGTAAACAGATCAAATTGACCAAGTGGCGCATGATCTGTATACGTATCATATAGCCGTTAAATGTTCCGAGAACATATCATGTCTACCGTACCGGATCCACTCCTCAAGGACCTTGGCCTGCGTTTTCGCAAGGCGCGCTTGGCCGCTCGCTTGTCGCAGCAGCAAATCGCCCAGCGGGCCAGTATCAGCAGGCCTCGCTATCGGGACATCGAAACGGGGGCTGCGGCCGCCCGTGCAACCACGCTTGTCAACGTCGCACGCGCACTTGGCATGGAGGTGATGCTGATCCCGCAGGCGATGGTGCCCGCTGTTCAGTCCATGCTCCAGCCTACGGATAGTGATAATGATCGTCCAGCGTTCACGTCGGATGTTGAAGACGAGGAAGGATCATGAGCGCGGCACCCCACGCCGCGCAGCGTATCCACTCGCTCGATATCTCGTTGAACAATCTTCCGGTCGGCACCCTCGTCCGGACGCCGGGCGACTACAACGCGTTCAACCTCTTGCCTTCTTATCGGAGCTTGAACAACCCGCCGATCTTCAGCCTGTCGCTTCGATCGATCGATGGCGGCCTTCGCAGGGACCCGAAACCGATCCGCGGCGCACTTCCACCGTTCTTTGCAAACCTGCTGCCCGAAGAGAAGCTGCGCGAGGCGATGGAAAAGCACCACGCCGCGTCAGTCAGGCCGGGCAACGACTTCGATCTGCTCGCAGCTCTGGGAACCAATCTGCCCGGCGCCGTGCGCGCGCTGCCAAGTGACGGCATCCCCGTTCCCATTGGTTCGGAAGCGAAGGGCAACAAGAAGGCGCGCTTTTCGCTCGCCGGCGTGCAGATGAAACTGTCGGTCATGAAAAACACGGGAAAGGAAGGCGGGATCACGCTCGCCGTGGACGATGAACAAGGGCAATACATCGCGAAATTTCCCTCCCTCACGCACATCGGCCTATCGGAGAACGAATTCGCAATCCTCGCCCTTGCGGAAGCGCTGGGGATGGACGTGCCCGCCCGCGAACTCGTCGATAGATCAGAATTCGCCGGCATCCCGGAAGAATTCAACACCATGTCGACGGGCAAGGTTCTGCTTGTCCGCCGTTTCGACCGCGAGACTAGCGGCGCGCGCGTGCACATGGAGGATTTTGCGCAAGTGTTTGGCCGATATCCGTCCGAGAAATACACCGGCGCAGCCTATCACAACATCGCGGCAGCGCTGAACAGCGGCGTCTCCTTCGATGCAGCTATCGAATTTGTGCGACGCCTCGCCCTCACAGCGCTCACCGGCAACGGTGACATGCACCTCAAGAATTGGTCGCTGCTGTATCCCGGAGATGGCCGGACACCAACACTGTCGCCTGTCTATGACGTGCTTTCAACGATTCCCTACATCCCAAAGGACGGCATGGCGCTTAGCCTTGCCGGCGAAAAGTCGTTCAAGGCGCTGACCCAGGAGCGCTGGCGCAATTTTGCAAACCGCAGCCGTCTTCCGGAAGGGGCCGTGGTGAAAGCAGTAGCTGAGACTGCGGCGGTTGCGCGCGACAAGTGGTCGGCTCTTCCTGAACGCGATGTTGTGCCCGCGCAGGTCCTCGAGCGGATCGATGCGCATGTCGATGAAATGGCAGCCATCCTCGACCTTTAAGGCAGGTCTTGGAAGCGCACATCCCCCGATCCTGCCATCGCATAAGGGATGTTGCCGAATGCACTCACTCACAAATTTTCGGAATAGGCTTCCGGGCGTCATGCCAATGAGGCCACGGTTCGTTCTCGAAGGCGATCTTCTTTCTGCGGCTGAAGGCGCCGACATTCGCCCGCGCATCAGCTCTTGCCCGACCTCGTCATCGAGATCGGCCCCGATGCGGCTGCGACAATCCTCGTCGCAACGAAGCGAGAAAATGCCGCGTCGATCGACAGGGAGCCGCGCATCCGATTGACGGCGATAAGAACACCGCGATCCGACCAGCGAGCCGGGTGGAAACCGGCACTTGCGGCGTGCCCGGCAGCGGAAGCCGGCCGGTCCAGTTCGGAACAGCCGTATGCAGAAACCCGCCGAGCATCGCCGCGAGGTAGCCGAACCGCATTTCTTCGAAGGGTCTCCCGCGAATACGCCCAGCCACAGTGGGATCATCGCGCCGGCATAGATCAAGCCCAGCAGGAAGAACGCGGAAGCTGTGGAACGTCGCGGGACCCTGATAGTTGCGAAGGCGCGGGACCGACATACGGGACTTCTCCTACTTGGAGGGGGTCTTGGCGGCTTCCAGTTTCTCGAACAGCGTCGCAAACATCTGCTTGGCCTTGCCGACCTGCGGCACCGCCTTGGCCTGCTCGACGTTGGTCGGCGTGCCGACCACGATCATCGCCACCATGCCCATGGCGTAATGCGGAACGCACTTCACGCCATAGACGCCGGCCTGATCGAATTTCACGCTCATGTCTTCGCCATTCTTGCCGACGAAGGGAGCTGCGCCGTCCGGCAGCATGCCCTTGATGCTCGCGGCATTGTGTCCCTTGTCGGCGGCAACGAATTTGACGGTGTCGCCGGGTTCGATTTTCACCAGCGCCGGCTCGAACACCATGATGCTGCCGTCAGAACCCTTGTTCAGCATCTTGACCTCGATTTCGGCCGCGAGAGCGAAGCTCGTCACGGTCAGCATCGCTGCGGCAGCCAGAAGCGGCGCCTTGTGCATTGCGATCTCCTGTCGTCTCGCGTTGACGCACCACTGACTAGCGCTGGATCGCCGGTCGAGATTTGAGCTGAAGCAATGTTTTCGACGAATCTCCGTGTTTTATGATCACAGTGGAGCTGCCGCGGAGGGAGAAATTCCGGCAATCGACCGTTCGGCCGAAATCCCGTCGTTTTCCGGACTTGTACCCGGAGCGCTCGACGAGATTTCGCGTGAGGCGCTCCGTGCGATATAAGGACACCGCTGTCTTCGAGCAGGGGCCGATGCGAAGTCGTTCTTCGTGCTGTTGCACGGCCATTTGCGCGTTGAAGAGACAGCACCTCAGGGCCACCAGATCGTGGTGCGCTACGTTCTCGCCGGGCGAGATTTTTGCGAGCCGCACGGGCGTGGGCCATGCCGCGATATCCGGAGACCGCGGTGGCGGCCGCTGACCGCATCGCGAAGTGCTGGCCGTCGGCAGCCTGGCCACGGCTGACCGCGAAATCTCCGGTGCTTGCGGTGAATGCGCTAAAGACCGTCGACCGGCAGCTGCAGGACACCCAGACGCGGGCGCTGGAAAGCGTCGAACGAGCAGGTCGAGCAGCGGATTGCGCATGTGCTGCCGCGCCTTGCCGAGCAGGCAGGCCGCAAGACCGATGCGGGGATCCTGCGTACCGTCAGCCGCATGCTCAGCGCGTGGGCGCAACCGGAGTTGGCTGAAGGCGGTCGCCAGCGGATCATTCTGCGCAAGCTTCATAAGCTGTTCGGGCTTGCCGACGGCCAGCCGAGGCCCGTTTCCGCAAACCTCAACGTCTAAGTTGCGCAGCCTGGCGCGGCCGTTCCAGAAATTTCTTAAGTTCGAATCCCCTATTCCCTGCAGACCTCCTTGACCGA
This sequence comes from Bradyrhizobium genosp. A, assembly GCF_049949275.1. Taxonomy (NCBI): domain Bacteria; kingdom Pseudomonadati; phylum Pseudomonadota; class Alphaproteobacteria; order Hyphomicrobiales; family Nitrobacteraceae; genus Bradyrhizobium; species Bradyrhizobium genosp. A. Next base: position 7,506,994 of record NZ_CP188196.1, on the reverse strand, counting down.
TTGGGAGGCCGCGATCGGGCAGCCGATGCCGGGCTGCGCGCCTGGCGTCGCCGCCTGTTGAGCTGACGCAAGCAGCACGGCGATAGCCGCTTCGCCGGATTGACGGACAACGGCTGCGCGTCGTTCTTGACCTGCGTCAATGCCCCCGCGGCAAGCGTTGCTAGTGTGCACTCTTTATAGAAGTCCCGCCAAGGCGCTGGATGCGCCACCGTTGCATGCTCCCCAGGCGGGCGAGGGTACCCTGCGAGATGGAAGCAATGGATGAGCAAGCAGTGTGGCAAGGGATTTCGACGGCCCCGTACGAGCGAGCGCTCGAGCTCGCTGTGATCGAAGGCAATCGCGTGCATCCGCTGATCTTCGCCTGCCGCCGCACTCCGAGCGGCTGGGTCAATGCTACGACCCGTGAGCGGGTTGTCGTCCATCCGACGCACTGGCGTCCGTGGCCCGCGAAAGACTAGTTTGCTCCAGCTTCCCTCTTGCCGAAAAGACGGCCAGTCGTGCTATGAGGCGGTCACCGTCCATTCTCGCAAGGCGCGTTCGCTTCCGCATCGGGTCTCTGAATGACAGCACAAGGCCGATTTTGGCTTCGCTACGGGGCGGCGGCCGCTGCCGTCGCTGCCATATTTTGCGTGCGCCTTGCCTTGCATCATTATTTCGAGGATCGGACCTTCACCGTGATCTATGTTCCGGTCGTGGTCTTTGCGGCATTTGCTGGCGGCCGCGGGCCTGCAATCTTCGCCACGCTGCTCTGCCTTGGAAGCAGCACCTATTTCCTCGGAGCGAGCCTCTACAGCGACCCGGCGAACCTGATCGATGTCTCCTTCTTCACGGTCATGGGGCTCATCGTTGGCGTGATGGGCGACCGGTTGTTGCGGGAGACGGAAGACGCCCGATATCGGCAAGCGCAGCTCCAGTCGATCCTGGATACCGTCCCGGAAGCGATGGTTCTAATCGATGAGCGGGGCATCATGCGATCCTTCAGCGTCACGGCCGAGCGCCTCTTCGGTTGGTCGGCCGCGGAGGCGATCGGAAAGAACGTCTCGATCCTGATGCCAGCACCCTACCGGCAGGAGCACGACAGCTATCTCGAGCGCTACCGCGCCACAGGCGAGCGCCGCATCATCGGGATCGGGCGGATCGTGGTCGGCGAGCGCAAGGACGGCTCGACATTTCCGATGGAGCTCGCAGTGGGCGAGGCCAAGGCCGGGGCCGAGCGATACTTTACCGGCTTCGTCCGCGACCTGACCGAACGCAGAACCCAGGAACGCCGGATGCAGGAGCTGCAGTCCGAGCTGGTGCACGTGTCGCGGCTGACCGCCATGGGCGAGATGGCTTCCTCGCTCGCGCACGAGCTCAATCAGCCATTGTCCGCGATCACGAGCTATCTGCGCGGGGCTGCAACGCTGCTGAAGGCGAGCGAGGTCGACAAGGAGCGCGTGCGCGACGCCATGGACCGCAGCGCCGACCAGGCGTTGCGCGCCGGCGACATCATCAAGCGCCTGCGGGAGTTCGTCGCCAAAGGCGAGACCGAGCACACCATCGAGGACCCGGCAACGCTGCTCGAGGAGGCGGCTGCGCTGGCCCTGGTCGGCGCCAGGGAACAGGGTGTGCGCGTGTCGCTGCGCTGTGACCACGATCTTCCCGACGTTGTCGTCGATAAGGTGCAGATCCAGCAAGTCGCGCTCAACCTCATCAGGAACGGCATCGAGGCGATGGAAACAACCAGCCGGCGCGAGCTAACTATCGGCGTCACCCGCCAAAACAGGTTCGCATTCTTCTCTGTCACCGATACCGGCACGGGCATCGCGCCAGAGATCGCCGAGAAGCTGTTTCAACCCTTCGTCACCAGCAAGGTAAACGGCATGGGTGTAGGTCTTTCAATCTGCCGAACCATCATCGAAGCACATGGCGGCCGCGTCGCGGCGCGTCCCAATGACGGCGGCGGTACTGTATTCGAGTTTACGCTCCCCTTCGCCGAAACGGAGGCGGCTGATGGCCGATAAGCCGGTTATTCACGTCATTGACGACGACGCTGCGGTGCGGGATTCGCTGACGTTCCTGCTCGACGTCAATGGATACAAGTCGCAGGTCTACGAGACGGCGGATGCGTTTCTGGCTGGCGCCGGCGCCGGGACGTTGAGCTGCGTCATCTCCGATATTCGCATGCCGGGCATGAGCGGCATCGAGCTGGTCAGGAAGCTGAAACGCCAAGGAACATCCAGCGCGGTGATCCTGATCACCGGTCACGGCGACGTCGCGCTCGCCGTGGAGGCGATGAAGGCGGGTGCCGCGGATTTCATTGAAAAGCCGTTCGACGATGCGGCGCTCTTGGACGCGATCCGCGCTGCGCTCGACATTCGTCCCGCCGCTCTGGGCGAAAATTCAGCTCGAAAGGAGGCCGAGGCGCGGCTCGCAGACCTATCGCCGCGCGAGCGAGATGTGCTGCAGGGGCTCGTGGCCGGCAAGATCAACAAGGTCATCGCGCACGACCTCAGCATCAGTCCGCGCACGGTCGAGGTCTACCGTGCCAATCTCATGGCGAAGACGGGGGCGCGCAGCATGTCCGAACTGATGCGTCTCGCGCTCGCTGCGGGTCTGTGAGGCGTGGGGCAGCCAGGCATCACATAGCCGCCGGTCGGCGGCGCGCCCAGTGCCAGCGCTTGCGCTGAAGACTGGCGTCGGATCCAGCTGCGTGCCCGGATCATATCTTTACGCACGATCAGACTTTTACGGCATGATGTAAATTGACTCTGCTTGTTCCCACGCCGAAACTCCTCACAACAAGGAAATGGACGCTGGCGATGAAGGACTATCAGGCACAAGTCGAAAAGCTTCACAGAAATGCCGCTGAGTGCGCCCTGATCCGGGACCTTGCGACCGACAAGGCCAAGCGCGATCTGTTTGATCGGCTAGCGAGCCGATGCTCGAACGGAAGAACGGAACGGAAAAGTAGGGCCGTCTCAGTTGGCGGCCTCTGCCAGAGGCAGCGACATCATTCCGCTTTTCCATCAGCTGCAGCACGCGATGCAATCTCCTCGGCATCGACCCTCATGATGTGGTGCAACATGATCTCGTCGACGGCCGTACCCATCATGTCACGTCGTGCGGCAGGATGCCGCTTGACTGGGAACAAAGCCGTCAATGCATCGGCTTTCGAGACGATCCCGGCCCAGCCGGCCCTTGCTCTCAACCGGATAGACGCCCACCTTCGTGGTGATGAACAGGTGCAAGAGATCAGCCGCCGTCATCTCCGGCGTGACCGTCGTGGCGGACCGCTTCATGTTGTGCTGAACCGTCTCCTTGAGACATTCGTACAAGACAGCCTCTTCGCGGTCGCGGGTTTGATTGCGCGATCATCCAGCGATCGCGCGCCCGCTCCTTGAACTGGATCAAGTGATAGCGACAGTTGATTGAGATCAACGCGCGCACCGTTCCCCCGGGCTAAGGATCTGTTAGCGAAACCAGGAGGCGGGACATGCCCCAAATATTGGAAGTGGTACACGCCGTGGTCGGCTTTGCCGCTATCGCCTAAGAATGGACGTTACGTTCGATGGCCTGGATCTTATGGGCTTTATCGGCGCCAATCGGCTGGACCGCGCACTTTCCCTTTTGCCCGCCTTATGGCGTCTTCGGGCTGTCCACCTATCGACGGCTGGATGGTTCGGTCGGCATCCGAGAAGTGAAGACAAGCCGTGTCGCGCCTTCAGGGTCTCGGCCGATCGCGTCCGCAATGCAACACCGTGCATGAGTTGGACCCGGAGCTGGCTGCAGTCGATAGGCGAGGTGGGGCCATGGGTTAACCCGCAAGCTTTCCGGGCGGTTCCCCGACGCTTGATGTTGGGTTATCAGTTGCAAATGACGGCTGGGGTCTTGGTCCCGTTGTGAGTTTCGTTGCTGTCATCCTGATCATCGGCTTTGCCGTTGTTGCGGTGGGATGGGCGATCGGGCGCGATGTCTGATTGATCTTGCTCAAGGACTTCGCTCCGGTTCTGAGCAACATGTCGGCAAATAGGAAAACATAATGCCCTTATTTGAGGTGCGCTTCATCAAGACCGTCTGCGACGACACTGGGCACGAACATCGCGCGTGCCAGGCAGCGTTCACCATCGAAGCTCCGTCCCTGACGGAAGCGGTGCGACGAGCGGAAGCCGACTTCTGCCGGCAGAGGCGCGTCCACGACTGGACGATCTTCGCGGATGCCGTCGAGTTCCGGGCGCCGACCGCGCTGGAGCGGGCCCGGGCCTCCTAGCAAGGTCGATGTGTCTTGAACCCCGTCGTGCGCCGCTATGCGGGCTACAATGTGCCGCGTTATACGTCTTATCCGACTGCCGCCGATTTCTCGCCTGAGGTTGGCGCGAAAGACCACGAGACTTGGCTCGCCGGCCTCAAAGCGCGCCAGGCCGTGTCGGTCTATCTTCACGTGCCTTATTGCCGAAAGATATGCCTGTACTGCGGCTGCAACACCAAGATGGCGGTACGCAACGATGTGATCGATGGCTATCGCCGCGCGCTTGAAGCCGAGATCGATCTTGTTGCGAGCCTGATCGGGACGAGGCCCGAAATTGCCAGGCTGCACTGGGGCGGCGGCACGCCCGGCATTCTCGGACCTGACGGCTTGCGATCCGTCGTCGCCGCACTCCGCCGTCAATTCCCGTTCGCGAACGGCCTCGAGCACGCGATCGAACTGGATCCACGTCACATCACTGTCGCGCTCGTGGACGCCTTGGCGGAGCTAGGCATCAACCGTGCGAGCCTGGGTGTCCAGGACGTTAATCCTGTGGTGCAGGCCGCGATCGGCCGCCTTCAGCCACACGTTGTCATCGAGACGGCCGTCGAGCGATTGCGATCGGCCGGAATCAGAAATCTGAACTTCGATCTGATGTATGGGCTGCCGCTGCAGACCGCCGACTCGGTTCGAAAGACCTGTGCCTCGGTTGCGGCGATGGGGCCGGACCGCATCGCCTGTTTCGGCTATGCGCATCTGCCGCGGTTCAAGGCCAACCAGCGGCGGATCGACGAAGCCGGGCTGCCGTCGCAGGATCAGCGTATCGAGCAGGCCGAGATCATGTCCGAGGAGCTGAGTTCCGCCGGCTATGTGAGAATCGGCATCGACCATTTTGCCAGGCCCGGCGATACGCTCGCAGGGGCTGCGGCAGGCGGGAAGCTGCATCGCAATTTCCAGGGTTATACCGAGGATGCCAGCGGCGTCCTTCTCGGGCTCGGCGCCTCCTCGATCTCGACCTTCGCGAACGGCTTCGTGCAGAATGTCGCGGATGTTCCGAGATATATCCGTGCCATCGCTGCCGGCTCGCTTGCCTCAGCAAGGGGGGGCCGACGCGATGAAAACGACCGAGAGCGCGCGCGAATCATCGAGCGGCTGATGTGCGATTTCACCGTCGATCTCGATAAAGTCGCGCCGAATGCCGATCTTCGCGATGAACTGGCGATGCTGGCTCCAATGCAACGGGACGGACTGGTCGAGATCGACGGCGCGAGATTGACGGTCACGGACGCCGGCCGGCTTGTCGTTCGCGTCATCGCCGCAACATTCGATGCCTACAGATGCTCGCAGGCCGCACAGTTCAGCAAGGCAATTTGATCTGCGTCAACGACAAAGCCCCTTGGTGGATTTAAGACATCATCGGAAAAAAGGGCACACATCGTCAATGTTGATTGAAGCGGCCGGCAAGACGTGCAGCACACTGTTTGGCAATCTCCGTGACCGCTTGAAGGGCGTCATGGATCGCAGGAACGAGTTGCAGCGGCTGGACCAGCGGGAGATCGAGGTTATCGCGCGCGAGCTGAATCTTTCCAGGACGGAGCTCGCTGCGCTGATCTTGAAGCCTTCGGGTTCGCTTCAGTCCCTGAGCAGGCGCCTCTCCCATGCGGGCCTTGCCGAGGACGATTTGGAAGCATCTCACGGTGACGTGCTCCGCGATCTGCGGCGGGTGTGCAGCCAATGCTCGTCCAAGGCACGCTGCGCCCGGGACTTGAATCACGAGCGGCGAGCGAGCTCAGCAAAATACTGCCCAAATGAGCAGACGCTGCGGGCGTTAGCGGAGGATGTGCAGCGGTGCGCTCCACCGGTCCTGCCGGGCCCCGCCACCCGCAATTGATGTCGATCAACCCGGGCGCCGCGCGTGCCTCCCTGATCCACTCCTCGAGGAAGTCGCACCATGACGAACGTCTCCGCTGGCGCAAAATCGATGACAATCGGAGAAGCGACGTTGTGGCCGCTGTTTGCGGTGCTCGCATTCCTTTGCCTGGTCGGTGCGGGATTCGCGCATGACGCCCCGTTCGCATTTCACGCGTCGCTTGATTGCGCCGCCAGCATCGCGGCTGCGTTTTCGATCCTCAATCGCTACTATGATCGTCCGGCCAGACTGCCCCCGCAGGAGATCAATGGGCGTCCGAATTACAATCTGGGACCGATCAAGTTTGCAGCTGTGGCGGCGATGTTCTGGGGCATTGCCGGCTTTGCCGTCGGGCTGATCATCGCCTCGCAACTGGCATGGCCCGCGCTTAATCTCGACCTGCCCTGGACCACCTTCGGCCGTCTGCGACCGCTGCACACCTCCGCGGTGATCTTCGCCTTCGGCGGCAACGTTCTGATCGCGACGTCCTTCTATGTCGTGCAGAAGTCCTGCCGCGCGCGGCTTGCCGGCGATCTCGCGCCCTGGTTCGTCGTGCTCGGCTACAATTATTTCATCCTCATCGCCGGCACCGGCTATCTGCTCGGCGTCACGCAGTCGAAGGAATATGCCGAGCCGGAATGGTACGCCGACCTCTGGCTGACCATCGTCTGGGTCACCTATCTGCTGGTCTTCCTCGGCACCATCATCAAGCGCAAGGAACCGCACATCTTCGTCGCGAACTGGTTCTATCTCGCCTTCATCGTGACGATCGCGGTGCTGCATCTCGGCAACAATCCCGCGCTGCCGGTGTCGTTCTTCGGCTCGAAATCCTACATCGCCTGGGGCGGCATCCAGGATGCCATGTTCCAGTGGTGGTACGGCCACAACGCGGTCGGCTTCTTCCTGACCGCCGGCTTCCTTGCCATCATGTACTACTTCATCCCGAAGCGGGCGGAGCGGCCAATTTATTCCTACCGGCTGTCGATCATCCACTTCTGGGCGCTGATCTTCCTCTACATCTGGGCCGGGCCGCACCATCTGCACTACACGGCGCTGCCGGACTGGACGCAGACGCTCGGCATGACCTTCTCGATCATGCTGTGGATGCCCTCCTGGGGCGGCATGATCAACGGCCTGATGACGCTGTCCGGCGCCTGGGACAAGCTGCGGACCGATCCCGTGCTGCGCATGCTGGTCGTCTCGGTCGCCTTCTACGGCATGTCGACCTTCGAAGGGCCGATGATGTCGATCAAGGTGGTCAACTCGCTCAGCCACTACACCGACTGGACCATCGGCCACGTGCATTCCGGCGCGCTCGGCTGGGTCGGCTTCGTCTCCTTCGGTGCGCTCTACTGCCTGGTGCCGTGGGCATGGGGTCGCAAGGGACTCTACAGCTTGAAACTGGTCAATTGGCACTTCTGGATCGCCACCCTCGGCATCGTTCTCTACATCTCGGCGATGTGGGTGTCCGGCATTCTCCAGGGTCTGATGTGGCGCGCCTACACCTCGCTCGGCTTCCTCGAATATTCCTTCATCGAGACCGTCGAGGCCATGCATCCCTTCTACATCATCCGTGCAGCCGGCGGTGCGTTGTTCCTGATCGGCGCGCTGATCATGGCCTTTAATCTCTGGATGACGGTCAGGGCCGGCGAAGCCGAGGAGGCGCAAGCCGCCGGACGGCTCCAGCTTGCCGAGTAGGTCATCCCATGTCCTTCTGGAATCGACACAAGATCTTCGAAAAGAACGCGAGCATCCTGATCGCCGGAATCCTCGTCGTCATCGCGATCGGCGGACTCGTCGAGATCACGCCGCTGTTCTACCTCAAGAGCACGATCGAGGTGGTCGACGGCGTCCGTCCCTACACGCCGCTCGAGCTCGCCGGCCGTAACATCTACGTTCGCGAGGGCTGCTATCTCTGTCATTCGCAGATGATCCGGCCGCTGCGCGACGAAGTGGAGCGCTATGGTCACTATTCGCTGGCCGCCGAGAGCATGTACGATCACCCCTTCCAATGGGGATCGAAGCGGACCGGGCCCGATCTCGCCCGGGTCGGCGGCAAGTATTCCGATGATTGGCATGTTCGGCACCTGACCAATCCGCGCGCGATCGTGCCGCAATCGGTGATGCCGGGATATCCGTCGCTGGCTGCGACCGAACTCGATCTTGAGAACGTCGGCGCGCATCTGCGGACCAGCCGCGCTGTCGGCGTACCCTATACTGAGGACCAGATCGCCAACGGCAAAACCGATCTCAAGGCTCAGCTCGATCCTGATGGCGCGGATGCCGAAGCCTTCCAGAAGCGCTATCCGAAGGCCACAGTCCGCAACTTCGACGGCAAGGGCGGCGATCCCACCGAGCTTGATGCGCTCATCGCCTACCTGCAAATGCTGGGGACGCTGGTCGACTTCAAGCTCTACGACGAAAAAGCCAATCTGCGTTGAAGGTGTTTGTGATGAAGGCGATTGTCTCCGTTGAAAACCTGGTGTCGCAGTTCGTTCTCAATTTCTGGACACCGGTCTTCGTCGGCATCTTCGTTGCTATCGTCTTTTACGCGCTGCGTCCCCGCAATAAGGCGCTGTTCGATGCCGCGGCCAAAATGCCGCTGCGGGAGGATTGACAGATGAGCGCGCACAACGACATCGACCGCGTGTCCGGCCGGTCGACCACGGGCCACGAATGGGACGGCATCAAGGAGCTGAACACGCCGCTTCCCCGCTGGTGGGTGCTGACCTTCTACGTCACCATCATCTGGGCGTTCGGCTATTGGCTGGTCTATCCGGCGTGGCCGCTGGTGAGCGGCTATACGACCGGTGTCCTGCACACCACCAATCGCGCCGCCGTCGCCGAAAATCTCGCCCATCTCGAAGCCTTGCGCGGCGAAAAGATGAAGGCGCTGGGCACCGCTTCTCTTGCCGACATCGAGAAGGACCCGGCCCTCCTGGCGTTGGCGCGGGCGCGGGGCAAGACCGTGTTCGGCGACAATTGCGCGCCCTGCCACGGCTCCGGCGCCGCCGGCGCGAAGGGCTATCCGAACCTGAACGACGACGACTGGCTGTGGGGCGGCTCGCTCGACCAGATCATGCAGACCATCCAGTTCGGCGCGCGTTCCGGTCACGCCAAGACGCATGAGGGCCAGATGCTCGCCTTCGGCCGCGATGGCATCCTGAAGAAGGACGAGATCGTCACGGTTGCCAATTACGTGCGCTCGCTCTCCGGATTGTCGACGGGGGCCGGCTATGACCCTGCCGCCGGCAAGACGATCTTTGCGGAGAATTGTGTCGCCTGCCATGGCGACGGCGGCAAGGGCAACCAGGAGATGGGCGCACCGAACCTGACCGACAAGATCTGGCTCTACGGCTCGGACGAAGCGACGCTGATCGAGACCATCAGCCAGGGCCGCTCCGGCGTGATGCCGGCCTGGGAAGGACGGCTCGATCCCGCCACCATCAAGGCGATGGCGGTCTACGTCCACTCGCTGGGCGGCGGCAAATAGCAATGCCGGGCAAGGTTTGGCCGGTTGCCCCACCTCGAGCCGTGCCGCCTTGCGGGAATGGAGCCTTATCGGGGAATTTGGATGGACCTTCCGATGACCAAGAACGTCACACCGAAGGAGTTGATGAGCGGCGATGATGATCTGCCGCTCTATGCGCCCCAGAAGAAAATCTATCCGCAGCGGGTTTCCGGCACCTTCCGGCGAACCAAATGGGGGCTGATGGCGTTCTGCCTCGGCGTCTATTACCTGCTGCCGCTGGTGCGCTGGAATCGCGGCCTTGGCGCGCCCGATCAGGCCGTGCTGATCGATTTTCCAAACCAACGCTTCTATTTCTTCTTCATCGAGCTGTGGCCGCAGGAGTTCTACTACTTCACCGGGCTCCTCATCCTCGCTGCGTTCACGTTGTTCCTGATGAATGCGCTCGGCGGCCGCATCTGGTGCGGCTACCTCTGTCCCCAAACTGTGTGGACCGACCTGTTCTACGCGGTGGAGCGCTGGACCGAGGGCGACCGCCGCGCGCGAATCAAGGCCGATGCCGGTCCGATGACGGTCAACCGCCTGGCGCGGCGCGTGCTGAAGCACGCGATCTGGATCACGATCGCGTGGTGGACCGGCGGCGCCTGGGTGCTCTATTTTTCCGACGCGCCGAGCCTGGTGAAGGACCTCGCCACCTTCCAGGCGCCGGCAATCGCCTACATCTGGATCGGCATCCTCACGGCTTCGACCTATCTCCTGGCCGGCTATGCGCGGGAGCAGGTCTGTCTGTACATGTGCCCGTGGCCGCGCATTCAGGCCGCGCTCACGGACGAATGGGCGCTCAACGTCACATACAAGTACGACCGCGGCGAACCGCGCTGTTCGATGAAAAAGGGATTGCACCTGCGCTCGCTGGGCGAGAGGGCCGGTGACTGCATCGACTGCAACCAGTGCGTGGCGGTCTGTCCGACCGGCATCGACATCCGCAACGGCGCGCAGCTCGGCTGCATCCAATGCGGCCTCTGCATCGATGCCTGCGATAACGTGATGAAGAAGATCGGCCGGCCGGCGCGGCTGATCGGCTACGACAACGACATCAATGTGCAGCGACGGACCTCCGGCAAGACGGAGATCTTCAAGCCGATCCGTGCCCGGACGGTGGTCTATGCGTTGCTGATCGCCGTGGTCTGCGCGGTGATGCTGTATACGCTGCTGACGCGGTCGCTGCTGGACGTCAACGTGCTGCACGACCGCAACCCCGTGGCGGTCAAGCTCAGCGATGGCGCGATCCGCAACGGCTATACGCTGCGCTTTCTCAACAAGCGCGGCTTTGATCGCATGATTGCCGTCGATATCGACGGTCCCGCCAATGCGCAGATCCACATCGTCGGCATCGATTCAGTCACGCCGGACCGGCCGATGATTGTCCTCGCATGCGATACCACCACCGAGCTACGTGTGCTGGTGACCGCACCCTTCGACGAGAATGCCGAGAAGACGGCGACGGTCAAATTCCGCGTCACTGATATCGGGCTTGGCGAGGTTGCCTCCGCGACCGATCATTTCGTCACGCCCTGATTGCTGAGGATACCGGACATGAGAACGTCATCTGCCATACGACCAATCACCGGACGCTTCGTCCTGATCGCCGTGGTTTCCTTCTTTGCCGTCGTGATCGGCGTCAACGTGGTGATGATGCGGCTTGCCATCGCCACGCTGCCGGGAACCGACGTCGACAGCGCCTATAGCGCGAGCCTCGCCTATCAAAGGGAAATCCAGGCCGCGCATCAGCAGAACAGGCGCGATTGGAAGGTCGCTGCGCAAATCGAGCGCCAGGCCGACGGGACGGCCCGGCTGAACCTGGATGCAAGGGCGCAGGACGGCGCGCCGCTTGCCGGATTGTCGGTCTTCGGCCGGCTCGAGCGTCCCACTGATCGCAGAGCCGACCAGGTGCTCGAGATGATCGAGGGCGGCGGCGGCAGCTACCGCGGCATCGCGCATGGCGTTGCAGCGGGACAGTGGGACCTGGTGATCGAGGCCGACCGTGACGGAAAGCGCCTGTTCCTGTCGCGCAATCGTGTGGTCCTGAACTGACGGAGCGCTGCAATGCAGTCGACGATCGATTTCTCACATTATCTGAAGAAGACGGGCCCGGGCCTCCTGCATCTCGATCTTGCAGTCGAGGGCATCAATTGCGCGGGTTGCATGACCAAGATCGAGCGCAATCTGTCGAAGATTCCGGACGTGACCTTGGCCAGGGTCAATCTGACGGACCGCCGGCTCGCGCTCGAGTGGAAGGCGGGCGCGGTCGATCCCGCGCTGTTCGTCGATCGTCTTGCCGAGCTCGGTTACAGGGCCTATCCGTTCGAGCGCGCAGGCGCTGAGACACGGGAAGCCGAGCGCGCAAGTGCGTTGCTGCGGCGCCTGGGCGTTGCCGCCTTCGCGGCGATGAACGTGATGATGCTGTCGGTGCCGGTCTGGTCCGGCAATCTCAGTGACATGCTGCCAGAGCAGCGCGACTTCTTCCACTGGCTCTCGGCGCTGATCGTGCTGCCGGCCGCGGCCTATTCGGCCCAGCCGTTCTTTTCCTCGGCTTGGGCGGCGCTCCGCACCCGCAATGTCAACATGGACGTGCCGATCTCGGTCGGCATCGTCCTGGCACTGGCGATGTCGCTGTTCGAAACGGCCATGCATGCCGAGCACGCCTATTTCGACGCAGCGATCATGCTGATCGCGTTCCTGCTGGCAGGCCGTTATCTCGACCAGAATATGCGCCGGCGCACCCGCGCCTTTGCCAGCAATCTTGCCGCGCTGAAGGCGGAGACCGCGACCAAGTTCGTCAACGAAGAGGAGATCCGCACGGTCCCCGTCGCCGCGATCCGCCCCGGCGACATCGTGCTGCTCCGTCCTGGCGAGCGTTCGGCCGTCGACGGCAACGTCATCGGCGGCCGCTCCCAGATCGACCAAAGCCTGATCACCGGCGAGACGGTGCCAACCACGGCGGTGGCGGGAAGCGTGGTCTATGCGGGAACGCTGGTGCGGTCGGGCGCGTTGCGCGTGCGCGTCTCGGCGGCCTCTGAGGCAACGCTTCTGTCTGAAATATCGCGCCTGCTCGAGAATGCCCTGCAGTCGCGCTCGCGCTACCTGCGTCTGGCCGAACGAGCCTCGCGGCTCTATGCCCCGCTCGTCCACGCCACTGCACTGCTGACGATGATCGGCTGGCTTATCGCAGGCGCCACGCTCCACGATTCGATCGTGACGGCGATTGCGGTCCTCGTTATCACCTGTCCCTGCGCGCTCGGGCTTGCCATTCCGGCCGTGCAGACGGTGGCCTCGGGCGCACTGTTTGGTTCGGGCGTATTGCTCAATGCGGGTGACGCAATCGAGCGGATCGCCGAGGTCGATCGCGTGATCTTCGACAAGACGGGCACATTGACCTTGCCCGAGCTCGACGTTGCGAGTGCTGCGGCGATCCCTCCGGATGTCTTCGATCTTGCGGGCCGCCTGGCGCTGTCGAGCCGCCATCCCGTCGCTGCCGCCGTGGCGCGTGCGGCCCGCGCCAAAACGCCGCTGCCAGGCATCGAGGAGGAGCCGGGGCAGGGTGTATTCAGCGTGGTCGATGGCATTGAAGTCAGGCTAGGTCGGCCATCCTGGTGCGGGGCCGATGAAGCGGCCAACCAAATTCTTCAAAATGATCCCGAGGCATCCGTCGTCGCGTTCCGGCATGGCGAGACGCGCCATGTCTTTGCGGTCCGGCAGCGGATCCGTCCCGATGCGGCGAAGGTGATCTCTGCACTGCACCGGATGGGCCTGACCGTCGAGATGCTTTCCGGCGACCGGGAGCCTGCCGTGAGGGCCGCTGCCGAGACGCTCGGCATTTGCCAATGGCGTGCCGAGGTGACCCCCGTCGACAAGATTGCGCGCATCGACGATCTCGAGCGCCTCGGCCACAAGGTGCTGATGGTCGGGGACGGCCTGAACGATGCGCCCGCGCTGGCAGCCGCCCATGCCTCGATGTCCCCGGTCACCGCGACGCACCTCAGTCAGTCGGTCGCCGATGCCGTGTTTCACGGCGAGCGGCTTGCGCCCGTGGACGCCGCGATCGCCGGTTCGCGCAAGGCGCTGCGGCTGATGCGGCAGAACCTCTGGCTCGCGGTGACCTACAACGCGCTCGCCGTGCCGGTGGCCATGGCCGGCCTGGTGACGCCGCTGATCGCCGCGGCAGCGATGTCCGGCTCATCGCTGCTCGTCATGCTAAACGCCTTGCGCGCGCGCCGGCAGAGGGAGGCCATCTGATGGAAGTCCTGGTCTATCTGGTTCCGCTTGCGATCATGCTCGGTGCCCTCGGTCTTGCGGCCTTTCTCTGGTCCCTCAAGAACGGTCAATATGAGGATCTCGCTGGCGCCGCCTGGCGGGCGATCGCCGACGATGAGCCGTCTGAAAAATCCTCCACCTTGGTGGGCCCAGCGATGGCCCAGCATCAGCAACGCGATCGCAATCCTGGCGAAGACCATCAGCACGGCCCATCAGGACGCCTTCGCGGCGAACCGAGCGGGATTCGGCAAACCGGACGATCGCCACCGGCGAGCGATTGCCGCTCCCCTATCAACAGCAGCTGACAGGCAGCGTTACCAGCCGCCTGTAGCGCCAGTGCGTGGCAGTCACATCGACCTGCCTCAGCGTTTCGGCATCGAGCCAACCGTCGCGGTGACGCAGCCATGAGCCGCCGCACGCGGTGATACCGTCAATGATGGCAAGCTCGATCTCTCGATCGAGGGGCGCACTGGCGATGTCGCGCCATTCATTGCGCAGCAGGCGCGACAGATAGGCTCTTAGTCGGATCATGGCTGCGTTTGCCGCCATCATGATGAATGGCGGGCGATGGAAGCGCAGACATGCGTGAGCCGCCTTGAGCTGCATCAGGGCGCGCACGAACCGCCGTACAACTTTTGAAAAATTGTTAGGTGCCTCCGGATTTATACTTAGGGGAATACCACGAATTTCGAAATCCGGGGAAACGGGCAGACTAACGAGCAGGCTGCCGTCATCAACGATCGGAACCGGAGTTCTGCCATGCTCACCGCCGCAACCGCCGAGTCGACAATCCACGCGCGTCCGGTCGCTGCGGTTCGGTCGAACTCCTTTCCGCAAGGCCCGCTGGGTTTGATCGGCGCGCCGATGCGCTTTGCGCGCAATGCTGAAATTTACGGCGAAGACAATCCGGCCGAATACCTTTACCAAGTTATCTCCGGCGCGGTGCGAACCTGCCGCACGCTGGACGATGGCCGTCGTCAGATCGGCAGCTTCTATCTGCCCGGCGACATCTTCGACGTCGAAGCGAGCGAGGTGCATCTTGCCTCGGCGGAAGCGATCAGGGAGGCGCAGGTCCTGGTCGCCAAGCGCAGCGCCGTGATGGCCCGGGCCGAGTACGAAAAGGATGTTGCCGAACAGCTCTGGACGCTCGCGGTCCGCGAGCTGCAGCGTATGCACGAGCACTCAATGGTGCTGATGAAGAGCGCGGAAGAACGGGTGGCCGGATTTCTGCTGGAAATGGCGGACCGCAATGCCGCCGCTCAGTCGATCGAACTGCCGATGACGCGTCAGGACATCGCCGACTATCTCGGCTTGACGATCGAGACGGTGTCGCGGACCTTCGGCCAGCTGGCGCAGTCCGGAACCATCGCGCTGGAAACTTCGCGCCGCATCGTCCTCCGCAACCGCGTGGAGCTGAGCCGGATCAATGCCTGACAATCGAATCTCCTTTCGCGCTTTTGTCACCAGCTCTTTCGCCTTTGAAGGCCCTGTACCCGATCCGATCTCATCTGCCGAACCGGCCGGGTTGGTTTGAGTGAGCTGGCGCGGCTTGCGCGACTCGCGGTATGCCGTTGTCGTCAATCGCCTCACTGCGCAAAAGGAATAAGATGGTTGCCGCTGCCCGTGAATTGCCAGCTTCAGGATATGCGCTCGAAGTAGATGGCCGACTCAAGGCCGAATTTGCGACCAGGGACGGAGCCAAAACGGGTGCCGAAGAGCTGAAGAAGCGTTTTCCCATGCTTCGAATCAGAATCTATGACGCGCAGACAAAGATTCGAGAAGAGGTCTAGGTCAAGGCGCCTGGTCGTTCCCTCCGCATCGGATTTGCCGCGCGTCTCCCTGCGGGGACCGGGCTGTCGGCTGCGCTGAAACCCCGGCTTTGGCCGGGTTTTCACCCATTCGGGCTTCCATCCCTGACGCGAAGGCCGGCGCTCATCTGAGGATCTCGCACCGGCGCGTTGCTCCTGCAAAAGACACAACGCGCCTGCAACAAACATTGAGAGTGAGAGGGCTGGCCGGGTTCGGCCGCGACGGGTTGGAGCGGCGAGAGAGGCTTGCAGCGCCCGTCGCGAAAGACCCGCGATGTCCAGACATTCTCGCGCGCGCACCGGCCAGGACCGGGCCACCCTTTATGACGAAATCACCGACAAGATCATCTCCGAGCTCGAGACCGGCCGCGTGCCCTGGGTTCAACCCTGGGGGACGGAGGCTGCAAGGGCGCCGCTGTCGATGCCAAGGAACGCCGCGTCTGCCCGGCCCTACAGCGGCATCAACGTTCTGATTCTCTGGGGGGCGGTGATCGAGCGCGGCTTTGCCGGCCAAAGCTGGCTGACCTTCCGCCAGGCGCTCGCGCTCGGCGGTCATGTCCGCAAGGGCGAGCGCGGCATAACCGTGGTCTATGCCGACCGTTTCGTGCCGGCCGACGAACGGCGCCGCGCGCGTGAGACAGGCGAGGAGGCACAGGCCGTTCCATTCCTGAAGCGGTTCACCGTCTTCAACACCGATCAATGCGACGGATTGTCCACCGACGTCGCGACCACCGCGCCAATGCCGCCGCCGGGCATGATCGAGCCGCAGGTCGAGGCCCTGATCAAGGCAACCGGCATCGACTTTCGCATCGGCGGCAATCGCGCCTTCTATATGCCGGCAGAAGATTACGTGCAGGTGCCGCCGCCGGCGGCCTATTTCGAACCGATCAATTGGCACCGGACCGCGCTGCATGAGCTTGGCCACGCCAGCGGTCATTCTTCGCGCCTCAACCGCGATCTCGGCGGTTCCTACGGCACAAAAAAATACGCGTTCGAGGAATTGATCGCCGAATTGTGCGCAGCGTTTTCCTGCGCTTCACTCGGCATCGTGCCGACCGTGCGGCACGCCGACTATATCGGTTCCTGGCTGGAAGTTCTGCGTGAAGACAACCGCGCGATCGTGCGGGCGGCCTCACAGGCGAGCAAAGCCGCGGATTATCTGCTTGGCTTCCTGCCAGCAGATGTTTCAACTGCTTCGGCCGATGGTGCCGAGGCAGATCAGGAGGCGGCGTGAGCGGAGTTGAGCCGCGAAACAGAGGAAGAGGGCGGCGCCGAGCGCCATGACGGGTTGGAGGTCGAGAGAGAGGCTTTCGGCCGCCCGTCGTGGAGAAGCAAAATGACAAAGGCAGTCCAAAAGATCACGCTGTCGCCTTCGCGTGACATTCCCTTCAACAAGCTGGTGCTGAGCCAGTCCAACGTTCGGCGCGTCAAGGCGGGCGTCTCGATCGAGCAGCTTGCCGAGAGCATCGCCCAGCGCGCGCTCCTGCAAAGTCTCAATGTCCGCGCCATCGTGGACGGAGAGGGCAATGAGACAGGCATGTTCGAGGTACCGGCCGGCGGGAGGCGCTACCGTGCTCTCGAGCTCCTGGTCCGGTAGAAGCGCATGTCGTTCTCGGTGAGCGGCCATCACGCGCCTGGAGCAGGTCTGGGATAATATCGGCCGGTCCGGCTCTGATGAGCCGTACCAGATCCGCCGCACGCTGACCGAGAATCTTTCAATTATCCACCCAGCGCGATATCGGTGAGGCGTGACAACCCGCACCATAGCCCGCCGCGCCCGCGCGCACGGGTCAATCAGGCAGTCTTCGTCGTATGCGTACCTGGGGTCTGAGCAAAGAGCTGAACGCGTCTCAGAAAATTATCGCAGCTAGCGTGCCAAGCGCGCCGAACACCAGCCCGATCAGCGAACCGGCTGTCGGCACGTCTCGAAAGAGCAGAAGCGCCAGAATCGGTTCCACAACGAGAATTGCTCCCACCGATACTGCGACAATGATCCAGATATTCTTGAGATACATGTAGCCGAGTGCGTATCCGCAGACGAGCAGGATACCGCCCACCGATATCAACAGGAACATCGGCAGGAGCGTTGTGAAATGCCCGCCAGCTTTCCCAAACTGCTTTGAGGCAATCAACTCGGCGACTATCGAGAGGGCTTCTCCAAAGAAAATCGCCCCCACCGCCACAATTTTCAATATTGAGCTCATCGCCTGATGCAAAAGCAAGGTGAAAGGTACCTTCTAATATTGGAATTTATCTGGCGCTGCCTTTTACAACTGGAGTCATTATCATTGCGAAGCCATCGCATTGCTCTCGATGTACTCCAACCAGAATTGGAAAGGGCTCGAAGTTGCAATCTCCATCCAATGGTCGACGCTTAAGAGCGCAATTTTGGGCGTTAGGCAGCGCATGATCCGGGCATCCGTGCTCGAGAGACTTCATGGCCATGCCGCGGCTCCCGACGCTTGCCGCGGGTTCGCGGTCGCGCTGGCGACAACAACAGCCTATCGCATGCGAGCGCAAGTGGTTGTGAAGGCTATTCCGACGTCACAACCTCGTAGGTGGGGTTTGCTAAGGTAGCCGGCCGCATGGGTTCAGCGCGCGATTCATGAATCTCTATATGAACCACACCAGAAAAAAAAGGCAGCTGCGGCTGGAATCGTCATGATGGCGATCGGACCTCTTGACATGACCTCGCCATGTCCCGTCAGCAGTGCGTGCGATTCCGAGTGTGATCAACCCGCCTCATAGAAATGGTCCACGACCTGAGGCCTGACAGCCTGAGCTTATGAAGTCATCCCCAAAACTTCCCGGAATCGCGAGCATTGTTGGCTCGGCGGCGTCCCCGAAGATTCCGCCCTGGACCGTTCAAGACAACAGGTCAGGCCAAGCCGAAAGGTGCAGTGTCCGGAATTGTACCCCACCAAAACAGAGAGGCGACGGCATGTTTTGTGTGTGGCAAACTTCTTTGCCAACGTTTGAAAGGGACAATCCGTCCACCAGAGCCGCTCGCAGCGCTCACGCTCAGGAGCAGTCGGATGATTACGCCGGTTCGACGGAACTGGAGTCCAAAAGAAATGTTCAATGCTCTTACGCCGGCGATGTTCAGCGCCGAACCGTCGGTTGTGCGCGCACGTTGGAATAAATTGTGGCCTGACCTGTACACGGAATATGACGCCAGGCATTTGAAAACCGAGTTATCCGTCCGCAATCTGATCGCTACCGATGAAGCTCGCGCGTTTTTTACTGTCTGGGCCGCAGACGAAGAGCGTCACACCGATGGCTTTATCCGCATCATTGAACTTGTCGCCAATGGATCCGAGAGGAACCTCCGAGAGAGGTTGGAGGCTCGACCGCATGATTTCGGTGCGATCAATGACCACCTCGCCGACGAATTCTCTGTGATGGTTATGATCGCATTTGATGAGATGTGCACTTGCCACGCCTATGCCGCCGAGAAGCCGTTCTATACCGAACTTCGCAACGACATTTTCCATCATTGGCTGCGAGAGGTGATTGCCGACGAGGCGGTTCACTCGATGAACGCCGTTAACGTGATCCGCGCACGCTATCGCGACCGCGTTGGAGAAATTGGTGCAATGCTCAATAGGATAATCAGCGGCATTGATGATCTGAGCTATGCTGGCACCTTCCTGCTGGACTATTTCGGCGCCGTATACACGAAGGAATTGCTCGACAAATGCCGCGTCGCGATCCTGAGAAATGTCGAAAAGCCTCTCCCGGCCGTAGAGCGAGACAGATGGAGCCATCGCCCAAATTGAGGTCGACGCCGTGACCCCGTTGCGGAGTAATTCCGGCAATTTAGAACCCGCTCCGATTCCATCGGAATGGAAAAGGCTCTAGACGCTCCTCCTAGCATAGCAGTGCGGATCAGGTCGATCGCCGTGAGGTCGCCACGCTGAAGGCCGCCGAGTGGGACAGAAACTGACAGCAGCTCACACCTTGGTTCCTGCCAGGCGCTGCGGCCGTTTCGGCCAATGCACGCCCGGTGCCGCAGCAGCGGGATTCAAGCCGCAAGAGAGAGAGGAAGAGGGCAGCGTGGAGTGCCACGACGGGTTGGAAGTCGAGAGAGAGGCTTTCGGCTGCCCGTTGTGGAGAACCGAAATGACAAAGCCAGTCCAAAAGATCACGCTGTCGCCCTCGCGTGACATTCCCTTCAACAAGCTGGTGCTGAGCCAGTCCAACGTTCGGCGGGTCAAGGCGGGCGTCTCGATCGAGCAGCTTGCCGAGAGCATCGCCCAGCGCACGCTGCTGCAAAGTCTCAATGTCCGCGCCATCGTCGATTCCGAGGGCAACGAGACAGGCATGTTCGAGGTGCCGGCCGGCGGCAGGCGTTACCGTGCTCTCGAGCTCCTGGTCAAGCAGAAGCGCATGTCCAAGACGCAAGCCGTGCCCTGCGTCGTGCGCGAGGGAGGCATTGCGGAAGACGACTCGATCGCAGAGAACGATGAGCGCGTCGGCCTGCATCCGCTGGATCAGTTTCGCGCATTCCGGACGCTCCGCGACCTCGGCATGAGCGAAGAGGACATTGCCGCGCGGCATTTCGTGGCGGTGGCAATCGTCAAGCAGCGCCTGCGCCTCGCTTCGGTCTCGCCGAAGCTGCACGAGGTCTATGCCGATGACGGCATGACGCTGGAGCAGCTCATGGCGTTCTCGGTGAGCGGCGATCACGCGCGCCAGGAGCAGGTCTGGGACAATGTCAGCCGGTCCGGCTATGATGAGCCGTACCAGATCCGCCGCATGCTGACCGAGAACACCGTGCGTGGATCCGATCGCCGTGCGCAGTATGTCGGTATCGACGCTTACGAGCGCGCCGGAGGTCCGGTCCTGCACGATCTGTTCGAGCATGACGACGGTGGCTGGCTCCAGGACGTGGCACTGCTCGATCGTCTTGTCACTGAGAAGCTCAAGCAGGACGCCGAGGTGATCGCGGCGGAAGGGTGGAAGTGGATCTCGGTGGCAGTCGATTTTCCATTTGGCCACACCAGCGGCTTGCGGGAACTGGAGGGAACGCCGGCCTCGCTCAGCATCGAGGAGCAGGGCACAATCGATGCACTCAATGCCGAGCATGGCAGGCTCGAAGCCGAGTATCAGGATGCTGACGAACTCCCCGAGGCCGTCGACCAACGCCTTGGCGAGATCGAGGCGGCATTGCTCGCGTTCGAGGAGCGGCCGATGATCTACGATCCGGCCGACATCGCCCGCGCCGGGGTCTTCATCAGCATCGATTCCGACGGACGGCTCTCGGTGGATCGCGGCTACGTCCGGGCGGAGGATGAACCGACGGTCGTCGATATTGAGCCCGGACAGGGCAGCACAACGGTTGACGGGACGGAGGCCGTCGGTCCGGTGCAGCGTACCGCCATCACCGTCGGTAGCGCGCCAACCGAGCCGGCCGAAGACGATGAGGACGAGGCTGCAAGACCGCTGCCGGACCGTCTGATCACCGAGCTGACGGCCTATCGAACGCTGGCGTTGCGCGACGCGCTTGCCGAGCATCCCTCGATCACGTTCCTGGCGGTGCTGCACAGTTTCGTGCTGGCGACCTTCTACAGGTTTGCATCGTCCGCCAGTTGCCTCGAGATCGCAGTGCACACGCCGACATTTCCGGCCCAGGCTCCGGGATTGAAGGACAGCGCGCCGGCCAAGGCGATCGATACCCGGCACGAAGCCTGGAAAGCGCGGCTGCCCAACGATGCGAAGGAGCTTTGGGATACGCTCTGCGCATTGGACGGCAATGCGCAAGCAGCCCTGTTCGCCCATTGTGCGTCGTTCTCGGTCAATGCCCTCTATGAACCCGTGAACCGCTATGCCCAGGGGCGGGTATCGGCTGATGGGCTCGCGCGCAGGCTCGGCCAGGCCGACGTGCTGGCGCAGGCGGTCGGGCTCGACATGGTGCAGGCCGGCTGGAGGCCGACCGTCGATAACTACCTCGGCCGCGTCACCAAGCCGCGTATTCTGGAGGCGGTGAGGCAAGCAAAGGGCGAAGCATCCGCAGAACTGATCGACCATCTGAAGAAGGCCGATATGGCCGGCGAAGCCGAACGCCTTCTCGAGGGCACGGGATGGCTGCCGGAGCCACTGCGCCTCACTGACGCTATCCAATCGGTAGACCAGGACGCAGATGCGGGCCCGCTTCCCGAGTTCCTCGCTGGCGATGAGGACGGTCGCGGCGCCGCAGACGACGTTCAGCACGGCATTGCCGCTGAATGAATGTCCGGGCGTAGCGCGGCAATCCGCTGTGCGCTTCATTCGAACTTGCTTCCGAAGCCCGGCATCACGCCGGGCTTCTCGTTTCGGAATGCGGCTGCGGCGCAAGCCTTGCGCGCGGCGTGGCCGCGTCCTCCCCGTGCGGTCGAGGCAAGGGGTGAAGAGAGTGAGAGATCGGCCGGGACAGGTTTGAGCCGGTCGGGTCGAGAGAGCCCCCGTCGGCTTGAACCGTTCCCGCTCTCCTCGAAAGCTCAACTCCCATGATCAATCTGTCCTGCTCCGCGACCGCCGCGGCTGCGTGCTCCATCGCCCAAGCCGCGCGGCTTATCCTCTCTGACCTCGAACATGGCCGGCGTATCGATGCAGCAAGTGTTCTGCGTTCCGCCATGGAAAGCGCATTCGGCGGCTCGGATGCCGCCGGCGCCTGGCATTGGAAAGCCGCCTATGAGGCCTGTGAGGCGGCAACCGTGCTTTTCCTTCGCAAGCATGGCGCCGCCATGCGGACCAAGGCGGGATCGCCGGCAGCGCAGCTCTCGATGCTGGCCAAGGTCGCAAGCCTGCTTCCAACCCATACGCGCAGGTCCGAAGAAAGCGAGGCGCTTCAGCAATTCTCGACGCCGATCCCGCTTGGCTTTGTCGCCTGCACCGCCGCCGGCATTACCAACATAGACCTCGTGCTGGAACCTTCGGCGGGCACTGGACTTCTCGCTATCCTCGCTGAGGTCTCGGGCGGCTCCCTTGCGCTGAACGAGCTCGCCGAGACGCGTGCCGGGCTGCTCGATCTCCTGTTTCCCAACGTGACCGTCACGCGCTACGACGCGGCGCAGATCGACGACCATCTCGAGGCGGCTATTGTCCCGAGCGTCGTGCTGATGAATCCGCCATTTTCGGCTCTGCCCAATGTGGATCGGCGGATGGCGGACGCAGCACTGCGCCATCTCTCCTCGGCATTGGCCAGGCTTGGCGACGGCGGTCGCCTCGTTGCGGTGACCGGCGCAAGTCTCGCGCCCGACAATCCAGGCTGGACCGACGCCTTCATCCGTCTCCAGGAGCGCAGCCGCGTGGTATTTTCGGCCGCGCTTGCAGGGGCGGTTTTTGCCAGGCACGGGACGGCGATCGATACCCGGCTCACCGTCATCGACAAGCAGCCCGCGCCGGACAGAAGCGTCTTTCCAGCATCTCCGGGCATGGCGCCGGACGCAGCCACGCTGCTGGCATGGGTCCTCGAACATGTGCCGCCGCGGCTTCCGATCACTTCACCTGTGCTCGCTCCGGTCAGCTCGACCGTGCCGGTTCGGCGACCCGTCGGCGCCTTCACGATGCGCCCCTCGTCCGGTCAGCGGCTCGAAGATCCGCAAAGCGTAGAGCTCACCTACCTTACTGTCGACTGGACCCCTCCGGACGGAGCTCATCTGACGGATGCCCTCTATGAGGACTACACCCTGCAATCGATCCGCATTCACGGATCGCAGCCGCATCCGACCAAACTGGTGCAGTCGGCCGCGATGGCCTCGGTTGCTCCGCCGAAGCCGTCGTACCGGCCCCATCTCCCCGTCAACCTCGCCATAGACGGCCTGTTGTCGGACGCCCAGCTTGAAAGCGTGGTCTACGCCGGCGAAGCACATTCGGCCTTCCTTGCAGGCGCCTGGACGGTCGATGCGACCTTTGACGGTGTGGCAGCTGCGCGCGACGACGCTTCAGATGCCGTCCGCTTCCGCCGCGGCTGGTTTCTGGGCGACGGCACCGGCGCGGGCAAGGGCCGGCAGGTGGCCGGCATCCTCCTTGATAACTGGCTGAAGGGCCGGCGCCGGGCGGTCTGGATCTCCAAGAGCGACAAGCTGATCGAGGACGCACAGCGTGACTGGTCGGCGCTCGGCATGGAGCGGCTCCTGGTCACCCCCCTCTCACGTTTCCGCCAGGGCACCCCGATCCGGCTGTCGGAAGGCATCCTATTTACCACCTACGCTACGCTGCGCACCGATGAGCGCGGCGAAAAGCTTTCGCGTGTCCGGCAGATCGTCGAATGGTTGGGCTCCGATTTCGACGGAGTGGTTGTTTTCGACGAGAGCCACGCCATGCAGAACGCCGTGGGCGGCAAGGGCGAGCGCGGCGAGCTGGCCGCCTCGCAGCAGGGACGCGCAGGTCTGCGGCTGCAGCACGCCCTGCCCAATGCACGCGTGGTCTACGTTTCCGCGACCGGCGCCACGACCGTTCACAACCTCGCTTATGCCCAGCGGCTCGGCTTGTGGGGCGGCCAGGACTTTCCGTTCGCCACGCGCGCCGAGTTCGTCGAGGCGATCGAGGCGGGCGGTGTCGCTGCGATGGAGGTGCTGGCACGCGACCTCAAGGCGCTTGGTCTGTATGCGGCGCGTTCCCTTTCCTATCAAGGCGTCGAATATGAACTGATCGAGCATGAGCTCACTCCCGAACAGATCCGCATCTATGATGCCTATGCAGCCGCGTTCAGCATCATTCACAACAATCTCAATGCCGCGATGCGGGCGGCCAACATCACCGGCGAGACCGGGACCTTGAACGCTCAGGCGAAGTCGGCGGCCCGGTCGGCCTTCGAGTCCGCAAAGCAGCGCTTCTTCGGCCATTTGCTGACATCGATGAAGACGCCTTCCTTGATCTGCGCCATCGAGCGCGATCTCGAGCAGGGGCATGCCGCCGTCGTCCAGATCGTCTCGACCGGCGAAGCGCTGATGGAGCGCCGGCTCGCGGAAATCCCGACCGAGGAATGGGGGGATGTGCAGGTCGACATCACACCGCGCGAATACGTGCTCGACTACCTCGCCCATTCCTTCCCGGTCCAGCTTTACGAGCCTTTCACCGACTCCGAAGGCAACCTCTCCTCCCGGCCTGCGTACCGTGATGGTCAGCCAGTGGAGAGCCGGGATGCGGTTGCGCGTCGCGACCGGCTGATCGAGAAGCTTGCCTCGCTCGCGCCCGTGCCCGGCGCCCTCGACCAGATCGTCCAGCGCTTTGGCACTGACAGGGTCGCCGAAGTCACCGGGCGCTCACGCCGGATCATCCGGAAACACGACCGCCTCGTGGTCGAAAACCGCGCCGGTTCGGCTAACCTCGCCGAAACCGCAGCCTTCATGGACGACCTCAAGCGCATCCTCGTTTTCTCGGATGCCGGCGGCACGGGGCGCAGTTACCACGCCGAGCTGTCGGCGCGGAATCGCCGTCTGCGGGTGCACTATTTGCTCGAACCCGGCTGGAAGGCCGATGCAGCAATCCAGGGCCTCGGCCGGACCAACCGGACCAATCAGGCGCAGCCGCCGCTATTTCGTCCGATTGCGACCGACGTGAAGGCCGAGAAGCGCTTTCTCAGCACGATTGCGCGCCGCCTCGATACGCTCGGCGCCATCACCCGCGGTCAGCGTCAGACCGGGGGGCAGGGACTGTTTCGGCCCGAGGATAATCTCGAAAGCATCTACGGCCGTGATGCTCTGCGCCAACTCTACCTGCTCCTGGTTCGCGGCAACGTGGATGGTTGCTCTCTTGAGATGTTCGAGAATGCGACCGGGCTGAAGCTCGTTGACGCCAATGGCATGAGGGATGACCTGCCGCCGATCACGACTTTCCTCAACCGTCTGCTGGCGCTGACCATCGAACTGCAAAACGTGCTGTTCACCGCCTTCGAGCAGTTGCTGAAGGCGCGGATCGAAGGCGCAATCGCCTCCGGAATCTATGATGCGGGCCTTGAGACCCTGCGCGCCGAAAGCTTCGTCGTCACGCATCGGCGCACCATCTACACCCATCCCGCGACCAGCGCCGAGACACGGCTGCTGACGATCATCCAGCGCGAACGCAACCGGCCGCTCACTCTGGATGACGCCCTCGGCCTCCTGTCGGATCGCCGCGCAGTCCTGCTGGTGAACGAACGTTCCGGCCGCGCGGCGGTGCAAGTGCCGGCTCCGAGCCTGATGCTGGACGATGGCGAAATCGAGCAGCGCGTCAAATTGGTCCGGCCCATGGAGAGCCACAATGTCCCGTCCAAGGCCATGGCCGAAAGTCATTGGATCGAGACAGACCGTGAGCACTTCAGTTCAGCCTGGACAGCTGAGCTCAAAGACGTGCCGGCGTTCACCGAGAGCACGATCCACGTCGTGGCCGGGCTGCTCCTGCCGATCTGGAAACGGCTGCCGAAGGAATCGACCCGCGTCTACCGCCTCCAGACCGACGCCGGCGAGCGGATCATTGGGCGGAAGGTCTCGTCCGCCTGGGTCGCCGACGCGCTTTTGGGTGAGCGGCCGACACTCGAGCCCGAGGAGGTCTTCGCCGCCTTGCGCGAAGGCCGCGCGCTCGTCGAGCTCGCCGAGGGCCTGACACTGCGGCGCGTCCGCGTCATGGGGACGCATCGCATCGAGCTCGCGGACTTCAACGACACCATGCGCGATCGCTTACGGACCTATGGACTGTTCAGTGAGATCATCTCCTGGAAGCTGCGCATGTTCGTGCCCACCGATGCAAGCGGGGCCATCGTGCTTGGCAAGGTGCTCGAATGCTACCCGGTCGAGCGCATCTGCGAACGCGAGGCCGCCTGATGCGGCCCGATGCTTTCGAACTGGCATGCCGCCTCGCGCGTGAGGCCGAGGCTGTGTGCCGCCGCTCTCTTTCCAACCGCAAGGGCGAGGGAGGCTGCTGGCTGCCGGTCCACAACCGGCCTGGCCGCTGCTCGTTTGTACGGCGCCACGACTCATCCAAGGGACTGGCCGGCCAGTGGACCGAACAGGGCGCGCGGCGAATTATGTTGCGCGTTTGCGCTTGGGTGCTGTCTCACAGTCGATTGACTGCTTCTGCGCAACCTGCTGCCAGCGCAGTGCGGGAGGTTGCGTGATGTCCCGCGACGCTTCTGAGCTGGCGCGCCGCCTCGCCCGTGATGCCGAGGCGGTCTGCCGCCATTACCTGTCCAATGGACGGCGCCAGGGCCGCTATTGGATTGTCGGCGACGTCCGCAATGTGCCCGGCCGCTCGATGTTCGTCCGCCTCAGCGGACCGGACTCCGGTCCCGGCGCCGCCGGGCATTGGCGAGATGCTGCCTCGGGCGAACATGGCGATCTCCTCGACGTGATCCGCGAGAGCTGCGGTTTCGTCGATTTTCGCGATGTCGCCGGGGAGGCACGACGCTTTCTGAGTCTGCCGCCCGCCGAACCGCGCCGCAGCCCAAAGAGTGTTCGCACACCCGTCCCCGCCGGATCGGCGGAAGCGGCACAGCGGCTCTTCGCCATGTCGCAGCCGATCCGCCGCACGCTTGTCGAGACTTACCTCGGCCGTCGCGGCATCAAGCCTGTCCACGCTGCGGGCGCGCTGCGATTTCATCCGCGCAGCTACTATCGCCCGGACGACGGTTCGCCGACTGAGACCTGGCCGGCGATGATCGCCGCCGTGACCGATCTTGCGGATCGCATCACCGGCGCACATCGCACCTGGCTCGCGCCGGACGGCTCTGGCAAGGCGCCGGTCGACACGCCGCGACGGGCCATGGGCGGTCTCCTCGGCCATGCCGTCCGCTTTGGCGCGGCCGACGACGTCCTCGCTGCCGGCGAAGGTATCGAGACGATGCTGTCGCTGCGCTGTGCGCTGCCTGCCATGCCAATGGCCGCCGCGCTCTCGGCCAACCACCTTGCCGCCCTTCTGCTGCCGCCGACGCTGCGTCGCCTCTACATCGCCCGCGATGCCGATGCCGCGGGTGACACGGCGGTGGCGGCATTGACCCAATGCGCCGAAGCAGCGGGCATTGAGGCGCTTGTCCTGTCTCCGCGGACGGGCGACTTCAACGAGGACCTGCATGCATTCGGCCTCGGCGCCCTGCGGGCGGCGCTGCGCATCCAACTCGCGCCGCAGGATGTCGTTCGGTTTATACTGTTCGCTGATGCCGGGACGGTTTGACTGATCAACTAGCGGTGCCGCCGGCAATTGGGCAGATCATGTCGTGTTGTCGGTCATGTTGCGGACCGCAGTCGAGCCTGGACGAGCGCTGCAGCCGGCCTTGCCCATCTCTGCCGATATGCGCGGTGCAGCCACCCGGCAGCGATTCCAGCGACCGTGGGCTACCGCATTTGGTAGGCAGCCTTTGACCAAAGCAGAACAGTTGATAGTCGCAATCGACATGCGGTTTGTGCTACGCGACCCCTGACGAAAGAGGTATCTGATGGCGTGGCTATACATACTTCTGGCGGACATATTCGAGGTCGCATGGCCCTTCGTTTTGAAGCGCTCGATCGGGCTTCCGAAATGGACAACAGTTTTGTCGGCGGTGGTCTTCGCTCTTCCGATTTTTCTTCTGTTGGGTGAATCTGTAAAGTGCTTGCCCGCTTCGACGGTTTACGCGGGCTTCGCCGGAATTGCGACCGTGGGGACGGCGATTGTTGGAATTGCGTTTTTCGGTGAGAGCGCAAATCTTGCTCGCCTGTGTTCTGTCATGTTGGTTGTTGTCGGTCTGGTCGGCGTGAAGCTCTTTTCCGAATAATCTGCACTTGCACTTCGTGGACGGATCATCGGCCATGGAGAACCGAGGCTGTCGTGTGCTATCGAAGCGCGCGCATTGCGGGAGTTGACGCGCTATGGAAAAACGCATTCCGGATGACAAGAGTTGAAATGTCGCTGCCGCAGACATCCCGGAAAAGACCCGCTTCCAGCCGGATCTCATGTTGATCTCTTTCGAAGGGTGGATTCAACTCTGATTTGCAACGCTGTTGCTGAGTTCCTCGAAGAAAACGTCGACGCGCATTCTGAATCCGAGTCTCTTGTGTGGTCGGTCGTCAAGGCGTTGCTCGCTCCATCGCAGGCGCTCGTCGGTGATGGCGCTGAAGTCGGTGTGCCGTGGCAAGTCCTGGCGTTCAGTCCATTTGCGTTTTCGTTGCTGCTGCGTCGCCAAGCAGAGTATGGATCGGCAAAGTAGAGAGATCGGCCTGCAGGGCTGTGGCAATGAGCCGCCGTCCCTGCGCCGGCTCAGGGCGGTGTCGCTCATGCTCGCTCCATCCTCCGCATCGGGCGACGGCGTTGCGTCGGATCGGACCGACAGCAGCGCGCGCACGCCGCCGCCTCCCGCGCGTTCAGGCCGGCGCACGCTGGCCTCCCCCCGCAGCGTCGCTGCGGTAGCGGCCGGTCGAGGTCTGGTAGTACTGCGCGCGTATGGCCGCCATGGCCTCGATCAACGGTCCCCACGGCGCGGGAAAGCGTTCTTCCGCCATCACCCGGTGCAGCATGCGCGTATGGCCGGCCAGCTCGTCGTTGAGGAACTCCACCACAGGCATGGCCGGATAGCGCTGCAGCAGCAGGATCGCTGCGTTGTCGGCCTCGCCGGCCGACCTGTCCTTGTCGCGTCCATGCAGATCGTTCTGCAGGCGCCCTATCGCGGAGATGAGCCGCAGGACCTGGCGAAACGCCGGACGCGCGCGCAAGGTCGCCATGTCCAGCCCCCACAGCAACGACAGGCAACAGAACACGTTCGCGTAGGCGATCGAATCGATGCCGTTGTGCAGGTACTCGGCGTAGGACCAGCGTTCCGCCCCTGCCGCCTGCGCGTGTCCGGCGCGCAGCGCCGCGCAGTAGCACAGGGTATCGTCGAGAAGCTGAGCATAGTCGCGACGATCATAGGCGAGCGCGGCCAGCGAAGCGCGCAGCACAGCGCAGCCCTCGAATCCGGGGAGCGCGCACGGCACGCCCTGCGTCAGCGCCTGCTCCACCGCGGCAAGCTGCTCCGGCCCGATCAGGCCAAGGTCGTTGCAATCGTCGAGCCAGAACAGCAGCGCCAGTTCGCGATAGAACGCCACGATCAGCGTTTCGTCCTGCGGATCGCGGCCGGTGCGGGCGCTGGTGTCGCGCAGGCTCGGGTGGATGCGCTGCAGGATGTACTGGCCGCCCCTGACCGCTTCCACGGCATGCTCGTCGGCGAACCCGGTCAGGGAACGCCCCCACTCCAGCACCTGCTGCAGCGCGCGTTCGGTCTGGATCATGGCGCCGCTCCTGCTCCCTCGGCCAGGACGCGCCGCCCCCAACGAAGCGCCAGCCACAACCCGGCGAGTTCGACCACGCGCACGACCCGGGTGGGGCAATACAGCTCCTTACCGATCCACAGCGGCGTCTGCGGCAATGCATGCGCTGCATGGCGGGCGAGCATCCACTCC
Source organism: Bradyrhizobium genosp. A (assembly GCF_049949275.1). Lineage (NCBI taxonomy): Bacteria > Pseudomonadati > Pseudomonadota > Alphaproteobacteria > Hyphomicrobiales > Nitrobacteraceae > Bradyrhizobium > Bradyrhizobium genosp. A. The sequence goes on along the minus strand of NZ_CP188196.1, from coordinate 7,476,900 downwards.
AGCGCACGCGCCACCGCCTGCGCGATGCGCCGGCGCCCTGTCGGCTCTTCGCTCCCGTCCATCACGTGCAACGCGAACAGCGCATAGGCGGTCTCCTCGAATGTGGACGCGCGACCGGCGCCCCAGCCGCCGTCGTCGCGCTGCGCCTGCAGCAGCGCCGCCAGCGCACGCTCGTCGCGCCACTGGGGCTTGCCTTGCGCCAGCGCAGCGACCGCATGCGCGGTGGGATACAGCCACGAAACGTGCCATTTTTCGTTGTCCCATAGACCGTGCGGGTTGCGATTGGCCTCGACGTAGGCGCTGGTGCCGGCGGCGGGCTTTCCCAACAGTCGCAACGCATGCAGGGCATGGATGTTGGTCGACACCGAGGCATTGCGCTCGCCGGGGAAGGTGACGAACAGCTCGCCGATTTCGAAATGGCGCAACGCATCGACCGCCGGGTCGCGGCCTGCAAGGCGCAGGACGCAAAACGCAATTGCGGTGTCGTCCGCATCGGCCGCGAAGTGCAAGGCCGGGCCCAGACCGCGCACGCCCAGCCGGGCGTCGAGCTGCGCGACGATCACGCGCACCGCCTCGGCGAGCGCGGGATGCGCGAACAGCCCGGCCAGATGCAGGGTGTACAGCGACCAGCATGGCTCGAACACATTGATCGGCCAGACGTTGGGAACGACACCTTCGATGCCGCTGCGCGTCGCCCGCGATGCCGCCTGCAGATACGCGTCGGCGCGCTCGACCTGCGGCGTGCTCCCCTGTGTCACGGCGTGCGCACGCCACGCGGCGGTGGCCGCCGGACTGATGCCGATGCTGCCGTCGTCATCCGGGCATGCGGTGGTCGGCGACGTCCCCCAGGCTTCCCAGGAGTGCAGCAACGGATGGCCGCTCGGCAACGTCGCCACGGCTCCCAGCTTGGCCCCCAGCTTGACCAGGCGCGCGTGCCGCAACGGCAACAGCGCCGGGTGGCGCGGAAACGCCACGCCGCCCAGCAAGGATGCGGCCTCGCCGCAAAACTGCGGTAGGATCAGCTCCGCGCCGATCGGCGCGTCTTCCGGCACCGCATGCGCGTAGGGATCGGGCTGGCGCTGGAGGAACCGGATTGCAGCCTGGACTGCGTCGGCAGCGCCGGGAAGAGGATCGGCACGCTGCAATGCCAGCAACGCCGCCCACGTGGGCGCATGGCGGAACAGCGGGAAGTCCGCGCTTCCCCATCCGCCATCGGCCTGTTGCTGCGCGATGAGCCACGCGTATGCGTCCTGCCGACCGGTGACGTTGCCGTGAAACTGCAGAGCTCGCGCCGTGTCGTAGACGGACGGACCGACGCTGCCGCCATCGCTCATCTCGCTCAGCAGGTGGCGCAATTCGGAAAGGATCTGTTCGGACAGCGCGTTCACGCGGGATGTTCCTCCTGCAGACGGTTGACGAGAACCAGGATCGGGCAGACGCCGTGCACGTCGCCGCAGGCCCGTCGCGGCCCGGCGCATGTTCGGCGCAGAGAAGACGCGCCAGTACCCGTTCGACCCGCTTTGCGCCGTGCTCATCCAGATCTCCGCAGCAACCTGCTGGATGCGCCGCGCGACTGCGCGCGCAATCCGCCGAGCGCGGAAACGCCAGTTCGGTCGTCGTGTAGCATCGAGCCGGTCTGCATGTTGTTCATGTCCTCGTACCTGACAGGAGACGGCCACGGTGAGCGGCGAGCCGCCGCCGTGTTGCCGGCGTCGCACCGAGCGCGCGCGCCGAGTGCAGCAATGCCACGCGTCGCCGGTGCCGCTGCCTCGCCACATGGGGCGTGCGATGCCAGCTCATGAGAATCCGATGCGGATTGTCATGGACGGATGTGCGGTCGGGTAATAGCGCTGGCCCTTTTCGACGCCGCTCAGCAACCGCGGCCGTACCCCGGCCTTGTGCATGGTCAGCGCCAAGGCGATAGAGAACTGCACCAGTTCCAGCCATACCAAGTGGTAGCCGATGCAGACGTGTGGGCCCGTACCGAACTGCAGCATGTCCACCGGCCGGATCGGCTCCGTGCGTTGCAGCCACCGCGCCAGGCTGAACTGATCAGGCGCCTCGTGCAGCAGCGCCGAGGTCGAGAAATGCAGCAGCGGGATGCACAGATCGGTGCCCGCGGGAATGCGCCGTTGGCCGAGTTGCAATTCCTGCAGCGTGCGACGCGGCAGGACCGTGGTCGCCGGATGCACGCGCAGCGTCTCGCGGAACAGCGCCTCGGCGACCGGACACTGCGCCAGGTCCGCGTGCCGGGTCGGCACCGCGCCCACACGTTGCGCCTCCTCGACCAGGGCGTCCCACAGCATAGGCTGCCGCGCCAGCTCGATCACCATCCAGGCCATCGTCGAGGCGGTGGTGTCGTGACCGCCAAGCAGCAGCAAGCGGATATTGGCGACCAGGACGTCATCGGAGAGCGCATCGTCGCTGCGATCGAAGGCGCTCACCATGTCGTTGATCAACCCGGTGCGCGCGGCATGCGCGCGCGCGTCGCGAACGTACCGGCGCAACTGCGTGTCGATCCAGTCGCGGGCGGCGCGGCCGCGCCGCAAGGGCAGTCCGGGCAGGTCGACCGGGGGCGCGACGATCAACTGCAGCAGTTGCCGGTACTTGCGATGCCATCCCGGCAGGTCCTGCGCGGGGATTCCCATGAGGCTGAAGATGAGCTTGAGCATCAGGTCGCCGGTTTCGCGCAGGATGGTGACGTCGCCGCGGTCGCGCCACGCCTGCACCCGCGCCCGGATGATGGGCGCGAACAGATCGCCGATGCCGGCCTGGGTCAGCCCCTTGGGCAGGAACGCCGCCTTGATCGCATCGCGCGCCTGCCGGTGCGCGCCGCCGTCCTGGGTGACCAACGTTCCGCTAAACAATTCGGGCGCGATGTCTTCGATCAGCGCGGAGGACACGTCCTTGTGCCGGAGCAGTGCGAACGCTTCCGGATCCACGCAGGTCATCAGGTGTCCGGCAGGGCCGAAATCTAGCCAGAAGTGGCTGCCCAGCGTCCGTTCCGCGCGCCGCAGCAGGCGCGGCAGGTCGCAGACGATGGCGGGAAGATGCCCGACCAGGGGGTAAGCGCCGGGCACGACCGGGATGTCGCACCGCAGCCGGTGCCGACGGTTCAGCGGGTTGAGCAGCATGTCCATCAGCAGCGCGCCGCCGCGGCCGCTTCGGCGGTGTCGCCGGCAGGCCGCGCGACGCGGCTGTTGCCACCGTCGGCGTATGTCGGCACATGCGCCAGCATGCCGCCGTCGATGCACACGACCTGGCCGGTGATGAACGCAGCATCGTCGGAGAGCAGGAACGCCACCAGCGCGGCCACGTCCTCGGGGCGGCCGACGCGCGGCAGGAGCTGGTGCCGGCGCAGATGCCGTTGCATGCACTCGTCCAGCTTGGCGAGGAGACGCTCGGTCATGATGAGACCCGGCGCAACCGCGTTGCAGCGGATCTGCGCATGACCGTACTGGGTGGCGAGCGAGGCCGACAGCATGTTCATCGCCGCCTTCGACGCGGCGTAGGACGTCTGCGCGGTGTCACCGCTGAGCCCCTGGCACGACGACATGTTGACGATCGCGCCACCGCCGCGGGCGATCATCCGTGGGATGGCCTGCCGGCAGCAGAGCAGCGTGCCGCGCAGATTGGTCGCCATGGTCTGATCCCAGACCGCCAGGTCCAGGTCGAGGATCGCGCGGTCGCGCGGGGTCAGATGCATGGCGCTCGCGTTGTTCACCAGCAGGTCGACCCCGCCGAAGTGCCGCTCCGCCGTCTCGAACAGCGTTGCCACCGCCTGCGCATCGGCGATGTCCATGGCCAGAGCCAGCGCGTGGCCCGCTTCGGCCGCGATCTGCGCGGTGCAGGCGATGGCCGCCGAGCCATCAATGTCGGCCACCACCACTCTGCCGCCCTCGCGCGCGATGGCGAGGGCGCATGCCTTGCCGATGCCGGCGCCGGCGCCGGTCACCACGGCCACCTTGCCTTCAAACCGTCCCATCGTGTCCTCCTGATTGCGTTGGTCTTTCGCGGCATGCCGCTCGGCCTCCGCCGGAGAAGCCGCAGGGTCGGCGCTGGCGCGCTCGTCATCGCCAGCGTCGCTTTCGATGACCCGAATGGCGGCGACCGGGCACTGGCTGGCCGCGAGCCGCACGGCGGCTTGCAGCGCCGGCGGGACCGTCGCCACGCACACTTCGGCCACGCCGTCCGGCTCGCGCTGGCGAAAGGTGCCCGGCAGCGTCAGCACGCACTGCCCGGTGGTTCCGCAAAGATCCTGGTCGACCACGACGTGCATCTCAGCCCCCCTTCGCATGCAGCCGCACCGGCAGCGCGCGGAACGTCCTAAGGAACGCGGAGGGCTCCCGGATCGGCTGCTCGGCCAATGCCAGTGTGGGGAAGCGCGCCTGGATCCGCGGCAGGCTCTCGGCCAATTGCACCCGGGCCAGTTGCGCACCGAGGCAGAAGTGGATGCCGTGGCCGAAGCTCAGCATGATCTTCCCGTCGGTCGACATGCCAGGACTGGTGCCGTAGAACCGCGCGGGATCGAAGCGGTCGGGATCGGCGAAGGCGTCCGGGTCGCGATTGCCGGCCGCGATCAGCACGCGCACGTCCGCGTTCTTCGGGATCACCACGCCGCCCAGTTCGATGTCGCGCTGGGCGATACGCGGAATGGAGCTGAACATGGCGGGCGCGTCGCAGCGCAGGACTTCTTCGACGAATGCCTTCACCCTCACGGCGTCTCCCTGCAGCCAGTGCCGCTGTTCGGGATACGCCAGCATCGCCAGGACCGCATGGTCGATGGTCGCAGCCGTGGTGGCGAAGCCGCCCAGCAGCATGCCCCACAGCATGCTGATCAACTCCGCATCCGACAGCGTGTCGGCATCGTCGTCGTGTGCGCCGACCAGCATCGACACGATGTCGTGGCGGGGATCGGTGCGCTTGCGCTGTATGAGGTCGCCGAAGTAGGCCTTTACCCTGGCGCTCGCCGCGTCCGCCGCGGCGAGCTGGGGTTCGCTGGCGTGCGGGCTCAGGCCTTCCAGAATGGCGCCGATGCCGGCGGCGAGCCCGAACATGTCCTCCTGGGGCATGCCGAACAGTTCGGCGAAGACCAGCATGGGCAACGCCAGCGCGAATTCCCGATGCAGGTCCACCGCCTCCCCGCGCTCCAGCGCGGGCGCCATGCCGTCGAGGCGCGCTGCGACGATGCGCGCGATGCTCGGCCGCAGGTTGTCGATCTGGCTTATGGTGAAATCGCGCGAGATCAACCGGCGCAGACGCGTATGCGTCGGTGGGTCCTTCATCGCTAGCGTGGACGCGAGCAGATTGAGTGACAGGCTGGTCGCCGCACGCGGGAAATAGCGTGCCAGTTCGCCCGGCGCCGGTCCCCGAAACGCATCGCCCGTGGCCTCGAGCGCCCAGTAGATGTCGGCGTGGCGGCTCAACAGAAAACGGCCCGACGCCGCGCGATGCACCGGATCATGCTCGCGCAACCACCGCATGAACGGATACGGGTCGTGGATGCACGCTGGCGACGCCAGTTCGGCGAAGGCGTCCCGGCATGCTGCCGTGGTTTCTGGCAAGTCCATCTCGGTTACCTGTTGGCTGGCTGATCTGACCGGCGCGCGCCAGGCGCGCCGGAAAATTGCGGAGAAGATCGCGATCCCCGGCGGCGTCCGCGCATCACCAGAGCACCGGGAACTCCTCGAACCCGCCAGTGATGATCTCCTTGCGCAACTTCAGTTCTTCGGGCGCCACAGCCAGGCGCAGCGCGGGAAAGCGCTGGAAGATCGAACCGAACACCAATTTGAGTTCGAGCCTCGCCAGCGCCACGCCGATGCACTGGTGCGGCCCGTGGGAGAATGCCAGGTGCGGCTTGCCGTCGCGTCCGATGTCAAAGATTTCCGGGTCGTCGAAATGGCGCGGATCGAACGACGTCGCCGGCAGGCCGACCAGCACCTTGCTCTCCGCGGGAATATGCACGCCCGCGATGGTCACGTCGGTCCTCGGATAGCGCATGATGCCGTCCCAGCCCGCGCCCGGCGGGTACATGCGCAGGATTTCCTCCACCGCCTTATCCACCAGGGATGGATCACCGACCAGGCGTTCGCGCTGTTGCGGATGGCGGAGCATGGCCAGCAGGCCGAATTCGATCTGCGCGACGGTGCTCTCGTGCCCCGCCACCAGCATGCCCGCCGCCAGGCCGATCGCCTCTTCCTCGGTCGCCTTGCCCTGGTCGACCGCCGCGAGCAGATCCGTCAGCAGGTTGTCGCCCGGATGCTGGCGCTTGTCCCGCAACTTGCCGCGAATGTAGGCGCGCAGTTCGTCCCAGGCCAGGCGCGACGCGCTGCGCGGGCCGCTTTCATGCTGGTGCGTCATCACCTCGTCGGACAGCCCGGCGAAAAAGACGTGATCCTCGTAGAGCACGCCCATCAGCGCGCTGATGACCATGGCCGGAAGCGGAAAGGAGAGGAGGCGCCGCAGGTCGGCGGGCTGGGGCTGGGCCGCCAGCGTCTCGAACAAGTGCGCGGCGATCGCCTCGGCCTGCTGCGCTAGCAGCTTCATCCTGCGGTTGCCGAAGGCCGGCCCCACGATCGTGCGTAACCGGGCATGCTCGCCCCCCTCGTGCGAGACCAGCCATCCCGGCGAACCGAGAATCACCGAATCCGGGGTGAATGCCGCCGGCGGCATTCCCGCGGGCCGGAACGCCGCGTCGGACAGCACCGCCTTGGCCTCGTCGTAGCCTGTCACCCACCAGCCTTCGTGCCCGGACGGGAAGCGCACGCGGTGGATCGGACCGTTGGCGCTTAGCGCCAACATCTCGGGCGAGGGCTCGATGTGATCGACGCGCCACATCGGCAGCGTCGGCAAGGGTTGTTCGGACATCAAGGGTTGTTCGGACATGGTGGCACTTCACTCTCTAAGCGATGGAAGGGCGGAAGGTGACCGGCAGGCGCTGCGGGCAGTGAATGACGTAAGACGGCATGTCGACGACGTCCTCCACGGCGATGGTCAGCGCCAGATCCTCCAGCCGCACGAACAGGGCGGGAAAGGCGCATCGCAATTCCAGGCGTGCTAGCCGCGGCGCCCAGGCAGACATGCGGCCCCTAGCCGAACGACAGGTGCGGGTTGTGCCGGTGGGTGACATCGAACCTGTCGGCATCGCCATAGATCGACTGACCGGAGGGATTGGTGAAGGAGGTTCGACCGCACCCGCCACCGATGTGTCCGCCAATATAGCCTCCGGACCAGTCCCACACCGCCGGTGGCAGTTTCACTCCTGGCTCAAGGTCTGCCGCTTTGGTTGCATCGCTCGCGACGGGCGCAATTGTCGTGGCTCCCAAAAGAAGAACTCCAGATCGCATCCAACACTTCCCTGCATTTTCTCGGTCCACAACCGAGCGCCAAGTCATTGCCACAGCAGATCGTCGGAACGGACCAGACGCGAACAGCGACGCGCGCCGTGTCCGTCCCGATACCATCACACCGCGATTGGTGATGATGCCGTGAACGGAGCAAATCGCGTGCCGAAGTGAATTCGCAGGCCGAGCGGGCACTTCGTAGCGGCGCGTAGTGTCAGGTTTCCGGCATTGGGTCTCAATGCCGACAACCGGCGCAGCAAGTGCCCGACAAAGGCCTGCTCTTGCGGAATATGCGCGAGCATGTCGTCGAATACTTTCAAGGCGGCGGTCACGCGTCAGATCGATGGTCTGTAGAGATTGCCGAGAACAGGGCAACTGTCATGCCGGGGACAAAAATGCTGATACTCCAGAGATGAGCATCAAATCGACGGCAATGGACGCAAAGCTGACAATCGTGTGCGATTGCGCACATTCTCAGGCTAGTTCGATCAGTTGGGATTGCTCGGAGGCAGCACGCCGCGGGCTGCTTGTAGGTCCTGGAAACGGCATGACGCGAGCGCCGCGTGCTGCATTTGAAAGGTGCTCGACCCGACTAGCTCGCATATGGCTGGGTTGTCCTTCAGACTGGTCGCTCAGAGATTTGACGGTGTTCATCCGTATCTGGCCGGTGACACAATGTCCGCAACTCAACCCTGAACCTCGGGGCTCGCGCCGGCGAGGCGCACCCTTCGTCGCCATTGAAGCATTCACTGCACAAATGATCTGGTGGCACACCTATTGCTAATTAGGTCCCAGATCCCTGACCGGTCAGTTGTTCCGGTCCAAGCTCCAGTCGCGACTATCAACCATGACCAATCGCTTTAGATGTCAGCCCATCTGTGCAAGCTCTTTCGCGCAAAGGGTAAGGCGAACAGGCATCGTCAACTTCATCGACCGCTGAGCTGAAGGAGTCGATTGTCAAAGGTTCGAGATTCGGCCGTCCCATCAGGCTCAACGGTTTCTCGATTAGAAAAGCTTCATGATCCGCTGGCGTCGCCGCGCCGGCTGATGAGAATTCTCGGCCCGATTGTTGAGAGATTTGTGCCAGCGATGTTCGACGTGAACGCCCATCATCGCCCTCGTCGCGCCGTACGAACGGAGCTTGTCAGCGATCATCACGCGCGGCGGCGTGCCGGCGGATTTAAAGAGCTTCGTCATGAGCCGCTGCGCAGCGCGCAAGTCTCTTCGGCCTTGGATCAAGACGTCGAGAACGACGCCATTCTGGTCGACAGCGCGCCAGAGCCAATGTTGTTCGCGCGATCGAGATAACGAATTCGTCCAGATGTCATGTCGCCACGAGTGGGAGTGCGCCGGGGGATCCCGATGGGAGAACGCCTTGCCGGATTTACGTCCCCACTGGCGCACGGCTTCATAGGTCACGCCAATGCCACGCGCCGCCAGCGTTCCTCGATCATGCGAAGCTTAAGGAAAGCCGGAAATACAACCAAACGGCATAGCTGATCACTTCCGATGGGAAGCGATGCGCCGATAAAGAGGGCCCCGTGCGGTCGGCATGCCGGTCGTCTACCCCTTGGCCGCTCCAATTCGTAAACTTGACGGTGCCCCAGAACCTAAAGAGACGCAAAATTGGCCTTTAATTCGGCACCGGTTGAACCACGCCCAATTCCGGTTTTTGTCTCAAAAGTGGAGATGCGATATGATTTCGAGTCACCCAGTCGATGTGGTTGGCGGTAGCGACGAGCTCATCGAGCAGGCGCTGCGAGCCGCGATGGGTAGTGCTCTGAGTCCGGAGTCGCCGACTCACCTGCGGGAAGCGCTAGAAGCGGCAGTGTTTCCAGGTGGCGCCCGGATGCGCCCCAAGCTCTGCTTGAAAGTCTTCAATGCATCCGGCGCAAGCCATCCGGAGCTGGCTGCAAGAGCTGCGGCAGCAATCGAATTGCTGCATTGTGCCTCGTTGGTCCATGACGACCTGCCTTGCTTCGATAACGCCGCGCTGCGCCGCGGCAAACCGACGGTGCACCGGCTATTCGGAGAGCCGACCGCCGTTCTGGCCGGCGATGCCTTGATCGTGACGGCTTTCAAACACCTCAGCCAGCAGGCTGCGCGGGCACCTGAGTTGGTCGCGCGCATGATCGAGGTGGTCGCGGAGGCGGTCGGCCCCAGTCATGGGCTGATCGCCGGACAGTCGATGGAGGCCATGACGCACGTCCCAATCGACCGCTATCACCATTACAAGACCGGCTCCCTCTTTGTGGCGGCGACCACGTGCGGCGCCCTGACAGGTGGTGCTGACCCGGCCCCATGGGCGAAGGTGGGGGAACTGCTCGGGCATGCGTACCAGATCGCCGACGACATCGCAGACACGGTCGGCCGCGCCGAGGTGCTTGGCAAATTGCGTGCGGTGGACACGCAACTGAATCGACCCAATATCGTTCGCAGCCAAGGGTTGGATAGCGCAGCCGCCCAATTTTACGCGTATCTCGAACAGATAAGTGACACCATTCCTGCCAGCCCTCACAAAGGGTCCTTCGTTGACTGGCTGAACCAAGCGCTTTGCAAGGGCGTAGCGGGCCCGGGAAAAGCCGGACTGATACAACAAGCGGCGCTGGAATGCGTCCAACCTTTATGAGAAATGAATTACAGCAAGGAAATCTGGTCGTTGGCTCCGTCATGGCTGGATACGATCACATCGAGGCTGGATCTTTCTGATCGCCGTGCTGAAGTCTCACCGGAAAAGCTAGAGGACAGGCACTCATTGCTCGTGCAGAAGAGCCGCTTGCGACACGCGGCTGCGTCAAAGTCAATCTACAAGTGGTTGAATCCAACTCAGCCTTGCGCGCACAACTCGTGCCCGAGGATATCGCCCGCGTTCTGCCGCGTCCGAGGGGCGCTACGGGGATAGCGCCAAGCAATTTTAACTCGCTATCATCATGACCGGTCATTGCGTGAGCTGCCTTTGCCAGACAGGGCCGCGCCCAGGGCCTTCTAGGGGGCGATCGGACGGCAAGCGGCCCGGCCCGGCAATGGCAGAGGTGCGGCTATTTTCCGCCGGCGCTCACGCGCCTTTGCATCGCGAAACAAAATAGCCGCACCTCTGCCATCCTCCGCTTCGCTGCGGCCCTGCGCTTCCACCTGCGCCCTGCGGGCTTCGGCGGATTGATCGCTCCGGGTTCTGGTCCGTTCCGCCCGCCGTCTGGTGATCGCCACGAAGGCCGCGATGGGCGCGGCCGAACGGCAAAGGACCCCAAGCCATGATGACCGAACACGACGACAGCCAGTTCGAACCGCCGCACGGCTCATCACCGACCGATCATATCCTCAACGAGCTTCAGCTCTATGGCCATCGTCCCTTTCACGACGAGCCTGACCCAAGGCCGCTCCCGGAAGCCAAGGCCATCACAGGCGCGATCGCCGACATCTTTGATGCGCTCGTGGCGACCCTGAGCGATACACGGCTTGAACCCGACCTCGAAGATCTGCTCTGGTCGACCGTCAATCTCTTCCATCGCGCTACGGGCCGCATCGAGCGCGAACTCGATGACAACGAAAAAGCCCAGCAAAAGAGCCAGCGCGAGCAGAATGGATCGGAGGTGCGATCGGTCGAACTGGAAAGGCTCACGGCGGAAGGCGTCACACTGATCGAACGCCGCAACGCCATGGAGCTGTTTCGCGATCTGGCGACTGAGCAATTCGAGCTTCATACCGGCTCGCCCTGGCGCCCCCGTTCCGGGTCACTCGTCAATCATCGCAGGCTCACCTCTGCGATGATCGATAGCCGCGATTTCCTGGCTGCCAAACGTCGCGCTGACACCGAGGCGTTGCTGCCGTCGGGACCCAAGATCGCGCTCACCGGTGGACTCGATTTTAACGACGTCGCCCTGATCTGGGACCGCCTCGACAAGGCCCACGCCAAGCATCGCGACATGGTGCTGCTCCACGGTGGCTCGCCGAAGGGCGCCGAGCTGATCGCCGCAAAATGGGCGACCAACCGCAAGGTTCCCCAGGTCGCCTTCAAGCCGGACTGGACCAAGCACGGCAAGGCAGCTCCGTTCAAGCGCAACGACGCCATGCTTTTAGTGCTGCCGATCGGTCTCATGCACTTTCCAGGCACCGGGATACAGGACAACCTGGCCGATAAGGCCAGGAAGCTCGGCATTCCCGTGTGGAAGTTCGGCGGCGCGTAAGCGCCGTCGCCCATCGGCGCTTCTTCGTCGAGGGCCAAGTTCGCCAGCGCTGCAAATTCTCTGATGCGACCGTATAGCGCTCGAGCAGAAAGCTTCGATTCTTGTCCGATCCGACGAACGAGGTCACGCACTCGCACAGCGGCGCATTCTGCGCTATTATTCTCGTCGCGCCGTGGTGGTGGTGGAAGGCGCGAGCGTCATGTCTTTTGTCGCGGAGCCACCACCATGCTTATCATCGCACTCGCCCTCAATATGCTTGGCATCGGCCTGTTCTGCTGGCTGGGTCTCGTCCTTGCTGTCTACGCGCTGCCATATTTCGTCGCGCTTTCCGCAGGATTGGTGGCTGTTCACGCTGGGGCAAGCATTGCCTCCGCAGCTCCGGTCGCAATTCTTGCCGGCGCCGTGACCGTTCTCATCGGTCAAACCGCCTTGATCTGGGCTCGATCCAGCTTCGTGCGCGCGGTGATTGCCGCAGCTTTCACCGTCCCGGCGGCTGTCGCGGGCTATCACCTCGCTCATGGCCTGTCGCAAATCGCGATGCCATCCCCACTTTGGCAGGATATCTTCAGCTGGATGGGCGCTTTTGCCATCGCCGGCATGGCGTGGCGACGGATAACCAGCTTTGCCGAGCCTCCGGCATTGGGCGAGGCTTTGTTGGAGGAACATCAGTAGCCCCTCTCGGCCAGGACGCGACAAGGATAAGCCTTGGGTCGCGATGGCTGAGGCGCCTTGGATTCAAGCGTTGGTGTGGGTCGACGAGCTTGAGCGAGAGATAGTCGCGGCGTTCTCGAAGGCTTTGGCACCCGGCACCTGACCTCCCGGCGGAAGGCAGGCCAGCCAGGGGCATCTCATCGCGGCTGGTTCACGGCAGTCGCGTTCGCCCTTTTCTTCGCTTTTGCTTCCAACTCTACGTCTGAGCGCAGCGACATCTTGTGCAGCCCAACCGAGCGGCGCCACAACTTCTCTGGGGTTGCTGTTCAGCGCACGGACCACCTGGCCTCTTGATGGCTCGATCTGGCCGAAGAGCGGCTGCGCCTCGATCGCCTGAACGCAACGCCAGCGGCGCGACTTTCTTCCCCTGGGCTACGCCCATTCCTCGCGAGGCAAGAAAGTCGCCCCGCTGGCGTCCTCCGCTGCGCTGCGGCCCGCGGGCGGGTGCGTCGTCGATCGTCTTCGGCCTGTAGATCGCCATCGAGGCCGCGGTGGTCGCGGCTCGAAACAGCAAGGAGAAGTAACATGGCTAACATCGGTTCTTTCAAGAAGATCGGCAGCGACTTCCAGGGCGAGATCGTCACCCTCAGCCTCCAGACCAAGGGCGTCCGCATCGTGCCCGAGGCCAACCGCACCAACGAGAACGCCCCGAGCCACCGCGTCTTCGTCGGCCGGGCCGAGATCGGGGCGGCCTGGTCGAAGCGCTCCGAGGAGGGCCGCGACTACCTCTCGCTCAAGCTCGACGACCCCTCGTTCAACGCACCGATCTACGCGAACCTGTTCAACGACGAGGACGGCGACGGCTTCAGCCTGATCTGGTCGCGGCCCCGTAAGAACGGCGACTGAGGTCGCCAAAAAGCCCCGCCCGGTCCGCCGGGCGGGGCTTCCCAATTCGAGGTAACTATTAGTTCGGACGCATTGCCGCTGGACGGTGACGCTCGCCAGGCTCGCGCAGATCAGGATCGAATCTTAGATAGTTTTTCTTCGAGTAGATCTGCAGGCCGTACTTCCAAGGCTTGGGCGGTTTCCCAGATGGTAAGCAGGGTCGCGTTTTGGCGTCCTCTTTCCATGCTGCTTATGAAGGCCCTATCGACGCCCATGCGTTCCGCGACCGCCTCTTGGCTCAAACCAAGGGCCAGTCGGAATCGGCGCGCATTTCCTCCAAAGACCTTGCGAATGTCCATCCGCAGGATAGGAGGCAATCGCGTATTTTGGCGCTACGTGTTATAATACGCGGAGTGGCCTGTGGTCGCTGGATGGAGGTTCGATTGCCGAAATGTAGAGAAGAGCGCTCCCGGACGGCTATTGTGGCATGCCATATGCTACACTCGCATGCTATGCGAGGTGGCGCGGTGCATCCCTCAGTTCGTATTTCGATCGCGTGTGCGGCGTAGGGCCATGTCTAAGCCACCGCTTGATCCTGATGTAGCGGATGTTGCGCCAACCGATTCCGCGCTAACGGTCTATGACGAGCAGCACGTGGTGACGTACACGCGCCTTTTGCAAGCCGAAAGCGAGGGGGCCGACTGGCGGGAGGTCGCGCGAATAGTGTTGCATATCGATCCGGAGCGCGAACCTGATCGCGCGCGGAATGCATACCTGTCTCATCTTATGCGCGCTAAGTGGGCTACTGAACAGGGACGTTTCTTGCGCGGTGCCGGGTCAAATTAGGAAAATCTCACCGGTGAAGTGTTTCTCAAGAACACGATCTTCTTCTCCTCGTTGGTGGTCACTTTAGAGCACTGCGTGGTGCCAAAGTAAGGACTTCCTACAACCCAATCGATCAGAATTATTGCGGCGCAATCCTTGTTATCCGACTGGACAAAGGGGCGTAAGCAATGCCGACATTCGACTGGCGGTCGCCGGATTCGTACAAGAGCCTGCAGGACGCTGAAAGAACCGACATCGCCTGGGAATTTCTTCGCCGAAACAAAGACTACCAACGCGACTACGAAGAGACCGTGAGGAACAGCCCGGACGGCGAAGTATCTCCGGAGTTCAGGAGGAGGTGGGGCATCTGCTTTCGCCCATGACCCGCAGATATCCTTCGAGGAACAGGTCGTCATTTGGGCGCCTGAGGTCCTGCCGACGGTCGTTCCAATCGCGGTGATCGCGTCGACGGTCAGTGGGGACAGCGCTCTTCAGCTCCTTCTCGATCTTGCTGCTGGCCGGGCGCGGCGTGCCTCCGATGGCTGGCACGCTGTGCTACGGATAGGCGTCGTAGAGCATCGAGTCTGGCTGAAGGATCTGCCAGCCGCCGGCGCCAATTACGCAGTTCAATTGGCATTCGACCGCGATTTCGACGCGCGCGCCCTTGCAGCGCAGCGGCTGTGGCGCGCAATGAATGAACGCGCTGTCGGTCCCGCCTCTCACGGATTGTCAAAACAGCGATGCGAACGGCTGCGCGCCGCCATTCAGGCGCTCGATGCCCATGACGCCGGCGGCACGTATCGGATCGTTGCCGAAGCTCTCTTCGGCAAGAAGCGTATCCCCGATCGTGCCTGGAAAACGCACGATCTGCGCAATCGTACAATTCGCCTCGTGCAGAGCGGCCTCGCATTGATGCGAGGCGGCTATCGCGAATTGCTGCGCCCCAAGTACAAGAACAAATAGCCGCCTTCAGCTAGAGGCGGCTTCCGGCGGCGACGCATGGGCGCAGAACGCCGAACGGTTTGTGGCTGGCATTAGAGATGAGGAACGTCCCTTCTACCAGGAGCCACTCAGAACGCGTTGGCATTCCTTGGCTCGATCGATCAACTTCGTGGCCAAGCGCTTGATTATAGTATTGTCGAGCCCCTCCGCTTCCGCGGTAGCGCAGACATCGGTTACATTGTCGGGAAGCAACTCAGCCAGAGAATTCAATCCGGCAATCATTTTGTCGGCGTCGAGGCGGGTTTCGCGGGCGAACTTCTGCCATTCGCGCGCACCAATCTGGCTAAGCTTGTATTCGCCGCCGATCTTCATCGCGAGCTTCATTTTCTGAAACTCGACATCGTTATAGGGAAGGATGCTGGCGATATCGTAGAGCGGCGCAAGTCGCACTGTAGGGCCGCTGGCGAGGAGCAGCGAGTAATTCTTGGCGTGTGCATCGGTGCCGCCGATGAGCCAGTTGAAGCCGAGGGCATCGATGAAAGTATCTAGGTCATCCACGCTATTGGTGGAGTATGTGCGTAGGAGTTCGATAATGTCGGCGGGGGCTGGTCCGCCCTCGCTTTGGTATTTCTTGGTTGGCATGATGCCGCGTGCTTGGCAGATGTCCTCTTGATGGACGCGAACGACGTCATTTGCGCTGAATTGCCGGTCATAGCGTTCGACGACAATGGCGATTTCTTTCTCAAATCGCATGACCTTAGTTTCGGCGACGGGTAAGCCGAGATTGCGCGCAAGATTGAGGCAGATATGTTCGTTCTCGGCATGGCCGTCGAAATGGCCGGTCGGGGGTTTCAAGATATGAGTTGTCGGGATTCGTCCAGAGGGAATTCCCCATCGGTCTTTTTGCAGGAGCAGCGCAGTTTTCGGCTGAGTCCCGGCGAGACTGAATTGCCCCGTATCGCGCGGCAACCGCCATGCGGCGTGATCCTCTCTCAACGCTTGCAAACGTTTGGCAATCGCGGCTTCGTCAAGCCATTCAACTTTGTCGTCCGCACCGCTTTGTAATACCTTCAAACGATCGGGGGTGACGAACTGAATGGCGCCGGCGCAATCCTCGCCGACATGGGAAATCAGGGCAAACACGTTGCGGGCCGAGACCTGAAATTTCTTGGCCCAACGATCGAGGACGCGCTCGTTGTCCGGCAGAAGTCCCCATAAAAAGGCTTGCACAGCGGCGGGACCGTGCTCCTCGGCCGCGAGTGGCATGGAGAGCGAAATCGGATACGCGCCCCTCGCTTCGCGCCAATTGGTGTCATAGACAAAGGTAAGGCGGCTGTGCGTGTCGTTATGCACGCGGCCGACTTCCTTCCCGTCCAAGAGGGCGACGAGTTCGTTTGTCATGCCCTCCTCTTCTTGGCTTTGGCCACGATTGCGTTGATATCGACGCCGGACTCTTCTGAACTGCGGCTGTTGGATTGTTCGCTGCTGGCGTCCAGGCGGATACCGAGAGCGTCAAGAGCGCGGAGCACCAGGCCGAGTTCGGCGCGTGCGTGGCCATGTTCGACTTCGATGACCCACTGACGGCTGACACCAATACGCTTGGCGAAGCTCGACTGGTCGAGCTTGAGTCGTTTGCGCCTGTCTCGAATGATGGCCCCGAGATCGGTGGATGTGCGTACAAGCATCGTGCGCCTAGAATGTCGTCGTTCGCCTACATTACCATATGTCAGCGTTCGGCGACAATATCAAATGTCAGCGAACGACGACACGGAAGGATGTTGCCGTTCGACGACATTGAAAGAGTTGAAGCTGCCATATTTCGTTGCGCTTTCCGCAGGACTGGGTGGCTGTTCACGCTGGGGCAAGCATTGCCTCCGCAGCTCTGGTCGCAATTCTTGCCGGTGCCGTGACCGTTCTCATCGGTCAAACCGCCTTGATCTGGGCTCGATCCAGCTTCGTGCGGTGCCGCAGCTTTCACCGTCCCGGCGGCTGTCGGGGGCTATCACCTCGCTCATGGCCTGTCGCAAATCGCGATGCCATCCTCACTTTGGCAGGATATCTTCAGCTGGATGGGCGCTTTTGCCATCGCCGCCATGGCGTGGAGACGGATAACCAGCTTTGCGGAGCCTCCGGCATTGGGCGAGGCTTTGTTGGAGGAACATCAGTAGCCGCTCTCGGCCGAGACGCGAAAGGAATGAGACTTGGGTCTCGACGCTGAGGCTGCTCAGGTCCAAGCGTTGGCTGGGTCGACGAGCTTGAGTGAGAAATAGTCGCGGCGTTCTCGAAGGCTTTGGCACCCGGCACCTGACCTCCCGGCGGAAGGCACCAGCCAGGGGCATCTCATCGCCGATGGTTCACGGCAGTCGCGATCGCCCTTTCTTCGCTTTTGCTTCCAACTCTACGCCTGAGCGCAGCGACCTCTTGTGCAGCCCAACCGAGCGGCGCCACAACTTCTCTGGGGTTGCTGTTCAGCGCACGGACCACCTGGCCTCTTGATGGCTCGATCTAGCCGAAGAACGGCTGCGCCTCGATCGCCTGAACGCAACGCCAGCGGGGCGACTTTCTTCCCCTGGGCTAACGCCCATTCCTCGCGAGGCAAGAAAGTCGCCCCGCTGGCGTCCTCCGCTGCGCTGCGGCCCGCGGGCGGGTGCGTCGTCGATCGTCTTCGGCCTGTAGATCGCCATCGAGGCCGCGGTGGTCGCGGCTCGAAACAGCAAGGAGAAGTAACATGGCTAACATCGGTTCTTTCAAGAAGATCGGCAGCGACTTCCAGGGCGAGATCGTCACCCTCAGCCTCCAGACCAAGGGCGTCCGCATCGTGCCCGAGGCCAACCGCACCAACGAGAACGCCCCGAGCCACCGCGTCTTCGTCGGCCGGGCCGAGATCGGGGCCGCCTGGTCGAAGCGCTCCGAGGAGGGCCGCGACTACCTCTCGCTCAAGCTCGACGACCCCTCGTTCAACGCACCGATCTACGCGAACCTGTTCAACGACGAGGACGGCGACGGCTTCAGTCTGATCTGGTCGCGGCCCCGTAAGAACGGCGACTGAGGTCGCCAAAAAGCCCCGCCCGGTCCGCCGCGCGGGGCTTCTCAATTCGGACTAACTGCTAGGTCAGCCCCATAGATATGCTGCGGGTACCGAGATGCGCGAAGATCGAAAGATTGAAGTGTCGCTCGAGATAGGTGCGGGCGACGAAGCGTCCAAACAGGCCTGAGAGCGCGACTTTGACTTCGCGCGCCTGCCCAAGCGGCTCCCTGAAGATGAAAGGCGTTCCCGCGCCGGTCGGCGCCAGCAGCGCGTCGAGAATGGACCACGCGCCATAGGCGGCGCCGGGTGTCTGCAGCACCTCCCGAATGCCGGCATCCTCGATATCGGAGACTTCAAGGTCGACGGTCGGGCCAGCGATGGGGCTCGCCACCGCAGGATCGAAGCTATGAAGGAATGTCCGTGTCAAAGCGCCAGCGCTCGTTTGAGATCATCGTGCTCGAAAGCGCTGGCCATGCGATTGATCTCGGCCGCGCGGGTGCCGACTGCTTTGGCCGTGTCGCGCCAGGTCGTGGTCGCTGTCGCGACTTCCTTAATGATCGCGCGGGCCTGCGGCAGCGTAAGCCCAAAATATTCCGACGCGGCCTCAAGCAGGTCGAGCGAGCAGGTGCCTTCGTCGAGGTCGATGTTCGTCGTCAGCACCCGCGCCTTCACATCGGTAGGCACGGGATTGAGATCGTAAGCTGGAGAGAGCGACCATCCCGCCTTTCCCAACCACAGGAAACCGTGGTTGCGCAAATGATCATCGACATTGGAGATCAGCACATTGAAGACGACGCGCCTGTAGAGGGCATGGGCGTCCGTCTTTCCTTGCGCACCATGTTGCGCGAGAGCGTCGACAATCTCCGGGTAGCTGCCGCGCTCGCCGTCTTTTGCGCCCATCATCGCCATGGCGGACAGGAACGGGATGCGGACGGCGTCATTGCGATCGAAGCGGCGCGACAGCATGACGGCCTTGCCGGCCACCTCGATCAGTTCGTGTTGCGGGGTTGCGATGCCGGCCTTGCTGGCGAGCCGCAGCGCAATCTCCTCCCAGGTCTCCATGCTGTAGTCGTCGGTCTCCTTTGGAAACTTGGCGATCGAGAGATTGCCGTGTTGATCGATGACCGAGGCCTTCGGCCGCCCGCCACCGAGGGAGGAGCCGGGCGCGAAGATGAGCTGAAGATCTTCGTCCGTTTCCTCGTCGCGGAGAATGCGCTCGGTGATCTGGAGCAGCCGCCCGAGTTCGATGAGGGCCGGTACACCAGCGCGGGTCGGCGTCTGGAAAGTTTCGTCGCCGACCCAGCGGAAGCGAAGTGCGCCAAGTCGCGTTTCGTCGGCAACGCCCAGCAAATAGTCGCTTTCTGCGAGCGTGCGAACAGCGCGGCCTTCGCGGTCGGCGAGGCGGCGTTCGGCGCGCTGCATGAGGCGGCGACCCCAGGTGTCAGGCGCGGAGTCGCCAATCGAGCCGAAAGTCGCCAGTCCGGCAGGAGGAGCAAAGGCGCCGCGCGTCAGGGCGAGGGCGGGTTCCAGGGAGAACCGGTCCGAGTCATTAAGCCATGCGCCATCGTACTCGAAGAGGATGGTCTCCGAGCCTCGAGCACGGTTGCTCCTCGCCAGTCCGATGCGGCGCGTGCGGCCGCCGAGATCGATATGCACCTCGAAGTCAGCCATCACGTAAGGCCCCGGTCTTGCGTTTGAGGTGGATATGTTTGGGCAGCTCGGCGCTGGCGAGCGCTTGGCCGACGCTGTCGTTGTTGATGTCGGCGAGCTTGATCAGGCCGTCGAGCAGGCCGAGCGCCTGGAGAACGCCGGCATAGATGCCGATGCTGACGTTGGTGTCGCCGGCTTCGACTCTCTGCAGCGTCGAGCGGGACGTGAAGGCGCGCTCGGCGACGACGGCCATCGGCAGCCGCCGACGCCGCCGGGCGTCATGGATGTCCGCGCCGAGCTTGCGCAGAGCCCGCCGAACGGCGGCAGGGGGATTGTGGGGGGTAGGCATTTGCGTCCTTCATACTACATATCTGGCAAATATGTAGCACGAACATTACATATTTTCTAGGTTCAGCAGGTCGGTACCTCAGTGTAGGGACGGCTAAGCGTTCGTCGGAGTTCCCGAAGAATGCGCGCAAGACCCCGCACAGTGAGGCGGTGATCGAAGCTTATGCGCCGAGTCGCCTCCAAGGGTATCTGGCAGAATCTGGTGGTCGAACCGGGGTTGGACAGAGAAGGGCGGCCACGGGGTTTTCAGACGGCTTGCCCGGCTTCTGAGAGAGTGAAGCGCAAGGAGATCAACAAGACCAAGCCGAACCGCTGCATCATCGACACTGCGAACGATCCGCACGAAATCAGTCTAGACGAGAACGTCACGCGGGAAAATGTGCATCCCGCCAATCAGCTCGAGGCCTTCAAGAAGCTGGCGGAAAGCGCGGTTTTGGGGCGGAAGAAATCGCCGCCCGCTTCGGCATGCGTCGCATGTTGTCCTGCGGCTCGGCGCGGTCTCCCCGAAAAACTGATGCAGATCTATCGCGATGGCGATCTGACCCTTGAACATCATCGAAACCGTTTTGGGCGAAAAACATCGCAAGCCGGAAAGCATCTCTGCATCATTACCGCATTTGCTCGCGGGAAGGCTCATCAGGACACGCGCCTCGAGCTGGAGGGCAAAGCAAAGCGCTTGATGGAACGGGCCATTGATGACATGAGCCGAGGAATCGGGAATGTTTGTGCGGTCTCGCTTCGAGGCCCTATGCATCGCCGCCAATCCGGCAAGCCGGATCGGCGGCGACGACGCGTATCCACGTCCGGCGCGCTCGTCGGGCCTCCAGCCCGGCTGTCGCGAGAGTCATGGGTTACGATGACTTAAAATGATTTTGCCGACCCGATCATTTCCGTTTAGCCGGCTTTGATCGGTCGCTTCGCGCGTCTTCGTCAGGAACTACCAATTCAACGTGACTGACACCTAACGTGCTGGCGAGCTCAAAAAGGGTTACGACAGTTGGGTTACGGCGGCCGCGCTCCAGGTCACTGATATATTGCTGAGTGAAGCCGGACATTTCGGCGAATTTCTCCTGCGTGAAGCGCTTCCGCTTCCGCAGTCTTGCGAAATTCCGGCCGACCAGCTTGCGCATGTCCATCGGCGCAAGTTGCGTCTTTACATACTATGAGGTTTATCTCCTATAGTATGTATTTCGAGCGGCTCGCTGGTCGACTGGGTCCCAATGGGGCTAAAATGAGACGTCGGGACAATCACGGCCTTCCAGGGAGATTAGAATCATTCGCTGTTTGTTGGGGTGGTCATGACAAAACCGCAGCTAGATCCTGACGTCGCGGATGTCGCGCCGAACGAGGCAACGCTGACCGCCTATGACGAACAGCATGTTGTCACGTACATTCGCCTTTTGCAGGCGGAAGGTCAGGGAGCGGACTGGCGGGAGGTTGCTCGAATCGTCTTGCACATCGACCCGGAGCGAGAGCCGGACCGTGCGCGGACTGCATATCAGAGTCATCTTGCGCGCGCAAAATGGGTGACCGAGCAGGGGCGCCTCTTACGCGGCGCCGGCTCAAAATAGACGAAAATCGCTGACGGGAGACTTGCAGCCAAAGCAATTTTCTCCCGCGAACCGGTGGTCATTCTCATGCACCACGTGGTGCCAAACTAGAGGCTTCCTACAACCGCTTCGTTCATAACTATTGCGCCGCAATCTTTGTTGGCTGCGTGCAATGGGACGGAAGCAATGCCTGAATTCGACTGGCGATCGCCAGATTCGTTTAAGAGCCTGGAGAATGCTGAGATCACTCACATCGCCTGGGAAGGCCTTCGTATGAACGTGGACTATCAACGCGACTACGAAGCGATGATTGCGAATAGCCCAGATGGCGAAGTGACCGAGGAATTCAGGAGGAGGTGGGGTATCTGCTTTCGCCCATGACCCGCAAAAGTCCTCCAAAGAGCAGGTCATCTTTTGGACACCTGAGGTTCTTGCGTCCGTTGTCCCCGTGACAACCGCGCCGCCAGTTTCTCACGAATCAGCATCTCAGCCACTGATCGACTTTGCTGCCGCCCGGGTGTGCCGCGCCCCCGACGGTTGGCACGCGGTGCTGCACATCGGCTCGGTGGAGCATCGCATCTGGTCAAAACAGCCGCTGACCGCAGGCACTTACTATGCGGCTGAGTTGCCGCTTGACCGCGATTTCGAAGCGCGCGCACACGCTGCTACGCGGCTATGGCGCGCGATGAATGGACGCGCGCCAGGACCTGCCTTCCACCGCTTGTCAAAACAGCGGCGCGAAAGATTATGCGCAGCCCTTCGCGCAGTCGCCGCGTATTTCGCCGGCGCGACCTATCGCAGCATCGCAGATGCTCTGTTCGGCGAAAAGCGCATCCCCGATCGTGCCTGGAAAACGCACGATTTGCGCAGCCGAACAATCCGCCTCGTACAAAGCGGCCTTGCGCTCGTGCGCGGAGGCTATCGCAAACTTCTGCGGCCCGGGCGCAGGGACGAGTAGCGCTGCCCTCCAGGGGGTGCCGAAAATCCGCCCCCCGATATTCGGCATCCTCCCCCGAGAACTTGCTTCTCCATGATGACCGCACACACGCCGATGCCGCCATCCGCAGTTCGCTGTCCTCTTGGAGTTCTCAAATGCCCGATCCGATGGCCGGTCTACCCCCGCGCTTCCTGCGTACATCGGAGGCCGCGCGTTATCTTGGCCTTTCCGGTCGCACGCTGGAGAAGCACCGCACATACGGCACCGGGCCGACGTATCGGAAGATTGGCGGGCGTGTCGTCTACGCCGTAGATGACCTGAAAGCATGGGCTGATCTCGGCGCCAAAACCTCGACCTCCGATCCCGGCAAAGGGACTGTGCTGCCCGCAAAGAAGCACCCGACGCTGCGCCCCTATGCGGGCCAGGAACGTCGCTGATCCCTGTTTGAGAGCGATGGCCATGCGACGCAAACACCGTTCCGAGCGCGACCAGCTTGAGC
Source organism: Bradyrhizobium genosp. A (assembly GCF_049949275.1). Lineage (NCBI taxonomy): Bacteria > Pseudomonadati > Pseudomonadota > Alphaproteobacteria > Hyphomicrobiales > Nitrobacteraceae > Bradyrhizobium > Bradyrhizobium genosp. A. The sequence continues at coordinate 7,454,058 of NZ_CP188196.1, read as the reverse complement.
TCTTTCGCGCACTGCCCGGCGATCTCGCGCCCCGCGACGCGCAGGATCTGATGGCTTATCCATTCTTCTCGCTCGCGAAAACAAAGCGCATTGTGCCGATCGATTTTCGTACCGGTGCGATCGCAATTCGGGTCGAAGCGGTGCCGGAACACGGCATGGCGACCATTTGGGATGCGGACGTTTTGATCTGGGCCGCTTCCCAGATCGTCGAAGCCCGTGACGCCGGCTTGAAGACGTCGCGCCTGATGGCTGCAACGCCTTACGAGATTCTGACGTTCGCCGGCCGTGGCACCAGCTCGCGCGACTACGACCGCCTGAAGGCGGGGCTCGACAGGTTGCAATCGACGACCGTCTTGACGTCAATTCGCCAGATTGCGGAACGACGACGGCATCGTTTCTCCTGGATCAATGAATGGAAGGAGACGGCTGACGCAAACGGACGCCCGTTCGGGCTCGAACTGATCTTGCCCGATTGGTTCTATTCCGGCGTGATCGATGACGCGCTCGTGCTCACGATTGATCGCGCGTATTTCGATCTGATGGGCGGACTTGAGCGCTGGCTCTACCGGCTCGTGCGCAAGCATGGCGGCCGGCAGCAGGGCGGCTGGAGTTTCGATCTTGTGCATCTCCATGCCAAGTCGGGCAGTCTCTCGCCACTCAAGCATTTTGCATACGACGTGCGTCAGATTGTCCAGCGTCAGGCATTGCCTGGCTACCAACTCGTGCTCACGCGCGATCGCGACGGCGCCGAACGATTGAAGTTCGCGCCCGCGCTCATCAATCCATTCACCGAGAGACTTCGCAGGCGCGGTCTCCTTCCGAAATCGGGAGGCAACCTGTGAATCAGCTCGTGCTATCGGGGACCGCAACCCTCGTGTCATCAGGGACCCGACCCTCGTGCTATCGGGGACCGGAATCGGATCCAAGTCCTTGTCCTTTAGCGCTTTCCAGCCGCCGTAACTCTTCTAACCAGAAATCCTTCGGATTTCTTCTAACGGACCGCGCCTTCGGGCCTGACGAGGATAACCACCACGGTCCGCCTGTTCTGCCTCGCCACAGTGGGGCGAGGGCGCGCAGTCGCACTTCCGCTCCCGCTAGGCAACCAGAAACTTTCTGTACTCGGAGTGTACCGTGAACAATTTCACCGAAGTCGAACTCCTTTGGCTCGAGAAGCGCATTGAGAACCGCATCCGGTTCGGCCACTCCGTCGAGGAGAGAATCCTCGATCGCCGCCGACGCGTGCTGTCCTTTGCGCCCGGTAGCATCTTCGCGTTCGTACGCTGGACATCAAACGACTTCGGAACGGCAATCTCACGGATCGATATTCTGCGCGCGGTGGCACCGGGACAACGATGCTCCACGGTGCCCTATGTGAAGCCCGGCGGGGACATTCTCCTGCGCCTGTCCGGCTGGCCCAAGGTGGAACGGGTGCTTCAGTTGATCGACGCTGTCGAGGCGCTTGACATCGATCCCGCGGATGCTGCGCCCGACTACTGGCATCACGTTCATAACCGCATGTCGGTCAATGAAAACCCTCGCCCCTACACGAAAGCGAGACACCAGGCGTGGCTTCAACGGCAGAGGACCATGCGATGACAAGTCCGTGGAAGATCTTGATCACGACGTTCGCCAGCGCTGCTGCCCTTCTCGCTCCGATGGTTCTCGACCTGACCCCACTCTACGTCTGGAATGCATCTGAGAGCGTGCCGATCGGCCTGTATCGTTTGCAGCCTGTGGAAAAGCTGTTCGTGACCGAGCTTCTCGCGGTTCAGCCACCGGAGCCGCTTGCAACCTTCCTCGACGTGGGCGGCTATCTGCCGACCGGGATACCGATGCTCAAACGCGTGCTGGCGCTTCCGGGGCAGACCGTCTGCAGAACCGGGCTCGCGGTTACCGTCGACGCGATCGAAATGGGCGAGGCACGAGATCGCGATGGCCGCGGCCGTCCGCTTCCGAACTGGCAGGGTTGCCGCGTCGTTGGCGAGGGCGAACTCTTTGTCATGAACTGGCAATCCGCCGACTCGCTGGACGGAAGATACTTCGGCTTTCTGCCGGCATCCGCCGTCCTTGGGCGTGCGCTCCCCGTGTGGACCTGGGAGGACTGAGCGTGCGCGTGTTGGGAGTCCGATCTGCTATTCCGCTGTTCGGCCGAATGCTCCACCGTTCTCCCGTCCCGGCCAACGATCGCGGATCTGTCGCGCGCACGGCCAGTGCAGACTCTGCCCCGGAATTTGTTCGCAGGCGGCCGATAAGCCGGCGCCACGCGACGTTACCCCGGAGGAGCACGAACACGAGGGCATGCTGGCGTTCAGTCGAAACAAGCCTTCGCTCCGTCGTGCCGTTGTTCCTTGCGCTGACGATCAGTGATGCTGCGGCTTTCGCCGAGAAACGATCGGCAGAGCATACAGCGAGCTCTCAAACCAGCGAAGCGTTTGCGCCGATCATTGACGAGGCCTCGCGCCGCTTCGGCTTACCCATGTACTGGATACGCGCCGTCTTGGAAGTCGAGAGCGCTGGAGACGTGTGCGCCAAATCTCCGAACGGTGCCATGGGGCTGATGCAGATCATGCCGCCGACTTGGGCCGAGCTGCGCCTGCGATACCAGCTTGGCAACGATCCCTACGATCCCCACGACAACATCCTTGCCGGTGCGGCCTATCTCCGGCAACTGCAGGACCGATACGGTTCGCCGGGCTTCCTCGCGGCCTACAATGCGGGACCTGGTCGCTACGAAGAACATCTCGCTGGTCGAGCATTGCCAGCTGAAACCCGAGCTTATTTGCAGAAGCTTGCACCAACGATCGGCAGCGATATTTCCGTTCCTGGGGCGGTCGCCAGGTTGCAGCCGTCGGGAGCGACGCTATTCGCTGTGCGATTCGAAAGCCTCAAGAGCACCACGTCGGCGCAGCGCGGCCTCATGCTGGATCACACTCCGATCGCGGGCGTTGCACACGACATTTCAGCCATCGTACCCCAAGCAACCGGGCTTTTTTCCGCGAGCTTCGTTGCGGGAGGTCGGCGATGAGCGAATGCATAAGCGCGCATGCATTAGCGTGCCGTAGAGAGAAATGGGCGGAAGGGAGAGGACAGTCGAAAGACACGACAGCAGGACGGCTCTTCAAATCGGGCTTCGAGAAAGCGGCGCACGGGGATAGCCCCCTGCTGGCCGAATCCAGAGCCTGGTGCAACGAATTAGGTGGTCGTTGCCACAAAGGAGAGCTCCGATGACACTTTACGTTGGATTGGACGTCGGTCTTGAGGAAACCAATGTTTGCATCGTGGACAGCGCGGGTGCCACGGTTCGCGAGGTCAAGGTTAGCACGGAGCCGGAGGCGATCCGCTGCGCTCTTGAGGGCTCCGCGGATCGCCTCGATCGCGTAGGCGTTGAGGCGTCGTCGCTGGGCATCTGGTTGTACCGCGAACTGCAGCCGCTTGGGGTACCGATCATCGTTGTTGAGGCCCGCCATATGCGCGTTTCGCTCTCCACGATGCGTAACAAAACCGACCGCAATGATGCACGTGGCATCGCGCAGATGATGCGATTGGGCTGGTACCGCGCGGTCCATGTCAAGAATATCGACATGCAGAAGATGCGCTCGCTGCTGGCCAACAGGAAGCTCCTCAAGCGCAAATTGATCGATATCGAGAACCACGTTCGTGGCACGCTCAGGGCCTACGGCTTGCTGATGGGAGCCGTCGGCCGCGGGGGCTACGAAGCACGGGTCCGCGAGTTACTCGAGCACAGCGATCCGGTTTTTTCCATGATGATTGAAGCCATGCTGGACGTGCGGCGAGCAGTCTTCGAGGGCTACGAAAGATTGCATAAAGTGCTCCTGCAGGTGGTCCAGCATGATGCGGTTTGTCGTCGTTTGATGACCGTACCCGGCGTCGGTCCCGTTGCTGCGCTTTCGTTCAAGGTCGGTGTCGATGACCCTCGGCGGTTCGCGCGATCTCGAACGGTTGGAGCGCATTTTGGTCTGACGCCGAGGCGACACCAGTCGGGAACATCCATCGATTATGAAGGTCGCATCAGCAAGCACGGCGACGTCGCCGTTCGGGAGGCGTTGTGCGAGGCTGCCGCAAGCCTGCTGCTGCGGGTCAGGAAATGGTCCGCATTGCGTGCATGGGGCCTGCGGATAGCCAAACGGTCGAGCATGTTGTGCGCGATCGTCGCGGTCGCGCGCAAGCTCGCCGGTATCCTGCATCGGATGTGGGTCAACGAGACCGACTTCCATGTCGGATTCGGCGCCAAGGTGACGCAGCGACTGCGATTGAAGTCGGCGCAGTAATTGCTGCGGGCATTACGAGGGATTGGCGCTGGTGCTGCATCCAGCATGTTGAAGAGGAGCAAAGATTAGAGATCCGCGCGCGCGGTGAGCGTCCCCTGGCGGGGCCGCGAAACGGGGAATGTCCGCTATCTCTTGCCTGCCACCGCCCTTCGGGGATGAGAGCGCCGGACTGCTTGGACAGCCCTGTTTACGAACCTGATGAAGAGCATGCGACAGCCCGGTGCTGAACGCGAAGGAACGCATGGACCCCGCCTGGAGAGTGCAAGTCGTGACCGTGCTGATGGCGAACGCTGCTCGCAATCGAAGCAGCGAGAAAGGAGCGCTGCTTGTTTGGAGAAATCGCAAAAAAGCGTAGGAGAGAGTTGACTTTGCACGCCCGATTAGGAAGGCGAGATAAAAGGGGCTCGCCGGTCGAACCGCAAGCCATTGGCATGGCTTGGGTTCTGGCGTGCCGGTCGGTCGGGGCGCGTGCCGCGCCGTATATTTTGAACAGCGCAATCAAGGAAATATTCGGCACTGTAGCTTCCTTGGCGCCTTTCGAGGTCCGGCAATGACCCTGCGCGACAGCGATCTGCGCATTCGGCCCGGGCGCATCCGAAGCACCCGCGCGCCCAAGCCGAAGAGCTTCATCAACCAGGTGCTACGTGCCGCGAAGAAAGCCGGACATACGTCGGGTCAGGTTGGGCTTGGCAGGCGTTCCGCGGCCTATGGGCGCTCGACGTTTGGCCGCGGCCGGCTGTCCTTTAGCCGCAACCGGTTGTTCAGCCCGACACGGCGCGTTGTGGTGAAGGCGCGCATCGTGCGCCACAAGGGACGTTCGCTCCGCTCGGCGCCGCTGACGGCTCATCTTTCATACCTCAAGCGCGACGGCGTAACCCGGAACGGCGAGCGGGCCGAGATGTTCGATGCTGGCAGCGATCGAGCTGACGGCGCGGCCTTCGCAGAACGATGCCAGGGCGACCGCCATCATTTTCGATTCATTGTCTCGCCCGAGGATGCCGCCGACATGACTGACCTCAGGGCCTTCACCCGTGATCTGGCCAAGCAGATGGAGATCGATCTTGGAACGCGGCTCGAATGGGTGGCCGTCGATCACTGGAACACGGACAACCCTCACGTCCATCTTCTCGTTCGGGGTGTCGATGAGACAGGCGCAGACCTCGTGATCTCCCGCGACTACATCAGCCGCGGCCTGCGCTCACGCGCCGAGGAGTTGGTCGCCATCGAACTCGGTCCAAGACCGGAGCATGAAATCCGCAACTCGCTGGAGAGGGAAGTCACGGCAGAGCGATGGACGCGGCTCGATCGGGAGATTCGGCTGTCAGCCGACGAAACCGGCTATATCGACCTTCGCCCAGAGAATCCCGGCAGCTCCGATCCCGAAATCCGGCGCCTGGTGGTCGGCCGCCTTCAGCACCTGGAGAAGATGGGCCTTGCTGCGTCAGCTGCCCCAGGGGAGTGGATGGTCGGGCTCGAGGCTGAACGTAGTCTCCGCGATCTCGGCATGCGCGGGGACATCATCAAAACTATGCATCGCGCCTTCAGCGAGCGTGGGGAAGCGCGTGGCGTGTCCGACTACGTCATCGAAGCTGGACAGCCAAGCTCCCAGATTATCGGGCGCTTGCTCGATCGAGGATTGCATGACGAGCTCACCGGCGAGGCCTACGCCCTGATCGACGGAACAGACGGGCGCGCGCACCACGTCCGGTTCCGAGGAATCGAAGCTTTCGAACATGCGCCATCCGTCGGTGGTATCGTCGAGGTCCGGCGCTTCGGTCCGGCCGATGATCCGCGCCCCACATTGGTGCTTGCCACCCGTTCTGATCTCGATCTTGGTGAGCAGGTCACCGCGAAAGGCGCCACCTGGCTCGACCACCGGCTGGTTGAATCCAACCCCATGCCTCTCGCCATGGGCGGCTTCGGTCGTGAGATGCACGACGCCCTCGAAGCTCGCACCGAGCATCTGGTTCGGGAAGGTCTGGCGCGGCGGCAGGGCCAGCGCATCACCTTCCAGCGTGATCTCCTGAACACGTTGCGTCGACGCGAGCTGGACGAGGTGACAGCAAGAATCTCGGCGGCGACCGGCCTGCCTCACGTGAGGGGCGCCTCCGGCGAGCACGTGGCGGGCATGTATCGTCAGCGGTTGACGCTCGCCTCGGGGCGTTTCGCCATGATCGACGACGGGCTCGGATTTCAGCTGGTGCCCTGGTCGCGCGAGCTCGAGAAAAGGTTGGGCCAGCACGTTGCGGGCACCACGAAGGAGGGCGGCGGGATCGAATGGAGCTTCGGCCGGAAGCGCGACCTCAGCCTGTAGCTATCGTTGTCAATTATTGGAAAGGTGTTCGGGATGTCCGGAACCAAAATCCTGTGGGGACAGGTGATTGTCGTCGGCCTGATCGTCTTGCTCGCCATCTGGGGAGCGACCGAGTGGACGGCTTGGCGGCTCGCCTATCAGCCGGAGCTAGGGCGGCCGTGGTTCGCGTTGTCGGGCTTCAAGATCTATTACCCGCCCGTCTTCTTCTGGTGGTGGTTCGTCTACGACGCCTATGCCCCTCAGGTCTTTGTCGAGGGTGCATTCATCGTGGCCGCAGGGACCTTCGTTTCGATCGCGGTCGCGATCGGCATGTCGGTGTGGCGGGCGCGCGAGGCCAAGAATGTCCAGACCTACGGCTCGGCGCGGTGGGCCGATCCGCGGGAGGTGCAGGCGGCCGGACTTTTGGGTGGGGACGGGGTCGTGCTTGGCAGATTGGCGGAGGATTACCTCCGCCACAACGGGCCGGAGCATGTGCTCTGCTTTGCGCCGACCCGGTCCGGCAAGGGCGTTGGCCTTGTTGTTCCTTCCCTTCTCACGTGGCCAGACTCGGCCATCGTGCACGACATCAAGGGCGAGAACTGGCAGCTCACGGCCGGCTTTCGGTCCCGATATGGCCGGGTGTTGCTGTTCGATCCGACCAATCCAAAATCGTCTGCCTACAACCCACTTCTCGAAGTACGCCGCGGCGAATGGGAGGTTCGGGACGTCCAGAATGTTGCGGACGTGCTGGTCGACCCGGAAGGGTCGCTCGACAAGCGGAATCACTGGGAGAAGACCAGCCACTCGCTGCTCGTCGGTGCCATCCTGCACGTCCTCTATGCAGAACCCGACAAGACGCTTGCCGGGGTTGCGGCCTTTTTGTCAGACCCGAAGCGCCCAATCGAGGTCACGTTGAAAGCGATGATGACAAGCTCGCACCTTGGCGAGCAGGGTCCACATCCGGTTGTCGCCTCAACCGCGCGAGAACTGCTGAACAAGTCCGAAAACGAACGTTCTGGCGTGCTCTCGACCGCGATGTCGTTTCTTGGACTCTATCGGGACCCGGTGGTGGCGCAGGTCACGAGCCGATGCGATTGGCGGATCGCGGACTTGATTGCCGATGCTCGTCCGACGACGCTCTACCTTGTCGTGCCTCCGTCCGACATCTCCCGGACAAAGCCGCTCATACGTCTCGTGCTCAATCAGATTGGCCGTCGCATCACCGAAGATCTGCAAGCCAAGAACCGCCGCCACCGCGTCCTGATGATGCTGGACGAGTTCCCGGCACTGGGGCGTCTCGATTTTTTCGAGTCGGCGCTCGCGTTCATGGCCGGATACGGGATCAAGGCCTTCCTGATTTCGCAGTCGTTGAACCAGATCGAGAAGGCCTACGGCCCCAACAATGCGATTTTGGACAATTGCCATGTCCGCGTGAGCTTCGCAACAAACGACGAGCGGACCGCAAGACGCGTTTCGGACGCACTTGGGACTGCGACCGAGATGCGAGCCATGAAGAATTATGCCGGCCATCGGCTGAACCCGTGGCTTGGCCATCTGATGGTCTCGCGGCAGGAGACCGCACGCGCCTTGCTCACGCCCGGCGAGGTGATGCAGCTTCCTCCCACCGACGAAATCGTAATGGTGGCCGGGACGGCGCCGATCCGAGCCAGGAAGGTGCGCTACTACGAAGATAGGCGCTTTACCGAGCGCATTCTCTCACCGCCAGAGCCGGCCAGGCTGGGGCGGTCTTCCCGGGAAGATAGTTGGTCCAGCCTCAAGCTCCCCGCGCGAAATGGCGCAACTGTCCAGACCGAAGAGTCCGAAACCGATACCGCCAACAGCGGTCTGCGCCGGGAGCCCGAGCTTCCTGACCACGTCGCTATCGTCAAAGAGACAACCGATGTGACGCCGACAGAAGAGTTTGCCGTCCTGGACGACGACGATGAGGCCGTGCGTCAAGCCCGGCTTCTTCGCCAGCAGATGCGGGGCGTGGCCCGCCAGGCGGCGCTTGACCCGAACGATGGCATTGATCTCTGAGGTCCCATGCGCAACCGCATGAACGTGTATTTCCCGCCGGAGCTTCTAAAGCAGATCTCTGACCTTGCCGATCGCAAGAATCTCTCGCGATCGGCCATCGTCGAGGCGGCCGTCGTCTCGTTTCTGTCACCCGATGGAGTGGATCGCAAAGAGGCGGCGTTCGCCCGCCGTCTCGACCGGTTGTCCCGGCAAGTGCAGCGACTTGAGCGGGATGTCGGGCTGACAGCCGAGACCTTGGCTCTGTTTGTTCGGTTTTGGCTTACGATCACGCCTCCCTTGCCGAACGACGCCCAGGCTGCCGCTCAGATCAAGGGACGTGAGCGCTTTGAAGGCTTCGTCGAGACATTGGGCCGGCGCCTGCAAAAGGGCCAAAGCTTCTTGCGGGAGATTCCGGACGATATCGTTCATGGAGCGCCCGAGGATTCCACCAACTGAGATTGCGCCCGCGTTGTTGGCTGCTCCGGCCTTTCTATTTCTACGCCAGACTACGACGGAGATCATCCCCTTGTTGCAGGAAGGTCGTTGGTGGTTTTTCTAATCATCCCCATCCGAGGGCGCTGTTTTAGCCCTCGATCGATGGGGGCAGGCAGTGGCGATCCATTCTCTTCAGTCGGAGGCGATCTCGCGTGGCGCGCGGATGCTCCGCAGCGCGCTGGGGCCCGCCATCGCGCGCTATCTCGAAGACGATGCGATCGTCGAGGTGATGCTGAACCCTGACGGCCGGTTGTGGATCGACCGGCTATCCAGCGGACTGACTGACACGGGTGAACAACTCTCCGCCGCCGATGGCGAGCGCATCATTCGCCTGGTGGCGCATCATGTGGGGGCCGAGGTCCATGCCGCCGCGCCCCGTGTTTCTGCTGAACTCCCCGAGACCGGAGAGCGGTTCGAAGGCCTGTTGCCTCCCGTCGTCGCGGCACCAGCGTTCGCCATTCGCAAGCCCGCCGTCGCGGTCTTCACGCTCGACGACTATGCCAAGGCCGGCATCATGACATCCGATCACGCCACGGCACTGCGCCAGGCCGTCGCTTCGCGCAAAAACATCCTTGTCGCTGGCGGCACATCAACGGGCAAGACCACGCTCACAAATGCATTGCTTGCCGAGGTCGCGAAGACCAGTGACCGGGTCGTGCTGATCGAGGACACCCGCGAGCTGCAATGCAAAGCACCGAATCTGGTCGCGTTGCGCACTAAGGATGGCGTGGTCTCGCTCTCGGATCTCGTGCGCTCCTCGCTTCGACTGCGTCCAGACCGCATTCCCATTGGCGAGGTGCGAGGCGCTGAAGCGCTCGATCTGCTCAAGGCCTGGGGAACCGGTCATCCCGGCGGTGTCGGCACCATCCATGCGGGCACTGCGCTCGGCGCCTTACGCCGGCTGGAGCAGCTCATCCAGGAAGCCGTGATGACCGTGCCGCGCGCCCTGATCGCCGAAACCATCAACGTCGTTGCGGTCCTGTCCGGGCGCGGTGCCGAGCGCCGGCTTGCCGAACTCGCGCGCGTCAATGGCCTCGGAGCCGCCGGGGATTACAGCCTTTCACCAGCAGGAGAGTTCACATGAGCAATCGAAACATGAGCAATCGAAACCGAGTTCCGCATTGGAGCGTTTCCATCGCCGCACTGGGTGCGGTCCTGTTCATGAGTCCGCCCGCCTGGGCCGCGGGCTCCAACATGCCTTGGGAGCAGCCGCTCAATCAGATCCTGCAGTCGGTTGAAGGACCGGTCGCCAAAATCATCGCCGTCATCATCATCGTCGTCACGGGCCTGACGCTTGCCTTTGGCGATTCCTCGGGCGGCTTCCGCAGGCTGATCCAGATCGTGTTCGGGCTTTCGATTGCGTTTGCAGCCTCGAGCTTCTTCCTGTCGTTCTTTTCGTTCGGCGGCGGCGTGTTGGTGTGATGGACGAGCCCGTCGCAGGATTTATCGCGCCGGTCCATCGGGCGCTGACGGAGCCGATCCTGATGGGCGGAGCCCCCCGGTCGGTCGCCATCGTTAACGGGACGCTCGCCGCGGCCCTTGGGCTCGGATTGCGCTTGTGGATCGCCGGTCTCCTGCTCTGGGCCATCGGGCACGCGGCGGCTGCATGGGCTGCCAAGCGAGACCCGGCCTTCGTCGAAGTGGTGCGCCGTCACCTGCGCGTCCCAGCCCATCTCAACATTTAGAGTTCTCGCATGATAAATCTCGCGGAATACCGCCGATCGAGCACGCGGCTTGCCGATTTCCTGCCTTGGGTGGCCCTGGTCGACGCGGGCATCGTCCTGAACAAGGACGGCTCATTCCAGCGAACGGCCAGATTCCGCGGACCGGACCTCGACAGTGCCGTTCCGGCCGAACTCGTGGCGGTGGCCGGTCGTCTCAACAACGCTTTGCGTCGCCTCGGATCCGGCTGGGCCGTCTTCGTGGAGGCGCAGCGGCATTCCGCCGGAGCGTATCCGCCCAACACATTTCCGGACGTCGCATCCGCGCTGGTTGATGCCGAGCGCCGGGCGCAGTTCGAGGAAGAGGGCGCCCATTACGACTCGAGCTATTATCTGACTTTCGTTTACCTGCCGCCGGCGGAAGATGCGGCCAAGGCGGAGCGGCTTCTTTATGAAGGCAGCAGCCGCACGCCAAGTGCTGACGCGCGCGAGGTGCTCAGCGGCTTTGTCGACCGAACCGACCGCGTGCTGCAGCTTGTCGAGGGCTTCATGCCCGAATGCGCCTGGCTCGACGACGAGGAGACGCTGACTTACCTGCATTCGACGATCTCGATCAAACGGCATCGGGTTCGTGTGCCCGAGATCCCCATGTATCTCGACGCGCTGCTCGCTGACCAACCCTTGACCGGTGGTCTCGAGCCGATGTTGGGCACAGCGTACCTGCGCGTTCTGACCGTCGTCGGATTTCCGACAGCGACAACGCCCGGAATTCTCGACGACCTCAATCGTCTCGCCTTCCCGTACCGCTGGTCGACCCGGGCGATCATGCTCGACAAAACGGATGCCACAAAGCTCCTGACGAAAATCCGGCGCCAGTGGTTCGCCAAGCGGAAGTCAATCGCCGCGATCCTGAAGGAGGTGATGACCAACGAGGCCTCCACGCTTCTCGATACCGACGCTCACAACAAGGCGATGGATGCGGACGCGGCGCTTCAGGAGCTTGGTTCGGACCAGATCGGAGAGGCCTTCGTGACGGCGAGCGTTACCGTTTGGGGCCGGGATGCGCGCTCGGCCGACGAGAGATTGCGACTGGTCGAGAAGGTTATTCAGGGACGCGACTTCACCTGCATGATCGAGACGGTGAATGCAGTCGAAGCGTGGCTCGGCAGCCTGCCTGGACATGTGTATGCCAACATCCGGCAACCGCCCCTCTCGACCCTCAACCTTGCTCACATGATTCCGCTGTCGGCCGTGTGGTCCGGAGAGGCGCGTGATCATCATTTCAACGCTCCGCCCCTGTTCTTTGGCAAGACGGAAGGGTCAACTCCCTTCCGTTTCGCGCTTCACGTCGGCGACGTCGGACACACGCTTGTGGTTGGCCCGACCGGTGCCGGCAAGTCGGTCCTGCTGGCGCTGATGGCGCTCCAGTTCCGCCGCTATCCCCGGTCTCAGGTCTTCGCCTTTGATTTTGGAGGCTCAATCCGGGCGGCAGCCCTCGCTATGGGCGGGGATTGGCACGATCTTGGCGGCGCGCTGTCGCAAGATGCGTCCGAGCCGGTCGCGTTGCAGCCATTGGCCTGGATCGACGACACGGCGGAACGCGCCTGGGCCACGGACTGGGTTGCCTCGATCCTTGCCCGCGAGAAGATCGAGATCACGCCGGAGGCAAAGGATCATTTATGGTCCGCGCTGACCTCCCTTGCGTCAGCGCGCCTCCCGGAGCGGACCCTGACAGGGCTGTCCGTTCTGCTCCAGTCGACAACCCTGAAACGCGCTTTGCAACCCTATTGCCTCGGTGGGCCCTATGGGCGGCTGCTCGATGCAGAATTCGAGCGAATTGGCGCGGGGGCGGTCCAGGCGTTCGAGACCGAAGGACTGATTGGAACGGACGCGGCGCCCGCGGTGCTGGCCTATCTGTTCCACCGCATTGGCGACCGCCTCGATGGCAGGCCGACGCTCATGATCGTCGACGAAGGCTGGCTTGCGCTTGATGACGCGGATTTTGCCGGCCAGCTCCGCGAATGGTTGAAGACGCTGCGCAAGAAGAACGCGTCTGTGGTGTTCGCCACACAGTCTTTGTCGGACATCGATGGATCTGACATCGCTCCTGCCATCATAGAGAGCTGCGCGACTCGATTGCTTCTGCCGAACGAGCGTGCGATCGAGCCTCAGATCACCGCGATCTATCGCCGTTTTGGGCTCAACGATCGCCAGATCGAGCTCTTGAGCCGCGCGACGCCGAAACGGGACTACTACTGCCAATCCCGGCGCGGCAACCGCATGTTCGAGCTCGGGCTCGGTGAAGTCGCACTCGCCTTTGCGGCTGCATCATCCAAGACAGACCAGGCCGCAATCGACCGATTGGTCACGGAGCACGGCCGCGAGGCCTTTGTGCCTGCTTGGCTCCAGCACCGCGGAGCCGGTTGGGCCGTGGATCTCATTCCCAATCTTAGCAATCTGGAGAAGTCGCAATGAGCCGTCGTCGTCTCGGTCTGGCGATCAGCATCGTTGCTGCCTCGCTTCTGGCAACCGCGCCTAGCAGGGCGCAATGGCTCGTCTTTGATCCCAACAACTACGTCCAGAATGTCCTGACCGCAGCACGAGAGCTGCAGCAGATCAACAATCAGATCACCTCGTTGCAGAACGAGGCGCAAATGTTGATCAACCAGGCGAAGAACCTGGCAAGCCTGCCATATTCCTCGCTGCAGCAGCTCCAGACCTCAATTCAACGCACCCAGCAGCTTCTCAGCCAGGCCCAGCGCATCGGCTATGACGTGCAGCAGATCGATCGGGCCTTTGCCACCAGCTACGGACCGGCAACCGCCAGCCAATCCGATTCCGCGTTGATCGCAGGTGCGCAATCGCGCTGGCAGGACTCGGTCGCGGCGTTTCAGGACGCACTTCGTGTGCAAGCCGGCGTTGTCGGAAATCTCGACACAAACCGCATTCAGACCTCAGCACTGGTGAGCTCAAGCCAGGGTGCAAGCGGGGCCCTCCAGGCCACGCAAGCCGGGAACCAGATCCTCGCACTCCAGGCGCAGCAGCTTGCCGACTTGACGGCTGCCGTGGCGGCGCAGGGGAGGGCTCAATCTCTGGATTCAGCCCGACGCGCCGCTGCTCAGGACCAAGCTCGCGAGCAGCTTCGGCGCTTTCTGACGAGCGGTCAGGGTTATCAATCCTCCAACGTGCAGATGTTTCATTGATGAACGATCAAAAGGCATTCCAAGCATTGTCGCTCGCCATCACGGTGGTTGGCGGAGCGGCACTCATCGTCGCATGCACGATCCAGCTACGCGGTCCGGACAAAGTCATGGGTCCGAAGCCATCGAGCGCAACAGCCACCAGCCCAATGGAATCCGATCTCACCCGCTGCCGCACCGTGACGTCAGAGCATTCTGAGGCATATCAGGATTGCCAAAGGATCTGGGCCGAGAACCGGCGCCGATTCTTCGGCCAAGGGGTGAGCTCGACCGGTCCCGCTGTCAACGATCGAGCCAGCTCGCCGTTGCTGTCAGCGCCGAAAGATCAGAGCCGAATGCCTCAAGGCGATCCCTCCGTCGCGTCACCCGAGGGAGGTAGTCAATGACGGGCACAGGAATTATCGATCAGTTCCTCGAGACCTTCACCCGCTACATCGACAATGGCTTTGGGCTTCTTGGCGGCGAGGTGGGTTATCTTGCGACAACGCTGGCTGCGATCGATATCACCCTGGCCGCCCTGTTCTGGAGCTGGGGCACGGATGAGGACATCGTCGCGCGGCTCGTCAAGAAAACCCTGTTCGTCGGTGTATTCGCCTACCTGATCGGCAATTGGAATAATCTCGCCCGTATCGTCTTCGAAAGCTTCGCCGGTCTCGGATTGAAGGCCTCAGGTACGGGCCTTTCGGCAGGCGATTTCGTTCACCCTGGAAAAATTGCTCAAGTCGGGCTCGATGCCGGCCGGCCGATCCTGGATTCGATCTCAAACCTGATGGGCTACATCAGCTTTTTTGAGAACTTTGTCCAGATCGTGGTCCTGCTGTTCGCCTGGGCCGTCGTCCTGCTCGCCTTCTTCATTCTGGCGATCCAGCTCTTCGTCACACTGATCGAGTTCAAGCTGACGACGCTGGCAGGGTTCGTGCTGCTTCCGTTCGGCCTGTTCGGCAAGACGGCGTTTGCGGCCGAACGCGTCCTTGGCAATGTCGTGTCGTCCGGCATCAAGGTGCTGGTGCTGGCCGTGATCGTCGGTATCGGCTCGACCTTGTTTTCCCAGTTCACCGCCGGCTTCAACGGCGGCCAGCCGACGATCGAAGATGCCATGACTCTGGTCTTGGCCGCGTTGTCGCTTCTGGGCCTTGGAATCTTTGGACCCGGAATCGCGAACGGACTGGTATCCGGTGGTCCCCAACTCGGTGCGGGCAGCGCGGTCGGTACGGGACTTGCGGCCGGCGGGATGGCTGCAGCAGGAGCCGGTCTGGCTGCCGGCGGCGTCGGCCTCGCCGGCGGAGCGATCGCAGGTGCGGCGCGGGGCGGCAGCGCGATCGCAAGCGGCGCGGCGGCCGCGTACCGGAGCGGCGGCATAGGCGGTGTTGCCGAGGCTGCTGCTTCAGCTTCTGTCAGTCCTCTCCGCAGAGCCTCCGCGGCGATCCATAGCGGCAGCCGGTCCACCAGCACGACCTCTGCCAGCTCGGGCGAAGGCCCGCCGGATTGGGCGCAGCGCATGAAGCGCGCGCAGACAATCAGCCATGGAGTTTCGGCGGCAACTCATGCCGTTCGGTCGGGAGACCATGGTGGAAGTGGCAGTTCGATCGATCTGTCTGACGGAGGGCGCTAGATGTCAAAGTGCCCGTTTGCTGAGAAGCCGCGCGAATACGCCCACAGGACTGACCAGCCAAATTCAAGCGCGCGCCCTGGTCGGCGCACCTGGCATGGTCCGGCTTGGCAAGCTCTGGTGCTGGTTTCTCAAGCACTCTCGTTGAGCCTTACGCCCGCGCTTCTCTGGCAGGCCATGCATGACCAGACAGCGTCCGTGAGAGCGCAACTGCACGAGAGGCAACAAGTGTTCGAGATGTCGGCGATGCAAGATCGGCCGGACGCTTTCCTTACGCTGCCTCTCGTGCATTTGCTGCCTGACCTCCGGGGTTTGAGCTCAAGCGTTCGCAGACGGCAATGCAGGGCCTGCCGTGTCTCGCGTTGCCTTTGCGTGTTCAGACACCTCGTGCGCGTCGAGCAAGCGACGTGATTGCGACCCTCCGCACGCGCCGCCTGGCGATCGAGCAAAATGTAAATCTCAATTCCGTTTCTTGGGGAAATGACTGATGTTCAAGAGGTCTTCGGTTCACTACGGGCGAACGCCCGCGCCGGTGACGCCCTACCAGAAGGCGGCGCAAGCGTGGGACGAGCGCATCGGCTCGGCACGTGTGCAGGCCAGAAATTGGCGGCTGATGGCATTCAGCTGTCTGACGCTCTCGTGCGGCCTCGCAGGAGGGCTGGTCTGGCAATCAACGCAAGGAACAATCACACCGTGGGTCGTCGAAGTCGATCGTCTCGGCCAGGCGCAAAGAATAGCTCCCGCGACCTCCGATTTCGAACCCAGCGATGCTCAGATTGCCTATCACTTGGCTCGCTTTATCGAGGACGTCCGCGGTCTGCCGGCAGACGGCATTGTCCTGCGCCAGAACTGGCTCAGGGCGTACGACTTCACCACCGACCGCGGGGCCGCCGCCCTGAACGAATACGCCAGGAGCAATGATCCATTCTCAAGGCTCGGAAAGACGCAAGTCTCAGTCGAAGTCTCGAGCGTGATCCGCGCCTCAACGGAAAGCTTCCGCGTCGCCTGGGTTGAGCGCGGCTACGAGAACGGATCGCTTGGTTCAACGGAGCGCTGGACCGCCATTCTGACGATCGTCATTCAGGCCCCTCGCGATGCCGATCGGTTGCGCAAGAATCCTCTCGGCATCTACGTCAATGCAATCAGCTGGTCGAAGGAGCTCGGGCAATGAAGCCGCAATCCTCTCAAGTCCCGACTGGCGTCTCTCCAGGATTATCCGGCAGGGCGGCCGTTTCAGTGCTCGCGGTCCTCGCGTGCATGCTTGGCGCCTGCTCGACCTATATTCCGCCCCAAATCACCTATGACTCCGACGTGCCGCCACTGCCGCCGCTACCGGCCGATGTCGATGATCGGAGCCGTCCACTTCACGTCCCGCCCGCCTGGAAACCGGCGCTCGGCGGCAAATCGGGGGCAAAGGAGGAGGCCGAGCCGGTGGACAGGGTCGAAGCGGCCAATAGCGCCGCTCGCGTCCAGCCACGCAAACGCGGGTATTTCAACGCCGCGCAGATCTACAGCTTCAGTCCCGGTGCCCTGTATCAGGTCTACGCAGCGCCGGGTCAAATCACGGATATCGCGCTGGAGGAGGGCGAACAGCTGGTCGGGTCCGGCCCGATCGCGGCCGGTGACACGGTGCGTTGGGTCGTCGGGGATACCGAAAACGGAAGCGGGGACACCCGCCGCGTCCATGTCCTGGTGAAGCCGACGCGCGCGTCGATCGAGACGAACCTCGTCATCAACACGGATCGGCGCACCTATCTGATCGAGCTTCGCTCGCGCGAAAAGCCCTTCATGCCGTTGGTTGCGTGGTACTACCCGCAAGATCGGCAGGGGAAAAGACCATCGGCACCTTTGACACCTGCTTTGCCGGACATCACGCAGCGCAGGTTCCGTTACCGAATCGAAGGTGACAACGCTCCCTGGCGTCCCATTGCGGCCTACGATGATGGTCGCAAGGTCTACATCGAATTCCCGCAAGGCATCGTACAGGGCGAAATGCCGCCCCTGTTTGCCCTCGGTCCTGACGGCAAGACCGAGATCGTCAACTATCGGGCCTATGGCAATCTGCTGATTGTCGATCGGCTGTTCGCAGCCGCCGAACTCCGCCTGGGCGGAGAGCACCAGCAGAAGGTCAGAATTATCCGGACCGACGGGAGCTCGACATGACCGACCGTCAGGATGAAGAACAACCGGCCGGCACGCAGCGGCCGTCTCAGGAGCAGACAGAGCCGTTTCGGCTCCGGCCAGAATACCCGCGCGTGACTCGCCTTTCGCGCAAGGTCCTGTTGACCGGAAGCTCCCTCGCAGTACTCCTTGTTGCTGGTGCGACCTTCTGGGCGCTGCAGAAAAATCAGGCACGCGGTCCCAGGCCAGAAGAGCTCTACAGCACTGATCATCACAACGTTGCGGAGAGTATCACTGCGCTTCCGCAGGATTACACGATGGTGCCACGCCAGGTGCCGCAGTTGGGCCCGCCGCTTCCAGGCGATCTTGGCCGCCCGATCCTCGCTGCTCAGGGGCAGCCGGCTGGTACCGCGGCAGGTTCGGCCGATCAGGAGCGGCAGCGGGAGAACCAGGAGGCAGAGGCGGCGCGCATCAGCCGTCTCTTTGCTTCCACGAATACGCGAGAGGCCTCAAATTCGATAGGCGTCGGGCAAGCAGTTGATCGCGCGAACATGGCTGCACCGACGCTCAACAACGAGGAGGGATCTGCGCAGAATGCGCAGGACCGGAAGCTTGCGTTCGTGAATGCTGCCGTGGACAGGCGTACCACGAGTCCGGATCGAATCACGAAAGCTGCTTCACCTTATGTGGTGCAGGCAGGAACGGTCATTCCCGGAGCTCTGATCACGGGCATCCGCTCCGACCTGCCGGGACAGATCACGGCACAGGTCACCGCGCACGTGTATGACACGCCGACGGGTCGGTTTCTGCTGATCCCGCAGGGAGCGCGTCTCATAGGGGTCTATGACAGCCAGATCAGCTTCGGCCAGTCACGTGTGTTGCTTGTCTGGACGCGGCTGATCATGCCCAACGGGCGTTCCATTGTCCTCGAGCGTCAGCCCGGTGCGGATCCATCGGGGTTTGCTGGGCTTGAAGACGAGGTCGACAACCACTGGGGCGAACTATTCAAGGCAGCCGCACTTTCGACCTTCCTGGCCGTCGGCACAGAACTGGGAGCTGGCTCCGATACAAACAGCAACGATAGTGCGATCATTCAGGCGTTGCGACATGGCGCATCGGATTCGCTCAACCAAACTGGACAGCAAGTGGTTCGGCGCAGTCTCAACATCCAGCCCACACTCACTGTCCGACCCGGGTTTCCGATCCGCGTCAACATCAATCGTGACCTCGTTCTGGAGCCATATAAAGGGTGATTGCACATGCCAAAACTCAAAATCGGAGCGATACCAGATGAAAAACCCGTCAAGATCAATCTTGATCTGCCGGCGTCCGTGCATCGAGAGCTTGTTGCCTATGCCGAGGCCCTTTCGCGTGAATCGAGCCAATCAGTAGAGCCGGCCAAGCTGATTGCGCCGATGCTGGCACGGTTTATGGCCACCGATCGCGGTTTCAGAAAGCTTAGGCGTTCAAGTCACCCCTCTGCCGTTGAAGGCGGTGAAGGATAACGTTCGGCCAAGAGATCCAGGAAGCGCGTAAGCGCCGGGTTCTCATTGTCCTTACGCCAGTACGCGTTAAAGCCCATACGGCTTGGTCCAGAACCGTCCTGGATTTCCCGATAGACCACGCCGGTGAAGTTGGCTCCCACGTCAGCTTCAAGGACCAGACTTATTCCAAGCCCCAGGCTGACGAGGCTCTTGATGACGCCTCGGCTGACATCATGCCGCTCGATCTTTGGACGCCTCTCATTGGCAACCAGCTTTGAAACCAGCAGCTCCTTTAAATCGCTTCCCGGATCACGTTGGCTTAGAATAACTGTCTCGTTGTGAAGGTCGGTCCAGTGGATAACGTTGCGGGAGAGCAGAGGATGATCCTTTGGAAGCACAATGAGAATGCGTTCGCTCCAAACCGGCAGACTCTTCTGACCGGATAGCGTACGTCCTCCAGGCACGACGGCGACATCGGTCGTGCCACTGCGAACAGAATCCATCAGACGTGTGCGCGACTGTTCGGCTGTGGTGAGTGCGACCATGGGAGTTCGCTTCCTGAACTCCGCGAGGGTGGCACGTAGATTGCCTGCAGATATTGAGGTGCAGAAGCCCACGGAAAGGTGGCCTGCCTCGCCGCGGCCGCTGGAGCGGCCCGTTGCGACCAGTGTGTCGACCTGCTCAAGGATCATTCGCGACATTTGCAGGATCGTTCGTCCTGCGGGCGTTGGCGCGACTCCGCCGGTCGAACGGTCAAAGAGAGCCACTCCGACCAGGTGCTCAAACTGACTGATCGAGCGACTGAGCACCGAATGCTGCACAGCCAGGCATTCGGCCGCCTGTCGAAAGCTTCCGCAGTCCGCCGCAGCGACCGCCGATCGCAAATGACGAAGACTGATATTTGTTGATTGAACAGGGTGAGACATGTCTCTTGAGATCGCGATCGCTAACGGTTGGGAGGTTGAGCGGCTGAAAATGCGGCACCTCTACGCAGCTTTCAGCGCCGGCTCCCAGAGCACAGGTGAGCGAAGTGTTCCGGTGTCGCGGACCCGGGATAGTGCGGCCGCCGAAATCTCGAGATAGCCAGCGACTGCTTGGGTGTTTCCCAATGTCCTTGCCTGGCCTGCCCGCCGCAGGGGCCACCCGGCGCGTCGCAAGATGCGCTCCATCCGCGCGTCGGTCACCGTTATAATTTCTGTGAGCCGCCTCGAAAGGCCGAATTCGATCATGCCAGCGAAGAGCTCGTACGTCGCGCTGGTCAGCCCCCGCATCGTTGCGCGCGTTCCAGCGTCAACATCCAGCGCAAAACGGCTGCTTTCCCAGACCGAAGGAGCCGCTTTAAAGGGCTGTCCATCGAGCAGCAGAGGGAAGGTATCGCGCAACATCGTCGGTCCAGTAGATGGAAGCAGTCGTACGCAGCCCTGAACGCTATAGTTGCTCGATCGTTGAATCAGGTAGACGGGACCGAGTGCATCGAATTCATCGATTTCCATGTCCCCGCTGGTCTGAACGTCCCATGCGAGTCGTTCCTTGAAAACCCGATATCTAAGTCGGTGCATCTCACAAAGGTCTTCAGCAAAGGCTCCATAGAACTCCTGTGTGATGATCTGCATCATTGATTGTGCCTCCAAAGCCGCAGGGCGGGTATTGAAGGGGAATTGCTGGGGATGTGCAGCCTCCTCAGTTAAGGAGGGTGTGATACCGAAATCCGACGCACGCATCCGGCGCCCCCGGAATAGCAGGACCGTGCCGCGCAAGCATATTTGGTCGGTCGTCGCCCGTAGCGTCGCCGAACATCCTCAGAGCACTATCGACGAGTTTTTCCTGTCGGCCGATATGGAGTGGCTAGAACTCGGGAACGAGACCTAGAGTTTGAAGGTACATTCTATCGAGGATGACACACACCATGTCAGAAATCTCATGGCGGCAGGACGGGGTCGATCCTGGCTGGTTTATCGCTGAGGGCATCGGATCAATCCGAAGCACGGCCAGCTACGGACGTCCAGGAGGCTGGTGGTTCCTTCCTGCCTGGTTGCCTGACACCGAAGCGAACGACATCGGACCATCATGACAAAAGCTGCAGCATTAAAGGAAGCCGAACGTCTGGCTGCCGCCCAGGATCAAATCGCCGGGAATTAATCGCGGTTTGGCAGCTCGGGGGTGATGCCGGAACATCGTTTACCCTCGTTAGCTCATCGCTCTGAGGGCGCCAATTCCAAGGTCGAAGTGCTAGATGCGCTTGGCGGGATGACCCGGCAGACGGGCCAGTATGTCTGCGAGCGGGGCCTGGGGATCGATGTCGTTGAGCTTGGCGGAAGCGATGACGGTGTAGATGGCCGCGGCGCGCCGGCCGGCCGCACCTAGGTCTTTCGGCCAGCGGCAACAAAACGCGCGACTGCTTGGATGGTCGATCGAACGCCCAGCTTGGCCTTGGCGTTGTCCAGGTGAAATGCGACCGTATGGTGAGAGATGCCCATGATGCGGCCAATCTCCCAGGAAGACTTGCCCTGAGCGGCCCAATTTAGACATTGGATTTCTCGCCGAGAAAGCGTGACACCATCAATCTGATCGCGGGCACGCAGCTTACGTTGTGCATGTGCATGGAAAGTCGTTGCTAAAAATGGAAGTATACGAGCATGCCGGCGTACGGAACGTCCGAAGGACGCACCTCGCTCGCTGGCAGCAAATGTGACCGCGGCAACAGCGACGCCGCTCTCGTGAATCGGAACGGTGAAGCCGCAGCGAATGCCAAATCGGGCGGCCTCTTCGAAAAGCTGGCGGGCAGGCTCCGAATGTACTTCTGGCCCGAGACCAAGACCCCACTCAAAGGCCTTGTCCCGGCGAAGTGATTGGATAATCACGGGGTCGAACCGATGATACTGTTGCTGGACGTAATGCGAAGTCCAACTTGATGGATAGGTCGAAATCAGAAGCGGCTGCGCGCCTGGTCTGGAAGGTAAAGCGAGGTAGGCGAAACAACACAGATCGAGCGCGGCAGCAGTTTCGGCCATCCCCAGCCTAAGGTCGTCGACGTCAGTACTTTCGATGAGTTGATCGATGAAAGCTTGGAAAACGTAACGCATTGTCCTTCTCGCTGCAGGCACTCGAAAAATCACACGTTTGACTTTCGCCTCAATCGGTAAACTCAGATATCGGGCTCTTACGCCTTATCACTTCATGCCGCGCGGACAACGCCTGGATGCAACCCGGATAATGCGCGATTGCGGTGAAATCTGAGCGCTTGCCTCCAATGGTGAGATCAAGTCGTACAAGGTCAAGTCGTGCTTGATATCTTGTGATTGTTTTGATGCGGCGTCCCATAGCCGCGCGATCGCAGTGGCAAACAGTTTCCGCTCGACACGAGAATTCGGTCCGGTAATTCGCCACTTACGGCTGCTCATCGACGAATGCCATGTCGGTCTCGTGCGCTTCTTTGAAATCCTGCGTGATTGCACAGAGAATCGCGGAATTTCAGCGCGAGTTGGCTCCAATTTCGCAAGTTTGCCCCGCGATTCCCACTAGAAGGGGGCCGTCCAAGAGGAGATTCCAAATGAAGGTCGGTGTTCCCAAGGAGATCAAGACGCACGAATACCGCGTGGGCCTGACTCCTGGGGCTGTCCGCGAATATGTGGCCGCAGGCCACAGCGTGCTGATCGAGACCACGGCTGGCGCTGGCATCGGCGCAACAGACGACCAGTACCGCAAGGCTGGCGCGACGATTCTGGGGTCCGCTCACGATGTATTCGCATCGAGCGAGATGATCGTAAAGGTCAAGGAGCCCCAGCCTTCGGAATGGACCCAGCTGCGAGAGAACCAGATCCTCTTCACATATCTGCATCTGGCGCCGGACCCGGAGCAGGCTAAGGGCCTCATAAAGTCCGGATGTACCGCCATTGCCTACGAGACCGTGACTGGTCCGGCTGGCGGGCTTCCGCTGCTTGCGCCAATGAGCGAGGTTGCGGGCAGGCTTGCGATCGAAGCGGCCGGCGCGGCGCTGAGGCGCTCCTCAGGTGGGCGGGGGCTATTGATCGGCGGCGTGCCCGGCGTGCAGCCGGCCCGTATCGTTGTGATCGGAGGCGGGGTTGTTGGTGCGCATGCCGCACGGATGGCGGCGGGACTGGGTGCCGAGGTCACGATCCTCGATCGTTCGATTCCCCGGCTTCGCGAACTGGACGAACTATTCGAGGGGCGCGTTCGCACCAGGTTCTCGACCATAGAAGCCGTTGAGGAGGAAGTATTTGCAGCGGACGTTGTCATTGGGGCGGTGCTCGTTCCCGGCGCCAGCGCGCCGAAGCTGGTCAGCCGCGGCATGTTGGGTTCGATGCGCAAGGGTTCCGTCATCGTGGACGTAGCTATCGATCAGGGCGGATGCTTCGAGACCTCGCGTCCGACGACGCATGCGGATCCAACCTACGAGATGGACGGCGTCATTCACTACTGCGTCGCCAATATGCCCGGAGCTGTCCCGCTCACCTCAAGCCAGGCATTAAACAATGCCACGCTGCCCTTTGGTTTGGCTCTTGCCAACAAGGGATTTGCAGCCGTGCTCGAGAATCCGCATCTGCGCGCAGGCCTCAATGTCTATCGGGGCCGGCTAACTTATAAGGCGGTGGCCGAGAGTCTCGGCCTACCGTTCTCACCGATCGAACAGGCCGCGGCCTGATCCCCAGAGGCTCCTTAGGGGGCGTTTTCCTCCCTGACTTGGGCCACTCCTTCCTCCGGAGTGGCCCTTTTTTTGGAAGAGAGCCAGCGCAACTCCGCGCAAGACAGCGTGACTTGCCCTCAGGCTGCGATTTCGCACGACCATCATCGCTGATGGGGGCGCCGGGCGTCGGCATCGGGCCAGAAGCGGTGGACCCGTTCGCGCGCGAGCGTCGTTGCTTGCGACGAGATCGAACCGCTGCCGAGCCAGTCACAGCGATCCGGTAGGTGGCTCGATCTTGGCCCAGGAAGCCTCCGTCAGGCGCAAGAAGTTCATAAGCAGCACGTCCCCTTGTTCCGTGAGTATCGATTCCGGATGAAACTGCACGCCAAATGTCGGTTGGAAACGATGTGCGAGCGCCATGACCTCGCCTTCGTCCGAACGCGCTGTCACCGTAAGATGCGGGGCGCGAGCCTCATCGAGCTCAACAACAAGAGAATGGTAGCGCCCGACGCGAAGTGGGGATGGGAGCTCCTTGAACAGCCCTCGACCATCATGCGTTACATACGAGGACCGACCGTGCATAGGGCGACGTGCAAGCGCCACGCCTCCGCCGAAAGCGCTTCCGATACACTGATGTCCGAGGCAAATGCCGAGAAGTGGTACGCGACCTGAAAGCCCGCGAACGACGGCCGTGGATATTCCGGCCTCAAGTGGAGTGCAGGGACCCGGTGAGATGACCACTGCGCGCGGCTTCAAGCCAACAAGGTCCCTGACGCTGATCTCGTCGTTCCGGACCACCTCCGTTGCCTCACCAAGGTTGCGGAAATAGCGGGCAATGTTGAAGACGAAGGAATCGTAGTTGTCGATGATGACAATCAAACTGCACCGGATCGTTCAGCACGAAACGCATCGAAGATGCGCTTCGCCTTGGCCAGCGTCTCCTCGTATTCGGCCTCTGGGTCCGACATCGCCGTTATCCCGCTGCCTGCATGAAAGACAGCCACATCGCCGTCGATCGTTACAGTGCGAATCGCAATGTTTGTGTCCATGTGCCTATTAAAGCCAATGAAGCCGATCGCCCCGCAATAGAGCTCGCGTGCTACACGCTCGATTTCCGATATGATTTCCATCGAGCGCACCTTTGGCGCTCCGGTAATGGAGCCGCCGGGAAAGCAAGCGCGAAGTAAGGTAACGGCGTCCTGGTCTCCTGCAAGTTCACCCGTAACGACCGACACGAGGTGGTGCACCGAGGCATAGGATTCGAGGTCGCACAGCGCTGGAACTTCGATCGAACGCGCAGTGCAGACACGTGACAGATCGTTGCGTAGGAGGTCGACGATCATGACGTTCTCGGCGCGGTCCTTTTCAGACGCAACGAGGATTTCAGCTCGGCGTTGGTCTTCCTTCCAATCAGCGGAACGCGCGATCGTCCCCTTGATGGGGCGTGTTTCGACCCGGCCTCCACCAAGCTTCAGGAAACGCTCCGGCGAGCTCGATGCGACGGTCAGCTTGCCATAGCGCAGGAGCGCCCCAAACGGTGCGGGGTTCGATGATCGTAGCTGGCTGTAGAAGGTGAGGGGGTCGAAGGAAGTCGGCACCCTGGCGCTGAAGCGCTGCGCAATGTTGGCTTGGAAGACGTCTCCGGCCAGAATCAAGCCGACGACGCGCTTGACCGCCGCAACATAGTCCTCGCGGCTGAAGTTCGAATGCCAGGCGCCCACGCAGCCGGAGGATGTATCCCGCGGCGTCTCTGGGTTGGCAAGCAGTGCTGCAAATTCGTCGGCTCGACGGCGTGCACGCTCTACGTGACGTACAGGATCCTGCTCCGGCCATCCTGTGGAAATGATCCAGCATTTGTTGTGCCGGTGATCGTAGCTCACGACTACGTCATAGAAATGCAGGAGCGATTGGGGCAATCCCTGCCCGGGAATTGCGGGCGTCGGCAAGTGCTCTAACGTCCTGTTTAAATCGTAAGCAAGGAAGCCGGCTGCGCCTCCCTGGAACGGGGGGAGATCGGAGCGATGCTCTTGCGAATAGTTGGCGAGAAGGGCGCGAAGAGCTTCCCAAGGGTCGCCTTCAAGAGGCTCTCCGTTCCAACTCGCCTGTCCGTCCGCGACCATAAAGGTACTGAACGGATCGCAGCTCAAATATGAATAGCGGCCGAGCAATTCATGCCTGGCCGCGCTATCGAGAAACGTAAGCTGCGGTCGATGAGCCAGACGTCGCATCGCCATGACGGGCTCGATCCACGGCAGCTCGCGGACGTGCATTGGGCTGTCAGTCACTGATGACTTGCGAGCTGTGAGATGTGCTCAGATTGTGATCCCGAGCCCACTGAGAGCGCTGGTCTGGGACCCGGGGACCGTTGAGGCCGATTGTCAGCTTAGCCCCCGCCAGTCGGCTCGAGGCGCCGAGCAACTTGACCTGTTGCTGCCGTCGAGGCCAAGCGCGCATCCGTTGATACGGTGTAATCGGCCGCAAACCGCAGCTCGCGGAGCGGTCGCACCCGGCTAATCGATTCCTGGTATAGGTCGTGAGCTCTGTAGGCTGCGAGTTCCCTCTCGTTGTCGAACTCACCGTAGACCACTACGTCGATATCGTTGCCGAACTGGTCGGTCTTGCGATTGCGACCAACCTCGAGCAGGCGTGCATGTGGGATTGTGGTGAGAACTGACAGGCCTTCGATCATTTCGTCGATCTGGGCCTTATCCTTGGCGGTAAACAAAACGATGTGACGAATCATGATGGGCCTGGGGTGATAGGGGAAGTAGGCGCATAACTATCTTGGCCTTGAGCGCGCTGCAACATTACCCCAGCGGGTCGCAATCGCCGCAACGGCCTTGCTGCTGGAGCTTCTGCCCGCGGTCAAGCGGGGCGCCATTTGAGGAACGTGGCTGCGGTCCAGGCCCAGTGCAAGCTAGATCCCGCGACGTGAGCCGCCGGCACTCGGGCGGTCATCGTTGCCTCGGTGTCAGGGTGAAACCGCCCTCAAACCCAGCCACATGCCATCGGTCTTGCAGCTCTTCTTGTTGGGATCTGAATAGACGAAGGTGCCGCGTGAATTCGTCGTTCGTCCATGCGCGTAGCGGTGGTGAACAGCACAACCCGGCTCTCCTGTGGCGCAGTAGGTGCAACCCACATCGGCTTTTTGAGGCGGTTGACGGTCGCGGCACGTGAGCGCTCCAGCTTTGTCGAGACGGCGTCGCGATCGGGCGGGCCACGACCTGGGCGACACGCTCGAGACGTCGTCCTCGATAGGCCCGTCGCGCGCAGCCACTCTAGGGGCTGCAGAAGCACCTTTGGGCGACCGATTTACGATCGGGCTGAGCTGGCCGGATGTCAGCCGATCGTCCCTTTGCGGTGAGCCCGCTATGCCGGACCAATAGTCGATTTCTACGATGAACTTCTGCGCCAAATAGGGAAACGTCGCGTGAAGTATGCGCTGGCAGGAAGGAGATCGGCGATTTTCTTCTAGAACAAAGTGATAAACTTTGCGCTTATCGACGGTGCCCGATCGAAAGGTGTCCAGGTCAAGGTCAAAGCAACGAGTGCAGGCGGAAATGGATGCGGAAGCGCGAACGCGGATTGAGCTACGTCGCGCCCCGCCACGCGTCGCAAGCCTGAGCCCTCCAACGAGCAATGGGAGATGCAGGAATTGGAGACGGACATGTCCAAAGACCATCAAAAACTTCAGCGCAACACCGTCAAACGGTGCGCCATTTGCACCGGAAAGTTTGGCCTTATTCGTTACTACTCTTCGCGAACCGCCCTCTGCTCAAAGAGGTGCGTTGAGCACTTCAAGTCCCGTTGCGAAGCGGACAGCAATTGGTTGCGGCGATTACCTGCCGCCTGAGCGGTCATCGGCGGCTGAGATGGCGCCCGCCCCGGGGGACGCGCCTCCTACTGCGGTCCGGAGTGCCGCACGTTTACTGCGGGGCCGAAAACGTTGACGTCGAACAGCGCGCGACAATCTCGCGAACTGCGTACCGACCGCAGGGAAGGCGTGGATCTCCATCATGAAGTTCGTATTGGTCAATCATAGGGCCCCGCTCAACAGGGCGGTCTGCACCGCATGCGCGGAAGTTCTCGGCACCGGATACCTGCGGGACGTGTCGACGCAGAGGCCGTACTGTGGTTACGATTGCTACCTTCGCTACGAAGCCAGGAGCCTGTTGATGCCCTGGCTGAAAACGTCATGTGCCGAAGCGGATGCCTTGAAGCTTCACGCCTCGCTGCTCGAACTCATGACGTCGTTTGCCGCAGCATCCTGCTGGTATTCGATGTCACTTGCAGCCTTGCGGGTTGGGGAGCTCATGGCCGTAGAACTGTCCAACACTGTGCGCGAGGGAACATGGACGTTTGGCTCGCCCCCGTGGCGCGGCTACGGAGGTAGCCCCTGCCCACCGCAATGAGGACCGCTGAGCTTGATGCGTCGATACAGATACCAAGAAGCAGCTCCGTTATTGCAAGCTGGTTTCAGGAATACCCAAAATGGCGGAGCATAGCTTCTGGCGCTTCTCGCGAACGCTGCATCGCGCGATCAATGACCGGCATTTTGAGGACATCGAGGCCCTCCTCGACGAGGAGGTCGACTGGGCGCTCTATGGTCCGATCGACATGTTTCCATTTCTCGGCGCTCGGCATGGCAAGCACGCCGTGCTCGACGTCATCCGGGAGATCTCTGACAATGTCCAGATTCGCCGTTTCGACCGCGAGAGGACAACGCTCGACGTCGATGCCGCAGCCTCCATGCTGCGCTGTTCCCTGGCGGCGCGCAAATCCGACAAGTCCATCTCGCTGCGCGCGGCGCAATTCGCTCAGTTCAAGGCCGGCCGGCTCATCAGCATGCGTGTGCTCGTCGACACCTTTGATCTCGTCGAGCAGGCACTCGGCCGGCAAATTCATCTCCCGAAGATGACAAACTGAGATGAGCGGCGCCAGCGGGTCTCTCCCTGTCTTGGGGTCGACGATGGCGCGTGCGCGATGCTTACGCCGGACGCGATCGCGTCTTCAGGGTGATGATGGCGATCGGCGTCAACGTAGACAACTTCGTAAACGGACCGGAAGCCTTTTCCAGTCAGGAGGCGGGAAGGGCAAGGCGCTCAATGGTTTGAATGTGACGCGCGAGCAGGGTGCAGGCTTGATCGACGTTGCGGGCTCGCAGTGCCTGCAGAATCAGCCGGTGATCCTGATTGGACCGCGGTCGCCAGCCGGCACTTCGCGCCATTGCAAACACCAGCCGCGAATTTGCAAGCTGCAGTCCATCGAGACTAGCGAGCAGGCGCGGCATTGCGCAGGGTGCCACCAGCGCGTGGTGAAAGGCGCGGTTGGCCATTTCAAAATCCTCAATTGTCTCGGCATTATCTCCTTCAATGAGAGCGAGCTCGATCCGTGCCAAGTGAGCCGATGTAAGCTTTGGAGCCGCATTGCGCAATGCGACCACTTCGAGCGCGGCCCGCATCTCGGCGATCTCCTTCATCGACTTGGTGTCGAGAGGAGCAACCCGCACACCGCGACGGGGCCGAGCTACGACAAGGTGTTGGGCTTCCAGCTGCCGAAAGGCCTCGCGGACCGGAACGTGGCTGGAATGGAACTGCCGCGCGACATGATCCTGCCGGAGTGGAGCGTCTGGCTGCAGCGCGCCGCTGATAATGCGCTCACCGATCGAGTCAGCGATGCGGCCGGCAACCGTCGTGTTCTCGTCCATCGCCATAGATTATCTACCAGAAAAACGAATGCGCTCACTTAGGACATCCTCTAGCATTGGTCGAGGCACGTTATCATAGATAATCACTCGCATTATCTATGATTGATCGCAAAGGGGCGCGGCTCTTATGGTTGCTGCTGTGGACGTGAAGCGAAGCGACGAAGGCAACAGCGTGCAGCTTCGTAGAAACTGGAAGCGCGCCGAGGTGGAAGTACTCTATAGCCTGCCGTTTGCCGAGTTGATGTTTCAGGCGCAGAGCGTTCATCGGGCCAACTTCAATCCAAACCACGTCGAAACCGCAAGCCTGCTCAGCATCAAGACCGGCGGCTGTCCGGAGGACTGCGGCTACTGCTCGCAGAGCGCGCATTACGATACCGGGCTGAAAGCCACCCGCCTGATGAATCGCGCCGATGTGGTCGCGACCGCGCAGCGTGCCAAGAACGCCGGAGCGACCCGCTTCTGCATGGCCGCGGCCTGGCGCAGTCCAAAAGACCGCGATCTCGATCAGGTCTGCGGCATGGTCGGTGCGGTCAAGGGTCTCGGCATGAAGACCTGCGTCACGCTCGGTATGCTGACGCGGAAGCAGGCTGCGCGGCTCTCAGAGGCCGATCTCGACTTCTATAACCACAACGTCGATACCTCGGCGCAGTTCTACGGCAAGATCATCAGCACGCGCACCTTACAGGACCGGATCGACACGCTTGCACATGTGCGCGCGGCGGGCATCAAGGTCTGCTGCGGCGGCATTATCGGCATGGGTGAGCTCGTCGAGGATCGCCTCGCCATGCTCGTCCTGCTTGCCAACCTACCCTGTCATCCGGAAAGCGTTCCGATCAACCTGTGGAACGAGGTCAAGGGCGTGCCGGTGAATGACACCGCAGAGCGCCCCGATCCCATCGCGCTGGCGCGCCTGGTCGCGACGACCCGCATCATGATGCCCAAGAGCGTCGTGCGGTTGTCCGCTGGACGTCAATACATGAGCGATGAACTGCAGGCGATGTGCTTCCTAGCGGGCGCAAATTCGATCTTCATCGGCGACGTGCTGTTGACCACCAATAACCCGAAAGCCGACCGCGACACGAATTTGCTGGCCCGGCTCGGCATCACGTCCCGACTTACTGAACACAGCAGCGCGCATGCTGCGCGCCAATTCCATCGAAGGTGACCAATGCAGATTACGGTGATGAAGGGCAAAATCCACAGCGCCTCCGTGACTGAAGCCGATCTGCACTATGAAGGCTCGATTTCGATTGACCAGACCTTGCTGGACGCTGCGGGGCTCTTGATCAACGAACGCGTCGAAATCTACAACATCGACACCGGAGGGCGCTTTGCCACCTATGTGATCGAGGCGCCACGGGGGTCCGGCATAATTGGGCTGAATGGTGCGGCCGCGCGACTTGCGATGCCTGGAGATAAGGTCATCATTGTTGCATATGCCTCCTTCGATGAGGCGGAAGCAAAATCGTTCAAGCCGCGCGTCGTGCTGGTCGACCGAGAAAACCGCATCCGGTCAGGTTGAAAACCAAAAGATCGGTCTTGGAGCCATTGTCCTTGGCGGCCAATGGAAGGTCTGCGCGATGATCGTAACAGCGAAGAATGAACTCAATCCATATGACTAAAGTTGTCGACTATGCCGCGGCCTTGCATGCGCTGAAAGAAGACGATCAGTTGCGCAGCCTTAAGCCGCGCGCAGGCGTGGATTTCGTATCGAACGACTATCTCGCGCTCGCGTGCGCGCCGCGCATGAAAAAGGCTGTTTTGGCGGCGCTCGACGCTGACACACCGATCGGAGCGGGAGGGTCGCGGCTTCTGCGCGGCAATTGCGAGGAGCACGAAGTTCTTGAAGCAGAGGCGGCACAGTTCTTTGGAGCCGAGACGGCGCTCTTCTTCAGCGGCGGGTATGTCGCAAATTTTGCTGTTTTGACAACGTTGCCGCAGCGCGGCGATCTCCTCGTTCTGGATGCTCTCGTGCACGCGAGCGTCCACGAAGGCGCGCGGGCTGGCCGGGCCGACTTTCGCATAAGCGCCCATAACGAGCCTCAGTCGGTCGAAAACACAATCCGCGACTGGCGCGCCCAGGGCGGAATGGGCCGGGTCTGGATCGTGGTTGAAAGTCTCTACAGCATGGATGGCGACTTCGCGCCGCTCGAAGACCTCGTCGCTATCGCGGACCGGCACGACGGGTTCCTGATGGTCGATGAGGCCCATGCCACAGGCGTCTACGGGGAGCTGGGACGAGGACTCGCCGCCTCCTATGAGGGGCGAGGAAATCTGCTGGTCGTTCATACCTGCGGCAAGGCGCTGGGCGCTGCAGGCGCGCTCGTCACTGCCTCGACGGCCATGCGCGACTTCATGGTCAATCGCTGCCGCCCGTTTATCTTCGCCACAGCGCCCTCACCATTGATGGCCGTTGCCGTGCGGGAGGCCCTGTTAATCCTGCAGCAGGAACCCGAGCGGCAGCAGCGTCTGGCCAAGCTTGTCGCGTTCACGCATCGGGAGATCGGCGTGCGCGGCGGCCAAATTCCTTCGGCCTCGCAGATCGTGCCCTATATCGTTGGCGACAACGCGCGGGCGATGCAGCTCGCATCGAGACTGCAGGCTCGCGGGTTCGATATCCGCGGAATTCGGCCGCCGACCGTGCCCGCCGGCACGGCCCGTTTGCGAATCTCACTGACACTCAACGTCGTGGAGGATGACGTGCTTGCAATGCTCGATGCGCTGTTCGAGGAGACGAGAGGTGAAGCCCGATGAGCCAGCAGATCGTCGTGACAGGCACAGATACCGGGATCGGAAAGACGGTCTTTTCCGCGGGCCTCGCGAATCTCCTCGGCGCAAACTATTGGAAGCCGATTCAGGCCGGCCTCGAGGGAGAGACCGATACTGAGGTCGTTACGCGGCTGGGCAGTATCTCAGCCGATCGCATTGTGCCGGAGGTATACCGCCTTCGGACGCCGGCTTCTCCGCACTATTCCGCCGAAATCGACGGAGTTCGCATCGACGCGGATTCGCTCCATGTGCCGCAGACCGGCGAGCGACCGCTCGTGATCGAGGGTGCTGGCGGGCTCATGGTACCACTGAACGGCAGCACGTTTTATATTGACGTCTTCGAGCGTTGGCGGCTCCCCGTCGTGCTTTGCGCCAGCACGCGACTAGGGACGATCAATCACTCGCTGCTGTCGATAGAGGCGCTCCGAAAGCGCCAGATCCATATTCTTGGGATAGCATTCATTGGCGAAAGAAATGCAGAAACTCAGAGCGCAATTCGCGAGATGGGTCGGGTGCGTTGGTTGGGGCGACTGCCTTGGCTTTCGCCTCTCACACCAGAGACGCTGCAGGACGCGTTCAAGAGTTCATTCCGTGTCGAGGATTTCAAGCCATGATGCCAATCAACCTGACCTCAACCCAAGAAGTCGTCGATCTGGCATCGGGTCACGCAGTTCTGGATGGCAGCTTGGCTTCAAGAAAGCTGGTCTGAGTCTCGGCTCATGGTCATAGACTCTGCAAATGGTGAACCTCGTCGCGTCCCCTTCAAGCCACCGCTCGAAGCAAGATACATGTCGGTTGACGGCTGCTTCGCAGGCAACTGCCTCGTTCTGAACACGGGCGAGGATGGCGCTCTCCTTGAGAATATTCCGCCAACGCTGGATGAGTTCTTTTTGATCTTCACTTCAGCGGCAAGGCCGGTTTTCCGACGATGCAAGAGAGCATGGGTTCGGGGCAGCAAGATGAATGTCGATTATCAGCGCTAGCTTCGCAAGGCATATGTAGGAAGCAAGTAGAGGAGCAACAATGCGCCGCTGCCACGACGACCAGATCAATGCCTTCATTGCGGAAGCAATGAATGAGCACGATTTGCGAGAGCGATCGGGTGTGCGTTGGCGAGGGCGAGTGCCCGGGCTGTCTCCTCTCATTGCAAACGCACCAAGGCCCGCGTTCGAGGCCTCATTCCGTGCTGATGATTTCAAGCCATGACGCCAAAGAAGAGGTCGGCGATCTGGCATCCGTTCACGCAACACGCGCTTCAGGGCGAGATGACAAAGGTTCTGCGTGGCGACGGTACTTATCTCTACACCGCGGATGATCGCAGTATCATCGATGCTATCTCATCCTGGTGGGTCGTGACCCACGGTCATTGCCAACCGTACATTGTCAGTGCGATTCAGGAACAGGCGGGCAAGCTCAACCAGATCATCTTTGCCGGCTATACCCACGATCCGGCTGAGGAGGTTGCGGCGCTACTCTTGAAGCTCGCACCCCGTGGGCTCGACCATGTCTTCTTCTCCGACAGCGGCTCCACGAGCGTGGAAGTCGCCTTGAAAATGGCGATCGGCTATTGGAACAATATCGGCGAGCCGCGGACACGCATTGTCGTGATGCAACATTCCTATCACGGCGATACAATTGGGGCGATGTCGGTGGGAGCCCGGGGCGTGTTCAATGACGCATACGGGCCCTTGCTGTTCGATGTTACCGCAATTCCGTTCCCTGCGGTGGGCCGTGAGCAGGCGACCCTCGATGCGCTCGAGTCCGCATGCCGAAACGAAAGTCCCGCAGCCTTTATTGTGGAGCCGTTGATTTTAGGGGCAGGCGGGATGCTGATGTACCCCGCTTGGGTGCTAAGGGAAATGAAGCGGATCTGCGAGGCCTCTGACGTCCTGTTCGTTGCCGACGAGGTCATGACGGGCTGGGGCCGTACCGGAACACTATTCGCCTGCGAGCAGGCCAATGTCACGCCCGATATCGCCTGCTATTCGAAAGGCCTCACCGGAGGGGCGCTCCCACTGGCAGTGACGCTCTGCCGCGCGGATATATTCGATGCGCATTACTCAAAAGATCGTACGCGTACGTTCTTTCATTCGAGTTCATATACAGCGAATCCGGTGGCCTGCGCCGCCGCAAAAGCGAATCTGGATCTGTGGCAAGATCAGGAATCTCGCCGGCGCGTCGCGTCCGTCGCCACGATGCAAGAGCATGCAATCGAGCCATTCCGCGCGGACCCGCGCTTTGCAAACGTCCGTCGGACCGGCACCATCACAGCGCTCGATCTGAAAACGAGCGATCCGGGGTATCTAGCAAACATCGGTCCGAAGCTTCAGGCCTTCTTCGAAGGCCGAAATCTCCTGCTGCGACCACTTGGCAACACGATCTACGTGATGCCGCCTTATTGCGTCACGGCGGTCGATCTTGATCAGATCTACGCCGGTATCAGGGATGCTGCCGATGCGCTGGCCTGAAGGTGCGGCTCGAGCGCGAGCTAACGGAACCCAGCTGCTGCCGCAAGATGAATATGCTGGCCGAACCTGAACCTGCCGGTGGCTTTGGCAAAGCATCCGGGGCGCTGTCGCAGATATGCCCGATGCCGGGCCCGGCGCAAACTCGCCAAATGTGGGAAGAGCGGTACCGCGCTGTCGCGGTGGTGGCCGGCGCGATGCAAAGTCGCTCCGCAGAAATGTGGTGGTTGGAAAGCCTCCGCTTCTGATGATTGCGCAATCATTAGACGTTTCTATCTGCCCGCCGCTGGCTTTGGAAACGTGCCTCTCTGTTTCGCCTCCACCATTGACAGTCTTCTCTCACCTTCCGTAGGAAGCCTCGAGTCCGGGGATGCGGGCAGTGGAGCGATCGGGATATTAGATGAGCCACATTCCAGAGCAGCCTGTTGAACGTGTCACGATTCCAGTTCTGCAGCGATGCAAGGAGGAGGGGCGCCGTATCGTCATGACCACCGCTTACGACGCGGTTACGGCGCGCATCGCCGATCCCATCGTCGATGTCATCCTCATCGGGGACAGTGTTGGCAACGTCTGCCTCGGATTTGACAACACGCTGCCGGTCAGTATGGCCATGATGAACCATCACCTGGATGCTGTTGCGCGCACGAGAGCTCGTGCCTTGCTTGTTGCCGATATGCCCTTTCTCAGTTTTCACCTCAGCATTGAGGAGACGATACGCAACGCCGGGGGCTTTCTGCAGCGAGGCGCGGCAGCGGTTAAGCTCGAAGGCGGAGCGAAGCGCATCGAAATGGTCCATGCCCTGGTCGATTGCGAAATTCCTGTGATGGGGCATCTGGGCCTCACTCCGCAGAGCGTCAATGTCATGGGTGGTTTCAAGGTGCAGGGCCGGAAGGCCGACGACGCTCTGCGCCTGCTCGACGACGCCCACCGTCTGCAAGAGGCCGGATGCTTCGCTCTGGTCCTGGAGGGCGTCCCGGCGGAGCTCGCCGCGCGCGCGACGGAATTCCTGACGATACCGACCATTGGAATTGGCGCGGGTCCCAGTTGCTCGGGCCAGGTGCTCGTATTCCATGATGTGCTCGGATTGACTGAAGGTCATCGGCCTAAATTCGTTCGCGCCTATGCAGAGGGTTTTCAGCTGTTGCAGAAGGCGCTGTCGCGCTGGGCCGCAGATGTCCGCAGCGGTGCGTTCCCGGGATCGCAGGAGTCCTACGGGCTTCCCCAAGGTGTTGGCGAAACGATCGCAAACTGGGCTCCCACCTAACCTGAGGTACAGCAAAGCAATGCAGACACTCACGACAGTCGCCGAACTTCGTCGCGCTCTTTCAAACGCCCGCAGGGCCGGTAAACGCGTCGGATTCGTGCCGACCATGGGCTATCTGCACGACGGCCATCTGGCGCTGGTCGAGGCAAGCCGGGCGCAATCTGACGTCACCGTTCTCAGCATCTTCGTGAATCCCACTCAATTCGGACCGAACGAGGATCTCAGCACCTATCCACGTGACTTCACGCGCGATGAGAGGCTATGCCGCGATGCCAATGTTGCCATCGTCTTTGCGCCGGCTGCCAGCGAAGTCTATCCGGCTCAATTTGAGACCTTCGTCGAGCCGGGCGACCTGGCAAAACCACTCTGCGGAGCGTTCAGGCCGGGGCACTTTCGGGGTGTCGCGACGGTCGTCTGCAAACTGTTCAACATGGTGCAGCCGGACGTCGCGTTTTTCGGACAGAAAGATTTTCAGCAATGCGCGGTCGTGCGTCACATGGCACTTGATCTCGATCTTCCGATCGAGATCGTTACCGTGCCGACGGTCCGGGAAGCGGATGGGCTCGCGATGAGCAGTCGCAACCGCTATCTCAGCGAGGAAGAACGTCGGCGGGCCCGTGCCATCAGCCGCGGACTGTTCGCCGCGGCGGACAAGTGTCGCTCAGGAGAACGCGACGTCGAAAAGCTGCTTGCAATCGCAAAAGGGCATTTGAACGAGGTCGATCGGCTGCAATACCTTGAGCTTGTCGACCATGACACGCTCAAGGCCGCCGAAAGTCCGCTACGCCGCCCGGCGGCACTGTGCGCCGCCGCCTATGTAGGCTCGACGCGGCTGATCGACAATGTGATACTGGCGTGACCGACTTCCTAGCACCAGCAAAACAGGTGCGGTGAAATCCGTCGGTAAATTCGCGCGAACGCGGAATTTAAGCGCCGCGCCGAGATAAATGGCATTAATCAGCAGCCAGATGCCCTTACCATGCAGGGTAGGCGCAACCCCGTTATGCGAGTCGACGTTTGGCGGGCCGACAACAATGACTCGGTCAAATCCCTCTCAATTCCGGTGACGCGGCATAGGAGCAGGACATGGCAAGCCATTTCTACCGGTTCCGCATGGGCGCGTATGCCGAGACATTGTTTCAGCGCAGCAAGCGCGAGAAGCAGCAAATGATTTGGCTGCAGTACAACTTGATGCGGCTCGGGGGTGAAGTCGTGCGATCCGAGCGCTGGTCTATCGCGGCGGAGCAGCCAGTCCGGCTTGAACGCGGCGCGGCCCAAATCGCCCGGAGAGGTGAGACGAGCCTCGACGACCTCAAACAAATCGGCCGCGAAGCGTTTCCCGAAGTCGCCGACCATGTGGCGGCAGGCGTGAACGATAGCAAGTTGTCGTTCTCTGAACATCCTGGTGAGCTGTCCACTGGGCCAAACCCCTGCGTCTTCATGTTCTCCGACGCAAACCGATCATGCAGAGAGTTGTAACGCAACCGGCTGCGTCGCGCCTGTGCTCCTGGAAGAAAAGTGTGTGCCTATAAACGCGAATTCAGAATTCCGAAATCAATCTAAATTAGCAAGCCACTCATCGACGAGCAGAGCAGGCCAGCTCCAGTTTGCTCGATACTGAATAATCGCTCGTCGGATCAGGGGCAACCAGCACCCTACCGGGCGAATAAAACTTATCACGGGGTACAATGACCGGAGTAGCGAGCAGACTTATCGGGCAGTTGAGGAGTTGGCGGGGCTTCCGCATTGGATTGCGCGGCCAAATGGCACTGCTCCGGATTTCGGGAGTTGTTGTCACAGGTGCACTCTGCGCCGCCGCCCTGAACTACGCGAGCCTGGTCCAGAGCGAGGCGAACGACAGCAGCAAGTTCAAAGCTCATGTCGCATCGTTGTCACAAAGCTTCCTGGAGTCGCGACAAATCACGAGCGACTTCCTGCGCAAGCCCAGCGAAATGTCGATCACGAAGTATGCGAAGAGCCATGAGGAGCAGTTCGCAGACCTGAGCCGGGTCGAAGCATTTGTGTCGGCTCTGCCCGACGACGACCCACGGAAGGAAGCGACCGCGTTGCGATCTGTGATCAGTCTCTACGCGACGCGCTTTCAAAACGTCGTCTCAGCGCAGCGCAACCTCGGCTTCAATGAAGATGATGGATTTCAGGGCAAGCTGCGCAAGGCCGTGCACGCTATCGAGGAACGTCTAGCCGCCGAGCTGAACCAGCCACGACTCACGATCTTGATGCTGACGATGCGTCGGCACGAGAAAGACTTCATTCTCCGTGGCGAAGACAAATATGGCGATCAACTGGCCGACCGGGAGGCGGAGTTCGAGACCGCGCTTGCTCAGGCGAGCCTGCCCGCGGAGATGAAATCCCAGCTCCTCGAACTGATCCGCGCATATAGGTCGAGCTTTTTGTCCTTTATGGTGACACAGCAGGCGCTGAGCGATCAGGCCGACGATCTCGGACAAATTTACGACCGCATCAGCCCGGCGCTTGAAAAAATCATGGCCGCCGCTGACATGCGCTCGCGGGCTGCCGAAATGCAAGCAGAACAAATTCAGCGGAAGCTGATTTGGCTGATCGGATTTGCAACGTTGCTCGTTGGCCTGCTCGCGTTGCTGTTCGGCCGGCGCGTCGCAAAGACGGTCGCTTCGATGACGGCGGCCATGCGCCAGCTCGGCGACGGTCGGTTCGACGTCGTTCTGCCAGGTCTTGGCCGTAAGGATGAACTTGGCGAGATGGCCGAAGCGGTCGAACTGTTCAAGCTGAAAGCGCGCGAGAGGGCGCAAGCCGAAATCGATGCAAAGGCCGAACAGGATCGTACCGCCGCCGAGCAGCGGAAGGCCGATATCGCTCGGCTCGCCGGCGAATTCGAAACCGCTGTGGGTAAGGTTATCGATACGGTCTCGTCTGCCTCCTCAAACCTTGAAGCCTCCGCCCGCAGCCTTACCTGCACGGCTGATCACAGCCGGCAGCTCTCGGTCGAGGTCGCGAGCTCATCGGAGCAAGCGTCTGGCAATGTTCAGCTTGTCGCGACAGCGACGGACAAAATGGCGGCAACGATCGCCAACATCGGCCGGCAGGTCGAAGAGGCCGCCGATATCGCGCGCGAAGCGGTTCGCTGGGCCGAACTCAGCGACCAGCGCATGGTCGGTCTGGCGGCTGCGGCGGAGCGGATCGGCAGCGTGGTCCAGCTGATCGCCACGATTGCGCGGCAGACCAATTTGCTCGCGCTGAACGCGACAATTGAAGCGGCGCGCGCCGGCGATCTCGGCAAAGGTTTCGCGGTTGTCGCTGATGAAGTGAAGTCTCTCGCAACACAAACGGCGCACGCAACCGTCGAGATCACGGAGCACATTCACGGCATTCAGACGGCGACGACTGACTCGGTCAGCGCGATTGCCGACATCGGCGTCATTATCGGCCGCATCTCGGAGATCGCCGTGACGGTGGTCAACTCCATTGCAGAACAGGGGGCAACGAGCAAGAACATCGCGTCCAATCTGCAGGAAGCGGCGGCCAGAACCAGCCAGGTGGCGGCGAGCGCCATTGAAGTGACCAACGGCGCAAAGGAGACAGGAGGGGCGTCGATGCAGGTGCTGATGTCTGCCGAACTGTTGTCTGGGGAAAGCGCGCGGCTGAGGCGCGAGCTCGGCAGCTTCATCGGGAGGGTCCAGGCGGCTTAAGCCGGCACCTCAACGTCACGAGCCGCCGGAGCCGGAACATCGATGCGTTTTCGAAGATTGCTCCAGTTTGCCTTAAGGCGAGGGTGCGGGCGAAAGCGTCTTCACGTGCGCGATCAAAGCCCTCGCACGTCCTGTCCTTCGAGCAACCGCCTGCACGTGAGATGACCCTAGCTCCTCTCATCGCCGTCCATGCTCCACGTTTGATCGCTCCTGCTCCAGAGCTTCCATACCGTTTCGATGCAGCCAAAGAAGCGCCCTTGCGAGCTGACGAAGATCGTTTCGGCTCGTACCAACGGGCAGTCGTCGTGCACGACGGAGAGCATCCGCAACTTGCTTCTCCAATCGCGATAATTCCCGCTCTGTCATCGTCACTTAACCAATCTACACTCAGTCATACAGTACGTTGCTGAGTTGGCCCAAAGGCACTCGTGCCCGGACTCGGAAAGACAGCAGCCGCAGATCTCAAGCATGCTGGCAACGCAATCTGCGCCCCGCGCCATTTCGCTCGCTAGGGCACGTTGACGGGTGGCATGGGCGCGGTCGGTCCCGGCACGAAACCATCCTGGTGTCGGCCATGGACCGCCAGCGCAATTGCAAAGGTCACAAGGAGAATGATGAGTCCACGCATGGCAAAAAGCTTACTCCGGTAGCAGTATCGGATTTATGAAACACCTCGCACTCCGGAGCGTTTGAGAATCGGCGTGCAAAGACGGCGACCTCTAAATCAGACGAGCATGTTGGGCCGCAGAGACAGCCCGGATTAGGCTCGTCCTTCTAGATCCTCAACGCCCTGTTCGTTGCAAAACGGCGCGCGGTCAACTGAGCGCGCTGGAAAAAGTCATGTCTTGCTGACAACAGCAGGAATAGTGCACGTGATTCGAATAATCATTTATGCGTTCGTCGATCAAACCGCGAAGGCAGCAATGGGGCTCATGGTCTTCGCCGCAACTGAAAGCGATGTATGCCCAATCACGACTTCGTCTCGGGTAGCCTCCTGGCACTGACCGCGGCCGGCGTTGCGCTGCTCTGCTCGAGCCTCCTTGCCTTGGTCTTGATCTAAAGCCAGTGCGCCCGCTTTGGTTTCGTGCCTTTGCGCATGCGGCGGCGCGATCGGACGTCTTTCGATGCGAATCTGTCGATGAACCTCGGCAGGTCAGCTGCGAATGGCCAAGGTTATAACGAGACAACAAGTTCGTTGAATGTATCCGGCGGAGGGAAAATGATCAGATCAATATTCGCTGCGTGTTTGTTGACGCGGTCCGTTGGCCGCGGCGCAATCCCCATCGGTCCGCGATAATCGCCAGTCGCATAGGGCAGACGGCGTCCTCAATTAGGACACTCGCAATTCAGAGTGGGACAGAGCCATTTGCCTAGCTGAGCATTTTCCAACGCTTTGATGCAACGACCAGAAGAGGGGGCTTTCCCCGGGCTGCTTCGGGCAGTTGAGCCCTCAGGAAACAACGACGCCGCTCGCTTGAAATGAGTGCGAGCGGCGTCTCCAGCCCCGGGTGGACGATGCAAAATCCCGGTAGCCGCTAAGCTAGCATAACCTGTGCCAAAATACACGTTCCAAGGCGGGACACGCGCGGCGGCTGATGAGAACGCAGTATAACAATCCGCGACCATAACCCGCGCTGCGCCCCCAGTTGTCCTCGCGTGACAGGGAACGTTTGGAGCGGCATGGGCCTGATGCGGAAGTGCTATCGTGCTCTCAGTGCACTGGCGAGGCTTGCAACACCGTGCCGGATCTCTCTTGCTTCAAGTGCAGCGTAGCCGAAAACAAACC
This sequence comes from Bradyrhizobium genosp. A, assembly GCF_049949275.1. Lineage (NCBI taxonomy): Bacteria > Pseudomonadati > Pseudomonadota > Alphaproteobacteria > Hyphomicrobiales > Nitrobacteraceae > Bradyrhizobium > Bradyrhizobium genosp. A. The sequence goes on along the minus strand of NZ_CP188196.1, from coordinate 7,412,568 downwards.
CAGCTCGCCGTTTCGCGCTTCCCCGCCCATTCTCGTACAGTCCGGAAACAGGATAAATGCCGACGCCTCTGTGCCGGGCGTTTCGTGCGATTGCGTCCTCCTGCGCCGCATCGAGTTTCTTGAACCAGGCCACCACATGGAGCCCGGCCTCGGAACCCTGCACTTCGATAGCGTCACCAAAATGTTCAGCGAATGCTTCAAGCAAGGCTGAGCGGCGCTGCGCGTTCTTTCGCCGCAGCTTTCTCACGTGCCGCTCGTAGGCGCCCGAGTGTAGGAAGTTAGCCAGCGCCGCTTGCTCAAGCGTCGGCGAGTGCCGATCGGTAAGGCGCTTGGCCGTGCGGAAAGCGTGGATGAGCTCTGGCGGAACTACGACATACCCCAGACGCAGCAAGGGCGAGAGCGTCTTTGAGAGCGTTCCGAGATAGATAACGTGAGCCGCCTCAGCGAAGACATGCAAGGGCTGAATGGGAGCAATATCGTATCGGTACTCGCCGTCGTAGTCGTCCTCGATGACATAAGCTCCCTCCTTGTCGGCCCACTCCAGCAGTTGAGCACGACGCTGTGCTGAGAGAACGTGACCCAACGGAAATTGATGCGAAGGCGTCACGTAGCAAAGCCGAGCCTTTTCGACATCTTTAAGGGCCTGTGTCTGCAAGCCTTCTTCATCGACCGGGACGAATTGAGGCGTAGCCCCCGCACTCTCAAAAACATGCCGGGCGGCCCAATAGCACGGCGTCTCGATCACGAAGCGATCGCCGGGATCGAGCAATATCCGCGAGCACAGATCGAGACCCTGCTGTGATCCGTTGACGATAATGATCTGGTCGACGCCGCAGCGCAGGCTGCGCGCACGCCACAGATAAGCCTGCAGCGCTGTTCGCAACTCCATTGATCCCTGCGGGTCCTGATAGCGCAGACTGCGCGCACCCGACGTCGTCAGGACTTTCGTCAGAGCGCGCCGCCAGGCCAGGTTCGGGAAATCGGCAGTTGCAACATCGCCGTAGCGAAAGTCGATCCGCAGGGGCTCGGTCGCGATCGGCGGGCCGGACAATTCGAAGAGTCGTCGCCCGAACGCCGACAGACAAGCGGTTCTTGGCGCCTGCTTGCCGCTTGCCTGCGACAGGCTCCCTGATCGAAGCGCAGGCGCAACGCAGGCCCGGCGACCCTGCCGCGTCTCGATGAAGCCTTCCGCGAGAAGCTGCTCGTAGGCCGCCGTAATCGTGGTTCGAGAGGCTCCAAATTCGGCCGCGAGGGCGCGGGTCGAAGGAAGCTGGTCGCGCGGTCTGTAGACGCCATCCTCGATCTGTGCCTTCAATGCTTCATAAATTTGCCGCGCACCATTTGGCTTACGGCACCGCTTTCCTGTCTCGGACTGGCCCACCAATATCGCTCCAAACTGGCCCTTCAAAGCGGCCCGTGTGCGGCCTAGATCATCAGGCATCAAGATCCGATCGACGTGTTCGGATGCGGAGGAGCTCTAGCAATGTATGTGCCGCCAGCCTTTCGCGTCGAGGACATCGCCGAGATTCATCGGACCATGCGTGAGGCCCGCTCGGCGACCCTTATCACTGCAACCGAAGAGGGGCTGATCGGAACGCTAGTTCCGATGCTTCTCGACGAGACGGAGGGTCCGAATGGCACGCTTTACGCGCACGTGGCAAGGTCTAATTCACAGTGGAAGCTGCAGCCTTCCTGCGCGGCGATGGCCATCTTTGCGGGGCCAGAAGCCTATGTCACTCCGTCCTGGTACGTGACGAAGCAGGAGACGCACAAAGTCGTGCCGACGTGGAACTACGTTGCGGTACATGCCTACGGCGCGATCGAGTTTTTCGACGATGCGGACCGGCTACTCGATCTCGTGAGACGACTGACGGACCTGCACGAGCAATCGCAAAAGGACCGCTGGGCAGTCGCGGACGCTCCGGCCGATTTCATCCAAGCGCAACTCAAGGCGATCGTCGGCCTACGCATGCCGATCACAAGGTGCGACGCCAAGCGGAAGATGAATCAAAACCGCAACGCAGCCGATCGCGCCGGCGTCATCGATGGATTATCGAGGAGCGATCGCCCTGAAGACCATATTGTAGCCGCTCTGATACCCAGAGGATGACGCTGGACCCTGCCGGGATGAGGTGAATGATGGTCGATTTTCAGGCGTTCCTGCTGTTCTTGGGAGCTGCGCTCCTGGTGGCGGTCACACCAGGACCCGGGATTTTCTACGTTGCGGCACGAACGTTCGCAGGCGGCCGTCCGCATGGTCTGGCATCGAGCTTTGGTACCGGTGTTGGCGGTCTTGTGCATGTTATTGCCGGGGCGATCGGGATCTCTGGGCTCGTGATGGCGAGTGCGGAAGCCTTCACTATGCTCAAGTTCGCCGGAGCCTTCTATCTGATCTGGCTTGGCTTCAAGACATGGAACGAAGCCGATATCGTCGACCCGACCGGGGTGAAGATAGTCGGTGTCGGACGGGCATTTCGGCAAGGCATTATTGTCGAGGCGCTGAATCCGAAGACGGCGACATTTTTTCTCGCCTTCATCCCGCAATTTATCGACCCAGCCGCCGAGGTCGCCCGGCAGTTCGTCATTCTTGGGACCATTTCGGTTGCGTTCAACACTGCTGCCGATGTGGTCGTGACCCATTGGGCCGCCAAGGCAAGAGCAGGCCTGGCCAAGCGACCATCGACCTTCGCCAAAATGCGACAGGTATCTGGTGCCGCTATGTGCACGCTGGGAGCTTCACTCCTTATTGCGCGGCGGGCTGGTTGATCACTGGGCATCCATTCTGCCAGCTACGGCCTGTCTCCGACGTTGCAGCGTAGTCTTTCGGCTTCCTGCTCTGGAAAGACGACCCCATCTATCAAGACCACAGCGTGCATACGTCGTTCGCCTCGGGTCGTGCTAGTCTGACGAGAGTGGATGTGCGGCATGTGGGTGATCGGTTCGCTCCGTCGCCGTAACGGCCGGTCGCCAACCTTCACATCCCGAACAGCTCGGACATGAGTCATGAATCAACTGAACGGCAAGCCGCGTTAGAGTTTTTGGATTTGTTTCGCCGCCCGCGGCTAGATTTAAAATCTTTTCGGCAAGGCATGCTTTTAAGGAAGACGTCCGCGCCGGTTCCGGCATCATTTGGACAGCATCGTCCAGGACACGTCTCAACACGGCACGCAAGTGAGCATCTGAATTCGCAGCTGTCATGGGGCTAATCCAACGGATAAAATCTGTGCGCGTTGGCTTCGGCTATCAGCCAGTGTTCCTGATAAGATCCGTCGAAGCCCACCGTTCGATAGTCCCGTGTCGTCTAGTGACTGGCGCAGTCGGCTTGGTCGCCGTCGCACCCGACACATACAGGAAACATGTTTAGCGGAGGTGACACTGAAGCTTGGAATGCGATTTCTTTGCTGGGTTTGCGTTGTCCAGAACGAAGTCGAGAGTTGTGTAACGACCGACCGAATCCCAGCAGATCGTTCGGCCTGCAGCTCCGTTCAAGAGCACGTGGTCGACGTGATCAATAATTCTCCCTGCGGCGACATTTTTCTGCGTAAATTATCCGAACGGGCCGAGTAACGTCGAATGCAAGCAGCTCGTTTGGGTAAGGGCGACATCACGCGGACGCTTATTCGGCAGCAGAGTCGTTTCCCAAGAACTGCTCAGAACCTTGTCGCGCTGGAGCAGCAAAGGCCAGGGCGTACCTATCCCACGTGGCGTGATGCGGCGAGCCGGGCTGGCGGGCCGCCCGTTTTTCGACAACGCCGTCTGAACCGGATACACGAGCCTGTGTGGGGAAAGGTAATGCCGGAGACGAGCTCTAACACACCACAATGGCATCCTTCACAAGAGTGACGTAGTCAGCTGTTCGTCGATGCCCCGACTGACGCAGGAACGCGTGACATTACCCACAGAAGCCAAACCAAGCGCGCCGCGTTCGACCGAGCCTTTCATGATGGAGAACGTCCGGCCAGTCTAGACCGATCCAAGCTCGCCGATCCAAGCTCGCTGCGATGTAAGGCCCGCAAAGCTGGACGTCGCCGGATGGTGCAGGAGTTTGGCATCATGTGACGGCGTGGTATTTGGTCCGATCAGCCAGATAGGGTGGAGGTGAGAAATGTCAGTAAACAGCTCTGACAGCCGCGCCGGCTAGTTCTCCGTCCGGTTGGCCGCCACGATAATCCCTCGTGTGGCCAGGCAGTTTAGCACCGTATCGGCCAAGCGCTCCGGCTGCTGGTTCAGGGTTGTCAAATGGATCTCCGGCGCGCTCGGCGCCTCGTACGGCGCATCGATGCCGGTAAAATTCTTGATCGCGCCTGATTCCGCCTTGGCGTAAAGCCCCTTCGGATCGCGCCGCACGCATTCGCCGATCGGCGTGTCAACAAAGACCTCGATGAATTCGCCGTCGCCCACGAGATCGCGGACCATGTCTCGCTCGGCCTTGTAGGGCGAGATGAACGAGCAGATCACGAGCAAGCCGCTATCGACCATCAGTTTGGCCACCTCGCCGGTGCGGCGGATGTTTTCAACCCGATCGGATTCGGTGAAGCCGAGATCTCGATTGAGACCGTGCCTGAGATTGTCGCCGTCCAAGAGCATGGTGTGATACGACATCGCAAACAGCTTCTGGTCGACGAGGTTGGCGATGGTCGATTTGCCGGCGCCGGAAAACCCGGTAAACCAGATGATGCAGGGTCTTTGGTGCTTGAGAGCGGCGCGCTCCTTCTTGCCTAGTGAGAGCGGCTGCCGGGCTATGTTGGCGGCACGCCGCAAGGGGAAGGCAATCATGCCTGCGCCGACGGTCCTGTTGGTGTCACGGTCGATCACGATGAAGGAACCGGTGCGCCGATTCGCTTCGTAGGCATCGAAGACTGCCGGCAGTGCGGTTGCAATATTGCAGAAGCCGATTTCATTGAGGCTCAAAGTGCGGGCTGCCACGTGCGCGCCGGTGTTGACGTCGATCCGGTATTTCATCGCGGTGATGCTGCCGGACGCAATCGATTGCGTGCCGATCCGGAAGGCATAGGACCGGCCCGGGACCATGGACTCCTGGTCCATCCAGATCAGGTGGGCGGCAAACTGATCAGCGACCTCCGGTCGCTCCGTCGGCTTAGCGAAGATATCTCCGCGGCCGATGTCAATCTCGTCAGTCAGCGTAATGGTCACCGCATCGCCGGCTGCGGCGCGCACAAGGTCGCCATCGTACGTCACAATCTGCTTGACGCGCGAATTGCGTCCCGATGCCGGAATAACGATTTCGTCGCCGACGGCAATGCTTCCGGAGACCACCGTTCCAGCGTAGCCGCGGAAATCCAAGTGCGGCCGATTCACCCATTGGACCGGGAAACGGAAGGGCAAGCCGGCCGTCTCGGACTGGATGTCGATATTTTCGAGATAGTCCAACAGGCAAGGGCCATGATACCAATCGGTATTGCGGGACAGGCTGATGATGTTGTCGCCGTATCGTGCGGAGATCGGGACAGCCGCGATCGACGTGAAGCCGAGGTTCGAAGCGAAATCGACATAATCGTCCAGGATGCGATCGAACACTTCCTTGCGGTAATCGACCAGATCCATCTTGTTCAGGGCCACGATCACGTGCCGGATGCCCAAGAGCGAGCAAATGTAGGAGTGGCGCTTGGTCTGCACCAGGACGCCTTTGCGCGCATCGATCAAGATGACCGCGAGCTGGGCGTTGGAGGCGCCGGTCGCCATGTTACGCGTATACTGTTCATGACCGGGCGTATCGGCCACCATGAACGATCGGCGCGGCGTGGCGAAGAAGCGATAGGCGACATCGATGGTGATACCCTGTTCGCGTTCGGCCTCAAGTCCATCGACCAGCAGGGCAAAGTCGATAGCATCTCCGGTTGTGCCGTGCTTGACGCTGTCGCGCGCAAGTGCCTGCAGCTGATCCTCATAGATCGCCTTGCTGTCGTGCAGAAACCGGCCGATTAGCGTCGACTTTCCATCGTCCACCGAGCCGCAGGTGATGAAGCGCAGCTGATCCTTGGTGTTGGTGAAGGTGAGCTCTCGCAGCGCATCAGTATCCATTCAGAAGTAGCCTTCCCGCTTCTTTTTCTCCATCGATGCCACTTCGTCGGTATCGATCAGCCGTCCCTGGCGCTCGGAGAGTGTCGCAACCTGCATTTCCGCGACGATGTCCTTGATGGTGGCGGCGTCAGACTCGATGGCGCCGCTCAGCGGATAGCAACCAAGCGTGCGGAAACGAATCATCTTAAGCTCGGGCGTCTCATTCGGAACCAAGGGCATGCGCTCGTCATCCACCATGATCAGCGTGCTATTGCGATGGACCACCAACCGCTTTTTCGCGAAGTAAAGCGGAACGACCGGAATGTGTTCCAGCATAATGTATTCCCAGACGTCGAGCTCCGTCCAATTCGAAATGGCAAACACGCGCATTGTCTCGCCTTTCCGGCTGCGAGTGTTGAAGAGATTCCACAGCTCCGGCCGCTGGTTGCGCGGGTCCCAGACATGTCCGTGCGAACGGAAGGAGAAGATGCGCTCCTTCGCCCGGCTTTTTTCCTCATCGCGCCGGGCGCCCCCGAACGCCGCGTCAAAGCCGTAATGGTCGAGCGCCTGCTTTAGCGCGTCTGTCTTCATCACCTGTGTGTGCAGCGTCGATCCGGAATCTATCGGATTGATGCCGCGCTCGATCCCCTCCTGGTTCACATGAACGATCAGGTTGATGCCGAGACGCTCGGCCGTCTCGTCGCGAAAGCTGATCATCTCGCGAAACTTCCAGGTCGTGTCGACATGCAACAGCGGAAACGGGACCTTCGCCGGATAGAAAGCCTTCTGCGCCAAGTGTAGCATAACGCTCGAATCCTTGCCGATCGAATAGAGCATTACGGGCTTGCTGAATTCGGCAACGACTTCGCGCATGATCTCGATGGACTCGGCCTCCAACCGCCGCAGATGCCGCGGCAGCGTGCGCGTCTGTGGTTTAGTGATATTTTGTGCGTTCATTCTGAACATCTGCGGTTCTCCGCGCGGCAAGTCGCCGTTTCGATAATCTAACTTGCCATAGCTCATGGGGCCGCTCTCAGGGTCCGTAACGTTGAACAGCAATCACGCCGATTATCCGCGCGAGCTTTCGAAACTCATTCAGATCAAGTGTCTTGTTTACGTGTAGCTTTCGTTTCCGTGCCATGCCGAACGATCGAGAACGGAAAAGTAGAAACGGTTGCACCAGGAACGAAGCATCTGACCCGGGGCTCGAAGTCATTGGTTATGAGATGAGGAGATCAAGATCAACACCTGAAGCGGTTGTCTCGATTTAAATTCTGGATGTGCTCCATCCACACAATCGATTTTACCAGTTGTACGAAATGGCGGATAACAAACGCTCAGTTGAAATAGACCATCAGGCCGGTTTGCCTCGTATTCATGTGAGCGCCGTCTCGGAGAGCGGTCGTCGTTCTTGACGCGCCTGTCATCGCGCAGCTTTTCGACGAACGTCATCCGGCGAACGGCATTCATTTGACGTTTTGCAAAAGGCTTCGTGAAGAAATACTGACGCCGCTGTCGACTTGCCTACGCGCAAATGTTGGGCCCAATTGCTTGAAGCGCAATTTCTATAGAGCGGTCAGCCGCGACAGCACGCTGTGTTCGTCATGGACATCAGCCTGCTCGTGGCCAAGGTTAACGGCGAATGCCCTCGCCGTAAATGAACCGCCGGCAGCCCTCCTTCTGCTGACGGAAGCTGGTGCGATGTCTTGTAGCATCGCTCCTCCCAGACTGAACTTCGCCCGGCCCCAAAAGGGTCGGGTTCTTTTTTTGCGACCGGATCCATTCGGCGTTTGCGCACCACGGCTCGCAAGCGAGCTCAACGTGTTTCAGCGTACCCTTGGGACGCGTCTGTCCATTCTGCCCGAGCCTGCCCGTTGACACGGGTCGAGTCCGGCGGCCCAGGATGCTGTTGGTACTGCTCAAATCGGTCCAGCAGATGATGTCTTGCAAAGCCAAAAGCTGATCGCCCGGAAGGACCACCAAATCAACTCGCTCAAGCGCGAGGTGTCCCGGCATGAGTGACGTTTCACGTCGTGTCGTGCTGTAGAACCGTCAATCGGACCGTCCGAGGATGGCGGCCACTGGCCGTCCTCAAAATCACCCGAACCGGCTGTCGCGCGGTCATGTTCGTCAGCGATAAGCATCATTGACAAAGAGAGCCAGCGCACTAGCCTGCCTCCGCACTCGCGCTTTGATCAGGCTTCGTGGTCCGATGTACCGCGCGGAGTAAGCCTCCTTGTGGAGGACCTCTCATAATCGCTGGGCGGGCAAGCAATGGTGCGCCGCCGATGAAGAGAGTCAAAGTAACACCGTCTACGGCTGGAATCGTATAACGGTCCGCCTTTGCATCCAGGCTGTGGATATATTCGATCATAACAATCGATTTTACCGATCGACCTGAACGCTGATAGTCAAGCGCCGGCTGAAATGGAATTGAGGCACCGCAGGTCGTCAAGATCGATTGTCGATCGGTGAGGCAGTCGGGCAGCCCGACGCAATCTGCGGGCCGGCAGGTCTCAGTCTTTAAATTCGCGTGCCAGAAGGGTGCATGAGGCAGTCATGACTATGAGCGTGGACGGGTCTGGAGAAGGGACTAATAGAGCGCCTGAAATGAGCGTATCGAGTGACGGCGTTTTGGGCGCTGCCACTTCGACTATTCGCATTTCACCTGCACAGGCGCGTCAAGCGTTTTTCGTAGTCCCAGTGAGGACACGTCAACAGCCGAGCTTAGCTGAACATCACTCTGTAGAGCGCATCGCGCAGTTTCATCGCTGCAGTTCGGGTGTCCAGCGCATCAAGCAGAAGATTGGGCAGCAAATTGAAGAGATTAGGAGGTTGATCGACGATGGCAAGAACGAGCGTGAACCGACGCAATTGCTGAATGAACTCACAATCGAGCTGATATCCGCAGGGCTCGGGCCGGAACGAGAGGAGCTGTCCGACAAGACAGTCATAGGTGGTGGGACAGGGGGATTCTTACAGGACCACTGCAGCGTATGCGATCCAGAACAGCTGTCGGCTCTGGGACGTATCTTTGACGATGCAGTTGCGGCTTTACCGGAAGAGATGCGAACTCCTTTTTATCGAACAGAGGTCGCCAAACTCATTCTAGGACGAGCTGTAATAAATCAGCTTGAGCCGGGGGCACTCATCAGAATTGTAATAGCCGTTGCCTCTGCCGTTTGATCGTTTCATCACCTATTGCGTCGCCCGGGATGTCGTTGGGTTAGGCTCGGTATCTTTGCTTACAACATGAAATACCTACTGATAGGTCCCCACAAGATGTCGTGGGCGGCGCGTCGGGGACGTGAGTCCTGCACGAGTGTGGACGACATAGAGAGCTAGGTGTGATGGGCAGGTACTCGCGGGGAGAGTTGATCGTGCTCGTTGCGAGTATCGTCGATCGTCGCCGGAATGATTGTCACAACCGATGTTCAAGGAAGCCCCTGCTTTTCTGGTCCGTCTCATGGCGCGACGGATGCCGCGCCATTCAACTCAAGAGAGTAGCCGATACCGCGCGCGTTCCTGATCCGTAGCGTCGCAACGGACTTCCTCAAATGTCCACGCAAGCGATAGATTGCGACCTCAAGCGCATTGGTCGAGACCTCGTTGTCGAATGAATAGATGCTATCCTCCAGTGACGCGCGCGGCACCGTGCGGCCTGCATGACTGAGCAGATGCTCCAGAATGCACAGTTCACGGCGTGCGATCCTTAGCGGCCGGCCATCAACCCAAGCTTGTCGGCCGATTGGATCGAACTCGACATTCCCTAGTCCGATAAGTGGGGCCGTCATTTGCTTTGATCGCCGCAACATGGCTCGCATCCGGGCGATGAGTTCATCAGTGGACACGGGCTTGGACATGAAATCGTCCGCACCACCGTTGAAACTTGCAATCCGGCGATCGAGATCGTTGAGATCGCTTATCACCATCGCGGGCATCGAATTTCCGTTCCGCCTCAATTGCCTCAGCCAATCCAAGCCGTCTCCATCGGGTAGAGCCAACTCGAGAAGAAGAATGTCGTACCGCGCGCAACCAACAGCGGCAGCCGCTTCGTCCAGAGTGTGTGTCACGTCGACGGCGAACCCGCAGTTCAAGAGAGCTCCTTGGACGGAACGCGCAAAGTCGGCTTGATGATCAACCAAGAGTGTTCGCATTTCATCTTCTTTCGTCAACCTGCGACGAATTCAGGTCGGTCACCCATCCGACAAGAGCCGCGCCAACAGAGCAATCTTTGATCTCCAACTGACCGTCCTGGTCCTGGCGCAAGTGGGTCGGCGGCGGTTCTCCCGCGTTCCCACCGGCCATGTTGACAACCTGCAACCGCGAGGAGCGTGACGAGGTTGCGGTGCAACCTTAAGGATTCGAGACATTCGCAAGTCTGCTACCTGTCAGGATGTTCTGACGCCACCGAGCGTCTCGCAGTCCGTGTCGGAAAACCTACAATCTGACGCTACGTGCGATTCAAGCCCATTCGTGGACACCTTTCGAGATTATCCAGACATACGCAGGACTTAGGCAGCGAGAACGAAATGTTGACGGGCGCAAGGCGTCGAGCGTCGGCGCAATGGGCTTGGATGGCCGGGATAGCGCCCCCTGCGTCGATTGTCAGGATAACGGGCGTCCAGCTCGAGGCTGCGCTCAGCGAGAGCAAGTCGAGAGACTAAAGGTATCTCGGTTAGGGCGGCCTTTCCCAAGGGGTGGAGCGTGCTGCCGTTCGGGATCAAGCCCCGTGCCCCGAGGATCAAGGTTGGGACACACTACTCGACCCCATACACCTGCAAGATCCAAAGATATGCAAAACAAATGGAGCGTCAGCGTTGGCACGAGCCTTGAAGGGGAGAAGCCGTCCCGCATCGCATTCCCAGGAAGTCATCACTATGGTCTACAAGATAGTCGCGTCCCAGTGCACCGCCTGTGGCGCATGTGAGTTTGAATGCCCCAACGCGGCAGTCAGCCTCAAGCGCGACTTATATGTGATCGATCCGAAGACGTGCACGGAATGTGAGGGGCATTTTGACGCGCCACAATGCGCCGCTGTCTGCCCGGTTCCCAACACGTGTGTCCCGGCTTAGCGGAGCGGCGATGAGCATGGCCAGCTCGAGCAGCACGCTCGAGACACGATCGAACGCTGCAGCCTTGCCTGTCGGTGATCCACGGAGCATGCCGAGCTGGTGCAGAAGTACCTGGGCTCGGTCATGCCGACGTCCGACAATTTCTACGCGACGCTGAACTCGGCGGTGTTCTCCGACGCCTCGTTCGTCTACGTGCCGCCATGCGTGCGCTGCCCAATGGAGCTGTCGACCTATTTCCGCATCAACGAGCGCAACACCGGCAAGTTCGAGCGCACGCTGATCATCGCCGACAAGGGCTCCTACGTCTCCTATCTCGAAGAGTGCACTGCGTCGCAGCGTGACGAGAACCAGCTGCATGCCGCTGTGATCGAGCGCGTCGCGCACGACGATGCCGAGACCAAATATTCGACCGTGCAGAACTGGTATCCCGGTAATTCGGAAGGCAAGGGCGGTATCTACAATTCCGTCACCAAGCGTGACGACTGCCGTGGCAACACTCCAAGATTCCTGGACCCAGGTCGAGACCGGTTCGGCCATTACTTCGAAATATTCGATCTGCACTCGCCGCGGCGATAACTCTCGCGGCGAGTTAGATTCGATCGCCCGCCCGTATATCGCGGCGAAGAACCTTCGAGCACGAGACGACGGCCTCGAGGATCTCCGAGGAGGTGCCGTTCTATTGCATCCAGGGCGGCCTGAACCAGGAGGAGGCCTTGGGCCTCGTCGTCAACGGCTTCGTCAAGGACGTGCTCCAGCAAGCTCCAGATGGAATAGTCTTTCGAGACGCGCCTGAAGGCGCTCCACAGGACGACATGTTCGATCTTGGCGCGACAATGGAGCTTTCGGGCTATCGGCTCTCTGGCACAGCCCGCTTCAAAGCATGCGCTGGCGGCCGGTTAGAGCCCCGGCTGGCAATGACCGGCCCGCGCCAAGCCCCCTCACGGCTACCGCTTCGTCTTGGAATCTCCGCGGTGCAATGGCACGCGCGCTGATCGTTGTTTTCTATCCAACAGGTGCAAGCGTGTCTGTCTATCGAGCAGCTTCCGATGTCGGGTTTGCAACACAGTCCGGCCAGGCCTGCCAAATACGCTATGTACTTCCAACTCCATTGGTTTTTTTCGCTTGCCCGCAGCTGGCACGGTCGTTGCTAAATTCCTGGCTGAGCGCCGTCTCGCTAACTCTCAAAGGATATCAGCATGAGCTTCGCCACGACCCAAAGCATCGAGGAGATCAAGGCCCGCAACAAGGAACTCATCCAGGAGGTGTTGACGGTCTATCCTGACAAGACGGCGAAACGGCGCGCCAAGCACCTGAACGTTCATGAGGCCGGGAAGGCGGATTGCGGAGTTAAGTCGAATCTCAAATCCATTCCCGGCGTGATGACGATCCGCGGCTGCGCCTATGCGGGCTCCAAGGGCGTGGTCTGGGGGCCGATCAAGGACATGATCCATATCAGCCATGGCCCGGTGGGGTGTGGCCAGTACTCCTGGGGGTCGCGGCGCAACTACTACGCCGGCACGACCGGTATCGATACGTTCGTGACCTTGCAGTTCACGTCCGACTTCCAGGAAAAGGATATCGTGTTCGGGGGCGACAAGAAACTCGTCAAACTCATTGACGAGCTGCAGGAGCTGTTCCCGCTCAACAACGGCATCACCATCCAGTCGGAATGCCCGATCGGCCTGATCGGCGACGACATCGAGGCGGTATCTAAAGCCAAGTCGAAGGAATATGGCGGCAAGACGATCGTGCCGGTCCGCTGCGAGGGCTTCCGTGGCGTCTCGCAGTCGCTCGGGCACCATATCGCCAACGATGCCGTGCGCGATTGGGTCTTTGACAGGCTCACGCCGGAGAAGTCCGACTTCGAGTCGACGCCCTACGACGTTGCGATCATCGGAGACTACAATATCGGCGGTGATGCCTGGTCGTCCCGAATCCTGCTGGAGGAAATGGGGCTGCGCGTCATCGCCCAGTGGTCCGGAGACGGGTCGCTGGCCGAGCTCGAGGCCACACCCAAGGCGAAGCTCAACATCCTGCATTGCTACCGCTCGATGAACTACATCTCCCGTCACATGGAGGAGAAGTTCGGGATTCCGTGGTGCGAATACAACTTCTTCGGTCCCTCAAAAATCGCGGAATCACTGCGCAAGATAGCGGGCTACTTCGACGACGGGATCAAGGAAGGGGCCGAGCGGGTGATTGCAAAATATCAGCCGCTTGTTGATGCGGTGGTCGCAAAATATCGCCCCCGCCTGGAAGGCAAGACCGTGATGCTGTTCGTCGGCGGATTGCGTCCACGCCATGTGATCGGTGCCTACGAGGACCTCGGCATGGAAGTCATCGGCACCGGCTATGAGTTCGGCCACAACGATGACTATCAGCGAACCGCCCAGCATTACGTCAAGGACGGCACGCTCATCTACGATGATGTCAATGGCTATGAGTTCGAGCGCTTCGTTGAGAAGATGCAGCCTGACCTGGTCGGCTCCGGCATCAAGGAAAAATACGTGTTCCAGAAGATGGGTGTGCCATTCCGGCAGATGCACTCCTGGGACTATTCCGGTCCATACCACGGATATGACGGGTTTCCGATCTTCGCGCGTGACATGGACATGGCTATCAACTCGCCGGTCTGGAGGAAGACCAAGGCGCCCTGGAAGGCTGTCGCAGAACCGAGGCTCCTGGCTGCGGAATAATCGGCCTCTCCGCCTCTCTTCAGAGACGTCGAGCCGACATTGACCACGATTTTCAAGAGGATTCCTACGAAATGGCGCAGAATGCAGAACACGTGCTCGATCATGTCGAGCTGTTCCGCGGTCCGGAATACCAGCAGATGCTGGCCAACAAGAGGAAGATGTTCGAGAATGCTCGCGATCCCGCGGAGGTCGAACGCATCAGGGAATGGTCGAAGACGCCCGAATACCGCGAAAAGAACTTTGCGCGGGAAGCGCTGACGATAAACCCTGCCAAGGCTTGCCAGCCGCTCGGTGCGGTCTTCGCCTCCGTTGGATTCGAGGGCACGCTGCCCTTCGTGCACGGTTCCCAGGGCTGCGTCGCCTATTACCGCAGCCATCTGTCGCGGCACTTCAAGGAGCCGAGTTCCTGCGTCTCCTCGTCGATGACGGAAGACGCGGCAGTCTTCGGCGGCCTGAACAACATGGCCGATGGGCTCGCCAACAGCTATAACATGTACAAGCCCAAGATGATCGCGGTCTCCACGACCTGTATGGCGGAGGTGATCGGGGATGACCTCAACGCCTTTATCAAGACCTCGAAGGAGAGAGGGTCTGTCCCAGCGCATTTCGATGTGCCGTTCGCGCACACGCCGGCCTTCGTCGGCAGCCACATTACCGGCTATGACAATGCGTTGAAGGGTATCCTAGAGCATTTCTGGGACGGTAAAGCCGGAACGGCGGCCAAGCTCGAGCGCACCCCCAACGAGAAGATCAACTTTATCGGCGGCTTTGACGGCTACACTGTTGGCAATACCCGTGAAATCAAGCGCATCTTCGACCTGATGGACGTCCAGTACACCATCCTCGCCGATAATTCCGATGTGTTCGATACCCCGACCGACGGCGAGTTCAGGATGTATGACGGCGGCACCACCTTGGAAGACGCCGCAAACGCTGTTCACGCCAAGGCGACGATATCCGCGCAGCAATGGTGCACGGAAAAGACGCTTGCGTTGATCGCCGGCCATGGCCAGGAGGTCCTTGCTTTCAACCATCCGGTCGGCGTCTCCGCGACCGACGAGCTGCTCATGGCGTTATCGCGCATCAGCGGCAAGGAAATCCCCGAAGCGCTGGCGCGAGAGCGCGGCCGCCTGGTCGACGCGATGGCTGACTCCAGCGCGCATATCCATGGCAAGAAATTTGCGATCTACGGCGACCCAGACCTATGTTATGGGCTGACTGACTTCCTGCTCGAATTGGGCGCCGAACCGGTCCATGTGCTGTCCACGAATGGCAACAAGGTCTGGCACGATAAAATGCGGGCCTTGTTTGCGAGCTCGCCGTTCGGCCAGAACTGCAAAGCCTATCCAGGGCGAGACCTCTGGCACATGCGCTCGCTGCTCTTCACGGAGCCGGTCGACTTCCTGATCGGCAACACGCATGGCAAATATCTGGAGCGCGATACCGGCACCCCGCTGATCCGCATCGGTTTCCCCATTTTTGATCGGCATCACCATCACCGCTCTCCGGTGTGGGGCTATCAAGGCGGCATGAACGTTCTGGTGAAGATCCTCGACAAGATCTTTGACGAGATCGACAGGAAGACCAGCGTGGCAGGTACCGACTATAGCTTTGACATCATTCGTTGATGACGAAAGACGCTTAAGTCATCGCCGGCAAACATCGGCGGTGGCTTAAGCGCGGGACGGCTGATCCCACATAATCGCGATTGAGAGGAGAAACCGATGAGTTCGCTTTCGGCCAGAATCCTGGATGTTTTCAACGAGCCGGGCTGCGCCAAAAACGCCGACAAGTCGGAGGCTGACCGCAAAAAGGGCTGCACCAAGCAACCTAAGCCGGGCAGTGCGGCGGGCGGGTGCGCCTTCGACGGCGCCAAGATCGCGCTGCAGCCCTTCACCGATGTGGCCCACCTGGTGCATGGCCCGATCGCCTGTGAGGGCAATTCCTGGGACAACCGCGGTGCAGCGTCATCCGGTGCAAGCATCTGGCGCACCGGTTTCACGACTGACATGAACGAAACCGACATCGTGTTCGGCGGCGAGAAGCGTCTTTACAGGGCGATCAGGGAGATCTTGGCGAAATACAATCCGGCGGCGATCTTTGTCTATCAGACCTGCATTCCGGCCATGATTGGCGACGACATCAATGCCGTCTGCAAGGCGGCTTCTCAGAAATTCGGCAAGCCCGTGATTCCGGTCAATTCGCCCGGCTTCGTGGGTTCGAAAAACCTCGGCAACAAGCTGGCCGGGCAAGCGTTGCTGGATCATGTCATCGGCACCGAAGAGCCAGACCGCACCACGCCCTGCGACATCAACCTGATCGGCGAATACAACCTGTCGGGCGAATTGTGGCAAGTCAAGCCGCTGTTTGACGAGCTCGGAATCCACATCCTCTCCTGCATTTCCGGAGACGGGAAATATCGTGAAGTGGCCTCATCGCATCGGGCGCGCGCCGCCATGCTGGTGTGTTCGAAATCGATGATCAATGTGGCGCGCAAAATGCAAGAGCGCTACGGCATCCCGTTCTTCGAAGGCTCGTTCTACGGCATCCAGGACTCCAGCGATGCACTGCGCAACGTTGCACGCATTTTGGTCGAGCGCGGGGCCCCGGCAGATCTGATCGGCCGTACCGAGGCGGTCATAGCGCGGGAGGAGGCGCGCGCGTGGGCGGAAATCGGATCCTACAGGCCCCGCCTGGCCGGGAAGAGGGCACTCCTCATCACAGGGGGCGTGAAATCCTGGTCCGTGCTGGCCGCCTTGCAGGAGGCCGGCCTTGAGCTGGTCGGCACCAGCGTCAAAAAATCCACGGACAAAGACAAGGAGCGCATCAAGCAGCGGATGGGGCAGGAGGCCCATATGATCGACGACATGGCGCCTCGCGACATGTACAAGATGCTGAAGGGCGCAAAAGCGGACATCATGCTCTCCGGCGGCAAGTCGCAATTCGTCGCGCTGAAGGCGGCGATGCCCTGGCTCGACGTCAACCAGGAGCGCTCTCATGCCTATATGGGCTATTTGGGGATCGTGAAGCTGGTCGAGGAGATCGACAAGGCGCTGTACAACCCGATGTGGGAGCAGCTGCGCCGGCCGGCCCCATGGGACGATACCGCCAGGAATGGCCACCCGATCCCCATGGCCCTTGCGCGGACGGACGGGCAGGGCGCCGAGACCCCTGCGCTTTTGGAGACGAGTCGCCGCGCGACAAAGGTTTGCTTCTGTAAGAGCGTGGATCGCGGCACGATCGAGGATGCGATCCGCTTGCACGGTCTGACCAGCGTCGAAGCTCTCAGAGAGCACACCGACGCATACGGCGGTTGCTGCAGAAGTCGGATCGAGGACATCCTGAGGTTGATGTCGGTCTCCCAGCCGCCTGCCATGCGGCAGGCCGCGGAATAGGACGGCGCCAATGGCTATTGTCAGCACGCCATGCAAGGCCTGCACGGTCAACCCGCTGAAGATGAGCCAGCCCATCGGCGGCGCATTCGCGTTCATGGGCCTGCGCGGAGCGATGCCGGTTCTCCACGGCTCGCAAGGCTGCACATCCTTTGGCCTCACGTTGTTCGTCCGGCATTTCAAGGAGGCGGTCCCGCTGCAGACCACCGCGATGAGCGAGGTGACAACCGTGCTCGGCGGCTATGAAAATATCGAGCAAGCCATCCTCAACATCCACAATCGATCCAAGCCGGAGATCATCGGGATCTGCTCGACCGGGGTAACGGAAACGAACGGCGACGACATCGACGGCTACATCAAGCTGATCCGCAAGAAGCATCCGCAACTCGCCACATTTCCTTTGGTCCATGTCTCAACGCCTGATTTCAAGGATGCGTTTCAGGACGGCTGGGAAAAGACAGTGGCGCGCATGGTCGAGGTGCTCGTAAGGGCGCCGACGATCGAGGCAGAGCGCGATCCCGCGCGGGTGAATGTCCTTCCCGGATGTCACCTGACGCCCGCCGACCTCGATGAGGTCAGGACGATTCTGGAGGATTTCGGTCTAAAGCCAAGCTTCCTGCCTGACCTTGCGGGATCGCTGGACGGGCATATCCCTAAGGAGTTTACGTCAACGACCATCGGCGGAATCGGCATTGAGGAAATTGCCAGCATGGGCCAGTCCGGCTGGACCATTGCCATCGGTGCGCAGATGCGGCGGGCGGCAGAAGCCATGCAGACCAGGGCCGGGGTGCCGTTTCGCCTGTTTGAGCGATTGTGCGGCCTCATCCCCAACGATGAATTCATCGCTTTCCTGACCGAGATCAGCGGCCGCCCAGTACCAACCAAATACCGGCGCCAGCGCGGTCAACTCGCCGATGCGATGCTGGACGCCCATTTCCATATCGGCGGCCGTAAGCTCGCGATCGGTGCAGAGCCTGACCTCCTGTTCGACCTGTCCAGCATGCTGCACGACATGGGCGCGCAGGTCACGGCGGCCGTCACGACCACCCAGTCGTCGGTGCTGGAGCGGATAAGAACCAAGGAGGTGCTGATCGGCGATCTCGAGGATCTGGAAGAGCGAGCTCGGAGACAGAACTGCGATCTGCTGATCACGCATTCGCACGGCCGCCAAGCGGCGGCACGGCTGAAGATTCCGTTTCATCGCGCGGGATTTCCGATGTTTGACCGGGTTGGCGCAGGACACCAGCTGTCCGTTGGCTATCGCGGCACGCGCGATCTGATCTTCCATATCGCCAACCTCCTCATCGCTGACCGCGAGGAAAATCATCAGCCTCAGCCCGATAGCTGGCGGACCTCGATGCCGCCTCTCAGGTCCGGCCGCAGCTTCGTCGACGCAACAGAGAGTTCGGTTGCATGAAAGTCGCATTCGCTACCCAGGATTTGAGGCGCGTCGATGCCCATTTCGGCTGGGCCAAATACATTGTCATCTATGACGTCGGGCCGGACGGGCACGTCTTTCTGAAGGCGGTGCAGTTCGACGGCGATCTCAGGGAAGACGGCAACGAGGATAAGCTCGCGCCTAAGATCGAGGCGATCAGGGATTGCGCCATCCTCTACGTCGTTGCCATCGGCGGCTCCGGTGCGGCGCGGGTGGTGGCGAACAAAATACACCCCATCAAGGTGGGCAAGCCCGAGAACATCCTGGCGCTGCTCGAAAAGCTCCAACGGATGCTGAAGGGCACGCCGCCCCCCTGGATCCGGAAGGCCCTGGCGAAGGCCAAGGAGCGCACGTTCGATTTCGAGGAATGAGGATCACATGACTGAGGCCGCCGAAGTGGGGCAACCCGATACTGCTCTTGATGCCCCGTTCGTCAAGCAGCTGATCAAGATCTGGCGCGCTGAGGACAGCCATGGGGCTTGGGAGGGCAAAAGCGATCTCAACTTGCTCGAACCCTATGTCTTGGACAAGGAGAAACGGCACGCGCTGCCGATCGTAGGCGATCCAGATCCAGACACGGTGTGGCGCCTGGAGCTGTTCTTCAACGCGGTCGCGCTCTCGATCGAGAAGGCGACCGGCGTGATGATCCAGCCGATGCTGAAGATGCATCATGAAGGCTTTGGCCGCATGGTGCTGATCGCAGGCCGCCTGATCGTCGTCAATAAGCAGCTGCGCGATGTGCATCGCTTCGGGTTCGAAAATCTTGCGAAGCTCGCCGCCGAGGGCGAAAAGTATGTCGCAGACGGGATCGGCATGATCCGGAAATTTCCGGACGCGGCGAATTATTGAGGGCGGGACATGAGCGAACTTGAAACGCTGAAGGCAGACATCAAGAAGCTGTCGGCCAAGGCGACGCAGGCCAAGATGGATCTGCACGACCTGTCAGAGGAGCTGCCGCTCAACTGGACCTCGATCATGGCGGTGGCGCAAAGAACACATGATGCGTTTGCCGAACTCGAGAAAAAGCGCGAGGATCTCAAGGCGCAGGAAAGGGCGTAAGGGTATCAAGCATGTCATTTGCAACACGCGACGGCCGCGATTGGATGCCCGATTATCTCGTAGCGATCGATCCCGGCAAATGCATCGGATGCGGACGCTGCTTCAAGGTCTGTGGTCGCCATGTCATTACATTAAAGGGGATCAACGAGGAGGGCGATCTTGTCGACCTTGGCAGCGACGAGGACGATGAGATCGAGAAAAAGATCATGGTGATGAATGATGAGGGCGCCTGCATCGGTTGCGGCGCCTGCGCCCGGGTCTGTCCGGCCAACTGCCAGACTCACGTGCCCGCCGCGGCAGAAGGGGCTTGACGGCCGCCTCCGTCGGCTGTGCAGCAAGGAGACTTGGTGCGAAGGTGCGGTTGAGAGAATTCCGGCGACCGCAGCTTCACGCTGCGTGTTCGGTGGCGCAACTTGGCGCCGGCCTCGGACAATAGCTGGGCCGCGTCGACGAGCATGTGAACACAGGAACATGCCCGTCTCCTCTGACGGAGACCTGATGCCCGGTCCGTAAAGGTGCGCTCACTCCAGGTTGGAGTGATCAACGGGCGGGCGAAAGGACCGGCGAGGACTTACCTCAACGAAGCGCTTGCTAAGCGAATGGGACAATGGAGATCTCCGCGCGCGGCGTGAACGGCATTGCCGCCGTGGTCCTCGTCTCGCCTCATAGAGTAGCGGATCCCCCCGATGTTCGGACCGAACCTCGCGGTGCCCGGGCAACGGCAGAGTTCTTGCGCCGTCGCGCTTAGAACTCGGCGGCTGCTTCCGGCGTGGTACTCGCGGCAGAATCCAGCAACGGATTTAGAAGAATACTGATGTCGACACCAAGACGTTCAGGGCATGTCCGGTTTGGCGTGTGTATGTAATGGTTGTCGGATGATTAATGTATAGCAGGCCCAGGGTTGCATAAACGCCTGGCGCCAGCCGCGCAGTGTATCTTCCCCAGATCGCCGTACTATCGCGATGGACGAGATCGCCTTTAGCCAGGGCCGCATCGACTGCAAAGTGGCTCCAAGCGATATTGGCGGCAGCAATGGCAATCTGATCACCTGGCCGGCTGCTGAATAGTCCTTTCGCATAAAGACGAAGCTCGAGATAGCGGCTGACCTTATTGACGTCAGACGGAGCGTACATGGCGGAGAACCCACCATAGATCCCCCGAGCTGGCGAACCTTGGGCATCAGATTGCCAGAACTGCCGGTCCGCGGCCATGTAGTAGGCGCTGTTCGCGTTGGCTCTCGGTTGGAGCGGATATGCCAAGTGCAGATAGCGGCTGTCATTGAAACCGATTCCAGCCCGCAACCAGGTCTCGGGCGATCCCGGAGCCGCCTTGTTCTTAAATCCAGTTTCATCAAGCAATAGAATGCCGGCGTTGGCCGTGCGCCAGTCCAAGCCGGTGGGATTTTCGGTCATCTGCGCCAATTGACCATCCGGACTGACCGAGCGCTGGATCGAAAACTTGGTGTAGAGGCGATCATCAAAATTGTACTTCACGTTGAGAGCCGGCGTCGGTGCGGAATCGTTGCTCATTCCGGCTTGGGATAAGATGATCGGCGTAGGGCCAAACGGATTCATTCCCAAGAACTCGTCATGATTTCTGAGGTAACCCATTTTGAGTTCGAACTTCCTGTCGAAAAACGTCTGGTAATAGGCAATTGTATTGATCCCTACTCTATCGGGCCCGGCGGGCTTCCAGGTCCAATGTTGTTGCTCGGCTCCCACGGTCATCTGACCATCGGGAATTCCAAATCGGGTGAGATCGTAGGTCACGATCATGAAATTGACCGTACCGAATGTCGGACTCTCGCCAACATACCGCTGATTGAAGATGGTGCTTTTAGATGCATTTGGCAGGCGATTGTCTATCAAGCTGTTTTGTGTCCAGCCTACATAGCCGATCCCGATGTCTGCCAGCGCAGATCTAACCCCGCCCTTGTCCTGATCGATCGTATCCGAAGGACCAGGTATATTGAGCCAAATGCCTTTTTCACGCAGGTTATCGAACTTCGCGAACGGGTCGATCTTCTTTGGGGTCCTGGCCTCAGCAACTTTGTCTGGACGATCGTGCCTTGAGTCAGGGATATTGGTCGGTTGTGCCGGCGCCGGGCTGCCATCGAGATGCCTTGTTCGCTTGAGCTGACGGCTTCGGGTGGCCGCGCCCCTCTGATTTTGAAGGTGTTTTCCAGGAGCCTCATCCGGCATCTCGTTCCTGGTGTCTGATGCATTCTCAACTCCAGCCAACGCCGAACTGCAGAGACTCGCCGCAAAGGATACGGCGATGGCAAGCCCGGTTTGCGTCAGAGTAGATCGAGCGCTGAAGACCGGAGCCGCAGTCGAGCGAGTTCGAACCGACATAGCCACGCCCGCATGCGACGTGAGTTTCCCCTCCTCGTTGCTAGCCTTGATAGATTGTGCGCCGACCAGATCGGCCCGGAGCTTACTCGCAACGTCCGGAAGCTGCTGCGCCGGTAAGCCCGTCATGGACGTCCATGAGCAAGGGGAGATCGCGGTCGGAGGAGATATCATCGCTCAAGGCGCCGGAACTGGACATTGTTCAATACCGACAGCGGACCACGCTCGTGGATGCTGTAAGAGCAAACGAGCGGAAGAGGCTGCGTCGGCGGGATCTTTTGACGTCTCTGGGGAGCCTTAAGCGACCTACGCGGTCGGCTCCTTGGCGGCCTTTATGCGCGTCGAGCTCAATCGACCATCGGTGCTGACGGGCACCTCGCCAGCGACGGTGGCACGGCGAACGACACGACGCTGGTCGCCGTAATCCCTGACCGCATAATGTTGCGTGGCGCGGTTGTCCCAGATCGCCACATCGCCCACCTTCCAACTCCACCGCACGGTGTTTTCGGGCGCGGTGATATGGGATTGGAAAAGGGTGAATAGCCTCTGGCCGTCATATTTCGGGATGCCAACCAAGCGTTGCACCACGTCGCCGAGCACCAGCGCGCGTTCTCCGGTTTCGGGATGGACACGCACGACGGGATGCTCGGTCTCATAGACCGTCCTGGTGAACACCTCGTCGAGATGCTTTTTGTCGGCCTCGCTGTTGGCCATGACGGAGAAGTCGAACGCATTGCTGTGAACCGCCCAGAGTTCGTCGGCAAGCCGTTGCAGCGGCGCGGAGAGGTCCAGATAGGCGGTCGCGGTGTTTGACCAGATCGTATCGCCGCCAAATTGTGGGATCACAACGCCTCGCAGGACCGCGATTTTAGGATAAGCCTCGAAGAAGGTCCCGTCGCTGTGCCAGAGGTCGGCTCGGCGAGGGGGGCGCGCGGAATCAAGCTCGATCATCGATACCGTTCCCTCGATGACAGCGAGTATCGGATACGCCATAAGCGTTCCGAAGCGAAGGGCAACGCGCTCCTGCTCTGCGTTGTCGAGATGGCCCTGATCGCGAAAGAAGAGAACCTTGTGCTCGAGCAGCAGGCTGTTGATCGCGGTAATCGTCTCCGCCGGCAAATCGCCCGACAGCTTGATGTTCCTGATTTCAGCGCCGATCCGCGCCGCGCGCTTTGCGATATCGGCTTGCGGAATGATACTGTCGATCGAGGATATCTTGGTCATGCTGTCATTCTCCTGAAAACGCATCTGTTCGAAAAACCAGCCTTTTGGGCTGGGACGCGAATGAGTAAGTCGCAGAATCGGACGGCACATGCAGCGTTATCAAGTGCCGCTGCGAATGGACCCGTTGCTGCGCGTTTCACGCGAAAACAACGAGATCACGTTTGACCTGCACGACGTCTCATTTTCCGGTCGTTTGACATGCCCGATCAGCTCGAACAATTGCGAAGATTGGTAGTTGACCGAAACGCAGGCCTATCCACGTTCTTGCGAGATCGACGACGGAATGCTGCCGTCAGGTTCCTGGTATCCCCATGGCGCAGGACTCAGCAGACGAGCGGTAGAAGAGCTGAGGATCTCATTGTATCGCGTGGCCGCTGGATGTGCCATTGGCGCAAGCGACGATGCAGCGCGCCATTCGTAGCGACTATGGGTCTTCATTGCGCACGTGTGGCGCGAGTGACCCGCACAAGCATTGCCGACACCAGGTTGCCTCTCGATCGTGTGCTATTCGTGAGCGAGAAGGTCAAATGCAAGCGGCGGTGAGCCGAATCTTGGAGCCGCCGCAAAGGAGCGGCCGATCCAGCCCTTGACGGTCCGAATGTCCTTCTGGCCCTTGCGTTGGATGATGTTCAACACTAGCCAAAGTTACGTCGGTTCGGAACGTAACGGGCGACTTGCGACGGCGCCGGCTGTTGGCACGCCGCAACCGGCCGCTTGGGTGTGCGAATTCGAATTGGGAGGTCATTCTTTTCGGCGACGTGGCCATACCGCCGCTCGCGAACGACGCCGGCTACAGTTGAGAACGAAAAGGCCCGCACGGCGGAGCCCCGTGCGGGCCTTCCTGGAATCGGTCAATCTGGTTACCTCCGCCAGTCTAGACCGATCCAAGCTCGCTGCCATGTTAGTCCCGCAAAGCTGGAAGTTGCAGGACGGCTTAGGAGTTCGGCATCCTCCTATGCTCGAATCCGAGAGGATAGCTCAGGACGGGCGGCGATTTAGCTGGCCGCCTGACGATGCGCTTTAGAGTATGAGATGGAGAGGATGAATTGGCTCCCATGACAGGCATAGATCGGCGAGACGCCTGAGAAGGGACCACGCCAGCAACGCAAATGGGGTGCGCTGGCGACCGTCGCTGTTCGCGTCTTGGCTGAATAGTCCAGTGACCGTGTCTCGTTCGTGATGGAAAGTCGAATTCAACGCGCCGTGAACTTCGAAGTCGCGCGGCGTTGCGGTCGCACCTTCGCATCGAGTGATGAGGAGGAGCGCCTCGATCTCCAGCGGCTTGGTGGCGTCGTGCTTGGCTGCAGTCATGAGAATGGTCCCTCTAGCTAAGACAAATGCCTGCCATTTCGGTGGCGCGATATGCGATGCAAATTGCTTGCCGAATGGAATGTGCCGCTTGACCGGGAAATCCAAAAAGGCGCGCAAGGTATCGCAACGCCTCGCAAGCCCTCCGTCAGGAATCCGACATCGTACCCTGATGCAATCGATGCGAGAATGAGAAGCGCACGCATTGTGACATGCGAGGAGAATTTGCACGGTCGCCTCTTGTCTGAGAGGGTTGAGGACTTTCAGGCTGTAACCCTCAGAAGAGGTGTTTCGATGGCGCAGGTCAGTTCTGTCCGTCGACGCATGATCGAGCACATGACTGTCCGCAAACTTGCCGCCGACGAGGCGGCGCCAATCAGGATGCCCAAGGTTCGTCTCGACGCCAGGACGTGCTCAGAGCTCGTAACAAGCGCGTTACGTGCACCCGCAGCAACGCATTGCGCACCGGTCAACTACCAACCTTAGCAATTGATGGATACGGCGGACACATGGCAATCGTATGGTCATGACGCTGCGCATGTCATGCGCCTGGGAAATCGTAATGCAATTGAGATCTGTGCGCGCGAACGAACCTGATGGACATGTTGACTGGCCGTCTGCAACGACGAGGTTTACTCCAAGCGGGATCTCTTCATCACGGAAAGCCATGATGGATGGTCGGTTGCGATCGCCGAGCAGGCGCGCGACGCCCTGCTTTCCGATGACTGCGATCCCTCGAAGGAAAGGTCTTCCCGCGAGCATGACGCTATGCATGAGAAAAGGCCGAAGCCGTATGGTGGAAGAGGCGGGGTGTTCCCGGTCGTCTGGGAATACCGGGCTTCCAGGTCCAACCAACTGCTGCTGTCGGCGTCTAGCGCTTCGCTCGGCGAAGGGTCGCCAGCCGAGGACAGGTGATCCGTCGCGCCTTTGCGACGCTGCGGATAATTCAGATAGAGCAGGCTTGCGCGGTGAGATTGGCCAGATTGCGCTATGACCGCTCCAGCTGATAAACCTCCTACCGCGATGCGGGTCGTGTTGCCCTTCGTGTTCCGGCACTGGCTGAAGCAGCCGGGGTGTACCCTTGTCGTGGGCGGCGGACTACTAGGTGCGACCCTCGCCGATCTTTTCATGCCGGTGTTCTCGGGGCACCTGATCGATGGGCTGACGCGCGGCCCGTCCGATCCCGACGCGCGCCATGCGACATTGGTCGCATTCGGCGCCATCGTTGCGCTGGGCGCAGCGTCGATGGTGCTGCGATTGATCGGCCTGCAGGCGATCGTGACGTTCACGCTGAAGATCATGTCTGACGTGGCGCAGGATGCGTTCACCCGCGTGCAGCGCTTCTCGACCGATTGGCACGCCAACTCCTTTGCGGGCTCCACGGTGCGCAAGATCACCCGCGGCATGTGGGCGCTCGACCTGTTGAACAATACCATCCTGACGGCGCTGGCGCCTTCAGCGCTGGTGCTGATCGGATCGACAATCCTGCTCGGCGTGCATTGGGCCTCGCTCGGCCTCGTGATCGCGCTCGGCACGCTCGCCTATGTCACGATGACGGTGCTGTTCTCGATGCGCTACATCGCGCCGGCCGCGCGCATCTCCAATGCTTGGGACACCAAGGTCGGAGGCACGCTGGCAGATGCGCTGACTTGCAACGCGGTGGTGAAGTCGTTCGGCGCGGAAGCGCGTGAGGATGCGCGGCTCGCCCGCGTCATCAACCGCTGGCGCGTGCGCGTGCGGCGGGCCTGGCTACGCCACAATTGCACTGCCCTGTTGCAACTCTCGCTGCTGTTGTGCCTGCGCGGCTCGGTGATCGGCGGCTCGGTCCTGCTGTGGATGGCGGGGAACGCCTCGCCCGGCGACGTCACCTATGTGCTGACCAGCTACTACGTCATCCACGGATATTTGCGTGACGTGGGCATGCACATCAACAACCTCCAGCGCTCGGTCAACGACATGGAGGAGCTGGTGGCGGTCCACGACGAGCCGATCGGCATCGCCGATGCTGCAGGCGCGCGACCCATCGCGATCGAGGGCGGCGAGATCGTGTTCGACGACGTCACGTTCCACTATGGCGGCCATATCGCGCCGCTCTATGACAGGCTGTCGGTGACGATCCGCGCCGGCGAGCGGGTCGGTCTCGTCGGCCGCTCCGGCGCTGGCAAGACGACCTTCGTCAAGCTGGTGCAGCGGCTCTACGAAGTCTCCGATGGTCGCGTTCTGATCGACGGCCAGGACATCGCGCTGGCCACGCAGCAATCGCTGCGCAGCCAGATCGCCATCGTGCAGCAGGACCCGATCCTGTTTCACCGCTCGCTCGCCGAGAACATCGCCTATGGCCAGCCTGGCGCCAGCCTCGAGGCGATCGAGCAGGCGGCGCGGCTCGCAAACGCGCACGAATTCATCCTGCGGCTGCCGAGGGGCTACGGCACGCTGGTTGGCGAGCGGGGCGTCAAGCTCTCGGGCGGCGAGCGGCAGCGCGTGGCGCTGGCGCGAGCCTTCCTGGCGGACGCACCGGTGCTGATCTTGGACGAGGCGACCTCGAGCCTAGATTCGGAATCGGAGGCGCTAATCCAGCAGGCGATGGAGCGGCTGATGAAGGGCCGCACCTCGATCGTGATCGCACACCGCCTGTCGACGGTGCGCAGCCTCGATCGCATCCTGGTGTTTGATCGCGGCGATATCGTCGAGCAGGGCACGCATGTTGCCCTGACCAAGCGGCCCGGCGGCATCTATCGTGGGCTGTTCGAGAGGCAGGCCACCGAGTTCGGCCATATTTCGGCGGCAGGCTAGCCGTCGGCATCATTGCATTTGAGATCTCGGTCGTTTGAGACGAGATCGCTGGGTTCGCTCAGCGGAACCACAAACGCCGTGCTGCTATGCTGTCGGATCGTCTGTTCAAACTGAGCTTCGCGTACCTGCGCATCTCACCAGAGGGACAGCTTTTGCGCTGGTTGTGAGCGCTAGAGCAGATTCTGATCAGGCGCGATCATAACCGGCTGCGGCGAAGAAGTTTAGACACTGTTGGGCGGTGAAGGCGGCAACGGCTGCGGCGATAGCGTGGAACAAGGTCTCGATTGATCTGGCCGCCGCCTTTCGAAGGGCTGCTTTGAGCTTGGCGAAGGCCATTTCGATCGGATTGAGGTCGGGGGAATAAGGCGGCAGATAGAGGAGCCGGGCACCAGCCGCCTCGATTGCGATGCCGACCTCGGCCCGCTTGTGTGATGCGAGATTGTCCATCACCACGATGTCGCCCGGCTTTAGCGTCGGTACGAGAACTTGGTTCAAGTAAGCCTCGAACGCCAAACCATTCATGGGACCGTCGAGGACCATTGGCGCAGTCATGCCGGTCGTCCTGAGCGCGCCGACGAAGGTCGTCGTCTTCCAATGGCCGTGTGGGATCGCTGCGACACAGCGCTGGCCGTAGGGTGAACGGCCATAAAGCCGCGCCATCTTGGTCGAGGCTCCCGTCTCGTCGATGAACACCAGCCGGTGGATGTCGATCTCAGGCTGAGATGCCTTCCATGCCGCGCGTTCAGCGGCCACTTCGGGCCGATCCTGCTCGCTGGCGTGCGATGTTTTTTTGAAGGTGATGTTGCGGCGATCGAAGAACCGCCAGACCACGCTCGGCACGAAACGCTCGCCGTGGACTTTGAAGAGATGGTCGGCGATCTCGGCCAGCGTCATGTCAGGCGAGGCCCCGACCAGGGAGAGGATCTCTGCAGCATGACGCTCGATCCGGGCCGAACGCCGGTCTCCGCCTTGTGCTCCCGCCTCACAGCTGCCGGTGCTTCGCCACTCGCTGACCAGTTCGATCGCTGTTGACGGCGCCACGCCGAACCGGCCGGCAGCGCCCCGACAGCTCATGCCCTCATCTTCCACGGCCCGAATAATGCGAAGGCGAAGGTCTGGCGAAAGGGGTTTAGCCATGGGGGCTGGCCTCCATCACCAGCCCTCAGGGAAGAATCACGATTTGCCCCAGAAGGGAATCCCTCCGATTCCGCCGGATCGAAAAATGCTCTAGTCCATCTGGCTGAGTTGCTGGGGATGTCCGGATCGGCGGTTTGATGATGAAGGCTCGCCGCCGGGGTGGGAAGCCCGCGGGCATAGCGAAAGTGTT
Organism: Bradyrhizobium genosp. A; assembly: GCF_049949275.1. Taxonomy (NCBI): domain Bacteria; kingdom Pseudomonadati; phylum Pseudomonadota; class Alphaproteobacteria; order Hyphomicrobiales; family Nitrobacteraceae; genus Bradyrhizobium; species Bradyrhizobium genosp. A. Next base: position 7,383,884 of record NZ_CP188196.1, on the reverse strand, counting down.
GTCGATGGATCTTCGCGAACGGGTGCTTGTCTGAATTGGGAGCGGTGTTTCAGGTCGGCACGCGGCGGAGCGATTTGGCGTCAGCGCGGCGCGTGTAAGTCACCGGCGAACGCGTAAGCGGGAGCAAGGCGAAGTCGAGCCGCCAGAGCGCAGGGCGATGATCGCTAGTCTCGCCGGATTGATGACACAGCCGAATTTCAAGGCAGCCCACTTGCATCAGGCAACCCTTCCCGCCGACCCTTCCCGGTGGTTGCCTTCCACCAACGTCATCCGCATTGGATTAGTAGGGTGAGCGGTCGAGATATGCGTCGAATGCGGCAGCGACAGTGCGGAGCAAGAAGCGGTACTCCTGCCTCACGCGGATGAAGCCCCTTTCGATATCCACGACCCCGTCCTCGGCGAGCATTTGCAAGCGTTCAGCTGAACCGAGCAGGGGGATAGGATCAAATCCAACGGCCGCACAGATTGCCGGAACATCAGCCTCCAGGTCGCACATCAGCCGCTCGATGATCGCGGCCCGGACGCGGTCTTCCTTGCAGAGAGGATAGCCCTTTGACGTCGCCAGACGGCCAGCGCGGATGTGCCGCGTGTAGGAAGCCGTTGCAACCTCGTTCAGGACATAGCCGTGGCCGACACGGCCGATGGCCGAGGCGCCGAGGCCGATAACGGTTTGACACGTATCAGCCGAGTACCCCAACGAGTTGCGTCGCAAGCGACCGGTTTTCTGCGCCAGCGCGAGTTCGTCGTCCGGCAAGGCGAAATGGTCCAGCCCGATTTGGCGGTAGCCGGCAGCAACTAGCGTGTCGGCCACTGCCGCAGCCTGCTCGGCACGGGCAATCGTGTCCGGCAGCAGGGCCTCCTCTATCAGGCGCTGATTTTTCTTGTAGGAGGGAACATGCGCGTAACCGAACACTGCAAGGCGGTCGGGGCGCATCGCCACCACCGTCTCCGCGGTCCGGACGCAGGACTGCACTGTCTGATTTGGCAGACCATAAATAAGGTCGAAGTTGATGTGGGTTATTCCATTCCCGCGAAGATTTTCGACGGCACCAGCCGTCTCTGCTTCACTCTGAACCCGGTTGATGGCCCTTTGAACGACGGGGTCGAAGCTCTGCACACCCAGGCTTGCGCGGTTGACGCCGGCGGCTCCAAGCGTTTCAGCCATTTCGATCGTGAAGGTGCGCGGGTCGATCTCGACAGCGACCGTAGCCCCATCCCTGAAGGTGAAGCGGCGGCGCAGGACTTCGATCAGGGCCAGGAACTCGGATGGCGGGATGAGGGTCGGGGTTCCGCCGCCGAAATGCACGTCGCTCACGGGCAGCGCAGGCGGCGCTTGCGCCGCGACCAGACGGGTTTCATCATGCAGGACCGCCAGATAATTGAGGATCGGCGCATCCCGGCCAGTCCTGGTCCTCGGAAAGCCGCAATACCAGCAGATCGACCGGCAAAACGGAACGTTGATGTAGAGCGACACGGCGTCGTCGGTCGGCAGGCGCCGCAACCATTCCTCACAATCCTTGGGGCCGACCGCCGCGGAGAACTCCGGTACCGTTGGATAGATGGTGTACCAAGGCAGGCGGGCATCGTAATGCCTTCTGAGGATTGAGGTCTGCAATGTTACTGTCCCATGTTAGCTCAGCCTGCCCGCTGCGGGGGCGACATTGTCCAAAAGGCAAAGTGACGCGTTCCAGGCGACTGTTGCGGCGGCGCGTCACGCGTGTCCCGACATCTCCGGTTCAACGACCAGGCCAAACCGTTGCGCCGCACCTCGAAGGACCGCACTTAACGTCGCGTTGGCGATTGCCCGGCCGCGGTCGTCGATACCAGTCCATTGCGCCAGCACACCGCGCGGGTCGATCTCGAGCAGCTTGACGCCGCAAGGAACCTCGGTCCCGTCACGGATGATGCCGCGCAATACGCCATCGCGCGGCGCCATGACGGGCACGCCGGAAAGATGGCCGAGCACGAGATCCTTCTCGACATGCGTTCCAATTGCGACTGAAGTTCGCCAGGTACCAACAAAGCTGGAATAAACAAAACGTTCGGCGCCGAGATCACCGAGCCGGCTCGCAATTCCGTCAGCCGCATCCGTCCAGCCGTCTCGCTGGACCAGGCCGATCCTGCCGGGCCGGGTTTCGATCGCGACATCGCAATTTGACCTCGTGGAGAAGCCTGGGCCCAGACCTATGGTCAGTCCCGCGAGCCGCCGCAGGTCGGGCCTGATCTGGCGCTTCTGCAGACGCGCGTCGATCAGCACATCAATGCGGCGGATCGGAAGGAGATCGACAAGGCCGAGACGGGAGAGGATGACCCGTCTTCGCCTGCTGTCGTCCCCGCGGATCGCCCTGAGCACCTGCATGGCGTCGTCGAGGCGTTCACCCACAATATCTTCGACCTGTGCCGTCCCGGCGAACAGCGCGTCATGGAACGCCATCCTGCGCCGGATCACAGGCGGATCTGGATCGTGCGATAGCAGGACGCAAGTCCCGCCGCGCGATAGCTGAACGGCGATTGCGGACGCAATCTCATTGGTGCCGAGGATGATCGCGAACAGTCGACCCTGGTGATCAGTTCCTAAAGACATTCAGACCTCGAAGAGAAGTGTCCTCGCTTCTGCAAACGCTGCCGACAAAGCAGTTGCGCTGGATGATTGCGTTGACCGCCTGAGCAAGAGCCGCGCCAATTGACAGATGCCTTCGCTCTCTTGCTGCCAACGATCGTAGGACCGTTCAGCGTGAGTTCTGTCCCAAAGCAACGAACGGCTTGTTGCAGAGTCGCGAACCTGTTTGGAAACCCACATCGCGCAGAAAGCCAGAAGCATCCACGTCGGTTCTTGCTCCGAAAGCGCTCAGTGCGCTAGGCGCATGGGTTTCATCTCGTGATCGTTGACGAGGACCACAGCCGCGGGACCTCGGTCGTCCTTGTGGTGTAATGGGGGAAGCTGTTTGTTGCACCACAAGGGTGGGGTCGCCGTCAATTTGAATTCCAACGCAAGAAGTTCCTGGTCGCAACGGCATCTGCCGGATCGAATCGCCGCGGATCGGCTTCGGGCGTCGCGCGGCCGCCGCGTTGATCGCGTCGTAACGCAAGCGGCTCGCGCTCATCACTCCGATGGAAATGGACGGCGACATCTGCTGACAGCGCGACTTGTCGAGGAGGCCGCTTTGACGAGACCCAAGGTCAGCGTTCAGACCGGTCGGTTCTGATTGCGGTTCTTCACGGGCCCCATCCGCTTCAGCCCGTCTTCGTAAGGGATCTCCTCATAGGAGGCATCGAGAGCCACGGCTGCGTCGAGGAGATAGTCCAGCTTGCCGCCCGCATCGAACTTCTTGAAGTCGATCTTATCGAGGCCAGCCAGGTCCATCATCTCTTTCCAGACGGTCGATTCATCGCACGGGAGGATGTGAAAGGTGATGTCGCCGACCTTGGTCCGGTATTTCGCCAACAGATCTATATTGTTGCAGAAGATGAAGTAGCGCCCATCGGGCCTCAGCGCGCCGTCCAGAACGCTGCCGACTTCGGTGAGATAGGCCAATGAATGCAGATAGCCGGCCAGCACCGGGATTGTGCTTTCGCCCTCCTGCACGACCGTCAGCACCTGCTCGATTGAATAGTCCGGCGGCCGCTTCTCGTCGGCGAGCTGGGCCTGGAACTTCAACGCGATATCGCCACGAAAACCGAATCGGCCCGGCTTGGTCGTATTCCCCTTGAGAACGGCGTTGAGAAGTCGCCCCTCCTTGTCCAGTCGGCCGAGCGCGGTGCTCTCGATTGCAGTCATGAAAATTGTCCTCGATCCAAGCTCATCACCGGTCCTCGACCGGCGCAACACGGACTGCAAATTGCTTGCCGAGCCCCGCACTGCGTTTCATCTGCGTAAACACCTGAAAGAAACGAAACGAGCGCGATTCGATCCCGAAAACGGCATCGTCAGGAAGACGACACGGGTCGCAAAGCCAACAGGCGGGAACTGAAAAACTGAAGCCCTATCAGGCGCGTGTGCGCTGGCATGCGAATTGCCAACTTACAGTCAGCCGAGCCACGCGGGTGAAAGGGTGAACCATGATCAACTTGACAGATAACGCACTGAATGCAGTCAGGGGCGTGATTTCAACATCGGGAGCAAGCGGTTTGCGCATTACGGTCGAGTCCGGCGGCTGTGCCGGGTTCAAATACATCATGGGCTTGGCCAATGAGACGACGTCCGACGATACCGTGATCGAGCGCGACGGGGTCAAGTTGTTCGTCGACAACGACAGCCACAAATATCTCGCCGGCACCACCATCGATTTCGTGCTGGCGCAGGAGGGCTCCGGCTTCACCTTCGACAACCCGAACGCCAACGCGAACTGCTCGTGCGGCAAATCTTTCAGCTGATGACAGGGTCCCAAGCATGCTGGCCGAATCCAAGCAACTGAAGCAAACGACGGCCGCCGAGGTGGACCGGGAGCAAGTGATTCGCGCTGTGATCGAGGAGATCCGCCCCAATCTGAAACGCGACGGTGGTGACTGTCAGCTGGTTGCGATCGACGGCACCAAGATCATGGTGAAGCTGACCGGGGCCTGTGTGCTCTGCAAGTTGTCAAGCGCGACCCTGGAGGGCATTCAGACGCGGCTGATCGAAAAGCTCGGCGAATTCGTTCGCCTGATCCCGGTTGCCGGCGCGCCCACGGCGCCATATTGAGCAAAGTTTCAGTGGCGGTTTATCTCGACAACAATGCGACGACCCGCACGGACCCGTCGGTCGTGCAAGCCATGTTGCCGTTTTTCGCCGAGCACTTCGGCAATGCCTCCTCAGCCCATGCCTTTGGCAAGCAGGTCGCGGGCGCCATGCGGCAGGCCCGCCGCAGCGTCCAGGCGCTAGTAGGGGCTGCCCATGATGATGAGATCGTCTTTACTTCTGGCGCGACGGAGTCCAACAACGCCGCCATTGTCTCGGCGCTTGCGACACAGGAGGGCCGGGACGAGATCGTCACCACCTCGGTCGAGCATCAGGCGATCCTGGCGCTGGTCGAACAGTTAGCCAGAAGCGGTGTCAAGGTTCATCTGATCGCGGTGGACTCGCGCGGCCGGCTCGATCTTGAGGCGTTTCGCTCGGCGCTTGGACCACGTACGGCGATTGCATCGGTGATGTGGGCCAACAACGAGACTGGCACCATCTTCCCGGTGGAACGTCTGGCCGGATGGACGCGCGCCTCCGGCGCGCTGTTTCATAGCGATGCCGTGCAGGCCGTCGGCAGGGTACCTATCGACCTGAAGGTCAGCGACATCGACATGCTGTCGATGTCGGGGCACAAGCTGCACGGACCCAAGGGGATCGGCGCGCTTTATTTGCGCAAAGGCACGACATTCCGGCCGCTGATCTGGGGCGGAAGACAAGAACGCCGGCGCCGCGGCGGAACCGAGAACATCCCAGGCATCGTCGGCCTCGGAAAAGCGGCAGAGCTTGCTGCAGAGCGGCTCGACCGAGCGCACGCTCGTGTTGTTGCGCTGCGCGATCGTCTGGAGCAGTCGATCTTACAGAGCGGTCACTGCGCGGTTCTTGGCGACCACTGTAACCGGCTGTCGAACACAACTAATATCGCCTTCGAGGGTCTCGAAGGCGAAGCGATCGTCCATCACCTCAATCGCGCCGGCATTGCCGCGTCACTCGGGTCGGCCTGTAGCTCAGGCGCGATGGAGCCATCGCATGTACTTCGCGCCATGCATGTGCCGGCGAGCAGCCTGCGCGGCGCGGTTCGCTTTTCGCTGTCCCATGAAACCACCGCTGAAGAGATCAACCGGGTCGTGTGTGTGCTGTCCGACATCCTGGCTCGTCTGCGTGGCATGTCCCGAGAGCTCGCCAATCCCGGTAGCAATCCGTAATTTCTGGAGTTGATCTCATGAAAATCATGATCCGCCGCTCTCCCGATGCGGGCTTGTCGATATACGTGCCGAAGAAAGATATTGAAGAGCGGATCGTCGAATCCGAGCACGAGACGCTGTGGGGCGGTTGGATCAGATTAACGAATGGATGGGTGCTCTATTTGCCCGAACTGGCGAGCGATACGCCGCTGCCGATCACGATCAATGCCAAAAGGCTTGGCAGGGACGGCGATGAACGATGAACGTAATGCGCAAATCAACTTCCTCAAGGGGACGGACGCTGAGGCTCGGCTCGCCGATGTTGCGGCCAGACTGCGTGCCGGCAGCATTGTTCCCTATCTCGGTCCCGGCCTTGCCGAGTTGTCCAAGCCTGACGTGCCACTGACACCTGATGCGCTGGCGATCTTCTTCGGCACCAAGGTCGCGCTGCCGCGCCGGGCCCGCGGCAATGCCTGGGCTGCAGCACAGCATATCGAGAGCAACAAGCATCGATCCACGGTGACGGGATTGATGGCCCAGGCGTTTTCCGCACCGGTCGAGCCGACGGCCCTGCATCGTCATCTCGCTGCCCTACGCTTACCGATGATCGTCGATAGTTGGTATGACAGCGCAATGCGCGCAGCACTTGGCAAGCGCGACGGATGGGGTGAAGTCCAGGGCATCACCCGCGCTGGGGTCGGCGAGGTCCGCTGGTATCGTTTCTATGATGCCGATGGCAAAGAGGTCGATTCCCTCGCCGCCGGCGCCTGGACCACGGTTCTCTACAAGCCGCATGGCGGCGTGCTGCCGGCAAGAAACTTCCTGATCTCTGACGCTGACTATGTCGAGGTTCTGACCGAGATCGATATCCAGACGCCGATTCCGGAGATCGTGAGGGAGCGGCGGATTGGACGGAGCTTTCTTTTCATCGGCTGTCGGTTCGACGATCAGCTGCTGCGCATTTATGCGCGGCAGATCACGAAGCGCTCGGCAGACGTTCATTATGCCATTGTCGAGCCGGATGCGCTCTCGCGAAACGAGCTGAGATTCCTGCTCGACCAGGGCTTGACCCCGCTTGCGATTGCGATCCCGCGCGCCGTGGAGATCTTGCTGGCCAATTAGAGACGCTGGCAAAGCGAAGCCCACACGCTCGGTCCAGCCGCGGCGGCCGTCCGATCACGGTGAAAGGTGCCGGTGCCGCTGAGGAGGAGCGTCGATGGACAGGTGCCGTGATCGCTCCCGGGATCCCAACGTCTGTCGCATTTCGAACACGCCGTATGCTCGCTGTCGGCTGCGCAACAGCGCAGATCGCTCTGACTAACTGATTGGCGGAGATCAGAAAATCCGTCGCCTGCCGCGATGGCATGTGAGTTGCTAACCCACCTTCAAAGGCTCGCTCAGGAGTGGCTCCGGGAAGCCTGTTTGGCTTGGAGAAAGAACTGGACATGGACGCAGTGGAGCGCGGCAACAGCGCTGGAAATGCACGAAATGGCGGCGAGACCATGCTGGCCGCCAAGCCCAAGAGCTGCGGCAACTCGGTCGGCGGTGGCAAAGCGAGCTGCGGGGCACACGGGGGCCAAGGCGATCTGCCGCCGGCGATCTGGGAAAAGGTGAAAAAGCATCCCTGCTACAGCGTAGAGGCGCATCACCACTACGCGCGCATGCACGTTGCGGTCGCGCCGGCTTGCAACATGCAGTGCAACTACTGCAATCGCAAATATGACTGTGCCAATGAATCGCGCCCGGGCGTGACGAGCGAGAAGCTCACGCCCAAGCAGGCGGCCAAAAAGGTGCTCGCGGTCGCCTCCAGCATTCCGCAGATGACCGTGCTTGGCATTGCCGGTCCCGGCGATCCCCTGGCCAATCCAGACAAGACCTTCAGGACTTTCGAGCTCGTGGCCAAAGCCGCGCCCGACATCAAACTGTGTCTATCGACCAACGGGCTCGCCTTGCCCGATCACGTCGACACCATCGCCCGATTGAACATCGAGCACGTCACCATCACGATCAATATGATCGATCCCAAGATCGGCGCCAAGATCTATCCGTGGATCTTCTATAATCACAAACGTTACAGCGGGATTGAGGCGGCGAAAATCCTGACCAGGCGTCAGCTCAAAGGCCTCGAAATGCTCTCCGCGCGAGGCATTCTTTGCAAGGTCAATTCAGTGATGATCCCGGGCATCAACGAGCGGCACCTGGTTGAGGTCAACAAAGCCGTGAAGTCGCGCGGCGCGTTCCTGCACAACATTACGCCGCTGATCGCAGCCCCCGAGCACGGCACCGTGTTCGGCCTCAAGGGCCAGCGCGTGCCGAGGACAAGCGAATTGAAGGCGCTGCAGGACGCATGCGAAGGCGAAATGAACATGATGCGCCATTGCCGCCAATGCCGCGCCGACGCGGTCGGACTGCTCGGCGAGGATCGAAGCGCGGAGTTTACGAAGGAGAAGATTGTGACCATGACCGTCAACTACGACCTCGAGGCGCGCAAGGCCTACCAGGCCAGGATCGAGGACGAACGCCGCGCCAGAATAGTGCCCAGGCAGGAGGAAGCGGGAGAGCATGCAGGCGGGACAAGCGACATCAAAGTCCTGGTCGCGGTCGCAACCAAGGGCGCTGGGCTCATCAATGAGCATTTTGGGCACGCCAAGGAGTTCCAGGTGTATGAAGTTTCGAGATCCGGCGCCAAATTCGTCGGTCACCGCCGCGTCGATCACTACTGCCAGGGCGGTTATGGCGCGCGAGATGACCTTGCGGCCATCATCCGCTCCATCAATGACTGCCATGCCGTGTTCGTCGCCAGGATCGGTGGTCGGCCGACGAGCGAACTCCACAGGGCCGGCATCGAGCCGGTCGATCAATACGCGCACGAGTTCATCGAGGCGTCCGCGATCGCATGGTTCAGCTCTTATCTAGAGAAGGTGAAAAGCGGCGAGATCCAGCATGTCGAACGGGGTGACGGAGCGATCCGGCAGGACCCGATGATTTCGGTGGCGTGAAGAGGACATCGGATGCCGCTCAAGATCATTTCTTCGCAATGCACGGGCTGCTCCGCTTGCGAGACCGAATGTCCCAACGTGGCAATCTTCGAGAAGGGCGGAACGTTTGTGATTGACCCGAAGAAATGTACCGAATGCATCGGTCACTTCGAGGAGCCGCAATGCGTCGCGGTCTGCCCGGTCGACAAGACCTGCGTCATCGACACCTCATTGCCGCGCTATCAGCCGCCGGCCTGAACGAGCGTAAGCTTCATGGAGTTCACGTTGACGGTAGCTGAAGAGAAATCGCCCGCTTCATCCCGGCAATCGCGGCCACGGCGGCCAGAGCGCTCGCAGAATGCGGCCCGGTCAAGCTTACGACGGAGTGATGCATGAGCAACATCGTCCGCGACAGTGACGTCATAGAGCTGGATGGACCGCCGGTCTTCAACCTTGGTGAAAAGGTGAAGGCCAACCGCACCGTCCGCAATGACGGGACCTATGCCGGCAAGGAGATCGGGGACGTTCTGGCCAAGAAAGACGAGGTCGGTTACGTCGTTTCCATCGGGACGTTCCTGCAGCAATTCTACGTCTACGGTGTCGAGTTTCTTCAAACCAGCAACCGCGTCGGAATGAAATGCAAGGAACTTGAGTCGGTGGACGCGGACACCGATTTCGGCAGTCGGCCATTGCGGGAAGGGCCCCCATCGTGATCGAGACCCTTCATTCGACATTCGAATGGCGCCCGCTCAAATCCGCCGGCGGCCCCATAAACGGCGCCTTGTTTCACGCCTGGGCGCCCTTGACGGTCCTTTGGTAGGCACTGCGCCGCATCGGCGAGATCGTACGCTTGAGAGCGCACACGCAAGTGAACATTGGGACCTAACTTCTAGAGTTTTTGCCGGGCGGCCGGTCGGCTGTTCTGAAGCGCAAAGAACGCGGCTTTAAGGGGGCTTTCACAATGAATGCTGCGGTCATGAAAAGGGCGGTCGTCGGCTTGAAGGCTCACCCGAACGAGGTCGATCGCAAGCGGATCGAATGCGCATTAGGCTCCCGCAGACGCTATCGTTATGTCTCACCCAGCGTGAAGCCGGTTAAGGGGGGCTATCTCATCGAGAGCCCCTCCTGCTCACGCGACATCGACAAGGATGGCGGCGTGATCGATGTCGCGTTGATCCATCATGACGCCGTGTGCGGACTGTGGAAGCTGTTCTGGAAAGACCATGCGCGAGGAATTTGGCAATTCCACAGCGTCCATCAGCGGCTGAGCGCAGCGACAGATGAGCTAAATGCCGATCTCGACCGGGTGTTCTGGCGATAACGCTACTGTTTACGCACACAAGCGATAAAGGCGGTCATGGCACTGGACGAAAATGAACTGATCGAACTTGAACAAGTGATCACGGCGGCAGAAGGCCGCGGGAGCCCCTTTACCAAGCTGCGGCGGCGTTTTCCCCATCTCGCCCTGGTGCGATGCGATGCGTCTGACGTCACCGAGCCGCCTTTTCGCAGCTTTCCGCAACTCGACCTGCACTTGATCGAAGGGTCCGATCACTGCGTCCAGATCACAGCCGATCCGGCGCTGGCGTTTGGCATTATCCTGGCGGCAAGGAGCCCTTCGCGGTGACTGGGGTCGCATTCGCAGACCTTCTTGGTCCTTTCGCGGTGCGGTCATAGCGCATCACCGTTGCCGCCGTGACGAGTTCCCGGACGTGGAAAAGACCGCCGATGGCGGGATGCGCTGCCGCTTTCGCACCGATGAGGATCGAATTCCTGGTAACGATGACGGGCGCGTCCATCAAAAGGGGCATGCGCGCAGTTCTCTACGAGGAGCCCCTGGAACGAGATCGGGGCAGCCGGTCCGGGAGCGGCCATGTGGGTCAGCCATTAATGTCTCGATCGCGATCTCCCCCTCGATGTCGTGAAGAAGCCGCACGCGAACGCCCGAGTCAGGCTCTCGATGACCGATCAGTGCCCGCTCATGCGTCGCTCTCGTGAGGATCGTAGTCAGCACCAGGTGGAATTCGAGCCAATCGACATCCCTGCGCGCGGACATCGGAAACGTCTCGGTTTCGATGTCGTGCTGCAGCGCGACCGGTAAGACCAACCGGTCATCACATCTTCATCAAGCGCGAACACCTGTCTTTGGTGTACGAGGCCGCTCGAACTTCGTTGCTGATCGGAACATCGCTTCTGAAAATCGTGCCGAGAGGCTCGGCTGCAGTCGCATTTCAAACCATCCGGCAGGGGAATTCCTTCTGGCGCACGAATACGCCGCAATCGGACCTATGTTTCCTAAAAAATTGTGAGCGCTGTCAGATTGCACACAGCCGCGCAGCTGCTGTCAGGTTCGAAACATCCAGCGCGATCGGCGAGCTGGCATATTTTGCAGTGCATCATCAGAAGCTTAAACAGCGGGGCCGGCGTTGGCACGGCCGTTGCTACTAGGATGCAGCAACACTGAGTAAGGGCTGAGTGCACGCCGACGCGCAAGACGAGCGATGCTCTCCTACCCTTGGACCCGTGTGCCCCGTTTCTGAAAGAGAAACAAGCTCGCGTGCAAACAGCACGCAATCTTTGGCAAATCGGTTGATGGAGAGAGCAACATGGCTTCACTGAGACAAATCGCGTTCTATGGCAAGGGTGGTATCGGAAAGTCGACCACGTCCCAGAACACGCTGGCGGCGCTGGCGGAGATGGGTCACAAGATCCTGATCGTGGGCTGCGATCCGAAGGCGGACTCGACTCGCCTTATTCTGCACGCCAAGGCGCAGGATACGATCCTGAGCCTGGCCGCCAGTGCCGGCAGCGTCGAGGACCTCGAACTCGAGGACGTGATGAAGATCGGCTACAAGGACATCCGCTGCGTCGAGTCGGGTGGTCCGGAGCCCGGCGTCGGCTGCGCAGGCCGCGGCGTCATCACCTCGATCAACTTCCTGGAGGAGAACGGCGCCTATGAGGACCGCGACTACGTCTCCTATGACGTGCTCGGCGACGTCGTCTGCGGCGGCTTTGCGATGCCGATCCGCGAGAACAAGGCGCAGGAAATCTACATCGTGATGTCCGGCGAGATGATGGCCATGTATGCCGCCAACAACATCTCAAAGGGCATTCTGAAATATGCGAGCTCCGGCGGCGTACGGCTGGGTGGCCTCGTCTGCAACGAGCGGCAGACCGACAAGGAGCTGGAGCTCGCCGAAGCTCTCGCCAAGAAGCTCGGCACTGAGCTGATCTATTTCGTGCCGCGCGACAACATCGTGCAGCATGCGGAGCTGCGGCGCATGACCGTGTTGGAATACGCGCCGGACTCCAAGCAGGCCGATCACTATCGCAACCTCGCGGCAAAGGTCCACAACAATGGCGGCAAAGGCATCATCCCGACTCCGATCACCATGGACGAGCTCGAGGACATGCTGATGGAGCACGGCATCATGAAGGCCGTTGATGAGTCCATCGTTGGGAAAAGCGCTGCCGAACTTGCGGCATCGTAAAAGGGCGCAACGCCGCAGCCCGGCCCTCCCAATACCCAAAAAGGAGGGCCGGCAGTTGGGCGAAAGGGTGTCTCCCGAGTGCCGACGCGGTGATGCAGACTTTGACCAATGTGGAAAGAGTAGCGAACGCCCATGTTCGAAGAGCAGTTCTATCCTGTTATGGTTGTCGAGACGAACGATGGGAGCGTCCAGACAGGTGCAGGAATTGCCAGCTATCGCCTCCTCACCGGGAGGCACCCCGCAGATGCCGACATCAGCAATGACAACGGTTTCGACCGCCACGTGCTGGCGTCCATTCTGGCGGCCGGCGCGATGGATGGTGGTCTTTTGTCCGAGAAGGTCGGCCTGTCCAGTGATGAGCTGGCGGCGTTGCTCAAGCAACGCTTTCCGTCGGTTCGGATCAAAGAGGAGGAGTTGCCGCGGGATTTCGAGCAGAACGACAACGACGAGGTCATAATGGTGCGTGATCTCTTGCGCGCGCGACGATCGACGGAAGGGGACACCGGCCATTGGCTGGCCGCGATGATCGCGCGCCGCGTCATGGAGCCGAATCATCTGTGGGCAGATCTCGGATTGCGCAATCGTGATGAACTGTCCCGTCTCCTCAGCCGCCATTTCGGGCCGCTCGCCGGGCGCAACGTCAACAACATGCGCTGGAAGCGCTTCTTTTATCGCACGCTATGCGAGGACGAGGGCCTTATCTTGTGCACGACGCCGGTGTGCACAGAGTGCAAGGACTTCAATCACTGCTTTGGCGATGAAAGCGGTGAGAGCCGTATGGCCGAGCGTCGGCGTCACGTTCTGTTGGCGCCGGCCGCTCCGGTCGCGGGCGGCAGCTGACCCGTATTCCCGCCGCCCGATAGATGGTTCTTTGGCGCAACTGCCGGCCGACGGCCGCGCAGTTGGTCGAGGACGTGCAGGTGATGCGGCCAAATCTGGCGCAGCGGATTACGGGCGAACCAGCGGGACGCTCTTCTGCTCAAGGGCAGCTTGCGCCCAAGCCGCAAGCCTTGGGGTCTGAAGGGACCTGTGCCTTGCCGGCGCTGACAGGGGAGGTCGCTGCGGCTTGTGTTGGGGCGAGATTGCTCAACTCCAGGTCCCGGTGCCGGGAGGCCGGCGTCCATAAGATTGTGGATCAGTCGTGCAAGCGGTCCTGTTGCGTTTGGATGAAGCCTGATGTCTCACAACCGATTTCGACACCAACCACCCCGCATCCGGCACGTTGTTTACGGCGACGGCGTCCTTGTCACTATGACCGAAGCCAATCTCCTGACGCGATGTGCCTAGGTTTAGCGAACCGATGAACCCTGACGCGTCGGCCTGACAGTCGATCCTCGCCGTAACCCGAGCTGATCCAGGACGCACAATGGTGAGAGCTAAACTGGCGCGTCCGTTTTGCGACACTGTCGTCCTGGCGACATCCGACGGCGGGCGAGAAATGATGGATCTTCAATAGTTTGGATCCTGCGGGCGTGGCATGCGGTTTGCCAAAGCAGTCCGTGCCAAGCACAATCAGGAGGCTTCGTTGATCGACGCCAAAGCCATCGCTGCCAAGCCATCATGGCCCGAGTTGGTCAGGAACCAGCGGACCGTGCTCAATGACACCACGCTGCGCGATGGCGAGCAGGCGCCTGGTGTTGCGTTCACCGCAGCGGAAAAGGTGGCCATCGCGCATGCGCTGGCGCGGGCCGGCATCACGGAAATTGAGGCCGGAACCCCCGCCATGGGCCCTGACGAGATCGCGGCCATCCGCGCCATTGTCGAGGAGGGGCTGCCGCTCACTCCTATTGCGTGGTGCCGCATGCGTGAGGCCGATGTTGACGCGGCCATCGAGGCCAAGGTGTCGATGGTCAATGTTTCTATCCCTGCTTCAGACGTACAGATCGCGGCCAAACTTGGCGGGAATCGCGACCAGGCTTTGCAGCAGGTGAAGCGGGTGGTGGGTTACGCCCGCGAGCGAGGGCTTGATGTCGCCGTCGGAGGCGAGGACTCCTCCCGCGCCGATGTCGACTTTCTCATCAGTCTCATCGCAACCGCGAAAGCTGCGGGCGCGCGGCGGTTTCGGATCGCCGATACGCTCAGCGTGCTCGACCCGGATTCGGCCTATGCGCTGATCGCGCGCTTGCGCGCGACAACCGATCTCGAGCTCGAATTTCACGGCCATGACGACCTTGGGCTCGCGACCGCCAACACGCTCGCTGCCATCAGGGGCGGCGCGAGCCACGCGTCCGTCACGGTCATCGGCCTTGGCGAACGGGCCGGCAATGCGCCACTCGAGGAAGTTGCGGTCGCACTCAAACAGCTCTACGGGCGTGACACCGGCATCGTGCTGCCGGAGCTCATAGACGTCGCCGCGCTGGTCGCGGCCGCGGCCACACGTGCGATTCCTCTCAACAAGGCAATCGTCGGGGAGCACGTGTTCACGCACGAATCCGGCATTCATGTCGATGGGCTGTTGAAGGACGAACGCACCTATCAAGCGCTCGATCCGCATTTGCTTGGTCGCTCCAACCGGATCGTGATTGGCAAGCATTCCGGGCTCTCGGCCATCACCAGGCTGCTCGGGGAATTGCAACTCGCCGCCACCACTGAGCAGAGCAGACATATCCTGTCACGGGTGCGAAAATACGCCATCGAGCACAAGCGGCTGGTCGCGCGCGAGACGGTGGCAGCGATCTGGCGCGATGTTTGCCAATGCTATTCCGATCGCACGTGAGTGAACTCTCGGGTTTCACTTGGCCCGCCACCAAATCAACCGGAGCGCGGCCGAAGCTCTCGGAGATCGCGTTGAAGTCCGAGGACATAAGCTGTCTGGCCATCTCTCCAGCAGGGCCGCGTGAAACGGCCGTTTCCACGAACCAACCAGGCGCTGCCGGATCTCGACCGAGACGGACGCGCCAATCCAGGGACTATGACGATGAGCAATATACCCCGGAGGGCTAGCATCCTCGACCGGCTCAACAAGGCCTCCTCGGCTGAGGAGATCTTTGCGCTGCTTGGCGTCGACTACGATCCCAGGATCGTCAATGTCGCGCGCCTGCATATCCTAAAACGCATGGGGCAACATCTCGCCAAGGAGGAATTCGCCGGTTCAGCGGAAGCGGAGGTCGCTGCGCGCTGCAAGGCGATGCTGGAGCAGGCCTATGCAGATTTCGTGGCGTCTTCGCCGATCGACCAGCGGCTCTTCAAGGTCCTGAAAGATGCGGTCGCGGAGCCCAAGAAGCCGGCCGCTTTCGTGCCGCTAAGTACGTTGAAATAGCCTTCTCTTGAATGCCGTCCGCCTCAGAGCAAATAGCTGCGGCGCGCCTCGGCGTGTGCCTCTTCGTCCAGTCGAGTCTGTGGACGGACGCGGGAGACGGCCCTGTCGCGTTTCCGACGTATGTCGCGGCCCTGTTGTCCCCGATGCCAAGAACCAAGTTGGCAACTGCGCCCAATTCATTCCTTTGGTCCATGACCTCGCGGTGTTCTCAGTTGGTATGACACTTGCTGCTCTGCACCTAAGTCCGCTCAACAACGAATCGAGCTTGTCCGGGAGAAGCGCATGCATAGCGTCGTCTGCATCAAACAGGTCCCCGACCTAGCGAAAATCCGCGCGCGGTTCCTGTTAAACACGATTGTGCAGCGGGGTGTGCCGACAAACCGCCGCGAAGCCGTAGCCGCAGAGGCGTCCCCCAGTTCAGTGACGAGCCCGCCGGCGAGATCACCGTGCACGCTATGGGACCGTATTCACCTGAGCCCTGACTGCGGAAGGTGCTCACTTTGGGTGCCGAAGCTGCGGTGCTGTTTACCGAATGCTCCTTTGTCGATGGCTCGACGCTACCCACGACGTACGCGCGCACGACTGCGATCTCGAAGACCGGGGAGCTATCTGGTGGGACCGCAGTCGTCTTCATTGGCAAGTCGGCCATTGACGGCGACATGGCCCAGGTCGGCCCCTGGATCGCAACGTAGTTCTGTTTATTGCAGCTCAACCACCTCGCCAGAACCGTCGGTCTCGATCTCCGCGTCCGCAGCTTCTGATGCGGAACGCCGAGAATACCGTCCTCCGCAAAGAAGGCCTTGGGTGTGAACCGCGAGCAACCGGCGAACGCGCCCATCAGGGCCACGTTCAACCGACAGTCAAAGCCAGAGCCCAATCGTATCGCGCAGGCGCGTGGATCGGAAGGAGAATGCAAAACCATGAGCAACGTCATCAAGGCTCCCACATCAGCCGCAGCGGGCCGCGCAGCAACGAAGAAGCAGTTGCCGGACCGGTTCAAAGCCTACAAACATGTCTGGGTGTTCGTCGAGCAGGAGCGCGGGCAGGTCCATCCCGTCTCATGGGAGCTTATGGGGGCGGGCCGCAAACTTGCCGACAGGCTGAAGGTCAAGCTTGCGGCTGTTGTCGTCGGCCCTGAGGGCGAGGCCACACGCAACGCCGCGCTCGAAGCCTTCTGCTACGGCGCCGACTTGACTTATCTCGTGGCCGACAATGTGCTCGGAGATTATCGTAACGAGTCCTACACCAAAGCGTTGTCCGATCTCGTGGAGATCTACAAGCCAGAGATTCTGCTGTTAGGGGCAACAACGCTCGGCCGCGATCTTGCCGGCTCCGTCGCCACTACCGTCCTGACAGGGCTCACCGCCGATTGCACCGACCTTGACGTTGACGCGGATGGATCGCTTGCAGCCACCCGTCCGACCTTTGGCGGGTCGCTGCTCTGCACGATCTATACGCTGAATTACCGGCCACAGATGGCAACCGTCCGCCCGCGCGTGATGCCGATGCCGGAGCGTGTCGCGCGCGATCCCGGCCGCATCATCCTGCATCCGCTCGGCCTGGTGGAAGACGATATCGTGACCAAAGTGCTGTCGTTCATCCCCGACCGCGATTCGGCCAAATCCAATCTTGCGTACGCCGACGTCGTGGTCGCCGGTGGGCTTGGGCTCGGTTCTCAGGAAAACTTTCAGCTTGTGCGCCAGCTCGCCGGCGTGCTCGGTGCCGAGTACGGTTGTTCCCGGCCCCTCGTGCAAAAGGGATGGGTCACCTATGACCGACAGATCGGCCAGACGGGCAAGACGATCAGGCCAAAGCTCTATATCGCCGCAGGCGTTTCCGGCGCGATCCAGCATCGGGTTGGGGTGGAGGGCGCCGATCTGATCGTCGCCATCAATACTGACAAGAACGCGCCGATCTTCGACTTTGCCCACATCGCCATCGTCAGTGACGCCATGCATCTGTTGCCGGCGCTGACGGACGCGTTTCGTGCGCGGCTCTCGCCACATTCGCGCGACCGGATTGCGAGCTAAAGGAGGCTATCATGATCGAGGAAAGGTTCGATGCAATTGTTGTCGGCGCCGGCATGGCGGGCAACGCGGCCGCACTGACTATGGCCAAGAAGGGCATGAAGGTGCTGCAGCTCGAGCGCGGCGAATATGCCGGATCGAAGAACGTTCAGGGCGCAATACTCTATGCCGACATGCTGGAAAAGCTGATCCCGGAGTTCCGGGAGGACGCACCGCTTGAGCGACATCTGGTCGAACAACGGTTCTGGATCATGGATGATCGCTCTCATGTCGGGCTGCATTACCGCTCAGAGGATTTCAATGAGGAGCGGGCTAACCGGTACACGATTATCCGGGCCCAGTTCGATCGATGGTTCTCCTCAAAAGTGCGCGAGGCAGGCGCGACCGTGCTGTGCGAGACCACCGTCACCGATCTTGCGCAGGATGCCTATGGCCGAGTCATCGGTGTTCGCACAGATCGCCAGGACGGTGAGATCCACGCAGATGTCGTGGTGCTGGCCGAGGGCGTGAACGGCCTGCTCGGCACGCGTGCGCGCCTGCGGGAGCGACCGAAACCTAACAAGGTGGCCCTCGCGGTGAAGGAAATGCACTTTTTGCCGCGCGAGACTATCGAAGCGCGCTTCAATCTGAACGGCGACGAAGGCGTTGTGATCGAAGCTGCGGGCACCATTTCCGGCGGCATGACGGGAATGGGCTTCATCTACGCCAATAATGAATGCATTTCGCTCGGTATCGGGTGTCTTGTCGCAGACTTTCAGCGCACCGGAAAGACGCCCTACGAGCTGCTCGATCGTTTCAAGCGCCACCCGTCGGTCGCGCCCCTGATCGAGGGGTCGGAGGTCAAGGAATATTCCGCGCACCTCATTCCTGAGGGCGGCTACAAGGCCATTCCGCAGCTCTATGGAGACGGTTGGGTCGTTGTCGGGGATGCGGCGCAGCTCAACAACGCCATTCATCGCGAGGGATCCAATCTTGCGATGACGTCTGGCCGGATCGCGGCCGAAGCGATCTTCCAGGTGAAGTCACGCCGGCTTGGCATGACCGCGGAAAATCTCGCGCTCTACAAGCGGATGCTGGATCGCTCCTTCGTCTTGAAGGACATGAAGAAGTACAAGGACATGCCGAGGCTGATGCATACCAACTCGCAAAACTTCTTTCTGACCTACCCCCAACTCATCTCCAAGGCGATGCAGACTTACCTTCGGGTTGACGGTACGCCAAAGTCGGAGAAACAGAAGTCGACGCTGAAATCCTTCGTCAATGCGCGATCCTGGATAGGGTTGTTCGGCGATGCATTCCGCTTCGCCCGCGCTTGGCGCTAATTGTTCGAAAAGCGAACCCGAAACCAACGAGGCTGACTATGAAGGCCGAGCGATCAGTGCGTGTCGAAGACAAATTGTTTTGCAACCGCTATCTTGTGGACGCCGGACGGCCCCACATCAAGGTGCGCGCACATACCAAGCCCTCGCCGCAGCTCCTTGCGCTTTTGAAAGCCTGCCCCGCGCGCTGCTATGACCTCAATGACAAGGGCCAAGTCGAGGTCACCGTCGACGGCTGCATGGAGTGCGGTACCTGCCGCGTCATCGGCGAGCCGACCGGCGACATCGAATGGGGCTATCCGCGTGGCGGATATGGGGTGTTATTCAAATTCGGGTGAGGGGTCTACGGTTGCCTCCGCGTTATCGGTAAGGCGGAGAAGATCTCACGGCGGAGTCATTTCGCCACACCTTGCGTGCGCGCCAGACGCCGAAATTCGACTGACGCTCAAATATTCGGATGCAAGGGCACACTCGGCGAACTCAGCTCGTGAATATGGGCGCCCACCCCGAGCCTGCCCCGGGAGGGTGAGGCGAAGGGGGCGGGGAGGGTGGATTACTCCGCCGCTTGCGGCGTGCCACGCCCTGCCGCCTCGATCGCAACCGCGACTGACTGCACGATCGCGGCAAAGCGCACGGCCGTTTGAATTGTGTCCGAGCTGATGCCGGATTGCCGCAGCGTCTTCTCGTGGGCGTCCATGCAGGCGCCGCACCCATTAATCGCGCTCACTGCCAGTGCCCACAGCTCAAAATCGGCTCTGTCCACGCGGGGATTGCCAAGCCAATTCATGCGCAGCCGAGCGGGCATCGTCTTGTATTCCGGGTTGGAGACGAGATAAACGAAGCGGTAGTAGACGTTGTTCATCGCCATGACGGATGCTGCGGATTTCGCCGCTTCGACCGCCGCCGGCGTCATCACCACGCCCGCGGCGGATTCCATTGCGGCCGTCACGACCGGATTGCGGGCCGCGATTCGCGCTCGACAGCAACAGGCCGAATTTGCTCTGCGGTGACAATGTTTCATCCGCCATCATGGACGCCAGGTTGAGCCTGACGTCCTTAGCGAAATCCGGAACCCGGTCTTTCAACTGGTCGATCATCATATCACCTCAAGCGACTTTCAGTGTCTCGCCGCCGATCTCGCGGTTGCAGGGGCAGAGCTCGTCAGTTTGCAGGGCGTCCAAGACGCGCAACGTGTCCTTCGGGCTGCGACCGACATTGGGATTGGTGGCATAAACATGCTGGATTGTATTCTCAGGATCGACAATGAAGGTCGTCCGATGGGCAACGCCATCGGCCGAGCGGCCGCCAAGACCGTCGACGAGCGCGCCGTCAGTGTCGGCAAACTGCCAAATCGGCAGATGGTGCAGGTCCTTGTGCTCGCGCCGCCAGGCAAGCTTGCAGAACTCGTTGTCAGTCGAGCCGCCCAGCACGACCGCATCGCGGTCGGCGAAGTCCTTGGACAGGCGGGCGAACTCCGCGATCTCGGTCGGGCAGACAAAGGTGAAATCCTTAGGGTAAAAGAAGATGATTTTCCATTTCCCAGGAAAGCTCCTTTCGGTCAGCGTCTCGAAGGCGCTCTGTCCCTTCTCTTCGTGCAAGTGAAAGCCGGGCTTTACCCCGGTGATTTCGAACGACGGCAACTTACTTCCAATTCCAAGCATTTTATCCCCACTCGTGTGCTTAGGGCGACCCCGGTGAACTGCATGGGCGAAGCAAGCGATGTGCCATGGGATCTTCGGCTTAGCTGTCGCTACTACAACATTTCCCTTCGTGGCTATCACGGGTTCAAGCCATGCAGTGACATCAAAGACTGTGGCTCCTGAATTCTAATTGTCTTGGACCAGGAGATCCGGAGAACGAAGATCTATCGCAAGCTCGGTCGACAGCACGCGACCAACAGGACAGGTGCGCGGCCCCGATCCGTGAGCAGGCCCGCGCCGATGTCTACGGCGAGAAACTGAATGAGGCTGCAAGCAAGGTCCTGAGCTTGTCCACAGCAAGGACTAGGGCTGGAGTTGCAGCCCCGGGGCAGGGAGTTGTGACCGCAAATAGTCCTCGGCGCGATCGAGGTCTCTTGGACGCCGGGCATCTGGGGTTTTCGCTGCAATCCCGCGCTCAAGTTGCGCGGTTGCCATCGTCGTCTGCTTGGCCTGCAAACCACTACCAAGCGATTTTTCGATGAGCTTTTCCTCCGGAGTGTGTGGGCGGAACCCTGAGCATACCGGAGGGGATGATTCTGTTCCTGTGGGATATGAAGTTCTAACGACTACGCTCAGGCCAATAGGCATACCCTTTGCTATTGACGATGAGCGATACACGTCGAGTCCACTGGGATGAGGGTGCATTGTATCTCATTCATCATTCTCGCTGGGCAATGCACTTGGCCTGGACCGGAATGAGCCTGCCCATACCCCAGCCAAACAGGATGCCGCGTAGTGAGCGCTATCAGCATAGGAATCAAGAGACCAGATGATCAAGGCCAGGAAGGAAAGAGTCGGCGAACTAATTCGGTCACTCGAATCGGTCCAGGTGCGGAATCAGGCTCTCGGCAAAGAAGAGAGTACGCTCGAAGGCAACTTGTCTTCCTTGACCGAGTCCGGGGCTGGTAAGAGAACGCAGCGCATTCCCGGCGCGAAGCTAGCGACGACATCCAGAGCGCCATCGATCACATGAGGTCCCTGTCGGTGATGACAGCCATGTCGGAACCTAAAGGCAGCACCCAAGCCGTCCCCATCATTACAGCCCTGTCAGGCTCACGCCCAGGCGCTCCTCATGGAACGCTGGTGAGCAGCCGCGGCTAGATCGGCACGCTCCGGCGCCCCGCGCGGCTGGCGATTGACGCTACGGGCAACGGGCGCTTGATCGGCCGCCAGGTTGTTGCCCGTGCGATGCACACTGCCAGAGAACGACAGTGAACGACGTATTGACCTACCTGTCGACAGCGGTTCCCTTTGAGACGCGACAAGTTCTTCAGCGGGAGAAGCGATCGACGACAGCCCAGTTGATGTGGGAAAATCACTCTTTATGGCCGCGCGATAGTCCGCGAGTTCCACGGCAATCGAACGGCAGCGGCACGCGCAGTACTAGGCCGATCGAGCTGAGATCACACTGGTTATCATTTGGCTATCAACGATGTGGCCGACCCGCTACTCACCGTGTTCGGAGCCGCAACAAAGACCTGGCCGCAAGGGAGTAGAGCCTTCCGCTGCGAGACGGCTGACAACGCTCGACGGATACCGGCGCTCGCGCGGCGATTGTGGAGCACCGTTGGGGAAGCGAGGTTAGACGCGGGAGCCGCTATGACGCCAACGACTAGGCGTTCCTGTTCTCGTCGCCGTACTCACCGGCGTACCTTTAGGCGGAGCGACCTCGTGATGAGCCGCCAGAATCCCGCAAGTCCACCGGCTAACCTTTTCTTGAGAACGGTCCAGATCTTGCGAACCCGTGAATGGCCGCGCTCGTCAGTGTCTTCCAGAACCTCGGGTGACGTCGACGACCTGAAGCGATCTCGCCGAAACGAAAATATATATGAGTCGTGAGACCTCGCATTTCCGGTTCGACGATGAAGTCTCCGGATTAAGGTGCGTGCGTGACCAGTCTGATATGTTCGCGACTCTTGATCCGCAGGCGCGGCAGGAGCCGATGGGATCCGACAGCGCTGTGCCCGCAATGCGTATTAGGCGTGCGACGGCGCCCATACGAGGCTCAGTGCGTCGATAATAGCCGTGGCGGTGTTCGGAGTCTCGAAGCAACTACAATGCTGGCCTCAATCCGGGTGGGCCTTTATTGCAGAGCGGCCTCGCCCCCACACAGAATACGGGTTGGCCGCCTGTCCTCCGGTCTGGTTGTCGGGGGCGCGACCAGTGGAAATCACAAGTCTGGCTCAAAGCTTGCAATAGGCGAGACGAAGCAGGAGACATGGTTGGGGCGCTCGGCGCTAAGCTCCGCCGGTCACGGCGGCGGCCGTCTGCGCTCATAGAAGCTCGAGTCTGAGCATTGTTGGAGATTGTGAAAGTGGCGATAGGCTTTGTGAAGTGGTTTAATCCTGAAAAGGGGTACGGATTCATCAGGCCTGAGGACGGCAGTGCTGACGTCTTCGTTCATATATCGGCGGTTGAAAAAGCGGGGTATAAAACGTTAGCTGAGGGCTCGCGCGTGAACTACGAGCTCGCCCCTGGCCGCTCTGGTAAGATGTCGGCTGAAAACCTTAGTGTTGGCTGAAGCCAGACCTCTGCCGTTGTTAGGCCAGCTGATCGAAAGGAGAGCCTGGTGTGCCACCGTTTCAGTTCAACTGACGTGTACGTCAGGCCGCTTGGACCATCTGAAACTGCTCGATGATCCATTCTCCTTCATGAAATTCCCGGAGCCTCAGCTCGTCCTGACATTCGCGTTGACCGCTTGACCAACGCGGCAAAAAGCCGCCTTCGATGGTATGCGGCATGCGCCGGTGTCGAGCGCACCCGGAAAGTGATCGTGATGCGCGCTTCGGCATGCCTTTGAAGCAGCATCCAGCTTCCATCGCGTTGGTCGAAGTGCAGCTTGAACAAGCAGCGTTGAGTGCTGATCCGTAAGCAGGTTAGCTTGACCGCTC
The DNA here is from genome assembly GCF_049949275.1 of Bradyrhizobium genosp. A. Lineage (NCBI taxonomy): Bacteria > Pseudomonadati > Pseudomonadota > Alphaproteobacteria > Hyphomicrobiales > Nitrobacteraceae > Bradyrhizobium > Bradyrhizobium genosp. A. The sequence goes on along the minus strand of NZ_CP188196.1, from coordinate 7,360,378 downwards.
CAGATAAGGCGACCGGAGAGGTCCGCCGACGGTCGCAGGTAAAGCTTCGGGATTATAGATAAGACTCGAACGAGTGTGCTCTTGAAGACGGGGAACGCCATTGCATCGTCTCCTCTTGGAGATTGGGCCGATCAGAGCGACACCCGATCGATCGCGCGAGGGTCTGAGCTAAGTCCGTAGGCAATCGAGATCATGTTCCAGACGGCCGAGAATTTCCTCGACGGAATTGGGGGCGGTGCACGCGAGGTTGGCCATCAAGATCTTGATTCCCTTACTGGCTAATTTTAAGCAGCGACGCTTGCCTGTCCGGCATCTCCTGCTGACATGGGGAACTCTGGGGCTTGCGATGGCGCTTCAGACGCCGAGACCAGCGAGACGTGTTTGAGCTGGGCGAATACGTCCATTCCGTCCTTGAGCCGTAGCGCATCAAACGCGTAACGCGTGATGCGCGCCAAAATGCTCGTACCTGAGCCACCGGTGCCAAGCGCAAGAACCAGAGTGATCTCGGACGCGCCGAGCGGAAAATAAGCTTTAATCCGCGCCGGAAAGACATTCAGGATGGTGCTTGAGCGCGGCGCTTCGCGCGAGACGCTGACGTCGCTCGCTGCGATGCGCAGCCGCTGGTGCACGCCGGGTGCAAGCGGCGCTGCCGGCACCAAAAGGCGTGCACCTTTGAGACGGAGGATGAGTAGCCCGTAGCGCCCGTCATAGCCGCCGACCACGGCATCAAGGCTGACGGCGGCTTCGTGACCCGCCGCAAGGGGCAGCGCCGGATCACTCTGCAAGATATGCAATGGCCCGGTCGCGGTGATCGTGCCACGCTCCATCATCACGAGGTGATCGGCGAGATGTTCGATTTCGGCCATGTCATGGCTGATGTAGATCGTCGGCACGGCGAGCTTTTCATTCAGGCGCTTAAGACATGGCAAAATCTCACGCTTAGCGCAGCCATTCAACGTGGCAAGCGGTTCGTCCATCAGAAGAACTCTTGGCTGGGATAATAGCGCGCGACCGATGGCGACGCTCTGCCGCTCGCGGGCGGAGAGATGCGCTGGCGAGCGGTCGAGCAGGGACACTATGCCGAGCAATTGGGTCACCTCATCAAAGGCAATGGGCTTTGGTTTGCGTTTGGGCAGGGCATAAAGCAAGTTGCGCCTGACCGACAAATGCGGAAAGAGGCTCGGCTCCTTAAAGACATAGCCAATCGGACGAAGATGGGGCGCGCGGAACGTCGTTTCGTCCTGCCACACCTCGCCATCGATGACGCAAAAACCGGTCGACAACCGCTCGAGCCCTGCGATGCAGCGCGCCACAGTGGTCTTGCCGCAACCTGGTGGCCCAAAAATTCCGGTCACGCCTTTGGCCGGTACGCTGAAACGCGTATTCAGCGGGAAGCGAGCGCGCTTCTCGCTGAACGCGACTTCGATCCGGCCCGGTGTGGCTGTCCTCACGTGCTCCTCCGGCCGAGGTATTTATCGATTAAGGTCAAGATCAGGATGACGGCAAAGGCAAACACCAACATGCCACCGGAAACCCAGCTTGCCTCGTGCCAGCGCGATGCTTTGATATAGTCGAAGAGAAAGGCGGACAGTACTTTGGTACGGCCAGGAATGCTCCCGCCAATCATCAGCACGACTCCGAATGCGGCGATCGTATGCGCAAAGCCAAGCACGGCGGCGGTAAAAAAAGCCGGTCGTGCCAAAGGTACTGCGACCGTAAGGAAGGCATATGACGGAGAGGCGCGCAGAGTGGCAGCAACTTCCATCGGTCGGTCGCCCATGGTAGTGAAGGCGTTGCGGATAGGCTGCACGACAACAGGCAGCGCGCTCAAAACCGATCCGATAACGAGCCCTGCGAAGGTGAAGGCAAGCGTGCGCTCGCCCCAGAGAGAGGCAAGCAGGCCGCCCGGGCCGGTCGGGCCGAGCAAGGCCAGCAGATAGAAGCCGAGCACCGGTTGCGGCAGCATTGGTGGCAGTATGATGATCGTCGCCACTGCCTCGCTCCACATGCTCTTCGAACGCGCTAGCCACCACGCGAGCGGCGTACCAAGTATCAAAAGGATCACGGTCGTGATGCTCGCGAGCTCGATTGTTAGTCTGACCGACACCCAGATCTCTGAAACGTTCTCCATGCGTCAATTCCAGGCTTGCCACGCACAGCCACGCCGCGCGATCCCTCCGTGGGGTTCCGGTCCCGTGAGAAAATCGACCAAGGTGCGTTTACCCGTTGAGCCAGCCTCCAACGCGTGCTGCCGGAGGGGATCAAAAGTCTCCTGCGGCACTAGCCGCCGCGATGCGGTCCCGCAATGCGTGAGCCTCGGCAGCGTGACGAAATCTAGCTCAGCCTTGGCGGTTTTGGCGAATTGATAGGCCTGCGCAATGCTCGCCCATTTGAACAGCTTCTGCTGCATCGTTTCACGGATGCCGAGCGTGGTCATTGCGCGCGCCGCGGCTAAGCCACAAGGAGGCGAGAGTCTAATGAAGGTCGGCAATCTTGCGAAAAATGGCATCTCGAACGTCTCTGGACTATTTGCGGATTTAGCACTCGATCTCCACAGCACGACCCTGCATGTGGCATGGATGAAGTCGCGTTCGAGCGCGAGGCCGTTCTCGCCAAGTTTGCTCGGGCGAAAGCGGTCGGCCGAACAAAACAGCTGACATGACACGGATTGTTGTTCTGTCCGAAAGGCGCTCCCCTCGCGCCAAAGCTCAAGATTGTGTCGTGCCGGTCTTCTGCCTGACCAGCGCTGCAATCCCTTTGCCTGGCATGAGGAAGTTCGTGGCGCCGGCCACAGTGATGCTCGTCGCTTGCGGAGTACCACGCATAATCAGCGTCAGAACTGAATTGATCAGGATCATACGGCCAATCATCATCGGAAACTCCTGACATGGGACGGCTACGACCACTTCGTCTGCCGCGACTCCTCCTCATCCAGCAAGCCGCGTGCCGCCTGCGGAGTATGGCCGCGCACTGCTTGACGAGGCTGAATCAATTACTCGGATGAGCTTGGCCACTGGAATGGATGAGCACTCTTGTCGGATTTCCGACATCGGCGGCTTTAACTAAACATCGATGGCAGACAAGATGGAGGCTGAAGATGATAAAGCCCCCTCTGTTGTTATTGTGTGAACGTCTGCTTGAAGGTGATGTGCCTTAAGAGATCCTTATGACCAAGGCGCTTGGCATCGCCGCATGGTGACGAGCGCCCAGTTTGTCATTCGGCCCTTTAATTGCGGTTTGTTGTCAAGCTTCCATTTCTGAACTCGCCAACGGCAAGGTGGCAGCGCTCGCGCCGTCGGAGCTGGTCAGGGTTGCGGAGACGGCGCGAGCGCGGCTGATACATGATTTGTCAGCCAGGCATGGGATCGCCCGGGCCGGTTGACGTCTTCGCTGGGGTCATGGTCCTTTCCGAGGTCGCGCAGCGCCTCATGATGATGTTCGGGTTGGGCGCCTCAACGTCTGCAGCGGAGTACGGTCAAGCCGCCGCCAGCCGAATGAACGAGGTCGCCACAACACCGTCCCAGCGGGACATCGCCAGCCCGGCGGACCGGACCAGGAGCTTTACAAAATCGGATCAGGCCTCTTTCGCCTGCCCCCAATCGAACGATGTGCCGTCGACCCAGATACAGTGAAGAACGATGGCGATTTTGCGCGCGATGGCGACCTTTGCCTTTCGCATGCCAATCCGCTTGGCGAGCTTCATGCCCCATGCCTTGAGAGAGGACCATTTCTTCGTCCGATAGAGCAGGACCGTCGCGGCCTCGTACAGGTAAGTTCGAAGAAGGCGGTCGCCCCATCGTGATATCTTGCCATTAATGTCAGTTTCGCCGGACTGGTTGCGTCGAGGCGTAAGACCCAGATAGGCTCCGACGCTGGATGCCGATCGGAAGCGCGATGGGTCGTCGATCGTATGGCGGAAGGTCAAGGCGGTCACCACGCCGACACCTGGGACTGTCATCAGACGGCGCGTCGTCTCGTCCGACTTCGCCAACTGGCGGACTTCGTCGTCGAACTTGCTTTGCTGCTTGCAGATCTGCTCATGGATCGACAGAAGCGGCGTGATCACCCCGAGGAGCTGATGATCTTCGCCCAATAGCTCGCGGACCCGATTGCGAAACTGCAGTCCGATCGCGCGTGGGAACAGCAAGCCGTATTCTTTGATTAGACTGCGGATCTGGTTCTCGATATCTCGACGAATGGCCACGAGCCGAGATCTTGCGACGAGTACCGCCCGTATCTTCTGACTCTCCTCGCTCTTGACTTTGACTTCTCGATACCAGCCGACCCGTACCAGTTCCGCCAAACCTCGAGCATCATTCTGATCGCTCTTGTTCATGCGTACGGACAAAGCCGCGTGGGCATGACGCGCGTCGATGCAGACCACCGGAAGATCAAGCCTACGAAGTTCATGCCATAGCCAACTCGCCATCGCCCCGGTCTCAAATCCGATGCGCTCCGCCTGTGGCGCCCGCTTACGAAGCAGTGCCGTCAATGCTCCCGGGTCGGACTTGGCCTTTCCCTCGAACAAGACCTGACCCACTTCGTTGACCACGCATACTGACGTTTCTTTTTGCGAGACGTCCAGCCCAACATTGCTTCATAGTCCCCTCCGATTCGCGAGATTGCGGAGGCTTGAAGATAGCGGACCTTTCGAGCCGCGGGCGCCGACCGCAATTACGTCATCGTCTGCAATATTGGCTCTGACTCATTTCTGATGAAGTTCGCCGGCGTCTGTGGTTCTTCAAACGGAGAATCGGCGCCATGCAGACGGGCTTTCGAATTTCATCGCTTGTACCAAGTGGTTTTGTGTTTGATGGCGTAAGTGATTCAGCGGATTCGGGTATTCTGGCTGTTCGGTCGGAGGCTGCGGAGGCACCAGTGCCCTTTGTGCGCGACAGCATCGCGCCGAATCCATAGCCGTTACATCCGGCATGTGACCGATTTGCCATCAAGGGGCAGAAAGGTGCGCCTCCGATTGTTCACGCGGCGCTTCACATGTGAGGTGCCGCATTGCCGCCGGCGGATCTTCGCGGAGCGGTTCGGAGAGGACATCGTCCCGCTTCGACGGCGCCGGACGGCACGGCTTGAATACATTGTCCATCACCTGGGGTTGGCCGCTCGGCGGCCGGCGGCAAGCTTAGCCACGCGGCTCATGCTGCCCGTCAGCAACGATACCTTCCTGCGGGTGGTCCGCCGTCGGACGGCGATGCCGACAGATCCATTGCTTGTTGTGGGCAGCGACGACTGGGCGTCGCGCAGAAACTATTGGTACCGGGGCTATCGTGTGCGATTTGGAGCGTCGGCGGATCGTTACCCTACTGCCCGACCGGGAAACTGCGACCGTTCAGGCGTGGCTATCGAGGCACCCAGGGATCAACATTGTGTCGCGAGATCGCGGTGGTGGATACGGTGAGGCACCAGCCAAGGCGCTACCAAACGCCATCCAAGTCGCCGACCGCTGGCATCTGATGGAGAATGCGAGCGCGGCCTTCCTTGATGCGGTGCGCCACTCCATGAGCACAATCCGAACCGCAATCGAAGCGACGACGATCAATCCGGATCTGCTGACCTGTGCGAAAACGTCGCGCCATCAGGGCTATCTGCGGCGCCAGGCAGTCATGCCGCAATTTCGGCTCACGTCAGCGATGGTGTGCCGCTCAAGGAGATCGTCCGCCCCAAAGGGACATAGTCGCAATCTGGTTCGCCAAATTAGCCGCGGTGGCGGTGCGGATATGTTCCGCACCCGTCAAAGCACTCTGGATGGGCACCTCCCGTTCCTGGACGCGCAGTGGTAAGGCGGCTGTCGCAACGGCGCCGAACTCTGGCGCCGTTTGCAAGGGCAAGGCTTCAAGGGATCGCCGCGTGTGGTGGCGAATGGGCGACGCGACTGCGGCGCGCCGAGACTATCAGCCGTCAACAATTGCAGAAGGCCCCCGCCGCCAGGACGATAGCGCAGCTGATGACGACGAAGCGCGACCACCTGACCAAGGCCGCGACCGTCACGGTCGCCGTTATTGAACAGAACGTTCCTATGCTGGCCGATGCCAAAGCTCTCGTCGGCCGCTTCCACGCGATGATTCGAAAGAAGGCCGAGATTGAGCTCGAACCTTGGATAGATGACTCCAAGCGGAGCCTCATTGCCTCGTTCGCGAATGGCACTGCCAACGATAAGGGCGCTGCACGCAGCTTTCACGCAACCGTGGTCCAACGGCCAAGTGGAAGCTCAGATCACCAAGCTCAAGCTCGGCAGATCTACCGGCGCGCTAAGCTCGATCTCCTTCAGGCTAGCCTGATTGGCGCGCCATAAAAATAAACACAATCATCAAATATGCGTCAGAGCCCAATATTGCCGCCTGAGCCGGGGGATCGGCGTCCAAAAAGTTGCAAACGATGTCGTAATTTCGATCGGCGCTCGTGGCAGGCAAGCTCCGTTATCGTCGAGCCCTCGCAATCAAATGAGTCGAAGGAGCTCCCATGAAGCAGTACGTCGGGCTGGACGTCTCACAGAGAGAAACCGCTGTGTGCGTTGTCAACGAGACTGGTCAAGTAATCTTCGAAGCAAAAGCCAAGTCTAATCCTGGTGCCTTGACGGACCTGCTTCGCAAACATGCGCCTCATGCCGAGCGTATCGGCTTCGAGACCCGTGCGATGGCGAGTTGGCTATGGCATGAACTCCGCAGGGTTGAGCTTCCGGTGGTCTGCATCGACGATCGGCATGCGCACGAAGCTTTGTCGGTCTGAATGAAAAAGAGCGATCAGAATGATGCGCGAGGCCTTGCCGAACTGGTGCGGGTTGGATGGTATCGAGAGGTCAAAGTCAAAAGTGAGTAAAGCCAGAAGATCCGAGCGATCCTTGTCGCCAGATCTCGGCTAGTGTCCATGCGCCGAGACATCGAGAACCAGGTTCGCAGCTTGATCAAGGAATGTGGATTACTATTGCCTCGCGCGATCGGCCAACAGTTCCGCAACCAGGTCAGCGAACTCTTGGGCGTTGATCATTTGCTTCTCAGCGTGATATCGCCGCTGCTCTCGATCCATGAGAACGTTTGTCAACAACGAGGTAAGTTCGACAACGAGGTCCGCCGATTGGCACGGCTGGACGAGACGACGCGTCGCCTGATGACGTTCCCGGGGGTCGGCGTCGCGACGGCCCTAACGTTCCGCCACACGATCGATGACCCCTCGCGCTTTCGATCGGCTTCGACGGTCGGCGCCTACCTCGGCCTTACGTCGAGGTGCAGCCAATCCGGCGAAACCGACACCCACGGAAAGATATCTCGATGGGGCGACCGGCTTCTCCGAATTTACTTGTTCGAGGCCGCCACTGTCCTTCTTTATCGAACCAAAAAGTGGTCTTCCCTAAAGGCCTGGGGCATGAAGCTCGCCAAGTGGATCGGCATGAAGAAGGCAAAGGTCGCCATCGCCCGAAAGATCGCCGTGAGTCTCCACTGCATCTGGGTCGATGGCACATCGTTCGACTGGGGCCAGCCGAAGCCAATCTGATATTTGCTCGCAAGTTCCTGGTCCGGTCCGCCGGTCTGGCGATGTCCCGCTGGGACGGTGGTCGTGGTGACCTCGGTCAATCGGCTGGTGGCGGTTCGCCCGCACTCCGGTGCAAACGTTGAGGCGCCCGATCCGGACATCATCATGAGCGCTCGCGACCTCGGAAAGGACCATGACCCCAGCTACGACATCCACCCAACCCCGCTCAAGCCGCCAACGACATCGATTGCCAATCCCGCTAGGCAATCGTCTCGCCATCCGCGATCGCTCCGTCTCCGCAAACCTGACCAGCTCCGACGGAGCAATCGCTACCACCTTGTCACTGGAAAGAGAGAAAGAATGGTAGCTTGACAACAAACCGCAATTAAAGGGCCGATTGACAGGTGGGAATGGCCATGCGCGACGCGTGCGAGGCGGCGGCGTGCCAACGGTGCATCAAAGCGTGTTTCTAAGTCCGAAAATGATAGGCAGCTACGCTGAGATGGTGGCGCATTACGGCACGTCGAGGCTGCCGGTGCTACCGCGTCACCCGCGGGGCGAAGCGCAGGTCGAGCAGGGGGCTGATCATCGAGCGCTGGCTTCTCGGCTCCCTGCGCTACCGCGTCCGCTACAGCCTCGCCGACATTTACAGCAGCGCTCGGCCGCCTGCTCTGGACGCCGAACGAGGAGCGGCCGACCAGGCGGGTGACGCGCCGGCACCTGGCTCAGGAGATCGCCGGCCGGCGCTCAGGGCCTTGCCCAGTGCACTCTTACGTCTTCGCTGGTTGGCGCGTCCGATGGGGCAGCATCGATCATCAGGTCGATGTCGAGGCCGCTATTACAGCGTCCCGCATCGCTTCGTGACGCTGGGCGGATACCATGGTCTGGTCTCACCGCATTCGGCCGACGCAATCTTCGTCTACGAGAACTGCATCCCCTCAAAACTCTCAAGTACACCACGGCGGCCCCAGTAAACCGCGTCGACCAATCCAAGGTGACGCGCACAGCTCCTTCACACAGTTCCGCCACACAATTGCGGATAACCTCCGGTGAAGCAGGTCCTGAGCAGGTCAACTGAATATCCGGGGGCATACCTGCCGACGCACCGATCACCGCGGCAAGCCGCTCACGCTTCGCATTGGACAGCCGCGCACCAGAGATCGCGGCTGAACATTTCCGCCAGGTCGCATGCTGCAAGCTAAACGCTATCGAACTTATCCAATTGGCCTTCGGCAGATACGGCACTATCCCCAACGGCTGGCGAATTGAGACTCGACGTATCCAGGTCATGCAGCGGCTCCAGCTCAAGCATTTCGTCTCATCGAGGCATAATCGTTCCGATGTTAGAAGCGCGAGCTTTTCGGATCGCCAATTCCGCTAACGCCAAATCTGCAATCACGAAACCTCGGAAGCCAAACAAGGCCCTGATTGGCGCACGAGGCCGCGAGGAACTGGCAGCAAGATGCACCAGGTCATCCTGATATCTTACGGCTTCGACGGGTCGTTCTGATGCGTCCACCGGCGATTTGGACTGCTGCAAACTGTCTGTGACAAGTCTGTCGAAAGCATTGAGCGTTTCTGGCCGCCAACTCCTGCCCCCATCCACAGCCGCGGCGAATGAGGAAGGCGGCAGCGATCGAGCGTTCAGAAACGATTTCAGTTCGGGCGACCGCGGAACGGTGGAGACTACGATCTCGCTTTTACTCAACAGCGCATCAGAATCGTTCATTATGCTCGGATCGAGCGTTTTTTCCGCGGCGGCAATCGCAACTCTCTCAGCGGAGCGGACGCTCCGACTCAAAAGATAGATTCTGCGTAGCGACGGAAACAGATCGACGAAGGCGTCGAGATGGCTAACCGCCTGCAAGCCGCACCCTACGAAGCCAATGGTTGCGGGCGCCTCAGGCGCAAGATAAGCAGCTGCCGCCGCTGACATCGCCGCAGTCCTTATCAAGGTGATGGAATTCCCATCGAGAACTGCCAACGGTACCCCCGTTTTGTAATCGCTCACACAGACCAAGCCGTTAACTCTCGACCTGTCTTGATTTCCTTCGAGTGGAACGACCGCGACCATTTTCATTGTCGCGATAGCTTTGGCTTGGGATGCCGAACTCAACGATAGGAACCACGAGTCCGGACCGATGTTGATGCCTGATTTTGGCAAGCCGATGTTACGGCCAGCCGCATTGTCACGAAAGGCGTCAAGAACTGCGTCGCGCGCCTCTCGTGGCGAAATCTGCAAGGCTTGGACATCGGCATTCGATAGGTAAAGCAGCTCGGGGGACATCGCTGGTCCTTTCATAATTGAAACTATCTGGTGCCATCTCGGGCAAAACAGTCCGCAATCGTCGACTCAAATCCAGAGCGCCGCCATTGCCACGAGACGTCCCATTGAGGCTGCGGTGCAGCGCAACTCAGCCTGCAGCATCCTAGCAGCAACGATCGTGCCAGCGTTGTCCTCGCTCGCTAAGTTGCTGACGCTCCGAACGAGTCGCGCCTGCATCCGCTGCAGGTCCGTGTTTGAACGCGACAAGCTTTGAGCCATTGTCAGGAACTGGACAACGGCTACGAGCCTCGAACGGGCTTGTTTGACCCATGCGCTTCTTCAAACGCACTCATTCGCGGAATTACCCCTACTGTAACTTAAGCGGTGGTTTTGGCCGAGCACCCTTCCATTTCGTTGGCACATATGCGCCCACGATTGCTGTTACGGCTGATGAGAACCGCCATTTGGTACGGGTAGAGGGCTGAAACAACGAGCCGTGCCATCCCAGCTGCGCCGGAATAACCCGGGTGTTTGGTAACCCGCGGGACAATCTCGCTGTTCGATCATTCGTAACAGAAACTCAACGAAGCGCATACGTTACCCAGTGACGTTGTACTCGACCTGGGATGCGAATAGTGGAATAGAACCTTCATCTGCGCTGGCGGCTGCCGGAGAGCGGATCTGTGCCATACGCGAAAGCTACTGATAGGAGCCAGCTTTGACACGTGGACGATCATTTGCTGCGGCTCTAGTGAATGCGGCGGCCGCCGCGAGCGAGTTGCGCCGTACAACGGTCAGTGCGAGCGCGCAAGAGCATGGCCCGTGCTCGGGGATTCAGCAGTAGTACAGAACGCCAAAATGCGCCGGTGTGCACGGGATCGTTCGGTTCATCCCGAACCAGAAGCAGGGCTCCTGCTCGGGACCGCCTCTGCGGTTGCCTCGGCATCCCCTTGCGAAAGGCTCGTTTTGTCCCATTCAACTCAAGCCGCTAAGATTGTGAAACATCGACATGGCCGATCCCTTCGCGGCAGGTATGTCACGAGGGCTTTCTCAGAGATTGCCCGCTCCCAAAAGCGCGAATCATCGCCGTGCTGCGTCGATCTGGAACCAAAAACGGTTTAAGCTCGCCGCCATTCCTTGATCGGGAGCTACCTGTTTTTACAGGGCCAAAGCTCGTTGACAGCCAGCGGAAAGCGGCATCTTTGAAGCGGCGTGAAACTGCGTCGAATTTACATGCAGGAGGCCGGCATTATGAACAATGGACGTGAAGACGTCGGCGTGGGTCTTGATAGATTCATTATCGAGACCAAGGGCGAGTTCTCCGGCTGGCGTACCTGGCCGCGAGATATGCTTGATTTCCGCTGTGGACCGTTCTACTTCCGTGGCGAGGTAGACGGACGCGTGCGATGTGCATTCAGAGTTAAAAGAGAACACCTGAACGGGATGGACAGCGCGGACAGCGGGTGTCTTATGAAGCTTGCTGAATTCTCGTTGTTCGCATTCGCATCAACAGATCTTGGCGCCGCGCCCGCGAGCACAGTCTCGTTCTATGCCGAATTCATCGAGCAGGCGCGGCAGGGTGACTTGGTCGAAGCTGAGGCTTATATCGCTGGAAGCGGTCGCTCATTGACCTTCCTGAAGGGCGTTTTGCGCTGCAATGGCCGGCCGTTGATAAGCTATTCAGGATTGATCAAGCGAATGCCAAGCTCGGAATCATCAGCTCAATAGCCGTCCATAAAAAAGACCCCGAGCGGTTGACCGAGACTCAAGAGCCGAGGTCTCGAAAGTTGCAAATTCATCTTAGATTCCCTCGAATCGGCGGTGGTGCTTCCGTGATCGCAGCGGAAGGGAGCGATGCGACCGAACAAACCAGGGACGAGGGGGAAGACGATCTATTCCGCGCCGGCCTGGATCAAGTCATCAAATTTAAAGCACGGGCTGGTGCAGCTCGGTGCTTCCAGCTCCCATCTTCAACACAGCTCCGCGTGCAGATACGCGCACCAGCTATGAGGCACACGGAAATAGGGGCCATAGACCCACCGCTCGCAGACGCCCGCGTCGGACAAGCCGTTAGACGTGGTTGAGCAACCTTACCAGTTCGGCGTCAAAGTCTTCGTCGCAACCACGCTCAGCCACGCCAGGGCGGCCAGTTCGTCACCTGTGTAAAGTCGCTGCCCGGCGATCCCTATGATGGCCATACGCTGGCGCGTGTGATCCCGGACATCGAGGCACTCGTCGGCAACATCATCGCGCGCCTCGCCGACACGGGCCACGCGGCCACAATGCGCAGACTACAAGTCCAGGGTCTTGATCTCCGGCCAGAAGCGAGGGGTGACGCCTCATTTGGGAATAGTCCGGTTAGCCGCGTAGCCAGCCAGGGAGCACGTTTCAAATGCTCGGTGTCGAGCCGGTCGGTTTTAGCCCGCCGGTGCTCGCGGGGGACGGCGACGCTCGTTGCGTGGATAACGAAGGCCTCGACGCCACGCGCCCGCAGCCAGCGCGGCAGCCAAAAACCATCGTGCCCGGCCTCAAAGGCGACCGCTACGCCCGTGATTGCGTGCCCGAACTCTGCCGCCTCGTCGCGTCACCCGTGCGGCAACCGGAGCAGCGCGTCTCGTCGGCGCCAAGCTTTTTCAACGGGTGACGATCCAGGCCGGGGACGATTCCAACGACAAGCCAATTCGAGAGGTTTATCTCAATGACCGCGATCAGCGTGCTATTCTGCTCCAGGGTGGTGGAAGGCCGGCCGAGATCGTTTTGCCTTTTGCATGGGGTGCTCCATTGCTCATGACCAGCCTCAAGGGTCTCATGCACTTGGCGGTCACCCCCATAGTACCTTCCGCCGTCTCATTCGCTGGCTAGCGCTTTTGTTGTGGCGGATCCTTGTCACCCTCTTCCCGACCCTTTGATCGAACCAGTCTGAGATCAGGGTTCTTCACAGTCGACGATGCACACATACCCACGCCGAGCGGGTCCTATGTGAGAATGCAGCACGTCGCGTCATCCAGAGAGGTTCGGCCTCGAACGAAGCCACAGGCATGTTAGATTAGAGACGCCGGTGTTGGAAAACTAGCAAAGAGCGACACGACTCTACACTCGGATCTAGTGGGCGGGCCTTCTTTCTTCAGACGAGGCAATGCATCATATGTAGGGAGTGGCACGTTGGTTGCTGCAATGACAATGAGCACTGCCAAGCCGCAGGTTCGTTCCTGGAGTGTGGAGTCCCGTTCTCAGATTGATCGTAATAAATGCGCTCACGATGCTTGGCATGAACGCCGAAACCGCAACTCCTGGTCAATGCAATCTTCACCACATGAAAGGAGGGATCATGAAAACGAAGCTCGCACAAGCTCTTGCGGTTAGCCCCGCAGTGTCCACCGTTCTCGTAGGCAGGAATCGCAGTGGCAACTGGGTTGCGCGCGAGCAGAGCGGCGCTTTCGGCGGCCTATTCGTTAACCGAGCGCAGGCGCTTAAATATGCTCGGTCGCAGAATGGTTATTATCTGGAGGCCATCATTGAGGTCGCGCATATCGAGCTCAATATTCCTGCTCATCCACAGTGAGCCTGTCGGGCTCGGGAGGTCCAATACGTCGGCGCGAGCGATGTTGGGAGGGTGGCAAACGTTTGCTCCACGAGAGCAGATCGTCACGACCACGATCATGTCCCCGTCGAACCGAGCACTTGTCCTCAGCAGCGATGAGAAAAGCCAGATCCAGGCGCTCGATCGCGAGCAGCCAGTCTTGTTGATGGTCCCTGGAGTGGCGGAACCTCGCACGCACAGCTTTGTGCGGCATGGTACGACCACGCTGTTTGCAGCACTTGATGTTGCGTCTGGGTCGTTATCCGCAAATACTAGCGAGCGCCATCGGGCAGTCGAGTTCTTGAAATACCTCGAAAGGATCAATGGTCGGGTCCCTGAAGGACTTGATGTTCATATCGTCATGGACAACTACGCGACCCAGAAGGCCCCCAAAATCAAGGCGTAGCTCGCTCGACGCCCGCACTATCATGCCTCCTCGACGCCGACTTCCGCGTCATGGATCATAAGGTCGAGCGTTGGTTCGCTGAACTCACCAGAAGGCAGATCCAGCGAGGTGTCCACACTTCCGTCAGGCAGCTCCAAGCCGATGTCCGTGCCTTCACCGACCTGCACAATAAAAATCCGAAGCACTTCAAATGGACCAAGTCCGCAGACCGGATTTTCGGCGCCCATCCCCGCAAGAAGGCGATCTCGCCGGCCAGCGTCGGCAGCGTAAAGACGACGTGGAAGTACGGCACCGGCAACAGTTCGGCCTGTCGATGCGCGGGCCATTCGGCGCGCGCCAGCCGCTGGCATTTTAGGCAATGGCGGTTGCGGCAGGGGTTGTAGGTGATGCGCGTCGTGCCGCAATCATCGCACTGCTCGACGTGACCGCCGAGCACCGCGGTCCGGCACGCCGTGATGGCGCCCATGACGCGTCGCTCGACGCGGCCGAGATGCCCGGTGCGGGCCTGCCGAAACGCTTCGCCGTGCGGCGGAAGACATCCGCCACCTCCAGAACCGGAGCCATGGTGTCCGTTCAGCCGGGCGGCACGACCTCGAGACGGAGCGGACTTGGCGTGGTGCTGATGGTCTTGGTGGCGACCTGGGTGTAGCGCGCGGTGCTGGCCAGGCTGGCGTGGCCGAGCAGCACCTGGATGATGTGCACATCGGCCGCGTTCTCCAGCAGATGCGTCGCGAAGCTGTATCGCAGCGTGTGGACCGTCACCTGTTTGCTCAGGCCGGCCGCCGAGCGGGCCGAACGGCAGGCGGCGTGCAATACGGTCGGATCGAGCGGCCGGTCCCTCGTCACGGCTGGGAAACAGCCAGCGCTGCGGCCGGGCCAGCCGCCGATAGCCGCGCAGAATCCTCAGGATCTGCGGAGAGAGCATGACGTAACGGTCCTTGCCGCCCTTGCCCTGCTCGACCCGGATCACCATCCGCTGGCTATCTATATCGGCGATCTTCAGCAGAACCACCTCGGAGACACGCAGTCCGGCGGCATAGACCGTCGTCAGCGCGGTGCGGCTCTTGAGGCTTGGAATGGCCTCCAGGAAGCGCACGACTTCGTCGGCGCCGAGCACCACCGGCAGCTTGCGCGGCTCGCGGGCATAGGCGATGCGCTCCGGAATGGCGTCATGGCCGAGCGTCACACCGTAGAAAAAGCGCAGCGCACACACGATCTGGTTCAGCGCCGGCCCGGATATCCCGGTCGCCACCAAGTGGACCTGGAAGGCGCGGATATCCTCCAGTTCGAGACAATCAGGGGATCGGCCGAAATACCGGCTCAACTTCGATACCGCGGCAAGGTCGGATCGTTGCGTCGCCGGCGACAGATTGCGGACCGTCATGTCCTCGATCATGCGGCGGCGAAGAGGGCTGATCGCCGCCATCGGAAAACTCCTGTCTGAAGGGTTGGGCTTCAAAAACTCGCGATCCTCTCAGACAGGAGGCTGCTATTGCGATTCCTCCTCAATTGCCGCGCCAGCGACTTCGTTCAATTCAAAATCGGCTCAACTTAACCCCATCCCGCTTTAGCGGTAGTATCGCGAGAATCGATCTGAAAGGCTGTTTCCTATGGCGCTCGATCATCACGACGCCGACATGACGATTGTATGGTCGAGCGCCGTCACATCAAGACGGCGAGGGTGCCATAATCGGCGCTCGTCGGTACTGTCTTGTTCAGATCATGCACTACACCGGCGGCGACGTGCACGCATGTTGTGGTGAACTCGTCGCCGATGGGTTCGTAGTCTATGAATGTTATCCGTCTTTCTTGCTGCTTGATGAAAAGCAGAGGATCAGGTGACTAGGTGACTGCACGGCACCCCTGTTTCAGAGTTTCGGTCAATGACTGCTCAAATATCTCAAGGCCACGATTCATCGTCTCGTGTTCGATCGTGAGTGCAGGCATGAATTTTACGACCTGATCAACGGATCCGCATCGTTCGAGAACCAGCCCCTTCTCGAAGGCTTTGTGCGTCGTAGTCTCTGCGAGTTCTGCCATTTGACAGTCAAACCCTAACGCCATACCCCGGCCTCGAACCTCAAAACTGCTTCCATGCTCTGAGGCAATCGACTCCAGTCGGCGTCGTAGAAGTTCCCCCAGACGGTGAACTCCTTGCGAGAAGGCGTGGCAGCGCCAATAGATGTTTATAGCCGCGGTCGCAGATACAAGTGCTAGGTTGTTCCCTCGGAACGTTCCCGTGTGTTCTCCTGGCTGCCAAGCGTCGAATTCCTCTTTGATCAGCAACATTGATAGTGGCAGGCCGTATCCACTTAGCGATTTCGACAGGACGACAATGTCGGGCGACAACGAAGCAAACTCGAAGCTGAAGAATTCGCCAGTGCGGCCGCATCCCATCTGGATATCATCGACTATGAAAAGGGCGCCAACACATTTTGCTATGGCCTGAATTGATTGCAGCCACTCTTTGCGAGCGACGTTTATGCCACCCTCCCCCTGAACGGTTTCAACGAGAATAGCAGCTGGACGATCGATGCCGCTGCTCTCGTCCGACAACACCTTTCGTAGGTAGTCAGACGTATCAGCGTTTGGCCCAAAGTAGCCATCATAGGGAATGAAAGTTACACCAGACAAGGAAACACCACTGGCATTGCGATAGTAGCGATTTCCGCTCGCTGCGATTGCTCCTAAACTTAGGCCATGATATCCATTGGTGAATGAAATGATATTTTGACGTCCTGTGACTTTGCGGGAAAGCTTTAGAGCGGCTTCAATTGCATTAGCGCCAGTTGGTCCCGTGAATTGGAATCGGTATTGCAGATTCCGTTCCCGAAGAATCACGGAGGAGAACGTCTCCAAGAACTCGAGTTTTGTAGGAGTAGCCATGTCAAGCCCGTGGACGATGGCATCGGAGGCTAGATGTTCGGTGATAGCAGTTCTAATCCGATGATTATTGTGGCCGTAGTTAAGCGCTCCAGCACCGGATAAGAAGTCAATAATCGTTTGACCGTCGTCCGTCAGCATAGTCGACCCGCTAGCTCGGCTGAAGATAGCAGGAAACGAACGTGAGTATAAACGGACGTTTGACTCGAGCGCATCGAGGATCTGCATTTTGCATGACCCGCCAATTACTTCATCCATGACCGCCCCCTCTGGAAGCACGTGCTTTGCTGAACAGTCGGCCCTTTCTCGAATTCGACGAGGTCTCGATAAGACGGAACACGACGCCCACGCGTTTTCGTCCCCGCTTATGTTGCACGACGCCGTTTCCTAGAATGGCCTCACTCACCCTCCTTACCTGAGAGGCGCGAATAACGAACCTGCCAATGCTGGCAGTTTATCGTGACCAGAGGATCGTATATCCTTGCTAGGTTGGGCGTGGTGCCGACTTCAAAGTTTTGATGCTGAGCCGTTGCCGAACCCAGGTGACGAAAGGTTCAAGCGGCAGCGGCTTGCGTGGTGCGCGAGGCTGCAACGTGGCCCCGTGCGCCGCTGCTAAGGACCGAGCGAGTGGGTCGATCAGCGAACTTTCCTCTGGCTTCGGAAAAAACGATACGTCGCGTAGCGCTCGTTCAGTGGCCTGCGCTCAGAGCGCCAGCCAGGCGGCGTCATATCTTGGCCCGCAAAAGCGATAGAATGGGGCTCCATCGTATTGAAGATCCGCCATGCTAAATTAGAACCGCACCGGCGACGAGATAAGCTGCGCCCGATCGGCAGATACGTGAGGTCTGGCGCCCACACTTTGGTTGGGCCGGTCGATCGTCATGCTGCGCAACAGATTGTGAGCCGGCGGTGCCGGCCGCGATGCCCATCTTGCGCATCAACCGCTGTACGCGCTTCCGATTGACCTGAAGCCCTTTGACTTTCAGCATCGCGCGGCCAGGCGGTGAACGGCTCGTCGATGGGCCGCGCATCACGGCAAGGTCGTTGTCGTTGGCGGGCCGGTCGACTCCAGAACGCGCGATGCCAAGGAATACGCATTGTCGGCGGATCGATAGCGCCTGGTCGGCGCGATCGAGCATCGTCGAAGGTCCGGCGTACTCATCTCCGGAGCTGCGCGCTAAAAAATCGCACTGGACCTTCAGTTGGCCGAATTGGCGTACAGGTTGTCGGTCTCGCGTTCGCGCGTTTCCTCGCTCTCCCGCCCGACACCCGCACGAAAGGCTCGCGCCGCCTGTTCCAGCACTTGCTTCTTCGAGGCATAGATCTGGTTCGAGTGAACCTCATACGCTGGGCCAGATCGGCCACCCGCTCAGGAGCCGTCATCGCCGCTATCGGCTCAATACACTTCCGATCGCCACGGCATCATCGGTCCAGTGCAGTGATCGTGAACCGGTAAGGGCAGTCCCGCATGTCCGATCACGCCTGCAAGACC
This sequence comes from Bradyrhizobium genosp. A, assembly GCF_049949275.1. Classification (NCBI taxonomy): domain Bacteria; kingdom Pseudomonadati; phylum Pseudomonadota; class Alphaproteobacteria; order Hyphomicrobiales; family Nitrobacteraceae; genus Bradyrhizobium; species Bradyrhizobium genosp. A. The sequence goes on along the minus strand of NZ_CP188196.1, from coordinate 7,342,269 downwards.
ATCAATGTACGCCGAAAACCGCGACGCTACGACTTCTGATCTTATCAGACCCTTCTCAGCCTTCCTATGTTGAAAAATGAGTCGTCTCAAATATGTGAATCCTGTCGACAAAGGAGGCGACACTGTGACTCAGTAAGGCTAGGTCATACGAAACCGTAGCCGGCCAGTTGCGTGATCCGGTTATCAAGCATTGTCCGCCACGCGCGCTCGCGATAATTGCGGAAGTCTGGTGAACGCGCAAATGGCAGATTCCCATTCCTCCGTGTCGAGCGCGTATTGCTCAACGAATTATCGCCTCGGTGACTGTCACGCGTCAGGCGACTGTGACCGGTAGCAGAATGCCGCTCCGCCCGACGTTCATCACGGCATCGAAGCTTGCCCGAGAGTTAAAACCTGCCAGGCGACCGCCGAATACATAACAATCGATTCCATACACCATTTTCTTGATCGATCGGGTTGGCAAGTGCAGAGCTGTCAGCTGTCCGGGCCTGATGTACTCCTGAACAACGTGGGGCTTCGCGCCGGCTCGTTCGATCTGTTTTTCCCATACGTCTGAGGATGTGAGATGTCCAATCAGGACATGCTCGCCTCGCGTGGCGTTCGAAGGCTTCAAGACAAGATAAGCCTTGTTTTCACGGATGTAATCGATGAGTTCAATTCGACGCTTTTGGGGGTCGGTTGTTACACCCGCTCTGACAAGGCGAGTCCATGGAATATGGCGCAAAATAAACTGCATCTGCTCGGCGTCAAAGCTCGAACTGAACCGATCATCAGTGAGTACAGCCAGAATTGCCTTGTCGGACAGTATCCACTGGGAGATCCATGGGTTTATCGAAACCACATCTTGAGCCGCACATGACTCTAGGTAGTCCCTACATTCTACAGCATCTATCATGTCTCTGACGTCGAGTTTATTGTAAACAAGTTCGATGCGTTGCCCATCCGGCCCGACCAGTCCATGAGGCGTTCGCTTCATTGCACTAATGTCTAGCAACGCTGATTTGACGCCTACGTCGCTCAGAGCTTTCACGATCCAATCCACTTCATTTGTGAAGCGACCACGAAAGTTAGCTACCGCGGCAGTTCTGAGCTCCGATCCAGTCGCAGCCTGATAAGCCGATCTCAGCTCCTGTACAAAGCACTGCGGATCTTTGACGAAAGGCTGCTTGCTTAAGTCAAGTGACAGGCCCTTGGTCAACGGGTTCGAGATGCGCCCCCACACGTTTGCGATAAGGCCGGTCTGTATTACACCTCCAGGTCCTTCGGTATTTGTTTCGATGATTTTGTAACTTCCATCGCTGCCGAGCAAGCCATCAAGTCGACATATCCTTACAATCGGACGATGCTTTGGCAGACGAGTGATCCAATGCCGCAGATGTTTATAGGCTGGAAATAGGTCTTGCACGTCTTCATTCGAGCAATACAGTTCAGCAGCAACATCGAGGAGCTTGATCATACCCTCAGCGGTGGCGACGAGGTGATTTGACAGCCTAGAATCGATAGCAAGGGGCCGGATGCATATGGGACAAGCTTCCCCCTCAAAGTGTATGCCCGCCTCTGCAATCGCGCCAGACAGCTCGTCTTGAGCCTTCCAGATCGAGGTTGAACCGCAAGTCGCGAGCTTGCAGAGTCGGCGCTCAATTTGTGCATCAGCCTCGCTGATTGCGGGCAGTAGCGCAGTTGCTGTTCCAGATTCCACCTGAGTTGACATGGGAGCTTCCATCTAGTGACATTGGATTTTGCGCGAGCCTATCGTTTTCTGCGCAGTGCGCGAATTTGGCTTTATGTCCGAGTCCATTTATTGCCGGTGTGTTCCGGATTACCACGTAGTTCGCGCGGGCGTCCGCCAAGCGCGCCATTAGCTGTAGTTCATGATCCTTCAAAGATCAGAAGTATTCCGCCCGGTGAGGGCGTTACTGGTGGTCTCCTGCCCGCGCGGTCTACCTAGCCCTAGCTAATGGGCAACCGCACACTAAACCAGGCGCATAGATGCTCGCACCTACCAGTTCTGAGCCTACGATCTGCAGCGGGTTAACACTGCCGTCATCTGCGGTGACATGGTGGCCCGAAATCTGCTGCGCCGGCAGGCGTAGAACTTGACGTGCGCCTTCAACGCAGTAGATGAACCGATCAAGGAGTAAGTTTGAGGCGTGACTTGCCTTTGCGCTGCGTAATAGATGATGCTGTATATTTTCCGGCTAGGGTGGAGCGCGCCGATGAAGAGTGTGGGAATCCGCATCATATCGGTCACCCCTCGCGATTTTTATTATTGGACGATTATCAGGTGCGCGCCGTCCAGATACGACGTTGATGTACACTGCGTGGTTAAAGTATGGGTTGGCAACGAGTGCAGGCGTCAACCTTTAGTAGCAAAGAGCCGCTATGGAGAAATCTATGGAAAAACATTCAAAGGAGGGCGGGGCTTGTCCGGCCCAGCAAGGGGATGGCTATGATCTGGCCGGCTCGATCGCAACAAGCGTTGCAGACGGCTTCACGATGGTAGCAGTCGGCGATCTCATCGTCTCGCGGCCACTGACGAAGTACCAGGGCTCTGACTTCGACGCGGTGGTCAAGATCCTTCGTGATGCCGATGTCACGTTCGGCAACCTGGAAACTAACATCTTCGATGCTCGCTCGTTCAAGGGAAGTCCCCAGGCGGAGTACGGCGGAGCCTACCACGTCAGCCTCCCAACGACCGGGCCTGATTTGAAGGCGATGGGTTTCAACGTGATGAGTTACGCCAACAACCATTCGCTTGACTGGGGTCTGGAAGGCATGCGCGAGACGTGCCGAGTGCTCGATCAGAACGGTGTCATCCACGCAGGCGTGGGTGAGAATCTCGCACAAGCTGGCGCCGCTCGCTTTCTTGAGACCGCCCGCGGTCGCGTGGGGCTGTTGTCATTTGCTGCATCGTTCACGCCCATGTCTCGTGCGGGAGATCCCGCCGGTGAGGCGCCAGGCAGAGCAGGTGTCAATCCCCTTAGGCTGGCGCGGAGCGTCTTGGTTCCCCCCGAGATGCTGGATGAGCTAAGACGAGTACGTGACGTATTGCCCGGCTACAAGGCTGGTCGTGGTGATCCAAACCGCGTCGTCATTGCCGGAGTGACATTCAAGACAGGAAACGTGGCCGCTTACAGTTATGAACCCGAGTCGCGCGACGTAGATAATATTTTACGAAACCTTCGCAGGGGCAAGCAGTTCTCGGATTTCTGCATCGTCACCAACCACGGTCACGAGCCGGGAAACTGGAGCCAGGAGCCGCCGGATTACGAAAGAGAATTCGCGCATAGACTCATCGATGCCGGTGCCGACGCATATATCGTGCATGGACCGCATCAATTGCGAGGCATCGAGATCTACAAGGGCCGCCCGATCTTTTATAGTCTCGGGAATTTCATCTTTGACGACCTCCGAACCCCCGTAGGTGCTGAGATGTTTGCCGCTTACGAGAGGGACCCACGAGTCGATACCGATGCCGAGGTGACGGCCGGCGAGATGAGTAGGGGGTATGAAACGAATCCGGCATTTTCAGATCCAGTTTTTTATGAGAGCCTTGTGACCGTCAGCCGATTTGAACAGAACCGGCTCTCTGAATTGCGGCTCTATCCGGTCGAGCTTGGTCACTCGAAAAGACTTGCCGATCGAGGCGTCCCGCGTCTCGCCCAACCGCCGCAGGGAAGAGCCATTCTCGAGCGTATGCAGAAGCTCTCCAAGCCATTTGACACCGAGATCGCCATCGCAGATGGCGTGGGAGTTATCAGACTGCGGCCAACCTCGCTGCCATGACGTGAGGTCGCGTACTCGAATTAACCGAGCATTTAAATAAAGCTGCCGCGATTTGCCGGATTGAGCTGCAATTGGCCGAAAGTCGGGTAATCTCGCGTCGGCCTTCAAGGGGCAGCTGCTTGGAAGTCTGCCCCATAGCAACACCTCCGGTTGCAAGCGTTGCACTTCGTCTGTGAACTCAGGTAGTCCAAAGAAATCGCGTAGCGATCTGACTAAGCGCTGGTCTAATGTTCAGACCAGGTCGCGTCGTCACTACGCCGGCTCTGTTGCTGCAGCCATCACCTAAGCCGAGGTATAAGCGCCTGAAATAAGCTTATAGCAGCTACATGCTTGTGCTCGAGGCACTGACGTGCATCGATCTGCAAGACGCCGCGCGACTTGCGAATAAACCTTTGCTCTTCGAAATGGATCAACGTGTCCGTTACGCCAGCGCGGCGCAATCCCAATCAAGATAGGTAACCGAAGTCGCTCGACCGCAAGGGCCGTGGACGCTCGTACATTGCTGGAGCCATTTGCGCCGGCGCTCCATCAAATTGGCCCGTAACAGCAAATCACTGATCGCTGAGGCCCCATTCGGCACATCGCACAGCTTTACACCATCGAAGCCATGGTACGCGGCTCATCGCCGGACATCCGGCTGGCCGCGCGCAGGCAGCACTCGCTGCTCATCGTCGCCGCGTTAAAGCCTTAGTTCGAGAAACAGCTGTCGATGATCTCCAGCGGTTCGATGCTTGCCGAGGACATCCGCTACGCGCTCAATCACCGGTAGGGGCCGACCCGCTTCCTCGACGATGGGCGTCTCGAGCTCGATACGAACCCGGTCGAGAACGCCATCCGGCCAGTCTGCCTGACCAGAAAAAATGCTCTCTTCGCCCGACATGAGGTCGGGGCTGCAAATTGGGCCTTGGTTGCGTCGCTCGTCGCCACCTGCAAGCTCAACGACGTCAACCCGGCCGCCCTACATCGCCGAAACACTCGAGGCCATTATCGACGCCATCCCCATAGCAGAATCGAAGACCTCATGCCGTGGCGATTCCGCAAAGCGTCAAGCCTGTGTCTATACGGTGGCGGCTAACTTCCAATTGCCCACAATTTTCGGTTGATTGAGACGACGCGTCCGAGGAGAAAACTTGAATCGGCAGAATCTGTTGTGATTCGTTGTCGAGCACCTGATTCGAAATTTGATGGTGCTCGGTGGATTTGGTACTGAAGTATCCTGCGAAAGCGCGTGCTCAACGATTGACGACCGGGTGCCGAGACGTGGGTTGATCGGGAAGTTGCGGGATGCGAGTTTAAGGATGAGCGGCTCGGCCGCCGATTTTGCAAAATTGCTCGGGCAGATCGGGAGCGACATGGGTCAGAGCATCCCGCTGGTTTGTCAGGACTGGGCGAACACGAAGGCCGCGTATCGCTTCTTCTCCAACGAACGGGTCAACGAGGCGGATAATCTTGGCGGCCACTTTGAGGCGACGCACGGGCGCGCGACGACAACGGAGGGACCGATCCTTGTCCTCCATGACACGACGGAATTCAGCTTCAAGCGCGAGAAGCCGGATCTGATTGGCTTTACAGGTAAGACGGCAGGCCGCACGCAGTGTGGCATCCTGATGCATTCGAGCCTCGCCGTGACGACCGAGGGGCTTCCGCTCGGACTGGCGGCAATCAAGTTCTGGACACGCAAGAAGTTCAAGAGGACAACGGCGCTGAAGCGAAAGATCAATCCGACACGGGTTCCGATCGAGCAGAAGGAGAGCATTCGCTGGCTGGAGAATTTACGGCAATCGACAGACCCTCTCGCTGCCCCCGGACGATGCGTTCATATTGGTGATCGCGAGAGCGACATCTATGAGTTGTTTTGCCTGGCCGACGAGGCTGGAACGCACTTTCTGGAACCTGTGTTGATCGGCTTGCCGGGGACGGCAATCATACAATTGCCGACGAAATGGACGAGGTTGTGGTCAAAGGCTTACACCGGATCAAGGTCAAGGACGACAAAGGCGATCCGGATGAAGCGCTCCTCAAAATTCGTTTCCGCAAGCTTCGAGTTCTGCCGCCGATCGGCAAGCAGAAGAAATATCCCGCACTCACTCTGACCGTAATCCACGCTCAAGAGCGGGGAAGGCCGAAGCGACGAAAGAGGATCGAGTGGAAGCTCCTCATCGATCTCCCGGTCCAATCGCGAAAGGACGCCATCGAGAAGATCGAATGGTACGCGTTGAGGTGGAAGATCGAAGTCTTCCATAAGATCCTCAAATCGGGCTGCAAGGCGGAGGATTCGAAATTGCGAACCGCTGAGCGTCTGGTCAATCTGATCGCGGTCTTCTGCATTGTGAGCTGGCGCGTCTTCTGGATGACGATGCTCAATCGTTCCTCGCCGAATGCGTTACCGCAAACAGCGCTGACAGATCCCGAAATCAGACTTCTTGATCATTTGGTGAAAGGCCGGAGCGGCGATCGCTCTCGACGAAGCACACTCTCGCACTATGTCATCAAGATCGCGCGGCTCGGAGGATACTTGGCTCGAGCCAACGATCCGCCACCAAGAAATACCGTGATCTGGCGCGGACTATCGCAACTGACCGACATCGAACTGGGAGCCGCTATCGAGGCAAAAATTTATGGGTAATTAAAGGGCGGCTAAGCGCTTACAGAAATCCGTCACATCGCTATCAAGCTCGCTCAACGGCGCATCTCGATCGACCGCGTTCTCGCATGGTCGCTCTGCAGGGCGAGCTCACCAAGCCGGCGCTCGCCGCGCTCCGCGCTCACCTCAGATGAAAATGCCACTGTAATGCTAGAAAGGCGGCTTCCAACGCCGCTCGAGTTCGCCAGTGACAAACCGGTTGTCAGGATCGGCGCGATTGAACTGGCGTTGGGCAAGAGTTGCTTGGTAGCCAAGCCGCTCAATCTCCTGTGCCTCAGACTTCTCGCCGGGCTCTCGGATTCGAGATGGGCCTTGCGCGCCTTGGACATGGCATCGGTCTCGCCAACGCCGCCACCGCTTCCAGGAACCCCGCTGCAACCTGTGCGTCGATCGGTGCAGCACGCAGGTTTTGACATTCCGGCGTGCCATGCCGAATTTTGAGATGATTGCAGACTTACAGACCACCGCCCTTGTAACGCACAGCCATCTTGTGTCCGCATTCGCCGCAATAGGTGATACCGTGGAACAGGGTTGCCCCATCACCCGGCCCGAGCAGCAGACTTGCCCTTGAACAAGGGGCCATCGAGCTTGGGGCATTCTAACCGATCTGTTAGTTCTTCGTGGACGACTGCTCTCGCCTTGCGCCTCGTTTCCAATCAACAGGAAGGACTTCGTTCGCGGCGCGGTCGGGCACGTCAATCTTCCAACGCACCGATCCGAAAGGGCGCTGCAGCATGCGGCGGACACGGATCGGCTCCGGTCCAATGTGGAAAGTCGCCGCTTGCCGGTCCAGGGCGCGCTCCGGCTGGGTCGAGCGGTTGCGTTGGCGCAAATAATCGAGCCAAGTCGGGCAGTGATAACGCTCGGTCCACAGTTCGGGATTGGCAATATCGCGCGCGATCGACCAGCCATAAGCCCCGTTGCGCTGGCGCGCCAACTGCACGTCCTGCATGACGGTATGAAATGCACGCGCGTTCTCCTGCGCTACGCGATATTCGACCTCTACCACCAGGGGGCCGCTGCGCGCCGTCAGCGCGAGCCGGACTTCGGGATCATCGAGCATCTCGGCCTCTTCACCGCGCGCGCCGATCCGTGGCATGCGTAGCCAAAGTCCGATGAGCGGTGAGGCCAGCATTAGGGTTGCTGAGACGAGAAGCGCCGCCTCAACCCCGGCGGCATCAGTCAGATGGCCCCAGCCCCAGCTGCCGATAGCAATCCCGCCCGAACTTGCTGCCTGATAGGCCGCGAGCGAGCGTCCCGCAACCCAGCGTGGCGTCGATAGCTGCACACCGATGTTGAAAAGCGCCCACGCCATCATCCATGCGGCCCCCGCGAGAACCAGCGCGGCGGCCGTCAACACTGGCTCGCGGCTCAGCCCCACGGCTACGATCGCGCCGCCCATCGATAGTGCGCAGGCGCGGATCGCGGCCTCTGCGCTCATGCGCTTGCGTATCTCTGATATGTTAAGCGCACCAATCACTGCACCGAGACCAAAGGCTCCTAGCATGATCCCATAGGTCTGGGCCCCCCCATGCAGGAGGTCGCGCGTCACCAATGGCATCAGCGCAATGATCGCCCCGCCGATGAGGCCGGTCACCATGGAGCGGATCAACACGATCTTGATTGCTGGCGAATTGGTGATGTAGCGCACGCCCGACACGATGGCTCGGCTGAGCCTTTCAGGCGGCAGACGTGACGGTTCCGCAGCCCGCTTCCAGAGAAACAGCGCGACGATCAGCGGCAGATATGATAGCGCGTTCGCTGCAAATCCGGCCGCCGGGCCAGCGCTTGCCACGACCACGCCGCCAATGGCCGGACCCACGCTCCGCGCGACGTTGTAGCTGATGCCGTTCAGCGCGACTGCCGCTGGCAGCGTTTCCTCGGGCACCTGCTCGCTGACCGAGGATTGCCACGCCGGTCCCATCAGCGCTACCCCGCTACCGGCCACAAAGCAGAGCGCCAGCAAGAGATTGGGCGTGACGAGGTTAAGCCAGGTGAGCGTCATTAGCACGGTCGCACCGGCGAAGGCGATGCCGAGTGACACCAGCGACACCATGCGACGGTCATGCATGTCCGCAATGGCGCCCGCGGGCATCGAAATCAGCATTACCGGCAGCATAAGCGCGGTCTGGACCAGCGCGACTTTGTCGGCTGAAGATGTCATCTGAGTCATCGCCCAGGCCGCGCCGACCCCCTGGATCAGGCTGCCGAGATTCGAGAGTAGGCTCGCGAGCCAGATGCGCCGGAAGGTGGTGTGCCGCAGAGGCGCGGTAATGCCGTCGACGCTGAACGCTTGAGGCTTGGGCACCTCGGTTATCATCTCCGCTCCAAATTGTCCTGAGGCTCGGATCTGGACCAGATCAGTAATTGCCCTCGAACGCTGACGGCTGATAAAGCGAGAGCTCTCATAGGCGCGTCCAGCGTTCGCCGTTCATACGCGAAAGCGTCATGAGGCCCGTTGCCTCCTGACGCATCCCTCGTAACGGGCCCTCTCCACCACCAGCGCGAGATTTCGCCTCTCCGTCTTCGGTAAAAGCTCAAGCACCCCACGCGTCGCTTCGTCGGTTTCGTCGACATAGGGGCGCTACGGTACGGATGGGAAGAGATCGGGCCCCGGTTCTGGGCAGGGATTACGGCGCTCATTTCTGGCAGTTCTGTTTTGCCGCGGTCTCGATGGTGCCGCTCGCGTAACCGACGAACACAAGGACGCCTGAGATTCCGAACTCTGCAAAAACCGTCCCCGGCTCAAGTGCTGGCTGCGGTAAAGTTAGACGAGCGACTGTGCGGGTTTTTTGCTTTCTATGCGACGGGGCGATGAAAAATGGCGCAATTGCCTGGATCTGAGGGGCAAGACACCGATATCGATGTTGGTCAATCCTCGGGCGGAATGTCGATTGGAACCGCAAAACCAGCCTTTACGCGATCCATTATAACCATCGTTTTAAAGCCCTTAATGTCCGAGTTTTCATAAAAGAATCGTCGGGTAAACTGCTCATAGTCTTCCATCGTGCATGCCGAAATGTATAGGACAAAATCAGCGTCGCCAGTAACGTAAAATCCATTGACGACCTCGGCTGACGATTTGATCGCCTTCTTGAACTTGTCGATTATATCGGAACGCTCTCTCTCTAGAGTAACAAGCACTAGCATTTGAATAGGTCGGCCCACCGCCTTCGCAGAAACGATCGAAACATCGGCCTCGATGATACCTTCCGAGCGGAGCCTTTTCAGTCGTCGTTGACACGCCGTAGCAGAGAGTCCGGCCATTTCGCCAATTACCTCTGAAGTCAAACGGTTGTTCTTTTGCACGATTTCGAGAATGCGGGCGTCTATTCGATCGTATTTCATATCGGCTCCAGCCATCAGGTGAACTTCATCGCAACATGCCTCTATCGCGCAGAAAAGATTCGAGCGAGCGGGGAAATGCGACGCAAATATCTTTGCGGCTACCAGTATCGTGATGCTCTCGCAATTTCAACATCTGGTCGAATGGGGCGTTCTATGGGCTTTCAAACTATTCGGCGGGACGGTTCGCAATTCTTCGGTCTTGCTATCGGGCACCTGCAGAACTTGCTTCGTCGCGATTTTGTTGCGGGGAGCGCGCTCATCGATGGTCGCTGGATTGCGGGCGAGCAAAGAGACGTTGTGGTCGATCCGGCCACTGGGGAAGAGATCGCGAATGTTGCTCGTTGCGATGCTGGGCACATGAACATGGCAATCGCGGCAGCTGAACGAGCCTTTGTCGAATGGCGAAAGCTCTTACCAGCGAAGCGCTGTGCGATACTTAGATCTTGGGCATCATTGATGCTCGATCATTCGGAAGAGCTTGCTATTCTGGTCACGAGCGAGCAGGGCAAGCCACTCCCCGAGGCCCGCGACGAAATTGCGTACGGTGCGGGATTTCTCGAATGGTTTGCTGCAGAGGGGGAGCGCGCATACGGGGAGACAATTCCTAGCCACAAACCAGGAAGTCTGCTGCATGTCCGAATGCAGCCGGTCGGTGTCGCGGCAGCGATCACGCCATGGAATTTTCCTGTCGCCATGATTGCGCGAAAGGCTGCGGCCGCCCTTGCGGCCGGCTGTCCGATCATTGTCAAGCCTGCCCCCGAAACCCCGCTCTGTGCCCTTGCTCTAGCTCGGTTGGGCGAAGAGGCTGGTATCCCGCGCGGCGTGTTTCAGGTGCTCGTGGGCGATCCGATCGAACTTTCAGCCCCTCTATTGCGCGACACTAGAGTGCGCGCTCTTTCGTTCACGGGTTCTACGCAAATTGGCCGATTGCTTCTGAGGGAGACAGCCGCGACGGTAAAGAAAGTGTCGCTTGAGTTGGGAGGACATGCTCCCTTTTTGATTTTTGAGGATGTCGACCTTGCCAAGGCTGTCAAAGGTGCGGTGGCCGCGAAATTTGCTACTTCGGGTCAGGACTGTCTGGCGGCCAACCGCATCTTCGTACAAAGGAGCATCTATAGTGCCTTCGTCGATGCGTTTGGTGCGGCGATAGCGCAGCTCAAAGTCGGTCACGGTCTGGAGCCTGCGACAAACATCGGGCCGATGACTAAGTTATCGGTGGCCAACAAGTGTAGGATGCATATTGATGACGCGATCGCAAAGGGGGCGCGAGTTATTTGCCAAGATCGAGGTGCTGGCCTAAGTCAGAACTTTGTTCTTCCTGCGCTGCTTAGTGACGTCACGGAAGATATGTTAGTTGCTCGTGAGGAAACATTTGGGCCGGTGGCTGCTGTGCTGCCCTTCGATTCCGAAGAAGAAGTTGTCGCCAGAGCCAATGCCAGCGAGATGGGACTTGCTGCATATGTCTACACGGACAGCTTACGACGAGCGCTCCGAGTCTCGGAGCAACTCGAGTACGGCATGGTTGGGGTCAATACCGCTTCATTTACAGGCCCCCCTATTCCGTTCGGGGGTTGGAAGCAATCTGGGCTCGGTCGCGAAGGGTCCAAGCGCGGCCTCGAGGAATATATGGAATTGAAATACGTCTGCATTGGCGATTTGGTAGTTTAGGAGATCTATATGACTGACGTCAAAACGATCGGCAAGAAAGACCGCGCCACTGTTCTGCATCCCTTCACTCAGCTCAAGGAGTTCGCCACAGGTAAAATTGGGGATCCCACGATCATCGTCGGCGGCAAGGGTATCCGCATTGAAGACGCGCAGGGACATAGTTACATCGACGGCTTTGCCGGGCTCTATTGTGTAAACATTGGCTATGGTCGCACCGAAGTGGCTGAGGCCATCGCGCGGCAGGCTTACAAATTGGCATACTACCATACGTATGCTGCCCACACGAGTGAAGAGCTGGCGATTCTCTCTGATCGCCTCGTGCGAATGGCGCCCGGCAGGCCAAGCAAGGTATTTTTTGGGATGTCCGGCTCAGACGCGAACGAGACACAAGCCAAGCTCGTCTGGTATTATAACAATCTACGTGGTCACCCGAAGAAGAAGAAGATCATCTCGCGAGACCGCGGCTATCACGGCTGCTCAATAATTTCCGGTTCGATGACAGGGATGTCTTTCTATCACGAACACATGGATCTGCCCTTTCCCGGCATTTTGCACACGGGCGCACCACATTATTATTGGGGTGCTGAGGTTGGCGAGACTGAGGAGTCGTTTTCCAGCCGGCGTGCGGCCGAACTTGAGGCGCTGATCGTGCGAGAGGGGCCGGAGACAATCGGAGCGTTTATTGCAGAGCCGGTGCTAGGCACGGGCGGGATCACACCACCTCCGACCGGCTATTGGCGTGAGATCCAGGCGGTACTCCGGCGGTACGACGTGCTTCTGATCGTAGACGAGGTGATTTGCGGTTTCGGTCGAACCGGCGCTGACTTCGGTAGCACCCTATACGGGATTGAGCCGGATCTGGTCACCGTTGCTAAAGGTTTGACGTCCGGCTATGTGCCGATGTCAGGAGCCATTGTCGGCGAGAAAGTTTATGCTGTAATGGAGGAAGCGGCGGATCGAGTCGGCGCATTCTCGCATGGATATACCTATTCCGGGCATCCGATTGCGGCTGCCGCGGCCAACGCAGTCCTCGATATCGTTGAGAAGGAGCGATTAAGCGATCGTGCGCGGATCGTGGGCTCGTATTTTCACAAGCTGCTCAAAGAGCGCTTTGCGCAGCTGGAAATCGTTGGAGAAGTACGAGGCGTGGGTTTGCTCGGTGCCATTGAGTTCGTTGCCGATCGGCAGACGAAACGCCGATTTGATCCGCAGCTTAAGGTAGGAGCTCGCGTGTCGAAAGCTGCTCGTGATCGAGGGCTGATCGTGCGAGCAATGCCGCACGGCGACATCCTTGGCTTTGCTCCCCCCCTTGTTGTATCTGAAAATGAGATCGACGAGATCGTTGATCTGGCCTATCGAGCGACTAGACAAGTAATGGACGACCTCGCGATAGAGTCAGCAATTGCTTGAGTGTGAGTCTAGCGCGCCGCTCGGTAGACCCGAACTTCTTCGATCTGGAGGTGTTGCCTTTCGAACCGGGGCGCCTGCACCTCGCATCTGTGCCTCTCTGAAGCATACCGTGCTATACTTGAGGCCATCCAGACCGCAATCTCATTTGAGCCCTTGTCCCACAGCAGCGAGAACGAGGTGCGATGCTCGAGTCTAGCCGGTTTCAAAGGTTGTTTCGAGGTCGGGCCCGCGCGCCGCGTAACCGGACTCGACAAACTGCCGCCGGCCGAACTAGCGCGGTTGACTGTCTAGTCGCCCGATTCGGTCAGATTTGAAGAATATCAGTGCTGAGTTTGACGCAGCTCTAGACGTTGTGAAGTGACAGTCGGCCTTGGTGTGATTGGCATTTCGCTCCTGCTCCCAGGCAGCAAGTTCGTCGATGAGGGCTTGCTTGTCGGGGATGCGGCGATCCAGGCACTAAGACGCCCGGCACCAGAAGGGCGAATGGCGCAACGTCGAAGACATCATTGCTCCAGATTTGCTCACGACCCGTTCTAACGGGTGAATCCACCCCTCTTCAAGTCAGATTTTAAGGAGCCGCTGCGAGGCGACTGCTATGTCCGACCGTTCCATGATCTTCACCTTGTCTTGCCCGGATCGAAAGGCATCGTATCCGCAGTCTTCAATCTGTTGTTCGAAGCTGGTTGCAGCATCCTCGATGCTCAGCAGTTCGATGACAGCGAAACTGGTCGCTTCTCTATGCGTGCGTCTTCAATGTATCGCTCCGGCGAACGACGCCTTGTGCAGTTTGACGGAGGGTGAAGACATAGGCGTATGACTGAGAAATCAAAGAATTCGCTTTTGCGCTGCCGGCCTGCAACTTCAGCTTCGCCGGGACGATTGTGGGCTAGACCGAATCTGCAACCGCCAGTTCGAAAGGAGAGTCGCGAGGTAGAGTTCAATTTTGTGTTGCGAAGACAGAAATGTGCAGCAGCTCGGTCACTAGGAACTGCTGCTTGCAAAAGACGACAGTCTGATCGGGCAATGCCTCAACTCTTCCGAGCGATCCAAGGGCCAAACAGAATCAGGCGGGGCCCGGCAAGCACATCAACTCTCCGCCGGAGGTTCAATCGGAACGGCGAAGCCTGTTTTGACGCGGTCGATTATGACCATTGTCTTGAAGCTTTTAATTTCCAGATTCTCATAAAAAAATCGCCGGGTGAATTGCTCATACTCCTCCATGCTACGCGCAGTAATGTAGAGGACGAAGTCAGCGTCGCCGGTGATATAAAACCCATTGACGACTTCAGCCGAGGACCTGATAGCCTTCTTGAACCTGTCGATTATATCTGAACGCTCCCGCTCCAGACTAACTAGCACAAGCATTTGGATGGGGTTCCCTACAGCCTTCGGCGAAACGATCGAGACGTCGGCCTCGATGATGCCTTCCGAACGGAGCCTCTTCAGTCGCCGTTGACAGGCGGTGGCCGAGAGGCCGACCATCTCGCCAAGGACGTCCGAAGTAAGACGATTGTTCTTCTGGACGATCTCGAGGATGCGAGCGTCTATTCGATCATATTGCATAATCGGCGCTAGCCTTGAGGTGAATTTCGCCGCAAAAAGCCTAAGTGATGCAGAAAATAATCCAATCGGCCGGAAAGTGCGACGCAAATAAGCTTTCGATAGCATTATACGAAGGCAATTTTCAACGGACAGCGTGGTTTCCAAAGGGTGGTTTCCAGTCCAATCAGGCACTTACCATCTGAAGAAGCATGGGAGGTTGCGGTGCAGCGTGGCAATCGCCAGCGACAAAATCACCGCGGGAAAGGCATCGAGACAGCCCGCCGTTGCTGGTGAAGGCGTAACAACCTCAACGACGCCTAGGCATTCGGAACAACGTACCCACACCTCACCTCTAGCTAGCCGACGGGAAGGGGCTTGCGACGGAGGGCGAGGGACTTCGCGCCTCGGCCTGGGGTTCGACTCGACCCGGCTGCTCCGTGACGTAACTCAAGCCAGCAGTGGTCGGTTAATAGAGGCGGCTGCATACCGGCTCCCGTATGACCAACTGACACGGAAGCTCGAAGGCCGCAGGGATCGTGTCCCGATATAACTGGCGGTGGAACACCGCGTTCGCCGGCACGGGCCGGATCGTTGGCGATTGCCGGGAAGCTGACGGTAGGATCATGCTCAACGGGGCGATGGATTCAAGTGTCATGTAGTAGGTGCGCTGGACGGCCCAACGAGGATCACCGCGACCGACACGATGCGGCCATTCTAGCGCACCTTCAGCTAGTGGCATCGATCTTACAAATACGGCCAAGCCCTCGATCGTCCGGTCCGGAACGCCTTCACGCGGTCGTCGATGCCCATCGCCTGCACCAGATCGTCCACCGAGCGGATCGAGACGCCCTGCACGTCGACCTCCTGCACACGGCCGTGAGCGGCCTTCTCGGCCATTCGGCGCGGCTCCCAAGGCGGAAAGTACGAGCCTTTGCGTACCCTGGGGATGCGCAGAGCGATTGACGTCAAGTCTTGGTTGATAGTCGCCCAAGGTATCTTCTCGTCTTCCCGGACTGGCTTGGTCGCGTTCGATATTCCCATAACGATGCGAGAGCTAATTCTTGCTGGTTCACGGGACGCGGGCTGAGCTCCGAGAGATGGGGATATCAATCTTGTCGGCGTCCTCCGATCTGGAAATTTTGGGTAAGAGTATCAAAATTTGCAAAATTTCTACGCCATTTGGCGTCATCTTCGTCAATTTGCAGAAAAACAAACTGCTCTCTCGATTACAATGGCTTACTCAAGTAGGGAGATTACAAACCCCATGACCGTTCGCGCCGGCCGAGAGTTTCTGGCCACTCCTGGGCCTACCACCATGCCCGACGAAGTCCTACGCGCCATGCATAGGCCCGCTCTCGACATTTATTCAGAGCAGATGGTCAACTTGACCGACGGTCTGTTGTGCGACTTGTCAAAACTCTTCGCGACTAAGAGCAGGCCCTATATCTATATTGCGAACGGCCATGGCGCCTGGGAAGCAGTGCTGTCGAACGTGCTGTCGCGCGGCGACAAGGTGCTGGTGCTGGAAAGCGGGCTATTCGCGCGCGCATGGGGCAATGCCGCGAGCGCCATGGGCGCCGAAGTCGAGGTGCTCAAGGGCGATTCGCGGCGCGCGGTACAGCCCGAGGAAGTCGAGACGCGACTGCGCGCCGACACGCCCCATACCATCAAGGCCATCCTAGTCGCACAGGTCGACACTGCCTCCGGCGTGGTCAACGACATCGAGGCAATCGGGAAAGCGGTTCGTGCAGCCGGCCACCCCGCACTATACATGGTGGACACCGTGGCCTCGCTCGGCTGCATGCCGTTCGAGATGGACAGGTGGGGTGTTGATGTCGCCATGTCCGGCTCGCAGAAGGGCATGATGACGCCGCCAGGCCTCAGCTTCGTCGCCGCCAACGAGCGCGCTCGAGCCGCGCACAGAAGCGCCGGCATGCGCACGCCCTATTGGGATTGGACCGAGCGCGACGGTGCCGAGCACTACCACCGCTATGCCGGCACTGCCCCAGTGCATCTATTGTTCGCGCTGCGCCAGGCCATCGATACGCTTTTCGAGGAGGGCCTTACGAACGCGTTCCGTCGACATCAACTGCTCGCGGAAGCTGTGCGACGAGCGGTTACGACCTGGGGTGAGGGTGGCGTCCTGGGCTTAAACATCGCGGAGCCCTGTCAGCGCTCTAATACAGTTACCGCCGTGCTGGTGGGTAGCGGGTATGACCCGGCAAAGCTCCAGCAGTACTGCAACGAAAAATGCGGGTTAGTGCTCGGCATCGGCATCGGCGACCTGCAGGGCCTTTCATTCCGCATTGCTCATATGGGGCACGTCAACGCACCGATGATTTTAGGCACCCTTGGCGTGATCGAAGTGGCGCTCAATGCGCTGCGGATTCCGCACGGCAAAGGGGGCACCGAAGCCGCGATCACGTATCTCGGCGGAGCAGTCAGCGCCTAATCTTATGACTTTGGCCTCGTTTCGCCCAGGTGACCTTTCTAGGTTCAGCCGAAGCCGAGGCGATGGCCGGCCTTCAAAGGGACGATCGGGGTTTGACCGAACGGGACGCTCGTCGAACGTGTAGCGTCAGCCGACAAACTGTCCTTCCGGTGGTCACCTCTATGCAAATGGCGAGAGAACAATTTGGCAACTTTTACCGCATTGTGGTATTCGGCAATCGAGTTCCCAGATGCACCAAGAAGTCCTCGAATGAGGCCAGCAAGTTCGCCGAAAATATTTGCGGTGAGCCAAAGTAGTCGATTTCCCTCTCGCCACGGTATCACCGTCGCATCTAGATGGCGTGGCCGAAGCGCGCGTGATGAGGAAACCTAGCTCTAGCTTATGGGTAGAGGCAACAACGGCTTTTCGTTGGATACAGAGTGCGACGCCATGATCGAGCCACGCCATGCATCGCGAGCCCGAGCTCTCTAACGCGGAATGGAAAACGCAACAGCGGATCCGCTGCGCGCTGCAAAAGTTCGGCCTCGACGGCGCCAAGATCTTCCATAAGACCGGTCTGTATGTCGACATAGAAGGCCAAAGTCTCCGGACCGAAGCGCTCGATTGGGGTGCGCAGTGACATCCATACGCGCCATCCAGGAAGCCGTGAGGATCTGCCCTATTGCTCCAGGTCAACGGCGTCATGCATGCTTGCGGTCACCACATGCATGGCTCGATCGCGTTGGGAACCGCACTCGTTCCGTCGGTACGCGTCTCCTTTCACCTGGAGGCCGAGCCGGTTGATGAACGCACGGTACAACAGGACTGCTGAATGGCTTCGACGCTACCATCGGGAGCGATGCGACAACCGCCTCTGCTGTCTTCGTCAATGAGGTGCAGAAGGTGGTCTCGCGCGAGATGCCGGCCGATGACGGCGCCGCCGTCACGATCGGCACCATCCATGGCGACGCGGCGGCCAATATCATCTACCGGTCGGTTGTATGAGGAAACGATCGACCCGCGGCTCCGAGCCCTCGGGCAGTGCTGCCCGAACACGTGCGCGATGCGGCTAAAGGTATCGCCGCGATGCACCCTAGCAAAGTCGCCTTTCTCCTCCGCACAGCGAGCCTCTCAACGAACATGAGAGCTGCCAGACAGCGGCAAACCAGTCCTTTGCTGTCCTGGAGGGAAGTGGTCGGAGCGTTCTTATCCGACCGGTTCGGTAGCACGAAGCACAATCGGCGGCCCGGCCCTGCAACTAGGTCGCGCGCTCATATCGCCTTTCGTGTCTTATCCAGAGGCCAAGGTTTGCGTTAGTTCCTCGCCAGTCATCCGCAGAATCTCAGCAACCAAATGCCAAAAATCAAGGAACTTCAGCTCGGTGGTCCAGTAATGTCGGTTTGTGGCGCACTGATTGGTCGTCTAACCGATATCGCCGCCGCAGGAGCGCTGCGGCGATGCCACGTGGAGCGTTGCCTGGCATCCGCCGCGGCCGAAAAACGACATCTCTTCTCGCCTCAGTTCGTCAACGTGGTGACGTGAATTGGTGTGGCTCGGCCAAGTCGTGAGAGGAGGCCGTTTGAGGCTGATTGCAACGCTACGTTCAATGTATGATCCTGCCAGGACTCGCGTCGGAGCTCGCGCGATCGGCGGCGAGATTATCCGCGCTGCCTGCTCATCGGCTGGACATGACAGCTCCAAGGCTTGTTTTCGCAGGCCCGCGGCAAAGTGCTTTATTTTTCAGACCCCAGTAGCAGGACGCGCTGATCTTCTTGCGGAAAGTCAGAGACTATGAATGACTACTCGCGGATAGAGGGCGCGCGTTTCCGGGATGCAGCGCAGAACGGCTCAGCCGCATTCTAGAGCACGACATTCAAACAGCTGGTCAAGAGCGCTGAAGTCAAATTCCGAGTGGCCGAAAAGGCAAGGGGTTCGCAACGCCTAAAGGCGAGTGACCTCGTGCTCAACTGCGCTTGAGGAGGAAACACAGCCAAATGTAGCCGTTCGTACCGACCTGTTGCCCGTTAGGAAACCGCGGGAAATCGAGGTTCGGTTCGTCATCAGGATCAAGAATCAAACGGCTGCAAGTTTTGCCTTCGCTGGCGCAGCAGCCTTGATCGTTTCACAAGCTTAGATCTCCTTTCGTGCCGCTAGAAGCAGAGGTCGACCTTCGCAAAGAAAAAGCATGATCTTCCTCCCAATCGCGCCGGAACGCGCAGAATTTCAGCAACGAACGCATCAATATCAGAGAACTTCGGCTCAAGGGCCTAGTAATATCCCTGTGATGGAAGTTTACGGCCCAAGTATTTGATGGTCTCAAGCGCGTCCTGATCGGTCCCTGCTGGCGGGCTAGGCCGGCCCATTTGTGGAAGCGTAAAACATAGCGATAACAAATCTCTCGGAGGAAGCAGAACGATGAATTCCAAAACGTTCCCTCGTTACGGGGCAGGATCGGGATGGAATGCCCTGCTGCCGCGGCGAGCGCCCCACGAACAACTCCCAAAGGAGAGGAGGTATGACGCGATTGTCGTCGGGGCGGGGTACACGGGGCTAGCCGTCGCTCGTCGTTTCGCGGAGCTGATGCCCGCACAGCAAATACTTGTTATCGAAGCGTCGGAGATCGGAGAAGGTTCATCGGCGCGCAACTCGGGCTTCTTGTCGCCATCGATCATTGAACCGCGTCCAAACGCATACGGTTCGGCAGAAGATGATGCACTTCGTAAGATGCGGATCGTGCTCGCCGGACTTGACTGGCTGCGGACGGTGGTAAAGGAGCACAAGATCAATTGCGATTGGGACGAAAAATCTCCGCGCATAACTGCGGCCGCCACTCTCCGAGGAGAGCGGGTGCTTCGGAGCTACCGAGTATCGTTGGAGAAACGGAATCTGAAAGCGATAGAACATGAGGCCGAAGGCCTCAAGGGCCTTATTGGTACAGGCTATTATCGATATGGCTGCGAAACGCTAACGCGCGCTTTTATACAGCCGGCGGCGCTCATCCGAGGTCTCGCTGACACGCTTCCCTCCAATGTCACTGTGCTTGAACGTGCGGCGGTGGAGGCGGTGGACGGAGCGGGGCCTTTCAAGGTCCGGACGCGCCGAGGTGATTTTGTCGCAGACAAAGTGTTCATCGCGAACAATGCACATGCGAGGGCGTTGGGCTTTCTGACCGACCGAATGATCATTGTCTATACCTATGGAGCGCTAACCCGCGAATTGGACAATCATGAACTTAACCGCTTAGGCAGCTTGCCGGCCTGGGGAGTGCTTCCTGCGAGTCGAATGGGAACCACTATGAGAAAGGTTCAGCGGCGCTTTCTCATACGCAGCAGCTATTCATATGAGAAAGAGAAAAACCTCGATACGGTACGCACTGTTTTGACTGGGTTGTTTCAACGCCGATACCCAGCAATGCGCTCTTATGACTTGGAGCACGTGTGGGGCGGAGTCACGGCTATCACCGTTAACGGAGGAATGTACTTCGGCGAGCTGAGGCCGGGGCTTTACGCGTCGGTGGCGTGTCAAGGAGCTGGGGTCTTGAGAGGGAGCATTCACGGAAAGCTTCTGGCGGAGATGGCCTGCGGCTGCCAATCCCCGCTTCTGACAGATCGACTAAAGCTAAGCGGCCCCGACTGGATTCCGCCCGAGCCATTTCGTGGAATCGGCGCCCTGGCCAAGATGGGTCTGGAGCATTGGCGTGCCGGGCGCGAGTGCTAAACCTGACAGTTGCTGTTCTTTGAGCGCGTGTTTCCATCAATGGTGATCATAGGAAGCTCTTGGATAGCAAGCTCCCAGAACGGCTGGCCGTTTACGAAAGTCTCAATCCAATGTTCCTTAACACTCAGAACCACCTGGCCCTGGGTGTAGGGATGCGTCGGCCGCGCGAACAGATCAAATGCGGTGGCTTGCTCGACAATTCTGCCGCCGTCGCCGCTCTCGCTTTTCTGTCCCAGTATCTGTCGTCGGCTATTTTCTGAACGATTTTTAGCTAGCCAAGAGGGTGACCGCTCTGTCAATTCAAGCCTGCGCGCACCCATTGTCGGTTGCAGCTTCGCGCCTCGATGCCCGTTCGCGACAGACATTTGTCGCGAGCAGACGCCCACCATGCGCGATGTCGGGCCGGGTCACGCCGCGGCTTGCTGGCACTCCGAAGAGGTAATGAACGCATGAGCGGTCCTCTGCTGAAAGTGGAGAATCTGACCAAGCACTACCGCCTCGGTATGGGAGTCCTGAAGAAGACCGGCCCGGTTGTGCGCGCAGTGGAAGACGTATCTTTCTCCGTCGATGCCAGCGAAACACTCGGCATCGTCGGCGAATCCGGCTGCGGCAAGTCCACCGTCGCTCGCCTCTTGATGCGGATCGTAGAGCCGACGGGCGGGCGCGTGATGCTCGACGGGACCGATATTACGGGTCTTGGGACGCACGCGCTTCGCGCGTGGCGCCGTCGGATGCAGATGGTGTTTCAGGATCCTTACTCGTCGCTCAATCCGCGTCTCACGGTCGAACAGATCATCACCGAACCTGTCGAGAATTTTGAGCGCTTCAGCCGGAATCAGCGCCACGCGCTTGCCGCGGACCTCCTGCGAAAAGTCGGAATGTCACCCGAAATGATGCGCAGGGTTCCATCCGAGCTGTCGGGCGGCCAGCGGCAGCGGCTCGGCATCGCGCGAGCGCTCTCCCTGCAGCCATCGCTCATCATCGCCGACGAGGCAGTCTCAGCACTTGATGTCTCCGTGCGTGCCCAGATCTTGAATCTGCTTCTGGACCTGCAGCAGCAGATAGGCATTGCCTACGTCTTCATCTCGCATGACCTTAGCGTGGTCGAGCATATCGCCCATCGCGTTGCAGTCATGTATTTGGGGCGGATCGTGGAGCTTGCCCCGTGCGAGGCGCTGTTTAGCAAGCCGACCCACCCCTATACCGAAGCGCTGATCGCGGCAGCTCCGGTGCCGGATCCCACGCGGGTTCGGCTCAAGGTGCCCGTGGAGGGCGAGGTGCCAAGCCCGATCAATCCGCCGAGCGGATGCGCGTTCCACCCGCGCTGCCCGCTTGCGGTAGAGCATTGCCGCATCAAAGTGCCACCCTTGGTGCCAATGGCTGACGGGCGTCTCGTCGCCTGTCATGTGCGCGCTCCCGCCATCGACATTCCGGTCCAGCCAGCTACCGAAACCAACTCCTCGACAATTCCTCGGCCGGAGCCGCGGGCCCTTTCACCCGATCAGCACCATGTATAACGGAGAAATCTATGGAAAAACATTCAAAGGAGGGCGGGGCTTGTCCGGCCCAGCAAGGGGATGGCTATGATCTGGCCGGCTCGATCGCAACAAGCGTTGCAGACGGCTTCACGATGGTAGCAGTCGGCGATCTCATCGTCTCGCGGCCACTGACGAAGTACCAGGGCTCTGACTTCGACGCGGTGGTCAAGATCCTTCGTGATGCCGATGTCACGTTCGGCAACCTGGAAACTAACATCTTCGATGCTCGCTCGTTCAAGGGAAGTCCCCAGGCGGAGTACGGCGGAGCCTACCACGTCAGCCTCCCAACGACCGGGCCTGATTTGAAGGCGATGGGTTTCAACGTGATGAGTTACGCCAACAACCATTCGCTTGACTGGGGTCTGGAAGGCATGCGCGAGACGTGCCGAGTGCTCGATCAGAACGGTGTCATCCACGCAGGCGTGGGTGAGAATCTCGCACAAGCTGGCGCCGCTCGCTTTCTTGAGACCGCCCGCGGTCGCGTGGGGCTGTTGTCATTTGCTGCATCGTTCACGCCCATGTCTCGTGCGGGAGATCCCGCCGGTGAGGCGCCAGGCAGAGCAGGTGTCAATCCCCTTAGGCTGGCGCGGAGCGTCTTGGTTCCCCCCGAGATGCTGGATGAGCTAAGACGAGTACGTGACGTATTGCCCGGCTACAAGGCTGGTCGTGGTGATCCAAACCGCGTCGTCATTGCCGGAGTGACATTCAAGACAGGAAACGTGGCCGCTTACAGTTATGAACCCGAGTCGCGCGACGTAGATAATATTTTACGAAACCTTCGCAGGGGCAAGCAGTTCTCGGATTTCTGCATCGTCACCAACCACGGTCACGAGCCGGGAAACTGGAGCCAGGAGCCGCCGGATTACGAAAGAGAATTCGCGCATAGACTCATCGATGCCGGTGCCGACGCATATATCGTGCATGGACCGCATCAATTGCGAGGCATCGAGATCTACAAGGGCCGCCCGATCTTTTATAGTCTCGGGAATTTCATCTTTGACGACCTCCGAACCCCCGTAGGTGCTGAGATGTTTGCCGCTTACGAGAGGGACCCACGAGTCGATACCGATGCCGAGGTGACGGCCGGCGAGATGAGTAGGGGGTATGAAACGAATCCGGCATTTTCAGATCCAGTTTTTTATGAGAGCCTTGTGACCGTCAGCCGATTTGAACAGAACCGGCTCTCTGAATTGCGGCTCTATCCGGTCGAGCTTGGTCACTCGAAAAGACTTGCCGATCGAGGCGTCCCGCGTCTCGCCCAACCGCCGCAGGGAAGAGCCATTCTCGAGCGTATGCAGAAGCTCTCCAAGCCATTTGACACCGAGATCGCCATCGCAGATGGCGTGGGAGTTATCAGACTGCGGCCAACCTCGCTGCCATGATCCGACATGCAATTAATCCAGCGGTTTGAATAATAGGCTAGATCTCCATCGTGCTCGGACGCCAAAGTTTCACTGAGCGATGGTTGCTCAAGTGGATAGGGGCACTGTTGCACTGTCGTTCTCGCTCAGGCGGCGGCGCCAGGAGCGGGCGTATGGCGTCAATCGGCGCCTTTAATTGCGGTTGTCGTCAAGCTTTCCTTTTGAACTCACCAACGACACGACGATAGCGCTCGTGCCGTCGGAGCTGGTTAGGGTTACGGAGACGGTGCGAGCGCGTCAGGCGCTGGATCGGCCCATGATTGAGCTGTTGAATGCCATCGCCGGGGTCATGATCCTTGTGCGGACGGTTAGGTCCGTGATGAGCTTCCACTCAATAGGTTTACGGCCTTTTGGCGTACGGCGCTCGGTCGCATGGATTATTGTCAGGTCGAGGGCTGGATAATGTTTCTGTTAGCGCGATATCTTGCGATTGATGTCCGTTTCGCCAGATTGGTTGCGCCGAGGTGTAAGACCGAGATAGGCACCCACAATCGGATGCCGATCGGAAGCGCGACGGGTCATCGAGTATGGCGGAACGTTAACGCTGTCACCACGCCGACACCAGGAACGGTCATATCAGCGACGTGTTATCTCATCTGACCTCCCAAGCTGTCGCACTTCATCGTCGAACTTGCCTTGCTGCTTGCAGATATTTTGATGAACGGACAGGATCGGCTCGATAACTCCGAGGAGCTGGTGACCTTCGCCCAACAGTTCCCGGGCCAAGTTACGGAACTGCAGGCCCATAGCGCGCGGAAACAGCAACCTGTATTCTTTGATCAGGCTGCGGACGTGGTTCTCGATATCACGACGGACGGCTACGAGACGGGATCTCGCGACGAGTAGTGCGCGGATCTTCAGACTTTCCTCGCTCTTGGCTTTGACTTCTCGATGCTAGCCGACCCGCACCCGTTCGGCTAGGCCTCGCGCGCCATTCTGATCGCTCTTGTTTATGCGCACCGATAAAGCTGCGTAAGCATACCAAGGATCGATGCAGACCACTGGAAGGTCGACCCTGCGGAGCACATGCCATAGCCAGCTCGCCATCGCTCCGGTCTCAAAGCCGATGTGCGCCGCATGCGGTGCTCGCGTGCGAAGCAGCGCAGTGAGCGCTCCCGGATCGGACTTGGCCTTTCCCTCGAACAAGACCTCATCCACTTCATTGAGCGCGCACTCAGAAGCCTCCTTTTGCGAGACGTCCAGCCCAACGTATTGCTTCGTATCCCCTCCGACTCAGATGAGTGCGTGAGGGCGCGATGATAACCGATGTTTCTTTCGTGCCACGAACGCCGACTGCAATTACGTCATCGTGTTCATGCAGGCCGAATGACACTTTCCGACTAAATCCAAGATCGCGCGTCGAATGATCGCTGGCGCGATCGCCGCGAAAGGACCGTTCTCGTTCGTGGCGGACAGCGTTATGGTACCGGTGAGATCGAAACCGTGCCGCGCAAGGCTGGCAAAGGCCGTATCCTCGGTGTTGCTTCCTGTGTTACACCTCTGGGGCAAGCAGCAGCCTGTCGCCGATCCCGCTTCTGCCATGGGTTGGGCCGATCTCGAACTGGTCGATCTCGACACCAGCGGATACAACGAGGACCTTGCCGGGGAATGGACGCGGGGCCTTCTG
Source organism: Bradyrhizobium genosp. A (assembly GCF_049949275.1). Lineage (NCBI taxonomy): Bacteria > Pseudomonadati > Pseudomonadota > Alphaproteobacteria > Hyphomicrobiales > Nitrobacteraceae > Bradyrhizobium > Bradyrhizobium genosp. A. Next base: position 7,317,137 of record NZ_CP188196.1, on the reverse strand, counting down.
GTCCGCCGCAACATTACCGACTGCGCCCTGGCCCTTTTTCTCCACATGTAGCCAAGGGGCTCGTCCATCCACAAGCTGGTGTCAGTGGAAGGCCATTACGGGGGCCATCGAGGGCAGCTTCGAAACCGCTAAGAATGGGCTCGGCCTTGATCACAACGAAACTCGGTCCTGGCATGGCTGGCATCGCCATGTCTCATTCGTCATGCTTGCCTTTTCGATGATGGCCGCCATCCGCGATCAGGCCAACGCTGAGCCAGCACTCAAAAAAGCGACGCCGGCGCACCGTTTCTGATCCGCTGGTCGATCCAGGAAATCCGTCGCATCGCTATCAAGCTCGCTCAACCGCCCAGCTCGATCGTCCGCGTTCTCGCATAGTCGCTCTGGCGACGAGCTCACCAAGCCGACGCTCGCCGCGCTTATCTCAGACGAAAAATGCTAGAGCAGATTCTGATCAGGCGCGATCATAACCGGCTGCGGCGAAGAAGTTTAGACACTGTTGGGCGGTGAAGGCGGCAACGGCTGCGGCGATAGCGTGGAACAAGGTCTCGATTGATCTGGCCGCCGCCTTTCGAAGGGCTGCTTTGAGCTTGGCGAAGGCCATTTCGATCGGATTGAGGTCGGGGGAATAAGGCGGCAGATAGAGGAGCCGGGCACCAGCCGCCTCGATTGCGATGCCGACCTCGGCCCGCTTGTGTGATGCGAGATTGTCCATCACCACGATGTCGCCCGGCTTTAGCGTCGGTACGAGAACTTGGTTCAAGTAAGCCTCGAACGCCAAACCATTCATGGGACCGTCGAGGACCATTGGCGCAGTCATGCCGGTCGTCCTGAGCGCGCCGACGAAGGTCGTCGTCTTCCAATGGCCGTGTGGGATCGCTGCGACACAGCGCTGGCCGTAGGGTGAACGGCCATAAAGCCGCGCCATCTTGGTCGAGGCTCCCGTCTCGTCGATGAACACCAGCCGGTGGATGTCGATCTCAGGCTGAGATGCCTTCCATGCCGCGCGTTCAGCGGCCACTTCGGGCCGATCCTGCTCGCTGGCGTGCGATGTTTTTTTGAAGGTGATGTTGCGGCGATCGAAGAACCGCCAGACCACGCTCGGCACGAAACGCTCGCCGTGGACTTTGAAGAGATGGTCGGCGATCTCGGCCAGCGTCATGTCAGGCGAGGCCCCGACCAGGGAGAGGATCTCTGCAGCATGACGCTCGATCCGGGCCGAACGCCGGTCTCCGCCTTGTGCTCCCGCCTCACAGCTGCCGGTGCTTCGCCACTCGCTGACCAGTTCGATCGCTGTTGACGGCGCCACGCCGAACCGGCCGGCAGCGCCCCGACAGCTCATGCCCTCATCTTCCACGGCCCGAATAATGCGAAGGCGAAGGTCTGGCGAAAGGGGTTTAGCCATGGGGGCTGGCCTCCATCACCAGCCCTCAGGGAAGAATCACGATTTGCCCCAGAAGGGAATCCCTCCGATTCCGCCGGATCGAAAAATGCTCTAGTGTAATGCTAGCATAGGCCGAAGCCGCGATGATTGCCTGCGACGGCACATTGCACACAAGCTGGACAGCCGCTAGCGCAAGGACTCGAAAGGAAACCCTAGTGTTGTCCCGGATGTGCGATGTCGGTCACGATGCGATGATTGTTCCAGCCTCGCGGTTTTGCTGCGCTACAACGCGCTAGAAGGATGTAATACTGAAGCATCGCCCCCGAAATCGCACGAGAAGACCTGGAAGCCGTGGTAATATCAGGCATGACTACAAGCGACATTCATGGCGAGAGCGCAGTATTACTGGCAACGCGAATCCATTCTGCCGAGCCACGACATAAAGAAGCCAGGAACAGAGTTCAATGTGTCAGCCAGTTCTGCCGAACGGCGACGCTTGTGCTGGTGTAAGGCCGGCAAGTAGGAGTTCGGAGCCCCGCGCGTCACGAAGGCTCGATATCCAATTGCCAGTTTTCTCATGCCGCCGGACGATTGATACGGTGGGCAAAGACGTAAATTGGCAACGGTTAGCAACCTGCGCGCCGCACGAGCTTTGCGCGCAATGGTAAGACGAAAACATGTCCAGGAGGAATGACATGACGGATCCGATGATTGATAAGCTTGCGGCGGCGGTGAGCGCCAAGGTGATGTGGCGCCACCTCGAGGAATTTGCCAAGCGAGTAAAGCTCTCGGGTACGCCGGAGGAACTCGACAGCTTCCGTTACTTGCAGGCTTGCCTCGATAGCTATAGCCTGAAGACCGAGCTCTACTCGCACGAGGCTTACATTAGTCTTCCAGGGAAAGCGCGGATCGAGATCGGCAATCTGACTCCGGATTGCATTACCCATTCTTTCTCGCAATCCTCGCCGCAAGGCGGCCTGACTAGCAATCTTGTGTATGTGGGCGCTGGTGCTGAAAATGATTTCGCGGCTCGCGATGTGCGAGGCAAGATCGTGCTCATCGAGAACATCGCCACCCCTGCAACGAGCCTACGCGCCACCGAGGCCGGCGCGGTCGGGCAGATCCACATCAGCCCGCATCAGCATCTGCACGAAATGTGCATCTCGCCCGTATGGGGCAACCCGACCCCCGCAACGCTCGCCAAATTGCCGAAGACCGTTGTGCTCAGCGTTCGGCAGGAAGATGGCGAAGCGCTCAGGCGCCGTCTCGAGGCCGGTGAAGACGTGGAGGCCACGCTCTATGCCAAGGTCGATACGGGCTGGCGCAAAACGCCGCTCCTCGTCGCCGATCTCTCCCGCGACAGTGCGGCAAAAGATGAGCCTTTCGTCATGTTCTCGGGTCATCACGATACTTGGCATTTGGGGGTGATGGACAATGGAGGCGCGAACGCCACCATGCTCGAGGTCGCGCGGCTTCTTGCGCCGGAGCGGGAGAGGCTCCGGCGTGGCCTGCGGCTGTGCTTCTGGTCGGGGCATTCGCATGGCCGTTATTCGGGGTCGGCATGGTACGCTGATGCGCATTGGGAGGATCTTGCTAACCGCTGCGTAGTGCACGTCAATGTCGATTCGACTGGCGCCAAGGGCAACACAGTGATGACCGATGCGCGCGCCTCGTCAGAGCTCTACGAGCTCGCTGCGGAGGCCGTGCTGCGCCAGGGCGGCCAGAAGCTCGATCGCCATCGCGTAGGCCGTGGGAGCGACCACTCCTTCTGGGGGATCGGCATACCCGCGATGTTCGAGGGGTTAGGTTTGCAGCCGCTCGGTTCTGACAAGGTCATGAGCGCATTCGTCGGTCGAGCGACGAACCGCAAGGCCGCCGGTCTCGGGTGGTGGTGGCACACGCCCGAGGACACGCTCGATAAGATGGATCCCGACCTTCTGGTTAAGGAGACTCGCGTCTATGTGCACACGCTGTGGCGGCTCCTGACCGAGCGAGTCCTGCCGCTAGACTACGTGGGTCATGCCGAGGCGCTTGGCCGCGAGCTCGAGGACCTAGCGGGGAAGCTTACTGGGCGGTTCGACCTCGCTCCGTTGGACTGCCGCCTCAGGGTCTTCCACGAGAGGGCGGCCGCACTCAAGCAAGGCGCCGCCAGCGCAACTTCGGACGCCGAAGTGGCCCGGATCAACGCGTCGCTCATGGCTGCCGCGCATGCCATGGTGCCGATGGATTACACGACCGGCGATCGCTTCGAGCCGGATCCCGCCCTCGGCCAATCTGCCTATCCGGTACTCGACCCGCTGCGGCACCTTGCCACAACGTCTGAGGGCAGCGACGCGGCGAAGTTCGCGGAGGTAGCGGCGCGGCGCGCGGCAAACCGCCTTGCTTGCGCGCTCGACGAAGCGAATGCGCAAATGCTTGGCTGCTAGTCTCGTCAGGTGCCCTGCTCGAGAGGCTCCCGTGCGCCGCTTGTGGGGCAGGCTCGCTGCTTGGCGGCACGCATTAGGAGTGACCTTCCTAATTTTCGGCTCAAAGTCGGGAAGGTCAAACCTATGACAAGCTGTTAGCTTCTGTCGCCAGCTGTCCGCAGCGTGGCAATGCGCTTGGTAGACGCGCTGAGTAGCCGGTTCTATGGCCAAAGGAATGCCAATCGGCGCCGATACGGCTATAGACGAGTCCGAGCTGCGCAAGAAAACCAAGAAAACATTGCTCCAGTTTGGTGCGACACAATTATCCCGCATGCTCCACTTGCGCTTGTAGCGGCATCCGTCGCAGACCGATCTCGTCAGCGAGACTTGTCTGATGCTGTAGGCGGAAGTGGTGCCGAGCTGCTGAGCCGCAATGAACCCTTGAACGCTCATCGGGCACTGCCCTGATGGGGCACTTGGCGAGATCGCTCAGCACCGGGGAATCTTGGTCCGCATTCCGTGCTCCCGCTGCCTCTTGTCCGATGGTCGCACTAAACGCCAGGATGTAAAACCGCGCAGAGGGTCAGTGCCGAGAAATCTCCTACCGATCACCAATACCGCGGAGGCGCTGCGTCGCTCATTGCGCAAAATTTTCAAACACCACGGCAGCTTCCATAGCCGCGACGCGGCACTAAAACCGCTTTAATTAGTCGTCCGTTAAGAAGCCGGATTGAGCGCTGAGCAGACGCTGATGGCTGCTGTGAGTGCGGTCAGGATGAGGCACCAAAGGACCCTCAGCCAGGCGAGGCTGCGGCGGAAATTGTGACCGACGGCGGAGAAGACGACGTTGGCGGCATCGCCGGCGCGGCCCTTGAGATAGCAGTGGCCGAGGTGACCTTCGGCCTTCATGTGTCCGATGATGGGCTCGATGGCGGAGCGGCGCCGTAGCTCGCGCAGGATGACACCGAAGACGCCGCGCTTCTGGCCGGAGATGAAGACACGACGGGGATTTTTGTGCGTCGTGGCCGCGGTATCCCATGTCGACATAAGCCCGCTCGATCGCACAGTCGTGGTCTCGGTGCGATCAATGACGTCCCGCAAGCTGTGACCATCGTACAGGTTATCGGGCATCGCCTTGGCGTGCAGCACGAACAGGCCACCAGGAGCACGGCGGTTGTTGGTGACGATGGAAGCCTTGACGCCGAACTCGAAAAGGCGCGGCTGCCTTGCCCTTGCTGATACGCTCCACCTCCGGGGCATGGAAGGAAAGCTTCCAGCCACGCTGCTGCTGCTGCGAGCGGATCTGCGAGGCCCGGCTGAGCGGGAGGGCGAACGCGTTCTCGAGCGCAGCCTGACCTTCGATCTTGCGGCGGATATCGCGGATGATCCGGACCAGCCGGCTGCGCAGGATGCGTAACTGCCGCTGATGCCGCTTGAATTGCTTGGCATGGGCGTAGCGCCCCGCCATCATTGCCGCGGTCTTGGCAATGCGAAGATAGGACTGCCGCAGCTTGACCCCGTGCTTGCTCGCCAGGCGGTTGAGCCCCTTGATTGCCGCGTGCAGCAGCTTGGCATCGGTTGGGAAGGTGATGGCCATCGGCTGCACGGTGGTATCGACCGTGATCCGCTTGAGGTCTTGGCTGCGTAACGCGCCGGCCTCGTGCGCCACCCGCAAGCTCTCGGCCAGCAACAGCTCCAATTTGTCGCCGAGCCGCTCGCGCCAGTGGCTCAGGTCCGAGCGTTCGTGCGGGAATGCGTGCTGGAAGAACTCTTCGCCGGTGAGGAACTGGAAATACGGATCGTGGACCCAGCGCTCGCACCCCCCACATCGGACAGCCCGCAAATGTGCTTGAGCAACAGCAGCCCGATCATGAAGCGGGTCGCGATGCCGGGCCGACGGTTCTCGCTATAGAGCGGCGCGATTTCACCGTCGATCCAATCCCAATCAACTTTTTCCGGCGAGTTGAACCAGCTCGTGCTTCATATTGATGATCTGGTCCAGCCTGGCCCGGAACAGATCGTCCGATCCCGTCGTCCTGTGTTCTTCGGTCGCATCGCCACCTCCGATGCGACGACGGAATCATAACTGGCGATTCGACGGAATCCTGAAAATGAAATTGCAGGGTTCCGATGCTCGAAGCATCAAACCCCTGCAATCGTAAAACAGTCCACAAGGACAAATGCGATTCTAGCTCAATCGCTTAGCCGCTCTTCGCGGACGACTAAGCTAGTTCGATCCATGTCCGAACGCCATCGTTACGAACCGTTGTTCCGAACCTTTCAGAGAGCCGGGTCAGCTCGTCGACAACAACTGCCGCGATCTCACCGCGAGCCAGAGAGGGGCGTCCACGCCTGATTTCGGGTCCTCCAAATCCTTGCTCAATCGGGTGGATTTCGATTCCGAACAGCGTACCATCTTGGTATCTGAGAATGGGGACAAAGGAACGCCAGTACTCAGCGTTACGAGCGAATCCGCCGCTCGACCCGCCGATCACTTGGTAGGGCGGGAGTTCGGGATCGGCAGACAGTACATCGTATGTATGGGACGATAAACGGCCCATCAGTTCTGCCTGCGAGATGAAGTTGCCAAGACTATAGAAGATTGGCTTGCCGCGATAGATCTCTACTCCCCGTATTCGATGGGGGCCGTGGCCGACGACCGCGTCTGCCCCCGCATCGATAGCCGTATGCGAAAGTTCAATGAGGAACGCTGGAATCTCGGTTGTCGACTCACTTCCCTCATGGGAGTGCACGCTAAAGATCGCAATGTCGGAGCGCGCTTTCGCCTCACTGATCCACAACCGGATGCGATCAAGATCCGTTGCGTTGCAGTTTGTCTCGATGCGCGGCTCGCCATCTGCGAAAAACGTTGTGCCGAACAATATGTAGTCGTCACGTCCGGCTGGCGGAATGAAGCCCATCTCGCGCCAGTGTTCGATCCGTGCCGTCAGACCGAGAGCATCGTGTATTTTGACCAGTTCAGCTAGCTGCTCCTTTGTGACCGCCGCGCGACTTGCGTACCGAACAGGATTTAGTCCCGGCCGGCCTATCATCGATTGCGACGGCCTCGTTGCCTCGTCGCCGGAGGTGAAAGTTGTCGTACAAGCGACTACCGACACACTGCCGGTGGGCTTATCGACGTAGACCGGCATGCTCGCCTCAGACAGATCCATGCCGACACCAGCACACGAGATCCGCCGCTCCCGGAGACCTCTGATGGTGTCGAGCATGCCCTCAATGCCTAGGTTTAGGGCATGGTTGTTAGCGAACGAGACAACGTCGATGCCGAGTGCTACCAACTCGTCTAGGACCAATGGCGGGGCAACCAGCGTTGGCGTGCCAGCGCCGGACGCTTGGTAGGTACGCAGATCACTGGCGACGACCTCGAGATTGGTGAACGTGACGTCTGCGGTGCGCATAAGTTGCTGGAGTCGCCTCGCCCTCGCATCCGTACCAATGATGCTGCCTCGCATGAGGAGGCTGTCACCGGAAAGGGCAACGGTGAAGGTCATTGCGCGCTGCTCCTCAGGTTAGTTGTTTGCCTTCCAAGTTTCGCCGTCCTAGTGGCTCTGCCGAAAGATTCAGAGCGGTGGCTGCAAGGCGATTCTGTTGGTTCGATCGGCATGGTCAGGCCACGCGTAGCGATTCGAAGGGCTGACCAGCCTGCATTTTAGCGGGCAGAGGATAGGCGGTCTTCGAATGGGAAAGCCCCATGGAAACGAGCATTTCGGAATGCTTGAGAGCGGCCCTGCCGGCGTTAATCGCTGGAGCCCCAACGGCTGCGGAAACCCTCTCGGTAATGTCCAGAAACGACATGGTCATGCAACCGAAAAGCAGCGCGTCTGCGCGGTCCTTCTTGACACATAGCTCTGCTGTCTCGATTAGCCGTGCCGTTGTCCGCTCGGGGTCTTTCATGAGGTCCAGCACCGCGATACCGACTGCGCGTACAGAGGCGAGTTTCTCGCGGACGCCGGCCTTGTGGGCGAGGAGCTCCTGGCCAGCGATGCTGCTGTCGAAATTCGTTAAAACGGAGAACTTGTGACCGAGGCTCGCCGCGAGCAACTGGGAAGTCTCGCAAGGCCCGATGACAGGTATCGTGGCAAGTTCACGCGCGGCCTCAAGCCCTGGGTCTCCAAAGCAGCCGATGATCACGGCGTCGAAACCTTCGCGCTCGCACTTCATGATCTCATTGATCGTGGCCGGAACACCGAGCGCATGCTCATAGGCGGACTCGATTGAACTCGGACCCTCAGGCACGTCGACGACTGACACTTCCGTCCCGGGAAAGGTCCAGGAATTGAGCAGCGCTTCGCGCCGACGCATCTCGTTCACGCCTAATGGGCTCTTCGACATTGGTACAGGAACAACATAAGCGATGCGCATCGAAAAATGCCCTTCGTTGTTTTTGCAGGAGAAACGTTGTTTCTATTATCTGCAAAACACGAACCTGGCAAGTCACTGGCTGCGAGGAGAGGAGGCTCGATGAACCGGACACGTTGCTATAAGACCGCAAAGGCCGTGTCAGATTGGCCGGGCGCTGCAGCGGTTCGGAATTGAACACATTTCCGCATATTCACCGGAAATACGAATGAATGATTGTTCCGAAACTTTCAGACTGCCGGGTCAGTTCATTAACAACAGCTGCTGCTAGAACAACAGCTGCTGCTAGGCGTCCCCAGGGCCCCCCGCAGCGCCCTTCGCGGGGTTGGATGAGGGGACGTAGTTTCCGGTGATTAATCTCGAATTATCCGGCGCTGGAACGCCGGACAGCATGTAATAACCGGAAATGCCAATATTGTTGGAAGAGTAGTCCCCGGCACGGTAGGGGCGGTCACCTGTTTCCCAACTATGTCCCGAATGGCGTCCTCAATGAAAGGCACTGCTTCAGACGTGCAGACAACGCCGATGACTCCTCTGCCCAGCGACGGCCGGGACTATCGCAATTGACTTTCTCGTCAAGGTCAATGGCGAAGCGGTCCGCGAACTTGGCCGACCGGGCATAGCGGCCGGTCGAGTGGCCAGGCCACCACGCAATGCGGACACTACGTTTCAATATGTCACGATGTGCCCATAGTACGCGGGCTACTTCGAGGAGGGCGGCGTCCCCCACTCATTGTCTCCCACCCCGACGTCCCACGAATCGAGATGACCATGCAGTAACACGAACTTTTTTGCTCGGAGGCGCGTATCTCGGTCACTGCTAGCTTTGAGGCGAACCACCCCTCTTCCATCTCCGCATAAATTGTGATCTGGACACGTCGCTTCGCCAGCTCGATGACCGCTTGGCCGTCCGGCCTGTTCACCGCCATCACCGGCACGTTCGGATTGCGTGGCAGGTCGTCGAGGCAGGTACTCTCCAAATCGTGGTGCAGATGCCCCAGTGGATGTCGATGCCCGGATTGATCGCGATGATACCGACCGCCCTCAATTTCTCGGATTGCGCGGCGTCATCTGGGTCGGCGAATCCTTCCGAGAGGACGATCTTCCCCTCGATTCGGGCTGACGACTCCACCTTCAGGCCGGGTTGCCCGCCGGAACGTAGACGACTTCGCCTGTGAAGCCGTTGCGGGCGTCTACGCTGTACGCCTGGGGCTTAGCGCGCAAGAACTTGCCGTTGACCTCGACCCGCCCTTTTCCGGGAAGAGAGAAGAGACAGGTAAAGTTAGGGTTCATACATGATCACCGGCGCGCCGAATGAACTCAGCCGCGCCGCCACGTCATCCATCGCGCGGTTCACGTCGCTTGGGTGCTCGCGCCAGAAGGTGGAAAACGTCTCGATGAGCGCCCAAGTTCCGTCAATTGAGACCCTCGTCGACGATCTCTCTCAAGGACGACAGGGCACTAATTTGCGAGTCCACGTCAGTGTTCATTTGTCAAGCTCCTCTCCGCAGATGAAAGCGGGAGAGCAGCCTCCTCCCGGCATGTCTTTCTCCTGTTTTGACAGAAGAAACAGCGTTTCATTTTAAGTAGTAGATTGCGCTGCAAACTGTAATGCGCGTTTTTGTTCCGCCCACGGGGCGAATCGCGCGCAAACTCAGGACCGCGATAAGGCGCAGCCCCTTGGGTTGGCAAGCTTCAGTTGGCATGATGCAGCCGACTCGACGGGCTAAGTCGATTGCGCGCGCTAGAGTGCTCCAGTGCAGAACACCCAGGCTCGAAGCTTGGCTCTTGGAGGCCAGGAAGATTTCTTTGAAGCCCTGCTCGATGCTCCAATTGGCCGGTCCAGCAGATTCGATCAGCCTCCGCCCAGCAAGCGAGACATGCGACCGGCATAATCAATCACCAGGCCGCGGTAGTGAGCTTCTGTCTCGGGCGTCAACCGGTTGATCGTTCCCGCCAAGCTGATCGCAGCAACAACGACCGCGCCGTGACCCCAAACCGGTGCCGCCACCGAGAAGCCGAGCGGGTCAACATCTCCACACGATAGGTAGAAACCACTGGCACGCACCTTCTCAAGGCGCTGGCGCAACGCGAGCGGTTCGATCAGCGTCTGGGGCGTGAGCATGTGCAACTTAGACGCGAGCACTGCGTTCTGAACGTCCTCCGGAGCATAGGCAAGCAGCACGGTGCTGGCGCCACCTACATACAGTGCTGTGCGAACCCCGAGATGGGCAAACATCCGCACCTGATGGGCAGACGGTCGGGTAGCCACACAGACCCCGCTCAGTTCCGCACGTACGAACAGATTGACGTCCTCGCGGCTGAGCCTCGCCAGATCGTCCATGTGATCTCGCGTCGCGCTAACGATCAGGTTAGTCTGGTCGACCTGGCTGGCCAAATGCAAAAGTCGAAACCCGAGCTCATTTGTGCGCTTTTCGGCGTCGCGAATGACATAATCACGCAGCTGAAGCGTGTGTAACAGCCGGAATGCCAGCGCCTTCGAAACTCCCATGCGATCCGCAATCTCTGTGACGCCAAGGCCTGGATTGTCGCCAAGGAGTTCTAGCAAGTTAAGTGCTCGATCCACCGCCTCGATTAGGTAGCGGTCCCGCTTCGATGCCGAATTCTGCAACTTCCTTGTGCGTTTGCCCCTCTGCTGCATGCGGACGTATCCCTCAGTTCGACTGCAATCTCATGCCACTCCTATTCCATCAAGGATTGGCGTTAGCCAGAAGAGCGACGTTTTGTTGTGTCTCACGCGCTGACCGGACGAGAAACGTCTATGCGGATTCGGCCGTCCGAGACTACCAAAAGTACGGCACACATGTCGCGGGGGCAGGCGGTGCTCCGTCAAATGTTCCTTCACTAAAATATGGCCGTTGAGGTCATCGACGTCAGTGCTGACCCAGCGCAGAATCCGCCTATGACAGAGTTCAATTGTGTTGCGAAGGACATGCACAGGCTGGAAACGAGCAGGGTGTGAGGAGGTCATTAGAGGGGCCTGATCCAGAGAAGGCCGAATCCAGGCTGGCCGCTGTCCGCGAACTCGTGCGCATGCCCGTTATTGATCCTGCGAGTTGTCGATGCTGTTGGCTCACATTGGCATTCTTGCCTATTGGATAGTGCTACAGTAGCCGCGGGTCACCCGACTTGTGCACAGCCGTGAGGGGATTCGATAGAGTCTTGAACGTCGGTTGCTCCGCAGTGATCGGGTGCCGAGGCGCGTTGCAACTTATTATCTTGACGTTGCCTCACGTCTTTCCCGTTCCCGCTATCAACACGGCGGCGGCCGAGCATCGCATTAGCAGGAAGGCCTTCCGCTGCGCCGCGAAAATTCGGAGTTCGGCGGAATAGGAGGCGCAACAATTGAGTGAGCCTGAGCCGTGGGTAAATGTGCGGAGCAGGGCTCGCTCCTGGGAAAAGAGTAGCCTACCTGAGTCGGGCAGGTGCCAGACGCCTCGCTATCGAGCGCGTTTGCGGCGCAAAGTGGGGTTGAACAGGAGCGAACGGGAGACATACCTGCGCAGGTTTGTCTGAAGGTAAACACGCGACGCGCGAGACCATGGTCAGATCGAGACTGGTCAAGACGCCGGGTGGACGAACCTCGCCCTTTGCAGAAATCCGGCGGAATTGGCCCAAGTAGAAGATGTATACCTCGCACTCGAGCGTGCCAATGCGATAAAACTGCAAGGAACGTCTATATGGTCCTAGGAAAGCCGCATGAACTGCAATGTTCCTGCAGCAGCACGCTCGTATGGTTGCGAGCTATCGGCATTGTCCAGCAACCGCGCGGCCAGCTCAAGAGGGGAAATGGACCATGACAATCTCTCGACGCCACCTCATTAAGGCGAGTCTAGCTGCCGGAACGGCCTTCTCGACTCCTTCGCTCCTGTGCGCGCAGACAGCTCCAACGGCTGCTCGGATAGTCCACATGGCCATGGGTGTTGATCTCCGCATTTTCGATCCGGTCTTCAGTGCGGCGAGCATCACTGGCAGTCACGCCCTGGCGATTTACGACGTGTTGTTCGCGACCGACTCCAAGTTTAGGCCACGGCCGCAGATGGTAGGGAAGTGGGGCGTTTCCGACGACAAGAAGACTTACACATTTGAGCTCCGCGACGGTCTTGGCTGGCACGATGGCACCGCTGTGACGGCGGCCGACTGTGTGGCCTCGATCCGTAGGGGGGCTCAGGTCGCTCCCGGCGGTCAGTTGATCATGGAACGGACGAGGGATATCTCGAAGAGGGATGACAAAACCTTCACGATCGCGCTCAAGGAGCCGCTGGGCCTTTTGGTTGACCTGTTGGCGCAACTCGAGACGCCATGCTTGTTCATCATGCGAGAGAAAGACGCCAACCGCCCTGCGACCGAGCAGGTCACCGCGAATATCGGATCGGGGCCGTTCAAGTTCAATCAGGCGCTTGCCAAGCCCGGCGCGAGCTTCACCTACGATCGGAATGAAAAATACGTTCCGCGCAACGAGCCGCCCGATGGACTGGCCGGTGGGAAAATCGTCAAGCTGGATCGGGTCATCTGGAACAATATCGCTGATCCGCAGACCGCTTTCTCGGCCTTGCAGGCCGGGGAGATTGATTTCCTTCAGTCCCCGCCTATGGATCTCCTTTCTCAGATTGACGGCGATCCTAACCTCGAACTCCAGATTTTGGACAAGACTGGCAGAGACGTATACGTGCGGATAAACTTTCTGCAGCCGCCATTCGATAACGTGAAGGCGCGCCAGGCGATGCTTCACCTGATCGACCAGGAGGCGTTCGTGCGCGTGCTATCACCCGATCCAAAATACCGCCGACCCCTCACTTCGATATTTGGTAACGATACGCCCTATTCGAACGACGAAAATACCGGATGGAATAAGAAGGGCGGCGACCTGGAAAGGGCTAGGCACCTCTTTAGCGAAGCCGGGTATGCCGGCGAGAAAGTCGTCATTCTCGACCCAACGAACGGAGGCCCGTTCCAGGATGCCTCGCAGCTTTTGGCGGCCGAGCTGCGAAAGGTTGGGGTGAATGCCGAGCTTGCACCGATGGACTGGGGCGGGCTGCTCACGCGCCGCGCGAATAACGGCCCGGGTGAGAGCGGCGGTTGGAACATCTTTATCTCGGCTGTTCCGACTATAGTCATGGCGATCCGATCGGCACCGTTTTCTTCCTCGCGAATGGGGGCGGGGCTTGGTACGGTAGGCCAAAGAGCGGCGAGTTTGAGGCGCTTCGGGCCAAATGGGCGAATGTGGAAGCGCTCGAAGAGCGCAAGGCGCTGGCTCGTAAGATGCAAAAAGTATAGTGGGATTTCGTCGGCGCTGCTCTGTTGGGGCAGATTGTATACCCAAGCGCGCGCAGCAAGGCACTCTCCGGTCTCATCGATGTGCCAACGCTAGTCCCGATGTGGAACATGCAGAAAGCCTGAGGACAGAATGGCTCCTTACATTGTTCGCCGGATGGTCTCGACTATTGTTGTGATCGCGATGGTCGGGATTTTCGTGTTTCTGCTTCTCAGGCTCGCGCCTGGGGACCCGGCGAGCATTATCGCAGGGGACTCGGCCACCCCGCAGATGATCGCCGCCATCCGCGAAAAGCTCGGATTCAATGATCCGCTGCCACTTCAATTTGTGCATTGGGCGCTCGCTATGCTCGGCGGCGATTTCGGGATCTCAATTTTTTCCGGGCGTCCGGTCCTCGAGCTCATCTTGCAGCGGCTCGAGCCGACCATTTCTCTTTCGCTCGCGACGATGATCGTTTCGTCGACAGTCGGCGTCTCTTTCGGCGTCTTTGCCGCCTGGCGAACCGGCGGCTTCGCTGATCGCGTCCTCTCCGCCTTCGCCGCTCTCGGTTTTTCTGTCCCAGTGTTTGTCGTCGGCTATTTTCTGATCTACTTTTTCGCTATCAGGATGCAATTGCTGCCGGTCCAGGGATACCAACCTTTTGCCCAGGGCCTCGAGCCCTGGTTCGTGCGACTGATCCTGCCGACCATCGCGTTGAGTTTTCCCTATATTGCTTTGATCGCCCGGATCACGCGGGCGAGCATGCTCGAGGTTCTATCGGAAGACTATATGCGGACGGCTGCTGCCAAAGGTGCCTCGCCATATTCCATGCTTTTCCACCACGCTCTGAAGAATGCGGGTGTCCCGATCCTCACGATAATCGCCTTGTGTTTTGCCTACCTGCTATCCGGTGTTGTCATCACGGAAACGGTGTTCAACATACCCGGTGTCGGTCGTTTGACAGTAGATGCGATCAACAACCGCGACTATCCGATCATCCAAGCCGTGCTGATGCTGGCTTCGGGCGTGTACGTGCTCATCAATCTCGCGGTCGATCTCGCTTACACGCTGATCGATCCCCGCATCCGGTACTGATATGACCCTCCTTTCCGCATCAGTTGAAGCCGTGCCGATGGGGCGGCTCCAACTATCTCAACTCCCTCGGCTGGCAAGGCGGCATCCTCTTGTCGTGGTAGGTGGCGGCCTGTTGGCGCTGTTCGTTGTTCTGGCGCTCACGGCGCCACTCTACGCCGGCGCGCCACTGAACATAGATCCGTTCAAACGCCTGCAGCCGCCCTCCGCCGCGATGTGGTTCGGGAGCGATAATCTAGGCCGCGACGTGTTTGCGCGAACGGTCTTTGGCGCTCGGATCTCCCTGATGGTGGGATTATTTTCGGCGGCGAGCGCCATTGTTGGCGGGCTTCTGATCGGTGTCGTCGCGGGCTACAGCCGTGGTTTCGATAATGTCGCGATGCGAGTCATGGATGGCCTGATGGCGATCCCGACGATTCTGCTGGCCATAGCCCTTGTCTCTCTAACCGGCCCCGGAGTCGGTATTCTCATCGTAGCAATCACAATCACCCATACACCAAGCACCGCGCGGCTAGTTCGTTCGGTGGTTCTGAGTGTTAGGGAACGTCCGTTTGTAGAGGCTGCGCTCTGTGGCGGCGCGCGCCTGCCGAAGGTGCTGTGGCGGCATATCCTGCCGAGCACCATTCCGGCCCTTATGGTTCAGAGTGCCAATCTCTGCGCTAGTGCGATTCTGACAGAGGCTGGGTTGAGCTTTCTGGGCGTAGGGGTGCCGCCGGACATTCCCAGCTGGGGCAATATGATCTCAAGTTCTCGTTTGTATCTCGCTCTTGCCCCATGGTCGGTCTTCGCGCCCGGAATCTGCCTTGCCGTCACGGTCCTTGCCGTCAACCTGCTTGGGGATGGTTTGCGCGACTTGTTTGACCCCCGCTCGAGGCGGAGACGCTGACATGCTTATGCAAAACACCGCGGCGAGTGACGTGCTTCTTGACGTTCGGGAGCTTGAGACACATTTTTTCGGGGAGGAAAGCGTCACGCGCGCTGTAGACGGCATCAGCTTCCAGGTGGAGCGTGGCGAAACGCTCGGAGTTGTCGGTGAATCCGGATGCGGCAAGAGCGTCACCGCTCTGTCAATTCTGCGCCTTTTGCCGAAACTGGGCGGCAAGACCGTCGGAGGACAGATCCGTTTTCACGGACAGGACCTTCTAAAGCTCTCCGAAGCGGAAATGCGAAGGATCCGCGGCGACCGAATCGCCATGATCTTCCAGGAGCCGATGACAAGCCTGAACCCGGTTCACACCGTCGGCCGCCAGATCGCTGAAGCGGTGCAGATCCACACCGGAGCCAGCCGGTCAGACGCAATAGCAAAGTCGCAAGAGATGCTCCGTCTGGTCAGCATCGCGGATCCCGAGCGTCGCGTTAACAACTATCCCCACGAAATGTCGGGCGGCATGCGCCAGCGTGCCATGATAGCCATGGCGCTTGCCTGCTCACCGGAACTGTTGATAGCTGATGAGCCGACAACTGCGCTTGACGTGACCATTCAGGCGCAGATCCTGCGCTTGATCATCGATCTGAAAGAGCGCATGGGAACGGCCGTGATGTTCATCACGCATGATCTGGGCGTTGTTGCCGAGACGTGCCAACGCGTGATTGTCATGTATGCCGGCAGAATTGTCGAGCAAGCTACCGTATTCGATCTGTTCGCGCGCCCGACGCATCCCTACACCCAGGGCCTGATGCGCTCTGCGCCTGATCCGCGTCACGGTCGTCGGCGCCGCCTTCCGGAAATTCCCGGGATTGTGCCAAGCCTGCGCGCACCCATTGTCGGTTGCAGCTTCGCGCCTCGATGCCCGTTCGCGACAGACATTTGTCGCGAGCAGACGCCCACCATGCGCGATGTCGGGCCGGGTCACGCCGCGGCTTGCTGGCACTCCGAAGAGGTAATGAACGCATGAGCGGTCCTCTGCTGAAAGTGGAGAATCTGACCAAGCACTACCGCCTCGGTATGGGAGTCCTGAAGAAGACCGGCCCGGTTGTGCGCGCAGTGGAAGACGTATCTTTCTCCGTCGATGCCAGCGAAACACTCGGCATCGTCGGCGAATCCGGCTGCGGCAAGTCCACCGTCGCTCGCCTCTTGATGCGGATCGTAGAGCCGACGGGCGGGCGCGTGATGCTCGACGGGACCGATATTACGGGTCTTGGGACGCACGCGCTTCGCGCGTGGCGCCGTCGGATGCAGATGGTGTTTCAGGATCCTTACTCGTCGCTCAATCCGCGTCTCACGGTCGAACAGATCATCACCGAACCTGTCGAGAATTTTGAGCGCTTCAGCCGGAATCAGCGCCACGCGCTTGCCGCGGACCTCCTGCGAAAAGTCGGAATGTCACCCGAAATGATGCGCAGGGTTCCATCCGAGCTGTCGGGCGGCCAGCGGCAGCGGCTCGGCATCGCGCGAGCGCTCTCCCTGCAGCCATCGCTCATCATCGCCGACGAGGCAGTCTCAGCACTTGATGTCTCCGTGCGTGCCCAGATCTTGAATCTGCTTCTGGACCTGCAGCAGCAGATAGGCATTGCCTACGTCTTCATCTCGCATGACCTTAGCGTGGTCGAGCATATCGCCCATCGCGTTGCAGTCATGTATTTGGGGCGGATCGTGGAGCTTGCCCCGTGCGAGGCGCTGTTTAGCAAGCCGACCCACCCCTATACCGAAGCGCTGATCGCGGCAGCTCCGGTGCCGGATCCCACGCGGGTTCGGCTCAAGGTGCCCGTGGAGGGCGAGGTGCCAAGCCCGATCAATCCGCCGAGCGGATGCGCGTTCCACCCGCGCTGCCCGCTTGCGGTAGAGCATTGCCGCATCAAAGTGCCACCCTTGGTGCCAATGGCTGACGGGCGTCTCGTCGCCTGTCATGTGCGCGCTCCCGCCATCGACATTCCGGTCCAGCCAGCTACCGAAACCAACTCCTCGACAATTCCTCGGCCGGAGCCGCGGGCCCTATCTTATTAGCAATTCTTGGTCGCGAAGCGGTAACGGATCAGCCGCCGCTGGGCGGCTGACTGAGGGCTCCAGCTTGGTGGCTCCGGCGCGATCATCGCCGGCACAACGTACCGGCTACGCTAAGCGGTCATGCGCGTCAAAATCTGGGCCGAGCGCGGCGTTGCTATTCCTTGCGTGCGATGGTCAGAGCTTCGCCGGTCCCAAAATGGACTGTGGGGTGCGCCGAGCGCTGATCTTGCGCCTCACCAATCAAACAGAGACTGCCACCCGGCCTCTTTCTTCGGCATCGATCCGCTCGCCGTCAACAAACCTGCATCCAACAGCCCTCCTTCAGGCGGAAGATGCACAACACTAGCGCTCATCTCGCGCCATCTCCGTCAGTCCCAGCACTCTCCTGCGGAACTCGGGAGACCCTAATGACGCAGTCGGCAACCCCAAGAACAACGTCGCTGGAAACAGATCCTCTGATCCAAGCCGAGGAATTCGACGACACTTCCAGAGCGGGCGGCGACGCGATTAGCAGTCATCTTGTCGTATCGGTATTCACCCAGATTGTCGCACTATAGGCCGAGATCGATCAGTTGGGGCGCAGCTCTCTCTATATGCGCAAGCTAGGACAACGGAGGGCTTGGCATTGGCTGCGGTGAGCTTAGCAGCTCCGGTGACCTAGCCCCGAGATCCACTGCCGCAGCTTCCGCTTCAATGCAGCCATCTTCAGCGAGAACCGACTAGTCTGACTGCGTCATGGGTTTTCGTCGTCCGTTTGGTGCGGCGACAGCACCGCAGCAGGGGCATCGCGGCAGGGTTTTGATGAGCGCCGGATCAAGCGCGTACGCACGGTCGCGATCGAGTTCGGGATGTGGCGCTCAGGCCGCAAGGGGAGATCCTCTTGGTCGATAATTGTCGGATAAGTGAGGTGCCTTGAACGGTGCGGCGGAACGAGGTCTGAGGGGGAATCGTCGCCCGCTCGGCGATCAGGAAGCCGTAAGCCGCGATGCAGAGCGTGGCGTGATGATGGAAGCCGCGCCAGCCGCGGCCCTCGTAGTGATCAAGCCCGACCTCTCGCTTGAGCTCCTGATAGTCGCGCTCGATGCCCCTGCGCAGCTTAGCAAGTTCAACGAGCTGCTGGCAGCTGACGTTCTCTGGCAGCGTGGAGAGCCATTATTGGTCGGCTCTGCTTCGCCCTTGGCCACTCGATCAGCAACCACTCGGGCGACAGCAATTCCGGCAAAAGTTGGCAGTGCCCGACCCGCACACGCACCCGCGCAAAGCGCGACGATAGCCTTTCGGCCGAGCCTTCCCGCCAGTTCACCGTGCGCCCAGTGTGCTTGGGCAGACCAAGCGCCAGCTTTTTGGCCGAGATCAGATCGGATTCGTCGCGACGTCCCGTGTTGTTCAGCGGCATGCCTTTCCGCTTCGGTCCGGTGCCGGGTGGCCATACCAGTAGTTTCGGCTGAATGCCGGCCATGTAGGTCAGTCCCAACGCCGTCATGCCAGTGCGCAGCCGTGCGACCCCACGGGGCAGGTCGGCGTTGCACGCCCACTGTATCTGCTCGAGCGCGATCTCAGGTTTGGTCCTGAACTTGACTTCCTTCGGCACGCCCGCCTTCTTCCGTCGTGCACCGTTCTTGGTCCAGTCCTGCGGCAGGTACAGCCGATAGGCGACCGGAAGGCTCGCAGCGTGATTGGCGATCGACAGCGAGACCGCCACCTGGCCCACAATATTGGTGATGCACGCCGACCGAATGCTGGCCTTGCTTGGGGAACGACGTGTCGTCGATGATCCAGGCCTCGATCGGCCCGTCCTTCTCGATTGCCGGCAGCACCATCTCGCGCACCTTGGCCAGCACCTCGTCATCCGACTAGTCTGCGATCCCGATAAAATGCAGCGACTGGTGTTGCGCCGCCGTTCGCGACGGTGCGGTTCTTGCCGCTATCGGCTCCACGCTCTTGCGCTCACCAGGCAGCATCAAACCGGTGCAATAATCGCGCAACGGTCTCTTCCGGACCGCTTGGCCGATCACGCTCGCAAGTCCCTCTACATACGCTGCAAACCGCGTTTCGCTATCTCTGTCCTGATCGAGACTCATCTGGCCCTCCACGTGCCAAAATTCTGAATCTCTCCAATTACTTCATTCCCAGCCCTCCGTGGACGCGACCGAATGAATCAGTAAGACTAGTCCGTACTGCTCGCAGCTAAAGTTCGCGCGTTGCCGCGAACAAAGTGTCCAGCCAAACGAATGAAGAAATAAGCATGTCACGACGCCCCGGGGTCAGAGATAGTCCACGGCTCTAACCGATGCAGCTCCAAGCCCTCCATCCAGTAAGCGCGGCTATCGGCCTCCCTGAGATCGCGCGCCGACCAGACCGCAAACTTCACACCGCCGGACGTAGCGAGTCTTGTCCGCGCCCCTTTGTTTGGATTTCTGCATATTTTGCTAATAGTCGCTGAATTCCTGCGTAGTTTTGGCCATTGTGTATTAGGTTTGCGCCGTCCTTCTGACTAGAAGAGATCGTCTAGTCAGCAGGCTCTTAGTGAAGCAGCTGCGCAGATATGTTGGAAGGAGCAGGGCATGCGTGCAGCTTGGTATGAGCGTCGGGGCCCCGCTCGCGAGGTGCTGGGCGTCGGCGAGATGGCAAGGCCGTGCCCCGGACCCGGCGAGGTGCTCGTCAGGATCATGAGCTCTGGAGTCAATCCGTCCGACGTAAAGCAACGCTCGGGCTGGCTTAATCCATCTGCCCCCCTCGAGCGCCCCGTCGTGCCTCATAGCGACGGCGCGGGCGTCGTGGAGGAGGTCGGCTCGGGCGTCGATCCGGCGTGGATCGGCCGCCGCGTCTGGCTATGGAATGTGCCCGGCGGCCCAGCCTATGACACGCAGAAAAGGCCGAAGGCGGGCACCGCTGCCGAGTTTGCTTCGGTCCCACTCAAACATGCCCCGCCGCTGCCGGATGTGGTGAGCTTCGGTGTCGGCGCCTGCCTCGGCGGCCCCGCCTGCACGGCGCATTACGCCGTATTCGCGGATGGCGACGTGAGGGGCCGGACCGTGCTAGTCTAGGGAGGCGCGGGGCGCCGTCGGCGAACTCGCGGTGCAATTCGCCGCGGCCTCAGGTGCGCGCGTCATCGCCACTGTATCGTCACCGGAGAAGGCACACGTCGCGCGAGCCGCGGGCGCTGCTCATATCATCGACCGGCGGCGCGAGGACGTGGTGGACGCCGTGCTCGCTCTCGCAAGCGAGGGAGTGGAGCGCATCATCGAGGTCGATTTCGGCGCCAATGCCGAAATCGATGCGAAGCTGATTGCAGTTAACGGCGTGATCGCGAGCTATTCCTCGACGTCTCGCCGCGAGCCCATCCTACCCTATTATCCGCTGCAATTCCGCGGCGCGACCTTGCGCTTCATTCAAGGCCACCTCTTGCCGGACGAGGCCCGCTCCCGCGCCATCGCCGATATCGGACGGATGCTGAGCGACGGCACGCTGAGGCCGACGATCGCCGCGACCTTCCACCTCGAAGATATCGCGAAGGCGCATGAGTTCCTGGAGAGCGGAAGCGCCATCGGTAATATCGTCCTTCGCCTTTGAGCGGCCGTGAGTGCGGCGCAGAAAGAACGCCAATTGACGCGCGGAAAAGTGAATGCCCTACGTCCGAGTTGGGGCCGCGAGCCGATGCCAGCAGCCGGTTAGATCACCTTGCCGACTCGCGGCCCAGCTGCCACCAGAGCGGCCGACGTCTGAAACCTCGAGGTCTGACGCCGGAATTCAACGCTCATTTAATGACTCGATCGGCGCGGGCAAGTAGGTAAGTAGAACATCCCGACCAACAACTTAGCGTCGTCAAATTGACAACAAGCTCGAACCTCGCCGGAAGCTGAACAAGAAGCTCGCCTAGCTTCTTGCCCCGGAGGATGCCGCCCGCGTATTCCGCAGCGAGCAAAAATCCATCTTGCTGATCGCTTCCGTAAGAGAGCAGACCACCGCTTTCCGGGAAAAAACGCCATGGATATACGGCGGGCAATCAGTGCTTAGCGGCCAATTGAAATGATCTCGGCGCGATGCACATTCAGGAAGCCGTCCGGAGCCACGATCAACTGCGCTTGGCGTGTTGGCCTGCGCCGCTATTGCCGTTTCGAGTTAAGGCACGAAGAGGCGCGGAGATCGCCTCCGCCCAGCCATGATTGCGAAGGTCGCTGCCTGCCGAAGATCGCCGCTCAAGTCTCAATGACTTCCACTCCAAATTGTGCGCTTCGGTCCAAAGTTCTGTGGTCGGGCATCGACACGTGTGCCGTCGCTGGCGTTCCAATCCGGATTTACAACCCGCCAAAGAAGCTCCTCTCCGCCGACCACCACATGGACACATCGGAGCCCGAATAGACGAGCCGGAAGTGATGAGGCCGATGAGCCAGAGGGGCTCCGGCGATGCTGATGCGAGTTCGCCCATCGGTGGACCTCCATCAGAAATACGGCGCATATCTATTCCGGCAGAAACACGCCGGACCTTTGGACTTGCGATGTCGATACCTAGCAGATCATCGTTCATTGATCGTGCGGGCTGCCCCGCGCAGCCAAGTATCAGCCTTGCACAGCGTGGCTTTAGTCTCGGCAGTAGTATTCGCCCATCAAGAAAAATCGGTCAGCTGCCACGATCGCCGTACTCCGTAGACAACGAACATTCGCAACCTCTTTGCCTCAAACCATCAGCCCCAACGCTTCGTTGACCGCCCAAATCCAGCGAGGTTAAAAATCGCGCAAACGCGCACATCTTGCAAATGCTTCCGCCGATAACGACTAATGCGGCGTTCCTGCCGAACCAAGGTCCTCTGAACGCTTAAACGCGGTCACCTGTTGAAATTGCCGAGAGAATATTGGTGTTGCAAAGGTTTTTAAGTTCCATTTTCCTATTACTCGGAGATTTCTATGCACCATAGAGGCTCTTGCGACGAAATTCACCGAAATGCTGGACGATATGCAATCAATCGAATAGACGCGCGCATCAAAAGAACAACCGTTTGACTTCCGGGTAGTGGATTGGCGCGGGGGCGCTCATTGCCGCGGCGTGTCAACGGCGGCTGAAAAAACTTCGCTCGGAAGGCAGCTCGAGGCGATGTTCGATCGTTTCGGCGAATGCGGTGGGAAGACCTATTCGAAAGGGTTGTGCTGGTTACCCGGCCAGAGAGCCCGTGCACTATTCTTTCTGGCACGGTTGCGTAGTTAGCTGGTATCTCGATCCAAAGTTCAGTCGCCGTGTTGAGATGGCCAAGGACGGGCGTAGCGATTTTGTCCGCGACTTGTCCGTTTGGATTTCTGCGTACTTTGCCAAAAATTGCTGAATTTCTTCGCGATTTGGTCGGTTGCCTCGCAGGTCTGCGCCGTCTTTCCGATTAGAAGAGATGTCGGGCCAGGAGATTGCAAATGAAGGTTGGTGTTCCCAAAGAAATCAAGACGCATGAATATCGCGTCGGCCTGACGCCTGGAGCGGTCCGCGAATATGTAGCGGCCGGCCACAGGGTGGCAGTGGAGACCAATGCCGGGGCGGGTATTGGTGCTACGGACGACAATTACCGCAAAGCGGGCGCAGTCATCTTGGACACCGCTCGGGACGTGTTTGCCTCGAGCGACATGATCGTAAAGGTCAAGGAGCCTCAGCCGTCGGAATGGGCGCAGCTGCGAGAGAGCCAGATCCTGTTCACATATCTGCACCTGGCGCCGGACCCGGAGCAAGCGAAGGGCCTCATAGAATCCGGCTGCGCCGCCATTGCCTATGAAACCGTCACCGACGCGCAGGCCGGGCTGCCGCTTCTCGCGCCGATGAGCGAGGTCGCTGGCCGGCTTGCAATAGAGGCCGCTGGTGCGGCTCTGAAACGGTATGCCGGCGGTCGGGGGCTGTTAATCGGTGGCGTGCCTGGCGTTCAGCCCGCGCGTATCGCGGTGATCGGTGGTGGAGTTGTCGGCACGCAGGCGGCACGGATGGCGATGGGCTTGGGCGCGGAGGTCACGATCCTTGATCGTTCCATTCCCTGCCTTCGCGAACTGGATGAGCTGTTCGGCGGGCGCGTACGTACCAGATTTTCCACAATAGATGCTCTTGAGGAGGAAGTGTTCGCGGCGGACGTCGTCGTTGGCGCGGTGCTCGTTCCGGGCGCCAGCGCGCCGAAGCTTGTCAGCCGCGACATGTTGAGCTCGATGCGCAAAGGGTCCGTGATCGTAGATGTCGCGATTGATCAGGGCGGCTGCTTCGAGACGTCGCGTCCGACGACGCACGCTGATCCGACCTACGAGGTGGACGGAGTTATTCATTACTGCGTCGCTAATATGCCCGGAGCTGTCCCGCTGACCTCGAGTCAGGCACTCAATAACGCCACGCTGCCATTTGGTTTGGCTCTCGCCAACAAGGGATTTGCAGCAGTACTCGAAAATCCACATCTGCGCGCAGGTCTCAATGTCTATCGAGGTCGACTGACTTACAAGGCGGTGGCCGAGAGTCTCGGTCTGCCGTTTTCGCCAATCGAACAGGCTGCGGCCTGATCTCAGAGGTCCCTTAGGGGACGTTTCCTCCCTGACTTGGGCGACTCCTTCCGAGTGGCCCCTCTTCAGCGGAGCTCTGTCACTGCGTTTGATGGTTGAAGCGAATTGGCTGATGCGCTCGGCGCGCGCCTGGAGCATTACACCGACGCGCAAGAGCCGAATCTTATCGACGAGAAAGTAGGATTGTCGCGCATGAGTCCGGATACTGGCGAGAGCGCTGCCGGCGCAGAATTGTCCCGGGTGTTCAAGTATATCGATGCGAACAAAGAGCAATTCGTTTGCCGGCTGCTCGATTACCTAAAACACCCCAGCATAAGCGCGCACAACATCGGTATCGCTGAGGTTGCGGAACTCCTCGTGTCCATGCTGAGCCGGTTAGGGCTCGAAGCAAGGACGATCCCGACATCCGGTCATCCGATGGTATTGGGGCGGTGGGAGCGCACCCCTGGAGCGCCGACTGTTTTGCTCTATGGCCACTACGACGTTCAACCCCCGGACCCTTTGGAGGCGTGGATCAGTCCGCCATTCGAGCCTGCGATCCGCGATCAGCGCATCTATGCTCGCGGCGCCGGAGATAGCAAGGGCCAGCACTTCGCTCAGATCTTGGCTGTGGAGTCGTATTTGGCGGTACATGGCCGCTTGCCATGCAATGTGCTCATCTTACTGGAAGGAGAAGAGGAGGTCGGAAGTCCGCACATTGCGGAATTCGTTCGTGCTCACCGCGACTTGCTTAAGGCCGACTTGGTCGTAACGGCGGATGGTCCGCTCCACGAATCTGGTCGTCCGATTGTGACCCACGGCGTTCGTGGAGAGGCGTGCTTCGAATTGCGTGCGCGTGGCGCCAATCGCGATGTTCATTCCGGCGTTTTCGGCGGTGTCGTCCCGAACCCGATCTGGACGCTCGTCCACCTTTTGGCGACGATGAAGAATGCAGCTGGTGAGATTACTATTGATGGTTTTCATGAGCACGTCTTGCCGCCAACCGATTTTGAGCGTGCCATCGGGGAACGGCTGGCTTTGGATCCTGGTGAAATTAAGCGATCGCTTGACCTTGTGAAGCTAGATGCTCCCGTCGATCGGCCGCTGGCTGAAAGGACCATGTTTCATCCAACATTAACCATCAATGGATTCCACGGTGGCTATGGCGGCCCGGGAGCGAAAACGGTGCTGCCGCACGAGGCGTTCGTCAAATGTGATGCCCGTCTTGTAGAACGACAAACTCCTGATGACGTCCTTGCGACGATTGAGGCTCACGTTAAGAAGCATGCTCCGGACGTCGAGTTCGTGCGCCTCAGCGGCATGTTGCCGTCGAAAACGCCACTCGATTCGCCATTTTCGGCTGTCATTCAGCGCGCGGTCCGCACCGGGCAAGGCCTCGAGCCGCTCGTCTATCCTGTGGCCGGCGGTAGCCTTCCGGATTACGTCTTCACGAAGATTCTTGGCACGCCCTCTTTCGTCGTGCCGTATGCCAATGCCGACGAGGCGAATCACGCGCCCAACGAGAACATCAAGATCGACTGTTTTCTCAAGGGAATCCAGACCGGAGCTGCCCTCTTGGACGAGCTGGGCAGATTGTGTAGGCCGACACCCGGCTCCTTGAAGCCGACACTCTAAACCCAAATCTAATGTAGTTGTTTCTCGATGCTAGCCTCGGATCAGCTCCAATCGTCGCAAATCATCTCCGATCTATCGAGATCGGACCTGGCTTTAGACGGGCCGCAAGCCCGCAGGGCTGCCCCTTACTTGCTTGAGACCGGAAATCAAGATGCCCCTGCTGCAGGTTGAGTTGGACGACAAGTACCGGCTTGAGGCCAGGAAGATCTATCTCTCCGGTGTGCAGGCGCTGGTGCGGTTGCCGATGCTCCAACGTGACCGCGACCGCGCAACTGGCCTCAACAGCGCAGGGTTCATCTCCGGCTATCGCGGCTCGCCGCTTGGCATGTACGATCACGCGCTTTGGCGTGCCAAATCGTTTCTGCAAGCGCAAGACATTGCCTTTGTGCCTGGCCTGAACGAGGATCTCGCAGCGACTGCGGTATGGGGCAGCCAGCAGGTCGGGCTGTTTCCGGGCGCCAAGGTCGACGGTGTGTTCGGCATCTGGTACGGCAAGGGGCCCGGCGTTGACCGGTCAATGGACGCACTTAAGCACGCCAACTCTGCCGGCACTTCGCGCAACGGCGGCGTAATTGCGCTTGCCGGCGACGATCACGGGTGCCAGTCTTCGACCCTTGCCCACCAGAGCGAGCAGGTGTTCGCGGCAGCGCTGATCCCGGTCATCAATCCAGCGACGTTGCAGGATTATCTCGATCTTGGTCTCTATGCGTTCGCCCTGTCGCGCTATTCCGGTTGTTGGGTCGGCTTCAAGGCGATTGGCGAAACAGTGGAAAGCTCGGCGTCGCTGTACAGCGATCCGTCGCGCGTGCAGATCACGCTACCGAGCGATTTCGAGATGCCGCCGGGCGGCTTGAACATCCGTTGGCCTGATCCGCCATTGGAACAGGAAAAGCGGCTGTTCGGCCCGAAGATGGCGGCCGTCGGCGCTTTCGTGCGCGCTAACAAGCTCGATCGTATCGTGCTCGATGCGAAGCCCGCCCGTCTCGGCATCATCACGACAGGCAAGGCATATCTCGACCTGCGGCAGGCGCTTGCTGATCTCGGTATCAGCGATCGCGATGCGCAGGCGCTAGGTTTACGCATCTACAAGGTAGCGCTGACCTGGCCGCTTGAAGAGGAAGGCGCCAAGCGCTTTGCCGAAGGGCTGCAGGACGTGCTGGTTGTGGAGGAAAAGCGCAGCTTCATCGAAGACCAGTTGAAACGCATTCTCTACAACGTGGACGCCTCCAAGCGCCCGAGCATTATCGGTAAGCGCGATGAGACGGGTGCGCCGCTACTGCCGAGCGAAGGCGAACTGACGCCGACCATTGTCGCCTCCGCGCTCGTTGCGCGGCTGCGGCGGCTCGGCCATAATAGCCAAGTGCTGGAGCAACGGCTCGCACGGCTCGAGGAATTTGAACGTCCTGTCGCGGCGCAGGCGCCGGTTTCGCTGCAGCGCACGCCCTATTTCTGCTCCGGCTGTCCGCACAACACATCGACAAAGGTGCCCGAAGGCAGCCGCGCCATGGCCGGGATCGGATGTCACGGGATGGCGGTCTACGTAACCGCCCGGCGCACCGCAACGATCACGCATATGGGCGGCGAAGGTGCAAACTGGATCGGGCAGGCGCCCTTCACCAGCGAGCAGCACATCTTCCAGAACCTCGGCGATGGCACCTACACCCATTCGGGCCTGCTGGCGCTGCGTGCCGCCGCGGCTTCGGGTGTCAATATCACTTACAAAATCCTCTATAATGACGCGGTCGCGATGACCGGCGGGCAGCCGGCGGAGGGTAGCTTCACCGTCTCGCAGATCGCGCATCAGGTCTGGGCCGAAGGCGTCAAGCGCCTCGCCATCGTCTCCGACGACCCTGGCAAATATCCGTCCTCCGGCTATTTCCCACCGGGCGCCACAGTCCATCATCGCCACGAGATGGATCAGCTGCAGCGCGAGCTGCGCGAAATCAAGGGCTTAACCGTCCTTATCTACGATCAGACCTGCGCCGCAGAGAAACGTCGCCGCCGCAAGCGCGGGCTCTATCCGGATCCGGCCAAGCGAGTCTTCATTAATGATCTGGTCTGCGAAGGTTGCGGCGACTGTTCGCAGACCTCGAATTGCGTCTCAGTGCAGCCGCTTGATACTGAATTTGGCCGCAAGCGGCAGATCGACCAGTCGAACTGCAACAAGGATTATTCCTGCGTCGAGGGTTTCTGCCCAAGCTTTGTGACCGTCCACGGCGGCAAGCTGAGGAACATCGAGACCTCCGGATTTGATGCCGGCAAGTTGTTTGCCGATCTCCCGCTGCCGTCTGCGCCGGTCCTGCAAGGGCCGTACAACATCCTGGTCACAGGGATCGGAGGAACCGGCGTCATAACGATTGGCGCGCTGCTCGGCATGGCTGCCCATCTCGATGGAAAAGCATGCTCAACACTGGATTTCACGGGACTGGCGCAAAAAAACGGCGCGGTGATGAGCCATGTGAGAATCGCACCGCATCCCGAAGACATTGCGACCGTGCGCATCACCTCCGGGGGCGCCAACGTTATCCTCGGCTGCGACATCGTGGTCTCCGCAAGCCTCACCGCGCTAAGCCGCATCGAGCGCGGCGTGACGAAGGCCATTGTCAATGCCGACCTGCAGCCGACTGCCAGCTTCGTGCAGAACCCCGACATCGATTTCGAAACGGGTGCGATGCACACGGCGCTCCGCAACGCCCTCGGCGAACGCAATCTCGACCTCATCGACGCGGCGGGGATCGCCGCGAGCCTAATGGGCGACAGCATCGCGGCCAATGCTTTTCTTCTCGGCTACGCCTTCCAAAAGGGTACGATCCCGCTGTCGTTGGAAGCGATCCTGCGCGCAATAGAAATCAATGGCGCGGCGATCGACACAAATAAGCAGGCCTTCAACTGGGGTCGGCTTGCCGCGTACGATTTGGCGCGCCTCCGCAGCGTGATCACCCTCCGCGCCCCAGACTCCCCACCGTCCCGCACGCTCGACGAGCTAATCGCTCACCGTGCGCAATTTCTGACTGACTATCAGGATAAGGCCTACTCGGAGCGCTACCTGGCGATGGTTGCTAACGTGCGGACGGCAGAGGCGGCCGCCTCCGCCGACTCCGCGGCCCTTACCGAGGCGTTTGCAAAATACCTCTTCAAGCTTATGGCCTACAAGGACGAGTACGAGGTTGCGCGGCTCTATGTTGAGGGTAGCTTCGCCCGCAAGCTGTCGGAGAAGTTCGAGGGCAAATTCAGCCTCAAATTCCATCTCGCGCCGCCGATTTTCGCTCGCCGCGACAAGGCGACCGGCCAATTGATAAAGGGGGAATATGGCGGCGGGATGCTGTATGCTTTTCGCTTGCTGGCGTCACTGAAATTCCTGCGCGGCACGGCTTTCGATCCGTTCGGTCACACTTCGGAGCGCAGGGCTGAACGCCAGCTGATCGAAGATTATCTTGCGATGATTCAGAGGCGGATCGCAGGGCTAAAGCTCGAACGGATTCCGCTCCTCGTAAAGTTGGCACAGGTGCCAGAGATGATCCGCGGCTACGGCCACATCAAGGAGGCGAACATCGCCAAGGCTCGTGCAGAGCAGGCCCGACTCGAACAGGAGCTTGAAAACTACCACTTCACGGCTGCTGCGGAGTAGGAGTTTCAGCAGGTGACGAGGTGCGTGTGGGTAAGATCTTGGACTAGTCGCATATTAGACGACAGTCACTTGGTCACCATCGACGGCATTCTTATGCGAAGTACAGGCTGCGTCTTGAAATGGAGCGGACCTAGCGGCCCGGCTTGATCATTGCAAAGTCCATACCCTCTCTCAGCCGTATTCGGAGACGGGACAGCCGCTGAATCACGTGGACCATTTCGTCCTTCCAAATCGGCGCAGAGCGAGTTGTGGAATATGCGAAATGCCAGCCGTGCCAAATCGGCGTGCTGAAAGTGCCGGCGCATCGTATCCAGTGAAACATGCTCCCGGATGAGGCGGTGACGCTTTTTGATCCACCGCTTTGTCGGTGATGCGTTCGGGTGGAGCTATGAAGAACGTGACATTTCGGCAAGTGCTGCACGCTTTTTGGCGACGCGAGGCACTGCTTGCAAGCCAAGACATACGTCCCACCCGGGCACAAGGATCATGCATCTCGAGTTGCCATCGTTGAAGGCGCAAAGCCTAGATGATGGAGCTGATCTTAAGAGGGGAGGGCGGCATGTGCCTCCCTGGATAGGTTCACGATTCACCGGATAAAGGCCTTCGAGCGAAGGATTTAATCGTCAAGAGGGCTCTCGTTGCACTGATCAAGATCGAGGTATTGCTACATTCTAGGTTCGATATTTCGTGTCGATCACTCAGGGGGCGATCCATTGGAACTTGCTCAGAGCGGACTGCAATATAATCGGTCGCGGGCCTGCGGTCAGAGCGCGTGCTTAATCGGCTCTCACCTGGCGCCGCATCGCTCATAAATGCAGGAGAAGATTATGGAAGAGACAGCCGCGCCACAAGATGGGGCCGGACCACAGCAGACTTACGAGCGCTTCCTGGCCGACGGGCGCTTCATGATTCAGCGTGCACGGCGCACGGGCGAATATGTCTTCTACCCGAAGGTCATATCCCCTTCTGGAGAAACCGATCTTGAATGGGTTGAAGCCTCGGGGGGCGGGACCGTCTATGCAATCACGGTCGCTCGCAAGCGCGAGGGCGCCCACAACGTGGCGCTCATCGATCTGGATGAGGGGCCGCGGATGATGTCGACCATTGCCGGCCTGGAACGGCTTCCGATCGGCGCCCGCGTCCGGGCGCGCGTTGAAGCGGGAGAGATCGCGCGCGTGGTCTTCGATCCGGAGGAAAAGTAACTATGACCCATCCTATTCGTGGGAAGACCGCCATTGTCGGGATGGGCACCGCCGGCATCGGAGCAGCCCCTGGATTTTCGGCTATGGAACTTCTGGGTCTTTCCGTGCGCGCAGCGCTCGACGATGCCGGTATGCGACTGTCGGACATCGATGCGGTGTTCGCGGCCACCAACATCCATCCTTGCGCCTCGATGAGCGTGACTGAATATCTGGGCCTGAGGCCTAGATATTTTGATGGCACGAATGTCGGCGGCTCCAGTTTTGAGTTGCACCTATTGCAAGCCTCGCTCGCGTTGGAAGCAGGGCTCTGCGATGCCGCGTTGATCTGCTACGGCTCGAATCAGCTTACCGCCGGCGGTCGCCTCGCGTTCATGCCGGATCCGCAATGGCACGAAAGTGCGTATGATACGCGTGGGCCGATCACAGGCTACGCACTCGCCGCCAGCCGCCACATGCACTTATTCGGTACCACCCGCGAAATGCTCGCCGATGTCGCTGTCTCGGCCAGGCAATGGGCAAATCTCAACCCAGAAGCGTTCGCGCGAGGTCCGCTGACGCGAGATGAGGTTCTCTCCAAACGCATGGTCAGCGACCCTCTCACTACAGCCGATTGCTGCCTAGTAACCGATGGCGCTGCCGCGTGCATTCTAGTGCGAGCCGACCGGACCAAGGCGTGTCCAAAGGCGGCGGTCTATTTCCTAGGCGCCGCCGCTGCCAACTGGCATCGTTCGATCCAATCCATGCCCGATATCACAGTAACGGCCGCCAGCGAAAGCGGACCGCGCGCCTTTGCGATGGCTGGGGTCACTCGATCCGACGTCGATCTTGTGATGCTCTATGACGCGTTCACGATCAACACAATCCTCTTTCTAGAAGACCTCGGTTTCTGCCCCAAAGGCGAGGGCGGGCGGTTTGTCCAGGACGGCCGGATCGCGCCGGGTGGCCAGCTTGCCGTCAACACCAATGGCGGCGGCTTGTCCTGCGTCCATCCCGGCATGTACGGCATGTTCCTGATCGCGGAGAGCGTTGCTCAGATCCGCCGGGAGGCGGGCGAGCGGCAGCTCAAAACGGCTGACATCGCGCTTCTGCATGGCAATGGTGGCACCTTGTCTAGTCAGGTTACCGCCTTTCTCGGTTCGGAGGCGGCGCTTTGAAGAAGACCTTGGACGGCCTCGTGGTGCAAAGCCCCGAGAGGGGGAGAGAGAAGAGATTCGCACCCACGCGAGCTTCTGGCCATGCCTCCTGTCTCATCGCAATAACAGGATATAGGGAAGGCGACATACCATGCAGAGGACCGAGATCGAGTTTGTTGAATTTGCAGGCCAACACCTTGATGACGCACTGAAGCTTACAGTTCAGGCTGGATGGTCCCAACGCAGAGACGACTGGGCAATGCTTCTGGGCCTGGGCTCAGGCCATGTTGCCCTTCTGGGCGACCAGGTCATCGGCTTGATGTGCATGACTATCTTTGGCGAGGTCGCTACCGTTGGTCTATTGATCGTCCACGAAAACGTGCGCGGGCGGGGCCTCGGCAATCGCCTCATGAAACTCGCCCTTGAAAAAGCGGATGGACGCGAATGTCGGCTTATCGCTACATCCGACGGCATGCCGCTGTACCGCAAGCTCGGGTTCACAGAGACCGAAACGATACGTGTGCATCGGGGCGTAGTTGCGGCCGTGAATGCGCCCCCGGATGACGTCGAATGGGCAGCCCAGGATGATTTGGGAGAGATCTTCGAAATCGATTGGGCTGCTACGGGATTTGATCGCCGTGCTCTTATATCCAAACTTTGGGAAAGGGGGCGCTTCGCCGTAATGCGTAGCTCCAGGAAGGTCGTGGGCTATTCAGCAGTGCTTTCGTACGGGCATGGCGAAGTGGTCGGACCGGTCGTCGCGGGCAGCGCTGACGAAGCCAAGCGCCTGTTGTCTTTCCTGTTCTCTCACTGTACCGGAGCATCGCTTCGCTTCGATTTCCGCCAGCAGTCGGATCTCGCAGATTGGCTGAACTCGATCGGGCTTGCACAGGGCGGCAGTCTCACGGCGATGCGCCATGGCAAGGTCCGGTGTATTCCCGACGGGCCCTTTCAGAGCTTTGCGCTTGCCACCAATCAGTATGGATTCCCGTAGTCGCACTTAATTGCGCGGCTCTCATCCATCTCGTCGCATGCCACCGCGGCCACGAGAGCCAGAGGTTCTATCGGAAATGTCCATAGGCGGACCGAGTTAGTAAACAGGAGAACAATATGAACCCGCCGGCGACCTCTTTAATGCTCGGTGATCTCGCCGTCGTTGGTATCGAAAAAACACTTCTCCGTGCGTTCGGCTATTGGTCAGAGGCGGCACATCGCGTCTTTTCGGTGGGCGTCACCCGCTTTCGGCTGTCAGAGGGGCGTGCTAACCGGGAGCGGGCGCACCCTCAGCGCTGGGGCGCCATCCCTGAATATGGAGGGATCCCATTTTCCGTTTGTAACGAACGACGCGACGAACGGGACCTCGCGCCGTTGCAGCCTGATGGCCCCTAAGACATGCGGGCCCGCGGCTTTCGAACCATACGCCTATGGAAGGCGAGGAGGCGGCGTCAAATATGCCGTTGTGACGACTGTTGGGTGGTGGTGCGGGCGCTGGTCGCCGCTTCGAGTCATTCTGAAGGAGCTGACGAAAGATGGATCTGAGTTTCACCGAAGACGAACTCGCCTTCCGCGACGAAGTCAGAGCGTTTTTTCGGATAGCACTTCCGGCCAATATCCGCAACAAGCTCGTCGCCGGCAGGCATCCGAGCAAGGACGACATGGTGAGCTGGACGCGCATACTCGCCGAAAAGGGGTGGGGCGTACCACATTGGCCGGTCGAGCACGGCGGCACGGGGTGGAGTCCGGTCAAGCAGTACATCTTCACCGAAGAGATGAGCCAGACGCCGGCGCCCGCGCCGCTTGCCTTCGGCGTCAATATGGTCGGGCCGGTTATCTACACCTTCGGAAACGAAGAGCAGAAGAAGCGCTTCCTGCCGCGCATCGTGATGCTGCAGGACTGGTGGTGCCAGGGCTTTTCAGAGCCGGGCGCCGGCTCGGATCTTGCTTCGCTCAAGACCCGCGCGGTGCACGCGGGCGACCACTACGTCGTCAATGGTCAGAAAACCTGGACGACGCTCGCCCAGTACGCCAATTGGATATTCTGTCTCGTGCGCACGAATCCAGAGGCCAAGAAACAGCAGGGCATCTCTTTACTGCTAATCGACCTGAAGTCGCCGGGTATCACGGTTCGGCCGATCCAAACTATCGACGGGGGGCACGATATCAATGAGGTTTTCTTTGATGACGTGAAGGTACCGGTTGGAAACCGTGTCGGAGATGAGAACCGCGGATGGGACTATGCTAAGTTTCTCCTGAGCAACGAGCGCGTTAGTCTCGCTGATGTCGGCGCCTCCAAGGAGCGCATCCGCCGAATCAAAAATCTCGCGGCGTGTCAGAAGGTCGGCGACGAGCGCCTGATTGACCGAGCCGACTTCCGCGAGAAGGTCGCCGCGCTTGAAGTCCAATTGAAAGCGCTCGAAATAACGCAACTTCGCGTGCTTGCGAACGAATCGAAACGCCGGAAGGGCACGCTGGACCCGGCGAGTTCAATCCTCAAGATCAAGGGCTCGGAGATTCAGCAGGCGACATCGGAGCTTCTGATGGACGTCGTGGGGCCTTACGCGCTGCCCTACCACTCGGAGGAGGAATTGGAGAGTAGGAATGAACCGCCGATTGGTCCGGACTGGGCAGCGCCGATCGCTCCCTCCTATTTCAACCTTAGAAAGGTATCCATCTACGGCGGCTCCACCGAAATCCAGAAGAACATCATCGCCAAAGCCATCCTCGGCTTTTGAGTTTGCAATTATCGCGGCTTCGGAAGGAGCCGCAGTTTTTTTTCGTAAGAGATCTAGGTTTGGAAGACCGAACCTGTGGTTCCAGGAAAGTGCTGGCATATGGACTTTGATCTCACCGAAGAGCAGCGGCTCCTCAAGGACAGCGTCGAGCGGTTCACGGCCGAGCAATATGGGTTCGAGGACCGTCGCCGATATCAAGGCGAAGAACGTGGCTATAGCGAGGAAATGTGGGCGCGCTATGCCGAGCTCGGGTTTCTGGGGTTGCCTTTCAGCGAGGAATACGGCGGCTTCGGCGGGGGCGCGGTCGAAACGATGATCGTTATGGAAGCCTTTGGCAAAGCGCTGGTACTGGAGCCCTATTTCGCCACGGTCGTGCTCGGCGGCGGCATCCTTCGCCACGGAGCGAGCAATGCGCAGAAGGCCAAGTTCATCCCAGCAATTGCGGAAGGCCGTATGAAGATCGCTTTTGCCTATGCCGAACCGCAGTCGCGCTATGACTTCTTCGACGTCGAGACCAACGCAAGAAGAGACGGCGACAGTTGGGTGCTCAACGGCACCAAAGGCCTTGTCTTGCATGGCCACGCTGCGGACATCATAATCGTGTCGGCGCGGACGGCGGGAGGCTCGCGCGACCGGGGCGGAATCGGCCTCTTTCTAGTCGATGGGAACGCGCCGGGTCTGTCGCGCCGCGGCTATCCAACCCAGGATGGGTTAAGAGCGGCTGAGATTTCGCTCGTGAACGTGCACGTGGACGCAACCGATGTCATCGGCGATCCCGGGAGCGGCCCGGTGATCGCGAGAGTTGCGGACGAGGCTGTCGCGGCACTCTGTGCGGAAGCCGTCGGCTGTTTCGGTGAGATGCATGCGACCACGCTCGATTATCTGAAAACGCGCAAACAGTTCGGCACGACCATAGGCTCGTTCCAAGTGCTACAGCATCGTTCGGCCGACATGTTCGTTGAGTTGGAGCAGTCGCGGTCCATGGCGATGTACGCTGCCATGATGACGACCGAACCAGACGTGACAAAGCGCGAGCGAGCGATCTCGGCGGCGAAGGCCCAAATCGGCTGCTCGGCGAAGGCGATCGGCCGCGAGTCGATCCAGCTTCATGGCGGGCTCGGCATGACGATGGAGTATCGCATCGGCCACTATTTCAAGCATGTCACAATGATCGACACGCTATTCGGCGATGCGGACTATCACCTGCGCCGGCTCGCTGTCCTCGATGGGCTAATCCGTGAGGAGTAGCAACGCTGCCGGCAATCGCGGTCATTATTTCGAGCCCAGGTCGCTCTACGCTCAGGCGGTGAGCGGGCGCCACCATTTTAGATTTGGAGCATGCTAGTGCAACCGAAGGCAACACATCAGGCACGCGAATGCCTTCAAGTCAGCTTTCTCATAAAGGAGCAGGGTCGCAGCTAGCAAGCGAAACTCCGGCGCTACCGACCACCCGATCGTTGATGCGCTTTCTGGAAGCGCTCTGATTATGTCAAGTTCACCAAGGCGGAAACGACAGATGTCCCTCGTACATCTCGGCCAACTAGTCGACCGTGAAATGCCGCAAACGCTTGAGCAGGATTCGATTTTCCGGTGAGCATGGCATTTCAGATTGCAAGCTTTTGGGACTTGGAGCCCCGAAAGCTTGCAATCTCGATTTGCGTTTCCCTCGAATCGGAAGTCGTGATTCCGTCGTTGCATCGTAAGCGGTATGAGCTCCCCGTCTGCAGTGATCAGCGGGCGCGTGCGTATCGGATCGGCATCCAGTACTGGCGCACGGCCTCGACGGCCGCCGAAATATCGGCGTAGGCGTTACGCAGAAAGTCCTTGGTCTCGCGGCCTCTTCGTGGTGGTGCGAGCAGCGGACGGCTCGCTCCTCGTGACAGTGCAGCAGGATGGGCGGAAGCAGGCCATGATAGAGGTTGCAGGCGTCCAGCAACGGTGCCCACGCTGATATCCTGAGCTGCATCGCTGCGTGGAAACCTTGGCACGCGGGACGCGGATCGACGTCGACATTGGATTTGCGCCGGTGTATCGGCGCGACGCGATCGGGCGCTGTCGAGAGGGTGTTGCTGATGCCGTTGTGGCGCAGCGCGAGGGCGGAGATCGCAGCGAACTCCGGAGTGCCGCCGTCATTGAAGGCGTCCGCATCGATAGCGAGCAGATCCAGTCGAGCGGGCTTATCCGACAGGGGTCCAGCCGCGATCGCGGTGGTATAGCCGTGGTGATGTCCTCGATCTCGCCGGTCGCGATCTTGCCGACCGTGATGGCGGCGCCGATCACGTCACCTAAGCACTTTTCGCCTTTCGGTCCTCTTCGCATTTGTTCCGCCCTGTAGGATGCTTAACCGCTAAGCATAGTTATCGCGGGGAGAGCTTATGCATGCGAATTCCACCTATTCTCGATGGATCAGCCGGCCTTCTGCGCACGCTCTGCGTTATGAATCGATCCCACAAGCTACTCTCACTCGCTAGATAATTCTCAAGCGTTCCGCAGCACCGACACGACGGAATTGACGTCTGGTTGCGCTTTCGATATCCAATACGGTCTCGATTGCCTCGTTCGCGCGCGCTTTCGATAGTCCGCTCACGCCACGAAGTTTTTCGATAACGTGTTCGTCGCCGTATGCTGTCTTTCGTCAGGGATCGCCTAGCGTAAGTCCGCGTCCGCTTCAAGGCGTGTGCTGTCACGCATCACGATCGTGGCGCGTGCGGGCATATTGCGCAGCTGCTCGCGCATAATGTGGCTTTCGTTGTACGGTCCCAGGATTCGACGCACACTTTTTCTCTCAACTCCCTAACATTTTGGTTATCTCCCGTCGCCTTGTCTAGCCATGCTGGGCCCAGAGGAATTGCTAAGCAGCCCCATCGCCGCAGCGTGCGGACAGCTGTGTTGCCGAGAAACCCATGTGCGCGGTGTAGGATTGGCAAACCGGGAGGCAGATACCAACACGCTTGTACCGTAATGACGCGTTCGATCTGCTGAGGCTCGATCTTCCCCTTGGTCGCGGCCTTAACGAGCGCGGTGAGTGCCTGATGCATCCATCGGCAAGTAGGCCATGGCTTGTAAGTGATGTCCGCGAGCATCCAGCGCGAGCCGAAGTCGTCGACCAGCGCATCCGGGTCGAAAGGATTTGTACCGCACGTTTTGATTAAACCGCGGTCGCCGTCAAAAATAGCAGAAAGGCCGGTCGCGCCGAGCGCGGCTGACCGGGCCGCGAACACGCCGGTAAGTGCTGCCCAACCGGCTTCCTGGTATTTGGAGTCCGGCAAATCTAATGACTTGCTGCCTAGCCACATGCTCGGCAGCGGAGTATTTGAACCAGCTATGCCAAGCGTTTGCCGAGTCAACCTGGGATTCCAGTTGGATTGCCACGGCTGCTGCCGCCAAAACTGCCGACACGGAGAAATGCGGACCGCCCCTGCGGTACCCGTGCGCCCCGAGTGCACTTGCGGCTCGCCCGCCCAGCTCATATCCCGTGATCACGGCCTGCGGGAACTGCAGACCTGTCGCCTGGCGTGCCTCCACTAGTGCCAGAGCCGCAACGACAGGGCCCGCGCCCAAGTGGTGGCCAACTGGGGAAGGTTTTGTCTAGGTCCATACAGTTCGCAAGACGGCCATTGGCATAAAAAGCTCCCGAAAGACTCGCACGCTGTCTGCGCCCCACGATGGCCGCGATGTTGCCGTCGCCTAGGAACTTCCGCCAGCCCGCACGCGATCGGCTCTATGCGCGTACGCGCGGCCGATAGCATGCACCAGATTGAGTCGAGCAGGAGACGGCGTGCATTGGCCCGCACATCAGCCAAGTTGAGCGTCGAGGCAAAACTAGCAAGAGCGCCAATCAGATCGGTGCAGCAGGATGAAGAAATGCTCTGCCGCATACCGCGGCACCATCCAACTGACATCGGCAGCCAGTTTCCCTGGAGAGGCCACCTCCCACGAGCCTCATAAAGGCAGCCGCACTATTGAGTTCTCAGGCCTTTTGCATATTCCACATCGGAATAAGCGATGGCATGCCGATCAGACCGGAGAGCGTCTTTCGGTGCAAGACTGGATATACAACCTGTCCTACCGGTACGGCGCCGACGAAATCCCACCATGCCTCCTGCATCCTGCGAGCTAGCGCTTTGCGCTCTTCGAGCGTACCGGCATCCGTCCATTTGGCTCGAAGCGATTCATATTTGTCGTCTTTTGGCCAACCGTAATATGCGTTGTCGCCACTCGCGACCATGGCTACGTTGCTCATCGGATCGCCGTCTGCGTAAGAGGAATTGGTCGAGAAGAAGATGGTCCAGCCGCCATTTTCAATCGGGTCCTTGTTCGCCCGGCGCTTACTAAGTTCACTCGTGTTCATGGGCGCAAGCTCGGCATTGACGCCGATCTTGCGCAGCTCAGCCGCCAAAAGCTGCGAGCCGTCGCTAAACACCGGTATGTTCGTGGCCTGGAGAATAAGGACCTTCTCGCCGGCATATCCCGCTTCCTTGAAGAGTTGCTTGGCTTTTTCGGGATCGCCGCCCTTCTTGTACCATCCCGTATTCTCGCTGTTTGAATATGGCGATTCGTTACCAAATATTGACGTGAGGGTGTGTCCGTACTTTGGATCGGGCGACAGAACGCGCAAGAACGATTCCTGATCGATCAGGTGAAGCAGCGCTTGGCGCGCCTTCACGTTATCAAAAGGCGGCTGCAGAAAGTTAACACGGAGGTAAAAATCATACCCCCCCTTATTAAGCACTTGGAGTTCAAGATTGGGATCGCTTTTGATCTCAGAGAGAAGATCCATAGGCGTCGATTCAATAAAATCAACCTCGCGAGATTGCAATGCTGCGAATGCAGTCTGCGGATCGGTAATATTCTCCCATATGACACGCTCAACCTTGACGATCTTCCCACCGGCCAATCCGTCAGGCGGCTCCCTACGGGGGACATATTTTTCATTGCGATCGTAGGTGAAGCTCGCACCCGGCTTAGCAAGGGCCTCATTGAACCTGAACGGGCCTGATCCGATGTTCGCGGTTACCTGCTCGGTTGCTGGGCGACCTGCGTCCCTTTCGCGCATAATAAACAAGCATGGCGTCGCAATTCGCGCCAGCATATCGATCAGAAGTGGTAGCGGCTCCTTGAGCGCAATGATGAACGTCTTGTCGTCCTTCTTGGAGATATCGCTCGCTCGCTCCATGATCAGCCGGCCGGAGGAAGCAACTTGGGCCCAGCGGCGGATCGAGGCCACACAGTCCGCCGCTGTCACAGGAGCGCCGTCATGCCAGCCAAGACCGTCCCGGAGCTCGAACGTGTAGGTTTTCTTGTCGTCGGAAACGCCCCATTTTCCTACCATTTGCGGCTGCGGCATGAATTTGGAATCCGGGGCAAACAGCGTGTCGTAGATCGCTAGAGCGTGGTCGGCAGTAATATAAGCCGACGAATAAACCGGATCGAAGATATCAAGATTAGCATACATGACCATCCGGACCGTCTGGGCCGGATTTGGTAGTGTCTGCCCGCGTAGTACTGAAGGGATTGTGAACGCCGTTCCGGCGGCTAGCCCTGCTTTGATGAGATCGCGTCGAGAAACGGTCATTCGTCAGTTCCCTTTTTACCCACTTGCAATGCGCGCCTATTTTTGCGGATCTGAAGGATCGTCTGCGGCATGGCTTCATTATGCACCATGACCGCAATCTTCTTATGAGCTGCTTCGGCAAATGGGCGCTGAAAACCGCCAGCCTAGTTCATGGGCATCAACTTCCTTTCGTTCAATCATGAGGCTACTAGAGTTCTTTTCAGCTTTGCGGCGATCTGTGCACCCAAAGATGCAGAAAGGCGCGCACTTATCATTAACTATGCAGGATTTCTGCATTCCGCTCGAAGGCGCGAGTTGCTGCAGTAGATCGAACCTAGGCGCGGAGAGGCTGTCGATCTCCGCCAAGACTAACGCATTCCGGTGCACCCGTGAGCGGGGCTGCCGTGCTTCGCTGCCGGTTCTCGAACGCATTGAAGAAGACGCGTTCATATTTGTCGCTACGCCATAGCCAGTTGATGCAGATGTTGTCCATCCAGTGGCCGCGTCCGTTCATGGAGATGCGGATGCCGGCATCCTAGGTGGTGGCGAAGGCAACGCTCGTGAACTGCGTTTTTTATCGGTGTTGAAGATGTCGTGCCTGCGGTGGCGGACGATCGCTTGTTGTTCAAGAGTGACGGCAAAGAACTCAGCATCAATCGCAATATCGACCTGTCGCGTGATGATCTGGTCGGAGGCGAGCTAATGGCTCGTCACAGTGATTTTGACGGTTTGATACCGGGCCAGCTAGAACGGCGGCAAGCGTGCCGCTTGCAAACTCAACGGGTTCAGATTTTGCTGGCGGCCGACATCGGCAGCCGCGATGACGAGATCGGCCGGACCGTCGGGGTAAGCGCCTCGACGGCATATCGGACCCAGCGCCGTATCGTGGAAGGCAATCTCGATCGGGCCTTTTGCCATGCGCAAACCGCCCGCCGGCTGGAGGCGCTGGATGCTGGCGCTGCTGGCCGACGTGATGGCCAAGCTAACCCGATCATGACAGCCTGTCAGGCGAGACCGAGCGCCGGCGGCTGCCGATAATGACCCTAAGCCGTGGCGCAGGGACATGTGTAAACGTCCTTCCGTTCCCACCTTTTCGCGGCACATGGGATAGGAGAGTTTCACGATCTTTTTGAAGGGATTGGGGCTTTGTCCGTATGCGTCGCTTAAGTCGGACGTGACGGCGCGCCGGCTGAAAGTGATCACGGAGACGAGACGCCGTCGTTGGTTCTCCAGGACGACAAGGCCCGGATCGTAGAGCGTTGGTACCCGGCGGGGTCGTTTCCGAGATTGCCCGGCAATGGTGCGCGAGCACATGAAGGCCGATCCCGTCTCGGGCGCCGTTTATGTGTTCCGTGCCAAGCGGGCGGACCGGATCAAGCTGATCTTCTGGGACAAGCGGCTCGATGATGGTGTCTTTCGCTGGCCGAAGATCGACGATGGCGTGATGCGTTTGTCGGCGGCGGAATTGTCGGCGCTGCTCGAAGGGCTTGATTGGCGGCGTGTCCACGAGGCACGGGAGACGGTCGTCCCGACGCAAGCCGGTTAATTGTGGGCCGCGCTGCGGCGAAGTGAATCAGGGGATCGAGCACGTAGCCAAGTGAATGCGAGTATGCTCTGATTTGACTGTGAGCGACAACCTTCCTGATGATCCCGAGACGCTGAAGGCGATGCTGCTTGCCGAGCGGCACGAGAGCGAGCGGCTGCGTCAGATCATCAAAGGGCTGCAGCATCATCGCTTTGGCCG
Organism: Bradyrhizobium genosp. A; assembly: GCF_049949275.1. Classification (NCBI taxonomy): domain Bacteria; kingdom Pseudomonadati; phylum Pseudomonadota; class Alphaproteobacteria; order Hyphomicrobiales; family Nitrobacteraceae; genus Bradyrhizobium; species Bradyrhizobium genosp. A. The sequence goes on along the minus strand of NZ_CP188196.1, from coordinate 7,275,540 downwards.
GAAGGCGGAATCGCTACCCGAGGAGCAGATGCTGCTCGGTCTCGAGGACGTCCAACAGGTTGCGGCCTGTACGGAAGCCAGCCAAGACGAGACAGCTCCGGAAGGCCGGGCCGAACGGGCACGCAAGCGCCGCAACAATCGCGGAGCACTACCGACGCATCTGCCGCGGATCGAGGTCGTCGTCGACCTCGATGCCAAGACCTGCCCTGCTGCCAGGGCGACCTGCACCAGATCGGCGAGGACAAGAGCGAGCGGCTGGACATGGTGCCGGCGCAGTTCCGCGTTGCCGTCACCCGGCGTCCCAAATACGCCTGCCGAGCCTGCGAAGATGGCGTTCCTGCAGGCCGAGGCGCCGCCTCGTGCGGCAGCAGTGAAGCCGGCCGTTGGCTCATGCCTTCGAGGTATGGCTGCGCGCCAAGCTGGCTCTCATCAGCCAGAAGATCAAGCTCGCCGAAGCCATCCGCTACGCCTCTCGCGCTTGCAAGGCTTAACGCGCTTCATCGATGACGGCCGCATCGAACTCGACAACAATAGGGTCGAACGATCAATCCGCGGCATCAAGCTCAGTCGTAAGAACGCGCTGTTTGCCGGATCCGACGGTGGTGCCGAGCACTGGGCGGTCGTCGCCTCCCTGGTCGAGACTTGCAAGCTCAACGACGTCGATCTGCTCGCCTATCTCACCGACGTCCTGACGAAGATCGTCAACGGTCATCCCAACCGCGACATCGACCAGCTATTGCCTGGGCCCACTGCACTCAATCCCTCAAGGCCGTGGCCTGAGAACGACGCTTACGCTCGATCGCACAGCCGCTAAGCGTCTCGTTGCGGTCAAGGACGTCTCGCAAGGTGTGGCCGTCGTAGGTATGGGGCAGCGCCTGGCATGCACGAACAGGTCAACGGGAGCCCGGCGGTTGTTGGTGACAATAGAGGCTTGACGCCGAACTCGTGAGGTACGCTGGCGTTGCCCTTGCCTATGTACTCCATTTCCGAGGCGTGGAAGGAATAATGCTTCCAACCGCGTCGGCGTGCTGGTGCGAGCGGATCTGGATGGCTCAGCTCAGCGGGAGGGCGAACACGTTCGTGAGCACAGCCCGTCCTTCGATCTCGCGGCGGATGCCGCGGATGATCCGGCCCAGCCGGCCTCGCACGACGCGCCAACTGCCGAGCCGCTGGAATGCTTGATATGGGCGTAGCGGGAGGCCATCATCGCTGCGGTCTTGGCAACGCGGAGATAGCACTGCCGCAGCTTGACCACGCGCTTCCGCGCCAGGCGGTTAGCGCCTTAGATCGCCGCGTGCAGCAAGCTTGGCATCGGTCGGGAAGCGGCTGCACAGTGCTATCGACCGTGCCCCGCTTGAGGTCCTAGTTGCGCAACACGCCGGCCCCGTACGCCACCCGCAAGGTGTCGGCCAGCAACAGCTCCAGCTTGTCACCGAGCCACTTGGCCGTTTGCACCAGAGCGCTCGTGCGGGAACGCGTGCTGAAAGAACTATAGCGCGACAATCTGGGTGGGAAGCGCGCGACAATCAGGATGGCGAGTCGGTGTCGCAGCGAGGTGATGATTGCCGCGATGATTGTCGCGCGCAAGAGTTTTGTTGGCTCTGATTGTCGCGGAGCATCAATCAGCGAGTGTTTTTGGTGTCGCGTGCGAAGGTGGCCGTCCTGGTCCGCGCTTTCGCTCGAGCGCGGTGCGCCTGCGATAGCTCTCGACGTTCATTTCGATGATGGTGGCGTGGTGAACGAGGCGATCGATGGCGGCGAGGGTCATAGCGGGGTCCGGGAAGACCCTGTTCCATTCGCCAAAGGGCTGATTGGCGGTGATCAGCATCGAGCGCCGCTCGTAGCGTGCGCTGATCAACTCGAACAGCACGCTGGTCTCGGCCTGGTCCTTGGTGACGTAGGCAAGATCATCGAGGATGAGAAGATCGAAGCGATCGAGGCGGTTGATGGCGGCCTCGAGGTTGAGCTCGCGGCGAGCCACCTGGAGCTTCTGCACGAGATCAGTCGTCCGGGTGAAGAGGACGCGCCATCCGTTCTCGATGAGGGCCAAGCCGATGGCTGCCGCCAAGTGACTCTTTCCGCCGCCGGGCGGACCAAACAGCAGCAAATTGGCGCCCTTGCCGAGCCAACCATCGCCGGCGGCCAGCGCGGTGACTTGCGCCTTGGAGATCATCGGCACGGCCTCGAAGTCGAAGGTGTCGAAGGTCTTCCCGGCGGGCAGCCGCGCCTCGACAAGGTGGCGCTCGACGCGACGGCGGCCGCGTTCGGCGATCTCATGCTCGGCAATGATGGCGAGGAAGGCGGGCGGCCGGCCAACCTTCCTTGTCGGACTGCTCGGCAAATTGCTGCCACAGCACCTTGATGGCGGGTAGCCGCAGCTCGTTGAGCAACAGATTGAGGCGTGCGGTGTCGACGGTGGTGGCCGTGTTCATGTGGCGTCTCCGATCTGGCTGGCGCCGATAAGGCACTCGTAGCTGGCGAGCGGAGCAAGCTGCACCATAACCTGCGGCACGCTGGCAGGATCCGGCGCGAAGTGGGCGCGCAGCCGTCCGAGGTCGGGCAGTTGGCCGGCGTCCAGGTCGGCGGCGAGCTGACCGGCGAGTTCGGCCTCGCAGCCGCGCTCGTGCGCCAGCGCAAGCAGATCGACCATGAGCCGGCAGGCTTTCCTGTCCGGCAGCCGTTCGCGCAAGCGATCGAAGGTCCGGCGATAGGCATCGCGCGGGAACAGCCGATCCCGGTAGACGAGATTGAGCAGCGCCATTGGCTTGCGCCGCAAGGAATGGATCACGTGCCGATAATCGACGACCTGGTCGTGCTTGCCGTTGGGATGCGGTCGCCCACGCGGCAGGGTGACGAGATGGGTGCCGCCGACGAACAAGTCGAGACGATCGTCGTAAAGGCGCACCCGCAGCTGGTGACCGATCAGGCGTGACGGCACGGTGTAGAACACCTTGCGCAAGGTGAAGCCGCCGCTTGACGTCACGCGGACAATCACCTCCTCGTAGTCTGAGGTACGGCGATCTGGCAACGCCTGCAGGGTGGCGCGCTCGTGGTCGATCCGCTTGGCGTTGCGGGCATTGCGGCGGCTAACGATCTCGTCGATGAAGCCGCGATAGGCGGTGAGATCATCGAAGTCGGCAGTGCCGCGCAACAGCAGCGCATCGGCGATCGTCCGTTTGAGATGGCCATGGGAGCTCTCGATCGCCCCGTTCTCGTGGGCGATGCCGCGATTGTTACGGGAAGGCCGCATGCCGTAATGGGCGCAGAGGTCCTCGTACCGCCGGGTCAGATCGTCTCTCGTATCGCGATCGAGATTGCAGAAGGCGGCCAACAGACTGTCGGTCCGATGCTCCCGCGGTGCGCCACCGAGCGACCACAGGGCATTCTGCAGCCCTTCGGCCAAAGCGACGAAGCTCTCGCCACCGAGCACGACATGGGCGTGCTCAAATCCGCAATAGGCCAACCGGAAGTGATAGAGGCGATGATCGAGCGGCATGCCCGCGACGGTGACCCCAAGCTCGCCCATGTCGGTAAAGTCCGACAGGCCGACCTGGCCCACTTCGTGGGTCTGGCGGAAGATGACCTCCTGCTCCTCAACGTGGATCGCCCGCCAGGCGCGGATCCGGCGCTCCAGCGTGCGGCGGATTCCAGCTCCGAGCTCAGGATGGCGCCGTAACATCTCCTCAAAGATCGCAACAGCCCGCACGCCGGGGGCGGCCTTGAGCATTGCCACCACTTCTGTCTCAAACACACTGGCCAACGGGTCCGGTCGGCGCCGGCCGCGGGCTCCCTTCTTCTGCGATGGAGCGCGAGGATCCTTCTCGATCCGATAAGCGGTCGAGGTGCTGAACGAGGCCTTGGCGGCAGCCACGGGCGGGGTATCGATCTGACGGTACTTCATGTAGAGCCTCATCTGGTGATCTGTGACGTGTTGGCCTGGCAAACGAGTGATTCCTCTTGGCGGAAGAACCACTTGCATAACCGGCCAGCCGCGATCACCCGACGGCGCGGTCCCCTATGGATCGCGCCGTCGTTGGGCTCGTAACTCCGGTCGGGCTACGCCCTCCCTGCGTCACGAGCCCAACGACGCTCTCTCATCCTGATTGACGCTCCGCTTCCATCCTGATTGCCGCGCGGCAAAGAACTCTTCGCCGGTGAAGTACTGTAAATACGGGTCGTGGATCCAGCGCTCGCACACCCCCTCATCGGACAGGCCGCAAATGTGCTTGAGCAGCAGCAGCCCGATCATGAAGTGGGTCGCAATGCCCGGCCGACGGTTCTCGCTATAGAGCGGCGCGATCTCGCCGTCGATTTAGTCCCACTCGACATTGCCGACGAGCTGAACCTGCTCATGCTTCATATTGATGATCTGGTCCAGCCTGGCCCCAAACAGATCGCCGGATCTCATCGTCCTCAGGCCTTTTTGCGAGGCTGACATCGCAATGTCAACGCCCCAGCTGTCCATTTCGAAAGGTATGCAGCCGAGCGAAGCGACCGCGTCGACTATGTGGAGCGCGCCGGGTGAAACGAGCGCCTGTTGGTCGCCCGTCCATACACAACAATTCGAACAGAGAAACATCACAAGGGTATACATTCCAAGCTCGAATGAGGAAAAGGCCTCCGATGGGCATATCGGAGGCCTTCCTTGGAGGTCAAATTTCGATCTGTGAAGTTAGCTCTTTCTCCTTCCGTTGGTTTGGTAGAGAAATCAGAAGTTTCGCTGAGCACGAAGCAGCAGTTGAAGACTGCCTTGATCCTTGAGCTCGTAAGCAGCAGGCGGCTTTGCGATTCCGGATTGCAATGGGAGCGTCACCGTGCTTCCGCTCGCATATTTCTGGTCAAGCATCATGTACGCGAGTTCACCGGTGAAGGTCAGATTTTTGACCGGGGTCCAGGAGGTTTTCGTACCAACAACCGCGTAGTTAAAGTCGGGGTTGCAGCCTGCAGCGCCGCTCGAGAGAGAAAGGCCGGTAACGAACGCACCGCAGATATAGCCTTTGGCCGTGTTGTTATACCGGACAGCAGCCCAAGCACCAAAAATTGACGTGTTCCAGTAGGGGTCCCAATTGTGGGTGTAGCCGCCATTGAAGCCGTACGTAGTGGTCAGCTCCTGGCCGGAGCCAGTGACGAACACTGAATCGGAAACTCCGGCGATCCCAAGACTCTGATAGGCTCCAGGCACGTTTGTTCCACCATACATTGCGAACGAGGCGGACATAAAATCCTGGAAGTTGTAGCGACTTGCACCATTGGTATACACGCCCGTCAGATTGATCGTATCGCCGGCGCCAGTCGGGAGGTTCTTGATTGACACCGCCAGTTGTCCAGCCCAGCCCCATTTATCTCCCGGATAGCTGGTGACCTCGGAGGCACCATAGTAGGCAGCGTGATTGTCATGGGCCACGACCGATGCTTGGAAGAAACCCCATGCCTGGTCAACAATAAGGGCTGCGACTAAATCCGGAGCGCGTGAGCCGCCGATATCATTGGCCCCGTACGCGCCAAGCGCGAAACCCGCGGCCGTCGCACCGCTCACATTCCAGATGTTGGATTGAGAGTAAGGCACCTGATCCTGCGCCGAGAACGAAGCCGAGATGCCCTGACCAAACTGGGCCGTATACGTGATCTGGTTCACGGGGTCCCAGCCGCCACTGCCCGGCAACTCAAAGTTGTTTGCCGGATACTCCGCCCAAGGCGTCCTGAATGCGGACCCCGCCTTTCCGAAGGTGAACCCCGCGAACTGAATGAAGGCGTAGTAGACCCCGAGCGAGCCGCCCGCGACGGCAGAGCCGACCGAGGAGGTATAAGCGGTCGATCCATTCACGGCCGTTGTTCCAGCGCCGCTATAGGAGCCAGAGGTCCAAGTGAAGACGCCTTCGAAGAAGGTGCGGACTAAGCCATACTCTGTCGCGGTGCGGGTATCAATCTGCAGATCTTCACGCGTGCGGCTCGTATAATAATTGGTGAGTCGGTTCCTGGCGGCGGCCACACCGGTGCTAGCCGCATCAAAGTCTGAGCTCGTGCCCAGCATGGCATCAGCACGTACATACCCGCCCAATTTGATGCAGGTGTCAGTCCCAGGGATATAATAGAAACCGGCTCCGTAAAGCGAGCAGATCTTCACGTACTCAACGGCTTTCGCCTTTACGGGAAGATCAGCCGCTTGCGCTCCTGCGCTCGCGAAGAACGCTGCAGACCCCAGCGTAAGACTTCTCGTCAGTTTCATGGATACAACTCCAAGTTGGATCGCCGTTGCCGGCCTCAAAGATCCGTCGCGCCCCTCGCGAGTTGAGGTGAGCAGTTGCGGAACGACTTCGAGGCACCCCCTCGCCGTCGAGCGAAACACTAGTTGTAAAAATCAATTGCTGTAAATAACTAAAAGCACGACGGAGTAGTTTCTAAGTAACCGTGCCTATCTGGCAACACTGCGCTGAGCCCCAGAATTTTGCATGCTATTCGCGCCAACTATGATAAAAAAGACCCCCGGGGGGCATCCCGGAGGTCTCGTTTGGAGGCTTGAACATGATCATCCGAGCAGAACGTAGACGATCCATCACTCAATATAGCACGATAGCACGATTTTGATTTCAGAAAACAATTACTTTCTTACATGACTATTATGTCTTGGGCAGCGAAGACTAAGAGGCGCAAGCCAGCTAAGTGAGTGGCTCAACTCCGAGTCGCGGCGGCAAGAGTTGTCATTTGGCGGAAAGACAGACATGACCGAAAACGAACCTATCGATAAGGCGGTCACAGACTTCATCTGGAACATTGTGGAGATCCGTTCCCAACTGGAAGAAATCCACAAAACCTGGGCGGAACTGTTGGGAATAACTGAGCCGCAGTGGTTGATCCTAATGGCCATCGACCAACTGGATGAAGGTCGAGGCGTTTCGGGAATAGCGGTCGCCAATAAGCTGCGAATTCATCCCGCCTTTGTCACCAACCAAACGAAGAAGCTAGAGCTAGTAGAATTCCTAGCTCGTGAAGTCTCGCCGGACGATGCAAGATTCGTTCAGATGTCCCTGACTGAAAAAGCGCGGGCCGAAATCAGGAAGCTGTCGTTGAGGAGGCAAGCCCTTAACTCAGCTTTGTTTGATGGGCTTGATGAGGCTTCTCTTGACTACATCAACAAACGACTTGCCTTGATCTACAAAAATTGCCGACTTGCGTCTCAAAAGTTGAACATAGGAGTTTTGTAAGGTGTATCTGATCGCGAGCTTTGCAATGGCCTACTGAGGGTAATCGCACTGCACGTGATCAAGTACTGACGCATTTGTCGTGCCCCATGTAAGGTACGGGAGCGAACGGCCGACCAGCCTATGCTCCAGCCAATCGAAGATGCAATCGTCGGACGTGACGAAGTTCTCGATCTCCCCGCCGGGAGTCCGGCTCATCCGCGGCAGGGCCACCACCAGATCCATGTTTGCCGCCGCGCAATCAGCTTGCAGACTAGTCGCTTCCGACACGCTGACGATCCCGCGCCCGCCAGCGACCACGAGTACAGGGCAACTCAGTTGTCGAAGCAATTGCGAACGACGGGCCGATATCAAGGCCTCATCCGCCACATCCACCTCCCCCGACATCCAACGGACAGTCGCCGTAGTCCGCACCCAATTCCACAGACCTCCATCGCAAACCGCCGCAGCAACGCGAGGATCAGAGGCCGCGAATCCAGTGGCTAAAACCGCCGATCCTCCTTCTCCATAGACTCCGATTCGACTAGCATCAACGTCGGAGCGAGCCGATAAGTAGTCCAAGCAGTGAGAAAAGATCGCTTGAGATTCTCCAGCCGAACTTTTGGCGATGTCATCGTGACAGATAACAAGAGCCGACATGCTCCGCCCGATCAACACAGGCAAAACTCTCCCGAGCAGCGTAACTGCTGTTTCTTCCTCCATACTCAGGCAAATAATTGCGGGGACAGGCGACTTCAGGTCCCCGCCGGGCAAGTAATAGGCCGAAAGCGTGGCATCATCGTAGCCCTCAAGGATTACCTGCTCTATCTTCTGCGCAAGAGACGAATTCAGCCTCTGTATGGAGCGTTCGACTTTTGACGTAACTTCTGCACTTCGTGGATCGTTTGGATCGAGTAGCCGGCGAGCAATTTCAAAGGCGGTTAGCGCATTAAGCCGAGCTTCAGTCGCGCGCTCAGTCGCTCCGGTCTGAATATTTCGATCACCAAGAAGGCAGTGATCATCTCCAACCTTGATCCACCCAGCGATGCAATTTTGCCAGTCAATTGCATTCAAACCGCTCTCAAGAGACAGACTGTCTAAGAACGCCGCGGCGCTTAGCCTTGCGAAAGAACAAACGCCTCTTGCACGAAGCCGACCGGCGCGCTCCATCAGAATCCTCCTTGGCGCTGATCTTCATCCTTCGGTTAGGATACGTCAGCAAACTCCCCTCAGACGCAAAGAACGCGCCACGTCAAGTCCGGCCGAGAGGTCACTCCGTCTTCCCATCCGCCACGTGTCACATAAATATTACGAAGGGTTCGAAGTCGTAGTTCGCGAATGTAGGCCTTGCCAACTCTGAAAATCTGCGTTCCCGATCACAATTCGAAGCTTTTCATCCGAAGGAAGGGCCAGCCGGCGGTGCGACGCGGTTTTGCAGCTGTCGACGTTTTGCTCGGCCGCTTTCACAGCGTGCTCTGCTTCCGGCAGGCGATCGAGGAGGTGTGGCCGAAGACGCGCGGCCAGCGTGCTGGATGCACAAGACCGCAAACGTCCTGAACAGTTGCGCGGAAGAGCCAGCAGCCGAAGGCCAAGCGGGCGCGGCAGGTGATCTGGACGGCGGAAATCAAGATAGACGCGCTCGCCGCGTTTTGACGCCTTCGTCCAGACCTGGGGCGTTAAGTACGACAAGGCAGTCGAGTGTTTGACCAAGCATCGTGCAGTTGCTGGCGGAGTTTCTATGGCTTCCCTGCCAAACATCGGAAGCACCTGGGCACGACGAAATTGATCGAAAGCTCGTTCGCGACGGTGCGCCGTCGTACAGAGCGCTCGAAGCGATATCTGTCGAACAAGACTGCGCTCGCCATGATCTTCAAGCTCGCCGAAGCCGCCGAGAAAAGCTGGCGTAGCCTCGATGGTCGTAACTAGTTGCCGAAAGTCACCCTCGGTGTAAAGTTCGCCTACGGAAATTGAAGTCGTCAGATCGCAAACTCAAGCCGCGGCGGCCTGATTCCTTCCGTCACCAAGAATCGGCGATAGCTTTCGGCGACCTCAGGCATGCTATTGTTTATGTCTGCAGTTGCGATAACTTCCTCGAAGGCGCAGAGCGCCAGCGCGATCGTGTAGCAGATGGGTTTCCGACGCTGGAAAACGGGTTGCACCTGTCTAGTCGCTGCGGACGGTATGCAACTAAGTTGACGAAGGAAGCTAATGATGGAGATCGATTGGTGAACGCGCCAGGCCGCTTCGATGTCGCGCCTGTCCTGGAGGATTTTCCCTACCGGGTGACGGACAACGTGCGCTTCGCCGACCTCGACCCCAACAATCACGTCAACAACGTTGTTTACGCGACTTATTTCGAGACGGGCAGGGTCACGCTGACAAACGATCCCACTAATGGACTGATGCCCGAAGGCTTTGCCTGGGTGATGGTGCAGCTCGACATCCATTTTAGAGCCGAACTCCGCTGGCCGGGTACGGTCGAATTGGGGCTGGGCGTTGCGAAACTCGGCCGTACCTCTGTGATCTTTGACCAAGTGGTATTTTCCAAAGGCATTTGCGCTGCCTCAGCGCGTGCGGTTTGCGTATTGCTCGACGAAACGACACGCGAGCCTACGCCCCTGACGGAGGATATCATACGAAATCTTGAGGGGTGGCTGCGCCGCGGCGCTACCGGCGCGATAAACGCTAGTCGAGGCTAATTACGCGCCGCTTGGGGACACGCTTCGGATTGGGAGCGAATGCTGCTACGGCAGCTGTGGCAATCGGCGATACAGATTCAAGCCCTGCGTGCAGATACTAAGGCATCAACTGCGTAGCAGCAAAATGTTGTTCTCTATTTAAGGCTGCATTTTGTACGGCACGTACACACGATTTGCTCGGCAGCGCTCAAGACGTCTCATAGCCCGAAATTCGCGGAACCCAACCGACAGCACGCTGCGGCTGCAGCGCGGTGGGCCCTGAGCGTGCGGAAGATGATCGTTAGCGGCGATCGGATCGGTGCCGCTAAAGCAATCCAGAGCGGTCTGGTCGAAGAGATCATCGAAGGACCGGGGACGGGCTGCGAAGCCTTTGTGAGCAAGGTGCTCCGATGAGCGGCCGCTGCGCTAGCTGGCGACGGTGATACCAAGGTTACGGCGGCCAAGGCAGACCGGTCAATCTTCACCAATGCAGTCGCCGCGATGACCGAGCAGGCTCGAGGCACCGATCGCAGCTGCAGATGCGGTCGGCTACCCCATCGACCTGGCGTTCGAAGAGGGCTTGAAGAAGGAGCGCGAGAGTTTTCTCAAACTCGTCGCCAACAGAGGGGCGCAGGTCGCCAAGATTGCGAGCGCCGGAACGAAGCCGCGTCCCGTCGATCGCGTCCCAATTGTCGGCGCCGGCGCCATTGCAATCACCCTCGACGAACCTAAACAAGGACGGCTGATCGTCTCGAAATTGACCGACTACACGTTGAGCGTCTATGCGGCGCAGAGCTATTTGTCGCGCGAAGGCGAAATCGAAAGTCAATCTGATCTGGCGGGACGGCTGTTCGTCACGCATGTCGAGGACTTCGTGTACAGCCGGGCGCTGGACTATGCCTCGGCTCTTGGCCGCCTAATGGTACGCATCCGGCGGGCACCGTCTTGTCTGACACGCCGTAATTCGCCAAGCGTGTGACCTTAAGTCTAGCATTAAGGTCATCAGGCGATGCGAGTCGAGGTTTTGGGCGGGCTGGAGCGTCGGCGGCGCTGGTCGCAGGATGACAAGGCACGGATTGTCGAGGAGACGTTGGCGCCGGGCGCAAAGGTGACTGCGGTTGCGCGTCGCAACGGAGTAGCGGCCAGCCTGGTGTTTACCTGGCGTCGACAGGCGCGGACATCCGAGCAGGTCGTACCATCTTTTGCGCCGGTGCAGATCGCCGCCACGGAAGCGGAGGAAACTCCGAAGCTTTTACCTACGGGTGATAGCCGAGGGCGGTCTGTGGTGGCTGCGCGTATTGGATTGATCGAGATCGACCTTGGCAACCGGCGACGCATCCGAGTGGACGCGCACGTCGATCCAGAAGCGCTGGCGCGGGTCCTCGAGGTGCTTGAGCGCCGATGATTTCCATTCCGGGTAATGTGCGGGTGTGGCTTGCGACCGGCCACACCGATATGCGCCGCGGCTTTCCAAGCCTTGCGCGGTTGGTCCAGGAGAGTTTTAGGCGTGATCCGCACGCTGGTGATCTCTACGTTTTTAGGGGGCGCCGCGGCGACCTGATCAAGATCATCTGGCATGATGGCCAAGGCGCGTGTCTGTTCACGAAGCGGCTGGAGCGCGGCCGCTTTTTGTGGCCATCGCTGGCGGACGGCGTTGTGACGATCAGCGTTGCACAGCTATCCTATCTTCTCTCCGGATTGATTTGCGGATGCCGCAGGCAACCTGGCGTCCACAGGCTTCCGGTTAAATCGAGCGGGATTTTTTGCGACGAATATGGTTGATTCGTCTTCGTGACGACGCCCGCCGATCCGCTTCCCGCCGACCTTGCCGCTGCGCATGCGATGATCATTGCGCAGCGCGAACAGCTGACGCTAGCGAAGAGCGAAGTGACCGTCGGCCGGCTGGAAATCGAGCGGCTGAAGCTGATGCTGGCCAAGGCACGGCGCGAGCAGTTCGGGCAGTCTTCTGAACGCGGCAGGCTGCTGGTCGAGCAGCTTGAGCTGGCCATCGAGGATCTTGAAGAGACCCAGGCCGAGCAGGAAACCAGGGCCGAGATCGCGGCACCGGAAGCGGCCAAGCAGAAGCGTGCGCAAAATCCACGGCCACCCCGACGTCCTCTGCCGGACAATCTGCCAATCGAACGCGTCGTCGAACCCGCGCCTTGCGCCTGCGGCAAATGCGGCAGCGAGCGGCTGCACAAGCTCGGCGAGGTGGTGTCGAAGACCCTTGAATGCGAGCCGCGGCGCTGGAAGGTCATCGAGCACGTCCGCGAGAAGTTCTCCTGCCGGGATTGCGAGGCGATCACCGAGGCGCCGGCACCCTCACATCCGATCCCGCGTGGCTATGCCGGGCCGAACCTGCTGGCGATGGTGCTGGTCAACAAGTTCCTGCTGCATCAGCCGTTGAACCGGCAGAGCAAGACCTATGCCCGCGAAGGGATCGAGATCGATGTCTCGACACTGGCGGATCGGGTCGGCGCCTGCGTGGTGGCGCTCGACCCAATTATTGATGCGATCCGGACCCATGTCATGAGCGCGGAACGCATCCACACCGATGACACAACGGTGCCCGTACTCGCGAAACTGAAGACTGTCACCGGCCGGATCTGGACCTATGTTCGCGATGACCGGCCGTTTGGCAGCACAGATCCTCCGGCGGCCGCGTTCCATTACTCGCGCAGTCGGGCTGGCGAGCATCCACAAGGCCATCTTGCCGGCTATGTGGGCCTCATGCAGGCCGATGCCTTTGATGGATACAACCAGCTCTACAAGGCTCAAAGGAAGCCGGCTCCGATCCTTGAAGCGGCCTGCTGGAGCCATGGTCGGAGGAAATTTGTCGACCTGGTGAAACAGGGAGAGGCGCCGATCGCCAGCGAAGCTGTACGTCGTATCGACATGCTCTTCGAGATCGAGCGCAGCATTAACGGCAAAACGCCGGAACAGCGGCTTGCGGTACGTCGTGATAAGTCGAGGCCGATCGTCGCCGATCTCGAAATCTGGATGCGCCAGCAGCGAACCTTGCTCTCATCAAACAACGATACTGCAAAGGCGATCAACTACCTGCTCAACCGCTGGGCCGCGTTCACCCGCTTCCTGGACGATGGCCGCGTCTGCCTCTCGAACAACGCTGCCGAACGAGCGTTACGCGGTGTGGCTGTCGGGAGACGAAATTGGACCTTCGCCGGTTCAGATGCTGGCGGCAATCGTGCTGCCGCCATCTATACCCTGATCGAGACCTGCAAGATGAACGACGTTGATCCGCAAGCCTGGCTCGCTGATGTGCTGGCCAGGCTTCCAGATCACCCCGCCAACAGAGTCGCCGACCTGCTCCCGTGGAATTGGAAGGCGACCCGACAGTCTAAAGCGGCTGCCGCCTGAGCGCTACGGCAGACCGGCGCCCCTGCCAGGGGTGCTGGCCGGATGCGTACGCCTAATGTCGCGTCGCTACGAGTGCGGAAGCGTCGTTGCCCAGATGGAGGCCGTGCGAAGCGGCCACGGAGTCGGCATCTTGCACGATTATGCGGCCCGAAATTATCCCGAACTACAGCGTCTGCTCCCCGAAGTTCGGTTCGTGCGCAGCTACTGGCTGACTTCGCATTCCGACACGCACGAGACCCGTCGTGTTCAGGAGGTGCGCCGCTTCATCACGACTTCAGTCAAAGCTGCGAGGATCCACCTCGAGATGAATTGACCGATTTCGCCGCCGATCGAGTGAAAGATACTCACTAGTAATGCGGCGGAGTAATCACCCAAACCACTTTTGCGGGCACCTTTCCTGGATTTGCGCAGCGGTGTTGCGAGGTGCTGCTGAACGAAAAGCTATCCCCCTCCTCAAGCTGGAAGCGCTTTCCGTCAACCCATAGGTCCAATCGACCTGCAATCAGAATGCCCGCTTCATTGCCATCATGGCTGTACTCGCCGCTATCAGCGCCTGGTTCGATTGTGCTCAGAAGGAGCTCGAGAGGACCGGCGAGGTTCGGAGACAGAAGCTCTTCAGCGATGCCTAATCCGGTAAATGTCAGGCGTCGGCGATGCGCTTTACGAACGATGACGTCTCTTTCATCGGGGGTAGCCTGCAAGTTGCCATTGAAGAACCAATTCATATGGACGCCGAGAACGTCGCTCAGCTTCTTCAAAATTCCGATCGGCAGCTTGGATTGATTTCTCTCGATTTGACTTAAATAGCCGACCGAGATTCCGGCTGCCTGGGCAAGCTGGGTCAAGGTCAACTTCTTGATTTTGCGCAATTCGCGGATCTGTCCACCAACGGCAGCTTCAGGGTCCATGCTGGACCCCGATTTTGTTGCCGCCCATTCGTCAGCCGCGCGTATCGACCTAATAGCCATCGGCTCCTTCGACCTTCAAAACAAAGCTAGCACGAAAGCCCTCTCGATGATCGACGGAGTGCACCGAGACCACATCAGAAGCCAACGTCTCGCAACCTAGGCGCGCTGGGTCGCCCAAAGCGCCCGATTCCTTATAGAGGGCACAACTTTGAAAAAAAACCTCCGCTGTGAAAAAATACGTTCACAATCGTGAAAAATTCTGTCAGAATTTCACGATTAGATCGGAGATCGCGTGTGACGGAACTTCCCAAGTCGGCTCAAGTCGTCATCATTGGCGGCGGAATCATGGGTTGCAGTCTGGCCTACCATCTGACCCTTCGCGGTTGGACGGATGTTGTTCTGCTCGAACGAAAACAGCTTACGTCCGGAACCACTTGGCACGCAGCAGGCCTCGTCGGGCAGCTCGGTGCAACTCACAACCTCACACGATTAGCTCAATACACGACAGAGCTTTACTCCGAGCTCGAGCGCGAAACGGGTCAAAATACCGGATACCGACAGATTGGATCGCTCGCAATCGCGAACAACCATGAGCGTTTTGAAGAACTCCGGCGTGGAGCATCGATGGCCCGATGTTTCGGGCTGGAAGTCAACGTCATGTCGGCCAAGGAGGCGGGCGATCTTTGGCCTTTGATGGCGACCGAGGACCTCGTCGGCGCGGTGCATCTTCCGAAAGACGGGCAGACTAACCCGGTGGATACGACGCAAGCTCTAGCAAGGGGAGCGAGGGGTCGTGGGGCGAAGATATTTGAGAATACGGCCGTTACCGACATTCTCATCGAAAATGGCCGCGCCACGGGTGTGCGAACGAAGGACACTGAAATAACAGCTGAATTCGTCGTCAATTGTGCTGGCATGTGGGCGAGGGAGCTTGGTGCAAAAGCCGGCACGACTGTCCCTCTTCATGCTGCCGAGCACTTCTACATCGTGACTGAGCCGGTGCCTGAAATCAGAAAGCATCTTCCCGTACTGCGGGACGGCGATGCCTGTACTTACTTCAAGGAAGACGCCGGCAAGCTGCTGGTCGGCTGGTTCGAGCCGATCGCAAAGCCGTGGGGTATGCAGGGAATCCCCGAGAGCTTTGAGTTCGACACTCTACCGGATGACCTCGAGCATATTGAGCCATTGCTTGAAGGGGCAATTCGTCGTGTGCCGATACTGGCAAAGACCGGGATCCAGTTGTTTTTCAATGGTCCCGAAAGCTTCACTCCCGACGACCGCTACATGCTGGGCGAAACGCCGGAAGTGCGCAATCTATTCGTGGCCGCCGGCTTCAACTCCATCGGTATTCGGTCCGCGGGTGGAGCAGGTAAAGTCCTGGCCGACTGGATTGCCGACGGTCATCCGCCGATGGACCTTTGGGACGTTGATGTGCGGCGCATCATGCCGTTCCAGTCGAATCGGCGATACCTAAAGGACCGCACTGTCGAGGCTCTCGGCCTCTTGTACGCCATGCACTGGCCGTTCCGGCAGCCCGACACGGCAAGAGGAGTTCGCCGCTCGGCCCTCCACGATCGCTTGCTTGCGCAAGGAGCTTGTTTTGGAGAGGTCGCGGGCTGGGAACGGCCGAACTGGTTTGCGCCGAAGGGACGAGAGGCAAAGTACGAATATAGCTACGGTCGCCAGAACTGGTTCCAACACTCGGCCGCAGAACATCGGTCCGTACGGGAAGGTGTTGGTTTGTTCGATCAATCGTCATTCGCGAAGTTTGTCCTTGAAGGCGATGACGCCGAATCCATGCTGAACAGGATATGTTCGAACAACGTTTCGGTGCCTGTCGGCCGTATCGTCTACACGCAATGGCTCAACGAACGAGGCGGTATTGAAGCGGATCTTACCGTCACGCGAGAGGGCTTGAAGCGATTCCTCATCGTGACCGCGGCAGCGACGCAAGTCAGGGACTTTGCCTGGTTGCGCCGTCACATTCCCGAAGGCGCTCGAGCCATCGCGATCGATGTAAGCTCCACCTACGCTGTGCTGGGCGTCATGGGTCCGAAATCCAGGGATCTCCTGAGCAAGCTTACGGATGCGGACCTCTCCAACTCAGCATTTCCGTTTGCAACCTCGCAAATCATTGACGTCGGCTATGCCAAAGTCAGGGCAAGCCGCATTACTTATGTCGGCGAACTCGGATGGGAATTGTACATCCCTACTGAGTTTGTCCAGGGGGTCTATGATTGCCTCGTTGAAGAAGGCGCGGCATCCAATATGCGTCTGGCTGGCTATCATGCCATGAATTCTCTGCGAATGGAGAAGGGCTACCGTCATTGGGGCCACGACGTCACCGACGAGGACACTCCACTGGAATCAGGTCTCGGCTTTGCGGTGGCTTGGTCGAAGCCGCAAGGGTTCATCGGGCGAGATGCACTGTTGCGCCAGCGGGAGGCAGGCCCGAGGCGAAAAATGATCCACGTCGCGCTGAACGATCCGAGCGTGTTGATCTACCACAACGAGCCGATTTGGCAGGACGGGCGGCTTGTTGGCCGTATCACGTCCGGCATGTTCGGACACACGGTCGGCACCTGCTTGGGGTTGGGCTTCATCGACAACTCAAACGGCATTGTCGATGCGTCCTTTCTCCAGAACGGAAAGTTCGAAGTCGAGGTCGCCGGCGTGCGCATACCCGCACGCGCATCATTGCGTCCGTTCTATGATCCCAACAATAGTCGCGTAAAGGATGTCGGGGAGGATGCTCTCGTCTCGGCCGCGGCCTCGTAGCAGAGCAATATTGTCATGACCGAAACAAGCGTCGTATCCGAGCCCCGATCTGTTCATGCCGAAACGCAGACGTCAGTTGTCAATGCGTCTTCCAAAGATCGCGCCCTGCGTCCCGATTTCATTCTGACATTCTCCTGTCCGGACCGGATTGGGATTGTGCACGCCGTATCGGGCTTTCTCGCCACGCACGGGTGCAATATCCGTGACAGTGCTCAATTCTCGGACGGCAGCGTTGGAAGGCTCTTTATGCGCGTGTCGTTTGATGCGCCCGGCATCTTGCTGACCGATCTGCAGACGGAATTCTCGGAAATCGGGACTCCCTTCAGCATGACGTGGGAATTCCATGACTGCAAGTCGAAGCCTCGTCTCTTGATTATGGTCTCGAGGGCGGGACATTGCCTGAACGACCTGCTGTTTCGATACGCAACCGGCACCCTTGCGGTCGAAATTCCGTTGATCGTCTCCAATCACCGGGACTTCTATCGGCTCGCCGGATCCTATGACATTCCATTTCATCATATACCCATCACCGCTGATACGAAGCCCGCGCAGGAGGCAAAGCTCCTCGAATTGATTGGGCAGGAGCGAATCGACCTCATTGTCTTGGCGCGGTACATGCAGGTCTTGTCGGACAAGCTTTGTCAAAAGATGTCCGGAAGGATCATAAATATCCACCATTCCTTCCTGCCGAGCTTCAAAGGAGCCCGGCCGTATCATCAGGCTTACTCGCGAGGGGTCAAGTTGATCGGGGCTACGGCCCACTATGTCACAGCGGATTTGGATGAAGGCCCAATCATTGAGCAGGATGTGCTCCGTGTGGACCACGCACTGACGCCGGACGACCTTTCAGCAATCGGAAGAGACGTCGAGGCCGCCGTCTTGGCGCGGGCCGTCAAGCTGCATGCCGAAAATCGAATACTCATGAATGGCGATCGCACGGTGATCTTTCGATGAACATCCGGGACATAAAGGGCACTCAGTCAAGCGAGGCCACTCTCATCGATGGTGCTGCGGTTGCAGCAACGCTCCATTCTGAATTGCGAAGTGCAGTTGAGAACCTTGTGGAAAGGGGGCTTACGCCCGGATTGGCCGTCGTCCTTGTTGGCAGCGATCCGGCGAGTGCGGTCTACGTCCGCAACAAGATTCGCCGTTCTGTTGAAGCTGGTTTGCGTTCGTTTCATCATGAACTGCCGAGCACGACGAGCGAAACAGATCTGTTATCGTTGATCGATCGCCTGAATTCCGCTCACGATGTGGACGGCATCCTCGTCCAGTTGCCGCTACCCTCCCATATCGATGCCCAAAAGGTGACGTCGGCTATTGATCCGGCGAAGGACGTCGATGGTTTTCATCCGATGAATGTAGGCAAGCTCTCGCTCGGCGGGGGGGCGCTAGTTCCCTGTACTCCGCTCGGGTGTATGCTGCTGATTAAGGGAGTTCGCAGTCATCTCTCTGGGCTGAATGCCGTCATCGTTGGACGTTCCAACATCGTCGGTAAACCGCTTGCGCAACTCCTACTTCGAGAAAATTGCACAGTCACGGTCGCGCACTCCAGGACCGAGGATCTTCCTTCGGTGTGTCGCCGCGCGGATATCCTTGTGGCCGCCGTCGGGCAGCCCGAGCTCATTCGTGGTGACTGGATCAAGCCCGGCGCCATTGTCATCGACGTCGGAATCAATCGGGTCAAGCACGAGGGGCGTCAAAAATTGGTCGGTGACGTGGACTTTGCAAGCGCGCGTGCCGTGGCCGGCGCACTTACGCCGGTCCCGGGTGGGGTAGGCCCCATGACGATCGCTTGTCTTCTCAGAAATACAATTGAGGCCGCATGTCGTCGACACGGCGCCGCGTCGCCTATTGGTCCCTCGTGAGCGATCAATCGAACAGCGAACGGCTAGAGTTGTTCAAACATTGCGGTTTTCGGAGCTGCTGCGGGGGCTGTTGAAGCTCCGTTCCTGATCGAGCCATAGCGGATAACTGATGAACGCTTCCCACTTATCGCGCGGAAACACAGCGGTCGGCGAACCAAAACTCTTGGACGTGTCCGGAATCCGAGTTTCCTACATCGCTAACGTCGATGTTCCTCACGGCGTGTCGCTTGATGTCAGCACCGGCGAAGTGGTTTGCCTCTTAGGCCGCAATGGCGCCGGAAAGTACAACACTCATCAATGCACTCTGCGGGTTGCTTCCTGTCAACGCTGGGCAGCTAACGTTTTATGGTAAGTCTCTTCTCGGTATGAAGCCGAACGGTATTGTTGCCGCCGCCATAGCTGTTGTGCCGGAAGGCCGGCGGGTTTTCTCCAGTCTGACTGTTGCGGAAAATCTCGCGATGGGCGCCTATTCTCGTCGGACTGGCTTCGGGCCGTCCTGGCACTTCGATCGCGTCTACGACCTCTTCCCTCGCCTAGCGGAGCGTCGCGATCAACCTGCCGGAACGCTGTCCGGTGGCGAGCAGCAAATGGTCGCAATGGCGCGGGCCATGATGGCACAGCCGAAGCTGCTCCTCCTGGACGAGCCGTCCATGGGACTTGCGCCTTTGCTGATCGAACTGATCTTCGACACGATCAATCGGCTCGCCAAGGACGGTATGACCATCCTTCTTGTGGAGCAGAATGCAGCGGCGGCGCTCGATGTCGCCGATCGTGCATACGTTCTGGAGCGCGGTGCGATCGTCAGATCGGGGCTGGCAGCCTCGCTTGAGACCGATCCAGAGATCCAACGAAGCTATCTCGGCGTCTAACTGTTGCATTTGGAGGATTGGAAGATGGTACTCGTTCGTATTGGCATAATCGCAACTGTTCTTCTCTCATGTGCGTCTTCGGTCATGGCCAAGGACTTACCAGTCGGCTTTTTCGGACCATTGTCCGGCCCCGCGGCGGCCTACGAGTCTGAAAGCCTTGCGGGTGCCCAATTCGCGCTCGAAGAAATCAATGCCGGATATTTGGGTGCGGACAAAATAAAGCTCATACCAGCCGATGACACCGCAAGTCCCGGTGTGGCCGCGCAGGCCGTTCAGCGCATGATCGACGTTGACGACGTGGTGGCGGTGATCGGTGGTTCAACGAGTGCCGGCACAGCCGCGGCGATCGAGGTCACCAAAGAGGCGAAAGTGCCGCAACTCTCTCCACTTGCCGTGGACAGCGCCCTGACGTTGGCGAACAATCCCTGGTTCGCG
Source organism: Bradyrhizobium genosp. A (assembly GCF_049949275.1). Taxonomy (NCBI): domain Bacteria; kingdom Pseudomonadati; phylum Pseudomonadota; class Alphaproteobacteria; order Hyphomicrobiales; family Nitrobacteraceae; genus Bradyrhizobium; species Bradyrhizobium genosp. A. Next base: position 7,255,448 of record NZ_CP188196.1, on the reverse strand, counting down.
CGAATAGCGCAATCGTCAACCACTTGGGCCGAGCGCACTGCAGAGTGGCTCAAAAAGGACAAGGGAGCAAAGAGCGCGATCTCCTGGTCCGAAACGATAACTTCGGAATTCCCTGGCTGAAACATTCGAGAAGAAAGCCAAGGAAATCGGACTCGAGCTCAAGGGAAGGATTGCTTACGAACCCACGTCCCGCGAGTTTAAGCCAACCTTGGGGACCGTGGCGTCGGCAAAGCCCGACTAATATCGTGCTCTGGGGTACTACACCGAAGCAGGTCTGATGGTGAAACAAATGGCAGAAATGCAGATCAAGTTTCCCTTCTAAGTTGGAAGCGCGATTGGCATAGACCAATATCGTGAAATAGCCGGGCCAGCGGCGGAGGCTGCTGTATTATCTGGCGGGCTCGATCGAAACGGACGCTGGACAAAAATTCGTTCGGAAGTGGGACGAACGCTATCATAGAACCCCAACTCAATATGAAGGCATGGGCTATGATGCGATGCATGTTCTCGCCGGCGCAATGAAGCGTGCGGCCGCAAAGGGCGGCATTTCCAAGCAGACAATCCGCGACGAAATCTTCAACACGAAGGCGTTTCAGGGCGCAACGGGCCCGATCGCAATACTGTCAAACGGTGACGCTCAACGGCCTTTGCCCATGGCAGAGCTCGTCAACGGGAAGGTCAAGCTCGACACCTTGCTCAAGTAGAGTCGCTCAAGGGGCGCGTTTCACCATGAATCTCTCGCTTCAGTTGCTAAGCGGACTGGCAGTCGGTTGCATCTACAGCCTTGTGGCCGTTGGATTCAGCATGGTCTACCGCGCAATGGGATTGGTGAATTTTGCCCAAGGCGACCTGATGATGGTTGGGGCCTTCATCGGCTATTCGATCATCATCAGTGCTCCTGCTCTTCCGTTTTGGCTCGTTGTCCCATTTGCCGCCGCGGTCACGGCCTGCTTGGGGTACATCATCGCGCAAACCGCACTCTGGCCCGCCATTCAGCGTGGCGCGAGTCAGACTTACCTCGTGCTCCTCACGCTGGGAATTGGCATCGTTCTCAGCAATGGCGCCAGGCTCATCTGGGAGGCAAACCCACTCGCCTATCCGATCCCTCTTACTCACGAGACGATCAGGGTCGGACAGTATCCCGTGCCGGCGGTCTATCCCCTCATCGGATTGACGATGGTGGTGTTGATCGTTGGGCTCCACATTCTCTTCACTCGGGCATGGCTCGGTCTGGCCCTCCGCGCGGCAGCTGACGATGCTCCAACTGCCTCTGTCATGGGCGTGAATCGCAGACTTGCATCTGCGGCGTCCTTCGCACTCGCTTCGGGCATTGGTGCTGCGGCCGGCGTTCTCTATGCGCCAATTACCTTCGTGTCTGCCGACATGGGAACGATCGGAATTAAAGCGTTCGCTGCGGCTGTGTTGGGCTCACTGGGCAGTATCCCGGGATCCGTGATCGGCGGCCTTGCCATTGGGATTGGCAAAACCCTGGGGGGCAACTCGTTTCATCGGAATACCAGGACAGCTTGGCCTTCCTGCTCATGATTGGCATCCTGCTCGTAAAGCCGACCGGACTGATGGGAAAGAGAGGCTAGGCACCTGCAAGAGGCTGTCTTTTTCAAAACGGCAAAGCAGCCGCTATCTCATCAAAATGATCTCGCGAGCACGACACGCCAGAATCGAAACGATTGGATTGTCTTTGCGGTTATCGTGAGCATTCTTTGGTCTGTGCCCTTGAGCCTCGGTGGCTTCTATCTTTACCTCGGCTTGGTCGTTGCGATTTACGCGATTTCTGCGCTCGGCTTACAAACCATGGTCGGGCTCGCAGGGCAACTTTCCCTGGGCCATGCGGCTTTCATGGGAATCGGGGCTTACACTTCCGTTCTTCTTCAAAAAAACCTTGGCACGCCGTTTTTCGTGGCCCTCATCGCCGCCTAGCGGCAGCTGCCGCCGGATTGTTGATGGCGCAGCTGATCAGGCTTTCTGGTGTCTATTTCAAGATTGCGACGTTCGGCTTTGGAATCGTTGTCCATCAGATTCTTTCCAACTGGACAGATCTGACAGGTGGTAGCGCCGGAGTCCGTGGAATCCCTATGATCAGCATGATTGGTTTTCAGGTCGAAACACGCACCGTCCTGTTCGTATGTGAAGCGCTAACGCTCATCCTCATTTATGCGTTGCTCGTTCGCCTTAGCCACGGAAAAATTGGCCGTACCTTCCGCGCGATCGGCCAGAACGAAACGGCGGCCCGAAGTGTCGGTATCCCCGTGGCACGATATCGAATGATCGTGATCACGCTCGGTTGCGCCATCGCCGGGATAGCAGGCGCATATCTGCCACATCTCCTGCGGTTTCTGAGTCCCGGGGAACTTCACCTGGTACGAGTCGCTCACATGTCTGATCATGATAACCGTGGGCGGCCTGGGATCGCTCCCTGGCGCCATCATTGGCGCGGCCGTCCTGATCGTTGCTCCAGAATATCTTCGGGACTTTGCGCAGTACAAGATGCTTGCGTTCGGTGTTTTGCTTGTTGCTTCGATGATCTTGCTGCCTGGAGGCATAGCCGGTGCCGGTGCGGCCTTGAGCCGCAGCAAGAGGATCCATGCAAGATGAGATCTTCTGAGATTATCCTGACGTTGCGCGAGGTGACGCGCCGCTTCGGCGGCCTTGTTGCTGTCAACAAACTATCCATGGACGTGAAGGAGGCAAGCATACATGGCCTCATTGGACCAAATGGTGCTGGAAAGAGCACTGCTTTCGATCTGATATCGGGCCTCACCACCGTAAGTGCCGGCGAGATTTGCTTCAGAGGCGAAGCGATCACACATATGACTCCCGAGGCCCGGGTGGCGTCCGGTATCTGCCGCACTTTTCAGACCCCAAAACTCTTTGACGAAATGACTGTATTGGATGTCGTCGCAACAGGGCGGCATCTCCACAACTCCGTCGGTCTATGGGGAAGCATGTTCTCGATCGGCAGAAAGCGGAGGGAAGAAGCGAAAACCGTTTCTGCGGCGAGAGAATTTCTGGACATCGTTGGCCTCCTGGCGAAAGCGGACGCGCCGGTAGCGGACTTGTCCTACGGTGACCGCCGTCTTGTCGAGATCGCTCGTGCGTTGGCGAGCCCAACCTTCTGCTGCTTGACGAAGTCACGTCGGGCTTAAACCCCGTCGAAACGGCTACCGTCGGCGACCTGTTGCGCAATCAGGTCCGGCAGGGATTGACGATTGTCTTGGTAGAGCACGACATGAAATTCGTCATGGGGTTGTGTGAACGGATAACCGTCATGAACTACGGATCGGTTATTGCAGACGGAAGTCCCGATCAGGTTGCTACTGATCCGAATGTAATTGCCGCTTATCTTGGAAGTCCAAAGGACGGACAGCGATCTCGCAGAGCCCTTAGATCCGAACAGCTGGTCTAACAACGTCTGGTTTCTTAGCGGCTTTCTCCTGGATGCAAACAGACGCGCCAGGCAAAAACAGGTTCCAGTCGTGAAAATTTCTGACAGAATTTCATATTGACAAAATTATGAGGGGAGATTTAGCTCTCTGCAGACAAGAATGGGGAGGATTTTTGATGACTGGCATTACGAAACGTCGTGTGCGCACTGCGCGATCATCCGTATTCCTCTTGACCGCGATTTGTTGCGTCTCGTCGGCAGCCTTCGCCGAAGATTTCAAGATCGCTTTGATCACGAGCACGACAGGCGCTTTCGAAGACTACGCCAAGCAAGCCCAGATAGGGCTACGGCTCGGGCTTGAGTATGCGACCAAAGGGACGATGAAGGTCAACGGCCGATCGATCGTGGTGATCCAGAAAGACGATCAGTTGAAGCCTGATCGGGCACGTGCGCTGATCGAAGAGTCCTTCCAGGACGACAAGGCTGATATCGCAGTTGGAAGCACTTCCTCTGCAACCACTCTGGCCATGATGCCAGTGGCCGAGGAGTTCAAAAAGCCTCTCGTCGTCGATGTCGCCGGCGCAGATAGCATTACAGGGAATAAGTGGAACAGGTATGTGATTCGTACGGGCCGAACCGTTGGTCAGGAAGCTGTGGCCTCGGCATCGCTCCTGGCCGAGAAAGGCGCTTCTATCGCAGTGCTCGCTCAGGACTACGTTTTCGGCCATGAGAGCGCGCAGACCTTCAAGTCGGTCGCCACAAGTGCAGGCGCAACCGTAGTGGATGAAGAGTTCTTGCCGCTAAATACCACCGATTTCACTGGCATCGCACAGCGCCTGTTTAACGCGCTTAAAGATCGCCCGGGCAAGAAGATCCTATGGGTGAACTGGGTTGGAGCCAGCCCAATCGCAAAGCTAAACGCCATGGATCCCGCTCGATACGGAATTGAACTCGCGACGACCGCGGCTCCTCTTTCGGGAATGGCCGCTTACAAAGGCGTTCCAAACCTGAAGGGCGTTACCCCCTATTATTGCGAGCTCATCAAAAACCCGCAAAATCAATGGCTCGTCGCTGAGCACAAGAAGCGCTTCAATTCTCCTCCAGACGTCGGGACGGCGTTTGCGTTTGATGCGGCGCTCGCCATCGTCAACGCTGTCAATAAGGCAGCTGGACCAGACTCTGAAAAGCTGGCCGCCGCCTTTGAAGGGATGTCGTTCGAGGGTTCTACGGGTGAACTGACGATCCGCAAGGACAATCACCAGGCCCTGCACGACTTCTACGCCGTGACCTACACGACCGTTCCAGGTGCCGAGCAGGTGCTGCCCAAGCTGATCAAAACCTTTGGTGGTGAGCAATTGGACTCCAAATTGAATTCTGTGGCTGCGCACAAATAGGTCGGCGGATCGATGCTCCCCAACGGATCTGTTCTCGCGACACCTGAGGTCGACGGCGGTTCGCCAATACTGAAGACCGTCGATCTCGGTGTATCCTTTGGAGGACATCGCGCGGTCAATGCTGTGAGTTCGTCTTTTTGCGGCGGAGCTCTAACAGCCATTGTTGGTCCGAACGGTGCGGGCAAAACCACTTACTTCAATCTGATCTCGGGTCAAATCGCATCTTCCCACGGCGAAGTATGGCTGGGGGCGCAAAATGTAACGGCCTTGTCCGCAGCCAAACGGGCAAAGAGAGGGCTAGGCCGTGCGTTTCAGCTCACAAATCTCTTCCCGCGCCTGACTGTCCTTGAAAATATTCGTCTGGTGGCGCAATCGATGCACGCTGGTCGCCACTGCCATGGTCTCAATTTCTGGAGCATTTGGAGCGATGCAAGCGATCTAATCGAAAGAGCGACCGATATTCTCAAAACCGTCTCGATGGCAAATCAACTCGGCGAGCTGGTTGCCACTCTTTCGCACGGCGACCAACGAAAGTTAGAAATTGCCATGCTCATCGCCATGGATCCGAAAGTGTACATGTTCGACGAACCAACAGCCGGCATGAGCGCCGACGAAGTTCCGGCGGTCTTGAACCTCATTCGCGATCTGAAAGAGCTCAGCCATAAGACGATACTGCTTGTCGAACACAAAATGGACGTCGTTCGCGATCTCGCCGATCGTATCATCGTGCTCCACAATGGCCAGCTCGTGGCCGACGGCAAGCCGGCCGACGTGATCCAGTCGGAAATCGTACAAGAAGCCTACTTGGGCACAAGCGCCGGCTCGAGACGAGGCGCGATGTGACGCAACTCCTCCTCAATCTTGAGAATGTTCACACGCATGTTGGCATATACCACATCCTGCAGGGGGTGGGCTTTCGCGCTCAACGTAATCGGATCACTCTTCTCCTTGGAAGAAATGGTGCCGGTAAAACGACGACGCTGCGGACGATTATGGGTCTATGGCCGGCCTCAAAAGGCCGCATAAGCTTTGCCGGCACCGACATTGTAGGTCGCTCGACCTCGGAGATCTCGCGGCTCGGTATTGCTTATGTCCCCGAGAACATGGGCATCTTTCCGGACCTGAGCGTGAAGGAAAACATGCTCCTCGCGGCGAGAAGCGCCGCGCGCGTGAGTGATATCGATCAGCAGCGTCTCGAGTGGATTTTTGAACTGTTTCCGGCCGTGCACCAATTTTGGAACAAGCCGGCAGGAAAACTGTCCGGCGGCCAAAAACAGATGGTGGCAATGGCGCGGGCAATCGTCGAACCTCGAGAACTGCTACTGATTGACGAGCCAAGCAAGGGATTGGCGCCGGCGATCGTCAACAACATGGCTGAAGCCATGCTCAAGCTGAAGCAGAGCGGAGCCAGTATATTGCTGGTCGAACAGAACCTGCAGCTTGCACGCGAGGTCGGTGATGACGTCGCGATCATTGATGCCGGAAAGATCGTCCACGCGGGCTCCGCGGATGAGTGCTTTGCGCGTGACGACATCCTCCAAACGCATTTGGGTCTCGCGCTATGTCCATAAGCCGTTCCGACCTAATGCCTTTGGCGCTGCTGCCAATTCTGATGGGCTGCGCATATCTGGCGATCGGAAATCCTGCTGCTTGGTTCACTCTGACGATTGCTGGAGTGGCCATGGGGATGATTATCTTTACGATTGCGTCCGGCATGACCATTGTTTTTGGTTTGATGGATGTATTGAATTTCGGCCAGGGCATTTTCATCACACTTGGGGCTTATCTCTCGGCGACCGTCTTCGCAGCACTCAGTGGCTACGTCGTATCTCCATACCTGAGCGAGAATCTGCTCGTGATCCTGGTGGCCATCGTAGCTTCCGTTGCTGGTGCCGGCGTGTCCGGCCTCCTGTTTGAACGATTGCTGGTCAAGCCGGTCTACGGCGATCATCTGATGCAAATTCTGGTGACGACCGGAGGTCTAATTGTCGGTGAAGAGATCATCAAGATTATCTGGGGCGTACAGCAGGTAAATGTGGCGCTGCCGCCGTTTCTGAGCGGCGCGATCGTGATCGCCGATGTCGCGATTGAACGTTACCGAGCCTTCGCATTCCTGGTTGGGGCTCTCGTCTTCTTAGGCCAGTATCTTGTGTTCACCCGCACCAAAACAGGGTTGTTGATCCGCGCAGGGGTTCACGACTGCGAAATGGTGGAGGCTCTCGGCTACGGCGTGCGACGCCTCTTCGTCGCGACATTTGTATCGGGGTGCGCGCTTGCTGGCCTCGGCGGAGTAATGTGGGGCCTCTACCAGCAGACGCTTGTCCCCCAGATCGGGAGCCAAATGAACGTATTGGTCTTCATCGTCATCATCATCGGCGGACTCGGATCCACCGGGGGCGCTCTTCTGGGGGCGATCTTGGTCGGGATCTGCGCGAATTACGCCAGCTTCATCGAGCCCAAGGTCGCCCTATTCTCAAACATTGCTTTGATGACGACGATACTCCTTTGGCGCCCCAATGGGCTTTATCCGGCGAGTGCGCGGTGATTACGTCGATGGATTGGACACGCCTGATATCTAGAGACCGGCCAGGGAGCCGGCTTCTGGCCATACTTCTGATCGCAATCGTTGTCGCTCTCCTCGTGGCTCCGTTTGCGTTAACCGGGGCAAAGGCGATCAGCATTTGCGTTAAAATCATGATCTTCGCGGTTCTTGTAGCAAGCTTCGATCTGCTGCTTGGCTATACCGGGATCGTAAGTTTCGCCCATACCGTGTTCTTCGGGATCGGGGCCTACGGCGTCGGTATCGCCATCGTCAGATTGGGGGCGAGTTGGACCTCCCTAGCCGTTGGCGCGATCGCGGCAATCGTGGTGTCCGCATCGCTTGCGCTTGTCATCGGCTTGTTCTCGCTACGAGTGCGAGCGATATTCTTCTCTATGATCACGCTCGCGCTGTCGGCGGCGGCCCAAACCCTTGCAACTCAGTTGTCCAATCTGACTGGCGGGGAAGACGGCATTATCTTCCGGTTGCCGCCGGCTTTGATGCCAAGCTCCCGCTTTTTGGATACGAAGATCTTCGAGCTTACGATCGACGGTAAGGTCGTCTGCTACTATCTCATGTTTGCGATGAGCGTGACATTCGTTCTCGCGCTGCTCCGTATCGTGAATTCACCGTTCGGACGTGTGCTGCTGGCTATCCGCGATAACGAATTCAGAGCGGAGGCGATCGGCTATCCGGTTTTTGTCTTTCGAACGCTGTCCAACGTCGTTGCTGCCGTGTTCGCCTGCCTGGCTGGTGTCATGTTGTCGCTTTGGCTTCGATACACCGGACCCGACGCTTCGCTCTCTTTCGAAATCATGCTCGATATCCTCATGATAGTCATCATCGGTGGGGTCGGGACGATCTACGGCAGTATCGTAGGGGCCGCTGCGTTTTTAGTGGCGCAAGGCTATCTGCAGGATCTACTGAAAGGCGCGAGCACAGCCTTAGGCTCATTGCCGGGAATCGGCCATGTGCTGTCTCCGGATCGCTGGATGTTGTGGCTCGGACTGCTTTTCATTCTGGCAGTCCATTACTTCCCAACCGGTATCGTTGGAGTTTTTCGTCGTCCCGCGCGGCAGCTAGATTCCAGCAGCAAGAGATACAGCAAGGAGCGCCTCAGCATTGTCTATCGTTGGATGGGACGCGCGCGATGATGCTTCCAGCGACAATCGTCTGCGGGTTTCTCGGTGCGGGCAAGACAACACTCATCAACTATCTCTTGCATAACCCTGGATCCGAACGTCTTGCCGTGCTGGTCAACGATTTTGGTGCGATCAATATTGATCAAGATCTCATCAAGGTCGAGACTGAAACTCAGATAGACCTGAGCAACGGTTGCGTTTGTTGTTCGATCCGAGACGACCTAGCGTCCGGTCTGGTGTCGGTCAGCCGTCTGTCGACCAAGTTCACACGCGTCCTGCTCGAGTGCAGCGGTGTATCTCATCCCGCCGGTGTATTGAGAGTTTTCGACAGCGCTCCCATCAGGGAGCTGTTCTATGTCGATGGCCTATTCTGCTTGGTCGATACATCCAACATACTCGATCTCGACTTCCAAAGCACGGAGCTTGCAATCGATCAAGCGGCCATGTCCGACCTGGTTTTGTTGAATAAGACCGATTTGGTGACTGAGGCGGTGCATCTCGAAGTTAGGCAAATGCTTCAAGCAGCTCAACGCAGCATGAAGCTGTTGGATGTCGTGAATGCGCAGGTCTCACCTGAAATTCTCTTTGGTCCGACAGAACAAGTCCGCCACAGAGCTCTAGAACCGGTGCAAAGTAAACACTCGGACCTTTACGAAAGCGCTTCCTTTTACTGGGATGCTCCAGTTGGTGCAGAAGCATTCAGGCGGTTTACCGAAGCTCTCCCGTCGCAAATTCTGCGCGGCAAGGGCTTGTTGAGTCTGACGATCACGGACGAACAGCGCCCGTCAAGAGCCATCTTTCAATTCGTAGGAAAGAGATCTTCCGTTGAACTGGAGAGAGCGGAAGGTCCTGAGAGAAGCCAGGTCGTATTGATCGCCCGGCGAGGAGAGCTCAACAGGAGCGCGATTGCCGCGGCTCTTGAGCTCTGCCCCGGTGCGCGTGCCGCCGTTCCAATCGCGCGGCGCCGGCGTCCAAGGCGTCCGAGCCTTTGCGAATAGAAGCCACAATCGAAGAAGGATATCCAAATGAAGACAGCTGACCGCATATTCTTTGGCGGTCCGATCCGGACCATGGACCCCGCGAATCCGATCGCCGAGGCCGTTGCCATTCGAGAAGGCAGGGTTCTGGCTGTCGGCTCCAAAGCGGACATCGAAAGGCTCGCAGTCGCGGATACGATCCGGAGCGATCTTGAGGGCAGGGCGATGTTGCCCGGGTTCGTCGAGGCGCACAGCCATCCAATGATGAGCGCGCTGGCTTGGGGTGATCCGGTCGTCGATATTCGAGCGGTTCATGAGCCGACGTTTTCCGCGGTGATTGCGAAGATGCGTCGCCGTCTTGCGAAGGCGAAGCCTGACGAAGTCATGTGGTTTCTTGGACTTGATCCGCAACTGCACGAGGGCATGGAAGAGCCGTCCCGCGAACTTCTCGACGACATAGCCCCCAACAATCCGATCGTTGTTCAGACAATCAACTTTCACGGAGTGTTCATAAACACGAAAGCCCTTGCCGTCTTTGGGATCGGGGCTGACTACCAACCGCCACTGGGGGGAAAGGTGTTCGACGCCGCAGATGGGCTTCCCTGGAAATTTGCCGAGACTTCGGCATGGCAACTGTGCAGCCGCTTCTACGATATCTGCGGGGAAGAGCGAAAGAAGCGTAGCTTCGAGGAGTGGGTGCAGAAGTTCGTACGCGCAGGTTATACCACCACGTCAGAGATCATGGTTGAACCTGGCGCAGCCCCAATGCTCTACGCTATGGTGAAATCGCGCCGAAACCCGCTCCGTATTGTGGGATACGAAGCAAAACATCTGGGCGGTGAGGTGACGATTGCCCGGAATTTTGGCGACGACGATTTCAGGATGATTGGCACCAAGCTCCACGCGGACGGCTCCGTCCTGTTGGGCAACGTATGGACCACAAGCCCCTACCTGAATAACAAGATGACACTCAAGGGAATGGGGTTGCCCGAGAACAGCACGGGGCATTCCAACATTTCAGAAGAGAAGTTGCACGAATTGGTCGGCAAATACGTGAGTGAGGGCTGGCAGATGTCAGTCCACGCCCATGGCGATCGGACCATCGACATGGTTCTCAACGTGTATGAGAGGGTCATCGAGAGGGTCGGCGCTGACAAGGTATCCGGGCCGCTTCGCATTGAGCACTGCGGGATTATGCGCGAGGATCAGATCGATCGTGCCGTTCGACTGAGCGTCGTTTGTTCTTATTTCTTGCCTTACGTCCACTACTGGGGCGAAGCTCTCCGAGACTATCTGCTTGGCGAAGAGCGCGCGGCTCGCTTTGCTCCGTCAGGCTCGGCGTCAAAAAAGGGCATGCGGGTCTCCTATCACTGCGATTCTCCAATGACATGGCCCGATGCGCTCGTTTGCCTGAATGTCGCTGTCAACCGCAGCACAATGAAGGGCGCAGTCCTTGGCCCTGAGCAACGCGTTTCCATGGAAGAAGCGCTGAAGGCGATCACGATCGACGCTGCATATCAACTGCAGATGGACGATAGAATCGGGAGCATCGCCACCGGCAAATTTGCAGATTTCGTCATTCTTGATCGAGATCCCGTCGTCTGTGAAACCGACCGAATTCTTCAGATTGTGATCGTCGGGACAGTCGTCGGCGGAGTCGATACCAGCGATTTCTTTCGAGCTTCGTCGCACATTCCTCCGACCCGCACTCACCTGTTGCCGGTCGCCCGCGACTCATCTGCGGCCGCTCCGGTACGAACAGGTTCTCGCATCGACAGCAACGAGAGTTAGCCTCGCTAGGCGAATTCAAGCACGAGCCACACACTTGCAGAAGTGACATGCATCCTTCAGCTTTTGACTACCCCGTCACGACTGCAGAAACGACGGTGGTTCGACTAGGCGGAAAGGCTGTGCCCGACGAATATAACTGGCTCGCGGAAACCAGCCCACGGGTGCAAGCGTGGGTAACGGAACAAAATCGACTGACCTCAAACTACCTTGCCGGGCTTCCGAGTCGCGAATTCGTTTCGGAGGCCATCGGCCGGTATGATGTCGCTCGGCCGGACCAACTGCCGAGGTTCGCTGGGGGCGCTTGGTTTTGGATCTCGAGTAATCTCGAAAGCGGCAGGCCGGCTGTCCGAACGGGGTCAATATTTCCCGCTTCGGGAGGTATCCTATATGACACGACTCATCTCGAGTCAGCCGTACCTACGATAACCTGGATCAGCCCAAGCTCGGATGGAAAAATACTCGCTCTCGGATTGTGCGAAGATGGGAGTGAAAATAATCGTATCATATTGATCGACGTATCGACAGGCCACGTTTTGCCGGATGGGCCTGATATTCCACTGATGGACAATTGGACAGGCGGCGTTCACTGGCTACCCGACAACCGGGGCTTCTATTTCACGGGCTTGCCAAATCGATCCGTGGATGGAGGATTCGAAGTGTTCCTTCACGATCTCAAGTCAAAGCACACCGATCGAGCCGATATTAGCTGGCCCCAAAAAACAGACTATCGAGGTGTATTCATTAGGCCCGGGACGACATGGGCAATTGCGGTGCAGGGACTATCGGACCCTGTTCCTGTTGCTGTGCTTGATCTGGCTGATCCGCATGCCCAATGGCGTTCCTTCGTTCGCGAGGCAGAGGGCGGGCTCCCAGGCCAGGTGTTCGGCGATCGATACATTGCTGTAACATTCGTTGGCGCCAATCGGGGGCGGATCGTTAGTATACCTTTGTCCGGTGATGGCTCAATGAACACCTGGTGCGAGATCGTTCCGGAATCCAATGTTGTTTTCAGGACGATCATCCCGGCAGCAGATCACTTCTACGTCACGTTGTTCGATGATACCTATTCTGGCGTTCATATCTACAGATTGAACGGCGAGTTTATTGATAGCGTTAGGCTGCCCGCTCTCGGCGCGATCACTGAGGGCATTTTTCCGATAATGAACCTGACGAGACCAACATTCGAGACAACGCCTCTGTTTGTGGTCTCAAGCCTAACGACTTCATGGGGCATATATAAGCATGACCCATTAAGTGGCGGTCTGGAAATAGTCGTTGCGCCTGCCACGACTATTCCCGACGCGATTGTGCAAGAAGGCAAGGCGCGGTCCAAGGACGGCACGCCTGTGCGGTATCACGTCGTAGGAAAGAAACGGACGGAAGCCGGGCCGCGTCCTGCACTGATCTTCGCATACGGAGCGAGCAATCGTCCGCTCATCCCTGAATTCCCGGGTGCTATGGCCGCCGTGGTTGAGGCCGGTTGTATTTTTGTCCACGCTCATATCAGAGGCGGCTCAGAATTTGGACTTGGCTGGTGGCTCGAGGGGAGAGCTCAAAACAAGCAGAACGGTTACGACGATTTATATGCTGTTGCCGAAGACCTGATCGAGAAGGGTTTTACCCAACCTGCGCAGCTAGCTGTAGCCGGAAAGTCAAACGGGGGTATGATGGCTGGTGTGGCGATGACGCAAAGACCCGATCTTTGGGCTGCAGCAGTTCCTCTCGTACCAGTTCTAGACCTCGTAGACTGGTTCACGCGACCCTACTTGCATGGAAACATCGAGTTTGGCGATCCAGATGATCCGCAGGACCGTGAGCGTATCCTCGCAACGTCGCCTTATCACGCTATCAGGCCTGGTGTCGCGTATCCAGCGCTTCTGGCAGTTGCTGGCGCGACCGACCCACGTTGTCCACCCTGTCACGTCTCAAAGTTTGTGGCTCGTCTCCAGTCCGCACAACCGAAGGGCAAGCCAGCCTTAATGCGGATCCATGACGACGAGGGCCACGGTGCCGCGGCCGCAGCTGAGGTGCGCGTGCGCCTCAACACAGAGTGGCTTACCTTCGTACTGTCCGAGATCACTAGATAAACACGTTCAAGGCAGGTACATGGCCCGATGTAATGCGATTCAGAGTTTTTCAGGAGGGTCTGAAGCGCAGCTTTTCGCGCGATAGCTCGCTTACAGACTTGCAGCCCATCAGCTTCATGCCGCGCTCCACCTCGGTGCTCAACAACGCGAGCGCCCGCTCGACTCCAGCTTCCCCGGTCGCGGCAAGGGCGTAAAGATGGTACCGCCCGATCCCAACCGCCTTTGCGCCCAACGCAAGAGCCTTGATGGTACGCATCCGGCGGGCACCGTCTTGTCTGACACGCCGTAATTCGCCAAGCGTGTGACCTTAAGTCTAGCATTAAGGTCATCAGGCGATGCGAGTCGAGGTTTTGGGCGGGCTGGAGCGTCGGCGGCGCTGGTCGCAGGATGACAAGGCACGGATTGTCGAGGAGACGTTGGCGCCGGGCGCAAAGGTGACTGCGGTTGCGCGTCGCAACGGAGTAGCGGCCAGCCTGGTGTTTACCTGGCGTCGACAGGCGCGGACATCCGAGCAGGTCGTACCATCTTTTGCGCCGGTGCAGATCGCCGCCACGGAAGCGGAGGAAACTCCGAAGCTTTTACCTACGGGTGATAGCCGAGGGCGGTCTGTGGTGGCTGCGCGTATTGGATTGATCGAGATCGACCTTGGCAACCGGCGACGCATCCGAGTGGACGCGCACGTCGATCCAGAAGCGCTGGCGCGGGTCCTCGAGGTGCTTGAGCGCCGATGATTTCCATTCCGGGTAATGTGCGGGTGTGGCTTGCGACCGGCCACACCGATATGCGCCGCGGCTTTCCAAGCCTTGCGCGGTTGGTCCAGGAGAGTTTTAGGCGTGATCCGCACGCTGGTGATCTCTACGTTTTTAGGGGGCGCCGCGGCGACCTGATCAAGATCATCTGGCATGATGGCCAAGGCGCGTGTCTGTTCACGAAGCGGCTGGAGCGCGGCCGCTTTTTGTGGCCATCGCTGGCGGACGGCGTTGTGACGATCAGCGTTGCACAGCTATCCTATCTTCTCTCCGGATTGATTTGCGGATGCCGCAGGCAACCTGGCGTCCACAGGCTTCCGGTTAAATCGAGCGGGATTTTTTGCGACGAATATGGTTGATTCGTCTTCGTGACGACGCCCGCCGATCCGCTTCCCGCCGACCTTGCCGCTGCGCATGCGATGATCATTGCGCAGCGCGAACAGCTGACGCTAGCGAAGAGCGAAGTGACCGTCGGCCGGCTGGAAATCGAGCGGCTGAAGCTGATGCTGGCCAAGGCACGGCGCGAGCAGTTCGGGCAGTCTTCTGAACGCGGCAGGCTGCTGGTCGAGCAGCTTGAGCTGGCCATCGAGGATCTTGAAGAGACCCAGGCCGAGCAGGAAACCAGGGCCGAGATCGCGGCACCGGAAGCGGCCAAGCAGAAGCGTGCGCAAAATCCACGGCCACCCCGACGTCCTCTGCCGGACAATCTGCCAATCGAACGCGTCGTCGAACCCGCGCCTTGCGCCTGCGGCAAATGCGGCAGCGAGCGGCTGCACAAGCTCGGCGAGGTGGTGTCGAAGACCCTTGAATGCGAGCCGCGGCGCTGGAAGGTCATCGAGCACGTCCGCGAGAAGTTCTCCTGCCGGGATTGCGAGGCGATCACCGAGGCGCCGGCACCCTCACATCCGATCCCGCGTGGCTATGCCGGGCCGAACCTGCTGGCGATGGTGCTGGTCAACAAGTTCCTGCTGCATCAGCCGTTGAACCGGCAGAGCAAGACCTATGCCCGCGAAGGGATCGAGATCGATGTCTCGACACTGGCGGATCGGGTCGGCGCCTGCGTGGTGGCGCTCGACCCAATTATTGATGCGATCCGGACCCATGTCATGAGCGCGGAACGCATCCACACCGATGACACAACGGTGCCCGTACTCGCGAAACTGAAGACTGTCACCGGCCGGATCTGGACCTATGTTCGCGATGACCGGCCGTTTGGCAGCACAGATCCTCCGGCGGCCGCGTTCCATTACTCGCGCAGTCGGGCTGGCGAGCATCCACAAGGCCATCTTGCCGGCTATGTGGGCCTCATGCAGGCCGATGCCTTTGATGGATACAACCAGCTCTACAAGGCTCAAAGGAAGCCAGCTCCGATCCTTGAAGCGGCCTGCTGGAGCCATGGTCGGAGGAAATTTGTCGACCTGGTGAAACAGGGAGAGGCGCCGATCGCCAGCGAAGCTGTACGTCGTATCGACATGCTCTTCGAGATCGAGCGCAGCATTAACGGCAAAACGCCGGAACAGCGGCTTGCGGTACGTCGTGATAAGTCGAGGCCGATCGTCGCCGATCTCGAAATCTGGATGCGCCAGCAGCGAACCTTGCTCTCATCAAACAACGATACTGCAAAGGCGATCAACTACCTGCTCAACCGCTGGGCCGCGTTCACCCGCTTCCTGGACGATGGCCGCGTCTGCCTCTCGAACAACGCTGCCGAACGAGCGTTACGCGGTGTGGCTGTCGGGAGACGAAATTGGACCTTCGCCGGTTCAGATGCTGGCGGCAATCGTGCTGCCGCCATCTATACCCTGATCGAGACCTGCAAGATGAACGACGTTGATCCGCAAGCCTGGCTCGCTGATGTGCTGGCCAGGCTTCCAGATCACCCCGCCAACAGAGTCGCCGACCTGCTCCCGTGGAATTGGAAGGCGACCCGACAGTCTAAAGCGGCTGCCGCCTGAGCGCCACGGCAGACCGGCGCCCCTGCCAGGGGTGCTGGCCGGATGCGTACCCTTGATGATGTGCGTTCCCCGCTGCATGCCGCCGTCCATCATCACATCGATCCGATCGCCGACAGCATCGACGATTTCGGCAAGCTGATCGAATGCGGCGCGCGATCCGTCGAGTTGGCGGCCGCCATGGTTCGACAGGACGATTCCTGCGCAGCCGATGTCGACCGCCTTCCTTGCGTCGTCCGGCGACATGATGCCTTTGAGACAAAACGGTCCGTTCCAGATCTGTACCATCTCGGCGACATCGTCCCAATTCATCGAGGGATCGAGCATCTCGGTGAAATAGCGACCGATCGACATGGCGCCGCCGCTCATGTCTAGATGCTCATCGAGTTGCGGCAGTCTAAATCGCTCGTGGGTGACATAGTTAATGCCCCACATCGGCTTGACGGCAAATTGTGTCATCCAGGCAAGCGTCAATTTGAAGGGGATGCTGAAGCCGGTACGAAGGTCGCGCTCGCGGTTTCCACCGGTGATGCTGCCCACCGTCAGCATCATGGTCTCGACTCCCGCCTCCTTGGCACGCTGCATCATGGCCCTGTTCAACCCACGATCCCGATGAAAATAGAATTGATAGACCTGCGGCGTGTCGTGCGTTTTGCGTAGCTCCTCAAGACTGACCGTTCCCAACGACGAGACGCCGAACAAAGTGCCGTGTTTTGCCGCCGCAGCAGCGACCGCGCGCTCTCCCCGATGATGGAAGAGGCGCTGCAGCGCTATCGGGGAGCAGTAGAATGGCACTGCAAGCTTCTGGCCCATCACAGTCACGGACAGGTCGACGTCCTGCGCACCGCGCCCCAATGATCTGCTCTTCCGTAAAACGATTACGCTTCATGCTCTGGTCGTCGTCTTGGGCCAGAGCGAACTCCAAACTGGATTAAGCCCGAGGGGCTAGGTCCCCGATGCAATTGCTATTCGATGTCGCCAACGCCGTAGACGGTGTCACCTGCAACCCATTTGAATGGGACAGACGCGGCTATCGCGCGCGCGATCGATGAACGCATGACCATGACGTGAAACGTAGGTCGCGACGATCCCGATCTGGCAGTTCGTAATCGTCCCCGCCGCACCAGTGTATTGCCGCGCCACTCCACAGGACGCTGTGCCCTGTTTGAGGAAGCCGGTCTCGTCGATGACCAGCACGGCATCGTCATCCCTCAAATGCTCGATGACATAGTCGCGCACGATATCATGCAGCGCATCAGCGTCCCAATCCCCACGCCCCAGAAATTGCCTGCTGCCGCCATGGGCCAGGATCGCCTGCCGCCTCCGCGCGCATCCAACCGGTCTTGCTCTGCTCATCTCCGAGCAGGCCTTGCAGGAGCAGGCCGGCATTCGCCACATCCTCTTGCGTGAGCAACGGACGTATCCATTTCTTGATGTCTCGAAGCGACGCCGCCCACAACGCAAGCGTCTCCTCAATCGACGCGGCTTGCCTCCATGATCTCCGAATCATGGTTATCCATGAATTCAGACACTTCCAAAGAAAGCAAGTGTAATGGTAGCTCTGGACGTTCCTAGATAAGTTTGATCAGGAGTGCCACGGATCGCAGAGTCCGCGCGCAATCGAAAGGTATCGCATGAGCACGTGTTTTCATCGTGGACTTGGCAGTCAGATCGTCTGCTTAGCCTCGCGGCGCTTCGTGAAGCTATTGGAAAAACTCCGACCAGCATCTATCGCACAAAAAGCCTGCTGTCGTTCGCCGAGGAGCCGGGCGACTCGCCCTATTCCAGCTGATTGAGAAGCGATGTTCTCTGGAGTTTCAACGTGGGTCTTCAGCTGTTCGTGTCAGTTCACTCGTCGCCATAGGACGCAAAGGAGTTTTCGACGCCATCAGCCTGCAAGTCCTCCTTGACGCCTGTGTCATTGAAGCAAGCTCGATTGCGAACAATTCATTGCAAGCAACTAAACGCTCGCAAGGCTTGTGATGGCTATGGTACCTAGGAGTCCATTACAGCCTGCCGAGCTTATGTACTGGCAAACACGGCATTGACTGCATCTGCGGTGTTCTTAATGATGATATCGGCTTCGTCCTTTGTTAAGCAGAGCGGTGGGGCGAGCCCGAGAATATCGCCCTGCGGCAAGGCCCGGCCGATTACACCACGCTCAAGCAGGGCGGCGGCGACCTGTTGACCAACTTTCTTGGATGGATCGAAGAATGCACGGTCATCCCTGTCTTCGACAAATTCGACCGCCGCCATCAGCCCGTCTCCGCGCACCTCACCGACGTTTCGGTGACCCTCGAGCACCTCGGTCAGCGCCGCGCGGAGATAGGAGCCAATCTCGCGAGCATTAGCGATCAAGCCCATCTCATCGATCAGTTGGAGATTTGCAATGCCGGCTGCAGCGCAGATCGGATGGGCGGAATACGTCCAGCCATGACCAATCATGCCGAGTTGATCGGAGCCTTTCACGAGAACCTGCCAAATCTTGTCAGAGACGATGACGCCCGATAACGGCGCGTAACCGGAGGTCAGGCCTTTTGAGATGGCGATCAAGTCTGGCCTAATGCCGTAATGGTCTGAGCCAAACATTGTCCCTAGACGGCCGAAGCCGGTGACGACTTCGTCCGCGATGAGTAGAATATCGTACTTATCTAACACCGACTGCACCTTCTTCCAGTAGCCGGTGGGCGGGGGAACGATGCCGCCAGCACCTAAGATCGGCTCCCCGATAAACGCCGCAACTGTATCGGGACCCTCGGCTATGATCATCTCTTCGAGCTTGTCGGCGCAGGCCTGAGCGAACTGCTCCTCGCTCATGGTCAAGTCGGTGCGGCGGAAATAGCAGGGCGTCTCAGTGTGCAGAATTGGCGCACGCGGCAGGTCGAAGGCGTTGTGGTACAGTTTAAGTCCTGTCAGCGACCCGGTCATCACGCTTGAGCCATGATAGCCGCGCCAGCGGGAGATGATCTTCTTTTTCTCCGGTCGACCAAGCACGTTATTGTAGTACCATGTCAGTTTGATACTTGTCTCGTTCGCGTCAGAGCCAGATAGGCCGAAATAGACGCGGCTCATGCCTCCCGGCGCACGGTCTATAATCATCTTAGATAGGGTAATGGGGGCTTCCGTGCCATGGCCGATATAGGCGTGATAGTAGGCGAGTTTCTTCGCTTGCTTTGCAATCGCCTCGGCTATCTTCTGGCGGCCGTATCCAACATGCACGCAAAAAAGGCCCGCAAAGGCGTCGAGACTGGTTCGGCCGGAGGTATCGGTGATGTAGACCCCCTCGCCACTGCCGATCACGCGCGTTGGGATTTCACCTCTCGCATGAGCGCCAGCATGTGTTGCGGGGTGGAAGAAGTGATCGCGGTCCCAAGGGCCGAGTTCGTTAGACCTGTCGCACATTCGCTGCTTATTCTCCTATGCTGCATGTCAGAGGGCACCGAGCTAAGGTATCTTAGCTGTTGGCGCGGCGTGAACCCACCAGGGTTAGTAGGTTTGCTCGATGTGCGCCCGACCGTTGGCCTACTGTCCTCGTCGCATTGTTTGTTCAGCAGTCAATCATCCCAGACAGCTGACGCTTCTCCGCCCCACGGGTCATGATAACCAGCGGAAGGTCTCCACCTGGCTAAGCATGGCTAGCGTGCGATACAGCCCGGTATGAACGGATCGGTGGAGGTAGAACAATGGCCAATGCCTTGCTTGATGCTAGACTGGAAGGTGATTCCTATCCT
The DNA here is from genome assembly GCF_049949275.1 of Bradyrhizobium genosp. A. Lineage (NCBI taxonomy): Bacteria > Pseudomonadati > Pseudomonadota > Alphaproteobacteria > Hyphomicrobiales > Nitrobacteraceae > Bradyrhizobium > Bradyrhizobium genosp. A. Next base: position 7,235,683 of record NZ_CP188196.1, on the reverse strand, counting down.
CGCCTCAAGGTGATCACAGGGGGACGTAGCCGCCGACGATGAACGTGCGAGGAAAGGCCCGGATCGTGGTGGAGACCTTTGGAAGCGGTGTGAGCATCTCCGAGGCAGCGCGGCGCAACGCGTTCCCCCACGGGCTGCTCACGTGAGCAAGGCACTGAGCTTTTGTGCCAATTCAAATTGGTGCCGAGAGCGCCGGACCAGCCGACGGGGATATTTCGCCGGACCGGGATCAACGCACCGCCTGCCAAAGCCTGTGGAGTAATCGAGAATGAGCTGAGTGGGGCATCCGGAGGCCGTGTCCCCAGCGATGGTGTAGCTCGGTAGAGCAAAGCCGTCCGTACGCGCGCCCTCAAATAGCGCCGTATCGCGCGGGCGGCTTTGCGGTGGTCACCGGCAGTTCTCCGGTAGGATCGGGTTGCGGCACGCCAACGCAACCGAGGAACTACCGATAACCGACAATATGATGAACCTCCGCACGCTCGTGGAGAAGACCCCCCGATGCCGATTTGCTGCGCGAGATGATCGGCTTTGCCGCCCAACGGCTGATGGAGTTGGAAGTCGAAGGCCAGACCGGGGCGGGCTACGGCGAGAAGAGCGGCGAGCGTCTGGCCCAGCGCAACGGCTACCGTGACCGAACCTGGGAGACCCGCGCCGGCACGTCGAACCGCGGATCCCCACGCTGCGCAAGGGCTCCTACTTCCCGGGCTTCCTGGAGCCGCGCCGCATGGCCGAGAAGGCGCTTACGGCCGTGGTGCAGGAAGCCTACGTGCAGGGCGTCTCGACCCGCCCCGTGGACGACCTGGTGCAGGGGATGGGAATGAGCGGCATCTCCAAGAGCCAGGTGAGCCGGCTGTGCGTTGAGATCTACGACAAGGTGAGGGCGTTCCTCGCCCGCCGATCGAGGGCGACTGGCCGTATCTCTGGATCGACGTCACTTACGTGAAGGTGCGCCAGCAGGGCCGCATTGTCTCGGTTGCGCTGATCGTTGCGGTCGGCGTCAATAGCGACGGCCGGCGCGAAGTTCTCGGCATGGACATCGGCCCCCTTCCAGGCCGAGACGTGCCGGACGGCGTTCCTGCGCAAGCTCGCCCGCCGCGCCATGCGTGGTGTCAAACTCGTCGTGGCCAAGGTGCTCAACGCCACCCTTGCCGCGTCCACTTCATGCGCAATGCGCTGGCGCATGCCGGCAAGAGCGGCCGGCGCTTCGTATCCGCCTTCATCGCCACTGCGTTCGCCCAGGACGATGTCGAGGCCGCAAAGGCGCAGTGGCGGAAGGTCGCCGATCAGCTCCGCCCCGAGCTGCCCAAGCTTGCCGGCTTCCTCGACGAAGCCGAGACCGACGTGCTGGCCTATATGACCTTCTCGCCGCAGCATCGTACCAAGCTGCACTTGACCAACCGATCGAGCGTCTCAACGACGAGATCAAACGGCGCACCGAGGTAGTCGAAAGGCGACAGCTTAGTTGCTACCATCACCCGCACAGTTCCGGACGAGAAGATTGCCGAACGCCTTCAGTGCACGGACAACGTCGCAATCAACACTGCGTCCGCCCCCGGGCACGGACTGTAGCGCGCTCGGCTCGAATTTCGGAGGCCCCTACACTACCTTACGGCCCGCTCGCTAGCGCGCATCGGCAGAAGTCGCAAGTAGTGCCGTGGTCTCTGCCACTGTAGGTGCACAGCGGATTGACAGTTTTCGGCACTGGTAGCGGGCGTGCCTGCCAGCGCGATGTGAACAATTGTTGCGGTTTCCCCCTTGCCGGCGGGCACTGTCGGAAATGACTACGCTTGGCGCCAGCGCCTCCTCCGGAATCCGGGCTTGTCGTCCTTAGGAAACCACGACGTCGCGCCGCCTCCGTGATCACGTCAGCCGACTAAGGTCTGACTTAAGCGATGGTCAAGCATAGACGCAGATCGATCGCCTAAGACATCCTGAATCTGCCGCATCGCAGATCGTAAAAGACGCGGTGGGAGCCGTGCGACGCTTACTGAGCCGCGGCGTGCAACAGGGTCCGAGGCCTCGACGAAATCGACGCTTTGAGACTTTCCGAAATCATCCAGTTTCGGTATTCCAGACTTCCTTGGATCGGCGAAGGCTACCGAATGATGGCGGTCGGTCTGCACATTTTTTGACAGCTCGGGTTGTGTCGCAATAGAGGTCGTCAGGCTGACCCGCGCAGCCGCAGACATTCCTAAGCACTTAAGTTCCGCCAGCGCAGGCGCGCGCCCACGGCAATATCGGCTATCAGAGTTGATGGGTTGCCAGGACAGGCGCAACGCCGTTTAGATTGATCCATCGCTGGCGGGGGATGATGAAGACAGCAGTGAGGCGGTAAAGCCGTAGGCAGCCAACTTCGCGCCGACTGTCGGGGAGCCAAAGAGAGTTCGCAGCATGACTTCGAATAACTACGTTCACGAGACAAGTGCTTGGCTCTTCGTTGGGTCATCGAATATAAATGGATTTGGTCTTTTTTCGAGGAGATCAATATCGAGCGGCGCTGTTGTAGGAAGACTCGGCGGAGCTGTGCTAGGGACGGCCAACAAGAGAACCATACAGATTGATCGTCATCGACATCTTTGTAGTGGTCACATTGACTTTGTTAATCATAGTTGTCGCCCCAACGCCTACGTCATGGTCGTCTCCGAAATTGTCGTTCTGAATGCTATCGAGGCGATCGCTGGCGAGAGCGATGAAATAACGATAGACTACAATTGCTCGGAGTACTCTCTCGCCGAGAGCTTCATGTGCCGATGCTGTCAGAACCCGAATTATATTGCTGGATACCGGAATCTGATACAGACCAACCAGAATGATTACTTGCGTCGCATAAACCAGTTTGCGCTGCCGCATCTCATCCAAATGGAAGAGGCAGCTAAGAGGACGTCGTCCAAGTAAGAATTCTCATTGAGGCCGACTACGAAGGAATTCAGTGCTGCTTGCCGCGATGGGACTCGTAGTAGACGCCTAATGGTCGGGGAGCACTGGCAGGAGGCGCGGTGCTATGAAGTGTATCTTGGATGCGATGCAGCCGATATCGATGTCTCAGAAGACGATCTTCGATCGATATTTTGCGGAATTCCCGCCTAGATGCTGCGAAATGACATTTGCGAACATTTTTTGCTGGGCCGACGTAAAACATCACCAGGTTTGTGTTTATCGAGATCATCTCCTAGTATCGTATCAACGTAAATCGGACAGCGAATTGCGGTTCTTTCCTCCGATAGGAGAGCATCCAGAAGAGATAATGCGTGAGCTTCTGCCTGGGCTTAGGACTTACCGATGGGTGCGTATCCCATCTCCCCTTTCTGACGATCTTTCGCAAAACGCGTGCGTCGTATTCGATCGCGACAATAGTGACTACTACTACAAGGTCGACGAGTTGATAACGTTGAAGGGCAAGAAGTTCGAAGGCAAAAGAAATCTCGTCAAGCGATTTGCTAATCTTAGTCCGACTGTGCGGACGCTGCAGGCTCGCGATGCAACTGAGTGCATTGAGCTTCAGGAGAGATGGCTAAGCGAGCAAGATGCTGGCCGAGAATCGGCAGAAGAGGAGACCGTCGCCGTTAAAGTCGCTCTCCAGCACCTTGATTTGCTGCCGCTAAAGGGAGTGGTGGTCGAGATAAGCGGGACGCTCGCGGGTTTCGCCATTGGCGAGCGGCTCAACTCGACCATGTTTGTGGAACACCACGAGAAAGCCGACCGAGAGTTCAAAGGCGCCTATGAGTACGTCCTTCACGCACTCGCAGGCGAAATAGGAGCCGAAGCAACGTTCCTTAATCGAGGGCAAGATCTCGGTAGTCCAGGTTTGCGCCAGGCGAAGCTCAGCTGGCGTCCAGCAGGAGTTGTGGAAAAGTTCACCCTTATGGTAGGTTCCTAAAACTCAAGCAACTCTTCCCCGGCGACCTTCTTCAGGATATCAGCAGTGGCCAGCGGCTCGACGGCGCCATCCGCCTTCATCAGGATGCCACGTCGATGCCCACGGCGAGCGCGGTGCGGATCGCCTCCGAGGCCTGCGCTAGACCAATAGAGACTGCCACGATTCGGTCGCCCTGCCGCCTTCCTTCAGGCGCGCAGCGCTTCCTCGATCGTCATCTCGTCGAGTGGATTCATCGACTCAAGATTCCGACGGCCACAGCAACGTGGCGCAACGGGCCATTCTGCCGGAGCCGACCTTGGAGGCGGAGTTCACTATTCGGGTCGGCCGAGGCGCTGACGTGGTGACGATTTATCGATGGCTGCGCCCGCGGGTCCGAAGCAGCTCGATATCAGGGGCGCGCCCTTGTCCGTTCCACTGAGCGTCTCCCTGCGATTCGGTCATTGACTGAAGGATGGTCTTTTCGGTCCTGCTAAAATTAAGTCGGCTTGTAGTGGGCGGGCAGTGGCGCATCTGTCTGAAACCAAGCGCGGTTAATGTGTAAAAGCCGCCAAGCTGTTTGGATCGCGACATTGCGCCCTCAAGGTCGTCAGCGATTCGGCGCGTCGCGGTGGCATAAATCCTGCTGCAACTCTTCTGGGAGAAAGCTAGGAGGATGCCATGCCAAGCGACCATCCGCTACCCATTGTCTTCAACCACGCGAGAATTTGCGTATCCTTCTACTGCAATCTTCATTGCGAGCACTGCTATGTTCCTGAAGAGTATCGGGATCAATACAAGCGGCTTTTGGAGCCAACACAACTATCTATCGAGGAGATGATTAATTTCGTCGACCTTCTCGTCGACAAATATTCGCTGAGAAAGGTCTCTTTGACGGGTGGCGAGCCGCTTCTGAAATTGGTGTTTCCGCGCACGGCAGCCCTGATGGCCCATGCGAACAAGCGAGGCCTTCAGGTGCAATTGAACACAGGAGGGCTCGGCCAGGTGCCAATTCCTGATGTGGTTTCGATCTTCGACGATCCCAAGAAGCTAGCGTTCCAGTTCAGCTTTGACGGTGCAAAGCGGGAAACCGTGGACCGCTTCCGGGGCAAGGCGGGTGTTTACGACTCCGCACTCCGGCAGATGGCTGAGGCGGTCAATTGCGGGGTCCTGGTGCAAGCCAGGATGACGGCCAACCGGCACAATATCAGTGAAGCGCTGGATGCCTACCGGCTCCTATCGTCCATCGGCGTTTACTCCTTCCGGACCAAGCCGATGTTCGCCTCAGGTGTTGCCCTTGGCAATGAGGATGCGCTGTTGGGCTCGGCCGATGAAATTCGAGAGCTGCAGGAAGCCCTGATGGGGATTGCTGCGGAGCCCAGCTCATCACGCCTCGAACTGCCGCCCCCGATTTTCGTCGACACGTCGCAGCCGCGGCCAAACGTCAGATATACCGAATGCGACTGTGGTGCGACCGCGGTCTACCTCTCTACGGACGGCGATTTGTATCCCTGCTCCTTCGTCGTCGGGGATCCCGATAGCCGCGAGTTCCTCCTCGGCAATATCCGATCGCCGGAATTCGACCTGGAGAAGGTTTGGCGTACCTCGCCGGCTCTCAAGAAATTTCGGGCGAACAGCGGCTGCGGCCAATGCCCGAGCCAGGTCGCTCTCCTGAAGAATATCGAGAACCGTGCGCTTGCCTGTGCATGACGAAACGATCGATGCCCGGAAGGCGTCTCCATATCAACGGTTCTCGGTACGCGAGGAGGCAGTATCCCACCTTGTCGGCGTCCGCGAGGTCGACCCAGTGTCCGTCCTCATCGTGTCCGAAGTTCTGATTGCGGCAAAAGCGAGAGAGTAACAGAAGGCATGCGAGGAGATATCATCCTTGTTGGGCTCGGTGCTTATGCCCGGGCGAAATATATTCCTCTGATCGAAGATGCCGTCGCCAGCGGTCGAGCAGCTGCGTTCCATGTCGTCGAGCTCGACAGCGTGCGAGGCGATGTGAATGCCTTTTTCCGGACCCGCTCCTGCAAGCCGGCGAGCCTCTCATGGGTACCCGATCTCCGGCGACGGGCGATCTGGTATTCCGGCCATGGGGAGGACGTCCTGACGGCTCTGGCGCGTCCAGGCACGAAAGTGATCGTCGCGACCGAACCCAAGGCTCATTTGGGCTACCTTCGCGCGGCTCTTGGACTTGGCCTTGATTGCCTGGTCGACAAGCCTGTCGTTCTGCCCATGGGGTCGAATGGATTCCCTGCAGCGGACCGTCTGGTTGGTGCGGTAGCCGAGCTCAAGGAGATCTGCGATCGGACTGGCGGCCGTTGCGTGGTCATGACGCCGCGCCGCTACAACGCAGTCTACGAATTGATTGGACGCTATGCGCGGCGCGCCTCCCGAAACCTTGGCACGCCGGTCACCTATATTGGTATCGAGCATCACGCGGGAGTGTGGAACACGGAGGAGGAGATCCTCTCCCGGGAGGACCATCCTTACCGCTACGGCTACGGAATGCTTTGCCATTCCGGTTATCACTACATCGATATTCTCTCCGATCTTCTGGCTCACAATGAGGACCACTTTGGGAGGCTGACGGTCGAGCTGGATGTCCATCGGGCGACCGCCGCTGACCAGGTCGGGCAGATTGGCCCAGACCCGGTGAGCAGGCTTCGCGGCGACGCGCCAGTCGCTCGACTGTTTCCCGCGCCACCGTTCTGGGGTGAGACGGATATTGTCTCGTCCGGAGCCGCAAGGCGTGCCGGAAGCCGCGAGACCGTCTGCCTGTTTCGGCTCGACCTTCTGCAGACCAGCGTGTCGCTTCGCAATTGGCGGCAACTGCCTGCCGATGTTTACAACAAGAACGGACGGTACGGGTCCGAGACCATCCGCTTGAATATCGGTCCCTTCGCAGCGATCGAGGCCAGGATCTTCAAGCGCGCACATTTGAGCACGGAAGCTCATTCGCAACTGAGAAGGGAGGCGCACATCACGCTTTGGCGGAATGCCGGTTTCCTCGGCGGCGCAGCCTTACGCGAACGGCTTTATCCCGCGCGGGACACGCTTGTCCGAAACGCTGATCTGGGCGCTGGCCGCAAAAGGCTGTTTGACGATTGGCTGGCGGGACGGAGCGACAAGAGTTCCCTCGATTCGCACACGCGGACGATATCGCTCTTTGCTCACTATTTGGCAGCGCTCACGACGGATGGAGCGAACAGAGATCAAGCGCCCCCATTACGCACTGTCAGCAAAGTGCCGGCATGAATGTCGTTGCTTCGGCTTCAGCGCGCCGTCGGCATTCTGGGCTCGCCGTGTTCGCCGGAAACGGTCCGACCTTGGCCATCGTTGATGGTGACCGGGAAGGGAAGGCGCTTGGCCGTGGGTACGGCATGCCAGATGTATTTTCCGACCAACTGCGAGACGAATGATGAATGGTGACCGTCACGACGTCCTATTTGACGGTAGCCATCCTCTGCCCAGCAACTACCGGGCGTACAGGCACTCGGTTCATACACGCCTGGTGAAGATCCTTCGGCAGAATCCGGGATGCCGCTTTCTCGAGATCGGCGTAGGGCCGATCTTCAGGCAGCAGCGGTTCAGGGCCATCGACGAGCTCGGCATCGACTATGTGGGCTTGGATTTCGAAGATGTTTGCGCCGAACGCGGGGCCGACCTGGCCGCGGCCGGCATCGCCGATCGAAACATCACCTTTCTGGGAAATCCGTCAGCAACATACTTGTTCAATCTGATCAGGTTGGCAAGAAATCGAGAGACTTTCGACATCATCTATCTCGATGGTAGCCATTCGATCCATGTTGATCTGGCGGCTGCCATCGCAGGAATACGGCTATTGAGGCCTAGTGCTCTGTTCCTTTTCGATCATGTGAGGTTTTTGCTTCGGAAGGAGACATTTAATCCAGACCACAACTCAATATGCGGACGCCAATGAGAACGGGCAGTTGACCGAGGATGAGGCCAGCGAACCTCACGTCACGATCATACTCCGAGACTATCTGATCCCTTTGTTCAGCTTTGAGGTGGAGCGGTCGTGGTCGGATCCTGATTGGATCGCACTCCGAGCGCCCAAATCTGCTCCGTGGATGCGGCTTTGACGGTTCTCCCACGATCGGGCTCCGCGATCGACGTCTGCACCGCCGTCACGAACGAAGCCGGCATGGTTCGCCATCTTGGCACGCCTGAAGTTGCCGTCGTGGTCATTCGAGGCCTTGAACTTGCAAACGTTCCTGGCTGCCGTGTCGTCGTTCTCTTGAAAATCGATGATCGAGCTATGATCAAGGAGCCAGCCGGCAAATTGGCCACCAGCCCGGCACGGCGCGCTTCGCGCTCCCGGCGCCGGCCGAGGGCTGAGGTCGCGCCGCGCTGCAGGCAAGTAGTGCCCCGATGGGCTCGGTCATGGCCTTTCGTTTCTGGTTCACGTGTCCAATTTTTACAAACCCCCGCCTGCGTGCGCTGCTCAATTGAACGAGGCCCCATGCAGCTTCGTGTCGACGGCGTTGATGTCCCGAGCCTGGGTCAGGATGGCATTTGCTGGTGAGTTTGCTGCTGTTATGGCTGACCACTATCTTCGACCTGCCACGCTCAATCGCCGGCCGCTCCAATTCCTGCGGCCATCCGCCTGCCGGAAAGCGAGGGGGGCAGGTGCGATTGCCTTTTCGATCGCCCGCGCAATCACAAATCATGGCGAAGATAGAATTCTCTGGAATCCTGCGTAATGGCGCAAAGATTGCTGGATTTCTGCGTGACTTGATCCTGCGTTGCGAGCTTGAAGCAAAAGGAACTGCTATCCGGATTAGATAATGTGTAAGGCGAGATGGCTAAGGGAGTTCGGTGTCACCAAAGAAGTCATGCTGCACGTATAAATGTCGTGTAGGCCTTACGGTTGGAGTCGACCGCAAGCCTATGACGGCGGCCGGCCACAGCGCACCAATCGAGACAAATGTCGGCGGTGGCATTGGCGGAAGGATGACATTTATACGCACGGAGTTGCGAGCGATCCTGAAGTTAGCTTGCAAGGTATTTGCATCGCGCGAAATGACCATAAGGCCTCAAGGAGCGGGCCTTCCGATGGCGTCACTGCAAGAGAACCGGACTGTCTTGACTTATCTGCATCCCATACGTGTTTTCCGCAACGAGACATACATTGCTGGCCAAATGACCAACAAGAGCATCTGCAGAGCCTGTATTTGCAGTGGCGCGCGAACACTTCGTGTGCGGATCCGGCCCTATCGGTGAGGTCATGGCGGCAGATCTTCATCGCGCGGACGCGCAGCCGGACATCACCGACAGCGTGCTTGAGCAGGAGCTGGAAGTCTCCACTCTCGCGCCGGCATTGAGGATATGGATATGTGTGTGAGCTACGGCCTTTTGATCGTTGTTCCGGCGGAGCTCTGCGGCGAGGGCGCTTCATGAGCATCGACTGCGAGGTGCATGCTTTCAGTCTTAAGAGCAGGCAGGCTGCGCCCATCATCGACGGCTCCATGGAAACGCTGGAAGGCGCCGCGCGCGAATCCAGAATCACTGGGCTGGTCCTGGTCCAGCCTGCCTTCCTGAACGGCGACCCGGCCGAGCTCTTCGCCCAGGCGAGCCAGGCCCGGATGACGGTGAGGCTCATTCCGCCCCTCGTTCAACCGCTGGCGCCTGAGGTGCTGGAGGAGTGGGCTCGATCAGGCGCCGTGGGTTTGGCGCTAACCCTCACCGATCCCGATCCCCTGGCCGAATCCCTTCAAGCCGCCCTCCAGCTGGGCTTCCATCTGGAGGTGTCGGGTGGCCTCGAAGGGCGTGAGCGCCTGGCAGAGCAGCTCCTGGCCGACGGCCATCGACTGGTCTTCCGCGGCTTCGGACTTGCGGATAACGTCCGCGATCCTGCTTGGGATCCACGCCTCGCACGGCTCCTCGCGCTCGCCCAGGGCGCCGAGGTGTGGGTGAAGCTGTCGGGGCTCGGACGCGTCCCAGATGGCTGGGCCCAGGCAGCTGCAGCCAGAATCCTGCAGGACCTCGGGCCGAAACAGCTGCTCTGGGGCTCGGAGTGGCCGCACGTGACGGCCGCCCACGCCTACGCGCCATCCTATGCGCAGACGCTTGAGTGGCTTGAGGAACTCGTCCCAGACGAGGACGGCCGAGGGCGGATCCTTGGCGACACACCTGCCGCCCTCTACCGACTTTCCGCGTCTTAAGACCTGCGTGCCGAAATGACCAAATGAGCATCGTCTACCGGAGCGCGGGCTGGCCGCGGAAAGAAATTTCGCTCAAGGAATTGGCAGATCGAAGCGGTCTATCAAAGCTTTCCGAGAACCCACACCGAGTGCACGGAAAGCCGGTAGAGCGGAAGAGGAAGCCGGCACTGCATAGGTTTGGCTATGGATGCAGACGTGCAGTCTACGGGGGGAGGTTATCTGTTGAGGGGCTGATGACATGTCTGATCGATTTCCAATCTTCGACGTTATCTTGGAACGGCGCAGACGAAGGTGGGTGTGGTCGGTCCGCACGACCGGAGGTACGCTGGTCATGACAGGTTCAAGGAGCAGCCGATCCGCTGCTCGCTATGAAGCCGACCGGGCGCTCTTCTTGATGCTGCTGAGCGCGCCCTATCATTCGCGGCTCTCGGAGCGAATGATCCAGGTTAATCAACAGGCTCGCGCGCGGCGCTCGCTTCCGCCCAAACTTTAGAGTCGCTTGAGACGTTGCGAAATCGCGCGCTGGTAAGCCGGTTCCAGCGGGTCCTGGACTTGGCGGCTGGAGGCCAAGTAACGGCGGTGATGAAGGTTCCCCTCAACCGCCCGAGATGGCTGCCGCTGTGGTTTCGAGGAAGAGCGGTCTCAATAGCGCGGGTTTGCTACTTGAGAGGAGCCGCGATTGCTCACGCGATGTCAGGCGGCTTCGAGGAGGGCAGCCTTTTTGCAAAGACGGACGAGCCACCGGCAAAAAGCCCGAGAGATTTCAGAATTGTCGCTGCGGTCGACGGCGTAGGCGCGATATTGCATGCCGCTGCCAGTCCGTGATCCCGGTACCACGTGCAGAACGCCTCCGCGCACCAAATCGCTGACAACAATTTCGGGCGCCACCAGAAGGCATTTTCCCGTCATGACCGCCGGCAGAGCAAGGTAATTGTGATCGTATCGCGCGCCCGTCTTGACGTCTGCAAAAGTCAGGCTCATCGCCCGCAGCCAGGTGGGCAGGATGTCGGGCCGCGACGTGATGTTCAGAATTGGCATTGAGCGAACGATCGAGAGGTTCTTGCCATTCACGTGACTTGGCGAGCCTACGCAGACGAGTTGCTCGTTGTAGACCTCCCAATCATCGGCCGGTTCGATCATGGAAAGATCGCGCGTAATCAAAACGTCGTAGTCGTCCGACGATGTCGGCTGAGATAGCGAACTCGTGACATCCACGATGACGCCGCCCATCTCAGCGGAAAATGCCTGGAGATTCGGAATCAGAAGCGAGTAGGCGAACGTTGAAAGCGACGTGCGCACCACAATCCGATTGGCGCTTGGGCGAGTCCGCCGGCGCATCCTTTTTGCGGTGAAGCACACTGTGTCCAATGGTTCGGCGACCGTGTTTGCAAAAAGCCTTCCGAATTCCGTCAATTCGCTCCGTTTCCCGCGTCGCGCGATAAGGTCTGTCCCCAGATACTCCTGCAGCACGGCGAGATAGCGGCTGACCGAGCTCTGTGTCACTCCCAGCGCGCTGGCCGCGCGCGTGACGCTTCCTTCTCGCGCAATCGCCACGAACACGCGAATCGCGTTGATCGGCACTTCATCGTCGTCGCTGGCCATCTTCTATTCCGGCGGGTTCTGGGATGTCCGCTGATTTCACGCTGGGCATCGTCAACCGAAGATACTTCATCACATTATTCGATGCTTCTATCCTATTTGATGTTTCTAGCTGGATTGCTGCTTGTGGGCAGCACTTCGCGCACAAAACCTGCGCGGGTTAAACATCGGTACGACCCGTACCGTCAGGCTTCAACACGTCAATTGACCGTCCACCCCCGGAGCCGCATCTCAAGTGCGCCGTGGGAATGGCCGTCGATGCCTCTCCTCGCAATCGACCCACACAGCATCGGCCTCATGATCGCCTGATAGGCGCCGGGACGTCACTTACCGCATTGAAACTTTGACGGATGCGGCTGGAAGGAATGTTGCGTTCAGCGGAGGAACCGAGCTTCAGCGGCCTTAACCTCGTCCATCTTCTGAAGTCTGAAAATCTCCTCCACCGGCAGAATGTCCTTGTGGACGTTCTGGACGCCACCGTCGGCGATGATGCGGCGGAAGGTCTCCTGCATGGCAGTTGCAGCAGCGCGGATGCCATAATTGCCATAGATCATCATGCGCACGTTGCGGAGCGCCTTGACGCGCTCGGCGTCGAGATCCGGGTAGGCGTTCGGAACGATGACCAGCGGCACCGCTCCGGCCCAGGCCCGCGAAAAACTTTCGATCTCGGAAGGATCCTTCTTTTTCGAATGGATCAGGATCATGTCGGCCCCAGCCTTCACATAGGCTTTGGCGCGATCGAGGGCTTCCGCTTCGCCAAGTCCCGCGATCAACGCTTCGGTGCGGGCGATGACGAGAAAATTCGGGTCTCGCCTTGTCGAAACCGCAGCCTCGATCTTGCCTTGAAACTCTTCAATGCGCAGCAGTTCCTGGCGGCCGTCGGCAACAAGGCTGGTCACTTTCGGGAATGTCTTGTCCTCGATAACGACGGCGCTGGCGCCGGCCCGCTCGTATTCGCCGATGGCGTGGATGACATTGATCGCATTACCGTAGCCCGTATCGATGTCGGCGACGATCGGTAGCCTCGTGCGTCCGGCGATCGCCCGCAGCATCTCAAGATGCTGTGTCATCGAGATCAGGCTCATGTCGGGCAGGCCGTAAAGTGCAGACAGCTCGAACCCGGAAGCCCACAGGCCATCAAATCCGGCTTGTTCCGCGAGGATTGCCGAAAACGGGCTATGGGCGGCCATGATGTGGACAAGGGCGGTCTCGGCCATGCGGGCGCGGAGGCGTTTGGCAGCGGACATCGGAGAGATCCTTCAAGATAGCGCCGCGCAGGCCGCGATAATGCGATCGCAGGCGCGCGTGAGGTCCTCAAGCGAGGAAGCAAAGGAGATGCGGATATAGGGCGAGGCCATAAAGCCGCAGCCGGGCACGACGGCCACTGCGAAGGAGTCGAGCAGATACATGGCGAAATCGGTGTCGGTTTCGATCACCTTGCCGTCTGGCGTGCGCTTGCCGATAACACCAACGCAGGAGGGGAACACGTAGAAGGCACCATCTGGTACCCGGCACGAAAGCCCCTCGGCCTGATTCAGCTTGGCGACGACGAGATCGCGGCGCCCGAGAAATGCGCTCGCGAATTCCTTGATGTGGCGCCGGCCGCCGGACAGCGCCTCGATGGCGGCATATTGCGAAATCGAGCTGGTATGCGAAGAGGTCTGGCCCTGGACGAGGTTCATGGCTTTGATGAGCGCCAAAGGTCCCGCGCCGTAACCGACCCGCCAGCCAGTCATCGCGTCGGCCTTGGACACGCCGTTGACCGTCAGTGTGCGCTCATAGAGGTCTGGCGCGACCACGGCCATGGTCGCGAAGGCATCGTTATATGTGAGCTTCTCATAGATGTCGTCGGACAACACGTGGACATGGGGATGCCGGCGCAGCATCACGGCGAGCGCAAGCAACTCGCCTTGGCTGTACACCGCACCGGTCGGATTGCACGGCGAGTTCAGCATCAGCCACTTCGTGTGCGGCGTGATCGCCGCTTCCAACGCCTCGGGGCGCAGCTTGAATCCATGGAATTCACTGCACGCGACGAGAACAGGCTTGCCGCCGGCCAGCGCCACCATATCGGGATAGGAGACCCAGCACGGCGCCGGGATCACCACCTCGTCGCCCGGATCGAGACTTGCGAAGAGCGCGTTGAAGACGACCTGCTTGGCGCCGCAGCCCACCGTGATCTGGTCGATACCGTAGTCGAGGCCGTGATCGCGCCCCAGAGTCTTGCGGATCGCCTCGCGCAGCCGCTTGATTCCGGGGACGGGCGTGTATTTCGTCCGTCCGTTGCGGATGGCCTGGATGCCGGCTTCGCCGATCGCGGAGGGCGTGTCGAAATCCGGTTCGCCCTGACTGAGCGTGATGACATCAATGCCCTGATCACGCAATTCGGCGGCGCGAGCCGTCATGGCTTTGGTTTCAGAGGGGCGGACGACGTCGAGGCGGTTTGCAACGAGGGGCAAGCTAGAATGTCCAAGAGCTTAGAAGAAATGTGGACCACCTCTACTCGCTCTCAAACAGCCAAACCAATCAGATTATCGAATTTGTGAATGGAATGATCGAGAGTCGCGATATTTCAATCTGGTCGGCCTGCGCGCTTGCCAAGCTTTGCCTCCCCGGACACGATCTGCCGATCGCCCTCGTGCTGATGGGCCTGCTCCTGCGGCATCAGGTGCTCGCGCTGCCGCCTTTCACCCTCGCTTATCAGCCGGGCATTTTGAACACCTATGTAAGGCTATTCCGGACGATGTGGTGCATGAAGATCTTTGGCGCAGGCGCAGATCAGTGACGTGCCGTAGAAATCCTTCGGCAAAAGTCGGCTTTCCACCCAAAATGCAATTCCCAATAGTGTGTGCAACCAGGCTGCCTTGGGCGCGCCAAGCGCAGTGTCACGCTTCATGCCTAGTTTCTTCAGCAATAGGGCCGCCACATATAACGCATGAAAGAAGTAACTGTAGGATTTTATCGAAAGGCACGATCGAAGCGCCAATTTGCGAAGTTCACTTGCATCGTACCGTAGGTAATGGCGGTAATGTTCATCATAGTTCGACCAGAGCTCTTGCCGCGCTGGCACTGTAATGATCAACAAACGCAGCGCCGGAAAGGCACGAAAAATTGCTTCGATGAATGTCGAGGGCTGCTCGATGTGCTCAAGCACGTCCAAAAGCAGAACCGTGGTGACGCGGTCGTGGAGGTCCTTATCAAGGTCGGCGAAATCTGTGTTCGGAAAGACGAACGGCCTCGCCTCATCCTCGCGGACCGATGGATCGCCTAGATCGCAGCCGTACGCTTCGAACCCGGCTTTTCGCAAGACAGTAACATAATGACCGCGACCAGCGCCAATTTCGAGCAGCGTATCACTAAGGCCACAATACGTGTGGACATAGCTCTTCACAATGGCGGCCCGAGCGCGGTGCCAATAATGCCGCTCATAACCGGGCGGATAGGCTTCATCGAACTCATTGTCCGAAAATTCGCTGCCTATTTGTCGATGGCCGGAGACGCTCACTTCATCAATCATCGGAGACCTGCATCGCGCATGAGCTGCGCGAAAAGAACTATATCCGGGTTAGGAAAAAGACGGAAGATCCAGGCGCAAGGTGAAGTTTCATACCTTCAGGGCGAATTTTGAGCCCCGATGAGCTGACTTCGCGTACCTACCATACCTGAGTGGTGAAGTTTGAAGGCTGATGAGCTAAACGCGGGCGCTCCCCCTAAGTGTTTGCGGTCCCCTATGGAACTTTCTCGGATATGCGACATCGATCTGTCAATAGTCGTGCCTTGCTTCAACGAGGTCTTGGGCCTCCACGAGCTAGTTCGGCGTTGCTGTCGTAGTGCGGCGACTGCGGTTGGCGAGAGCTACGAGCTTATTCTGATAGATGATGGCTCCACAGACGGAACTTGGGAGGCCATGTTCTCCTTGACCGTCCACCAAAACGTTGTGGCGATCAAACTTTCACGCAATTACGGCCATCAAGTCGCGCTTACGGCTGGGCTCGCTGCAGTTCGCGGACGAGCTGTCCTCATAATCGATGCGGACTTACAGGATCCTCCGGAGCTTCTATCCAAAATGCTTCAGATAATGAAGGAGACCTCTGCCGACGTTGTGTACGGCCAACGAAATAGCCGTGCTGGTGAGACCTGGCTTAAGACATGGACCGCGCGAATCTTTTATCGGCTTCTAGAGCGCTCGACGGATGGTTCGATTCCCGTTGACACGGGAGATTTCAGATTGATGTCTCGCAGGATAGCCGACATCATTGCGCAAATGCCGGAGCGGGACCGCTTCATTCGCGGGATGGTTGCATCGATTGGTTTCAAGCAGATCGCATTCGCGTATGATCGACAGGAACGGTATGCCGGCTCCACGAAATATCCCCTCGCCAAAATGGTTAGGTTCGCGACAGATGCGTTTCTTGGATATTCGATGGTCCTGCTGCGGTTCTCATCGGTCGTCGCCCTCGGCTTGCTGGTTGCATTTGGCGGAGTGGCCGTCTATTCGCTCTACGCTTGGATTTACCTAGCAGTCGTGCCTGGATGGACAAGTCTTATGCTGTCGATCATCGTCGTGTCCTTTTTTCAACTGGTCGCCTTGAGCATCATAGGCGAATATGTTGGACGGATCTATCTCAGCACTAAGAATCGGCCACTGTTCATCGTGGACTCAATCGCCCGAGGTCGCAGCGAGTGAACAAGTTGCACGAATATACAGACGAATTTTTTGAATCTATTGAGCGCGGCTCGATTGTTTCGGCCAAGTGCTTTGCCGACTTTATTGTGCCGCTGCTTGATATTACTTCTGTCCTTGATGTCGGTTGCGGAAGGGGAGCTTGGTTACGCGAGTGGAGAAATTCAGGTGTTACAATAGCGCGAGGAGTGGACGGACCTTACGTGCGTGAGGACTCTCTTTTGATTCCCGCGACTGATTTTCGTGCGATCGATCTTTCACAACGATTCAATATCGGGGAAAGATACGATCTAGTCACCTGTCTGGAAGTCGCGGAGCACTTACCGCCGAGTTCCTCGATGGAGTTGATCAATTCTTTGGTGGCGCACTCAGAGCTCATACTGTTTTCCGCGGCAACTCCAGGCCAAGGCGGGGAAAATCACATCAATGAGCGACCTCTATCCTTCTGGCAAGCAGCATTTGCCAAGCACGGTTACTCCGCCTTTGATATCATTCGCAAACGTTTCGGAAGGGATCTACGCGTCGAGCCGTGGTACCGCTTCAATTCGATCCTGTATGCTGCCCCTGCACGGGCAGGTGCTCTTCCGCGATCTTTCCTTGAAACCCTGGTTGCAGACACGCCCATCCCAGAGATCGGTAATCTCTCTTGGTTCGCGCGACGGTCTCTTCTCCGCCTTCTCCCCGTCCAAACTGTTACTATGCTAGCGAAGTGGAACTATCGACGCCTGTGCAGTACGTATCAGGCGCGCGCTGCAAGGATCACGGGGACGCAGAACCAGTGAGCTGGACCCGGAAATCTGAACATTGCGATAAGTGGAGTTTCTGCCTGAATGCGGCGATAGTTGCCGTACACAGGAGCGACGATGAGCAGACGATCCCGCCGAACACATTCCCCGACCTTCAAGGCGAAAGTGGCACTGGCCGCCATCAAGGGCGATCGAACGCTGGCGCAGTTGGCCGCGCATTTTGATGTCCACCCCAATCAGATTACGGCGTGGAAGGCCCAACTGGAGGGCGGCGCCTCTGACGTTTTCGGGGCGGGTCCCGCGGCATCGACCGCGCCGACCGTCGACATGAAGTCGCTACACGCCAAAATCGGGGAACTGACGCTGGAGAACGATTCCTAAGAAACGGCTGCGCTGGGTGCCGGCTCCATGGGCTGGAGAACAAAGCCGAACACCTTGGCACGTCGATGCAGATTATCGATCACCCGCGTGCGATAGCGGGTTTCATAGAACGATGCGCCGGGATCGACGTACTCCATTCCGTGACGCACAGCGTTATAGAATAGCACGGCAATCTTGCGCGCCGTGGCGGTCACCGCCTTGGCCTTGCCGATGCGTGCGGAGAGCCGCCGATAGAATGCGCCCAGCGCGGTGTCGGTCCGTCCAACAGTTACGGCCGCAAGGCGCAGGAGCGCCGCGGCCCGGCTCCCGCAACGGCGTGTTCGTGACGAGAGCACCTTCCCGCCGGAGATCTTATTGCTCGGCGCCAATCCTAGCCATGAGGTGAAGTGTTTTGCACTTGCCCACGCGGAGAGGTCGTCGCCGCATTCAGCGATCAGCTTCAGCGAGAGGTAGGGGCCGAGGCCGTCGATCTGCGTGATGTCCTTTCCGAGCAACGCGAAGAGTGCCGCGCGGACATCGAAGGCCAGTCCGTTCGCTTGATCGGATCTCGGCCGGCTTGGGGACAGCAATGAATCTGATCTGCGACCGCGACAGATGCTGAGCTCCTTCAATACGGCTTCGATCCGGGCGTCGCAGGCAGACACCTTCTCGTGGTAGGCGTCGTAGAGGGAGAGTGCCTGCTCCAGCGCAAACAGGTGCTCGGAGCGGTAGCTGCCGGTGAGCGCCTTCTCGATCGTCTCAGCGCTGACGTACGTACGCACGCAGCTCGGCGATCTGGCCTTTGGGCCGAAAGCTGGCACGAAGCAGACCGTAGGAATATAGCCGCTGTAGCCACTGTGCATCGCTGACGTCGGTCTTGCGTCCGGGCACGTGCTTGGCATCGCGCGCATTGACGAGGAATACGGTAAAGCCACGGGCGTCGAGGAGTTCGAAAAATGGAATCCAGTAGACGCTGGTCGATTCCATAACGACCGTCTCGACGCCGCATTCCCTAAACCAGCTGACCAGGCGATGTGGATCGGCCGTGAAGGTACCGAAGCTGCGCACGGGCTCAGGCGTGCGATCTGGCATTACGGCAGCCATGTGCATAGTCGCCCCAACGTCGATGGCCGCCGCGTTCGAGTGGATCATCGGCATCATGCGGTCGATTTTGGGTTTCGAGGTTTTCCGGTTCATCTCCAATCCTCCTACTGACATCGGAAGGGCTGGGTTGCGCTATTGGTCAAATTCCTAAACGGGATCGCCGGATGGCGTCACCACTCTCAAGTGCGCAACAACCCATGGACCATGTTTTTTAACGGGGTGACATGCCACCAAAATCGTGACGGCCGCTCCCTTCCGGCCGAAGTCCTAGCAGCCACCCGTTTCTATCCCACAGGGGGCGCGTAGCGCCGAGACTAGTTTTTTAGAGGGCGCGCTCACCAAGGCGGGATTGCTGAGCGCAAAGCGATGATCGACCGTGAGCGCGATCTGTCGATCACCAGGCAGGCGGAAGTTTTGAAGATCAGTCGCGGCGCTGTTTACTATCTGCCGCGTCCGGTGCCGTCTGCCGACCTCGCGATCATGCAGCGGCTCGACCGGCTGCATCTGGAGTATCCTTTCGCCGGTTCGCGAATGTTGCGAGGCCTGCTGGCTGCCGAGGGGTGCAAGATCGGCCGCCGGCATGTCAAAACGCTGATGCGATGGATGGGAATAGAAGCGCTGTACCGCCGTCCGCGCACCACCAAGCCCGAGCCCGGCCACAAGATCTATCCATACCTGCTGCGCGGCATGGAGATCACGCGCCCGAACCAGGTCTGGGCGATGGACATCACGTATATCCCGATGGCGCGTGGCTTCGTGTATCTCGCCGTCGTGCTGGACTGGGCGACCCGCCGGGTTCTGCCGTGGCGGCTCTCGATCACGATGGAGGCGGCGTTCTGCGTCGAGATATTGGAGGATGCTCTGGCCCGTCACGGCAAGCCAGAAGTCTTCAACACCGACCAGGGCTCGCAGTTCACCAGCGCGGCCTTTACCGGCACTCTCGCGGGCAACAGCATCGCCATCAGCATGGATGGTCGTGGGGCCTGGCGGGACAACGTGTTCGTCGAGCGGTTGTGGCGCAGCGTCAAGTACGAGGAGGTTTACCTGCGTGCCTACGACAGCGTGTCCGACGCCCGCGCCTCGATCGGCCGATACCTCGACTTTTACAATGGCCGGCGTCCACACTCGAGCCTTGACGGCGGCACACCGGATCAAGCCTACTTCAACCCGCTGCCAACCCGCATGGTGGCTTAACCCCGGCAGACGCTCCACTTATCGATGCGGAGATTCTGTTCAGATAACCGGGACCAGCTCAGTCTCCCATACCATCACCATAAGTGAAGCAGAAGGCGTCTTCATCGGTCAGGTAACTTGCAACTCGCTTGAGCCGACCGCCAGTCATTGTCGTCTCGCCGGTATTGGCCAGCGTCACCTTCCAAGGTTCGGTACGTGCTGGCGAACTTCCATGCGGCTATTGTCATGTCAAAGGTGATATCCGACACGTACCGGAAGTAGTTGGCGAAAGTATTCCTTGATCAGATTGCCCTTGTAGCCGCAGCAGATGACCAAATCTTTCATGCCAGGTGCGAGTAGATTTTGAGGATGTGCCGTAGAATCGGCCCTGCCGCCGAGTTGGCTCATTCCTGGCTAGCCGGCCGCTGTCTCCTGGCTTCACGGCAGGATTGCTGCGCCTGCGCGGCGGGACGTACGGGCTTCAACAAGAACTGCCTGTAAGCATCCGGATGAGGCCCATCATTGACGGGGGTTTCGAACGTAGCGGCGGCAACATAGTCCACCTGCCCGGCTCCGAAAGAGGCCATGACACTGGCTTCGTCAAAACGATGCGGGCCCTCTGGCTCGATCAGTACCCACGCCTTGGCTAGATCGGCGCAGTTCTCAAGTCCGAGTGCTTCCACCGCAGCCGCGTTACCGCCGGAGTATGGCACGACAGGCCATGGTTGACCAAAATGCGCTTCGGTACTTTCCCATGGCCCGATCAGCCATGGTAGACCGAGCGCTCGCGTCTCGAGCACAAACAGCAGGCCCGGCGACCAGCCAGTGAGATCGACCACAGGGCTACCGGCTTCGAGGCCGGCCGCACGAGCCTGGGATCTGGCCGTGGCTAGATAGTCGTGGAGGGGTTGCGAGAGCACCAATTTTCCACCACCGGGCATGGGCGTGACAGCGGTATAAGCGCGCAGATCTTTCACCTGACCCAACGGCTTGAGAATGGCGGCATTGATCACTGATGCAGTGAGCAACTGTGCTAACACCGTAAGGGACAGTAGTGTGGCGACGCTGCGTTCCTGTTGCGCAAGAGGACTTAGGAAGGCAACGACCGCGAGCATCCAGAACAAGGCGGCCTTCGCACCAGCGAACCAGTAGTTGAGATTGGAGCCGAGCGCAGACACGTGCGGCAAGACCAAAAAGGTTATCGCTAGTGCGACGCTGCTGGGCGTTTGGGCGCGCAGAATCAATCCCCCACGATAGAACATCGCGCCAAGGCATGTGAAGGCCGGCACGAGGAACAGCATCGAAGGCTTGATGCTGATCGGATCGGCCCCCAGCAGGGCAATCGCTATTGTTAAGATCAACACCGCAGCGAGAGCGAGCGATGGGAGCAACTTGTGCGTAGACCCCACGAGAATACTAAGCAAAAGGGCTATTGCTATTAACACAGCGATAGCGAGTTGCCCGCGACTGATGGCGAGCCAGTCAATCCGAAACATGAATGACACCTCGTGCCTGGCACCCAGCAGAATTTCCAAATCAGCGCTGTTGACCATACGGATCACCAACCCGGTGATGCCGCGGTCGATCAAATAGGCGGTAACGATTAGCAGAACGAGAGCGACCAGCGCTGCGCCAAGCATGGGCAGCAGCGACTTTCGGCGCAAAACGACGACATAGAGTATAACGAGGAGGGCAATGGCCGCAGCGGTGGTCGGCTTGGCCATGAAGCAGCACCAGCCGCCAACGGCGATCAGTATCCAACCCAAGACCTGGCGGGCGCGCCCTGGCCGATCGGCTAGCAGCAAGCCGATCATCACCATCAAGAGCGATTGAAAGGTCAGTGTGTTATAGTTGGGGGTAAGCAGCCAGAGGTGAAAGGCGACTAACGCCAGGCTGGCGATCCCTGCCGATAGCACCGCCGCATGCGGCCAGCTCACTGTCCAGAGGCGCCGGATCACAAGGAAACTGAGAATCCAGCCCAGCGCCATGGTAAGCGTGATGTTCACCATGCGAAGCACTGCGATGTCACCACCCGCCCACTGATACGGCCAGTGATAGACGAAGCCAAAAAGGGACGGCGGCGAATTGATTGCGTAGGGGAACGGGTTCGCCATGGAGTTGAGGTATGAACCTTCGGAGCTGAGATAAAGTCCGTAACTGCTGTAGTATAGCAGCCAAGCGAAAAGGATTGCTGTGGTCACGGCGGACAGAGCCAGCAAAGTCCGATCCAGCAAGACCGACAACGTCCTTCCGTTGGCAAAGTGATTATCCTTTGGCATAGGCTCCTTCCTGCCAGCCTAAAAAGCGAGGCCCGTTCCAATTGATATTGTCCTTGAGGTTTTATAACTGACCTTGGCTTGCGCAATCTCCTGCCAAAAATGGTAGAGTCGATCACCTCGGAGCGGGATGGAAATAAAGCTGAGCCGGTTCACGGAAGAACGGATCGTGGGGATCTTACGGGATCAGGAAGCCGGGTGACGACGGGCGACGTGTGCCGCAAACACGGGATCAGCAGCGCAGCCTTATACAAACGGAAAGCCAAATACGACGGGCTGGATGCCAATCATTCGGCCTGCAAAAATTGAACACGATGAAGTAATTGCGGTCGATGCCCGCGGCACGAAAGGTCCGCTATCTTAGAGCCTTCGCAATCTCACGAATCGGAGGGGGCTATAGTGCTCCATGCCAACAGCTCAGAATTCGGGAGCATTTGTGGCAATGCAATCGCGGCTCCCATCCAGATTGCCGCGCTAGGTCCTGCTCATCGGGGCGCGTGGACCGCACCATTCTATAGCGGGAATGCAACCATTTTCGTCCGGTCAACTACCAACGCTGGCAATTGATTCAGGTAACAAGAGCTTGTCACCTATGGTGGGTGGTTAGAGTCGGTCAAACGTTGCTGAAGCGAGACGCTTAGCCTCTGCTTTCAGCCCGTTGGGATTTGAAGGGTTCGGAAGAGGCGATGAGCCGGTGCGTTCACGAGATTATATCGCTCTAGCAGATCTCGGCACGGATAAGCGGTGCCTGCTTTCTGCGGCAGTCTTTCTCTCGGAGCTTAAACAGAAGGTGAACTTTGACCATCCTCGGGACGCTTTTGTCGGAGCGCCCCCTCAACTTTGGCCTCATAGGAGGTGCAGCGGAGCGACTTCGCCGGAAGGCAGAGCCGTCGAGAGTTTTGGTAGGTCGAGCCTCTGTGGTGCCAATGAGAAAGACTAAGCAGCATGAACGCTATGCACAAGGATAATTCAAACGGAGGTACGGGATGCGGCGCAATGATGAAATGAAGCTCGGAGTGATGCTCCAGTCGGTGGGATATCACGAAGGTGCATGGCGCGATCCGAACGTGCCAGCGAACGGCGGAGTCAATATCGACAATTATGCTCACCTGGCAGCACTTGCTGAAGGTGCGGCATTTCACTTCATATTTCTCGCTGATCACCCAAGCGTTTTAGCACGAAATGACGCACATCTAGCTCGTGTAAGTCGAAACGAGGAGTTCGAGCCGCTCACACTGTTGTCGGCGCTTTCATCGAGAACTCAAGCCATCGGCCTTGTCGCGACAGCGACGACGACTTATCATCAACCTTATCATCTCGCACGCATGTTCGCCTCACTTGACCACCTATCGCGGGGACGTGCGGCTTGGAACATTGTGACCTCGGGACATGACTCCGAAGCCCAAAATTTCGGCGACGAGACACTTCCGAATCACGATACTCGCTATGCTAGAGCGAGAGAATTCGTAGACGTTGTCAAGGGGCTTTGGGACACATGGGAAGACGACGCTTTTATTCGCGACAAGCAGAGTGGTATTTTTGCTGACACCACGAAGCTACATTTGATTAACCACCAAGGGAACTACTTATCAGTCAGGGGCCCATTGAATATCGCAAGGCCGCCACAAGGGTATCCGGTGTTGATTCAGGCTGGCGCTTCCGATGTCGGAAGACGGTTCGCCGCGGAAGTCGGCGAGGTCGTGTTCACCGCCGAGCCGTCTCTAGAAAACGGTAAACGATACTATGCAGCTCTCAAAGAGAGAGCGCGCGCCTTCGGGCGGGAGGACGATCAGGTGCTAGTTATGCCAGGCATTGTCCCAATCGTTGGGAGGACGAAGCAAGAAGCGTCTGAGAAGCTTCAAAGACTACAGTCGTATACACACATCGATGTACAAATTGGATTGGCAGAGCGTTTGTTAAACGCCGACCTGCGTTCAATGGATCTCGACTCACTGGTCCCCGAGACCTTACCGCAGACGAATCTTATTCAGAGCCGCCAAAAGCTGCTACTCGATCTCGCCGCACGCCAAAAATTGACCTGGAGACAACTGATCCGCCTGGTGTCGGATGGCAAAGGCCATCTTACGGTTGTTGGAACACCGGACGAAATTGCCGAAGTCATGGTGGATACATTTGATCAACATGCGGCCGACGGATTCAACGTAATGCCGGTGACTTTCCCCGGGGAGCTCAAGGATTTTGTTGAGCTCGTCGTGCCCGAATTACGTCGACGAGGCAAATTCAGATCTGAATATTCCGGACAGACACTGAGAGAGAATCTCGGTCTCAAGCGGCCACTCAATCGGTTCACGCAAGCAGGTGCAGGCAGTCGCCCCTGAAAGAGTGTCAGAGAGCCGTTGAGCCGGACGGGGCTTTTGGTGCCGAGGTGGTCTCGAGATTGCTAGCTAGCTTTCGGGGCTGGAGGGTCGAAAGCTTGCAGTGTCACTTTCGAGAATCCCTCGACCCGCCGCCACGATTGCGTGCGCACAGCGGGAAAAATTATAGGATCGAAGAAGCCGGACATGACCGGGAAGGCGATCTGTTTCGTGCCTGCGAGATTTCCAACAGCTTTGGCACGTTCGCTTTCCGACATCGTACCAACAAAAGCCTGCAGTAACCGCTGCGGCTCCGGATGGCCTCATTGTGGCTTCCGTCCGGCGATCGCCCGCAGCATGTCGAGATGCTGTGTCATCGAGATCAGGCTCAGGTCCGGCAATTTATACAACGCTGACACTCCGAAGCCGGAAGCCCACAGACCATCGTACCCGGCCTCTTGTGCGAGGACCGCCGAAAGCGGGCTGTGAGCGGCCATGATGTGGAGAAGGCTCGTCTCGGCCACGCGGGCGCGCAGGCGTTTGGCTGGAGACATCGGAAAGACCTTTTAGGACAGGGCCGCGCAGGCTGCAATGATGCGGTCGCAGGCCCGAGTGAGGTCCTCGAGCGACGAGGCATAGGCAATGCGGATGTAGGGCGAGGCCATGAAGTCGCTGCCGGGCACGACGGCCACGGCGAAAACGTCGAGCAGATACATGGCGAAATCGGTGTCGGTCTTGATCACCTTGCCGTCTGGCGTGCGTCTGCCGATGACGCCTGCGCAGGAGGGAAAAACGTAGAATGCGCCGTCCGGCACCCGGCACGAAAGCCCGTCGGCCTGCTTCAGCTTGGCTACAACGAGACCGCGGCGCTGCAATAATCCGCTCGCGAATTCCTTGACATGCTGCCGTCCGCCGGACAGTGCGTCGATGGCAGCATATTGCGAAATCGAGCTGGTGTGCGAAGAGGCCTGGCCTTGGATCAGGTTCATGGCCCTGATCAGCGGCAGAGGCCCTGCGCCATAACCGATGCGCCAGCCCGTCATTGCGTCGCCCTTAGACACACCGTTAACCGTCAGCGTGCGGTCGAACAGGTCCGGTGCGACCACGGCCATGGTGGCGAACTCGGCGTTATGGATCAGCTTTTCATAGATGTCGTCGGATAGCACGTGAACATGGGCATGACGGCGCAGTATCCCGGCGAGCGCCAGCAACTCGCTTCGGCCGTAAACCGCCCCGGTCGGATTGCAGGGCGAGTTCAGTATCAGCCACTTGGTACGCGGCGTGATCGCCGCGTCCAGCGCTTTGGGGCGCAGCTTGAAGCCGTGGAATTCATCGCAAGGGACGAGAACCGGCCGCCCGCCGGCGAGCGCCACCATATCGGGATAGGAGACCCAGCACGGCGTCGGAATCACCACCTCGTCGCCCGGATCGAGGCTTGCGAAAAGCGCGTTGAAAACGACTTGCTTGGCATCACAACCCACCGTGATCTGGTCGACGCCGTAATCGAGCCCGTGATCGCGACTGAGGTTCGTGCGGATCACCTCGCGCAGCGGCTTGATCCCGGGAGCGGGCGTGTATTTCGTCCGCCCGTCGCGGATGGCCTGGATGCCGGCTTCGCTGATAGCGGACGGCATGTCGAAATCTGGTTCGCCCTGGCTGAGTGTGATCACATCTGCGCCCTGATCGCGCAGTTCGGCGGCGCGAGCCGCCATGGCTTTGGTTTCAGAGGGGCGGACGTCGTCGAGCCGTTGTGCAACAAGAGGCAAGCTGCAAACCTGTGAACTTAGAAGAAAGGATAAGGAGTTTTCAGCGGCTTCTACTCGTTCTCAAGCGGCCTAGCCAATTTCCTTATCTCATTTTCAGATGAATCGATCGAAAGGCGCGATATCTGGTGCGTTTCATCAGATACGACGTGCGTCATCCAGCGATCGCGAGCACTGGAATGTGAAGACCGAGCTTGTGGATGAGATGCGCAGGATAATTTGGCTCGCCTCTGTTGACGCGTGCGCTGCGCGGTAAACAGGATCGCTCCCGTTGTTCGGCGAGGGCGTCAGCAAAGCTCCGACGAAGTTCGTCAATTTTTGGTGGCGCGCGCTGAGCTTTGACTCGGAGACAGAGTTTACAGGTATCGAGATGACGGCGAACTCCGGCAATCGGGACCTTTGCCAGCCATGTTCACCTCCAGTTCGCGAGCGATCTCCGCCAAAGTGCGTGCCGCAATCAACGGGAGCCGAATAGGTCATCGCATCCAAGCATGTTCATATCCAATTATTCGATGGGCGTCATCCGATTGAAAAGTTGTGAAGCCTATAGGACGAGCCAACGAGACGCTGGCGCGATGAGCACGTGGCGGTCCAAATGGGCAACAGGAGAGGTTAAGTAATGCAACGAGTTTCGGGTACCGCAGACCGGCGGCGGCTCAAGCGCCGCTTTATCGACGCCGCCCTGTGGCTTGCTGCGAGCGTTCCGCCGGTGGTCGGGGCGACGGGTGCTCACGCCCAACAGACGACGGACCTCGGGACCGTCCAGACCTCGGATAGTGGTGCGGGCGATGTCAATTCGGCCGTCTATCAAGCGCCGACGACGACGCCATTGACGGCGACGCAGCCGACGTCAGTCATCAGCAGGCACTACATCGAAAACAATATTTCGGCGACAAGCAATTTCGACAAGGTCATCAGCGTCGCGCCCAGCGTACTGACTTCGCCCAGCGGAAGCGGTGGATATGATGCAAAAATCTCGATCCGCGGCTTTCAAGACGGTCAGTTCAACGTCACCCTCGACGGAATCCCGGTCCGGGCCTTCAATCTTAAGCAGCGCAGCGGAACCTTCGTCATGACGAACGATCTGGGACAGGTCAGCATTGATCGTGGCCCAGGTACGGCGTCGAATGTGGGCGATGCGACGTTCGGTGGCACTGTGGCACTCCAAACCAAGTCGCCATTGTCGACCCTAGCGACAACGGCGACTACGAGCTACGGCAGCTTCAACACCCAGCTTTACGGGCTTGAATTTGATTCCGGTCTGATCAAAGGCACGAACGGTGCGTCGCTCTTCCTCGACACCCAGTTTACGAAAAGCGACGGCTATTACACGAACGTTAAGAATGAGCGGGAAAACGCGACACTGAAGATTCAGCAGCCGCTCAATGACAACACCACGCTCACGTTCGTTTCGATCTACAATAACATGACACGAAACTATTTCCAGGGTGCGTCGCTCGCCCAGATCGCCGCCTTCGGTCCGAACTATGGACTGTCGTCCTCCCCAAACAAGCAGGAGTACGCGGGCTATAACCGTTGGAATATCAAGACCGACTTCGACTATCTCGGTCTGAAGTCCGACTACGGCGACGGATGGCATCTCGAAAACAAGCTCTACACCTACGCCTATTACACGACTCCGCAACTTCTGGGAAACGATGTCAGTGACAAGACTATCGGCACGGTCTTCGGCGCCACCAATGTGCCGGGTACGTTAAATCCCTCGAACTACCGCTCCTATGGCGATGTGGTCGCGCTCACCAAGGATCTGCCCGACGGAGCCATAAAAGTCGGTGCATGGGCCGAGCACCAGCCGGGTTATCGGGCTCTCTTTAACGTCGACATGACGTTGGCGCAGAAATACATCTCGACGAAGTTCGACCAGAACCTCACGTTGGACACTTTCCAACCCTATATCGAAGCGGATTGGAAAGCGCTGCCCGATCTGACGATTACGACCGGCGCAAAGTACGCGTATGTCACGCGCAGCTACGCCTCGCTCGTCGATCCCAACACAAAGGGGCCACTGGATTATTCTCAGGCTTGGGCGAAGGTTCTGCCCTCGCTTGCCGCGAACTACAAGCTGGCGCCCAACTGGTCGGTTTATGCGCAGGCCGCGGAAGGCTTCTTGACCCCACCGTATGCTGTGACCACCACATCTTCTATCCAACCTCAAACCACCTGGAACTATCAGGTTGGCACGTCTTATCAGAGCAAGGCTTTCACGCTTGCCGGCGACGTCTACTACATCGACTTCAACAATATGATTGCGTCGCAGACGATCGGCGGTGTTACCAACTATTTCAACGCCGGCGGCGCGATCTACCAGGGCGTCGAAGTCGAGGGAACGGTCCACGTCGGCAACGGCTTCAGCCTGTTCGCCAACGGCAGCCTCAACAGCGCGAAGAACAAGCAGACCGGGCAATGGATCGCCCTGGCGCCGAACGTAACAGCTGCTGCCGGCGTGATCTACGAAGAGGGGAACTGGCATGCCTCGCTGACCGACAAATGGGTCGGTCAGCGCTTTGGCGACGTCGGCGAAAAGCAACCGCTATCGCCGTTCAATCAGCTCGATATGGCCGTCACCTACAAGGTCAAGAACCCGCTGCCCAATTTGGCCGCAGTGACCGCAAAAGTTGGAATCGACAACCTACTCAACAGTCATGCGATCGTAGATTTTGCCGGCTATTCCGGCGGGTCAGTAACGCCGCTCTTCTACACTCAGATCGGCCGGAATATCTATAGCAGCCTGTCTGTGCAGTTCTGACAGCAGATCATCACCAAAGGAAAGAACATGACCCTGGACCGTCTCACCGAACTCGCGGCGCAGTCCGATGGCATTCTCTACGTAATGGCCGTCCTGCTGTTGGTTGCGCTCACCGTGATTATTGATCGCTTCTGGCTGCTTGGCCGGACCATTCGTCGCGGAAAGCGCGTTACAGCTACCGTCGCGCAATTCGCGCACCTGGACCGGAAGATGCTGGCGGACCTCGTCGAGAAATCGCCGCGGCTGCCACACCGTGCCTTGATGGAAGTGCCGCTGCACCATCCTGAGCTGAAGGATCCGCATCGATTGTCCGAGCTGTTGGAGGAGGCGATCCTCTGGCAGGTCCCCAAGCTGGATAGCCGGTTGTGGCTGCTCGACACCATCGTGACGCTGGCGCCTCTGCTCGGCCTGCTCGGCACGATCGCTGGCATGGTCAAAGCGTTCGCAGTCCTTGGCGACGCCGGCAACGCGGCGACACAGATCACCGGCGGCGTCGGCGAGGCTCTGATCGCGACCGCATGTGGCCTGCTCATCGCCATTGTCGGTCTGGTTTGCTTCAACAGTCTCAACAACTGGACGCGGCTCATCGTTCATCAACTTGAGACTTTGAAGATCTCCATGGTCAATCGTCTCGATGCGCCTCGGGTAGCTTCAGGGGACAAGCGTGCCTACGGTCACGCAATCCACCCCGTTGCGAATACGGGAACCTGACCGATGCGATATTTGGAGGTACGGAAGGGCCGCATAGAAATCATCCCGATGATCGACATCATGCTATTTCTGCTGGTGTTCTTCATCATGATCACGCTGCGAATGATCCCGGCAACCGGTATCGCCTCGCAGCTTCCGCAGAGCAGCACCACACAGGATCTGCCCCATCCAAAGATCGTCGTTACGATGTTTGCTGACGGCGCTATCGAAACGGATGGTCAGAAACTGACCATCGACGATCTGACGGCCAAATTGGCCGCGGAGCCGGACCGAGAGCACGCTGCCGTTACCATTGCCGGAGCTGGCAATGCAACGCTGCAGAATCTTCTCGCTGTGATGGATGCGTGCCGCAAAGCCGGCATTGTCCAGGTGGGCCTCGCCGCGAAGGACGCCAAGTAGGAGTGCAATCGCTGTGAGCATCGCGACAGCCGACCAATTGAGCCCACCGCAGGGGCGCTCCGCACTGCCCGTTTCGTTTGCCGCTGCGCTATTGCTGGAGGGCCTGTGTTTTCTTGCCGTCGTCGGCTGGCTCACGCAACGACCGGCCAAAATCGAGTCGTCGGCGCCGACGATGCAGATCTCGCTGGAGGCCGCTCCGCCTGCGCCGGCCGATGCTCCGGCGGATCCGCCTCCTATGGTCGCGGAAACTCCCCCGGTACCCGAAGAGCCTCAGGTTACGCCACCGCCCCCGGAGGTCCCTCCACCGCCGGCGGAGGTTGCTCCACCAGAACCGACTCCGCCGCCTCCGAAGGCGGAAGCGCCCGTCGTGCGCCCGAAGCCAGCAAAACCGCCGCAGCAGGTCCACCGGAAGCCGGCCGCTCGCCCCGCGCAACAACAGGCGACGGCAAGCGCTGCGCCGAGCGCTGGCGCGATGTCGAGCTTTCAAGGCCAAATGCGGCGAGCGGTAGAAAGTGCGCTGATCTATCCGGCATCTGCGCGTGCCTCGGGCCAGCATGGTCGTGCGCGCGTGACGTTCGATTATCTCGACGGACGCGCATCGGGGGTCAGCTTGTCCCAATCAAGCGGCTCTCCAGCTCTCGATCAGGCGGCGCTCGCCACGGTCAGGAGCGCGCGTTATCCGTCCCCGCCACCGGAGATGGGCCATCGGACGCTTCATCTCAGCATCTTCGTCGAGTTCAAAGCAGGGATGTGATGGCAGGGGTCCTATGTTTGAGCGAACCCGCGGACAGGCGGTATGTGTGAGCGCAAAGAGAGCCGCAGACTAGCGCGTAGTCTATCGAGAGGCCGTATAATGAGACGCATGCGAAATGTTGCCATCTCCCTTCTATCCCTGACAGTGTTGGTATCCGCTGCGATGGCCGCCGACATCGCTTCAGCCCGGTCCGGCGCCAATTCGGAAATCGTAAGCATGAGGCGGCTGACGCAGGCGGAGTACCGTAACTCTATTGCCGATATCTTCGGAACCGAGATTGAAGTGCGCGGCTCCTTCGAGCCCGCAATCCGCATTGGCGGCTTGCAAGCAGCCAGCACCTCGGTGCTTTCGGTAACGCCTGTGGGCTTTGAATCCTTCACCAAACTGGCGGACAGCATCGCTACCCAGGTCACGGGGGAGAAATACCGCGCCAAGCTTCCCTGTGTGCCCAAGTCGGCCAAAGAGCCCGATGATGCCTGCACCGCGCAGGTGCTGAGCCATTATGGACGGGTGCTGTACCGTCGGCCATTGACCGAGGACGAGATCAAAAGCGTCGTCAATCTGAGCCACGGACTCGCCGAGTCGCAGAACAACTTCTATGCCGGCCTGCGCTATGGCTTGGCCAGCTTGCTCCAGGCGCCGGATTTCGTATTCCGCATGGAAACTGGTGTCCCGGCCGGCGACAAGCAATGGGCGCTGGACTCTTACAGCAGGGCCACGCGCCTCAGCTACCTGATGTGGGATTCAACCCCCGACGCCGAGTTGCTCCAAGCGGCCGAGAAGGGCGATCTGAACACGCCCGCCGGGCTTGAGAAACAGGTCGACCGTCTCACGGCCTCGCCGCGGCTGGATGTGGGCATGCGGGCCTTCTTCAACGACATGCTGGAGCTCGACAACTTCGACACAGTTTCCAAGGACAGCAAGCTGTACCCCAAATGGAACTCGGGTATTGCCGCCTCAGCGAAAGAAGAGACGCTGCGCACCGTCATCGAACTGGCGTTGCACAGCAACGGCGACATGCGCGACCTGATGACCACGCGCAAGACCTTTCTCAACCGCAACCTGGCGGCCGACTATCAGCTGCCGTTCCAATTCAAGGGCGAATGGATGCCCTATGAATTTCCCGCCGATTCCGACCGCAGCGGTGTTCTTACCCAGGCCAGCATGCTGGCGATGTTCTCCCATCCCGGCCGCAGCTCACCCACCAAGCGCGGTGTTGCGGTGATGGATATCTTCCTTTGCGAGCCCACGCCCGCGCCGCCCGCCAATGTAGATTTCTCGGTAGTCAATGACACCAGCGGTCCGTTGAAGACGGTGCGCGAGCGCTTGATGGCGCACGCCACTAACCCGACCTGCGCCTCCTGCCACAATCACAGCGATCCCATCGGACTGACTCTCGAAGGCTTTGACACGATTGGTCAGCGCCGCACCATAGAGAACGGCAAGCTGATCGATCTTTCGGCCACTATAAAGGGCAAGCATTTTGCCGGCGCCGCAGGGCTTGGCCAAGTCCTGCACGACGATCCCAAATACACGGCCTGCCTTGCACGCAAGACCTATGCGTATTCCCGTGGCGTGAACAGCGAAGATGTCCCTGCCTCCGCCTTCAAGACCGCCCACCAGGCCTTCGCGGATTCCGGTTTTCGCATGCGTTCCTTGCTGAAGAGCTTAGTTGAAGACAGGGACTACTTCAGCGCGCCGGCGCCTTCCCCTGAAACAACCAGCTCCGCGCCCAGCGTCGCGGACCAATAAATAGGAGTCCGTCATGAAGATCGATCGCAGAGTTCTGCTCCGGGGCACATGCCAGGGCGCTCTGGCCGTCATGGGCCTGCCATTTCTCGACTGCTTCCTGGACAGCAAGGGCGAAGCGCTGGCAGCGACGGGACGCCCGCTGCCCACGCGGTTCAGCACCTTCTTCTACGGCCTGGGGCTGACCAGTCAGCTGTGGATTCCCAAGACGGCCGGCAAGGACTATGAGATGCCCACCCAGTTGAAGCCGCTGGAGCCGTATCGCGCCAAGCTGAACGTGTTCAGTGGGTTGCGCGTTCCGCTCGACGACAATCCCAACTACCAGCACTGGTCCGGCGCCGCCGCCGCCAGCACCGGCATTTCACCTACCAAACTAAACGAATTCGATTCCAAGACCATCGACCAGCAGATTGGCGACGTCATTTCCCACGGCGCCCGCTTCAAATCGGTGTCGGCTTCTTCCGCCGGTGACCCGAAGCAGAGCTATTCCAGCCTTGGTGGCGCCAACACCCTGCCGGCGGAACCGTCGCCCCTCTCGCTTTACACCCGCTTGTTCGGGCCGGGCTTCCAGGACCCCACCAAAGAGGACTGGAAACCGGATCCCCAAGTCCTGATCCAACAAAGCGTGCTGTCAGTTGTGGCCGACAATCGCAAGCGGGTCATGCAGAGCCTCGGTCCCGCTGATCGCGCCCGCATGGACCAGTATTTCACCTCCGTGCGCGAGGCCGAACTGCAGTTGGCCGCGGAACTGCAGCGTCCCGAAATCCAGGCCAAGGTCACCATTCCTTCCGCGCCCGCCGAGATGGTCTGCAACAATGCGTTGCCCAACCTTCGTAACGTGACGCCGTTGATGGCGCGGCTTGGCGCGCTGGCGCTCGCTACCGACCAGACCAGGGTGTTCAATCTCAGCATTTCAGAGCCCACAGCCCAGATCTTCGTGCCCGGCGATTCCCTCGGGTATCACCAGTCCACCCATGAAGAGCCCACCGATCCAGTCCTCGGTTATCAGCCGCGGGTCGCGCAGTACAATGTCGACACGATGGAATTGTTCGCCATGCTCTTGGAAGAGCTGGACGCGGTTCGCGAAGGCGACGGTACAGTTCTCGACCACAGTCTGGTCTTTGCCTTTACTGATCAGAGCTTCGCCAAGATTCACGCGGTTGATGGCCTCCCGATCTTCGTGGCCGGTAGCGCAAGCGGCCGGATGAGGACCGGTTATCATGTCGCCGGAGATAACAGTCCGGTGTCGCGCGTCGGCCTGACAATCCAAAAGGCGATGGGCGTGTCACTCGACGTCTGGGGCAAGGGCTCGATGGAAATCAAACAACCGTACACGGATTTGTTGACGTAAGGGCATCCGCTTCATGACAAGTAGGTCGCCACGTCAGCCTGGAGTTGTTGTTCGTATGTCTGCGTTGGGCTTTCGCTGCGTTGTCGCAGCGGTGTGTGTAACGTTTGGTCTTGCCTTCTGGAAAGCTGCCGCGGGTCCGACAGCGGTCGCTCAAATCAAGTCTCGTCAGGACAAATTGCGTGACATGGGCGGCGCACTAAAGGCAATCAATGACGAACTCAAGAAGCGAACGATCGATTGGGACAATACGGTCGTCCCTAACGCTCAGACGATCAAGGATCGCAGCGGCTACCTGCTGAACTGGTTTCCCAAGGGCAGCGGCCCAGAGTCCGGAGTCAAGACATATGCGCTGCCGGCCATCTGGCAGAACAATGATGATTTCGTAACATTGGGCAAAGTAGCGCAGGTCGAGGCTGCGAAGCTGAATCAGGTTGCGCTCAGCAAGGACGCGAATGCGCTGAAGGCGCAGGTGGAAGCGATGGGCAAGGCCTGCAAGGCCTGCCATGACAACTATCGTTCGCCCGATTCCGAAAAAGAAGACGAAAACTAGGGCGCTCCATGACTTCAACTGAGAGCCGAATGGAAGCCCTGGCCGGCACAGCGGAATTGAGAATCTGGGACCTGCCAGTGCGTATCCTGCACTGGTCGCTCGTGATCGCGATCGGGATTTGCTGTTGGACCGGGCTTCAAAATGAACTCGAATATCACCTCTATAGCGGCTATGCGGTCCTCTGGATCGTGCTGATGCGTCTCTATTGGGGGGTGGTCGGCTCCTCGACCGCGCGGTTTGTCAATTTCGTGCGCGGTCCGAAGGCCATCCTCGACTGTGCCAACACACTGCATCGGCGCGATACGCCCCACAGCCATGGCCACAACGCGCTGGGCGCGGTCAGCATTGTCCTCATGATGGGGCTGGTCCTGGCCGTTGTCATTCTTGGCTTGTTTGCGGTCGATGTTGACGGGCTCCACTCGGGACCTTTGTCTGGTTACGTGAGCTTCAGGCAGGGCCGCCATCTCGCGCACCTCCACTATTATTGGTTCACCATTCTTCTTTGGGTGATCGCGCTGCATCTGGCGGCCGTGATCTTCTACTTCATCTACAAGCGCAAAAACCTCATCGGGCCCATGATCTCCGGAAAGCGCCGGGGCGATATCGGCGATACCGAGATGAAGATGGCGCCGTTGTGGAGATTTGCGATCGGCGCCGTCATCACTGCCGCCATTGTATGGGCAGTATCGATCGGTTTCTATTTCTGAGGAAATGAGAAAGAACAGGCAGGCAAGAATGAAACGTAGTCTTGGTATCGGCTTTGCCCTCGCAGCGCTTTGCGCCTCGGCGGGAATCAGTTTTGCGGCGGAACAGCCGCCGGCCGCCGCCGCCCCGCCTCCCGCCAAGTCCGCGGAAGCCTCCGACAACCTTCCCATGGTGCCACCGGCCAAGCCGGGGGTTTTTACGAAGCAGAACAAGGGCGTCGATCGGTTTCACCTGGTGGTTGCCGGCCAAAAATTCGCCAGCCGCAGCGATATCGAGAAGTATCTCGCTTATCGCTCCGCCGAGCTGACTATGGAGCAAAAGGCGAGCTGGTTCACACTTGTTGAATCCCGCACCAAAGGCGACACGGCACCGGTGCCAAAGCGCGATCCTGCCGGCCTGCGCTACAGCTTTCGCACGGAGTACTTCCGGCCCGTCTGGCGCTACAAGACAAGCGGCTCCTCGGATTGGAAGTCTTGGAGTCCTTTCGCGGGCACGGCATTCATTTCCGATGACCCCAAGAGCATCACTGATTTCGAGGTGAGCGCCGACATCGTCCTTCACAACGGGCAGATGGATGACGCCGACCCCCTGGCTTTTGAAGCCAGAGCGGTATCTGACCTCTTGATCAACCAAGTATCTCCGCCGGAATAGTGGTAAGGAATTTCTCATGAAAATTGACCGCCGCGCCTTTATGGAGATGGCCGCAACCGTCGGTGTCATCGTTGCCTCACCCGCGCTGGCCCAAGGTAAGACCGTCGAGGTCTCCATGAAAAACAGTCCCAAGGGAGTGTTCGTGCCTACGACCGTCAATATCAGCGTGGGAGACACAGTAAAGTGGACCAATCCCGGCGTCATCACACATTCGGTCACCTTCGATCCTGCCCAGGCGACGATGGCTTCGGATGTCGTATTGCCGGTGGGCGTGGCGCCGTTCGATTCCGGCAACATGGAGGAGGGCGCCACCTTCAGCCACACCTTCACGGTGAAGGGCACGTACAAATATGTTTGCAAATTTCACGAAGCAATGGGGATGGCTGGAACGGTCGTCGTTTCCTAGCTCCAGCCGGCAGAAGGAGAACGTCATGGTCCTGAAAAAGAGTCTCATAGCGTGCGCGGCGGTCTTGGCCTTGACCAGTGGCACAGCTTTGCCCGCTAAGGCAGGTCACTGGACCCGCGGCTTTGTGGTGAGCGCCTATGAATATGGCTTTCGCTACGGCGGACGGCCTGATTTCCGCCGGGGCGCGGAGGTCGAGCCCGGCGTGGATTGCCCGCATGGCAGTTCCATCCATTTTGCCGACGACATCCAGAGCAAGATCGCCTTGACGCGCCAGAAGTGGCGTTCGCAACAGGAGATCGACTGGATTCTTGAGCCCCCCGGATTGGACCAAGTCCGCGACCCGCCGGCTCTGGGCGGCGTTATCTTGAGGCGCGCCATTTCCTATCGGGGCTACAAGCGCGGCATTGAAACCTACATCAATCCTTGGGCGGCCGAAGATCCCGGCCAGGCTGAAGTAACCAGCCGCATCGCTGAGGGTTTCAATCTGGATGGGAAGATCGGTCCCAATGATTTTGTCAGTCCTGATGGTGAGAAGGGAATCGACAATGCGCTTTACCGCGCCTGGGGGTGCGACGCGCCTTGGCGAGGCAATGGCAATGCCACCTTGGCTCTGCGTGCCAATAACGCAATGCAGGACGGCCTATACACGATGGTGCTCCGAATCTCCGGAAACCAGGATCCGATGAACGATAACGACGCAACGCTGGAGATCGGCTATTCACCGGACAAGATGGCGAGAGACGCCCGCGGCGGCATCGCGACAGATTATTCTTATCGCATCCTGAAATCCACACAGTACAGCAAACTGAAAGCAACTATCAAAAATGGTGGAGTAGAGTCCGAGCAGGTCGAGCACCTCCAGACCCCGCGCATCGCGTGGTACTACGACCAGACCGGCGACGCGAACTTCACCAAGGGCAAGATCCGCCTGATTATGGCTCCTGACGGTTTGAGCGCCACTGGCTTGATCGGCGGCTACCGTAAATTGTCCGACCTTTATGCCGAGGCGTCGTTTGGGGGTAGTGCCTCCAGCGGAGCCGGCGGTCAGGACCGCACATGGCATGAGGATCATGTGGCACTGTTCTATGCACTGCATCGTAACGCCGATGGCATGTACAATGAAAAAACTGGCCGATACGAAGGCATCTCCGCCGCTTACCGCCTCAAGATGTCTTCGGCCTTTGTGGTGGACCCCGATAAGCCGATGGACATTCCGATACTCGCTGGGCAACAGTGGACAAAGAAGGCTTTTGAGGCCTGCAAGGCCAACACCATCAAGGGTATTGAGACCCGCATTCCGCAGGATGTCCCGCCGGGTAGCAGAGAAGCTTCGTATCCTGGTCTTGAAGAGTCGATCAAGGATCTTCCCAGCAGGGACTTCTTTCTCAAAACGCTGGATCGCCCACACTATCCGGACGGCGTGGGCATGGACATGTACGGCAATCCGATCGACGACCAGGGCGACCGGATCGACCAGCGCGGCAACAAACTTAATCAGCAGGATACCCGGTAAGCCTGCGGCGGGAAACCACCTCGACGAATTCGAGGGCAGATCATCTTGACAAGGGTAGCGCGGCAACTCGACTTGCGGCACACACGCGGACGCCCTGGTGCTTCTTCCAATCTACCGGCCGCAGCCGCTCCATGCACACATTCTCCATACAACAGCCCGACCGTCCATCTGGCGAGCTGACTACACTGATCGGTGTTGAAGATCTCCGGGGTGCTGAAGCAGACGAGCGTCTCCTCGAGCCCCAGGACACAGAAGGAAGTGTTCATGGTGTTCGACGGCCGTCACGCAAGCACCGTCTCGCTGGCCCAGTTCATGATCTTGCCACGAGATAGAGTAGGCCGCGACAGATCGGGAAATGGGTGATGTCAACGTACCACACCTAGTTCGGCCGCTCGATCGCAGGATCGCGCAGCAAAGAAGGGAAAATCCTGTGCCCCGAGTCGGCTTCGTGGTGCGGCTACGGCCGAGAGCTGCAATCCCGATTCTGCGCATCAGCCGCTGCACCCGACTCGCGGTTGACGGCATGGCCCTCAGCCCGCAGCATCGCTATCATCCGCCGCCAGCCGAGGAGCGGCCAGGTCGTAAGCAGCTTGTCAATCCGCCGCATCAAAGCCGAATCGTCATCATTGGCGGCGGGCCGATAGACGCCCGACCGCGAATGCCGAGTATCGCCTTCTGCCGCCGAACCGACAGGTCGGAACGGTCGCGGCCAACTAGAGTGTGGAAGGCCTTTGCCGTCTACGTGATCCAGAGAGCCAACCCTGGCGAGTTATCCGCCAGAGATTTCATTTCTCAGTCGTCGGCGGTTCCACGACCGAAAGGTCGCGCGTAATCAAGATGTCGAAATCGTCGAAGCTCGGCAGGAGACAGTGAACTCACTACATCCTCCATAACCTGCCCACCTCAGCGGAGAATGCTTGAGAGTCGGAATCGCAAGGGAGTAAGAAAAAGTCCGAGAGCAAAGTGCGGACGACAAGCCGAGTTGTGTTCGGACGATTACGTCTGTGCATTCTCTTGGTGAAGAAAACGAGCTTCAGCTGCTTTGATTTCGTTCATCCTCTGCAATCTGAATATCTCCTCCACCGGCAGAATGTCCTTGTGGACGTTCTGGACGCCCCCGTCGGCTATGATGCGGCCGAAGGTGTTCTGCATCGCAGTTGCCGCTGCGCGGATGCTATAATTGCCGTAGATCATCATGCGGATATTGGAAAGGGCCTTGACCCGCTCGGCGTTGAGATCCGGGTAAGCGTTCGGTATGATCGTTAACGGCACCGATCCGGTCCAGGCGCGCGAAAAGCTTTCGATCTCTGAAGGATCCTTCTTTTTTGAATGAACCAGTATCATATCGGCCCCAGCCTCGGCATAGGCTTGCGCGCGATCCAGGGCTTCCGGTTCGCCGAGACCTGCGATCAGAGCCTCGGTACGCGCGATAACGAGAAAGTCCCTGTCCTGCCTTGTCTCGACGGCAGCTTCGATCTTGCCTTGAAACTCCTTGATACGCAGCAATTCCTGCCGCCCGTCGCCAAGGCTCGTCACTTTCGGAAAGGTCTTGTCCTCGATAACCACCGCGCTCGCGCCAGCCCGCTCGTATTCGCGGACGGCATGAATGACATTGATCGCGTTGCCATACCCCGTATCGATGTCGGCGACGATCGGCAAGGTGGTACGTCCCGCGATCGCCCGCAGCATTTCGAGATGTTGTGTCATCGAGATCAGGCTCATATCGGGCAGCCCGTAGAGCGTCGACAACTCGAAGCCGGAGGCCCACAGGCCGTCGAATCCCGCTTCTTCTGCAAGGATTGCCGAAAGTGGACTATGCGCTGCCATGATATGCACGAGGCGGCGCTCGGCCACGCGAGCGCCGAGAACGTTCGTTTTGGTCATCTAGATGGCTTTCAGTTGAGGGCGGCGCAAGCCGTGATGATGCGATTGCAGGCGCGGATGAGGTCCTCGAGTGACGAGGCGTACGAAATTCGAATATAGGGTGAGGCCATAAAGCTGCTTCCCGGCACGACCGCCACGCCGAACGCGTTGAGGAGGTACATGGCGAAATCGGTGTCAGTTTCAATCACCTTACCGTTCGGGATCCGCTTGCCGATAACACCCTTGCAGGAGGGAAAGGCGTAGAAGGCGCCATCCGGCATCCGACACGAAAGCCCCCGGGCCTGGTTCAGTTTCGCAACGACAAGGTCGCGGCGCTGCCGGAAGGCGCTCGCGAAGTGCTTAACATGGTCTCGGTCGCCAGACAGCGCCTCGATAGCAGCATATTGTGAAATCGAGCTGGTGTGCGAGGAGGTCTGGCTTTGGATTAGGTTCATAGCCTTGATCAGCGCCAGAGGCCCCGCGCCATAACCGACGCGCCAGCCGGTCATTGCGTCAGCCTTGGACACGCCGTTGACTGTCAGCGTGCGCTCGTAGAGATCCGGCACGACCGCGGCCATGGTAGCAAACTCGCCGCAATAGGTGAGTTTCTCATAGATGTCGTCGGACAGCACATGGACCCGGGGATGGTTTCGCAGCACAGCGGCGAGCCCAAGCAATTCGTCTCGGCTGTACACCGATCCGCTCGGGTTGGATGGCGAGTTCAGCATCAGCCACTTGGTGCGCGGCGTGATCGCCGCCTCCAACGCCTCGGGGCGCAGCTTGAAGCCGTAAAATTCATTGCAGGCGACGAGAATGGGCCTACCACCGGCGAGCGCCACCATATCGGGATAGGAGACCCAGCACGGCGTCGGGATCACCACCTCGTCGCCCGGATCGAGACTGGCGAATAGCGCGTTGAAGACGACCTGCTTCGCGCCGCAGCCAACCGTGATCTGGTCGATATCGTAGTCAAGCCCCTGATCGCGGGTGAACCTCTCGCGGATCGCCTGGCGAAGCGGCCTGATCCCGGCCACCGCCGTGTATTTTGTTCGCCCGTCACGGATCGCCCGGATGCCGGCTTCACAGACAGCGGATGGTGTTTCAAAATCTGGTTCGCCCTGACTGAGCGTAATTACATCGACCCCCTGATCGCGCAGCTCGGCAGCACGAGCTGTCATAGCTTTCGTTTCAGAGGGACGGACGACGCTTAGCCGCTCTGCGACAAGAGACACGATAGAGCACCTGCGAGATAGGAAGCCAAAGAATTGAATGACTTCTAACCGCTGTCTTATGCTCTAACCAATCCGTCTATCGCATTTTTGAATGAAACTATCGAAAGTTAAGATGGTTTCGATCCGCGTGGCCAGGCGCGATCTTGTTTCTTGACCCGCGTCGTCCCGCGGTGAAAGGCGTGGGCACGATGAGAGGGCGGTCTGCTTCCGCTTTTCGGCAACGCGAGCGTTGCGCGGCATTTCTTCAAGCCCCAGAGGATACGCGCCGACGCCGCACCTCCCGATCTACGTGCCGATCAGTGGACCAATTTGCAGACACTCGTCGGCACGTTACCGGCGCGGCTCTACCGGGAGATACGGGCAGGCCATTTCGTTTTCGTCCGTGCGCGCGGTGCCGAGGCGACAGTCGCCCACATTGCTAGCCTTATTAACGAGGCGCGAGGCCTTCGCACCGAACTCGACACAGTCCTCGGCTCAGGCCGCGCCGCAACGACGCCCCTCTCGGACCGAGTACATAGACGCTATCGGCAGTGCGCTACAGTCGGCTGCGCCTTGCCCGAAACGGAAGTCTCGCGTGGCGACTGCTCTAACTGGAGAAATAATGCAGCAGTGGCAAAGAGCGAAGTCATGGGTGCGGAAGAGCCAAGGAGCGTAGCGTGAGCAAAAGTGTCAGACTCGAAGCTCATATACTATTCCAGGGCGCGTCGCTCGCCCAGATCGCCGCCTTCGGTCCGAACTATGGACTGTCGTCCTCCCAAACAAGCACCGAGGAGTGGCCAGATCGTAAACAGCTTGTCGATCCGCCGCATGAAAGCCGGAACAGATTCTAAGGCAGGGAGACTACGCGCGACGCCACGATCCAAATGCGACGGCTTAACGCTTTTGGCAACCGAAGCCCTAGGATGCGGGAAAGACTCAAACCTTACCGCGCGTCGCGGGGGAGCCCTAGGTGGTGTGGACTCTAGGGATTCCATTTTAGCAAATTCAGTTTCAAGGCTGCCTTTTGGGAGGTAGTCTTGGGTGTGATGGACCGGTTGGTTTTGAGCGACGCAGCGTGGGAGCGGATGGCGCCGCTGATCATAGGTCGGCCTGACCAAAAGGGCTCCAGCGGGCGCGACAACCGGATGTTGGTAGAAGGTGTGCTGTGGATCGTGCGTACGGGTTCTCCCTGGTGCGATCTTCCGGAAGCGTTTGGAGATTGGAACAGCGTGTTCCGGCGCTTCAGTCGATGGAGCATCAAGGGTGTCTGGCGGCGGATCTTCGAGGCGATGTCCGATGATCCGGACTTCGAATATCTGATCGGCGACTCGACCATCGTCCGGGCGCATCAGCACGCCGCCGGGGCGAAAAAAGGGGATCTGATTTGTCGAAAATCCAGAGTATTGGCCGAGCTAGTGGATCGAATCTAACAGTTGATGCCCGCGTTTGACGGCGGCGACAATTTTGTCTGGGTCTGCGGTCCATGTGAAGGGTCTTGGGTCATTATTGGTCTCGTCGAGGAACCGGTTGATGGCGGCCTTGAGTTCGCGGACTGATCGGAAGACGCCGCGTTTAAGGCGGCGTCTGGAGAGCTTGGCGAAGAATCCTTCGACGGCATTGAGCCATGAGGATGAGGTGGGCGTGAAATGGAAGGTGAAACGCGGATGTCGATCGAGCCATTTGCGGACCTTCGGGTGCTTGTGGATCGCATAGTTATCGAGGATGACGTGGACGGCCCTGTTGGCGGGGACTTGAGCCTCGATCCGGTTGAGGAAGCGGATGAACTCCGGATGCCGATGCTTTGCATGCAGCGCCCGATGACCTTGCCTTCGAGGACGTCGAAGGCAGCGAACAGGGTAGTGGTGCCGTTGCGCTTATAATCGTGGTTCATGGTGGCGGCGCGCCCCTTCTTCAGCGGCAGGCCCGGCTGAGTGCGGTCGAGTGCCTGGATTTGGCTCTTCTCGTCGATCGAGAGCACGATGGCATGCTCGGGCGGATTGACATAGAGCCCGACCACATCATGCAGCTTGTTGACAAAGTTGGGATCATTCGAGAGCTTGAACTGCCGAACGCGGTGCGGTTGCAGCCCGTGCGCTCGCCAGATGCGCTGCACCGAGCTTGCCCTGATACCGGCAGCCTTCGCCATCATGGTTGCGGTCCAGTGCGTGGCCTCGGCTGGGGGATCGGTTTGCGTAAGGGCGACCACGCGTACGGCGACTTCCGCTCCGAGCGGCGCAATGCGCGAGGGCGTGCCTTGTCGCGCAGCAGGCCCTCGAAGCCCTCGTGCGCGAAACGTTCCTGCCAGCGCCAGACGCAGGTCTTGGACTTGCCGGTCCGGCGGTTGATCTCGTTCGTGCCGACCCCATCCGCACTCAAAAACACGATCTCGGCTCGCCAAACCTACTTCTGCGGCGCATTGCGATCCCGCACGAGCGCCCCAGACGCAGACGATCGGCACGTGTAATAGTGATGGAAATACCCGTGCGCATGCGTCAGATTCGCACGCAATCGGCTCCGGAGGAATCCCCTCTGGGATTCAAATGTCAGATTTGATCCACTAGAGTGCAGTGTCGCTGGTGATCATTCCCATCTTTATTTGGATACGGCTTGTGTGAAAGCGCTCGGCAATATCCCTACGATGTTACACGCAATTAAAGCATTCGCGCTGCAATGATGGCAATGTAGGCTACCTTCCACCGGATCATCACATTGAGAGTGATATTCCTCAAGAAAACTTTGCAAACGAAGGATGGCGATAGTCTAGTCTAGGAAGACTGACCTCAGGCGGGCTTTGCAGCGACAACCGAGATTTCAACAAGATTGCCTAGCGACAAGGTCGCGCCGACACATGCCGCGCAGCGGCCAGAAACGGACGATGATTAAGATCACTTCCGATCGCTTTGGTGAGAGGCGCCGATGTCCACGCGCGGCAATCAAGGCTGGATCACCTTTTGCGCAATCCGGAGAGCCGGCGACGCAAGGACGCCTGATGATGACACGCGCTCGGCTGGGAGAACGCGACGGTCATTGACGACGATCTTCGCCGCTCGTGGGCGGGATGGACCGCCGAGTTTGAGGGCCTGCTGGCGATAATCTGGCGCAGCGTCGCGGGGACGGTCTTGGCGTCGAGACCTCAGGAACCAGGCAATGCGGCATTTGGTATCAAGGGGTCGCTCAAGAAACAACTAGGTACATTGTGGACCTAACCCTCCCAGCGTCCGCGCGGACTTG
Organism: Bradyrhizobium genosp. A; assembly: GCF_049949275.1. Taxonomy (NCBI): domain Bacteria; kingdom Pseudomonadati; phylum Pseudomonadota; class Alphaproteobacteria; order Hyphomicrobiales; family Nitrobacteraceae; genus Bradyrhizobium; species Bradyrhizobium genosp. A. The sequence goes on along the minus strand of NZ_CP188196.1, from coordinate 7,191,758 downwards.
GGCGAAGGGTGACGAGGTTCAGTCAATTGCGATGCCGCAGCGTCGCAAGAGCCTTGATGCCTATCTCCCGCTCTGTTCGAGAGCGATCTAAGCCTTGCCGTTCAGTACATCATCGCGTCTACGCATGTTCAGATCGAATTATTCGATGAGCGTCATCCCGCTGTATTAGTTCGAGCATTTAAGAAGGCGCAGCGAGCGCGTCCAAACAGACGGTCGATCTCATTGACGCGGCTCGCAGAGGTTTCATCAAGACGTGGAAGCATGGCTATGGCATCCGTATTGATTGCCGGGATCCAAAAGAATTACGGCCCCGCGTCTGTCTTGCGCGGTGTTTCGCTCTCTATAGCGGATGGTGAGTTCCTGACATTGCTGGGTCCATCGGGATGCGGGAAATCAACTCTGCTCCGTGTCTTGGCGGGGCTCGAGGTGCAGGATGCAGGTTCGGTCTCGATCGGCAATCGAGTGGTGGATGGGGTGCGTCCAAAGCGGAGGGACGTCGCCATGGTCTTCCAGTCATACGCGCTCTATCCGCATATGACGGTTGCCTCCAACATGGCGCTACCGCTTCGGATGCGCAGGCTCTCGGCCATCCGGAGGCTTCCGCTTCTCGGCCGCTTGCTACCGGGCACGGCGGCAATCGCTGCCGACATCGACGTCGAAGTCACCCGTACGGCTAAATCCCTCGGCATCGGCCACCTGCTGGCTCGCAAGCCGGCGCAGCTCTCCGGCGGTCAGCGCCAGCGCGTGGCGGTCGGCCGCGCGATGGTGCGCCATCCGGCTGTTTTCCTGATGGACGAGCCGCTTTCCAACCTCGACGCCAAGCTGCGTGTGCAGATGCGCGCCGAGATCAAGGAGTTGCATCAGCGGCTCGGCGTTACCTTCGTCTACGTCACCCATGACCAGGCCGAGGCCATGACGCTGTCGGACCGGGTGGCGGTGATGCTCGACGGTGAGCTGTTGCAGGTCGCTCCGCCGCAGGACATCTATAACGATCCCGACGATCGGCGCGTCGCCGAATTCGTTGGTTCGCCCAAGATCAACATGCTCGACGGCGTTGTGCGCGAGCGCGGCCTGATAGACGTCGCCGGATCGGCCCTTGCGATTGAATTCGGTGCGCTCGCCGGCGTGCACCTAACCATCGGTATTCGCCCCGAAGCTCTTCATCTCGTTGACCATGGCGGGCAGGGAAAAATGACTGGTTCCGTGCGCATGATCGAGCATATGGGCTCCGATCTCTTCGTGCATCTCGATCTTGCAGGGGTTGATCATCCGTTGGTCGCGAGACTGCTTGCCGAACGGGCGCCTCATATCACCCCCGGCCAGACAATGCATGTAGGCGTTAGGCCGGATCGCGTGCTTCTTTTTACCCGTGATGGGCGGCGATTGCGCCGGGAAGTGGAATGCAACCGGGCATCGCTCACGCCAATCCGAGAGGTCGCCAGATGAGCGCGCCTCTTGCTCTTTCCGGCTCCTCCGACGAGCCGTCCGCGACCGGCGCCTCCCTGCACCGCAGAAGTGCCCGTATGGAGGCACTGGCGGCTTGGATCCTTGCCGGGCCGGCGGTCTTGTTGCTGCTCATCCTGTTCTTCCTGCCCGTGATGGGCGTCTTTGTTATCGCGCTCACCGACTGGAAATTCGGAGCGCTTTCTCTTTCGTTCGTCGGCCTTGCCAACTTCCGAGAGGTGTTTGCTGACCCAGGCTTCAGGGCCTCGCTCGTCAACACTATCGTGTACGTCCTGATCGTCGTGCCGGGCACTGCCATTCTCGGTCTTCTGATTGCGCTTCTGATCGAAAGCGGAAAATCCTGGCGTTCATTTTACCGTGCTATCCACTTCCTTCCTTTTATGGCAACCCTCACGGCCACGGCGATTGCCTGGGAGGCGCTGCTGCATCCGACGATCGGCCTCGTGAACCAGACGCTCGACGCAATAGGCCTGCCGACCGCCAACTGGCTACGCAATGAGAATACGGCTCTACCGGTCCTGGCCGTGATCGGTGTTTGGCAGAACCTCGGCTACGCTATGGTCTTATTTCTCGCCGGTCTCAAGAGCATCCCGCAGGATCTCTACGACGCTGCCGATGTCGACGGTGCGGACCTTTGGCTTGACCGCCTGCGTACCGTTACTCTGCCCATGCTCGGGCCGATCTCTATGTTCGTTGTCATCGTCGTGGCACTGAGGGCGTTCGAAGCGTTCGATACGATCAAGACCCTTACTCAGGGCGGCCCCGGCCACGCCTCGGATGTGCTGCTCTACACACTCTATCGCGAGAGTTTCGAGTATCTGCGCACCGGATATGGCGCCGCCGTTGCCGTTGTCTTTCTTGCGATTGTTGTGACGCTTACCCTCGTTCAGGCACAGCTCATGGATAGAAAGGTGCACTACCAATGAGCGCCACCAGCAACCGTCTGTCGCCGCCTGCCGCTATTCTTCGGCACGCCTCGCTGCTCGTCACCGGCGCGCTCATTCTCGTCCCCTTCGTTTGGATGGTGTCGCTGTCGATGAAGCCGCCTGGAGAGATCTTCCACGCGTTCTTCTCCTTCTGGCCTGCACAGTTTTATGGGGTCGAGAACTATACCAAGGCGCTGACCGAAGCGCCGCTACCACGCTACATGGGCAACGGCCTGATCGTCTGTACTCTAATTCTGGCGTTGCAGATTCTCGTCTGCGCCCCCTGCGCCTACGCGCTCGCCAAGCTGCGGTTTCAAGGTCGTGAGATACTCTTCGGCATGGTGCTCCTCGGTCTGCTGCTGCCGCATCAGGTGCTCTCGCTGCCGCTCTTTATCCTCGGCTACCAATTAGGCATCCTCAACACCTATGCGGCGCTTATCTTACCCTACGTCGTCTCGCCTTTCGGCATCTTCCTGTTTCGGCAGTTTTTCAAAACCATTCCCGACAATGTAGTGCACGCCGCCCGCCTCGACGGTCTCTCTGAGCTTGCCATAGTCTGGAGGATCATGGTGCCGATGTCGCTTCCCGCTGTCATCGCCTTCTCGATCTTCTCAGTAGTCGGTCACTGGAACGATCTCTTCTGGCCGCTGATCGCCGTGCGCGACCAGTCACTGATGCCACCTCCGCTCGGCGTCATGGCCTTCAAGAGCGAAGAGGCCGGCAGCGACTACGGCGCGCTGATGGCCGCATCCACTCTTATCGTGCTGCCCCTCGTCATTGCCTTCCTCGCCGCCCAACGTTGGTTTGTCGACGGACTTACCGCAGGTGCGATAAAGTAAATGATCCAGGGAGCCGACTTATGGGTCCAAATCGCCCTTCGGAAATTTGCTCCAATCCTGAACATGGACACGTTGCCCACGACATCAGCGCGTTCTGTCGATCATCGGAAGAGAAAGATGAGGACTTCTACGAAACAACGTTTGCGCTTCTACCCGCGAAGCTCTGTGATTTCGCGGGTCGTTGGTAAATACGTAAACAGACAAACACGCTGACGGTCGCGCCGGACGATCGCATTAGCGAGCCACACGACAAGACCGGACTATCTACAACCACGGTCAGATCCATTGGAGGCCCTATGACAACAACAACCGCGATTTCGCCGTCGAAATCGTCCGTCACTGATTCACCAACGTCGCCGCTCGTGATTATGCCGATATCGCCGACACTTGGGGCGGACGTAAGAAATGTCGAGCTTGTGGATCTCGTGCGAGATAAATCCGATGTGCGTGTAAACAAGATTCGTGAGGCGCTGAATCGGCACCTGGTCCTACGCTTCCGAAATACTGGACTCGATGTCGACGGGGTAGCTGGCTTCGCCGCGCTATTCGGTGAATTGATCACCGAACGGCGTAACCCAGAATCCTACGTATCGGCTCATTCGACTCAGTTTCCGGATCGCCCTGAAGTTGAAGTCATTTCCAACGTTGTTAAGGATGGGCGGCCCGTAGGCGACAAGGGAGCTCATGCGCAGATCTGGCACATGGATGGCTCTCATCGTGAAAAGCCGGCTGCCTACACGCTTCTCTATGCCAGTAAGGCACCACCAAAGGCTCCAGCGACAGGTTTCATGAGCACGTACTCCCTATACGAGAGCCTGTCTCATGAATTCAAAGCCGAGATCTCGCAACTCCAGGTAATTCACAGCATCCACAACAGATCTCAAGCCTTTTGGGACTTTATGGAAGGACCGTCGGCATCACTCGAAAAACGTCTGAACGGTCGAACTCATCCGCTAGTTGCGGTCCACCCGACCTCCAAGCGACCTTATGTTGTGTTACCGCGGCGCCGAGACGCACTCATCGTAGGCTATACGCCAGAGCAGAGCCGTATGATTCTCGAACGAGTCTGGGCCGCAATATTCAATATGAGAGAGACGATCGCGATTCCTCTTGGGACTGGGGACCTAGTTCTCTTCGACAATCGGTCCGTGCTTCACAATCGGGAAGGGTGGAACGCCAGCGACGAGCGCGTTGTCCTAAACCTTGGCATGGCGCCACAAGCACCCATTCCAGCATTTCCATAGCTGCAGCCAGCAAGGGTGCGGCCCCTGATGGCGGCATTCGTCATGCCCTCAGCATCGCATCCTTCAGTGCACAAAATGGTTCGGATTGGCATTAACGGGTGTGCGGCCATGTGAAGAAGTGCAAAAACTAACCTGACTACATCTCAAGCGGCATAATTGAAGCGCGGCCGTCTAGGCGCGATTGCTTATGGATTTGTCGCCGAGCCAGTCGCCCTGCAATTGTCGTCTAAATGTTCGCTGCGGTTGCGTTGAGTGAGCGCGTCGACACGCAATACTTCGTGCGCCCTTCCTAACCTTACCCACGACCGGCAATCTTGGAGTTTTCAGCTTATTCACCTTCACCGCAGCGTTTTCGTTTCGCTTGGCGAGATCGAGTTATCGGAGAGGCCCACATTAGATCGTCGCGGCCTTTATCGTCAAACGAGTGAACTATCCTAACATCGAACATTGGCCTCGATCGCTCATCCCATGCAAGATTTACGCTTCGTCATCGTCAGCTTTGATGGTCTGCGCCCAGACCTCGTCGATCCCGAGCTGACGCCCAACCTCTGTCGCCTGAAAGCCGCCGGCGTCACGCTGGCTAGCCACCGCACCGTTTATCCGAGCGAAACCCGTGCAGCCTTTCCTAGCCTCATCACCGGTGCGACGCCCGACCACCACGGGATGGTTGGTAACAAATTTGTCGACCGCTCCGCAGCGCCGCCGCGCTACATCGACACTTCCGACGCGAATCTCTTGCGCCGCCTCGACGTCGAGAGTGGCGGACGCCTTTATACAGCGCCCTCGCTCGGCGAAATCCTGGCATCAGCCGGCCGCAACCTCGCGGTACTCGCCACCAACACGCCAGGCACCACCCGGCTTTTCCATCACAAGGCGGAGGATTTTGGCCATATCCGCCTCTCCGGCCATTTCCGCGAGGCCTGCACTCCGGACGACGTGCTCGTCGATGTTGAAGCCCATGTCGGTCCCTTATCAGCGGCTCCACCTAGTACGGAGCCGGATCGTATCGGGCAAGATTGGATCACCTCGGCATTCCTCGACGTCCTCTGGCCGAGATATCGTCCCGATGTCACAATTCTTTCCTATGGCGAGCCGGACGTCACCTCGCATTTCCACGGCACGGGTGCGGAGGCGACACGCTCGATTATAGCTCATTGCGACCGCCAGTTCGGCCGTGTGCTCGATTGGTGGGAAGCAGAGGGAAGACGGGCGGGTGTTCAGATGTTCGCGATCTCGGACCATGGTCATATCACGGGCCATACCCGCGTTTCGGTGGCAAATAGCCTGCGTGCGGCAGGTTTTCGGCCAGGCGTCGTGCCTGCGCCTGATATTGATCTGGTGGTGGTGCCGGGCCAGGTCGGCGCACTCTATCTTGCCGATGCGGATGATGTGAACGTCGCTCGGTTGGTCGCGACGATTGCATCCGAGCCATGGTGCGGGCCTGTGTTCACGCGCGCGAAGGACGAGGTCAACGGCATCGCACCGGGGAGTCTCTCAAACCGCCTCGTCTTCGCGGATCATGTCCGGGGACCAGACGTCGCCTTCTCCTTCCGCGCCGACGATACCATCGACCCCTTCGGCCTCGTAGGGGGCACCTTCTATGACAACAATCGCCGGCCCGGTCTCGGCCTTCACGGGGGGCTGCATCCAAAGGAACTCGCAGCAGTGGGCATCGTCGCGGGATCAGCCTTTCCGAGCGTTGGATCGGCGTCCACTTTGCCATCGGGGATTTGCGATGTGGCCCCGACGATCCTTCATCTGCTTGGAATTTTCCCACCACAGCCGCAGACGATGGGTGGACGGGCGCTCTGCGAGCTACTACGGCCAGGATTGGCTCCAAAGGTCGCCACCCGTAGTGAAATTTTCGAGGCCAGACTTAGTAGCTATAAACAGGTTCTTCGTCGGGTAACGGTAGGCGACACTAGGTACCTTGAAAGCGGAATGGCAGAAAGCTGACACTCATGACAAAAGCGCTTGGAAACCAAAATTCAACGTGGAGGGGTATGACTTCATCCTCAGCGTCCAAGACCCTTGAGGGCTCTGGCAAGCAGCGGGCCGCAGTCATTGAACTAGTGCGGGCTACACCCCCTCTTATTCCTGCTATCGAGTCCGTACTGCAGGAAACTTTTGCAGCACTTCAATCATCCCTTGCGCTGCCAGGCGAATTTCAACAACACCGATTTGGAGGTACGGCCGAAGATAAAGAAGCTGCGGCTCGATGGCTTGGGCGACGCCTCGCTTATACGCCTGACTCCGATTTGGTTATTGTCACAAATGGTATGCAGAACACGCTTTTTCTTCTAGCGGCGGGGGTTGTCGGCTCTGGCAACGTATTGCTCACCGAATCTCTCACGTATCCGCAGATAAAGTCGTTAAGCAACCTCCTAGGCGTCCGAGTGGTTGGTGTGCCCATAGACACAGAAGGCGTGTTGCCAGATGCACTAGATTTCGCTTGCCGGACCTACGCCCCAAAAGCATTGTATTGCATTCCGACGATCCACAACCCCACCACCTCGGTGATGGGAAACGATCGAAGGAGGGAAGTCGTGGAGGTTGCCCGTCGACATCGCATCTTTATCTTCGAAGATGACGCGCAGTCCATGCTAGCTGCAAATAGCCCACCCCCCATCGCAACTTTCGGGCCCGACTTGACTTGGTACACCATGACGCTCTCCAAGAGTACCGCCGTGGGGCTACGCGTGTGTTATCTGCTTGCGCCAGCTGGGAACCACCTTGAACCTCTCATGTCGCGCTTCAGGGCAATGTCAATGTGGTTCGCCTCGCCCATTAGTGCCGCAATTGCCAGTCGTTGGACTCGTGATGGAACTGCCGAGCGGGTTCTGCTGGCAATTCGAGATGAAATGGCAAGTCGTCATGCGATCGCTGCCAATGTTCTCAAGAAATTGCCGTTCGTGGCCTCGCCATACGCGCTTTTCGGCTGGTTGGCGTTACCTGATGGTATGAGATCTCGTGAGTTTGGAGCGGCGATGGCGGATGCTGGTATTCTGCTTCGTGCCGGCGAGCAGTTCGCGGTCGTAGATTCGCCAATACCGCAAGGTATGCGCGTCTCACTCAGCGCGCGCCCGCGCGAGGAGCTTGAGCAGGGCCTTTCGATTCTCGCAGAAGCATTCAATCGAGTTGTCGCCTGACAATGAGATGGCAGAAATGGCGGATGGTCCGCCAGATCGTCTTACGCGATCCGTGGACGGTGGCCATTTCTTCTTCATTGGGCTCCCGGAGCTTGGCAGACTGTTCGCTATATTCTCGGAACTAAGTCGCTAAATCAGCGGTTCGGAAATCAATGAAGCCACCTGTCGCATCAAAAGTACCAAACAAGGCAGGTATGCCAAATGAGCACTAGACACGTTGTTTTCGGGCTTACTGTTTCTTTAGTTCTTACCTGTTTCATCGGACAGGCGAACGCGGTTGAACTCAATGTCCTCTATACGGATCCCAATTTTCTCAAGAATGTCCAAGAGGAGATCGCACGAAAATTCAAAAGTGTACGCCCAGACGTCAATGTTCATCTCCGTGTCGTCGCTGACTACGACCAAGCGATTCAAAGCGCCCTGAGAGACGGCCTGACAGGCGGGCTGCCAGATTTAGCGTTCCATGGCATCTTCTATCTCCCTGTCCTCGTCGAGCGGAAGCTCATTGTACCATTAGATGGCTACGCTCTGGCTGACAGCGATTGGTACAAAACTAACTTTTCCGAGCCCACGCGAGACATAGGCAAGTTGGACGGCAAAATTTATGGAATCCCGTTCGCCGTGAGCTTGCCAACGGTGTTCTACAACCTTGACCTCGTCAAGCAAGCCGGTGGTGATCCCGCTAGACTTCCGGCGACTTGGGATGAGCTCAGTGCTCTCAGTAAGAGGATCACTGCACCCAGCGGCGGAATCTACTTTACGTATGAATCGACCGCAAACTGGAGTTTTGCAGCGCTGCTTCAGAGTCTCGGTAGTAGCCTAATGAACTCGGATCGCAAAAAAATCGGATTTGACAATGCTAAGGGAATTCGAGCACTAGACATCCTTCGACAGATTGGTGAAGCCCGACATGGCAATGACATGTCTAAAGCTCAGGCCCGTCAAGCCTTCTCGGCAGGTTCGTTAGGCATACTCATAGATTCCGCAAGTGGCCTGGCCAATTACGAAACCCAGGCAGGAAATAGATTTAGGATTCGTACCGCACCAATGCCGATCGAGGCAGCGGACAACGGCAGTCTCCCGCCTACCGGAAATGTCGGGGTTATCTTTGCCGCAGACCCGTCGAAACAGCAAGCTGCTTGGGACTATCTTAAATTCGCCACAGGGCCGGAAATGCAAACCCTAATGGCGATCAAAACTGGCTACGCACCTACTAGCCAGATCGCAGTGAGCCGAGATGATCTTCTTGGAGGCTTCTATCAAAAACATCCTAATAGCCGGATCGTAGTAGATGAATTCAAGTTGATGAGAGCTTGGTCTGGCTTCCCCGGCGATGACGCTTTCCGACTAAACGAAGACATTCTGAATGAGCTGCAGGCCGTCGTCACATTGAGGAGAACTCCCGCCGATGCCCTGACTAACATGGTCAAAGACACTACTGCCAGACTTCCAAAACAGGACGACGGCGGCGCTTCCTCGAAATCCGTCCGAGACCAATAAAGGCGTAGATCGAGACGACTACGCACGAGCGCCGTTAGCTATAGAGAAGGATTTCGCGCGAGAGAGGCCGGTTCAAGTGTGGGTGGCATGTGCGCAGGACGGGATATCAACGGCATCTCAAAAGTCAGGTGGCGGCCAGCGCGAGGTTGCGGCAATGCGCTCTTCAAGGCTGAGCTGGCCATAACATCTTCCCATCGCGACAACACCTTACCAGGTGTTGCACTTGCATCGTGAACCGAAGCCTCAGCCCTGTTGAGTTCGAGCGCAAGGTGGGATTAGCTTAACCGGGTGTCCATCAAACCGGCAGCAGCTCACTCGATCCTGCCTGCTCCATCGCTCGCGAGTGCGATGCGCGCGCGGAGCAGTGTAGGATAATGGCCACCTATAACAACTGCCTTGTTAATCCGCCTTTATGATAGGCAACCGTGCTTCGCCGGACGCCGGGCAGAATCCTACGCTTTCGAATAAAGAAGCGGCCGTGCTTGATGGGTCACGCGGGCGCAAGATGGCTCCTCGCGGGCACCATCGGACGAAGCTGCGTTATGTCGCAGTCCGAGCAATCCAAGGATTGCAAGCAGAGGCTGAACATCTAACTTTCGGCAACGCCTTTCGGACGCAGAAGTTGCCACTTGTCGTCGCGGAGGCAATGATTCCGGCTTTGATTGAAGCGCGCAAGGTCTTTCTCAGCTTGATTGTCGGTAAGCGCTTAGCCGCCACCCTATTGAGGCTGGCTTGACGCCTTGCGGAATCGCCACGGCATGAGGTCGTCGATCCTGCTACGGGGATGGCCGTCGATGATCGCCTCGAGTGTTTCGGCGATGTAGCCGGCCGGATTGACGTCGTTGAGCTTGCAGGTGGCCACGATGGATGCAAGCAAAGCCCAGTTTTCTGCCCCGATTTCGTGACCGGCGAAGAGAGCATTTTTCCTGGTCAAGCAAACTGGGCGGATGGCGTTCTCGACCGGGTTGGTGTCGAGCTCGAGATGTCCGTCTTCGAGGAAGCGGGTCAGCCCCTGCCAATGATTGAGCGCATAGCGGATGTCCTCGGCGAGCGTCGAACCGCTGGAGATCATCGACAGTTGTTTCTCGAACCACGACTTTAACGCGGCTACCATGGGCAGCGAGTGCTCCTTGCGCGCGGCCAACCGGATGTCCGGCGATGAGCCGCGCACTATGGCTTCGATGGCGTAAAGCTGCGCGATGTGCCGAACGGCGGCCTCGGCGATCGGAGACTTGCTGTTGCGCACCAATTTGACGAAGCGCCGGCGCAAATGGCTCCAGCAATGCACGAGCGTCCACGGCCCTTGCGGGCGAGCGACTTCGGTCAGCCGGTCATAACCGCCATAGGCATCGCATTGCAGAAAGCGTCCGTTGAAGCCGTGCAGGAACTCCTCAGCGAAGGCACCACTGCGACTGGGGGCATATCGGAACAGCACGATCGGCGGACTTGGACCGCTGTGGCCACGGTCGTCGGAGACGATCGCCCAGAAGTAGCCCTTCTTCGTTTGGCCTCGCCCGGGATCGAGCACCGGCACCGTGGTTTCGTCCATGAACAGACGATCCGCCATGGCCAGGCGGCGGCGCATGTGGTCCGCGATGGGCTGAAGATGGAAGCAGGCGCGGCCGGACCAGTTGCCCAGTGTCGCCCGATCAAGCCGGATGCCCTGGCGCGCATAGATCTCGGCCTGACGGTAGAACGGCGTATGGTCGCCAAACTTGGAGACGATCACGTGCGCAATGGCCGCTTCGGTCGGCAGCCCGCTGGGCACGACGTGCTCCGGTGCGTGCGCCTGCACGACAGGGCCCGAGCAGTGGCGACAGATGTATTTCGGGCGGCGCGTGACCAACACCCGCCATTGCGCCAGGATCACGTCGAGGCGTTTGCTGACGTCCTCGCCGATCTTCGTCATGGCGCCGCAACCGCACGGACAGAGCGTGCTCGCAGGCTCGATGATCCGTTCCACGCGCGGCAAATGGGCAGGCAAGCAGCCGCGATTGCGATGAGAGCCTTGATCCGGCACGCTCCGCGATCGGCCCTTGATCACAGCCTCGGCTCTCTCCTGCGCCGCGTCCAGGATGCCTTGCGCGATCTCCACGTCTTCCAGCGGTAAGTGATACTGATCTGGCCGCAGCTTCTCGGACTTCGCGCCGAACTTCTCGCGTCGGAATTCGCCGAGGATGACCTCCAGCCGACGCCGCGCTTCCTCCGACGCCGCCAGCGCTCCCTGATGCTCGCTCAAGGCCGCCTGCGTTTGCGCCAAAAGCGCTTTCAGTTGTTCATTTTCGTCGCGCAGCGCCGCGATTCTCATGCGCTATTTCGAGCACATCGCCGCCGCGCGTGCCACGTTCAAAATAGCTTCCGAGTCATTCTGCCGCAGTTATCCAGCCGCCTGGGGACGCCGTGCTTCTTCCGGGCGGACCAACCTCCAATCCAGCCCCTCGAACAGGGCTGCGAACATCGCCGGCGATATGCGCATCACGCCGTCTGCGATCGTTGGCCAAACGAACTTGCAACCTTCGAGAACGCTTGTGCACCAACACCAGGCCCGTTCGATCCCAGACCAAAAACTTGATCCGGTCCGCTCGTTTCGATCGGAACACGAAGGCTGCGCCGCTGAACGGGTCGAGACGAAGCATCTCCTGCACCTTCGCCGCAAGCCCATTGTGGCCACAGCGGAAGTCGATCGGCCGCGTCGCGATGTAAATCTTCAGATCGGCACCGGCCGCGATCATCGTGACGCTCGCACTGCGCGGATCACCCGGGACAGCTGCTCGCCATCTATGGCGGTGTCCGTCCGCAGCACGACATCGCCGATCGCGATCTCAAGCTTGATCGCCGGAACGTGACGCTCCTCCAACGCGCTTTCCACGACCAGCGGTGCGAATGTCGACTGCGATGCCTCGCACGGCGCCAGCATGCCTCGCTGTCGAAAGCGTCGTCGCCAATCGTAAATCTGCCAGCGCGTCGCTCCGTGCTTGCGCGCCACCTCGGACACTGGGCACCGGGGAGCAAACTCTCCGCGACAATCCGGGCTCTCTCAGCCTCCGAACGCACACGGCGCCCCGACGGTCCTTCAAGAACCTCCAGCCGGCTCACCGACCCTGCCGATGAGCCGTCCAAATGGACGTCTTTTTTGCTGTCCAATCCCATCCCAAACCTCCGTCCAAGCCGGAGGCTTCTTCGCACAGCTATCCCGATCCCGAAGCGAGGGTCCCGCTTAGCGCTTACGATTGTCGCGAGGCGTCAATCAGGAGCAATGTTGGCGGATGTGGCGTGTGATGTTGGCCCCCGGGGCCCTTCCTCTTGACGGCCTCGCGCCGCCGGGAGCTTTCGACATTGAGCTCGAAGATGGTCGCGTGGTGCACGAGACGATCCACGGCGGCGAATGTCGTAGCCGCCTGGTGGCACGACAAGCCACGCTCAAGGACAGCCCCAACCACATGCTTACGAAGGTTAAGTGAATAGGCTCACCCATCCATTGCTGGCCTCCTTCCCAGCCAGCATGTTGAATCAGAACCGGCCTGATTTGGGAATCTGGAGGGTTCTGTGAGGTCGCGCTCACGCGAGGGCGCCGCAAGCGCTTATCACGCGACCTCATTGAAGCCGTATTGAGCGAAGGGCGCGGGAGGGTGGGCACGGTGGTGAGGCTATGGGGATTGTTCGAGATCGCAACTGGCTATCGCAGACTGTGTATCTGAAGCGGAGACGTGCTGGCTGCGCATTGGCGGCAATTTGAGACCGGGAGCGTTTTTGCAGGCGGTCGCGATCGATGGTCGCTGCATTGAATGGTTGTCGTCGCGCGGTGTGGCCGCACGGCTTCGACCGCGTCGGCGGTGATCGAGACGCTGGGAATGATGATCGTCGTGCAGGGCACGAACTGGCTCACGACGTGTCGCATCGGAACGGTGGGGTTCGAGGGCTGGAGCGGCTGCAGCTGTGTCGAAAGCGCTCGACGATGCGCATGACGCCCCCACAATCGGGACAGGCAGGAACCTCGGCCCGGGTATGGAGGGCCGAATCCAAGGGCGACGGCTCGGCATTGTTTGGCGCTGTCCGCTCATGATCGAGAAGTTTGCGGCAGAGGGCGAGTTTGGCAGCGCGATGGCCGTTAGCCATGAAGCCGAAGTGGCGGATGCGATGGAAGCCGTCGGGCAGCGTGTGAAGAAGGAAGCGGCGGACGAACTCGTCGGGCTTGAGCCTCATGATCTTTGTCGCGCCGTTCTGGCGGTAGTCCTTCCAGGTAAAGGCGACGTGATCCTCGTCGAGGGCTGCGAGCCGGCTGTTGGCGATGGCGACGCGATGGGTGTAGCGGCCGAGATAGGCCAGCACCTGTGCGGGCCCGCCGAAGGGCCGCTTGGCGTAAACAACCCAGTTGATGCGTCGCATGACGTCGAGGTGGGCCGCGAAGGCAGCCGGCTCGGCCAGAGCTCCGAGTTCGCCGAAGAAACGCAAGGCACCGCAGTTGAAGGCTGCCGACAGACGTTTGAGAAAAAGTGTGCGAAATAGTCTGGACAACGGTTTGACGGCCAGGAAGAAGTTCGGTCGGCAAGCGATCCAGCGCGCGCCATCGGGCGAGAGGCCGCCACTCGGAACGACGCAGTGGACGTGGGGATGATGCATCAGCGCCTGTTCCCAGGTGTGGAGGACGGCGACGCCGCCGATCGCACCGCCGAGCCGGCGTGGATTGGCGGCGAGCGTCGTCATCGCCTTGGCGGCAGCCTTGAACAGGATGGCATAGACGACGGCCTTGTTCTGGAAAGCGATCGCGGCGATCGGTGCGGGAAGTGTAAAGACGACGTGGAAATAGGGAACCGGAAGCAGGTCGGCTTGACGCGCGGCGAGCCACGCGGCTCGGGCTCTCCCTGATACTTCGGACAGTGCGGGATGCGGCAGGAATTATAGGCTACGCGTGTCGTGCCGCAGTCGTCGCAAGCCTCCACGTGGCCACCGAGCGCCTCGGTCCGGCACGCCACGATCGCGCTCATCACGCGCCGCTCGACCCGACCGAGATGACCGGCATGTACACGGCGATAGGCGTCGCCATGCCGGCGCAGAATATCGGCAATCTCGATGGCGGGCCTGTTGGAGCGGCTGTCGGAGCGGCTGTCGGAGCGGGTCATGACCCACTTCCCGCCGCGGATCATCCAGGTGGCGTCACCTCCAGCGACAGGCGGTCGAGCGGGCTCTGGGTCGCTCGGATCGTATCGGTGGCGACCTGCGTGTAGCGCGCTGTCGACGACAAATTGTTGTGCCCGAGCAAGACCTGGATGATCCGGATATCGGTTCCGTTCTCGAGAAGATGCGTCGCGAAGCTGTGGCGCAGCGTGTGCAGCGTGACGCGCTTGGTCAGGCCCGCAGCCTTCACCGCCGACCGGTAGGCGGCATGCAACACGGTCTGATCGATCGGATGATCTTCGTCACGTCCCGGGAACAGATAAAGCCGCGGCCGGGCGAGCCGCCAGTAGGTGCGCAGGATGCCCAGCAGCTGGGGCGACAGCATCACGTTACGATCCTTCGCGCCCTTGCCGTGGCGCACCTGGATGACGCCGCGGGCGCTGTCGATGTCTTCGATCCGCAGTCCCGCGACTTCGGAGGCCCTGAGCCCGGCCGCATAGGCGGTGGTGAGCGCGGCGCGGCTCTTCAGACTCGATACCACTTCAAGAAACTGAACCACTTCGTCGGCGCTGAGCACGACCGGCAGCTTGCGTGGTTCTCGCGCATAGGGAATGCGCTCCGGGATGAGCGCCTCGCCGAGCGTGACGCCGTAGAAAAACCGTAGCGCACAGACGATCTGGTTCAGCGCCGGCCATGAGATGCCGGTCGAGACCAGATGCACCTGGAACGCGCGGACGTCTTCCAGCTCCAACCGCTCAGGCGATCGGCCAAAATAGCGGCTGAACTTCGAAACCGCGCTGATGTAGGATCGCTGCGTCGCCGGCGACAGATTGCGAACGGTCATGTCTTCGATCATGCGGCGGCGAAGAGGGCTCAAATCGGCCATCTCGATACTCCTGTCTGAGGGGGTGGGCTCCAACACCCACATCCTCTCAGCCAGGAGGCGATCTACGCCACCTTGCCCCTTACGCCGCGGCAGCGGCTTCGTTCAATCCAAAATCGATTCAGACATTCCGCTCTCTAGACAGGTGGGCAAGCGATACAGTTATCCTATCCAATAATGTAGGCGCATTGTCGGCGCGATCTTGTGGCCAACACGTTCTCTTGACATCCCGGTTGTCGCAGCAAAGCGCATCTGAGGCAGTCTCCGGAGAGACCCGTTTGCTTACGGCACATATCCGCAGGCGGGACGCGGGCCTCGTGCTCCTATAAATTGCAATGACCTCTCCGGCGCAATTTACGCTGTGATCCATATGTTGAGTCAGAGCGAACTCCGTGGGACAAGACCGCCAAGGCTACTCGCTGCTTTTGCTTGCCACATTCAACTGGCCGGCTCTTGTCGCTTGCTGGCGCCAATCGGCTTCTTGCGCGATGTAACGCCTTGGTCGGTAATCCCGTAGCTCGACCGCATTCCTCTTTTCTATCATTTCAGATGCGAGCAGGCGTCCTGCTAGCGGTCCGAGCGTTATTCCTCCGTGCATGACTGCCACATATATGGTGTGTTCTTCGTCAAGAGCGCCGATCATCGGTCGACCATCCGCCGGCATCGGACGGAATCCAACGGTCCACTTTCGTTGCATTTCTGCAAAATGTATTACCCACTGGCATCCGGAATTGACGAGAGAAAGGCGTTCTGCCTCCATTCGCTCAACTAGGGACGCATCGGCTTCGAGAGCAGCGACACCGGCCAGAACCCCGCCGTGGTCGCCTTGCCTAACATGGAGTTTATCAGCGTAAACGACGTGCCGGAGGCTGTGGGGGCCGACGCCACCCGAGAGCTCCACAAGCGGCCCAGGTTCTGTACTCAACCTAAGTGGGGCGATGCCAGCAAGCGTGAGTAGCGCATTCGTGTCATTACCGGCCGCCAGCACGAGAGAGTCGAATACCTCTGTACCCATCATATGGCCTACTCGCACCTTTGAGCCTCGGCTGTCAAACCCAACTACGTGCTCCCGCCGATACTGAACGTCAAATTGCTTGGTGGACGCGTTGATAAGTGCTTCACATAAAGCTCTTGCGTTCACCCATCCTTCTTCCGGCACAAGCACTCGTTCGGATGCCGAATGACTGTTGATACCTGGCTCGAGGCGACTTGCTGCTGCCGGTGCGATGGCTTCTACCCGACTTCCGTACTCGCGAAGCATCTTCGCGCTTTGGTTAAGTTTCGCCGCTTCTTTCGCCGAAGACGCAAGCCGAAGCGTTCCCGTTATATGGAGGTGGCGCTCGCTTCTAATCTCGCGCGCGAGCGCGCCATGGTACTTGATAGCGTCGAGCCTGAACTTCAGGTGGGTCTCAGGTTGCCCGAACGCGTTAAGACAAGAAAACGACGTTGAGGAAACCCCGTTGCCAGGATCGCCGACATCGAAGACGGTCACTCGTGCACCTGCCTTCCCAAGATGATAGGCAACGGAAGTGCCAATGATACCAGCTCCAATCACCCCAATCTTCTTCGACTTCTCGTTCATAAAAATGTCTCCTTATGCGCTGGCTGTTAGCCCGCCATCTACGTAGAGGATCTGGCCGGTCACAAACCGTGATAGGGGTGATGCGAAGAAGTACACGGCGCCAGCGACATCCCCCGGTGTAGCCAATCGCCCAAGGGGAATGTCCGCAGTGGCCTGCTGAAACGCGGTCGCGTCGGCGAGAGCCGTTTCGTTTTTATAAGTCCTCACAAACCCCGGCGCGACACCATTAACGGTGATGCCGTATGGCGCCAACTCAGTTGCAACTTGCTTCAACAGCATTGCGAGCCCGCCTTTCGCGGCGCAAAACGCACTGTAGCCCCGGTTTCGGAAACCAAGCGATGAGCGGACGGAAAGAAGATGGATGTGACTGCCGGCCCTGCCGACTGATACTTGGCGTGCAGCAACTGCCTGAGACAGAAACATTCCAACACGCAACGTCCTGGAGTAGACTTCATCGAAGGCTTCTGGTGTCACCTCGAGCAATCTCTGCTCCTTATTGAAGCCGATGCAATTCACTAGGATATCGATTGATCCATATCGCTGGCTCAGCGCACCAACTAAATCCCGTACTGCGCGGACATCGCACGCATCGAGTGCGACACCTTGGGCAGAAGCCCCGTTGTCGGTCAGTTCTGCGGCAAGAGTGCGCGCCCGGTCGCCATTTCGGCCCGCAACAATGCTGATCGCACCGGCGGCGGCCAACATCTCGGAGATCGTTGCACCGATCGCTCCGTAGCCGCCGACGACCAACGCGACTTTTCCATTCAGGCTCCTCGGATGCCGGAGCGCTATGTCTACATCCTGAATCGTCAATCCAGTCTCCATTTGGTCGGTGGCACACTTCGTGATCCTCCTCGATCCATCCTTACTTCACCGAGGGGGTTGCATGCCATTTGGCAACACCAAATTGGCCTTTGAACACCGGCCCGAGATGCTCTTTGGTGCTGCCACCGAGGCGCACTGTTCCACTGATGGAGCCATCCTCTGTTAGTTCGCCATCAAACCCGTAGAACAGTGCGATTGGAACCTGTTCGTGTGCAGCCTCGAAGCGAACATGACGGCCGTGCACCCCACCAGATAACGCTCCGGCGGACGATCCAGTATCATGGACGCCTGAGATGATTTCCTCGCTCTGCTGAACCTCAATATGATGTGTCGCCGAACCGTGAAGGAACTGCATTTCAACACGCCATCTGCCAGAGACGTCGATTTCTGCACGAACGTCCGGTGCAGGTTGAGCGATGAAGTGGGGCTGCCGAAATGCAGCTACCAGCGCACAGCCAACGATCTCGGCCTCATCATCGGAGAGATTCACGGGATCGATTATGATCGAGGTTGGGGTAGACCAAAAGTCGTGGATCAGGATCCGCGGTCGGCGTTGCAACAGCGCAAGCCTTAGGCCTTCCGCATCAAATGGAATAATATCGGTATCCCAGATGACCTTCAGCCGAATAGCTGTCACAGACCCCGCCCATGACAGTACTTTCGTGGTAACGCCTGGCAACAAACCGAGGAGATCCTGGATCCGTTTCAATCGGCGAACCCATTGGTCGCGCTCGTCTTTGGCCGACTGAAAATTGATCCAGCGATCGAGCGCGAATAGGGCGCCAACCATCTCTTCCTTGCCAACCTTCATTGCCCGGCCGAATGCCTGGTGAGGTGCTCCATTCCACCAAATCGCCTTGCAAAGCCGCTCCCTACCAAGCACGATCGCGGTGGATTGTGGTCCTCGAATATACTTGCCGCCTGCGTAAACCACTAAGTCAGCCCCGTTCTTGATCCACCGGTCCGGCTTCGCCGGCGAAAGGCCAGCCGCATCGACGAGTATAGGCACGGCGTGCGCACGCGCGAGGGGGAGCAGCGAGCTCAGTGGCAATATCGACTCAGCGTCCGTGCGACCAAGCAAGCAAACCATTGCGACGCTTCCGTCCAATGCTTGCGCAAAATCCTCTGTACTGGAAATGCTGACGATTTCACCGCCCGCGACGCGAATCGCCTGTTCGTAAGCAAAACGTTCATCGGACGGAATGAGAACCTTGTTCCGTAGACCTGATGTATCCGGTAGCCGCAGCATCAGCTCCGGATTGTTGCCGGCGATGCACGCCGCAGTGGCCAACGCTAGCGTTGCCGCAGTGCCGGCGGTAATGACACCCCATTCCGTGCCCGTAAGTTCAGCAATCCTTTGACCTGCGGCTTCGGCCAACTCGTCCATATCGACGAACGCTTCGGCGGAAGCGTTCATTGCCGCTATAACTTCGTTGCTTGGATTGCTTGCTCCATAAAGCGTCCGGACGCCGGCGCATTGAATGAGCGGCTCGATGCCGATTTCTCGATAGATCCAGCCGCGGGTGTAGTTTCGCTCGGATAGACGGCCCGCTTGGAGGGGTTCACAGCGAACATTCATGCAAGCTTCCCTTTGCAAGTACGAACCTTGCTTCAACGTAAAATGAAGTCAGGATTGGGCACGTGACACAAACCGTTTTCGCACTCAAACTAGCAAGTACGACCAGGGCGAGCACGAACTGAACCGAGATGATCGCCTCGAGAATGCCGGAAAACGTGACGCCACCGATAGCGCATAATTGCTAGGCCCTCTGATGAACGGCTACGCAAGGAGCCAGATTCCGACGGCGATAGCCGCGAGACGCTCGCCAGAATTAGAATGGTTGCTGCGGCAACAAGAGCTGTGGCGTTGCACTCAGGCCCGGCTGACGATGCTTGAAGGTGCTTTCAGCAATCAGCGACTTAGCTGCGCTGGGTATCTCATACGAACTCAGATCATCACAACTCGCAGTCGCTAACCCTTTTCCGCCATTCGCCCCGATAGGCGAGCGGCCTCTCTGTGTAAGCCTTTTTAGTTAGACGAACTTCGTTGACATCGTGGCAGCCGAGAGAGCAGGCAATTGACCGTCCGCACGCAAAGAGCGCCCTGGAACCTTCGCGCTTGCTACCCGGACACGCATTGTGCGCTTTCATGAGAAAGGAGAGCGCGTACTTTGCGCGGAACTGAGCGCGTCTGATGCTACTAAACGAAGTGTCGCGCTGATCTTGGGTGGTTGCAAAAACTGGTTGTGGTTTATGTTGCATGCCGAGTTCCTTCGAGAGATCCCCCTCAGGGTGTGTTTGCTCGTCAATCGATAGAAGACATCCTTATGTCAATTGGATCAATTACGAGTCTTGGTAGTTGACCTGCGCGCGAAGAGTCGAGGCGAGCCTAACAATTGAAAGCCGCCGATGATTGGCAATAGATACAAAATTGCAGCCTCTAAAAAGGGGCGGATCGACTCAGCGCGTTGTTATGGCTTGACATCGATTCCGAAACGTCGACTCGGTCACGGTGCTGGGACGAATCTCTCGGCGCAGAACCTGATTAGCGTTTCGATGCCTCGTGAAAGGCGCTGTCGCTCAGCCGGAATGCAACTGTCATGGCTGCGGAAGGCAAGCCAATTCGTGATGTTCTACGGCGAGTATTTATGGTCACTGTGCTGCAGAGCCAGCGAACGCGATACGCCGCCACGGCTACGTTAGTGCCAAGCTTCACAGCGCCTCTAACGGGACACGCCATAAGGTGTTTCTTGACGCCTTAGTGCCCGATGCAGAAATTCGCACCGTAATCAACTACCAGTACCAGTAATTGATCGAGATGACGGCTAAATGTCATCTGTCTGCTTGCGACGATCGGGCTGGTCAAACGTCAGCCTGCAAGGCATTCATCATGCTGCATAAACCACAATCATCTTTCGCCAAAGGTCTTCAAAAAGGTTGCGCGAACCCCTCTGCGCCGACCGCGAACTCTCCTCCCCTCAGAAAAACGCACGATGGTCTCGCGAGCGAGATAGGTCTCTACCGCGGTGCCAAGGAAGCTGCTTGGCTTATCGATGTCGTACGATACACGACGCGGACCGAGGCTCTTGCAGCAGGTGTGCTTGGCCATTTAGGCATTCAGTTTGCGGCCGAGCCGCAATTGACCGAAGCCATACGGGGATCGGGTATCCTGCTGCGTCCCCTCATGGGCAGAACCAGCTTGGTTGTGGCGAAAATCTGGCCATTATCACGGCAAAACAGGGTGTAATGACTTGGAGTGTATCACCTGCGCATTCTGATTGAGTTGAGTGAGCTCGACGAAGCGCGCGAAAATGGTGCCAAACACTGGAAGCGGAGAGAGCAATGACAAGAAAGCTGTTGCGATCGTGCAACTGGGAATTGTTCAATGAGTTAGCAAATGAGTTTCAAATACGGCCAGGCTACGCGATCCAAGCACTTCAGTACTTGGATACTGAGCTCTCCGACGCCGGTGGGACAGCACGTGTGGCCGATATCGGTGCCGGCACGGGCATATTCACTAGACAGCTTGCCGACTATCTATCAAATGCCGGGGTTATTGTGGGGATTGAACCGAGCGACGCAATGAGAACAATTGCAGCGAAGCAGCCCAGCACGATGCCTATCGAATACATCGCCGGCTCGGCCGAACGGTTGCCGCTGCCCGATGCGCCTTACGACGCTATAACAGCTGCTAATGCCGTGCATCGATTCGATCGGCCGATATTCTTCAATTCAATTCCGGGTATACTTCGTCCAGGTGGGCTCATCGCCTTCCTCGACAACCTGCCGCACGATAATCTATCGAAGTTGCATGATGACTATCTGACGCTTCAGGAGAAGTACGCGCCAGCTTTCCGTCGTGGAATGAATACTGACGGTGGAACCGGCGGCTACGCTTTCCTTGATCTCGTGAAAGAGCTGCGCGAACATGGCGGATTCGGAGATATCAAAACGCTGAAATGGAATAATGATCACTACGTTGATGAAACGACGTTCGTGACTCTTTCTCACGCGTCGACAATAAACCTCCGCATTGTCGAAGATATCGGTAAAGCGGAGTTCGACGCAAAAATTAGAAAGATCTACCGCGATGCAGCCAATAGCGGCTCCAAGACTGAGCTGACCTTCATAACTAAGTTAGTCGTCGCAAGGCTACCTCCCGGTTGAAACTAGTGGTCCCTGTCTAACATAAGAGTCCCCTGTAGGGATTCCCGTTGGCGGGCGGGCGTGCGAGCCTCGGGCATGCGCACTTGGGATTTCGATCAAGCTCACACGACCAGATCGCGGTCGGCTCGAGGCGATCACCAAGGACCGCAACTCCTCGCAGAAGCACGCTTGGCGAGCGGCCATCGTGCTCCTGAGCGCCGACGACGTCGGCACCAACGAGATCATGCGCCGGACCGGCACCTCCAAGACCTGCGTCTGGCGCTGGCAACAACGCGTCATGGAAGAAGGTGTCGACGGCCTCTTGCGGGATAAGACGCGGCCCTCGCGGATTCCTGGGCTCGGCCCGGAGGTGGCCGAACGTGTGGTCGCGCTCACGTTGGCGGCTCCGCCGACCGAGACGACCCATTGGACAGCCGACTTGATGGCGATGACGAGCGGCATCAGCGCCAGTGCGGTTCGCCGTATCTGGAAGGCGCACGGGCTCCAGCCTCATCGGTGCCGACTGTTCAAGCTCTCGAACGATCCGGACTTCGTCGCCAAGCTGCGCGACGTTGTCGGGCTCTATGTCGACCCGCCGGCCCACGCTATCGTGCTGTCGGTCGACGAGAAGAGCCAGATTCAGGCCCTCGATCGCACCCAGCCGGGCCTGCCACTGAAGAAGGGCCGGCTGGGAACCATGACACACGACTACAAACGGCACGGCACAACGACGTTGTTCGCCGCACTCAACGTCCTCGACGGCACTGTCATCGGCCGCAACATGCAGCGCCATCGTCATCAGGAACTCATTCGATTTCTGAACACCATCGAGGCGGAGGTTCCGGTCGGTAAGATCATCCACGTCATTCTCGACAACTATGCCGCCCACAAGCGTCCCAACGTCCGGCATGGCTCGATCGCCACCCGCGTTTCGTCTTCCACTTCACGCCAACCTCGTGCTCCTGGCTCAACGCCGTCGAGGGATTCTTCGCCAAGCTCAGCCGACGTCGATTGAAGCGCGGTGTCTTCCATTCCCTTGTCGATCTACAGGCCGCCATCAATCGCTCCCGCGATTTACGAACAGATGGCCAGTCATCATTACCACTGCAATAAGTAATGGAGAGTAGAGATGCGCGCTCTCGGCTGATGAGCCCTGGGGGAGGACGACGAAGCGAGTAAGTGTGCATACGAGATCCGTTGCTGCGCAGGCTTCATACGATGCGCCAAAATGTCCGGATCGACCGACGGATCAAGAACGATCCGTCAGTCAAAGCAGCGATAGCATCTATTGGGGGTGCTATGTGCTTTTCATTGTCGCGAACGGCCGTACGGGAACGAGGCCGCAAATTCGTACCAATGATGGAAAGTAGTCTTCTGGATAGATTACCGCGTGCTGCGCGTAGCAGGGACCGCACCACAAAACAGTTCGGTCGCTACGATTATACTTGGCTCCGTTGATCTCATCTGAATCCGCCTACAGGCGTCTGAAAGGAGCGACCGGCCAATGCCGCCGCCGACGCGACGGCAAAGATGATGACTGCCGCATACATTGTCATGTTCGGTGATGGCACGCGAATCGATGCGACGTGGGCAACGGCGAGCAGCGAGAAGCAGATGTTAACGACGCCCGCAAACCATTCAGCGGGGATGAGAGGTTGGAGAAGAAACAATAGGGCCAGAAGCGGCACATCGTATGACAAGGGCAGACCTAAGAAGCGCCCATCGGACGACTTGCCGAAGTTGGCAAAGTAGCTAAGCCTAATGGCTCCCGCCACAAGTAGGGCAGTTGCGGTCGCCAAGGCGAGCAGGGAGGCGTGACTGATCTGGATCACAATTGCTGCGGGCAAAACGGCCCCGTAGATCATGTCGCCGAATCCGTCGAGGCTCTTTCCCATTTTCGCAGCATCTGGATCCCGATTCTTCGTGTTAGCTGCCACAAGCCCGTCAAGATGATCTGACAGGACAGCCCAAAGAGCCATCGCTACGGCAAGCTCAAGGTGCTCGGAGAGAGCGAAGAATAGGCTGACGGATGAGCACAGAAGGCCTACGGTAGTTATTGCGTTCGCTGGATCCCAAAGGTATTTTATCATTGAACCCTCCACTTGGTCTGCAGCCTATACGGCATGACGATCGGTGTTCAGTTTTGCAAAAATGCGCTCCGCCATGCGCAGATCTTCGGTGCTGTCGATTTCATACCACCTGGCGTCGTCACATCGCACAGCTGCCAGCTTGAGGCCCCGCCTTTCCACCAGAAACGCAAGGAGCTCCTCCGTGTACGCCTGAGTAGCTCCAGATCCGATAACATCGTCCAGCGCCGGAACGATCGTCGCCCTGAGAGTCGGCGCCGCGAAACGTAGCAGATTCATAGTCTTGAAGAGCCGTGGGCCATTCGTGACAAGATCTGCTGCGGTTTGCTTCATTCGAAAAGCTGAGATGAATCCGTTGTCAGAAAGCAGAACTGCCGATCCTTCCATCAATTCGTGGAACGGGGCGACTGCGGCTGCATCGGTCGATTGGCAGCCCATAAGATGCCGTAGTGCATCCTCTTCGAAGAAAACGTCCCCCTCCAGAACAAAGCAGTCTCCGGAAAGAAGTGTCTCGCGCGCGAGCCACAGCGAATAGGCGCTACCGGTACGGTTGAACACGGATGACTCGAAGTAGCTTATTTCGAGTCCGCCGAAGCGACTACCACAAACGTATTGGATGGCATCCTTGCGATATCCGACGACGATGGTCACCTGTTCGACGCCGACCGCTTCGAGGTTCCGCAGAGCATTGTGGAGAATCGACGTGCCATTAACCTCAACAAGTGGCTTGGGCCGCAGCTCCGTCAGCGGTCGTAAGCGCGAGCCGCAGCCGGCAGCAAGAATGACGGCGCTTTTGGGGATATTTGTGGTCATTTCATTCGCCTTGATCTGTGGCGCGAGTCGGTTCGTCCCTGCTAGTCAAAGAGCTAACCCGCAGCGGCAGATCGACCTCGAGCGTTTCGGGTGGAAGTTCCTGGAAGAGGCGATTGCCCGTGGCGGGCGCCGAATGAAGCCTCGCATACGGCCGGGATGCCAGGCGGTGAGCGGCGCGTTCGCGGTGCTGGCGGCTCTCGTCAAGGTGTTGCTGATTGTCGATGGTGGCAGACTGGAACGATGGACATCAATGCAATGGCCGCATGTGCGTATCCGTGTTAGCGAGGGAAAATGGCCGACCTTGATGTGTCTGACCTCCGTCAGCGCTGAACGCATCTTGCTCTCATGGTCACGGCCTTTCTGCTGCAGATTAGTGGATGGATATATGCTGGCTGCATGATCACGAGCATGCATTGATTGGCGCCGCCGCAGCGCAATTGACGATGCTAGTGAGGGCCGGTCTCTTGCTGCAGAAATCGGTTTGGCTACGAGGCGTTCTGTCGTGCTGTCGATCTCGGACTCTGATATCATTGCAGCGAGCCCTTAATCTTCAGCCCATCGTCCCCGATCAAGCAGACAAGAACTTGTCCCGCGTAGTGATTGCTCCCGCCGAGAGCGAAATGGTCGTAGTGCGCAAAATGACATACTCCGTCAACGAGTGTATGCGGAGGCAGAATCGGTGGTCTCATGGAGCCGGTCCCGCTGTAAAATGCGTCGCGGCTATGGAAACTCACGTCAAATTGCACGCATGTTTTGGAGCCAAGCATCAGCCGTACGCGTTCAGGGTTGCCGTCAGGCGTCGCAAGCCTTTGTCTAGTGATTCAAGATCGATGCCGTAGGAGACGCGGAGTCCAGCGGAATCGCCGAAAGCTGTGCCCGAAACTGTTGCGACGCCAGCCTCGACCAGCAATGTGTTGGCGACGTCATCTGCGTCGAGTTTGCGACCATCCGCTTTGGCTCGCCGCTGCAATTTGCTAAGATCGAGATAGAAGTAAAACCCACCTTGGGCGCTAGGCTGAGACACCGATCTCAGTTCTGAGAGGATTTGAAGTCCGAGCGTTCGCGCATTAGAAATCTGGCTCCGCAATTTCTGTTCGAACCCAGGATCGCCACGCTCGAGGTAATTGAGCAACCCATGCTGTGCAATTACGTTGGGGTTTGAAGTTGTGTGGCTCTGTAGCGCCTTGACCGCGCTGATGATCGCCTCCGGGCCAGCGAGATAGCCAATGCGCCAGCCGGTAACGGCCAACGATTTGGAAAAGGAATTAACGATTAAAGTGCGTTCGCGTGCGTCGGGCGCTGACGACACCATGGGATGATGCCTATGTGGTGCATGGGCGAAGGTCCCGTAGCATTCGTCGAAAATGATCCACAGATCCCGATCCATGGCGAGTCGGGCAACACCGGCAAGAGTGTCGCGGTTGTAGATCGCGCCCGTGGGATTATTCGGCGTGTTGACCACGATTGCCTTAGTCTTTGGTGTAATCGCTGCCGCCAAATCAGCAAGCATCGGTACAAAGCTGCTATGGCGGGTTTCAACAAAGACTGGGATGCCGCCAGCAACGAGGATCTGCGCGGGGAACGTAGTCCAGTAGGGGGAGGGGATCAGTACTTCGTCCCCGGGATTCAGAAGCACCATGGCCGCGTTGAAGAGCGCCTGTTTGGCACCGTTCGTCACCGCGATTTCGTCAGCCGACCAAGGTTGTGCGGTCTCGGCGGATAGCTTGCAAGAAAGCGCTTTGCGCAGTTCCACCAAACCGATCGTGTCGGTGTAGCGATTGAGATTGCGATTGATCGCGGCGATCGCACCATCGCGTACTGACGGAGCGAGATCGGTCCATATTTCTCCGGCGGTCAAGTCGATGATTTCCTTGCCGTTCGCCGAAGCTGCCTTAGCAGCCGTCTTCGCCGCGGCTGTGCCCGACAGTTTGAATAAGCGTGTTCGTTGCGCCAACATGAGCGCGTCTCCTTTCCAAGTGGTCCCTTATAAGGGGCGCCACTTGCGTGAAGTCTGCCGAAGATCCTGGTGGGGCCTCGCAGAGAGAACCGATCCTGCACACAGCGTTCTGTCCTAGAACGCGCCCTGTGTTGCACGGAGCAGAAGCGTCTGTTGTGAAATTCAGCGGGGGTGTAAATATCGCGATTCCGCACGTGCAAGCTCGTCGTACCTCAACAATTCGAAGACATCGTCGAGCGTCGCGACGTCTGGCTCAATCCCGGCAGCGCTTTCCTCGGCAAGAATGCGGCCGCAGACACGCCGCATTGCCGCTATTGCAGCTCGCATGGAGTGGTTGGCCCAGATCACTGTGGAAATGCCGGCATCGCGGTATGCAGAGGCAGGTGTTCGATAGTATTTCGTCGGAACGATCACGAGAGGCAGGCGGTGTTGCCAGGCGCTCGCGAAAGAGAGGATCTCCTCGGCGGTGCTCTTGCGCGAGTGAATGAGGATCGCGTCGGCTCCCGCCGCGGCGTAAGCGCTAGCGCGCATGATCGCTTCGTCCATTTCATAGCCGGCTATCAGCGCCTCGATCCGCGCCACTAGGACCAAGTCGTCAGCGACTGTATCTTTCACTGCTCGCAGTCTGCCGGAAAACTCATCGATATCGGCCAAAGGATGCCGATCGCCGACAAACGAGTTAATCTTCGGAAAGCAGCTGTCCTCCAACGCGATCCCGGCAGCGCCACGTTGACGAAGTTTGCGTGCCAGGAGGCGAGCATTGTTGAAATTCCCGAAACCGCCATCGCCGTCAACGAGGACAGGCAGTTCGGTCGAGTCCACTATACGCTCGACTACATCGACGAGTTGACTCCAGGACGCTTCGTTGGCATCGCGGTAGCCGAGGGAGCTGGCAATGGATAAGCCTGACGCCCAGAGCCCTTTGAAGCCTGCCCGACTGGCAATCGCGCCGGACAGCGCATCATGAGCTTCCATCAAGAAGGAGAGGTCGCTCTTGGAACAGATCTCAGCGCGGAGCTCTTGTGAAAGTGAGGGGCTTCGCTCAGGGCGGTTGGCGATAGCGGATCTTGGTTGATATTGCATGACGGCTCCTTGCAGGTGCGTTGACCTGTCGGGCGTACAGTGCGTCCTTAGTCCAGCTCTCGATGACTAAGTCGTTTAGGCAATCCCGCAGCTCAATCGACAGGTGACATGCGTCTGTCATTGTGATCAATAACCAGCGTTGGTAGTTGACCGGCGCGAGATGTGTTCTATGTCCCTATAAATTGGCGCACGAGCTACGGCTAACTCCCAGAAATCGTAGGATATTGATCGTTAACGCTGCGGTCGCTCATTTTATTGCGCGCCGCGCTCTCGCACAGGTGTAGCGAGAAAACACATCCCCAGCCGCGTTCGTTCGATATCCCACCAATGTCTTAGCTGCTGCAAACGGCGGCGTCCCATTTCCGACGTAGGTTGCAATGGTTTCGATTGCGTGACCGGTAGCGATTGACCGCCGACTTCTAAAGCGTGTGTTCTTCCGCGCTGATATCGCGGCGCAGCAACTGGTATGAGAATTGCTGTTCTCATCGTCCGCGCAGATCTGTGTGCACTCATAACCTACAGCCCGTAGACCAGAAGGAAGCGGACCATTATCAGCTTTATCGCAGCCGGAATTCCAACGAAGTGCAATCCGTCTAAAATGCGCCGACTGATCGCCACGATCACATCGAATGCCGCAATGATCCTCGACGTCGCGCATATTGATAGTGGAAGCCACATATCCGGAGGCTCGTATCGCTTGACGCGCTTTCGCGCGTGGTGGTGTGCTTTCGCGACACCGGATTAAGCCAAGTGCAGGATAAGATGCGGTTGGGGGAGTCGGGGAAACGCCGCGCGGGTCGACTGCATCTGGCGCCAGAGAACAGTGTGGAAAGATAGGTCGATTCTCAAAGGGACGATGCATGAACAAGGACAGATGCGCTTTGCTCCATTGTGACTACTCACTGGGGCATGAAGCATGAATATCGAGTGAGGTTGCAGCGTGCTAGCGCGAGGGCGCGCCGAATGCGGCGTCATGTCGTCCAATTCCGCAGAGCATCAATGAGAACTGGTACCGATGATACTTATTGGAAAGAAGTCCGCGATCCTGGAAGTCCACCTTGTACGCAAGTTGTGTGCTGCGGCCATTGCGATACTGGTCTCGTCACAAGCTGGCGCAGAAGACGATTTGATGAAGGCTGCTAGGCGGACGTTCAAGCCGATTCCCTCAGTCGTACCTGCGGTGAAGGACAACCCGGTCACCCACGAGAAGGTCGAACTCGGTAAGATGCTGTTCTTCGATCCGCGAATCTCGGCTAGCGGGATCATTAGCTGCAATACTTGTCACAATCTAGGTACCGGCGGAGCGGATGCGGGGCCGACGTCGATCGGTCACGGCTGGCAACTCGGGCCACGTCGGGCTCCCACCGTTTATAACGCAGTCTTCAATGTGGCGCAGTTCTGGGATGGGCGGGCGCCGGATCTCAAGGCGCAAGCAAAGGGCCCCGTGCAGGCGAGTGTTGAAATGAACGCGACTCCAGAGCATGTGATCAACACGCTGAACTCGATGAGCGACTATGTGGTCATGTTCAAAAAGGCATTTCCAATCGAGGCATCGCCAGTCACCTTTGACAACTTCGCGAAGTCGATCGAGGCCTTTGAAGCGATTCTCATTACGCCCGCGGCCCCTTTCGATCAGTACCTTGAAGGCGATCCAAATGCTCTCAACGTTCAGCAGAAAGCAGGATTGAAGCTATTCATGGAAACAGGATGCTCCTCCTGTCACAATGGAATCAACGTTGGTGGACAGGATTATTTTCCATTTGGCGCCGTCGAAAGACCAAGCACAAGCTTGCTTCCGACCGCCGACAAAGGCCGATCCGCCGTCACAAAGGTGGCCAGCGACGAATACGTTTTTCGTGCAGCACCGTTGCGCAACGTCGCGTTGCGACCGCCATACTTCCATTCGGGTCAGGTTTGGAGCCTTAAGCAAGCTGTCGGCGTGATGGCCGAAGTTCAGCTTGGCGCCAAGCTTAGCGATAAGGAACAGAACGATATTGTCGCGTTTCTGAATTCGCTGACCGGGCAGCTGCCCAAGATTGAGTATCCGATACTGCCCGCCCGGACCGAGACGACGCCACTGCCGTCTACAGGAAGATAATATGTTCCATTACTATAGTGGCCGTTTTGTTTGATGAAAGCATGGCGCAGGGAGCCGGGCGTTCGCCAGCCGCCAGGTGCCTTACTCGAAGCCGAACTCATGACCGCACAGTCATCTCTTGTTTAACCAGGAAAGATCTCGCGGCCCAGGCCGTTCCCATATATGGGTTAGACCGATGCGTCGGCGCCGATTCACATTGTGGAGGAAGTTGTCCTTCGCCGTGCTGAATGAAAAGCACGATTGGCCCAAACCTAAACGGCATATCGAATAAAGCAACTCTTAAGCGCGGCATAATAGAATGCACGTTTGGATTGCAAATATTGAAAGAGGGGTTTATACGCAAAGCGCGATCTTTCTGAAGCGACATGGAGTCGGCGATGCATCAAGAAAACTGGAACCTCACAAGATGGATGGCTTTGGCTGGCCTTGGGCTGCTATTGGCGGCACCCGCACGGGCGCAGCCCATCTGGACCTGGAACAACCAATACGGCTCGGTTCTGGCGGTCAACGGCTACGACCAGAGCACGGGCGCCATTTCCGGCACCTATACGAATAACGCAACGAATAGCTGCGACGAAGGCGCCCCTCAGCCGATGACAGGCTGGCTGGCCCAAACCAATAGCGGCACAGCGATCAGCTTTACAGTCAACTTCGGGGGCTGCGGCTCAACGACTGTGTGGACGGGACAGCTCAATGCCGCATCGGGTTTTCAAGGGCTTTGGCTCCTCTCGCTCGCCGAGCCCGTGGTATGGAATGGGATCAGCGCCGGCGCTGACACTTTTACGTTCGGCAGCGGCGACAAGTCGAAATTGATATCCGCTGGTAAAGGGGAGGCCAAGGACGGGCCAGGCGAGAAACTCTCCAATACGAAAAACCGCAAATAGCATGATCTTTTCGGGTGACGACGTTGAGCGTCGTCACGCCGACATTGCCTAATGAACTCGCTTTTGCGCCGACGGCGTTGGCGGGAGTGCACTCATCGAATATTCGACAAGTGCCTGGACATCCGCCGGTGCTTTCGAAGATCGCGAGAACCCGTCTCCCAGCGTGGGGCTGCTCGGACCGGCTCACGGTTGCAAACTCCGGCTCATCTCAGAGCGATTGCAAGGAGGAGCCTATTGCCTAAGCTACCATCTGCACTGGGAGGGCGGAATAACCGTGCACGAAGTTAGATGCGACTCGTTCCGGCTCGCCGACCACCTTGATGTCGAGGCGCCTGTCCAGCATCTCCTCCCAAAGGATCTTCAGCTGCAGTTCCGCAAGGTGTCTTCCGACGCAGCGATGGATGCCGAACCCGAACGAGAGATGTTGCCGTGCATTGTTTCGATCAATGATGAAGCTGTCGGCCTGGTTGATGGCCTCATCGTCCCGGTTCCCTGAAATGTACCACATGACGACCTTATCGCCTCGTCTGATGTGCTTGTTACGTATCACGATGTCGACCACGGCGGTGCGGCGCATGTGTGCGATCGGCGTCTGGTAGCGTATGATCTCGGAGACGGCACTCGACACGAGCACAGGAGTCTCGCGTAGCTTCCGGAGCTCGGACGGATTCTGATTCATGAACAATACGCTTCCACTCATCGAATTGCGCGTGGTGTCATTCCCGCCTACGATCAGCAGGATGAGGTTTCCCAGGAACTCGCGTGGCTCCATATTCCGAGTCGCCGGTGAGTGCGCCATCATCGAAATCAAGTCGGCGCGTGGCTCGGCATTTTTGCGCTCGTTCCAAAGTCTTGTGAAATAGTCCAGGCACCCGGACAGGACTGCGCGTCGCTTCTCCCAAGTGTCGATCTCGTGGCCAGTTCGCGGAGTTGTGGCGGCGACGTCCGACCAATAGGTCAACAGCCGCCGATCCTCAAATGGAAAATCAAACAGCGTCGCCAACATTTGCGTCGTCAGCTCGATCGAGACCTTATCGACCCAGTCGAAGGTTTCGTTGCGCGGCAAGCCATCCAGAATGGCCTTGACCCGCCGACGGATCAATCCCTCGAGCTTGGCCAGGTTCTCCGGTGCCACTATCGGGCTGATCGTGTTGCGCTGCTCGCCATGTTTCGGAGGGCTCATCTTAATGAAACTCGGAGTCCAATACTCCTCCGGCAAATCGACGATCGTGACGCCTTGCTCTGACGAGAACACTCCGTGAGTCATGTTGACTGCAACGATGTCGTGGTATTTTGTTATGGACCAATAGGGACCGTACGAGCTATCGCTACAGTAGTGGATCGGATCTTCCTTTCGTAACCGCTCGAAGTAGGGCCAAATGCTGTCATCCTGAAAGCGCTTGACGTCGCTGACATCCAGATCGCTCAGAAGAACATCATATGCGCTCTGGCGCGCGTGACCTGCCAATATTGTATTCATGATCGCCCTCCGGCCTTAACCTGTCATCTTGCTTTCGTTCGTCTGGGCGAATGCCCAGGGTGGCTCTGAGAGCTTCCGACGATTTTTGAATGAACCGACGCATCATTTTCCGCCCGCTGCGGCGCTTTCGGTCGCGAGCGATTGATCAGTTTGAATGTCGAACAATATCGCAAGCCGGAGCGCAGCTCCCCTACCATAATTGGGAGCAGCGTGAGCTTGCGTTCACTGCTATACTCGTTTGTCGCACAACCGCTCAGTGGTTGCAGCGTCATCGCGAGCTAAGTTGAATTCTGGTGACGGCTTGGCCGGTCAGGAGGCGACGGCTGTGGCTTGACTGACCTCGATCCCGTCGCTGAATGTCGAACCGAGAACGAGTTTTGGCAAGTGATTGTGGTCATCGAGACGACGCCGCTTTTCCGTGCGACCGATCGATCTGCTGGCGTTCTTAGCCGGGCTCGCTCCGTACCTGATCGGTATTGAGGCGTACGCGACTGCACACCATTTGGCGCGCGAATTGATCGCGCTCGACCACCAGGTCCGGCTGGTGCCGCCGAGCTACGTCAAGGCCCACCTTAGGCGCGGCAAGAACCATGCGGCCGATGCAGAAGCAATCTGCGAGGCGTTGACGCGACCGAGCATGCGCTTCGTGCCTGCAAAGAGCGAAGAGCACCACCTGCTCCCTCTTCGCAGTGGATGTCCACCATCTACTCCTTGCCGGTTTCCCGGCGCACCAACTGTAGTGCTCAATCTGAGTGCGGCGCAGCGGCATCCGGGTCACAAACGCTTCTTAGAAATGAAATTACCGGTACCGCTTATGCACCTTTGCCAAGGAGCGAAATGATGTCGTCGAGCGTCGTCATGACAGCGACCGATTCGTCTTTTGGCAACGAGGCGTCACGGCAAAACCAGACCGCTCGGCATCCCGCGCCGCGTGCGCCCAAAATATCCGAGCGAAAGCTATCACCTACCATGATGACCCCGTCTGGCGCCTCACGCAAAAGGTCTAGACAGGCTTCAAAAGCGGCTTGGCTGGGCTTGCGATAGCCGCAATCGCCGCAGAACATGACAAGATCGCAGTTGCGGCTGACATTTGTGTGCCGACCTACCTCGGCTCGCCACAACCTGTGGCTCGTTCCCCAAGGCGTATTAGACAAGATCGCCGTCCGGTAGCCCATTCGGCGAACTGTAGCAATGACTGTCTCCGCTTCTGGCAAGAGCTGGCCACTGGCAAAGATTCGTTTGCAGAGGCGCAGCTCGAGTAGCGT
The DNA here is from genome assembly GCF_049949275.1 of Bradyrhizobium genosp. A. Lineage (NCBI taxonomy): Bacteria > Pseudomonadati > Pseudomonadota > Alphaproteobacteria > Hyphomicrobiales > Nitrobacteraceae > Bradyrhizobium > Bradyrhizobium genosp. A. Next base: position 7,158,418 of record NZ_CP188196.1, on the reverse strand, counting down.
TGCATCCGCGTCATCCATGTCGGGTGCCAGTGCGCATCTCAACCGGTCGGCGAAAGAGACCACGACAATCCTCGCGCTCTCTGTTCAGCGCCTGCAACGTTGCGCTAGCGATGGATCTCGGCGCTGTGACAGTAGCCAAATCTGTAAAGCTGGACGAATCGGTGAGGAAATCATGCAAGAACTCAACCTGTTCGGCCTCGGTCCGCAATGGATAGTCGCAAAGGGTGTTACCCCAGTCAAAGATGATGGCTCCAGGATTGCTCATCTTCATGGAAGCGCTTTCAACCGATCTAGAAACGCTCGCCACTGGCGGAGGATAACCTCTGGATCTTTGCCCTTACGCCAAAGGTCCTTGTCTAAATCATGTGAGGCGTGCTTGGCTCGCATGCAGTCTGGTGAAACCTCGCCAAATATCGCATCGCCTTCGGCGGTGATAAAAAAGCAAATATCGATGAGTTCGATTTCGCACGATGCCAAGACTCTCGCCAGCGCCTTGAAGGCCCGCAAAGCCAAATGCTTGGCAGCATCCGTATCGATGAAGCGGTCCGCCAGCCAGTTCGGCATGCATTCGTCCCGATGTGGTAGTGGGTTGCGCCAGTCGAAGCGCACATAGGGTTCGTGTCGCTGATCGGGTCGGAGGTATCCGCCATGACGCGTTGGGAAAGTCTCCAACCCGAGGTAAATATGTTTTGGTGTCCCGACATAGGCGGCCTTCACGATGATCTCGATAGGCGGAGCCGCAACGCGCCGACTGATGTAATAGTCTTCACCAACGTGAACGATCGTGGAAGGCACACCCTCAGTCTCTAGCATCCGCCAAAGCCGCTCGCTGATGCGCAGGCGTAACCAGTCGGTGCCTTCAACTGTGGCTGCGCGGTTTGCGGAGTACGAAAACAACGTGGGCTTTAAACGCACGATGACGCTTTGATCGTCGATAACGCGGATCACCTTCGACTCGCCCTCTGTCAGCAAAGGCAAATCTTCGAACTTGGAGCGCCAGTGGTCCGGATATGGAAACGCGGCTCGTTCAACAGGCTGCATTAGGAGTTCCACCTATTCACTATGTTTCTGCGTACCGGGGCAAAGTCCTGTCGTGCGCACGGGGCTTCGTGTTCGTACCCCCGAGGGCATCTCGACGAAGGCCGTGAGCGACCGCGACCGCGCCGCAACCGTCCAGACTTCCGTTGCAACCCACCTCGGTCCGATTACAAAACGGGGTGGCCCAACGTCGGGTATTGTCAGGCGCTGGATCCGCCCTACATCACCGATTGCTCAGTGATGTCCTTCCAACACGCAAATGGCGTGCCGAACCGAAACTAGCGCTTCTGCAGACCCTTGATCCAAGCATCTTCAAGAGCCTTGAGGCGTGCGTCGCGACACATTGCTCGAACTGTCTCTAAACCGACAATCGACACTGAAGGATATCCGACAATGTCAGTTGGATTGTAATGTACCCCGATTGTGGGGCCACGTACTTGGTTGGAAGGGGCCGCTCCGTTTGATAGGCGGAGCCCATGATGACGACGAAGACCAGACGCAAGATCGACGCGGCACTGAAGGCAAAGATCGCGCTGGAAGCCGTGCGGGAGCAGGCGACGTTATGTGTGCGAAGCTTAGTTAGGTCGCGTGCAAGGTACCCAATCGCGCCAAGCCCTGCTCAATTAGCGATGTGGGGAGATAGCTAAAACACAGACGTACATGATCGCCGCTTCGTGGGCCATAATTGCGACCATTTATGAGGTGAACGGCGTGCTCGCGACGCGCAGCCTCAATGAAAGTCTCAACCTCGACGCCAGCGGCCAACCGCACCCAAAACGAGAAACCACTGCTTGGTACGACATACTCTGGCTCGCAAAAGCGGCTGGACTGCAAGAGCGTATGCAGGATATCTCGCTTGGCACGATAATGCTGGCGCAGGCGCGCAATGTGCGCATCAATGGCGCCCGATTGCAATAACGCTAGAACGATATTACTGACGATGGGGCTTACGCCGCCATCGCATTTTAGCCGTGCAAGCCTGTTGATGATGTCCGACTCCGCAAGCACCCAGCCTACCCGTAACCCCGGTCCGGCGACCTTGGAGACGCTATGGATGTTGATCACATTGCCGCCTGGTGCCAACCAATCAACCGTGCCGTTATAGGGCAGCTCCGCATAAACAAGATCCTGTACCAACGCCACGCCATAGTGGTCCAGCAGCGCTGCGACCCGGGCCATATGGGTGCGCGACATCTGGCGCCCAGTCGGGTTATGAAATGCTGGCGTCGTATAGAAAAGCTTCACGCGGATATGACTACGCAACATTGCTTCGAGTTCATTCAGATCGACCCCTTCTGCGCACATACCGAGCTGGAGGATGTTCGCGCCCACGATCGAAAACGTGCGCAGTGCGCCCAAATAGCACGGGTCCTCGGTCAGGACGACATCGCCCGGGTCGATCCAAGCGTCGGCAATCAATTGCAACGCCTGTGAAGCGCCACCCGTAAGGATAACTTGGTCATGGCGCACACCGAAGCGCCCTGCGAGCTTTGTACGGAGCTCGGGTAAACCCAGCGCATCCGTATACTGCGGCAGATCGGCGGAGGCGACCCCGGTATCCCGGTTAAATGCATCCGGCCAGGCCAGCTCTGCAAACATCACCGGATCGGGCAGGCCGTAACCGAAATTGATGGCGTGCTTCGTACCGGAGTAAGAGAACGGGGCAAAGCCCTGAGCGAGGACGCTGCGGTTGGAGGCCCGCGAAGTCATGGTTTTGTCTCTCAAACAGATTGCCTCACCTGTTCTGTGCGAAAACGCGTGTTGTACGCCGCGATGAAGTTCGCAGATACCGCCGCACTGAAATACGGGAAGTCCACCCTTGCGCCCGGCAGCGCAGCTGCTGCAGCAGGTATCTTGAGGGACGGCTGCCAGGCCGCGCCGAAGAAATGCTGACCGTAGCGTATCGCTAGCTCAGGTACCACGGGATAGAGCAGACTCAGGAACAATGAGACCTTCGCAGCATTCCACATACCATTATCCTCGCGCGCAAAGTCGGCCACCTCCAGGTACATATCGATGATATCAAGCGCGTCCCAGAAACGCAGTGACTCGATCGCATCGGCATAACGCTGAACCAGGCTGCGGAGAGTTGGGCAGACGTGCTTGCTGTCGACTATGCGTGCGTTGTTGGCTGAGTGGCGTAACGCATCCTCCCAGATCCGAAGGCGTGACGCTGCCATGATCAGGCTGTCAACATCGAAGTCGTTCTTATTGCTGTCGAATGGCTTGGCCACGCGCGCCAGCGCGTAGCGGAGTACGCTGGCGTCCACCTCTCGCGTCACTTCATCGGCCCAAAGGGCATGGTCACGACTAGTCGAAAACTTTTCGCCCTCGAGCTTGTAGAAGTCCTGGACGGAATGACTTTTGGGAATTGGGTAGCCGCGCGCGAGCAGGGCGCCTGTCACACCTACCGTGTAGTAAAAACGGTTATCCTGGCCCATGAAAAACAAAAGCTGGGTGTTCAGATCGTGCAATGCCGAGTGGGCGTCCAGATTGTCACGGTCGCATAGCTCGCGAATCCCAGTGTCGAAACTCCACAGGCCCTCAAACCATGTGAGGAGGGTTTGGCCAATCAAATGTTCAGGCTGTGTTAGCTTGACACCATGACTGAAGTGGCGCGACATCGGCAAGCCATGTACGGCGCCGGCTAACCAAGTGCGCGCCTTGTCGCGGATAACCCCGGGCCAGGCGCTTTGTCCAATAGCTTTGTCCAGCACCTGAGCCAGCCGGGGCATATCAAACACGGCCTGCTTGATCGGGCTTAGCCCAAGTGTGCTGCCGCACGTGGTGTGCCGCGCGTCGCGTAGGGTGTCGTGCTGGACAGCTAGGCCACAGTTTTCGCACAAATTACTGTCGGTCGTCGCATCGCATGCCGGACAGGTGCCAACTGCCAGCGAGTCGGCCACGTATTCATCGCAGTGTTCGCAATAGAGCTGGACACCGTCGCGCACGCCGACATAGCCGGCCTCCTGCAACTCGCGGAAAATCGCCAGCGCATTCTCTTTGTGGATCGCGCTAGATGTACGCACAAACGCATCAGGCGTGATTTGCACCGCGCGCAAGCACTGCAAGATCTCGTGAATGTGCTTCTGTGCGACGTCGCTAACCGGTTGGCCGAGTTTTCGTGCCTTTACCAGCGTGTACGTGCCGTGCTCATCCGCACCCGTAATATAGTATGCGCGATGGCCGGCCATACGCTGAAAGCGCGTAAACATATCGGCGAGTAAGTATACGCCACCGACGTGACCGAGATGCAGCTTGCCGTTGGGGCAAGGGGGAGCGGGACAGACAAAATAGGTACGCATGTCAATCCCACCAAATAGATAGAAATTTGAGAGAACTGTCCTGACTGACGTTACGGATAGTGTGCTGCTGGTTTGGTTGCATGTAGCACAACGTCGTCTCGCTCACCGGCCTCAACCGGCCGTCGGCTTCGAACTCTCCATGCCCGGAAATCACCACCCATAGTTCGTGCTCGTGGTGCCCGTGCAGATCGACCGCACCGCCGGGTGCGACCTCCACCACCGAGGCACCGAACCCGGGGCTGAGACCATCCGGAAGATGCTCCAACAGACGGCAGACCAGCACACCATATTCCGTTCGCATCAATGAATGATCGATCTGCTTGGTGTACACGACGGTCCTTTCTCCGAATTGGCACTCAATCGCGATAGAATATGCCGTTAGGCGCGTTCAGGTTTTCCTGATCCGATAGCTTGCCTTCCGGTGGGTTGTAGGCGCGCTTCATGCGCATATACTCGGCACGCGTTGGACCTCCAGTAGAAGCGCGCTGGAACACCAGATAAAGCGCGCGGCGGGGCCGATCGCTCTTATTTGGCAGTGAATAGTGAGGGGCGTAGTCGTCGAAAATGAACACATCGCCGGCTTTCCATGACACCGGTTCCCATGTGAAGGTCTCGGCGATCTCTGGATTGATCACGCCGCCGGGATCCATTGGAAACACTCCCTCCTTATGGCGACCTGGCGTGAAGAAAAGACCGCCGTTGTCAGGCTCCGAATCGTCGATGGCAACGGCTGCCACTGCATGCACCATGCGTTCCGGTATCTTGTGCGGGATATGATAAATGTCCTGGTGCGGGCGGTAGCCGCCGCTATCAGGATACTTGAAGATCAGCAGCTCCTTTAGCATCCGCGTGTCCTCATCGAGTAGCGTCTCGACGGTCGTGCGAATGCGGCCGTCGGCCAACAGCGCCTCGCGCAGAGCGTCATGGTAATCCAAGAAGTTCTCCACCTTTGAGATAATCTTGCGATTGCCGGATGTCTTCTCGAACCACATCATCCATTTGTCCACGCTTACATCCCAGCGCGCGACGTCGTCCACGAAATTGGAAATCCCGTCGCGAGCGGCTGGATCGAAAAAGCCCTCGAGCCGGAGATATCCGTCCTGTTGCCATTTCACTTTTTGCGACTCGGTCAGCATAGGCGAGCTCCTTTCCAAAAATTACAGGTAACCAGTTGTAGCCTTCACTCGAAGCGCAGCTACCAGCAGCGCATTCAAGGCCGTCGCGCCCAATAGCGTCAGCAACATCACGTCGGGACCAAATCCGCGGATCAACTGCCCGCCGACCAGCGGAAAGCCGAACAATCCGAGGAAATATGCCAGCGTGAAGATCTGTGAGGTGACGGGCACGGACACCCCGTGGTCGCCGGCAAGATTGACGGCCATTCCGTTGAGGGTGGAGTAGGTGAGCCCATAGCCTGTCGCGAAAATGGCCGTGGCCACGATATAGAGCGGGGTGCTGCCGGTATTCACAATGAATAGTACCAGTGACGCACCAGTAGCTGCGAAGAGCATGAGCGCAAGTCGGTGTATGGGCAGGCGGCCCATCATGTGGGCGAGCGAGAAGCGCAGGGCCACGCTGGACGCGGTAAATATCAAAAAGAACAAATCGGAATTCAGGTGACGTGATGCGGCATAGGCACTCTGATACGTCGACAGTCCCGAGAAAATGCAGGCGGCAATCGCAATCATAGCGATGGGGGCAGCCGTGGATTTTCGAACGAGCGCTACGGTTGCAGTTACCGTGATTTCGATATGCGGCATCGGCACTGCGGACAGGCCCAACATGGCACGTCGTGCGGCTTCTACGCAGATGGTCGCGATGACGCATGCTATCGCGAACAGTACATAGACATTGGCCAGAGAGCCGGTGACGTTTGCCAAGAAGTGACCGAGTGGAGCGGCTAAACCGAGCCCAGCCATTTGTGAGCCAGACAAAATGGTTAAATATTGGATACGTGCGGCGGGCCGTAGATGGCGAATGACCTGCAAGGGCGCCAAGATGAAGGACACCGACCATCCCGCGCCCATCAGCATGCTGCCAGCATAAGCTGCTCGCTCATCGAGGACTGCGCCGGCAACGAGCAGCATGGCTAGCGCCATGGTGATCGAGGCGGCGGCCATCGTCGGCATAATGCCGATGCGCTGCGCGACCCAGCCTGCCGAGCAGCAGCACACGATCGTCACAACCATGGCGCTGGAGATCAGAAAGCCAGCGGTTTCACTGCTCTTACCGAGCGCCTGCATGTAGTCCGGCAATAGGAAGCTCGTGCCGTAAGCTGCTGCAATAACAATCGACGCGACCAGAAATGGTCCAAAGGCGCGGTAGTGTAGCCTGACAGAAAGCTGGTCCGCAGCTGGGGCATCAACACGACGGCTGTGTAGGGGGGAGAACGACGCTTGGCTCATGTGATTGCGGCCATGTGTTGCGTGGACGGCATTGCATCCCGACTGCCTGGTTCGGGCATGTCTGAAGTGCCACAACCGTCCAGGATCTGCCGATCTGACGTATCCAGATAGAATGGTTGGCCGAGCAGGCTATTGATGATGAGGCTGCTGCGGTATGCGACCAGCGATAAATTGACGCTCTGCAGCCCATGCTGCAGGCGGCTTTGGTTCTGCAAATATACCGGCCCTGGCATGGGCTGATCGAACCGGACCGCGTAGTCCGGGCCGACTACAGGCAGGCTATCCTCCATGCGCGCGCCGCGCAGGAGCGTTTGCAAGAACGGCGGGGTGCGCGGCTGGAAGCCTGTGGCGAGCACTATGCGATCAACCAGGATGCTGTGATTTCGCTGCGACGCGATCCCAATCAGATCGACTTGCCAACGTTTGTTGTGCGACGTGATGTCCTTTAGGGCAACGCTGGACAACAAACGAAAACTGTCATCCAGCGAGCCCGCCACGCCGCGTTCGTACAACATGTCATAGAGGCGATTGCACAACTCGACGGAAATGCCGTCGCTTGTCAACTTCTCGTGCTCCACGATGGCACGACGTTGCTGGAGCGGGAGAGCGTGAAAACGCCGGCTGTACGCCGGCATGTAGGCCTCGTTTACGAAACTGTTGTCGTCCATTGCAAACAGGTTTGTCCGCGACGTCACCCACGTAATCCGGGCCGCTACGGGACGACTAAGCATGTGCTCAACAATCTCTGCGCCGCTCTGACCACCTCCCACCACGAGCACATGCTCGCCGGCGTAAGGTGGATCCCGCTCGAGATAGTCGGCCGCATGATAGACGGCGTTGCCGATCAAGGGCCTAGCACACGCGGGAATCTTCGGCTCTACGCCAACTCCTATCACCACAGCGCGCGCGAGGTATGTGGTTGTGCTCGTGTTGACGCGGTAGCCGTCCCTGAGGGGCGCAACGTCGACCACCTCTTCGCCAAAGCGGAGTGTCTTGAGCCGTCGTGCGACCCACTGGTAATAGTCGGTAAATTCCCGCCGCGAGGTTGAGGCGTCGCGTCTGTTGACGAAGCTGTAGAGCCGCCCGTGTAGCGCTAGGTAGTTGAGGAAAGAATAGGTGCTGGTAGGGTCTACCAGGGTCACGCAATCCTTAAGGGGCGACACTTGTAGCCGGCTGTTCGGCAGCGCCAGTCCCGGATGCCAACAAAACCCCTCGCGTTTCTCTAAAAAGAGCGCGCGTAGCGGGGTAGGTTCGATCAGTGCCGCCAGGCTGAGGTTGAACGGGCCGATCCCGATGCCAATGACATCAAGCATATCCACAGAGGCCTCTTTCACGCTCGTGCAAAACCTATCCGGAGGAAGAAGGAAGTCGCCTACTCGAATTGGCAGCCTACAACCTGACGTCACGTGCGATACAAGCCCTTCAGATGATTCAGCTGGATACGGACTTCAGCTGTATCGGCGCCGTGAAAGGCTAACCGAATTCGAACGCGCAGGGGATTTTACGATGCATGGCGCGGTGCTGGCTGCTGATCTCCTTGATCCGCAGAAGTGCGATTTCGAGACTCACCTGACAGCCCGGTTGCGTGCCTCACTCCATCAGCAGATGCACAGACAACGACCAGCTTTCTTGACCCGTTCGCGGCAGAGGCGTTCGGCAATTTCATCGGGGCGCGGCGCCTTTGTGAGTCGTCTCACGTGCTCGCAACCAATCCATATCGGCAGGGCAACGGAGGCCGAGCATAGAAAGGCTTAACCCGACTTCTGTTCACCGAGGGGCGCGTGATCCCGCTTGGATTGCTTTCAGGATAAGATGCTTGACCTTAGCGAGCGCCGTTCGAGGCAAGACCCGTATGATGACGGACATCTGAAGCAGGACATCTCGCCCCGTGCGCGGCCTCCGCTGTCACCGTCACATTCGGAATACGCCGTAATGCGGCGAGGTGATTGGGCTGTTGAGCGAGGCACTCAGAACGATTGCGAGCGCGTTCCTGGTATCGACCGGATCAAGAATGCCGTCATCCCACAATTCGGATGTCGCATAATACGCGCTCGACCGCTCCCGATATTCTTCCAGAATCGGCTCGCGAATGGCTGTCAACTCCTCCGTGGAGAGGTGCCCATCGTGACGGGCCAGCTGTCTTGCCTTGACATGTGTGAGCACGCCCGCTGCCTGCTCGGCGCCCATCGCCGAAATCTGAGACTGCGGCCAAGTGAACACAAAACGCGGATCGAAAGCCCGTCCGGCCATAGCGTAGGTTCCAGCTCCGTGGGAGGCGTTACAGACGATTGTGAATTTTGGCACCGACGCCCCGGAGACAGCCATGATCAGCTTGGCGCCGTCCTTGGTTATGCCACGCCGTTCGTAGTCGCGGCCGACCATAAAGCCGGTCGTATTCTGCAAAAAGAGCAGAGGCGTTCGCGACTTGTCGCACAATTGAATGAAGTGAGCGCCTTTTAGTGCGCTTTCGCTCAACAGAACACCGTTGTTTGCGAGAATACCAACCTGACAGCCATGCAGACGCGCGAAGCCGCACACAAGAGTCTCGCCATAATTTGGCTTATATTCGTGGAACCGGCTGCCATCAACCAGACGGGCGATGATCTCCCGCATGTCGAATTGCGTCCGAGGATCCCTCGGAAGAATACCGTACAGTTCGGATGCACTATAGGCGGGCGGCTCCGGAGCGGCCCGGTTGATCGGGGCTTTTACAGGATCACTGAAGCGAGCGACGATATCTCGGGCAATTGCAATCGCATGCAGCTCCGAACTTGCAAGATAGTCGCTCGTCCCCGATACGCTGGTATGCAAGTGAGCGCCGCCGAGTTCTTCGGCGGAAATCTCTGCACCGGTGGCAGCTTTGACGACCGGAGGACCGCCCAGAAAGATCGCTCCCGTGCCCTCAACAATGATGTTGTAGTCGCTAAGCGCCGGGACGTATGCGCCGCCGGCGCTGCAATGGCCCATGGCTATACCGACCTGCGGTACTCCCATCTTTGAAAGAATGGACTGATTGCGAAGGATTCGACCCGCGTGATAGCGATCAGCAAAGAACTCCGCCTGTAAGGGCAAGAAGCCGCCGGCACAGTCGCACAAATGAACGACCGGCAGGCAATTCTCGATCGCGATGTCCAAGGCCCGCACGATCTTCTTGACCGATAGCGGATACCACGCCCCGCCCTTAACGCTAGCGTCATCTGCGTGAATGACGACCTCTCGACCCGCGACAATGCCGATCCCAACGACCTGAGCGGCGCCGGGCACCTCACCATCATAGGCTTTGTTAGCCGCCAGCGTCGAAAGCTCGAGGAACGGGGTTTCTGGGTCAAGCAAAGCCTCGATCCGATCACGCACAAATAGCTTGTTTTGCCGCTTGAGACGCTCAAGATCCCGCACCGGACGCGCAAAGCGGGCGGCATGCTGGCGCTCCTCCAATTCTTTTGCAAGTCGCCTGTTATGAACTTCGTTGAGCCGATAGTCTTCCGAATTGACATCCACCAGAGACGAGAGCTGCTGCATTTCAGGTCCGCTCCTTGAGGAGCGTAACCAGTACAGCATCCTGCTCAAAGCTCTCGCCCTCCTTGAAGTGAATACGCTCGACAATGCCATCTAGCGGAGACCGTATGACGGTCTCCAACTTCATGCTCTCGATCGTCATCAGGGCCGTCCCGGCAAAAACGGCCTGACCAAGCGAAACCCGGGCGCCAATGACGACGCCCGGCATTGGCGCGCGAGCGACGGCTTGGCTTATCTCCTGCTTCGACGTCGCGAGCGTTCGCAATGGGTCGCGGTAATGCAAACTGCGCGTTTCGCCACCCATGTGCACGTGAATGGTTTCGCCATCAATGGCGAACCTGACGGGTTGGCTTTCACCCGCAATAACAACAACACCGCAGCCGTTACAGCGATGGGAGAACGCGACCGGGGCAATCACCCTGTCATGCAAGCAGAGACGGTAGTCCTCTCGGCATCGTGACAGCCATAGCTGGTATTCGACGCCATCGACCTCAAAAGAGTGATTCACGTTAGTTTCTCCAACTGCCCAGCGCCGCGTGAAGGTCGGACACGGCATCTGCCGATTCGCGGACCGGTCCGGTCAGGAGGGCGCCTGCTACCAGGAAGGCCGACAAGTCGGCCCGGGGGTCGCCTGCGGCGATATGCGGATGTTCCTCAAGATAACCCGTGTGAATGTGTCCATGCAGAAATCCGTCGTCCGCGAGGATTCGGGCAAGGAAGCTTGCGTTGGTTGCGCAGCCGAGAAGCACCAAGTCCCGCATCGCGCGATGCGCCTTTTGCGCAGTCTCGATACGTGAGGGCGAATGCACGATGACCTTGGCGAGCAGGGGATCGAATGCTGTCGTGATCTTCTGACCTCGCGAAAGGCCGCTGTCGATGCGTAGACCGTCGCCGTCGGGGTAGTCGAGCACAAGGACCTTACCTGTTGTTGGCGCGTATCCGCGCTCCGGCGCTTCGGCACACAACCTGGCTTCGATCGCATGTCCGCTCGGCACAATGTCGGACTGTACCAATCTGAGTGGACGGCCCGCAGCGATCTGGATCTGTTCGGCAACAAGATCGACGCCGGTGATCATCTCGGTCACGGGATGTTCAACTTGCAAACGCGTATTCATTTCCAGAAAGTGGAACTCTTCTCCGCCAAGGATGAATTCGACAGTGCCTGCACTGTGATAGTTGGCTGCACGGGCGATGCCGACGGCGGCATCGCAGATCCGTTGACGCAACTCCGACGACAGCCCCGGCGCGGGAGCCTCTTCGATGACCTTCTGAAACCGACGCTGGATCGAGCACTCGCGCTCGAACAGATGAGTAACGTTTCCGAAGGCGTCGCCGAGCACCTGGACTTCGATATGACGCGGGCTTTCGATATATCGTTCGACATAAAGCCGCCCATCTGCGAAGTAGCGCCGCGCCTCGCTGCGCGCCTGCGCAATTGCGTCCTCCAGGGCGCCGGTGTCGCGCACAATCTGCATGCCCTTGCCGCCACCGGCCGCGGAAGGCTTTACGACCAAAGGGGCTCCCATGGCCCGGGCTCTGCGCACGAAGGTCGTTGGATCATCTTCCTCGATGGTGCAAGGAGCGACTGGAAACCCGTGCCGCTGTACGAAGTTCCGAGCCCGGATTTTGTCGCCCATCAGTTCGATGCTTTCGGGGGCAGGTCCGATGAACGTGATGCCGGCGCTCGTAACGGCCCTGGCGAACTCCGCGTTCTCCGACAGAAATCCATAACCTGGATGCAGTGCACCGGCGTTCGCTTTTCGGGCGGCGGCGATAATCTGCGGAATGTCGAGATAGGCAGCCATCGGCGTACGTCCGTCGATCGCGATGGCTGCATCGGCTATGGAGACGGCAAGCGTGCGGGCATCAATGTCATGGTAGACGACCGCAGAACGAAGCCCCAGCTTGCGAAGGGTCTTGATGATGCGAACGGCAATCTCGCCCCTATTGGCGATCAGAACGGTATCAAAAGGCAGTTCGTGCATGTCCGTACTTTCCGCTGCTTGGTTGCCCGACCACAGACGTTGGGCTTGGGCGCGACGATCGTCCTGTCAGCACCGCGTCACGAATCACAACCGTTGATCGGATCGGTCTAAGGCCGCGGCACGCACACGTGTCGCGGCACGAATACGATCAAGCGAAAGCAGCTGTCGCGCGTACCTCATCTCGGGCCGCCATTTCCTGTGGCAGCATCCCGAACTGAGATGATTTGGCGACATTGCACGCTCAAGCGGTGGATATTGGCTTTGAGACAGGCCGCGACGGCGTCCTCATCAGGTATGTGGGCGCCGCAGAGGCGAAACGCATCCGGTGTGCACGCCTGTCGCGCCTCCGCTGGGACCGGCCGATCTCGCGCACCTGCACTTCCGCAGCACAAAGCTGTCGTCATCGCAACGCCAAAAAGAACAATCGTATAGCGATGCGCTCTGGGGCGCGACGATCCGTTGGTACGCTGCTTGTGGTTCAATGGCTATCCTCTGTCGGTGTGATCTATGATATTGTTCATGCTGTCGAAAACGACACCAGCGCGTAAGAGACGCCGACGTCGCTCTCAGCTGCACGAGCGGTTGGCGTGCTTCCGATGTTGCGTCCTCGCATCGGACGTCGTGCGATGGGCGAGCTTGCGTTCAAGCCCCGCCGTGATGCGAGAATGCCGCGCTCCGATCTCAGATGCCCGGTTCGCCCGAGCGGCCGTCGGACCGGCGGTCCGCGCGTGGTGACCGCTCGGCCGTGTAGGGAGTGCACGGGCATCAGAACAGAGTGTCGCGATGTAGGTTCGAGAGTCTGTGAGGTTCACTATTCTCATCATGCGTCAGGAAGTGACAAACGGTCGGACGTGGTCCGCCTTACCTGCGTGATGATACAAACTCACGTTACGTGCGATTCAAGCCCCTTGAGAGCCGCTCGCGAGAATAGGTCGAGACCGTCACGCTGCCAGAAGGATCTCTGCCGAACAAAGTACCTGCCCAATGCTTGAGGCAGTCCGCATTTGCCGTTGCCGCGAGCTCATGGGATAGGCAGAGCGAGAGCGCCCTTGCACGCGGCAGGCGAATGAAGGCGTCTTGGGTCGCGCCATACGCCTCAAAATGGCAAAATGCTGCCTGGGAATCACAGCGAGGCCCGGACAGGGTGCAGGCCAATCTCCTCGCGCTGCTCGATGCGCGCCTATCGCCCGGACCCGGTACCGCCGTGCATGGCGGAAACGCTTGTCGCAGCCGCGCAGTCAAGCCTCATCATGCTCCACCTCGAAAGGACGGGAGCATGATCCACTTCGGTGCGCCGCTCCGGGGGGCGCACGCGCGGCTATCCTTGCAAACACGAACGTCTCACGGCTCGAGTGCGATCTGCAAGCCCTGGTGACCTCCAATGTGTACGTAACGCGGCCCGATTGGTCGACCTCGACCGCTGGCGACGGTGACAATGTCTTCAAGGGGAGCGGCGCGTGCATCCGATTCAGGGCGTGACAAGATCAGGTCGGCGTGGAATAGACCTTCCGATTCCAGTCCGGTCGCATCGACGCCAAGAGTTGCCAACGTGGCCAGGCTCTTTTCAAATTCCTCAGCATCGCGAAATCGACGCTGAATGAATGTCGCACCAGTAAGGCGTTCCGTCACAAGACCACGCTTCGCGAACGTCGCAGCCAAGGAATCATACGGGAACATCCGCAGCACGAAAGAGATGATCCATGGATGCTTCTCTGTCGCATCGAGAATTTTGCTGAACGTCTTCTCGGTCACGTAGCCGATGCAGCCAGTCGACATGATGACATCAGTGGAACGGAGAATACGCGCGCTTTCTGTCGAAAGCGCTTCTTTTTCAAGGTCGGCGACAATACCCACCTCAAGGAGGCCAACGGCCGTTGCATAGCGGATTGCCGGTGCTGATACATCGAGACCGATAAACCGCGCTAGACCAACATCAGGCCAAGCCGAATAAAACTTGCGATCGAGATCCACCAGTGTCTCGGAACTGATCGCCCTCATCTCGCGCCTGGCATAGCGGTGACGCAAGCCGCCGAAGGTCAGTGGAAACCGATGCACCGCCGCGTTGATGCCGTATGAACAGCCGACATCAAGCACGATCGGCTTAACGCTGGTCGCCAAAGCTTTCGCTGCGAGAATCTGACGCACGACCGGCTCTGCCACATCCGGGATCATATAATCTAAGCTTCCCAGGACGGAGAAATACGCTCTTGGATCATCCAAAGCATAAATGTCATCGAAGATAGCTTTATCCCGATTGATACGCGAAAAATCTGCTCGCAACCCACCGTCTCCACATTTCAATTTGCACGTAAGCCTAAGGCTCTTGCCTCGACCAGTACTCCTCTCATCGCAGATGTTGGCCGATATATGAACCCACAGTACTTTTGCGCTCTGCCTAAACCGAAATTCGTGAAAGATGCGCCAGATAGGTCGAAATCGCAGCTACGATGCCCAGTACCGACTTGCATTGTACAGTCAAGACAAGCTTCGTATTCGTGATAGCTGCTCCTGTCGGCAGCGCGGCCGCAAAAATGACGCGATGCGCTTAGGTGTTGTTGGAGTTAGGGATATTCGGCACTCAGCTCGGCAAGCTGGTCCCACAAGCTTTCCGCAAAACTTCGCAACACCATCAGCTCGAACCCGTCTTGTGAGATGCGGGTGATGTGGGTGGCGATGTGGCCCATCAGCGTCGTGGTCGCGTGGCCTGCCGGGAAGGTGTTTAACGCAAGATCCGCGGCGGTGCCCTTAGCCAGCACGAACGCCGCCTTTGGTCCCGCGATGGCTATACCGACGCGGCCGTGACTTTGATCGATGACGTCGGCATGCGGCTTCAGCTTTTGCACGATGTTGGCGAGTGCCGCCGCCGACACAGGCTCATCGCCGACGACGAACCACTGGCCGGGCGAAACGATGCGTACGGCGAACGCCTCGGCTCCGAACGCGGCGCGGATCTTTCCGGAAAGATCGTCGTGCGCGTTCGCTGAAAGCACATGCAGCACGTGCCCTTCGGGAAGTGCCCTGAGCGTCACGCTGGTCGATATCAGAGGGATCTTGCCGCTGAGCGCTGCCCGGTGCTCGATCGCGAATGCGGACATCGGGACCTCAGACTTTCAAGTTTTCGTTGTCGGGATCGACGAACGTAGGATGACAGAGGCGGGCTACTGTGTATTCGTTGCGAACGCCGTTCCAGACCTGCACTTCCTCGCCATGGCGCGATGAGCCGCGCTTGACGAGCGCCAGGCCGATGGTGGACCCGACATGCGGTGAGTAGCAGCTGGAACTGACATAGCCCTGGTCGTTCTCGAGCGTTGCTGCTGTACCCTTTTCCAGAATGTGCGAGCCGCTGCGGAAAGAAGTCTTGGAATCAAGCGGCACGACGCCGACGAGTTGATGCCGGTTCGGGTCGCAGAGGCCCTCGCGTTCGAGCATCCGCTTACCGATGAAGTCCGCCTTCGTGGTCGAAACCATCTTGCTGAAGCCGAGGTCGGCCGGCACGACCGTGCCGTTGATCTCATTATGGGTGACGTGGCCCTTCTCGATACGCAGCACCGACAGGGTTTCGACCCCATACGCGCAGATCCCGTGCTCCCTGCCAACTTCCATCAGTGCATCGGCCACGGCCTCACCGTAACCGGCGGGAACCGCCAGTTCGTAGGCCAGTTCGCCAGAGAAGGAAATGCGGAAGAGCCGACCTGAGAGCTTGCCGCTGAACAGCGAGACCTCTTTGGCAGCGAGGAACACGAACGCCTCGTTGGAAATATCCTCATCGACGAGTTTCCGCAGAATACGGCGCGACTTCGGCCCGGCGATCGCCATCTGCGCCCACTGGTCGGTCACGGAAGCAAGCCGCACGTCAAGCTCCGGCCACAGCGTTTGTGCGCAGAATTCCAAATGATTCATAACCCCCGCCGCATAGGCGGTCGTGGTCGTCATGAAGAAGCGGTCGTCTTCGAGGCGGCTGGTTGTGCCGTCGTCATAAATGAAGCCGTCCTCGCGCAGCATCAGCCCGTAACGGGCTTTACCGAGGGGCAGGTTTTTGAAGGCGTTGCAATAAACGCGCTCGAGGAATTCCGGAACATCGTTGCCGGTGATCTCGATCTTGCCGAGCATCGAGACGTCGCAAAGCCCGGCATTAATGCGTACGTTCTTCACTTCACGGTCGACGCTTTCGCGCCAGGTCTTTTCGCCGACAAGTGGGAACCAGGCGGAACGGTACCAGAGACCGGTCTCCACGAAAGTCGCGCCGTTCTTCGCTGCCCAGTTGTGCAGCGGGGAGTTGCGCACCGGCTGGAAATGCTTGCCGTGCGAGGTGCCGGCGAGCGCCCCGACGGAAACCGGGGTATAGAACGGGCGGAACGTCGTGGTGCCAACGTCGCCGGGAGATACGCCGCGCGCCTCGGCCAGAAGGCCAATGGCATTGACATTGGAAAGCTTGCCCTGGTCCGTCGCCATCCCGTTGGTGGTATAGCGCTTGGCAAGCTCGACGTGACCATAGCCTTCGCGAACCGCAAGGCCGATATCCTTGTGATGGACGTCGTTCTGGAAGTCGACGAAGGCCTTGCCCTTGACGCCGGGAATCATCCAGACCGGCTTGGTGGCAGCCGCGACGATGTCGCCTTCGACCGTGCCGAACGCGGCGCGTTCGGCCCTTATCTCCAGCTTGCTCAGCAGCGCCACAGCCTTTGCGGCTCCCCCCTCCAGGCAGGCGGCGAGACCGCTTGCCGTCGCGGCGGCACCGGCCAGAGAAAGCCCCTTGTGATCCTCTGCCGCTACGAACGCGGCTTTGGTATCCGACCATTGCGGCCTGCCGCCACGGTGGTAAGCGAGATGGATGATCGGGCTGAAGCCGCCGGACATCGCGAGCGCGTCGACGGCGAGCTTCTCCTTCCGGCCGTCCTGCAAGATTGTGATGGAGGAGAGCGCCTTGCCGCCTTCGGCGTCGGGCACGAAGCTGCCGCCTATGATACGCGCCGAACCCTGATACACGCCTGTTGCGGCGCCCGGGCGGCGGCTGTCAATGATGGCTGCTAGCCGCACGCCAGCTTTTTCGAGATCGCGGGCCAGTGCGTAGCCGCTGTCGTTGGTCGTGACGACCGCGACCGACTTGCCGGGCGCAACGCCGTAGCGGTTGAGATAGGCGCGCATGGCGCCGGCCATCATTACCCCGGGGATATCGTTCCCGCCGAAAACCAATGGGCGTTCCTCAGCGCCGGTGGTAAGAAGGGCCTGCTTTGCCACAATGCGCCACAGCCGCTCGACTGGCACTTCGGCGCGTGGATCGCAAACGTGCTTCTGGACCCTCTCGACGGCGCCAAAGACGTTGCCGTCATACCAGCCGAACGCCGTAGTGCGCGAAAGAAGCTGCACATTGGGCAGGCCTCCGAGCTCCGCAACTGCCCGGCCGGCGAATTCGACTGCGGATACGCCGCCAATCGTCGCGGTTTCGGAGAGCAGTCCGCCACCGATCATTGCATTCTCGTCGACAAGGATGACGCGAGCGTCGGCGCGGCCGGCCGTCAGCGCTGCGGCAAGGCCGGTGGCGCCGCCGCCGACGATCAGCAGGTCGCAGTGAACCCAGCACTTTTCGTAGCGGTCAGGGTCGGTCTCGTAGGTCGCCTTGCCGAGGCCGGCGGCCCGGCGGATGAAGGGCTCGTAGAGCTTCTCCCAAAGCGGCGCCGGCCACATAAACGTTTTGTAGTAGAAGCCCGCAGACAGGAAGGGTAACAGCAGGCCATTTAGCGAGCCGATGTCAATATTGAGCGAGGGCCACCGGTTCTGACTCTGCGCGACAAGGCCCTCGTAAAGTTCCTGCATTGTGGCGCGGCTATTGGGCTCTGAACGCCCGCCCTGGCCAATGGTCATCAGTGCATTGGGTTCGGATGCGCCGGACGAAAGCACGCCGCGCGGTCGATGGTACTTGAAGGAGCGGCCCATCAGCATCTGGCCGTTGGCAAGCAGGGCCGAGGCGAGGCTGTCGCCTTCGGCGCCGATCATGCGCTTGCCGTCGAAAGTGAAAGAGCGCGGCTTCGCGCGGTCGATGAGACCGCCCTTGTCGAGACGGTACGACGTCATTCCGCTGCCTCTGTGCGGATGGCGGCGTCACGCACTTCTTCGATTTCATGGGTCGCGGTGTCGCGCGTCACCACCAGCCAGCGGCGGCAGCCGGAAGTGTGGTGCCAATGCTCGTCGTAGCGGCCTCTCGGATTGTCACGCAGATAGACATAGTCGAACCACGCTTCGCGACTGGCGTTCGCAACAGGACGGGCGAGCGCCGCACCCTTCACGGTAAATTCTTCCTTGGGCCTTTGCCCGCAATGGGGGCAGGGGATAAGGCTTGCCATTTTGGTGTCCTTGCTTTCCCGAATTCAGTGCAGATTCGGTTGGGCACCCTGGCCCTCTTCGTCAACCAGATAACCGCGCTCGAAACGGTCGAGACGCATTTCTCGCGTCACAGCGTGCGGTTCGTTTCGGGCGATGAGGTGGGCGAAGCAGAAGCCGGAGCCGGGTGTCGCCTTGAAGCCGCCGTAGCACCAGCCGGCATTGAGGTAGAGATTGTCGATATGGGTGCGGTCGATGATCGGCGTGCCGTCCATGCTCATGTCCATGATGCCCCCCCAGGAGCGCAGCACGCGCACCCGCGAGAGCGCCGGGATCATCGCCTTACCGGCTTCGATGACGTGTTCGACGCTGGCGAGATTGCCGCGCTGAGCATAGGAATTGTAACCGTCGATGTCGCCGCCGAAGACGAGGCCGCCCTTGTCGGACTGAGAGACGTAGAAATGACCGGCACCGAAGGTGACGACGCAATCGATGAAGGGCTTCAGACCTTCTGAGACGAAGGCCTGGAGCACGTGGCTTTCGATCGGCAGTTTCATGTCCGCCATCGCGGCCACCTGAGACGAATTCCCGGCCACGGCAACGGCGAGTTTGCTGCAGCCGACAACGCCCTTGGTGGTCTCGACGCCGGTGACCCTGCCATTTTCGCGGCGGATGCCGGTCACCCCGCATTCCTGGATGATGTCGACTCCCATCGCGTCGGCGCCGCGGGCATAGCCCCACGCGACGCCGTCATGGCGCACCGTGCCGCCACGCCGCTGGATAAGGCCTCCCTGAATCGGGAAGCGAGCATTGTCGAAGTCGAGGAAGGGGAGCATCTTGCTGACCTGTGTCCGGTCCAGCAGGTCGGCATCCACGCCGTGCAGCCGCATGGCATTGCCGCGCCGTGTATAGGCGTCGCACTGGGCGTCGGAATGGAAGAGATTCAACACGCCGCGTTGCGAGACCATGGCGTTGAAGTTGAAGTCCTGCTCCAGTCTCTCCCACAGCTTCATGGAAAGCTCGTAGAACGGATTGTTGCCGGGTAGCAGGTAGTTCGAGCGAATGATCGTCGTGTTGCGGCCAACGTTGCCCGAACCGATGTAGGTCTTTTCGAGGACCGCGACGTTGCGCATCCCAAATTCCTTGGCGAGATAATAGGCGGTGGCGAGGCCGTGCCCGCCACCGCCGCCGATGATCACGTCATAGTGCGGTTTGGGCCTCGGGGCGCGCCATGCAGGCTTCCATGCCGTGTTGCTGCGAAGACCATTCAGGAAAATGGAGAAGGCTGAGTAGCGCATGGTGTGTTCCCCATCGTTCGGCCTTGTATAGCGACGATTTCCAAGTCAAAGTTTCAAAGGAGAGACACAAAAAGATACCTTGCGGCCATGAAGAACATGGGCTTCCTGCTGCTGCCCGCTCGGTTGAATGCGCGGAGCCTGTATCCCCTGCAGAAGGCGCTGCCCTCTATCATATGGAGGACGCCGAGGCGGGATTACTATCAGATTTGGCAGTCGGCGGCATGGTCGCGCTCAGCTTAACTCCTGCAGTTCTTCGCTTGGACGCTGGACCGGCATTCAGAAAATGCTTTCCGAGACCCACACGACGCAGCTGGCCCGCTAACGCCCTCGTCTCGATGCGGCAAGCGCTGCTGAAGAGACGTAATTGACGCCGATAAAACGCGGGAAGAAGCGCTTATGCCTGCTCCTTGCCAGACCCAGATTGCGAGCGATGTTTCAATCCCAGTCGTCAGTCTTTGCCCTAGAGTGGTGCGATCTCGCCTTCGATCCAGGCTCAATCGACCTTGCCAGCAAGCAGAGCCAAACTCGTGGTTCATGTTGATGATGATCCGGTCCAACCGTGCCCGGAACAGTCGTTTGATCCCGTCGTCTTGTGCTTCTTGTGCATGAGGCTTACCTGCGTCTGCGGAACCGCCGGCCCTGCACAATTTCGCAGACTGGAGAAGCCGCGCCGGGTTCTTAGCGAGAGCACCGCCGCAGCCGTTGGCGGTGTCACTTGAACGTACTTAACCGATACGACAACGTCGGGGCGCAACACCTGGCTTGCACGAGAAAGGCGCGTAGCTCGGTGTTGGAGGTGAACAGCTGAAAAAGCCCCGGCCTGGGGGCCGGGGCTCTCGATCCGCCGCACTAACGCGGTGGAGTCAGTATCTGAGAACGACTGGGCCCCCGAACTTGTAGTTGAGCCGTGCGGTCAGGAGGTCGAAATCCTGCCGGATGCGATCGCTTGCGACCGCGCCGGCAGCGGTGGTGAAGTTCACATTGGCGTCTTGGCGGAACAGATGGTCGTACTCGACGCCGACCGACCAGTTCGGCGCGAAGCCGAATTCGATGCCCGCCCCGACCACGCCGCCCCAACCGGTCTTGTCAGTGCTCGCCAGCTGCGCGCCGCTGATGGAGCTGACCTGATAGGTGTTGCCGGTCACAGCGGCACCGCCCTTGGCGTAGAGCAATACGTTGTTGATGGCATAGCCGACTTGGCCTGTAAGCAGACCGAACGATCCCGTCTTGGTCTGATTGATGTCGCCCGGGAAGGCGGCGCTGACATTGGAGCCGCTGAAATCGGCCCAGTTGCCTTGGCCTTCGACACCGAAAACGACCTGGCCCGTCTGCCAGCGATAGCCAAGCTGGCCACCAACGGTTCCGCCGCTCGCGTCATGAGAGCCCTCGGGCGTGACGCCTCCAAAATCCCAGGAGCTATTGGTCGAACCCCAGCCACCATTGGCACCAAGATAGAAACCGCTCCAGTCATAGATTGCGGCCGCGACCGGTGCTTGCGGCGGCGGTGCCTTGGTGTAGATGGGCTGCTGAGCGAGATCGGCGGCGAATGCGGGCGCTGCCCCGATCAACGCGACGATGCTGGCAGTCACAAGCAACTTCTTCATTTCGAATACGCTCCTTCACATGTCCCCTGCGCCACGCGCGTCTTAACAGTGCTGTCGCGAATTGCTGTAGCTGTTGCGCAACATTTTCGCTTCCAGAAGCGCGTGAACCTAACGCTGCGTCAGGTTGCTCGCCCGTAAATCATGATCAAACCGACAGAACACGCAGTGGTCCATCGTGTATCGAACCCGAGGGCGTGCGCGCCAACTCACATATAGAAATGAAGTTGTCGTTGCACTTGAACCAGAGCGATCACGACAGGCGCGTGCACTGAAGCAGCGAGCATAGCAAAGAATCGAAGTGAGCCATCATGTCCGCCCATTTCCTGTGACCGCCTCTCACCCGGCGAGCGGAAACAGTCACTATCTGGTCAGTCAAGACGGATCAAGCCACGGATCTAAGTGGGTCGAAGGTTTCAACGATCAAGACCGCACGCGCGTCAAACGCGGCACGCACGCTGCTGGTCTACCTCGTTCACAACATCATCGGGGAAAGCCAGTTCGAACATAGTCGCCTGATAATGGCCAGTTCTCAACACGATGTGTTTCGTTCGAGACAAAGTGCTCGCGCGGCGTCCACGTCGCTGCGCATTCACGGTGAGCCTTTGCGATCGAGGGCCCAGCACGCTTGGCGCGCCTCTTGCTTCGTTGGCGCTTAAAGGATTTGGCTCGACTTAATAGGAGCGGTGAATGCCGGCCTGTTGGCGGATCTTACAAGGGAGCGTGCTTTGATACTGCGCCGTCCTGATGTGCAACCAATCTTTATGAGGCGCACGCAACGCAGGTTGTTCTGGTGCGAAGGAGCGAGCCGATTTCAATTAGAACAAGGAGGCGACCTACGAAAACGACCCGCATCGATTAGGCCCATCCGAACCGCACCTGGTGCCGCTCCCCCGGGCCAGGCCGAACACAATCTCAAAAGAAAGACGCAATGAAGTACCTGGAGGACAGCAAGGACCTGGACATCGAGACCCGGCTTTCTCGTCTCGGCCGTGCGCCCGCCGAACATTCCGGGATGGTCAACATGCCCGTCTACCGGGGCTCCACAATTGTTTCGGAAACCCTGGAGGAGTACGAATGGCGCAGGCAGAGCGATCCGACGGGGAACTACGGCCGCTTTGGCTCGCCCCTGTCCCGCGCACTCGAGCTTGCCGTTTGCGAACTGGAGGGCGGCTATCGCTCGCTGCTATTTCCGTCGGGGCTCTCGGCCTGCACGCATTCGCTTCTCGGCGTTCTGCGCGCAGGCGACCACGTTCTGATCAGCGACGGCGTCTATACACCTCTCAGGACATTTGCAGACGAGGTTCTCTCAAGACTTCAGATCACGGTGCAATACTTCTCTCCAACGCAGCCTGCAGAGCTTGCGGCAAAAATCACCCAGAAGACCCGGGCCATCTATCTGGAATCACCTTCGTCCCTCACGTTCGAGGTGCAAAACGTCCCTGCGCTTGCCACCGTCGCCCATCGCTCCAATGCGCTAGTGGTCATGGACAATACGTGGGCAACGCCTCTGTATTTCAAGCCGTTTGCGCACGGCGTCGACATCTCGATCCAAGCGGCGACCAAATATATCATCGGCCATTCAGACGCGCTGCTTGGTATCGCCTCGGCCAACGAATCGGCGTGGCCGGCGCTGCGGTCGAGCGCCCATGATTTCGGGGAGATCGCTGGGCCGGATGACATCTATTTGGCCCTGCGGGGACTGCGTACCTTGGCCGTCCGCATGAAGCGTCATTGGGACAATGGCCTCAAGCTGGCCCAAAGCCTTCAGTCGCATCCAGCTGTCGACAACATCTTGCACCCGGCGTGTCCGGACGATCCTGGTCACGCGCTTTGGAAACGAGACTTTTCGGGGGCGAGCGGCCTCTTTGGCCTCGCGCTGAAACCGATGTCGCAGCCGCAGCTTTCGACTTTCTTCAATAGGCTGCGGCTTTTTGGCATCGGCTGGTCCTGGGGCGGATATGAAAGCCTCGTGATGCATGTCGACCCATTGAAACGCGCGGAACCATCGCTTGCTCTCGCTGGACCGCTGATTCGGGTTCACGCGGGCTTGGAGGACGCGAGCGACCTGAACGCGGATATGTATCAGGCGCTCGATGCGGCTTGGGAGACAAGAAGCAGTCGTGTTGATCCGGACAATGATGATGCGCTTGTCGCTGAGCTCTCCAAACGAGCTTAAGCGCAGTCAACTCGAAGCCGAACCTTGGCTTGGCCAAGAGAAGTCGGCAGTGAACGAGTAGGAAGGGACCGTCATCGGCGCTTGTTGATGAAGAGCGAGAGACCCGCTCGTCATCCAGATGCTCTGGCCTACGATTCCTGGGTCAGAAGTTCGCTCGCGGGATGGTGTCGGAGCAGCTCCGATACCCCATCCAGCGGGACCGCCGCCAAACCTGGGAGGAGCGTTATGACGACCATTGCAGCTGCGCCAACCGCGCGGGCGTCTCGGTCATGGTATAAGGTCCTCTACGTCCAAGTGTTGTTGGCAATCCTACTCGGCATCATCGTCGGCTGGGGCTGGCCGTCGCTTGCCACCTCTGACTGGATGAGGGCGCTCGGCGACGGCTTCATCAAGCTCATCAAGATGGTGATCGCGCCGATCATCTTCTGCACCGTGGTCTCCGGCATCGCTCATATCCAGGATGCGAAGAAGGTCGGCAGGGTGGGGATCAAGGCGCTGGTCTATTTCGAGATCGTCTCCACCCTCGCGCTCGTGATTGGTCTCGTCATGGGCAATCTGTTCCAGATTGGCCGCGGCCTTGCCGCCAAGCCCGATGCGACCGCAGTTGCCAATTATGTCGAGCAGGCGAAGGCGACCAAGTTCGTTGATTTTGTTCTTAGCATCATTCCAGACAGCGTGGTCGGCGCGCTCGCGCGCGGTGACATCCTGCAGGTGCTGCTGTTTGCGATTCTCCTCGGCTTTTCACTGATGGCGCTCGGAGAGCGCGGCGAGAGGCTGCGCAGCACGATCGACGACGCCGCGCAGGCCGTGTTCGGCGTGATCGCCATCATTATGAAGGCCGCGCCGATCGGAGCGTTCGCCGCCATGGCATTTACAATCGGCAAGTTCGGACCCTCGGCGCTGGCCAATCTGATCGGATTGATCGCGCTGTTCTACGCGACCGCCGCGCTATTCGTGATCGTCGTTCTCGGGTTGATCGCGCGGTTCGTCGGCTTCTCGATCTTCAAGTTCATCGCCTATCTCAAAGACGAACTCTTGATTGTGCTCGGCACATCGTCCTCAGAGAGTGCGCTGCCACAGTTGATGGAGAAGCTCGAGCGGCTGGGCTGCTCGAAGCCCGTGGTCGGCCTCGTGGTGCCGACCGGCTATTCCTTCAATCTCGACGGCACCAACATCTATATGACGCTCGCGACATTGTTCATCGCGCGCGCCCTCGGGCTCGACCTCGCTTTCGACCAGCAACTCACGATTTTGATCGTGGCGATGCTGACCTCAAAAGGGGCGAGCGGTGTCACCGGAGCTGGTTTCATCACGCTGGCAGCGACCCTGTCCGCGGTCAACCCGGCTCTGGTGCCAGGGATGGCGATCGTGTTCTCGATCGACAAGTTCATGAGCGAGGTGCGCGCACTCACCAACATCATAGGCAATGGCGTTGCAGTTGTGTTCGTGTCCTGGTGGGAAGGCGAGCTCGACCGGATCACGCTGCATGCACGCCTTGGCCGCCGGGCCGATCTGCCCGATGTGGAAACGGCGTTCGCGACTGCTGACGCCGTTCCTACCTCGGAGGACACGCGCAATTCAGAGATCGCGCGCGCAAGAAGAGGAAATTGGACTGAACGTGCGCGTGGCAAACGCGGACGAACGCATTCGTCGTGATGCTGTTTCAACGCGACCAACGCCTGGTGGAGTAGGCGAAGGTCGAGGTCGTGCGTGGTCCCGCGCATTGACCAAACGCGAGCTTTGAACGGCGAACTGCTGTTGAAACGGCGGAATGATGACTCAGGATTGGTCGAGCAACTCGGATTGGATCGTCCTCGCGGTGTAGAGGGAAGCATCTAGCGGCAAATTACCAAATGCGAGCTGACAAAGCAGGTAATTTGCGCCTGCTTCCTCCAGCTGATGAAGCAGAACGTTTCGGACGGAGCTCGGCGTTCCGACGACGCACAATTCGCTCTCGACTGCCGCATGGAATGTCAGCGGAAGGGATTGTGGCGTCGGGATGTCATTGAGCTCGTAAAGGAATTTGAAGCTCCGCAGCCATTGTTCGTAAGCGGATCTGGCGAGCGAATAAGCGTCCGCCTCAGATCGCCCAATCACGATCATGCGCAGCAATCCAACAAATGGCCCACGATCAGGGGCGCTGGGGCTGCGCTCTCGATGGGTGTGGTAGGCATCGGTAATTTGGCGGACGCCGGCGGCGGGCCCAACGCAGGCGAGGTTTGCGCCATTGCCCGCGGCCCAGATGGCCGTTTCGGGTCGATTGGTAGTCACCCATATCGGGGGAGATGGACGCTGGTGAGTCGTTAATGTCAGAGGAACCTCATTCAACTGGAAATGTCGGCCTTGGTAGGACAGAACTCCACCCTTCATGGCCTTCAGGAGAATGTTGTTGGCTTCCTCATATTGGCTTGGCGCCGCATCCTCGCCAATTCCAAAATAGCCTAACTCGGCCGGCAGGGCGCCCCGTCCGAGACCCAGCTCGAGCCTGCCGCCGCTCAATTGATCGAGCATGCAGATCTCTTCAAAAGCGCGGAGCGGATGATAGAGGTTAAGCAGCATCACCAATGGGCCGAGACGGAGGTGCTGCGTACGCTGCGCGAGACTCGACAGGAAAAGACTCGGCGAAGGGCCTCTTCCATGGGGCGTGCAATGGTGCTCTGCCACGTGATACGCATAGAATCCGAGGCGGTCGTATGCCTCCGCCAACATGAGCCGATCTTCGTATTGATGGCCAATATCGCGGCCGTCGTCGTCCAGGTGATCGAAAATGCCGCAGGTGAGTTTTGACGAAGGCTGTTGTGTCATTAGAATATATCCTTGCTGAGGGGGAAGGCCTGCTCGTTTTCAGGGCGCGACTTAAGGGCCGAATTTGTTTTGGCCGCATCTCGCGAGCGTCGGGTCTGAGCTTCGATAGGTGCCTAGGGTCGAGCGACGAGATCGTTGTTCCGTTTCGCCTCCGTGAGGCTGGGATAAGCGCTCGATGCGCGGCCACTTGGTCGTCAGCTGTAATGGGTCAATGCTTGGCTTGAGCCGCTATCATCGTTTTCTCGTTCCATCAGTGGGATAACGAAATGAGTGGGCCTCGACGCGCGGTTGGCTATCCACCGCGCTTCAGGCATTCTGAGATCGCGGCAACTGCAGCTAATGCCAATGCTGATGCAGTGGTCGAGGCCGTCATCTGGAAAAACGGCAACGAGTAACGGTGGCTTGCTGTACCAAATGACGACTTAGGGATGGCCTAGCAGCTCGGATTGGATGGTTTCTGCGGCGTATAGGGATGCATCTAGTGGTAAATTCCCAAATGCGAGCTGGCAAAGGAGGTAATTTGCGCCTGCCTCCTCCAGCTGATTGAGCAGAAGGCGTCGGACGGGCGTTGGTGTTCCTACGACGCACAATTCGCTCTCGATTGCCGCATCGAATGTCAGCGGAAAGGCCTGTGGCGTCGGGATATCATTGAGCTCGTAAAGGAATTTGAAGCTCCGCAGCCATTGCTCGTAGGCGGATCTAGCCAGCGAATATGCGTCCGTCTCGGATCGCCCAATCACGACCATGCGCAGCAATCCAACAAATGGCCTGCGATCAGGGGCGCAGGGACTGCGCTCTCGATGTGTGCGGTAAGCATCGGAAATGTTGCGAACACCGACGGAGGGACCCACGCAGGCGAGGTTCGCGCCATTGCCAGCGGCCCAAATTGCCGTGTCGAGCCGATTGGTGGTCACCCATATCGGGGGAGATGGACGCTGGTGAGTCGTTAACGTCGGAGGAACCTCGTTCAACTGGAAATGTCGGCCTCGGTACGACAAGGCTCCGCCCGTTATGGCCTTTACCAGAATGTCATTGGCTTCCTCGTACCGGCTCGGCGCCGCGTCCTCGCAAATCCCGAAACAGCTCAACTCGACTGGAAGGCCCCCCCGTCCGAGACCCAGCTCGAGCCTGCCGCCGCTTAATTGATCAAGCATGCAGATCTCCTCAAAAGCGCGGAGCGGATGATAGAAGTTGAGCAGCATTACAAATGGGCCGAGACGAAGGTGCCGCGTACGCTGGGCGACACTCGACAGGAAGAGACCCGGCGAAGGACCTCTTCCATGGGGCGTGCAATGCTCTGCGACGTGATACGCATAGAAGCCGAGGCGATCGTATGCCTCCGCCAAAATAAGGCGATCTTCGTATTGACGACCAATATCGCGGCCGTCGTCGTCCAGTTGATCGAAAATGCCGCAGGCGAGTTTTGACGAAGGCTGTTGTGTCATTTGCATAGATCCTTGTTGGGGCGGAATGCCTGCTCGTTCCAGGAGGGCGTAAGGCCGCATTTATTATGGCCACATCTCACGACCGTCGGGTCTGAACGTCGATGGGTGCCCGTGCGTCGAGCGCACGAGATCGTTGTCTCGCTTCAGCCCTGCAACACGCGCTGGGGTAAGCACTCAATGCGCGGTCACTTGGCCATCACCTGCAGGGGTCCTTGCTTGGCTCGAGCCGCTATCATCGGCTTCCTGTTTCATCAGCGGTATAACGAAGGGAGGGGACATCGACGCGCGGTCGGCTATCCACCTCGCTTCAGGCGTTCTGAGATCGCGGCAACTGCAGCTAAAAAGGAGTCCATTTGTTCGTTTGTGCCAATGCTGATGCGGATGCAGTGGTCGAGGCCGTCATCTGGAAAAACGGCAACGAGTATTCCTTCCCTCTCCAGTGCGGCGTGCCACCACCTGCCGTCCTGTCCGTTCGGGACGCGCGCCAGCAAGAAATTGGTATGAGAGGGCGCGACGCGGAACCCAAACTGACGCAGTGCGGCCGCAACTCGTTCTCTCTCGTGCCTGATATGTCTATGGTTCTCTTCGTAGGCCGCGCGATGTGAAAGGATGCTGACGCCGACCGCATGCGCTATGACATTCATGTTGAAGACGTTCTGGATGTTCCGCAGTCTTCCAATAAGCTCTGGATGTCCAAGGCCAAAGCCGACGCGAATGCCGGCGGCCGCATAGCTCTTTGAAAGCGTTCTGAGGAGCAGGAGATTGGGGTGGCGGCGCACGAGCCGTAGACCGTTATCAGGTGCGAAGTCGACATAGGCTTCATCCAACACGACCAAGCGGTCAGATTGTGCCACGAGGCGTTCGATGTCGGCGATGGGGGCGAACGTCCCAGTCGGATTGTTGGGATTGGCTAACAAGATGAACTTGGCGTCCTTTGCCGGACCGAAGAGCAGCTGATCAATCGGGATCGAATGCGAGTCGCTCCACAAAACTTCGAGAAATTTGGCGCTCTGCAACACAGCTAGCTTACGATTGAACGAAAACCCGGGAGACATCATTGCGACGCTATCGCCGGGCGCAAGAAAGGCCCTGTAGATCAGGCCGAGAAGCTCCGACGATCCGTTGCCGGCGATCACATGGTCCTTTGAGAGGCCGTAGGCATTGGCGGCAGCCTCCCTCAAACCGATGTTATCGTCTTCCGGATACAGATACTGACGCTCGAGCGCCGAGATCGCACTTCGCCATACCATTGTTGGTAGTGGAAATGGGTTCTCATTGGTGTTTAGTTTCACGTAACGCGCATCTGGCGCCCGCTGGCCGGGCGACTGGGCTTCTAGGTCCTTAACCGGCTGCGCCAGAGAAGAGAGCACACTTTGCAGTTTTGCATCGACCATATTCTTGTCCCTCTTGATGCGCAGACGGCAGTTGCCATTAGGAGTGTGCTTGACGGTCTAGCGAGAAATCCGCTTCGCACACCTGGCGTTGCGTCGCCTGGCTCGTTGGCGGTGCGCGAGAGCCAAAAGGCGGCAGTTAAAGCGCAGCGCATCACAAGAACGACCTGGTTGTTGGTGCGCGACCTTGCGAGCGCTCTGTCAATCTCAGCCGCGACTGCGTGCAGCCGAGTCGGGTCGCCAAGCCAGCCCCTGCAGGCCCAGCACGATCGAGCCGCAAGCCTCGGTTTGAAAGTCGGTACATTGGCAGCGTCATGCGATGCTCCCCGGCGAAGCACTGACCTACGCCGGCTTTTCTGAAGGCCGTAGCGACCTGTTTGCCGAACCTACAATTTGACGCTACGTGCGAATCAAGTCCTGTCGACGTGCTCGTCACACGAATTCGCGCAAGCTTGTGGCTGAACGCTCGTTAGGCCTGGCTCGGGCTTTGAGAGCGCGTGCGGCGAATCAAGGGCGGTTCGGGCGGTATCACGGGGCAAGATCGGTCGCCGGGACGAGCGCTGCACGGCTCTCGGGCAATCCACTGTTGGAATTCTGCCCTTTGTCAGAAAGCAAACACAGCCCATGTCCTGAGTCCGTGCCCCTTCGCGAGACGACATTTGGCTGCGAACTTCTACGTTGTTGATCGCGGTGGCCAAGATCCTGCAACGCGCTCACCGGTGGCGCTATGGGAATAAGGTGTGTGTTTGTGCCGCGATCTTGGCGAAGAACGTGGGAAATTCAGTCGGCCGGAGCCGACGACTGGCGCCCAACGGCCGCACGCTTTTCGAAGGCAGCATCCCGGAGCGAAGACGCAAGACGCTTGTTCCGGCCGCGGCCTCGCGCAATCCCGAGTGCCTTGCTGGAGCGCCGTGTCGGGCAGCCGGCTGGCCGATGGCCCTCTGCACACGTCCGCCGCTTCAACGTGAGCGATCCAGGTGCGACCCTGCAACCAGTGTCAAGATCGAGGTCAATCGCGGCAGATATCGGCAGCTATTATTCGCCGCCCTAGACGTCGAAGAATGGCTCGCGAGCGCAATCACATGCCTCGATCGACACTGGCGGCATTCCTCCGAGGGCGCCGGACGTCACCAAGCTCGCCGTTGACGAGTTCAGTCAAGACGTCGCTCGGCCCATTCCACTTGAATCGGGGACCCGATGTGAACCGTGTGTTCCTGTTCGTCAGCTAAGGACAACGCCGACATCGATACTGTGATCGCCGGCGTTTGCGCGTTCGCCTGTCTTTGCAAGCAGCGATCAGCCTCCTTGCAAAGCGAGGTTCCGATTCTTACGAGCGAAATCGCACGCACCAACACACCGCGTCCGATTTCGGGCAATGCGATTGCATGCGCGAGCAGGCGTTTTGTCGCATGAGAGGATTAAGCATCCCTGCAAAACATCGGCGCTCCTCGCGTGGGACTGCACCAGAAGAGATCGCATGCATCGCATTCCAATGTTTGGTCGGGAAAAAATCCCATTCTGATCGGGAAAAAGATGACGCACGCGCCAAGTTGCTATTCAAAGGTTGCCGACGGCTCGCGGTCGGCTACAGATGGAGTCGGAAAATCGTAGACGAGGGTTCTGGAACTCGTGCAGCGCACTGTGAACACAGGACGACATCGTAACAAGGACGTTAGGACCACGATGCGTTTATAGCAGTGCCATGAAAGAGGGTTATCTTCAGCTGGCGTCCCTGAATTGCGCGCGACCATCGGACGCAGCATCAAACTCGCAAAATCCAAACAAGATGGTAGGGAGGATGCTGAAAATAACGGAGACGTCGTCATGTTGAATATCGCTTCCGCACTCGAAAGGTCTGACTCAGTGTCGGAGACGAGCCGAACTGTTCCCATTGTGACGCTGCATGAAAGCGCCGTTGTCGGGATCTTCGAAATCTCGAAGATACTCACCGCCCCGTGCCGGCTCGAGCTCACGTTGGCCAACGTCGTGGATATTCTGCATTCGTTTGTTCAGATGCGGCACGGCATCGTCTCGCTTTTCGACCATGATGGCCAGCCAGACATTACGGTCGGCGTCGGCTGGACCGAAGGCAGCGACGAGCGGTACCGGACGCGCCTGCCACCGAAAGCGATCGATCAGATCGTGGCGACAGACATGCCGCTCGTGGCCGAGGACATCGCAGTCCATTCGGCGTTCACGACGGCCGACCTCGAGGTGCTCGGTGCCACCGACAACGCACGGGTGTCGTTCATCGGTGTTCCCATTCGGATCGACGCGAAAGCAGTTGGCGCGCTGACCATCGACCGTGTTCTGGACGACAGCTCAAGCGTACGGCTCGAATACGACGTGAGACTTCTCACCATGATCGCCAATCTGGTCGGGCAGACCGTGAAGCTGCATCGGCTCTTTGCCACAGACCGCGAGCGACTGATGGCGGAAAAGGATCGATTACAAAAGCAATTGGCCGAAATCCAGCAACCCGCGCGCGAGCGCAAGAAGGTCAATGTGGAAGGCATCATTGGCGATAGTCCGGCGCTGCGCGCGCTGCTCGACAAGATCGCGGTGGTTGCCAAATCGAATAGCACGGTTCTGCTGCGCGGCGAATCCGGTACCGGGAAGGAGCTGGTAGCCAAGGCTATTCACGCCCTCTCGGCGCGCTCCAAGCGGCCGTTCATCAAGCTCAACTGTGCGGCGCTCCCCGAGACCGTTCTGGAATCTGAATTGTTCGGTCATGAGAAAGGTGCTTTTACCGGCGCCTTCAGTTCACGCAAGGGGCGCTTTGAGCTGGCCGACAAGGGTACGCTGTTTCTGGACGAGATCGGCGAGATCTCGCCCTCGTTTCAGGCAAAGCTGCTGCGCGTCCTGCAGGAGCAGGAATTCGAGCGTGTCGGCAGCAATCAGACCATGAAAGTCGACGTTCGCGTCATTGCAGCTACGAACAGAAACCTGGAGGAAGCGGTCGCAAATAATGGGTTCCGCGCTGACCTCTATTACCGCGTGAGCGTCGTTCCCTTGCTGCTGCCGCCTTTGCGCGAAAGGCGCAGCGACATTCCGCTGCTCGCCGCGGAGTTTCTCAGGAATTTCAACAGCGAAAACGGCCGCACGTTGACGTTCGATCAAAGTGCGACGGACGTGCTGATGAATTGCGGGTTTCCGGGTAACGTCCGTGAACTCGAAAATTGCGTGCAGCGGACAGCGACCCTCGCCCCAGGACCTTCGATCTGCAGAGAGGACTTCGCCTGCTGCCACGGCCAGTGCCTTTCGGCGATGCTGTGGAAGGGTGGATCTGAAGACGTGCCGCTGCAAGCGCGCCCAACTTGCGCAGGGGCCCCGAAGCCGAACAGCGCCGGCGTTGAATCTGGTCGATCGGCCGCCGGCGCTGTCCCGCCTGTCCGGGACGCGCAGGCTGGGCTGGGGCCAGCCGGCGCCGCACTCGTAAATACCGGACAGATGACCGATCCCGAGCGCGTCATCGCGGCCATGGAGCGATCGGGTTGGGTTCAGGCAAAGGCGGCGCGCCTGCTTGGCGTTACTCCCCGCCAGATTGGCTACGCGCTGAGGAAATACGGCATCGAGATCAAGCGTTTCTGAGCGGTGTGGTGTTGGTGCGACCATAGCGTCGCGATGACGACGAATGTCCGAAATGCGTCTGCACGTGTTGGAGCACGTCAGGCTCTCAGAACCCGTTGTTTTCATCGACTCATGCCGTAAACCGCAAATGGTACGACATTTGCTGTGCCTTCTCCGGATTTCGAAAGTCTCTGGAGAAGCACATGCACAATGTCGTCTGCATCAAGCAGGTCCCTGATTCCGCACAGATCCGCGTGCACCCTGTGACCAACACGATCATGCGCCAGGGCGTACCAACCATCATCAATCCTTACGACTTGTTCGCGCTCGAAGCTGCGCTCGATCTGCGCGACAAGTTTGGTGGTGAGATCACCGTCCTTACAATGGGCCCACCCTCGGCCGAGGACACTCTACGGAAAGCCCTCACCTTTGGCGCCGATCGCGCGGTGCTGCTGACCGACCGTTGCTTCGCGGGTGCGGACACCCTGGCAACCACCTACGCGCTTGCGACCGCCATCCGCAAGATCGGCAAGGATTATGGCCAGCCTGACCTCATATTCACGGGCAAGCAGACGATCGATGGCGACACCGCGCAGGTCGGGCCAGGTATCGCAAGGCGGCTTGCTGTGCAACAGCTCACCTACGTTGCCAAGATCATGACCATCGATCTCACGGTGCGCACAATCGAGGCGGAGCGGCGCTCCGAGGGCGGCACCCAGGTGCTGCGCGCAAGCCTGCCGTCGCTCATCACCATGATGGAGGCGACCAACCAGATTCGCCGTGGCGCAATGGCAGATGCTTTGCGCGCCGCACGAGCGCCGATTGTGAAATGGAACGCCCAGGAGGCTGGCGTCGAGGATGTTTCAAAATGCGGTCTCAGGGGCTCGCCCACCGTCGTTAAACGCGTCTTCGCGCCCTCAGCGCGCGCTGAGAAGGCAGCCATCGTGGATGCTGCCGAGCAGCCGGCGCAAGCCTTGATCGACACCATTTTCCAGCAGAAGCCCAAGCTTGAAACCGAGCTTGCCGCTCTGGCCCGAGGCTCATGACCCGGGGAGAGGTTCGGGCGATCGGCAAGGACGAGCAGCGGCCGTCGACGAGCTTACGCCGGGGCAGAGTAGGTGGGTGGACAGAGCGTTAAGCCGAAAGTTGCAGGCTACGAGTGGCGATGATCCTGCGATTCCACTGCGCCGTCGAGCATTTGGACGTGTGGAGTGCAAGCGGACATGGCTTCTCCTTCGTGATCGCTTATGCGAGCCGCGCAGGCCACGGCTTTCACGGACGTCCTGGCTATGTGGCGTCATGGCGCCCGCTTTATCGAAGTCGTGGCGCAATCAAGATCGCCGGCTCGCCCTTCACAACGTTCGCCGATGCCGAGCAAGCCTGCAACTCAACGCTGAAGCATCTGACAGGGTGAAGCTCAGAGCCGATGCGATGCACCGAACGGGAGCGTCAACGAATATGGTGATTGGTCCCAACCAGGTCGGTGAGAATACGTTTCGCACATTTGCGGCCGAGACGTTCCGTTTCTGGCGTTGCCTCTTGGTTTCCAGATCGAGCCGCTCGGCCGGGGACTCCCAGCCCCACTCAGGGGGAGCGTCATGTCTCTGGCAGCCGATTGGGTCGCAGAATGAGTGGCCGTATTGTCGTATCAGTCGCCGTCGGGTCGAAGACGCCCATGACTGGGGCGAACGCGACGACGTATCCCATCCGCACGAGCGGCGCAAAGCCCATGGTCTCCTTCGGGCAACCGCGCGCAGCGTCGTATCCGGCATGCTGATTGCTAGAGATTAGAAGACCCATTTCACCAATTGCGGTCCTCGCAGCGACCAGCCCAGGAGTTCATCTCAAATGTATCGATTTGTGCAAATTGAAAAACGCGCGCGTGCACCGCTGACTAGCGTCCGGTCTTTGAAGTGCTATCAATCGCAGCTTATGCCCCAAATGCGTTTTGTCCAGGCGGCCATTCCTCAGTTCTTTCGGCCGACGGATCAGATGGGGTAGGCGGATCACGCGATCGGACCGCAGATCAGTGCTCGGCGGAAACAAGGCAAAGTGTCAGGCAGGAAGTTTTGATAAGCTCAACGCAGGCAATTCGTAAACGCCTCCTCGAAGCTGGCGTGTCGTTTGCGCCAAACGCAAACATCGCAGAACACCTGCTGCCCGGTGACATTGAGGTGATACAGGCCGAGGTCGAGCGGCACATGCAGGCCGTACTGGATGCCTTGGTCATCGATACCAATCCCGCCCACAATACGCAGGGGACCGCGAAGCGAATTGCCAAAATGTACGTGCGCGAGGTGTTTGCCGGCCGCTTTGAGGCCGCGCCTGCGGTCACGGACTTTCAGAACGACAGCGGTCTAGATGAGATCTACTCGCTTGGCCCTATCGCAGTGCGTTCGGCGTGCGCCCACCACCTTGTACCCGTCACCGGCCGCATGTGGGTCGGCGTTCTGCCTGGTGACAAGCTGATCGGTATCAGCAAGTTTGTACGCCTCGCCAACTGGATCTTGTCGCGACCCCACCTGCAAGAGGAAGCGACCGTCATGCTGGCGGACGAGCTCGAGGGCCGTCTCAAGCCGAAGGGATTGGCCGTCGTCCTCAAGGCACAGCATCAGTGCATGGTCTGGCGCGGTGTTCGCGAAACGGGAACCATCATGACGACCAGCATCATGCGCGGAGCCTTCCGCGACAGCAAGGCAATGCGTAGCGAATTTATGACGCAGATCAAGGACTAAGCGTGGCATACCTATCGACGAAGACATACGGCCATGAGGTCGGCCTATCTGCCACGTTCCGCCAGTGGCGCGCAAAGTCGCACTGTCGCCTGCTGCACGGCTACTCGCTGTCGTTTCGTTTCGAGTTCGAAGCCAACACCCTGGACGACAAGAATTGGGTCGTCGATTTTGGCGGCCTCAAAGAGCTGAGGGCGATCCTCGAAGGCACGTTCGACCACAAGACAGTCGTGGCCGCGGACGACCCCGAGCTTGAATGGTTCCGCGAAGCCGCACGGCGCGGCTTAGCGGACATCATTGTCCTACCGGCGGTTGGCTGTGAAAAATTTGCCGAACACGTCTATCGCGTCGGCAGCAACTGGTTGCTGGAAAAAGGACTTGCTCCGCGTTGCCGGCTGGTGTCAGTCGAGGTGAAGGAGCACGGCGCGAACAGCGCCATCTATCGGGAGGCAGGCCGTGCTGCCGATTAACGAAATATTTGAAACCATCCAGGGGGAAGCCTGCAAGGCGGGCACACCGTCCGTGTTCGTACGGTTGCAGGGATGCCCGGTCAGGTGTCCGTGGTGCGACACCAAGCACACTTGGTTCGTCGATTCAGAGCGGCGGGTGTCGATAGCCGACGTGATGATCAAGACCGAGGACACCAACACCTGGGCCATGATGTCGCCGGAGGACGTCCTGCTCGCCGTGCAGGCGTTCAGCGCCCGGCATGTCGTGATTACGGGTGGCGAGCCCGCGCTGTACGACCTGCGGCCACTGACCACGCTGCTTGTCGGCTCGGGCTTCTCGGTGCAGTTGGAGACATCGGGCACCCAAGCCATTCAGGCGAATCCCTACACATGGGTGACCGTTAGTCCGAAAGTTGGCATGCCGGGTCGGCGATCCGTTCTGCGTGAGACCTTGCTGCGTGCCAATGAGATCAAGCACCCGGTGGGCAAGCCAGCCGACATCCAAAACCTGCTGAGCCTGCCTATCGAGTACGCGCTCAAGCCAGAGATATGGCTACAACCATTGAGCCAAAGCCGGAAAGCGACGGAGCTGTGCATCCGAGAGGCAACTGTACGCAACTGGCGCGTCAGCATCCAAATGCAGAAGTATATCGGCGTGCGGTGAAGCCCGCTAAAGCAACTGTCACAAAGTTCAGGTTTGCTACTGCGGAAATGGTTGTGAATTCGGACAACTTCACCGAAAACCGTGCTCCTCGGGCAAACCGAGCAGGAGCCGGGCAACGCAAGCCGCTTATTGGCTCCTCACAGGAGCCTTGAAGAATCCTTCCTTTGCCAGGCGAAGATGTCTGTCCAGTGTCGTGTGCAGCGACGCACGAAGCTCAAGCGGGATCGAGTCGTCTGTGTCGATCAGTTCCCGAATCTTCAGAAACATGCGGTCGATTGAGGTGAGCGTTGTCGTCATTCGCCCGGGTATCATCGGTTCTTCCTTAGCAACAGCCGCCGACGTCAAGCGAATAGCCAGATATTCTAGCGGCTCAATAATCTCGGCGGTGGCAAGCCAAGCCAGCTTTCGCCGCAACCGCAAGCCTACAATCTTACGCAGCGTAAGGTTCAAGCCCTTTCGACGGTCGAGTGGAGCTTTTTTCACTCTCAAACAACGAAATGTGCCTCCTCGCAATCGCCGACATTGAGACAAGCGGCTCCATCGTCATGGCTAACGGTCGAGACCACGTCTGCGGGCACTCTTCCACACGCCCCGTCAAGGTCCAATGGGCCGGCTTCAGTTTTGCGACCGATCATCGAGTCTTGACAGACATCAACCCGTCGCGGATGCAGTGTAACGAGACCCCGATCGTGTCTGATTCCGCGGGCATGGAATGAGGCAGGGTCGAGGGAAATCGCGTCAGGAGCGGCTGATTGTCAGGCCGGCATTCTCTAGCGCTTGGAGAATGTTGCTCGCAATGGCCCGCGCGTCAGCCTGCCCCTCACCGACCAAGTCAGCCGCCAGCGTCCGGGCAATCACATCGTGCGCATCCTCACGTTTGAGCGCCTCGAGCTCGGCATATTCGCCGCAGATCTTGCAGGCGATCACCGGCCGGCCGCTCCAGGGATCGTGCGTTGCAACTTCGTACCATTTGTCGGCCTCACATTTCGGACAGCGCATAGGTGAACTCTCCTGGTACGGTTCAGCGTGATCGATCCGCTTGATCTGCCTTCGCTCCAAACGGCGCACTCGTCTGCTGCTGCCAACACCCCATCAGGGTTGAAGAGCCGATCTCCTCGAAATGAGTCCGAAATACGATGCGGGGGCACAGTGATAGCGGATCCCTTCCTTCAGGTTGGGGGAGGTCAATACCGACGGCACTGCAAATAGCGGTTCGTGAGAGCGTCCGATCGGCCCTGATGTTCATTCATCGTGATCATCCATATTTTCTCGGAGCGGCCAAAAGAGGCGTGATGTCCGCCGGCTCTGCATGCGAAGCTCCGCAGATCCAAGACGCGCGACCACGCCAGGCAAATATCCAAGGACCAAGCAGAATGGATGAATCAAAACGGGGCCTTGAGAGAACGATCTCACCTGCGCACCTGGTCTGACTGCAGGCGATATCGTCATAGCTGGCGGCCGCCGGTCCGAGCGCGGGACCACAGATCAGTTACGGCGCCGGTCGGAGACCGACCGGTGGCGCACTGAACGAACTCACCCAAGGGTTCGATCATCTGCAGTGCGCCCGTGGCGCTAGCCGGGACATTTCCGATCTCCTCCATGAGGCGCTTACTCGCCCAGCTGCGCGATAGTACGCCAATATCGCGGATCGCCTGGCGACTGAACTCGAACCCAGCGATAGGGAGCACGCGACCACGATCGGATCTGCGGGGTCAGATTGTCCAGCACGAGGTCGCCGCTCTTAGTCCGTACCACCAGAACCAGATGATGTTTGCCCGAGGCGGTCACGACCTCGGCGAGCAACAGCGCTCGCGGCGGCCATCCACGCTGTAGAAGCTGGTGGCGCTTGCTGACGGCGTAGTCGTTGCAGTCGCCGCGCTCCGGATCAATGAGCCAGGCTTCCACCGGGGGACCGGGTTCACTGGCTTCCGGGATAATGGCCCTGTTCACCGTCTGGTTAGCTTCTTTCAAATCTGTCCACCGTGCCTCGGTCAGGTGGACCGGACCGCCGCGAAACAGGAGGCGGACGCGGCATTCATCCTGATAGCGCAGGCAGAACATGGTGTATGCCATAGGAGGAAGCGCCGGACGGTCAAGCTTGAGGTGCGGAGACGCCGACACCGCGATCGCGGGCATACCCGACGATCTCCGATCGGCAGATCGAGCAGTCGTCATCGTTTGAGCGACCATTGTGGCGGCTGCGACTGCAGCCAGGATTAACGTCCTGCGCATGCTGTAGCTGACGGACGAGCGATCGGACCCGAGGTCACGAGCACGAAACGACAGATCCACTGCGGCGGAGCTACGAGGCGCAGTGACCCGAGGAACGCCGTCATCCAAAGGGTCTGTCGTCCGCAGCACGTCTGCGACGCCGCGGCCCGCCAGTCATGCGCAGGTCCACTCCGTACCGACGGCCCGTGCGCGGTGCCCCCAAAACTGCAAGACATGTGCAACCCCCTGTAACTGCGCGGGAAGAGATCGAGGACGAGCAAAGGCCCGCCTGCCTGATCCGAAAACCGTACAATCTGACGCCACGTGCGATTCAAGCCCCCATGAAGGTCGTACAAGCGTGTTCGGGCTCCCGCCGTTCCGCGGACAATTCGCTGCGCAGAAGTCGTCACCAGATCCCGGTCCGCAGGGCGCCCCAACCGCCGACGACTCTTCGATTGTCAGCGCGGAGAGTCCGTTCAGACAACCGGGACCTGCGCTAGTTTTGCCTCTCAGGCATTACGGCCAACGATCTTCGTGACATCAATAATGTCCGCCCTGACCAAAAATGGCGCCGCTTCCCCTATTGAAGGTATTGTGACCTACGCCCGAGAAGTTCCTATGTATCACCACGGATGTCGGGCGCCGCTTCACCTGGTCTAGCCGTTGCATGCCATTTCCATGAAACGCAAAGGCCCATCGAGCGGTCCAACACACTGGCGACAACGAGCTCAAGCGACGCTTGCCAAGGCGGAGTCGTTCGATTGTCCAAAGTCAAAGGCCAAGCTGCTTAAAATCGCCGAGGAATATCAAAAGCTGGAACGGTGGGCCGACGAGCGGGAAAGATTGAGAAGAGATGCCGACGAGGAGCAATGAATATCTTCAATCCGGTAGCCTTCCGAGAAGATCTCTCTCGGCTCTGGCCCGCAGCATTTGAAGTGACCTCGACCCATGCGCTCGCACCCTTGACACCCCACGCCCATAATCCGCACGTTGCCTTCGATCTCCGGAATTCGGAGGATGTCTCACCGACTCGCATTCGATGGATCTTTTAGTTGGATCTAGCAATGCGACGACAACGCGTGCTGTCGCCCAGCGGCATCGAACTAGACGTTCGGATAGGCTCGCGTACCCGGAAGTGAGCACGCGCGTCGCCCCCGCCCATCATAGACGCGACGGATCATCGCGGCAGCCTTCAGGATGGCACGTGTTTTGCTGAAGCCTTCTGAGGGGAAAGGCTCTCCAGCGCCTATGCCTCGCCGGCCCGACGCGCCTTTTTACCCGGCAAGGCGCGTCGGGCTTTTTCGTGCTGCTCAGCCGAGAGACGCACAATGAGCTGTATCAACCAGCATGCGACATCCTCGGCCGTGTTGAACATCGACGCACGTCGTATCGGGTTCGTCGCGAAATCTCTCGGCCAATTTCCGCGGCACATCATTTGCAACAATCATCGTGGGCATGGACGTGGGCTCCCTCAGCGGCACGTCGATGCCCCCAACCTTGCCAGGTTGGGCCCGACGCACCTCCAGCCTGCTCCGAGGGCGTCGGGCTTTTTTACGTTTGAGACACTGCGATCGTTTTCATCCTTGCTATCGACCGCCGACATCGCTCTTGGGACCAGGGCGCGGCTCGAGCCGAGCAGTGCTGCGGCTCAGGATCTATCTTCCAATAGCGGGGCTGAATATCTCAAGACGATAGTCGTGGTCGCGGAGCGAAGATGGACGCCCACAAGCCCGATGCAGGTGAGGCGGCCCATCCCACGACCGGGGTGCCGCAAAAGAGGCTCGTGCGCAACTGTCGTCGGAAGATTTGCGTCATTCTCCGGGTACTTGGCTAGTCCAAGAGCCGGCACAGGCTTACCGCTGCGGCAAGACTCGCAGCGATGAACGCCTCAGGACTGTCAACGCAGTAGGCGATAAGCATGGCCCACAAGCTCACCGAAAACGCGATGCCCCAAATCACTTGTATCTGTCTTTGGCGCGGGCGAGGCTCGGCGAGCCGGGTCGTCGGCGCATTAAGCGCAGCACGCACCTGTGGCGGGTTGCAGTCGCCCATTGAAAAACCCCGGCAAGCCCGTAGATGCTCATCCAGACAAGCGCGGCGAAAATTGCCGCAAGCGACCAAAGTTGTGGCGTGCCAGACTTCAGGGGGAGATCACAACGCGCCGCTCGCAGCGCGTCCTGCGCGTTGATCAGGCGTCGTCTTGGTTCACGCCAGTGCATCATCAGCACTCATCTATCCCTAGTGAATCGAGGCGAGCGTCGCATCCGCGCGAAATCGGATGTCACCATGGCCAGGCGAAACGGCCCGATGCTCCCAAATTGAAGATCGGAACGGCCAACGCACGGCCGACCTCATCGACAGCAGATTGGGGCGTTAAGCCAAGCCAAGCCCCGGCCAATCTCCGGATTGGTCGAGGCAGGTATCGGTTCGATCGTGATTGCGACGACCGTCAAGTGCATCTCGGACAATTGCCAAGCCGCGATTCGTCCGCGTGTTGATCTGCGTGGGTTGACCAAGTGTCATCGAGAGATCCCGCGTTGGTGGGCTGTGCGCAAGCGTCCGCTGCCGCATATTCCGCTCAGCAATTGGCGTGCCGCAGGAATCGGTGCTGTAGGCGTTCGTTGACGCAAGAAAGCCTAGGGTTTGGCGTCGCCGCGGCAAATGGTGTCGCGCTTAGGGTCCGGTTTCCGACATCTTCGTCACGAACCGGACCTGAATGCTAAGCGGTGCGCAGGCGGTCTTTTCCGTTTGCGTCAACCAAACTCGTGTGAGGCAATATCGAAGTTGCTCGAATCCCGCGGTTTGGAGTCCGCGACATCTTGGATTGACGCGCTCGCAGCCCATGAGTCGGCTGTTGCTCCACGCGTCCCGGCGGAAATATTCAAATCCGCAGCTGTCCAAGCTCTTTCGTAACGCGTCGCCGAAAGCCACTTTCCCACAGACTGATCATTCGAGGGAGAGTGATGCAGCGACGAATGCGAGCGCGAGCTTGATTGACCTGACTAACTCAACGGCTGCGGCCACATAGATGACGTATTGGGATTGTTTCAGGCTGACCTATGTGCGGCAGCATTGGGTGAAGTCGACCGGCGAAACCTTCGTGTGCGCCGACTTCAGATGAGTTGAAAAGCTAAGGAGGACGCGTGAGAGCGCAGATCATAGATAGACTGGAGGCCGGCCGCGTACAGCATGGGCAGTTCGCCAGCGCGCCAGGGTCAGGTCCTTGTGGTCTCTTTTTTGTTCAAGGACCTTGCGGCTGCAAACTGCAAATCGCAGCATTGGTCCGTCCGGGATGGGAGCACGTCTCCGTCTCGACGCCGCGGCGTTGTCCGAACTGGGAAGAGATGTGCTTCGTCAAGGATCTGTTTTGGGATGAAGAGGAATGCGTCATGCAGCTGCACCCGCCTTACTCGCAATACGTGAACAACAGCAGGTACTGCCTTCACCTGTGGAAGCCCATTCGTGAGAGCATTCCAAGGCCCCCGGCATCCTTCATAGGCGTCGTCGGCCTCGGACCGTCCGAGGCCGCGTTGCTGTTGGCGCAAATGAGAGCACGATCGTGATTGGTTGTGTGCGGTTGGCACTCGGCTCAACGCACTCAGACGCTGGACCTGGTCGATCCACGTCTGCCGCGCTGCTTCAATATGGAGAGAGCTCGCCGACCGTATGGGTCACCGACTCATCGCCTCGCCTCAAGATGGGCTCTCCGCATGAGGATCAATTCGAGATCGCGGAATAGGGTGTAATTCCGCCGGATCCATTCGTGCAGCTCCGTGGTCGAATCCCTCTCGTGGCGCAGATACCCGGTAAAGGAAAACGTCAGGCGGTCGATATAGGTCTTCAAAAATTGGGGCAGTGCGAAGATGCGTAGCACAGGAGCGCGGCCCATTGCTTCGGGCAACTCGCTGCGCAGCACGAACTGATTATGTACGGTGATCAGCGCTGGTGCCCGGATCTGGTGCCGCAATACCTCATAGCTCCGTGAGGAGACGCGATCGGCGCTCCCGACAAATAGGATGATTGGTGCAACCTGGTTGCGTACCGCCTCCCTCACAAACTCAATCTCGATGCACATTTTGAAGAACTCGTCGAATGCGTGGAAACCGAGATCAATCACCTTCGCGATCCCGTCGTCCAGAATAAGCCGGTCCATCAACTGCATCTTGCCCCAGGTGTCGGTCACATCTGCCGTCTCGGTGATGTTGGGCAGGTAATCGACCAGTGACGGCTCCCTCAAATTGATATCGAAGGAGAGCACGGATCCGTTCTTGAGCAGCAAGAACTCGCTCAAAAGCCGTGCGATCAGTGTCTTGCCGACCTGCAGGCCGGGAGAGCAGATGATGTAGACCGGCGTAGGTGGCATCTCCAGCGACATCACACGAGCTTCGTATATTCCCGGAGGTGCATACCAAAAGGACTACGTTTCGCTGCTGCGAGGCACTGATCTGGCGCCAGTGAGATCGGTTAAGTCAATGCGGTCATACTCGGACCAGACGTTGGCCAGCCAGTGCCGGACATAGCCCCGCAGCACAAAGGAGTAGTTCGCGATCTCATCGAGCGGTCCCTTGTTTGCGACGAAATTGACGAACGAGACGGAAGCGACCTCGACCTGCTCATAGGCCATCTCGTTGAGTTTCGGAATCGTCAGTTCGGTGGCGCCCTT
This sequence comes from Bradyrhizobium genosp. A, assembly GCF_049949275.1. Classification (NCBI taxonomy): domain Bacteria; kingdom Pseudomonadati; phylum Pseudomonadota; class Alphaproteobacteria; order Hyphomicrobiales; family Nitrobacteraceae; genus Bradyrhizobium; species Bradyrhizobium genosp. A. The sequence continues at coordinate 7,114,843 of NZ_CP188196.1, read as the reverse complement.
AATGCGGTGAAAATACGAGTCGTAAGTCGACTGATCCCACTGAAAGAACTGGGTATCATTTATGAAATTTTTGACAAGGAAGTATTTCGCACCGTTCATGAAATTGGAAGTTTCGGCGATCTCGTCCAGAGAGGCGATCGAAGGGCCAAGGATATGAAAGACGGCAAAGGTGATCTGACCGGACTTTACTGAATCCAGGAACCCGATGTCCCGCAACGAGTTCAGGGCGACCGATAGCAAACCTGCGCGGACGTCGATCACGGTGACCGAAAGCCCGGCGTTCAGGGTGTCGAAGATCCTCATCTGGTCTGCCGTCGTCGTCATATCGACGATCTCAGTGATGTCGGAATGAAAGCGCTTCAGCGTACCTCGCGGTGACTCCGTGTCAAAGGCGCGGGTCTGCACCTTGTTCACGCTGAAATAGTCCAGAAGCGTCCGACATACGGTCGTCTTGCCGACCCCACCCTTGTCCGCGCCCACCACAATCACAACCGGCTTCGCCATCGAATTCCCTTTAAGACACGCGCTACGCCAACCGCGACGCGCGATCGACAGTCTTTGCTTTGGACGTGAACATGGCAGAAAGAAGAGGTCGTCGAAGTTTTGCAAATTTATGCGAACGATGTCTGACGTGGCAGCGCTCTACGTCAGGTTTGCGGCCATCTAACAGCTCAGAGAATCCGGACTGCGGCCTTCGTCGTCGATCTGACGTGACGTCAGGTTTGAACTCGGAACGCCGAGCACGTTCGGCGTCTATCGCGTATGGGCAATAGAGAGCCAACGGTGCGGCGTCACATGCCGGCTGCTCGCTTGCAGGCGAGGGGACCACGCAGAGACATCTTGGGCAAAACGAGAGATGTCGCGAATGCTAGACAAACTGGATCGGCGGCAGGACCAGCTTGGCCGAAAGAGGGCGTTGCGCGCCGTGCCTCGGTCGAATCAAAAGAGCGATCTTGCGACTGAAGTGTTGCCTTGATGGACGTGTCGACGGCTTTGCAGTTGAACGACATTGCGCAGCTAAATGTGCAGCATGAGCGTCGACATGAGCCACCGCGGGGTTGTGCCATGAGCGCACATCATGCTAGGGCCGTCGCGAAAGCGAGCGCCGCCGCAGGACGGTTCGCTGTTTTGTCGGTCATAACTTGGCCGTCAATTCGCGAGATGACGTTTGCGGGCGGGCCAACAGCTGAAAGAAGGAAGAGGGGTGATTCAGGCTGAAATGGATGTCGTCGAGCACATGCTCGCCTCGCTAACTACATGCGCGCTTCAGACCCGGGTTGCCCCTAGTAACGAACAGGTTGCGCATCATTTCGAGCTCGCCTGCAAGAGAGTTGGACTCCTTGTTACGCCGGCGTCTGCCATTCGAATCTTCAAGCGCCTCGCGCACGAGGTTCGGAAGGCAGAGTCGATTCTGGAATTCGTCGGTCCTAATACCGGTGAGTTGCAATGAATGAACCAATAGAGTTGATGTGAGTTTGCGAGCGGAATCACTGTCCGTGCACGCAAAAGCCCTCGGCGTACGTCGGATGTAAACGGCGCCGAGGGTGTTGCTCGCGGGTCGCGCATTTGGGTTGTGGCGCATTCCCGTTTGGCGCGAGGTAACGTTCCAGAACGACGCGATGCTGGTCCGCGGCACAATCCCCGTCGTCACACTTTCCGTGTCTGTTGCAACGCGACCGGGCCTGGTGGCAGCAACCATTGCGACGTTTGGTCCACCGCGTGACACACGATTGCGGCTTGATAAGCCCAATCGAGGAGTCGTGCCGCTTCAGATAGCCAGCGCGTCACGCCAAATTGTCGGAAACCGCGCAGGTCGGCGGCAGCTCGTTCCTCGTGCGATGAGCACCGGTCTATCGTGCAGATCTTGAAGGAAGCGGCCATTCAGCCGCGTGCGTCGTCCAGCATCCAGTCAAGGCGAGCTGGCCGACGATCCGCAAGTCGACCAGCCAACGGCTGAGTATGCAGTGCCATCGTGGAGGAGCGCGATCGCTGATCGCAACTCAGAGCATTGGTGCCGGACCGGGATGTTCGATGGTTGTTGGCTGGAACTGAAACGGCGCCCGCTCTGGCGGTTGACCGCGCTCAGCAGCTCTCGACCATACGCTTCGCCGCGCATGGGATTACAGGGGTGCCCCTGTGCGCCTGCCTTGTGCTGCAGAGGGGGTACGTATCTTGTTGTTGGCGGCAGCTTTGGTGACCTGCAAATGTCGCTTCTGTAGCAAAGCGCAGTGTCGCATTCGGACGAATGTCGGAGTTGCTTCGACCCGCCGAACGACCGACGAGTGGCTCAACACACTGCTTTCAGACGTGAATTCATGACCGCCGGGAATTGGTACGACACTTGCTGTCCTAAGGGCCAGCTCGGAAGTTCCGGAGTCCCGCATGCACCGTTTCGTCTCGATGAAGCAAAGTTGCGGCTGCGCGCGGGTCCGCGTGCGACGAGGTGAAACGCTTGGTCATTGGCGCTTGAGATGGCATGCGGTTCTTGTGCGAGGTTCTCGTCTTCGACAACGGCCATCTCGTGCGGCTCGCCGAGCGCGTCTTCACCAGCATCGAACAAAGAGAGCGGATGCGCGTTGCTCTACCGTGGATCCGGGTTGCGGAAACGCAAATAGGCATCCCGAGGCTCCGCCACCGCTATGGCGCCTGCGATTGCACAACCGCACTCGTTTAGAAGTCGGTCATCCTCAACTCAGCGAGGAGCTCGCCGACAGTCCGATAGCGGCCGCTTCACTGTTCATCATATCCGGCCCTGCGCGCTGCAACGCGGGCTTGATCCGTCGACACGCGTCCGCGGCCTTCTCGTCTCGCCGCTGCTTCGAGGCGTCTATCCCTTCCGAGCGCGTTTCGGGAGAGCTTAACCAGCTCTGGAACTGCGTGCCGCAGCGCTCGATCGCTCGCATTGCAAAGACGCGAAGCCCAACGGTGAAGGCGAGTGAACGACGCCCACCCTCAACAAGCTCTGCGCAATGACGCAGTACGACATTTGGGCCGTGGGGCCTCGTGAGGCGCTACATGGATCTTTTCAATTTCATCGAATGCGCCAAGGCAACTCACTCTATCAAGGTCTTGTTCGACCTTCTTGTAAGCTGTGCGAGCGAGAAAGGCTTCAGTGAAGTCGCTTATGGAGCCCTCACGTTCGCGGAGGCATGTGGTCTGCCCGAATATCTGCCCTCTGGAGTAACGGTAACCTTCCCGCCCGATTGGTGCGGCCGGTACGTTGAACGCAAGTACCGTGTCATCGATCCGGTGGTACGACGGGCACCAACGCTTTCGCGGCCGTTCCTGTGGGATCAACTTGCCAAAAAATGTCAGTTGCAACCCAGCGAGCATCGCGTCCTCGCAGAAGCCAAAGAGGCAGGTCTGAAGCACGGTATGAGCGTGCCGTTGTACGGACCATTAGGCCAAGTGGCTCTGGCATCCTTCGCATCCCCGTTCGACGATGCTGATCCGCAGTGCCAGATGAGTCACCTCAACGTACTAGCCTGGCACTTCCACATTGCCCTTGCCGAGATCTCGCGCCCCTCAGCTAGCGGCTCAAATTGCGAAGTCGCACTGTCTGAGCGGGAAAAAGATTGCTTGCGATGGGTCGGAGAGGGCAAGTCCTCCTGGGAAATAGGCAAGATACTCGAGGTGAGCGAGAATACGGTCAACTTCCATCTCAAGAACGCGATACGAAAGCTCGGTACTTCAAACCGGACCCACGGAATTGCAAAGGCCATTCGCCAAAACCTCATTTGAATGCCCGGCCCGCCCCTGACCGACAGAATCATTCGATAAGGGGCGACGGTCCTGGCCGCGACGTGCAACCAACCAAGGTGGACATCGCCTTGAGTCGCACGTCGCCGTGGCGAGCGGTGCCCGTGGACGGCAATATCGCAGCTTCCTTACCGCCAAGGAAGGGTTGAGCAGACGCCGACTGTTTCAGTAAGCAGGAGCTTAGGTTCGCACAGGCAGTGACAAATGGTCCTGATCATGCCTGCGAAGACAAGGCTGGGTGGCGGCGCAAACTGCTGTCATTTCTGGGGTGGCGGCAAGGTCATTCCCGCGTTGGTCCAGCTACCAAATATCGGTCCTGACAGATCCTTCTGCAGACCGATCAGCACGCCAATGGGACCTGCGTGGCCGTGGCGATAAGCCATGACCACAGACCGATCATCGCTAGAGGTAAACTGGAATGTCCCGGTAAAATGTCGACTTCGCAACACCGCAATGTTTGTGCTCCGACACAATGGGCAGCTGATTGGCGGAGGACCAGCGGCATCGCGGCCAGAAATCGGTGCAGTCGATTCGATCAACTCAGATCGCTTGGAGACGTTGTCGAGTTCCGCTCGTTCGGGAGCGCTGATCGTACCGGCGTCGGCCTTCAAGTTGAGGTCATACATCCGATCGATCTCCGCGTCGCGCTGCTGACGCATCTGCATCGCCGCACAATGCGCAGCTTGTGCTTGCCGTTGCTGCTCGGTGAGTTGGGCCAGGCGCAAGTCGTCGCCGTTATCCGCGGCTCGCTGAATCTCATCTGCCAGAAAGCCTTGACTGGCATGATAACGTCGATCCGCATCCTGGCGTCGCATCATCTCGTCCAGCAGCTCGGGGGCGAGATCGTTCATCTGCCGGACTTTGCTCTCGCTAACATACGTCTCGTTGCCTTGTGCATCAACATAGATGAGGCTGGAATAGACCGGTGCCGCTTCAATCGTCCACACCGGAGGATACGGTCCGTCAACGAACCCGAATACTGTGTCATTTAAGGTCCCGCCGCCCACGTAGTAGTGAGCCGGTGTTTCCCGATACTCGAGTTCGTGTTGCGGTGCTAAGTTGTTCGCGCCACGATGATCGATGACGTCTTCAATGAACAGCACGCCAGGCGTACCCGGATGCGCGTCAATATATCTCTTGGCTTGTTCATAACGAAGAGTGCGACGCTGCGTTGTTTGTGGCGCGGGTCCATATACGTCCGCCAGAAACGTGACAGTCGCGTCAATGGACCCCAACTCCGCGGTATCAGTCGGAACTGGGGTTGGAGCCTCAGGCGTTTCAAATGGCTTCCTTGCAGACATTGCTTGGGGCGATCCATCATCAGCCTCACCTGGCGCGGCATGTTCCTCCACCGCCGCAAGAAGGTGGGAATCTTGAGCATTCGCTTGAGCTTGAGCGAGAACGAGCATGCTACAAGCGACAAGTATCTTCCGCATTGGAGAGCCTCCGTTTTGGTGTGGTGCAGCCCAGGTCAAGAAGCGCGGAGAACCGCACCAATTGACCAGCTGAATCGACTAGTGAGAGTTCCGAGGAACTCCCGTTACGGGGTACGAAAATCACGAGCAGTGCGCTCGTCGCCTTGCCATATGCATCACTGCATCGGGCGGCTGAACGAACCCATCGAACCGTGATGAGTTGCGATCAATTCACTCGGCCTGTTCGACGATGTTGTCTTGCCAACGGTAGACAATGAAGCCGGGAGCCGAATTGTCGCCCTTGGCGTCGAACCGGACGGCACCGATCACTGTGTCAATTGGCTGCGAACGAAGCGCAGCTGCCACTTTCGATGAATCAAAAGTGCCGGCGCGCTTTGCGGCCTTCGCCCATGCCTGCACAGCCGCATAGGCGTAAAGCGAATAACCTTCCGGAGACCGGTTGGAGGCCTTGAGACGTGCCACGACGCTCCCCGCCTCAGCATTCTTGGTGGGATCCGGCATAAAGGTGAACAGTGTTCCGTTTCCGGCTTTGCCCGCGATCATCGAAAAATCGTGGGTCATCAGAGGATCATTGCCCATCACGGTCATACCTGCACCTGCTTCTGAGGCCTGACGCACGATCAGCCCGATCTCATTGTAGTAGCCACCGATGTAAGCAAGTTTGATTCCGTCCGCTTTCATCCTCGAAACCAGGGCCATGTAATCCTTCTCCCCGGCCACGTAACTTTGTCGCTTCACATCCGACATCCCAACCTCCCGAAGATGAGCCGCAACGACATCGGCAATGCCTTTGCCAGCGGTGCTCCTGTCGTCAAGGACAGCAATCTTGGTGTTGGGGAAATGTCGGCGGATATATTCGGCCGCCACGACACCTTGCTGGTCGTCGCGCCCACAGATACGAAACACGGATTTGATGCCACGCTCTGTGAGCGCGGGATTGGTGGATCCGGGCGATATCTGAATAAGTTGCGCCTCGTCGTAAACGTTGGAAGCCGGTATTGACGAGGAAGAGCAAAAGTGGCCAACGACCAACTTGACCTGATCTGATGCAAGCCGATTGGCGACTACGACCGCCTGCTTGGGATCGCACGCGTCGTCGGCGACGCTCAACAAGACCTTCGTTCCTGGAAGGAGGGCTGACGCATTCAAATCATCGACGGCGGCAGCAGCACCGTCCCGCATCTGCGCTCCAAGCGCAGCATTGCTTCCAGTCATCGGTCCTGCCACGGCAATATTGATGTCGGCCGCAGATGCAGCGGACATCAAAGCAAGGAGTGCAATAGCTGCGAGAGAAATGGCGCCATGGATTGACATTAAGAGCTCCCCATGCGGGCTTGAGTTTGCGTCAGATTCTGCCTGGATTTGTTTTTGCTGAGGCGTCGAACAATGACAGCCGTCGGATCGGCGGCCCTTGCTGTGAGCCGTTCTCCGCCCGGTGTTCTCGCGCGTGCCGCGGTGAGCGAAACATGGGCGAAGGATGCCCAAAAGAGCCTTTCTTTCGGCAGGCACTCGGGCAGGGTCAGAGGAAAGCGGGCTCGAAGCACACTCGCGGTCGGCGCAAACGAATTCGCGCTGATCAGACTCTGGTAGCGCCATAACGATCCTTTATTGCGAGAACGCGCAGCTTGGAAAACCAGGCGTACAGGCCCAGGCCAACCCTCGCCCGTGAGAGCGTCCGCGCGTTAATCCGGGCGTCAGCCCGATTCAATCGTACAATCTGACGTTACGTCCGATTCAAGCCTGTTCGAGAGACGCATCTCTCGAGGTCGCGAGCGGTTCTCGTGGAAGGAGAAACAGCAACTAGGTTGATGGGGAGGCACGGAAGGAAGAGGCCGAGCCGGAAACGCAGCAGTCGCGACCTGTGGCCGCCAATCATTTAAATGAAGCATGTATCTGAATCGCGGCTGCGTTAGTGCCTGTCTTGCAATGCGGCCATTGCGAGATCAAGGTACTGCATCAAGCTGTGGTTCCAGCCGGACAGGTTGCGTGGCGTGCTCAGTCGCGCAAGAACTTTCAGCATGGTTGAGGCCGCTGGGTCGGTCCCGGCAATTTCTGTGATGAGCGTGCGCGCCTTCAGCGCCACGGCGGCGGCCCGCTCGCTGCACGGGTGCTCGCCATGATCGACACAATCGCGCAACTCATCCCGGATCTGCCGCCAGCGCTCTTCTCGATCAACGCCGAGCGCGCACGTGCATGGAGACTGGGGGCGCGCTTCAGCGCGCGAAGCTGCATTCAGAGCAGCAGGCAGCTCATGCATGCTGACTTGCGTGTCAGAGTCCGTCGTCATGTTACGCAAACGATCCCGCAACTGGGTCGTGCGCGTGACCTGAAGTTCAATTTGCTCCAAATGCTTGCGCAGGAGGTCAGTAAGTGACGTCGTGCCCCCCATTGCTGTGCGAATATCATTCAGCGAGAAGCCAAGCTCGCGCAGCGCGCGAATTTGCGACACTCGTTGAATGCTCTCGCGTTCGTACATTCGATGACCGCCGTCCGTGCGTTCGGACGCGCTGAGCAGACCCGTATGCTCGTAGTGATGCAGCGTGCGTACCGTTACCCCGGTAGCCTCCGCAAGTTCTCCAATGCGCCATCGACGCCTTCGTGGTGTAGCTTTGATCATGATGTTCAATTGGCAAGCCTACAACCTGACGTCACGTGAGAATCAAGCTACTTGAATCAGCTGGTTGAGCAGTCGTTCGTTCTGGCGCAAGCAGGCTGGCTCTCCTCCGATCGCCGCTCAACCGAGTGGGCAGATGGAAGGGCGTCGAGCAAGAGCATAAGGGACGCCAAGTCGGATTGGCTTGCTGCTGTACGCTCCAGAACAAGTTTGGCGATTGTGATCCGGTTTTCAGGCGTACGCATAGATGCCGGCAATGACGCGATGGCTTTATCAAAGATCGCGCCGATGACCGTGAGATCTTCCGGATCGTAGACACCACTATACTGCAGCATTGTTCGGCTCCCTGTTTGTGATCGTTAGCTGGCCGAGGCGCTTGACTGCGCCGTTGGGCGAAAAGACGACCGATCGGCGGCGTTCAGCGAGGAAGGCGCGATACGCACTCAAGTGACGCGGTTGAGCAACAGCGACGGACTTGCCTTGCTCGAAATCCAGGCAGCCGCTGCCAGGCGAATCTGGACAATCGAATGCTCTGCGGTATCCACGACCGACTGGTGCGCGAAACTGACGGCGAACTGTTCGGGTCAGAGCATCGCGACGCCTGAACGATCACCGCAAGGGCCGGCGGAGCGGGGTGATGGCAAGTGAGAACGACCGATGAGAGCGGGTGGTTTGCGGTGCGTGATTGAGGGAGAGCAGGCGCTCTTTTGCGCGAGCGGCCAAGGACTGTCGAACTATCATTCCCGTGCCCATGCGGATACTGGAGCCGGATGATCGGCTGATATCTGCGCGGTAGTGAGTTCAGGCTGGCGCAGGCGCGAGGCGGTTTTCGCATGATCTCAAAAACGAGATCAACTTGCGCGTCCGTGCAGCCCCTGGCGTGTTCGACATGTGAATCGGCCGCAAATTGCGCCTCGCCAGTCGCACCAACTGATTCGCAATTTCGTCGTCGATCGACATCGATCAGCACTGTCAGAGACCAATGACATGTTGGCTCCATTCCTAGAGACGATCGCAAGCGGCACATTGCATGTCGATGAGAACGACGGGACTGCGCGGCTATCACCAAAGGGGGGCGTCGTCAAATTTTCGCGGCGACTGGGTGATGTTGACGCAACACACTTGGCGCCGTCAGCAACCCGAGTGTGTTGCGTCTGCTCAGCCCTTCGCTCTCGGCTCGGCGTCATGCGCCGGCTCTGATGGCGGGGCCAAACAGTTGAACGCGAAGATGCAACAAGAGAGCGTTTTTCTGCTTCTGCCGCCGTTCACTAGCAGGTCGCTTTCAGTTCACACCTGAATTTTGCAATAGTGTTCTATTCACTTGGAAGGCGAACACTCTTCCAAGGCCTGTCGAGTTGCTGCAGTGGCGCGCGCCGATGGCATGCGCGAAGCCTGCTCCAACAATATTGTCCGCATCCAGATGCTTGCCGGATCGGTATTGTGAAGGGCCGGCCATTGAACGGCCTCTGTGAAAGACGGAATTGGCAGCGGAAGATCGACGATCCGCAGGGGCGTCGTCTTTCCGAAATGCCTGGCCAGCAACGAGGGCATCGTGCCTATACGACCGGTGCCCAGGAGCATGGGTGGAATCATGCTGAAGCTTTGCACGACAACCTCGAGGCGTCGCTTGAGACCGTGCTCAATCAAGAACCATTCCTCGATCGAAGGCCTTCGCGTACGCCCGAATTTAGCCGCTACGTGTCCCATCGACATGTATTTCTCGAACGTCAGGTTGCGTGAGAGCTGCTTGTTGCTCCGGCACCCCACGCATACGAGTTTTTCCTCGAACAGCGCCGCTCTTGGGTGGGAGCGCGACATGTACATTTCCGGCAAGACAAGGAAGTCAATTTCACCGCGCTGGAGAAGCTCATCGGGGTCGTCGGCGAGAGGCAGAAAGTCGAACGTAACGCCAGGAGCCTCCCGTGCGACCCTCTCCACGATGGCCTGAAAAAACACGACCATAACAAAGTCAGAAACGCCGATCCTGAACCGGCGGTCCGATAGAGCTGGATTAAACGCATCCCGCGAAATAATGGACAGCTGGATGTGCAGCAGGGCTTCGCGAATTGGGCCGGCGAGTCCTTCGGCGCGTGGTGTCGGGACGAGTTCTCGGCCCCTCATCGCGAATAGATCGTCGCGAAAGTAGGAGCGCAACCGGCCAACCGCCGCGCTCATGGCCGGCTGGCTCAAGTTGATTCTCCGCGCTGCCGCCGTGAGGTTGCGCTCCGTCATCAGAGCGTCGAGCGCGACGAGAAGGTTCAGATCAAGCCCTTTGAAACGCATGGTGGGAAGTATCCAATCGGTGGATGTCTACCATAGAAACAATCGATTTTACCAATTTGATGCAGTGCGAGATACCAAAAACGTCGGATCGGAGTGAGGCGTACCACAATGATTATTAATCGTTGGACCAGCCCCGAGAGGGATTTTCTAGCGTCCTCTAAGCATCCATCGCGGCGCATGTCGAACGCGACCCCGCCGTTCCTCGGTCCGCGTTCGGATGTCAGGCGCGCTGGCAACGCGTCCAAACGGATCGCGGCTCGAAGGCGATCTGCCCAAAGCGCTGCTGAAATATCCGCCCGGTCTTATGCGAATGGCGCCGCGCCTCGATGTCATCTTCATGTCATCTCCATCGCGAACGCGGCTTCTCCGAACGGTGAGCACTGGATCCAGGCGACCCGCGCCAACCTCTCCCGTTGGCGCATGAATGCGCCCGGCGAGAATAAGTGACGCGCGTGCACAAAGTACCAGATCAGATCTCGAACGTCGCAACGGGGACCACCATGAACATTGCCATATCCAACGATACAGGAGCGTTCTCCACGCACTCCAAAGTCCGGTGGAGGGTGTGCTGGGAAAACGAGTTGCAACTTGCTGAACACATCGAACTGTCCGAGTTCTTTCGTAAGACGTACGGGCCGACCGGTGAATTTAATGCAAAGCCGTTCGAAGGCGGACGAAGCTGGGCCGGCGCGAGGCCCGAGATTCGTGCCATCGGCTACGATGCGAACGGCATAGCAGCTCATATCGGCGCACTGCGCCGCTTCATCAAAGTCGGAGACGTCGACCTGCTCGTGGCTGAGCTAGGATTGTACGGTGTTCGTCCGGATCTGGAGGGGCTGGGGATCACCCACTCAATGCGGGTGATGTATCCGGTGCTGCAGCAGCTCGCGGTCCCGTTTGGCTTTGGTGCAGTACGGCAGGCGTTGCAGAAGCATGTGACCAAGCTGGTCGGCCGTCAGGGTCTCGCAACGATTTTGCCGGGAGTGAGCGTGCGTTCAACGCGGCCGGATATTCATCTGGACTTGCCGCCGACCCGTACCGACGACGACTTGGTGGTTCTGGTCTTCCCAATCGGACGTCCGATAAGCGAATGGCCGGTCGGGATCATGATCGATCGGAACGGGCCAGAGCTGTGACCTACCTTGGCCGCTTGTCGGAAGTGCGAAGCGAGCACGTTGGCGTCACCGGAGATCGTAACGTTTACCTGACCTTCGACGACGGTCCGGATCCACGTTGGACGGCGTCTATCCTTGATGTTCTCGCGGAGCACGGGGTGCCGGCGACTTTCTTCGTCATCGGGGCGTGCGCGGCAGCTCACCCGAGGCTGATCCAACGAATAATCGCAGAAGGGCATGAAGTCGGAAACCACACGATGACGCATCCCGATCTCTCCAGATGCGAAGCAGCTGAAGTGGAACACGAGATTCAGTCGGCGAGCGACGTCATCAGGACGGTTTGTCCCCAGGCGTCACTGCGGCACATACGTGCGCCGTATGGCATCTGGACTGACCAGGTACTCACGATGTCGACCAAAGCCGGACTGGTCCCCTTGGACTGGTCAGTAGACCCGAGAGACTGGTCTCGTCCCGGGGTTCCGGCGATTGTCGACGCAGTGCTGGCGTTGGTCCGGCCCGGTGCTGTTGTGCTCTTGCACGACGGATGTCCTCCCGTCGAGCGCGAACAAGCCATCGATTGCGGTCGCGATCAGACCCTCGAGGCGCTTTCCCGGCTTATTCCGGCATTGGGCGAGCAAGGATTCGCCATCTGCTCACTTCCTCAATCTCATTGAAAAAGAGCCGCCCCCATGAATCTGCTTGCCACAACAAGCGTTGTCGCTGTGTCGTCGTATGCCCTGCTGTCCTCCATCTACAGGAGCATGCAGACGCTCAACGCGCTCCGAACACAGATCCCGTCCCCGACTGACGACGCTTCCGAGACCGGTCCGCTGCCGAGCGTCGATGTGATCGTGCCCTGCTTTAACGAGGACCCGCGCACGCTGTCGGCGTGCCTGGAGTCGATCGCAAGCCAAGACTACGAAGGGCAAGTGCGGGTGTACGTGGTAGATGACGGCTCGGAAAATCGTAGGTACCTGTGGCCTGTACAGGACACCTACACAGATGATCCGCGGTTCAACTTCATGTGGCTGGGAAAGAATGTTGGCAAGCGCAAGGCGCAAATTGCAGCGCTACGCCGCTCGTCCGGCGATTTGGTTCTCAACGTCGATTCAGATACGACAATCGCCGTCGACGTGGTGACCAAACTTGTACGGAAGATGCAAAATCCAGCGGTTGGCGCTGTTATGGGGCAGCTCACAGCCAGCAATCGAAGCGGCACTTGGCTGACCAGGCTGATAGATATGGAGTACTGGCTGGCCTGTAACGAAGAGCGTTTGGCGGAAGCTCGCTTCGGAGCCGTCTTGTGTTGCTGTGGCCCCTGCGCCATGTATCGCCGATCGGCGCTCGATTTGGTCCTCCACGAGTACGAGACGCAGTATTTTCGAGGAAAGCCAAGCGACTTCGGCGAGGATCGCCATCTCACGATCCTGATGCTCGCGGCCGGATTTCGAACTGAGTACGTTCCTGACGCGATCGCAGCAACCGTCGTTCCGGATAGGCTGGTGCCATATCTGCGTCAACAATTGCGGTGGGCACGGAGTACCTTCCGGGATACAGCGCTTGCGCTACCCCTGCTGCCAAGCCTCGACTTCTACATCACGCTGGACATTGTCGGGCAGAACCTCCTTCCGCTTCTGCTCGGCGTTTCAATAGTGACCGCGCTTGCGCAAATCGCCATGACGAGCGAGTTGCCGTGGCCGACGGTACTGATCATCGCGTCAATGACCATGGTTCGCTGCAGCTTGGCAGCATTTCGTGCCCGACAGCTTCGCTTTCTCGGTTTCGCTCTACACAAACCGATCAGCATGTTCCTGTTACTTCCCGTGAAGGTATATGCGTTGTGCACATTGAGCAACAGTGACTGGTTGTCGCGCAAGTCCGCCAATATGCCAGATTCAGGTGAAGGCCAGGCCAGCACGCCGAGGCAGAGCGCCACGTTAGATGCCACAGGCCATTCGGGTATTGCACCGTCGATGGGCGAAACGGCTACACGTGCACATGCTTTTGACGTTGACGGTACCTGACAGGCCTGGAGGCGACGCGTAACTGTGCGCGTCAAAGAGGTGAGAAGCTCGTGAGCCTAGACAAGAACTATCAGTTGCTAGAGCGAGAAATGGTCGCCGATGATCCGTGGCGTCTGGACGCGAATCCGTTCGAGCGGGAGCGATACACGCAAATGCTTCGGATGTCGCTCTCCCGCCAAAGCATCACAAGCGCGTTGGAGGTCGGGTGCGCTGCGGGCGCATTCACCGAGATGCTCGCGCCTCACTGCAAGCGGCTCACGGTCGTCGACGTCGTGCCGCAGGCCATTAGCCGCGCACGTCACCGGACGGAGAGATGGTCACACATCGGCTGGAAAGTCGCCGACCTCCAACACTTTTCACCACCAGAGCGGTTCGACCTTATTGTTGTAGCAGAAGTCCTCTATTACCTCAGCGATACGCTGGAGATGCGCACAGCGGTCGACAACTTGGTCGGAATGCTCGCGCCAGACGGGCTTCTGGTTTTCGGATCGGCGCGCGACCACATCTGCCGACGCTGGGGACACATGGCCGGTGCAGAGACCGTCATCGCCATGTTGAATGAAGCGTTGGTCGAGGTCGAGCGTGTCCACTGCCAAGGTGAGTCGGCTAACGAAGATTGCTTGATCACTAGCTTTCGGAGGCCGTCTGCATAAGCAATCCGCTTCGCAGGCTGACATATCACTAAGTCAGAGTTGCCGTATCGCAGACGGATCGCATTGCGGTTGTTGAAGGCGAGATCAGCGAGCTGGTCCGGCCGACAAATTGTAGCAGAAGGAATAGAAAAAATGCTTGGCGGCGTCGAAGCAGCGCCAATCTCAAGGCGAACAATCGCGACGGAGCCGGCGCCGGTCACGCCGGCTGACAGGGGGGCCGGGCGCGGATCGAACGTGGCTATCGATTTCACGACCGTGAAAAAGTCCTATGGCGAGAAGGTGGTCGTCGACCAGCTGTCGTTCACGGTGGCATCGGGAGAGTGCTTCGGCCTGTTGGGACCGAACGGCGCGGGCAAGAGCACGATTGCGCGCTTGATTCTCGGGATGTCCACGCCCGAGGCTGGCAAGATAACCGTGCTCGGCGAGAAAGTGCCCGCACGCGCTCGATTGGCGCGCAAGCGCATCGGCGTCGTTCCGCAAGCTGACAATCTTGATCTCGAGTTCACCGTACGCGAAAACCTGCTGGTGTTCGGGCGCTATTTCGGGATGACAGCAAAGGATGTCGAGAAGATCACGCCGTCCCTTCTCGAGTTCGCCCGCCTTGAGAGCAAGGCAGACGCGCGGGTGACCGAACTGTCCGGTGGCATGAAGCGGCGTCTTACGCTGGCGCGGGCGCTCATCAACGATCCGGAGATCCTTATCTTGGATGAGCCGACCACCGGGCTCGATCCGCATGCGCGCCATTTGATTTGGGAGCGGCTGCGCGCGCTGCTGTCGCGCGGCAAGACCATCCTTTTGACGACGCACTTCATGGAGGAGGCGGAGCGATTGTGCGATCGCCTGTGCGTCCTCGAGGCAGGACGCAAGATTGCCGAAGGGCCGCCACACACATTGATCGACGAACAGATCGGTTGCCCAGTCATTGAGGTCTACGGTGGTGATCCGAACGAGCTCTGCGCACTCATCAAGCCGCTCGCTCAACGCACCGAAATCAGCGGCGAGACGCTCTTTTGCTATGCGCCGAATCCAGAGCAGGTGCTCGTGCGGCTGCGTGGGCGGAGCGGACTTCGTCTGCTTCAGCGGCCACCGAACCTCGAGGACGTCTTCTTACGGTTGACCGGACGGGAGATGAGGGACTGAATGATGTGGGAGCAGTACGCGGCGGCTCTGCCCGCCAATGCGTGGAACTGGAGCGCCGTATGGCGCCGGAATTACATGGCTTGGCGCAAAGCCGCGCTGGCATCGCTTCTGGGAAACCTCGCCGAGCCCATGAGCGCCTTGTTCGGTCTCGGCTTCGGCCTGGGACTGATGATCGGCCAAGTCGATGGCATTTCATACGTCGCCTTTCTGGCTGCTGGGATGGTCGCGACAAGCGCGATGATTTCGGCGACCTTTGAAACGGTCTATGGGGCCTTCGCTCGGATGAATGCCCAGCGCACCTGGGATGCCATCCTTTGCACGGAGCTCACGCTTGGCGACGTCGTTCTCGGGGAATTGGCGTGGGCAGCGACAAAGGCCGTTCTGGCAGGAACAGGAATTACGATTGTAGCCGCCGCGCTGGGCTATGCGGCGTGGCCCTCCATCCCTTACGCGCTGCCGGCTGTCGCGCTCACTGGTGTTGCTTTCGCCAGCCTCGCCATGGTCGTGATAGCGCTCGCGCCCAGTTACGACTACTTCGTGTTTTATCAGACCCTCTTTCTCACACCCATGATGTACTTGTGCGGTGCGATCTTTCCCGTAGCTCAATTGCCCATCGCGCTGCAGCGCGTAGCAGAGGCGATGCCGCTAGCACATTCGATTGATCTCATTCGGCCAGCAATGCTGGATCGGGACGCCAGCAGCGTCGGCCTGCATATTGGGGTACTTTGCATATACACTGTAGTCGCGTTCGTCGTATCGGCTTTGCTGCTTCGCCGCCGGCTGATGCGTTGAACAAACCATGCCTCACATAGTGTGAATAAGTTCTGCGGAAATTTGCGGGTATGGGAGCCAGCGGCAAGAATGCTCGTATCTCGCCGATATATCCGCCTTGTGGAAAGATAGTATCACGTGCGGGCTGATCTAGCCTCATTGGTTAGAGGCCGAACTGTCTCGACCGAGTCAATCAGGAGCTGTCACAATGTTGAAATCGGAACGATCGCCAGAGCCATTCGTCATCCTCGCGATGCCGAGGAGCGGCACCCACTATCTGGAAGAATTGCTCAATGAACATCCGAACGTGGTGAGCAACGGGGAATTGCTCAATGAGTACGATCAAAATTGGCCCGACAAGGCGCGGCTCCTACGTAGTGATCGAGAGCTTCTGGAGTGCGCCTACCTGCGCTATCCAACGCCGAGCGACAATATCGACGTGACTCATGTTGGCTGCAAGATTAACGAACCGCAGTTTCATGACCGTCCGGGGATGATGGCTGAGCTGGCCGGTTGGCCGCGCCTTAAGGTCATCGTGTGTCGTAGAAATCCGCTGGAATCGCTTCGCTCACTCGTTCAAGCGAGGCAAACCGGTGAATGGCTGAAATACAGCTCTGATAGCGACGACTCGCAACCGCCACTCGTCAGCCTAAGCGTCAGCAGCTGCGAAACCTACTTCAAGACCACCGCTGAGTTCCACGATAGGATCGGGCAATCCTTCGCGTCGACCAACATCCTCGAGCTGGAGTATGAGACGCTTCTTCGCGAGCCGCACCTGTGCTTGGAGTTGGTTTGGGAATTCCTCGGGGTTCGTATGCGGAATGTTTCCGGTCGCGTCAAACTTCAGCGCCAGGAAGTGCGACCGCTCGACCAAACCGTAGAGGATTTTGATGAGTTGCGTCGCCAATTCAAAGAGGGACCTTACGCCAGGTACTTTGAGGCTGCTGACGCCTGAGGATGGCCTTCTATTCCGCGGCGCCCGCGTTCGAATGCCTCTTGGTGGATTAGGGCAAGAGCAGCGGTATGAACCGCTGCGGTTGCCAGCGAGCGGGCGTCTCGAATTGGCATGCACCATTGGATGGACGGATGGGTGCCCCTCCTGTTGCTGATAGCTCCTCGAGGATCGGGACGAGCCGCGTGCGGCGGCATTCAACATCGGCAGGACCTTCACTCGCGCGTTCAGCCCAGATTTACTGAACGAAGTGTTGCGCAGCTGTGCGCGAAAAGAGTGAAGGTCATGTCGCGCGCAGTCCTCGCGTTGCCGCTGTCGGAAAACCAACGGACTTGATGTCTGGAACTCGCCAAGCAGGTCGTAAGCCACGGCGCTTTGCTTCGCGACACGCGTGAATCACTCTGTCGATAGAGATGGCCCAAATCCTGCAACCAAGAAGGTTGAGCGTAACCTGATAGGAGGCGTGTTTGAGGGCCGATCTGCCGAACAAGGATGCGGTCGCCAGACGAATGTCGGTTGACAACGAGGACAGTTCATTCAAATCGGACAAGGCACGCGTCCGGCGGAGAGACCGAAAGACGCTGCTGCTGACCGGAGCATCGCGTGGGATAGGTTACGCCACCGGAAAGCTGTTTTCGGAGGCCGGCTGGCGTATTATCTCCTGCGCGCGACAACCGATCGATGCCCGGCGATGCCCTTGGGAGGCCGCATCCGACAATCATGTCCAGCTCGACCTCAGCGAACATCGGTTGCTGCCGCGCGCCGTCGCCGAAGTCAAAGAGCGCCTCGCGGGCGCGCCGTTGCACGCCCTGGTCAACAATGCAGCGATGTCACCGAAGACGACGAGCGGCGCACGACTAACATCGTTGGCGACATCGATCGAGACCTGGATGGACGTATTCCATCTCAATTTGGTGGCTCCAATTCTGCTTGCGCAGGGGCTCTTTGGCGAATTGAAAGCCGCGTCTGGATCGATCGTCAACGTGACCTCAATTGCAGGCTCGCGAGTGCACCCCTTCGCCGGCAGTGCCTACGCGACTTCGAAAGCCGCTCTCGCGTGTCTCACGCGCGAGATGGCTCACGACTACGCGCCGCATGGAATTCGTGTGAATGCAATCGCCCCGGGCGAGATCAAGACGGATATTTTGTCACCGGATACGGAAGCACGGGTCGTCCCGAACATTCCGCTGCGCCGGGTGGGGACCCCTGAAGAGGTCGCTAAGGTCATCTTCTTCCT
The DNA here is from genome assembly GCF_049949275.1 of Bradyrhizobium genosp. A. NCBI lineage: Bacteria > Pseudomonadati > Pseudomonadota > Alphaproteobacteria > Hyphomicrobiales > Nitrobacteraceae > Bradyrhizobium > Bradyrhizobium genosp. A. Next base: position 7,096,859 of record NZ_CP188196.1, on the reverse strand, counting down.
GTGCTCGGATGACGCCAGTTATATCACCGGCGTCGAAGTGCCGATCAATGGTGGCCAACACCTCTGATCGGCTGAAGATGGACCGATCGTGCACGACACAAGCGTGTCTCTCTGGCCGACGCCTGCGACGGTCAATCGAAACGGCAACGAAGCGACACATCAAAGAATTTAGGTCGGAGATCTGGTCAGGAGATCCGTGCGCCGACGAACGTCAACACATTTGCGCTTGCTCTTGTGGTTGCGTTGCGAAGGGCGCCGTTCGCAATCACGAGCCGCCCAAGCAAAGCTTGCGGGTTCGGATGCAAATTGGCTCGCGTCATTCACCTTCAGCAACACTGGATTGGCGAAAGACTGTAGTTGGCCGCGTTCACCCAAAGTCGCTGTAGAGGCTTGCCGCTACGGGCATCCGGCTGAGTTTCTTGTAGCTCAAAATTGCGCGCGTAAACGCGCTCATAAGCGGTGCTTTCAACGCATTTAGGAAGCGAAATGTTGCCGAGCAGGTTGATCTCATGGTGGCTCCATGAAAAAAGCCCACCGTTGAACTCTCCTGATACTGAACTCTTGCACCTTCTGATGGAACTCGGAGGCAAATCCTCGCGGATCGCCGGCGGATTGGTTTTCGGCGGCGCCGTACTTCAGCCGCTCTGTGAGGACGCGCTGTCATTCTTCTTCCTGCCTAGCAGCTTTCCGGTCTTGCGATCTACGAAGTGCAACTGGGAACAGGCGGGGCAAAACACGCCTTGAAACTGGTGTTCGGCCGCTTCGTCGTCATTTAGCCGGTGCTGAACCACAACTCGTGTGATCGGGCAGAGGAAAGTGATGGTGCGCATATCTGCCCCATGCTGCTGGGCTCGGGTGAACAGGAAAACGGCCCGGCAGTGCGTGACCTCGCAACCAGCGCAGGTCCCGGCATGCCACTCGGGATTAATCCAAACTACGACACCTGAACTGGGCCGCCTTGTTCTCGCGCAAAACGCCATCACCCAGTTTTTCAGATCGATGATCAATGCGTCGATTGGCACGATTGATGTCTTGCGGTCTTCTTCAATCGGAGTGAACCGAACTCCAATGTGCTGCGGCATCTCGATGGGGCATCGCACAAACTCGGATAGAGGTCGGTCAGGAGCGGCCTTCCGACGAAATGTGCTTCAGGAGCTGCAAGCGCTGCGCAAGAGCCAGAAAACAAGTCAGGTTGGAGATCACGCACGCTCGCTGCAAGCTCCTGCGACGTGCTGCATGAAGATGGTCGCCCGCGGGCGCCAACTGAGTCCGGATGCCGGTCATGCGGGAATTTGCGCCTTTGGCGTTAGAGAGCGCAAGCAGTCGCTGCAACATGATCGTTCCGGAGAGTTGCGCTCTCGGCAGTGTCCGTATGCAACTGCGGCCGACCAACCGCATCGACGCAGCTGGTGGCCTTGGTCGCGCCCATGGCGGGACGGGCTTGGCTCGATCGCGTCTAGCTGCGAGTCGTACTGGCAACGGCATTGCGACCAGCACGAGGCAGTCCTGGAACCAAGGGCGTGCTTGTGGAACGCACATGCGCTTTGTGGCGCTGAAGGGGCGTGTTGTTGAACTCGAAACGTGGCATTCGCTGGTATCTCGATCCATCGAGGATGCTTGCGCGTGCACGGCAGCGGGAGCGCCGCCAGATGGCCGCGAGCCCATGGGCGGCATGGCGCTTACGAGAACGTGGCGAAGAGCAAGAGAGCGCCCCAAAGCATCAAGCTGAGGAGAAGGGCCGCGAGCGGCCATAGATTCCAGGTCCTCAAGGGCTGCGAGGCATGAGACGACAAATAGCCATCGCCCCCATTCAGGTGTAGTCTTGGTGTGCGCCAGTGCATCATTCTTGTCCTATTCTGTGTGTTTTAATTGTCGATCGAAGGTTCGAACTTGGCGGCCAGAGCGAACGCGACCCGCTACGTCTGGCCACGATCCCTGTGTTGACAAGCTCCGATCATCAGCCGTCACATGTCCGCCGAGAAGGGCTCATGCGGCGCAGCGTGGTCCCCGGTTCGATCGTCGCCCGAGAGTGCCGCTCGTCTCGGCGCGATAAGTGTCTTCGTCGGCTCGTTCCCGCTTCTCAACGGCCCTGGTCATCGCGCTCTGCCAGACCATTGGGCTTTTGAAGCATCAGACAGGAAGCGAGCTCGGCTCATTTCCAGAGACTGGATCATCACGGAGCGGTTCGCCCTAGCTGAATTGGAGACACTCTAGCTTGGTCCGATCCAGTTCCGTTCGTCGGAATTGCTTCAGTGGACAAGCTCGGATTTGCATCGCTCGCGCGCCATTTAAAGTGGATGTAGCGGCCGGTTCGGCGGTCCATGGTCAGTCGAGTTCCTATCAGTGATTCGTTTACACTGCCGCCGGCTGATGAAGCCGGCGAGGGGTCATAGTCGGCGAAGCTGACCGCCCGCTGACGGACGTGAGGGGCGTGCGAGCGAGACCGCTTTAGGCGGTCCGCGTTAAGAGTCATGGGAATGCACACTTCCCGCACGAGCGCAGCTGCCGTCTCGGCGGAGAATTGAGGACGCGCGTCCTCTTGCGCGCAAAAATCGTTTCATCGCTCTTGCAGGGAAGTCTCTCGACGGAGCTATCGGCTCCGGCGCGCACCGGTTGGGGTGGAGGTGCCTCGTCGTAAGGTCGGCGAAGTGGTCATCCCGTGGTCCCACGGTCATGAAGGGTTACTGGCGACAATCCGAAGCGACGTTTGCGGCATTGCGCGACGGCTCGATGCATTCGTGACACGCCGGGGTGATGGATCAGACGGCTTTCATCTATATCGTCGACGGCCCAAGGACATGATCGTGACCGGAAGCGAGAATGTCTATTCCGTCGAAGTCGAGAATGCCATTTCACTGATGCCGGAGGTCGCCGAGGTCGCCGCCCATCGGGATACCGGACGATGCCTGGGGCGAAGCCGTGCACGCATATGTCGTGCCGAAGGAAAGTTCAGAGCTGTCGTTGGAGAACGTCCAGGCATTTTGTAGAGCGCATTTCGCAGGCTTCAAATGTCTTCGCAGCGCGGAAATCAGGCGCCAATCGCTGCCGCTCTCAGGTGCCGGAAAAATTCTGAAAGCCGAGCTGAGAAAAGCCATTTTGGTCCGCCAGGGAACATGGGTCAATTGGCCTTGTCCAACCTTTGAATGCCGCGGTGGCAAGGCTGTGGCGGAGGAGACCTGGCGTATCCGTCGAACGACCGAACGATCGGCCATGTCGATTATCGTGACCATCGGGGTGCGCAAATCAACAGCCTGCCCAGAGAGGTCAGGCGCGCGGCTACTGCACGCGTTTCAGCGGTACTGGCGTTACGCGCGATCTTGTCTACTGACCAGGGCTCGGCGCTGGAACACTTGAGGTGGCTTCCAACCGCAAGTTGTCATAACCTTTAAATCGATAGAGCAGGGCCGAGCAGATCCAGCTCGCGATGAAGATCGCAACAATGACATAACCCAGATTATCCATATGGGCGTTCAGACTGCGCACGATGCTCCATAGGCCGTTTTCGAGCCCGAGCTTGTCGCTCACCAAGCCAAGCACCTCGACGGTGCCGATGAACATTGCGACCACCACCGAGATGGACGTCAAGGTCAGGTTGTACCAGAGCTTGCGAGCCGGCTTGGCAAATGCCCAGCCGTAGGCACCGCTCATCAACGCACTGTCCGCGGTGTCCATCAATGTCATCCCAGCCGCAAACAGGAGCGGAAACAAAAGGATCATCCAAAAGGACGTGCCTTGGGCGGCTTCCGTGGCCGATATTCCGAAAAGGCCGATTTCGGTGGCGGTGTCAAAGCCGAGACCGAATATGAAGCCGACAGGAAACATATGCCACGATCGCGTGACGAGGCGGAAGAGCGGACGGAACACGCGATTCAGCGGACCTTGCGTCGACAGAAGCGACTCAAGATGATCGTCTGTGAGTCCGTGGCCGCGTTTTACGCCCGAGAAGGCCGCCCATATTGATCTCAGAATGAAGTAGTTGGCCAACCCGATCGCGAACAAGAAGAATGCCGAAACGCTGGTGCGAATCAGACTGAAGTCGCCGAGTGCGTTGGTAGGCACGGACAAGGCGGTCCCGGAAACTGCGATCGAAGCCAGCATCACGATGCTCGAATGGCCGAGCGCAAAATAGAAGCCGGTAAGGGTCGCCGGCTTTCGATCCTGCATTAATTTGCGCACGACGTTGTCGATCGCGGCGATGTGGTCGGGATCAAAGGCATGTCGCAAGCCAAAGACGTAGGCCAGCAGCGCCGTCCCGAGCAATTCTGGCCTTCCGCCGAAGACCTGCAGGGTCCATACCCAGATCGCAATGTTGCCAATGATCAAGGCGGAGAAGTTCGCGACCATCCCGACCTTCGATCGCGACCACTGAGGAATAAACATCACCGCCGCACCATCATCACTATACTTCCTCGCACTTCGTTGCAGGGGTTGTCTAGACGATCTCCATTGGAAAGTCAGAATCGGCCGCGGATTTGACGATTGTTTGGCGATACTCCGCAGGCGGAGCTTGGAAGGCGCGCACGAACGCGCGACGCATGTTTGCCGGGCTGCCGAACCCAACCCGATGGGCAATTTGCCGGATGGACAGCGGTGTCGTCTCCAGCATGATTCGGGCGGCCTCAACCCGGACCTTTTCGACAAATCGAGCAGGAGTGGTCGTCAGTTCGTCGATGAATGCACGGCTGAAATTTCGCGGGCTCATCGCCGCGCGCTCGGCGAGTGCATCGACCGACAAATCAGCATTCAGATTGCCCAGCGCCCAATCCATCACCTCGCTGATCTGCGTATTTCGGATCGACTGCGCCTTGAGGAATTCACTGACTTGAGGCTGATTGCCTGGCCGCCGCAAAAAGACGACCAGCATCCTGGCTACGTCCAGAAATGTAGCCTGTCCACAGTCGTTTTCAATCAGATACAGGCAGAGATCAATCCCGGCCACCCCACCGACAGCCGTATAATAGGGACCGTCACGTACGAAGAGCTGATCCGGCTCTATGCGAATGCGGGGAAACATGGCCGTAAATTGCAGGGCATGGTCGTGAAGCGTGGCAATCCGCCGTCCGTCGAGAAGGCCAACTGATGCAAGGAGGAACGTTCCAGTGCAGGTTGCGCAGATCCGGCGCGCAGATCGCGCCGTTCGCGTCAGCCAATCGATCAGGAGCCTGTCGCTTCCGGTCGCTCGAAATTCGTGGCCGCCGGCAATCAAGATGGTGTCGTAGACGGTATCAAGGCCAGGTCCGATGATCTTGTCGGGGAGGAGGCGTACTCCGGCGCAGCCCATGATTGGACCGGGAGTTGCGCCGATCAGATCGATTTTGTACCGGACTGAAGTCGCCGTCGACCGGCTCGCTGCGTTGAAAGCATCGATCGGCCCCATGAAGTCGATCGCCTTGGACCCGTCGAGGACGACGATCCCTACGCTAACAGTATGTTCGGGATCTCCACCAATTCCACTGAATGGGCGAGAGGAGGGAGCGCTAACGTGCGCCATTGAAAGAAGCCTCAATCCTGCGATGTCAGATTGTTGGTGCACGCGTGAGGCTTGGTGTTGCCGGCTCGCGCGCCCGCCAGTTCACGATCAGACAAAGCTGCTCGATTCAATGTAACGTATCTGGCGGCGGCGTTTCGGCCAAAGTTACGTCAGCATCGGCCATCTACGCGCAGTGTCTCCGTCCAGAGCGGGGGCTATGATGGGAATGGCGGGCTTGTAGACGCAAGCATGAACCCGCCGCGCCTGAGTTCTTCGCGCAGCGCTCCCGCCTCAGGCAGAAACGAGTCGAGCCCTGTTCATTGCCTGTTGGCTGCCGGATAGTTGGCAGGGGTATTACCCGTGCCGGCCCAAGCGCTTCGAAACCGAAGCCGGTATTCACCAGGACCAATGCCCAGATTTCGGACGAAAACGCGCCTCATGCCATCGGCATTGCCAAAGCCACAGCGTGTGGCGATCTGCTGGAGCGATCGTCCGGAATCTTCGAGGAGCAATCGTGCTGCGTCCAGTCGTGCCGCGTCCACAAATTCAGCCGGCGTCATGTTCATTTCCTGGCGAAACACACGCGCGAAATTCCGAACGCTCATGCCAGCTTGTTCGGCCAGATTTTCGACCGAAAGCTGCACGGCAAGGTTATCGAGAACGTATTGTTGAACCTGCTGAATTTTGGTTTTGCCAGACATTTGCGCAGCAAGATGGGCGCTAAACTGCGATTGTCCGCCAGGGCGCTTTAGGAACATGACCATGTAGCGCGCCACAGTCAGAGCCAACTCTCGTCCATAGTCTTCCTCGACCAGAGCAAGCGCCAGGTCCATCCCCGCGGTAACGCCTGCAGTGGTGCAGAGATTGCCGTCTCTGATAAAGATCTGATCGGAATCGACACTCAGATTGGGATAATCATTCCGCAAACGCGCGGCGCATTCCCAGTGGGTTGTTACACGCTTGCCGTCGAGTAAGCCGGCAGCCGCGAGCAAGAAGACGCCCGTACAGACCGATCCGAGACGGCGGACCGATCCGGCTCGCCGACGCAGCCATTGCACTAGCGCGGGGTCTATCGTCGAAAATGACGGATCACCACCGACCAAAAGCGTGTCGATCGGCTCGTCAGGTTCAAAAATGTGCCGATCAGCGACAAAGCGCAGTCCGCCCGTCCCCAAAATGGGATCCGCAGATCCGGCCATAACCTGCACGCTGTAGGCACTGGGATCTCCAAGCCGCCTGGCTGCCTCCCAGAACACTTCAGCGGGGCCGACAATGTCTAGAGACTGAACGCCGGGAGGCGCGAGCAACGCGATGCGCATTGGTAATCCTCGTTGGGTCCAACTCGATGCAAGTTTTGTTCCGCACCTCGTGCATGACGCGTCACTTTCGGCCAAATTACCGCGAGATTCGGACTCCTGCACGGGATTAAGATCTTCGGCTTGCGAAAGACTGCAGTAAATCCGGGGTAGGATGATCGCCGGCGGTCTTCCTTACGGATGCCGCTCACGCCAATATGGCTGCGGACTGGGTCTGGCCCTATCAGAGATCGCTCGGCGGAGATCGCGTGTCTCCGGCATGTGGTGCCGACGCAACAAGCGACCGGCCTCCTGCGCGTGCATCTAGCTCATATCACATCGAATTATCGCGTCGCAGGTATGCAGAGGCTGTCGCGACCGGCAACGGACCGATGCAAGCGTCTCGGATCACCGGTATGAGCAAAGAGATCGAACAAATTCATACAGATTGGGCAGCTTACCATGGAGATCGCGCTAACCGGTTCCGATGTTCTCGGCCCAAAAATGCCTTGCTGACCAGAATGCGGTCGACCATCTGATGCAGGAATGCCTATCAAGACCTCTCTGCTGATGGATCGACGCGGCCGGATCGCTCGACCATTCGCTCCAGGACAGTGAGCCAGATTTCATAGTAATTCCAACTCGGGTCGGTCCTTTCGTGGGTAGCCTCCCAAGCAGCAATCGTCGATATCAGCTCCGAACGGAAGTCATCCCATTCAAACACGCCCTCTTTGGAAAGCGCCAACGCCATACCAAATACCTGGCGCTGCCAAGGCGCGCCGAAGCATAAGCTGCCGTTGTCCTTGGGTGGCATGTCGGATTTCCCCAGCATGCTCCCCAACGCGAAATGCTCGAAATTCGTCTGCATCCCTCAACCACCTGGCGATTTGACAACGGCGACGCCCATCATCGACTCGGGCGTGACCAGAGCCGCTAATTGCTCTTCGCTCAAGCCATCGGTTCCCGCCGGTCGTTCAGGTACAACGAACCAGCGGATCTGGGCGCTGCTGTCCCAGGCTTGGATTTCCTTGTCTGGATCTATATGCAGGCCAAATTCGCTCAGCACCTTTCGTGGCTCGCGCGCAGCTCGTGCGCGGAAGGAAGGGTCCTTGTACCAGTAGGGCGGGAGACCAAGAAGCGGCCAAGGATAGCAGGAACAGAGCGTGCAGATGACGAGGTTGTGCACCTCCGGCGTGTTGAGGGCGGCTCGTATATGCTCGCCCTCCGCCCCGGCCCCCTTGGTGACGAAGTTCATCTTTGCGACAGCAGCCATGGTGTCTTCCGCTACAAGGGCCTTGAAAGCAGGATCAACCCAGGCCTTCGCAACGAGTCTGGCGCCATTGAACGGGCCCATTTCGGTTGCGAAGATCGCCATGATCTTGTCGACGGTCTCGCTGGTGATGATGCCCTTCTCGATGAGAAGAGCCTCCAGCGCGCGTGCGCGTGCTGCATTCACGATCTCGCGGTCCGCGGGATACTCGAAACGTTGCATGCTGGCTCCTCAGGATGCGTTAGCTGGCTCGAGATAGGCTTCGAACAGATCTGCATAGAAGGTGAAATTGCTCTCGGTATTGCCCGGCCAGAGGACTCCGGGATCGAACCTGACGCAGTAAACGGGCATCGCTGCGCCGATTCCATCAGGCCCGGTGTCGCAAAGGTAAGCGTAAGCATCGGGGTAAACGCCGTCGATGACGCCTGCCTTGTTGCGCAAATGGCCAGGCAGGCGAGTGTGGTCGACCGATTTCGGGTCGGCCACCCGAATAGCATCCCCGGCGGCGAACCGCGGTTCAGCCGACCGCTCGCGCTTTGGGTCGTCCCCAATCAGTAGATATTGTTTTACCCGGGCATCCACTGCAGGGTCTCCACCCTTTGGCAGTGCGGGGGGCGAGGCCAGGAACGCCTTCGTGCGCGCGTCGAGTTCGGCCTGCGTAATGTAACCGTTGGCGACGAAATAGCCCGAGATTCCGCCGAGCCACTTCTCATAGTAGCGAAACTTGAAGTAATCGAACGGGTTCATTGCTTCTGCGCCTTTGCGCAGGTCCGCCCATGTCCATTCGGTGTTGAATGTACTTGGCGTTTGCTCAAGGTCGAGCTGCGGGCTCAGCGCCATCATCGCGGTGTGGATTCCGAAGATTCGTTCTTCCCAGGGTTCCACAAACACGCGTGTTTCGAGCGGAGCCGGATCGAGGCCCTCAAGGCCTCCGAGATAGTGTTGTAGCTTCATGCGAGAGCCACTTTCATTCAGGTTGAGCCCACCCCGGTGCGCAGCCGGAGCGGCGGCGGATAGAACAGCAAATCGACCATGTCTCCGATGCCCAGGAAATGGCAGCGGGGGATACCTGACTGCCGATCCGCCTTAAGCAACGAGACTCGCATCTGGTTGAGTCAGCTCGGCGATCTCGTTACGAATTCGAGCCGGATCGAGTCCTTTTCCGATGAAGACGATCGCGCTGGTGCGGGGCTCCGTAGCGGCCCATGCGCGACCTGGCCGGCCTTCGAGCGTCATATGGACGCCGTGAAACACCCAACGCCGCGCTTCGCCCGCGAGCGAAAGAATGCCCTTGGTACGCAGGAGGGCTGCGCCGTTACTTTGAACGAAAGCATTCAACCATCGGAAGAACCTCGGTCCGTCCAGAGGATGCTCTTCGCGGATTTCCACGCTGGCAACGGCTAGATCGTGCTCATGCTCGAGGTTCGAAAGCAGTTGCGGCTCGATGGTCAAGCAGTTCCTCAAGTCGAAGGCCTTAACGTCGACAATCGAAGCCACATTCACCCGACCCTCGGTCGGCCTGATCACGCGAACCATCGGATTGATGGCTCGGATGGTCGCCTCGCATTTGGCGGAACCCTCTTCGCCAACGACGTCCAACTTGCTGATCACCGCGATGTCAGCAAAGGCGATCTGCTCTGCCGCGACGTTCTCGCCGGAGCTTTGGTCAGCAAGCCATCGGTCAATATGCGCAGCGTCCACCACTGTCACGACCGCATCGAGTATGGTCGTTGCAGAGAGCACTTCGTCGACAATGAAGCTTTGTATGATGGGGGCGGGGTCGGCCAGGCCTGTGGTCTCGATCACGATCCGGCTGATCGGTCTCGTTCCGGAGAAAAGATTGGTAATCGTCGAAACGAGATCCGTGCGTACCGTGCAGCAGATACAGCCGTTGTTGATCTGAAGGATCGTTTCGTCGACACCCACAACCAACTCGGCGTCGATGCTGATGGCTCCGAACTCATTCACGATGACAGCGGAATTCGCCATCAGATCGCTTTCAAGAAGTTGATTCAGCAGCGTCGTCTTGCCCGATCCCAGAAAGCCAGTCAGGACAGTGACTGGAATTTTGTGTGATGGTGCCATTAAATTCGCGCTTGCTCCGCCGTTCCATGGACGAGGCTAGTTCGGGCGGCCACAGGGCGCAAGTTTGGCCGGCGTGCAAATCCTGCCAAAGAGGCTCAACTTCATGCAGCTACTGCGATGTTTAAGCCTACGGTAACAGGCTCGGGACAGGTTACAGATCATTTTGCTCATTGTGAGAGAACCCTATGTCCCATGGCGGCTTGAGATCGAAATTCATCGTCATTATCGCCCTCGCCCTCACGGGCATGATCGTTCTGGTCCCGATTGCGCTATATACTATACGCAACCAGATGATGCTGGATCGACAGGCCAAGATCCAGCAGATGGTCGACATCGGACATGGCATCCTGGCGCACTATCAGAAGCTTCAAAGCGATGGAAAGCTTGGCCGCGAGCAGGCCCAGGCCGCCGCGATCGCCGAGATCAAGGAGTTGCGCTACGACAAGGTTGAGTTCTTCTGGATCAACGACATGGCTCCCAACATGATTATGAGCCCAGCCAAACCTGAGCTCGACGGCAAGCCGGTCGGAGAACTGAAGGATCCAGCTGGCAACTACCTGTTTCGGGGCTTTGTCGACGTCGTACAAAAGCAGGGTGCCGGCTTCCACAGCTACCTGTGGCCTAAGATGGGCTTCGATCAGCCCGTCCGCAAACTCTCCTATGTAAGAGGTTTTGCGCCCTGGGGCTGGATCATTGGGACCGGAATCTATCTCGACGATGTCGATGCAATCTTTGGGAAGATCGCATGGACCTTCGCTTGGATCTGCGTTGCCATCTTCGTTCTCGTATCGGCAGTTTCCCTGGCAATCAGCCGCACCGTGACACGGTCACTCATCACGATCACCGCGCTTACCGAAAGGCTTGCTGCGGGTGAAGACAATTTCGAAGTGCCATACACAGGCCGCCGCGATGAAGTCGGGAGCCTGGCGCGCGCTCTGAGTGTATTCAAGGAGAATACGGCCGCTGTCCGCAGGCTGCATACCGAGCAGCAGCAGCTCAAGCAAAAAGCTGACGAAGACAGGCGTAGGATCATGCTCGAACTCGCGGGCAAGTTCGAGGCAAGCGTCGAAAGAGTTGTGCGCGAGGTCTTCGATGAGGCAAGCGAAGTGCAGCACGCCGCCCAGGGTATGGCGGCGAGCGCTAATCACGCCAGCGGCCGGGCAAACTCTGTCTCGGAAGCGTGCCATCAAGCGTCCGAGAACGTACAGATGGTCGCCACTGCCGCCGGCCAACTGTCGGCCTCGATCAACGAGATAAGCCACCGTGTGACCCAGGCGGCCCAAATTGCCGACAAGGCCGCCAATGATGGACAGCGCGCCAATACAACAGTGCAGGGGCTCGCCGCGGCAGCCAGCAAGATCGGGGAGGTCATTGGGCTGATCAACCAGATTGCCGCGCAGACCAACCTGCTCGCGCTCAACGCGACGATCGAGGCCGCGCGCGCCGGTGATGCTGGCAAGGGCTTCGCCGTCGTTGCGGCAGAGGTGAAGTCGCTCGCGACGCAGACTGCCAAGGCGACCGACGAAATAGTTGCGCAAATCTCGTCAATACAAAGCGAGACATCGTCGGTCGTCGGCAACATTCAGAACATCCTCGCCACTGTCACCGAGGTCAACGAGATCTCGTCTTCCATTGCTTCGGCTGTCGAGGAGCAGGGCGTCGCAACGCAGTCCATCGCGCACAGCGTGCGGGACGCCGCATCTGGCACCAATCGGGTTTCGGAGAACATCTCCGAGGTCAATACTGCCACCCTGGCGACCGGGAAGGCGGCGGGCACCGTACTTTCTTCCAGCGTACGGCTCAGCGATAAGTTGCGCCTGTTGCAGGAAGAGCTCAGCAGTTTTGTTGCGGGGGTCAGGGCAGCATAAAGGGAGATCAGTTTCATGGAAAACGAGCGTCCGCTTGCTGCTGCCATCGGGGCCCGGCTCAGGGTCTGGTCCTCGGCGGCCGAGCTTGAGGCGGGCTGCTCTGGCGACGTGCCATCCCCGCGACTCATTGGGATGAGAAGCCCGGCTCGTTGATGAGCCGATATAGGTGCGCGCGGCTAATGCCAAGGAGCTCGGCTGCACGACGCTTGTTGCCGCCCGACTGTGCCAAAGCAGCCCGAACTTCAGTGGCCGTTTGCGACTGGATCCGCTGCTTGAGGAGTCGCGGCGGCTCTGGGCCTTGCTGTTCAGATGGTGGATGTTCGGGCAACATCATCAGCCGACCGGTCACGACGAACCGCGTGAGTACGTTTTCCAGCTCTCGAACGTTGCCCGGCCACCGATAAGCGACGAGCGACATCACCTCTTTTCGGGTCAAATCACGCGTTACCGTTTCCAATCGGTCCGCGATCCGGGTCAGCAATTGTCGCGCAAGATATTCGATGTCGGTCCGGTCACGAAGAGGAGGCACGTCGATCGGCAGCACACCGAGGCGATAGTAGAGGTCCTGCCTGAAACGGCCGGCTCGGGCCAAGTCAAAGAGCGATTGATTGGTTGCGCAAACGATACGTGTGTTGACCGCCACCGGCGCTGTGCCGCCCACCCGCACCATTTCACTTGTCTGAAGAACCCTGAGCAGGCTGCCCTGCAGGTGCAGCGGCATATCTCCAATTTCATCCAGGAATAGCGTGCCACCGGAAGCCAGCTCAAATTTCCCTAGTTTTCCGCGGTTGCGCGCCCCCGTGAATGCGCCGCCTTCGTATCCGAACAATTCGGCTTCGATCAATTCGCCCGGTATTGAAGCGCAATTGATCCAAACGAAAGGCCCATCGGCCCGGCTGGACTGGGCGTGGATCGCATGTGCCGCCAGCTCCTTGCCGGAGCCGGTTTCGCCAGAGATCAACACCGGAAGATCATGCCCGGCAACGACCTCAAGCGATTCTCGATATGAATGAAGCACCGGACCTTCGCCGATGATATCGCTCATGTTGAACCGGGTGCGCCAAGGCTTGTTTGCTTGAGGGATCGCCAGTTCGGCTTGCGTTATCCTGCGAAAGGTCTTCTTCAAAGTGGCAAGATCGGAGAAAAGTGCCAATCCGACTGCACCAATGATGCGGCCATTCTGAACCACCGGCACCTGCCGCGTAATAAGTTGGTGTCCACGCACCTTCAACGGATAGCCCACATGGCTCCCTTCGCCACGTGCAACGAGATGAAGTTTCGTTTGCGGACCCACCACGTCGGTAATATGCCGTCCGACGAACTCCTCGGCTTCCCCGCCCAAGAGCCTGCAATAAGGTTGGTTGATCAGTACGATCGTGCCGGACGTATCCACCGCGACGAGGCAGTCCGATACATGATCGAGGACGAGCTTCAGGAAGCCTGCTTCTTCTGACGATCCGGCAATCAATTGCGAAAGGACCATTGAGGAGACCTGGCTTTCCGGGTGTCACCCTGGCGTGACAGTCATGTCACGGAATTGATACACTAGCCCCGCTATCGATAAGCGTCAATCGAGGCGCCCGCTTGGGGCCTGCGAGGATTTAGATTGCAATACCATGATCTTAGGCTGCAGTACGGCGCCAGAACCCGAAATGGCACGACACTTGCGAACCTCCTGTTTGGACATAGACATCGGGGAGGAGTGCAATGACAGAAATCAGAACCATCACAATCGGGGATACCGTCGTGCAGGTGTCGGGAGCAGGAACGCCGCTGGTGTTTGTGCATGGCTTCACGACCACAGCGGAGTTCTGGTGCGAACAGGTGGAGGCGTTCTCAACCCGTCACCAGACCATTCGTATCAATCTGCCTGGACATGGACGTTCGCCGCGTCCGACGGATCGAAGCTATACGATCGAGGCCTTCGTCGAAGACGTGCTCGGAGTCTATCGTGCCTTGTCGATCGATTCGGCCGTTCTTGTCGGCCTTTCGATGGGGGGGACCGTGGCCCAAAGCTTCACGCTCGCCTATCCTGAGCGTGTGAGAGCGCTGGTGCTTGTCGGGGCCACGCCACACGGGTTGGGCGCAGATGTCAACGTCGATAACGTGCTCAAAGCCATTGACGACGTGGGCGTGGTCATCGCGAGTCAGAACGTGATCGAACGATCGTTCGGCTCTGCCGCAAGTCCTGGACTGGTCGAATTCGCCAAGAACGAAGTCGCAGAGACGCCCGCCTTCGTGGCTCGCCAAGCAATCGTCTCGCTAAACGTGTCGGACACCCGTGCAAGGCTTGGCGAGATCCGCGTGCCGACGCTGGTCGTGGTGGGCGAAGAAGACATCATCACTCCACCGAACGAATCGCAAACCTTGGCGGATGGCATTCCCAACAGTCAGCTGTACAGCATTCCATGGGCAGGGCATTTCCCAATGCTTGAGCGACCGGATGTCTTCAATCGCTTGTTGGGCGAATTTCTTCTGCGGCAGGGGATGCTCCCGCCACGGCTAACCGAAAATGCAACGTCTCGCGTGCATCAAAGCGTTTGATGCGGGAGGATCAGATGTCCGTTCAAGCTATCGAACCAGGAACTAGCTTCGCTTCCGATCATCTCGATCGCGACACCAAACGCATTGTCTTCGCGGCCGCCCTGGGTACCGTTTTCGAGTGGTATGATTTCTTTGTCTACGGTTCTTTGGCCGCGTTTTTCAGCACGCTGTTTTTTCCGAAGGGCAATGAAACAGCGGCATTGTTAGCCGCGTTGGCGACGTTCGGGGCAGGCTTCGTCCTTCGCCCCTTTGGCGCCGTCGTGTTCGGGCGTCTTGGCGATCTCGTGGGCCGCAAGAGAACGTTCCTTGTCACCATGCTCGTGATGGGGCTTGCCACCTCAGCCGTAGGCCTGTTGCCCACGTTCGAGACGTTCGGCTGGTGGGCTCCGACCATTTTGGTGGGCTTACGCCTGCTTCAAGGCCTCGCCGTCGGCGGCGAGTTCGGAGGCGCCGTCACCTATGTCGCCGAGCACTCCGATGCCGACAAGAGAGGCTTTACGACAAGCTGGATCCAGATTACGGCCACGCTCGGTCTTCTGCTCTCGCTGGTTGTGATCATTCTCTGCCGTTCTTCCATGTCAGCGGAGAATTTTGCAAGTTGGGGCTGGCGTATTCCGTTCATCGGATCAATCGCTCTTCTGGTTCTCTCGCTGTACATGCGACTCAAGCTTCACGAGTCGCCGGTGTTCCAGCGGATGAAGGCAGAAGGCAAAGGCTCCAAGAATCCGATCAGCGATACATTCGGGGATCGGCGTAACCTGCGACTGGTGCTGGTTGCGATCTTCGGAGTTGTAGCTGGTCAGGCGGTGATCTGGTACACCGGTCATTTCTACAGCCTGTACTTCATGACCACCACACTGAAGATGAGCCAGGAACAGGCCAACTTCTATCTGCTGGTCGCGCTCGTTCTAGGAACGCCGTTCTTTCTGTTCTTTGGATGGCTCTCCGACAAGGTTGGGCGCAAGTGGATCGTTGTGACCGGATGCGCATTATCTGCCCTGCTGATCATGCCGCTGTTCCAGGGCTTGGCAACCTACGGCAATCCCGCGCTCGCCGAATTTCGTTCCAAGACCTCGGTCGTGATTCACGGAAACGACTGCAGCGAGGATCAATCGTTGATTGGTCAGCTTTTCCGACCTCAGGCAACGAAGGAGTGCACTCGCGTCAAGTCATTCCTGACCGCACATGCAGTTCCTTACGTCGTCGAAAGCGATGGGACCTCTGTCACTGTTCAAATCGGTAAAGATGCCGCTATGGCCTTCGATGAAGCCAAGCTCGTGACAGCGTTGACCGAGAGAGGTCTGCCGGCGGCCAAGGCGGCCGCGCAGCCCAACGGTCCCATGGTGGTCGCCATACTCTTCGCGTTGGTGTTTCTGGCGACCATGGTCTATGGGCCGCTTGGAGCTCTCTTGGTTGAGCTGTTTCCGGTCCGGATCCGATACAGCGGCGTTTCTGTTGCCTTGCAGCTCGGCAACGGATGGATCGGCGGCTTCGCGCCGTTCGTCGCAACAGCAGTCGTCATCGCGACCGGAAATATTTTCGGAGGGCTTTGGTACACTGTCGCGATCGCCGGGTTGACCGCTGTTGTCGGGGCGCTGCTGCTCCCGGAAACGCGTGGCCACGACATCACGAGCTGATCGCACGACAAATGAGGACCGTGACGCCGAAACCTTCGGCGTCACGGTCCCGCAGCGATGTTAAGGTCTCGCATAGAGCGGTCTTCTCGGTGCCCGCAAGCTGGTCGCAGCAAGGACGAGTTTTCCTCCTCGGCGCGATGCCGCTCATGTCATGCCCCCCCTTTGGGACGCCCCCAAGTAGAAGCAATCATCCGCTCAGGCGTTTTTCGACAGGCATGCGGTACATGCCAAAACCGTGGCTGGAGAGGGGCTTCTTGTCCGTCGCGACAAGGGCAGCACTGGACTTGTCGGCCGCACACTTCCCCGTCTCAATTTGATTCTAGGTGATGGCACGGTTCGAACTGTCGATGATATTTCGGGCCATGATTTCCAGCTGGTGGGAATTTGCGGGCGGTGGGAAATCGCTGCGCGAGCTGTTGGTCCATCCGCTCGCTCAGCAACAGCGCTGGCGTGCCATCGCGATTAAACTCGAGCAGTGCAAATTGCGCGCAAGAAGGAGTTGAACTTGCGCGGATTGTTGGAGACGACATGCAACGAATGTTTGCGGCCTAACGCGGACACGTGATCCTGGTACGGCCTGACAGATATGTGGCGCTGGCAGGCGACCGTGAGGCGACCGGGGCCGATATGGGTATTCTCTGGCAAGAATTGGGAAGAGCCGGGCGAGCGCCGTGAGGCCAAGCCGTCTCGCGAGACGGCCTCCGCTACGTCCGGCAGTGGTTTTGCGTGCTGGCGGGTTCAGTATGTTGTTTGACGAGGCGCAATTGGTGCCTTCTTGCTCCGTCCCCAGAAAATGAACACAGACAGGGCAAGAAGGACGAGGTTGAGCGGCACGGCAGCTGCCTCGCCACGTGAAAGATGGAAAATAATCGCCACGATCTGCAGCAAGACACATCCCAGCGCAGCTAGCACCGTGAGGCCGGGGCGGATCCGGGTCACAGCGGGGACTAGCACGCCAATGCCGCCGGCAACATCCAGAACGCCGGTAAAATGCAAGAACCAACTCGCAACTTGGCCCGGCCAGACCCACATCTCGGCGAGCCTGTCGATTGGCATGAATAGCTTCATGCTTCCGAACAAGGTGAAGAGTATAAAGACGATAAGCTGGGCGGCCCAAAGCCCGATCTTGAGCGGTGTGCCGGGCGCCGGGCCTGATGAGGCGGTCGAGGTTGTCGTCATGTCGGATCTCCAGAGAATGTTGCGGCTTTCACGTCATTGGGATGCTAGAATCGCCGAAGCGGAAGCTCGATAAAGCCCAACTCCCCAGGAAGTCCGGCTCGTGGTAGACCAGACTTGCGGGCTCACCTTCGGCCGCGCCGAGCGCCACCATCAGCGGGATCAGATGATCCTCCCGGGGGTGTGCAATGCGCGCGTTCGGCGCATCCAACCAGTTAACGAGGTTCCGGCTGCGTTCGGCGCTTGAGGTTCGAAGCAGCGTCTGCTGCAGCCAATCATCGAAGCGGCGAGACGGCTCGATCGCCTCCGGACCCCTCAAGCCGAGATTATGAAAGCTCGAGCCGCTACCGATGATTACGACACCCTCGTCGCGGAGCGGAGCGAGCAGGCGCCCAACGGAAAGATGCGCATGTGGATCGAGGTCTTCTTTGATAGACAACTGGACGATCGGCAATTCGCCATTGGGACAGAGCGGCTTCATCAGGCTGAACGTTCCGTGATCGAAACCACGCTCCGTATCGCTGTCGCACACCAACCCTCCCGCCCGCAGCATGGCGCTTAGCCGCATTGCAAGCTCGGGTGAACCGGGCGCGTCATACCTGATGTGGTAGAGGTGTTCGGGGAAGCCGTAGTAGTCGAACACCATTGCGGGGAAGGCTCCTGAAGAGACGGCAAATTCTGCCGTCTCCCAGTGTCCCGAGACCACCAGGACCGCCCGCACGGCATCGCCCCATTGTGGCCGGATCGCAAGCAGTGAAGCCTCAAGCTTCTCGAACCGGCGGCGCATGCCGCCTTCCGTGTACGGCCACGGGCCGCCGCCGTGCGACAGGTAGTAAGTGGAAAGGCGCCTCGGCATGGTCATGCTCTTGCGAGGTGCTGCCGCGAGGCTGGCAAGTAAGCATCGACACTCAGGGCGCCAGCCCCCGTAAACACGAAGTACAGGAAGACAAAGCAGAAGAGGATGGCGGCGTCCCCCTGGTTGATTGCGGGCCAAAAGCTCTGCGGTGCATGGAATATGAAATAGGCGGCCGCCATCTCCCCGGAGCAGATGAATGCAGCGGCCCGGGTGAACAGTCCGACCGCAATCAGCGCACCGCCCACGACCTCGATGAGCGCGGCGGCGAGCATGATGCCCGGCAGGGGGGCCGGCAGCCCCGGAATTGCGGTCGGGAAGGCAACAAGTTTCATCAGGCCGTGCTCGACGAACAGCAAGGCGGCAATGATCCTCACGACGGCAAGCACGCGCGGGGACCAGGCTTCGAAATCAATCATCGGCTTTTCTCTCGGCTGGCTGGAAGCGATGATTTGAGGGTTTCTCTCCGATTGATCATGGGGGATATCATTGAAGCATCATTTCCTGATAGTTGATGATGGAGGGGCCTGTTAGTTAGCCGGGTCTGTGAGAAAGTCCGATGGATACACTTATGAACATCAGGGTGTTCTGCGCCGTCTCGGAGCTGAAAAGCTTCACTGCGGCGGCTGAGCGCCTCGGCATGTCGCCTGCTATGGCAAGCAAGCATGTGATGCATCTCGAGGCGCGCCTTGCGGTGCGCCTGCTCAATCGCACGAGCCGACATGTCAGCCTGACCGAAACCGGTGCCCTCTACTTCGAACAGGCTCGGCAGATGCTGGACGGGCTGGACGAATTGGAGGCAGGCATCAGTCGGACTGCTGTTGCTCCAAGAGGGCGTTTGCGTTTGACGGCGCCCGTGTGGATGGCGAATCCACTCTTCGCAGGACTGCTGGCCGATTATCGCGCGAGCCATCCTGATGTGATGCTGGATGTCGAGCTCAGTGGCAGGCTCGTCAACCTGGTCGAGGAAGGGTTCGATCTCGCGCTTCGTGTAACCGCCTCTCCTGATCCTGGCTTGATCGCGCGGACGATCGCAGATGCGCCGTTCTTCCTCGTCGCCTCGCGCAGGTTTCTCGACGGCCGAGGGCGTCCCAGTTCGTTTGATGATCTGCAGGGCGCGCCGCTCCTCGCCTACAGCCTCGTGCATGCCGACGGTGTGGTGAGGCAGGACTCCGAGCAAGGGCGCAGGGCGATCAGATTCACCCCTGTCTTGCAAAGCAGCAACGAAACGCTGATGCACCACGCTTGTCTTGAGGGCATGGGCTTCGCGTTCCTTCCGAAATGGCTTGTTGCTGATGATCTCGCCGCCGGTCGGCTGGAACGCGTGTTGCCCGACAGGCTGTTTTTTGCGGGCCGCCTGCTCGCGGTCTACCCCACGCGCAAATACCTCACAGCCAAGGTGCGCAGTTTTCTGGACTTCATCGCGCGCGATCCGCGATTGAAGTAGGGCCGGGTTTAAAACCGCCCAGCACCAAAATCGGGCCGCTCATGCTCATTCCGCGCGAACACCTCTCAGTCTGGCCCGCCTATTTGCGAATTGACTATTGCGACCGCACAAGGTTCGGCGGCCGGCTTAAATGTCTGACAAACAGCCGATCACAGATTTGTTCCACCATCGCTGGCGTTCAATGTTTCAGCACGGCCTTGCCCTGGATGCCGGCGGCGACCACCCTTCTTGCCGCGCCGATCTCATTCAACTGGAAAGTTCTCGTGATCGGGATCGTCAATACACCTCCTGATGCGGCATCGGCGATGGCCTCGAGCGTGCTCGCGTCGTTACGGTGATAGAGTTGGTGGATGGTCACGCGATTGTCCGCGTTCGCGCCTTCGTGTCGGCACGACGAAAAGAAATCCTTCGCGTTAGTCACACGCCATCTTAGATGCCGCTCGCTCGAAGATGTCCCGCATCCAAGTGATACCGGGGTCGCGGCTGCGGTACTGATGCCACTGCATCTGCTGTTCGAACCGCTCCAACGGGAATGGAATCTCCAGAACCGTAATGGGGAGGTGGCGCGCCCAGAGTTGCGCCGTACGGCGATGAACGACCGCAATGCGGTCGGTCCCGACGACCAGGTGGGGCACGGAGGAAAACGCGAACGTCGAGACTTCCGTGCGTCGCGCGATTTCCAGTTGATCCAGCAGGACGGAATCGAGAGCGCCCGCAGTCGGCGAGGAAAGATATCGCACGTGACCCGCCGCGACGAAAGCCCTTCGGGTCAGCGGTCCTTTGCCGTATTTGCCGCGCCGCCATGCCACGCAGCAATAATCGTCTTCGAAAAGCTTGACCGAAGGATGTTCCGGTGAACAAACAACGCGGGGCGCGATCAGAAGATCGGCCTCACCCCGCTCGATCATGACATTGGGCTTCTCGGTCAGCCGCAAAAATCGAAAGCGGATGTGATCGGCAAAGGACGCTGTGAGCTGAAGTACCGGCGGAATGATTGTATGTAGCGAATAGTCTGAGACGAGGAGCCGAAATTCTCGACTCGCGACCTTCGGATCGAAAGCCGGCTTGGTGGCCAATGCCGCCTCAATGCGCGTCAGCACGTCGGCAATTTCCGTGCGCAACGTTTCCGCACGCACTGTCAACTCCATTTTTTGGCCGACGCGAACGAGCAACGGATCGTCAAAATATTGCCGCAGCCGACCGAGCGCGCTGCTCATCGCCGATTGGCTGAGGTTCATGCGCTCTGCCGTCCCACTGATGGATTTTGTGACGATCAAGTGGTTAAGAGCCACGAGGAGGTTGAGATCGAGCTTGTTGAATCGCAACTGCAGCTCCGAATTTATAGATTTGCTGAATAGAGGGGATTTAAACTATCCATTAACTTGATGAATTGCCAGATCGTATGCTGGTCGCGCCGCGAAAGATCAGCCCTCGTCAGCAACGGGGGTGAGTTGGGGGCGTCCGAAAAAAGACAATAGTGGAGGACGACCGTGAAAATTATTGGCCCCAATGAGCTCGTGTTCGGTGTTGATAGCGTGGAGGCGTGTGCCACGTTCATCGCCGATTGTGGATGAAGATCCGGGCCTAGTGCAGGGAGGAGCCCAAGAGGGCACCTGCCGCCATTTGCCACTACTCGGCTCGCTGGCGGCGCGCGAGTCGCTAATTGTCTCCCAAGGACTCGCGTTCGCTCACGGCGGTAATCACTTCAGCGTCATTTGAGACGGCGCATGCCGCCAGTTGACCGGTCCTTATTCGTTGCCGCCGTGAAAGAACGTTTCAACTTTGAGGGTCGAGCCACGGATGCGCTTCGACCAACTGGTTCTGGCATGCCCTGATATCTGGCAAGTACCGTGCTGTGAGAGCGAACTCATCCATACCGGTGACAATCATTTCCAGTCCCATCTCGTCAGCGCTGAATGATCCGATCGCGTCGTCGCCAATTCGAATGCAGCTTTCGATGAGGTCGATCGTTACTGAGAGCGGGGATCGATGCAGTGCTGCGACGAGCTTTGCGTAGCTCGTCGCATCGACGGCAGCAGGCAGAAGCTGGTTCTTGTACGCATTTTGCTCAAAAATATCAGCGAAGTTGCGCGCGATCACGGCGCGAAAGCCGTAATCCTGCAATGCCCATACAGCGACCTCTCGCGAGGAACCGCAGCCAAAATTCTCGCCTGCGACCAGTATAGGTGCCCCCGCAAATTGCGCATCATTGAGCACGAAGTCTTGCTTGGGGGCGCCATCGGAATCGTATCTGAATTCATAGAAGAGGATTTCACCCGAACGCTCCCGCCCATTTCCGCCGAGCCTCTTGAGAGGAGCAGCAGGGACGAGCGCGTCTGTGTCGACGTTGTCCCAGAGCAGCGGAACCACCAGACCCTGAATACGCGTGAGCCTTTCAGTCATGCAAAGCTCCTGATATCAGTAATCGAACCGGTGAGGGCGGCTGCGGCAACCATCGGCGGGCTCATTAAATGGGTGATCGAGCCAGGGCCCTGGCGGTTTTCAAAATTCCGGTTCGATGTGGACGCGCATCGCTTTCCTCGACCGACCACATCCGGTCCGAGTGACACACAGAGCGAGCATGCGGACTCGTGCCACTCGAATCCAGCGCTGCGGAAGATCTGGTCGAGCCCCTCGGCCTCGGCCTGCCGCTTCACGCTGGACGAGCCAGGGACAACCAGCGCGCGCACTGTCTGGGCGACCTTTCGCCCTTTGACAACGCGGGCGGCCGCTCGAAGGTCGGACAATCGCGCATTGGTGCAAGAGCCTATGAAGGCAACATCAATCGGCGTACCGACCATGGGCGAGCCGGGTTGAAGCTTGACGTAAGACAGCGCTCGTTCCCAGCGCGAGCGCTGGGCTGGGTTGCGCGCCTGATCCAACTGCGGAATGGACGCGTCTACCGCAATGGCATCCTCCGGACTGGTCCCCCAAGTTACCATCGGTGCGATCGAACTCGCATCAAGCGAGTACTCCTTGTCGTAGGGCGCCTCGTCGTCGCTAGCAAGCCTGCGCCAGGCAGCCACTGCGTCATCGAACGCTGCACCTTTCGGGGTTCTGGGTCGTCCCTCAAGATAGGAAAAGACCGCATCGTCCGGCGCGATCAGGCCAATTCGTGATCCGAACTCGATCGACAGGTTGCAGAGCGTCATCCGCTCTTCCACCGTCAAGCGACGAATTGCGCTTCCAGCGTATTCGACGGCGCAGCCGACGCCACCATCCGTCGAAAAACGGGAAATAATCGCGAGTGCAATGTCCTTTCCACTGACCAGAGGATTGAGAAGGCCATCAACAGTCACGCGCAGGCTTTTTGGACGGGGGAGCCATAGCGCCTGGTACGCGAGAGAGTGTGCAATTTCAGTGCTGCCGATGCCGAATGCAATGGCGCCAAGCGCGCCATTGGTACAGGTGTGACTGTCGCCGCAGACAGCCGTCATACCCGGCAGGATCGCGCCTTGCTCGGCCGCCACGACGTGCACGATTCCCTGCGAAGGATCGCCAAGCCCGAACAATTGAATACCGCGGCCGATCACCTCTCGTCGAAAGGACCGCACCGTGGGCGCCATCACCGGATAGGTCTCCTCGGTCCTGCCTGGGGCAGTCGCGACGGTATGATCGATGACGGCCAGGGTGCGGCCGGTTTCTGCGACGGGCAGGTTGCGCTCACGAAGCAGCTCGAAAGCCGGGAGCGACGTCATATCATGGAGAAGGACGCGATCGACCGTCAGCAAGTCTCTCGTCCCACGGCTGGTGGCCGTGTGAGAGTCCCAAACTTTTTCGAAGAGTGTTCGTGCCGTCCTCATCGGAAACTTACCCTGCGTGCTTTCCAAGCGCTTGCCCAACTCCATCCGGTTCTCGCCGGCTTTCAAGCGAGCGAGCCTCTGGCCATGTGAGGCCGGCGTCGAAAGCCCTGCCAAGCACGCAGCCGTTCGTACACGATGTGTCGACACAGGTGCCCGTGCCTCCTGTAGCCATAGCCGTTACGCTCACCACAACGCACCTAACCCGAGATCTGCTCTAGCGACTTGTTCTTCGTCGCGGGGCCAAAGACAGCAATGACAATCATCACGATGGCCATTGCACCGACAATAGCAACGAATACCCCCGTGATGCCGTAGTCTCGCAAAAGGAAGGCAATGAGAAAACCGGAGAACATGGCGCTCAGACGGCTGGCGGAATAGACCACGCTCGCCGCTCGGGCGCGAATGCGGGTTGGAAACACCTCATTCTGGTAGGTGTGGAAGCAGAGCGACATCATCGAGTTGCTGAGGTTGATCAAAACACCGAGCATGATCAGTAATGCGGGCCCGGAGGCCTGCGAGAACGCCAGCCCAAAGATCGAAATCGACCCCGCGGCTGCCACGATGAGCCATTTTCGCTCGATGCGATCGGCAACCAGCATTCCGAGCAGTGGCCCAACGGGGCTCGCGACTGCAATAACGGAGGTATAGAGCAAGCTCTTCGTGACGACGATACCCTTGGCAAGCAAGAGTGTCGGTACCCAATTTGTGAAGCCGTAGTAACCGATCGCCTGAAACAGGTTGAACACGAGCAGAACCAGCACGAGCGATCGACTGGAGCCTGTGAGCAGTTCAAGGAACTGCACTTTGGGCGTCGGGGCGACGTTGCGGACCGGTGCCGGATCGGACAGTGCACGTCCAGTGTCGCGGGCAACCTGCTGCTCGATGTGCTCAACCACCCTGAGCGCGTCTTCCTTTCGGCCACGCTGGGCCAGCCACCTGGGACTTTCCGGAAGGCTCGCACGCAGGAAGCACACGACAATTGCACCCGTCGAGCCGATCAGCACGATCCAGCGCCAGCCCTCCAGCCCGAAATAGCTCGTCGGAACCAACCAGGCCGACAGCAGGGCCGCAATCGGCGAACCCGTGAACATGATCGCCTGGTTGAGCGCAATTGCCTTGCCACGCATGTGCCCTGGGACGAGTTCGATGATAAAAGTCGTAACAGTGATGATCTCGACGCCGATACCGATCCCTGCCAGGAAACGCCAGATCAGCAACCCTTCGGGAGACGTCTGGAAGGCCATCACAACAGACGCGACGGAGTACCACACGACGGACCACGTGAAGGCGGCTCGTCTGCCGAATCGATCGGTCAACCGACCGCAGAAGAAGGTCCCTACGAACAGACCGGCAAAGGTCGCAGCAATCAGGCCGGCAATTCCGGTATATCCGAAGAACGTCGTCGTCGTCGTGGTGAGGAGGCCGGAGCTCGTTAGACCCGGCGCAATGTAGCCGGTGTAGATGAGGTCATAGTACTCGAACCAGCCACCGAGAGAGACGAGAACAATGAGCTTCCAGAGATAGCGGCTCGCCGGCAGCCGATCGAGCCGTGCCGCGACTTCGGCGGCCGCCATCTCGGTCGACGGGCTGCGGACCTCGCCGCTGGTCGCACCCGTCATCGAAGTGCCCAGAGTACCGACTGCTACGTCGGTGACATTCACTATACTCATTTCCTCCCCTCCTGATTTATTGTTTGTGCGGTCCAAAGTACGTGCCGGACGGCCATCTATGGTCGTGGCTCAAGGCGATGACGACGATCGCGCGATCCAGGCGCGGCGCATCCATTGCTTTCATGCTGATTTCGAAGAAATCCGGCGGCCAAGCCAGAAGGCCCGCACCCATTCGGCGGTGCGGAACTAAGCCGCATCATCTGTCCTCCCGTTGTTGGTCTGCCGCTTCGTGTGAGGAGCGAACATTTTCCGGCTGGTCGACCGTCAGCCTTCAAAAGGATTGTCGCGCCCGATCGATCTGCACCAGTACAACTTAGCGATAGGGGCAATCTCGAAACCAGAACGGTCCCGTGCTGCCGAGGGAAGAGGCGCCGTGTTGGCGCGGCGGGCTGCCAAAGCGGCCGGAAAGACCAAAGGAGGATCATCCAATACGGATGGTCGAATAGCCTGACCACCGCCCCTCGCCAACAACAATCTAATTCCCAGAAGGACCCAATCTCCAAATTGTATTTGTCAGATGGCTGGCCGACATTCCACGTTCGGAGACTATCAAGAATAATCCGGGAGGCGAGGGCAATGGACCTGCCGAAGCGCGTCGTCATCAGCGAAGAGGGGCCGCGCGAGGGGTTTCAGATCGAGAAGGGCCCGATCGAGACAGCCGACAAGATTGCGCTCATCGATGCGCTTTCGGAGTGTGGCCTCTCACGCATCCAGGTGGGCTCTTTCGTCAATGCCAAGCACGTGCCTGGGTGGGCGGATGCCGAGGCTGTGTTCGAGGGCTTCAAGCCGCGCGCGGGAATCGAATATTCGGCCGTATGGTTCAACGGGGCGGGGCTCCAGCGCGCACTCGCGTTCAAGGAGAAATTGCGACTCGAGGGGTTTATCTCGCTGAGTGCATCTGAGCCCTTTGCGATCAGAAACCTCAACCGCGACCGCGCTGGCCAAATTGAAGCTATGACGGAGTACGTACGAGTCCATCGCGATGCAGGCCTGCCAGTCGGGAAGATCATCGTGATGGCGGCGTTCGGATGCAACTTTGCCGGCGACATCTCCACGGCAATGGTGGTCGAGACGGTCGCCGATGCGCTTGCAATCGCATGCGATGCCGGAGTCGAGATCCACGATGTCACCCTTGCGGACTCGATGGGTTGGGCTACGCCGATACGCGTTGCCTTTGCAGTGGGAGCGGTTCGCGACCGCTGGCCGAAGCTCAAGGTCGCCCTCCACCTCCACGATACACGCGGGCAGGGAATCGCCTGCGCTTACGAGGGACTGCGCGTGGGAGTGACGAGCTTCGACACAGCGGTAGGCGGGTTGGGAGGCTGTCCCTTCGCTGGCCAGCCGGGAGCGCCGGGCAACATTGCCACCGAAGAACTCGCTCTGCTTTGCGAGGAGATGGGAATTTCGACCGGGCTCGATGTGCCGGCCCTCATCGAGGTGGGTCGACTGGCGGAACGGATTGTCGGGCACAGCCTGCCGAGTGCGGCCCTCCGTTCGGGCACTCTCGCCTCATTCAGAAGGAACACCGTATGACGACAAGCTCGCCGACGCCTCTTGCAGGTCTGAGGGTTCTCGATTTTGGCCATACCATCATGGGGCCATGCGCAGGTGTCTTGTTCGCTGACCTCGGCGCAGACGTCATCAAGGTCGAACCGGTCGACGGCGATCCAACCCGGAGGCTGCCGGGGTTCGCGGCAGGGTTCTTCGCGACTTACAACCGCAACAAGCGCTCGATCGCCGTTGACCTGAAGCGCCCGGAGGGGCAGGCCGTCGTACATCGACTTGTCAAAGATGCGGATATCGTGCTCGAGAATTTCGGCCCCGGCACGATCGAGCGGCTGAATTGCGGATGGGAGGATCTACGAAAGATCAATCCCCGTCTCGTCTATCTTTCCATGAAGGGCTTTCTGAAAGGACCTTACGAAAATCGGGGTGCGCTTGATGAAGTCGTCCAGATGCAGTCGGGGCTGGCGTACATGACCGGGCCGCCGGGGCGCCCCCTCAGGGCAGGGGCTCCGGTTATCGATATTCTCGGTGGCGTGTTCGGGGTCACCGCAGCACTCGCGGCACTTCGCGAGCGGGATCAGACCGGCAAGGGCCAGAAGGTCACAAGTTCTCTGTTCGAGAGTGCGACCTTTATGCTCGGCTCCATGATCGTCGGAAGTGCTGTGCTTGGGGCGCCGATGCCGCCGATGCCGGCCCGGAAAAATGCCTGGGGCATATACGACGTCTTTACTGCGAGCGACGGCGGTCAGGTCTTCATCGGCTGCACGTCGGACGGTCACTGGCAGCGGTTCTGCGAACAGTTCGGGTTCGATGAGTGGCGCGACGACGAGCGGCTCGCAAGCAATGCAAAACGTTGCGAGGCGCGAGATTGGATCCTTCCCAAGCTCGAACAGCGGCTCGCAAAGCTTCCACTGTCAGAAATTCTCGAGACGTGCGAGGCCGCACGGGTGGCGTACTCCCGCGTCGGCAGGCCTGATGAACTCTCGACCGATCCGCATCTGCTCGCTCATGGCGGACTGCTTTCTACTGCGGTGTCGGGTTTCGGGGGCGGTCCCGAAGTCGGGATTCCGGCACTGCCGCTTGAATTCGGCGAGGCGCGGGAAAGATTGGGTCTTCACCGTCAACCGCCGCGCGTCGGTGAGCACACCGACGAGGTGCTGTTCGCGGTCGGCTATTTGGAGCGCGAGATCGCAAGCTTGCGGTCGTCAGGCGTTCTCGCAATACAAAGTGTGGAACAGCTCAATGCTCCCCAACTAGCCCAAGCCGGCCAACGTTGACGCTGCCAGCACTCGTGGGTAGCCCTGAAAGTCAGCTCAAACGGAGCTCAACCCTGGTGAATGCCGGCGGCGAGACATTGGCCGATGCCAGGCGCACAGCTGGCACCGAACTCCGTTCCGTTGTGCCACATACGCGCTGGGAAGACTTACAAGCGTTGCTGACTGGCTCGCTGTTTACGGCGCTGGCCATTACGCTCTTCAAGCAGGCGGGTTTGCTGACCGGTGGGACTGCAGGTTTGGCCGTCATCATCTACTACCTTGCTCATTGGCCGCTGGGTCTCCTGCTGTTCGTTATCAATCTGCCATTCTACATTTTCGCTTGGCTCGCGCTTGGGCGGCAGTTCGCATTTCGCACCTTTGCTGCGACCAGCATCGTCGGTGTCTTCGTGGAATGTTTGCCACATGTCATCGCCATTGCGTCAATCAACGCGGTCTTTGCTACTGTCATGGCGGGACAATGCGCCGGTGTCGGCATTCTGATCCTCATCCGTCATGGTGCGAGCCTCGGCGGTCTCACGGTTCTGGGCCTGTACTTGCAACAACGACGTGGATTCCGCGCTGGGTGGGTGCAGCTATGCGGCGACTGCCTGATTTTGGCTCTCGGGCTCTTTGTCGCGACACCTGAGAAGGTCGCACTCTCCATACTCGGCGCCGCGTCGCTCAACGCCGTAATCGCCATCAACCATCGTAGCGGTCGCTATTTCGGAACGTGATCTCGAGCAAGCGCAGGCGCTCCTGCGTTGAACTGGAGCCATAGACTTGGAGGCGTCTAAGAATTATACGTTCCATGTAGGAGCTATCGATATTTTAGATGTTGGCCGAGGCCGGCCGCCACCGGCCGCGCACATATTTGGAGCGCAGGATCCATATGACGCTCAGTCTCAGGCAACTGCGCTACTTCGTGGCGATTGCAGACGCCGGCGCGTTCGCACGTGCAGCAGAAGCACTCAACATCGCGCAGTCGGCGCTAAGCCATCATGTTTCGGAGATCGAGACCGAGCTCGGCGTAAGCCTGTTGGATCGGCGGCCGCGAGGGATCGTTCTGACCCCGGCCGGGCGCAGGTTGTATGAGCACGCGGGCGCTATTCTTTCTGCGATGACGAAGGCGGAGATCGACGTCAAGACATTCACGGAGGTGGCTACCGGGCCGGTCGCAATCGGCCTCAGCCATACCGCGGCTGCTGTCAGCGCCCTGTCGATCATGCAAGCCGTAGGGACGGCTTGTCCCAACGTCCATCTGACGATTAGCGAAGGGCTGAGCCCGCATTTAACCGAGCGGGTGCTTTCGGGCGCCCTCGACTTTGCTCTTGTGTTCAATCCGTCGAGCGATGCGCGATTGCAACGCGAGGCCCTCTTGGAAGAAGAACTGTTTCTCATCGGCCGACCTGAGATCATCGGGCGTTCGAACGCGCCGATTGCCTTTGTTGATATACCTCAGGGCGCGGTGCTCGGACTTACGCCGCCGACGTCGCGCGCGATCATTCAAACGCAAATTCTCCGTAATCAGATCAAGCCAAGCTCGAAGCTTGAAGTCGATTCGCTGAACATTATGCGCACAGCGCTCGAGGCCGGTCTCGGGTGCGCCATCTTGGCAAGGTCAACTGTGGGAAGCGATCTGTTGAGAAGCGCCGTTCATGCGCGGAGGATTGCTCAACCTACTCTGACGCGGGAGCTCAGCCTGATTTCGCTCGCTGAGCACCCTCAAACCAGAGCCTTCGTGGAGGTGAGGGAGGTGTTGAAACAAGCTGTGCTTCAGGATGCGAAAGCCGGTCGGTGGCCAGCCGAGATGCTGGACAAGGCGAAGAAGAAAAGGGCCGCGCAGGATCACTCAGTCAAGCAGGCAAAGTCTGCAGAAGAGTAATGGCTGTGACGAACGCGCAGCGTGATAGCAGAATTCGCGACGCCGCCTGGACCTCTACGCGAATCAAAATCATCCACTGTCGACAGATTTTCCGAGTGCAGCACTACAAATGGCGCACACACAGATGATTCAGCGCCGAGACCTGCTGCCAGTGCCACCATCACTCCTATCGCATGCGATGCACACTTGACGGCGGTACTATGACGCGCGCCCCCGAACATCGGGCCGCCATTGCGTCCGGAAAGCCCTTCAGTGTCTCAATTGTAGTTGACTGAATAGAAGGCAGCATTTTGCAGATATCAGGACGAAGTGAATCCGCAAAAGCGGTCTATAAATCGCATGAAATGCGACGCGTCGCAACATTGCTAATTTGGTCTTTCGTGCTAGAAGCCCCGCTCAACAAACGAGTGGAGATTTCCAATGGCGAAGAAAGTGAAGAAGGTAGTCCGCCGCGAGTACACGAAGGCGGACGTCAAAAAACTTCGCGCGCACTCCAAGGCTAGGGTGCCCGTAGCGAAGATCGCGAAGTCTATGAAAAGGACGGAAGGTTCTCTCCGTCAAAAGGCAATCAAGCTCGGTATCTCTCTAGGGCATCGCCGGTAGGAGAGAGGGGATCAGCTTTGTGCTTCTGTCCCGACGCTACCAGTACTCGCGGGCCCTGAGTTCCTTCGGAGGTGACCTGTCAGCGCGAGCGTTACGAAGTCTGAATTAGAATGAGGCTCGCTCTGTCATCGCGAATGAAGCTAATGCGATCATTACTCGTCTGCGAGAACCGAGATGGACTGGCTCTGATTGCTGCATTGACTAGCTCGGCCGATTTCAAAACATTGACCTGCATACCGAATAGGGCATGCGCCGTCCACCTGTGACCAGTGAGCGAGTGCTGGAAACAAAGATCGTTGTGTTTTTGCTTCCGATAGGTTTTAAGCTGGTCGACTTCATCGCCTGGTGAACGAACCAATTTCGTGTAGTTTTGCCGTGTTCGCGCAAGAGCAATAGAGCCGGCGATACGCCACGCACTGTATCGTTCCGCGCTACAAAGGAATTCATCGTGACCAAGATGACCAAAAATCAGCTCATTGACGCAATTGCTCAAGGAACGCAAGTTTCCAAAGGTGACGTAAAGGCCGTCATCGAGCAGTTGGCGACCGTCGGCTACAATCAGTTGAACGAGTCTGGCGAGTTCGTCATCCCGGGCTTCGTCAAGATGTCGGTCGTGAACAAGCCTGCTACCGAAGCCCGCAGCGGAGTTAATCCTTTCACGAAGGAGCCGATGGAATTCGCAGCCAAGCCAGCCAGCAAGTCGGTCAAGGCGTCGCCGCTCAAGGTTGCTAAAGACGCAGTCGCGACATCATGAGGTCCGCTACCGTGAATCGCGCTACGTGACGTTGGTGCGAGGGCGGATGGCGGACCGAGCTTGCCACTGCCGGCGTAGGGATGCCGTAAGAAGCTCACCGGCCAATAGCTGGCTGTCAGCCGAGTGAGTGCTGACCCGCCTGGCAGGGCGCCGCCAGTTGGGAAACGCAGTCCGGGACGACGGTCACGACCAGACGTGCGGATCGTTGGCGAAGACGAAGCGGATCTCGCTCCTCTTGCCGCCTGTCGAGGCGCTGGCGAGGCATGGCCGTCGGCGGCAGACGTCAAAATCGTTGCGATCGGTAACGCCATAAGTAAAACCAAGCCCTAATCGACGCCGCGGCGCGAATTGGTGCGATCCGAACGTTGGTTTCAGCGAGCCCGAGGAAAGAGGCCATTCATTGCGGCGATGTGACGATCGTGGCCTTTGCGCTTCCGGCCGTAGAACTGCGCCTCAACGGAAACTAAGCCGGAAAACGGCCGCAGCCTTGGTGTGGCGGATGGTGCCTCGTAGCCGTTCTGATGCTGCTGCCGAACGATATGTCGATGATGATGATGGTTATCATGATGGCGGCGGCGTCGGATCGGCAGCTCCATCATCGTTTGGTATCGGCGGCAACCGGCAGCCGCCTGGACTCATGCCGACGTTGATGATCGGCGCCGATCGGCCGGCGGTTCCTGACGTCTTGAGGCAACGGCCGGTCATCGGCAGCATTGCCATGGGAGGACTCGGCACTGCGCGGAACAAGACGGCGGCCCATACGGCGTTAGAACCGGATGTGGCCCGGACGTGGTCTGCGCCCCAGTCGGTGAGTTGCATTCGGTATGGCTCCTCGGACTATGCAGGTATCGTCGAGGGGCCGTTGCAGCTCGCGATCGCGAGGCGTAGTTTGGGTTTCGGCCAGTCTATTTATACCAGCATAGCCCGCCCATTATTCTAGTTTATGGTCATTCAGGTGGTCATTCTTGCTCGGATGCGCAGGGTGGTTGACGAGATCTGCGAGTATGTGTCCCGGTACGACAGCGGCGGCCGGACCAATGTCGCCTCAAAAGCCCTGGAAGCACCCACCGGGGGAGAGACGTCGACCGACTGTGTACGGCAGGTTCGCCGCGAAGCGCTCTCGAGGGCGCCGACGATGTGGCGATAGTCACAAGAGGGCGCAGCGTGAACTTCCAGGTCACGGTTCTTAAGATCCTGGTGAGCTATCCGGACGGGTTTGCCGTGATGGCGGACTTGAAGCGCGACATGGCGATCCTGGCGACCAGCGGTAGCGATTGGGCCGAACGCACCCGACGACTGGGTTCGCTTGTGCCCGAGCTTAACATCTTCTCGCAAGCCTTGATTGAACGTATCAACGGCGGGTGGCGCATAACGGAAAAGGGACGCGCCGTCTTGGAGTTCATGGAAGCGCGCCCCAGTCGCCCGGAGCCCGCAAAAGATCCGCCCGAGTGCTCCATCCCCGCGGCCCCGCTGCCAGTGCTCGCGCGCTCAGGTCGGCGCGGGCGGCGGCAGCGCCGCCGCTCCGACCATGTGCGAAGAAGCGCGAACGCTTCCTGACCCGCTCGCACAAACGGGACGTTCCACCGGCCCGCAGCTTCAGAGCAGTAGGCGTCAGCCCGCGCCGATAATCCAGTCTACTCGCTTGGTCCCGCTGGTTTTGAGGGCGTGCTCTAGAGACTCCATAGCAGGGCGAGCAAAAGACGACCACGATCAGGAAACTTGCGCATTTGCATCACCATTGAAGCGCGGCCCTGAAAATGCGCCCCAGAAAAAACGCAGCTGGGTTTTCTCGGATTACACAACCGGACAATCCACAAATCTGTTGGGTTAGAGACAAACCGCTCTCGTGTTTGCGCTAGATCAATTCAACCTCCCCGGGAGCCGGTACAGTTTTGCACATGCCGAAACCGCTCGCCGACTGAGCTGTTGCGGCTGCGTGGCTTGGGAGGTCCGGACACCTCCTTGCCACGCTCCTCGCGAAAGGGTGGGAGAAGTGCAAGACCCAGTCAGAAACCAAAACTGCCGTCCTCAAATCTTCCTTGTTGATGAGTCGAGCGCGCGCACGAACGCAGCAGCGCAAGTGGCCGCAACTGACGCATGGCTTGAGGCATGGCTTGCCCGCTTCCTGCAGGTCCTCAGACAACTTGGAAAGCGAGGCTCCGCCTAACGCAAACCGGTCCGACCTCCCAGAGAGATGGAAGCACGTTGTCGCGCAATCCGCGCTGTTTGCGCCAAACCTTCGGCTTTAGGGTACATTGACCGGTGGCATGGATGCGGTTGGGCGCGGCACGAAACCAATCTTATGCTGGCTGCGCGCCGCCAGCATAATCACAAAGGTCACAAAGAGAATTAGCAGGCCGCGCATCTAAAAAAGGCTCCAATATCGGTAGCCGATATATGAATTTGCTGACGTGAGTGCCATAGCGGCGCTCCTGCGCGCGTAGGCCGTCGCCATCGACACGGCCGTACCGGCTAGGAGGCCGATATCATCGGCCTGGGGCTCTCGAACACCATGGGAAAAATCGACGCTCGCAAGCTTTCGAGCGCGCACTCTTCCTCCGACAGGCGTCTGCAGACGTACTGCCGGTCGTGTTCGGTGAGCTTGGTCTTCAGCAGTCTTCGGTGGCGCTGGATGGCGCTCAGATGTGTGCGCATCCGAGCCAAATTGTCGTCCATCATGGCCGTCATCCTTCCAATGCTCGTCGATGATGCTTTTCAGTTGCTTGATCGGCCTGAACTTCCGATCAATTCAAGAAGGTCGGGCGGCTCAAGCGAAACAACCGAGAGCGAGAGCGCTTGGTTTCGCGCTCGACAACTAGTTGAGCCCCAATTCCGTGCTCAGCCGGTCTCACATGCGTCCCGGACGCATGCCGCTTGATCCAGTCGCGTTCAACCGCCAATGTCAGGCCCGTTCGGAAGCCGCCGCCGGTGCGGCTGGCATCGCAAAGGAACTGGCCATCGTTGGGCTCGATGCCGCCAGCGATCGCTTGCGTGCCGCGGCTTCCGGATCAGCGAAGGGGTGGCCTGCACCGAAGTTCATCCAGCTTCGCCCGGACCTGAAAAGATCGATGCGGGCGGCGCGGTACGCGGAATCGGCAGCGGACGCTCCGTCGGGCGTGGCGCCCGCGCCAGATTTCCGCCCTTCACGTCATAGCTGCCGGCCAGCTTCAGCAACCGCTGCCTGGTGAACGGATCGGCCCGCTCGGCGAGATCACGCGCCTGCTGCGCCAGTGTTCTGTAGAATTCATGCCCCATAACGCACTCTTACTGGCCGCCCGGGATCCATGGGCGTGGCGTCAAGCCGTCGCTCCGGAAGACTGCTGATCCAAATTACTCATGCCAGCCCTCTCAAATCTGGGATATTCCTTTATTTGCGCCGCAAGAAGCTAAATGTCCCGCATTCACGATGGAAAAATGCGTTCTTTGGTTGCAACAGCAGGAATAGGGCGCCGCATCCGAAAGTCTTTTTGCGTTAGCCCATTGAAGCAGCGCGGCACAGCAAGAGCTGCTTTCGGCGACACAAGCCGGGCATTTTGTTTTTGAACCGATCGCAGCTGCCGATGAGGTCTCAATCAGTTCGGAGAATATCGTGTTTCGTGGACGGAGACTTGGGCGAGCAGGAGGCTGAGCTAGACCCGCCAAAGCTTCGAGGTAGTTGCGCACTCGCAAAAAAATCGATGCGTCCCGGAGTGAGGATCGACTGGCCTGAAGCTCAAGGCGCTCTTTGAACTCGCGCGGTCGCAGCTTCGTTGGATCCTATCGGAAAATTCAAATGTGGCCGGGACCTGCGTTGGCGGTGACCAATGCCGGGACATCATCCGCCTGGAAGGGACGATGAATAGCCGCCTTCGGAAGAGCGCCAAAAGATCTAACGACGCTTTCTTCCAACCGGAATCCATTGATCCGCGGCGCGGGCCTCGCGATGTTGCCCGCACACATGCGTCCAAGCATGGCTAGGCAGAGGTCTTGCATTTCTCGATTTACGCCTCCCAGCGCGCCAAAGACATGCCCACTCTCGGCCCTGATCGGGGTTTCAATGTTGTCGAAGTAGTTGCCCTCAATCAGGCCTTGAACAGATGGTCCAGCATCCAGGGCGTGGAAGAAACCATTGCGTTGCAGCAGCTCGGTGTTGTGAAAGTAGTTGTTCACCAGGTGAATGACCGACCGTAGACCGTCAATGTGCGGAGCCCGTC
Source organism: Bradyrhizobium genosp. A (assembly GCF_049949275.1). Lineage (NCBI taxonomy): Bacteria > Pseudomonadati > Pseudomonadota > Alphaproteobacteria > Hyphomicrobiales > Nitrobacteraceae > Bradyrhizobium > Bradyrhizobium genosp. A. The sequence continues at coordinate 7,061,547 of NZ_CP188196.1, read as the reverse complement.
CGGAGACCTCATGGAAGTAGTTGTTGGCAACCGTGATCGACTGAGGACTGCCAAGAAAAAGGAGGTTCCAGTAATGCGCTCCGTTGCAATAAGAGGAGTAGTTATCCCTGCCATCAAAATCGTTCCACGAGACCGTGATATTCGTCGTCGCCCCAAGGCCGCCGGCAATCATCTGGCGCCCGATGTTATGAAAACGGTTATGATCGATCCAGACCCGGTTCGCTCGCGAAATCGCAATCGCATCGCCCGCGAAGACAATGCCGGGATTGATGTCACTGATGGTCAGGTTGCGGACAATGACGTTGCTCACACCATTCAGTCGCAGTCCCTTGCCCCTGATTGTAGCGTTTGATCGGACGCCAATCACGGTCTTGTTTGATCCGACCTCCAAGGGATGCTTGCCCGCTCTATCGAAGCTGACCTCCATTTTGAGCTTGCCGTCGCAGTGTGTATCGAGCCCATCCAAGAGGAGAAGCGTTTCACCCTTGTAGGGCGTCTGACAGGTGTTGCTGTATTGGCAGCCCGGACCCTCGCCGCGCCCTTCCGTTCCTGTGAAGTCTATGGTCCCGACGATTTGGACAACGCGCGGACTATCGTCATTGCAGATTCCAGAGCTATACGACCGACACAATTGATAAGTCAGATCTTTGAGTGAGCTGACCTGAACCACTTCGCCTCCCAGGCCGCCCGTGGTTCCAGCACCAAACCCCTGTACGCTGTCCCATCGCGGATTGCTCGCAGCGATAGCACCGGAGATCCCCACAATGCCGGCGAGTCCAGCGAGCATTCCCAATAACTGTTTCAGCTGGCACACCGCTTGCCTCGTAGACATCGACTCTCCATCGGCAAATGAAAGAAACGTTGAAACGACCCATCGTCTGATCCAACGGCCAGCCACGCGGATCGAGCCTCCGTGGCATTGTTTGCATCCCGGCTCGACGGTGCCGATCCTGGGAGCTATCTAAATGCACCAGCCTAGCATGCCACAAGAAGAATCTGGAACGTAGCGCACACGTTCCGTGGTCTGGCGGTGGATGGCCCATTCCCATAAGATTAAAGTCTGCCAATGATTGAGCGGCTCGCCCGGCCCGCAGAGATCTGCTGGTCAATTGGACCGCTGCCAACGTCAGTCGCAACGAACTTCAACATCACTTGGATAAGCCGATCCAGCGAGTCTCGTGATGTGATCTGCACGGGACAGATGAGTACAGGAGAGAGCGGCCGAAGTCATCGCCCTCGGTATTTTGTCGTACCAGTGTTGTCGGGTTGAAGACATTCGCTGTGTGGCACTCAAGAACGACAGACAAAGAATCTCGCGAATTCGCGCCAAACACACGGTCTTCTACACCTATCCACAGCGCGTCGGGAGCGGCACGCGAGTTGCTGAGGTGAGCAATGCGGCTGCTGGATCGCAGCGCGCGATTCAGTGTCGTTTTTAGGGAGCAAAGACCGTGGCGACTGGAACCGTGAGATGGTTCAACCCGACTAAAGGCTACGGCTACATCGCGCCGGACGATGGCGGCCGTGACGTGTTTGTTCATATCTCTGCGGTGCAGAAGGCTAGCTTGGTCCTACTCCCACAAGGAGACAAGATCAGTTATGAACCAAAGATCGGCCGCTCGGGGAAAATATCAGCCGAAAACCTCCGCCTCATCTAGCTTCTGCTTTGGCAAGCGGGGGCTGAGGTCAGGGGCCATATTGGCGTGCGCATTGTGCTTTCATGACTTGGTTTCACTTTTCCAAAGTAAGGCTCTGGCGACGCTCATTCCACAGGGATATCGATCATCGTTTTCGAACTAAAAGGCTGGCTCCCAGCCGGCGGCAACACAGTTGCCAGTTGGGAAGCTTCGCCAGCAGATATCGCTCGACGGCTTTGTTCTTTGTCCGGCCGCGCTTGAGGCGCAGGCGAAGCCGAGTCAGCATGTCGGGTTGGCGATGGCAATATCGCGGGACTACCCGGAGCAGGGTGTACCAGCGTGGGCGCCGAGAATTACCAAGAATATATATCAATAACGCGGCGTCACTGAGGTTGATGGCCGGAACAAGCCCAGCCATCAAGTGCGCCAATCACTCTGACTTCGGCGCCGGAGCGGCGGCAGGCAGTGCCGCGGCTTGCGGTGCGCGGCCGACAATGACGGTGAGGAGGCCCTGGCCCCACAGCCGCTTGGCAGCTGCCTTGGCGTCGTCCAGCGTGACCGCATCGACAATGGCGTTGCGCTTCTCGATATAATCGATCGGCAGCTGATCATGCTGATATTGCAGCAGCGCATGAGCCAGCTTGGAGGAGGTGTCGAGCGCCAGCATCTGCGAGCCCTTGAGGTAGGACTTGGCCTCGTCAAGCTCCTTTTGCGTCGGGCCCTCCTCGGCGATGCGGCGTACCTCCTTCTCGATGGCGTCGATGGTGTCGCCGGCGCGGTCGGCGCGCGTGCCGGTATTACCGATGAACAGCGCCGAATGCTCCATCCAGTGCAGCGATTCCGACACCGAATAGGCCAGACCCTGCTTCTCGCGGACTTCATGATAGAGCCGGGAGGACAATCCGGCGCCGCCGAGGAGGTGGTTGACGACATAGGCCGCCATGAATTGCGGATCGTCGCGCTTGAAACTGGGACCACCGAAGGTGATCACGGTCTGCGGCACGTCAAGCGGCACGAAGGCGCGCTGCGGCGGCTTTGCGGCCTCGACGTCGGGGACCGGCGTCAGCGCGGCCTTGGCAGGCAAGCTCCCGAACGTGTGGTCGAGCAGCTTGCCGAGGGTGACCGGATCGACGTCGCCGACCACTGCAATCTTCAGCGTGTCCTTGGCGAGGATGCGGCCGACATAATCCTTCATGTCGGCAACCGTGATGGTCGGCACGCTCTCCAGCGTGCCGTTGGTCTGCCGGCCATAGGGATGATCGCCGAAGGTCATCTCCAGGAATTTGCGGCTCGCGAGCGAGGTCGGATTGGTGGTGTCGCGGCGCAGCCCCGAGATGACCTGCGAGCGGATGCGCTCGACATCGGCCGCGTCGAAATGCGGCGAGGTCAGTGCGGACCGCAACAGGTCGAAGGCCTCGTCCTTGTTGTCGCGCAGCATGCGCAGGCTACCCTGGAACCTGTCGTGGGTGGCACGGAAGCGCAGCTCGATGGCGCGGCGATCAAGACGTTCATGGAAGGTCTTGGAGTCGAGATCGCCGGAGCCTTCGTCGAGGAGATCGCCGACGAGATTGGCGACGCCCGGCTTGTCCTTGGGATCCTGGGACGAGCCGCCGGCGAATGAATATTCCATCGCGATCAGCGGCACGGTCGCGTCCTGGACGAACCAGGCCTCCATGCCGCCGGGCGAGACCAGGCGCTGGATCTTTGCGGCGGCCTTGGAGGGCAAAACCGGAGCCAAAGCGAGCTCTGCGCCGGCGGCCATCGACTGGACGATGCGTCGGGCGTGATGGAGGGGATGGATCACGAACGTTTCTCCTCGCGCTAGGTGGTAGTCTTGGCGTTAGTCTTGGCGGTAGCGGTGCCCTTGATCAGATAGCCCGTGACCGAGCGCTTCTTATCGAGCCATTTTTGCGCAGCCGCACGGACCTGTTCGTCGGTCACGCCGCGAATTCGGTCCGGCCAGCTTCGGATTTCCTTGATCGAGAGCCCGGTGCTCAGCGCGCCCCCATACCAATGCGCTAGCGCCACCTGGTTGTCCTGGGCGTAGATCGCTGCTGCAATGAGCTGCGTCTTGACCCGCTCGAGGTCCTCGGCGGGGATCGGGTTCTGCACGATGCCGGCGATGACGCCGTCGATCACCTGCTCGACCTCGGCAAAGCCCACGCCGGTTTTCGGCGAGGCCGAGACCGAGAACTGGGTCGGATCGAGCGAGATGCCCGAATAGCCGGCACCGGCGGAGACCGCGAGCGGCTTGTCGACGACGAGGGCGCGGTAAAGGTAGGAGTTGCTGCCGCTGCCCATCAAATGCGCGAGCACGGCGAGCGCCCCGCTCTCCCCGGGAGCGACCGTGGTCGCCGAGGGCACTAGGTAGAAACGGTGCAGGACGGGCTGCTCGACGCGCGGGTCGGATAGCGTGACAGTGCGCGGGGCTGCCGGTTCCGGCTCTTGCGGGCGAACGCGCTGCACCGGGATCGCGGGCTGGGTCGGGATGGGACCGAAATTGCGTTCGACCAGCGAGCGGACTTCGAGGAGTTCGACGTCGCCGGCGATTACGACGATCGCGTTGTTCGGCGAATAAAAGCGGCGATAGAAGGCGAGCGCGTCCTCGCGGCCGAGCTTCTCAATTTCCTGATGCCAGCCGATCGCCGGCCGGCCATAAGGATGATTGAGATAGAGCGCCGTCATGATCTGTTCGCTCAAACGCTCATTGGGACTGTTGGCGACGCGCATGTTGTACTCTTCGAGCACGACGTCGCGCTCGGGCAGTACGTTTTCGTCCTTGAGGATGAGGGCGTTCATACGATCGGCCTCGAACTCCATCACCATCGGCAGTTGCTCGCGCGGGACGCGCTGAAAGTAGCTGGTGTAATCAAGTGAGGTGAAAGCGTTTTCGTTGCCGCCGACGCGAAACACGATCTTGGAAAATTCGCCGATCGGGTGCTTTTCTGTGCCCTTGAACATCAGATGCTCGAGAAAGTGGGCAAGCCCGGATTTGCCGGGCGCCTCGTCGGCAGAGCCGACCTTGTACCAGATCATCTCCGTGACCACGGGCGTGCGATGATCCGGGATCACCACGACCTGAAGCCCGTTGCTGAGCGTGAAGCTGGCGGGCGGCGCCGACGTGAGCGTCGTCTGGGCAAATGCGCCGCCGCTAGAAAGACTGCAACTCGTGAGCAGTGCAGCAAGAAAACAAGCCGCCGATCGGTATGAGGACATTGAGACTCGTGTAAACATCCGAACCAAAAGATCACAGGAGAAAGCACGATAGAGCGCTCGGCATTTGGCTCTATTATTGCCATCGACATAGTTCGTCGGCTGCTGGATCGGCATAGCTGTTCAAAAGCTCCATTTCGGTTCGTCAGGAATGAGGATGAGTGATGAACAAATTTCATCTCTCGGTGGCTCTATACTCTCGATCATCCAATCGAGAGTCGTTGCGTTTCGGCAGGACCCTATCGGTCCAACGCGATGCGCATTTCCCAAAGCATTAGCCGTGCCAAGAAGTAAGCTTCGCAAATACAAAGAGCAGCTCGAACAAACGATGTTGCGTCTCCGACATAGTCGTATATCGGACAATGCCAATCTTCATTGCAAAATGGTTCAGGAAGTGAACGCCTTTCAGACCCACCACCGCGTTCACAAATAGAGCGCGAGACTGATGGTGCAGGTCGAACTCTGACGCAAGTCAATTGCGGTCGCACGGCGCCCAATCGTGGTAAGTAAGCCGCGCTATCGGACTCTCGCGCTAGTGATCCGGTGTTACGTTTGCGGATGTGTCGCCCTCTACGTCATGTGATGCGCTCATCTTTTGTTGTATGGACTAGGCGCAGGTGCGCAGCAGAACTCTTTGACGGACGTGTCGCGAAGATTGTTGTTCTGGAAGAGCGCGCGAGCCTGCACCGTAGAAGTCATTGACCAGCAACGGCGTAGTGTTATCGGGTTCAATTACGAATGTCGGTAGTTGCGGCGCGGAATGCCGCGCGCGTCACGTTTTTGTGCACACATCCATTTGCAGCCTACGTGCTTGGGGCGGCTATTCTCGTGGCTTCCTAGCCGAAATCTCTCCACTGCATGCGTGTGCGGCGTTCACTTCGAAAGAATGAACTTGAATCGCATGCCGCGTTAGGTTGTAGGCTTCGTTCTCGACCAAACCACGTCATCCAAACCTCGATCACGTATCGAAAGTGCGCGCCAACGCCAGCCTGGGAGTGAACGGTGTCTAAAGCAAGCTCGCCGACAAAGTTGCAAGCTGGAACGCCAACGCTCTCCGCTCCCGATGATGATCCGCATCTCTGGCTGGAAGAGATAGAGGGCCGGCGCGCGCTAAACTTTGTCGAGCGGCAGAACAGCAAAACGTTGCGAGCTTTTGGCGGAGCGGCCTTCGAGCGGGATCGCGACGCGCTGGCGTCGATCTACGATCGGCCGGACAATATTCCCTATATCGCGCGGCGTGGTGGCTATCTCTACAATGTCTGGAAGGACGCCAGCAACCTACGTGGCCTCTGGCGACGGACCACGCTAGATGAATTTCGCAAGCCGAATCCTTCCTGGGAAATCTTGCTCGATATCGACCAGCTCGCGGCAAAGGAAGGCGAGGACTGGCTTCTGAACTCGACGGCTTCACTGCCAGGAGATCATCCGCGAATCATTGTAAGCCTGTCGCGCGGCGGCAGCGATGCCGTCGTCCTGCGCGAATTCGACCTCAATGCGAAAAGCTTTGTGGCCGACGGCTTCACCCTGCCGGAAGCGAAGAGTGGCGCCACATGGGTAGATCCCGATACGCTGCTGTTGTCCAGCGCGCATGGCAACGGCATGGCAACTACATCGGGCTATCCGAGGACCGCGCGATTGTGGCGCCGCGGTGAGCCTGTGGAGCGCGCGGCCGTGGTGTTCGAGACCACACCCGACCGATTGGGCGCCTCTTGCAGAGTCGATCGAACCGGAAAAGCGTCGCGGGCTTGGTTCGTCAATCAGCTGGATTTCTTCAACTCTGAGGTCTGGCTCGGAACCGAATATGGCGCGAACGTGAAGCTCGATCTTCCCTCCGACATCTGGCTCCAAGCGCACCGGGACTGGTTGATCGTCAAATTGCGCTCGGCATGGAGGATTGCCGGCGTCACCCACGCGCCCGACACCGCGCTTGGCATATCGCTGTCGGCCTTTCTCGCCGGCGATCGCAACTTCACGGTCATTTTCGCGCCGCGCCCGCGCCGCGCGCTGCAGGGATTTTTCTGGGCCAACGGCAAGCTCGTGCTTTCCATCCTTGACGAGTTGCGCCCTTCATTCCAGACTTGGACACCCTCGTCCGCCGGCTGGAGCCATGAGGAGCTACGCGGCCTTCCCGGCATCGGCGCCGTCGACGTTTGGCCCCTCGATTGCGATCGGTCCGAAAGCAACGGCGACCTGCTCGCCTGTGCCCAGGATCCGCTCACGTCGCCTTCGCTGATGCTGATCGAACGGAGTGTCTCGAGCCCAATCGTGCTGAAGCACGCCCCAAAGACGTTTAGCCCCGAGGGCCTTGTGGTCACGCAGCACGAGGCCATCTCGATCGATGGTGAGCGGATTCCATATGTACAGACCGGTCCTGCCGCGGAGAGTGGCAAGGCGCCGGTCCATATGAGCGGTTACGGCGGCTTCGGACTTTCCATGAGGCCGCACTACAATTCGGCCCTCGGCAAGCTCTGGTTGGAGCGTGGTGGCACCACCGTACAGGCGAACCTGCGCGGCGGGGGCGAGTTCGGCACACATTGGCACGACGCCGGACGGCTTGCCGGCAAGAAACTGTCGCATGATGACTTCGCGGCTGTGGCCGCCGATCTGGTGCGCCGCGGCGTGACTCAGCCGAGGCGGATAGCCGCCGAAAGTGGGTCCAACGGCGGCATCCTCATCAGCAACATGCTCACGCGCTATCCCGAGCAGTTCGGCGCATTGTTTTGCACGATTCCTCTGATCGACATGCGTCGCTACACAAAGCTCCTTGCGGGGGCGAGCTGGATCGCGGAATTTGGTGATCCCGACAACCCTGCGGAGTGGGAATGGCTCAAGACGTATTCCGCCTATCATGCGGCAAGACTGGGTCAAAACTATCCGCCGATCCTGATTGCTACCACGCGGCGGGATGATCGGGTTCATCCAGGGCACGCCCGCAAGATGGTCGCGAAACTGCAGGTGATGGGCTACGAAGCCTATTTCTACGAGGCAGCCGCGGGCGGCCACGGCTATGGCAGGGACAACAAGGAGCATGCCAGCTTTCGGGTGCTTGGTTTCCGGTTCCTGAAGAGCAAGATCGGCTGGTTGGACGACGAGGCCTAAGCGAGCTTCGCCCTTGACCTATGGCGAGTGCTGATCGAGCGGGACTGAAATCTTGGGCACAGACGAGGAGTGCCGTCACTGCTCCAGGCTCTGGCGAAGGTGAGAGCGCCGTGACAGTGGCGGACGTAGTCGAGAGCGATCGCCGAAATGACCGCGGCAAGGACATGCTTCGCAGTTTAGGCCTCGAGGAGGGGGCCGAGGTGGATTGGCCGGGCCGGCCAAAAGCACGGCGTCGCCCACAGAACGCCTTCGCAGCATTTTGGCTCCACGCGCCGCGTACTGCTTTTCGACAATCCGAACAAGAGTGCGAAAGCGGACAGTCGGCATCATCGCCGAGCTTGCGCATGCGTGTGTGCTTCTGGTCGGCAAGTTCGCCGCTGAACTTCCCGAGATCGTCGGGCGCAACGCCGCCGCGGCCCTCACTGTGGCACGTCACAGCTGGTCGTCCTCGACGAGGTTCGATGAGCGGCTTCGAGCAAGGAATGAGTTCAACCGGAGCACTGGATCGATGAGATGGCCCAAAATGGTGTCTCGATCAGGCTCCCTCGGCACCTTCTTCAGCTTCTCCCAAATTCGAGGGATGTCTGCGACCGCCGAGGATGAACTTGTTTGAGGTACGATCAATACAGTTGCTCTGGTCGCAGACACGTCCGTTGTCGCAGGCGATGATGCTGGCACGCGCAACAAACGATCCGTTCGTCGCAAATTTAAGAAAGCTGGTTTTTCAACCACGAGCAAAAAGAGTGCGTCTTCGACTCGCGCCGTAGTTCATTCTCTGAGACTATTGGTGCCCAACCGGTTCGTTCATAGCGGTGGACCGAGAGATCGAATGATGCCTTCGACGAACTCGACAACTCCGATCCACCCGGCACGATGCGACATGGGCGTCGTGGGACACCTCTACAAACGATTATTTGGAGCCGCATTAAACAGCCGCGGGCCCGCTCGCATGGAGCAAAATGCGACCTGCGTCAATCGGTCGCCAGTCTGATCGAGCTCATCCAGTTCGCCAAGCAAACCAGGATTCCACGGAACGACTCATAGGGTCGCCCCTCGGGATGCAGAATGTGTTTGGTGGCCCTGTCGTTGCGTTGGTCAAACAACGCTTTGGCGTGAGGCCGGATGCGATCGGAAGCTCGCCAGAACAGTGAGAAAGCCGGTTTCGACTAAGTCTCGAGCCAGCATCGTCAGCTAAAGGCAGGGCGAAGATCTAGCGACCTCTCAATGGTGTGAACAACGGCGTCATTGGACCTTCAATTTGTTAGAATATCTACTTTGGGTTGCGGGCTGCGGCAGCTTTCGTCTCCGTTGCTGCTGCTGAACCGCGTGGTGGAGGATGTGACATGGTGACGACGTGCGAGGTATCCGTCAATGATGCTGCAACGGTGACTCAGATGGTCAGTGCTCTGCTTGCCGAACTTGGGGCCGGTCACGTGCAGACCGGAGTAGACACTCAACTGGTTGCCGACCTGCTGGCCATGAAAGAGCGCATCTCGGGGTTTCTTGCTTTTACGGAGGAACGCCCTGTCGGCCTCATCATGCTATCGGAAAGTGCCGCCCTCTTTGCGCGCGGAACCTACGGCATTATCACGGAGCTCTACGTCGTGCCGGATCAGCGCTCATCTGGTGTTGCGATGGCGCTCATCGACGCAGCCGTTACCCTCGGGACGACAAAAGGCTGGGGCCAACTTGAAGTCGGGGCACCAAGGCAGCCGATGTGGAGCCGCAGTCCCAACTCAGCATTGTACTTGAAGCTCGGCTTCTCAGAGATTGGCCCGCGCCTCAAATTGCCGTTGCACTGCCTCGCTGGCCCGCGAGAGCAGGGTAGTCCTGCGGCTCCATCTGGGCCAGACTCTCGGCGGCGGCGCACACCGCGACGCCGTATCCCGAAGTCATCCGATGCAAAGGTTGCATAAATTTTGCGTAGCACATTCGGTGGATTGTGGCGGCTATGCCGCGCCACCAGGCGAGGTTGATCTCTCACGGGGAGGGCGGACATGCGCATTGGCGTTTTACCCGACCAGATAGAGCATATGCCTAGCTAAGCCCCTCGCGGTCTTTTAATTGAAGTCTGCAAACGTGGAGGGCCTCGGCGGAGCCATCCTCAAAGGGCCAGAACTCCGACGGCGACTTCTGTCTCTGACAACTCCACTACGGATTGGGGAAGACAGCCCATACACCGGTACAGTCCGGCAAAGGGAGTCTCGTTCCCGGGCCGTGATCAAAGGCCTCGTTGGTAGATGATTGCCGATAGTTCGCATTCATATAGACAGCTGTTCGACCTCTCCTAGCCGATCAATCATGTTGCCACATTGCGTTCTTCCTCGGGCGTCCGATCCTTCAAATGAAATGCACACCCTGAAGACGAGATCGGATGGGAGTTAACGTTTGCCCTACGCACAAGTGGGCCCCACAACCAAGTCACCCCCATCGTCGCGATGAAATTAGGCTCAAGACCAGGTTTGGAGCCTGCGTTTTTCCGTTCAGGATGCAGCATTTGTGCGTGATACCGGTTCTTGCGCAAAAAAGCGTTGAACGATCGGACCACTAACGCGGAGCGCTGGAAGGGTAATCCCAAATCTCTTCTGCATGCGATTCTCGGGCCAAAGCGCAAGCGGAAAGCTGCATTTGACTGTCCGGGAAAATAACAGCATCTCGCGACAACGGGCTAAACTCGTGCCCCCGTGCAGGGCACGATTGGATTATCTAAATATCGGATAGCGAGTATAGAGCCTCGATGTCCGTTCGCTCTTGAACAGCTCCGAACCGTTTTGCGGCGAAGAAGCGCCGAAAGCAGACAGGCGCTCCCAATAACGCTTGTGCAAGGAGATCGCTGGAGCTCGACGAGAGCGATCTTGCCAAGATGGCAACTCCTTTTGGCGCTCTTTGGATCGCAACTTCGAATCGTTCAGTTTCAAGGAAGTATGGATATCTGGGCCTCACCGCGCCGGCTTGTTAATGCGCCTCATGGGATGAAACCAAGCGATCAGACAAAGTTGCGCAAGAATGCGCGTTCGGCGCCGGGAGCTCTTGACCATCGCCCTTTATCGCGTCACGAGAAAAACCGACGCGGATGAGAATGGCAGGCTGAGGGATGACGAATGTGATTGATCAAGTGAGCAGCTTGGAACCACCCTCTGTCTTGCACAAGTCGTCAAGACGTTTTGCGTCGGTCTTCGCGCTCGTCGCGGTATCCATCGGCCTGTGCGCCGGAGCAGCCTATTATTGGATCAGTGTCGAAGAATTTTTCGAGAAGCCGTCGGCTCGTGAAGTCGTCCCAACGACAGGCCTGTCACCTGAAGACAGGGAGGCACTTTTGGAAATTCGGTCCGAGCAGCAGAAGGCAAGTGATCAAATTGGAGAGATCAATCGTAATATCGGTGCGCAGCAGGACGATTTGAAACGCATGGCGGATCAGATCGAGGCGCTGACATCGAGAATTGAGTTGTTGCAGAAACCGGCCGTCCCTGCCCCCGTTCTTCTCGCGCCTTCTTCTCCCCCGCCGTCCCATCCCGTTTCGAGCCCGGCCAAGCGAGCCGTCCAACCCGCTAAGCCAGAAGGGCCGGTCTCGGTCGGGGGCGCGCCACTGATCTCCGAACCGAGCACGAACCAGCGTTGATGATCAGGCGATGGCGTTCCCATAAACGGTGTCGTTTTTCGGCGAAACGAAGACTGGCTGCGGGACGTTGGCCGACGAAATGGAGATCGAGGTCGGCCGGATAGACAACGAAAATCCTACCCGGCTCAAGCACGGCAGCCAAATAATCCAATCAGACTACGGCCCACGCGGATGCGTACGTCTGAAGTCGGTGGCTCGATAGATCGTGGATCGCCACGTGCTGTGGTTGATAAAGCTGCGCGTTCAAGTTTAGGCGAACTCATGCGATGCGGGACGCCTCCTGCACAAAAATGTTCCGCATCCAAATGCTCGCCGGATCAGCGTTGTGAAGAGCAGGCCATTGGACGGCCTCGGTGAACGCAAAGGCCGGCAACGGAGCTTGGATCGTTCGCAAGGGCATTGTGTTCTCGAAATGCTTGAACAACCTCGATGGCATTGACGCTATACGATCAGTCCCCAATATCAGCGGGGGAATCAGGCTAAAGCCCGGCACACCGACCTCAACGCGGATCTTGAGATCGTGCTCGACCAAGAGCCATTCATCGAACGAAGGTCTGATCGTCGGCCCGAATCTGGCCGCAACCTGTCCAATCGACAGGGAACTCTCTAATGTAAGCGGCTCAGCTAGCTGCTTGTTCATACGGCAGCCGACGTACACGCATCTTTCGTCAAACAGCGGCATTTTGGGATGCGTGCGCGACATGAACAATTCCGGACAGACTAGGAAGTCAATCTCGCCACGCCGGAGAAGCTGATCGGGGTCCTCTTCGGGTGGCAGCAAGTCGAAGGAGATGGCGGGAGCTTCCTGCGCGACGCGGTCCACGACCTTTCGAAGAAACACGGTCATCATGAAATCTGACAGGATGATCCTGAAGCGACGAGTCGACTGCGCCGGCTTAAATCCGTCGGGGGAGATAATGGAGAGTTGGATGTGCGACAGAGCCTCCCGAACCGGGGCAGCAAGCGCTTCGGCTCGCGGCGTGGGCACAAGCTTGCGGCCCATCATCGTAAAGAGCTCATCGCGGAAATAGGCGCGCAACCGGGCCACGGCCGCGCTCATGGCCGGCTGACTCAGGTTGATTCGCCGCGCCGCCGCGGTGAGGTTCGGCTCCGTCATGAGAGCGTCGAACGCGACGAGAAGATTCAGATCAAGGCCGTTGAAACGCATGGCGCGAATTTATCCATCGTGTGGATGTGCTTCATCTAAACAATCGATTTTACCTGCTCACGGGAGTCGCGGCAAAATGCTAGATGAAGAGTTAGAGTTAAGACATAGCAGGACGATGACGAACTGCTGCATACAAAGGGTTGGAAAAGCTACACCAAGGTTTGCCGTACGCAACCCGCCGAACGCCTGCCGCTTCTATGTCAGCTACTTGCTTCCGTAGAATCGAGGGGCTCTCCGACTTCGCTTTGGGTTTGCCGCGAAACGCGAGCAGGCGACTGCAGCTATCAACTGTAACTGCAACCCGGCCATGGAATCGCAAACCATTCCAGAATGCAGAATGGTGTTTGAAATCCACATGCAATGGCCGGTGTTTGCAAGGCATGTGAAAAACCGAAAGCCCTGTCTCATCGCGACCGCCACAGACAGGGCGGTCACGCGCGGTCACTGCAAACCACATAAACGTCGGACAACTCGGCATGCTATGTGCACTCCTCCGTCGGTTCAGCCGGTCACGTCCTCGGGGCGAGCGCCCACGAGCTTCTCATAGAGCGCTGGGTCAGTCGCGCCCTCGGTATTGATCAGGAAGACACAGGCATTAGAGTCGAGCCCGATCTCCGAACGAAACGCTGGATCAGCCGCCGCCTTTGCCAATCCAGCGAGACCTACTGCGCCACTTTCGCCGGCGACGATCGCCGGATCGCCGTCGACGGGATAGGCAAGCTCCTTCATCATCGTAACCGCCTCGTCGTCCTCGACGGTCATAAAGGCATCGGCAACGCGCGAGAGAATGCGCCAGGCAATAAGTGATGGCTCATAGCATTCAAGCATCGCCATGACGGTAGGTCTGTCGTGCGGCACCTTCACGATCTGGCCGGCCTTGGCGCTCTCGAGAAGGCAGGCGGCTCGATCCGGCTCCACCACAGTGAAGAAGGGTCTGTCCTTTCCGAATACAAGCGAAAAATGAGCGGCAGTCGCCGCTGCGATGCCGCCGACACCGGCCTGGACAAACACGTGGGTTGGAGGCTTTGGCAGCGCACCAAGGGCCTCACGAAGCAATGCTGTATAACCTTGCATAACGAGGTGAGGGATCCGTTCGTAGCCCGGCCAAGATGTGTCGGAGACCACAATCCAGCCCTGTTCGCTGGCGATTTTAGATGCCGACGCAACGGAATCATCGTAGTTGCCCTGAACACGTTCGATACGGGCACCATACCGCGCGATCGCTCGGCAGCGCTCGTCACTCACTCCAGCATGAACAAAGATGACGCAGTTGGCGCCCACGAGTTGGGCGCCTTGTGCAACCGATCGGCCGTGGTTGCCGTCGGTAGCGCACGTCAGGGTTATTCCAGCGGCGACTGTGGCGACTTCGGGTGAGCGCCACTCAGAAATGTCTACTGGACGGCCCCATCGTTGCGACGCGAGCTCAAGAATAAGCTGTATTACCGCATAGGCTCCCCCGAGTGCTTTGAAGCTACCGAGACCCAGTCGTCGTCCTTCGTCCTTGATGTAAATGGATCCGACATCCAGACGACGGGCAAGGGCAGGAAGTGAAACCATCGGGGTAGGGGCCGTCCCCCGCCTATGCTGGAGGAAGCGCTCCACTGCCAGGGCCGCCTCGACGCCGAGAGCATCGGCATCGGAGGAATCGAGCGGCAAGCGATAGTTACTGAGCGTATTGCGGAGCAGCATGGCGTTGTGTTGTGTTGACCAAATTTAGCGGCATACATACGACAGCGCATTGGCGAGGTCGCAGAGTAGAGCGGTTCATTCCATTCCAGGCGCTTGATGTCAGGCTGCCTTCTCCGACCAATACCGATTACGGAATACCTGCTTCATGAGCTTGCCCGTCTGTGAACGCGGGACTTCATGCACAAAATCGATGCTGCCGGGCGCCTTGTAGCCGGCAATACGATTCTTCACGAAGGCGATGATTTCTTTGGCCAAGTTCTCGCTGCCTTCCGTGCCCGGCAGCAATTGCACTATGGCTCTGACCTGTTCGCCCATATCAGGATCGGGGATTCCGATGACGGCTGCGTCCGCGATAGCAGGATGAAGCACCAGAAGGTTCTCAATCTCTTGAGGATAGATGTTGACCCCGCCTGAGATGATCTTGAACGCCTTGCGATCGGTCAAGAAGAGGTAGCCGTCCGCATCGACGTGTCCGATGTCACCGACAGTGGTCCAGTACGGATGCGCCGGATGTTGCGCGGCCCGCGTCTTTTCCGGCTCGTCATGGTAGACAAACGGCATCTTATCGCGTTCGAAATAAATCGTACCTGTCTGACCGGCTGGAAGTTCGCTACCGTCCTCATCGCAGATGTGAATCTTCTCTAGCACGGCGCGACCGACGGAGCCGAGCTTCCCGAGCCACTCCTCGGGGTCGATCACGGTCATCCCGTTCATTTCGGTGGCCGAGTAGTACTCCCACAATATCGCCGCCACCACTTCATCATCACTTGCTTGACTTCAACGGGACATGGTGCGGCAGCGTGAATCGCGATACGCCCACAACGTCGCCGGGCCGCAAGCCGGCGTCGAAGAGCCAGTTTGCAGCCCGTCGAGACCGATCCTCCAATTCGGCGTACGTCACGATCTCACCGGTTGCCGTCATGATGAGGGCTGGGCGGTCCGGATTAGTTAGCGCGTGGGTGCCCGGATACATCAACACATCCCTGAATGTGGCCTTTCCGACGGAGAGGCGAAATTTGAATTTCGCACGGAATTGCCGCGACGGAGCACCCGAGGATGCCCCTCCTCGAGGATACTGGCTGCATCGACGGGCCGGGCGAGCTCTGCAGCTCCCGCCCTTGAATTGATTACGATTCGGGTCTGGTCAATAACTGACATTGACGTCATATTATTGGATTCCCAGCTGGTGGTCAAGCGGCCGCGGTGCTATGGACGGCAAATGCTGGAGACCGATTCTGCGTTGGAGCCGTTAGCCCCTGCCACCGCGAAGGGGGCGGCGATGCGTCAGCGCCTGCTGAACGCCTCGGCACGCGTATTCGCGCGCAAAGGATACGAGGCCACCCGGGTCCAGGACATCGTCAAGATCGCTCGAACGTCTTACGGAAACTTCTACCGGCACTTTCGAAATAAGGACGAGATTCTGCTCGCCGTTTTGCAGCCATTGGTCGACGAGATCTACGTCGCGAGTAAGCGAAGGTCGGGCCGCTCATTGAAGGCAACGGAAGCCGAGTTCGTTGAGAATACCATCGCTTATCTCAAGATCTATGCCCGACATCGCAAGCTGTTGCGTGTCATGCGCGAGGCGGCAGCTCGCGGAGAGAAAGCAACATTCCTTTCTCTCTATGTCACCGAACGTAGCCGCTTCGTAAGGCGCACCGCGACTTGGCTGACCCGCCTTCAGGGATTGGGCGAACTAAGCCGTGAACTCGATCCTGAAATGGCTGCTGAAGTGCTCGGCGCCACGATGGAGCAGGTTGCCTATATGAAGTTTGATCTCGCGTCGGAAGATCCAAGCGACGCGGAGATTGAGCACATAGGGACGCACTGCGCAAAGGTCTGGTATCGAGGCGTGTTTGGTGCCGCCAAAGACGATCCCGCGGCTCCCAGCTAGCATCCCTTCTGCCGTTGATGCGAGCGCGTGTGTCGCAGCCAAACAGGCGTGACGCTGCTCATTCATGAAATCTGCCCAAGGATCGCGAACAGGCGTCCGAGCGCTGACAATCATCCAGGAGACAAAGCTGCGCGTCTCAATACCGAACCTCAAAACTTCTTTGATTGATTCGCGGTCTTAACTAGCTCGCACGGAGGTTGGCGATCGAAACCGCGAAGTCGCCAATGACAACGTGACGTGAGCCGCATTTTGACAGCTATCCATGGTGTAGATGCGGCCCATCAACACAATCGATTTTACCAATCCTACAAGATCCCGCATAAGAAAAACGTCTCGGTTTGGAGAGAAGCCTTCGGCCAATCAGAATGGTCTCGATCCTTGCCTAGAGCCGAGGAAATATTTTCGGTGGTTGCCGAGCATCAACTCAAGCGCATTTTCAGTCCGGCCAGTGCTTGGGCGGTTACATCGGTCGGTAGGCCCTGCCCGTGTCGACGGAGCCGGCGGAATGTAACAGCGCGTTCCTCCGAGACTGACTTCTGTCCGGTCACCCAAGGCGGCCGGGGTTCTTTTGTGTGCCATATGCGAGCGACAGCTTCGAGATTGAAAATCCTCTATCCAGCTATCCGCTTTACGAATCTCTTGAGAAGGAGGCCGGGCCATCATGCTTGGCTCTGAACCCAGCCAATGATGATGAAGTTCATGCCGACAGATAACTGGACTCCGCGCGGGTCGTCGATCTGCATCGAGTGTCATCGATCTTTGAGTGGCAACTTGCGTGATGTGTCCACGCGTCGGCCCTACCGCGACTACGATGTTGTTTCCTTGTCGGGAGAAGAGTCTGCACATGCGATGGCGCTCTGTTCACCACGCGCTCGCGCCTTACCGCCTCCTGCTGTCGCGACATGCTGGCATTCGATCGTGCTCGTCCAAACCGCGCTTCGGCTGGCGATGCTTGTTCTGCCCCGCAGAATCCGAACGACCCAGATCCACAACAATCTGAGCACCTTCAATCGAAGGTCTCAAGTAAAGTGTAGCTGTTCTGAAAGCATTATTCTCGAAATTGGGGGATGTTGACCCGCATGTGTGGGATTGTAGGCATTTTGGGGCGCGAACCCGTTGCTGAGCGGCTGATCGAAGCGCTCACTCGGCTGGAATATCGCGGCTACGATTCAGCGGGAGTCGCAACGCTCGACGGCAATCATCTTGAGCGCCGGCGCGCCGAGGGCAAGCTGAAAAATCTTGAGACCAGCCTACGCCGCAATCCGCTGCAGGGTGACACTGGTATTGGTCATACCCGCTGGGCTACTCATGGCAAGCCCACGGAGTACAATGCGCATCCGCATACGACGGACAATGTCGCGGTCGTCCATAACGGAATCATCGAGAATTTTCGTGAGTTGCGCGCCGAACTTGAGCAGAATGGCGCCAGATTTGCTTCCGACACTGATACCGAGGTGGTGGCGCATCTGGTCGAATCCTATCTGAAGATGCGCTACTCGCCCCAAAAAGCAGTGAAAGAATCCCTAGCGCGACTGCGCGGCATGTTTGCCCTTTTATTCCTGTTCAAAGGGCACTGCGATCTCATGATCGCCGCCCGGAAGGGATCCCCGCTCGCGATCGGCTATGGCAACGACGAGGTGTATATCGGTTCGGATGCCATTGCGCTCGCGCCGTTCACCGACACCATCACTTACCTTGAAGATGGGGACTGGGCCGTGCTTACCCGGAAGATCGGCGTCATCTACGATTCCGAAGGCGCAGTCGCGCACCGTGAGGTCCAGAAGTCCGGTGTGTCGTCGCTCCTGGTTGACAAGGCGAATTATCGGCACTTTATGGCCAAGGAAATCCATGAGCAGCCGGAGGTGGTCGGGCAGACTCTGGCGCGCTATATCGACGCAGCCCGCGAACGTGTTGCGCTGCCCATCAAGCTGCCGTTCGACTTCAGAGACGTCCGGCGCATCACGATCACCGCTTGCGGCACAGCGAGCTATGCAGGCAACGTCGCAAAATACTGGCTCGAGCGTTTTGCCCGCCTGCCGGTTGAAGTCGACGTCGCCTCCGAGTTCCGCTACCGCGAATCTGCCGTGCGCAAAGGTGATCTGGCGATCTTTGTTTCGCAGTCGGGCGAGACAGCGGATACGCTTGCTGCGCTCCGCTACGCCAAGGCGGAAGGCGCACACACACTTGCCATCGTCAATGTACCAACATCGACCATCGCTCGCGAGAGCGAAACCGTGCTGCCAACGCTGGCCGGCCCGGAGATCGGCGTTGCCTCAACCAAAGCCTTTACCTGCCAACTGATAGTGCTAGCCGCACTTGGAGTCGCGGCCGCCAAGGCGCGCGGCGAACTGTCCGAGGATGAAGAGATCGAGTTGGTGCGTGGCTTGGTTGAAATTCCTCGCCTGATGTCGGTAGCGCTCAGCACCGAGCCGCAGATCGAGAGGCTTGCATGCGACATCGCCAAAGCGCGGGACGTACTCTACCTCGGTCGCGGCACGAGCTTCCCGATCGCGCTAGAGGGCGCATTGAAACTGAAGGAAATCTCCTACATCCATGCAGAGGGACATGCTGCGGGCGAGCTCAAGCACGGGCCGATCGCGCTGATCGACGAGACCGTGCCAGTAGTGGTGATCGCACCGCATGACCGCTTATTCGAGAAAACGGTCTCGAACATGCAGGAGGTGGCAGCGCGCGGCGGGAACATTGTCCTCATGACCGATGCCAAGGGCGCTGAAGAGGCGACACTGGATACGTTCGCCACCATCGTGCTGCCCGACATGCCGGCCGCCTTCACGCCGATGGTCTACGCGATCCCCGTCCAGCTGCTCGCCTACCACACGGCCATCGTGATGGGCACTGATGTCGACCAGCCGCGGAATCTCGCCAAATCCGTGACCGTCGAATAGTGATCCGGTCGGTCGCTTCTGGTCCTCAAACTGGCCTAGACAATTATGTCTGAGCATTCACGACTGGCCAGCGCCACCAAGGTTGGGGCTGTCAAAGACGCCAGCGTCTCCCCCTCGCGGGTTGGAAGCTGCGACGATGTCGGACAGGTCCGCGACACGCGCATTAAGGAAGCCGTCCGCATGCTAGGTTCGTTGGCATCCCGTTTTGACAGTTCTTCCAGAAAGTCGGCGCCCCGCCGAATTATCACTTCGCTGGCGTCGCGCCAGTTCGGTCTGCAGGCGACGGTCGAGCAGGCGCAGGCCGGCTACGACCAGGCGCAGGCGGGCATCGCCAAACTGTTAGGTGCCGTTCTCCGGCGATCTTCGCGTGCGCCAAGCCGCGGTTGGCCAGTATCTCACCGCTGGCACTGCGATCGTCTCGCTGACCGATCTCTCGCAGCTGTGGGCCAACTTCACGGCGACGCGAAAGGATTCCGTCAACCTCGAGGTCGGCCAGGTGGTCCGGCTCACGTTGGATGCTTGTTCGGGCCGCGTCTTCGAGGGCAAGGTCACGACCACCGAGCCGCAGATCGCCAGCGAGACCCGCAACATCCGTGTGCAGGCGACGATCACGAACCGGGACAAGATCGTAAAGCCCGGCATGTTCGTCACCGCAACGGTCGTGCTGCCCGGCAACCATGTTGAAGGATGTGCCGAAGGGCGTGAAGCTGGGCGACAATGTCGTCGCCGTCGGCCAGCTCAAGCTGCAATCGGGTGCGGCTGTAGCGATTTCGTCCGATTCGGCGCCGTCCATTCCAGCCCAACCGGCGCGTTACCGATTAATGCGCTCGCGTGATCCGGCGTGAGGCCGGGTCACACCACTCAAGCAAACGAATTCGAGATCGCAGCGATGACAGTTACCGATATCTTCATCAAGCGACCGGTTCTGTCGGTCGTCGTCAGTCTGCTGATCCTCCTGATTGGTCTGCGCGCGGCGATGGTACTGCCGATCCGGCAATATCCGAAGCTTTCGAACACGGTCATCAACATCACGACGGTCTACCCCGGCGCGTCTGCGGACCTGGTCCAGGGATTCATCACGACGCCCATTGAGCAGGCGGTCGCTTCCGCCGAGGGCGTCGACTACATTACCTCGTCCTCGGTGCTCGGCACCTCGACCATCCAGGTCTACATCAAGCTTAACTTTGACCCGAACCAGGGGCTCACCGAGGTGCTCGCCAAGGTGAATTCGGTCAAATATCTGATCCCGAAGGAATCCAACGATCCGGTCGTCACCAAGACCACCGGCCAGACCACGGCCGTGATGTATATAGGCTTCTCCTCTGAAGAGCTCTCGGGCTCGGCAATCTCGGACTATCTGACGCGCGTCGTGCAGCCCGTGCTGTCGACCGTCGATGGCGTGGCGTCCGCCGATATCCTGGGCGGCCAGACCTTTGCGATGCGGTTGTGGCTTGACCCAGTGAAGATGGCTGGCCACAACGTGTCCCCGGCTGATGTCGCGGCCGCGATCACCGCCAACAACTTCCAGTCCGCGGCCGGCCAGACCAAGGGCTACCTCATCCTCTCAAACATCTCGACGAACACCAGCCTGACCGACGTCAACCAGTTCCGGAAGATGATCGTCAAGGCCAAGGACGGTGGCTTCGTGCGGATGGAGGACATCGCCACCGTCGAGCTTGCAGCCCAGAGCACGGATGCGAGCGTTGCCTTTAACGGCGAGCACGCGATCTTCATCGGCGTGAACGCAACGCCGCAGGGCAACCCGCTAACCCTTGTGAACGGTGTGCGCGCGCTGTTCCCCGAGCTCGAGCGCAATCTGCCACCGTCGATGAAGATGAAGGTCGCCTACGACTCGACCAAGTTCATCCAGTCCTCGATCGACGAGGTCGAGAAGACGCTGGGCGAAGCCGTGGTCATCGTCATTATGGTGATCTTCCTGTTCCTGGGCTCGTTCCGCTCGGTGATCATCCCGGTCGTCACCATTCCCCTGTCGATGATCGGCGTCTGTACGCTGATGCTGGCGCTCGGCTTCAGCTTCAACCTGCTGACGCTGCTCGCCATGGTGCTCGCGATCGGCCTCGTGGTCGACGACGCTATCGTGGTGGTGGAGAACGTCCATCGCCATCTGGAGGAGGGTGAGACGCCGGTGCAGGCGGCGCTGCAAGGCGCGCGCGAGATCGTCGGTCCGGTCATCTCCATGACCATCACGCTCGCCGCGGTGTACGCTCCGATCGGCTTCCTCGGGGGCCTCACCGGATCGCTGTTCCGTGAATTCGCCTTCACGCTGGCAGGTTCGGTGATCGTGTCGGGCGTCATCGCGCTGACGCTGTCGCCGATGATGTGCTCGGGGCTGCTGAAGAACACGGAAGAGGGCCGGTTTGCAAAGCTGGTGAACAGGTTGTTCGGCGCCGTCACACACTGGTATGGCCGCAGGCTCGACCGTTCGCTCGACTATAAGGCCATCACCGGGCTGGTTGCGGTGACGATCCTTGGGCTCGTCGGGTTCCTCTACATGCACACATCGAAAGAGCTCGCGCCCGAGGAGGATCAAGGTATCGTGTTCGCTGTGATCAAGGCGCCGAAATATGCCAACATCGACTATCTCGATTTCTATGGCGACAAGCTCGACAAGAAATTGCAAGGCTTTCCTGAGACCGACCTGCGCTTCGCGCTGAACGGCATCAACGGTCCCCAGAACGGTATCGCCGGCATGCTGCTGAAGCCGTGGGATGAACGGAAGCGCTCTTCGATCCAGTTGGTTCCGCTGGTTCAGGCTGAGCTCAGCAAGATCGAGGGCGTCCAGGCGTTCGCCTTCAACCTGCCGCCGCTGCCCGGTGGACCCGGCGGCCTGCCGGTGCAGATGGTGATCAATTCGACCGCGGGCTTCCAGGCCGTCTATGAGCAGATGGAGAAGCTTAAGGGCGCCGCGCGCAAGAGCGGCATGTTCATCGTCTCCGATAGCGATCTCGCCTTCAACCAGCCGACCGTGAATGTGAACGTCGACCGCGCCAAGGCCCAGGATCTCGGCATCAACATGCAGAACATCGGCAGCGCGCTCGCGATCCTGGGCGGCGGCAATTACATCAATCGCTTCAACCTGGAGGGCCGTTCCTATCAGGTGATCCCGCAGGTACCACGCGCCCAGCGGCTCTCGCCGGAAGCGCTCGGCAATTACTACGTGGCGACCAGCACCGGCCAGCAAGTGCCGCTATCGACGGTGGTGTCGATCGAAACGTCGACCGCTCCGAATTCATTGACCCACTACAACCAGCTCAACTCGGCGACCTTCTCGGCCGTGCCGATGCCCGGCGTGACCGTCGGCCAGGCCGTCGACTTCCTTGAAGGCGAAGCCAAAAAGCTGCCGCAGGGCTTCAGCCACGACTACCTTGCCGACTCCCGGCAGTACGTGCAGGAAGGCAATCAGCTCGCCGTCACCTTCAGCTTCGCGCTGATCATCATCTTCCTGGTGCTGGCGGCACAGTTCGAGAGCCTACGCGATCCGTTGGTGATCATGATCTCGGTGCCGATGGCGATCGTCGGCGCGTTGATCCCGCTGTTCTTCGGCGCAGCGACCATGAACATCTACACGCAGGTGGGTCTGTTGACCCTGGTCGGCCTGATCACCAAGCACGGCATCCTGATGGTGGAGTTCGCCAACGAGCTCCAGCTCAACGAACGGCTTGACCGCCGCTCGGCGATCGAGATGTCGGCACGCATCCGCCTGCGGCCGATCCTGATGACGACGGCCGCGATGGTCACCGGCCTGATCCCGCTTCTGACCGCGACCGGCGCCGGGGCGGCCAGCCGCTTCTCGATCGGGCTGGTGGTTGTCGCTGGCATGTCGATCGGCACGCTGTTCACCCTCTTCGTGCTGCCGGCGGTCTATGCGGTGCTCGCGACCGATCACCGTGCCCCAGACCAGATCCGTGCGGAACAAGCAGATCGAAGAGCTGAGTCTCGGCTCGAAGGCGCTGCGGCTGACCTGAGGGCGCTCGATTGAACATCAAAAACGGCAATGGCCATTGCCAAGGCGCATCCACGCCGAAGCAAGTGCTAGCTGTGCGGAGATGAGGGAACCACCATTGGAAAGCGTTGCGCCATAAGTCCGTGCAATTTTTAATGATGGTCGTTATTGACGGCCAACAAATAAGCAGATGTCAGGATTCCCCGCGGTCAAGCTTTGATGCTTGAGGTTAATCCAAGATATTTTTCGATTGAAGCAGCGAGCTCGATGCCCTCACCACCATCTGCTTCAACCGGTTGGCTTGATCGACACACCTCTCCGGAAGCTGCGAACGTCCGACCGTTCGGGCTGAAAGGCCTCAACTAGAACTGGCACGGCGCTCGCAGGATTGCTGTCGCCACATACGAATACATCAACGGCTGCATAGGACCTCTCAGGCCAAGTATGTAAGGTCATGTGCGATTCAGCCAACAACGCTATTGCCGAGACGCCGTTGCCCGGACAAAACTTATGAACATGAAGGTGGAGCAATGTCGCACTCGCCGCATGGATGGCTTTTCGGATGGCTTCTTCCGCAAGGTCCGGATCGTCGAGGTTTTTCGCTCCCCATAGCTCGATGAGCATATGCGTCGCACCGGTTGACAGAGCCGCTGGTACTTCCTCTTCGTTTTCAATAATCATAAGCAATCTCCGTTGAATTGACGGCTCAATAAGATGAGCTATTCGGGATTGGGGTGACGAGGTGATCAGGCCGCGTGTTTTGCCGGTACGTGCATGACCTCAATACCGCCGTCGTATCCGACAACTGCGATGACCTCGGCGACTGATTTGTGCCTTTGAGCCGACGCCAAGCCCTTGATGTGGCGATCGGCAGCTCGAGCACCATCGGCTTGGCGGTGATTGGCGACTGTCCTTCGTCCGCCTTTCAGCGCTTGACGACTACCCTCCAGCGGCTGTGAAAACGACGTTAGTCTCATGGAAACGGTAACATGTGTCTGTATTGGTTGTTGCACAATCGATGCTACCGCTTGAGCGCTATAGGATTCCGCAGCCCGGCGAGGGCCAACTCCGCTTTCATGAGGAGAGCACTAAACCATAGTCCAGGCGCCCGTTGGTTGCGGGTGCCATGCAGACTCACGCGTGTCGACTACAAGATCCGGTAGGTGCCAACGCCAATGTGGGGCCCTAGGGTCCGGCCGCGTTCCCTTGGCTATCATCCAGGTAACAGTAGTGAACGCAAAGGACGGGAAGCTAAGAAACGGACAAACCGGCTCACTATGACCGGCCGATACCGGGGGCTACGCGCTGCACACCCTCAATCAGGATCGTCGGTGTTTTGATTAAGGGCCCCAGAAGGCGACGAATGGGGGACGCGTATGCCTAGCCAAGATCTATCCAAAAAAAATCAGTTTGTAGAACGTCCACCGATCGAGGCGATCACGGTGATCGATCGCCTTGCAAGATCGGATCCAGAGAGGATTGCGCTGAGAAGCGGCGCAGACCAACTCACCTACGAGGCGCTGCGACTAAGATCGGATGCCCTCGCAAGGAGGCTACGAGAGCATGGCGCTCGGTGCGCGGTCGTCGGATATTGGGGTGAGCGCGGCTTCGACTGGGCGACGGCGGTCGTCGCAATTTTGAAGGCCGGATCAACGTACCTACCGCTCGACCCATCCTTACCGGCTTCACGCACGTCGTTCATAATTGAGCAGAGCCGCTGTGCTCTGATTATTGGCCCCGACCAGCAGCATTCGCTCAGCCCGTTCCGGTCGAGCAGCAAAGACACCACCCAATTCATGCCGATAGAGGCGGCGCTGCGTGAGGGCCAGCCTTCGTCTTTCGTGCCATCATCGAGCGCGGATGGACTCGCCTACATTCTGTTTACGTCTGGTTCGGCGGGCCAGCCTAAGGGCGCAATGATTGCGCATGCAGCCTTAAACAATCATTTGGCGGCAAAAATTGATGCCCTAGCCCTCACTCGGACGGATTGCATCGCGCAGACGGCATCGCATTGCTTTGACATCTCGCTGTGGCAACTTCTGGCAGGGCTTTGCGTCGGAGGCAGTATCGCGATCATTGATGATGCGACACTGAAATCGCCAGTATCTCTTCTTAAAGCAATTCAAGGGCACGGCGCGACGGTTGCTCAATTCGTCCCGTCAATGCTTGCAGTATTTGTTGAATATCTGCAGCCCCTTGCGGCGGCTGAGAGAGCTCTGGACAGTTTGCGGACTATCTCTACGGTTGGAGAACCCCTGACACCCGGACTGGCGCGCGCATGGCTTGGCTTGTATCCGCAGGTCCCCATTCTAAACCACTACGGGCCGACCGAGTGCGCCGACGGCGTTACACACAATCTGGTTTCAGTACCGCCCGCGGTGGCTGACACTTATGTGCCGATCGGCAAGCCCATTGCGAACCTTGAGGTCTATGTCACCGATGGATCTCGTCTGTGCGACACGGGGGAGGTCGGCGAAATCTGTGTGAGCGGCGTTGGTGTCGCTGCTGGTTACGTCAACGACGATGTTCGCACCAAGGATGCCTTTGGGCCAAACCCGTTCTCTAACAACCCGGGGTTCCGGCGCCTCTACAGGACAGGTGATCTCGGACGCGTCCGTTCCGATGGTCTTTTGGAATGCCTCGGTCGACGGGACCGTCAGGTCAAAATCCGTGGGCACAGAATTGAGCTGGGAGAAATAGAGGCCCGCCTCTGCGCTCATCATTCGGTACATGGCGCTGTCGCGGTCGCCTCCGCCTGCGCAGGCGTAAAGCTTATGGCGCGAGACATAACAGGCGCGGAGCGGGAAACTGGATCGAGACGGCTAATCGCATATGTGTCAGCTCCGGCTGAAGTGACGGAAGCCGAGCTTCAGAACTTTGTTGCCGAAACGCTTCCTACCTACATGCTGCCGGAAAGGATCATCCACGTCGGCGGTATTCCGCGGACTAGAAACGGAAAGGTCGATTTTGGAGCATTGCCGGACCCGACCAGTGTTCGTCCTTTATTGCCGACGCCATTCGAGGGGCCGCGAACAGAGCTCGAAGCCCAGCTGTGGCAAATTTGGGCAGGCGTTCTGCGCATCGAGAACATTGGCGTGAATGACCAGTTCATAAGCCTCGGCGGCGACTCGCTCCGAGCAATGCTCATATTGGGTCAATTGCAGACCCAGCTCGGAGTGAGAACGGATTTCAGGCTGGTCCTGAATGGAACGGTACGGTCTCTTGCGGCTTCGATCGCGTCCCGAGTCGAATCCAAACCGTGCACAGCGCCCGCGTGCGGAAAGCTTGCGCGAGCGCCTCTGACGAGAGTTCAGGAGCACCTATGGTTTCTTTCCCAGCTCGATCCGTCTGCCAGGAACTACATCATTCAGGGCGGCCTGCGAATAAGAGGCTTCTTTGATCTGGCCGCATTCAACCGTGCCTGGACCGATGTCGTTCATTTCCATCAGGCACTTTCTGCACGCTTTATCGACGAGGATGGTCCGGTTCAGATTTTTGATGATCCGCAATGCGAAAAACTTGATTTGACTGATGCATCACATCTCACGGCACAGCAAGCCGAGGAGCTGATCACAGAGTTACGGCAAACAGAGCTGAGCGGCAGCTTTGATCTCAGCCAAGGTCATCTGTTTCGCGCGCGCATGATCCGTTTTCACCCTGACCACCATCTGGTACTGATCACCGCTCACGAAATTATTATCGATGCCTGGTCGATCTCTGTTCTTCTCAGAGACCTCCGACAAAGATACCTGGATGCCACGGCGTCTTTGCCAAAGAACTGCGCCTCCCTTTCGACCTACGCGGTCTGGGAAAAACAGCACGTGACCCCAGAGGCGCTGGCCAACCAGCGCAGCTATTGGCGCCGTCAGATTGGTGATGATCCGCCGGTGCTTTCGCTTGGAACAGGACAAGCGCGACCGCGGGTAAATTCTCACCGCGGTGCCTCATATGCGGTGCTGCTCGGCAGCGAACTCTCCAATCAGGTACGGGAGTTTGCGCGTCGCCATAGGTGCACAACGTCGACAACCCTCCTCGCGTGCTTCAAGCTGCTGCTACGGATGTACAGCGGTCAGGACGACATTATCGTCGGCATACCGCATGTCGTACGGGATCAGCCCGGCAGTGCCGACATTGTCGGCTTTTTCCTGAATATGCTGCCAATCCGTTCCGCGATCGATGTTGGTCAGTCCTTTGCGGTTTATGCCTTGCGCGTCCAGGGCCTGGTCAGCGATGCCATCGCAAATTCGGCATATCCGTTCGGTTGGATGGTCAGGGATAGCCGGCTATATCGCGAAGCGGAACGATCGCCGATCTTCCGGGTCATGTTCAACATGTACTCCGAGGCCGCGGAGCCACCGGATCAGCATGAGCTCGATCTGACTTTCCGCGAATACGACACCGGTTACGTAAAATTCGATCTGACCTTGTACGCACAAGATCAGGGCGATGAATTGGCCCTCCAGCTAGCATATGCCGAAGACATCCTTTCCAGCGATCTCATCGTCCGTATGGCTGATAATCTGCGCTGTCTGATTGCTGCCTGCGTTGAGAATCCACTTGCGCCCGTTAAGGATCTGAGTTGCCTCAGTGGGGCGGATGTCGTTATGCTGGACTCGCTGCATGGCTCGGCGCAGTCATACCCGACTGAATGTCCGCTTGTGGAAGCGTTCGAGCAAATCAGTGCCACTCATCGTAGCCAAGTGGCATATTTTGGTGATTTCGGTGAGATCACAATCGGCGATCTGCGGGAGCGCGTAACAGCAATCCGGTCGGTCTTGAAGGCGTCCGACGTGGGAGCTGGCGACAGGGTCGCCATGCTGGCCGACCGCTCGCCTGACGTGGCCGCTGTTATTCTTGCGGCACGAGCCTTGCAATCCATCGTTGTCCCTATATCGCCGGATTATCCACGTGATCGGATCGACCATATCCTGCGAGATAGTCGAGCAAAGCTTTTGGTTCACGCAAGTACCACTGACCTTGGTTTTGACCTGCCGTCGATCTGTCTGTTGACCCTAGAAGGGTGCGGCACGCTCGCGCACGAGTCTGAGTGCAGCGACAAACCATCAGATCCGGAAATTGCGAGCCTTATATACACGTCGTCCTCGACCGGGAAGGCGAAGGGGGTTCTCATACCGGAGTCGGCAATTCTTAATCGACTGAACTGGATGTGGCGAACCGCTCCGTTCGAGAGCACCGACGTGATGGTTGTTCAGAAGTCCGCATCACTTGTTGCGTCCGCTTGGGAATACTTCGGTGGACTCCTAAGAGGTGTGCCCGCGCTGATCCTGACCCGTAGGCAGTTGCTGGATCCAGATCTGCTGTTGAGCACGTTGGCGGAACGTCGCGCGACACACTTATTTGCCTCGCCGCCACTCCTGACCGGCCTCGTTGCCTCCCAAGAGCGGCAGCCAAGATCCACTTCCTTGCGGTTCGTCACAAGCAGCGCTGAACCGATGCCATCTTCGCTCCCAGTTCGCTGGCGTACATATTTCCCGGACGTGCCGTTGTGGAACTTCTATGGTGCTACGGAATGTGCGTCCAACGCCGCAGTCTACAGAACGTCGGATTCCGATGACGGCGCGTCGCTCGTCCCCGTTGGGCGCCCAATCGATAACGTCAAACTCTACGTGCTCGATGCTGCGTTGAAGAGAGTCCCTGTCGGAGTCACCGGTGAACTCTGCATCGCGGGACGCTGCGTAAGCGCTGGGTACTGGAGGGATCAAGAGCGGACAACACGTTGTTTCGTGCCAAATCCTTATGGTGACGGACAGTACAGCGTCCTTTATCGAAGTGGCGATATCGCCCGCATCTCAACCAGCGGCCTTCTTGAGACTTGCGGCCGATCGGACAACCAGATCAAGGTACGGGGCTATCGCATTGAGCTGGAGGAGGTCGAAAAGGCTCTTGAGTCTCATCCCGCAATCACAAAGGCCGCGGTCGCTGCAGATGGCATGGATGGCGATCGTCGTTTGATCGCCAGCGTGATTCCCGCCCGTGACGGTCTAAGCTCTGAAGAGATTGTTACCCACCTGAAGCACACATTGCCGTCCTACATGATTCCGGCCGCCTTTCGTTTGGTTGACAGTATCCCTCTTACGGCGAACGGAAAGATAGATCGCGCTCACCTGTCGTCCGTTCCTTACCGCGAGGTCGGGCCTGCTCCATCTGTCGAGCCCCGCACGAGGAAGGAGCTTATTCTTGCTGGGATCTGGCAGGATCTATTGGACGTCGAGCGGGTCGGAATTGATCAGGTCTTCTTTGATATCGGTGGAGATTCTCTTCTAAGCGTACGCTGCGTCACGTTGGCGCGCAAAGCCGGGCTGAATCTTACTGTTGACCAACTCTATCGAACGCCGACAATCAGGGAATTGGCGGCGGATCGAGCGACGGTTGCACACCATACCGCCCCTTCCGTGGACGGCTCGTTGCCGATTACCCCCGCAATCGCATCTTGGAAGCGTCTTGTCGGCTTCGATGAGCACTACAACATAGGCGATCTGTTCTTCCTGCCCGGCGGGATCCTGGATATCCGGCTGCTGGAGCGCGCCCTTGCTCATGTCATGGATAGGCACGAAGGCCTCAGGCTCCGTATCGCCCGAACCGATGATGGTCTACGTCTGACGATCGCAGCTTCCGCGGCCGAACGCCTCGTGGAGGAGATCAATCTTGTCGGAATGACCAGCCTGCGGCAGCGTAAGGCAATCGAGAGCATCTCAGCAAGACGTCAGCATATGTTTCGCTTTGACGGCCAGACGCCTCTTGTTAACGTCACGGTGTTCCGCACATCGGAAAGCGGCGATTACTATCTGCTGGTCCTGATGCATCATTTTGTAGCGGACGGGATAGGCTATCGACTGTTCCTCGATGCATTGGACGCGGCCTACGACGGCCTTAGCTCAGGCCAGGCCGTAAGCGGCCCCGAGAACATGCAAATGCTTGCTCTATGGTTGAAGCGCCTTGAGCACTACGCGAACAGCGAGGCGCCATCCGAACTCGAATACTGGGAGAGGATCGACTCCGATCAGTGCAATTTGCATGTCAGCCCCACGTCGGCAGGTGGCGCAAGCTTTTCGCAAGTGACCGCGAGAGAGCTTCACTATGCACGCCTTGAAGGTCGCGCGGATGACGCGAATTGCCGAGGCCTTTGGGAAGATCAGGCCAAGCATCATCTGGAGATTGGCAAAGAAGCGACAGCTGATCTGCTCAATATTGCAGCCAGATCGGCGCATTGTAAGGACATTGACGTATTTCTTGCCGCCATATCCGGCGCCTGTGGACGTGTTTTCGGCAACTATTCGCTCTGGATTGATAGCCTTACCTCGACCCGAGGTCGGCTGTTTGAAGATATTGATCCATCGCAGATCATTGGCCATATCAGCGAGCTCGTTCCGCTTTCCTTGAGTCTTTCCGGAACGGAGGCTCGTCCCGATCGTGTTCGTTCAATAAACCGCCAGCGCAATGCCCTCCCGCGCAGAGGAGTAGGGTTTCGGGTTTTGAAATTCGTAAACCGAGATCCAACCGTGCGGAGCCGGATTAATCGTCTGCCCTTACCTAAAATCGGACTGAATTACCGAGCGGGTTTGCAGCGCCATTTTCCGCGCCGTCTCCTAGCCCAGGACCCGTCTCCAATCTGGATCGGCGAAGACATGGATGAAGCCGCCGCGAGTCACCTTTTCTGGTTCGACGTCGGATATCAAGCCGGCCGTCTCCAGATTGAAACAAGGTATGATCCAAGCCAGATCGGTTATGAGGCGACCCGTAATCTTTGCACGGTGTTGCAACAGGAGCTGTTGCTGACGATCAGCGAATTCGGAAGAGCCGGCGACACTGTCATCCATGAATGAGCCGGATGCGGAAGTGGCGGTCGAGTGCGATCGAGATGTGATGGCAAAGAAGAAGCAGAACATCGATCTATCGGATCCCAATCTGGCGAGCCTTATCCTGCGGCTCGCAATTCCGTCTATTGTTGGCCTATCGATCAACGCGGTACAGCAGGCCGTCAATGCGATCTTTGTTGGTGCACTTGGCGCGCAGGCGATCGCAGCTGTCAGCATGACCTTGCCCGTCGTGGTTCTTCTGACGGCAGTCGGTCAGGGAATCGGTGTTGGAACAGCCTCGTTCATATCTCGTCATCTTGGTGCCGGTGAGTACCTGGAGGCAAGCAGGGGCGCGAGTACTGCACTGGCCCTGGCCGCTCCGATCGGGATCATGTTTACGGTTCTCCTACTGCTAAACTTGCGACGGATCTTCGTATCCCTCGGGGCAACTCCAACCATCATGCCCGTGGCGCTCGACTATGCGGCGACGCTATTGTTCGGATACACCCTGATGCTTCTAAACATCGTCAACGGCTTCATCGTTAGAGCCGAGGGCAACACACGTTTCAGTATGTGGACGATGCTTACCGCCTTCATACTGAACGCGGTGCTCGATCCGGCCTTCATCTTCTTACTGGACCTCGGTGTGCGAGGCGCAGCCCTCGCAACGCTGGTATCTCAGATCGCTGCCATTAGCCTCTATATCGTGCATTTTTCGAAGCTGGGCGGGATAGTCCTCGTCAAGGTATCTTACGTCTCATTACGAACAAGTCGCATCAGACAGCTCGCGTTCATAGGAGCGCCAGCCACCATGACCGGCATTTTGTCTGCCATTGCCTCTATGCTCTTGTACGGAGCTGCTGCGCCGTTCGGGGACGACTGCATCGCGGCCATGGGAATAGCCATGCGATTGCTGACGATCGGCGCACTGCCTGTCACCGGCTTTTGTATGGGCTCTCAAGCTGTCCTCGGTTTCGGTTGGGGCGCACGCGATCTTCCCCGCGTATGGAAGGCCGCAAAGCTCATGCTGTTCATGACTGTCGCGCTTTCGGTTGCGTATTCTGCGGCCGTTGGGAGTTTTGCCAGACCTTTGGTCAAACTGTTCAGCGATGACGAGAACGTCACGGAAATTGCCGTCTTGACCTGTATCGTTTTCCATCTCTTTTTTGGGCTTTTTGGTATTGAGAGTTTCGTGACGGCGATGCTTCAGTCGTTCGGGAGAGCACGCCTCAGTGTGATTGTGTCCTTGGCGAGGCACGGCTATTTCTTCATACCTGCCGTACTGGTGTTGCCAGTCATATCGGGTTTCGACGGACTGTTGGCCAGTCAAGCAATCGCTGAGCTGGGTGCTGGAATGATTGCAATGATTGTCATGTTCCAGCAGTTTTCGGAGCTCAGACGAGCACTCGGGCGCCCTACTTCAAGAGGGATCGAGATCGCGGGTTGACCTGACCATCGTCGCGGTCCGGAGCATTGAGCCTACATAGCCGCGGAGGCATTGCGCTCCAGGAAGTGTCGCACGTAATATCAGCGGCCCGCAGAATCTGTGCTCGCTCTAGTTTGCAGGACACAGGACACATGCTTGCCGCCGCTAAGCGGTGTCTTGAGTGCGGTGCGCTCGATATGGCTGAAGGTCGACGCCGAAGCTTGGACGAACGTGGCCCATCGCTCAAGGCGATATTCCGCAAGAGCGAGATACTGAATTTCGGTACCCTGGACGTTGGCGTTGTCGGTGACATCGGTGTCCTGTTTGGTCCACATTGACCCAATATTTGCCACCATCACTGAAATTAGTCCACGGCAGGTAAGCGATGTCGATGCTCACGCGCTGCAACACCTCAAAAGGCCTGGCCTTTATCTTGAGCAAATCAATGCAAGCTTTCGGGCTTGAAAGGCCCGAAAGCTTGCAACTTTATTCTACTGTCCGCCCGACGCGAGCGCCAGGCTCCGCGATTTCGTCATGTATAGTCGCTGCTTCCGAAGCTTAGAGCGGTGAGCGAGCAGTTTCAGTCAAACTTGTAAGAGGCCTGCAGGAACGTGCCCCATCGCTCCATGCGATAGTTCGCAGGAAAGACCCCCAAGGCAACAGGAGAGCTGCCCTCCCTTTGGGCTTGATTGGGGAGTATGTCGCTATGCTTTGGAGTCCACATGGCCCAATAACGGGCGCCGACGCCGAGGCTGAAATTATTGGTGATGAGATAAGACAGGACCCCTTCGACCTGCACACCACCGCCACCGCTCCCGCGTTGATCGCTGAAGTACGTCAAGTCTCGCAACAGATGGTTGTCGCGCCCCTGGAAGTCTGTCCAGGGCAGGTAAGCAACATCAGCGCTGACGCGCCAACGGTCGAGCAACGTGGTCTCGGCGCTGAGGCCGATGCGCAGCGCATTCCAATCAGTGTCCTGGCTGATGATGACCGTTTTACCGCCGACTGCTTGACGACGGCATGGCGCTGAAGACGCGATCTGCGTGCATCCTGTCGCGTCAGAGTTCTGGCCGTAATATGTCCAGCCCATAAACCCACCGACCCTGAAGGCGGTGCCGCGCAAGAAATCGTAGCCCGCATCGGCCGTGTAGTACATGAACCTTCCGTTCGCCTGGCCCGATGTCGTGTTAGAATACGCAATGTTGTCAGCAATGCCCCAATCTTCATCATTCATATTTCCGTTATTGAAGCGCCCGAAGCCGATATTGCCCTTCAGGAATATCCCCCAAGGGCTGTCCACACGTTCGAACAACTCACCGGCGATTCCATCCAGTTTGTGGTAGGTGAGCCTTGATACGAGATCGTCGCGCCCGTTGTCCCATTGAAACCTTCCTCGGCTCAGCCAGAATCGTGTGCCGCTTTCCAGTGACCATCCGCGAGTGAAGGCAACCGGCGGCGCGCTGACGGGCGGCGTCGTCCCGTATAGCGGCCCGTCGAACCATGCCGCCGTCCGTGGGTCGGCATCAAAATGGTAGTTTAGGCTAATTTTGCCGATGTGATAGCTGCTGGATAGGCTGGTGATGTTGGCTGGGACCTTTGCCAGCGGAAGCTGCACAGTCGGAGGGGTTGCCACACTCAGTCCGTCGAACCACAGATAATCGTACTCAAGTCCAACAGACCATGCAGGCGTGAGCGCTTGCTCGACGCCGGCGCCGATTGTACCGCCGACCCGACCATAATCGAAATGGGTGGCATTCTGCGGCGCCCAGCCGTTCGGGCGGCCTTTGTGATGAAATTCGTTGTTGTTGACGACATCGCCCTGAGTGCGTTGCCAACCTACGCCTCCCTTGAGATACACCAGCGTATGGCCCTGCGGGCCAAACGCATAACCCAGGCGACCGGTCCCGGTGATAAAGACGTTTGGATTCGCATTGCAGTTTGCGCTCACGACAAATCCGGAGGCGGCAAGACAGGTATTTGTGCCGTCCGACGCGGCGCCACTGGCATCCACTTCAACGCCAAAGACCCAGCGGTCCTTCTGCCAATTGTAGCCGATCTGGCCTCCCAGCAGGAACACTGGGGTATCGACGACATCCCCATAGATTGACGGACCATACGGATCACTGAATGATGTCTGGCCGTAGCCCCCGCCAACGTGCGCGCCGAAATATCCTCCGGTCCAGCTCCACCGCACCGGTGGGACTTTTACTGCCGGCTTAAGATCTGCCGAATTGACCGCTCCGCTTGCGACGAGCGCTGCTGTCGCGGCACTCCAAGAAAGAACTCCAGATCGCATGTCACCTCACGAAACACAACGCGCGCGCCAGCTTGGAACGAGGCCCGAATGGCCGATGTTGTTGGCGCCGCTTCCACGCTGCTTGTAGTGTGCAGGATCGAGGCCAGCAGACGCGATGCGCACCGCCTGCGGGTTTCGCTGGCGATGTCGTCTTCTCCTCTCAAGGATGGCGGATTTGAAACGCGATGAGTCTGATGACGGACACAAAGCGCGCGCCGCATGCTCGGCGATTCAGGATTGAATACGTCACCGCTCTCTTGCGAAATAGTTCATCTCTTGCTCCAGCGGCCTCGCAAGCTTGCAATTATTGTTCTTTGAGCTGGAAGGGCAATGCGAACCCTCAGCGGCCAAGGCGGCTAGTGAGAACTTACGTTCGAGGATCTCGAATGATTAAGCGCTTCGGGGGCGTAAAGTATCGATACTTGCCGGCGAGCGTGCCGTTAACGAATTGCAAGCCGTGATTGCCATAAATCATATCCTCACGCACGTATCCGTCGGATATGGCTTCTTGATTGTTGCCTCCAACTGTCTTCTGAGCGATTGTCATCATCTGCCCGCCTGACGGCCGACCAAACATTTCAATTGCAGCAGCGCGTTGTGTGCCAAGTTTCAAGGTATCAAACTGTTTGGCCGGGATTACTCCGGCTGCCTTAATGGGCTCAGCTCTCATTCGCGAGAGATTTTCAGATCCAATTGGCTTACGAGCCACAACTTTCTCGATGCAGTGAGAATGAATTGGAATGCCGGGGTGCGAGTCCCATTTAATGTAATGATCGGACCGTAAGATCTCCCAGCCGCCTTGCGAATAGATTGCCGCAAGCTCTCCACGCGAGAACGATTTCTTGTGACCGCATGCCAAACTCTCCTCAGGGATAGGATGATCTGCTTGATCAAGCGTGTTGGTGAAGCAGTGGAACCCTCCAGGCCGTGTCCGATCCATCAATTCCGTCACGAGCGGCCTCCAGATGGCCCGTTCCGTGAAATGCAACACGCAGTGCGCTATAAAGACGTCGAGGTAAGCAGGCGACTGGAACGTTTCAACAGGAGCGACAGCGCTCGTTATATTCACGCCAAGAGCGCCTGCGAGCCGATTCAGTTTGGAGATAGCGGATTCAGATATATCGCTTGCGATGACCTGATGACCAAACTGGGCCAAATAGAGGACGTTGCGCCCCTCGCCGCAACCCAGCTCGACAATCACACTCTTGGCGCGCAGAGCCGGGGTTATCTCGAAGATTTCGGGACTCGGGCCACCCATACACGACACGTCGTGGTTGGCGTAGCCCGAATCCCACCAAAAATGTGAATCCTTCGCCATCTTTTGCATGCCGGACCTTACGCTGCCTGATATTGCTCCTCGAGGGCTGCCATCCTGGCGGAGTAAAACATCCGAGCTATGATGCTGGAGTACTTAAGCCCCGTTCGAGTCAGTTGATAAGCGTCCCCATCTGCCAAATTCACGAGTTGCAAAGATTCAAGCGCCTCGAGTTCTTCGCCAAAATCAGCCGCGAGCGCTCGTTCGAATACTGCAGCATAATTACTTCTGCTCAAAGCTGATAACGTGAGGCCAAGCAGGACGTAACGACGCCGAAGATCTTCCTGCGTCAGCCTGATTCCGTGCGAAGCTATCGCGTCGGGATCGAAGGGGCGAGCCGAGAAGGCGTTGATGATGGGCGAAGCCGCACTCGAGGCTACGGCATAGTCCGTGCTACAATGATATTGGCCAAAATAGCTTCTGGCGCCGGCCCCCAGTCCTAGCAGGGGCGTTCCCTTGAAATCCGACACCTCCTGCCGGTAGGCATGATCGCCAGCGATCCTGGTGAAGCGTGTGAAGGATTCCTGGCGGTAACCTTTGGACGCCATCAGTGCAACGTTCTGATCGTAGACCTCATACTTTTCCGCCTCGGAGAGGAACAGTTCAGGATTGTGCGCCTTCGAGATAGTGATGCTCGTCATCGGACGAACAACAACGGGATAAAGAGAGAGTGTCTGCGGCTCATAGTCGAGCACCCGGCCAAGCGAAGAGATCAAAGAGTCTCGGGTTTGACCACGCAAGCCGTAGATCAGATCAAGATTGACGTGAGAGAAACGCGCGATGAGGGCGTTGATTGCCGCTGCTGCAGTCTGGAGCGAATATGGCCTGCCAGCGTGTGCAAGCTCGCCGGGCTCCATGCTTTGGATGCCCATGCTCATTCGGTCGACGCCAAGTGCCTTCAGGCAATCCAGGAGGTTGTTGTCGAAAGAGTCTGGCGTGCTCTCCACCGTAGTCTCACATCGCGGGCTTCGTTTTGGAAAGGCTGCATCGAGGGCGGCGAAAAGCGCGCCGAATTGATGCTGCGTCAGAAGGGTTGGAGTACCGCCGCCGAAATAGATACTTACAACCTCCCGATCTCCGAAGTATTCTCCATATCGAGCGATGTGCTCCACCAGTCGAGCAACGTAAGACTCCCCGGTCTCTTCTCCATGGCGCGTTGTAAGAAAAAGGGTGCAGTAGGTGCAGCGATAGCGACAGAACGGAATATGGATATAGATGTTGATTTGTTTTGAGCGATTGGCCTGCTCAACGAGATCAGTTATGCGGAGTGGCTGGGAAAAAGCCCGATATGCTCGCTTCGAAGGATAGCCGTAGACATAGGTTGGCAGCTCCTTGTTCGCTATGTTTGTCCGAAGAAAGTCTAGACGATCCATGACTTAACCCGTTGATTGCCGAAGCAGATGAATGCCTGAACGCCGTCTTCTCGAACGCCCTGGAAGCTGCTAATCCGCATTCATGATGGCGTTTGCGCCACTTATGTTCTTCAGATCCAACCGTGCGGCTTAGGTGCAAGGGACCAAACGGCGCATATATGGCTACAGCGGCTGCTACACCAATCCGTCAACTGCGCCCACAAACGGTCAAAGACACCTTCGAAGTTGCGATCGCCTTTTTCAGGAGTTAGTTCGGTCACACCATAGGGTGGCATATCGGTCTTCATTGTTAGCTCCTTCTCAAATGCGAGGATCAGTAAGTGAGGCCGGTTGGCAGCTCCTGCCGCCGCGCAATGAGCGAAACTCAAGAGTCGTGCCAATTTCGCAAGACGGGCCCCCAAAAAAAGTCGTTCTGTATTGTGTTCAGCAGATTAACTGCAGCGCAGCGGCACGTCGGCCGAACATCACTGTCGTGGACGCGACGCGATCGGATCCACTTGACCTCAGGATCAAGCACCTAGGCACTCGGGTCACCCGACGTAGCGATCATGTTCGATTACCCGAGAATTTCCGTCGTTCTCAGGCTACCGCCTTGAGATATTGAGTGCGGTAGGTCCAGGGCGGTAGCTGGTCGACGCGATTTGGCCGTCCGTTGATGATACCTATTAGTACATCGATGAACCAGGCGACAGGATTGGCGCCGAGCGCCTCAGGTTAAGCGGTCGTCTTTGGTAATCGCTCCAGCAGTCGATTCGGCGTCCCGCCCCCTAGGGGCGGCGCGATGCCGACGCTCCTGAGGCTATTTTTGCTGGATGAGAAGCTGAGGCGTCCGTTTTGTCCATTCACATTCGAGCGTTATCGGGCGACCTCGATCCGAACGAATCGATTCTGCAATCGCGAAGGCGGTGCTGTCCTGGTGAGCGCGCGCTGGTGACTGTCCTCACTACCAGCAAACGCAGGCTCTGTTGATGTCCGACGTTGTCGGGTTTGTAACAGCGGTCTGCGGCTAGGTCGGGATTACAACAATGTTCGGAGAGGCCGCTCGCGCGCACTATCTGCTTTCAAACGCACGGATTTGTTTCCCTGACGCAGTCTTGGCACGATCATTGCCAAACCTTGGCCGAGCGCTGTCAACGCCAACAGGGAACTCCGAGGGGAGCATGAGTACTGTCACCACTCGCAAGGTCGCAGACATCACGGGCAGCGCTAAGCAACCTATCCGCAATAAGCTGCTTATCGAGCAGGCGCTAAAGGTCGACCCGGATAAGACAGCGAAGAGGCGCGCTTGGCATGTCCGCTTCACTCGCATGCGCGTGAACGAGCCAGGCGGCGGCCCTAGGTTCATCCGCTGCAGGGACGCTAGGCAGTGCGACCTCTCAAAAGAGTTCGCAGCGGTATTTAGAACACTGCATTGTGCGGACGCACTAACGAGTTCTTCGGTGAAGAACGCTCTGCTCACGGTTGGTTTCGGATTTCATCGTTCTCTGTCCGCGACATTCGCGTCCAAGCGATTGGTCAGGACATGGTTCGGGATCGATCCATTGAATTGGCGCTCTGTCGCGCCTCTCGTCAACGTTATCCATATCCGCAGGGTGGCGGCGTTGTGGCAACCGGTCGATGATCTCGCGCGGTATCTACCTGTCCACGTCACAGCGATTCTGCAGCCATCCAACACAGGCTGGCTCTACGCGGAGACGAACGGAACCGTCGCGAGAGCAGTCGCCCTTGGAATGATGTCGTCCGGACGTCTGGCTCAGATCGCCACAGCGCGGCCATTCTTGTGAGTCGGCTACGTAGCAGGAGGCATAGCATGAGAGTGCCGGCCAAACTGCCGTCCAGTCGACGCTTCGGCCTGACATTTTGCGCCGTATTTCTTGCGTTGGGCGCATGCGCGGCCATCAAGGGAAGAGTCGCTGCCGCTTACGTGTCGCTCTTTGCGGTCAGTGTCGCTTTCGGCGGCATAGCATTGACCGTCCCGCGAATTCTCGCGCCGCTCAACCTACTCTGGTTCTACTTCGGCGAGCTGCTTGGACGGATAGTCAGCCCGCTGGTTCTGGGCATCATTTATTTCGGGCTTCTAGTACCGATCGCCTTCGTCGCTCGCGTGCTCGGGCGCGATGAGCTTCATTTGAAGCGACGACCGGTCGCAAGTTACTGGATCAGTCGTAGCCCGCCAGGTCCGACAGCTAAGTCCTTCACCCACCAGTTCTGAGGCGCATATGTTTCTCTTCATCAAGGAACTCTGGGCGTTCATGCGTGTTCGCAAAAAGATGTGGCTCGCCCCCCCAATTCTCCTCATGGTTGTCATAGCCGCTCTGCTAGTTCTGGCGCAAGGCTCTGTCATGGCGCCGTTCGTTTACACGCTGTTTTGACCAGTGAATATCCTGGGTATCTCAGCCTACTACCATGACTCTGCCGCTTGTCTCGTCTCAGATGGCGAACTGGTAGCTGCCGCGCAGGAAGAGCGCTTTACGCGGAAAAAACACGATCCAGGCTTTCCTGCCAGTGCGGCTCGTTACTGTCTCCGCGCTGCAGGGCTATGTCCAGCCGAGGTCGACTATGTCGTCTTCTACGACAAACCCTTTAGCAAATTCGAGCGGATATTTGAAACCTATCTAGCTTTCGCGCCAAAGGGATTTAAGAGTTTCGCAACGTCGATGCCGGTTTGGCTAAAGGACAAGCTGTTTCAAAGAACGTTGATTGCTGAGGCCCTGAAAGAGCACCTCGGGAGCGAAGTTGATTGGTCGAGGCGACTCCGCTTTTCAGAGCACCATCTCAGTCACGCAGCGTCGGCGTTCTTCCCGTCGCCATTTCACGAAGCCGCAGTGTTGACGATGGATGGTGTCGGAGAGTGGACGACAACCTCGCTTGCGATCGGCAAGGGAAAGGACCTATCAGTCTACAAGGAGATTCACTTTCCGCATTCGCTTGGCTTGTTGTACTCAGCGTTCACTTACTACATCGGTTTCAAGGTGAACTCCGGTGAGTACAAGGTAATGGGACTGGCGCCCTACGGCGAGCCAAAGTATGCGCATCTGATAAAGGAGCACCTGATCAACATCAAGGAGGATGGGTCATTCCACCTGGACATGAGCTTCTTTGATTACTGTACCGGACTAACAATGACCAATGGTCGCTTCGACACGCTATTCGGTGGTCCGGCCAGACGCCCGGAAAGTGGGTTGACGCAGAGGGAGATGGATCTAGCGGCCTCCATTCAGGCCGTTACCGAGGAGGTCGTCCTAAGGCTTGCAAAAGAAATCCGGACCACGACCGGCCAGAGAAATCTCTGCCTCGCGGGAGGAGTGGCGCTCAATTGTGTTGCGAACGGAAAGCTCATGCGGGAAAAGCTCTTCGACAACATCTGGATTCAGCCGGCTTCTGGCGACGCCGGCGGCGCAGTGGGCGCAGCACTCGCTGCCTACCATCTCATGCTTGAAAAGCCCAGGAGCATCCATGCGGGCGACAGCATGAACGGCGCGTACCTCGGCCCGGAGTTCAGTCAGCGCGAAATTGAAGAGCGTCTAGGAAAGGCCGGCGCGGTATTCACGGCCGAATTCGATGAGGCACTGAT
This sequence comes from Bradyrhizobium genosp. A, assembly GCF_049949275.1. Classification (NCBI taxonomy): domain Bacteria; kingdom Pseudomonadati; phylum Pseudomonadota; class Alphaproteobacteria; order Hyphomicrobiales; family Nitrobacteraceae; genus Bradyrhizobium; species Bradyrhizobium genosp. A. The sequence continues at coordinate 7,020,560 of NZ_CP188196.1, read as the reverse complement.
TGACAGTGTCGCACATGCTCTCGTCGACGGTAAGGCGGTTGGGTGGATGCAGGGTCGGATGGAATTCGGCCCGCGTGCGCTCGGCGGACGTTCCATCATTGCTGATCCCCGCTCACCGACCGTCCAGAAGCAGCTAAATCTCAAGGTGAAGTATCGCGAGTCCTTCCGCCCATTTGCGCCGAGTGTTTTGCGAGAGGACGTGTCGCAATGGTTTCAGCTTCATTCCGACAGCCCCTATATGCTCCTTGTGGCCGACGTGCTGAGCACGAAGCAGTTGCCGATGTCGGAAAAGCAAAAGCAGCACTTCGGCATCGATAAATTGAACGTCGTGCGCTCGGAAATTCCGGCCGTCACACACGTGGACTACTCCGCGCGCGTGCAGACTGTGCACAACACGACCAATCCGCGGTTTCACAGACTGATATCGAAGTTCAAGGAGCTAACCGGATGCCCTGTTGTCGTGAACACCTCATTCAACGTGCGAGGAGAACCGATTGTTTGCACTCCAGAGGATGCGTTCCGCTGTTTCATGGGAACGGAAATCGAAATGCTGGCCGTCGGCAATTCGCTCTTACGGAAAGAAGACCAGAGCAGGTCGTTGATGAAGGACTATCGTCGTTGCTATGAACTTGACTAGAAAGCGGGCCTTCAGGCTGTGCGCCAGGCAGCGGTCGTGATCTCTATTTCCTGTACGAACGATTTCGGCGCGCATTGCGAGGAAAACCATCCACATGGATGTCAAAACAAAAAACGCAATCTTCGGGATACTTTCAATAGCGACTAGCCTGATGATGGCTGCCGCCCTACTGGAATTCTATGTGCGTTTAACGCAGGCAGACGGCACCAATTTTGACATCGAAATGTGGCGTTACGCCAAAGACCTGAAAGCGGTTAGCGACATACCCGGTGCAGGGCACGAACATACCCCTGGAAAGCGTGGGTTTTACATGGGGGTCCCCGTAACGATCAACTCAGCAGGTTGGCGCGATCGCGAACATTCCATGGCGAAAGAGAATGGCACTGTTCGGATCATGATGCTTGGCGACTCCTTGACGTTTGGATGGGGCGCAAGACCTGAAGACGTCACATCATACCGATTGGAAAGGCTGCTGAATGCGAAGGAAAAAAAAGTCGAGGTCATAAATACTGGGATTGGAAATGCGAACACAGCTATGGAAGCAACGTACTTCATGAAGAAGGCGTACGTATACAAGCCTGATATTGTCGTACTGAACTATTTTATCAATGACGCAGAGCCCACACCGCGAAGAGCTGAGAATTTCCTTCTAGAGCACTTCTATTCAGCAGTATTCATCGCGGGTCGTTTCGATGTCCTTATGCGAACATACTTCGGCAAGGCTGATTGGCAGCACTATTACCGCGGTCTCTACCAAGAGAATGAACCCGGCTGGTTGGGTGCACAGGGTGCGTTGAAAGAACTTGCGAGCTATTGCAAGGCTCGAAACATCAAACTTATTGTGGTTAACTACCCGGACCTGCACGAGCTGTCTCCATACCCATTTCAAGGCATAACGAGTCTCGTAGCCTCCAAGGTGAAAGCTCTCGATATACCATTTCTGGACCTTCTTCCGGCTGTGGAAAATCAAGCTCCACAATCCCTCTGGGTCACGAAGACAGACTCCCACCCAAATGGTAAAGCGGCCGGACTCTACGCGGACTCAATTGCGAGAGTCCTAGTGACCCAAATTCCCCAAGAGTTTCGAGGGTCTGTAAATTGAAAGAATCCTCTTCCACGGAAAACCCTATGGGAGCAAATGATGCGCTGCTGAGAACATCCGTTGCGAGGACGAGGGTCATTCGCTTGACGGCCCTATTGATTGAAATATGGGTCATCCTTGGTGTTGCCCTTCTTTTCCTGACGATTCTGGAAGTATCGCTGACCCCTTACTACGAGAGAGCTGACAAGAGAGAACGTCAAGGTGCCGCCAAGGCTGCAGCCAATTCTGGGGTATATGCGGATGCCGACCTCGCGGAAGAGTACTTCAAAGAACTCACCGATGCTAAGCATCGGACGTGGGCTCCATATACGCAAACACGCGAAGCGGACTACAGGGGGAAGTTTATTAATGTAAACGACGGCACCAGAAGAACTTGGGATTCCGAGGCAATCAACGATGATGGGAGGACCAGGTTGAAAATATTCTTTTTTGGCGGGTCGACTTTGTGGGGGCTTGGATCTAGCGACGACTTCACCATTCCCTCACTTGTCGCCAAAATGTTAGCCGAAAATGGAATCGGCGCCAAAGTCACAAATTATGCGGTCATTGGGGATGTAACTACCCAAAGCTTGATTCGCTTCGTTATCGAATTGAGAAAGCGGAATGTTCCTGATTTGGTGGTCTTTTACGGCGGATCGGTTGAGGCTTTCTCCGCTTGTTATGAAGGAGAACCGGGCGTTCCGCTTGGCAACTCAAACCTCGAAAAAATATCTCCTAAAAGGGAGGCAAAAGCGCGCATAAGTATAAGGTTAGAAAACTTCGCGCTGATAAGACTGCTCACCGGCAAAACACAGCTCGCAGGCTGCTCGAAAAAATTGGACGTGCTGTCCGACGGAGCTCTGGATGTCTATCTAGGTAATGTTCGGTTTATAGAGGCGATTTCAAGGAGCTTATCCTTTAAAACATTATTCTACCTTGAGCCCCAGTTGGCCGATAAGACACACAGGACAAAATATGAAGAGGATCAGCTTTTAAAATCAGAGAAACGGTTTCCAGGAAAAAACGATCTTTACTCTCTGATGAGAAGCAAGTTGGTCAAGAGAGAAGATGAGAGTTTGGAGCAAAACGTGATTCATGACTTACGTACGATCTTTTCCGATGTTACCAGCCCAATTTACATGGACGGCGGGCATTATGCCGAGGAGGGGAATGAACGGATATCTCGGAAGATCGCAGCCGACATATTGGCACTATATGCTCCCGTGAAGTGAACAACAGAGCTGGTCCCGGTTGTCTGATCAGAGTTTTTAGCGCACCGCTCCGCACTCGCCTGAGTCTGACTACTACTTAGACGCTGAAGACCGTGCCGCCTACAGCGGCCCGTCGGCATCGAAGGAAATACGCGAAATTCCAGGTGGTCGGCGCATTGATCTGATAGCGCTCGATCCTGCCATCGCCGACCCCATCCAATGCCTGGCTGCCGTGCGCGGCCTCGACCAAGCCGACATAGGCATCATCAGGCGTTTCGCGCGAGTTGTGGCAGAACGGCTGTTCGATGAAAGCGACATTGAGCCGGAGAATGAGCAGGGAGACGATGACTTCCAGCCGGTTGTTTGGCATCTCCCTGTTCGCGGCATGTTGCGGGAGAAGTGAGTTCGCGAACGATCTCTGCAAGATATTTCCGAATCGTTCGGTATGCTTCCCGTAAACCTCGTTGCCAGCTGCAATCGAATTGTTCCGTTTCTCACTGTCGCGATCTCTTCCCGCACTGTGAATTGGGCGGTTCAAAATCCGTAACATCTCGGAGCGTCCCCAGTATCCGCGCGCCGCTTGCGGCTGGCCTGCTTCTTGCTGTCCTTGTTGCAGCGATAAGTCAAAGCCGAAGACGGGAGGGGTCATGGGCGCGGCAATGGAAACATTTTACAGCGTGATCAGGCGGCAGGGGATCACGCGTCGGAGTTTTCACAAATTCTGCAGCCTGACGGCGACAAGCCTCGGGCTTGAGCCGTTGGCGGCGGGTCGCATCGCCAACGCGCTCGAAACCAAACCGCGTGTGCCGGTGATCTGGATGCATGGTCTTGAATGCACCTGCTGCTCGGAGAGCTTCATCCGCTCCGCGCATCCGTTGGCGAAGGATGCCGTACTGTCGATGATCTCGCTAGATTATGACGATACCATCATGGCGGCCGCAGGTCATCAGGCGGAAGCGATCCTCGAAGAGACCCGCGCCAAACACAAGGGCCAGTACATTCTTGCCGTGGAAGGCAATCCGCCGCTGAAGGAGGGCGGCATGTTCTGCATCGACGGCGGCAAGCCCTTCGTCGAGAAGCTTAAGCTGATGGCCGACGACGCTATGGCGATCGTTGCCTGGGGCGCATGCGCGTCTTGGGGGTGCGTGCAGGCGGCCAAACCCAATCCGACGCAGGCCACGCCCATCGATCAGGTCATCACCAACAAGCCGATCATCAAGGTGCCGGGATGCCCCCCGATCGCCGAAGTGATGACCGGCGTCGTCACCTTCATCACGACCTTCGGCAGGCTGCCCGAGCTCGACCGCCAGGGTCGGCCGAAAATGTTCTACTCACAGCGCATTCACGACAAGTGCTATCGGCGATCGCATTTCGACGCCGGGCAGTTCGTCGAGGAGTGGGACGACGAGGCGGCGCGCAAGGGCTATTGCCTCTACAAGATGGGCTGCAAGGGCCCGACCACCTACAACGCCTGCTCGACCGTGCGCTGGAACGGCGGCGTGTCCTTCCCGATCCAGTCGGGCCACGGCTGCATCGGCTGCTCGGAGGACGGCTTCTGGGACAAGGGCTCGTTCTACGATCGCCTGACCAACATCAAACAGTTTGGCATCGAGAAGAACGCTGACCAGATCGGCATGGCTGCGGCCGGCGCCGTCGGTGCCGCTGTGGCGGTGCACGCGGCCGTCACCGCCGTGAAGCGGCTCGCCTCCAAGCGCGAAGACGCAAATCAAGATCATTAGTCGTCAGGGAAAGTAACGATGGGTATCCAGACACCCAACGGATTCAAACTCGACAATTCCGGCAAGCGCATTGTCATCGATCCGGTCACTCGCATCGAAGGTCACATGCGCGTCGAGGTCAACGTCGACGCAAATAACGTCATCCGGAACGCCGTATCCACAGGCACGATGTGGCGCGGCATCGAAGTCATCCTGAAGGATCGCGATCCGCGCGATGCCTGGGCGTTCACCGAACGGATATGCGGCGTGTGCACCGGCACGCACGCCCTGACGTCGGTGCGCGCCGTCGAGAATGCGCTCGGAATCACCATTCCGGAGAATGCCAACTCGATCCGCAACCTGATGCAGCTCGCGCTGCAGGTGCACGATCATGTCGTTCACTTCTATCACCTGCACGCGCTGGATTGGGTCGACGTGGTCTCGGCGCTCTCGGCCGACACGCGGGCGACTTCCACGCTCGCGCAGTCGATCTCGAACTGGCCGTTGTCATCGCCCGGCTACTTCAAGGACCTCCAGACCCGCCTCAAGAAGTTCGTCGAGTCGGGGCAGTTGGGTCCTTTCAAGAACGGCTACTGGGGCAGCAAGGCCTACAAATTGCCGCCCGAAGCCAATCTGATGGCTGTGGCGCATTATCTGGAAGCGCTCGATTTCCAGAAGGAAATCGTAAAGATCCACGCCATATTCGGCGGCAAGAATCCTCATCCGAACTGGCTCGTCGGCGGCGTACCCTGTCCGATCAATGTCGACGGTACCGGGGCGGTCGGAGCCATCAACATGGAGCGGCTGAACCTGATCTCGTCGATCATCGATCGTCTAACTGAATTCAACGAGCAGGTTTACTTGCCTGACGTGGCGGCGATCGGGTCGTTCTACAAGGATTGGCTCTATGGCGGTGGTCTTGCGGGCAAGAGCGTGCTCGCCTATGGCGACGTGCCGGAACACGCCAACGACTACTCCTCCAAGAACCTGAAGCTGCCGCGAGGATCCATCATCAACGGCAATCTCTCGGAGGTGTTTCCAGTCGACCATGCCAACCCCGACGAAATCCAGGAATTCGTCGTTCACTCCTGGTACAAATATCCCGACGAGACCAAGGGCCTGCATCCCTGGGATGGCGTCACCGAGCCGAACTACGTGCTCGGGCCCAATGCGAAGGGCACCAAGACGGCGATCGAGCAGCTCGATGAGGCCGGCAAATATTCCTGGATCAAGGCGCCGCGTTGGCGAGGCCACGCCATGGAGGTCGGTCCGCTCGCGCGCTGGGTCGTCGGTTACGCGCAGAACAAGGCCGAGTTCAAGGATCCGGTCGACAAATTCCTGAAGGACCTCGACCTGCCGCTGTCGGCGCTGTTCTCGACGCTCGGCCGCACCGCGGCGCGCGCGCTGGAATCGGTCTGGGCCGGTCGCCAGATGCGCTATTTCCAGGATAAGCTCGTCGCCAATATCAAGGCGGGCGATAGCTCGACCGCCAACCTCGACAAGTGGAAGCCGGAGAGCTGGTCAAAGGAGGCCAAGGGCTTTGGCTTTACCGAGGCGCCGCGCGGCGCGCTCGCGCACTGGATCAAGATCAAGGAAACCAGGATCGACAACTACCAGTGCGTGGTGCCGACCACCTGGAATGGCTCGCCGCGCGATCCCAATGGAAATATCGGCGCATTCGAGGCCTCCTTGATGGATACTCCGATGGTGAATCCCGAGCAGCCGCTCGAGATCCTTCGCACCATACATTCCTTCGATCCGTGCCTGGCGTGCTCGACGCACGTCATGAGTCCGGATGGCCAGGAACTGGCGACCGTCAAGGTCAGATAAACCAGGGGTGAAGCACCATGAGGGATGCGGTTGAACGTCTCGCGGAATCAGAGCCGGATCTCGCCGTGATCGCAGCGGACGCGGTCAGTGAACATGCGATCGGGCGTCCCACCGCCTATGTCCACGAAGCACCGGTGCGAATCTGCCACTGGGTCAATGCGTTCTCGATCGTCGCGCTGATGGTGACCGGCTACCTGATCGGAATGCCGTTGCCATCGGTGGAGGGTGAGGCGTCGGCGAACTTCGTCATGGGCTATATCCGCTTCGCCCACTTCGCGGCTGGTCAGGTACTGGCAGTGTTCTTCATCACCCGCGTCTTCTGGGCTTTCGTCGGCAACCATCATTCCCGGCAGATCTTCTATCTGCCGGCTCATCGCAAGCAGTTCTGGCGAGAAATGCGGGATGAAATCCGCTGGTACGCGTTCCTGGAACAGGAGCCGAAAATGTATGATGGCCACAATCCCTTGGCGCGGGCCGGGATGTTCACGGGCTTCACGCTGTTCGTGGCCTACATGATTATCACCGGCTTTGCGCTCTATTCGGAAGGCAGCGGAATCGATAGCTGGCAGCACAAGCTGTTCGGCTGGGTGTTCGCGATCTGGCCGAACAGCCAGGATGTGCACACCTGGCATCATCTCGGCATGTGGGCGCTCGTGACGTTCGTCATAGTGCACGTCTATGCCGCGATCCGCGAAGACATCATGTCGCGTCAGGGCATCATCTCCTCGATGGTCTCCGGCGAACGGCAATTCCGCGACTGAAGCCGGAAACGAGGCCTATGCCGACATCTTCAACAGACCGCATTCTGGTGCTCGGCATCGGCAATATCCTGTGGGCCGATGAGGGGTTCGGCGTACGGGCGGTGGAGGAATTCCACCGCCGCTACGTCGTATCGGACAATGTCACCATTCTCGACGGCGGCACGCAGGGCCTCTACCTCGTCAGCTATCTGGAAGAGGCCGATCGTCTGATCGTGTTCGACGCGATCGACTATGGGCTCGTGCCGGGAGAGTTGAAGCTGGTGCGCGACGAGGAAGTTCCGCGTTTCACGGGAACGAAGAAGATGAGCTTGCATCAGACCGGATTTCAGGAGGTCATCAGCGCGGCGGATCTGCTCGGGCGCTGCCCGAAGCATCTCGCGTTGATCGGCTGCCAACCGCACGATCCCGAAGACTGGGGCGGCCCTTTGACCAAGCCGGTGAGCGACCAGATCGGGCCGGCGATCGAGCTGGTCTGCGCAATCCTGGCTGAGTGGGGCGCAACGGTGAGTCCGCGCAGCGAGCCGCTGCCGGAGTCCGAACGGCTGCTCGCCAACGATATCGACCATCAGCACTACGAGATGAGGATGCGGCCGGTCTGACCGGCGTGCGCGACCGGAGACGCGGGATGTGCCTTGGCCTGCCGATGACGATTGTTGAGACTGACGGGGTTTCGGCGCTATGCGAATTTCGCGGCGAGCGGCGGCGTGTCTCGATGCTTTTGCTCTCCAACCTGCCGGTCGGCAGCAAGGTGCTCGTCCATATCGACACCGCGATGCGTCTGCTCGATGAGGCAGAGGCGCGACTGATCGCTGATGCGATCGAGGGGCTGACCGCGGTGCTCGGTGGCGAGGATTGCGACCGCTTCTTCGCCGACCTCATCGAGCGAGAACCGCAACTGCCCGAGCATCTCCGGCTCGACCCGGCGGCCGACCTTCCAAATCCGATCCTCGATGTCACCCGCATCGCGGGCGGCTCGGGTTGGTCCGCCGCGGATGAAAGACAAGTTTCATTCGAAACCATCCCGCTTCGCGGACGCGAAAATGAAGGATCTATATCAATGAGATCGGCCAGGAAAGGCGATAACTGATCGTGACAAGTGCCTTGCTAACCTCTCACGTCAGAGAAACAGGCTTGCCAGGGGGCTGATGGAATTGCAGCAGGGAAAGCATAATCTGACGCGGCACGGCCTGCCCGAGATCGATGCCGCGAGCGTCGATCGGTTTCTTGGCGCGGCCAATGAGGCCGGCGCGGTGGCCGTACTGTTGTCGGCGGGCGATCCCGCGCGTTTTATGGAGGCGATCGACGTCGCGGTCGTGTTGCCGGAACTGATTGACGTTTTTCAGGGGCGGCTGCGGGGTGCCGTGATCGCGCGTTGCGCCGAGAGCGAGCTCGGCCAGCGCTTTGGCGTGCGGGTGCAGCCGACGCTGATCTTTATCGCCAAGGGCGAAACGCTTGGATTGATCGCCAAGATCCAGGACTGGTCGGTCTATGTCGACCGCATCGCCAAGCTGATCGACCGTCCGCGCGGCGCGAGCGTGTTGTCGTGACAGTCATCATTCCCGAGCGTCGCTCACAGGGTGTCGAACTATGAAAGCGGGTTTCTGGACCGCGCCTGGAGGCGCCGAGCAGCCGATCAACGTGTTTCCGATCGGCGAGGAAAGCCTGAATGCATCGAGCGGCCGCCTGATGGCCGCGGGCGCCTTGGCCAAGCTCGCCACGCTGGATAGCGCGGAGCTGGCCAAGCGCTGTCCGAACGCAATCGATCTGCTGTCGAAAGTGGTAGCGGCCATCGCAAGCCAAAAGACCGAGGTGCCGACACGATTGTTCCGGCTCGCCAATCTCAACGATCTCGAGCGCAAGCTGATTGCGGACGTGCTCGGCCAAGGTGAGGTTGCCGGTTTCGTCGCGTTGCCGGACGGATCGCTGGTGCAGATCCAGGAATCGGCGCTGGCCGGAATCTGGCACGTGCGGCTCGAGATCGACGCCAATCATGAGTACCTCGAAGTCGGCGCAATCCCGGAAATCGTTAAGCGCGCCGCTGCTGATCTTACAACTGCGGATTTCGAGATCAGGCAGGCGCCGGAGGGCGCGATGAACGCGCTGCCGGTGCTCGCGGAAATCCGCGAGCGCGCGCTGGCCTGGCGGCCGAGCATTCGCTCGCAAATCATCAATTTCACGCTGCTGCCGATGAGCCCCGTCGACATGAGCTTCCTCCAGGACACCATCAGGAATGGGCCGATCCAGCTCATTTCGCGCGGCTACGGCACTTGCCGGGTGCTCTCGACGGCTATCCGCAACGTCTGGTCGGTGCAGTTCTTCAACGCCATGGATGCCATCATGCTTGACACGCTGGAGGTTGGCGGTGTGCCGACCGTGGCAATCGCGGCTGACGAGGACTTCGAAGACTCCGCTGAGCGCCTCCAGGAAATCATCGAGGCCTATTTCAAATGAGCGTATTCGAGAATTTTGGCGTTCGCCAGGATGTCACCGAAGGCACGCGACTGGAATGCGGCATCTGCTGGACGGTGTACGATCCCGCCGATGGCGACGATGTCGCGCAGATCGCATCCGGCACGCCCTTCGCGGTCCTTCCTGACGATTGGCGCTGCCCGAACTGTGACGCGCCGAAGTCCAAATTCATGGCCATCGCGTCATGAAGCCTCATGCGCAAGCGCCTGCCACTGACGCCGACGCGGCAGCTTGGGGGCAGCGGCTGGCTCACGTCTACCGGGACATCGGCGAGCGCGCGATGCGCGACCTTCCGATCTACAACGACGCCCTCGACGTCGAGGCAGTCGGCTTCCGCGTATTCAACGGCACGATCATCGGTATCATGGTCACGCCCTGGTTCATGAACGTGGTGGTGCCGGCCGGCGAATTGGCGCCGGCGGCCTCAGCTTCGACATTGCGCTTTCGCTTTCCGGCCGGCGATATTGAGTTCATCCTCAGCGACGTCAACCATGTGGGCCGCATCGCGAGCTGTTCGCTGTTCTCGCCCATGTTCGGGTTTGCCGACGTGGCCTCCGCGCGGGCAACGGCGGAAGCTGCCATCAACGAACTCATGTTGCCGGCCGACGGCAAGGAGGCGACCCGACGCCGCGAAACCGCTACAAGCGCGATCGATCGGCGTAGCTTCATGCGGGCTGTTCTGACGGAGCAGCACGAATGAACCCGGGCTTCCGCAACGAGATCGACATCACGGTGTGGCTCGCCAAGGATACGATCGCCGACGTCGCAATCCTGCCCCGGAGCCGGCTGCCGTTGACGCGTCTGTTTGCGGGCAAGCCCGTCTCGTCGCTGCTCTCCGTGCTGCCGCGGCTGTTCTCGCTGTGCTCGGTTGCACATCAGGTGGCGTTTCTGGGAGCGGTGGAAGCCGCGCGCGGCGAGGATTGTCCTCCGGAGACCATGCGTCGCCGCGTCACCGCTGTCGTCGCCGAGCGCCTGGCGGAACTGTTCCGTGGTCTGTTCGTCGGCCAGCTCACCCTGGACGGCGCGAGCGCCACCGCGGTCCGCGCCATGATGCAGGCGACCGGCGTCCTTGGTGGCGTCCTGGGCGAAGGCGGGCAGGTGTTGGCGCGTTGCGAGGCGGTACCGCACATCAAGGCGGTGCTCGCTGCACTCGGAATCGCGGGCGAAGGAGAGGCGCTGACGCCAGGCAGCGCGCTGGCAGCGCATTTTTCGAGCTTCGATGGGCATGCGCTGCTGCAGCCGGTCGTCGAACACTCGTTTCTTTCCGTCGCCGATGATCTCGATGTCATCATGCGGCTGCTTGCGGATGGCGCGAGCTTCTCCGATGCCCCCGATCTCCACGGTCGAATTCCCGAGACCGGTGTGTGGGCACGCCGGCTCCGGCGCCAGCCGGTCCTGCCGCCGAGTGCCGGACCTGCCGAGCGGCTGAAGGCGCGGATTGCCGAAGTGGCGCGCCTCTGCTCCTGGCTCGAGACGGGCGACGAGGCGCTCGCGGACGGCGTTGTCGATAGCTACCGGCTTGGCGCCGGCAGAGGTGCGGCGGCCGTCGAATGCGCCCGCGGCCGGCTCTATCAAGTCGTCGAGTGCGATAACGAAAACCGCATCGTCCGCTTCGAATCGCTGGCTCCGACCGAATGGAACTTCCATGCGCGTGGACCACTGGTCCGCAGCCTGCAGGGTTCGGCGCTTGCCGCCGGTCGACAGGGGCAGAATGCCGTCCGTGCGCTCGTCGGCTCCTTCGATCCCTGCGTCGGATTTAACCTCAGATTCCGTGAGGTTGGCCATGCATGAGATGGCGCTTTGCCAAGGCATCGTTGAGATCGTCGAGGAGGAGGCCCGCGGGCGCGCGTTCTCCAAGGTGAAGGCAGTGTGCCTCGAGATCGGTGCGTTGAGCCATGTTGCGCCGGAGGCGATGAAATTCTGCTTCGAAGCGGTCGCCGTACGCACCATTGCACAAGGTGCGACCCTGGATATCGTCGAGACGCCTGGGACGGCCTGGTGCATGGCCTGCTCGACAAGTGTCGAAATCAAGCGGCGGGACGCGCCATGCCCTGCCTGCGGCAGCTATCAATTGCAGGTGACCGGTGGAGAAGAGATGCGGGTCAGGGCATTGGAGGTCGACTGATGTGTACAGTATGCGGCTGCGGTGACGCCAAAGCTTCCATTGAGCGTGGGCACGATCACCCCCATGGGCATGATCATGCGCATCCTCATGATCACCATCACGATCATGGTCACGATGAACACCATCATCACGATCATGATCATCATCACCTTCATCATCATCACCACGACCGAACGCGCGGCGATCCGGGCCTGCTCGACTGCGGCGCCGACCCGGCCGGCCAGACGATCGCCGGCATGAGCAGCGACCGCATCATCCAGGTCCAGCGTGACATCCTCGGCAAGAACGACCGCCTTGCGGCCGACAACCGCGCGCGGTTCCGCGCGGATGACGTGCTCGCCTTCAACCTGGTCTCGAGCCCCGGCGCTGGAAAGACCACGCTGTTGGCCCGCGCCGTGTCCGAACTGAAAGACAATTGCCCGATCGGCGCGATCGAGGGCGATCAGCAGACCTCGAACGACGCCGAGCGGATCCGTGCGACAGGCGTACCGGCGGTCCAGGTCAACACCGGCAAGGGCTGCCACCTCGATGCGGCCATGATCGGCGAGGCCTATGACCGGTTGCCCTGGCTCAACGGCGGCATCCTTTTCATCGAGAATGTCGGCAATCTCGTCTGTCCTGCAGCGTTTGATCTCGGCGAGGCCTGCAAGATCGTGGTGTTCTCGACTACCGAAGGCGAGGACAAGCCGCTCAAATATCCCAACATGTTCGCAGCGTCGTCGTTGATGCTGATCAACAAGATCGATCTCGCGCCTGTGCTCGACTTCGATCTCGCCAGGACGATCGAATATGCGCGGCGGGTCAACCCAAAGATCGAGGTGCTGACGGTATCGGCGCGGACCGGAGAGGGATTTGCGGCATTCTATGCCTGGATCCGGAAGCGCGCCGAGAAGGCGAGGGCGGCATCCCTGAGTGCCGTATCGGCATGATGATGATGAGCGGCGGAGCCGCAGCGCGTGACGGTCGAAGGCTGCGCCTGCACGTGCGCGGCGCCGTGCAGGGCGTTGGCTTTCGCCCCTATGTCTATGGCCTTGCCATGCGCTATCGCCTCGGCGGCTTCGTGGCCAATGACCCGCACGGCGTCGTGATCGAGGTCGAAGGTGCGCGCGTTGCCGATTTCGTCGCTGCGCTGCCGCTGGAGAAACCGCCGCTGGCACGGATCGACGGGATCTCCGTGCAGCAAATCGGCGCCGTTGAAAGCAACGAGTTCTGTATTCGCGCCAGCGAGCAAGGCAGGGTGTCGACGCGGATCGTCGCCGACGCCGCCACCTGTGCCCGGTGCCTGAGCGAGCTGTTAGACCCGAGCAGCCGCTTCCATCTTTACCCCTTCGTCAACTGCACCCATTGCGGTCCGCGCTATACCATTGCCGAGCGGCTGCCTTATGACCGCCGCACCACCGCGATGAAGCATTTCGCGATGTGCGCAGCTTGCGCCGCAGAATATGCCGATCCCGCGAGCCGTCGCTTTCATGCCGAGGCGATCGCCTGTCCATTGTGTGGTCCGCGCTTGAGCCACGGCATCGAGGAGATCGCTGCTGAGATCGCAGGCGGGAAAATCGTCGCGCTCAAGGGACTCGGTGGATATCAGCTCTTGTGCAATGCCCGAGACGACGAGGCAGTGCGGCGTCTGCGACAGAGGAAGCAGCGGGAGCAGAAGCCGTTTGCGGTCATGATCGCCGCAGTCGACGCTGTCGCGAAGATCGCTAGCGCGGATGCAACAGAGCTGGCATTGCTGGAGTCAACGGCGCGCCCGATCGTATTACTGACATCGCGTCGGCAACTCGCGCCGGCAATCGCGCCGGACCTGTCGCGGATCGGCGTCATGCTGCCGGTCGCGCCGCAGCATCATCTGGTGTTCCATGTGCTGAACTCGGCACACCCGCGTGCGGACGGCTCTCCTTGGGTGATCGTGGCGACGAGCGCCAATCCGGGCGGCGAGCCGCCGGTCATCGAGAATGACGAGGCGGAGCGGCGGCTCGCCGGCATTGCCGACCTGATCGTCACCCATGATCGCGATATCGTCACGCGTGCCGACGATTCCGTGGTGTCGGTCGTTGCTGGACGCGCGCAATTCATCCGGAGGGCCCGCGGCTATGTTCCCGAGCCGATTCGGTTGGCGCGTGCCGTGCCGCCGGTGCTCGCAGTGGGCGGCGCGCTGAAGGCATCTGTCACAATTACGCGCGGTGATGAAGCCTTCGTCTCCCAGCACATTGGCGATCTCGATACCGTGGAGGGCATTCGCTTCTTCGAGAAGACGATCGAGCACCTGATCTCGACGCTGGATGTCGAGCCGGCCGTCGTGGCGCATGATCTTCACCCCAACATGGCCTCCACCCGCTTTGCCGAGGCGAGCGGCCACAGGCCGATTGCGGTCCAGCACCATCATGCACATGCGGCGTCCGTGATGGCGGAGCACGGTATCGACGGACCCGTGCTGGCACTGGTGCTTGACGGCTTTGGTCATGGTTGCGACGGCGGGAGTTGGGGCGGCGAGCTCTTGCGATGTGAGGGCGCGCGCTTCCGGCGGATCGGACATCTGGTGCCGCTCAGGATGCCAGGCGGCGATCGCGCCGCGCGCGAGCCTTGGCGGATGGCTGCCGGCGTGCTTCAGGCGCTCGGGCGCGGCGCGGAGATTCCGCCTCGCTTTGCGGCGCAGCCGTTGGCGGCGGGTGTTTTAGCCCTACTCGACCAGCCCGACGTGCCAACGACGACCAGCGCCGGCCGGATGTTCGATGCAGCCGCCGGATTGCTGGGACTCTCCACGCGGCAGAGCTATGAAGGCGAAGCCGCGATGAAGCTGGAGGCGCGTGTTCGCCGTACACGCGTCGCTGAGAATGCCTGGACAATCGAACAAGGTGTGTTGTCGCTGTATCCGCTGTTTGAACGTCTTGTGGCTGATGCCCCCGATCCGACCGTAGGCACTGAGCTATTTCATGGCACGTTTGCCGCGGCCTGCGTCGACTGGATCGCCTGTGCGGCACGAGAGACCGGCCTCACCACCGTCGTTTTGAGCGGCGGCTGCTTCCTCAACGCGATCCTGAGCGAGGAGGTGCAGCGCGGCTGCGTCGCTGTCGGCCTCAATCCGCAGCTCGCGCGCCAGGTGCCGCCGAATGACGGCGGCTTGAGCCTCGGCCAAGCCTGGGTTGCCGCTCTTCAAATGCTCGAACAACAAAGGCTGGAAGGAAATGCCTGATGTGTCTCGCCATACCTGCAGAGGTTACGAAGCTCCTTCCCGACGAGATGGCCGTCGTCTCGATCGACGGCGTCACCAAGGAGATTTCGGTGGCGCTGATCGAAGATCTTGCCGTCGGCGACTACGTGATCATCCATGTCGGCTATGCCCTGACCAAGATCGATCCGGATGAAGTGAGGCGGACGCTGGAGCTCTTGCGTGAGCTCAGCACCGAAGGGCACGGAGCAATGCAGTGAAATACGCCGACGAATTTCGCGACAAGGCAATCGCGCTGGGGTTGGCCAGGGCGATCCGGTCTGAGGCCAATCCGCAGAGGTCCTACCGCTTCATGGAGTTCTGCGGCGGACATACGCATGCGATTTCGCGCTATGGCCTGGAGGACATACTGCCCAAGAACGTGCGGATGATCCACGGCCCCGGCTGTCCCGTCTGCGTGCTGCCGGCGGGACGTATCGACATGGCGATTCGGCTGGCCGATCGGCCGGAGGTGATCCTTTGCGTCTATGGCGATCTGATGCGGGTGCCGGGCTCGCAAGGTGCCTCGCTGTTGAAGGCAAAGGCACGTGGGGCCGACGTCCGCATGGTCTATTCCACGGTCGATGCGATCCGGATCGCGGAAGAGAATCCGGAGCAAGAAGTCGTGTTCTTCGCGATCGGCTTCGAGACCACGACGCCGCCGACCGCGATCATGATCCGGCGCGCCGAGAAGAAGCAGCTCGAAAACTTCAGCGTGTTCTGCAACCACGTGCTGACGCCGCCGGCAATGCAGAACGTTTTGGAGAGTCCCGACATCCGCAGCATCGGCCGCGTCGAGATCGACGGCTTCGTGGGGCCCGCGCATGTCAGCATCATCATTGGCACCGAGCCCTACGAGGTCTTTGCCGAGGAATTCGACAAGTCGGTGGTGATCTCGGGCTTCGAGCCGCTCGACATGATGCAGGCGATTCTGATGCTGGTGCGTCAGGTCAACGAGCACCGGAACGAAGTGGAGAATCAATATAGCCGTGCCGTAACGCGCGATGGGAATTCGCGCGCCAAGGAGGAGGTCTCGAATATTTTCGAGCTGCGCGACCAGTTCGAATGGCGAGGCCTCGGGCTCGTGCCCTATAGCGGATTGAAGCTGAAGCAAACCTACGCCAGATTTGATGCGGAGATACGTTTCGCCATGAACGAGCTGCGCGTCCCCGACAATCCGGCCTGCGAATGCGGCGCGATCCTGCGCGGTGTCAAGAAACCGGTCGACTGCAAGCTGTTCGGAACGGTGTGCACGCCGGAGACCCCGATGGGATCCTGCATGGTCTCCTCGGAAGGCGCATGTGCCGCGCATTGGACCTATGGTCGCTTCCGCGATCAGCAGAAGCGGGCGTCATGAGAGCCCATCAGCGCAAGCTCGACATCAAACACGGCTGCGTCGACCTGTCCCACGGTTCCGGCGGCCGTGCGATGTCGCAGTTGATCTCGGGCCTGTTCCACGAGGCCTTCGGCAACGAATGGCTGGCGCGCGGCAACGATCAGTCCGCCTTCGACGTCGGCGCCGGGCGCATGGTGATGACGACTGATGGCTATGTGGTTTCGCCGCTGTTCTTTCCCGGAGGCAATATCGGCTCGCTTGCGGTGCACGGCACCGTCAACGACATCGCCATGGCCGGTGCCCGACCGCTTTATCTGTCTGCGAGCTTCATTATCGAGGAAGGCTTTCGGTTTTCAGACCTCAAGATGATCGCGGACTCCATGGGCCAGGCGGCGCAATCCGCTGGCGTCCATATCATCACCGGCGACACCAAGGTGGTCGAGCGCGGCAAGGCCGACGGCCTGTTCATTTCGACCGCGGGCGTTGGCCTGGTGCCTGAGGGATTCGATCTCTCCGCTGAGAATGCGAGGGTCGGAGACCGGGTGCTGATCTCCGGCACACTCGGCGATCACGGCGTCGCCATCATGTCAAAGCGCCAGAATCTCACCTTTGAAACGGAGATCGTCTCGGATTCGGCCTCCCTTCATGATCTGGTCGCCAGGATGGTGGCCGCGGGCGGTCGCGGCATCCGTCTGATGCGAGATCCCACGCGCGGCGGGCTCGCGGCGACACTGAACGAAATCGCCCAGCAGTCCGAACTAGGCTTCGGCCTCCAGCAAGAGGCGATCCCGGTCAAGCCAGAGGTGGCGGCTGCCTGCGAGTTGCTCGGGCTCGATCCGCTCTACGTCGCCAATGAGGGGAAGCTGGTTGCGATCGTGTCGCCTGATGTCGCCGGAGCCGTGCTGGCCGCCATGAGAGCGCATCCGCTCGGTCGCGATGCAGCCGATATCGGTGAAGCGGTGCCGGATGACCATCACTTCGTACAGATGGCGACGAGCTTTGGCGGTGCCCGGATCGTCGACTGGTTGTCGGGCGAACAACTGCCGCGGATCTGTTGAGGCCCAAGGCGCGCATTCTGCTCCTGTCGCATTCCTTCAACAGCCTGACGCGCCAGCTGCATGTCGAGCTTCACGAGCGCGGCCACGCGGTTTCGGTCGAGCGACAACTCTCTGGCCGCTGCGTGTGGCCACAACCGTGAACGACGCCCCGCCCTTCACGTCGCCCGCGGAGAAGCTTTCGGTATGAATCCGCTCCTTGAGGCAGCCAGCCTTTCTCGCACCGCCGACGGCAAAAGTCTATAAAGCCTCTCGGTCCACATGAACTGCTCGCCAACTGACTGGCCAGAGATAGCACGCGAGTCCGACTGTGGGCGTCGGGCTAGGTCAGACGACATGAATCCTGCGCATCATTGCGTTCACATATATTCTAGTCCGACGCCCGCAGGTGGGACTACGGCGGCAATTCTCGATGAACTGGCTCGCGGGCCTTTTACTGCATTGTTGCTTCGGACAAGCCTGTGGTGAGACTATGCAAGCTGCTGCGTGCTCGTATCCGCCTCTAAAAATCATAAGTCACCAGCGGATCCCAAGCAGCTTCCTGGTGCCGATCATGGTCCTGACATTGAGAATCTTCGGTCCGGCAGTTGAATTGCTTGCGCAGATGCTCGACGCATCGCCGATAGGAAGGTAACTCCGCGAAATCGCCTTGAAATCTCTAAACGATGACCACAAGAATCACGTTCCGTGCTGACGGCGCCGTTCGCAGTATTGACGCGTTGAACGATCCGGTGAAAGCGAATGGCGTCGCAGTGATGGAATCGTTCAATCGCGAACAGGAGAGATGATGAAGTTGGTGAAGACCTCTGTAGTCGCATGTGTCCTTTCGGCTCTGCTTGCGGGCCAGTTGCTCGCGCAAGACCTTTCGACCGGCGCCAAGAGTCGGGGCGGCATGCAAGGCAAGAGCATACAGAGCGGCATGAGCGATGATGAGGATTCGACCGCTCAGCTCGGCGCTGCGGACCGAAAGGAGGGGATGAAGCCGGTCAAGAGCACAAAGGGTGCAGGCGGCACCACCGGAATCGCTCCGAACAAGGGGGCAGCTGACGATCCCTCAGACGGCGGGACCCCGGCGGCCGGCAAGCGCCACTAACGCGGGCGACTCTTATCGGCAAACCTCCGGTCGCGCGCAGGCGGCCGGAGGTTTTTCCGTGCGTCGTTCGATCTCGGCGCGAATCGTCCAGCAGCAAGCGATCAAGTTGATTGCTGCGTCAAGGCTATCAGCGCCCCCTTGCGGCTCGTCCACCAAAATGAGTTGCTGTTCGACATAGGGCGGAAGCATTTGCCGTTGGTCTTGCCGCGGAAGGCTCCGTGAGCTGGTCGAGTTTGCGCGCCAACACGGCGGCACTTCAATCCGCGTCATGATCTGGCTTGATTATCAAGTGATATTTCTGGTTTCTCCCGGCGCGAGCGCGGATGATATGTGTTGTCAGCCAAGCGTTGGGTGCGCCCCCACTGCTGATGCTATCGCTTATCGAGGCCGCGCAGTGCCGAATGGTGCTGTTCGGGGCGACACCTCAAGCTCTGCAGCGGAGTGCGTCCAACCGCCACCCGCATGGATGAGATCGTCACAGCACGTTCCGGCAGGATATCGCCAGCTCGGCTGCCCGGCTCGGGAGCTGACAACTAGGATCAGGCCCTCTTTGCCGATTTGCCGTCGAGCCGGATGCAGTGAAGAAGTAATCGCGGCGTTTCGCGCAACGGTGGCTTTTGCCTTCCTCTTGCCAATCCGCTTTGCGAGCTTCATGCCCAGGCTGTTAATCAGCATTCAAAGTTGACCTCCCGCGGATTATTCGCAAGCTTGCGCCGTACTTCCGGATTTCCTCCGCCATGGCCTCGGAGCTCGAGGAGCCTTGTCGGCGCATTTCCGACGTGACGGACAATTGCAGCCGAGGGAGTTTACCTGATGCAAGGCGATCCGACATCGCACGGACTCTGGGAACTAACGGCTCCGCATGCACCTCAGACCGGTCGTCTGGCCGGGGAGATTGACGTCGATATCCTCGTCATCGGTGGCGGATATACCGGGCTTTCGTCCGCTCTCCACCTTGCAGAAGGCGGAGCGCGCGTCGCGGTCCTCGAGGCGTCTGAAATCGGCTTCGGCGGCTCCGGACGCAATGTCGGTCTCGTGAATGCCGGTATGTGGGTCATGCCGGACACTCTCGTAGCGACGCTGGGACAAACCCTTGGGGAGCGCCTGATCGATCTGCTCGGCCATGGGCCGCGACGGGTGTTCGATCTGATCGCGCAACATGACATTGAATGCGAGCAAGAGCCCACGGGCACGTTGCACTGTGCAGTCGGACGCAGGGGATTGGAAGAAATCGAGGCTCGTGCTGAACAATGGCAGCGACGTGGCGCGTCGGTCGAGATTCTCGATGCCAAGGAGACGCGCCGGAGGATCGGTGGCGGCGACTACGCCGGTGCACTGCTGGATAAACGCGCTGGCACAATTCAGCCGCTGGCCTATGTTCGTGGTTTGGCTCGTGCCGCGCTTGCTGCGGGCGCGAAAATATTCACCCAGAGTGCCGCTCTCACCGCCAGCGACGGCGGCTCGCGCTGGAAGGTCAATACGGCAGCCGGATCTGTGCGTGCAGATTGGGTGATTGTTGCCACCGATGCCTACGCGCGAGGACCCTGGTCGCAGGTCCGGCAGGAGCAGATTGAACTGCCTTACTTCAACTTTGCGACCCAACCTCTCTCGGATAATTTGAGAGCATCGATTCTGCCCGAACGCCAGGGAGCCTGGGATACGAAACAGGTGCTCAGTTCATTTCGCTTCGATCGTGCAGGTCGGCTGGTTTATGGCAGCATCGGTGCTCTTGGGCGGAGCAGTGCAGCAGTGCACAGGGCGTGGGCACTCCGCTCGCTGGGCAAGCTGTTTCCTCGGCTCGCCGACATCGAGTTCGAGACCGGTTGGTTCGGGACGATCGGTATGACCTCGGACAACCTACCCCGCTTTCACAAGTTGGACCGCAACGTAATCGGGTTCAATGGATACAACGGCCGCGGAATTGCGCCAGGCACGGTGTTCGGCGGCGTGCTCGCGTCCTACGTGCTGGGGCACCTTGCGGACCAAGACCTTCCGCTTCCGATCACAGCGGTGGAGGAGCCGCGCTTCCGCGACACGCGGGAGGCGCTCTATCGCATCGGGGCGCAACTCGTTCATTTGACCGAAGCCCGGCTCTGATCCGTCAGCTCTCGTTAGTCCGCGAGTTCCACGCAAGGCACATTGCTGGCTTCTCGCCGACATATGGCAATTCCGCCGGCCTCGGAGACGGCTATTGCCAATCTCGCTCGATCGCTGACGTCAGATGCCGACAACATGGTCGAACTCCCGACAGCGTTCTCAACGTGCCCACGAGTTTGAAAGAAGGAACCGAGCCGACTCCAGTCGTGATCTCCGCAAGTCAATCAAGCGGATCAGCGGTGTTTTCTCCCTCGATGAAACTGGACGTCCGTGCTCACGCGCCATGGATTTGGCGCAGATCGGCACGCTTTGGACAAGCGCAATGCGAGACGCGTTCGCTTTGAGCATAATTCCAGGCGGCCCTTGCGACGCTGACAGCGCATGGTGCGAATCTTTGTAAGTTTGTCAGCTTGGCTACCATTGTCCGTGAGATGACGCTCCGCACATGATGCGAAGGGTCTGTGATCCAGCTGTTTTCGTGGCCGGCACGCGTCTTGCTTCGGTCGGCACACCATCACCAATCCAGGGCTTGGTGATGCAGGGGCGGACCAGACGCATCACCTGCGTTTGAGTCCGTCCCGTCGATCTGCTGCGAGGCGACATGAAACAGCAGCCGGAAGAACCACGCAACCATCAGGGAGTGACCCAATGGAAATCGTCTTGGGATGTTGCGCCGGCTCGTTTTCGCCGGCATCCTGGTTGCTTGCTACTGGGCAGTGCGGTGACAAGGAGCCGCAATGCGCGTCTTTGCTTTTGAAATTGATCGAACCTGACCCGCACCCTAGCCTCCTGAAGCGAGCCTTGTCGCACGGCTCGCAAGCATTTGGGCTCGTCAACAATAATCTTTGGTATCGTCTTCCGAATAGAACGCTGCAAAGTGCGTTTCCCGACAGTTCTGTTGCGGAGGCTGCATTTGAGGGATCCGCGCGCAGCCAAGCGCGAAAGATGCCCCGTCACCGCTACCAAGTCGATCATAGCGTACGTCTCCGCCCCGCTGATTCCGGCGAGTGATGAGACGCGACAATGTGATGATCCGCTCGGCTTTAGCTGTTCCGCCTAGCTTTGGTCAACGCTGGATTGGAAATCATAGGGCCGACGCTGCCCACGGGCATAGCAGGCCAATGTTACCTTGACTGGCCAGTCTTATGGCTCGCGTTGACTCGCTGCCGCGGATCGCACAAGCGCGGCTAATGGAACCGGATGTCGCATCTCAGTCAGCCGATCGAGCTCTGTGCCGCAATGGGCTATGCAGACGTGCTCATTGCTTCAAAGAAGTAAACCATTGCGGGCCATATGAGTTGCCAGCTGACGGGAATGTCCGATGCCCCGACGATCGGTCGTGGCGTCAGTTCTCCTTGGCAACTATCGTCGCGCGATCGAGGACATCCCGATGTCCGGAGCAGCCTGCCGAGTAGGCTCTGAACGGACAACGTGGAGAGGCGACTTGCATGGAACGGTACACGGTCTACATGGTCAGACACGACGGGCATCTCGTAGGCTTTGTCGAGTTTATCTGTTCGGACGAAGGGACCGCCACAGAGCGGGTGCGGAAGCTTGCAAGCGACCACGCGGTTGAGCTTTGGCAGAACGATCGTAGGATCGCAGCATATGAAGGACGCCGGTGTCTCTGCGAAAAGGAGATCGATTGAGATAGGCACGCGACGAAATTATTCGACGTATAGAGCTGGCCGCCCGCCCCGGAATCGGCAGATGTTCGATGTTCGCTAGCCAAGCAGGTTGATCTCCGCAGAGCTGTCGAACATGCTCGGCACACAACAAAAACCCCGGCATCGCTGCCGGGGTTTCGCATTCCGTGGTTCGCCTGAGTGGCCGGACTCAGAAGTCCATGCCGCCCATGCCACCCATGCCGCCGCCCGGGGGCATGGCGGGGCCTGAGCCGCCCTTCTTGGGCAGCTCGGCGACCATGGCTTCCGTGGTGATCAGCAGCGCCGCGACCGAGGCTGCGTTCTGGATCGCGGTGCGAACGACCTTCGTCGGATCGATGATGCCCTTGGTGACGAGATTGCCGTACTCGCCGGTCTGCGAGTCGAAGCCATAGGCGTACTGATCTTTCTCCAGGATCTTGCCGACGATCACCGAGCCGTCTTCACCGGCGTTGATCGCGATCTGGCGAGCGGGCGCGGACAGCGCCTTGCGTACGATCTCGACACCAGTCTTCTGGTCGTCGTTCTTGGTGCGCAGGCCCTTGAGCTGCTCGGAGGCACGGAGCAGGGCGACGCCGCCGCCCGGGACGATGCCTTCCTCGACAGCCGCGCGGGTCGCATGCATCGCGTCATCAACGCGATCCTTGCGTTCCTTCACCTCGACCTCGGTCGCGCCGCCGACGCGGATCACCGCGACGCCGCCTGCGAGCTTGGCCAGACGCTCCTGCAGCTTCTCACGGTCGTAGTCCGAGGTGGTTTCCTCGATCTGCGCCTTGATCTGGGCTACGCGCGCCTCGATGTCGGCCTTCTTGCCGGCGCCGCTGACGATCGTGGTGTTCTCCTTGTCGATCATCACCTTCTTGGCGCGACCGAGCATGTTGAGCGTGACGTTCTCGAGCTTGATGCC
This sequence comes from Bradyrhizobium genosp. A, assembly GCF_049949275.1. Classification (NCBI taxonomy): domain Bacteria; kingdom Pseudomonadati; phylum Pseudomonadota; class Alphaproteobacteria; order Hyphomicrobiales; family Nitrobacteraceae; genus Bradyrhizobium; species Bradyrhizobium genosp. A. Next base: position 6,997,368 of record NZ_CP188196.1, on the reverse strand, counting down.
GAGGTCTTCCGAGATCGCCTGGCCGCCGGTCAGGATCGCGATGTCCTGCAGCATGGCCTTGCGGCGATCGCCGAAGCCGGGAGCCTTGACGGCCGCGACCTTCAGACCGCCGCGCAGACGGTTCACGACGAGGGTGGCGAGCGCTTCGCCTTCGACGTCTTCCGCGATAATCACAAGCGGCTTGCTGCTCTGCACCACGGCTTCCAACAAGGGAAGCAATTCATTCAACTGAGATAACTTTTTCTCATTGATCAGGACGTAGGCATCTTCCATTTCAACGCGCATCTTGTCGGCGTTGGTGACGAAGTAGGGCGAGATGTAGCCGCGGTCGAACTGCATGCCCTCGACAACTTCGAGTTCGGTCTCGAGCGACTTGGCTTCCTCGACGGTGATGACACCCTCGTTGCCGACCTTCTTCATGGCGTCGGAGAGGAACTTGCCGATCTCCGCATCGCCATTGGCCGAAATGGTGCCGACCTGGGCGATCTCGTCGTTCGAGGTGACCTTCTTGGAGTTCTTCTGCAGGTCCGCCACGACCGCGTCTACGGCGAGATCGATACCGCGCTTCAGGTCCATCGGGTTCATGCCGGCGGCGACCGCCTTGGCGCCTTCGCGCACGATCGCAGCCGCGAGAACGGTCGCGGTGGTGGTCCCGTCGCCGGCCGCGTCAGCGGATTTGGAGGCGACTTCGCGCACCATCTGGGCGCCCATGTTCTCGAACTTATCGTCGAGCTCGATGTCCTTGGCGACGGTGACGCCGTCCTTGGTGATCCGGGGAGCGCCGAACGACTTGTCGAGCACGACGTTGCGGCCCTTCGGACCGAGCGTGACCTTCACCGCGTTGTTGAGGATGTCGACGCCGCGCAGCATGCGGTCGCGGGCGTCGACGCCGAATTTGACTTCTTTGGCTGACATATTGGTTTCCCTGACTTGATTGGTCTCATCTCACTCTTGAGGCGCCCGGCAGGCGCTCCTCAGGGGTGAGCGGTGCGAGCGGTTGGATTAGGCGGCCTTCTTCTTGGCCGACGCATCGGTGAGAACGCCCATGATGTCGCCCTCCTTCATGATCAACAGCTCCTGGCCGTCGATCTTGACCTCGGTGCCCGACCACTTGCCGAACAGCACGCGATCGCCGACCTCGACGTCGATCGGGATCAGCTTGCCGCTCTCGTCGCGGCCGCCCGGGCCGACGGCGACGACTTCGCCCTGGGACGGCTTTTCCTTGGCCGTGTCGGGAATGATGATGCCGCCGGCGGTCTTCTCTTCTGCGTCGATGCGCTTGACCACGACGCGGTCGTGAAGCGGACGGAATTTCATGCAGCTCTCCTAAGCATTTGCTTGGGTTGGTGAATTCAGATTGTTAGCAGTCGATACACGCGAGTGCCAATGCGTGCGGAGCTGAAGTAGGGTGGGTCTTTTCGGGAAGCAAGGGTCTGGCCAGAAAAATCGGCGCTCAGGGTATTCACCGGCTGTTCGGGGTCATGCCGGCGAACGACCGGACCGGAGATCTGCCCTTGGTGCCTAGGATTTTCCTCACGATCCCGCGCGGACGCGAACTCGTGATGGCGCGCTGGGGACGTGGCGGGTTCTGTGGACGCCACCAAGAAGCTGGAAGCAAAGGGCAGGCCAGTCGACTTCCAGCAGCTGCTGAGGATAGAGCTCGATGGCGGCACGACCAACGTCCGGTAGCGAGAGCGCGCACTGGAAGCGCTGGCTCGATCCGCAGAGCCGCTGCCTGGTGCCGTTCACCTCGTTCTCCGAGGACGACACCATCGATGGCAAGAAGGTGTCCGTCCGGTTCGCTCCCGACGAGAGCCGGCCTGTTCTCGACGATGGAGTTGCAGCCGGCAAGACGAAATGCATTTCCGCCAACGCCGCCGTGAGGCGTGCCGAGGCGTTGTCCCGCAAGCCCGGCATCATGGGCGCGGTCGCCTTCTCGGGGGCCGAAGGACCCATCGCGCAGCGACTTCGGCGACGCCAAGGTGATCCGGAAATGCGGCGACGTACCCGAAGATCTGAGCACGCTGATCGTCCCGACGTCGCTACACCGCGGCGGTGGCATCAGAGCGGAATTAGCCCGCGGACTCGCATTTGAGGCATCGCCACATCGTGGCTCCCTGCTATCACGATTGCGGCCAAGTCATGGACGCAACAAGGGCAGACGCGAATGACGCTGGAAAGTGGCTGGGCGACACGAAGAAGGCGAGAGATCAACTGAGAGGATCCGCCGGATGCTCGGCGAAACCAGATGAACCGGGCAAGCTCGAACCCGATCCCGCAGGCTCCTCCGCGGCGAGCCTTTCGACCTGTTCGACGAACCCGGACCGGGTGCGTTGATCGCGTATCCGGAGAAAAGCGCGGATCAGCCTAAGCCCCTGCAGATCGCTTCGCGTTGAAGACGCGTTATCGTTCATTTTCGAGCTCCCTGGCTTTCTGTAGGTGGTTCAAGTCGCAAGTGCAAGAATGATCCGTATCACGCGTCGGTTGCAATATAAATCCTACCAAAACGAGGGGGTTCCGCTCGGGCCCGAACGCAGGTTCACACGGCCCCCGTGCGGGGTAGGATACGGGCCACAGTTTGCCCTTCATAGCCTCCCATCCTGGCAGAGACGATGAAGCGAAGCGCAATTCAGCGACGAGCGCGGCTGTAGCTGCTGCCCACACGTTCCAATACACCGAATCTAGTTGTGCGCCTTTCGACATATTCGGATAGGACAACGCGGCGGATGCGAGCCACAAACGGTCGGAAGCCAGCCACAGAACAGCTCTAGAACTTCCATACTTCGTCTTAGACGAGCCTTCCTCCAACGCATTCAATTCGTCGTATCCTCGCCATTCGAGAGCCGAATCCGTCGCGCAGCAAATACAGCTCTCGATGAAGAATGCTGCCATGAAGTCGTAGCGATCAGGTGAAACGAAGAGAGCCAGTGCCACGCAGATCGAAGGCTCGCTGAGGTGATCGCGTTATCGGTTGGCGCAGGGTAAAATCAGACAGAGAGCATAAGGTCGAAGCCCGTGGCAATTAATCGTCGAAACTTCGCTGCAGCCGGATTTTCTACGCTCGTGTGCGGATACGCACTGATGCAGCCGGGACGGGGCACGCCGTCCCGGAGGCCGGTGGTCGCAGGCTATGTCGCCCCGTGGAAAGCCCGGACGGGCGGTCCAAACATCAAGACGATCCCGGCTCGCGAGCTGACCCACTTGATGTACGCGTTCGGCACCGTTTCGGCAGAAGGACTGGCTGGACTTTCGGATCGTTGCCTCGACGCAGGAGCCTGCGACGGAACCGCGCCGTCGATCCCGTTCGGCGGCAATTTCGCCCAACTCGCCGAATTGAAGCGGAGCAGTCCGGAGCTCCGGATCCTGATTTCGTTGGGCGGATGGAGCGGGTCGAAATATTTCTCGGCCGCCGCTGCCACGCCGATGTCGCGCGCGCGGTTCGCACAATCCGTTATCGAAGCGTTCTTTCAGCCGTATCCGGGTCTGTTCGATGGTGTAGACGTCGATTGGGAGTTTCCCGTCTCAGGAGGACATCCGGGGAATCTCGCGCGCCTCGAGGACCGTACGAATTTCACGCTCCTGATTGCGGAGCTTCGCCGAAGACTCACTGAGTTTTCCGCACTGGAGCGCAGGGAGCTGGAGCTCACCATTGCCGTATCGGCCGCCCCCAATAAGATTGTCAATCTGGAGGCGGCCGCTCTCGCCCCGCTGGTCGACCGGATTCATCTGATGGCCTACGACTATCATGCGGGCTCGACCTTTGCAGGCTTCAATGCTCCGCTGTTCGCCTGTGCCGGCGATCCAAGTCCCGATCTCAATGTCGATGCAAGTGTGAATGCCTTGATCCGGGCCGGGGTGCCGCGGGCCAAGGTCACGCTCGGCGTAGCCTTCTATGGCCGAGCTGTTGCAGGCGTTCCGCAGGAGAACGGGGGGCTCTTGCAAAAGGGGACGACGGCGAGCGAGGAATGGGGAGGGAGCGACGGCATCGATTATCGCGATCTCGTTGTCCGGCGACCGGAAGAGCAGGGCTTTCGCCGGTATTGGAGTGATGAGGCCCAGGTGCCGTGGCTCTATGACGCCGAACGGCGGATATGGATCAGCTACGACGATCCGCTATCCATCGCACGCAAGGCGATGTACGCGCGCGCCCATGGACTCGCCGGGATCATGATCTGGGACCTGTTCGCCGACGACGGTTCGCTGCTGCTCGCGGCACTCCGCATCCTTCCTGTGCGAAGATCCGAATAGAAGAGTCGTCATTACGTCGCCTTGAAGCGCGTCATCTGTTCGAGAGAAATCAGCTGCGTTCGATGCTGTGAGATCAGAGCCACGTCGAATTGAAAACGACGATGTCGGAAATCTGACAACCGGCAGCGTCGTTCCGGAGGCATGCTGCCGGCAATGCGGGTTTCTCGTCGTGATGCGACGTGCGCACCGGATCCCATCCGGTTAATCGCGAGGCCGGACGACTCTTCGCGACGCCTCACGCGAAGGCTTGAGCACCCTGACTTAAGCCATGTCTGTGTATCGGCGTGGGGTCACGACCCCGATCGGCGCGATAAGTCACTGATCCATGCGACACAGAAGAGGCATGCTTCGGCGCCGATTCACACGTGGCGCCCTGGAGTAAAGACGCTGGTCTCGCCAGTCGGCCCCGTTCCTTATCAGGCGAGACATCGGCAGAGTTGCGGCGGATGCTCTATTGGCCTGCTTCAGATGCGCCTCACGATCAAGCGGTCGGCGACAGCAACGTAGATTGTGAGTCTTGAGACAAATGTCAGCAACTTGACGCTACACACCATTACGGACGTGACTGTCTCGGTTAGCGAGTTGACCTGCCGAGAGCCAGGATGTCCCGATGTCGAAACCATCGTCGCGATCTTGAGAGAGGGGGAAAAGCCGGCAATTGCAAGAATCCACAAATCGATTCTCGACGTCGCTCTCGATGAACTGAAGGCAGCTTTCGATCTGAGACTTCAGACCGAAAGCGCGTTTTCACGGACTTTCACCACGATTTTGTTGGCGAATATTTCCCCGAAGCTGCTCGATGCATCGAGCGGCACATTGTCGAGCTGGCCGAGCCGCAACGGTTCGGCCGGTGTCGGCTGATGCGAAACTTCGAAGCTCAGCAGGCATCGCGCGAGCTGCAGCACCTGACCACCTCGGCCGCTGGGGTCCTTGCACGGCCGACGCCCTGTCGAGCAGGGGATTTCCCGCTCGGTAAAACATGAACAGTGCGGCCGCTTGGCGACCAGCTATTTTCCCGCTCGGTAAAAAATAGGCATTGAAGTCGAATGGGATCAGCCTATATTCCCGCTCGGGAAATAACCATGACAGATATTCCGGATACGACGACCCTCGGAACTTTGGTTCGCCAACGGCGGAACTCATTGGGGTTACGGCAGCAAGACCTTGCATTCGCCGCCAACGTGGGCGTGCGTTTCATCGTCGATATCGAGAGCGGAAAGGAAACCAGCCAAATCGGCCTGGTACTCAGACTGCTCAAGGCGCTCGGGATATCGCTCCAAGCCAACATGGCGCCAACTCCGCCGTCGCCTTCTCAATCAGCGGACGACGACAGCGGCATCTTCGATCCCGATAACCCCGCACCATCCCGATGAGAATCCAGGAAAACGCTCCGGCCGCAGCCGGTGACAGTCTCGACGTTCGCTACGAGGACCGATTGATCGGTCGCATCCGCCGACGAACTGAGGCCGTCCAAAATATCGAATTCGTCTATGACGAAGCGTGGATGTCGGACCCCAATAGTTTTCCGGTTTCCACACGAATGCCGCTGGCTCGTCGCCTGCACGAGCCGGACGTGGTCTACCCATGGTTCCTCAATCTGCTTCCCGAGGGCCGCACGCTCCAGACGATCGGTGCGATCCTTCGGATCCCGGAAACTGACGTGTTCGCTCTGCTGGAAGAGATGGGCGAAGACCTCCCCGGAGCACTCGAGATATCCCGTCCTTTAGACGAGAGGCGAAAGCGGAATCCGAGATACCGGAAGCTGACCGAAGCCGAGCTGGCAGAGACCATTCGAAAGCTTCCGGATAGACCGTTTCTCGTCGGAGAAGAGGGCATTCACATGTCCTTGGCCGGCGCCCAGGATAAGTTGCCCGTGGTCCAATATCCAGACGGCGCAATAGGGCTAGCGTTGGACGGGATGCCGACGACCCACATTCTCAAGCCGGCCAACAAGAGATTCCACTCCGCCGTAGAGAACGAGGCGTTCTGCCTTCGCCTAGCCGCTGCGGTGAGGCTGCCAGTGGCGGAATGCTCGATAGGGAACGCGGAGGACGTCGAATACCTATTGGTCAAACGCTACGACAGACCGATCAAAAGGGGGCGCGTTCGCAGGATCCATCAGGAGGATTTCTGCCAGGCCACCGGCTACATTCCGCATCTGAAATACGAATGGAATCCGCAGACGAAGCAGTCCGGTCCGGGACTGAAGGCCTGCCTCGACGTGTTGACCCCGACCGGCAATGCGGCCGCCAACAAAGTCCGCTTCGTCGATTACGTGGTCTTCAACGTCCTTACTGGAAACGTCGATGCGCACGCAAAGAATTATTCCTTGCTGCTCGAGGCGGGCGGCGCCGTGACGATGGCTCCGCTCTACGATGTGATGAACGGCGAGATCTATGAAGGCGTGACGAGGAATCTCGCCATGAAGATCGCCGGGAAGAATCGTGGCCGGTACATCGGTGCGAGACACTGGGATCGCTTCGCCGAGGAAAACGCGCTGTCAGCCACTCAGGTGAAACGTAGAGTCGCCGCGCTGTCTCAAGCGGTTCTCGACGCGTTGCCCGGCGTGGTCGCCGAAATGAATGCGGCCAAGACGTCCCCGACGTACCAGCAGATCGAAGGATTTATCGCCAGCACCTGCCGCAGCATGCTGTCGAACCTCAAGAACAATCTCCAAGACGAGCCGCTGGAAGACGAGAAGGCGGCTCCCGCCGCTCAATCTCCCGGATTCTCGTGATTCTCGTTCTGATGCCACTCAGCCGATTCGAAGGCCCGCTTTAGTCCTCGGAGCACCAAGGGGCAAACGTTACGTAGCTGGACGCGAGTCCGATTTCGGTTTCAGAGTTATCGGAAAAGGAAGAACGTGCCAGGCCGTGCCAACTTGCGCCTAAGGAGCGCGCGCAATATCGAAGACGGCGGCTCGCCGGACATCATCGCGACCGGGCTGGTCGAAAATCGCCAGCCGCATGGTCGATGTTATCTTCGAAGAATTCAAGGACACCGGTCATTCGAAGCTGATCCTCGCCCGCAAGGTCTCGATCGCGCCTTTTCCCGAGACCTGGAAGCGCGACCGGAGAGGGCGTCGCCGAATTTCACCTTCAGGTCGAGAAATGGCGTACCCGACACGATTCCAATGTGCGACGTTTGCCTTCGGAGGCACACTCGCTCGAGGTTTTCACCTCCGGCACGCAGAGGGCGATCACGCGATCGCCTGATTCGAGCTGGAGAACACGCTCGGCGGACGGTTCAGTCCGTAATGTTCACGTAGCGTCGTGCCAGTGTAGTCGTGACGGAACAGACCGCGCTTGCGCAGGATCGGCACGACTTGCTCGGCGAAGAGATCGAAGCCGCCGGGCAACCACGGCGGCATGACATTGAAGCCGTCTGCCGCGCCGTTGTCGAACCAGGTTTGGATACTATCGGCAATCTTCTCCGGCGGGCCGGCAATCACCCAGTGGCCGCGCGCGCCGGCGAGGCGCTGCACAAGTTGACGTATCGTCGGCTTTTCGCGATCGACGATGTCGACCACGAGCTTGAAACGGCTGGCGACGCCGTGCGCGCCGTTGGTGTCGATCAGATGCCGTGGAAAGGGACCATCGAGGTCGAAGCCGGTAAGGTCAAGACCGGTCATCTGGCGGAGCTGGGTCAGCGAGAATTCCGGCTGGATCAGCGCGTTGAACTCTTCCTGAAGCCGATCGGCCTCGGCTTGCGTGCTGGCGATAAACGGCGAGATGCCGGGCAGGATCTTGATCTGATCAGGTTGGCGATCGAATGCGCGCGCCTGACGTTTGATATCGGCATAGAATTCCTGTGCGCTGGTCAATGTCTGGTGCGCGGTAAAGATGGCTTCCGCAAAGCGCGCGGCAAAGGCCCGTCCGTCCTCGGACGATCCGGCCTGGACATAGACCGGCCGCCCCTGCGGCGGCCGCGAGACGTTGAGCGGGCCGCGTACGCGGAAATGCTTTCCAATATGGTCGATCGCGTGGATCTTGCTGGTGTCGGCGAAAATGCCGGAGACAGGGTCGTTGACCAGCGCGTCGTCTTCCCAGCTGTCCCACAGCCGTGTGATAACGTCGAGATATTCCCGCGCCCGCTCATAGCGTTCGTGATGCGGCGGATGTGCGGGCAGGCCGAAGTTCTGGGCCGCCTGCGGCGAACTCGTGGTCACGATGTTCCAGCCAGCGCGACCGCTGCTGATGTGATCCAACGAGGCGAACAGCCGCGCAAGATTGTAGGGCTCGGTGTAAGTCGTCGACGCTGTCGCGATCAGGCCGATATGCTTTGTGGCCGATGCGATCGCCGCAAGCAGGGTGATCGGCTCGAGCCGGAACCGCTGCGCGTAGCGGACGTTGTCGGCCAGCGCCGGACCGTCGGCGAAGAACACCGCGTCAAATTTGTGCGCTTCGGCGCGCTGCGCCAGCTCCTGATAGTAGGTGACATCGAGGATGCGGTCCGTCGTCGAGGCCTTGTGACGCCAGGCCGCCTCGTGGTGACCGTCAGGATAGATGAAGAAGTTGAGTGAAAGTTGCCGTTTGCTCATAGCGTTGCTCGCAAAATGTTGGTTGCTGTCGGATATCGGCGTCGCGCTTAGGTTTCACTCGACTCTATGTCGATGACCACAAAGCTGTCGATGAAATGAATTTGCGTTGTTGCGGGCGAAGCGAGCATGAAGCGCGTGAGCTCGTCGTCGGTCGGAGACGAGTGCGTTCGTCGTCACGAACAACCGCAGCACTTCGATCTGTTTCGTTTCTCGGCTGGGCTGATTTGGCTCGCTGTCACGCCGGTGAAACGGCGTAATCGACAATCACCACCGCAAATATTTCCGTGTCAGCTTGGCATGCGACGCGATCATTGCTCGCCGGGCAAAACAAAGCTGGTTTCGTTTCATTGACTGGATCGCGATCGCATTTACGATCTGCACCGTCCAAGCGAGGTCGTTCACCATGCGGCAATCCGGTCTACCCGTCGTTCGCGAAGCAGTCCGGCTGACCTCGGCTCTGCGTGTGCGGTGCTGCGCCGGCGCGATGGCGGAGAGCTGTACCGCCGGGATCCGTGTGCCGCGAGCCATCCAGCTGCCGACGTGATCCCCTAGGGCACCATCCAAGATATCACCATTATTCTTCGCCGCTGCTTGCATGACAGGCGCATGGCGAAGCTTTGTCCAGAGCATCACAGGAAAGACCACGATCATGAGCACCACGACCATCACCATCGACAACCTCATCCCGCGCGCCGACATCGTAAAACGCGCGGCACGGCTCGGCGCCGAGATCAGGAACGTCAAGCTGTCGGGCGACCTGCCTGACGACGTCGTTCGCGCTGTCAACCAGGTGCTGCTCGAGCACAAGGTCATTTTCTTCAGGGACCAAGGGCATCTCGACGATGCCGAGCAGGAGCGCTTTGCCGTCAGACTCGGAAAACTCGTGCCCCATCCGACGGTCGGTGCGACCAAGGGGACGTCGTCAATTCTGGAGCTTGACTCGGGGCAGGGCGGTGGGCGTGCCGACCAGTGGCACACGGACGTCACTTTTATCGATGCCTATCCGAAGATTTCGGTTCTGCGGGGCGTGGTGATCCCGCCGTACGGCGGTGACACCGTTTGGTCGAACACGGCGGCGGCCTATCTCGACCTGCCGGCGCCGCTGCGCAAGCTCGCGGATGAGCTCTGGGCGATCCACAGCAACGCCTATGACTACGCCGTGAAGACGCGCGCGAGCGAGGCGGATAGAAAGCACTTCGACGAGGTGTTCACCGGAACGATCTATGAAACCGAGCATCCGGTGGTACGGGTCCACCCCGAAACCGGCGAGCGCACGCTCGTGCTGGGCAATTTCGTGCAGCGCTTCGTCGGCCTGCCGAAATATGACGGCCAGAAGCTGTTCGAGCTGTTCCAATCCCACATCACTGCGCCAGAAAACACCGTGCGATGGACCTGGCAGGCCGGTGACGTCGCGATCTGGGACAACCGCGCAACCCAGCACTACGCGGTCAACGATTATGGCGACCAGCACCGCGTCGTCCGCCGCGCCACCATCGACGGCGAGGTGCCGCTCAGTGTCGACGGTCGCCGCAGTGTGACGCGCATCAAGGCGTCGAAACCGCAGACGGTCAAGGCCGCCTGATCCCGCCTCACTGACAGGAGTTTCCAGGATGAATTCTCTGTTCCGATTTGTGTGCGGGCAGCATCGCGCTGCGCGGCTGCTGCTCGCCAGCGCGTTGACGTTGGGCCTCGCAGCTTCGGCCTTCGCCGAGCCGCCGCTCGAAAAGACCGAAATCCGCTATCAGGGCTGGGCCGGGCAGGTGACCTTCATCGAGCTTGCCGACGACCTCGGCTATCTCGCGCCGCTCAAGCTCAAATGGGTCGGCAACACCATCAGCGGCCCACAGGACATCCAGACCGTCGTGACCGGCGATATCGATATCGGCGGCGCGTTCTATGGCGCGATCCTCAAGCTCATCGCCGCAAAGGCGCCGATCAAGGCCGTAGTCGGGTACTATGGCTCCGACGCCAACACCTATAACGGCTATTATGTGAAGGACGACAGCCCCATCAGGAGCGCACGCGACTTGATCGGCAAGAAGGTCGCCATCAATACGCTGGGCGCGCATCTGGAATTCGTGCTTCGAGAATATCTGGCCAGGAATCGTCTCAGCGCGAGCGAAGCCAAGCAGGTGACGCTGGTGGCCGTCCCGCCAGTCACCGGCGAGCAGGCGCTGCGCCAGGGCCAGGTCGAGGTGAGCGCGCTCGGCGGCGTCCTGCGCGACAAGGCGCTGGAAAGGGGCGGTATCCACTCACTGTTCAACGACACCGATCTATTTGGCCAGTTCACTGGTGGCTCTTATGTGCTGCGGGACGAGTTCATCAAGGACAATCCTGATGCCGCTCGCAAGCTGGTCGAGGGCATTTCGCGCGCGATTGACTGGGCGCAGACGGCGCCAGCCGAAGAGGTGCGGGCCCGGTTCGAGCGGATCATCGCCGATCGCAAGCGCAACGAGGATGCCTCTTCGATCAAGTATTGGAAGAGCACCGGCGTCGCATCCAAGGGCGGCGTGATCTCGGACCGCGAAATCCAGCTGTGGATCGACTGGCTCGAGAAGGATGGCCTGTTCAAGCCCGGTCAGATCAAGGCGTCCGACACCTACACCAACGCGTTCAACTATTTCCGTCCGGGAAAGACGGCGGAGGTGCAATGACCCCGGTTAAGATCAGCTTCGAGCAGGTCCGCAAGGAATTTGACGTGCGCGGGGAGGGTGGCCGTCCGGCGGGCCGCTTCACGGCCCTCCAGGACATCACGCTCGACGTTCGCTGCGGCGAGTTCCTGGTCCTGGTCGGCCCAAGCGGCTGCGGGAAATCGACCTTGCTCGATTTGCTGGGCGGACTGACGACACCGACCAGCGGCCGCATCCTGCTCGACGGGCGCCCCATCGCCGGACCCGGACGCGACCGCGGAATCGTGTTTCAGCAGTACGCCCTGTTTCCTTGGCGGACCGCCGCGGAGAACGTCGAATTCGGGCTCGAGATCGCCGGATTCAAGGCCGGGCAGCGGCTTGAGATCGCGCGGCATTTCCTCGACCTGGTCGGCTTGTCGGGCTTTGCCAATCGGTATCCGCACGAGCTGTCCGGCGGCATGAAGCAGCGCGTCGCGATCGCCCGAAGCCTCGCCTACGATCCGGAGGTGCTGCTGATGGATGAGCCCTTCGCGGCACTGGACGCTCAGACTCGCGAGACGCTCCAGGGTGAATTGCTCCGGATCTGGCGCGCCACCGGCAAGACCATCGTCTTCATCACTCATGGCATCGACGAAGCCGTCGTTCTCGGCCAGCGGGTAGCGGTCATGACGTCGCGTCCGGGCCGGATCAAGCAACTCATCGACATCCCCGAGGTACTGCGCGACGAGGCAGACGATGTGCGCTCGCTGCCGGAGTTCGGCCATGTACGCCATGAGGTCTGGAGCTTGCTACGCGACGAGGTGCAGAAGGCTCAGCAGGGGCAGTTGAACGCAGGTGTCGGTGCGCGAGATGTGGACCACGAGGTGAAGGAGATCGCTCATGTCTAGTCTGGAAACACTGGCGCTGCTGGAGCTCGCGCATGGACGCCGAGAGGCGGTCACTGGCGTGCAAGCTCAGCCGTCGCCGGTCCGTGCCGCGATCCGCCGGTTGACTGTCCTTGGACACCGCTCCCTGTTACTGATGGCCCTGTTATTGCTATGGGAGGCGGCTCCCAGGCTCGGCCTGATCGATGCGGTGTTCCTGCCGCCGTTCTCAGAGGTGATTGCCGCCGGCTGGCAGCTCGCGCAAACCGGCGAGCTCTATGATGATGTCTCCGCCAGCTTGCTGCGCGCGCTGAGCGGGTTTCTGATATCGGTCGCACTGATTGTGCCGCTTGGCCTGGCGGTCGGCAGGTCGGCCCGGCTCGGTAATCTCCTGAACCAGTTCATCGAGATATGCCGCAACACCGCTCCGCTCGCGCTGCTGCCGGTGTTCATCCTGCTGCTCGGGATCGGCGAGATGTCGAAGATCACGATGGTGATCTACAGCTGCGCCTGGCCACTCCTGCTGAACACCACCGCCGCGGTGAAGCAAGTCGATCCGCTCCTGATCAAATCGGCGCGGACCATGGGCGCGACACCGCAGCAACTGTTCCGCAAGGTGATCCTGCCGGCTGCGCTTCCGACCATCTTCGTCGGTATTCGCCTAGCGAGCGCATCCGCCATGCTGGTGCTGGTCGCGTCCGAGATGGTCGGCGCCAAGGCTGGTCTTGGCTATCTCATCATCAACAGCCAGTACAGCTTCCTAATCCCGCAGATGTATTTCGGCATCCTTAGCATCACGGTCATCGGGCTCGCGTGCAATGCTGTCCTCCAGGCGCTGGAGCAGCGCTTCATGCGGTGGAAGGCGCCGGTGACGGCGTGAGCGTGCAGATATTGTCGCGACGCGAAGCACTATCGCAATCATCTGAACTGCGGACGTGAGTATGACATCTCTCTACGAAACAGCGAAGTCTTCGCAGATCGATTCGAATACCTTCTTCACCTTTGCATCATCGAAGCAAAAATGCGCCCCTTCGTCGATCCACCGCTCGATTTTGCCGTCCCGTGCGATCCGGGATGCCTCACCACGCAAATGATCTAATTGTCTTCCATGCGCCTGTACAATCACAGAAATTCAGTTCACGAAGTATCGCGTCACCGGCCGTTGATCTCGACCCACGCATCTTGCGGCGTTGTGATGCGGCGGATCGTGTCGAGACAAGACTGCTGCGAGCCTGGTACATGAGAGGAGGAAAGCTCTCCGGGACGCCGCGCCCTGTTCTCGGTGGAACACGATCGGCTTGCGTTAAGCGTCCTCAACGGCAAACCTAGGAAACGATGCTTGTTTGGTCTAGGATCGTTGCTGCGGGGGGCTGGACTGCATTGTTTCACGATGAGCATTTTGAACCCGGAGGGCCAACGGCAATGATTATTGTCGGTGGGCTTTTCAAGGAGAAGCAGATGCTGGTTGGGGTGCCCTATCTGGCGATTGGCGTCTGCGTCATGGTCGCAGCCTGGCTTGTGATGAACTGGCTCATCTAGCGGGCCGTATTGCGTGGGGGGCGTCAATGCATGATTGGAAGAGCGAGCTCGATGCGCTTGTCGCAGAAACCACGGCGTTCGCCAGATCGCTGAAGGTGGACGAGCGGCCTCAGCCGAAAAAAGTCGCCGAGCGCGGTACCCCCAGCGTGCCGGACTATGGCGGTAGCGAACGTGATGAGATCAGGAAGCGGGTCGAGAGTTTCCAAGCGCATCAAGAGCGCTTCATGCGCGAACGCGAGGAATTTGCCGATTCCTTGTTGCGCCGGATCAAGCCGATCGCGAAGCTCTAGAAGAGTTCTTAAACGTTCAGGAACCCCCCTTGAGTAGTGCACCTCACGCAATACGCGCTCTCAAGCCTGAGGAAGGGTGAATTTTTCGGCGCATTTCGGACCCTTGGTAAGCTCGCCGTATGGCTCGATTCCAGAGCGCGAAAGCTCTCAGGCTCGATTGATCGTTACGCTTGCGAGTTTTCATCGTATATCTACCCCACAACGCAGGAAAAATGCCTTTCTTTCTACAAACAGCAGGAGTTCTGCTCCAAGCTCGGGGCAACGTCCCGCTCGATCTTTCGAGGCGATCGCCGGAGGGAACTGCGACGGCTATTTGCGATTGACTAAGATCAAATCATCAAATGAGGATCCTATATCCTTCAGCAAGACTAAACGGAGGCTAGAGATCTCATGCGCATCCTTCTGTTTATCGGTCTGCTCGCACTTGCCATTCTCGTCGGCTTTGAATCGCCTTTGACCGCCGGTCCGCGAGGTCGCTCGCACATACTCCCGGCTCGGCAGGACGTTTATTGCCTGCAAGGACGTACCTGGGGATATCCGGGCAATTGCCAGTTCTCCACTTATGACCAGTGCATGGCCACTGCATCCGGTACTTACGCCTATTGCGGTATGAATCCTACCTACGCGTTCCAGCGACAGGGAGGACAATTGCGCTGATGTATGATCGTCAAGGGTGATCGAGGTATCCCTCCGAGCATTGCTCATATCGACGGATCCGGCCATCCAAGTTGAGAGCCGTTGGACGTCTTGATCGGACGCCCCTCGTACGAGTACACTACGCGATGTAGTCTCCTCAGTCGCATCGGAGCGAAGCAACAACGATTGGGGGCTCGTCGGCGTCACGCCCAGTTGCGTGTCGCTCTGGATTCAATTCAAGGAGCGTGCCTTTCCGGCAATGCGCCACCGAAACATGCCCGCTCTCGTCGTGAACGGCGGGGCATCCTACGCACCGCGATGTTGACGCTCACAGTCTCTCCCGAATAGTGGTTTCTGAGCTAGCTTAACACAGTCGAACCGCCGCGGTACGGACCCGTGTATGCCACGCGGTGTGGGAAGGGTCGCATCGCACGACGTCCCCTATCCCGATCAATCAAAGCACAAATTGCGGGCTAACCAGTCGGGGCTTTTGTGGCAGCGTCGCACCACGACTATGCGAGCTTCGTAGGACGGACGCACTGATTTCCTCAAGGAGCTTTAGTCGCAAGCCACCGAGGGCCCGTCGTCGTGCTTGAGGTGTCGCTTCCGGATGTTGTAACTCACCAGCCAGATCACGCCGACCGCGATCGGCACGAAGGCTGCGGTTAGGAATGAGGGCTCTACACGCAGTCCGACATCGTGCGCGCCCTTGGCCAGATAGCCAAACAGGCTGACCACGTAATATCCGATCGCCCCGACCGACAATCCTTCGACCGTACACTGCAGCCGAAGTTGCTGCCTCGCGCGCTCGTTGATAGCGTGCAAGAGGTCACGATGCTGTCGTTCAATTTCGACGTCGACACGGGTTCGCAACAGATCGGCGACACGCGCCAGCTTGACCGACAGACTTGCCTGACGATCCTCCACGGTCGCGCAGGTACGCATCGCAGGCGCCATGCGGCGCGCCAGAAACGATGACCAGGTCGGATAGCCCGCCACATCGTTGCCTTCAATGATGGACAGCCGCGATTGGACAAGCTCGTTATAGGCCCTGCTGGCGCCGAAGCGAAACAGGCTACCGGTCGCGCCTCTTTCGAAGGAGGCGGCCAACGCCGTCAACTCCGCAAGCAGATGGTTGTTGAATTTCAGTCCCTCTGCGCCTTGCATTTCTTCGAGCGTCTCAACAAGACGTCGATCGATGCGATCGACAGACGGCGCAAGCTCGAGGGCCGCCGACAGACCAAGCAGCGCCAGCGGGCGGTAGGTTTCGATTTCCAGGAGCCGTTGCACCAGCGCTCCGAGATCGTGCGACGTCAACCCGAGGTCGCAGACGAGGATTTTCGTGAAGCCTTTTTCGTCCACGCGGAAGTCTGAGGCAGCAACGCCTGCACCGCTCTTTGTGGCAACCATGGCCAGGCTATTCTTGTCAAAAATCTGTTCGGCGCGCTTGATCGGCGAGGCGTCCTGCTCCACTTCTAACCTGATCGCGACCAGCAATTGTCCGGACTGCCGCAACGCGCGGATCAGCGATCGGACGGCATCATCAACTTTGTCGAATTGGTGAGCGCCAGGACCATTGGCGTTAGTCCAGAACCAGGTGAATGTTGTAAATTCCGAATGCTGCTCCCAGCGTAGCATAGCGGGCCCGATGACAATCTGATGATGTTTCGCCGATTGCCCAGGAGGCGGAAGATTGCGCTCCAAGCAGAAATCGATAAAACGGCAGCGATCGCTTGCGGCCGCCTCGCCCTGCGCAAGAAAGGCGAGGTGGATCACGCTGAATGGCGAAACAAGGCGCGTGAAAGGGCGCGCGTGCACTTCGCCGAGCACGGCGTCGCGTTGCGGATGGGGGTTGAAGGTTCGCAGATCCAGTTCATCGATCATGTATTGACGACTCGCTTCAGAGTGAGCAAGCAACCGTCAGCCTTGACGCTGGAGGCATTGGCGGTGCTGAAAAACGGGTGCGCGGCAAGGCGCCGATCAAGTCACGTTGACGATCGATACCGAGGCCGCCTGCTGCTCGAGAAAGAGATCTTGCGGAAGCAGGATCAGGCCGAACAGATTGAGCCGGAACAGCCTCATCCCGCTTTCGACTGACGCCGTCAAGGACGTCTGCGGGGTACGGTCCGGTGTCTATGGCGAAATGCCGGCATTGTTGATCAATGGTTCTAGCGGTGCGCCAGCAAGCCGTTCCCCGACCTCGGGGGCGGCGTGCGACGCCGTCCGACGAATGCCTGGATCGACGTGGGCATGGTTGTCTGTCTCCGAATCCCACGGTCATCGCCCGCCACCGAAGGATTGCCGCGTGCAAGTGAAGATACGCCGGCCATCTTCTGAAAACAGGTTTCCGGTGGCATGATCGATGCCGCGCGAGGCCGTGGCAAGCAGGAGCGTCTTCCGTTCTCCCAGCGCGGTGCAGACAGGCGACCTCCGGTGCGGCAACCGCATTGTCGATTGACAGATCGATGCCCAAACGCGACTCCATCTTGTTGCTGCCGCCTAACTTCCTGGCGCGGAGAGCCGGTGCAGGATTTGGGCCAGCACTGTTGAAGGGCCACTCGCGTTTTTTTGGCGCAATGTGGTTTTCGAAGACATTCGGAGGCGGGTTTCAGACATGAAGCGCGCTTGTATTCTGACAAAATGCATACGTGAGGCAGGCCACAGGGAATTGCCTGTTCCGCAAGATGATGCCTCGCCGGCCGCTGCCATTGTCTCAGCGGCCACGCTAAGGTCGGATTTGTCGATCCAGAGCCGGGAGAGTGGCCGCGCCCGGACCCGCGGGGCAAGGCTTAGCGATGGGCTCATAACGTCACATCGAGTGAGGTTGACTGGATCACGCACGCAGAGCGCTCGCCGTCCTCGTCTTTGAAGCGACACTCAGAGCAGCACGAGCGTCGCGGCTAGACCGATTGTCGCATGGAGCCAGATACGTGGCGATCGTTGTGAGTGATCGACCAAATTGCGGCGGATCACAGATGCGACCGACAACTCGAGTCATCGGGCGTATTGCGCGAGTGCGGTCGCGGGACCTTGGATCTGTCTGTCGCCATGAGGCTGAGAGCCAATCTCCGTCGAATTTGCTTGCCGGATTTTGCGGGACTCGCTTGTGTATCGGCGCGGCGTCCCGACGCCGATCGGCTGATCCATACTACATTAGTCGAGTTTCACGCTTTAAGGCGATCACGGCGTATTTCTCGCCGTCCTCGATCCAGGACGCAGAACCGCGCAGCTCCGGATCCTAAAGCGAGCAAAACGGACAATCTTGCTGTGCCCGTTGTGGCAGGTACCGCCTGTTGCGGAACCAGACTGTTCAGGTCGGCGGCGATTCGTTCCCCCCCTACGAATGTCGTCTGTTAAATAGCGCCGAAGAGTGACCCCACAGATCCGATTTCGATCAAGCACTTGCGTCGCCGATCGGCGTCCGGACCCCGCGCCGATTCACACACAGAAATCGCGTCGCGAAATTGCACGAAGAGGGCGGCAAACCAGCCGGGGTCTGTGCGTGAATTCGGTGACGTGCAGCCCAAGCAAAGCTTACGTCGATTCGGAGCCGCAATATGATCAAGTCGACGGCGCCGGTCGGCGTTGTTCGCGCAAGTGTCGCATTGACATGTACGCGTCATCAAGTGCTGCTAGAAGTTGTTTTGATTTTTATCCATTCATAGACGGGGCAATCATGGCACATGCGCTCAATCTCACCCTCAGAATCAAGCAGGATCCGGACACGCTGAAGAGGTTGGCCTATATCGGCTCGATCTTCACGACCCAAATCCAGCCTAAGATTGATGCCGCCCTCCGCAAGTCGCAGATTGTGCACTTCGCGCGCGTGCTGGTGATCGACAATAAATATCTTCAGGTCATCACCGAATACGACGGCCCCCACACTGACTATACCGAATTCTTCCGAACAGAGCTTCCCGACGTCTTTGCGATGCTGTTCTCCCTCGCGGAGAATGCGCCTGGGCCCGAAGCCATGCAGGATCCGGACAAGTTCTTCGAATTCTCGAAGGGGTTGCAGTACCGCTCGCTCGGCGACTCGGTTGACGGCGACAAGGACCAGGAAGGTCACGTCGCGGGCTATCTGTTTTCGGCCTACGGCAACAAGGAGGTCAGGGAAATCCTGCCCAAGCTGTCGTCGTAACATCCGGGCGCGCCAATGGCCTGCATCGATCCTGCCAATGTGCAGGGGATCATCTTTCAGCTCTACCGATATCCGCTGTCCCGTCACTTCTTGTTCCGCGTCGACAATGCCGCTGCTGCTCGCGAGTGCGTGCGCCAATTGCTGCCGCAGGTCACGCACGCAGCGGTCGATCTGTCGAGGCGCCCGGAGCCGCTGATCAATATCGGCGTGTCATGGACCGGCCTTGCCGCGCTCGGCATCATTGGCTCGGCGGCGGAGCTCG
The DNA here is from genome assembly GCF_049949275.1 of Bradyrhizobium genosp. A. NCBI lineage: Bacteria > Pseudomonadati > Pseudomonadota > Alphaproteobacteria > Hyphomicrobiales > Nitrobacteraceae > Bradyrhizobium > Bradyrhizobium genosp. A. Next base: position 6,978,219 of record NZ_CP188196.1, on the reverse strand, counting down.
CGGATGCGACCGCTGCGTTCCCCTCGCAGTTTCGTGCCGCACCGCCGATGAACATGGAGAACTGGAACGGCAGATTTTCCAATTCCGATGTCCATCTCACCGTTCATGTCTACTGCATGAGCGAAGCGAAACTAGACGAGATCACAGCGGCGCTGCGCTCTGCCGCTGTGAATGCCCTGACGGAATTGTCGCCGACGCAAGATGGCGCAATTACCGGCCGATCGCTCGGGGGTGATCGATTGCATTTCGGGTTTCGGGACGGGATCTCGCAGCCCGCCGTCAAGTGGGATGACGCGGCCCCGGGCCAGGACCTCATCGACTTTCGTCACTTCATTCTTGGCTATGCTTCGGAGGAGCTGCCGTCATCGCCCAAGCAGGGCCGCTGGCTTGATCTCGTCCGTGACGGCTCGTACGGCGCGTTCCTCTGGATCCACCAGAACGTCGCCGCATTCGAGCGCTTCCTCACAGAAAATGCCGCCGTGATCGCGCCCACGCTTCCCCTCGCTGAAGCGCGCGAGTTGCTCGCCGCCAAGATGATGGGCCGCTGGCGCGATGGCACCCCGATAGCGCTCTCGCCCGACCGGCCGGATGCGACGCTGGCCAATGCAACCAACTTCGACTACGCCGACGATCCTCGCGGCATCCGCTGTCCGCTAACGGCACATGTGCGCATCGCCAATCACAGGAGCGGTCCGCTCACTCCCGTGGTGCAACCAACGTTCCTTGCCGGGGGTCCATACGTCCTGCGCCGCGGAATGGCGTATGGCCCCGAACTGAAGGGCGAGATCGACGACAATGTCGACCGCGGTCTAGTCGGCATGTTCCTCGGGGCAAATCTCAGAACGCAATTCTTCACGCTGATGCATTGGATCAACAAGACGGACTTCAGCCCGCTATTCGACACCGATCGGCTGCGTTGGCAGGACATGATGATAGCGGATCGTGCGACGCCCGGCGCGGTCGCCAAGGCGGCGATCAAGACCGAACAGGCTGAGGTCGTGCTGGACGCACTGCCGTCCTTCGTCAGGTTTCAGGGCACGTCGATGCTGCTGTTGCCCGGCATGCAAGGCTTGAGCCGTCTTGCGGAGGGACGGGTCTGACCAATCGACTTGGAAATTGGACGGGGTTAAGGAATGGCTGAGAATCCGGAATTTCAGTGCGGTTTTGCCATGGCTGGCGCGATTTCCGCCGGTGCTTATTCTGCGGGGGTGGTCGATTTCGTCATGGAAGCGCTGGAAGCCTATGACAAGGCAAAGCTGCGTCCGGATTGGCAGGGACCTACCCACGACGTGCGAATTCCCGTCATGGCCGGCGCCTCGGCCGGCGGAATGACTGCCGCGATCGCAGCGCTCCACGCTTTTCACGACATCGAGCATGTTTGGCCCGGACGACCGGTCCCAGCGAAGTCCGCCAACCGCCTCTATTCCAGCTGGGTCACCGACATCTCGATCGAGCGGCTGCTCGAAACCACGGATCTCGACCGGGGAGGCGACAAGAACGGCGTCAAATCGGCGTTGTGTTGCTCCGTCTTGGAGGACATCGTCAACGATGTCGTGAACATGTCAAGCCAGATCCGACAGCCGAACTGGATCGGCAGCGGCAACGACCGGACGCTGCGCGTCCTGCTTACGTTGACCAATCTGCGCGGCGTGCCGTACTCGTTTTCGGTCTTCGGTGCCAGCGCGCTGGAGCAATTCGGCATGCTCAATCATGGCGACTATCTCGACTTTAGCATCGCGCTCGATCGGCCGGCGACCGCGGGATCCCATCCGCTCGGCATCCGCAGCCCCCTCGCGGCGGAGCAGGACCTCTTCAAGGCCGCCGCGCTCGCGACCGGAGCTTTTCCGATCGGTCTCGCGCCTCGTCTTCTCAGCCGGGCGGGAAACGACTACGAAACGGCGGTCCGGGTCGGCGTCGACAGCCTTGATCGCGGCTTTCGACCGATCGGCCCAAGCGCCGTATTCGATCGGCAATCCCAATACTCGTTTCTTTCGGTCGATGGCGGCACCATCGATAACCAGCCGCTCGAGCTCGCGCGCCGTTATCTCGCCGGCGGTGGACGAAACGAGAGAAATGGCGAGCGGGCGAACAAGGCGGTCATCCTCGTCGCTCCGTTTCCGAACCGGGCGCATATGCCGGATGCCGACGCGAATGACCGCCTCGTCCATATTCTGCCGCAGCTTCTCTCCACGCTAATCGACCAGGCCCGGTTCAAGCCGGACGAATTGGCGCTCGCCGAGAGCGACGCCGTCTTTTCCCGCTTCATCATCTCGCCCATCAGGCCGGCCGCGAATAACCCTGCCGCCGTCAGATACCCGATCGCAAGCGGGTCGCTCGGCGGCTTTGGTGGCTTTCTGCACCAGTCATTCCGCCGGCACGACTATCTGCTCGGTCGCCGCAACGCCCAGGCCTTTCTCAGATGGTATTTCGCGCTACCCGAGACCAATCCGCTGTTCGTCGGATTTCGTGGCGATCGCGACCCCTGGCATGTTCGCGATCCGAGCGCGCAGACGGGCACGCTGGGACCGAACGAAGACCGCCGCCTTCGCAAGAAGCAGTTTGCAAAGACTGTCGATCATCAGGCCGATACGTTCGGCTTGCCGATCATTCCGCTAACCGAGGCGCTTTGCCAACCGATCGAGATTGAGCCCGTCGACTTGCCGCGCCCCAATGAAATTCCGATCGAGCAGCTCGAGCAGCGCATCAACGAGCGAGCCGGCGCCGTCGTCAAGGCGCTGGTCGACATCGACCTTGCCTCGGTGACACAGGACAGTTGGATCGGGCCGGTGCTCCGACTGGGCGCCCGACAATATGGGACCACTTTGGCGTCCAAAAAGGCAATGGAATTCATCATGGAAGCGATCAGCGATGTCAAAGCGGCGTTCGCGCCCTAAGTCCGCAAGTGCCAGCGACCGAAGTTTAATAATTTCGTCAATCGTGAGAATAACGGGGAGAAATAGATGGGCTGGAGATCTGCGAGTATCTTGTTTGCCGATGTCAAAGGTTATAGCGGGCTCGACGATGAAGAGATGCGGATCTTTTCAGAAAAAGTTTTGGATATGATCGCGGATCGCATCAAGGATCTGTCGATCTCGCATCGAAATACCTGGGGCGACGGCATCGTTCTCGTCTCAGACCAGATCTCCGAGATCTGCGAAGCTGCACTCATCCTTCAGGATTTCTTCAAGAACCTGCGATGGTCCCGGCTTGGACTGCGCAAGCTCGACATTCGGATATCGGTTCATCACGGAGAGATGCAAGAGAGTGACGATCGGCTTACAGGTAGACCTGGTTTTTATGGACGCACCGTCGTCACGGCGGCGCGCGTCGAGCCGGTGACCCCGCCGGGCCGGATCTGGATCACCGAAACGGCGGCCGGGTTGTTGAGGCAACATATGGAAGGCTCGCGGCAATCGGAAACCGACTATTTCGCGCTCGATCCGATCGGCAAGATCACGCTGCCCAAGCGCTATGGCGAGCTGACAATCGCCGGCTTGCGCCGCGCCACCGACGCGCCGCTATCGGCCGACGAACTGGGCTCCATCCTCGAGGCGGAAGCTTTGCGGTCCGGCGTGCGCGACAAGACCGCTCGCGATCAGGGACTTGCGGAGGTCATCAAGGAGACCAATGTCGCCTCGTTTCGCATCGTCATCGGCATCGTTCCCCATGACGGGAAGGTTCTGCTCGTCAAGCGGAATAGGAATGCCGAGCAATTGAACTGGATGTTTCCCTCAGGGAAGAAATGGCCGACGGACGGCGAACGTGATGTGATCGAGAAAGAGGTGCAGGAAGAGGCAGGTATTGCCTGCACGGTGGTCGAGAAGATTGGCGAGCGCGTCCATCCTCTCACCAACTTCCACTGCGTCTATTATCATCTGGCGCCGGCCGGCGATCTTCACATCGTCAACGGCGATCCGGTTGAGAACGCGGCGGTCGAGTGGACGCCGATCGACCTTGCGATACGAGCTGTCGGACCGCATTTGTCGCCGGAGGTCGAAAAATTCCTCAGGACACGGGAAAAGGGCGCGTAGCGCCGATTCTCAAGGTTTTGCAGGCTCTTGCCCGGATTTCGCTCGATTTCAATCCAAAATAGCAGTGCAGCATTTTTGCTGCAGTTGCGAGAAATAACGCATGCCACTCTTGCGGAAAAGCCGGGCGGCGCGTAGTGAAACCCTGATTGATCGCAGTGCCCGAGGTGGGTACAATCAAGCCATTGAGAAGACAGCATTTTAACGGTGCTGACAGCGCGATGCCAACCAAGGGTGCCTGGAAAGTTGCCTTAGCTGTTGTGGTTCGCGATCGCGGACCTCGCAGGGATGTGCTCATCATTCAGCGGTCCGACGAGGATGGTCGTTGCCCGAAATGGGTCTTCCCCGGCGGAAAAGTCGAAAAGCAGGAGTCCGTCCCGCACGCGGCTCAACGGGAGCTGCTCGAGGAAACCGGCGTCGTTGCGGGCGAGGCTTTCGTGATCGGCAAGCGGCGGCACCCGGTGTCGGGAGTGCAGGTCCACTATGTCGGATTTCGCGCGATCGAGAGCGAAGTCTTGGACGTCAAGGACGCCAAGGTCAAAAGTGCCAACTGGATTCCCGCAGACAAGGTCCATGATGTGCTTGGTCCGACCCTCTACGGAAGGGTAGCCAACTACATCTCTCAGCCGGAATTTGCCCTGAAATTCTAGGCCTTTGCCAGGCTCTGGCCGCGACGCCGGAAAGCAACGTCTCTGCCGGATACTCATGATCTCATATCGGCGCCAGACCGGCGTCCATATGCATCACGTGGCATTGGATCTGGCTCTGCCGCGGCGCTTGTGCAGCTGGAAGGGATGCTTGCGCCTTGCGACGGCGCCGGGTTGGAGCGTGCCAAAATAACCGGTGAGCTGATTGTACTGCCAGGGCGCATGCGTCACCGGCTGCGGATTGCGGACCGCGCATTCGACCACCTTGTCCAGAAACCGCACGATCGGCCGATGCTCAGCCTTTCGCTTCGTTGCGGGATCGAACATCAAATCCAACAGAACACCGCCAAACTGCTGCTTGTTCAGCTTCCGCTCGGTGCGCTCCTTTCCAACTCTGCCTGCGGAAATCTCGATCGCGGAGGGCAAAATGAAGGGCAAGATCATTGCGCCGCTCGCGGTCGCCGGCCTCGTTGCGCACGGGACGAGCCTGTCCGCCCCGCCGCCTTCGCGACCAATGGCTCTGGTCCAGCAACCCTCAAGCCCGCAGGAAACTGCCAGGCCGACTTCACCCCTGCCGCTTACCACTCCGCCTCAGGCAAGGACGCCCGAGCCGCGCGATCTTCGTCCTGCAGCCCAATCATCCGCGCCGCAACAAACTGCAAAGCAGCAAGCTTCGGCGTCTGAGCCCGACGGGAAGCGGGTTGGCCAGGCAATGGACCAAGAAGCCGTTTGATCCCAGCGTAAGCCTCCGATGGGAAGTACGTTAGTACGGCAGCAGCCACAGCAGCAAGGCCGATTGCGGCTATGCGACTTGCGAGCTCGCCTAGTAAAGTCTTGATCGGAGTCATAAATCAAAGAGGAGATTCCGCGGCTGAACGGGTAAGTCATTTCACCGCATTCCCTTCGCGATCAGCGGCGAAACTGCGCGCCTAATTAAGACAGGAGGGACGGATGTCCGGCGGTGGAAAGGTGTAGATGATGATCTTTGGTGCACCGGACGATGTGATTTGTCGATCACAGCTAAATACTAGCACCTGACAGGCGCGCGTCTTCAGGCACCTACGTACTCAGAAGCATTCTGACGCTAGTCAGCTGCCTTCGTTCAGACGTTCGCCATGACGCAGCCGCGCCACAGATAACATGGACCTATAACGAGCGCGACGCTGAGTGATTGTGTCGAGCATAGTGTAGCGGCTCTGAACGTGTGAGCCAGTCCGAAAGCCGCCGATCTTAGAACGGCGACAAATCCCGCAACAAAGATAGCCTTCGCTTGGCGCAGCAGCGCTGATAGAGCACCGTTGCCATCCGGAGGGAGGCTTGGCATCGCGGTGAACAGGGGATATGGCTGATAAACGCTTTGCCCTCAAGATATCGGCTAGGATCAATTAGCTTAAATCGCCCGGAAAAATGGTCGGGTAAGAACGCGAGAGCCGCTGCATCTAGCCCCTCCTCGCCAATTTCTGCCGCTCTTCTGCAGCAACAGAACGGGTATCCCAGCCGGATGCCGAGTTCGAATGTGTGGTTGGCTACACTTCGATCAAGTGCGAGGACGCCACGCGCAAGATAGGGAATCCGGGAAATGCAAACGAAGCCATCGCCGTCGCTGACGCTATATAAACCGAGGCGCGCAATCCAACGATGCACAGCTGCATTGTCTCTGGGAGCAGAGAGCTCCGTTCGGATTACTGGGCGGATCCCGTGGCACAACTGCGCGATGTCCACTCGTGCTGACCGCTTGAGCCAGCAAGGAATCGGAAGCACTGCCTTCACGGCTCAGATCGCCGTCTTATCATGATGAGCTGAGCATGATTCCGCGGGGTGACGTCCTGAAAACCTGCTTCTTCGGCTGCGCGACGAGAGGCAATGTTTGATTTGCGCATGTGTGCATAGATCGTGTCGTGAGAACTTGCCTCCGCGGCTCGGCGATAAGCGACCCGACCGATCTTCTGTCCTTGATGGGGAAGATTGAGGTAGATTTGGATAGAGGCGTGCTTCCCGAACGGAGGTTCATCGATAACGTTTATAAACACGATGCCGGCCCTCTTGCCGTGTACTTCGATACGCCACGCTTCGCCGCCGGGGCCGCCGCCGCGTTCTTGACTACCCTTCGTGCGCACGAGCGTGACGTTCTCGGGTGGTACGGGCGCTACATTCTTTTTTGGACGCGTGACCCGAGGTTTTGGAGTTGGCCGTGTTGGACGGCGGGCGGTGGTTTTGCGCTTTACCACTTTCATAGAATTGTCTCGAGACCGGTGCGCAGGCGCTCATCGGAGTCCTGCCACAGCTCGGCTGGGAAAAATCCCGGCGAATAGGATATCACGACGTCTTCAATTCTACTGCTCGCTCCGGAATTCCGCAACGCAGCGAGGAGTTGCGCAATCTGATGCTGAATTTCCTGTTCTGAAGCGTCCTGCCCCGCTGAGGACCGCATTCGCCAGTGGCTATCGCCATCGTAGCGATTATTGAAATAGTCCATGTCGATATGCAGCAGGATTGGCCCGGGGCCAAGATTCTCAAGCCATGCGGTGTGCTCGCAAGTTGCGCGGTAGAAGCCGCTACCCACCTGGACTGGACTCGGAATGAGATCGATGGCCGGCCGCGGCGCGCCGGGCCGCAGTAAGGTGTCGGGCAGCTCGGAAGTCCTGATTAGGTAGTCCTGAGTCCTTGTCACCTTCGGCGGCTGACAAAGATGGCGCACTTCTGCGTGCGGGCACGCATGCAAGAACGGTGTGAGAAAGCTACCCATCCCGATGGCGCCACTCAAGATCGCGGCTTCCACTGTCGCTGGACTGCGTAGATCTACGGGACAACCGCTGATGGCATCAACCCAGCCGTCACTTTCGATGAACAAACGAGGCGCAGCAAGATCCCGATGATCATCAACATGCAAGATGATGACACTTTCCGTCTGGGCGTCGGGCCTGCGCGAGAGCCACTCAGACCAGCTCTGCAGGGTCCATGTATCATAGAGGCTAGTCAAAATACGACCGCGTCGCCGGCGCGCGTAGACCATCGTCGAGGGAGAGGTCCCGTCTCCCCACCAGCTCAACCCACTCAAAAGTTCGAGGTCGACGTGTCGGTCAATGGCCGCCGGCCAAGCAAGAGAGAGGTCCCACCCTCCAGCTGCTTCCGTTGCATACGCGTCGATGTCGCAAAAATAGTCTCTTAATCGAGCGTGTTGCTCGCTAGGCGAAGAGGGGAGGAGATGGGAGCTAACGTGTAGCATGCAGTCGGGCCGCTGCACGCGGCGCCGTTCGAGCGGTCTCAAGTACTTGGGCGAGGGCTTTGCCCGCTGAAGTAAGCGGGCACGAGCGGAGTGTGCGGAGACCTTCCTGAAGGTTAGCGTCGGTCTCTCGCAATTGATTGATAGCGCGCTGCGCTAGATAGGTCGGGCCGGCCTCTCGCACGTGCTGCCAAAAACGTCTGAGTTCAACAAAAACGAAGATAGCATGCATGAGCCCTGAAGGGGGTCGGAGGTCCGCTCGCCAAGGCGAAATCACCTTAAGATCGGTGGGCTCAATCATCGGAAAAAGTCGCTCAAGCAAATAGAGCTTCTGATGCCGGTGCTCATGGATTAGGGAATCTGCCAAATCGTAAGGGTCAATAAGGCGATTGCCTCGCGTCACAGAGACGAACAGTGCTCCCGGGACGACGTTATCGCTGAACGAAACGATCTTCTCTGGATCGGCTGTCGGATCCCGAACGAACTGAACGTCCTTGCATATGCGCCGAAGCTCAGTTTCCAATGCAGGACGCCATTGAGCAATTATGTTCAAGGCCTGTTGCACCAGGGGACGGGCTGTCTCGGCAATCTCCTCTGGTTCGAACAGAATGGCACTGCCAAATGGTGCGCGAAGCCACGGATCAGCTGCGGCGACCTGCAACCCGGCTTGATACAGTCGATGCGTTCGCTCGATGTATCCTAAATACGAAGCATCTGCGTGCAACTGGGTGCCATCTACGGCGAACACCTTCTTTCCCACCGATGCACTGACAATGGTTCTCTGCCAAGCGACGCAACCCGGGCGGCTCGCTTGGACTTCGATGGCTTCCTGGTCCAACGCTCGCAGCTGACGAACCGGCGAGGACGTATCTGGGTTAGAATTAAGGATGAGGTCCAGTGCGGAGCAGAATTTAACGCTCTGCTCGGCGCTCGAGTTTCGCCATAGATCCTCTATAATCTCACAGGCATCTTCGGCTCGCTCGAAGGATTGAAAATCAAACTCGTCAGCCTTGGCTCCGCTGCTCGGGAGAGCGAGGGTCGTTTGCTGCGCAAGAGCTTCGGAAAGACGCGTTCGGACGTGCCGAATGAGCGAAAGCATCTCTGTGCAATAAACACTGGGATTCGCGAAACCATTCGGTCCGAAGCGGTGGGGAACGGACCCGCCACCGCAGACGCCAACTTCAGGACAGGCTTGGCACATTTGGCTCAGTCCGGCCTTCGTCAGCAACCGTCGATGCGCAGCAATGGCCGGCGATGAGGCGATGCTGGCGATGTCGGTATCTCGGACTGATCCCCCTAGCTTGGTTGCGCCTTCTGCAACAACCTTCAGCACGTCTAGATCGTGGTAGGAACCGTCGGTTTCGATCGTCAGCAAGCTCACATCGCCAAGACCAAAGGCGTCAGTTCCAGACGGCAGTCCAGCTACCGCGTCCAACAACGCCTCGAATGTCCTAACACGCAAATGTGGGTATCGGTCGAACCAAAGGTCGAACGCGCGGACGAGCCAATCGGCATACAGCGTCGGGTGTAAATCTCGCTCAGGTGGAGGTCTAAGATGGTGAGAGTCAGGCAGTAGGAAATCTATTTTGGGTGGCTTATGCCGATCGAAGAATCCAAATAGCGTTTCAGGGTCAACCTGAGCATCTACTACCGCGATGATTCCTGAAAAGATCGTTGGGCGCTTCTTGAGGCGCTCGAGCGCAGCTAGCGTTCGTTTGAAGCTCGATCGCCCCTTTCTCGTCTTTCGGTGCCGGTCGTTTACCTCTTCCGGGCCGTCTAGGCTCAACGAAACGGCAACATCCGCTCGTTCGAGCGCGCCTGCCGCTTCATCCGTCAGGCTTAAGCCGTTCGTCTGCAACCCGATGTCGACTGCCGCAGAGGGACCCACGGCGCTTCGTAGGGATTTGGCAAATTCCACGATGGCCTCGGCTCCCGCAAGGAGAGGCTCGCCTCCGTGGAGGATTACCGCGCAGCGGTCGATTTTTTCATCTCGGACATAGTTTGCCAGCCGGCTGGCAAAATCAACGCGGTCACTCGCTGACAAAAACCGGGGCATGGAGCGCCAGCTCTGGTCGGCATGGTGATAGACGTAGCAGTAATCACAGTCGAGGTTGCAGCGCGACGCCAGCTTGATCAGGAACGAGGTGATCTTGGGAGGCGCCACGTCGCCACTTTAGGACCGACTGTGCCGATGGTGCATGCGGTCATAGCTGGTGATGACCTGGCTCGCGTCGACCCCTTCCAGCACCCGTTGCTGTAACCGCTGAATGGCTGGGTTCGTGGAGCCAGAGCGCAACAAACTCGAGCGCACATCTTGGTTTGGCGGCGTCAACTCATCGTCTTGTACGACAGCCATCTGAAATCTCCCTCGATTCGCCGTATCAGTGTAGGATGGATCTGTGCAACTTGCAATCGAGACGGCGCCCCACATTCAACAGTTATTTCTCGCGTCGAACGGAATATATCGGCGTCCGTCTCGGGTGTAGCTCAGTATATCCTGGTGCTTGGATAAGGTTAGAATAATGACCAAGCCTACCTGCATCGTGGTCCCGAGTTTAAACGAAGAACACTTGCTGAGCGAGACCTGTACGTCTCTTGGGTTTGGTATTTCTGCAGCCGCGACTCCTCGAGATTGCTGGCTGATCCTGGTTGATAATGGATCTCAAGATAGAACGTGGGAGGTGATGACGCGCATTTGCGAGCATTCGAAGAAGGATTCGGTCATCACTGTTCGGGAGCCGCGGCGAGGTTATGTGCCAGCCCGGACGAAGGGGGCCGCTACAGCTGAAGTCCTTGCGGCGACGTTGAGCATCGAGCCTTCGGAGCTGCTAGTGCTGCAAGCTGATGCCGACACGTACTACTGTGATGGATACCTATCGGCCATGCGGTCGGCTGCCAAGGACCAAAACAACTTCTTTTTGCAAGGGTCCTCAAGCGCGCCTCCGAGCTTCGCCCGATCGTACCCTCGGTTCGTTCATCTTACCGAGCGCGTGGATATTCCTACGGAAAAGTACCGCGTACCGGAGGATGCAGATGTCATCCTCAGTGACAACGTCTCTGGTTACCTTCTTTCAGATTACCTGCGATGGGGCGGCCATGTCCGAGAGTTCAACAGCAGGGGAGAGGAGATACTGGCTGAGAGTTCGCGATTGTACATTAAAGCGAAACTTGAGGGCGCAATACTGATCAACGTGGTCGATGCGATGGCCCACCATTCACGTCGTAAACTACTAGCCGATCCCGTCTTCAATTTCATTACCTCGGGCTTTCCGCGTGAAAGGGAATGGTACGCAGCATGGAAAGCTGCCTACCATGGGCCAACGACCCTCGCTGAGATAGAAGCTAATGAAGTGGGGGCAACAATGGATCAAGCAATCTTCACGCGGCAGGCGCATGCCCTCATTTTGTTTGGAGTTCTTCCGCGATATGTCAATGCCTTAAAGGCGAATGCGAGCGCAGCGGAGACCAGCTTCGCGGCGCTGTTTGCACTATTGAATGATTTATCGATGGACGAGGTCGTGCGAAACTCTGCCACCCTATTCGAGCGTGCATTCGACATCATCGATCGCGAGCCGCAAGTATTGGGGCAGCTGCTCCAGTCAAGCTAAACTCAGTCCGACGGCTGCCTGATGGTTTCTGGGTCGCGCAATATCTGTTCTGCGACGCTTACGCCGATGTTTGGCTCAACCAAGTCGTTTTTAGAAAATCCGTAGTCAGATTTACGACACGCGAACCGCTACTAAATCAATCGTGCCCCTTCTCGGGCTTGGTGTGTCGGAAGTGCACCTTAGTGTCGAAGCGCGCGTGGAGCACACGGACTATCTGAATCGATAGCGCTGAGATCCGACAGAAGATTAGGTGCGGCGCTACAACCATCGACCGCAGCTCCGGAATGAGATCGTCTCGTTTGCGTCCAAGCTCGGGGTTGCGCATCAGTTTGTCGAAGGTGCGCTCAATCTTTCCCTGGTGATCATCGGCCTGTTCGGGAGAGCACGCCTCTGCCCCAAAGTGCCAGATCGCGAGTAGATCCTGTTTTGCTTCCGGCGAGAGTACACACGCCGGCTAGTGCTCCCCATGCTGTGCGCGAGCGACCCGGATTAACTCATCTATGTCCGCAGCCTCCCCGTGTCCGTCATCAAGAGAACTGATTCCCTGCTGAAGCTGCGCCACGAGGTGCTCCATGCTCTCAACGTGTTCAAGCAGGTCCCCGGCAATGGTTTCTTGCGCTGCTTCAGGCAATTCCGATACCCTTTGGAAGGCCTTTTCCAGTTGCTTGGTCATGGCAACAGTATAGCACATTCGACACGAAACGGCTCGCGGGCTCAAATAGGCGCCAAAGTGGTTGAACGAGGGGCTCCAGTACGACAGCGCAGTACACCTGAAGGAGCGGTTGCCGCACCTTTCGAGCCTGGTCCCGTCGCCTTCAGGATAACCATCGGGTCGCATTCATTGAACCGCGGCTTTTCCAATCTCGAATGCGCAAGGAAGTTGCTATCAGGCAGAGCAGTCGAAACTTTGGCCGCAGCAGATGTTTTAGTCGCTATGGCTTGGTGCGGCTCGCCTGCGTAGCGACCCGACCCCGTGCGAAACGTAAGCCCGCCAAACATACGTCCACAGAGCGCCGAGATTGAGCCGCCTGCTCACCTCAATTCCAGAGACCTGCGTACGCCTCCACCTTAGTGCTCGCTCATAAGAAGTTGGCCCGGTTCGAACCGGCCTGGTCCCCCTCCAGTGGCACGCCCGCTGGGGACGTAGCCCGGCTCCACAACGGCGGCTAGATCGCCACAGTGCGATCCCTTGTTCGTATCCTAGCCTAAGAGCTTCCAGCCGCGCCGCACGGGGCGGGTTTAGGAACCAACCTTGTTCTGGATATTTCTTTGTTGCCGCCGCGAATACTTGCGCAAACAGCGTTTGGCCATGATAGACCTCAAGCCGACGAATGGCCGCACCACCGAACTGATCCGCCTCCAATTCGATTTGCCACCGATTGCCGTGAACGTTACCGATGGAATGGCCACAGAAATGATGTCCGGCTTCGTGCCCGAGTGCCAAATAAAAACCGGGGGTGTCGCCGGAGGCCCATTCTGGATCGTAAGCGATAGTTCGGTAACCTCCACCCTCGAGCGCCACAGCATTCTTGAGCCCTAGTATTCTTCGTATCTGCAGCTTCAAGGCATTAATCTTTGCGACATTGGGGAGCCCCACCAATTCGACGAGGATCTCTGCATCAGCCACAACGGCAGCTTCCATTTTCATGTTGAGGTCTAGAAATTTGTCCTCATGAAATGCAAGCGCATCCTTACCGATCGTTATCCGCTGTGCTGACTGTGAAAAAGCCGAGCTTAATAAAAGAAGAGCTGCCACAAAGGTCGTAATGCCGATGAGTCTCATGACCTCACCCTTGAGACTTGTATTTTCTAGCTTAGGAGGTATCTTCGGAACATACAACGGCAGCAGCTATAAGCTGCATGCGGCTTCCGGCGGGGCTCCGAATTTGCGGGTGCTCCGGTGCGATTTGGTTGGTCAGTGATAGTTGGTATCTTGTTAGGCGTCCCGCTGGCTGAACCTGGCCGAGCGCAAGAAAAGGATTTGCGCGGAGGACCCCCCTCGGCTTCAATGTCTTACCGCCCCTTCCGCCAAATGGATTTTTTGCCTGGTGCGAGACGCCGCGCGGCTTATGCGCTGTCCAAAGCAACGCACCGATTGCGCCTGGCTCGTCTTGTCACTGCGCCGAATACGCGGGGCATACAGTTTGAATCAGAAATCAACAACCATTGATACTGATCCGAGTGTGCAGGATCGGCACCTTGAACACGCGGCCAACGGCGGAGTAACTCGCCTACGGAAGCTCCATGAAAGATCACTTTCGCTGTATGGATTTGTCGCTTTGGCCGGGATTGCCGGATTGTTGATTGGGTTATGGGTTGGCTCTGCCGAGATCGATCCCTTTGTGAAAAATCAGCCGAGCCCACCTTCAATGACCCTGGCCGATACTCAACCGCTGCCATAACCATTTGAATGCAAAGGTAATTTACTTCGTCGATTGCTGCCGATACCAACAGGAATACCAACAAGATGACACGCGGTATCGCTGGCAAAAATAAAATATCAGGCTCTCCAGCGCGTAGGCGCGCGCCATGCCGTTCCGGTCTCCACAATCGCCTCGACCGGAATCGAACCCTGCTCTGACTCGAAATCTCGGCCGAGATCGACCTATCGTAATGTCGCGAGGTCAAGGGAGGGTCTTGTCATGCGTATCGACGAACGATCCGCACCTAGTAAGGACGCCCGATTGCTTGCTTTGAGCGAGCGTGCCGGCTTATTCAGCCTCGTGGCACATCTGAGCCCATGGCGTGGGCCCAACTCGCAATAGCTCTGTCCCGCTCAGTCGGCCGAGCAATAAGTCGGTGGATGCGGCGGGCGAACGATTTCGGGCGACGTCACATTCTCAACCGCGTCCTTGCCGCGAGCGGAAGGTGCGCTTGCCAAAAAGGTGTTGGCCAGCAGTGTGCGGCTGCTTGGTAAATCGAAAAAAGCTGCCGCACAGAATGGTGCCATGTTTCAGCAGTCCGTACGGCGAAGGCCTCCATAGCGACGCAATCGCCGAGGAGTTGGCGGCCGATTGCCTCTGCACCGTCCACCGCCGATGCTAACGCGTTCGCAAGGCCTTGAGATGCGATCGGATCAAAGCTTGCGGCGGCGTCGCCGATTGCCAGCCAACCCTCACCGGCAGGATGATCGAGCAGCGACGGCGAGGCGTCGACGCTCTTCACATGGCCGCTACGAACCAGTTCCCTGGTCCAGCGAGGAAGCGAATTTGTGTCGTCAAGCGCAGCGAGAAGGGCTGACCGCGCGGCGTCGCTTCGGGCGCGGGCGGGATCACCGGTGAACAGGGCGCAGGTATGCGTCTGCCCCGGGCCGCATACCGCGTACCACCATCCGACCCCAGTGGCTTCGACGGTCAGTGACGCCGGTTCGCTCTGCCTTTCTGTGCCGGGCGCGGACTGGACATGAACGGCGAGGAGGCGAAAGAGACTCTTGCGTTTCGCACCGAGCCGGCGAGCTAATGTCGACGTAGGCCCGCTTGAGTCGACCACGAACGCCGCACGCAGGGAGGCCAGACCATTCCTCGAACGGCTCTGCACAGACCAATATCGATTGCGGCGGCTTAGACCGCGAACGTGATGGCCGGGAAACACATGGACGCCGGCCCTCATGGCTCGGCTCACGAGCAATTGTTCGAGGGCGACGCGGTCGATCACCCAAGCGCGCCCGCCCGGGTGACCGAGAAAATGCTCGCGGTTCGGCCGAGCCATCGACCATGCGCGATCGATGCATGCGAGGGGACATGCCAGATTGCCATTCGCTTCGATAAGGTCGAGGAGACCGAGATGAGACAGAATAGGAATGGCGTTCGGCGTCAGTACCTCACCGGGCTTGCCCTTAGGCTGCAGGTCTTTCTCCAGGAGTGCGACTACCAGACCCCGCACCGCGAGAGCCGCGGCGGCGACTGCTCCCGCCGGGCCAGCGCCGACCACGAGAACGTCCCAGACGCGGTCGTCGTCCACGCCGTTCACACCTCACCCTGACGGAACTGATGGCGCGGCGGCGTGATCGGTTCGGGCGGCGCTTCGAGGCCCGCTTGGGACGGAGTCGGCTCCGGTGTCCGCTCCCGCAGCGACTCGATCCGGGTAATCAAGGCAATTTTTTCGTCGGAGCCGGCATTCGCGCGATCGCGGCCAGTCTCCACGTGGACTGTTTCCGGGAAGCCAACGTCGCGCAGCGCCTGCGGCGTTTGGCGTGGTTCGACCATCCCGAGCGTTGCCCATAGCTGAACCATCTTGTCAATGCGCTCGTAATAGGTGCGGCCGCGCACGTCGCGCAGCCAGTCCTCCCGCAGCAACGCGTGCTTGAGACGTTGCAGCTTTGGGTCATCAAACGGATCGGTGACGTTAGCGCTCGCTCGCTCGAAAGCGGCAGAGCTCAGCACTTGGTCGGGCACGCGCGCGCCCCAGAAGCTCGGGAATGACAAATATGTGCTAGGGGAGTAATCGGCGCTGGAGTTGCACGATGCTTCGTCGGTCTGCCAGGGCAGGCCGAGCCAGCGCGTGAGCGCACCGGGGCCGGCGGCTGTGATCGGGCCTGCGGGTCCGAGGCATGTGTCCCGCGTCAGTTGTGAACCGAAATCCTGGCGCACGGCTTCGCCCTCGGGCACAAGGTTCAATCTATACAGCAGGCGATCGCCGCGTTGGGCCGCGTGATGCAGCGCCCACAGCTCAGGCCGCCGCATCGGCCATGTAAGCTCGATGCCTGGGTGGAACGGGCCGCCGAGGCACTCGGTCAGGCCCGCGCGCATCAGCTGGGATACTTGCGCATCGGCGGAGAGGGCCGCGAAGTCCGGTAGCGACGGTGGTCCCTGCCAATCGGACACAAACGTGCCCGCGGCCCACCGATCGAGGTGTGCGAACATTGTAGGCGTGACCGACAGAAAGGTCTGATCGACGTCGCGGGCCTCACCAAAAAGGTCGCCGTATATGTAGGGTATCTGCCGTTGCGAGCCGGGGCCGGGAGATACCGGGCGGAACAAGGCAAATACCTGTTGGCGCCATGACTCGTTCCCGGGACTGGCGTCGGCGAGGCGTGAGATCACCGAGACGGCCCGCGCATCGAGCGGCGACCCCACGCCGTGCGCGACAAGGAATCCGTGATTGATCCACTGCAGCGCGGTTAGACGGTCGAAGATCGGCCAAATGTCGTGCGAGAAACTTGTCGACGTCGGTCGGGCGAGCCAGCCGGCTGCCATGAACGCCTCCCGGACGGTGTCGTCCATCGTCACGAGACCGTTAAGGCCGGGGGCGAAATTGGGCGGCGTGACGACCACATAGCCGGGATCAGCTTCGAATTCCGTGGTGCCCACGGTTACGCGCGCGCGCACCGGCCCGTCGCATGTGTCGTCATACCAACGATCGTTGTTGGCGAAGGTGACGGGGCGCATACTGGTGTAGAACGGCGCCGACCTGCCAAAACCGCCCAGGAAAATGAGCCGCCCGGCGTCGTCGGTTCGTAGCTCGCCAAGCGTGACGAAGAAATTGAGAATCTGCCCATCGTCGAAACGGAATTCGGGCCCGGACAGGTTCAGACCGCTGATCTGCCGCGCTGCCGGGCGAATGTCGAGCTCACGCCGCCGAGCATAGTCCACGTTGCGCCGCGCCGCTGGAACCACGAACTGCGCCGGCAGGTCCATGGCCTGGTTGAACTGGTACCAGCCGGCTTTGAGATTGGCGACTTCAACGCGCCAGGAGATCTTCACGTCCGGGCCCTGGACGAGTTCGATGGTCTCGCCTGACTTCAGCCGCGCATAGACGTGGAAGCGCACCCCTTGGCGTTTGATCTCGCCGGCCGCAGTCTGAAAGCCGCCGCGCGCATCGGGCGTTCCGCCGATCACCTCGGGCGCCAGCGTGTAGTCGTCCTGCCCCTGCGCGTTGCCCAGGCGAGCAATGCCAATCGGCGGATAGACGCCTATCCAGGCAATCTCGGATGCACTCACGCCCGCCATGTCGTCCCCCCGGTACGCTGCCGCCTATTCCTTGAATCGAAGGTCCATCTCGTCTTCAGCGATGATGCTGTCGTCAAAGCCGGTCGAGCGCAGCACACGAACGGTGGCACGCTCCGCCGCAGGAAACTGGTTGCGGTCAAGCACGACCTTCGGGCTCTTCTGGCCAACGGCGATCGTTTGCCATGTTTTCTCGCCGTCAGGCCGCACCTGGATCGTGTAACTGACGCCCGGCTCATCGGGGGCGGCCATGGACATCGATCGCTTTTCGGGATGTCCAGGCGGCCCCGCGCCCATTTCCAATCCTTGAGACCGGGCTGCCACGGTGGGTTCCGGAGAGCCTGCCTCGAACGTGTTCACGACCTTGCCATCATGCAGCAGCACGAGACGGGCCATGCCCTCCGCATACGATACGTTCTGGTCGATCAGCCCGGTCTTCGATGCATGGTCGTCGCTGGGAAGGAGAATGGTTGGCCGCACGCGGCTCAGCTCCTTCCCATCCGCCGCTTCCACGACGAGTTCGAACCCGGTGCCTTGCGGCGGCTGGTTGGCGGGCGGAGCCACGCCTGCCGTTGCTGATTGGCTTGCGGCCGCGGTGGCCGGATTGACATAAAGGAATTCACCCGTACCTGATCCGATGTCGACGGATCCGACGATGTGAATAACTTTGTTCTCGTATGACATCATTCGCCTCCTGATCGTCCGCCAGTATCACGCGTTCGGCGGAGCGAGCGCCGTATCCTCATGGACCAGGTGATCGTGAATGGCCTCATAAGTATATGCCGAGAGCCACTGGCTGTCGGCATAGGTCATCACATCGTGATGGATGTCCCCCGGCAGCGCCCGCATCTGCAGGCCGAGGGCGGGGTCGCCGAAATCGAAGCCCACGAACTCCTGCGCTGGTGAGCTAATCAAGCCACCGGCATAGGGAAAGGTCGTTTCGAGGTTGTCTCGGGGCTGGCCCGTCCCCTGAACAGGATCAAAGGTCGGGAAGCCCGGGTGCCGGCGCTGGAACGTGTGGCCAAGTTCGTGCGCGCCGTACCAGTCCGCGAAACTCGCGTCGCTGTCGCCGGTCCAGCCGTTAGGCACGCCGCAGGGGCCGCATGCCACCGCGCCGAAGATGGTGGTCGCCTCATCGTAAAGGGCGCTGCCGCGCATGAAGCTTTTGCCCGCCTCATTGTCCACCAGGCCATAATAATGGGTCCGTGGATCCATTCCGGATGAAATCTCTCGCGTGCGCAGGGCCGATAGTTGGGCGTTGACCAGGATCGACTGATTGCCCCCGAATGGCGGCCTGAGGCGGTCGCCATCGATGACAATCTGCGACCATTCCAGCGCGGCAACCGGGTAGGCCCGCGTCAGATAGGACCGAAGGTAATCGAAATGGATTGCGCCGGGCGTGATCGTCGCCGTCGGGGCGTTCGTGCTGCGATAGCGAAGCCCGATCGCCCGGATGCGCAACACCGGCGCTGCGACGAAATTGGCGGTCATCGCCGGTTGCGCCGCGAGTGGCAGCTTCTCTCCTCCCGGCACATTGAGGTGGTCGAGACGGAGTTCGATCGATCCGGCGCCGAGCGCGTCGGCCGGAAGAACAAAATTCAGGCTTTCGGCGACATCGAAGCGTTGTCCCATGAGATCGGGCGTGCGCGCCGGATCCAGCTTCACGCGGTTCATCGCCGCGAGATAGAAAGCGCCGCCGTTGGCGCGTCGCCACGAAATCTCGCCAGTCACCAGTGTCGAGGCAGCGACCGTGGCGGGGTCGAGATAGACGCGCACGATTGTGGGTTTGCCGGCAATGAGCCGCACACGGTTGTCGAGCGCCTGGATGACCTGCACGATCTCGACGCCGCGCACGCCGACATTGGCCGCTGAGCCCGTCCCCGCTGCAGCCGAAGCCGCTGCCGCCATTCGCGCCCGGCGCGGCCTCCTGATGGTTGGCTGTTCGTAGGGCGAGGACCCCACCGGATCATATTTCGGCGCCGCCCTGCCGCTGGAGCTCGGCGCATCCGCCGCTGACTTTCCTGGCCGTCGCACACGTGGTTTTGTGGTCAAGGCGCCCTCCCTTCTCTTCTGCACCAGCCACGCTTGGTGTTGCGCATGGCTACCGCGCGATGTTCCCTCAACTTTGGTCAGCGCGCTCGATGATGAAATGATCACGCGTTATACGTTGCGCTAAATTGCCAATCGTTTCACAGGCCTGATGCCATTCGGCGAATATTTCGGCACTGAGCGGCAGCGGATGCTCGTCGGGCTGAAACGTCGTCCCGAGCGGATAAAGCTCGCCGGGCGTCCTTGTCATCTCGATATGGTTTCCGAGCACGAGTGAAACCGGGTGCTCGGATGCGAACGCCGCAAGGCGCGCCGCGCTGCGTCGATAAGCCGCCCAGTCGGCAACAGTCAGCAGGCCAGGGTAGAGCGTGTCCCCGGTCAGCAGAGCCTGCATGCGAGGGTCATAGACGGCGATGTGATCGGAAACGTGGCCTGGAAGGGGCAACACGACCAGCGCGCGGCTGCCGAGATCGAGCGTGGCTTGCCCTTCCGGCCAGGCGGGGAGATTGAACGCGTGCTGAACCGCGCCTACGCCGCGGCCGATAACCCTTGTCTGGGGCCGCCCGGCAAACTGCCTGTCCCAGAAGACATGATCGCCGTGGCCATGTGTGTGCGCTATAATAAGCTCGCTGATGGCGCGACTTTCTTCGGCACGCCGTGACAGCAGCGTATCGACGGCCTCGCGGATCGGGAGGATTTTCCGTGGATCGCCGTCGTCGGGACTGGCCCCCGTATCGAACAGCACGGCCTTCTCGCTGCCCATCAGCAGGTACATGAACGGTGCTTCGAAACTGAAGCACTTGCTCTGCCGGAGCACATGGGTGTCGTCATCGACCGACACCACTTGCAGCGGCGGGTCGGTGCTCGCCGTGCAATCAGCGGAGCCGTGGATCCAACTGACCTCGTCAAGACGGAGCGGCACGGCTTGCGCCTAGAGCCGTCCGCGCGTGTCGCCGGCCGAAAGCACCGCGCTCACCGAAAGCGGCCCGCCAGGACCGCCGGCGGCACCCGCTCCGTCGCCGACGCAGCCGCGAACCGGCTGCGCCGTACTCTGGCCGATGCGCGTTGCGAGCGCCCGGATCGTCATTTGAATCCGGTCTGCGATCTGGCCACCGAACTGGATCGCTCTTCCGTCGATTAGTACATCGCCCAGCACGTAACCGCGGTCGCTCGGCACTTCGATGACGGCTCGGACCGGACGTTCTGGAGTTCCGCGCGTATACTTCCAGAAGGAGGCAGGATCGCTGCCGTCGGGGGTTTCCCATTCCTGCGTGTCCAGGCCGCCGAAATAGATGCCGACGGGGTTGGCGACAGTGACGTCTGCCTTGCTACGCGCATGAAAGTTCACGCGCGCGCCGATGAACGGGTCGCTGTGTCGCTGTTCGGCGCCGTATCGGCCACACCGGATCAATTCCAGGGTATCGACCATCGGCGAACCATCGGCGCGCAGCCGCGTAACCGTTGCCGCGCCCGCGATCTCGATCTCGGCGCCCAGTGTGTTGTTTCTCTGCACGAGGTGCATGGCTCCGTTGGAGGTCGAATTGTTGAAGCGGTTGCGCAGGATGTAGGCGCCCGATGGGGTGAAGAGGTCTGCCTGTGTTGCCGAGGCGTCGACATGTTGCTTGTAGAGTGCGAGCGTTTGGGTCGGATCGGTTGCGGCGAGAAAGCGCCAGTACTCCGGCCCTTCGCAGGTAAACGTGACCCGCGTCATCTTGTTCGTGCCGGATTGCCGGGTCACGCTCCACTCGCAGTACTCGTCCTGAACGTCGCGTGAGGCATCGGCAGAGCGCCAGCGCTCCATGTCCGAGCCGCTGCTGATCTGCACAATGCGGGGAAACGCTGTCCATTTCACATCTTCGAACGCCGGGTTGGGTCCCGCCTCGACTTTGGCGGTATTGAAGAACTGCGCCCGGGGCGAGTCGAACGGATCGCCGCTACCCTCTTGAGCGGAGTTCATCGCGTCGGAGATGAACTGATGCCAGGCATCGCGTTGGGCCGGTCCGAAATCGTCGAGAAAACCCGGTGGGTCAAATCGTTGCAACGCCATATTCACCTCCCTGATGACTGCGCGACAGGACCGGAAATCTCATCGTTCGACCACCTCGGCATCCCTGGTTACTGCCAGGGGCGGCGCGTTCTCGTCGATGTTGCTGAACGGCAGCGTCAGGCCGAATTCAGCTATCCTGCGCTTGCGGAAAGCGCGCCTGCGCCAATCGGCGACACGCATGAAATCGAGAACGCCTTGCGACGTCGCGAGACGCGCGCGCACTTTGGCAACGAACGCGTCAAGCTCCGCGGCGGCCCGTGTGCGCATCGCTCCCTCGTCGAGCGTCAGGTAGTCGGCTGCGATGCGTTCCGGTGCCTCTGGAGGCAGGCCGGCCGCGGCATTGTTGATGTTCCTGCGCGTTTCGGCCTCGATCTGGCCTGCTGGCGTTGTCTCCGCGGGGACGTACTGCAGCAGACTTTCACGCGCGGCCGAGTCAGTCGGATTCCAGGCGTCCACCATCAGGAGCCCAAGCGCAAGGCCGGGAGAAAGGATGCCTCGTCGCGTGAGCTCGCCCACGACCACGCAGTCCTCGAATGCCCGCTCCGAAACCGGCCAGGCAAAGAAGGCATCGCCGGCCTGCTGGAAGCCCGCATCCGAGTGCTTCAGCACGAGTCCGAGTGCGGCGACGGCGCTTTCGTAGTCCGGTCGTCGCACCTGAAACGCCTGGCCGAGTCCGGAGATATCGAGCGCGAGCTGGTTGACGATGCTCTCGACGTCGAAGAAGAAAGTGGCCGGCAGTCCGAACTCAGGCTTGCTCCCGCGGCTTCGCTCCTCGCTTGAGACGATGTTGACGGATGTGGCCGCGAGCAGGTGGCGCAACAGCTCCCTGGGCGCCGCGACACCGCCTGGCGCGCCGAGCAGGCGATCAAGGCGCGCGCGGGTCCAGCGTTGAACGGCCGGGCGTACCACCCGCCGCTCCAGGATGTCCGCGCTCTCGCGGGCAGCGAAAAGCGGATCGGTCCTCACCGGGTGATCGGGCGGAAAGGACTCGAGTGGGATCTCCTGCGCCGTGCTGTTCCAGTGCAGCCAGGGCAAGCGCAGTTCTTTCATGACCAGCGTGCCATTCACGTGGCTATCGAATGGCCCTTTGCCCCGCGCTGCATCATCGAAAGCGTGCCAGGAGGAGCCTTCCCACAACCATGCGTCTCCTGCGCGCTCGTAGAAATGAAACACCTTGTTGCGGCTGTCCCAGCCGGCGACCTGCAGAAAAGCGGTCGGATCGGTCGCGGGCGGTCGCGTGCTGGCCAAAACCGTTGGTCCACTGGCGGGGCGGCCGCGGGTGACGACGTAGCGGACACTCCTCGGCAGCCGCGCGCTTGCACTGTTGAATGGAATCTGGCCGGCTTCCGCGACGACGAAGACCATTTGCTCAGGCAGGCCTTCGGGTGCGCCATTCGTCTCGTTCAGGACGGCGAGAAGTTCGGCAGCCGTCCCTGGGAAGCGCCCGCGCGCCAGTACGAGCTCGAAGAAGGGGTCGCCCAGGGACGCGCGTTCGCCGTCTGTCATGGGTCGGCCTCCATTGGGATCTATACCGACCACTCTCGCGCGAAGGCTGGATGGAGATGAGCCCGCGGAGTCGGAGGGACGATCGAGTCCCGCCGCTGCATACGATAGAGGATGGGTGCGTGTAGGATTAAGCGGATCTTGGCCGAGACTCATGGTGAGCCTCCCTTCCGACGCCTCTGGTGCTTGCCCTCCCAACCATCAGCGTCCCCAATCTCAGTAAGTATTCTTGTCACAATCTAATATAGTATTCACTATCTGCTGATGCCTCGGGTTGCGCAACAATTTTTTGCTGATTGCCACGCGCGGAATGTCGCGGAACCGCTTGCGATGCGGCAGCGCGAACCAAGCGCGTCGAGAAACGACGCATCGTCATTTCGTGGGGTGACAATGCCATCTGGCCCTAAACATGCGGGGCTTGAATTGGACCTTCTGGTCCTGCTACGGCATTCGAATATTGAAATTGAATGGGCACCGTTCGAGTGCCATTGGTGAGATTCACCTCCTTCATCACGCGGCTCAGATTCGCACCAGCTTCGGTTATCGGGAAGTCGCCGCACTCTTCACCCTGCTCGGACGTCCATCCGAGAAACCTGACCGCATTGGGGCTGCTGCCGGCCCGAATGGCATCCTCCACGTCGGGGTCGGTCCGCGCCTCGTTCAGCTCGTGATAAAACGTAGCAACGATGTTTTTCCATGGCTGATCGAACGCGACGATCCCGTTATCGGATCCGCTCGGCCGCGCTTCGGAGAAGACGCCGATAGCGTAGTAGATCGTGACCTTGCTGGTCGGATGGATTGAGCCATGATAGCCGCCCAACCCTCGCAGCGAGCTGGCTTCATCCTCGACTGGAATAGCAGCGGCGGCGGCATTGCCGACCGGGCTGATTGCAGCCGTCGGATCCTCGTCGGTCGTCAAGATCGTTCCGCTCGGCAGCAGGAAATTGAAGACGGTCGAGCCAAAATCGAAACCCTGCAGCGCGCCCTGCTGGAAAAGGCTGTGGACTAGCTGTTCGACGTCGCCTTGCGAGAACTGGGATGGCCTTGCGCCAGGTAGTATGTGCGAGGGCTCGAACGTTGTGGTGATCGGCTTGTTCTTGAAATACTGCATCATGACGTTGTTCAAGTTGGTGTCCGCCATCGCGGCTGCCAAAGCATCGTCGATATTCTTGATGTCGCTTGCCGCCCATGACGATGCGCCACCGATATAGAAATTGGTATAGACGAGGTCCTGGATGATATTTCCACCGTGATTGATCAGATTGTGCGCGGCAGTTGGCGCGAATTTCGATGCGGTCGCCGCTACAACGGCGGCCATCGGCGCGGCCATCCCCCGGTAATACTTTTCAGCCGGCGAACCCGGGGTGGTAACAACGTTCATCGGACGAAATTTGACTGCTCTCTTGGTGGTTGATTTCTTGGCCTTGCCCGATTTCGCGTTCGTAACTGACTTCTTCTTTGTAACTGACTTCTTCGTCTTTGCCTTGGCCATGAGACTTTCCCCTCCTTGAGTAACCCGACATCCGGGCCATCGATATCGTTGCGCGCGTTCGCCGCCACGACGCACGAAATGCGAGAACGTCGATGGCAGCTCAATTCGTGAGCCCACCGGGCAGATCGCAGCCGCGATGGGACTTTCCCTCGATCTTCCAATCACTCTCCCGTCGCTCCGCACGAGCATGCGAAGTGCTTCGGCGCGAGCGACAAGAGGCGCGTGCGAGCGTTGCCGATCTCACGGCGCGAGCTTGAGCACTCCCGGCATGAGGCCCTTGTGGATCGCACAAAAGAAATCGACCGGATCCTTGAACTTGTCCGTGACTTCCAGCCGGAGGCTTCCAGTGAACCCGACGCCGAACTTGCTTGTGGTCCCGTTGCAATCGAGTTCGCGGAGCGCGGCGTTGGGTTTGGCCGTCGTGTCGTCGCAGGCAAGCACGGGACTCTTGTCCTCGGCCGGAGGCCCGCCACCGGTTCGCTTGATGGTGACAAATCCGTGATGGACAGGGCCGCTGGGGATCTGAACCTCGACGATGTCACCGATCTTCAGATCATCGACGGCGAGAGGTGTGGAAGCCGTCGATTTCTTGTCCTTGTAGGTCCAGGCCAGCCCCTGGACACCGATCACATGGGTGTCGGCCGCAGATGCAACACCCGCAAATGCCAGAGTTGCACCGACAATGATGCTCGCGATCGGAAGCGGCATTGACAACGTTCTCATTGGTCTCCTCCTCACTTGGCGTTTTGACGCTATTGCGCTGCCAGCCCGGGACCCCAGACCTCGATAGGAGCCATCAACCCTTTGTCCTCGTGCTTGAGGATATGGCAATGGAAAACGAAGCGTCCGAGCTGCTGGCTTGTATCGAAGCTCATCACCACGAACACCGACTGCCCCGGAGGCAGCGGAATTGTATCGTGCCAGCGTCGCGTCGCGCCGGGATCCAGGTCGCTATTTTTTTGATCGTCATAGAGATCATAGTTTGGCGTATCCGCCGGGCATGCGCCCTGGCCGCAGGTGCGCGCCGAATCGGGAGGCTTTATGAAGTAGCTGTTGAGTTCGTCGGCTGTCGCCAAGCGAAATTTCATCTGGTGAATGTGGAAATTATGCAGAGTGCTTGTTTGATTGGACAGAACCCAAAGCTGTTTGTGGCTACCTGCATGAGCTTTCTTGTCGATGAAGACACACACATGCTTCTTGTTCGTCCAATCGACGAGCCCATCGTTTCCGACATATTCCTCGAACGGGATGCCCCCTCCGTTAAGCCCGACCGTCGTTTTGTCGAGATCTTCGTCCGCTGGTGGGTTGTGCATCGATTCGTCCTGCGGGTCTGGTCCCGTCGGGCGCACTATCTGGGTGAAAACGCTCCAATCGGTCGTTTGCCCGTGGCTTGTCGTGACGCCATCCAGAAACATGACCCGGCGATACTCACGAAACGCCGGGGCCAGATCGCGAATGCATCCCGGGGGTAGCTTCGCAGTCTCAATCGCCAGGGCCGGGCTCGCAATTTGGGGCGGACCAGGGGTGGCGACGGCAGCATTCAATGCGATCCGCACGTTGCTGGCAGTGGCATTAGGCTCCAGCACGATACGGGCCAGCTGGATCTCCGGCCATTCGTCCGTTCCCGCTTCGACCCGGTGCCGCTTGGTTTTCAGCATATAGACCTGCCGGGTCGGACGCTTGTCGTCGTTGCGCACGTAGATCTCCGCGCGCGTGGCCGGCATCATCAGCACATCGTCATAGTCGACGGCCTGCACTGGCTTCTGTGCCTGCCCGGGTGCAATCGGTATCGCCGGGACTACTCCATCGAGGCTGAGGATCGTCATTCGCAGAGGCTTCTTGTCCGCCGCGTCCTCGTTCCGCAGCTCCAGCCAGTACGGGATGTTGGCGCTGAGATTGCCCAGCCGGAGGAGGAGATTCTTGCCGCCCTCCACAGTGATCGTCGGGTATCGCTGCCCGTTCACCGTAAAGAGCAGTGCCTTCGTCTGTTCGCGCTGACAAAAGCCGGTTCGCAGCTTCGGATCGAGGTCCGGTCCGGAACCGTCCGGCTTCCACACCCCGCACGGCTTGCCTGGAGTAAAATCCCGCGCTGCCGGATCTGGATCCCACATCGCAGCATGGCCGTTCGCCTCGTCGGGGAGCTTGGCGATGTTCATTACCGGCATGTCGCGGAGCAGCGCATAGCGCACGATGGTGATGCGTTTCAGGTCGCTTGTGTCCTTCGCGACGTCGTTGGAGCATTTCTCCTTGTCGTTCGGATCCGGCAGACAGCCCGCCTTCACGTTGGCCGTTGCTTCGCCGACCGAAAGAAGACCCGACATTCCACCCATCACCTGATCGGACGAGATCCCGTGCAGATGCGAGTGATACCAATTCAGCCCAAGAGGGTGCGGGATGAGTCCCGTGCTTTCGAGAACGCGTGCGTCGATCATGTCATTGCCGGGGATCGGCGTCTTTCCCGGGATCGGCACCTTGTAATCGAAACTCAGGCCGGGCTTGAGATGGACATAGACGTTGTCGCCCGTGCCAAGCTCCGCGGGCGCGGGTCGCGCGTTGTTCGGCGATACGATTCCGCCATGAAAATAATGAAGGTTCGTCGAACCGTCATTGTGGTCGTGCATGCCGCCGTTGGCGCTGGGGGTGAGCGCGTTGATCAGGTGCGCCGAAACGGTATCGCCCGGCATCGCTTCAACGATCGGCGTCAGATAGTTGTAATTGTAGTTTCCGGAGGTGACCTTGTAGCCACCCATGACGATCTCGGCGCTGGCTGCCTTCAGAGTGATCTTCACCTCGTTTTGGCCATTGCCGAGCGGCGTAATGGAGCAGATGCCAGCGAGATCAGGCTGTCCTGCCGTTGCTTCAGAGCAGATTGGCGGCTGAACGAGCTCTGCTGCGATTGCCGGCTGAAGCAGGAAACCCAAGGCGACCCCGGTCACCCATGCAGCCTGGCCGAACCGGATTGGAAGTCGCGCTTCCCAGGGATTTAAGCGTTGCATCGCCTGACTACCCAAATGACGGTGCGCGCATGACGCCGCGCACGAAAGCGCGGACCAAATTCAAGCGATTCAAAAAGGCGTTCGAACTAATAAAAAGACGTAAGCGACCTCACGTTGTTGTTGATACTATATGCGCCGTTCTGGTGTAGTCAATCCATTCCACGCAGCCAGCGACGAAGACCCCAGATGCGACCAATGATTGAAATGACTGGTCTGTGGGCGCTTCCGGGTCCGCGAGGGCGGCCGGTCACATAGGGAAAATCAACCAGCCGTTCGGAGGCAGCCGCGCCGGCTGCGTCCTCGGCGATGCTTTTCGTCGGGTCCGGCGCCTTGGCCCCGGCAAAGGCCAGTTCTTGTCGACGATCGCCAGTCGCGCGCCGGATTTCGCAAGGCGCCGCTTCTTCGGCAGGGCGCGATCCGCAGGTTGTTCAGTTCCTTCTATGGGCAGCGGCCGCCGGAGCTTCCAGTCTGGCTGTGATGATCCCGTTCCGCCAAAGCCAGCCCAGAACCGCCAGGGCTTTCTCCAGCGAAATCGCGCCGGGCTTCGCGGTCTCCGGAAAGATCGTGCTTCGTGAACCGAAGCACCAGGTCGAACAGGTGGCTGATTAGCTAGTGCGTCATTTGCTGAGGTTGATGAGCTTCTGGACGGCATCCATGCTCTTATAGCGGTGACGTCGTGGGAGCAATGGCGCAAGGATGAGTTTATGCGGGCGGTCGAGGTGTTGACTGAGGCGCAGTTGATAGTCGGGCGAATTGTTTGCCTTCCGCAAGATGCTGCGACCCTCTAGTCATTCGCGGCGGCGATGAAACTGTTCACCTACTGCTAAGACTCTCCCATGGGAGGGCCACTTGTGTTTTGGGCGTGCCGTTCGGCCGGGCTTAGGCGTTGCCCGGAGCCGCTCCGCCGTCTCCGCCCTTCGGGCCACAATCCCTCACCCAAGCGCTAATGAACTCCTCGCCGGAGGCACGTCACGGGCTGCAATGCCACTAGGATTTTAGGATGAAATTGGTTTCTGGGCCCTACAGGTCGGTCAATGTGCAATTGCTATTCGATTACGAAGAACCAGGACGCGATTCGTCGGCTGTTCGACGTGACGAGAGAGTGCCGGCAACCTGCCGCCGCTTCCCCGCATTTTCCCGGAATGGCCGAAAATTCTCGGGTCACAGCTTCCTTCGCGAAAACCGTAATGACTACCCGATGCGAGGAAACAAAACGGCTCGCGCCCATCAGCGCCGCAGGGGCAAAATGGCGGCATCTTAGCCCAGAGAATCATGCAATAGACGGTCTCTGGGATGCTAGTTGTGGTTGCACCTTCTCCACGTTTTGTTAATTTCGAAGACCGGCCACGAGGGGGATATTTCGGTGCGCGCAGTTTTTGGATTTTTTGCCTTTCTGTTGATCGCTCCAACCAGTGCTTTCGCTCAAGGGGCAGCCGACAATACCGCACTATCGCTGACGGATCTGGTTCGCGAGCTGAAAGTCGCTCTTCTGCAGGTGGGGGAGGCCAGCGAGAGGCAGCACCTACCGAAGCTCGAGAGTGCGGTTCTTGAGGCTAAAACTTCAATGAAACTGGAAGGTGATGGCAAGATCAGCCTGTGGGTTATCGAACTGGGCGGCGGTCAGAACAACGAATACGCGTCAACTGTAACCTTGACCCTAAAGCCGCCTCCGCCCGGCTCCTCATCCAATATCGCGGCTGTGCACCTCGCTGATGCGTTGAGAGAGGCGATTATTTCTGGAGCTCGCGCAATAAATGCAGCTGGGCAAGGGAATCCACCACTTGTCGCCGACAAATTGGAAGCGGCGGTTCATTTCGCCGTCACGCGCGACGCGAGTGGAAAGGTAGCGATCAAGTTTCCGCCATTTGAAGTTTCCGGCGGCGGCGGCGCGACGAGTGCTGCAGTTCAAACGATAACAGTTACCTACAAGGAATAGCGGACGATGTTTAGAACCTGCTGTCGGATCGCACTGGTTCATCTCGCCAGTATCGTCTTGGCAGTGGTTGCGACTGTGAATGTCGCCTCTGCAGATTTTAATTTTCGAAGTGATACGGCAGTTCGCACACGCAGTCTTTCCGCAACTGTGCGGATATTCGCGGCCGAAACTGGCGGTCAGCAGCTTGGCTCCGGGTTTGTCATCGATAGCAGTGAGGGGTTAATCCTGACTGCCGCGCATGTCGTATCAGAACTTAAGGACTTTGCCTGGGTTGTTTTTCCAAAAGAGAAGACGCGCCATAGGGTGCGTGCCCTGAGGTCGAATGGCGTTTCGCCCACCCTCGACCTAGCGGTACTGAAGCTCGATCCAGCGCTCGGTGATATCGATAGCCTGGAACTTCAGTTCGAGAAGATGAGTTCAGAGCAAGACCACGGAATAACGGGATACGGCCGCTCGAGCGAAGAACCTCAAGAAGCGACGGCGAGGCCGAGCCTCTCTGAGGAATGTCTATATACTATGCGTGGCGCAACCCTCTACGGCGACAGCGGGTCAGCTGTCTTGACGGTGGATGGCCTGGTTGACGGCATTGCCGTGGACGGCGCGGAGTCGGGTGGCGGCAACACCATGGCCGAAATGAAAGTGCTTCCGCTTTCTTGTGCGATGTCTTTAATCCTTGACGCCGTTCCAGACGTCCAGAGCGAGAAAATCATCGCTACGATTGCCAAGGGAAGTGAATCTGCATTGCGCCATGCTTTTCAGCCTCCCCCTAAGCCTGGATGGGTCAGCAATCTTCGCTTAGCTAAGGCGTTACAGGGGTGGATCGCCAAACATAAAAGCCAGAGGCAAGCGATCGAAGAGCGGCGTTTGTCCGTTGCTCTTGAAATCATTGTGAACCGGCATCTAGGCTTTGAAATTGCTGTTGCATTCACCCGGTTCGGCTCAGCGTCTGAAAAGAACGCGGCTGACGCGCTTCAACAGTTTGCACATGCAGAACTCGGTCGCGGTTCCACAGCGAACGCTGAAAGAGCTTATGCTGCGGCGCAGGAGCTCTATACTAGGTATGCGAGCGTGCACTTGCCCGATACGAGTAGCGGCATTCCTGCTGGAACTGCCGACATAGCCGCCGCCTACAAGGGGGTCGCGGACACCTTGGTGGCAAGAGCGCTGATCAGCGGAAAAAAGCAAGACCTCAACAAAGCAACGTCCTTTGCTGCTGCTGCGGTCCTATATGCCCCCCGAGGCAAACTGAAGGCGGAGTCTTGGGCGACGCTTGGTACAGCATCGCAGGAGGCCGGCGAGGTCTCAGTCGCCGTTCCTGCTTATCAGGCGGCTCTTGATCAGGGCGCGCCAGCGACTTGGGTAGCTAAAGATCTGCTGAAGGCAAAATCGACACTCGGACAGCGCCCGCAAGCGGATCTTACAGCTGGATATTTCGACGACGGCGCTCGTGCGGCATTGACTAATATTGCAGCCGGCTCTCCGGAAGCGAATTCGACCCTGACAGGCCTCTATAAGGAGTTTGGCAGCGCAGTTGGAAAAATCGAAGTCGTTTGCGCTCGGGCAAGCAACCGACTGGAGAAAACCGAAGGGACCTTCTTCTTGCTATCTAAGGATGGGTACGCACTCACTGCCGCGCATCTATTTGACGGCGAAAGCTGTCAAAACAGCAGAACTTTGGTGAAACTGGGCTCCTCGGCATCCCCTCAGTCAGCAAATCTTGTGAATCTGGACAGAGAGCACGACTTAGCGCTGATCAAATTGCCCGAAGGCTACTACAAACCAGCGAAGTTATCTCAGGAGCCAATTGCGTCAGGCGAACCAATAGCTGCGTTTGGTTTTCCAACAAATCAAGGTTTTGCAGCCACTATGGGAGCAGTCGCTCCCACGAACACGCAAGGTGGGCAGGTGCATCTGCACTACGAGTTATCGCCCGGCTTTTCTGGAGGCCCCGTTTTCGACAGTCATGGACAAGTGACTGGGGTCGCTATTGCCAATCCACTTTCGTCATCTTCCCCGGTCTTTGTGCCTATCGAGTTGGCGAAGCCGCTGACGACAGGTCTTGGCCTTCAATAACACTCGCAACTTTCAGGCTCAGCGGTAAGGCAATTCACGATCGAAAAAGATTGCCATTGGAAGTGTCTTTAGGGTGCACTCAATGCCACACCCAAAAACCGTGTCACACGGATTGGATTTCGGAATTTCTTGACACATGTTGCGTCAATCCTCGCCGATGTCGCAGCTGCTACTCAACGTCATGGGCTCCTTTGCGGAGTTTGAGCGGGCGCTCATTCGCGAGCGTCAGCGCGAGGGTATCGCCGTGGCCAAGAGAAAGGGTGTCTACGAAGGTCGCAAGCGCTCAGTGCCCACAGCAGGTCGGAGAGATGCTCGGCGCTGCCGAAGATGGGGCTCTCATCAGAACCGAAGAGCGCCGCGATTGGCGGATTCTCGCTGTCGAGGTTGTCGTCCACCGCTGAGAGGAATTCTGTTAATCGGCGTTTCCGAGCACTGCGCGGACGGTTGCGGACGCTTTGGAACGGGCTTGAGCAGCGTAGTTGGTGCCCCTGCGAGGCACTCAACTACGCCTACCAATCTCCCTCCGGCGCGGACTTTTGGAGGTCGAGGCCATAGCGGGCAAGGCGCTGCTGCATACTCTTCGCTTCGGAAACGACGGCTATGTCTACGCCTTCCATCGGTGCCAGTAACCGCGCGGCTTGGCCGCTCGTCAGAAATGGAAGGAGACAGTGGCACACCTTGTATTACGTTATTTGTCGAAACCTTTCCCGAAACTCGTTGGGAACGGCCGCCGGCACAGCGTCACATGCCGCGCATAAGACCTCGCCGATCTTGCGCCAGCCACCCGATGGACTGGCGCACGCCTGCAAGAGCGCGGGAGCTGTCACAGCTGGTGCGCGCAGGAGGAACCCTTGCTCGGCCAGTCGTCGCCACGCGCCTGTTACCAAGCGCTCGATTTCATCCAGAGCATAGAGCCCGGTCCCTGCGTTTGGCAGCACACTCGTCCAATACTGGTGCACCGCCAGGAGCTCCGCAGGCCGCGTAGCATTATCGATCGCAAGCCTGATCGACGCGGCCGCCTGCCAAGCCCATGGCAGGGACTGGTCACGCATGGCCACTTGCGCGTCCATCGTGTTGTCGATGAATAATGCCGTAACGAACGCCAACCATGGCGCCACAATATCCGAAAGCCCCGCGTTGGCGGCGCCTGTTTCCCAGCGATCGATCTCCTTCTGCGTCAACGCAGCCCGAGCCGTCAGCGCGATGATCGCATTCAACATCATGCTCAAAACCACCTCGCTGTCAGATTGCCCGCGATCAGGCGCAGTCGCGTCGGTGGGAAGCGGGTCGGCCGGGTCCAGTCCGCCTTCTTTGTAGTACTGTCGGCAGAAGGCGAAGGAGTCCGTGTAATCGCCCACTACTTCCACGAAATCCTCAAACGCCAGATCGCTCAGGCGACGATGAAGCCGCAGGCGATCAACGGCGAAACGCATGATGCCGTAACGCGAGCTTTTGAGCTGACCTTCGTGTGCACGGAATTGTTCGTCGCCAAGCTTGGCCGCAAACTCGAACTGCAGGACATGTGTCCACATCGCGTCGCTCGGTGTCGATGGCGCGCTGGCTTGCTTGACCGGCTCCAAGCTGCTGCAGCAGGCCGGTGGCGGCTCCGAAAACTCTGTCGGGGCCGTCCCGGCGGCCGTGCCTGCCATCCACATCATGGTGTGACCGGCCCGCTTTCGCAGCAGATAGGCCCCCTCGTCGGCGTCGTCTGGGGGCAACCAGTCGATTGCGGTAAGACCTCGCGTCAGGCATTCGAGCGCGCCGCCATTGTCGCCACCCATCCAACGCGCGAAGCCTTCGTCCACGAGCAGGCCTGCACAATACGTCGCCTGATTGACTTCATCGGCCAGGGCTCGCGCACTGCGCAGCCAATCCGCCGACTCGGTCCATTTGCCGAGACGCGCTGCGGCTATCGCGGCGAGGCGATGCGAGAAGGTCTGCTGGAGATCGAATTCGTCCTGCGGTGTCCAGCGCGGCAGCAGTTCCTGCCATATTGCCAAAGCATCTGCTGGATCACCCTTGCGCATCAAGATTGTCGCGAGGGCGTCCTCCTGGCCCGGCGATCGCCCGATTTCACCGGCCATCTTGTCAGCCAGCCGCAGCGCCTGCTCGGGGTCGTTCAAGTTCTCGTCGACGAGCCGCGCAATCGCTCGAGCCGCTCCCTGTGTCAAACCCGGCAGCGCACAACGCCGCCCAAGCGCATACGCCCTCTCTAAGACCTCACGGCATGCCAGCCAATCGGGTACTGCGAGCTTGACCTCGGCCAACCACACGCGATCGAAGATGTGCTGCGCAATCGATTCTCGACCCCCGATGAACCACAGAAGGCGGCGCGCATCGTCAGGCACCGGTTCGCAAGCCTCCAGGAGCTCCACAAGGTTGAGCCGATTGGTCAGATGTGGCACAAGCGCCGAGCCGCCTACGGTGGCCAGATCAGGCGTCCCATCCGGACCGGTCATCGCTTGATCGAATTCGGCAGTGTGGACCTCGGCGAGGACGTCGTTCAATTCATCGCTGAGCCGGATGTATTCGAGCCCCATTGATACCAGCCGCGCGATGGGCAGGTTGACCTCGCTGCGGAGCAGCACCTGACCTAGAAACAGATGACGCGCCAGCCGTAGTTGCGTGCCCGCGACCGTAGCACCCAGTTCCTCGTCCACGCAGGCAATGATCGACGCCGCGGCATCCTCGTCGTGGTTCGCGGCCGCCAGCCTGAACTGAAAAAGACGAATGAAGAACAGGGAGAAAGCATCGGCCTCCGGACGCTTCGCTTCACCGGTGCCGACCAACACAAACCAGTCGGCGCTCTGCGCCAGCGCTTGCCAGGTGTCATTGTCTGATCTCACTATGCCGAAGGACAGATGGGCGATCGCTGGCCAATCCTGTGCCGCAATCGCATGGAACAGGATCGTTGAGACATCTGTGGGCGATAGCGTGCGGAAACCGAGTAGCGCGCGGGCGATGTCACGATGCATGGCCGTGGCCCATGCTTCGCCTTGGACCTCCGGCCCGACACCACGCAGAAGTGGCGACACCCTGTAGAGACCCTCCGCCACCGTTTCCAGCCACGGCCCAACCAGCTTATCGAACGCAAGACCCGGTTCGGCGATTGGCGGAGACTGGCCCGCAATCGCGAACACCTGGCGCCGGGGCATGGCTTGCATGGTCAGGCTCAGACGGTAAACCAGTTCTCGCGTCGACGAATCGAGGGCGGTGATGAGCCGTCGCGCTTCGGATCGGGCTTCGACGACATCGGACGGAGTCAGCATCACGCTTTGCAGGTCCGGCGTCGGAAAACTCTCCGCCTCGAGTGTGGCAACACGCGCATGCACAAGCTGCGCATGGCCGCTGGTATGAAGCTCAACGAATGCCGCCAGCGTAGGCGCTTGAGGCTCCGGACAGCCGCGCGCGATGAGGAATGCAACGATCTCATCCCGCGAGAATGCCGGCATTGCCAGCGTCGCGGACGCTGGCAAATTCAGCGCAAGCAACAGCCGCTGCGGCAGCTTGACTGTCGAAGTAATGAGCAGATTGCCGCCGCGCTCGCCGAGAATGATCTTGATCCAAGCCAGCGGTGTTTCCAGTGGGCGAGAGTCCGGTGGCAGCTCGATATCATCAAGCACGATATGAGTGAGCCCATCCTCCGCAAGGATCTCCGTGACGGTGCGATCTAGCATGTCCGTGACCGCCGCGGCCGACAGGCCACGCAGATCGACCCATCCCCAGGATGATGTACCAACAGTTATGTGACCGATGGCGGCGATCGATTTGCCAACGCCGGTGCCACCTTGCAGGAGGAGTACCGGGTGGCTGGAAAGCCGAGTCGTGATCTCGGCCAGAACCGACTGACGTGCATAGTAGCGCGCTGGTAAGGGCGGCGGTCGGCCGACCGCGAGGCGTTTGCCGCCAACCGCCACCGGGAGCAGTCCGGCTGGCACCAAACGCTGAGGGATCGCGGCGAAAAGAGCGTTCGCGGCGGCAGCAGGAAGAGACACGTGGGTCCGATCATGGAATAGCCGCAACAAGTCAGCACGCGTCAAAGAGCGGTCCCTTTGGCGCGTCGCAGTCGCATACGCGGTGGCGTAAAGATGCTCCGCGACCTCTTCCGCCTTGTCAGGCGCCACACCAACCGGCTGGCCCATGATCACAAGCCGGTCCTTGATCTCCCGAATGATCTCCGGCGCTTCCTCGGCATCCATGTCCCATTCGATGGGCGCGATCAGTTGCTGCCAGATCTGCGCATCCGACGACCCGCGCAAATGGGCTTGCACCGCCATCGACACCTTCCCTTCGGTCAAGAGAAAGTCCGCAATCGCCCGTGCACTGCGTTCGCGCGACGCCGCGTCATCTGATAAACGGCAATCGCGCCAAAGCCGCAATCCACCGATCCCGGCTCCGAACGGCGCGCCGTGCTCGACGCCGATGCCGCCTGTGGTCAGGAAACGGAACTTGATCGTGTGCCGGGGATTGCGTTGTCGGTGGGCCCAGGCGTTGTCGATCGCTTCGATAACGTCGCTCGATCGCAAGGTGACGTTGCCTGTGACATCCTTAACCTGGATCGTCTCCGCGGTGAGTCCACTGACGCGATCAAAGTCTTCCGCGCCTTCCAGGTAGAGAAATTCAGCTTCACCCAGATCCATCCAGGCGAGAATGCTGCGCCAAATCTGGGCCCAATAACCGCGAATTGACGCTGCCGCCTCGCGAGCGGGGTCGTTGACCAAAGGTGCGTTCCCGTCCGCGTTCACCATGCCACAGCCGAGACCGCCGCCCGTTGAGCCGACACTGATGACGTATCATGTCGTAGCCGCCCCGGCACTTCGCTTGCCGCGGTGACCGACGCTGATTTTAATGGCGCGTCCGATACGGTTCTAACGTGTGACCTCCATTTGCGTGGGCGGCGCGTGCGGTATTGATGTCTCCAAATCCGCGGATCTTGGTCGATTTGCGATCCTACCGACATCGATGCCGTCGCGATAGATCGGCCAAGTCTCGCGATTGGCGTTGCGATCGCGGCGGCGAGTGACGAGAGGCGATGACGAAGCAATTTCTTTTCGAGAGATTAAGTGTGCCCCTGTTGTGCCCCGGATTTTTCGGGGCATACTCCCGGGGAAACGGTCTTCTAAATGACTGGATTTAGGGCGCTAATGGTGGGCGCACAAGGGATCGAACCTTGGACCTCTCCCGTGTGAACCACAATCCGTAGACCCGAGCCAACCAAATCCGGCCATAGTTGAAATGTAAAAACCCCTTTGATTGATGTGGGTTATGGCCTTGTTCGGCCATAAGAGCCCATAGGTGACCTTGCTACATTTTGTATGCCCCCGTTGTGCCCGCCGTGGATTTTCCCTTGGGGCACAAAAATGGGGGAGGTCTGAGACCCGGTTCTGTTTGGGTTTGCGGATACTCCCTGCGCGGGCACACGGCAAGGCGAAGGTCTGAGGCCCGGTTCTGTTCGAGGGCTGACCGCCCTTCTTGCGGGGCACACCGGGCCACAGAGAGAGGGAAGGAATCATGACGGAGCCGGCCAACCAGCTGACACTCACCGATGCGGTGATCCGCAACGCAACGCTGCCGCCGGGCAAGGCCCAGCATTATCTCCACGACGACAAGCTGCCCGGCCTCGCCTTGCGCATGCGCGCCACCGGCGGCCGGACCTGGGTCTACCTCTTCACCAAGCCGGGGGTAAGGCGGACCCAGCGCAAGACCCTCGGCGCGTGGCCGAAATATAATGAGAAGGCCGCGCGCAAGGCTGCCACCATCGCCGCAGGCGAGGTCGTCAAGGGCTTGGACCGCGCGAGGCGAGGCGGCAACAGGCAGCCGAGAAGCAGCGCACCACGCTCGCGACCCTCATTGTTGAAGATGGTCCCTACCAGACGTCCTTGACCGAACGTCAAGTCGTCAACTGGAAGCCAGCAATGTCGGCGCTGAGGCGCGGGCTCAAGGATCACGCCGAGAGCGGCGTGGGGGAGCTGACGCGACGACAGATCATGGCTGCGGTCGACAAAATTGCCAAGACCGGCAAGCGCGGTGCAGCCAAAGACCTGCGCAAGCACGTGCATACCTTGCTCGAATGGTGCGTCGGCGAGGGCTATGTCGAGCACAACGTGCTCGCCGGCTATCGCGCGCCCAAGGAAACCCGCGCGCAAAGGGTGGGACGCCGAACGAAGGGCCGCGCGCTGACCGATGAGGAAATCATCAAGGTCTGGGATGCATCCGGCAAGCTAGGGGCTTTCGGTCTGCTGGCACGCATGTGCCTGCTCGGTGGCCCGCGCCGCAGCGAGCCTACCATGATCGAGTGGCGAAAGCACATCATGGATGACCGCATCACCTTCGATGCGGCGTGGACCAAGATGGGGCTGCACCACGATGTGCCGCGCACTCACCTGGTTGACGAGGTGCTCACGGCCGCGAAACATTTCCAGCGGGCAACCTCCGACTATGTCTTCCCGTCACCAAAGACCGGCGGCCAGATGTCCGGCTTCACCAAGATGGTCAACCGCCTGGTCAAGGAAGCGAGCGTCGCCAAGTTCACCATGCATGACTTAAGGCGCAGCTTGCGCACCATCATGTCACGCTGTGGTTACGACAACGAAATCCAGCGGCTGTGTGTTGGGCAAAAGCCTAGCGGAATCGATCAGGTCTACAATCACGACGAACAGTGGATCATCCGCAAGATGGCGTTCGAAGCGGCTCACGACTACATTGCGGAGTTGGTCGGCGCGAAACGGGTCGGCAAAATCGTGCGCCTGCAGCGGACGAATCCGCTTGACCCGATCAAGGCCGAACTCCTCGGCCGTCTCCGTGAGCATTATGCGGCTGAGGCGTCTTAGTGGTCTTATCGCACTTGGCCAGATAGTCGCGCACCGCATCGACACGATAGAGCGGCCGGCCATCGACGTAGCGCCATTTCAGGGGATGGTTCGGATCGCGCCGCCACTGCTCCAGCGCTCCGGGCGTGCGCCGGATGATCGCGGCCGCCTCTAATACCGTCAAATTGGAGCTGCCCGGTAGCGCATCGATATCGAACATCGCCGGCGGCGGCACCCCACGGTTCTTGCGATGACGCTTCGAGGCAGACGGCATTTCCTTGCTGTCTGGCGACCCAGATACCCCGATCCGCATCTCTTCGTCCTTGCGGCCCATGCGCCCGTCCAAAACCGTGATCGGTCGGAGGCAATAAGATCGCAGGGCTCTCGCGCAAGAAATCCAGAGCACGGGTAGGGCCGCCGGGTAGCTGGGGCGTACAAATAGGACTGATTGCAATCAACTAGGGTAGATTGAATAAGATATTGCCTTGGCTGTGGCTCCCAGCGGTTTTCCAACAAAGAAGCTTACTGCCGTCGATTCGCTCAAAGGGATTGGTTCATGATCAATGGAGTCGGCTCGGGCTTCTTGCCGTTGGTCGACTAAGCGTTGGACGGGCAAAGAGAAGGCCGACGATAAGAAGGACTCTGGTCCAATCTTTTTCCCAACTGTCTCATTGCTTGGCTTCTCAACGCCGACGGATTTCTACGCTGGTATAACGGAGCAGAGCTTCAAGAACGGTTTCATTGCCCTTTGACAATTATCGACGTCAAGAACGCGCCGCAGCAAAGTCGCAAGGAAATCCATGCGCCGCCTACATTCCTTACAATGAGGATAGGTGGATTGTCCCACGTCATGCCAAGGCCCGTTCGACAAGGCGGCAACATAGAAGCAGCAAGTGCAGTGCTGCATCCCCGGTCCACTACCGCTCACTATCGAAGTCCGGCAGGTGCATTTGTCCGTGCGCGATTGCGAAGGATTTGTTCATATGAATGACGGCGTCGGCGCCAACGCGCGTACAGTCGGTGCAGTCCAGTCCTCACCAGCCCCGGGATTGGATGCAAAAACGCCGCCCGCTTCAATGTCTCGCGGGCGGCGGCTTTCCAGCCCCGGGAGGGTGTGATGCAAAACCCCGGTGAGGATTAATCTGCACAAGTTGTGCCAAGGCTTTGTGTCGTAGAAACCAATGCCGTCGCCCGCGTAATGTCACCATGGGCGAGGAGTCAGCGAGATACTTGGCGTTCGCGGAAGAATGCAGAAGGCACGCCACCAATGCACGCAATCGTGCAGATGAGGAGGCTTGGTTGGCGCTCGCTGACGAATGGCTGAAGCTCGCGCGCGATGCTACCGGTCATGCATCCGACCAACCGCCGCAATGAGATCTGGCCGCTCAAGAACTTCCACCAGTTGGTCGAGAATAGCGCGCTCATTGTTGCGCGGCTGAGGCTTTAAGTACTCTTCCAGAATGCGCTGCGCATCGCTGACGGCTTGAAGGGCCTTTTCTGCGTCATGCATGGAGCCGAACTCCGCTGAAATCAGATTACAATGCAGCATTGACTAAATCGGTTCCGTCTAATTAAATCCGGGGTTTATTGCTGCGATAAAAACGGGCCGTAGTCGGCAGCGTCTGACGTCAGCCGCTCGTTGAGACGATGATGCAAACACTCCCCCAGTTTGAACCGGAAATGATGAAGGGTGGACGTTGGTTTGTGGCCGTCAAAACAGGGTATGGGCCCGATTCCCATATTGGAGATTTTGAGACCGAGGCGGACGCCAAGGAATGGATATTGACCAAGTCCAGGTATTGGCCGGGCAAACCGCCAGCGTAGCGCCAATGCCCCACCATCCCAGCTAGTTAAGCCGGTTCGCCCGGACAGAATTGAATCGGGATCGCAATCTCGATTTCAGATTTCGGATCCGTTCCAGAGCTTCGGCGAGCACTCGGCGAGACGTACGCCAAGCCGACGTGGACTCCAGAAAATCCATCATTCGCCGCCAGTATCCGTAACCCCAGGCGAACAGAGGTATCGACAGCAGCTTCTTCTTGTTCAGCTGAAACAGTCTTTCGATAACGGTCAGTTTCAGGACTTCCGCGGCAATAAAGACGATCGCCCCAGGAAGGAAATGACCGGTGCCGAGAAGATAGGCGCTCAGGGGCTTGGCGGGCTCCAACATGATGACGGGCACCGCGAAAAGGGCGAAGGACTGGTAGGGCCCCAACGACGTTACCCATCGCCGAACCCGTTCAAGCCACCTCTTCTTGCTGAGCCATGCCGTTATCGGTCCAGTGACGGTCGAAAACAGGGCGTCGATCGTGAAATAGACCGTTGCGACAAGGAAGACGGGGGTATCCCAAACGCGTGCCATTCAAGCCTCCGACGGGAGAAGGCACACGGAGCAAAGACGTTCCGCCAGACGGTACTTCGGACGGATGGCGGTCCGAATTCCGTCGGTTTTTGGGCGCCTCGGCAATCGAGCCAGGATGGTGGAACTCGCGGGCGCTGCGACCGTTGCTTGGCCTGCGGCAGCAGTAGCGAGTAGGAGAGCACGTGAATCGACGCCAGCTTGTTCAAGGGTCGGCGGTGCTGTCGGCGCTTCTGGTCGCTCCGCGGAGCGGTCTTGCTGCCGCAGCCCCGTCGGACGACGTGTTCGCCTCGTCCACCGTAAGGGACTTGGCACGGGCTTTGGCGGCCAAACCATACGAGGCTCCGGACGAGAAGCTGCCGGGCGGCTTGAAAGACCTTGACTACGATCAGTATCGTTCGATCCGCTTTCTGCCGGAGCGCGCGCTGTGGCGCGGCAAGAATCTTCCTTTTGAAGCGCAGTTCTTCCACCGCGGCTTCTTCTACAAGAACAGGGTGAGCCTCTTCGAGGTCGTGGAGGGAAAGGCCACTGAACTCAAGTATCGCAAGGCGGACTTTTCCTTCGGCGAGAAGGTCCCGGCGTTCGAGGACGCCGATCTCGGCTTCGCCGGCTTCCGCATACACGCGCCGATGAACCGCGCCGACTACTACGACGAGGTCTGCGTCTTCCTGGGCGCGAGCTACTTCCGCGCCGTCGCCAAGGGGCAGACGTACGGGCTTTCCGCCCGGGGGCTCTCGATCGATACGGGCGAAGCCAAGGGCGAGGAATTTCCGCTCTTCAAGTCCTTCTGGCTCGAGCGGCCCGGGCCGGGTGCGACCTCGCTGGTGATCCACGCCCTGCTCGACAGCAAAAGCTGCACGGCGAGCTACCGGTTCACCGTACGCCCCGGAGACACGACGGTGTTCGACGTCGAAATGTCGGTATACCCGCGCGTCGAAATGCAGCGAGCCGGCCTCGCGCCGATGACCAGCATGTTCTTCTACGGTCCGAACGACCGCAACGACATCGACGATTTCCGCACGTCCGTCCACGATTCCGACGGACTTGCGATCTTCAACGGCAAGGGCGAAAGCCTGTGGCGGCCGCTCAGCAATCCCCGCGACCTCCAGATCAGCACCTTTCAGGATCTCAATCC
Organism: Bradyrhizobium genosp. A; assembly: GCF_049949275.1. NCBI lineage: Bacteria > Pseudomonadati > Pseudomonadota > Alphaproteobacteria > Hyphomicrobiales > Nitrobacteraceae > Bradyrhizobium > Bradyrhizobium genosp. A. Next base: position 6,936,369 of record NZ_CP188196.1, on the reverse strand, counting down.
GCGCGGCTTCGGCTTGATGCAGCGGGAGAGAAACTTCTTCGCCTATCAGGACATCGAATCGAGCTTCGAAAAGCGCCCCAGTCTCTGGATGGAGCCGATCGGGGACTGGGGCGAGGGCGCCGTGGTGCTGTTCGAGATTCCGACCAAGGAGGAGGTTCACGACAACATCGCCGCTTTTTGGCGACCCAAAAGCCCGCTGCAGGCCAAAGGCGAACACAACTTCACCTATCGCCTGCATTGGGGCTCGGATGCTCCCAAACCGTCCTCGCTCGCCAGGTTCACGCGAACCGGAATAGGGGCGAGGGGCGAAGACGCGCGTCTCTTCGTCCTCGATCTGTTCGGCGAGAACCTCAAAGGCGTCGACGCTGCGGGCGTCAAAGGCGTTGTGACGGCGGAGAAGTCCGAGGTGAAGAACATCGTCACACAGCCCAATCCCTATACCGGGGGGTGGCGTCTCAGCTTCCAATGCCAGCTGAAGGGTGAGCCGATCGAGCTGCGGGCGTTTCTCGCCGAAGGCGACAAGCCCTTGTCCGAAGTCTGGGTCTATCGATGGGCACCTTGAGCACGGCACCGCGGTCCGCGGCCGGTGATATCGTGACCCAACCCCTGCTGCCGCGCGAGTCGCCTCTTCCCATGGCTCCTGGCGATTTGGGGCAGAAGCGGGTGTCGGACCGTGTTCCTGCGCCCATCGCAACCACGATGGTATGGAGACGCGGTCTCATCCTCCTCGCGACGGCTCTGCTCACGGGAGCGGGCGGCTACGAGATGTATCGCGTGCTGGAGGTCGGCGGCGTTACCGTCCTCGAAGCCATGGTGCTGACCCTTTTCCTGGTCCTGCTCGCCTGGGTCGCCTTTTCGTTCGCGTCGGCGGCGGCAGGCTTCTTTGTCCTGCTGGCTCATCATCCGGACGGGGACGCGGCGGCGCCCGGCGTGGAACTACGGCCTATCGCAAGCCGCACGGCCATGCTGCTTCCGACATACAACGAAGACCCGCATCGGCTTACGGCACGGCTGCGCGCGATCATCGAATCCTTGGAGGCGACTTCGCACGGAAAGCTGTTCGACTGGTTCATTCTGAGCGACAGCACCGATCCGGATATCTGGGTGGCGGAGGAAAAGGCACTTCTCGCGTTGCGACAGGACGTCGGAACACCACGGCTGTACTATCGCCACCGTGCCGACAACACGGCGCGGAAATCCGGCAACATCTCCGAGTGGATCACGCGTTTCGGCGGCGTTTACGACTTCATGATCGTACTCGACGCCGACAGTCTCATGAGCGGACAGACCATCGTTCGATTGGTCCATGCCATCGAGACCAATCCGACCGCCGGACTCATTCAGACTCTTCCGATGATTGTCAACGCAAGAAGTCTCTTCAGCCGTGTTCAGCAATTCGCGGGGCGCCTATACGGACCGGTGATCGCCGCCGGTGTCGCCTGGTGGCACGGCTCTGAAGGCAACTATTGGGGCCACAACGCGATCATCCGTGTGAGGGCCTTTGCCGAAACGGCCGCGCTGCCGCAGCTGCGCGGGCGCAAGCCGTTCGGTGGGCACATCCTCAGCCACGATTTCGTTGAAGCTGCGCTGATGCGACGGGCCGGCTGGGGCATCTACATGCTGCCCACGCTCGGCGGAAGCTACGAGGAGGTGCCGCCTTCGCTGCTCGATTTCGCCGCGCGCGACCGACGCTGGTGCCAGGGCAATCTCCAGCATCTCGCGGTCGTTCCCGCGCGCGGACTGCATTGGGTGTCGCGTCTGCACTTCATGGTGGGCATCGGAGCATACCTCACGGCCCCGCTCTGGCTCGTGTTCCTGCTGCTGGGAATGTTGATCTCGCTGCAGGCCCGCTTCGTGCGTCCCGAATATTTCCCGAAAGGCTTCTCCTTGTTTCCGACGTGGCCGGCCCAGGATCCGGTACTCGCCATCTGGGTATTCGGCGCCACGATGGGTATGCTTCTGTTGCCGAAACTGCTCAGCCTGATCCTCGTCTGGACACGCAGGTCGGCGAGACAGCAATTCGGCGGTGCATTTCGTGTCTCGGCCGGGGTTTTCGCGGAGATCGTCCTCTCGGCGTTGTTGGCTCCCGTGATGATGATCTTTCAGTCGATCGCGGTCATCGAGATCCTGGTCGGCCGCGATGCAGGGTGGCAGACGCAGAGGCGCGATGACGGCACGGTAGAGCGCCGCGAGCTCTACCGGAAATACGGCATTCCAACCTTGTGCGGCGTCGCGATGGCAGCAAGCGCGTATGCCGTCTCGCTTCCGCTTCTGCTCTGGATGTCGCCCGTAATCATCGGCCTGCTGTTCGCTGTTCCCTTGGGCGCTCTGACCTCCTTGCCCGCGTTCGGCGGGCAATTCGCCACCCCCGAAGAAAGAGAGGCGCCGCCGGTCCTGCGTCGGGCGAACGAACTGAGCACGTCGGCGAATGCGGATATCAAGCCCGCCATGCTGGAGCTGCGCGAAGATCCCGCGCTGTTGGCCTTTCACATTGCCCAGTTGCCGCCTGCTCGGGCCGTTCGGCCCGACATGATCGACGCGCACCTGGCCGTCGGTCGCGCCAAGGTCGAAGCGAGCGATACCTTCGAGCAGGCCGCTGAGCATCTCTCGTCCAGGGAGGTTTTTTCGATTTTGGGCAACAGTGTCGCGCTGTCGGCGGTGTTGCAAAAGCGATGAACTCGCGGTTCGTAGTGCGACGTTCGAGAACAGCCTGACAGCAGCGGCCAACTCAGCAGGCCGATAAGGACCCATTTGCCGGACGCGCCTAGCGGCGAGAGGCAAGAGTTGGACCCTGAGGCTTTGCCTGATCGGCTCCGCCGTTCTGCAACGCCGCTCGTCTTTCAGCGACGGCATGATTGAAAAGTTCGACTACCAGGCCGAATGCGGCCAGGTCCTCTTGTTCGATTGCTCCGTCGTCGTAGCACTTTTATTCACTTGGTGATGAGATGTCTGCTGTTGCGAAGCTCCAGGGCCAGAAGGAGCAATTACTGGCGCGGCTCGAAGCCGATCCCTGCTCGAACGAACGTGCCGAGAGCCAGGCGCTCCTGGCCAAGATCGAGACCGCGTTGAAGCTGCTTGGCGCCCAGGATTCCACCGCTGCAGAAGAAGACGAATAGCTCTTGAAAGCAAGGATCGAGGGGTGTCCTGTCAACACCGTTGATCTGACATATATTTTTTAAAGCCGATCGACACAAACTACGGTCGTTGCAACTCTCATCTTCGCGACCTTACGACCGTAGCTTTTGACCACAATGCTGCTCGGAAGATGTAAATTCGATTTGCCGCATTGAAGTCAAGACAGGGGCATGACGTGGGGGCCCTTTCTCGCGCTACCATGACAAGGCGATAATCTATCGGCCACGCTGATGAAGCGATGAAGCATTCTAAATAGGCCAAGCTGCTGCCCAAGGTGAGCGAGGATACGCCGCTGAAGAAGAGGCCCAAGTATGGAGTCTATTCGTTTCGGCACAGCCTCAAAGATCGCCTAAAGGCCGTGAAGCGCCCAGAGGAGTTAACCGACGAGTTGATCGGCCACGCACAGGCAAGCCGAAGTATGGCGACGGCTACGGGCTGCAGCTTAAGGCGAACTAATCTCAAGGCAATCGCTCTCACGCCAGCCTAGGCCGAGACGCCGCCCGAACGCGGGAGGCCCTGAAAATAGAACGGCCGTTGGCCAGGAACCTTGCGCCTCCCCCCATGTTTTAATCTTCGTTTTGGGCAGGTATCTCATGAGGGAACGAGCAGTATGGGATTAAAAAGGCGCCGCATCAAACACACCCGATCCCTTGAAGAACGCCTGGCCGAAGAGGCAAAGATCTTGCGCGAGGAAGCGAAGAAGCTTCCGCCAGGCGAGAGGCAAGAGAGCCTGTTGGAGAAGGCCCGCCAAGCCGAAACTGGCTCCCATATTAGCGAGTGGCTCCGCTTTCCGGGCCTAAAGCCGCCAGACTGAGACCCAAGCTCCCTTTCGTGTTCGTTGCCGGAGTGGACAACATGGGCGAGTCTTTCGGGGGGGCATTTACCGTTGTTGAAGTGACGATCGACGACAACAAGACGCAGATTTGGGTTGCCGTTGCAAAGCCCAGCCAGGCTCTGACATTGGTCCTCGCTGCCGCACCGGAGGGTTCGACTGCGGAATTAATGAATGTCCCGCTGACGCCCGAACGGCAGCGCCTCTTCGAGGAACTTAGTCTGGAGCCTGGGGATGTCCACAGGTTGGACAAGTGAGTCCTCTCACGCCTAAGTCGATCTGCGCCGCTCGCGCTCAGCACTGTTCGCTGCCTTGAGCCGTTCTCCAATATAGTCAGAGATTTCGCCAATCTCAGCCTGCAAGTCGGCTTCCGAAATGCCCTGTCCCTTGGCAGCCTCGACAAGACGTCGGCGGAGGTCCGCCACATCCTGCGACGCACCCGCAGTCCGATACTGCTCGACGGCGTGAATGCTGTTCTCCGTCCAGAAGTCGATAAACTCGCGAACCTTGCTCACTGTAGTCCCCTGGGGCAGCCAAGAGTTCAGTGTTAAAGCTAGGGGGTAAGTAGAGCAAGCAAAACACCCCGCCATTTCTGACGGGGTGCCTTCAGCGGCGCGGGCTCGTTGGTTACGAAATCTAATGCGATCGGCGCTGAAGGACCCCAAACCCTAATTCCCCACCGCCTTTGTGAACTGTTCAAGGCTCGCGAACTTCACTAGCGCGCCGTGCATGATGGCGTGGATCGATCCACCGTCGATTACACGATAAGGTGCGCCCCCAAGCACGCCGTCAGGCTCGAACGGTTTTGGAGAGCGGTCCACGGTCACGCGCGAAGAGTGGCCGCCAATTCTCCTTAGAGGGCGCTCGGGCTCTCGGTTGGCCAGCTTGGATAGTAATTCTTCATGCCTTAGGTTTGGCAGCGCGAATACAAAAAGAACCGCGATCAACGGCGACGTAATGACTGCGATTACAAACCACCAAGCGCCGTTTCGACTGAGCGATGATGCCGCGACCGAGACGACGGCCGATAGTATCAGCCATCCCATTATGATTGGCATTTAACGGTCCCCACCGCGTCGTCAGTTGCGGCAGTCTTCGCAACGCAATTCTTTACGATTTTTGCCATTCAGCCTATTGGCGCAATACCTGATGGCCGAACAATTATCATTACTCGGCTTACGAACGTAAATTTCATCGATAGTGCCGACGCAATCTGTGCTCGCAAAATGGGAGGTGTAAACCTGCTCTGCCGTGTAGCTGTGCTCGTTCAACCGCCGGCCCCCTCGCACCCGATCGCGCGTGGACGTGCCGGTCCCAGGCTCCTTGCCCATGTCTTGTTCGCCAAGTACGGCCTGCACCTGCCGCTCAATCGTCAGAGCGACGTCTATCAGCGCGAAGGCATCGACGTCGATGTGTCGACGCTCGCAGACTGGGTGGGCGCAGCAGCGGCAACCCTGATGCCACTGGTCGACGCAATCCGGAGCCATGTCTTCGCTGCCGACCCATGCCAAAGGTGTTTGGCTCTGATCTTGATCGCGTCGGCTCGATTTAGAGCAACGCGCCTGTTCCACATTTAACCTTTCGCGGAGACATCAAGCTTAACCAGCGTCTTCGATTGCATCGGAACCGGCGCGCGATAGCTTCCTCGCCACCGGACATTGCCCTTAGTCCGGGTCCCCAGTGGCGAAGCCGCTGCGCCATCATATTCGACGCGGCGGCTTCGCTTAATTGTAGGCTTCTCGCGCGAGTTCAATTTGAAGAGCCCATCAGACCGCGAAACTGTCGATCTCATTGAGATGCGTCGGCAACTTGTAAATCGGCGTGGGGTCCGAGCGCCGATAGGCCATCCTAAGTGCTTGATCAACTTCGTATCGACGGGGTCAATGTTGCGCTCCGATTCACAGACCCTGGCGCAACATGGGCCTCTCGCTGCTTGGCCCGCGTTCCACGACGCACTATCGTCCATCAGATCAGTTTCGATGAGGTGCCTTGGAGTTTTGCGGTGGCGCGCGATATTCGTTCGACCCCTTCCGTCAGAGCTTCCAGCGAGGTCGCGATTGACAGCCTGAAGTAAGGTGAGAGTCCGTAAGCCGCGCCAGCTACCAGCGCCACGCCGGCGGTGTCGAGGAAGTAAAGCACCACATCGTTGTCGGTCTCGATCCGCTTGCCGTCCTCTGTGGTCTTGCCGATCAAGCCGGCGCAATTCACGAACAGATAGAACGCGCCGTCCGGCGCCTGGCAGCTCAGACCGGGAATTGCGTTCAGGAGCGGCAGGATGGCGTCGCGCCGCTGCTTGTAGATGGCGACGCTTTCCGCGATGAAGGATTGATCACCGTTGAGCGCGGCGGTCGCTGCTGCCTGACTCACCGCGCAGCAGGTTCCCGCGGACTGCGACAACAACGTATCAAGCGCGCCGATTAGATCCCGCGGGCCGGCAACCCAGCCGATGCGCCAGCCGGTCATGGCATAGGTCTTGGACACGCCGTTGATGGCGAGGGTACGGTCGCGCAGCTCGGGCGCGGCGTTCAGGAGATGCGGAGTCGGCTTGCCGTCGAATCGAATATGCTCGTAGATGTCGTCAGTCATTACCATGACGTGCGGATGCTTGATGAGCACGTCCGCGAGCGCGCGGTACTCGGCAGCGGTATAGCTGGCGCCGGTCGGATTGCTCGGCGAGTTGATCAGCAGCCAGCGCGTTTTCGGCGTGACAGCATCTTCCAACTGCCCCGGCGACAGCTTGAAGCCATGGTTCTCGCCGCAGGCGATCGTCACCGGCGTTCCGTCGCAAGCCAGCACCATGTCCGGATAGGATACCCAGTAAGGCGCCGGAATGATGACCTCGTCACCTTCGTCGACGGTCGCTAAGAGCGCGCTGTAGACCGCGCTCTTAGCGCCGTTGGTCACGATGATCTCGTCGACGCCGTAGCTCAGCCCGTTTTCGCGCTTGAGCTTGGCTGCGATCGCCTCCCGCAATTCCTGCGTTCCCCGCATCGAGGTGTAGCGGGTCGCGCCATGGTCCATCGCGTATGCGGCCGCCTTGCGGATGTGGGCCGGCGTGTCGAAATCCGGCTCGCCGACCACCAGGCTCACGATCTGCTTGCCCTGAAGCCGTAGCTCATTGGCCCGATCGGCGGCCACGGTGCTGGGTGACGGCTTGATGCGTCTGATACGCCCTGCGAGGTTGTAGGAGTTCACGGTAGGCATCCCTTGATGTCGAGGCTCTAGTCGAAACGTCTAGTCCTCCGCGGAAGCCATAGCCAAGATGACTTCGATCTCCCTCGATAAGAATCTCTTATGGCTGGCGCAGAAATCGACTAGACTTCAGTGTGCGATGGAAGCGGCCAGCGGGGCGGGAGAAACAACGTGAACTTGAGGCGCCTGCAATACTTCGTGAAGATTGTCGATATCGGCAGTCTGACGCAGGCCGCGGACATCCTTCACGTGGCGCAGCCCGCGCTCAGCCAGCAATTGGCGACGTTGGAGGGCGAGGTACGTCAGCAGCTGTTGTTGCGCACCAAGCGTGGCGTGGTGCCCACCGAGGCCGGAAAGGTTCTCTACCGGCATGCCCAGCTCATCCTGCGGCAATGGGACCAGGCTAACGCGGATATGAAGGCAGCGGGGCAAGGCTTGTCCGGCGCGGTGTCGGTCGGGCTCGCGCCGGGAACGGCCGCGGCGCGTTTGTCGGTGCCGCTACTGCGCACTGCGCGGGCGCGTCATCCCGGCATCCTGCTCTATTTGAACGAGACCTATGGCAGCTCGCTGTCAGAGCTCGTGATGAATGGGCGGATGGATATTGCAGTGCTCTATGGCGGCCAGACCACCGTGCATGGATTGACGTTCCTTCCGCTGTTCAAGGAGCAACTGTACTTGGTGGGCCCCGACAGTATGGTCGCGTCTCCCAGCGAGGTCCCGTTGCACACGATCGCCGATCTGGATCTCTACCTCCCGCGGCCCTACAACGTCGTGCGGAGGATGGTGAACGAGGCATTCGCAGGACTCGGGATGACGCCTCGCGTGGTCGCGGAAATCGAATCGGCCGGAACGTTGTCGGCCGTGATTGCCAGCGGTCTTGGCGCAACGATCCTGCCCGAATCCATGGCGCGTGAGGTCGCCCGATCCTCCAATGCCTGGCTGTCTCGCATCGTCGAGCCGACGATCGAGGCGCCCCTGGCGCTCTGCCAGTCGGATCATTTGCCGCTGTCGGAGCCGGCGTCGGCGATCAAGGAAATCCTCCTGGAACTCGTTGCGAACCTGTCGTGACACGAACCACCCATGTGACACGGATGCGGCGCGCCGGGACATAAGTACCCCTTATCGGGTCAAATACATTCCGTCTTGGTGTGGGTCCGCGTCGCACGCTAGCCTTTGCGCATGTTTGCCACTCAAAACTGCGATCGGTAGGCGTCGATGGACCTGGCGCAGATCAAGGCGTTCATTGACGCGATGGCGTCGTCCGATCTCGCCGAGCTCGAGGCGAGCAAGGATGGTTGGACGCTTCGGTTGGTGCGCAATGGTGCGCGAAGCGAATCCGCGTCCTCTGTTGCGGCTCCCGACCGATCGCCGTCTCGTCCAAACGCGCCGATCGAAGCGACCCCGGCAGCGCCGGAGATCTGTGCGCCGCTTTCCGGCATCGTCTATCTGCGCCCCGGACCGGATCAGCCGCCCTATGTCGAGGTCGGTCAGGCGATCAAGGCCGGCATGGCGGTCTGTGTTATCGAGGCGATGAAGACGTTCATCGAAATCCGCGCCGAACGGGACGGGATCGTCGAAGCGATCCTCGTTGCTCCCGGAACCCTTGTCGACGCAGGTCAGCCGCTGATGCGCACCGTCTGAGGCACCATGTTCGAGTCCGTTCTGATCGCAAACCGCGGGGAGATTGCGCTTCGTATCCAGCGAGCGTGCCGGAGTCTCGGCCTGCGCACCATCGTCGTCTATTCCGAGGCCGATCGCGATGCGCCCTATGTCGAACGCGCGGATGTCGCGGTCTGCATCGGTCCGGCTGCGGCGACGCACAGCTATCTCGATCAGGCCGCTATCTTGCTCGCGGCCAAGGCGACGGGTGCTGAAGCCATTCACCCCGGATACGGATTTCTGGCCGAGAACGCCCTGTTCGCCGAGCGCGTCAGCCAGGCTGGGTTGACCTTCATCGGTCCTTCCGCCGCGTGCATTCGGACCATGGGTGACAAGGTCGCCGCCAAGAAGGCGATGCGCGCGACGGGCGTGCCCTGCGTTCCCGGCCCCGATGCAACCTTGCCAGATGATCCCGAGGCCGTTCGTCGTCTCGCTCATGAGATCGGCTATCCCGTCATCGTCAAAGCCGCAGGCGGAGGTGGCGGGCGAGGGATGCGGATCGTCACCGAGGAGGCCGCGCTGCTCGATGCGCTCGCGGTCACGCGTGAGGAAGCGCGACGCGCCTTCGACAACGGCGAAGTCTATATCGAAAAATTCCTGACCCATCCCCGGCACGTCGAAATCCAGGTGCTCGCCGATGGGCATGGTCAGGCGCTTTGGCTCGGCAGCCGGGACTGCTCGCTGCAGCGCCGGCACCAGAAGGTCATCGAAGAGGCGCCCGCGCCGGGAATCGCGGATGCGCTCATTGCCGAGATCGGCGAGCGCTGCGCGCGGGCCTGCCAGCAGATCCAGTACCAGGGGCTCGGCACCTTCGAGTTCCTGTTCGAGGACGGTGCATTCTATTTCATCGAAATGAACACGCGGCTGCAGGTCGAGCATCCCGTCACCGAGATGACGGTCGGGATCGACATCGTCCAGCAGCAGATCCGCGTCGCGCGCGGGGAGCGGCTGGCGTTGACGCAAGCAGATATTCGCTGCCGCGGACATGCCTTCGAGTGCCGGATCAATGCCGAGAATCCGGATAGCTTCGCGCCGTCACCGGGTCGCATCACAGGCTGGGAGCTGCCGGGCGGCTACGGCGTGCGCGTCGACACCCATGCCGGTGCCGGCTACACCGTCTCACCGCACTACGATTCCATGATCGCAAAGCTGATCGTCCATGGCGACGACCGTGCCGATGCGCTGGCGCGCTTGCGGCTCGCGCTCGATGAAATGAACGTGTCGGGGATCTCCACCAATTTGCCGCTGCATCGCCGCATCGCCTCGGACCCGGCATTCAGCTCCGGGGCTGTTGACATCCACTATCTCGAACGCCGCCTGCGCGAGGGAGCACTTCGCGCATGAGCACCGATGAGCCCCGGATCAGCCTGCTTGGTACGAGCGCGTTGCTATTCGATGCTCCCGGTCCGACGGAGCTCGACACGCAGCGGCGGATCTGGGCGCTGGCCGAGGAAGCCGGGCAATGGCCTGAAATTCGCGAGGCTGTGCCGGGGATGAACAACGTCATGCTCAGCTTGGTGCGTCCGCCCAGCTCGCTCAAATCGATTGAAGCGAGGTTACGGTCGGCCTGGGCCAGCGCCCCGGCGCTCGAGCTGGAGGGCCGGCTGATCGAGCTGCCGGTGGTCTATGGCGGCGAGGGCGGGCCGCATGTCGCCGACGTCCTCGCACATACGGGATTGAGCCTCGACGACATCGCCGAAATCCATAGTGCGCCGATCTATCGCGTCTACGCGCTCGGCAGTCATCCCGGCTATTGCTATCTCGGCGGCATGGATCAGCGGATCGCGACGCCGCGCCGCAAGACCCCCACGCTGAGGATTCCGGGAGGCGCCGTCTCGATCGGTGGCGGTCAGACCGGCGTGTCCGCATCGCCCGGGCCGAGCGGCTGGAATACGATCGGCAGCACCGAGATGCGTTTCTTTGACCCGGCTAGCGACCCGCCGGCGCTGCTGCGTCCCGGTGACAGCATCCGCTTTCGCATCGCGGCGGTGATCCGATGATTGAGATCATCGCCACCGGCGGACTCGCGACGATTCAGGATCTTGGCCGCAGGGGCGCGCTCAAATGGGGCGTCGGTACCTCGGGCGCCATGGATGACCTTGCAGTCGCGGCCGGCAACATCCTGCTAGGCAATCCCGACGATGCGGCGGCGATCGAGGTCCAGATTTTTCCGTTTCGGATCCGCTTCCAGGAGGACATAACATTCTCCGTGACCGGAGCAGATTGCGACGCGAGGCTCGATGATCTGGCGATTCTGCCATGGTGCGTGCACCGTGCCGGCGCCGGACAGGTGCTTCAACTCGGACTTCCCAGACGCGACGGTTGGGCGGCGAGCCGCGCCTATCTTTGCGTTGCCGGCGGCATCGATGTGCCCTCGGTGTTGGGGTCGCGCAGCACGCAGTTGCGTGGTGAATTTGGTGGTCTGGAGGGCCGCGCCCTTCGCACAGGCGACAAGATTGCGACCGGACTATTTCGGGCAGCGGGTGCACGCGTGGGCCTCAATCCGCCAGCGTTGGCGATGCCGCTGATGGTGGACGGCCTGCCGGCCGTACGGGTGCTTCGCGCCGCCGAATATGAGGCCTATACGCCGCAGGCTCAGGCCAGCCTGTGGAATGAGCCATGGCGGATTTCGCCGCAAAGCGATCGCTACGGGTTCCGGCTCGAGGGCACCCCGTTGATGCCCAAAGTGCCGCTCGAATTGCGCTCGCACGGAATCGTGCCGGGGGTGATCCAGGTGCCGCATGGCGGTCAGCCTATCGTCCAGATGCGCGATGCCCAGCCATCCGGCGGCTATCCCAAGATTGGAACTGTCATCGAGGCCGACTTGTGGCGTCTCGGGCAGGCGCCGATCGGCAGCCGCATCCGCTTTGTCGAGGCAACCTGGGCTGAGGCCGTCGCGGCTCGGGATGCGAACGAGCGCTGGCTTGCCGAAGCGCGACGTCTGGTCGGTCTTTTCCATGCACGGCGGGGAGGGCGCTGATGCCGTTCCAGCATGTCGATCAGCTCTCGTCCTGGCTCGCCGAAGCAGGCATAGACTACCTCGAACTGAGCGGCCCAGACCGCGAACTGCGTCTCGGGCGCGCTGTCCAGCAGGGGCTTCAAGCAAAGACCACGGATACCGCGTGCGCGGTCACTCACGCCGTGAGGGCGCCGATGGTGGGGACCCTGCTGCATAGCCATCCGATGCGGCGCGTTCCGCTCGCGCCCTGTGGAAGTCTGGTTCGCACCGGCCAGGCAGTCGCGCTATTGCAAGTTGGCGCGCTGCTGGTTCCGATCGATGCGCCCTGTGACGGGGTCGTCGTGGAGGTGGTAGCGGAGGAGGGCGCGCTCGTCGGGTTTGGCGCCGAGATCACCCGACTTTCGGACATCGCGAGCGAGGCTTGACCATGAACATCGACCTCAATGCCGATCTTGCCGAGGGCTATGGGCCCTGGCGCATGGGCGACGACACCGCGCTCCTGGACGTGCTGTCGTCGGCCAACTTGGCTTGTGGATTTCATGCGGGCGATCCGCTGATCATGCAGCGCACCGTCGAGCTCGCCATGGCACGCGGCGTCGACATCGGCGCCCATGTCGGCTTTCCCGATCGCCAGGGCTTTGGCCGCCGCGTCATGCAGATCGATATCACCGAGCTCGCCGCGGTCGTGACCTACCAGCTTGGAGCGCTCGACGGCATCTGCCGCGCGCGCGGCGCGCGCATGACGCATATGAGCTTTCACGGTGCACTCGGCAACATGGTCGCGGCTGATCATGCTCTGGCGACCGCCCTGGTGCGCGCCGTTGCGACCTTTGATCCGAAACTGATCCTGCTCACCTCGGCAAGCCGCGCCATGGAAGCGGCCGCCAGGGATTGCGGCTTGCGGGCCGCGATAACCTTCCTGGCGGATCGCGCCTATGACGACGATGGCCTCTTGGTGTCGCGCAAGCTTGCCGGATCGGTGATCCACGACCGTGCCCAGTTGCTTGAACGGGTCAAGCGCATCCTCCGCCAGGGCGAGGTTGTGACCTACAGCGGCAACACGCTGGCGATGCGCCCTGCGAGCATTCTGTTGCACGGCGATACCGACGGCGCTGTCGATCTGGCGAGAGCCGTCCGCGAGGAGGTCGTGGCCAGCGGCGCCAGCATCGTGCCCATTTCGCGGCAAGGGTGCCGCTGAGTTGGGCATGCCCGGACATAAGGCAGCCTTATCGCGCCAGAGATATTCCGTCTTAGCCGGGGTGGCGGCGAGGGGATAACGTAAACCATCGAGCTTAAGGACAGCCCATGCCGTTCTCCGATTATCGCAAGGCCCTCGTCACCGGCGCCTCTTCCGGTATCGGCGCCGCTGTCGTCGAACGATTGCGCCGCGAGGGCCTGGAAGTGCACGCGCTGGCGCGCGGCGCAAACGCGCTCGAGGAGCTGGCACGACGGACCGGCTGCGTCGCACACGCGCTCGATGTGACGGATCTCGTTGCCGTAACGAAGCTTGCCAAGGAGGTCGAGTTCGACATTCTCGTCAACAATGCCGGCGTCGACCGGCCGAAGCCGTTTCTGAAGGCCGACGCAGAGGACATCGACCTCATCGTCGATGTGAACCTGCGCGCAGTCTTGCATCTTTGTCGCCTGATCGTGCCCGGCATGGCTGCACGCGACCGTGGCCACATCATCAACGTCAGCTCGATTGCCGGCGCCTATAATTTTGGGGGAAACTCCTCGTACCACGCGACCAAGGCCGGCATCAGCATGCTGTCGAGCCAGCTCCGCATCGACGTGTTCGGCCGCCGCGTTCGCGTCACGGAGATCTGCCCCGGCCGCGTCGCCACCGACATCTTTGCGCATGTTCACGGCGCCTCGAAGGAAACATACGAACGCTTCATTGAAGGCTACGAGCTGCCCGAAGCAAAGGACATCGCAGACGCCATCGCGTTTGCGATTGCCGCGCCCGCTGCGGTCAATGTCGGATACATCGAAATCACCCCGACGCTCCAGGTCCCCGGCGGATTGTCGACCGCGAAGGGCGCCGCGTCCGCCGCCGACCCGAGCCGCTGAGGCCCCGCAATGAGCAGCCTCGACCTCTCAGCGATCCTGCTCAAGCCCGAATACAGCCGGATGCTGCTCGACGGCTTCGAGATGACGCTTGTGGTGGCGATCGGCTCCTGGCTGCTCGCGATGAGCCTCGGCCTCCTGCTGCTCATCATTCGACTGGCGCCGAGCCGGATCGCAGACCGCGCGGTGGCCGTCTACGTCTCCTATCACCAGAACGTGCCCACTCTTGTGCAGTTGATGCTGTGGTACTTCGGTATCTCGAGCCTACTTCCGCTTGCGCTTCAGGACTGGATCAGCGTTCACAGCGGTGAAGCGATCTTCGCCGTGATCGGGCTTGGCCTGTGCCAGGCGGCCTATTTCAGCGAGGATTTTCGCTCCGGCCTGCGGTCGGTTGCAGCCGGACAGATGGAGGCGGCAAAGGCGCTCGGGCACGGCTATATCAGCGCGATGCGCTATGTGATGATGCCGCAAGCGGTGCGCAACGCGCTGCCCCCGCTCATCAACCATACGGTTTCGCTGTTCAAGAACAGCAGCCTTGCGGTCGCGATCGGCGTCACCGAACTGATGCATGCGGTGAAGGAGGTCGAAAACCAGAGTTTCCGCACCTTCGAAACCTATCTGATCGCGACGATCATCTACCTCGCGTGTTCGCTGCTGCTGATGGCGGCTGGCGCCTGGCTGAGCCGTCGGTCGCGTACGGTGGGAGCCACCTGACCCATGCTGATCAATATCTACCAGATCGTCACGGACAACTGGCTGCTCTTGCTGATCGGACAGTTTCCGAATGGTCCTCTCGGTGGCATTGCTGCGACGCTGATACTGTCGATCCTCGGCATCGGTCTGGCCTTTCCGCTGAGCATTCTGGTGGCGCTCGCCCGAATATCTCCCTGGCCCATCTTGAGCTGGCCTGCCACAGCGCTCGTCTATGTCATGCGCGGCGTGCCGCTCTTGATGATTATCTTCTGGGTCTACTTTCTGCTGCCGCTGCTGATCGGACGTATCGTGCCCGGATTTGTGGCGATGGTCTGCACACTAGTCGTTTACGAGTCGGCATTTCTGAGCGAGATCGTTCGTGCCGGCATCCAGGCTCTCCCCAGGGGACAGATGGATGCGGCGCGCGCGCTTGGCCATAGTCACATTTCGGCAATGCGCTACGTCATTCTGCCCCAGGCGCTCTACAACATGATCCCGAGCATTCTCAGCCAGTTCGTGGCCACCATCAAGGAAACGACGCTGGCCTACGTCATAAACGTTCCCGAGCTGACGTTCGCGGCCAGCCAGATCAACAACCAGCTTCTGACCAAGCCGTTCGAGGTCTTCTTCGTTCTTGCCGTCATCTATTTCGCGGTCTGTTGGACGTTGACGCAGCTCGCGAACTGGCTGGAGCGCCGCATCGCCGCAAAGCGTGCGGGACATGGCGCCGCTGATCAGGCAACCGCGGTTAGCGCTGCAGCGATTGGGCCCGAGAGCGTTCAGGAGATCATTCAATGATCAAATTCTGCAACGTCAACAAGTGGTACGGCAGCTACCAGGCGCTTGCCGATATCAACGCCGAGGTGAAGCGCGGCGAGGTGGTGGTCGTGTGCGGTCCGTCCGGCTCGGGCAAGTCGACCCTGATCCGGACGGTCAATCGGCTGGAGGAAATTCAATCCGGTGAGATCATGTTCGACGATCAGAACGTCCACGCCCGGATGAGCGGGACGCAGCTCAACCGCCTGCGTAGTCACATCGGCTTCGTGTTCCAGAGCTTCAACCTTTTTCCCCATTTGTCTGTGCTCGACAATATTGTGCTGTCGCCGATGAAGATCAAAGGAGTCGATCGCAGCAAGGCCCGCGACAAGGCGATGTTGCTGCTGGATCGCGTCGGGCTTGCATCGAAGGCGTCAGCGCACCCGGGACAACTGTCCGGCGGTCAGCAGCAGCGCGTCGCGATCGCACGCGCGCTGGCGATGGAGCCCCCGGCGATGCTGTTCGACGAGCCGACCAGTGCGCTCGATCCGGAAATGGTCGGCGAGGTTCTTGCGGTCATGCGCAGCCTTGCGAACGAAGGAATGACCATGATGTGCGTAACCCACGAGATGGGTTTCGCTCGCGAAGTAGCCGACCGCATCTGGTTCATGGATGCCGGCCGCATCGTCGAGACAGCGCAGCCGGAAAAGTTTTTCAGCAATCCAGAGCATCCCCGCGCCAAACGATTCCTGTCGGACTTGCGCACGCGCCATTAGTTTTATCGTCGATTTGTTGGAGGAGGACCACATGCATTCGACTGCCCCCTTACTGACAGCCGCTCTCGTTGCCGCGAGCCTTGCAGGGGCCTGCGCGGCGGCGCGAGCCGATCAGCTCCAGGACATCATGCAGCGCAAGGAGTTGCGTTGTGGGACGTTTGCCGATGTGCCGCCGTTTGCGGCGCCGGATCCCAAGACGCGCGAGATGGTCGGGTTTGACGTCGATCTGTGCGGCGCCATCGCCAAGCGGCTCGGCGTGACCGCCAAGATCACGCCACTATCGGTCGAGGCGCGGGTTCCCGAGGTCAAGCTCGGGCACGTCGACATTGCGGTCGCCAACCTGGCCTACACGCGAAGTCGTGCCGAGCAGATCCAGTTCAGTGATCCCTACTACATCGCCAAGGAAATGCTGGCGGTGAGGGCGACCGATCCCGGCAAGATCAAGGACGATTTCAAGGGCAAGCGGCTGGCCTCGACCAAGGGTTCGACGTCGGAATTGTCGATCAAGCTCAACGGCTCCGATCCCCTCGTGTTTCAGGACACCGGATCCGTCTTCATGGCGGTCCAACAGAACAAGGCGGCTGGGATGGTCGCCAACACGATGACCATCGTGAAGCTGGTTGCTGAATCTAAGAAGGGTGGTGTCGAACTGAAGATGATCGACGACCCCATGCTGCTTGAGCCGATCGGTGTCGGAATGAAGAAGGATGAACCGGCACTACTCGCCAAGATCAATGAGACGCTCGTCGCGATGGACGGCGCCGGCGAGATCAATCAGCTCTGGAACAAGTGGCTGGGACCAGACACCGAATACCGTCTGACGCGGACGGAGAAGGTCGTTCCGTTCAGCCAGCTGAAGTTCACGCCGATACCGTGATGTGCCGCTTACGCCGCGATAGCCAACCTGGGTGGCGGTCTCCGCCATCCGGGCTAACCAATATCCACCAACGAAGCAACGGAAACGACACAATGGTTCACGTCATTCGATCGTTCGAGCGGCCCGATCCGGCTGCAGTCAAGGACATCTCGCAATATGCGCCGTCGACGCTGCATGAAGCGCAGGGGCGCACGGGCGCTTTGACCTCGCGCATCAAGCCGATCTATTCGGGGATGCGCGCCTGCGGGCCGGCACTGACCGTCAGCTGCCATGCGAGCGACAATCTCATGCTCATTACGGCGATCAGCCTTGCCCAGCCCGGTGATGTGCTGGTGGTCAGTGCAGCGGATCATCCGGAGCAGGGAGGATTCGGCGAGGTGTTGACGACGGCCTGCATGGCGAAGGGCATCGCAGGTCTCGTAACGGATGCTGGCGTGCGCGACGGCCTGGCGATCCGCAAGCGTGGCTTCAACGTCTTCTGCTACGGCTTGTCCATGAAGGGCACGGTCAAAGAGACGCTCGGCACGATCAACCAACCGATCGTGATCGGCGGCATTGCCGTCAATCCGGGCGATCTCGTCAGCGCAGACGACGATGGCGTGGTCGTCGTGCCCAAGAACAACATTGCGGCGGTCTCGAAGGCCTCTGCCGAGCGAGAGGCCAAGGAAGCGCGGATGATGGCGGCGCTGGAAGCGAGGGGGAATATTCTCGAACTATCGGGAATGGACAAAGTCCTTGCCGCCAAGAATTGCACCTACGGCTGATTCGAAAAGCAGACATCGAAAAAGGGGCCGCCAGTGTTGCGCGGCTCCTGTTGCGGCTCCGTGCGAGCTGTCGTGGTGCCTCACATTCTGGCGAGAGCTGCTTCCTCATTTGGAAACGGCCGCCAACCCCCTCTCGGACGCCGATATCGCAGCAAGAGGGGCCCTTTGTCTGGCCGACCCGCATCGCCGGCCACTTCAGATCGCCGCTTGATGGCGATCTTTGCTTCCATCGGCAAAGCTAGGTCCTTCGGCTATTGTGCGAAGACTGACGGCCTTGGGCTCTGGGGCAGGCAGGGTCGCGACGTGTTCTGCCCAGCGTCCAAGCGCTTCGCGTACCTCGGCCGCATATCGAGCGCGGTTATATACGCCCGCAACGCCCGCCCGGTGGCCGCTGACGTGGTTTAGGATCGCTTCCACGATGTGTGGCAACACGCCGAGCCGGTCAGCCATCACCGTGGACGCCGATCTCCGAAGATCATGAACTGTCCAATGGGGCAGCGGGGCGCCCAGGGCTTCCGCGATGCGCGCGTCAAGCGCTGCCTTCGACTTTGACCAGCCGGAGAACCCACGATGCGGGTCACCGCCGCGTCGGGGTCCGTCACCAAAGAGGAAGTCTCGACCATTTCGACGGGGTGGGAGTAGGGCGAGGGCGGCGGGAACCAATGGTAGCAAGTGCTCGCGATGGTTCTTGGTCCGGGCGCCCGGCAGCGTCCAGAGCCCCGAAATAGTATCAAGTTCGGCCCATTGCATGCTGCCCACCTCATCGCGGCGTTGGGCCGTGAGCAGCAACAGACGCACAATGCGTCCGTAGTCGTCATCGCCGCTGGCCCGCCAGATGGCTGATAGCTCCGTCTCTGTGAGGACCCGTTCGCGGCTTCCCGGCTGTGCGGGTCGATTAGTGCCGAGAACCGGGTTCGCGGGAATGTCGAGGCCCTCCCGTATTGCCCAGTTGAACATTGAGGACAGGGCTGTACGGGCGCGGGCTGCCGAAACCGCTCCATGAGCTGATGCGATGTCAGCGATACGAGCCGATATATGACGGCGGGTGATCTGGAACACCGAGACCGGATGCAGGGGTTTCCAACTGACCAACAAGTAGCGTTCAATTTCCGAATAGGTGCTCGGCTTCAGCCTTTGTTTGGCGTTCCGGAGATATTGATCCGCAGTTGTCCGGAGTGTGTCGGCCGCCTGCAGGCGCGCCTTGGCTTTTTCGTCCGCCGGGTCTTTTCCATCGGCAACCAGGCCCAAAAGCCGCTTGGCCTCCCTGCGCGCAAGCTCGGGTGTCCAAGGGGCGCCGTGAGGACCGATCGTGACGAAGCGTTGTCGACCAAACACTCGGTACTTAAGGACATAGGTCGCCTGGTCGCGTTGACGCCGAACGCCAAAACCTCGCACTGCTTCGCGGTGGTCGGCGTCCCAAATAGTCTCGCCAGGCTTGAGTGCTTGCACTGCACGGATCGTAACACTCGAAACAGCCATCTGTCGCCTCTGTAGCTACCACGTAGCTACCACCATAACGCCAATTGCAGCGCAGGCAAGGTGGGGTGCGGCGGGCTTATTCATTGATAATACTGCAATTTTCGCACGAACGGCGGGAATGGCGTAGCCCCGGCGAAGCCCTCGCTATGTCTGTGGAACAGGAGGTCGGTGGTTCGAGCCCACCCAACTGTACCAAGAATATCAAAGCCCTGATTTGCAAGATGCGTCGGCGGGAAGGAGAGACGCGGTGCCTCACCTTCGGAAGGATGCCAAGCAGTGCTGGGCATGCCTTGGCGACCGCCTGAATTAGCAATTTGAGACGGTTGCATGTCCCCGTAACCACTTTGGTTATGACTTACTCGCCGTCCCGGTCTAACCGCCGGGACGGCTTCTCGGGAATTGGGCACTCAAATCTAGGGGCAGGAGTTTGAATTTCCTCGGGTGCCGCGCCCGTCTCGATGCGAATTGGGTCAGTCGTTTCTAAGCAAGACCGGCTCCCAGAAAAAACGCGCCGCTTCAGCTTGCGCGTCACACACCCTAATGCCGATGTCACGCAGGAGATGGGGGTCGTTCTTGAGATCCTCTCGCAGCGTTGCCCTGAAACGAGCGCGCTCCACCCAAATCAGCGGGATTCGGAAAATGATGGGAAGCCGTAAGCCACCCGCCGTGAACAGCGATCGCCTGGGATATCCCGCGAGGACAGAATCAAATTGGGTCACTGTGTATCCAATCTTTCCAGATTAATATCAAGCTCGTTCAAATTACGCGTGCGACGATCGGCGCGCGCGTCAGCGTGGATGTCGGTCGATCGGGTCAGCTCACTCGGACCCGAAGCAACGCAATCCGTTGTGTGTCCATCTAGGTAAGTGAGGAGTTCAACCGAACCAACGGAACATTTTGCGTGGATTCGTGAGGCGGAAAAGTTGGTGTAAAATTCCTAACGCGCAAATATGCGCGGTCGAAGAATGAGGCCCGTCAAAATTTGTCGGGCTTACCCAAGGCGCTTCAGCCTGCGCAAATCGGACGTGGCTCGTAATTTCACCGCCGCCGGCAGCCATTCGTCCGATTCATCTCGGCCGACGTCCGTTGTAAGCGCGAAATTAGGTCAGGCTTCACGCCTTCACTTCTTCATGTTGCCCGACAATCAACATTGCGCGATGGTTGGGCGGGATCGGACATTCGCGGCCCCGCTTTAGTGTCCATGTCAACAGGGCGGGCCAGCGTCAGGCTGTAGATGAGGTCATGGCCGGCCATGCTTTCGGCGACGAAACGGTCAAAGGCCTGCACAAGAGCCGGAGTCGGTTCGATGAATTGGCCGGCACCTCGGGTCAAGCGGACCAGCCCTTGCTCTTCCGCGTTCTTCAAGAGCTTGCGCGCATGAGTGCGCGATGCGCCGATACGGGCGCCGATATCGGAAAAAGAAAGCTCAAGCGGTGTTGCCTCGCCGATTGGGCCAACCATCTGCATCAGCTTGAGGAGGATCAACGCGCCGGCATCGCGGCCCAAGAAAGGCATCATGGCAGGATCTTGTGCCATGATGCGCGCGCCGCGCGCGAGCAGGTTTGCCGATACGCGGCGCTGCCTCAGTTGAAGCGCCAGATCGCGTTCCATGATCGGCCGATACCCCGGCTGCGGATAAAGGATCTGCAGCGGCAGATATTGCGAAGTCAGGAAGTCCTGGTCGTGCGCGATCATCTTCGGCGTTGGCGTCAGGATGCGGGTCCGTCGATCCTGGGGAGCGGCCCGTTGTGCAAGATATCCGGTCAAAATGAGCCGCCGCACAAGGTCGTAGACACGACGCGGGCTCGCTACGCCATGCGCTACCGTCTGCTCCGTGATGAGCCTTAGCGTCGGCCAGGTCGCGCGATCGGCCCGATCGTGACGCGCGTGAAGGCACATGATCCCGATGAACAGGACAGTGCGTCCGGTCTCAAGCAGCAACCGGCTCAGGAAGGGATTATGCTCGTAGGTTGCGAGGATGGCGTCGACATACGCCTCACGCGCGAACGGGAAGCGCGGATGGGCCAGGATTTCCTTCGCGCAATGATGAGCTGTGAACGGAATGTCCTCCAGATCGACTTCAGCCAAATGCACGCCGCTCAGCACGGCCTCTCCCAACAGTCATCCTGCCGCGGTGGCAGCTCGGCAGCTCAGGGGAGCCGCGGTTATTCACGGGCGACAATCTGGCCGCCGCACGGCCGCGGGTAAACGATCCTCTGGTATCAACAGACGGCGCTATGCCGCGCCGGCGCGGATCGGAAAAACTGTTTCTCGGCAATGACTTTGGTCTGCCAACGCGGTGCAACAAATGGTAATGCTTTGGTCTGATACTGAGGTATAAGTCTCCCGATCAATCGTCCGCACAGAGTGGGTTCGGATGCGCCTCGCATGAAGATTCTGGTTGTTGACGATCACGTCCTGATCCGCGAGGCACTGCGCGGTGTGTTTATGGAGCTGCAGGTCGATGCGGCCGTTCTGGAAGCCCCGGATTGCAATCTGGCCCTGCGGCTGATCGAGCGGCATGCCGACGTCGATCTCGTGGTGATCGATCTCGGTCTGCCGGATCGCGATGGCTTCAGCTTGCTCGCCGAGTTGCGCGAGCGTGATCCGCTGCTGCCGATCGTCGTGCTGTCGGCCCTCAATGACCGAGCGAGCGTCATGAAGGCCCTTGATCTCGGGGCGCTCGGCTTCATTCCAAAGAACGGCCGGCGCGAAATCATGCTCAATGCCCTTCGGATCGTGCTGGCCGGCGGCATGTATATTCCACCGGAGGCGCTGGCGCTCGGGGATGCTGCTCCGGTGGCTCCGGCACGATCCGCTGCGCAGCGGCCGTCGAGCTTGCCTGCGGAGCTCAACTTGAGCGAACGGCAGATCGAGGTGCTGGGCCTCATGATGCGCGGCAAGAGCAACAAGGCGATCTGCCGGGCGCTCGCGCTGGCCGAGCCAACGGTGAAATACCATGTCACCTCCATCCTCAAGGCGTTGAAGGTGACCAATCGCACAGAAGCCGTGATGACGGTGCTGGAGCGAGGTTGGGAGCCGCCGCAGACCGCAATCGATGGATCGCTGCCGCGTCGCCTATGATTACGCGTCGACGGACGCCGGGCTTCTCAGAAGTCGATTGAGCATCAGGCGAAGCTTCATCGGGGGTACCGGCTTGTGCAGCAGCTGAAAGCCGCTGGCTCTAGCCTCATGCAAAGCTTCCGGCGAGGTATCCCCGCTCATCAGGAACGCTGGCACGGACTGGCCGAAACGATCGCGCAATCGGGCGATCACCTCATAGCCGGTCGCTCCGTTCGCAAGATGATAATCGGAGATGATGATGTCGGGCACCCGTTCGTCGGCGGCAAAGCGAGCCAGTGCCTGTTCGCAGGTGGCTGCGGTCGCGACGCGACAGCCCCAGCTCGCGAGCAGTCCACCGAGGCTCTCCAGGTTCACGGTGTCATCATCGATGACGAGCGCTACTTTGCCACCCAGCAGGTCCGGACCGGCCTGCGGAACGCTGAGCGGCGGCGCGATCTCGGACCGGCGGGGCGCCAGCGGAACGAAGATCGAAAAGCGAGAGCCTTTGCCCGGCGTCGAGGCCAGCTCGACCCTGTGACCAAGCAAGCGGCATAGCCGGTCGACGATGGCAAGGCCGAGGCCGAGCCCTCGCTGCCGATCCTGCTGCGGCCCGTCGAGCTGGGTGAACTCGCCGAAGATATCGCGCTGCCGATCCTTCGGTATCCCGGGTCCGCTGTCGCAGACCTCGATACACAACTCGTCGCCGCGCCGCCGGCAGCCGATGACGACCCTCCCGTCGGCTGCGAAGCGCACCGCATTTGACACCAGGTTTTGCAGGATTCTCTCGAGCAAAATGATATCGCTCCGCACCCAAAGGCTGCTCTTGACCACGCGCAACCACAATCCTTTTGTGCGCGCGGCAGCCGCGAAGGTCGCATCCATTCGCTCGAGCAGATGGCTTGCCGGAAATTCCGTCACATTGGGGACAAGCACACCGGCGTCCAGCTTGGAAATATCGAGCAGTGCTGCAAACAGCTCATTCATATTCACGACCGCGCCATCGATCCGCTCGACGAGCTGGCGCCCCGCGTTCGACGGCACATGCCCGCGCAACTGCCCGACGAACAGGCCCAGGGCGTGCAGGGGTTGCCGCAGGTCGTGGCTCGCCACCGCAATGAAGCGGGATTTGGCCAGGTTGGCGAGCTCCAGCTCGCGCGTGCGCTCGTCGACCTTCCGTTCGAGCGTCGTATAGGACTCCTGGAGCTGCGTTGCCATGCTGTTGAACTGCGCGCCCAGAATTTCGAACTCGTCACCCGAGTTGAGCGCAAGCCGCTGGCTCAGGTCTCCGCTGCCGATCCGCGCTGCGCCTGCGACCAGCGCTCGGATGGGCACGACCATCCTGCGTGCCAGCAACAGGCCGGCGAGCGAGGCGAGAATCAGCGCCGCGACCAGCACAAGGCCCGTTCGCCAGAGCGCCGCATGCAGCGGCGCCAGGGCTTCCTCGACCGGCGTCTCGACGAACACGCGCCAACCCAGCGGCGCAATCAAGGCGTCGGCGGCCAATACGGGCCGGCCGTTGATGTCCACCGTTGTCGTCTGGTCTTGGGGCAGGGCGGTCGATTTCCCGGCGAACGCGGCGCGCACGTGAGGAAGCTGCGAGAAATCGACGCGGCTCAGGACCGGGATCAGGTCCGAGTGCGCAATCAGCCGGCCGCTGGCGTCGACCACATAGGCCCGGCCGCTCGCCCCGAGCTTGAGCCGTGAGATCACGTCTCGAATGAACTTGAGGTTGACTGTGACGACGCTGACCCCGGCATCGCGGCGCACGCCAGCCAGCGCGAGCGTCATGTAAGGTTCGGACCCGACGCGGAAATCGACGGGTCCGTAATAGACCTTGCTCGAAACGGCGCCAACGAAGGGCGTTCCGCCCGAGAGATCGGCGAGGCTGTTGACGACGTCGGGGGCTACCCGCGAAACGCGCAATCGCTCCCGACCCGACGCATCGATCTTGGTGAACTCCATGATCGGCGGTTCCTGGTGCAGCAGCCGCACCAGATCGAAGCGCCACTCGTCGAGCTTGCTGTCGTCCCACGCCAGGTTGGCGACCCACCCGAGCTGGCTTTCGATTTCCGTGACAAATTGGCCGATTTTCGCGGCGGCGGCGTCCGCCTGTTCCTGCTGAACGCGGATGCTCATCGCAGTGTAGTCGCGAATCGAAAACCGAAGCTGGAAGAGATCGTTGCAGACCAGGGCCAGACACACGACGGTCACGAAGAACGCGACATATTTGAGAAGCAGCCTGCCGCGAACCCTTCGCGGTCCGCCTTCCTGTATCGCGGCGGGGCCGCCGCGGTGGAGGAAAGTCACTCGATCACCTCGTCGGCCCGCGAGAGCGTGATCCGGGGCAGCGTCAGGCCGAGGGACTTCACGGTCTTCAGGTTGATGACGAACCGGAATCTCTCAGGCCGCAGCACTGGCAGCTCGGCCGGCTTCTCGCCCTTGAGAATGCGGCCGGTATAGACGCCGACCTGGCGATACTGGTCGAATTCGTCCGGCCCATAGCTCATCAACCCGCCGGCTTCAGCATTTTCGCGCTCGAAGTAGATGGCGGGTAGCGCAAGGCGCGCTGCGTAAGCGGCAAGCTCGACGCGGCGGTTGAGAAACAGGGTGGCGGGCGTGACCAGCAGCGCATCGACGTGCTTTTCGGGAAGGCTCGCAAAGGCCGCGTCGATATCGCCATCGGTCCTCGCATAGAGAACTTCGATCTGCCGCCCGGTCTCGCCGGCTAACCTTTGCGCCTGGCTTACAGTGGATTCGGCAGACGCGCTGTTCGGATTGACGAGCACGGCGATACGCCTGGCCGTTGGCAGGGCCTCGACCAGAAGCTCGAACCGCTTTGCCAGGAGCTCGTGGTTCATCGAGGCGACACCCGTGATGTTGCCGCCGGGCCGGCTGAAGCTAGCGACGATACCAAGTCGAACGGGATCGCCCGCGGTGCTGAACACGATCGGAATGGTCGTGGTTGCGGCCTTTGCGTCGACCGCCGCCGGCACGCTTCCCGGTGTCGCGATCACGGCCACGTGGCGGCTGACGAGGTTAGCCACAAGGTCCGGCAGGCGCGCGCGATCGTTTCGCGCCCAGCGGTATTCAATCGTGACATTTCGTCCCTCGACGAAGCCGATCTCGCCCAACCCTTCGAGGAATGCCTTCACGGCGTTGACGCTCACCTCGGGCGTGCCGGCAGTGAGATAACCAACCACGGGTACAGGCGACTGTTGCGAATGCACGGCAAGCGGCCATGCCAATATGCTGCCGAGCAGAGTGATAAGTTCGCGCCGCCTCATTCGATCATGGTATCCGGTCCGGCCAAAGCGCAGGATACCTCGGCGCAAAGTGTGAGAAAAGGACGATATCACGCTCCGACAATTGCGATCCACTCACGTTCGAGATGGATCAGACGCCAGCGTTCCCATTGCGGGGATTACAGTGACAGTGCACTAAACTCCCGAGCCTGCAGGCGCAGGCTGTCCGCGGGGCTGATGCCGGTTTTCCGAAAGATCATGCACACAAACAAAAGCCTAAAGCGATGGCGTTTCGACTTGATCCCATCGCGCTGTAGGTCGCAGCCGCAAGACGTCTCGCCAAAACTCTGGCTCCCGGCATTGCTATCCTGATCGGAGCGAGCGGCTGTCGCCGCCCTTTCCTTGCCGTCCCAATCGGTCGACATCTCGCCGGAAGATGCCACTTGCCAGCGACAATCGGGGCCGCCACAATCTAAATTGCCGCGACGCCAATTCATCATCCTGGTTGTCGCCGGCTTCTGGTCCTGGGGGCAGTCGAAGTCGATGGTGGGACAGGCAGTCATGAACCGCTGGCGGGCCGTGCGGTCGGTTGGCGCTCGCGCGGCATTGGCCGCGACCTTGATCGTTTCCGCGCAGCCGGTGCTGGCGCTCTCCTTCTCGTGCAACAGCCCGAACATTCAGCAGAGCTTCACGACCAGCGCGCCCCCTGGCATGACCAGCGGCGCGATCCAGTCCTTTGCCGTGCCGTCGAGCCAGGTGACGATCTACGCCGCGGGGGCGCAGGGTGGCGTCGGCGACAATGGCGGCGGCGCCGGCGCTGAGGTCGCGGCGACCTTCCCGATCACCGCGGGCCAGACGTTGTGCGTGGTGGTCGGCGTGCAGGGCGGCTCTTTCCAGAACGGCGCTGGCGGCGGTGGTGGCGGCTCTTTCGTCTATGCGATCACGAGCGGCACCTGCGCGTCCAACCTCGCACAGGTCAGGACCGACATCGCTCCCAACCTGCTGATCGCCGCGGCCGGCGGCGGGGGCAGCGGCACCGGCGACGCCGGGCTCGGCGGCAACGCGCCGACCGGCGCTGGTCCGGCGGGCGCTGCGGCCGGCGGCACGGGCGGTGACAGCGGTGCTGCCGGCGGCACCGGCGGCACCGGCGGCGGCGCCGTGGTCAACAGCGGTGGCGGCGGCGGGCTGTCGACCAACGGCGCCACGGCGAATGGCGTGCCTGGCGGCTTCGCGCTGATCAACGGCGCCGGTGGTGGCCCGAGCGGCAGTTTCGCGAATGGCGGCTTCGGCGGCGGCGGCGCGGCAGCGGCGACCGGCGGCGGCGGCGGCGGATACAATGGTGGGGGTGCCGGCGGCACCAGCGTGCTGATCGGCGGCGGCGCGGGCGGCGGCTCGTTCAGCGCTGCGGCACCGCTCAGCCCCTATACGCAGAGCGGCGTGCAGACGGGCAACGGCGCGGTCAATTTCTGCTTTGCCCCTGGTACACCGACCAAGACCTTCGTGAGCTCCTCGTTCAATCCGAGCACGTTCGGCCAGTCGGTCACCTTCACCGCGGTCGTCACCGGTCGCGGCGGCACGCCGGACGGCACCGTCACCTTCATGGACGGTGCGACGGCGCTCGGCACCGGCACGCTGGCATCGAGCATCGCGACCTTTACCACGGCGGCGCTGGCTGTTGGCA
Organism: Bradyrhizobium genosp. A; assembly: GCF_049949275.1. Classification (NCBI taxonomy): domain Bacteria; kingdom Pseudomonadati; phylum Pseudomonadota; class Alphaproteobacteria; order Hyphomicrobiales; family Nitrobacteraceae; genus Bradyrhizobium; species Bradyrhizobium genosp. A. Next base: position 6,909,194 of record NZ_CP188196.1, on the reverse strand, counting down.
GCCATTCGATCACTGCGGTCTACGGCGGCCACGGCACGTTTGCCGGGAGCACCTCGGCGCTGACGCAGACGGTCCGCTCGGCGCGCTGAATCGATGAGCCGCTCCTTCATGTCCGCCCGGCCGTGTCATGCGCATGGCGCGCGTATCGATGTTGCTGACCCGCAACAGATTGGCTGATTCGGCGATCGCACTCCCAACTCTTCTCGTCAGGCGTGCAGTCAATGCGCTACACGACCAAGGTCCCGCCACGGAGACGCGATATGGCAAATATCGGCGAGCGCCGATCGAGGCCTCGGATCCATACCTCCGGCGCGCTAGCCTCGCGCATCGTGTGCGTGATCGGCCTCGCTGCGGCGGGCGGGCTTATGTCGAACGCGGCGGCTCTTGCCGCCTGCGCGCCGGCGACCGGTGTCGGCACCCCGTCGAACGCCACCGTCACGTGCAGCGGAAGCACGACCAACCAGGATTCCCCTGCAGGCTACGGTACCGGCGACCAGGACAACAACGCGGTCAACGTGCTGGCCAACGCCAGCGTGACCGGCGACATCTGGGGCTTCATGCTGGGCGCCGGCAACACCGTCAATCTGGCGGCCGGCGCGTCGGTCAGCGGCGACTTCATCGGGATGCAGTTCGGCCCCGGCACGACGACGCTGGTCAACAGCGGGACCGTCGCGGGCAATGGCAATATCATCCCGGTGGCCAATGGAATCGTCGTGTCGAGTGGGACGCTGGTCGTCAGCAACGCCGGCGTGATAACCGGCACTTCCGGATCGGTGCCGGGGGACGCGGTGGGGATCAACGCCAGCGGCGCCGATGTGATCGTGAGCGCCAACAGCGGGAGTATCACGGCCAACGCCACCGGATCGTCGGCCATCGCCCTCCAGGCCGATAACGTCACCATTGCCGCCAACAGCGGGAGTATCACGGCGAACGCCAACGGGCAGACGGCGATCGCGATCAACGTCAGCGGCAGTCTCGCGATCATCAGCAATTCGGGAACGATCGCCGCCACCGGCACCAATTCGTTTGAGACGACCGGCATCAATGTGTTGGGCAGCCTGACGATATCCTCCAACACCGGCCTGATTTCCGGCGCCAGCAACGCCATCGTGGCCAACACGGCCACGATCACCAACAATGCGGGCGGCACGATCGCCGGAGGCACCGGCATCTTTTTGTTCCCTGGCCACGGCCCCTCCGACATCTTCAACGCCGGCACCATCACGGGATCCGGCGGTACCGCCATTCAGTTCTCGACCGGCTCGGTGGGGAACTCGCTGACCTTGGCGCCCGGCTTCGCCATCAACGGCAAGGTGCTCGGGGCCGGCGCCGACGTCCTTCAGCTCGCCGGGACCGGCAGCGGCACGTTCGATGTCGGCAGCATCGGCGCCGGCCAGCAGTACCAGGGCTTCTCCACGTTCAACAAGGTCAGCGCCTCGACCTGGACGATAACCGGCACCGGCAATCAGGCATGGACCGTCGCCGGTGGCACCTTCCTGGTCGACGGCACGATCGGCGGCGCCGTGAACGTGACGGCAGGAACGCTCGCCGGCGTCGGCGCGGTCGGTGCGACCACCATCAATAGCGGCGGCGTGCTCGCGCCCGGATCAGGCATCGCCGGTACGTCGCTGACGATTGCTGGAAATCTCGCCTTCGCGTCCGGCGCGATGTATCTCGTGCAGCTCAACCAATCGGGCGCAAGCTTCGCCAATGTCACCGGCACGGCAACGCTCGGTGGAACCGTGCTGCCGGTGTTCACTTCGGCCACCCTCAAAAGGCAGTACGACATTCTGCATTCGGCTGGTTTGGGCGGCACCACCTTCTCGGGCGTGAATCCGACCGGCCTGCCGCCTGGCTTCGCCGCCAGTCTGAGCTACAGCAGTACCGATGCGTTCCTCAACTTGACGGTCAACCTCGGCGCGGGCGGAGGATTGAGCATCAATCAGCAGCATGTCGCAACGAGCATCAATAACTTCTTCAATTCCGGCGGCACGCTGCCGCAGAGCTATCTGCCGTTGTTCGCGCTTTCGGGATCCGCACTCGGTGGTGCGCTGGGCCAGCTCTCCGGCGAAAGTGCCGTTGGCTCACAGCAGACGACGTTCCAGGCCATGACGCAGTTCATGGGCCTCTTGACCGACCCCTTCATGGCCCGGGGGAACGCCATCAACGGCTCAAACTCGCCGACGGGTTATGCCGAAGAGGATGACGCCGCCAGCGCCTATGCGGAGAAGAAGCGGCTTGGGGCCGGGCGCGACGCCTACGCCATGTTCACCAAGGCGCCGCTTGCCAACGTCTACGAGCCGCGCTGGAGCGTGTGGGCATCGGCCTTCGGGGGAACGCAGACCACCGACGGAAATGCAGCCGTTGGCTCGAACAGCACAACTAGCCGCATCGCCGGCACCGCCGTGGGCGCCGACTACCTGTTCTCGCCGAACACGTTGGCCGGCTTCGCGCTCGCCGGCGGCGGGACGAGTTTCAGTGTCAACAATCTCGGCAGCGGCCGTTCCGACCTGTTCCAGGCCGGCGCTTACCTGCGCCATACCAACGGCGCAGCCTACATCACCGCCGCGCTCGCCTATGGATGGCAGGACATCACCACCAACCGCACCGTGACGATCGCGGGCTTTGACCAATTGCGCGCCGAGTTCAACGCGAATGCGTGGTCCGGGCGGCTTGAGGGCGGCTATCGCTTTGTGGCGCCGTTCACCGGCGGCATCGGCTTCACGCCTTACGCCGCCGCGCAGTTCACCACCTTCGATCTGCCGGCCTATGCCGAAAGCGTCGTGACCGGTACGCCGAACTTCGCGCTCAGTTATGGCGCGAGGAGTGTCACCGATGCGCGCAGCGAATTGGGCTTCCGCACCGACAAGTCCTTCGCCATGGCCAATGGTGTGCTGACACTGCGCAGCCGTTTCGCCTGGGCGCATGACTACGATCCCGACCGCTCGATCGCTGCGACCTTCCAGGCGCTGCCGGGGGCGTCCTTTGCCGTCAACGGCCCGGCGCAAGCCAGTGACTCCGCGCTCACCACCGCTTCTGCCGAAATGAAATGGATGAACGGGTGGTCGGCTGCGGCGACGTTCGAAGGCGAGTTTTCGAACGTAACGAGCAGCTACGCCGGAAAGGGTGTGGTCCGATATCAGTGGTGAGCGAATGCTTCCACTGTCGGCCCATGGCGGCGAATTTGCGAGAGGTCCAGACGTAGCAGCCCCGGCCGTCGCAGCCAAACGCGCCACATGGAATTACGGTGACGCTGACACCTATGTCCATCTCGCCAAGACCTTTGCCTAGCACCGTCACCGCAACCCCCAAATTCATCGACCGGTACCATCTGCGTCGCTCAGGGTTTTGAGAAACGCGACGACGTCATCGATCTCGCTCGCCGACAACGCCGGCTGGTCCGCAGGGCGCGCGCCGAAGGGCGGTTCGCTGTTGATGTTGCGGTGGTATTGCACGGGCACGTCGTCGTACTTGCGCACCTTGCCGTTCGCGTCGCGCGGATACCATTTGTCCGGATTGGTGTCGCGTTCGACGTAGAACGCGACAGCCTCGTGCAGGCTGTGCACCCTTCCGTTGTGGAAGAATGTCTTGCGTCGTGCGACGTTGCGCAGCGACGGCGTCCGGAACAGGCCGCAGAATTCGCCGCGACCGGCAAGATCGGAACGCAGCGGCCCGCAGGCGCCGAGATCATAATAGTTCGGGTCGGCATTGGCCGCGATGTTGCGGTTGCGCGGAACGCCGATGGCGATCAGCCCGTAATCGGTGAATTGCGGCGGTGTTCCGTCATTCCCGGGTGCACTGCGATGGCAGCTCGCGCAATTGCCTTTGGCCGGATCGTTGAACAGGGCAAGCCCGCGCATTTCCTGCGGCGATAGTTGCGCGCGGCCGGCAAGGTAGGCGTCGTACCGGCTGCTGTATGGATAGAATTCCGCGGCGTTCTGCTGGTAGACTTCGAGGGCCTCGACCACACCGGCGAAGGCCCGCTCGGAATCATCGAAAATCGCATCGCCGAAAATCCTGCGCATGTCGTCCGAGTAGCCGGCCTTGCGCACCTTCGCGACGACGAAGGCGGCTGCGTCATTTGCCATTTCGAACGGTGACAGCAGCGGCACGCGAGCCTGATCGCGGCGGCGGTCGACCCGGCCGTCCCAGGTCAGTCCGCCGGTCGGGCCATTGTCGACGCTTGCGTCGCCCTCATCGTCGGATTCATAGTAGTGCTCGGCGAATTGCGGCACGGCCTGCAGATATTTCAGCGACGGCACGGCGCGCAGACCAGCCTCGCGCATGGTCTTGCCGCCCAGTTGGACGTCGCGGTCGTCGGGCGGGCCATAGGCAAACTGCGGATCGTGACATGTGGCGCAGGCGAGATGCCCGGATGCGGACAGGGACGGGTCGGCAAACAGCTTGCGGCCGAGCGCGTCAAGCGCCGCTGCCCGGGCATAGGCCTCCGGGCGGCTCAGGCCGGCACTTCCGTTCTGCGCCGCAGTGCGGGCGACGGCGAGGCTGACGGCACCTAACAGGACGAGAAGCAGAGCTCGTCCAACGGCATACGCACTCATTCATCGTTCTCTGGCGCTGTCGCAAGTGCGCGTTGAAAGGACGGGATTGACGCTGGCGAGCTCGGCCTAAGCAGGCTCCAGCGGCGGTACTCCGATGGTTCGTTACCTCAACGCCTCGCGTTCATCCAGCCGCCACATAATCCCGATTTAATGTTGTGTTGCTGGTTGCTTGTGACCTGAGATAAAGATCGCACACCGCCGGTCAAATTGTCCATCGAGGGGATACCGTGAGGACCGCTATTCATTTGGCCTTGCTGGCAGGCGCTTTCATCCTGGCTGATGAGGTGCGCGCGCAGGCGCCAGGGCCGGACATCGCCAAGCCTGACATCGCCAAGATCGAAACCGTCGTGGTGATCTATGCGGAGAACCGCAGCTTCGACAATCTGTACGGATCATTCCCGGGCGCCAACGGGCTGGCGAACGCCACACCTGCCAATTCGACCCAGGTCGATCGCGACGGGTCCGTGTTGAAGGAATTGCCGCCAGTCTGGGATGGGTTGACAGCCAAGGGCGTCACGCCGGTCGTGACGCAGGCGCAGACCGAGCACTTGCCGAACAAGCCGTTTGCGATCGACGATCCAAATGGCTTCAACACGCCGCTTGGCGTCACCACCCACGACCTCTGGCATGTCTTCTACCAAAACCAGATGCAGATCCATGGCGGCAAGAACGACCGTTTCGTGGCCTACGCGGACTCCGGCGCCTTGGTGATGGGTCACTATGACGGCTCAAAGCTGCCGCTTTGGGACGTCGCGAAACGATACGTGCTCGCCGACAACTTCTTCCAGGGGGCGTTCGGCGGCTCGTTCCTCAATCATTTCCAATTGGTGTGCGCGTGCACGCCGGTCTATCCGAATGCCGACAAGAGCCCGGCCCAGAAGCTGATTGCCGCGGTCGATCCTGATGGCGTGTCGCTGACGCTCGCGCCCAATTCGCCGGGATCGGCGATCGACGGTATCCCAAAGTTCGTCAACAACGGCGCCATTTCGCCGGACTTCTACGCCGTGAATACGATGCAGCCGCCCTATCAGCCGAGCAACAACATGCCGGCAAAGAATGGCGACCCGCGCTTTGCCGATCCGGACGCGCCCAACACGCTGCCGCCCCAGCGTGACATCACCATCGGCGATCTATTGAGCCTCAAGGGCGTGAGCTGGGCCTGGTACGCCGGCGCCTGGCAGGATGCGGTTGACGGCGGCCGCGGCAAGCCGGTGCCGAATTTCCAATTCCATCATCAGACGTTCAACTACTTCGCCCAGTTTGCACCGGGCACGCCGGCGCGCGCCGATCACCTCAAGGACGGCGGCATGAACGGGGCCGAATTCATCAAGGCCATTGATGCCGGTACGCTGCCGCAGGTCGCCTTTTACAAGCCACAGGGCAATCTCAATGAGCACGCCGGCTATACCGATGTGATGTCGGGAGATCAGCATATCGCCGATGTGATCGCCCATCTGGAAAAAAGTCCGCAATGGCCGCACATGCTCGTGCTCGTCACCTATGACGAGAATGGCGGGTTCTGGGATCATGTCGCCCCGCCGAAGGCTGATCGCTGGGGCCCTGGATCGCGCGTCCCGGCGCTGATCGTCTCGCCTTTCGCCAAGAAAGCTTATGTCGATCACACCCAGTACGATTCGACGTCCGCTTTGCGCTTCATCACCCGGCGATTCGACCTGCCCGTCCTGCCAGGACTGGTGGCGCGCGATGCCGCGCTCAACGCGAACGGCCGTCCGGCCATGGGCGATCTGACCGCGGCGCTGACGTTCTGACCAGGCGCCCGCGCTCGCCGCGAATCACGGTCCGCTGCGCGGACATAGCCGGCTGTTGATCTAGGGCTGTTGAAGGTCGGCTGGGGGAATGACAGCGCCGGGCCTTTCGTGCGGTTGAAACTCGGGAGACAGACGATCCGGCCCTGGGAACGGAATGATGTTCGGCGTCGATTCAGCGGGCAGCGGAAATGCGGACTTTTGTTTCGGTATCAGCGACGCCCCGCCATAGAGCAGGCCGATGGCAACCAGCCAGCTGCCGAGGATACGCGCTGGAATTGGAAACCAGGTGCGCCAGAACGTCCGCACGGTCAGCGAGATGGCCACGACGATCCAAAACCCGACGACCACTCCCGCCAGAGGGATTGCAACATCGTGGAGGCTCGGGTCCGTCACCGCGATTGCGATCGCCAGCATGCATCCGGCGAGCGCAGCGGCGATGAGCAAAAACCATGAGCGGAGTCGCGCAGTGGGCAGCACAAGTGCGACGCCCACGGTGACACTGGAAATTGGCCCGGTTAGGAAGTGGTGGCTGGTTGCCCGCGGAATTGCCGCCAACACCGAAAGCAACCAATCCTTACCGAAGAAGCCGACAGCTACGCCGCCACCAAACAGCGCAAGTGCTCCGAGGCTGTAACGACGGTCCACCAGTGCGAGGGCAGCGCCGAGTCCGATCAGCGGGAGTACCCGCTCAGGTGCGAGCGCACTCGATAAGATCCACCATATGAGCGTGCTGCGTCCCGCAGCGGGGGTCAGTGCCATCGCCCCCGCCACAAGCAATCCGAGCACGGCCAGAGCCGGGCCACTCCATTTTCCCGCGGTGGAGACGTTCATGCGACGGAGAGTGCTGGGACAAGGAAGTAGACCCCGCCGAGGCCGATCAGCACCCCAAGCCCGCGACCCAGGCGCCCCCCGAGCGGCTTGCTGAGTCCTAATCCAACGACGATACCAAAGATGTGGATCAGGCCCGTCGCGAGGACGAAGCCAATGATGTAGTCGGCAGGATCGGCCGCAAACGGCAACTCGGCTCCGTGCGCGTATCCATGGCAGATTGCAAAAACCGCTATCAAACAAAGCGCCATCCATTCCGCTGGATGCCAGGCAAAAGTGATTGCCAAGCCGAGCGCGAGAATCGAGAGCGCGATGCCGATCTCCACGCCAGGAAGCGGCAGGCCGAACATTCCGGCAGCACCTCCGGCAACCATGATCAGCGGGAACGTCACCGGCAAGGTCCAAACCGGCCGACCGCCCATCTGGGCGCCCCACAGGCCGACGGCGAACATCGCAAGAAAATGATCTGGCCCCGTGAGCGGATGTGCAAACCCGCTTCCGAAGCCGCCTGAGCCTGTCGCGGTGATGTGGGCTGTTGCGGAATTCGGCAGCATGCAGCAACCAACAGCAATTGCTGCAACGGCTCTACATCGATTCAAGTGCACATATTTCAACGATGGTTCCGCTCGCGAAATACCTCGGAGAAAAATACTATCAGCGGGCCATGATTGTCGCAATTGTCGCCGTGCGGACGAGGCACGTGCGACGACGAGTTGATCTGCTTCAGGCCGCCATTTGAACTTTCGGGCGTCAGCCATAGTGCCGCGATCGGACATGACGCACCGGTCAATTCCCTTGAATAGGAACAAATCATCAAGCCGATTGCCGGCTGCGGGGAACGGAATGTTGGCGAACTCGTTCAAGCAGAACACCCCAGGATGGGCACGGTTTCGGCGCGCCTGAAGGTGCTGCTGCAGGTCACATCTGGTCAAACGTCGGCGCGAGGGCAAGAACGCGATTGCTCCGATCGCCGAGGCCCATGTGTTCAACTCGTCAAGAACGCCATCGCCCACGCTGGGGAACACCACTGACTTAAGCAAAGGAGTCGAAATGACCAGCTGCAATCTTCCGCATCACTCAAACCACGATCACGCCCATGGACCCCACTGCGGCCACGTTGCCATCCGACACGGCGACCATCTGGATTACCTCCATGATGGCCATCTTCATCATCCGCATGGCGATCACGTGGACGAACATGCAATCGAAGTGAGCGGCAAGAACCCGGATCGATGCACGCCCGACCATCGATGTGGCGGACATGATGCCGCCCACGTTCATGGACCCGGCTGCGGTCACGAGGCTGTTCCACATGGCGATCATGTCGATTATCTCGTCGCCGGCCATCTGCACCATCCGCACGGCGATCACTGCGATGACCACGGTCCGGTGGAGGTCGTTCGAAATTGAGATTTGACGCCACAACGGCGACCTGAGCATCGATTACGCGATTGCGGTGACACCCATTAGCCGAATCCGCTCGGCGACCGGCGCGCCAATCCTCGCTGCGATCCAGCGAGCACCTGGGGCCGAGCACCTGGGGCAACGCTGCGTTGTCAGGAATCGCTAAGGATGCGGACAAGCTCCACTTCGAGCTTCAGGCCGGGTGATTGTTTTGCGAAGCCCGTGCAGGATGTGGATGAGCCATCGACCGAGCGGCCTGACACGACGATGTCGATCTCATCCAATCCAAAGACACCGGGCGGCCCTGGCGCCACGCGTCGGGCAGAAAGACTGGCTTTGAAGTGCTCGCCCTGCTGCGTCCAGACCCCCGCATAGGCAAACGTGGAATCGCCGCCGCCGAGTTTTCCGTCAGGGCCGAACTCGACCACGCCAGCGCCTTCGCCGACGGGCGTCTTGAACCAAACGGAGTATTTGCCCGGGGTGATCACCAAAGCCCACCATATCGACGGGTATCCAGACAGAGTTGAGCCAGATCAAAATGGCTATCGCGTGGCGGACGCGTGCCCCGCGGCGTATAGAACCTCAGGCCAAACGGACATCCGCTGCGCGGTATCTCCCGAGCTACCCACCCTAAGTGCGGTGACGGTGCACCAAATCTCGATCCCGCAAAGCGCGCTATCGCAATGTCGGTCTAGGACAATTTCGTGCACTGTCACCGAAACGGGGAGCCCGCAGTCACTGCAACTCATGTTCCCCTGAATACGATGTGGAATTGATCCGCAGCGTTCCCGGAAACGCGATTGAAATCCTTTGTTGGCTCGCGCAATCGCGAACAGCGCAGGCGGAACGAATTACGGTGACAGTGCACGAAACTCCCGGGTCACCTTTCGCAGGCCGGAGGCGGGTTGGGCTCGGAAAAGCACGTGTCGTTATTGCCCCACGTTTGGCTCTCGCAGAGCGCCAACAACTGGAGACACATTTTCGGAATATCGGGGGCATTCCCATAGATGGCGATACAGCTCGTGCCGCAGGCGGAGTTTCCCCCGCACCGCCAACCACACTGCCACAGCTTGCTCGCGCTCGACGACCGCACGAACTTGATCGCTGGCAGGTCTGCGGCTCGCGCTGTCGAGCCTGCTTGAAAAACACACAAGATGATAGCAGCGACGATGGCAATGAACCTGAGTCTCAGCATTGTCGGCCTTCTGGCGCCGCATTACGAGACAGTGCACGAAACTCCACGGTCGTTGCAAAGGCCTTAGAGGCGGCTGAGCAACTCGGCCTTTTTTGACTCGTATTCGCTATCCGTAAGGATGGACTTTTTGTGCAATTCGGCGAGCTTTTCGATCAGCGAAACGATCTCGTCGTGCTGGGCGGGCGGCGGGCTCACATGGTTCGGTGGCGAACTCGCCATTGTCGGTGGCGGCGCTGGCATCGGCGCCGGCGCGCTCTGCGCGGCCTGCACCGAAGGATCGGGTTGGCTGGCATAGGGCTGCTGCGGGGCGGCGCCCGTGTTCATGCCCGTATTCACCGGGTTGATCCGCGGCAGGTCCGCGACGCGCACCAGCCCGAACTGACTGGTGAAGGTAATCGACTGATCGCCACTCTGCTGTTGCGAAAAACCGCCGATCTGGTGCTGGCCCGTATCATAAACCGACACCTGACCATTGATGTCGACGGCCAGCCGCCGCGCCGCGGGAAAGTAGGCATAGCGCAGGTTGTTTTGACCGCCGGTCGAACCAGCCATGCCCAGATCGGCCGGCCACCAATTGCTCGATGCATTGGGCACGAAAAGGCTCGAGCCGGTGCCGCCGTAGCCGCTGCCTTGCTGCTGGTGGCTGCCTCCGGTCTGGCCCTGCCAGCCGCCGCCCTGGGATTGGCTCTGGCTTTGGGCGGGCATATGGAACAGCGGCTGTCCCTGGATGTGGCTGGCCAACTCCTGGCACAGCGAATCGACGCGGCCCTTGAGGTAGTTATTGAACATGTCGCCGATCATGATCATCCCGCCCATCGACCATTGGCCCATGCCGCCGAATTCAGGATGATTGAATTGGGCCTGGTTGCCGTATCCGGCCGAAACCGCCAGAAGCATGCACAGCACGGCGTCACTCGAAAAACCGTGCCGACGCGCCACATCATCGACGATCCGCCGACCTTCATCCGTCAACTGTTGCATGAGCTACCCTTACCTGGACGCGCGTTCGTCGCCGAACTGGGAGACCAGCAGGACCTATCACACCCTCGACACCTCCGATAGGAGCATCGGGGCAAACTCGGAAGTCGCCTTCGGTCATGCCCTTCCGTGCAGCACGGTCGCTGCCGAACTATTTGAGCCCTGCCGCTAAAAGCACCACCACCGGCAACGTCACCGCCGCCAGCAGCGTCCCCAGCGCCACCGCGCCCGACACCGGATTCACCAGCCGCTGATACTGAACCGCGAAGATGTACGCGTTGGCGCCGGTCGGCATGGCCGCGAACAGCACGACGACGCCTGTCACCATCGGCGGCAGGTTCAGCAGTTTGGCCAGCACGAACGCCACCGCCGGCATCGCCAGCAGCTTTAACGTGCTCATTGCGACGACGCTCAGCATCTCGCCCTTCACCTCGAAACGGAACAGAGTGATGCCGAGCGCGATCAGGGCGGCCGGCGAGCCCGCCTGCGCGAGCAGCTCGACCGTCTTGTCGACGACGGGATTGAGGCCGAGGCCGGTGAAACGCCAGACCACGCCAAAGCCGATCGCGAGCATCAGCGGATTGCGCGCGAGATCTGCGAGCACAGGCCGCATCACCGCGAGCGGCGAGCCCGTCCGCTTGCGGCTGACCAGCTCCATCTGCAAAATGCCGCAGAGCCAGAGCAGCGGCGTGTTCACCGACAGGATCAGCGACATCGGGCCCGCGGCCTCGTTGCCGAGCGCCGAGAGCACGAGCGGAATGCCGAGCATCACGATGTTGCCGTAGACCGAGCCGATCGCGAACACGACGCCGTCCTCGCGGTCCTCGCGCCGTGCGCGCAACAACGCCGAGATCGCCAGCGCCGCGATCCACATGAGGGCGAGCGCGCCGTAATAGGCGCCCCACATCCGCCACGGGCTGACATCGGGGAATTCCGAGACGACGATAGTGCGGAATAAGAGCGCGGGGATCGCGATGCTGAAGGCGAATTCGGAGATGCCCTTGTGCGCGCCCTCGGAGACGAAGCGAAACAGCACCGACGCATAGCCGGCCGCGATCAGCGCAAACACCGGCGCGACGATCAACATTGTGGCCATGCGGTCCTCCCCTCACGGGGAGATTGGGCCGACCACCCCACGCGCGTCTCGATCCTGCCATCATGCCGGTGTTTTGCCCGACGCGTCAAAGGAAATTCGTAAAATCCGCAAAACGTGCGAAAATTCGCGAGGCGGCCCAAGGCCCTGGCTACTGTGCATGGGGTTGTTTTCGCGGGTTTGGCCAGGGACGCCTCAGATTCGGCCTGCATGGTTCGAGACGCACGCTTTGGCGGGCTCCTCACCATGAGGGTCTGACACCTCGCCGCAAAACGAGACCTCATCCTGAGGGCCCGCCGCAGGCGGGCGTCTCGAAGGATGGCCGCAGGCGTCCGGCCGTTCCGGGCCTGGACCCGCCTGTTGCCGAGAGCGCACAGCTCCCGGTTTTCACCCCTGGCCTCGTTGCCAACGAACGCCCGTTCACCCACTATCTCTCCGACTCGACATTTTGGGGGGATCGATGCCGGTATCTCGCGTCAGGACATCCTTGGCTGCTGCAAGCCTCTCGCTGGCGCTCGCCGTTCTGGTCCAGCCGGGCACAGGCTTCGCCTACACGCCGGAGGAGCAGCAGGCCTGCACGCCGGATGCGATGAATTTGTGCGGCGAGTTCATTCCGAACGTCGATGCCATCACCGCCTGCATGATCCGGAAGAAGGCGCAGCTGTCGCCGCAATGCGCGGTGTTCTTCCGCCGCGGCCCCGAGCCGGGCGAGGTCCGCGCCGGTGCGCCCACCAACATCAAGCCCGTGGTGGCCAAGAAGACCAAGCCGAAGGCCAAGAAGAAAAAGACCGCCGACGGCTAGGCGTTCCATCCCGCGTTCCTCTCGTGAAACTCCGTCACGCCCCCTCGCGACAAAATGACTTAGGGGCCGATCAGCCACGCGACAGCTACCGGACTCGTTTTGTTCGCGCATCTCGCGCGCAGGCATGCTGCAATTGCGGTTACGTTCGATAATTGAAGGCCGCGCGAAGATTTGCTCGGCAGGGTTGTAGTCCGAATTTTCCCGCATGATTGCCTGGAAAGCACGCGATTGCCCGCGTGAACAGCGATTCATGACGGTTTGTGTCTGTCGTCGCATGCAGCAGTGTGACTCAAAAGCCAACACGCTTTGTTATTTCGTGACTATGACACAACTCCAGACAAATTTTTCTTTCACGAATCAGCGCGGTGATTCATTTTCGCGGCCTGGGGTCAATCTGGAGGCCAGAGGTATGAACGTTATTGTTTTTGCATCGCGTAAAGGCGGCTCGGGCAAGAGTACCCTGGCGGCACATCTCGCTGCGCAGATCAAGGCGAGCAAGCAGGTGATGCTTGTGGATGCGGATCCGCAAGGCTCGCTCACGCTGTGGCACAAGCTGCGTGGCACCAACGAGCCGCCGATCAAGTCGGCCGTGAACTCGGTCAGCGGCATCGTCTCCGCTGCCAAGCGCGACGGTTATGAATGGGTGCTGATCGACACGCCGCCGAATCTCTCGGCCGTGGTCGACGACGCCATCAAGAACGCGACCATGGTGGTCATTCCGGCACGTCCCGGCGTGTTCGACGTCAACGCGGTGCAGGAAACCATCCAGATGTGCCGCGCGGCGCGCAAGCCCTATGCGGTCGTGCTCAACGGTGCCCCGGCGCGTCGCGACGAGTCCGAAAGCCCGATCGTCACCATCGCCCGCGAGGCGCTGGCCAAGTTCCGCGCTCCGGTGTGGGGCGGTCAGATCACCAATCGTTCGGACTTGTTGATGGCCCTCAGCCACGGCGAAGGCGCGCGTGAGTATCAGGCCGAGAGCCGTGCAGCTCAGGAAATTGCAAGGCTGTGGGCGGCTATCGAGCGATCAGTGAAAGCTATTCGCGGCACGGCGTCGGCTTCCGGCGCAATGCACAAGCAGGCGGCATAATTTCATCAATCATTTCCCCGGACGACAAACGCGCGGCGCCCCGCGCGTTTTGCGTTTCTCGGACTGATGGTGAAGCTACGCGATCATCAGCATGTAGAACACGATGACCGGCGACAGTGTCAGGATCACCGACCAGATGCCGATGGCCCAGATGATGTCCTCGGTGGAAAAGCCCTGCTGTCCGGCGCCGTAATGCGACGCCGCATCATTCTGATTGTTCAAGATCGCCCCCGCGATTTCTTCGCTTATGGGCTGAACGATACGCCGGATGTTTTAAGATTCCGGGCCGCTGCCACGCTCGCATTTTGAGCGCATTTGCGACCTCGGCTTAACCATGCAAGCGGTCTCTCGCCATCAGGCGAGCCAGACCCGAAACAGCAGCACCGGCATCAGCCCGAGCATCACGGCCCAGAAGCCGAACGACGACACCATCAGAATTCCCTGCAAAAGATCGGCAGGCGCGAAGTTTTCCGCCACGGTCGGGCGAACGTGTTGCCCCATGGTCATTCCCCCTGTTTGAAGATTTTACGGCGGAACGATAGGCGCCATTGCGTAAACGAGCCGTGGATGCGCCGTGCGGCAGGTGCGAACGTGTTCGTGCAGCGTTAACCACGGGCGCGCGCTCTCACTCCCTCTCCCCGTTCTTACGGGGAGAGGGTGGGGTGAGGGGCCGTCTCCGCAGACACACCGAGAGTTGGACTCGTGAGGGCTACGCCGCGACTTTCACCCGTCGCTCGATCTCGCGATCGAGTTGGGCTGCGAGCTCGCTGCTCACCTCCACCATCGGCAGGCGCACCTCGGGGCTGTCGATCAGGCCGCTTCGCCATAACCAATACTTCGCCGGCGCGGGGCTCGGTTCCGTGAAGAGCAGCCGCGTCAGCTCCGCGACCTCCTGCCAGCGCGCCAGCGCCGCATCCTGGTTGCCGCTCTTCAGCTCGGCATGCACGGCGGCGAAGGTTGCGGTCTCGAGATGGGCGGACAGCAAAATGCCGCCGTCGGCGCCGTCGCTGAGCGCCTCGAAATAGTTGGCGTCCTCGCCGGTCAGCACGTGAAAGCCCTTCGGCCTGTCGCGCAAGAGTGCGATCGACTGCTCATGGCTCGCGCCGCAATCCTTCAGCCCGATGATGTTGGGATGCTCGGCGAGCCGCAGCATGGTCTGGTTGGTGATGCCGACGGCGCAGCGATAGGGAATGTTGTAGAGCGCGAGCGGCCAGGCGGCGTGATCGGCCAGCGCCTCGAAATGCGCGAGGATGCCGCGCTGCGACGGCCGCACGTAATAAGGGCTCGCGATCAGATAGAAGTCGATCGGCCAGTCCGCGGTCTCGTCTAACCGATCCTTCATCCTTGAGGTGTCCGCACCCGATAGGCCAAGCCCGATCGGCAACGTACGGCGGCCGGCCGCCATCTCGTCGCGGACGATGGCGACGAGACGCTCGAGCTCGGCGTCGCGCAGCGTCATGCCTTCGCCCGAGGTCGCCCCCAGGATGAAACCGTCGACCGCCTGTGTGCAATAGTGACGCGTCAGCCGCCGCAGCGACACCTCGTCGAGACGGCCGCCGCGAAACGGCGTCACCAGCGGCAGCCAGAGCCCATGCATATGGGTTCGCAAATCAGTCATGTTTTATCTCCTTCTCAAAGATCAACCTGAGACGGAGGGCACATGAAAAAACCCCGTCCAGGCGGCGGGGTTTTCGGGATTTGCTTGCGATGACGAAGCGTTGTTAGCGCGCGCAAAAATCCGCGGTCCCCGGATGGGGGCCTTTTTTCGAGACGATTGCGCACGACTTCGTGATCATTTGGAAATGATGCGGGGTATGCCCGAAACTGTCAATACACGCGGAGGGCGAATGCCGAATTGGACAGAAAAAAAGCCGGACCCAGAGGGCCCGGCTTAGGCATTGGCCACGTGAGGCCGACACAATCACCTTCCAAGAGGGATTACTGAACTCCCGCGCCACTGGAGGAGGGGGACAAATGCGCAACGCGAAGGCTCAGCGTGCAAGCAGTATGGGCTTGACGAGCGGTATGCAGCAACAGCCGAGGCCGCATGTCAGTCATGCGGAAATCAGGACGGCCAGCGCTGCGCCTTGCTCACCACGAAGTCGCGGAACACCTGCACGCGTGCAACCGTCTTCAGCTCCTCCGGATAGACGAAATACGTATCGAGCTGGATCGAATCCGATTCGCCGAACAGTTGTACGAGGCGGCTCTGTTCTTCGATCAGATAATCCGGCAGCGCCGCGATACCGAGGCCCTGCTGACAGGCGCGCACGAGGCCGAGGATGTTGTTCACCCTGAAATAGGCCTCGCGCGGACCACTGCCGTTGCGGCCCGCTTCGACCAGCCAGTTGCGGTTCTGAAGATGCGGCGCGAAGTTGCCGTCGGAGAGCGTGATGATGCGATGCGAGTCGAGCTCCTCCAGCGTCCGCGGCGTGCCGAAGCGCTTGATGTAATCCGGCGAGCAATAGGCGTGGAAGCCCATCGCGAAGAGCTTGCGCTGGATGAGATCCGGCTGCGTCGGCTTGCGGGTGCGGATCGCAACGTCGGCCTCGCGCATCGACAGGTCCAGCTCCTCGTCGGTGACGATCAGCGAGATCCGGATCTCCGGATAGAGCGCGGTGAATTCGCCGAGCCGCGGGATCAGCCAGTTGATGCCGACACCGGGCGTGGTGGTGATCTTGAGATCGCCGCTTGGCCGCTCGCGGCTGTCGGTCAGTTTCGCGCGCGCCGCCTGCAGCTGCATGAACACGTCATGCGCGGTGCGGAACAGCAGGTCGCCCTGCTCGGTGAGGATCAGGCCACGGGCGTGGCGGTGGAACAGCGAGACCGAGAGCTCCTGCTCCAGTGCCGAGACCTGGCGTGACACCGCCGATTGCGACAGGCCGAGCTGCTCTCCCGCATGCGTGAAGCTACCCGCCTCCGCCGCCGCGTGAAACACCTTCAGCTTGTCCCAATCCATGTCCGTAAATCCGTCGCGTGTTCGAGGCATGATCGTTATTCCGCTGCCGCGCGCTCGCTGGCGCGCAGGGCCAAGAAACGTTCGGCCTCAAGGGCTGCCATGCAGCCAAGGCCGGCGGCCGTCACGGCCTGGCGGTAGGTTTCGTCAGCGACGTCGCCGGCGGCGAACAGGCCGGGCACGGAGGTCGCGGTCGAGTTCGGGGCGACCTCGACATAGCCCGACGGTTTCAGCCTGATCTGGCCTTTCACGAGCTCGGTTGCGGGTGCGTGGCCGATGGCGACGAACACGCCGTCGGTCTTCACGTCCGTTAGCGCGCCGGTCTTGACGTTCTTCAGGCGCACATGGGTGACCTTGTTCGGGTTCTCGGTGCCGCAGATCTCGTCAACGGCGGAGTCCCAGACCACCTTGATCTTCGGGTGCTTGAACAGCCGCTCCTGCAGGATACGCTCGGCGCGGAAGTGATCGCGGCGATGCACGATGGTGACCTCGGAGGCATGGTTGGTCAGGTAAAGGGCCTCCTCGACCGCGGTATTGCCGCCGCCGACCACCACGACGTCCTTGTTGCGGTAGAAGAAGCCGTCGCAGGTGGCGCAGGCCGACACGCCGCCGCCCTGGAATTTCGTCTCGGACGGCAGCCCGAGCCAGCGCGCTTGCGCGCCGGTCGCGAGGATCACGGTTTCGGCGAGGTAGACGTCGCCCGAGTCGCAGGTGAGGCGAAACGGCCGCCGCCCGGTCTCCAGCTTGGTGACCAGGTCGGTGACGATCCTGGTGCCGACATGGACTGCCTGCTTCTCCATCTGTTCCATGAGCCAGGGGCCCTGGATCACGTCGGCGAAGCCCGGATAGTTCTCGACATCGGTGGTGATGGTAAGCTGGCCGCCCGCCTGCATGCCCTGGATCAGGATCGGCTCGAGCATCGCGCGCGCGGCGTAGATCGCCGCGGAGTAGCCGGCGGGGCCGGAGCCAATGATGACGACCTTTGCATGAACAGGAGCGGACATATTTGCGGACGCCTTTCACGGGGGATCTGCAGCGCGGGCGCGGAACGTGCCGGGAGGCCTCGCGGTGGCGCTGAAATATCAGAGCTAATCTAAGCGTTCTGGTGAGCTATGCAAGAATTGCATTCCCAATAGGCGGATTTTTCCAACAAGGAACAAAAGTCGGCTGGGGCGAACGCGCAATAAAATTGCGCAAACCTGCGGGACTCGGCTATGAGGATTGCATCAGACCCACCCGATACCGCCATGAAGGCCAGGAGTTCCAATCACGTGTCGCGGAACCTTGACGAGATCGACCTGAAAATCCTCACCGAGATCCAGGCCGACGGTCGAATCACCAATGTCGAGCTTGCCAAACGGGTCGGTATTTCGCCCCCACCCTGCCTGCGCCGGGTCCGGGCGCTGGAGGAGGAGGGCTACATCCACGGCTACCGCGGACTGCTGGATGCGCGAAAGCTCGGCTTCGACGTCACGGTGTTTGCCGCGGTGCACCTCTCCAGCCAGGCGGAGGCTGATTTGCGCGCCTTCGAGGAATTCGTCCGCGCCGAGCCGCTGGTGCGGGAGTGTTGGATGCTGTCCGGCGAGGTCGATTTCATCCTGAAATGCGTCGCGCCCGACATGGCGACCTTCCAGGATTTCGTGACGCACCTGACCGCCGCGCCCCACGTCCGCAACGTGCGGACCTCGCTGGTGCTGCATAATTCGAAGTATGAGGCAGCCGTGCCGCTCGATGTGAAGGGGCGAAGGTAACGCCTCTTCCGTCATTGCGAGCGCGCGGGTTCACCTCAGGCTTAGCAATAAGGCCGCGCTGAGCGCGGCGCTTTCAGAACGTCATCAACTCGCAACGGCAGATGGCTACCGCCACTCCACCTTGGTGATCTCATACGCCTTGGCGCCGCCGGGGGCGTTGACCTCGACGGTCGAGCCCTTTTTCTTGCCGATCAGCGCGCGCGCCAGCGGCGAGGTGATGGAGATGCGGCCTTTCTTGGCGTCGGCCTCGACCTCGCCGACGATCTGCCATACCGCCTTCTTCTCAGTGTCCTCGTCGACCAGCGTCACGGTGGCGCCGAACTTGATGGTGTCGCCGGAGAGTTTTGAGATGTCGATGATGTCGGCGCGCGCGAGCTTGTCCTCGAGCTCGGCGATGCGGCCCTCATTGTGGGACTGCTCTTCCTTCGCGGCATGGTATTCCGCGTTCTCCGAGAGGTCGCCGTGCGAGCGTGCCTCAGCAATGTGCTCGATAATGCGCGGACGGTCCTCGGACTGGCGCTTCTTCAACTCTTCCCCGAGCGCAGCAAAGCCGCCCGCTGTCATCGGAACCTTTTCCATCTCTTCTCTCGTCCTTCGATCGCGCGCCCCACGAAAGTAGAGGGCGCGGCAACCTTGATTCGTCAGTATGTCCCGGGGCTGAACATGCCGCCGCCGGAGCGTTATGTGGGTCTGGCGCCGGAACAGAACAACCGCAATGGCCGGACAGTTCCTCCGGACAATGTGGCTTCATTGCCAATCACTTAGCGGCAGCGGAGCTGCCGCTCGCGATCAGGTTTCCGAAAAGTAGCTCTGCAGGGTCCGAACCTCAAGGTCCCCGCCAAGATAGGCGCGGATGCCCTGCGCGGCCGCCACGGCCCCGGAAAGAGTGGTGTAATACGGCACTTTATGCAAGAGGGCCGCGCGCCGCAGCGATCGGCTGTCGGCAAGCGCTTGCGGGCCTTCCGTGGTGTTGAAGACCAGCTGGACGTCGCCATTGGTGATGGCGTCGACGATATGCGGCCGCCCCTCCAGCACCTTGTTCACCCTCTCGGTCGGGATGCCCTCATCGGTCAGGAAGCGTGCCGTGCCCGAGGTCGCCAGCACCTTGAAGCCGAGCGAATGCAATTCGCGCACGGCCTCCGCGATACGCGTCTTGTCGCTCTCGCGCACCGAGACGAACACCGTGCCCTTGCGCGGCACCCGCGTGCCGCCGCCGAGCTGGCTCTTGGCGAATGCCACTGCGAAGGAGCGGTCGATGCCCATGACCTCGCCGGTCGAGCGCATCTCCGGACCGAGCACCGTGTCGACGCCGGGGAAGCGGGCGAACGGAAACACTGATTCCTTCACGCCGACATGCTTGAAGTCGGCCTTCTTCAGCCCGAAGTCGGCGAGCTTCTCGCCGGCCATAATGCGCGCGGCGATCTTCGCGACCGGCGTGCCGATCACTTTGGCGACGAACGGCACCGTGCGCGAGGCGCGTGGGTTGACTTCGAGCACGTAGATCTCGCCGTTCTTGATGGCGTATTGCACGTTCATCAGGCCGACGACGTCGAGGCCGAGCGCAAGCTCGCGCGTCTGCCGCTCCAGCTCCTCGATCATCCTGGCGTCGAGCGAGTGCGGCGGCAGCGAGCAGGCACTATCGCCGGAGTGGATGCCGGCTTCCTCGATGTGCTCCATGATGCCGACGATGAAGGTGTCCTTGCCGTCGCAGAGGCAATCGACGTCGATCTCGGTGGCGTCGGACAGATAGCGGTCGAACAGCAGCGGGTTCTTGCCGAGCACGGTGTTGATCTGGCCGGTCTTGTCGTTCGGGTAGCGCGCCTTGACGTCGGCCGGCACCAGCTCCGGCAACGTGCCAAGCAGGTAATCGCTAAGCTGGTTCTCCTCGCGGATGATCTGCATCGCGCGGCCGCCAAGCACATAGGACGGGCGTACCACCAGCGGCAGACCGAGGTCGCCCGCGACCAGGCGGGCCTGCTCGACCGAATAGGCGATGCCGTTCTTCGGCTGCTTCAGCCGCAGCTTGTCGAGCACGCGCTTGAAGCGGTCGCGGTCTTCGGCAAGGTCGATCGCGTCGGGCGATGTACCGAGGATCGGCACTTCGGCAGCTTCCAGCGCATGCGCGAGTTTCAGCGGGGTCTGGCCGCCGAACTGCACGATCACGCCATGCAGGGTGCCGTTGCTGCGCTCCTTCGCGATGATCTCGAGCACGTCCTCGGCGGTGAGCGGCTCGAAATAGAGCCGGTCGGCGGTGTCGTAGTCGGTTGACACCGTTTCCGGGTTGCAGTTGACCATGATGGATTCGTAGCCGGCGTCATGCAGCGCGAAGCAGGCGTGACAGCAGCAATAGTCGAACTCGATGCCCTGGCCGATGCGGTTCGGGCCGCCGCCGAGGATGATGACCTTCTTCTTGTCCGACGGCGTGCTCTCGTCAGCAGTGCTGCCTGCAAACGGCGACTCGTAGGTCGAGTACATGTAGGCGGTGGGCGAAGCGAATTCGGCCGCGCAGGTGTCGATGCGCTTGTAGACCGGCCGGACGCCGAGCGCGTGACGCTTCGCCGTGACCTCGGCCTCCGTCGTCATCGCGAGCACCGCAAGGCGTGCGTCCGAGAAACCCATGGCCTTCAGCGTGCGCATGCCGAAGGCATTGCCGGGCAGGCCGTGCTTCCTGACCTTCTCCTCCATCTCGACGATGCCGCGCATCTCGCCGAGGAACCAAGGGTCGATCTTGCAGGAGTTGAAGATGTCCTCGTTCGACCAGCCGAGCCGCATGGCTTGCGCGACCTGGAGAATGCGGTTCGGCGTCGGCGTGCCGAGCGCAGCGCGGATCGCGTTCTTGTCGTCGTCGCGACCGAGGCCTTCGATCTCGATCTCGTCGAGGCCGGTCAGCCCGGTCTCGAGCCCGCGCAGCGCCTTCTGCAGGCTCTCCTGGAAGGTGCGGCCGATCGCCATGACCTCGCCGACCGACTTCATCGACGTCGTCAGCGTGGAGGAGGCACCGGGGAATTTCTCGAAGGCGAAACGCGGGATCTTGGTCACCACGTAATCGATCGTCGGCTCGAACGAGGCCGGCGTCGCGCCGCCGGTGATATCGTTGGCGATTTCGTCGAGCGTGTAGCCAATTGCGAGCTTGGCCGCGACTTTGGCGATCGGGAAGCCGGTGGCCTTCGAGGCCAGCGCCGACGAACGCGACACGCGCGGATTCATCTCGATCACGACCATGCGGCCGTCCTCGGGATTGACGCCGAACTGCACGTTGGAGCCGCCGGTCTCGACGCCGATCTCGCGCAGCACCGCCAGCGAGGCGTCGCGCATGATCTGATATTCCTTGTCCGTCAGCGTCAGAGCCGGAGCGACCGTGATGGAGTCGCCGGTGTGCACGCCCATCGGATCGAAATTCTCGATCGAGCAGACGATGATGCAATTGTCCTTCTTGTCGCGCACCACCTCCATCTCGAACTCTTTCCAGCCGAGGACGGATTCCTCGATCAGGACTTCGTTGGTGGGGGACGCATCAAGGCCGCGCTCGATGATGTCGAGGAACTCTTCCTTGTTGTAGGCGATACCGCCGCCGGTGCCGCCCATGGTGAAGGAGGGACGGATGATCGCGGGAAGGCCGATCTCGGAGAGCGCCATCATGGCCTTGCCGAAAGCGTATTCCTGGTAGCGCTTGCGGCGGTCGCTCTCGCCGAGCGTCCATTGCCGGTCGAGCTCTTCGAGCGCTGCGCCCGACAGCTTCTCGCGTTCGGCGTGGTATTTTTCGCGGAAGGACTTCTTCAACTCGGAGGCGTTGGCGAGCCGCGATTTCGGCGTCTCGAGCCCGATCTTGGTCATGGCCTCGCGGAACAGTTGGCGATCCTCGGCCTTGTCGATGGCATCGGCCGTCGCGCCGATCATCTCGACGTCGAATTTTTCCAGCGTGCCTTGCCGGCGCAGCGACAGCGCGCAGTTCAGCGCGGTCTGTCCGCCCATGGTCGGCAGCAGCGCGAAGCCGCCGGGAACGACGTGACGTTCCTTCTCGATGATTTTTGCGACGATCTCGGGCGTGATCGGCTCGATATAGGTCGCATCGGCCAATTCCGGGTCGGTCATGATCGTGGCTGGATTGGAATTGACGAGGACGATGCGATAGCCCTCTTCCTTCAGCGTCTTCACTGCCTGCGTACCCGAATAGTCGAACTCGCAGGCCTGGCCGATCACGATGGGACCGGCGCCGATGATCAGGATGGTCGAGATGTCGGTTCGTTTAGGCATCACCGCTCGCGGGCTGGAATTCGGGCACAAAAAAAGGGCGCGCTTGCCGCGCGTCCCCTAAGCCGAGAGCGCGGGGGTCTCCCTCGCGCGCGGGTGGGTCTTAGACCAGTTTTCGGAGCGGCGAAACCCCGAAAAGTACCCCATCAACCAGCAATTTTGACGGGTTTCGGCCGCGCCTGCCAGCCGCGGGCGAGATGCACCAGAAGCGAGGCCGCAACGCTCGATCCGCCGATCCAGCCGAGGTCGTTTGGCGAGAGGGCGGCCAACACCGCTCCGCCCAGGGCTCCGCCGATGGCGAAGCCGAGATACATGGCGGAGGCGTTGAGCGAGAGCGCGATCATCGAGGCTTGCGGCTCGATCCGGATGATGCTGGCGATCTGGGCCGGATAGAATGCCCAGCCCGAGAGGCCCCAGAGGAAGATCGCGCCCAGCACCGCGTAATGGGCCTGTCCGGGCATCAGTTTCAGGACCAGCGAATGCAGGATCAGCGCGCTGGCCATGCCGGCGAGGCCGAGGGCTGCGGTCGCGAGCGCGCCGAGCCGGTCGGCCAGCATGCCGCCGAGGATGTTTCCGATCGCGGCCGCGCCGCCAAACACCAGCAGCGCAAGGCTGATTTGCGAAGCGTCGAAACCCAGGCCGCGCAGCGGGACCGCAAAATAGGTGAACACGGTGAAGCCGCCGAGCGCCCATAAAATCGTGATCACAAGCGCGATCAAGACATTGCTGTGACGCGCCACGGCCAGCCGTTCGCTGAGCGAGGCCGTGTTGCGCGGCAGGCCGCGGGGCAGGCCGAGCAGCAGGCCGGCGAGCGCCACTGCGCCGATCATGGCGACCATGGCAAAGGTCGCGCGCCAGCCGAGCAGGCTGCCGACCAGGTTGCCGAGAGGAACGCCGATGACGGTCGCAACCGTAAGACCCGAGGTGACCAGCGCCACCGCACGGCCGCGCCGTTCCGGCGAGGCGACCGCCACGGACACTGCCAGCGCCGTCGGCATGCATAGTCCTGAACCCAGTGCCATCAGCATGCGCGAGGCCAGCAGCAGGGCATAGCTGGACGCCACCATCGCCGCGAGGTTTCCGGCGATGAAGGTCGAGAGCGCGAGCGCCAGCACGGTGCGGCGGTCGATATTGTTCAGCGCCACCGCCAGGATCGGCGAACCGACGGCATAGGTGAGGGCGTAGGCGGTGACCAACTGGCCGGCGGCCGGGACCGAAATCGAGAGGTCGCTGGCGATCGCCGGCAAAAGCCCAGCAATGACAAAGCCTTCCGTGCCGATCGCGAAGGCCCCCAGGGCCAGCCAGAATACGCTCATGGGAAACAATCCTTATGTTCAATGTTTATTGAACTATCGAAGATGGCGGTCGGGGAGTCAATTGGTTCAAGAACTATTGAACATTACGGCCGCATCGCTATGATTCCCTGATCATGAGCCGCACACCTCCCCACCCCACCCGCGAACAGATCGAGCTGCCGCTGGTTCTGGATTGTCTGAGCGATCCGATCCGGTTGGCGATCGTGTATCAGCTCGCCCAGCAGGAACATGTCAGCAGCGAGCTGTGCTGCGGCGACTTCAACGGGCTCTCCGGCAAGTCGAATCTCACCTATCATTTCGCCAAGCTGCGCGATTGCGGGCTGATGCAGACCCGCGTGGCAGGCACGAACCGTTTCATGCGGCTGCGTCGCGAGGATCTCGAGGCACGCTTTCCCGGCCTGCTCGATGCCGTGCTCAAGTCAGCGGCAAAGGACGCGGACAGGCTTCAGCTTGTCGCTGAGTGTGATGCGGTTGAGACAGGGTGAGTAGCGGATACAGTCCGTCTACGCTTTCGCTGCGCTTCAGCTACGCCGGACACGCTGCGCCCCTACGGGGCTTGCGTGGCTGCGCCACGCGTAGCCCCGTAGGGGCGAAGCGTGGAGACCCGGCCTGGATTTGAACCAGGATGAAGAGCGATGCACTGCTCTCGCGTAGACGCTTCCGCCACCGGGCCGCGGCGATCATGTCCGATCGAGGTACGGCAAGCCACCTTAGGTGGTCGTTATGCTTAACGCACCCAAGGACCTTAACGGACCAGAGGCGGCCGGGCGATGAAGGTCATGCGCCAGCGGTTGTGGCCGATATTGGTGTTGGCGCGCTGGCTGGCGAAACCCGCCGCCGTCAGCTTGGCCGTGATCTCGTCCTCGCTGTAGCGCTTGAGCCCGATGCGCGCGCGCAGATGACGGTAATCTGACAGCGCGGTGCTGACCAACCCGACCAGGGCGTCCTTCAGGAAGCCGTGACGCAGGCCGAACGAGAGCAGCGCCGTTACGTCCCTGAACATGCCGACATGGGGCTGGAGGATATCGCCGAGCACGAGCTTGCCGGACGGCTTCAGGATGCGACGGACATTAATGAGCGCGGCATCGAGCTCCTCCGCCGTCATGTATTGCGCGACCGAATTCATTACGACGAGGTCGATCGATTGGTCCTGCATATTGCGGACGTCGTCGAGCGAGCGGACGCGGATCTTGGTGTTCGGCGCAAACCGCGCGATCAGCCGGCCGCGCACGCCGGGCGCGGGCTCGGCCAGGATCAACTGGCCGCAGGCGGATGCCACCTGGCTCGCCGACAGCGCCTCGCCGCAGGCATAATCCAGCACGGTCGCCTCAGGCGAGGTGATGTAGCCGATGATGTCTCGCGCGATGATCTGGAAGTGCAAGTCGCGATGCAGCTTGCTGACGTAGATCGTATGCGTCGAGTCGTAATAATCGATCCAATCGTCCATGGTATCCCGCCCAGCGGTTCCTATCGAGGAACCGCATTGCCCGCCTTGCGTTAGGGGTGCGACGGCGCGCCGTCAATGTCCGCGTCCTAACAGGAAGGTTTCCCGTGAGCAAAGCCCCCAGCAAGGTCTCACCCGATCTCGACACCCCCACCGATCTGGCGCCCCAGGCGACCAAGAAGGTCTCGGAGGCGCTCAATGTGCTTCTGGCCGACGCTTTCGCGCTGTATCTGAAGACCAAGAATTTCCACTGGCATATCAGCGGCCGGCATTTCAGGGATTATCATCTGCTGCTCGACGAGCAGTCGGACCAGATCTTTGCCACCACCGACCAGCTCGCCGAGCGCGTTCGCAAGATCGGCGGCACCACGCTGAGGTCGATCGGCCAGGTCGCAAAGCTGCAGACCATCAAGGACAATGACGAGGACTACGTCCCGCCGCGCGAAATGCTGCGCGAGCTGATGCAGGACAACAAGCATGTCGCCGCGGCAATGCGCAAGGCGCATGAGGTCTGCGACGACGCGGGCGACGTCGCCAGCGCCAGCATCCTCGAGAACTTCATCGACGAGACCGAGCGCCGCACCTGGTTCTTGTTCGAAGCCACCCGCCAGGAAGGCGGCAACGAGGCATAAGGGCACAATGCCGTAGGGTGGGCAAAGCGAAGCGTGCCCACCAGCTCTGTGCCGATAGATGGTGGGCACGGCGCGCGAGAGCGCGCCTTTGCCCACCCTACAGCACCGTGACTGTCGCTACCGCCACAGCCGCATCAATGCCCCGTGCTTGCCCGTCACCGGATCGGCCGGCGGCCGCGCCACGTTTGGAATCGTCTTCAGCGCCTTGGCGTGATTCTCCGGCGTTGCCCGCGTAATCTCCATCCGCGAGCCCGGCGGATAGGCGCCAATCACGCAGAAATCATCGCTGGCCGTGATGCACTGATGCCCCGTGCCGGCCGGCAGGACCACGACATCGCCGGCCTTGATGTCCAGCTCCTGGCCGTGATCGCCGCCGAAGCGAACACGGGCATGGCCACGCGCGACGCCGAGCACCTCGTGCACGGTCGCGTGGTAGTGCAGATAGTCGTAGACGCCGTTACGCCAGGTGCCGCCCCAATTGTTCGTTTCGAACAGGTTTTCGATGGTCTGCTCCGGCTGCTTCGGATCGAGCGTCACCGCGCCCTGGTAGACCAGAAAGGGGAGAATGTTGTTCGGCACGAGCCCGTCATCCTCGAACACGATGGCGAGCGGTTCGGCATAGTCGCGGACGACGGACATGGCTGGGCTCCGGAAGAAAACCGTACACCCTTAACCGGCGTTGCTCAGATTGCGTTCCTCTCGTGTCCCGGACGCGATGCAGCGCGAAGCGGTGCGTCGCAGAGCCGGGACCCAGAGTGCCGAGGCTATGGGCCCCGGTTCAGCAGTGCATCACGCCGCGAAAAGCGGCGCGCTGCACTGCGCCCGGGGCACGAGAGCCGCAGCGCGGCTTACGCGCTCTTGTTCTGCCGCATCAGATCGGCAAAGCGCTGGAAAAGATAGTGCGAGTCGCGCGGGCCGGGCGAGGCCTCGGGATGGTATTGCACCGAGAACACCGGCTTGCCGTCGAGCTGGATGCCGCAATTGGATCCGTCGAACAGCGAGATGTGGGTCTGCGTCGCGCCCTCCGGCAGCGTGGTCTCGTCCACCGCAAAACCGTGGTTCATCGAGGTGATCTCGACCTTGCCGGTGGTCTCGTCCTTCACAGGATGATTGGCGCCGTGATGGCCCTGATGCATCTTCTTCGTCTTCGCGCCGACGGCGAGGCCGAGCATCTGGTGACCCAGACAAATTCCGAACGTCGGCGTGCCCGACTTGATCACCTCCTTGATCACAGGCACTGCGTATTTCCCGGTCGCGGCCGGATCGCCCGGACCGTTCGACAGGAACACGCCGTCCGGCTTCATCGCCAGAATGTCTTCCGACGAGGTCGTCGCCGGCACCACCGTCACCTTGCAGCCGACGCCGGCGAGCAGGCGCAGAATGTTGCGCTTGATCCCGTAATCGATGGCGACGACGTTGAACTCGGCCTTGTCCTGGCGGCCGAAACCCTTGTCCCACAGCCAGGGCGTCTCGTCCCAGGTGAAGCGCTGGCCGGAGGTGACCATCGGCACGAGGTCCATGCCCTCGAGGCCCGGCCATTCGCGTGCTTCTTCCTTCAAGCCATGCAGATCGAACTCGCCGTCCTTGGCGTGCGCGATCACGGCGTTGGGCATGCCCTTGCCGCGGATCAGCGCGGTCAACGCGCGGGTGTCGATGCCGGAGAGGCCGATGATGCCGCGCGCCTTCAGCCAGGCGTCGAGATGCTTGGTGGCGCGGTAGTTCGAAGGGTCGGTGATCGCGGTGCGCAGGATCACGCCGCGCGCGCCGGGCGTCGCGGCCATGTTCACCGTCTCGATGTCTTCCTCGTTGGTACCGACATTGCCGATATGCGGGAAGGTGAAGGTGATGAGCTGGCCGGCATAGGAGGGATCGGTGAGGATCTCTTCATAGCCGGTCATCGCGGTGTTGAAGCAGACTTCACCGACGGCCTGGCCCTCGGCGCCGAGACCAAAGCCTTCGAGCACCGTGCCATCGGCGAGCACGAGGAGCGCGGTCGGTTTGTGGTCCGGCCAAGCGGTATCGTTGTCATGTTGTGTCATGAGCCCGCTTCATAAGGCTCCTGCGCGCGCCCGTCAAAGCGGGAAGCGGCGGATTCACATGCGTTTTTGCATATTTGACAGGTCCCCTCAGGCACTTAAGCTGGATCTGGCAATTTTGCGCCGTTTTGGCCGCCGGCGGGGAAACAATGAACCTCGCATGACAGTCCGGTATGGCCTCTTTTCCGGGAAGGGCTTAGATCAGGCGCAATAGATTGAGAGGATCACGATCATGCTGCGCGACGACATCAACAATGCGGTCAAGGAGGCCATGAAGGCCAAGGACGAGCGCAAGCTCTCCACGCTGCGCATGGTGAACTCGACTATCAAGAACGCCGATATCGAGGCGCGCGGCAACGGCAAGCCGCCGCTTTCGGACGCCGACCTGCTCGGCGTCTTTCAGAAGATGATCAAGCAGCGCCAGGAATCGGTCGAGCTCTACGACAAGGGCGGCCGCGCCGAACTCGCCGCGCAAGAGCGCGAAGAGATCGCGGTGATCTCGGCGTACTTGCCGAAGCAGATGTCGGACGACGAGGTGAAGAAGGTGATCGCGGACGCGATCACTGAGACCGGTGCCGCCGGCATGAAGGACATGGGCAAGGTGATCGCGGCGTTGCGGGCGAAGTACGCAGGCCAGATGGATTTCGGTAAAGCCAGCGGCCTGGTGAAGGCGGCGCTGACGGGCTAGTGCTGTCACCTTCTCCCGCAAGGGGAGAAGGAGCACCTTTGATGCCGCATCAGTTCGGTCTACTCTCTCCCGGCACACAAGTCGGGAGCAACCGATGACCGCCGCCATCAAACCGTTTCGCATCGCCATCAGCGACGACGTCCTCGCCGACCTCAAATCACGCCTCGTCCGCACGCGCTGGCCGGAGGCGGAGCTGGTCGATGACTGGAGCCAGGGCGCGCCGCTGAAATGGATTCAGGAGATCTGCGCCTATTGGGCTGATGGCTACGACTGGCGCGCGCGCGAAGCAAAGCTCAACCGCTTCGATCAGTTCACCACCGAGATCGACGAGCTCGACATCCACTTCCTGCATGTGCGTTCGAAAGAGCCCGCCGCGCTACCGCTGATCATCACCCATGGCTGGCCCGGCTCGATCGTCGAATTTCAGAAGGTGATCGCGCCGCTGGTCGATCCTGTCGCCCATGGCGGCAATCCCGCGGATGCGTTTCACGTGATTTGCCCCTCGCTGCCGGGTTTCGGCTTCTCGGCCAAGCCAAAGACCTCCGGCTGGGGCGTCGACCGTATCGCCGCGACCTGGGCGAAGTTGATGGACCGGCTCGGCTACGCGCGTTACGGCGCGCAAGGCGGCGACTGGGGCTCGGCGGTGACGACCTCGCTTGGCGCGCAGGACCCGGAGCATTGCGCCGGCATTCACATCACGCTTGCCTTCAACGCGGCGCCGAAGGTCGACGGCGAGCCGACGGCGGAAGAGAAGCGTGCGCTTGCGGGACTCAAGCATTATGTCGATCTCGACTCCGGCTACTCGAAGCAGCAATCGACGCGACCGCAGACGCTCGGCTATGGCCTGACGGATTCGCCGAGCGGGCAGGCCGCCTGGATCCTGGAAAAATTCTGGGCCTGGACCGATTGCGACGGCCATCCCGAAAACATTTTCGACAAGGACGAGCTGCTCGACAACGTCATGCTCTATTGGACGACCGAGACGGCGACGTCGTCCGCACGGCTCTATTGGGAAAGCTTTGGCAAGCGCCGGACGACGCCGGCCGTGAAGGTGCCAACGGGCGTGGCCGTATTCCCCAAGGAGATCATCACACCGGTGCGGCGCTGGATGGAGCCGAACTTCCCCAACATGACCCATTGGAGCGAGATGGAGAGGGGCGGGCATTTCGCCGCATTCGAGCAGCCGGAGCTGTTCGTGCGCGATGTCAGAAAATTCTTTGCGACGGTGCGCTGAGCCATGCTGACCGAAGCCGCCACCTACGACGAGCTCACTCGCAACTTCCGCTGGGACATCCCGGCGCGCTTCAACATCGCGGAGGCGTGCTGCGACCGCCACGCCGACGGCACCGGTCGTCTCGCGCTGGTCTATGTCGACGAGAACGGCGCGACCACGCGCACCTCCTTCGACGGGGTCGCCGAGGCGTCGCGCCGCTTCGCCAATGTCCTGAAGGCGGACGGGCTTACGCGCGGCGACCGCGTCGCGGTGTTCCTGTCGCAGTCGCTGGAATTGCCGATCGTGCATATGGCGGCGTTTCGCTCCGGCATGATCTCGATCCCGTTGTTCGCGCTGTTCGGCGGGGACGCGCTGGAATTCCGGCTGTCGAATTCGCAGGCCAAGGCGATCGTCACCGACGAGGGCGGCTGGGAGAAGCTCGCAAAGATCCACGATCGGCTGCCCGACCTGAAGAACGTCTATGTCGTCGGCAAGCGCGCGCCCGCAGGCACAAAATCGTTCTGGGATGCGGTGAAAGCCGCTTCGCCCGACTTCACCCGCGTCGACACCTCCGCCAATGATCCCGCGGTGATCATCTACACCTCAGGCACCACAGGCAATCCAAAGGGCGCGCTGCATGCGCACCGCGTCGTGCTAGGTCATTTGCCGAACGTCGAGATGTGCCACAACTTCCTGCCCAGGCCCGGCGATCTCATGTGGACGCCGGCGGACTGGGCCTGGATCGGCGGGCTCATCAACGGCCTGTTCGCGTTCTGGTACCACGGCATTCCCTTGGTCGGTCATCGCGCGCGAAAATTCGAGCCGCAGGCGGCGATGCAGATGATGGCCGATCTCGGCGTGCGCAACGTCTTTCTGCCGCCGACAGCGTTGAAACTGATGCGGCAGGCCGGCGTGAAACATCCGGATGTCAAGCTGCGCAGCATTTTTACCGGCGGTGAATCGCTCGGTGGCGAATTGCTCGGCTGGGTGCGCGAGACCTTTGGTGTCGACGCCCATGAGGTGTTCGGTCAGACCGAGTGCAATCTCGTGATCGGCAGCAACTCAAATCTGTTTCCGATCCGCCCGGGCTCGATGGGCAAGGCGACGCCGGGTTTTGTTGTGAGCATTGTCAACGACAAGGGCGAGGAGCTACCCACGGGGCAGCGCGGCATCATCGGTGTGCGCCAGCCATGCCCCGTGACCATGCTCGAATACTGGCGCAATCCCGAGGCGACGGCGAAGAAATATGCCGGCGAGTTTCTGCTCACAGGCGATCTCGGCGTGCAGGATGCGGACGGCTATTTCTGGTACGTCAGCCGCGAGGACGACGTCATCACCACCGCCGGCTATCGCGTCGGCCCGTCCGAGATCGAGCACACGCTGATGAAGCATCCGTCGGTGGCGATGGCCGCCGTGGTCGGCATTCCCGATCCGATCCGCACGGAATCGATCAAAGCCTGGATCGTCCTGCGCCCGGGTTTTGCTGCGGGCGATACGCTGGCACGCGAGATCCAGGAATTCGTTAAAGTGCAGCTCGCAGCCCACGAATATCCGCGCTTCGTCGAATTCGCCGAGACCCTGCCGATGACGGCGACAGGCAAGGTGCTGCGAAGGGAGTTGCGGGCGAGGGGGTAATGACCTCTCGTCATTGCCGGGCTTGATCCGGCAATCCATCGTGCTTTCGCAACACGGTGCAGCGACGCCTTGCGCGGCGCTTGACCAGATCAACATGGGGACGAAGTCGTCTGGGTCTAATACAGGAAATCTGGTGGGAGGATTTATGTCCATCTCGGGCAAGGTCGATCCGGTGGTGCGTCCTGTTGCGGCGGCCGACATCGCCGAGGCGCTGGTCGAAGGCCTGCGCGATTTCCAGGCGCTGCCGCTTTACGGGCTTTGCTTCGTGATCTGGATGTACCAGGTGCGGCTTCTGATCGCGCTGCTGCTCGGCCTGCACGCCTCGTTCTCGAGCCTGCAGGAGTTCATGACCGTCGTGCTGACGACAAACGAGGGGCTGCTGTTCCTCGCGATCGGCAACGCGGTGGGTGCCGCGCTATCGCTGATTCTGTTTTCGCTGACCGTGGTGTCGTTTCCGCTGCTGCTCGACCGCGAGGTCGATGTCGTCACGGCCATGGTGACGAGCGTGCGTGCGGTGGTGACGAGCCCGCTGCCGATGATCGGCTTGGCGGCGGTGATCGTGATGCTGCTGATTGTCTCAGCGCTGCCGTATTTCCTGGGACTGGTGGTGACGCTGCCCGTGCTCGGGCATACGACGTGGCATCTCTATCGGCGGCTGGTGGTGCCGGTGTCGTAACAGACAGGCGCTCGTCGTGCGCTTGCGGAGTTTCGCCTTGCCCTTGCCGACCTCGGTCAACGACGCAAATTCATCGGCGCCGAGCGCAGCGACGCTCTTTCATCAGGCAACCTCGTCGGTCCATACCTTGAAATTGAGCAGGGTATTCGGACCGAAGGTCTGGGTAATCGCGACGTCTGCGGCATCACGTCCGTGCGCGATCAGCACGCGGCCGATCCGCGGGGTGTTGTTGCGCGGATCGAACATGTGCCAGCTTCCACCGATAAAAGCCTCGAACCAGCCGGCGAAATCTCCTGCTGCCCACGGCCGCGGCGTGCCGATATCGCTGAGGTAGCCGGTGCAGTAACGCGCCGGGATGTTCATGCAGCGGCAGAATGTAATGGCGAGATGGGCATAGTCTCGGCACACACCCTTGCCTTCGTCGTAGGCTTCACGGGCCGTCTTGGTCGCGCGCGCGTGCTGATAGCCGAAGGTGATGTGGCTATGAACAAAATCGCAGATGGCCTGGACCCGCGCCCAGCCCGGCGGCGTCTTCTCGAATAATTTCCATGCGATATCCGACAGGCGATCGGTCTCGCAGTAGCGACTGCCGAGCAGATAGACCAGCGTGTCGGCGGGCAGCGCTTCGACGGCGTGCTGAATCGCGTTCGGAAACACCGGGTCAGGCAGGCCGTTGTCGCGAACGACGCCATCGCCGGCGAGGCGGAAGGCGCCGGCCGGCGCCACGATGCGGCTGCACCAATTGCCGAAAAGATCACGATAGGGATTGATCGCCACCGAGGGGCTGGTGGTCAGCAGGTCGGGCACGATGACATCGGAGGCGCGCGTAAAGTGCGTGCCCAACACCGTGATTATTGGCGTTGGCTGCGGGAATTCGTACAGCATCTCGAACCCGACGCGGAGCTTCATACGAAGTTTTTCCCTTGGCGGAGCTCCCAACATGGCTACGAAGCGGTCGAACACAAGGCTTTAACGCCCTTATTCGATCGAGAGCGGCATTTGGCGCTTCAAAAGCACCGCTCGCATGAGAAAACGATAGCTAAATGCAGCGATTGCGCGCACGGTGCGCGAATGTCGGAAAGATCGGTCGTCTCTGCGCACACGCGGCGCCACGATTATGCGCGCGTGACGTGAAACGGCTCATTTCTCGCACCGGCGGAGCCGGCTCATCACAACGTCGTCGCGGCGATCGTTGCGGATCTTGCCCGTTCCCGCGGGTGAGCCGGACGCGGCAGGCTCGTGCCGCGGATGATGCCTGACATATTTCACCGCAGCTCGATCTGAGATCGAACGCCAACCGAAAGCACCTGATGCAAACTCTTTCCCCACGGCACGTCAAGATGGACGAAGCGCTCCGGCTCGGCGTCGAGTCTGGCTGGTACGCGATCAAGGTCAGCGGAACCTTTGTCTCGGGCCCGCACGACTCGGAAGGCGATTGCCGTCGCAAGATCGACGAGATTCAACCGCCGCCGCCGAAGAAGAAGCGATGAGGGCGCAGATTCCGACCGCTACGGCGTCTTGATCCCCATCGCCTTCAGCGCTTCCAGCATCTTCACCGGCGGCGACATCTTGATCTGCGGCGCCTTGCCCGTCTCGAGCAGGCTCTTCAATCCCGACAGGATTGCGGGCCAGCCGGTGCGGCCGCCGGAAAGAATGTCGTCGCTGAGTTCGCGGTCGTGGCGTTCGCTCATGGTCAGACGAACGGCTTCACCGGCTTGCTCGATCTCGTAGGTGACGAGCGTGGTGCCGAGCTTTGCGACGAGGTCGGGCCAGTTGACGTTCCACGTCACCGTCAGCTTCCTCGGCGGATCGTATTCGAACACTTCGCCGGAGATGTGCTCCGAACCATCGGGCGCACGCACGATGAAGCTGCCGCCGAGCTTCGGCTGCATCTCCACCGCAAAGCCGGAAAAATACTTTCGGCTGAACTCGGCCGAGGTCAGCGCTTCCCACACCTTCTCCGGCGTCGAGCCGATGTAGATGGTGTAGACCGTCAGCGGCTTGAACTGGTCGAGGTTCATTTTTCATCAAATCCCTTGTTGAGGGCCGCGCGTGTGATGTTGAGCAGCTTGCCGGTCTCCAACAGGCTCTTGAGCTGGGACAGGATCGCGGGCCATCCGTTGGAGACGGCGCCGAGATATTTGCCGCCCTCGACGAAGCCGTCATGCAGCACGGTCAAACGCACGACCGGGCCGAAGGGTTCGAGCGTAAAGACAACGCGCGAGATCGGCTCATGGCGCAGCTCTTCATATTTGTGGTGCTTGAAGCTGTAGGACAGGCGCCGCGGCGGATCGGCCTCGAGGATTTCACCGGAATCCGTGACCTCGCCGTCCAGCGAAAGCGCAAAGGGCGCGCCGACTTTCCAGTCGGAACGAACCTCGGCGCCGAACCAGTATTGCCTGGTGAATTCGCTCGATGTGAGTGCCTGCCACAGCTTTTCCGGCGTGGTCTCGATGTAGGTGACGTAGACGAATTGCGGCTTACTCATCACGTTTCTCCAACTGGCGTTTCAACTCGCTGAGTGCGGCGAGCTTGCCGCGCTCGAATTTCCTGATCCAGCGCTCGCCGATCTGGTGGATCGGCACCGGGTTGAGATAGTGCAGCTTCTCGCGGCCATGCTTGATGGCCGTGACCAGATTGGCCTCTTCCAGAATGACCAGGTGTTTTGTCACCGCCTGGCGCGTCATCTCCAGGCCTTCGCAAAGCTCGTTCAACGTCTGGCCGTTCCTGGCGTGAAGCCTATCCAGCAGCGACCGTCGCGATGCATCGGCGAGCGCTTTGAAGACCTCATCCATGGTGGCGATAATAGGCAACCAAATGGTTGCATGTCAAGATGATATCTTTGGCGCGTGCAAATGGCTGTGCTAGCCTTGCCTCTCAGCCAACGCAGATTGGTTCCGGGAGGACTTTATATCCGCGCCAAGCGCGGCTTCTGCAATTGCGACAGCGGCGTCGCCGATGACGACGAGGTCGATCGTGTTGCCGATATCGATCTGATCACCCTGCGCTTTACGGCGACCGCGCCGGGTGAACTGGTACATGTCGGCGAGATGCACGGTCGTGCGCGCCGCTACGATCTCGCTATATATGACGGTGCCAGCCACGCCGCGGTCGGCGTTGCCGTCTCACGGCGCTGCGATCTCTTCGTTGCGGCGGCGCAGGGGCGGGGCGACGCCAACGCGATGCAGCATGCGGCGCTCGCATTCCTGGAGACGCAAGAGATGCAAACGTGGGTGACGGCGGCGCTGGACGGGAAGTAAGTGCCATGCATTAATACCAGCAAACGCCCCGAGCCTGAGTCCCCATCATGATGTCCATGCAAGCCTATCTCGCCTTCGTCGCCGCCTGCATTGCGCTCGCGCTGCTGCCGGGGCCGATCGTCACCCTCGTCATCGCCAACGGCCTGCGCCACGGCACGCGCGCGGCGCTGACCAACATTCTCGGCGTGCAGGTTGGGCTGTTGATCGTGATTGGCATCCTTGCGGTGGGCCTCACCTCGCTCATGGCGACGATGGGCTATTGGTTCAACTGGGTGCGCTTTGCGGGCGCGGCCTATCTGGTCTGGCTCGGCATCAAGCTGATCCGCTCTCCGGTTGAGGGCGTCGACACCGACGCGCCACCGCCGCCCCCTCGCGGTGGCTTCCTGTTGCAGGGCTTTGTCGTGGCATTGTCGAACCCGAAGCTGCTGGTGTTCTTCGGCGCGTTCATTCCGCAATTCATGGACATGAGCAAGGATCACCTGTCGCAGGTCCTGGTGCTCGGAATCACCTTCATGGTGCTCGCCGGCTTGACGGACGGGATCTACGCGCTGCTTGCCGGTCAGGCCCGCAGCTTTTTCTCGGCCCGCCGCACCCGCATGATGTCGCGCGTGTCCGGCGGCTTCATGATCGGCGGCGGCATTTGGCTGGCGCTGACCCGGGCCAAATGAGCTGACAGCCCGGTTGAACCTTCATCACGGGTGGTGCGTCCAAGGGACCAGCCGCTCGGCCCGCAGCTCCATCTCGATCTCCGCAAAAATCCGCGCCAGCCGCCCCGCCCATTGCTGCTGGCCGGATTGATCTGCGATCAGATCCTGGCGGATCTCGATGCCGGTGTTGACGAGGCCGCGGGCCTCGCCGTGCACGGGGATGGTGTAGTCGCTGAGATCGCTCACCGCATAGGGCTCGTTGTCGCCGACAACAAGATCGCCCTCGGCGCGCAGATGTTTCAGCAGCAGCTGCGGCAGCACGGTGTCGCGGTTGTAGAGCGCGCCGATGTGCCAGGGCCGCGCGACGCCGGCATAAACAGGCGTAAAGCTGTGCAGCGACACCAGCACCGTCGGCCGCTTCGCGTGGATCCGGCTGTCGATCGCTGCGTCGATGCGGTGATGATAAGGCTCAAAGATCTCGCGCCGCCTTGCTGCGCGCTCGCCTTCCGAAATACCCTCGTTGCGCGGGATCGTGGTCGCCTCTGAGATCACGGGGATCGAGCTCGCCACGCCTGGTGAGCGGTTGCAGTCGATCACGAGCCGCGAATATCGCTGTGCGATCAGATGGGCATCCAGCATCTCCGCCAGCCGCTCGGCAACACCGGCGATGCCGATGTCCCAGGCGATGTGCCTGACAAGCTCGCTCTCCGAGACGCCGAGATCGCCGAGCGAACGCGGCAGGATGCGGCCGTAATGGTCCGATGTGAGCAGGAAAGGTGATGTGCCCTCTGCATTCACCTCATGCACTGGCGGAATATCGCCTCGGCCCAGGAGTTGATCCGTCGCCTCAGCTGTGTCTAAAGCCATCCTGATTGCCTATGGAAAAAGCAGTCGCCCCCGAAATTAGGCAAAGAATCGTTAACAATGGGTCTGCCCAAAATCACCATGATCTCCCGACGATGCCGCTACTGACGATTCATCACAAGACCGAATATCGCTACAATCGTCCGGTGGCCTTCGGCGAACACAGGTTCATGCTGCGTCCAAGCGACGGTCATGATCTGCGCGTGCTCGACTCCAAGCTCAAGATCTCGCCCGAGCCGATGTCGCTGCGCTGGATCCACGACGTGTTCGGCAACTCGGTCGCAATCGCCGATTTCGATGCGCGCGCTGATAGCCTGATCTTCGACTGGCGCGTCACCGTCGAGCACAATCCGGTGGAAGACTTCGCGCTGACGCCGGACGATCCCGCTTACTTCTTTCCCTTCGCCTATGACGATGCGGAATTGCCCGATCTCGTGCAGTACATCACGCCACAATATCCCGATCCCGACGGAAAGATCGCGGAATGGGTGCGCAGCTTTCTCGACGGTGACGCACCGTCGCCGACCTTCAAGATCTTGAGTCGCATCACACACGCCATCCGCAAGCAGTTTAGATATCGCAGGCGTCATGAGGCGGGCACGCAGCGCCCGTTCGATACGTTGCAATGGGGCACAGGTACCTGCCGCGACTA
The DNA here is from genome assembly GCF_049949275.1 of Bradyrhizobium genosp. A. Taxonomy (NCBI): domain Bacteria; kingdom Pseudomonadati; phylum Pseudomonadota; class Alphaproteobacteria; order Hyphomicrobiales; family Nitrobacteraceae; genus Bradyrhizobium; species Bradyrhizobium genosp. A. Next base: position 6,871,458 of record NZ_CP188196.1, on the reverse strand, counting down.
CGCGCTGTTCATGATCGAGGCGCTGCGCCGGCTCGGCATCGCCGCGCGCTTCGTTTCCGGCTACATCTTCGTGCCCGAAGACATCGCGCAACACCATGTCGGCGGCGGCTCGACGCATGCCTGGGTGCAGGTCTATTTGCCGAGCGCGGGCTGGATCGAGTTCGATCCGACCAACGGCATCGTCGGCACCCGCGATCTCATCCGCGTCGCGGTAGCCCGCGACCCGCGCCAGGCGATCCCACTGCACGGCATCTATATCGGCACCCAGGACGCCTTCGACGTCATGGAGGTGAGCATCAGGGTGGTCTCGGACGAGGAGCGCAGCGGCGGGGAGCTGGAAGCGGAGGTTTTGTGAATCTGCCGCGATTTGCACGCTGCTGATTGACCGCTATAGAAGGCCATGACCTCCGATCGTCTCTTCGTTTACGGCACCCTGATGCGCGGCTTCGACCATCCGATGGCGCGGCTGCTTGCGCAGCACGCGGAGTTTCTGGGCGAGGCGAGCTGCCGCGGCCGGCTCGTGCTGGTGAAGCACTATCCGGGATTGCTGCTGTCCGACGCGACATCAGATGTCGTGCACGGCGAGCTCTTCAGCTTGCGCGCGGGCGATGAGCTCTTGCGCGAGCTCGACATGTACGAAGCCTGCGGCGAAGGCTTTCCGGAGCCGACGGAATATCTGCGCCAGCTGATCGACGTGACCGGCGTGGATGGTTCGACCGCGCCAGCCTGGACTTATGTCTACAACTGGCCCGTCACCGATTTGCCGCACATCGAATCGGGCCGCTTTCTCGACCACTAGGCCGACAGCACTTCCTTCACCACGCGCACGTCGACCTCGCGCTCGACATAGGTCCATTCCTCGGTCCGCCTGAGCATGCCGACCAGCTCCTCGAACAGCGAGGCATGCGCGGGTGCGAACTCGAACCAGGTCAGAAAATCGAAGGGCTCGCCGAGGTCGCGGCAGTGATAGAGCTGGCGCGCGACCGCGGGCAGAAAACGAAGACTGCTCGCGATGTGGTGCGATCTGTCTTCAAAAATCTTGCGCCGCTCTTCCTGCGTCAGCTCCCACCACGCCTGCGATTTGCGGATCGGGATCAGCGCCGCGCTGGTTGCCTCCGGTCTGCCGAGGCCGGCCTGCGCGCTCGCGAGCTGTTGCTTCTCGGCGCGCTCGGTGTAGCGCAAGCTGCTGGGCACGCCGACCAGCCGCCAGGCGTTGCGCGAGGGCACCAGCGGCAGCGAGACGGCGTTGCCGTCGATCACCGACAGCGCCGGCATGAAGGGCAGGGGCTCGCCCGTGACTGGCAACATCGAGGTCACGCGCCAGCCCCCGCTCTGGCCACCCCGAAAGGTCCTGAACATGGCCTATGGAAGCGTGGAACCGGGCGGGGTTCAAGCTTTTCCCGTCATTCCGGGGCGCCCGAAGGGCGAGCCCGGAATCCATCGTGCCGCCGGGATGCTGGGAGAAATGGATTCCGGGTTCGATGCTGGCGCATCGCCCCGGAATGACGGAGAGACGGTGAAACACCTGTGCATAGGTCGAATAACCCGGATAACCCACCTAAACCTAACTTCTGGCCAGCCCGCACCTATATCCCTGATCCTTCGCCCGACTCACGCGGTTTCGCGCTAGACAGAGCTGATGCGCTTCACGCCCCAATTCCTCGACGAGCTACGTGCCCGGCTTTCGGTCTCCGAAGTCGTGGGCAAGCGCGTCAAGCTGAAGAAGGCGGGGCGGGAGTGGAAGGGGCTGTCGCCGTTCCAGCAGGAAAAGACGCCGTCCTTCTACGTCAACGACCAGAAGGGCTTTTACCACGACTTCTCCTCCGGCAAGCACGGCGACATCATCACCTTCGTGATGGAGACCGACGGCCTGCCGTTTGCCGAAGCGGTCGAGCGGCTCGCCAGCATGGCCGGCCTGCCGCTGCCGGCGGTGACGCCGGATGCGGCACGCCACGAGCAGCGCCGTCGCACGCTGCATGACGTGATGGAGCTCGCCGCGAAATTCTTCGCCGAGACGCTGGCCTCGCGCGTCGGCGCCAAGGCCCGCGGCTATCTCGCCGACCGCGCGATCTCGCCGGCGACGCAATTGCAGTTTCGCCTCGGCTATGCGCCACCACCGCCGGAGCGCTTCGCGCTGAAGGAGCATCTCGGCAAGCTCGGCGTCTCCGTCGAGGATATGATCGAGACCGGGCTGCTGGTTGCCGGCAACGACATCCCGGTGCCCTACGACCGCTTCCGCGATCGCGTGATGTTTCCGATCACGGATTTGCGCGGCCGCGTCATTGCCTTCGGCGGACGCGCGCTGGAGAAGGACGTTCCGGCAAAATACCTGAACTCGCCGGAAACGCCGCTCTTCCACAAGGGCGACAATCTCTACAATCACCAGACCGCGCGCAAAGCCACCCATGACGGGGCATCGCTGATCGTGGTCGAAGGCTATGTCGACGTCATTGCCATGGTCACCGCGGGCTTTGCCGGCGCCGTCGCGCCGCTCGGCACCGCGCTCACCGAAAGCCAGCTCGCCCTGCTCTGGAAGATGGCGGACGAGCCGATCCTCTGCTTCGACGGCGACCGGGCCGGACAGAAGGCCGCGTATCGCGCCGCCGATCTCGCGCTGCCATTTCTCGCGCCAGGCAAAAGCCTGCGATTTGCGCTGCTGCCTGAGGGACAGGACCCCGACGATCTCGCGCGCTCCGGCGGGCGCGGCGCGATCGAGGAAGTGATCGCGGCGGCGCGTCCGCTCGCCGACATGCTCTGGTCGCGCGAGCTCGAAGGCGGCAATTTTGCCACGCCCGAGCGACGTGCCGCGCTCGAAGCGCGCATCAAGGAATTGTCCAACGGCATCCGCGACGAGGTGGTGCGGCGCTATTACCGCGACGAGTTCGTCGAGCGGCTCCAACGTACGTTTGCGCCCGACGGCGGGCGCGGCGGCTTTGCCGGCCGGGGCAATTTCCGCCAGGGCGGCGGCCGCTCCTTCCAGCCCCGCGGCGGCGGGCAGGCGAATCGATTCGGTGGCCAGGGATTCGGGCAAGGATTTGGCGGAGGCCGCCGCAATGCGCCCGGTCTGATCCAGCTGCCCTCCGGCCCGTACCAGGCGGCAAGCCCCCAGCTTGCGGCCAGCCCGATCATGCGCGGACAGAGAAGTGCCATTTCCCGCCGGGAGGCTCTGATCCTGCAAAGCCTGATCAACCATCCCTGGCTACTGCATGATCACCTCGAGGAGGTGGCGGCCCTGGAGTTCGCCCACCCCGAGGCCCACAAGCTCAGGGCCGGCATCATCGCTGCTTTTGCCAACGATCATCACCACTCGCCGGACCCCGGCGAGCAGGCCGAGAAGATGCGTGGCGACATCGAGAAGAGCGAATTTTCTAAGATTCTTCAAAGAGTTGAGGGCGGCATCACCACCGCGGCAGTGTGGGGCGCCCGCGAGGGCGCGGCCAGGGATGACGTTCTTGCGACCTGGCACCAGCTCGTTGCCTTGCATCGGCAGTACCATTCACTACTTAGAGAGCTGAAGGACGCCGAGCTGGCCTTGGGGGAGGATCCCAGCGAGGCCAATTTGGCGTGGCTGCGTGACGTCAAGGCCCGGCTGGCCGAGGTCGACGGCACCGAGGCCCTGATCGAGGGTTTTGGCGAGCTGTCGGGCCGGTTCCAGAAGAGCGTGTGATGAAAGAATCATGCGGACGGCCCAGGCCGGAACCGCTAAAAGACTCGCCAAATCCAAGGTTTGGCGGCAAAAACAGGGTTAATCGAGGCTTAACGGTCTTGTAGCACTTTGGCCCCCAGGCGGCCGCAGGCAGAACAGACGCGTCAGGAATGAATCCGCGCAATAGCTGTTGGCACTTCACCTGCATCCGCTGCGACAAAGAGGCTCACGAAGCGTTAGGCAAATCCGGCGAGAGGAAGGTCGGGGTGGCGAGAGATGTGCGCGCCGCCCTTTCCGTGTCGCGATCTGGCGAAGCGAGAGCGTCGAGCAACAGGTTCAAGTGATTTCACGCGGGCGCGCGCACGTCTGCATGAAACGCGTTTAGGAGCAATGGATGGCCACCAAGGCAAAGACGCTGCAGGCGAAGGACAAGGAAAAAGACGACAAGGCAGCGGATGCTCCGGAGAAGGATTCCCAGGACGCGCCCTCGCCGTTGCTCGATCTGTCCGACGCAGCAGTGAAGAAGATGATCAAGCAGGCCAAGAAGCGTGGCTTCGTGACCTTCGATCAGCTCAATGAAGTTTTGCCGTCAGACCAGACCTCGCCGGAGCAGATCGAGGACATCATGTCCATGCTCTCGGACATGGGCATCAACGTCACCGAAGCCGACGATTCTGAAGGCGAGGAAGACAAGGACGAAGGCGGCGAGGACGAGACCGACAACGAACTCGTCGAGGTCACGCAGAAGGCCGTCACCGAGGTCAAGAAGAGCGAGCCGGGCGAACGCACCGACGACCCCGTGCGCATGTATCTGCGCGAGATGGGCACAGTCGAGCTGCTCTCCCGCGAAGGCGAAATCGCGATCGCCAAGCGCATCGAGGCCGGCCGCGAGGCGATGATCGCAGGGCTCTGCGAAAGCCCGCTGACCTTCCAGGCCATCATCATCTGGCGCGACGAGCTCAACGAAGGCAAGATCTTCCTTCGCGACATCATCGATCTCGAAGCGACCTATGCCGGCCCCGACGCGAAGGCCGGCATGAACACTGCGATGATCGCCGGTCCCAATGGCGAGAACGGCGAAGCTCCGGCCGAGGGCGGCCAGGCTGCAGCGGCCGTGGGTGCGCCCGCGCATGTCGCGCCGCCCGCCGCTCCCCCGGCCCCGACCCCGTTCCGCGCCGCGCCTGTCGGCGGCAATGTCGGCGAGGCCGAGAAGGATCCCGCGGAGTCCGCCGCCGAAGCCGACATGGACGAGGACGACGAGTTCGAGAACCAGATGTCGCTCGCGGCGATCGAGGCCGAGCTCAAGCCGAAGGTCGTCGAGATCTTCGACAAGATCGCCGACAGCTACAAGAAGCTGCGCAAGCTTCAGGAGCAGGACATCCAGAACCAGCTCCAGAACGAGTCGCTCTCGCCGCACCAGGAGCGCAAGTACAAGAAGCTGAAGGATGAGATCATCGTCGAGGTGAAGTCGCTACGCCTCAACCAGGCCCGTATCGATTCACTGGTCGAGCAGCTCTACGACATCAACAAGCGCCTCGTCTCGCATGAGGGCCGCCTGATGCGGCTGGCCGACAGCCACGGCGTCGCGCGCGAAGACTTTCTGCGCAACTACACCGGCTCGGAGCTCGATCCGCGCTGGCTCAACCGGGTCTCGAAGCTTTCGGCAAAAGGCTGGAAGAATTTCGTTCACCACGAGAAGGACCGCATCAAGGACCTCCGCCACGAGGTGCATCAGCTTGCGGCGCTGACCGGCCTCGAGATCGTCGAGTTCCGCAAGATCGTGCACTCCGTGCAGAAGGGCGAGCGCGAGGCACGCCAGGCCAAGAAGGAGATGGTGGAAGCCAACCTCCGTCTCGTGATCTCGATCGCGAAAAAGTACACCAACCGCGGCCTGCAATTCCTCGACCTGATCCAGGAAGGCAACATCGGCCTGATGAAGGCCGTCGACAAGTTCGAATATCGCCGCGGTTACAAGTTCTCGACCTACGCCACTTGGTGGATCCGGCAGGCGATCACCCGCTCGATCGCCGACCAGGCCCGCACCATCCGCATCCCCGTGCACATGATCGAGACGATCAACAAGATCGTGCGCACGAGCCGCCAGATGCTCAACGAGATCGGCCGCGAGCCGACCCCGGAAGAGCTCGCCGAAAAGCTCGGCATGCCCTTGGAGAAGGTCCGCAAGGTCCTCAAAATTGCCAAGGAGCCGCTCTCGCTCGAAACGCCCGTCGGTGACGAAGAGGATTCACATCTCGGCGATTTCATCGAGGACAAGAACGCGATCCTGCCGATCGACGCCGCGATCCAGTCGAACCTGCGCGAGACCACCACGCGCGTGCTCGCCTCGCTCACCCCGCGCGAAGAGCGCGTGCTCCGCATGCGCTTCGGCATCGGCATGAACACCGATCACACGCTGGAAGAAGTCGGCCAGCAGTTCTCGGTGACGCGCGAACGTATTCGTCAGATCGAAGCGAAGGCGCTGCGCAAGCTGAAGCACCCGTCGAGAAGCCGGAAGCTGCGGAGCTTCTTGGATAATTGATCCTGGTATCCATCAGACGAAAACGGCGGGCCGAAAGCCCGCCGTTTTTCTTTGCGCTGTCGCTGCGCACCTCTCGCGAGCCAAGCCCTACTTCTTCTTCGCCCCAACCCGGTCGAGGCTCTTGATCTCGAGCGGCGGGCGGCCGGATTTTTCCGCGATCTCGCGGTCCTGCTCCATGATGAAGGCGCGGGCGGGCTCATCGCCATCGAGGCCTCCGAGCAACTCCGAAGGCACGCGCCGGTTGGAGCGTTGGGAGCCGTCTTCGTAGAAGACGTTGAAAAAGGCGAATTCGCCCTTGGGATTGGTTCCAGGTTTTTTGGCCATGGCGGCTTGTCGTCGATAAGGGCGCCGCAGTCAAATGACTTCGGCTGATATCGACATCCTTCGCGACCGGAAATACCGGCGGAGCTGCTGGATTGTGCTTGTTTCCGGGAAGCCGCAGCCTAGTGCCTGCGAGCGGCCTATCACCTCAATAAACGGTGGGCCGATAAGCCCGCCGTTTATTGTTGGTCGTCAGCGTCGCCCGGGGCTGGCAGAGCAACAACCTGAGATTGAAGTTTATCGCTTGCGCTCTGTGATGGCAAGGTAAATCGTCGTGGCGACGATGTCGCAGCAAGCGCATCAGATATGCAGTCGATGGCATCGCGGGTTCCCGCAGTTTCGAAAAGCAGATGCTTGGATCATCGAAATAGTTTGTTCATATTGCCGCGCTCTCGCAACGCAGCGAGACCGCGCGCGCGGTGGACGGGATTGAGTTGCACGAGCCTGCGACCATGCGCAGTGCGATGTCCGTGTCGTCGGGCATGACGGTGGATCGCACGACGCTCGCAGGATGCGGCGCGGGCAGGCGCCAACGTCCGAAGTCTGCGATGCTGGCACCATACCCCTGTTTTGCCCGACGGGTCAACTAAGATTCGGAAAAATCGTAGCGCCCGTCGCTGCGCTTCTACTGTGCATGGGGTTGTTTTTCGGTTTTTGTTTCGGTGCAGTTGATCGCCGGCACCTGATCGGTCTGTGCCGCTTTGACGCGAATCCTGTTCCCGGGCATGATCGCCCGCTGCCTTCCGCGCCAGGTTCCCAAGGATTTTCCCGCATGTTCAGATACGCTCTCGCCGTCGCTTCCATCGTTTGTCTGGCCGGCGGGTCGGCCGAGGCCGCGCGGTGCGGCGGCGACTTCAACAGCTTTGTGGCCAGCATGACGGCGGAAGCGCAAGGCGCGGGCGTCTCGGCGGGCGTGACCAGCGCGGCGTTCAGCGGCATCACCCAGGACGGCGCCGTGCTCGCCTTCGACCGGCGCCAGCGTTACACGTTCAACAAGAGTTTTGAGCAGTATGTCTCGACCCGCGTCGGCCCCGGTCGCATCAATGGCGGTCGCGCGCTGCTGCAGCGTCACGCCGCGCTGCTCTCGCGCATCGAGCAGCAGTTCGGTGTGCCCCGCCAGATACTGGTCGCGATCTGGGGCCTGGAAAGCGATTTCGGCAAGGGCGACATGGGTAAGCTGCCGGTGATCCGCACGCTTGCGACGCTCGCGCATGATTGCCGCCGCACCGAGCTATTCCAGGGCGAGCTGCTTGCCGCGCTCAAGATCGTGCAGCGTGGCGACCTGCCGCTGCGCGATCTCATCGGCGCCTATGCCGGCGAGATCGGTCAGACCCAGTTCCTGCCGTCGTCCTACATCAAATACGGCGTCGATTTCGACGGCGACGGCCATGTCGACCTCCGCCACAGCGTCGCCGACGTGCTCGCCTCGACCGCGAATCTGCTGCACTCGAACGGCTTCAAGATGGGCCAGCCCTATGACGAAGGCTCAGCCAATTTCGATGCGATGCGCGAGTGGAACAGGGCGGTGATCTACCGCAAGACGATCGGGTACTTTGCGGACCGGCTGGTGGGGCAGTGAGAGGCGGGCGTATCTTGTAGGGTGGGCAAAGGCGCGAAGCGCCGTGCCCACCATTCCTCGCTTTGACAGAAGTGGTGGGCACGCTTCGCTTTGCCCACCCTACAAACCGCAGGGCCATCGCATATGACTCTTGGCGGTCGCCTGAGCGCGCGTCTCGTCCTTCGAGACGACCGCTCCGCGGTCTCCTCAGGATGAGGCTAATCGGCATTGGTCTCCGTTGAAACTGGCGCCGCATACTCCGCCCTCATCCTGAGGAGCCCGCCCAAAGCGGGCGTCTCGAAGGATGGCCGCAGCAAAAGCGCTCAAATGCGATAGCCCTGCTACAAACCGGGAGGGTGAGATGACGCCATTCGCGCCCCACCTCACTTCCCCTTCGCCATCGTCTCCAGCCGCCGCTGCAACGGTGCCCAATACGTCCCCGGGCGGAAGCGCTGCAGGATGTCCATGAACCTTGCATCGTTGCCGATCAGGATGCGCGGCTCGTTTCTCTCGATGCCCCTGATGATGCGCAACGCTGCGTCCTTCGGCGTCGTCCGCGCCGCGGTTTCGAAGCGATCGATCATCTGCGTGCGGCGCGCATTGTCGGTGACGCCGACCCCGGTGCGTGAAGAGCGCGCGATGCTGGTGGCGACGCCGCCGGGATGCACCACTGACAGTTTGACGGGGCTGCCCGCCACCGCGAGTTCGTGCCGCACGCTCTCGGAAAAGCCGCGCACGGCGAATTTGGCCGCCGCATAGGCCGATTGTCCTGGTGGCGCGATGATGCCGAAGATCGAGGAGACGTTGACGATATGCGCCTCTGGCTGCGTCTTCAGGTGCGGCAGGAAGGCGCGGGTGCCATGCACCACGCCCCAGAAATTGATGTCGAACAGCCAGTCCATCTGCGCCTGGTCGATCTCCTCGAACGTCCCCATCAGCGCCACGCCGGCATTGTTGACGACGATGTTGAGCGCGGGATGCGCCGCGATTGCCTCGCGCGCGAATTGCGCGATGTCGCCGGCCTCGCCGACATCGACGCGATGCACGCTGATCTTGCGCGCTTTGCCGTTTGCTTGGCCGTTTGCTTGGCCGTCTTCTTGGCCGATCTCGGCGGCGAGGCTCTTCAAGCCCGCGTCGTCGCGGTCGGCGAGCGCGAGGTCACAGCCGCGGCTTGCGAGTTCGATGGCCAGCGCACGGCCGATGCCGCTCGCCGCTCCCGTAATGGCGGCGGCGCCGCGAATCGTCGTCATGATGCCTCCCGTCAAGCCTGGAAAAGGAACTATGATTTACATTTTTTCAGAATGGAACCGAACCGTATGCGAATTCACCCCTTAACACAGGTTACTTGGATGGAGGCGGCAGCATTGGGAGCCACCGATGGGACGATCAGAACCATTTACGGCGACAGCACTCGTGGTTGAAGACGACCCCATGCAGCGGGAGATGTTGAGTCTCCTGCTTGAAGAGAGCGGCTACCAGGTCATCCAGTGCGAAAGCGCGGAAGCCGCCGAGCGCGTGCTGGACGAGAATGCCGGCGCGTTCTGCCTGATGCTGACCGATGTGCAACTCGCCGGCCGCATGAACGGCGTCGAGCTCGCACACGTCGCCAAGGACCGCAATCCGAAGCTCGACGTCGTGGTGACCTCGGGCCGTCCCTTGATGCAGCCCTTGCCCGACGGCGCAAAATTCTGGGCCAAGCCGTGGGCGCCGCTCGATGTGCTGCGGGAGGCCGAGATCGCCCAGCTGAACTAAGGCGCGTTCGCGCTTCAGGTCTTGCTCGATCTGGCGGCGCTGACCGGGTCGTGACTTCTCCGCCATGGCCGGAAATGGTAGGGATCAGGCATGTCCTGGTCCTTCCTGCTCACCTCGCTCATCGTCGTCGCCTCGCCCGGCACCGGCGTGCTCTACACCCTGGCTGCGGCGCTCACGCGCGGCTCGCGCGCCAGCGTGGCGGCCGCCTTCGGCTGCACCTTGGGGATCGTGCCGCACATGATCGCGGCAATGCTCGGACTTGCCGCCGTGCTGCACACCAGCGCGCTCGCCTTTGCCGCGCTGAAATGGTGCGGCGTGGCCTATCTGCTCTACATGTCCTGGCAGGCGCTGCGCGAAACCGGGGGGCTTGCGGTCGAGGCTGATATCAAGGAGCGCTCGAGCGGCCGGGTCATCGTCACCGGCTTCCTGATCAACATCCTCAACCCAAAGCTCTCGATCTTCTTTCTCGCTTTCCTGCCGCAGTTCATCGCGGCAGACGAGGCTTCCGTGCTGGGGCCGATGCTGGAATTGAGCGGCGCCTTCATGGCGATGACGTTTGCAGTCTTCGTCGTCTACGGCCTCTGCGCCGCCTCCGTGCGCGAGCGCGTCATCTCCCGTCCCGGCGCGATGGCCTGGCTGCGCCGCTCCTTTGCGGCAGGCTTTGCCCTGTTAGGTGCCAAGCTCGCGTTCGCCGAGCGCTAGCCAATAAAAAAGCGGGCCTCGCGCCCGCTACCTTCAGCTTACCCGGAGCCCGGGCGGAGCGAGGCTCCACCCGGGTGAATCAAAAGAAGCTGCGTTACTTCTTCTTCGCCTTCTTGGCCTTTTTCGCCTTCTTCTTCGTCGCCTTCTTCGCTTTCTTAGCCATAGGATCCTCTTAAGGGTTAATGGTGAAACGCGACACGAGGAACGCTCGGCGGAGGGCCAGCCTCGCAACATCCTCGGTGATAAACTCAGCAGATTCGCGAGCACCTGCCCCGCGCCGTCACATCTGTGTCATCCCGTTATCCACAGCTCAGATGCGTTTTCGGGTGAATTTGGTCCGCGAATCCGCCTCACGATGCGTGATCGACTGATCGCGCGTCGCCGGCGATGTGCCTAACGATCTGATAATCGAGACGCGGCGTTCATGAATCCAAAACCACGGGCGCGCTTTCGTCGATCGCAGTGAGGTTCCGTTAAGTGCAACCCGCGCATGATCCTCCGCAAGAACACGGGGACGGGTCATGGACGAATTTCTGCCAGAGACAGGGGGCGGGACGCTGCGCGTGCTGCAGGCGCCATGCTGAACGTACCGACGCTTTGGATGGTCTTCGTCGTCAACTTCTCGGCGCTCGGCCTGATCTGGGCCTATGTCACGCGCTCCTATCCGAAATTCGAGGCTGCGCGGTACTGGATGGCATCGGCCTTCGTCGGTGCAGCCGGCGCGATGACGGCACTGGCCCGCATGTTCGTCGATTCTCCTGCACCGCTTGTGATCGGAGCCGCCGGCATTATCGCCGCGAGTTGCCTGGCTGCCATGGGCATTCAGCGCTTCTATGACCGGCCGGTGCATCTGCGCCTCATGGTCGCGACTGGGATGGCGAGCCTCGCCGGTGTCGTGCTCTTCAAAGTCGGCTTCGACCAGATGCAGCTGGGCATGCTCAGCTACACGGTCGGGCAGGGCCTGCCGCTGGTGCTGTCGCTGCGTCTTCTGCTGTCGCCGCCGGAAGGCCGCGTCAGCCCGGGCGCGCGGCTGTCCGGCATCGTCATCCTCATGATCATCGCGATCTTCGTGACGCGCGCGATCGGCAATTCGCTCGGCGGCGATTTCTCGGCGGTGGCCGCCGGCCAGGGCCATGCCGTCATGGTGCTGGCGCTGCTCTTCCTGTCGATGACGCTCAATTTCGGCTTCCTGCTGATGGCGATGGACCGGTTGCGCAACGAGGTCGCCGACCTCGCGCTGCTCGACGATCTCACGGGCGTCGCCAACCGCCGCCATCTGTTACAGCGGCTGTCGGAGGAATGCGCCCGTTCGGAGCGCAGCGGCGAGCCGTTCTCGCTGCTGGTGATCGACCTCGACGGCTTCAAGACCATCAACGACACTCATGGCCATGCCGCGGGTGATGCCTGCCTCCAGCACTTCACGCTGATGGCACAGACGCGCTTAAGGCCCGGCGACATGCTCGCCCGCACCGGCGGCGACGAGTTCTGCGTGGTGCTGCCGTCCTCCTCCTTGCGCGAAGGCGCGCTGATCGCCCGCCGCGTGCTCGAGGTCTGCCGCCGGGATGCCGCCGGCTGCTCCGGCAACGACATTCCGATCGCGATCTCGATCGGGGTTGCGGAATGGAATCGCGACATCGGCCAATTCCCTGATAGGCTGATCGCCCACGCCGACCACGCCCTTTATGCTGCCAAGAAGAACGGCAAGAACGACTTTGCGGTCTATGATACGGCCCCGCCGCTCTCGCCCGAGCTGGTCGAAGCCGCGCGCAAATTTGCGTAGACCCTGCTACGCTGGGGTTCGTTGTTGGATCCCCGTGATGCTGTCCCGCCTTGTCGCGGCTGTTCTCGCCGCTCTTCTGATCGCTCCCGCCGCCGCAATGGACGCCGAGCTCACAAAGCTCGCACGCAGCACCGGCACGCCCGACATTCCCGGCCTAAAGATCGTCTGGCTGGCGCCATGGGGCGATGTCCGCGACGCCCATGCCTGGCGCAACATCATCGTGCACCAGACCGAGGGGCCAACGGGCTCAGCGCGCGGTGGCGCGCAAGAGCAGTCGAAGAATCCCACGCGGCGCGGCGTGATGGTCTGGGTCGAGACCGATGGCACGGTCTACTGGTCGGTCGCGGACAATCTGGTGCCGACCCATACCGACGGCGCCAACCGCAACGACAACAAGTACATCGACAACAGCGCGACCTATCATCAGGTCGTGCGCGACAATTCGATCGGCGTCGAGTTCGCCGGCAACTATCCCGATGTCGCGATCGGCCCGACGGCGGCGCAGGTCGCGGCCTGGAAGATCCTGGTCCAGGTGCTGCGTGCGCGCTACGGCATCCCGCTCGACCACGTCTATGCCCACAACTGGATCGACTTCAAGGACGCCCGCTATTGCGAAGGCTGCTGGCTCGCGACGCTGGCAAGGATTTGGGGGGAGTAGCGTTTCTTCGCTTGCGGATTGCTGTCGCGTCCAATATTGCGATCGTCCGGAGATTGTAGTGACGGGATGTCACCCGTCGGCATCGTCGTCTCCGAAAGAAGAAGCAATCCGTGGCAAAGTCGGACAGGTTTCTGCGAGATTCTCCCAACCGAAACGGAGCTCGCTTGATGGCAGCTGTGGTCCTCGCGGCTGCTGCGGTATTTTGGCAGTGTCCATTGCTTGCGGGTCCGAACACTGTTTTGGCTCAGGCGGGTGATGGCGATCCCCCCTCATTTACGCCTCAGCCCGCGACTGAACCGGCGCGGGCCATCCTTTACGAGGAGGATCCCAATAACCCGACGGGCGCGAAGTTCCCGGGCACGGTGACGTGGCGAGCCCAGCGGATCGACATCGGCCAGGATCAGCGAGACGTTGCCGTCAGGGCCGATATCGATATTCCCGGACGCGGGCTAAAGCTCATGATGTGGTTCCGGCGCAGCTTCGTAAACCATTCATCGCCGACATATGTGATCGACGTCAGATTCGCGGTGCCCGAGAATTTTGAAGGAAAGAGCATCAATAGCGTCCCAGGTATATTGGCCAGAGTGAGTGAATTAGCCCGAGGCTCGCCCTTGTCCGCTCTGGCAGTCAGGACGCCCGAAGGTCTCTTCAGCCTTGAGCTAAGCAACCTTGAGCCCATGCGCACGAAGAACCTTCAGTTTCTTCAGCTGCGCTCCTGGTTTGACCTGCCATGGGTGTATGCCACCGATCGCCGCTGCATTTTACAAATCGAAAAGGGCGCAGCTGGCGAACGCGCATTCCGCGAGGCATTCGGGGAGTGGAAACCCTCGCTGGGATCGGATCTAGAGTTCGGCTCAGCGTCCGAGCCGGCGGAGGTTCCGATATCGGCAGAAGGCATCGTTGACGGTAGCTTTCTTGTCGCGGTCACGAGCCAAAACAGCGAGTCTGAGGCCCGGCTTGCTTATTCGATGTTACGAGGAAGATTCCCATACGTGATCGGAAAGCGTCGGCCGATCATCATGAAGTTTGACCGTGCCGACAAAAGAACGCTGTGGCGCGCCTATGTTGGCCCCTTTGGCACAGCCGATGCAGCGTCGCAGTTTTGCGGTAGCCTGAAAGCCGCCGGAGGGGTCTGCATGATCGTTAGAAAACAAAAATAGAGCATTTCGAAATCCCGCAGCTAGCTCAACACGGACAAGCACTATCGCGAAGGCTGCTGGCTCGCGACGCTGGCGCGGACGTGGGGCAGCAAGGCGTCTCGCGTAGGCGAGCCGGCAGTCGGAAGCCGAAACTTCCGGTGCCTGGCTTTGTCGTTGTCCCCGACTGTGCCTTCTCTCTTTCAAGGGAACGCCTTGGGGAGATCTACGGACGGCTTCGTGACGATCTGGTGCGCGTCCCGCCAGATCACCTCGCGCTGACGTGCGGTCGTGATCATGCGCACTGGCAGGCCGCCCTCTTCGAGCAGCCAGGCGCAATAGCGCGCGCGGCTGACAGCCCTCGCGTGCCCCGGGGTCGAACCAGCAGATGCCCCAGATCGTATCCCGCCGCTTGAGGTGCCGCGCGATCCGTTCCGGGAATCGGCAGATGCTTCCCGAACCAGTCGAACTGGTCCGCGAACTCGTGCCGGATCCAGTCCGGACAATTGTTGCGCTGGATGTACCAGGCCGCGCGAAAGAAGCCGCTCTCCACGCGGCTGTGCGGGTGGATGAGCGGTGTAACGAACCGCAAATACATGACGACACGGCGCGACGCTGTGTTGCGTCACGCCCCTCGTAGCCAGATGGAATCGATGGTGAGCAGCCGCGAAGCGGCGTTCAGCCTATGACCGGTTGCCGATCGGAGATGGGCGGCGGTCAGAACGTATCGATCTGCTAATCATGCCGCCTCCCTGGAAAGCGCTGAATCAAAAAGGCGCGACCTCGCGCCGGGGCGGCAGCACATACACCAGCAGGCGTTCTGCGACAAGCGTGATCGATGGGAATGATCGCTACGCGCCGGAACGACAGCCTCACACCGGCTGCGTCATCCAGCCGTACAAGCGCCGGATCAATCCCGGCTGCTCCGGCAATTCCGGCGGCCCGTCTGCGGCCAGTACGCGTTTGAAGAAGTAATCCAGAAACACCATGTCGTTCGGCTCGGTGACGGTGAATGCCTCATCGCCGAAATACACGCTGTAGTTAAAGAAGAACGGCCCCATGATCGGGATCGTCGCGGTCGAGGCATAGTCTTTGGAGATCACGAACTCGCTGGGATCGAGCCCGTGGTCGCGCATGGCCTGCTCGACCAGCGGCAGCTTGCGCATGAACTGGGCGGAGAAGCCGCCGACGGTGGATTGCAGGATGATCGACACGGGTGTCCGTCCGCTTTCAGTTCGATGTTTTTTGGTCGGTTGACGGCCCACGGCGGTTCATTAGCCGCTACCAGCGCTGTCATCGCCCGGTCGAGCCAGTATCCCAGAGGCGCGCGTTGGAGAGTTCGCTCTCGCTATTGGCGCCGCGGCGTACTGGATGCCCCGGTCAAGCCGGGGCATGACACCGAGGGTGATGCTTCGCTTCTACCATCCGCCAAACAAAAAGCCGGCGTTGCCGCCGGCTTTTCGTCTCTTTTCGATCCGCCAATTCCTGGCGCGAGAGCCGCGCGCTTAGTGCGCGGCTTCCAGCGCGGCCTGTTCGGCCCTTGCAATCGTGCCCTTGACCGCAGATTGCACCTTCTCGAAGGCGCGGACCTCGATCTGGCGGACGCGCTCGCGCGACACGCCGAACTCGGCAGCAAGGTCTTCCAGCGTCATCGGCTCATCGGCGAGGCGACGGGCCTCGAAGATGCGCCGTTCGCGCGGGTTGAGCACGCCCATGGCGCCATTCAGCGCGTCACGGCGTTCATCATATTCCTCGTGCTCGGCCAGCATGGCTTCCTGGTTGGGCGTATTGTCGACCAGCCAGTCCTGCCATTCGCCGGCTTCGCCATCGTCGCGGATCGGAGCGTTGAGCGACGCGTCGCCACCGAGGCGGCGGTTCATGTCGATCACGTCCTGATCGGTGACGCCGAGGCGCTTGGCAATGATCTTCACCTGGTCGGGGCGGAGATCGCCCTCGTCCAGCGCGTTGATCTTGCTCTTCGCCTTGCGCAGGTTGAAGAACAGCTTCTTCTGGTTCGCGGTGGTGCCCATTTTCACGAGCGACCAGGAACGCAGGATGTACTCTTGAATCGACGCCTTGATCCACCACATCGCGTAGGTGGCGAGACGGAAGCCCTTTTCGGGCTCGAAACGCTTCACCGCCTGCATCAGGCCGACGTTGCCTTCCGAGACGACCTCGGAGATCGGCAGGCCGTAGCCGCGATAGCCCATGGCGATCTTGGCCACGAGACGGAGATGGCTGGTGACGAGTTGGTGCGCCGCGTCGCGATCGTCATGCTCGCGCCAACGCTTGGCGAGCATGTATTCCTGCTGGGGTTCCAGCATCGGGAACTTGCGGATCTCGGCGAGGTAGCGAGAGAGGCCGGATTCTCCGTTGAGGACCGGCAGAGCAGCGGTACGGGCCATGGTAAAGCCCCTCCAAAGGTTCAGGCCCCCGATAGCGGCGGGCCAGGCAGACGACCGCTTGGTTAAAGCCGGCCGTAGCTGCGATGTTCCACGTTGGTCATTTCCAACGCAGGCGCAATATACCCCATAGGGGGGCAAAAAGGGAAGGATTGCTGACGTCACGTCCCCGTGTGGCAGCTATAACTTTTTGTAAGGTAAGGGTTTTCTCAAAGCCCCTGCGTCATAGCGCCGCTTTCAAAGCGCTTTCAAGGAGAAGCAAATCCTCCGGCAGACCCGCCTCCCAGTGAAGAAGTTCTCCGGTGCGGGGGTGCTCCAGTACCAGCAAATAAGCATGCAGCGCCTGCCGCCCAAGCGCCGTTAAAGCGGCCTGCGACTCAGGCCCCAGCTGGTTCGCCTTGGTCTTGAAATGCGGGCCATAGACCGCGTCGCCCATCAAGGGGTGGCCGATATGGGCGAGGTGGACGCGGATCTGGTGGGTGCGCCCGGTCTCGAGCTCGCAGGCCAGCAGGGCCGCGATCGGCTTGCCGTCGCGGCCCGCGAAACTCTCGAGCAGCTCCCAATGCGTTACCGCCTCGCGTCCGCCCTGGCGCACCGCCATCTTCTCCCGCGCATGCGGATGGCGGTCGATCGGCGCATCGACCGTGCCGCGATGCCGGCCCGGCAGCCCCCAGGCGAAGGCCATATAGCCGCGTCGCATCGCACCCGTCCGGCCATGGTCGGCGAATTGCGCGGTCAGCGAGGCGTGCGCCAGGTCGTTCTTGGCGACGACCATCAGCCCGGTCGTGTCCTTGTCCAGCCGGTGCACGATGCCGGGCCGGCGCACCCCGCCGATGCCCGACAGCGAGGTGCCGCAATGGGCGATCAGCGCATTGACCAAGGTCCCGGTCTCGTGGCCCGCTGCGGGGTGCACCACTAGCCCCTTCGGCTTGTTGATGACGATGATGTCGTCGTCCTCGAACACGATATCGAGCGCGATGTCCTCGCCTTTCGGCTCCGGCGGGGCCGCCTCCGGCACGTCGATTATGATCGTATCGCCGGATGCGACGTGATAAGCGGGGTCGCGGACCGCGGCGGCCTTCAGGCTCACCGCGCCCGCCAGAATCAGGGTTTTGAGCCTTGATCGCGACAGGTCGGGAAGGTGCGCCGCCAGCACGCGGTCGAGCCGGGCCGAGCCCTCGTCGCCTTCGACCGTGACCTCCAACCGTTGCGCTGAACCTGAGCTATCCATGACGACGTCTGATACCGCTGTTCCCGAACCGACCCCCGAGCAGGCCGCGCTGTTTGCGCGGGTGCGACGGATGATGCTGATCGCGGGGCTGACCTCGGCGCTGGCCATCTGCGCCGTCCTGATCGCGGTGGGCTACCGCCTTTTCAAGTCGGAGGGAAGGGCGGCCGAGCCCGTGGGCGACGTCACCGCCACCCTGCCGAAGGGCGCCAAAATCGTGTCGACCGGCGTGGCCGGCGATCACCTGGTCGTTACGCTGGATATCGGCGGCGTCATCGAGATCCGCACTTTCGATGCCCACACGCTCAAGCCGGCCGGAAAGCTGAAATTTGCCAATGAGCCATAAAAGGCCGGTTCAGTCCTTGCGGCGGACAAATTTCGAGGTTATTGGCTAGCGCTCACGCTCCCTTCGTCTAGCGGTTAGGACGCGGCCCTCTCAAGGCTGAAACAGGGGTTCGATTCCCCTAGGGAGCGCCAGCCATCTCAATGACTTAGATCCGTTTTGGAGATGTCGTCGAATATCCATTGAATAAGCGATGGCGAACGTTGGCGAACTCCGCCACGCTGATTAGTATCGATCTCGGGCCCGCATTTGAGCTTCAAAGTCTTCGCTACCTGCTTGGGTATCCGATCCGCAATGACAGGGCTGTTGCCGGCCCGTGCCCTGCCACTCGTTTGGCTATCGATGATGCGTCTGCCGGTAGATGCCGATAAGGCTCGATAGGCTGTTGGGGTCGGTCTCCGGCAATGTGTGGCTGGGATAGCGATCCCATGTCTCGATCAGGGCGTGATCGAAATGGACGCCTGATCCCTCAAGCACGCGGATGTGCGCGCGCGCTTGCTGGACCCAATCGGAGTCCGAATGCGCGCCCGGTGGGCCGCCGCCATTCATGATCATGCCGAGCTTCAGCTCATTCTGCCGCGCAACGTCGGAAACCTGTCGGGCGAGGTTAGCGATCGCCTGATCATTTGGCTGTCTGAATTGCGCCTGGCCGACGATCAGATCCGGGTTCCACCAGTCGAAATCGAGCTGCAGAAAATCGAGCCCCACGCCGGTCGCCGCGCGGAAGGCCGCGACCCACGCCGCATATTCCGCCTGCCAGCGCGGCTGCCGGCTGATCGCCGGAAAGGGCTCGATGTCGCCGACGACCACGTTTGGAAAAGCGGCCGTGAAGATTCTGACATTGATGGCGACGCGGCTCGCCAGATCCTGCACCGAACTGCGGCAGGCGTTCTTGCCGCTGTAGCTGTGGCCGAACCAGAACGGCTCGTCCATCGCGATGAAATCGAGCCGCGCGCCTGCTCTGATCAGCTTGGCGACGATCTGGTTGGTCGATCCCGGGTCGCTATAGCCCTCGAGGGGCCCCCGCCACAGGGCGGCTCATGAAACCAGTTGGTGGCGAGCACCTCGAGGCCGAGGGCGATGTGGCGAGCCTTGAGGTCCTGCGCCAGGCGCGCCAGAACGTCGTCGGGCATAGCTGTAATCGCGCCGCCCGGCAGGCGGATACCTTGGATCTGGCCGGCGACCTGCGCCCATTGGCTCACCGCGCCCGGCGGCTGCGCGAAGATCGCCTGGAGCTCCTTGGCATGTGGACCCAGCATCAGAAGCGGTGAGGCGTCCGGGCTAAGCGTTCGTTCAAGCGCGGGCAGGGAGGCGTTTGCTGTCGTCGGAGGAGGTGCCGCGATGGCGAGCGCCGCCTTGAGCGTTGCGGATCCGGCGAAGCTCGCGCGGATCTCCGGCTCGGCGGCGGCAATGGCCGGCGGCAGATCGAGGTGAAAATCGCCCCGCGCATCGGTGGTCGCCACGCCCAGCGGCTGCACCGATGGTTTGAGCCAGAGAAAGCGCCGGCCGAGCCCTTTGCCGTTCGCATCGAGGAAGACGATCGTAACGTAACCTGCGTTTTCGGCCGCGGCGGTGGCCGAAATCCAGGTCTCGAGCGTGAAGCTCGCGCCCGGCGTTACCGGCAACTGCTTGAGGTTCGGGGCATAGGTCTGGCCCGGCTTCAGCGCTAGCGTGCGCAGGCTCATCGGCGCGCCCTGGATCGGCAGACTAACCGGCGAGACGTCCTGAACTGGTTTACCCTGCTCGCGGTAGTGGATTCCGCCAATGATGGCTCCGGTCGGTCCCGCGCAGATGCAAGCGCCTTCCAGTCCGGCGCGCACGCCGATGACAGCGGTTGCCGCAGCTTCGGGAATCACGTCGGACAGCACCCGCTGCGTCGGCCAGAGACGACCGCCGACGTCGACCGCGCTCAACGCGACGGCCGCACCGGGAAGCGGCGCGCCGCCGGGACCGACAAGATTGCCCGAGACCGTGCCGCCAGAACGCAAAACGTGCAGCCTCGGGGACGGCTGCAGATATTGCAGGGCGACGTTCATCAAGGTGCCGCTTTGGCTCTCCGGCAGCACATGGGTGGGATTTCGCGTCCAGGTCTGAAAAATGGCGTCGTCGGGATGGATACCACGCACCTGTTCGATTTCGAGGAAATGGCTGACGGCGCTTTGCGTCCACGCGGCATCGCTCGCGGCACTCCCGTCGGCGTTGTAGATGATGCCGAACGGGATGTTTCGACGCTTCAGGTTCGCGGCCAGCGGCGCCAGATTGCCAATCGCGAGGTCCGACCAGGCGAGGTCGGTGTGCAGGAAGGCGAGCGGCTCGCCGGTGGCCTGGCGATAGGCGTCGGCCCACTCGGCCAGTTGCGCCGTCGCCTCGCGATCGCCGTCCACCACCTCGATGTCGCCGACTTTCAGCGCCGGAAAAATTTTGCGCATCGATGCGACGCTGGTTGCGACCTCCTGAGCGATCTGTGCCGTCGATGCCTCGCAGCCGCCGGGGTCGCGATGGCCATAAAACCACGGTTCATCCATCGCGACATAGTCGAGTTCGCCGCCATCGTTGCGGATCTTCTGTAGGATCGCCTCGGTCTCACCTTGGCGGCCGTAGGATTCCGTGGGCGGCGCGCAGGCGGGCGTGCGGACCAGGGGACCAATTTCCAGCGCCAGCTTGAGGCCACGGCGCTTCACCTCGGCCAACGTCGCCTTGAGGTCGGCGTCGCGCGTATTTTCGATATTTTGTGCGCCGATCTTCGCGACCTGGGTGTGATTTGCGACCACGGACCAATGGGCGTCCGGCTTCCACTGATCGGCGGCATCCTCGCGGATGCCGAGCCAATGGTCGTTCCGCTTGGCTGGTGGCGACGTGACCGTGACCCAGATCTGCGGCAAGTTGGTCTGCTGCGAATGGGCGGGCTCGACGGCAACGACGCCGAAGACCGAAGCGAAAACCGACACCAGGGCGAGCACAAGCGACCGGTTGCGCATCATCCGCCATCCTCACTTTGCCGCAGGCCGCGGCGAGCTTGCGCAGCGGGGGCGGGTTACGCCCGAGAAAGACGATAGATGCGCTGAACGCTCGCTGAACGACGATCGCTTTCCGCTCGACCGCTAGCTAGACCAGACGATTCGAACGCTTGAGCGTTCGCCTTCGGAGACGACGCTCATCCTTCAAGCAACCGTCCGAAATAATTACGAAATGACAGTGCACTTAATTCACGCGACGATTTAGCTCAGAACCTTGGTCTTGGCCTTTTGAGGCCTTCTCGAGGGAGGTGTCAATTAAGTGCACTGTCACCGTAATAGCGTTTTTTGACCGATAACGCCATGTTGTGGCTGCGTGACTATGGGGTCGATGGGCTGCGGTTCGATGCCGTCCATGCCCTGAAGGACGATTCCGACAAGCACTTCCTCATCGAACTTGCCGAGACCGTGCGCAGCCAATTGATTGGCCGCCAGGTTCATCTGATGCTGGAAAATGAAGCCAATCAGGCGCATCTGCTCGAGCGGACCAATGGGCGGATCAAACTCTACAATGTCCAATGGGGTGATGACTTCCACAACGCCTTGCATGTGCTGCTGACTGGAAGGGGGCGCACCCCGTTAGACGGGAACTCCAAGGCCATGGTTAGGCTCGCTCGCTCACCGTTTCGCCAACGTTGTCCGACCTCGATGCCTCCTTCCAGACCATTAGCAGAGCAATGAACGCAATCCCGGTGAGAGTTGTGCTCAGCGGCAGCCCGAGCATGTGACGACTGCTCAGATAGTCTCCTACCGCCGTCCCTGCAGCTCTAATCATGACCACCATCGTCCAATATACCGGCAACAGCAGGAGTCGTCCGCCTCTACCGACTACGAACAGCAGAACCACTACCGGGGACAGCAATATTGCTGCGCCGCCGTCGCCGAATTTCAGATTGTGCGAGCAATAGTCACCGATCTCCGTGCCGAGCGTCCCGGCGAGGAACATGCATACCCAGTAGCCAAGGTCGGCGCGGAGCACCTCGTCTGTCTTGTTGGCCAAGTGCCGCCAGGCGAATCGCCAACTCGACCAGACCACCGTGGCCAGAAGGATCGCCAGTACCACCATGACCCACACACGCGGCAATTTGAGATCGCCCGCGGTGAAGTCAGCGAAATTAGTCGCGGCTGTCCGGACGATGATGATGGCCATCCAATAATAGGCTTGGTGCCGGATCTCGTCGAACCGTTCGGCCAAAATGATGACGGCGAGCGCGATGGCAAGGAACGGCAGCCCGCCGACGTGGCCGAGACCGAGGTTATGAGCGAAGAAATCGCCCATGTTGGCCCCGAACACGCTGGCGATGCAGAGCGCAGTCCAATAGCGGGGCCCCAATGTGGGGAGGTGGATCGGTTTCATCAATTTGTCCTGTCAGTGGTCGGTCAGATCCGGCTCCGTTCGGGCTGAGCCGGATGGGTGCCGGCGCGCTGTGGGAGCAAGGCCACGCAGGCAATGATGAGCGCCGCGAGGATCGCTGAGGCATAGTACCGGCTGAACGCAAGTCCGCCGTTGGCCAATGGCTTGTCGAGCAGATCGCCGAGGGTCGCGCCCAGCGGTCGGGTCAGAATGAAGGCGGCCCAGAACAACGCGGTTCGCGAGGCGGAGGTGAAATAGTAGGCCGCGGCGATCAGGGCGAGCCCGACGCCGAACACAAGGGCACCACCTTCGTAACCGAGACCATTGGTGTCCGCCATCCAGTCGCCGAGTGCCGTGCCGAGCGTCTGCGAGAACAGGATCGAAACCCAGTAGAACGACTCGACACGTGGATTCGAAACGGTGTTGACCGAGATCGATCCTTCCGAGCGGTACCAGACGAAAAGGGAGGCCATTAGCAGCGCGAAGAGCAGCGACGATCCCCCCGGATAGCCGATGCCGAGCGAACGGTCCGCGAGATCGGCCATGGTCGTGCCGGCCGTCGTCGTGGCAACAACTACGAACCAGTAGAGGAAGGGATGGAATTTCCGCGCCAGGATCTCTACGGCGACCGCTATTAAAAAGAGCCCGATGAAGATCGCGCTACTCACCGCGTATCCGAGGTTCATGGACATCGACACAGCGTCACCCCCCGTTTCGCCTAGCGTCGTGGCCAAAATCTTGATGATCCAGAAGATCAGGGTTACTTCCGGAACCTTGCTCGTTTCGATGCCGCCATCCATCCGGGACTCCTTCTTTCTTTTGCTCTTTTTGTTTTTGTCCCAGAACGGGCTTTTCGACTCAGCCCCGTGCTTCGGTCGCGCGCCTCAGTCGATTGAGGTTGTCGAGGGAAGCCAGTGCCGCGCCCGGATTTGCAGCGGCAAGCGAGAACACCAGCGCTTCGAGCCCGACGAGAGTTGCGCCGTGCAGTGCGATCCGGCCAGGCCGGCCGCGCGGGATCGCCACGCAGGCGGCCGCCATTTTCGAAAGCGGCGCGTCGGCCGCTTCCGTGATCAATACGGTCCGAAGGCCGAGCGCTTTTGCTTCGGCGAATACTGCTTTCACCTCGCGATAGAGGCGGCCATAAGCGAGGATCATGAGAACGTCGCCCGAGCGAAGATCCAGCAACTGATCGGCGAGCATGGAACCGGTCGCGTTGATCGTGCGAGCACGACGGCCACTGCGGGCAAGCAAAATCGAGACATATGCAGCAAGTGCGGACGATGGACCGATGCCGAACACGCAGATGCGCGCGGCGGTATCGAGTATTGAAACCGCGGCGGCTATTTGGGCTCGGCATTTCACGGAGCGCAGGACGGCGAGGCCATCGGTGTGAGCATCGAGGATGTCATCCAGCGCCTCTCCCGTTGTCTGCTTGAGGTCGATCAAGCTGCGCCGCATGTCGTCCGCCGGCGTCGAATTTGCTTCCGACTTTAGGATCTCAGATTTGAGATCGGCTAGACTCGGAAAGCCCAGCCTCTGAATCGTGCGGAGCACCGTCGCGTCCGAGGTGCCGATTCTTACGCCCAGCGCCGCTGCCGAACTCGCTAGAACGATGTGCCTATTCTCGTCGATGAAGTTGGCGACGCGCAATCCTGTAGCGGCAAGCTGCGGCTTTACCTCAGCAAGCCTGCGGTCGAGTTCACGGGGTTGTGCGCCGGTTCCGGCCCTGACGATCATGTTTCCGGCTGTAGTAAATTGTACTTCGCGTGGACTGATGTAGCATACACTACGGGGCCGAAAGGCGGGGACGCAAGCCAAAAGGTCGTGCAGCAAAATGGTGAAACAGCGCGCGCATTGGCCAGCTTGGTTGATTTCAGCCGGTGCGCTGCTGGCGCTGCTCGCTCGACCGGCTGCGGCGGGACCGCCTTTCGTATCGGACGACCCCGAACCTACCGAGACCGGCCATTTCGAGATTTACACGTTCAATAACGGCACCAATACGCGCGCGGGTACGGCGGGCGAGACCGGAGTGGACTTCAACTACGGCGCGGCTCCAAACCTCCAGCTCACGGCGACATTGCCGGCGGGTTACAACGATACTGTCGGCGGCGGAACTCGGGTCGGGCTCGGCAACGTCGAGCTTGCCGCCAAGTATCGCTTCTTACACCAGGATACGTTCGGTCTCGACGTCAGCGTGTTTCCGCGCGTATTCCTGCCCAGCGGGTCGGGGGCCATAGGAGACAATCACGCATCATTGCTGCTGCCGGTATGGGTGCAGAAGGACTTCGGCAAGCAGTGGTCCGCTTTCGGCGGAGGCGGCTGCACCTTCAACGAAATCCGCGCTGCGAATTTCTGTCAGGCCGGCGCCGTGCTGACCTATCAGGTGCTCCCTAAGCTTCAGATCGGGGGTGAGCTCTTCCATCAAACCGCGGATTCCCAGGGAACGCCTGCCTCGACCAGCCTTGGCGTCGGTTGGCGATATGATGTAACCGACAACTATCATCTGCTTGGCTACGTCAGGCGGGGCACCCAGAACACGGACGATACCAACCGATATTCCTGGTACGCGTCTGTGCTGTTCACCTTTTGAGCAGGCCGTCCGCCGGATGGCGCGAGCCTACGTACGGCACTGTCAGCAGCTTGCGAGCGCCGTTCCGCAGCCCGCTCTGGGCCGTCTGCGGATGGCACAGAGCATTGTCTCGGAAATGACGCAGCCAGCCACTGCGGAGGCGGCGCCGCCGTCCAAGGGGATGCCGCGCGAGCGGAATAGCGCCATGGCTGTTGTCCGGCGAATTCTGAATGAACCGCGATGAACCGCTTTATTCAACATGACGCGTGGTCTCTTGGTCGGCGTCAACAAAGAGCAGGCGCGGGCGGGTTGAGCCACCAGCATCGTCGTCATGGGCGCAAGGGGGCGCAGGTAAAGATGGTTGCCGGTCCGGGATTTGAACCTATCGAGCACCATTTTGGGCGACGAGTAATCGCGCGAGAATGGCGGATTTTGACGGGCTGACAACCTCGCGAGTTAGGCTGCCCTCCGGTAAGAAAACAACGCTCCCGTAATAGTGGGTTTCGGACTGTAGCGGTCTCCCGCTACCACCTTCCTCACACTCCCGTTATCCGGTTGGGGTAGGCGGCTTCGCCAAGCAGGGCATTTGGACGGCCTGCTATCTCCACCGCTACTCCACCCGGTCTGGCTGAATCCCGGAACACAGTGACCGTATCGACAAGGTCTCTGATGGCTTCTGCGGCCTCTGCATCGCCGGCTGCGACGCTTTTCCCCAATGCTTCTTCAAGCCGATTGAGTTGCCCTTCATACCGCTTCAGGACGGCCGGATGCTTCCTTCGCTGTAATTCAAAAGAGACATGTCAGCATAAGGAGAATGCATTATTTGAATGGCGAACTCGACGCTATCGTCGCCCTCGTTGAGTGGACGACCTCGGCTCGGGACTGGATCTACCCGGTCCGTTCCGGCGAACTCGGTTGGCAAGCCAACGCCGGAATGGTGCCGGCGCGCGCGCAAGGATTGGCATGAACTTGGCGTGGCCCATCGTGACGGCCGCCTTCCTCGCTTCGCTCGTGGAGGCTGTGGAGGCTCTGACCGTTGTCCTGGCGGTGGCGACCGTAAGGGGCTGGCGCCCCGCTATGGTCGGCCTTTTCGCGGGGTTGGCCGCGCTGACGGCGATTGTCTTTGTGCTTGGACCTGCGCTGGATCGGGTCCCGCTTCATCTGCTTCAATTCGTCGTCGGGGTTCTTCTCCTCCTGTTTGGCCTCCGGTGGATGCGAAAGGCCATCTTGCGCGCGGCCGGGTTGATCGCGCTGCACGACGAGGAAGCGGCGTTCGCAGCCGAGACTTCCGAGCTTCAGGCCTTGGCGGACCGGAAGGAGATGAGGCTGGACAGAATTGCTACGCTCACTGCGTTCAAGGCGGTTCTTCTGGAGGGACTGGAGGTCGTCTTCGTGGTAATCGCCCTGGGCGCCGAGCGGGGAATGTTGTCCGCCGTCGCCGGCGCCGGTGTGGCCTGCATCACGGTCCTGTTGCTTGGCCTGGCCATCCATCGTCCACTGGCGAAGGTTCCCGAAAACGCTCTCAAGTTCGTCGTTGGGGTCCTGCTGTCGGCTTTCGGCGTGTTCTGGACGGGGGAGGGGCTTGGCATTGCCTGGCCCGGAGCGGATCTGGCGATCATCGCTTTCGCGGTGGTCTTTCTGGGCACTGGATCCGCCGCGATCGGGCTCGCGCGCGGCCTCGGTTCGAGGGTCGCTGCATGAGGGGCGCTCTACGGGAAGTGATCGGATTGTTCGTAGACGATGGCGCCCTCGCGCTGGCGATCATTGGCATCGTCGCGGGATCGGCCATCCTGGCAACGTTGCTGCCGGACTCACCGCTCGTCGCCGGTTTGGCGTTGGCGTTGGGCTGCCCGAGCTTGCTCGTCATGAATACGATGAGAGCAGCCAAAGAGAGTCGGAAGGCGCGCATCGACGGAGATCAGGTGTGACCTGGCATCGACGCCATTGGCACCCTGAGCCGCAGTGCGGCACCGGGCAGCCGCATCGACGGTCCATATTGCCAGACGAGCGAAATACGAAATCGGAAGTATCGCCAACGGAGCCAATGCCGACAGGGCAGCTCGCGTGGGAGATTGATTCAATCAGTGTTTATCTCGAGGAGATCCATCAGATCCGGGCGAGCGCGCGAGGGATAAGCCATCCGCAGTTTAAGATCCTGATGGCATTATTCAAAGACGACGGCGTCGCTGTAAATGTCGTCGCGAAGCTGCCTCACGTCGAGCCGTCGTTCGTGACGACCCAGTCGAAGGCGCTGAAAAAGAAGGGACTGCTGTATCGAAGGCCCAGTTCGATTTGACGGGCGCGTAGCTCGGTGCAAGCAAGTAAGACAAGGTCGGCATGTCTGTTGAGGGTCAAAAGCGCCGTTTGTGGCCGCAGGTCGGATATTCCGGTCTACCCTCGATCGACATGCGGAGGCATTCTTCTTGGAAATGACCAAGGCAAACGCGATGGCGCCGACGGACACAGCATTTTGGCTACCATTCGAAATCGCATTGGTGGGGCCACCCCTAAAAGTGGGATGACGGGATTACGGCGACACCCATTAGCCGGCCGGCCGTCAAGATGCACTCAACTCGACAGCTTGACTGGATCAATCGAAGAACCGGCCGATTTTGGCGCCAATAGTGGATTCCGAAATGGCGCGCCATTGGAACAAAACAACGAACTCATATACGATTGAAATTGCTTGCGATTTTTCTCGCCCGTCAAATGGTTCCACGGCCGTCGGCGCCGACTTCGGCCGCTCCCGTTGTCGTCCGGGATTTCAGCAGGTCGCACGACAGCGCGCGCCTTTCGCTCCGGGATCGTAGTATTGTGGTCGGAAGCCGTCGACGCTTCGAGACCGAGGATTTCGCGTAGCATTCGATCGCGGCGCTCGAAGAGATGCACTCCAGAATCAAGCTGATGATCGCGGCACCGGTCGGACGGCGCGGCAAATGGAGGACATTATGGCGTGGCGTGATGACAGGGCGGCACGGGCAACTCTGATCCGCGATGCGGCGGGCAACGTACAGCCGGGCAAGAGCCCACGGGCCTTTGCCGAGCCTTTGTTCGGCTACACCAATATCGAGGACCTCGCCAATCACGATGCCGCTTCGCTAGCCCTCCTGGCCGAGCAAGCCTGGGAACACGTGCAGCGGCGCACGGCAGGCAGCGCCGATATCCGCGTCGTCAACCCGATGATGCCGGACGGGCGCGAGATTTCCGTGCTCGAAATTCTCAATGACGACATGCCCTTCCTGTTCGATTCCACCATGGCGGAGCTCGCCGAGCAGGGCATCGAAGTCACCCTCGTCGCTCACCCGATCATCGCCGTGGAACGCGATGATGAGGGCAAGCTGCTGCGCTTCTACGGCGAAGCACTCCCGGAGGGAGCAAAGGGCACGCGCGAAAGCCTGATTCACCTCCACATCACCCGCCTGGATGCCGATGCCGATCGCCAGAAGCTGATCGACGGCCTCACCCGGACGTTGAACGACGTCCGCGCCTGCGTCACCGACTGGCGCGCCATGCGTGACCGCGTCGAGGAAGCGATCAAGACTTTCTCTTCCGATCCGCCGCCGCTGCCGATCGACGAGGTCGCCGAAGCCAACCAGTTCCTGCAATGGCTCTGCGCCGACAATTTCACCTTTCTCGGCGTACGCGAATATCGCTTCTCGTCCGACAGCGATGCGTCTGACGACATCACGACCCGCGAAGGCCTCGGCATCCTGCGCGATCCCGACGTGAAGGTCCTGCGTCGCGGCAGCGAGATGGTGGTGATGACGTCGGAAATTCGCGAGTTCATGCGCGAGCCGACCCTGCTGATCGTCATCAAGGCCAATGTCAGTAGCCGCGTCCATCGCCGCATCCGGATGGATTATGTGGGCATCAAGCTATACACGCCCGACGGCCGGCTGGAGGGCGAGTTGCGCGTCGTCGGCCTGTTCACCTCGGGCGCCTACACCCGCTCGGTACGGCAGATCCCTTATGTCCGCCACAAGGTGACACGGGCGCTGCAGCGCGCCGGCTTCGACCCGAACAGCCATTCGGGCAAGGCGCTGATGCACATTCTCGAAGATTATCCGCGTGACGAGCTTTTCCAGGTCGACGTTGACACCCTCTACAATTTCATCATGGAGGTCCTGATCCTCTACGAGCGCCCCCGCGTCCGGGCGCTGGCGCGGGTCGACAAGTTCGATCGCTTCGTCTCGATCCTCACCTTCATTCCGCGCGACAAATACGACACCGACGTGCGCACGCGCGTCGGGGCATTCCTGTCGCAGGTCTTCAAGGGGACCCTGTCGGCCTCTTACGTGTCCTTCCCCGAAGGATCACTTGCGCGCGTCCACTACATCATCGGGCGCTATGAAGGCAAAACTCCCGTCGTCGAGCGCGCCACGCTCGAAGCCGGCATCAGCGCCATTGCCGCAACCTGGGCCGACAAGCTGAAGGCCGCGCTCGCCGCATCGACCGATGGCATGCGGGCGCGCATGCTCACCAACCGATATGGCCGGGCCTTTAGCGGCGGCTATACCGAGGTGTTCGGCGCGGAACAGGCGATCACCGATATCACGACGATCGAAAAGCTCACGCCAGCCCGCCCGGTGACGATTTCGGTCCACCGCTTCGAGGACGAGGACGATCCCAGGCGCTTCGGCCTGAAGGTATTTTCGGACGCCGCACCGCTGTCGCTGTCCTACCGCGTGCCGGTGATCGAAAATCACGGCCTGCGTGTGGTCAACGAACGCACCTATCAGATCGTGCCCGGTAACAGGCCTGAGCCGGTCTGGCTGCACGACATGACGATCGAGACCAGCGACGGCCAGCCGATCGAGATCGGCCCGGAGTTCAGCCAGCGCCTGGAAGCCTCGATCATGGCAGTCGTCACCGATCGCGCCGAATCCGACGGGTACAATGCCTTGATCCTGCGCACGGCCCTGGGCTGGCGGGAGGTCTCGACCATCCGGGCGCTGTCGCGCTATTTGCACCAGATCCGTGCTCCGTTCACCCAGGACTATATGTGGGAGACCTTGCGCAAGAACGCCGCGATCACGGCCAACCTCGTCGCGCTATTCCAGGCCCGCCGCGATCCGCGCCTCGTCCTTACCGATCGCGAGCGTTCGGCGCGCGAGACAACTCTCCTCGCCGAGATCGAGGAGCAGCTCAAGTCCGTCGCATCGCTCGACGAAGACCGCATCCTGCGCCGTTTCACCAATCTGGTGCAGGCAACCATCCGCACCAATCTGTGGCAGGTCGGCCGGGATGGACATCCGCGTCCGGTGATCTCCTTCAAGTTCGACGCGCGCCGGATCGACGACCTGCCGGCGCCACGACCTCTCTACGAGATCTTCGTCTACTCACCTCGTGTCGAAGGCATTCACCTGCGCTTCGGCAAGGTTGCGCGCGGGGGCTTGCGCTGGTCCGATCGGCCGCAGGATTTCCGCACCGAAATCCTCGGCCTGGTCAAGGCGCAGCAGGTCAAGAACGCCGTGATCGTGCCGGTCGGCGCCAAGGGCGGCTTCGTGCCCAAGCGGCTGCCGCCGCCCTCCGATCGCGAGGCGTGGCTCGCGGAGGGCACCGAAGCCTATCGCATCTTCGTTCGCTCGCTGCTCGAACTCACCGACAATCTCGACGGCGACATCGTCGTGCCGCCCGACTTGACCGTGCGGCATGACGGCGACGACCCCTACCTCGTCGTCGCCGCCGACAAGGGCACCGCCACCTTCTCCGACATCGCCAACGCGATCTCGGCCGAGAAGAACCATTGGCTCGGCGACGCCTTCGCCTCCGGCGGCAGCCAGGGCTACGACCACAAGAAGATGGGGATCACGGCGCGCGGCGCCTGGGAGGCGGTCAAGCGCCACTTCCGCGAGCTCGGCACCAACATTCAGACCATGCCGTTCACCGTGGTCGGCGTGGGCGACATGTCCGGCGACGTTTTCGGCAATGGCATGCTGCTCTCGCCGGCGACAAGGCTTGTGGCGGCTTTCGATCATCGCGACATCTTCATCGATCCCTCGCCTGATCCTTCGATCAGCTTCGCCGAGCGCAAGCGCCTGTTCGACCTGCCGCGTTCGAGCTGGCAGGACTACAACAAGTCGCTGATCTCGGAAGGCGGCGGCGTGTTCTCGCGCCAGCTCAAGGCGATCCCGCTCGCGCCGGAAGTGCGCACCCTGCTCGATCTCGACAAGCCGCAAGCCACGCCTTTCGAGGTGATGACGGCGATCCTGAAGGCGCGCGCGGACCTCTTGTGGTTTGGCGGTATCGGCACCTATGTCCGCTCCTCCGGGGAAAGCGACGATCAGGCCGGCGACCGCGCCAACGATGCGATCCGCATCACGGGCGGCGACGTGCGCGCCCGGGTGATCGGCGAAGGTGCCAATCTCGGTGTCACCCAGCGCGGCCGCATTGAAGCGGCGCAGAAGGGCGTCAGGCTCAACACCGACGCGATCGACAATTCGGCCGGCGTGAACACCTCCGACATCGAGGTCAACATCAAGATCGCGCTGGCGCGCCCCGAGCGCGAGGGACGCCTCAGCCCGGCTGACCGCAACACACTGCTTGCCGCGATGACCGACGAGGTCGGCGCGCTGGTGCTGCGCAACAACTATCTGCAGACGCTGGCGCTCTCGCTCGCCGAACGCAAGGGCATGGCCGAGACCGGCTTCCTCACCCGCCTGATGCAGTCGCTCGAGCAGCGCGGCCTGCTCAGCCGCGCGGTGGAGTTCTTGCCCGACGACGCAGCGCTCGCCGAGCGCACAAGGCGCGGGCAGTCCCTGACGCGGCCTGAACTGGCCGTGTTGCTCGCTTATGCCAAGCTGACGCTCTACGACGACCTGCTCGCCACCGGCGTACCTGATGATCCTTATCTCGCCCGCAGACTGTCCCTGTATTTTCCGCACCAGGTTCCCGACAAATTCCCGACCGCGGTCGAGCTCCATCGCCTCCGACGCGAGATCGTCGCGACCAGTCTCGCCAATGCCGTGATCAACCGCGGGGGCCCGGCCTGCATCGTACGCCTGACTGACGAGACCGACGCCGATATCTCGACCATCGTCATGGCGCAGGTGGCGGTGGACGCGATCTACGAGCTCAGGCGGCTCAATGACGCGATCGACGCGCTCGACACACGAATCGACGGGCAGCTGCAGCTCAGCCTCTACGCGGCGATCCAGGACCTCCTGCTCTCCCGCATGGTCTGGTATGTGCGCAATGTCGATTTCAAGGACGGGCTGGAGGCGGTCGTCGCGCGCTTCGGCCCGGCTATCCGCCAGATCGTCGCCGGGCTCGACACCACTCTGCCGCCGGACTTGCAGACCGCACGTGCCAAGCGCCGGCAGGAACTCGCCGACGCCGGTGTCCCGATCGGCCTCGCCGGCGAACTCGCCGATCTCGACACCCTGGTCTCGGCACCCGATATCGTGACGATTGCCGAGCGCACCACCCGCGCCATCGGCGATGCGGCGGCGACCTTCTTCGCTGCGGAAGCGAATTTCCGTCTCGACCGTATCATCGCCGCCGCGCGCAGCGTGCCGGCAAGCGATTATTTCGAACGCATGGCCATCGATCGCGCCGTTGAGCAGATCGCGGGCGCCGAGAGAAGACTGACCGCGGATATGCTGGCAACCGGCCAGTCTGGCCAGCAGGCCGTCGAGACCTGGCTCGCGGCTCACCCCGAAGCGACGCGCATCCGCCGCTCGGTCGAGGAGATTGCTGCCAGCGGCCTGACGCTCGCCAAGCTGACCGTGGCGGCGAACCTGCTGGGGGATCTGGTCAAGGGCTGATAGGCGCCCGCGCCCGCAAACGGAGGATCCAATGATCCACGCGACTTGCCACACCGCCGACAACGTCGTCTGTCTCGAGTTCGATGCCACACCCTGGTTCAGCGAGGCCGACGCTCTGCGCATCATCGATCTGGCCCGGCGAGATTGGACGAGCGCAGCGATTGCAGAGTCGCTCGAGCGCCGACGAGGATATGAACGCTTGCACGACCTCGTCGAATATGCGGCGAAGCGACTTCAAGCGGAGTCTTTGGAGGACCCGACCTGGGAAACCTTCGAGTGTGTCGTCGACGGGCCGGAAGCTCTGGCCTGGCTCGAGACAAACCGGCCTGAAGTTGTGGCAAGGATGAAGCCTTGATCCGCGACCTGCATCACGGTCATGGCAAGCATCCCGAGCCGGAGCCGGCATCGGCGCCACCACTGATCGGTTCTGATTGAAGCGGAACCGGACCGCCCTTTTCTCGCCGCCATCGTCATTCACGGAGCTATCAGGGCGAGGCAAATGATGGGCAGTGTTCCCGAAGGTTCCGTGTGATCGTCCGACATCTTCTGCAACGTAAGACTCTCGTGTCGCGCCGCGCGCTCGTGGGCGGGCTTGTGTCGGCAGGCAGCTGCCTCGCGCTTGGCGGATGCGCAGGCTTGGGCGCGAGCGGCGCGCGCTTCGATGCGTCGTCCCTCTCCGTTGACCCCACATTGCTCGTCACCACCACGCGCAAGCCCGTGAACGGCGGTCGCACCAAACCCTGGTTCGGGCCGGAGCGCGCGACCGCAATGACGGTCGCGCGGGCGAAGCTGGTGGCGCCGGACGAGAGCCGTCTTTCTCTCGCCTCGGTCGGACTTGGCGATTGGCGCCTTGATCGGGTCGAACCGATGTCGGCCGATGTTGGCGATCTCCTCGCGCAGGCCGGCGGGGGAGGAGACGTGCTGATCTATGTCCACGGCTTCAAGCAGACATTCGAGACGGCGGCGCTCGATGCCGCCCATCTCTCCGATGGGATCAAGTTCCGCGGCCGGACCATGGTGTTCTCCTGGCCCTCCAGGGCAGGACTGTTCGACTATGCCTATGACCGCGACAGCGCGATGTGGTCCCGCGACGATTTCGAACGCGTGCTCTCTTCCATCGTGTCGGCTCCAGGCGGCGGCCGCGTGCATATCGTTGCGCACAGCATGGGAACCATGCTGACGCTTGAAAGCCTGCGTCAGGTCTACGCGCGATACGGCGACACCGTTACAGCCAAGATCGGCGCGGTGGTGTTTGCCGCGCCCGATATCGACATGGACGTGTTCTCGTCGGCGATTCACCGCATCGGTCCGCTTGCTGGCAAGATCACCGTGATCGCCGCGACAAACGATCGCGCACTGGCGCTGTCGGGGCAGATCGCAGGCGGAATGACGAGGGTCGGCGCCGCCGAGAAGGCCACTATCGAGCGGCTCGGCGTGCACGTGGTCGATGCTTCCCAGGAAGGCTGGGGCATCATCAACCACGATCTGTTTTTATCGAATGCGGAAGTGCAGCGGGTGATCCGCCGCTCGATCGACGGTACGACCGCGTAAGAAGGCGCCTGCGCTGGGCCGTGCGACGCTGGGCGAAAAGCGTGCTGCTGCGCATGCTCGTTGCGGCTTCAAGCGCAAAAACGGCAGGTTTCGGAGGGCCCGGTTCTGTACCGAAATGGCGCGCCGTTCAGAACAGAACCGCGAACTCGTACACCATTGAAATACCTACCAAAAGGAATGAATAGCCGAAAGGCGGATGGAACTCGGGAACAGGTGTTGCGTTAGATGCGAATGAGAAGGCTGCGTGGGAAGGTGACGAGCCCCAGCTTTCGCCGCCGGGATCATCGAGGGTAGCTCCGCTCCGTCCGCATCATTGACCGGCATTGGGGCACCTCGGTGAAGGAGGTCTCCATGTCAAATGGCGTCGGTTCGAGATCCAGCATCGAGGAAGCAGCCACCGGCCGGCAGGACGAAAAACGCGCCGGATGGAGCTGGTGGTACCTGCTCTTCCTCATTCAATTTATCGCCGTTCTCTGGCCGCCGTTCTACAACATGGCCAAACCAGATCTCATCGGCATCCCATTCTTCTACTGGTACCAGCTTCTCTGGGTCATCCTTGGAGCCATCCTGACCGCAATCGTTTATTTCGCGACGGAGGAGTAACCTGACCGCGGGCACGATCGAGCAAGAGGGGAGACGATAACGAAGGAGGGCAAATCGGGAGAAGTGCCGTGCAGGACGTCAACTGGACTGCCTTGATCATCTTCCTGGTGCTATTTGCCCTGATCACGTGGCTCGGCTTCGCCGCAGCGCGGTGGCGCAGGGGTGATCTTGACCAGTTGCACGAATGGGGGCTTGGCGGACGTCGCTTCGGCACCGTCGTCACCTGGTTCTTGATCGGCGGCGACCTCTACACGGCCTACACCTTCATTGCCGTTCCGGCGCTGGCTTTCGGGGCCGGCGCGGTCGCCTTCTTCGCTGTCCCGTATACGATCGTCGTTTATCCGATTCTCTTCCTGGTTTTTCCGCGGCTTTGGTACGTCTGCCACCGGCACAATTACATCACGGCCGCCGATTTCGTCCGCGGGCGCTTCGGCAATCGCTGGCTCGCGCTGGCGATGGCGGTTACCGGCATCGTCGCAACGTTGCCCTATATTGCGCTCCAGCTCGTCGGGCTGCAGGTCGTGATTGGCGCGATGGGCGTTTCGGGCGAAGGCTACACTGGCGACCTGCCGCTGCTCTTCGCGTTCATCATTCTCGCCGCCTTCACCTATTCGAGCGGACTGCGGGCTCCCGCCTCAATCGCCATCGTCAAGGACGTCCTGATTTACATCACGGCGTTCGCCGCCGTCATCGTCGTTCCCATACAGCTTGGCGGCTTTGAAAACATCTTCGCGGCCGTGCCGGCCCAGAAACTCCTGCTGGCGGCTCCCGGTGCCAACACGACCGGGGCGTACGGAGCCTACGCGACGTTGGCGCTCGGATCGGCGCTTGCGCTCTTCCTTTACCCCCATTCGATCACAGGTATCCTGAGCGCCAGCAGCGGACACGCCGTTCGACGCAACGCGGCTCTGCTGCCGGCGTATTCATTGATGCTCGGCCTGCTTGCGCTCGTCGGCTTCTTCGCCATTGCCGCAGGTGTCAGCACGCTTCCCGAATATGCAGCCGGCTTCCAACAGTTCGGCAACAACTTTGCGGTGCCCGCCCTGTTCCTCCACAGCTTCCCGTCATGGTTTGTCGGCATCGCCTTTGCCGCCATCGGCATCGGAGCGCTCGTGCCGGCTGCGATCATGTCGATCGCCGCCGCCAGTCTCTACACGCGCAACATTCACCGCGAGTTCATCAACCGCGCGCCCACCGACAAGCAGGAAGCGCAGATGGCAAAGTGGGTGTCGCTCATCGTCAAGTTCGGCGCACTGGCCTTCATCGTCTTCGTGCCGTCGAAATATGCGATCTACCTGCAGCTCCTCGGCGGAATCTGGATCATCCAGACATTGCCTGCCGTGATGCTTGGCGTCTACACGCGCTGGTTCAACGAGTGGGCACTCCTGATCGGATGGGCCGCGGGAATTGTCGCCGGCAGCGCAATGTTCGTCGCCGCGAACCTTACCCCGACCTACGCCCTTGCGGTCGGCGCGTTCACTTTCCCCGGCTATTCCGCGCTGTATGCCGTGATCATCAACCTCGTTCTGACGCTCGTCCTCACGCCGCTGTTCAATCTCATGAGCAGCGCTTCGGGCGACGAGACCCTTGCAGCCGAATATCGGGCGCCGTTGCGTCACGCGCAATGAATGCTCGGTGAATGTGTGCGCCACAATGTCGCGTCATTCGCTCAGCATCGTTCCGATTCGTGGGGAACTAGCTCCTATGGAAGGAACACACATGCGACGCTTTCGATTCATCATCGGGATTCTTGCCGCGCTGGTCGTTCCATCTGTCTCCCAAGCCCAAATCCTCAGCATTACGTTCGCCCCACCGGAGCTTCCGGTCTACGAGCAACCGCCGCTTCCCGCGCCTGGATACATTTGGACGCCCGGGTACTGGGCGTACGGCCCGGACGGATATTACTGGGTTCCGGGCACTTGGGTGGAGCCGCCGGCCGTGGGCCTGTTGTGGACGCCCGGTTATTGGGGGTGGCGTAACGGCGTCTACGCATGGAACGACGGCTATTGGGGACCGCATGTCGGCTTCTACGGTGGCGTCAACTATGGGTTCGGCTACGGCGGCCTCGGCTATGAAGGTGGCCACTGGAACAACGGCGTGCTCGCCTACAACAGCACCGTCAATAATTTCGGCAGCGTCACCGTCACCAACGTCTACAACAAGACGGTGATCAACAACAGCATCACGCGAGTCAGCTTCAACGGCGGCAGCGGTGGAGTCACGGCTCAGCCGACGCCGCAAGAGCAGGCTGCTGCGCAAGATCACCACGTTGCTCCTGCGCCCGCGCAGACCCAGCAACAACATCTTGCGAGCACGAACAGAGCGCTGCTCGCCTCCGAGAACCACGGTCGGCCGGCGATCGCTGCGACAGCCAAGCCCGGCGAGTTCACCGGCAAGGGCATTGTAGCTGCACGGGAAGCCAAGCCGGGACCGAAGCCGCTGCCGCAGCCGTCCGCGGCGGTCGCTCCCACGGTGCCGGCGCAGAATGCGAT
Source organism: Bradyrhizobium genosp. A (assembly GCF_049949275.1). Taxonomy (NCBI): domain Bacteria; kingdom Pseudomonadati; phylum Pseudomonadota; class Alphaproteobacteria; order Hyphomicrobiales; family Nitrobacteraceae; genus Bradyrhizobium; species Bradyrhizobium genosp. A. Next base: position 6,834,044 of record NZ_CP188196.1, on the reverse strand, counting down.
CGCCAACAAGCCGCTGGAGAGCAAGCCGCTTGCGACCACCCCGCCCGCGAATAAGCCTCTCGCGAACAATCCTCCAGCTGCAAACAAGCCACTTGACAACAAGGGACCCACTGGCCCGGAGCATGCCGCGACAACGAATGGAGCGTTGCCCAAGCCGTCGAATGCGTTGGTCAGACCGGAAGCAAAGCCACTGAATGCTGCAGCGAAGCCGGCAAATGTCGAGCCGAAACCGGCCACCGCAGCGCCGCCGCCACCGAAACCGGCCGTCGCCGCCGTCTCGAAGCCGCCCCAGCATCCACCCGCCTCGCCAGCACCACGGCAAGTTGTCGCTGCGCCGCATCCGCCCCACCCGCAAGCAGCAAAGCCAAAAGGCTCGCCGCAAATTGAAGCGCATTAGGGTCCGTGCTCAACAAAGGGCCCCGCGAATGCGGGGCGCTTTTTCGACTTGGTCAGGCCTTTGGGAGTGGTATTGGTAGAAAATCAAAAGCGCTCTTCGCCGAGCTTTGCTTTTGTCGCAACTAAGGTTGATGCAAAGAGTGTGGACGCACGATGCTGGTGCGCCCGTAATGTGTCGATGAGCTGATCAATATCGTGGCTGGTATGCCCAGCATTGAGTTGAATGCGAAGGCGCGCTTTGCCCAAGGGGACCGCAGGGAAACGAACGGCATCGACGTGGATGCCCGACTCACCAAGCGAAAGCGCGAGAGCGTCAGCGGCATCCTCATCTCCGATCAGAATTGGGACGATCGGCGAGTCCATCGAAACGAGCGGATAGGGCAATTCAGACATCCTTGCGACGAAGTAACGCTGATTTTTCCACAAGCGAACACGACGTTCGGGTTCGTCTACGACCATGTCCACCGACCGCTTGATCCGGTGGCAATGTCGACGTGAATCCATAGGCTGAGCAGGCTAGACGAATGATCTCGGCAATATGAGCCTCCGTGGCAATGAAGCCACCAATCCCGCCATAGGCTTTACTGAGCGTGCCCATGTAAATGATGCGTGCGCTTGTGACACCGAAATGTTCGCAAATTCCATCACCGTTTTCACCAAGTATTCCAGTCCCGTGAGCATCGTCTACATAAAGTGTCGCGTCGTAGAGTTCGGCAAGCTGCAATAAGTCGGGTAGAGGGGCAATATCGCCGTCTTGGCTGAAGACCCCATCCGTGGCGATGATTTTGGTTGTGGCGGTTGATTTCTTGAGAAGTGCTTCAAGGTGGTTGAGATCAAGGTGACGATAAGTTGCCCGCGCGGCTCCGGACATGCGGATGCCATCACGGATACTGACATGATTCAATTGGTCCCCAAAATAAGCGTACGTATATTCCCGCGCGCTGGTGAATCCGTATATGCGAGCATATTTGGACGTTTGCGGAAGAGACGACAAAACTCCTAAGTTCGCCATGTATCCCGTGGCGAATAGAACCGCGGCATCCTTCTTCTTACAGACTGCAAGTTTGCGCTCAAGGTCGCTGTACACTGCCAGGTTTCCGGTCAGCAGCCGTGACTCGCAGTTTCCTAGGCCGTAGGTTTCTAGCCCCCGTGTTGCTGCACTGATCAGCCGAGCGCTAGTCGCAATTGATAGATAGTTGTTGGTGCTGAAAGAAATATATTTTCTTCCATTGGCCAGAAAGGCCGGAGTGGGCAAAGATTCAACTGGATCTCCATCGTGCAAATTTTGATCAACAAGCCACTTGGCCATTTCAGTAAATTCTTGCAAGCAAATCCCTTAAATTACGGTCCCAGATCGGTGTCGTACCCATATGAAGGTGCATGCCACTCGATTGGCAAAGGGCAAGGTGACTGCGGTCGAACTGCGCCCCACGCTGCCCTAGGCCGTTCGTAACAGCCCGTGTGCATACTTTACCTAAAGCAGCGCGCCGTCCATATCGAAGTGCTCGCTATAGGCGATGATCTGCGTTCCGGCAATCAGCGCCTTCAGAACGGCCTTGCGCTCGAGCAGCGGCGCCTGGACGCTCAACGGCACCGCGGACTCGACGCGTACCGCGGCGAGGTCACGACCATATCGCGCCTGCCGATCTATGCCGCGGCGCGGCTACGGTTTATGTCTACCGCTGTGTCCTGACCGTTTGGCTAGCTTGTGATATTCGCTGGGCAGGATTCCATATGCTTCTTGAAGCGGCGTCCAAAGTGAGTCATATCGGAAAATCCCCAGCCATACGCGATCTCGCTCACAGTTCGATGTGCGTGACTTGGATCTTCAAGCGCATACCGACAACGGGCAAGCCTTTTCGCTAAAATTAGTCGTGCGATCGAGGTGTCTTGCTCGGCAAGCAGGTTGTTGGCGTATCGAACGCTGATGCCGACCAGATCGGCTACGGTTTGCGCGTCTAGATCAGGATCGGCTAGCCTTGATTCAACGGCAGTACGAATGCTGATAAGGATAGTCGCTTTGGAGGACGAAACACGAGCTCGAGCGTTCCTCGTGGTGTTGGCACTCGACACAGCCACTAAGTCGAGGATGTGAGTTCCCACGATCTCGTCAGACATCGGTTCCGGTGGTCGTCGACGACGCCAAATGCATCGCTGACAAGGGCTGCACCGTGTGTGTCGACGTCTGCCCGCTCGAAGTGCTGCGCATCAGCGACATGACCGGCAAGGCCTACATGGCCCATGACGAGTGCTGGTACTGCATGCCCTGCGAGGCCGATTGTCCGACCGGAGCCGTCACCGTCAACATTCCCTATCTGCTGAGGTGATCATGTCGAGCCCGTTCGAATCCTACGACGATCTCGAAGACGCCGACGAGCGGCTTCGGGCCGCCGACCCCGCCGAACGCCGCGTCGCCATCATGGGTTATGCGGCGCATCATCTTAATGCTGACCTGTTGCTGGTTAGGAACGGGCCTTGCGGCGTGTGACTACACAACGAGGGAGGCCGCAATCGTGGCCCCCGTCGATCCCCCGGGCGGCGACCCCGTGCAGGAGCCGACCGACGTCAAGTACTACCCGTCCGACGAGCCGGTGAGAGTTGGGCTTGAGCACTTCAACCGTGGAAGCTACGGGCTCGCTCAGCGCTATTTCAAGGACGCCGTCGAGAAATCGCCGAAGGACCTGACGGCCTGGATTGGGCTCGCTGCGAGCTATGATCGAATCCGTCGGTTCGATCTTGCGGACCAAGCTTACGCCCAAGCGATCCGGCTCGGAGGCGAAACCGTTCCTCAATGATCAGGGATATTCGTACATGCTGCGCGGCAATCTGAGTGCGGCGCGGCGGAAGTTTGAGAAGGCCTATTCGCTCGATCCCGGCAATCCGGTGATCGCCAACAACCTTGAGCTTCTCAATGGCAGCCGGCGGTTCATTGAAAGGCCGCCGAATAATCACCATAGTTAGGATATTGCGAGCGGGCATTGCCGCCTCTCGTCAATTGGGCCCGATTACAACATCAGCGTAATGGCTGCCGTTTCGGGTAATGACGATGACGCCGTTACGAATGGTAAATCTCGCGCCAAGCAGTTTACGCACCTTCTCCGTGATCGGAGAAGGGAAGGGGATGGTTTCTCCCGTGACGGGATCGCCGACCTTGATCGGCTCAGGCTGGCCCGCAACTGGAGCAGGCTTGATATAGTCGCGGATCAGCTGAAGCTCTTCGCGCGATAGGGTGAGAACAGCCTGGTCAGGACGATTCTCGGCCGGCGGCTTGGGTGCTTCACTGCCTGGCTTGTCGCGTGCCTCATTGGTGCTTGCGATCTGATCGAGCCTGGCTACGCGTAGCTTGAGCGCGATGATCTCGCGTTGCAGCGTAGCGATCTCCGCTTTGAGCGAGGTGACCTGCGTGAAGGCAATAGTCGCGCAAACGCAGCTCACGATGACGAGAACGCTCAGCAATGCGAGTAACCAGCGCTCGATGTTTCCCATCGACCCTCCGGTCGTCTCGGGGAGTTGATCGCGCTGGAGGTGCTCGCGCCAGATGCGGCGTCCCCGCAGCATCCAATTCGCAATTGCGCTCACCCGTCTGGGCTGCTCCAGCCCGGAGCCGAAGTGCGCAGATGACAAGGCGGGGGCCTCGTGGGGCGGGTGAATTATGGGCGCATAGTTGTTGCTCTGGTCGGCGCGTGGCTGCGGCTCTCGGTCCTCATCGACGTGATCGTCCGCCGGTGGATGAGCGGCGGCGTCCGGATCAGTGCGGAACGGATCATCCCGCATCTCGCGATTAAATCGGCCGGTATCCGTTCTCGATGGAGCCATCTCTTAACTTCAGCGGTTGTGCCGCCCGGGGCATCAATAAGACGGTCGTTATGCACGCTGCGCGCTTGGGTCTACGCCGACAGATCCGTAAATCGTTCCAGCATGGACGCGGATGTAAACCGTGCCGACAAGCGAGCCTTATGTCAATTGAGGACAAGGGCAGCAGCATTGGATCGGGATATCCGAGGCGAAACCACCGCTAAACCCGTATCCAATGGCATGGACTAGGGGGAGGCTCTTTGATGATCGGCCATCCGTGAATGTCGATATTTGTGCCAACGCTGCGCTGGCGGGCGGACGCGCCCGCCTCATCAGTGGCCGGCCGCTCTGTCCAGAAACTCCAGCAGAGATGGCGCCACGTCATCGAGTTCGACGAAACCGCGGCGAATCTCATCAGCGATGTCCGTAGTCACATCGCGCGACCATCCCTCTATCGGATTGAAGGCAACGATGCGGATGGGATGTTCGTATCGGCCCTCGACCAGGTGCCGCAGCAGCGTGGCGCGATTTGCGTCCTCCTCGGCAGTCTCGCACCAGGCACACCCGAGGCGGGCGCCGAAGTCTTCGAGCACAAGATAGATGTCATGGTTGACTGACGCATGCGGCACGATAGAGGGTGAGCGACCCATGGCGGCCTCCGCCAGAAAGAGTTGGCTTCGCTTGATCCCGAGAACTTCGAGCGTTTGCGGTGAGAAAGCCATGGATATAAAGAGTTAGCCGCGGCCGATGCCGCGCATTGCGCTGCAACGGATCGGGGGCTCCTCCGGTGTCGAAAAGGCCTGGACGCCCGCGCCTCTCTGGCTGAAATCCCGCACGCGAGCACCACTTGATGAGTGCGCAGCGCAACCAACGTTGTGGCGTCCCTCTCGCGCGTGCCCGCGGCGGCTACTTCTTCAACAGTATTCCCACCGTCCGCGCCATTCGCCTGACCGAGCCGGCGTGACGGCCCAGTTCGGCGGCTATCTTCGATGCGCCAACTCCCTGCCGGGCGAGCTTGACCAATCGCCGGACTTCCTGCTGGGCCCATTGCTTGGGCTTCGGTGTTTTCATGGTGCGGCGCTCGACGGGCACCTAGTTAACCAGTTAGTCCAGTGGCCAGCACTTGGGAAATCTACGGGTGGCCCCCGCGCGTGGACATCATCCTTCTGATGATCGAGTGTCTGAGTTCAGCCGGGTGGTGTGGGGAGAGGCGGTAGCGGTCTCCCGCTACCACATTCCCCAAGCTCCCGTTTGATAGCTCGGCAGAAATCAGCTGATCCTGATGCATGGTATCGCGTATATTCGAACGGCGCACCGCTCGTGTTGGCTCACGAGAGCACGCGCCGTAACGGTGGGGAGTGGGACGACATGGTCAATGGTCTGCCAAGCGAAGTTGAAGTCATCACGCTGTTCGTCGACAACATTGCGTCTTCGAAGGCGTTTTACGCCAAGGTTTTCACATCCGAGACAGTCTGGGAGGATGCCGTCTCGTCTGTATTGAGATTCGGCGGGCTCCTGATCAATCTTCTCGAAATGTCTCAGGCGCCTCCGCTCGTCGAGCCGTTGCCGGTTGGGCCGTCTTCCGCCGGGGCCCGCGCACTGTTGACGATCAGGGTCGCTGACGTTGATGAGGTGTGCTCCGCCCTTCGGGGGATTGGTGTCGATCTGCTCAATGGCCCGATCGACCGTCCATGGGGACGGCGAACCGCATCCTTCGCCGACCCCTCAGGTCATGTCTGGGAGATCGCTCAGCTGATTGGGCGGACGTAGTACGTAGGATGGGTAGAGCACTTGCGAAACCCACCATGTCCGTTTTTTAGTGACGGCCTTGATGGGTTTCGCTTCGCTCTACCCATCCTACGTACTTCATCAAGGTCAAAAAAAGATCGTCCAGATCGCGGGCAGACCGATGGTCAGAATCACGAATTACGACGACAGTACTGCACTTAATTCATTCGCCATCGCGGTCGTCCGAGTTCTGAGGCTTCGGTGCTCCCTCGCTTGATCAGGGGCCGCCCGAAATAAAGGGCGGCCTAATTTAATGCACCGTAATTCCGGGGTTTAACCTGGAAAACGCAGAACGAGGGCGTGTTGGCCAGTCTATTCAACGAAGAGACGCTCGCTGATATTGACCGCAAGTTTCGGACCGTTGGTACTCGAACCGACGGAATTGTCCTGCGCTATGTTTATCACCCGTATAAGAGTGCCCTCGCACAGGAATTTGCGCATCATGGGTTCGTTCGACGCGTTCGAATTCTAGAAAGGTGCATTCGGAACGTGTTCGAAATGATTCCGCCGAGCACGTCTAACAAGGTTTCACCTGCAATAATCGCCGACGCTCAGATCAACATCCAGGCCTTTGTCGCGAATATCTATGGATGCGTGGACAACCTTGCCTGGGTGTGGGCTCACGAGACCGGCCTAGCGGATCGAATTGATCGAAGAAGGATTGGCCTTCGCAGCCACAATACGGAGGTGCGAAAGTCATTAAGTCAGGAGACGCAGGCATATCTGACCGGTTTAGATCAATGGTTCGCTTACGTCGTCGAGTATCGGGATGCTCTTGCCCATCGAATACCGCTATACATTCCGGAGAGAGTGCGCCCGGAAAACATCGACGCATATAACGCTCTCACGGCTCAAATCGCGGAAGCGTTAAACACATTGAACGCTATCGAGTACGAGACCTTGGCGGCGCTACAAAATGAGCTTCTCGAGTTTCAACCTTTCATTACTCATTCGATAAGGGAGACAACCGGGCAAGTCGCCTTCCATGTGCAAATGATCGCTGACTTTCTAACCGTTGAAGAGCTGGGTCAAAAAATGCATTCGATCTGCGAGGGGGCTTAATGTTGGCGGCCGATTGGAGCAGTATCAAATTCCTTGAAAGCACAACCAATTTAAGAGTGTTATTGAAGCGGGTGACGGGTCGAACGCCCTCTACACAAGTCGCTCGTGAAATAGCGACTTGCCTCCAGCAAGGGCGCTTGTTTTTCGAAATCGATGCCTCTGCTCCGCTTCAGATCCAAAAATACGGTGACACCGTAATGCACCGTAATGCGTGACATTCGGGTTCGCCGCTTCTGTTGCGCATCGCACGCTGTCCTGGTCGCAGACCAGGATGCCGCGGAGCTCACCATTTCGTGTTGGCAAGATCCGTAACGAAGCGATCCGCTGGACGAAGGACAGTTGAACACCATTCCTTTGGAGGATCGCTATGGCGCTGCGCATTCCGATTGTGGCTGGTCTTGCCCTTGGCCTTTTGCCGGTGATGGCATCGGCGGGGGAACGTCCGGTCGTCGTGGAACTGTTCACATCACAGGGTTGCTCGTCTTGTCCGCCGGCGAACGCTTTCCTTAATGAGATGTCCAAGGGAAGATCTGATGTCTTGCCCCTTGCGTTCCATGTCACTTACTGGAACCGTCTTGGTTGGAGAGATCCGTTCTCTCTCGAAGCTGCGACGGAGCGACAAGACCGGTACGGTCATCGGTTTGGTGACGGGTCTTATACCCCCGAAATGGTGATCGACGGCTCGGTGGGCCTGGTTGGTTCGCGTCGGGACGAGGTCAATGTGGCTATCGCACGGGCCAAACGGAGCCAGCTCGCAGGACCTGACGTGGGCGTCGGGAAAGACGGGGATAACGTTGCGATCAGGATCGGATCTGGCAAAGGAAATGGAAAGGTGCTCCTGATCGGTTTCGACCATGAGCACACCACCAAAATTGGTCGCGGCGAGAACGGAGGTCGGACGCTCGCGGAATCCAATGTTGTTCGATCGATCCGTCAAGTCGGTGAATGGTCCGGAAAGCCGCTTGAGATCAGTGAGCGTTACCCGGATGGCCAGGACGCGGCGGTCGTAATTGAATCCTCGGACGGAAAGATCTTGGCAGCTGGCCGTCTCTCTTCCGGTTCAACCTGAGGAACGCTTCTCAACCTTCCATTCGCGATCGAGTTCTGCGCCCAGGGCAGCACTTGGCTGTCAAATGCCTTAATTCCCGGAGCCTCCTCTCCTACGGGTCGCTCGAGATCCCGCGCGAAAACGACCTTAACAAGTGCGGCTCCGCGGGGCGAGACCGCGCCAATAAATATCAGTTGTTGGAGATCGTTGATGGCAGTAGCAGCCGGCACGCAGACGCTTAGAAATCGATCGCTACTTGCGATAGCGTTTGCCTTGATATGGCTGCCGATTTTTGAAGCCAAAGCTATTGCTGCGGAAGGACTGATTACAATCCAGAGCCACTACGGTCCAAGGGAGACAATGCAAAGGCTCGAAGCCGCGGTGAAAGCCAAAGGTTTTAGTGTGTTCGCTCACATCGATCATTCTGCGCAAGCCGCACAGGTGAATTTGAGTCTTCTACCAACTGATCTTCTGATTTTTGGCAATCCAAAAGGCGGCACGCCATTAATGCGGTCCGATCAGACCGTCGGGATTGACCTGCCGCTCAAGGCTTTGGTTTGGCAAGACGAGAAAGGTACGATCTGGTTGTCGTACAATGATCCGGAATGGCTCGTGCGACGCCACGGCGGCGCTCCCGGAACGGAGGATACGGTTCGCGCCATTTCCGATGCACTCAAGGCGCTTGCCGCAAATGCAACATCGGCAGAATAGAGGTTTGTGGCTAGGGCCCACCCCATAGGAGCCACCGATCGGCGTTGACCGGCATGGCCGCGCAGATGATCCTCACGAAGTTCGTCGAGGGTAAAGATCGACGCGGCCGTCTCAGCAAGCGTCGGCCTCTTTAAATTCAATCCGAAGCGGTACCGCCGCGTGTAACGAAACGCTCCGCCCTAACGAATAACCTCAAGAAGTCGAAGGGTGTAGGTTGGCGCGCGAGGCTCGCTGCAGATCGTTCCATCGCTCAAAGGCGGGGTCGGCGGATATTCCGAGTGATGATATTTAACTTCTCGAACGTGGAGAAGATGTTATGGCCGGTCCGGTATTCAAACAATGTCGAACGGATTGAGGCCCGCAGAAGAGGCTCAGATCGGGTTAGCGCGCCGTTGGGCTCACAACGTCGAAACGCCTAGGGAGCAACCAGGCAGTCAGAGCCGCTGCCTAAGGTCAATATTCGCTACGGCGTGAAGCGAATTGCGGCCTTGGCCTGAAGGAACGGCGATGCGCACTGAAGCACTCATTGAGGCGCTGTTTCGCGATTTTGAGCCGGTGCGTCCGCGAAGCATACTCCGCGATGCGATCATCCTTTGCGTCGTGGGCCTTGTTGAGCTTCTCGTTTTTTTTGCGACGGGGCTGACGCGGCCTGACATGCATCACGCAATGTATATGCCCTCGTTCTGGTGGAAGATGGCCAGCATGGGCGTAATTGCGGTTTCCGGTGTGACGGTCGCCCTGTTGTCGGCCGATCCCACCCGATCTCCACGCGCAGGCCTGCGATGGTTGGCGATATGCGTCGCAGTAATCTTCGCTGCCGGTTGGCTTGTCGATTCGATGCAGGACGGATTTAGCGAGTTGTTGAAACGACTCGATTGGACGATGGGCATCCAGTGCACGTGGAAGATGGTGGCGCTGGCCGTGCCCTCCGTTGTTGCCATGGGGATTCTTATTCGACGCGGTGCCCCGACGGATCGGCTTGGAACGTCGCTCGCAGCCGCGCTTGGATCTGCTGCGTGGGGAGCCTTCGTGTTTGTCTTCGCGTGTCCATCCGACGATGCACTCTACATCGCCGTTTGGTACACGGTGGGCTGTGGTATTGTGACGCTTGTCGGCCGGTCAATATTAGCCAGGCTCTTTCGCTGGTGATTCGGCTGGCGTCTATGATCTTGGGCTGCTGCCGTGCACGCCGGATTTCCGGCCATCATCTCTATCGTACGTGCACTTCTACAACATCGATACGGTCGCGGGCACCAAAGCTACTTTTCAGGGAATTTTCTCATGAAAGTGGCTGTGCCTAGCTCAGCGTTCCCCGCACCGAACGCCGTGACGTTGATTTGATACGAGTGGCTGCCGCTTGGTGGGCTCGGCGGCGTATAGTTCGTCAGGGCACCGCAAGGGACTGTCGATTGGCCGTTGTAGGCGACCGTCCCGCCACCATGGTTGAAACTTGGGACATTGAGGTCGACCATGTGGAATTGCAGTGTTGTGGTCCCTTTTGGCACGCGGCTCAACGAGAACACGGGAGACCCTGACCCACACCAGCGAAAGCTCATCGATAGCGCTGATGCGTCTGCGGTGCTCACGGCTAGAAAAGCAGCTGCACAAACAGCCAATCGGATGCGCATGCTCATTTCCCCTGAGAACTTCAACGAGGCAACATTAGCAGAAGACTCGCCAAGGTTCGACCATGCATTGGCCGCCTTGGCGGATTGGCAGGGCGGTGAGAGGATCGAACTCCCACCCGATCCGCCTTCGGCCTACAAATGAAAGAGGCCCCCGTGCGGCCGAGCACGATGTCGGCCTGATCGGCGATGAAGATCAGGCGGCATTCGATGGTAGCAATAATCTCGCAGCAAAGCCAATGTGTGCTTGTTTTTCAGCGACTTCCTAGGTTGCCCTTCGTCTCCCCTAGGCAACGCCACTCGGAGCAGTCGGCCGTCTTAGCATCCGATCTCTTGATCGACCCGTCGGGCAAAACACCACGCCACCCCGTCAACCCCTCCCTGCAAAAATATTCCACTTTACCGAAATTCGGAAATGGCGTATGTGTTGCGACATCCCGGCTCATCCTTGAGGGGCGATCTCGTGTCGTCAATTTCGCGAGCCGGGCTTGCGGTGGACGCGGGCAGCGTTGGGTGCGATGGTAGCGGGCAGGGCGGGTAGTCCCTGTGAGCCCGAAACCGCGTGTCGACGAGCGGCGCTGTCAGGTTCGTCTCGCCGGCGGGTTCTTGGCCTTGTCGACAGGGCCTAAGAAAACTGCGGCGAACAAGCGAGCCGTGCGTACGGCAAAACCGTGTGGTCCTGGCCGTCGTTGCTACGGTCAAGCTGTCGCGGAGGTGTGGAGCGCCCAACCGGGTCAACCGCATTGTCAATTCGCGAAGCGAGGGAGGCCAGAACGAACTCGGCTCCCGGGAGAGCGCGGCATAAGCCGTCAACCCATCGCGCAGGGAAGGCCGAGTGATTGGCACCACCTGTATGCTGCTGTGCGGTCTCCTTGCGCTACACTTTCGCGCAGCGGACCGCGGGTGCGAGGTCAGCACCCGGCCTTCCCTGCGCCCTCTTGGCTAAGCGGGCAGCGAGACGAAGCAAAGCTCGGGCGCAATCCGCCGCGAGGGCGCCAAGGCGCGTCTGCTGTTTGAAAACCGAGCGCGCCGCAAAGTCGCCGGTCAAGATGAAATCCTTCGGCGACCGCGCTGCCCCAGGAACTCTCGACATCATCGGAGCTTGAATCAGTGGGTCAGCCTCGCCGCCAATGGCTGGCCTGCGTGGCCCCACCCCCCAGCCCCCATAGCCCCCCAAGGTGGGGCTGCGCTTCATGACAGGAGATGCAAGTGTCGGAGCCGAGTGAGCAAGAGATCAGGGAGCGCGCACACCAATTGTGGGAGCGCGCCGGCAAGCCCGAGGGCCGTGAGGACGAGTTCTGGCACGCGGCCGAGCAGGAGCTGCGCAACGAGGACAGGTCGAACCCCCTGCGGACGCCGGATACGCTGTGACGATACGCTGTGACCTGGCATGAGACGGAATTTCGGCGTATCCGCGCGTGTGGAAGGAACGGAGCTTTCCAAAAAGGAGTTATGCATTTTTGAGCGGCACGGGCCGGGGTGCAGGCCCGTTCGAAAGGGCAATGTTGCCGTGGACGAACAGCAGAAGATCGAGCACCAGATCGAACTCGCGACCCGAACGGCCGCGCTCGTCAAAGACGAAACCACCGTCCATCGCTTGAGAAGCTTCGCCGAGGAGATGAGCCGGAAGCTGCTGCGCATGATGCGGCGCGGCAAGGTGCGCGCACGCGCCTACGAGCTGTGGGAGCAGGCCGGTCGTCCGGCCGATCGCGACCTGGATTTCTGGCTCGAAGCGGAACGGCAGATCGAAGACGAACACGACGAGCGGAGGCGCCCGGACGGCTCCCAGCGATAGCGGCGGCTTCTCGCGACAAAATAGGAAGCCGCCGGGTTCTTCACCCTAGCGGCTTCGATAAGTCGATAGCTGTCGATCGCCTCCGCAGCATGGTCCTGGTCGCCAGGGGCTCGGTGTACTGTTCGAGAAGCCCGCGGGCTGGATGCGCCGCGCCGTCATGCCGACATGCGGCCGATCTCCCTCAGCCGGCCGGACAGCGCGACGTGGTCGAGCGAACGCAGCGGGAGCGCGGTGAACGCTTCTATGCGCTGGTCCAGCAGCCAATAGGCCTGCTCGAACGCCGCTGCGATCTCGGCAGGCGAGCCCGTCGTTGCGGCCGGATCCGCGATGCCCCAATGCGCCGTGATCGGCTGGCCCGGCCAGATCGGGCAGGCCTCGCCGGCGGCGTTGTCGCAGACGGTGATCACGAAATCGAGCTGCCGCGCCCCCGGGCCGAGGAATTCCACCCAAGACTTCGAGCGGAATCCCAGAACGCGGTGGCCGCGCTCTTTCAGCTGCCGCAACGTCTCCGGAAGGACCCGCCCCTTGGGGTTGCTTCCGGCGCTATAGGCACGGAATCCCGCATCCATCCTGTTCAGGATCGCTTCCGCCATGATCGAGCGCGCCGAGTTGCCGGTACAGAGAAACAGCACGTTGTAAGGTCGGTCGGTCATGGTCAAGCACCGTCATCCAGAACGTCGCCCGCGAACGACGCTGCTCCACTATCCCCGGGCGGGGTTGACCAAACGTTGCGACTCGGTAGCCGACAAGGTCGTCCGAGAGGCCTCGCGGGTCTGACGTGGGCGGCACAGTTAAAGATCAGCAAAGGGAAATGCTCGGTCGGGCGGTAGCCGGAACCAGATGAGCTTTGACCAACTCGCACGATCACCTGCCCATGGGCGCGAACCGCGTCCCGGGCCCATGCCTTCAGTTTCAAATAGAAACGTTCCCCTTTCAAGGGATGCGGCCGACCTGGATCGACAAGCACAAAAATGGCGTGCAGCCCAGGTTCCGAGCCTGTAATATCACACCGTCGGTGTCGGGGTTTGTTCAATTCCTCGATATCGAGAAGCTTGCAACACAGCGTACAGGTCCCGCAATGCTTCGGCGCTGAAGCGCAGCGACCCGGGCTTGCTATCACGTCCGGATGACAAACCCCTTTGCGAGATGATTCCGCACGAAATAGATCATCGCGATTCCCGGCACGAGCGCGAGCACGGTCATCGCCATGACGAGGCCGACATCGGTTCGGAAGCCGAATAGCGCGTTGATGGCCATGGTGATCGGCTTGCCGCCAGTCGACTGATTGTCGGTGCTGGTCATGGGCCTCTCCTCGGAATAAGGCGCGGTCCTCGCGCTATGGTGTGGTGGCCTTGGTTGCGATCGCATGCAGCGCCGCCGTCATCGCGTTGACGGCGGCCTTGGCCGGCTCGCCGACGCCGTGACGGTCGGCGAGATAGGCCGGATCGTTGTAGGACAGCCAGGTCGCGCCTTGCTCGTCCTGCCAGACCAGCGCCTTCAGCGGCAGGTCGATGCCGACAGTCTGCGCCTGTTGCATCAACGGCGTGCCGCCCTTGGGGTTGCCGAAGATGAGGAGATCAGTCGGCCGCAGCTTCAGGTCGACGGCGGCCGCACCCGCGGCGTGATCGACACGGGCAAACACGGTAAGGCCCTTGGCCTTCACCTCGGCCTCGAGCCGCTGCATCGTGTCCGCAGGTCCGAAGGCGCTCTTGATGGTGATGAGTCCGTCCGTGGCCATGGCTTGCGCCTCCCATAAACATGTCGCTGCAATCAAAACGATGATCCTGACCAGTGGCGAGAGTCTCATGATTGCGATCTCATTTTTTGTGGAACAACCGCGCCGGATCGAATTCCGGCTCCGGAATGAAGCCGTCGCGATTGGGCATTTTGATGTTCGGCAAGGATTCCCTGTCGACCTTGCCGTCAGCGGCAACGATGCCGTTGAGGCTCAAGATGTAGGCGGTGACGGCGTAGGTCTCGTCGGTGCTGAGCGAGCCCGGCGTCGGATACGGCATGGCGCGATGAATGTAGTCGAACAAGGTCGTCGCATAGGGCCAGAAGCTGCCGACGGTCTTGACCGGCATGTTCGAGGCGAGCGTGCCCTGTCCGCCGGCAAGACGATCCTTGATGCCGCCCTGGCCGTTCTCGCCATGACAGGCCGCACAATTGTCCGCAAAAATCTGCTTGCCTTGCGCGACCGTGCCGCTGCCGTCAGGCAGGCCCTTGCCATCAGGTCCGACGTCGATGTCCCACAGCTTGATCTCGGCCGGCGTCGCCGGACGCCCGAAATCGAAGGCAGAAGCGGGTGAGGCGAGCAGGGCGATCGCGAGCACGCCTGCAAGTCTCTTGCTATGCGAGGACATTGCGAACCCTCCCGGCCTCGTCGATGCTCCAGGTTTGCTGGGCGTTGTAGTGAAACAGCGCGTTGCTCCCCATCGCGGCAATGAAGGTCTGCCGGTCCGGCTGCACGTTGCCTTGCTCATCAGTCGAGCGGCTCACGATCCTGGTCGGCTTGCCGTCCCAGGCCCAATCCATCTGGAAACGGACCTGCGCCTTGGACAGTACCGGCTGGCTCAATTGCGCCTGAGTCCAGGTCTTCGCGCCGTCGGTCGAGATCTCGACCTTGGCGATCTTGCCGTGGCCGCTCCAGGCGAGACTGGAGATGCGGTTGTAGCCCGGCTGGATCTGCATCATGCCCGAGGGCTGGGTGATGACGGAGTTGGTGTCCATTCGCAGCTGAAACTGCCGTGCCCTGCCGTCTGCCAGCAGCTGCGTGTAGCGCGCCGTCTCCCAGCGCGTCATCCAGGGCGCGTTGCCGAACTTGAGGCGGCGCAGCCATTTGATGTTGAGGTTGCCCTCGAACCCCGGCATCACCAGCCGCATCGGAAAGCCGTGCGCGGGCCGCAACGGCTCGCCGTTCTGCCCATAGGCGACGAAAGCCTCGTTCACGATCTCGTCGATGAGGGGAATGCTGCGGTCGACGCCCGCGCCATCACCGCCTTCCGCCAGCATCCAGGTCGAGGCCTTGTCCTTGGCGACGAGGTCGATCAGGAATTTGAGCGGCACGCCGGTCCATTCATTGGTGCTGACCAGGCCGTGCGTGTTCTGGACCGTCAGATCAGGGTCCGCCTTTTTCCAGTTCTCCCAGCCATTGCCGGTGCACTCGATGAAGACCACGCGCGAGACCGACGGCATTCGCTTGAGATCGTCGACGCTGAAAACCAGCGGCTTCGAGACCATGCCATGGATCAGCAACCGGTGCTGCGCGGGATCGATATCGGGCACGCCAGAATGGCTGCGCTCGTAATGCAGATCGGTCGGCGTGATGTTGCCCACCAGCTTCTGATGCGGCGTCTTGGAATTGATGGCATCGCTGGGGTCGATGTTGCGCTTGCCCGGTGTTGACTCCGGGATGCGATCGATCTTGGCGAAACGGGATCGCTCACTGTGAGCGCTGAGATCGGCGCCAGGCCCGCGATCCGGGACGTCGGCGAGCGTCTCGGCACCGGCCGCCTCGGTCGCGACCGCGCCCAAAATGCCCGCAGACAGACCTCCGACAAAACCTCGCCGCGACACGCTCGCGGGTCGCGGCAATACATCAACTGGTGTCTTGGACGTCATACGATCTCCCGTTGGCAATCGTGTCTTTTGAAAAATCCCGAGCCCTTTGATGTCGAGATATTGAATGAACGCTGCGACGATTGCTCGTTAGGTTGTGTTAGAACGAGTGAGCATTGGCGTACTCACTCGCAGCTTCGTTCACGCGTCCCGGAAGGCCTCGTGCGCACGGGTGGAATAAACCAGCGCGGCGCCGGCGTTGACCGAGATCGCGGTGCTGAGCGCCTCGGCAAGCTCGCCTTCGCTCGCGCCGTGCTTCTTCGCTTCGGCTGCATGGACGGTGATACATCCGTCGCAACGCAGGCTGATGGCGACGGCAAGCGCGATCAGCTCGCGCGTCTTGGCATCGAGGTGAGCGGTCTTGGCGCCTGCGCCGCTCATGGTCGCGTAGCCCTTGACCGTATCCGGCGACAGCTTTCCGATTTCGCCGACGCCGGCGACGACTTGGCGCCGGTAGTTGTTCCAGTCGAGCATAGCCATGTTAACCTCCATCGGGTGTCCTAGCTTCCAATGTGTTTGTGCTTGCCGCGCCGGGACATGGCCGAGCGGCTCGAACACATGTCCGGGCGGATCAAGGAGTGCGAATGTCGGAAGCTGAAGCAGCCGAACTGTTGAATGCGATGGTGCCGCTGTTCAGAATCCGTCCCGTGATCGATGATTCCTGCAGGTTCGGTGGCAGCTGGGAGTCGCTGCACGCACCGAACGGCAAGGGATGGGCGCAATTCCACATGGTGACGCGCGGCGCCTGCGTGGTCGAGAGGCCGGGCCTGGGCCCGCAAAGGCTGGAGGCCGGCGACATTCTCCTGCTGCCGCACGGAGACAGTCATCTGGTGCGGAGCGAGGTGGGGGGTGTCGCCGGGCGGGTCTCGACCGACGTCCGAAACGGTGTCCGCCAGCGCGCCACGGTCGATGCTGCGGTCGATACCGAGCTCCTCTGCGGCCGCTTCCTGTTCGAAACCTCGGACGAGAATCCCCTGATTGCGGCCCTTCCCGACGAGATCATCCTGCGCACGGCAGGGGAGCCGTTGCTGGAAAGGTTTCGGCGCCTGTTGCTCGATATCCGCGAAGAGCTGGATGTCGGGCGGGCCGGATCAGAGATGGTCGCGGCCGATCTCGCCCGGGCCCTGTTCGTCATGATGCTCCGCGACCATCTGACGGCGCAGGCGTCCGGGAACGGGACGCTTTCGCTATTGCAGGACCGCACGACGGCGCGCGTCGTGCTGGCGATCCTTGGCGATCTGGCCCGCGACTGGACCCTCGACGAGATGGCGGAAGTCGCCATCGCCTCGCGCGCAACGCTGGTGCGTGCCTTTCAGAAGCGCGCAGGCTTCGCGCCGATGACGTTCTTGTCCGATCTGAGATTGGCGGTCGCGCGCAAGCGGCTGGCCGGCACCTCCGATCCGATCGCGAAGATCGCGGACGAGGTCGGGTACGCCTCCGAAAGTGCCTTGAGCAAAGCCATCATGCGCAGATACGGCATGCGACCCGGCGCGCTGAGAATGGCGGAGCCGGGTGCTCGCGCGGCGGCCGTCAACTCCGATACCAGCTCGCCAGATTCCACGTCGTGACGTCCCATCCCGAGATGTCGGTCATGAGGCTGTTGACGGCGCCGCCGACGATGTAGCGCGACAGCAGCGGCAGGAAGATGTTGGCCTCGCAGAAGATCTCGTTGACCTTGATCAGCAGCGCGGCGCGCTTGACCGGGTCGAGCTCCTGCTGCGCGGCCTTGTAGGCCTTGTCGGCTTCGGGATTGGACCAGCGCGAGACGTTGCGGCCGAGCCATTTGTTGTCCTTGTTGGCGATCTCCCAGGAGACGCACTGGTTCAGGAAGCGTTCCGGATCAGGCTGCGGCATCGTCGTGTTGTACATCTCCATGTCGCAATAGAATTTGGAGTAGGTGTCGGGGTTGCCGACGTCCGACGAGAAGAACACCGATGCGGTGACCGATTTGAGCTCGATCTCGATGCCGGCCTTCTGGCAGGCCTGCTTGATGATCGCCTGCGTCTTCTGGCGTGGGGCGTTGATCGAGGTCTGGAACACGTATTTGAGCTTCTTGCCGTCCTTCTCGCGGATGCCGTCCGTGCCCATCTTCCAGCCGGCCTCGTCGAGGAGCTTGTTGGCCTTGTCGATGTTGAATTCGTAGGTCAGCTTGCGCGACTTGAACTGCGGGGGCTGGTTGACGAAGCTCGCGGTTGCGACGGCGCCGCGGCCGTAGATGAATTTCTGGATCCCGTCGCGATCGATCAGCAGGTTGAGCGCCCGTCGCACCGCCGGATCGGACAGCGTCGGGTGTCTGGTCCTGGCGCCGGAACGTTCGCCGTCGACCTCGCTCCACGGGTCCGTCGTGTTGAGGATGATGAACTCAACGCCGCCGGAGGTCGTGAACTCGACCTTGCCTTTGCCGCCGGCTTCCATGCGCTTGAGGATCTCGTCCTCCACCAGCAGGTTCCAGGCATAGTCGTATTCGCCGGTCTGCAGCACGGCGCGCGCCGCGGAGACCGCGTCGCCGCCGCCCTTGATCTCGAACGTGTCGAAATAGGGCTGGTTCTTGACGTGATAGTCGGGATTGCGCTCGGCCCGGACCAGATCGCCCGGCTTGAACTCGACGAACTTGTAGGGGCCGGTGCCGACCGGCTTCAGATTGCCCGGTGCGTCGCGCGATTTTGCGCCGGCATAGTCGCCGAAGTGGTGCTTCGGCAGGATCTGGCCGGTCGCGCCGACGAAGGGGTCGGCCCAGAACGGGGTCGGGGCCCTAAAGGTCACCTTGACGGCGTGGTCGTCGATCTTCTCGACGATGATGTTCTGATAGGACCCCGTCGTGTAGGCCGCAGTGGCGAGATCTGCGGCGTAGGTCCAGGTGAAGACGACGTCGTCGGCGGTGAAGGGCTTGCCGTCGTGCCACCGCACACCCTGCTTCAGCTTCCAGATCACGGTGGCGCCGTCGGCGGAGAGGCCGCCATTCGCCTTGGTCGGGACTTCGGCGGCGAGGCAGGGGATGAGGTTGCCCTCCTTGTCCCAGCCGGCGAGCGGCTCGAAAAAGACGCGCGAGGCGACCTGGTCCTTGGTGCCGAGCGCGAAATGCGGGTTGAGCAAGGTCGGGGCCTGCCAGACCAGCATCTTGAGCGGACCACCGCCGCCGGCCTTGGTCGGCTTGTAGGCCAGCGTGGCGTCCGCCATCGCCACGTCGTTCCAGAGCAGGATCTGGCTCGCGACCGGAGCTGCGATCCCGACCGCAGCCATGGTCTGGATGAACGAGCGCCGCGACAGCGTGCCTTGCTTCACCTCCGCGATGAAGTTGCGGATGTCGTTTTCGTCCATCAGATGACCTCCAAGTGCCACAAGCACAGTCGTCACCGGCGCCCCATCATGTTGCATCCGGGGCGAGGCGGCAATGACGACGAGGCGGTTCGGACATCGGTAATCCGTTGCCCTCCGCGCACGCGTCTCATTATATTGGCTCTGCAATTGCGACCGGAGCCGCCTGCTCGGCGCTTCCAGCGATGAGGGCCACGCGATGGACGATACGATCGGCTTCCCCGACCCCGGTCTGGATTTGTCGGATGGCTTCAAGCCGCACACCTCGCATTGGGGCGTGTTTTCCGCGCGCAACAGCGCAGCCGGGCTCGAGGTCAGAGCCTATGGCGGCGATCCCGATCCGAACGGCATCATCGACAATTTCCCCGGTGCCTTGCGTCACCAGGCGCGCATCGCCCAGCCTGCGATCCGCCGCGGCTGGCTCGAGCGCGGGCCCGGTCCCGATAACAGGCGCGGCCGCGACGAATTCGTCTCCGTCAGCTGGGAGAAGGCGCTCGACCTGCTCGGCGACGAGCTTATGCGCATCCGCGACACGCGCGGCCCCGGCGCCGTGTTCGGCGGCTCCTATGGCTGGTCGAGCGCGGGCCGCCTGCATCACGCGCAGAGCCAGTTGCATCGCTTCCTCAACATGGCGATGGGCGGCTATGTCCGCTCGGTGAACTCCTATTCCTCGGGCGCGTCCTCGGTGCTGCTGCCGCAGATCATGGCGGGCTACGAGGACATCACCAAGCGCAACGTCACCTGGGAGCAGATCGCGGCCGAGACCGAGATCGTGCTCGCGTTCGGCGGCATGGCGCTGAAGAACTCGATGGTGGCCGGCGGCTCGATCAGCAAGCACGTCGAGCGCGGCGCGATGGAAGCGGCCCGCAAGCGCGGCTGCGAGTTCATCCTGATGAGCCCGTTGCGCGACGACCTGCCAGTGGAAGCCGGCGCGGAATGGATGACCTGCATCCCCGGTACCGACACCGCGCTGATGCTCGGCATCGTCCACACCCTGGTCAGCGAAGATCTGCACGACCAGGCCTTCCTCGATCGCTACACCGAAGGCTGGCCGGTGTTCTTGCGCTATCTCACCGGGGCGAGCGACGGGCAGGCCAAGGATGCCGCCTGGGCCGCGGCGATCTGCGGCGTCGACGCGAACATCATACGGACGCTGGCGCGGCGCCTTGCCGGCAAGCGCGCGCTGATCACCGTCTCGCATTCGCTGCAGCGCGCCGAACATGGCGAGCAGCCGGTGTGGATGGGCATGGTGCTCGCGGCAGCGCTCGGACAGATCGGTCTTCCCGGCGGCGGCTACGCCTATTCGCTGGGCGCGATCGGTTATTACGGCCGCCGCGTCAACGACGTGCCGGGGCCGACGCTGGGGCAGGGGCGCAACGGCGTTCGTGATTTCATTCCGGTGGCGCGCATCGCCGACATGCTGCTCAATCCCGGCAGCACCTATCGCTACAATGGCGAGACGCGCACCTATCCGGATATCCGCCTAGTCTATTGGGCCGGGGGCAATCCGTTCCACCATCACCAGGACATCAACCGCCTGCGCAAGGCGTTTGCGAAGGTCGATACGCTCGTGGTGCACGAGCTCGCCTGGACCGCAACCGCGCGCCACGCCGACATCGTGCTGCCCTCGACCATGACGCTCGAGCGCGAGGATATCGGCTATTCCACCAACGATCCCTTGATGGTCGCGATGCACCGCATCGCCGAGCCGTTTGGGCTTGCGCGTGACGACTACGAGATCTTTGCCGACCTCGCCGACCGCCTCGGCGCCCGCGAGCCGTTCACGGAGGGCCGCACTTCGCGGCAATGGCTGGAGCATCTCTACGAGCCGACCCGCGCCTCGCTCGCCAAGCGCGGGCTCGAAGCCCCGAGCTTCGAGGAATTCTGGCAACGCGGCAGCCTGGTCGTGCCGCAACAGCCCGACGATGGCGGGCGGCTGCGCAGTTTTCGCGAGGACCCGATCGCGCATCCCCTGCCGACGCCGAGCGGACGCATCGAGATTTACTCCGCGAAGATCGCCGGACATGGCGATGCGGATTGTCCGGGCCATCCGGTCTGGCTCGAGAAGAGCGACATGCCGAAGCCGGGGGCGCCGTGCTTCCTCGTCGCCAACCAGCCGGTGACGCGGCTGCACAGCCAGCTCGATTTCGGCGGCCATTCGCTTGGCGCCAAACATCGCGGCCGCGAGGTCGCGCGCATGAACCCGCGCGATGCGAATGCGCGCGGCATCAAGGATGGCGACATTATCCGCCTGTTCAACGAACGCGGTGCCTGCCTCGCCGCGGTGCACATCACCGACGGTATCGCGCCCGGCGTCGTGCAGCTGCCGACCGGCGCATGGTACGATCCGATGGATCCCGAGGACGACGCGCCGCTCTGTGTCCACGGCAATCCCAACGTGCTCACCCGCGACATCGGCACCTCATCCTTCGCGCAGGGCTGCACCGGCCAGCTCACGACTGTGGAGGTGGAGAAGTTCACCGGCAACCTGCCGCCGATCCGGGCGTTCGATCCGGTGTAGCGTCAGCGTTCGTCCGCAATGGCAACCGCAGTCTTCACCGCGTTCTCCAGGATCTCATCGGACAATCGCCGGTCGTTGACCGCCCGCGACAATTGCAGCGCGCCGACCATGATGGCGTACATCGCGATCGCCTTGCGCCGACGGTCCTTCGCGGTGCCCAGTCTGATCTGCTCCGCCATCAGCGCGATGATATCGGTGACCTTGCCGGTGAAGGCGTCGCGTGTCGCCTTCGGATGCCGTGCGATCTCGGCGACTAGCGCGGCGGTCGGGCAGCCAGAGCCGGCGTGGTCGCGATGCCGAGTCGAAAGATAGTCGCGGATCGTGGTCTCGAGCGCGACGCCGTTTTCCAGATTGGCCTTGTGCCGCTCTTCGCGCCGGGTGAGCGCATCGGTCAGCACCTCCCGCACCAGATCCTCCTTGGAGGCGAAGTGCGTGTAGAAGGCGCCATTGGTGAGGCCCGCCTCCGACATGATGCCGGAGAGGCCGACCCCGGCTATTCCGCTTTCGCGGAACTGCGCTGAGGCGACATCGAGAATGTGCCGGCGGGTCTCGTCCTTGTGTCCCTTGTCGTAGCGCGGCATGGCGTCCTCCTGCAAACCGGACAGCCCTGGGCCGCAAAATCGCGACGGCCGGCCCATTGCATTATGATCATAATAGTACATTATGGTCATAATGCAAATGGGGGCTCTCGAAAGAGAGTGCCTTCAGGGAAAGACAGGGTCGTACGCATGTCAGTCGAGGATGCCGACGCGCCGGCTCTGTCCGCCACGCAAATCGTGGCCCGCACCGCAGCACCCCTTCGCCAGGCGGCGATATCCGCGCCGACCCCCGCCGATCAACGGCGCGCCGCGCTTCTGACGGCGCCGATCCTGCCGACGCTGCTCAAGCTCGCGCTGCCGACCGTCACCGTCCTGGTGGCGCAGACCGCGGTCAATATCGCGGAGGCCTATTATGTCGGCTATCTCGGCACCGATGCGCTGGCCGGTGCTGCGCTGGTGTTTCCGATCTTCATGCTGATGACCATGATGTCGAACGGCGGATTCGGCTCCGGCGTCGCTTCGTCGGTGGCGCGTGCGGTCGGCGCCGGCCGCCGCGACGATGCGGATGCGGCACTGTTCCACGCCATCGTGCTTGCGATCATCGCGGGCGCGCTGTTCACGCTGGGGGTGCGCCTCGGCGGCGCGGCGCTGTTCCGCGCGCTTGGCGGCCGCGACGGCGCGCTCGACGCGGCCATCACCTATTCGAGTTATCTGTTTGCAGGCGCGATTCCCGTCTGGATCGTCAACCTCCAGGCCGCCGCGTTGCGCGGCTCCGGCAACGTCAAGGTCCCCGCGCTGGTGACGTTGATCGGCGCGATCGTGACGATCCCGGTCTCGCCGCTGCTGATCTTCGGTTTCGGACCCGTCCCAAGTCTCGGCATCGGCGGCGCCGGCATTGCCTTCGGCCTCTATTACGGCGCGGCGATGCTGTTCCTGCTGCGCTACATGTCCTCGGGCGCATCCGGCCTGCGGCTGCACATCGTGCCGCTGCGCGCAAAGATTTTCGGCGACATGCTGAAGGTCGGCATCCCCACTGCGTTCAACGCCGTGCTGACCAACCTCACCGTCATTCTCGTCACCGGCGCGGTCGGCCTGTTCGGCACCTCCGCGCTCGCCGGCTACGGCATCGCCTCACGGCTCGACTACATCATGATCCCGCTGCTGTTCGGCATCAGCACGGCGACGCTGACCATGGTCGGCGTCAACATGGGCGCAGGGCAGACCGCGCGAGCGCAAAGGATCGGCTGGGTCAGTGGCGCCGTCGGCCTGATCATGACCGGCTCGATCGGCCTCCTGGTCGCGATCTTTCCGACGGCCTGGCTGCATCTTTTCAGCCACGACGCGGAAGTGGTGAGCGAAGGCGTGATTTACTTGCGCATCGTCGCGCCGGCCTATGCGGCGCTGGGCTTCGGCTTCGTGACGTCCTTCGCCGCGCAAGGCACGGGCCGGGCGATGGGCCCGCTGGCGTCCGCGGTTGCGCGCATCCTGATCGCGGCCGGCGGCGGCTGGATTGCGGTTGCGTATTTCGGCGCGGGAATGACCGGGCTGGCCGCCATGGTCACGGTGTCGCTTGCCGCCTACGCCGTGATCTGCGTTCTGATCATGGTCTCGCCGTCGACCTGGCGCGCGGGTAGCGCGTAATGAGGTTGGGCTAGACCTCACGCTAGTCGCGGCAGGCGTTCGTTTCCCGTTTGAAGTCCGTTGGAGAAGCGTTACCCGCCGCCGGCGGCAAATATGGATTCCCATTTCATTGATTTCGCCTGGCGGAGAAGCGAATACGGTTCCAGTCATTGCCGCCGAGTTATGGAGACCCATCGATGTCGTTTCGCCCCGCCCTGATCCTCGCGACCGCGCTCGCCGCATGGTCGGCCGCAGCTGGAGCCGAGACCATCAAGATCGGCGTGACGCCGGGCCCGCATGCGCAGATCTTCGAGGCCGTGAAGCCGGTTGCCGCCAAGCAGGGGCTCGACATCCAGCTCATCGAATTCTCCGACTATGTGGTGCCGAACGCCGCGCTCGATGCCGGCGACATCCAGGCCAATTCGTTCCAGAACCAGCCTTATCTCGACAATCAGAGAGCCGATCGCGGCTACAAGATCGAGTCGGTCGGCTTGACCGTGAATTTCCCGATCGGCGTCTATTCGAAGAAGCATAAGTCCTTCGCCGACATTCCAGATGGCGGCAAGATCTCGATCCCCAACGATCCGACCAATGGCGGCCGCGTGCTGCTTCTGCTGCGCGACAAGGGGGTGATCAAGCTGAAGGACGGCACGGGCTTCAAGCCGAGCGTGCTCGACGTCACCGAGAATCCCAAGAAGCTGAAGTTTATCGAGGTCGATGCGGCGCAGGCGCCGCGCGCGCTCGACGACGTCGACGCAGCCGCGATCAACACCAATTATGCAACCCAGGCGGGCCTCGATCCCGTCAAGGATCCGATCCTGCGCGAGGACCCGAAGGGCCCCTATGTCAACCTGATCGCGGTGCGCAGCGCCGACAAGGACAAGCCCTGGGTCAAGATCCTGGTCGACAGCTATCAAACGGCGGAGGTGAAGGAGTTCATCCTCGCCAAGTTCAAGGGCGCGGTGCTGCCGAGCTGGTAGGCAATCTGCCTAGCCAAGGTCCAGCGCAGGAGGCCGATCCCGGCGGGCAGCCTTGCGCATTGCCCGCTTGTCTCGGGCTCCGGCAACCGACATCATCGGGGCGTGGCCATCCTCGCCCGACAGGGGTCGTATGAAACGCTTTGCAAACTTGAAACGATTGGGGTTCTTCACACGGCTGCTCGATGAAGCCCCGCCGGCGGAACGATATCGCTTCGCCGCCGAGCAGATCGTGCGGGCCGAGAAGGCCGGTCTCGATTCCGCGTGGATCGCGCAGCACCATTTTCACGAGCGCGAGGGCGGCCTGCCGTCGCCCTTCACCTTCCTTGGCTATGTCGCAGCCCAAACCTCGCGCATTCGCCTCGGCACTGGCATCGTCACCTTGCCGCTGGAGAGCGCGGTGCGGGTGGCGGAGGACGCCGCTGTGCTTGATCTGCTCTGCAATGGCCGCTTCGAGCTCGGCGTCGGCACCGGCGGCAATCCGTCCGCCTTCGCCGCTTTCGGCCTCGACGGCACCCAGCGCAACGAGATCTTTGCGCGCAATCTCGAGGTGGTCCGCAAGGCGCTGACCGGCAAGCAGCTCGACGGCGGCGACACGCTCTATCCACAGCGGCCGCAATTGGACAAGCGCATCTGGCAGGCAACGTTCTCGGTGGCGGGCGGCGCGCGCGCCGGCAAGGCCGGCGACGGCCTGCTGCTCTCGCGCACCCAGCCGCGGGCCAAGGACGCGCCAAACGCCACGCTCGCCGAGATCCAGAACCCGATCGTCGATGCCTATCTCGAAGCGCTGCCACTGGGCTGCGAGCCGCGCATCATGGCATCGCGCAGCGTGTTTGTCGCCGACGATCATCGCGAGGCGATGCGGCTGGCCGATATTGGGCTGCGTCGCGCTCTGCCGCAGTTCATGAAGGGCGGTCACCTTCCCCCCGGCGAGACGCTGGAGGAGATGATCACGGCGTTCGACACCCATGTCGGCGGCGCCGACGAGGTCATTGCCTCGCTGCGCACGGATGCGACGCTGGAGCGCGTGACAGATCTGGTGTTCCAGGTTCACTCGGTCGATGCGCCGCACCCCTACGTCCTGCGCTCGATCGAGCTCGTGGCCGACAAGGTCGCGCCGGCGCTGGGCTGGATCAGCACAGCGCCCGAAGTGGCGCTGGCGGGCTAGTCGGAATTTTATGGATTGCACGAGGCCTTATGATGAGCACGCCTGACATCATCGACACGCTCGCCGGGATCAAGCCAGGATCGGCCCTGGACGCCATCCGCGCACGGCGCCTGCAGGCGCGTGACAACGCGCAAAAGAGCTATCTCTCTTTGTTCGAGCCGATCGACGCCGGCGACTTTTCGCTGCTCGAACGCGCCGCGGTCGCGGCCTTCGTGACCGGGCTCCATGGCGAGTCTCCCGTTGCGACCTTCTATCGCGAGAAGCTTGCGGCGACCACGGGTGGCGCGGCCCTGCTTGAAGCGATCGAGGCCGAGATCACGCGGGGCAAGACCTCGGGGCCGTATGGCTCGTTTCCGGCTGGTCCGCTGTCAGTCGAGAACACGGCTGGCCTTATTTATCGCGTGAGTGCGGCGAGCAAGTCGGCACTCGGCACCAGGCTCGTCGCGGCCCTCGAGCATGCGCATCTCCTGGTGTTCCGGCCGCGCGATGCGGCGTCCACCGACATGAAGGCGCTGCTTGCCGCGGGGTGGTCGAACACCGGCATCGTCACCTTCTCACAACTCGTCGCGTTCCTGTCGTTTCAGGTGCGGGTCGTCAGCGGCTTGCGCACGCTCGCCGCAGCGAACGCATAAGAGGAGGCTGCATCATGAGCGCCACCGTCAACCCGCCCGTCGTCTTCACTCAGGTCGAGCTCGGCTGGGTCTCCTGGATCGAGCCGCTGCACGAGGCCGAGCTCACCGAGCGGCATTTCGCCGGTCTGGTCGATCGCGCTCGCGCCAAATCGGAATATTTCCGCCTGCTCGTGCGCGATCCCGAGGTGCTGGAAGCCCGCACCAAGACCGACAAGGACATCTTCTACAACGTCGCCGACGGCCTGCCGCGCGCCGAGCGCGAGCTCGCCGCGGCTGCGACTTCGCGCTACAACGGCTGCATCTATTGCGCCTCGGTGCATGCGCGCTTTGCCAGTACCTATTCCAAGCGGCGTGAGGACGTGCAGAAGCTGCTCGACGAAGGCGTCAACGCCGATCTCGGCGAGCGCTGGAACGCGGTGGTCAAGGCCTCGGTGGCGCTGGCGTCGACGCCGATCGCGTTCGGCCCTGACAATATCGCCGAGCTGCGCGGTGCAGGCCTCGACGACGCGGAGATCGTCGACGTCATCAACGGCGCGTCGTTCTTCAACTGGGCGAACCGGCTGATGCTGTCGCTCGGTGAGCCCTCGAAATAGGCAATCTCACCGGCATAAGAATTGCTGCTTGTTTGTAACACCTGACTGGATGGAGCCGTGCATGAGCAACATCAATCGCCGAACCCTGGTCAAGGGCTCGCTGGCCGCCGCAATTGCGGGAACAACATTTTCGCGCGCGACCCTCGCGGACAACGCCGAGCCGATCCTGCTCGGCGTCAGCGGTCCCCTCACGGGGCCGAACGCGCAATATGGCACGCAGTGGAAGCAGGGCTTTGATCTCGCGCTCGACGAGATCACGGCCGGCGGCGGCATCAACGGCCGCAAGCTCGCCTACAGCTTCGAGGACAGCCAGAGCGACCCGCGCCAGTCGGTCGCGATCGCGCAGAAATTCGTCTCCGATCCCCGCATCGTCCTGGAGCTCGGCGATTTCTCGAGCCCGGCGTCGATGGCGGCATCGCCGATCTATCAGCGCGGCGGTCTCGTGCAGTTCGGTTTCACCAATTCGCATCCTGATTTTACCAAGGGCGGCGACTTCATGTGGAGCACCTCGGTGAGCCAGGCCGACGAGCAGCCGCTGCTGGCGGCCTATGCCGTGAAGAAGCTTGGCTTGAAGAAGCTTGCTGTGCTGCATCTCAACACCGATTGGGGCCGCACCAGCCGCGATTACTTCAACAATGCCGCCAAGGAATATGGCGCGGAGATCGTCGTCACCGAAGGCTATATCGCCGAGGAGCGCGACTTCCGCTCCACGCTGGTGCGCGTGCGTGACGCCAATCCGGACGGGCTGGTCCTGATCTCCTACTATTCCGATGGTGCGCTGATCGCGCGGCAGGCGAGGCAGGTCGGGCTGAAGCAGGTGATCTGCGCCGCGAGCTCGGTCTACTCGCCGAAATTCCTCGAACTCGGCGGCGACGCCGTCGAGGACGTCCATGTCGGCACGCGCTACTTCCCGGAGGATCCGCGGCCCGAGGTGCAGAAATTCATCGGCGGCTTCAAGAAGAAGTACAATGGGCTCGAGCCCGATGCCTTCAACGCCTACGCCTACGACGCCATGAACATGGCGGCCGCCGTGGTGAAGATCGGCGGCACCGACCGCAAGGCGATCCGCGACGCCTTTACCAAAGTGAAGGACGTTCCAAGCGTCATCTTCGGCACCGCGACGTTCGACGTTGCCAGCCGCCGCGTCAAGGGTGCGATGAATGCCGAGCTTGTCGTGCGCAAGGGCCAGTTCGCGCTTTGGGACGGCAAGCCGACCTGACATGATGGCCGGAGCGCTCACTCCGGCCTTTCTCCCTTGATTAGGAACCCTGCGTGTCTTCCTGGCTCGACTACACCATCAACGGGCTGATTGTCGGTAACGTCTACGCCCTCGTTGCGGTCGGGCTCGCGCTGATCTTCGGCGTCAGCCGGCTGATCAACTTTGCGCAAGGCTCGATCTACCTGGTCGGCGCCTATATCGGCTGGGTCGCGGTGGTGCAGCTGCACACGCCGCTGCCGCTCACCATCATCTTCGTTGCCGTGGTGGCGGCGCTGGTCGGGCTGATCATCGAGCGGTTCGGCCTTCGGCCGCTGCAGAACTCGGTGCGCATCGCGCCGCTGCTGGCGACGATCGGCATCAGCTTCGTGCTCGACCAACTGGTGATGCTGACCTTCTCGCCCAATCCGCGTGCGCTGCCGAGCCAGTTGCCGGATGTGCGCTTCCAGGTCGGCGGCGGCACGATCGGACCGCTTGATCTCCTCATCGCCGGTGTCGGCATCAGCAGCGCGCTGCTGCTGTTCGTGTTCCTGCGCTACAGCAAGCTCGGCTGGGCGGTGCGCGCGGCCTCGCAGGATCGCGATGCCGCGATGCAGATGGGCGTCGACGTCAACCGCGTCAATCAGGCGGTGTTCGGCATTGCGGCCGCGCTTGGCGGCGTCTCCGGCCTGCTGGTCGGCATGTACTACAACCAGATTGACACCGCGATGAGCCTGCAGGCGACGCTCAAGGGCGTCGTCGCGGAGGTCGTCGGCGGCGCCGGCAACGTGCCGGGTGCCGTGGTCGGCAGCCTGCTGCTCGGATTGGTCGAAAGCTACGGCGTCGCCGTGTTCGGCACCAGCTATCGCAACCTGTTCGCCTTCCTGCTTCTGGTCGTCGTGCTGGTGCTGCGGCCGAATGGCCTGTTCGCAAGCGCGCGACAGGCGCCGCCCGAGCCGCTCACCGGCACCTTCATCGCGCCGAGCCGGCCGGTGCGCATTCCGCGCTGGGCCTTGCTGGTCGCGGTCGCGGTGTTTGCGATCCTGCCGCTGCTTCCGGTGTCCTTCTACGTGCTCCAAACCCTGATCAACGCCTGGCTGCTCGGCATGCTCGCGCTCAGCCTCACGCTGGTGGCCGGCACAATCGGGCAGGTCTCGCTCGGGCACGCCGCGCTGCTTGCGATCGGAGCTTACACCTCCGCGCTGCTGTCATTAACACTCGCCGTTCCCGTCGGTCTCGCCATCATCGCCGGCGGCCTGATGAGCGCCGCGCTCGGCACGATCCTGATCTCGCCGTCGTTCCGCCTGCGCGGGCACTACGTCTCGATCGCGACGCTTGCCATCGGCGAGATCGTGTCGCTGGTGATCTTGAATTGGGAGAGCGTGACGCGTGGGCCGATCGGCATCTCCGGCATCCCGCCGCTGTCGCTGTTCGGCTACGATCTGATCAGCCCCACGTCTGTGTACTGGTTCAGCTTTGCCGTGATGGTCGCGCTGGCGCTGCTGCAAGCGCGCTTGCTCTCATCGCATCTCGGCCGCAGCTTCCGTGCCATCCGCGACGACGACATCGCCGCGCGCGCCTATGGAATCAGCCTGAACCGCTACAAATCGCTCGCCTTCATCTTCGGCGGCTTCGCAGCCGGCGTCAGCGGCGCCATCGCCGCGCACCTCTATTCCTACATCAACCACGAAACCTTCAACACGCAGCAATCGATCCTCGCGCTGACGGTCGTGATCCTCGGCGGCCTCGGCAATGTCGTCGGCGCCGTCGTTGGAGCGGTCGCGCTGGTCGGCCTGCCGGAAATGTTCCGGATCGCCGCTGAATATCGCATCCTGATCTACGGCATCGTGCTGCTGCTGCTCGTGCGATTCAGGCCTCAGGGCCTGTTGGGGACGATCTGATGGCGGAGGCGAATTCATCGCTGTTGTCCCTGCGCGGGCTGACGCGCCGCTTCGGCGGCCTCACGGCCGTCGACGGTATCGATCTCGATCTCGCCAAGGGCGGGCTCGTCAGCATCATCGGCCCGAACGGCGCCGGAAAGACCACGCTGTTCAATCTCGTGACCGGGCTCGACCGGCCGGATGCAGGCGAGGTCCGGTTCGAGGGGCAGGACATCACCGGGCTTTCGCCGGAGCGACTAGCGGCGCAAGGCATCGCGCGCACCTTCCAGCTCGGCCGCGTCTTCGGCAATCTCAGCGTCATGGACAACGTCCTGATCGGCGCCCATACGCGCTTACGCGCCGTGAAGCCGGCCGTGCCGGTGATCGGCCCGCTCTTGGAATTGGGGCTGGCGCTGCTGCGGCCTGCCAGCGTCAAAGCCGAGGAAGAGCGGCTGCGCGAAGAGGTCAAAGCCATTCTCGCCCGCTTCGGCGAGCGGCTGCTGCCGCGAATCGACCAGCCCGCCTATAGCCTCTCTTACGCCAACCGCCGCCGTGTCGAGATTGCCCGTGCGCTGGCGCTGAAGCCGCGCCTCTTGCTGCTGGACGAGCCGACCGCCGGCATGAACCCAAGCGAGACCGCGGAGATGCAGGGCCTCGTCGCCAAGCTGAAGGCGGAGGGGCTGACCATCCTTCTGATCGAGCACAAGCTGGAGATGGTGATGCGGGTCTCCGACCGCGTCATCGTCATGGACGAAGGCAAGAAGATCGCGGAAGGGCCGGGCGATGAGGTGCGCAACGATCCCAAGGTGATCGAGGCCTATCTCGGCCACGGCCTGTCGGGGACCGCAGAGCAGGAGAGCGCGGCATGACGACACCAGATGCTCTTCTCGTGCTGTCGAACGTCAACACGTTCTACGGCCAGGCCCAGGTGCATTTCGACCTGTCCATCAATGTCGGTCGCGGCCACATCGTCTGCCTGCTCGGCGGCAATGCCAGCGGCAAGTCGACGACGATGAAGATCATCCTTGGTCTCGTAAAACCGCGCTCGGGCGAGGTAAAGTTCGATGGCGCCTCGCTGATCGGGCTCACCACCCCGCAGATCGTTCGCCGCGGCATTGCCTCGGTGCCGGAGGCACGGCGGTTGTTCGCCGACATGAGCGTCCGCGAGAACATTTTGATGGGCGCTTTCGTCCGCAACGACCGCGAGGCGATCGCGCAGGACTTCGACAAGATGCTCTCGCTGTTCCCAAAGCTGGGCCAGCGGCTGTCGCAGCGCGCCGGCTCCTTGTCCGGCGGCGAGCAGCAGATGGTCGCGATGGCACGCGCGCTGATGAGCCGTCCCAGGATGATCGTGATGGACGAGCCGACCATGGGCCTGTCGCCGCTCTACGTCGATCGCGTGCTGGACCTGATCCGCACCATCAACCAGGAGGGCGTCTCGGTCTTCATGGTCGAGCAGAACGCCAGCCTCGCGCTCGAGATCGCGCACGAGGCCTATGTGCTCCAGACCGGCAGGATCGTGCTGTCGGGGTCGGCGCGGACGCTGAAAGACGATCCCCGCGTCCGTGACGCCTATCTCGGCGGCTCCGAGGCGGCGTAACGGCCTTATGGTTCGAGACGCCCGCGCGCGCGGGCTCCTCACCATGAGGGTTTGGTGTCTTGCCGCGAAACAAAACCTCATCCTGAGGAGCCCGCAAAGCGGGCGTCTCGAAGGATGGCCGCAAGCACTGCTGCAAAACCGTGCCGCCCTTCAGGGATTGCACTGGTCAGTGTGATGATTCCGTGAAAAGGTCATACCGTTGTGTTGACGCAATGGGTGTGCGGCGGAATGCGTGTCGTGACGAGATGGTCTGGACGGGCGGGCGAGCCCAAAATGGTGCTGCTGTTCGGCGGGCTCGTCGCCGCCAACATCGCCGCATGGGCCTGGGCGTTCGCGCTGTTTTCCGGCCGCCCGACTGTCATGGCGACGGCGCTGCTCGCCTGGGTGTTCGGCCTGCGTCACGCTGTCGATGCCGACCACATCGCTGCCATCGACAACGTGGTGCGCAAGCTGATGCAGGCGGGCGACACGCCGCGCAGCGTCGGCCTGTATTTCGCGCTCGGCCATTCCAGCGTGGTCGTGGTCGCGACCATGCTGCTTGCGCTCGGCGTGGTCAGCCTCGGCGGCGACAGCCTGCTCAAGGATATTGGCAGCCTGATCGGCACCTCGGTGTCGGCGCTGTTCCTGCTGGTGATCGCCGCCATCAACCTTGCTATCTTCGCCGGCCTGTGGCGAACGTTTCGCGCGGCGCGCGAGCAGGGCGTTCATGACGCGCCCGGGCTCGACGCGCTGCTTGCCCATCGCGGCTTTTTCGCGCGCCTGCTCGGCCCGATGTTCCGCCTGGTGACAAAACCCTGGCACATGTTTCCGCTCGGCTTGCTGTTCGGGCTCGGCTTCGACACCGCGACCGAAATCGGCCTGCTCAGCATCTCCGCCACCGAAGCGGCGCGCGGTGCCTCGCTCGCCGATATCCTGGTCTTCCCCGCGCTGTTCGCTTCAGGCATGGCGTTGGTCGACACTGCCGACTCCGCGCTGATGGTGAGCGCCTATCGCTGGGCCTTCGTCGATCCCATGCGCAAGCTCTGGTACAACCTCACCATCACCGGCGCCTCCGTCGCGGTTGCGCTGTTCATCGGCGGCATCGAGGCGCTTGGCCTGATCGCAGATCGGCTGGGTCTGTCCGGCGGCGTGTGGGCGCTGGTCGATGCGCTCAACGAGTCGCTTGCGAATGTCGGCTTCGCGGTGATCGCGCTGTTTGTGATTGCCTGGCTTGTCTCGGTCGTGCTCTACCGCCGCATGTTTGCGGATGAGGCGCGCCGTTTGCCGGACGCGACCGAGGCGGCGTAAGTGACGAGGCGCCCCTGAATCCACCGGGTCTAGAGCGAAGCCGCACTCGCTATCTGCTTCGCCGCCAAATCGTCGCCATTGGGATCGCCCGGCGCGGTCGCCCAGGCCAATTCCACCAGCGTCACGAACCTGCGTCCGCCGCCGTCGAGCTGGACCACGATCAGGCCCTGCTCCTCCATATAGCCGAGCAGGCGCTGCGCCCGGCGCAGCGAATGCGAGCCATAGGCGCGCGCGATCGCGGCGTCGCCGGGACAGGGCCAGCCCTCCTTGGCGGCGCGCGCGATCATCATGAACACGCCCTGCATGTCGTCGGGCAGGATCGAGGCGCGCAGCGTCACTTCCTGCCAGGCATCGTCATCGGCGATCTCGGTGCCGAGGCCTGCGCGCGCGTGCGTCAGCATGCGGCGGAATTCGCCGAGGTCGGGGACGGAAGCGCCGAGCCCTTCGATGCGGCAGCGGACCACGAATTCCTGATAGAGCACGCCGATGGCGCGGAAGCCGGCATCGGGCGCGGCCAGCACCGCGCGCAACGTACGATCCACGCGCTCGCGCCGCTCCGCGAGCTCCTCGGCACTGACCGGGACCTCGACCACCTCGAAGCTGACCTCGGGAGCTGCCGCCTTTGCCGCACGGAGCTGCTCGAGCAGGTCCGGCGCCGGCCGGCGCTGCGGCCTGCTGGCATCGGGCGGCGGTGCGGCCAGGATCACGGCGCGCGCATCCTCCAGTGTCGCTTCGGGCATCGGCATCAGCCGTGGCGGCGAATTGCGCGGGGAGGTCGTGGTCGGCCCGATGTTCAGACGCAGCGGACGGCGCGACAGCGCAGGTCCGAGCGCCATGAACTGCCCGCGTTCGAGATCGCGAAAGGCTTCAGCCTGCCGCCGCTCCATGCCGAGCAGATCGGCGGCGCGCGCCATGTCGATGTCGAGGAAGGTCCGGCCCATCAAAAAATTCGAGGCTTCGGCCGCGACATTCTTGGCGAGCTTCGCCAGCCGCTGGGTCGCGATGATGCCGGCGAGCCCGCGCTTGCGGCCGCGGCACATCAGATTGGTCATGGCGCCGAGCGAGAGTTTTCGCGCCTCGTCCGACACTTCGCCGGCGACCGCCGGTGCAAACAGCTGCGCCTCGTCGACCACCACCAGCATCGGGTACCAGTGGTCGCGCTCCACGTCGAACAGGCCGCCGAGGAAGGCGGCCGCGCGCCGCATCTGGTTCTCGGCATCGAGCCCTTCGAGATTGAGCACGGTGGAGACCCGATGCAGCCGGGCGCGTTCGCCCGCCACCTGAAGGCCGCGCTCGGTGTGATCCTCGGCCTCGATCACCAGATGGCCGAAGCGCTCGGCCAGCGTGACGAAATCGCCTTCGGGGTCGATGATGGCCTGCTGCACCCAGGGTGCGCTCTGCTCGAGCAGGCGCCGCAACAGATGCGACTTGCCGGAGCCGGAATTGCCCTGCACCAGGAGACGGGTCGCCAGGAGTTCCTCGAGGTCCATGGCCGCCCCGGCGCCCGCCGTGGTCAGCCCCATCTCGATCGCAACCGTCATGTCCCGACTCAAGTCCCCGTCATTCGCGGACGGGGCTTATCAATCGAAGCGGGATGCGTCGAGCGAAACAGGACGAATCATGCCGCGTTGCCCACGGCGGATTTCGGCTCCCGGGAGAGCACGGCATAAGCCGTCAACCCATCGCGCAGGGAAGGCCGAGTGATTGGCATCACCTGTATGCTGCTGTGCGGTCTCCTTGCGCTACATTTTCGCGCAGCGGACCGCGGGTGCGAGGTCAGCACCCGGCCTTCCCTGCGCCCCTCTTGGACAAGAGGGTGGCGAGATCAAGCAAAGCTCGGGCGAGATGAGCCGCGAGGCTGCGAAGGTGTGTCTGCGATCCCAATGCGAACGGAAGGGCGAAGCTGTTGCCTCACGCTCAGACATCGTAGGGTGGGCAAAGCGAAGCGTGCCCACCACAATGCGCACCGTGACCGGAATGGTGGGCACGGCGCCTTGCGCCTTTGCCCACCCTACGGCACCGCGTCCCATCGCTCGCTCGTGCCCCGGACGCAGCGCAGCGCCCTTGCGGTGCGCTGCAGAGCCGGGACACGAGAGCGGGCGACGCCGCGCGCGGCTGCTTCAACTCTGGCTGGCTACGCGCGCACGATCGAGATGCTCCTCGATCTTGGGGCGGTCACGGGTGCGCTCGAAGCTGGTGCAGAGCAGCTCCGTTTCCTCGAGCGAGACGGGCGCGCGATACAGCCGGCACATGAACTCGGCGGTGGCGCGTCCCTTGCCGGTGCCGGGGCTGCGCTCGGCCAGGAACATGCAATCGCGGCAGATGCTGGCATCGAGCCGCTGATGGGCTGCATCGAGGTGATTGAGAACCTCGCGCAGCGAATCGCGCAGCCTGATGCATTCCTCGCTGCCGAGCGAATTGACCGCATTGACAACGTGATTGATCGGATCGTGCTGGCTCAGGCATTTCTCGCCTTGCGCGGTGACGTGCAGAACGACAGAACGCTTGTCTTCCTGCGACGGTTTTCGCACCAGGAAGGACTTGCTCTCCAGCGTCTTCACGATCTGCGACGCGGTCGCCCTGGTCGCGCCGATGAAGCCGGCGAGCGCCGATGGTGTGCGCGAGAAACGATTGGCGCGGCCGAGAAAGCGCAGCGCCATCCATTCCCGATCGCGCAACCCGTGTTGATTGCCTTCGAAATACCAGGCTCTGGCCGCCTGAACCAGCAGCTCGACTGCTTCGCGTGCCAACGGCATAAAATTCCTACCTCGCCCCGGGAATCGCGTGTGCGGCGCCCCGAAGCCGCTTTCCACCATGGCGCACGAATGCCTCACGAGAGTCCTGATGCCCGCCAATGTCCGATACGTGCGTCGTGGCCGGCTTCAGCGCGAAGCCCTGGACTGCACGGCACACGACTTGGACTGACGAGCGTCGCAGGATTCCGCGCGAGAAACGCTGCCGCCGATGGCATGCCAACCGCAGAGTCGTCGAACGCAAGCCCGAGCTGCCGTCACTGCCGGACGATGGATCGGAGTTGTACAACCGAAGCCCCTGAGTTCAAGTCACACGCAGACGTTTCTTATGTGCCGCCGAAACGATGAATGAGCTTCTCAACAAAATCAAGTCAAGACACTCGTGGAGAACGGATGTCGTTGCAGACGAATGTATCGTTCGAGACAATCTCGCTCTTCAGGACACGTGATGGTGAACGCAATACGCAGTCTAGCCCGCTAGGTGCACGTAGTTCTACGCCCGTTTGATTGCACGGATATTGCTGTCCGTCGTTGATGCAAGTGATCGAAGCTTGTGCACGACAGGCGCCGCGCAACACGAAAATCATCCACAACTTCCGCGATCTGCTTCCGGAATCGCCAGCACGCCGTCAGTGGAACTCGTGAGGATTACACGTGGCGGTTGTTGTGGTGTTGTAGCTGGAGTATCATCGGCGTGTCGTATTCCACGACCATGCTGATCGTCTCGTCCAAATGGTTGAGATTCGCGCGGCGAACACTGTTGGCGAACAAACGCCTATGCAGTTTGTGCCACGACATGCGCGCATCGAGGGCAAGATGCGTGGACGCGGGTCGCGCGCCAGGCTGGCAGCCTGCGCCGCTAGTCGCCCTTGAGCATGTCCCTGAGCTCGCGGAACGGGTCGGCGCTCGGCGGAGCGGAAGCGTCTTGCCGCATGGCGTTGTAGATTCGCGGGACCATGTCGACCGCCTGGTCGAGCCCCGAATCACGTCCCGCCTGGTATCCGCCCATCAGGCGAAGGTCGCGGGTGTCCTCGTATTTGGCGATCAGGGTGCGCAATTTGCTCACCAATTCGCGCTCCTCGGGGTCCCAGACGTTGTGGGCGAGGCGGGACACCGAGGCCAGCACGTCGACGGCGGGATAGCGCGCCTGGTCCGCAATGTGCCTGGAGAGCACGATGTGCCCGTCCAACGTGCTGCGGATGGTGTCGGCGATCGGCTCGTTATGGTCGTCGCCGTCGACCAGCACGGAGAAGATGCCGGTGATGGTCCCGGATCCTTCCTCGCCGGGGCCGGCGCGCTCCAGCAGGCGCGGCAGGTCGGTGAAGACCGTCGGTGCATAACCGCGCGCCACCGCAGGCTCGCCGGCTGCAAGGGCGACCTCGCGGGCGGCGTGGGCGAAACGGGTGATCGAATCGACCACGAGCAGGACCGATTCGCCGCGGTCGCGGAAGTATTCGGCCACGGCCATTGCCGTCTTCGGCGCCAGCCGCCGCATCATCGGGCTTTCATCACCGGTCGATACGATGGTGACGGAGCGGTTGCGATCGTTGCCGAGCACGTCCTCGATGAATTCGCGCACCTCGCGGCCGCGCTCGCCGACCAGCGCCAGCACGACGGTATCAAAACCCTGGCTGCGGGCGAGCATCGCGAGCAGCGTCGACTTGCCGACGCCGGAGCCGGCAAAGATGCCGACGCGCTGGCCGGCGCAGATCGGCGCAAACAGATCGATGACGCGGACGCCGGTGCGCAGCGGCTTGTGGACGCGCGCCCGCTTCATCGCCGGCGGCGCGTCCGTCTCCGCCGAGACCGCACGCGATCCCGGGGTGAGCGGGCCCATTCCGTCCAGGGGCGCGCCGAGCGCATTGATGACGCGGCCCTTCCAGCTCGGATCCGGCGCGAACGACAAGGGCGGCATGCGGTAGGCGACCGAGCCGAGCCCGCCGGCGAAATGCCGGTCGAACGGCTTTGCGACGATGCCGTCGCTGTCGATCCGCACCACCTCGCCGATCTGGGGCTTGCCGCCGGAATTGACACCGATCAGCTCGCCGAGCCTGACGAAGCGCGACAGGCCGGAGACGCGGAAATGCGTCGGCGCGATCTCGGAGATCGCGCCGCTGATGCTTGCCAGCGGCGTACTCTGCTGAAGCTCGAGCAGCGCCCATTCAAGTTGACGAAGAGCGTTCAAGGAAACCGTCCACCCATATTACGCGCGACGCGCAGCCTACTTGCTCGGATCGCCCAGCGTCCGGATTGCATTGTTGAGCTCGCTCTCGGTGCCCTCGATCATCGAATTGGTGCTGTCGAAGGCGCGCGAGGCCGACATCAGCTTTGTCAATTCCATCATCGGGTTGGCGCTGGAGCCCTCGACATAACCCTGCTTGAAGCCGTCCCGGCTGAAATCGGCGATCGCGGTCACGGGACGGTCGGGCGTGACGCCGGAATTGCCGTACCGGTCGAGATTAGCATCGGCCGGAATGTTGAACAGGCCGATGGTGCCGATCTCATTGTTGTCCTGGGTGATCGCACCGCTGCGCGAGATCGAGACCGGCCCGCCGTTCGGGTCGAGCGAGATCTGCGCGCCGCCGGAATCGATGACGGGGAAGCCCGACACCGTCTGGAGGTCGCCGTTGGCGGCGATCTGGAGCCGGCCGTCGCGGGTATAGACCGTGCCGTTGGGGCCGGCGAAGGCGATCCAGCCCTGTCCGACCACGGCGACGTCGAGCGGGTTGCCGGTCTCGGTGATGTTGCCGGCCTCGCGCGAGATGATGTTCTCGCCGGGCGAGGAGAACGCGACCGGGTTCGCGGCAGCCTTGGACAACACCGTCTCGAATTTCACCACGTCGGTGCGAAAGCCGGACGTGTTGACGTTGGCGACGTTGTTGGCGATCGTCTGGAGGCGCTTTTCGAGCGCGACCTGAGCCGACAATCCCACATAAAGAGCCGATTGCATGGGTTACCTGTTGAACTTGATGTTCTGAAGTGTCGTGAGCAAGCCGGTGTCCATGCTGGCCGACGACGTCGACGCACCGGTGATCAGGACCAGTGCGGGGTTGGTCGAGGGATCGCTCTGGGCCTGGGTCGCGTCCCACATCGCGGCGAAGCGCTGCACGAACTTGGTGACCTTGGTCGGGTCCTGGAAATCGGTGAGATTGATCTTGTCCGTGATCATCTTGGCCTGCATGTCGATGTCGGACGAGCTGATCGTCGACGACCAGCCCATCGCGGTCTGGACCACCTGGGTCAGGGCCTTGTCGGCGAGGATCTGGTAGGGGCTCTTGATCGAGGAGGCCTTGCGCGTGAAGTAAAGTGCAAGCCGCAGGCCCTCGTTCTGGTCGCCGGCGTTCTGCTCCATCGTCTGGGTGACGTATTGGGTGGCCGTGCCGGTCGTGGCCGCGGTGGTCTGGGTCGCGTTGGTGCCATTGGCGGCGAAATTGAATGCGGTGGCGAAGTCCCGGTAGCGGGTGTCGCTCAGCTTATTGGCGAAGGCGTCCTTGTTCGAGACGCCCTCGGTCAGCACCTTCCGCATGAAGGCCTTGGCATAAGTCATGTCGCTGAGGCCATAGGCCTTCATCGCATAGGAGTAGAGCCGATAGTCACCCAGGAAGTCGTCGATCGTCTTCACATTGCCGATATGGCTCAGGAAGTAGTCGGTGTCGCGGCTGACGTCCGGCTCCTCGGCCACCTGCGTGAGCGACTTGCCCATGTCCTTGGTCAGTCTGGTGTAATCCGCGATGGTGGATAGCATAGAACGCGCCCCTTTGGCCGCCTTTGCGACATTGTCTCAAGCTGCCGCGAATTGCTTGCGCGGGGCTGGCCATGCCGAAGCCAGCTTCGCGCAAGCGTCGCCGACTAGATATTCCCGATGGGATCGGCGATGGAGTGGCGCGTTGCTCAGTTTCGTGGGGATTTTCATCACGGTGGCAGCACTGCTCGGCGGATTTGCCGCCATGGGCGGCCATCTGGCCGTGCTGATGCAGCCATGGGAGTTCGTCATCATCATTGGCACCGCGGTCGGCACCTTCATCGTGGCCAATCCGTGGAAGACGGTCGTGGACACGGGGGTGGCCTGCGTGCAGGCCATCACCGGCGCGGTGCCGGGTGAGCGCTATTATCTCGATCTGCTCGGGGCGCTCCATGCCCTGATGCGCGAGCTGCGCGGCAAGGGCCGCAACGAGGTCGAGGCGCATATCGACGATCCCTCGTCCTCGGAGATTTTCAAGGCATTCCCGAGCGTGCTCGGCGACCCGTCCTTGCTCCAGTTCATCTGTGACTACGTCCGCCTCATCATCATGGGCAATGCGCGCACGCATGAGATCGAGGCGCTGATGGACGAGGAGATCCACACCATCGTGAAGAGCAAGCTGACGCCCTACCACGCGCTGGTGGTGGTGTCCGAGGCGCTGCCGGCGCTCGGCATCGTCGCCGCCGTGCTCGGCGTCATTAAGGCCATGGGCGCGCTCGACCAGTCGCCGAAGCTGCTCGGCGGCTTCATCGGTGCGGCGCTGGTCGGCACCTTCGCCGGCATCTTCCTGTCCTACGGCATCATTTCGCCCTTCGCGCTGAAGATCAAGATGACGCGCGAGAAGAAGTGCCGACCTTACATCATCGTCAAGCAGACGCTGTTGGCGTTCATGAACGGCGCCATGCCGCAGATCGCCGTCGAGCACGGCCGCAAGATGATCGCGAGCAGCGAGCGGCCGTCGATCGACGTTGTCGAGAACGAGACGATCGCAGGTCCCAAGGCCGTCGTGACCGACGCTGAACCCAAGGCTGCACGCGCATGACGATGGAAGACGTCGAGATCGATCAGCGGAAGCAGCTGCCGAACTACCTGCTGGACGCGGCCGGCATCTCGATCGAACGCATGCCGATGCTCAATGTGATCTTCGATCGCATGGCAGCATCGTGCACGGACAGCCTCCAGCCGATGGCAGGAACGCCCTGCTACTTCTCGGTCAATGGCATCAGCAACGACCGCGTCGGCGATATCATCAAGGACTACGAGGGCAACGCGGTCGCCGCCGTGCTCTACGCCGAGCAGTGGGACTCCCGCGTCATCATCGTGCTCGACCGCGATTTCGTGTTCACCATGGTCGAGGCGATGTTCGGCTCCGACGGCGCCGAACCTCCGCTCGACGTCGAGCGTTCGTTCTCGAACATCGAGATTCGCCTGGTCCAGGCGCTGTTCGAGCGGTTCGCCAAGGCGCTGCAAACCGCTTTCGCCGGCACGTCCAACGTCACCTTCCGCGTCGAGCGGGTCGAGACCGCCATGGCGTCGCTGGCGATCGGGCGGAGCGGCAA
This sequence comes from Bradyrhizobium genosp. A, assembly GCF_049949275.1. NCBI lineage: Bacteria > Pseudomonadati > Pseudomonadota > Alphaproteobacteria > Hyphomicrobiales > Nitrobacteraceae > Bradyrhizobium > Bradyrhizobium genosp. A. The sequence goes on along the minus strand of NZ_CP188196.1, from coordinate 6,792,825 downwards.
CATGTCGATCTGCGCGAACATCATGGTGCAGGCGCTCTACCGCGGCGGTCAGATGTTCCTGATCATCCCGCACTCCGCGCTCAACCCGCTGCGGCAGAAGCTCGCCCACGTCGTCGTCAGCGACGGCCGCGCGGCCGACCCGCGCTGGCGCGAGCAGATGGAGAGCGAGGTTCATCGCACCGAGGTGACGCTGAGCGCGGTGCTCGACGAGAAGATGATATCCCTCGAAGACGTCGTGAAGTTCAAGGTCGGACAGGTGCTCGAACTCGAGGCCACGCCGCGCACGCTGGCGCGGCTCGAGAGCAACAACCAGGTGCTGTTCTGGTGTCAGATCGGCCAGCTTGATGGCTACTACGCCATGCAGGTGGCAGATCCCGTTGATCAGAAGCGGGAGTTCGTCGATGATATCCTATCTCGTTGATGCCGTGTTGCTGATTGCGCTGGCCTTCACCAGCATGCGGGTGACCCGGATGCACCGCGAGCTGGCGCGGCTGCGCAATTATCAGGGCGAGTTCTCGACCATCGTCCACGAGACCGCGGGCGCCTTCGATACGGTGATCACCGCGGCGCATGATTCCACGGCAAATCTCAGCCGGCTCGCCAACGTGCTGAGCACGAAGATCGACCAGGCTCACGAGGTGATCGCGGCGCTCGATGCGCGGACCGGGTTCCAGCCGGCTGCGACCGCGAACGGCACTGAGGTCAACAAGCATTAGGGCCGGGACCGGCTGAACGGATAGATCGGAACGTCGCGGCGCTCCGGGAGCGGAAATACCAAGAGGCGATACCAAATGGCGCAATCCTTCGACTACGAATCAGCAACCGCATCCGATGATGCCGAGACGTCTCCGCTGGAGCGGCTGGCGGAGATCGCCGCGCGCACCGCGGAGGAGACCGGCAAGTTCGCCAATGTCGATGCCATCCTGCGCATCCCCGTCACCATGCAGGTGGTGCTGGGATCGGCGACCATCCCGGTGGCGAACCTGATGAAGCTCGGCCGCGGCGCCGTGGTTCCGCTGGATCACCGCGTCGGCGAGCCCGTCGACGTCGTGGTCAACGGTCGCGTCGTTGCCCGCGGCGAGGTGGTCGTTGTTGAGGAGGACAATTCCCGCTTCGGTGTGTCGCTGACCGAGATCGTCGGCCCGCTGGGGCAGGGTGATTCCTGACCATGGCGGCACAGGTCGGCGTCGCTCCCATCAAGCAGCGAGGCGTTGCCACGCTCGGCGGAACGGAAAAGGTCGCGGCGCTCCTGCTGGCCATGGGCCGGCAGGCGGCCGCGAGCGTGCTCGCGCAGTTCGAGCCGCAGGACATCCGCATCGTCACCAAGGCCGCGGCTGAGCTGCGGCCGATCACGGCGCAGGAACTCGAGTCGATCGTCGAGGAGTTTGCCCAGCAGTTCTCGATGGGCGCGAACATTCTCGGCACCCTCGGCGGCCTCGAAGCCGTGCTCGGCGACGTGCTTCCGGCCGACCAGGTCACCGCGATCATGTCGGACCTGCTCGGCAATTCGAGCCGGTCGGTGTGGGACCGCGTCTCGTCGGTGTCGGAAAACTCGCTGGCAACCTACCTCTCCAAGGAGCATCCGCAGACCGCGGCGCTGATCCTGTCCAAGGTCAAGCCGTCCTGCGCCGCCAAGGTGATGAGCCAGCTGCCGTCAAGTTTGCGCAACGAGCTGATGCGGCGCGTGCTCAGCCTCAAGCCGATCGTTGACGACGCGCTGAAGGTCCTCGAGAAAACGTTGCACGAAGACCTGACGCTCAATTTCGCCCGCAATCTCGGCGCCGACACCTACGCCCGCGTCGCCGACATCATCAACAAGATGGAGCGCGGCCATATCGAGGACATGCTGAAGAGCCTGTCGGAGAAGCGGCCGAAGTCCGCCGAAGTGCTGAAGGAGCTGCTGTTCACCTTCGACGACGTCATCAACCTGGCACCGAAGGCGCGCACCATGATCTTCGATCAGGTGCCGACCGATCGTATCGTCGTGGCGCTGAAGGGCACCGACAAGCACTTCCGCGAACTGATCCTGTCCGCGGTCGCCTCGCGTGTCCGCCGCGTCGTCGAGCACGAGCTCGCGATCGGCGAGCCGTCGAACCAGCGCGACGTGCTGGAGGCGCGCCGCGTCATCACCGACCTCGCCCTCGACCTCGCCGAGAAGGGTGAAATCGAGCTCAATCCCGACCAGGAGGATGAGCTGGTCTTCCGCTGACCGCTGAACGGGCATGGCAGAGACATCCGACCAGGAGAGCAAAACAGAAGAGCCGACCGAGAAGAAAGTCCGCGATGCGCTCGAACAGGGCAATATTCCGGTCTCTCGGGAGGCGTCCATTTTCGCGACCATGGCGGCGCTGATGGTGATTCAGGCGTTCCTGATCGGCCAGGGCGTGCAGCAGCTGATGCCGACCTTGAGGAGCTTTATCGACGAACCCGAGGGCTTCCCGCTCAGCAACGCGGCGGACGCACTGAATCTTCTCACCGTGGTGGGCCTCGAGGCGCTGCGATTCCTGGTGCCGCTGGTCGTGATCATCGCGGTGTTCGGGCTCGCCGCCTCGCTGCTGCAAAACGCGCCGCGGCCGGTGCTGCAGCGCATCCTGCCCGACTTCTCCCGAATCTCCCCGGTCAGCGGCTGGAGCCGCATTTTCGGAACGCAGGGCCTCGTCGAGTTCGCCAAGTCGATGTTCAAGCTCGCCTCTGTGACCGCCGTCGTCTGCTTCGTGCTGCGATCGTCGGAGGCGAGAGCGTTCGCGGCGATGTACACCGATCCTGTCGCGTTGCCGGAGATGATCCTCACCATCGCGATGCGGATCGTGTCGGCGATATGTATTGCGACGATCGTTCTGGTCGCAATCGATCTCGCCTGGGCGCGCTTCCGCTGGCGGCGTGAGCTGCGCATGACCAGGCAGGAGATCAAGGACGAGCACAAGCAGGCCGAGGGCGATCCGCTGATCAAGGCGCGCCTGCGTTCGCTCGCGCGCGACCGCTCGCGCCAACGCATGATCGCCTCCGTGCCGCGCGCGACGCTGGTGATCGCGAACCCGACGCACTTCGCGATCGCATTGCGCTACAACCGCGACGAAAACCCGGCGCCGCTGGTGGTGGCCAAGGGCATGGACGTGATCGCGCTGAAGATCCGCGAGGCCGCCGAGCAGAACAAGATCCCGGTGATCGAGAACAAGGCTCTCGCGCGCGCGCTCTACGAGGCGGTGCAGGTTGATCAGGTCATCCCCGCCGAATTCTTCCGCCCGGTTGCCGAGATCATCTACTTCCTGCAGTCGAAGCAGACGCCGCGGCCCGAGAAGGTTCAGTAGATTTACGAGGATGGTGCTTCGCGCAACAGCTTGACGAAAGCTTAACGCCCTAGGGTTCTTTCCAATGAATCATAATGGGGCTGTCGTGGGACCGCTTTATCTCTTCGAACTCGCATCGTCGCAGGCACGCTGGCTCGAGCTTCGTCAGTCGACCATCGCCACCAACGTCGCCAACGCCAATACGCCGGGTTTCAAGGCGCGCGACGTCGAGCCGTTCAACAAGGTGCTCGACGGAATGCCGGTCAGGCTTGCGACGACATCGCCCACGCATATGCAGCTTTCCCCGGCCGAAACCGATACGCGGGCAACCGCGAAGAAGGATAGCTGGGATGTCGTCCACTCCGGCAATTCGGTCAGCCTCGAGCAGGAAATGATCAAGGGTAGCGACGTCAATCGCGACTATTCGATGAACTCGGCGATCGTGCGCTCGTTCAATCGCATGATCCTGACCAGCGCGAAGACCTGAGGTGAACTGACATGCTGGACGCTCTACAGGCTTCATTGACGGTCGCAAGCTCCGGGCTCGAAGCGCAGTCGACGCGCATGCGGGTCGTCTCGGAAAATCTCGCGAACGCGAGCTCGACCGGGCGCACCGCCGGTGCCGATCCGTATCAGCGCAAGACGATCACTTTCGATGCCGCGATGGATCGTGCCTCGGGCACGCAGCTGGCGAAGGTCAAGGAGATCGGGGTCGACACCACGCCCTATCGCGTCGAGTACGATCCGGGACACCCCGCGGCCGACAAGGCCGGCTACGTCAAAATGCCCAACGTCAACATGATGATCGAGATGGCGGACATGCGGGAAGTCAACCGGTCCTATGAAGCCAATCTCCAGGTCGTGAAGCAGGTGAGATCGATGCTCGGCATGACCATCGATCTTCTGAGGAGCTGACAATGCTAGAGGCGATTTCATCCACTGCGATCACCGCAGGGCAGGCGGCGTCCCGGATCACCGAGACGCAGACCATTGCGCCCAGCGCGACGTCCCCGGTTCAGGCCGGCGACGAATTTGGCTTCGATTCCGTGATGAAGCAGGTGACCACGGACGCGATCGGCACGCTGAAGGCCGGCGAGAGCGCGTCGATCTCGGCGATGCAGGGCAAGGAATCGACGCGGAAAGTCGTCGAGGCGCTGATGTCGGCCGAGCAGGCGTTGCAGACTGCGGTCGCGGTCCGCGACAAGGTCGTGCAGGCCTACCAAGAAGTCGCCCGTATGTCGATTTGATCTGAAGGAATGACGCTGTGAAATCGCTCGCCATCGCGGCCACGGGCATGAATGCCCAGCAGACCAATATCGAAGTCATCGCGAACAACATCGCCAACATCAACACCACGTCGTTCAAGCGTGCACGTGCCGAATTCACCGATCTGTTCTACCAGATGGACCGCATGCAGGGTGTCGCGAACGTCAACGGCGCGTCGCCGATCCCGGAAGGCGCCAATCTCGGCCTCGGCGTCAAGTCGGCCGCGATCCGCAAGCTGCACATCCAGGGCGCGCTGACGCAGACCGGCAACCCCTACGACATGGCCATCAACGGTCGCGGCTGGTTTCAGGTGCTCGGCCCGAACAACGAGGTGCAGTACACCCGCGCCGGCTCGTTCAACACCAATGCCACCGGCCAGCTGGTGACGATGGACGGCTACCTGCTGGATCCCAATATTACGGTGCCGCAGGGAACGGTGCAGGTCACCGTCAACCAGACTGGCCAAGTGTTCGCCAAGCTGGATACGGCCGTTAACCCGCAGCAGATCGGCCAGCTCAACCTTGCCAATTTCGCCAACGAAGCGGGCCTCGAGCCGCTGGGCAGCAATCTCTATCGCGAGACCACGGCATCAGGCGCGCCGGTCGTTGGTCTCCCCGGCGATGCCGGTTACGGCAAGATCAACCAGCAATATCTCGAGGCCTCGAACGTCGATCCCGTCAAGGAAATCACCGAGTTGATCTCGGCGCAGCGCGCCTACGAGATGAATGCCAAGGTCATCCAGGCGTCGGATGAGATGGCGCAGACGGTGTCGAAGAATCTCAGTCGCTAGTTCCGGTGTGTCCATGTTGAACAGGGTGGCCCTGATCGCGCGCGGGTTGGCCGCCGCGCTGCTGGTTCTCGTCTCCGCGCGGCTCGCCGTGGCAGATGAGCGGCGGCTTCCCGTGCCGGCCGTGTCGATCCGCGCCGGCGAGCTGATCAGGGACGATATGATCACCGAGCGCACCTTTGCGCCGAACGTGCTCGGCGTCGCCATGTTCATCGAAGGGCGTCAGGTCCTCGTCGGCCGTATGGCGCGGCGGGCGCTGCTGCCGGGCCAACCGATTCCCACCAATTCGGTGGAGGATCCCTGGACCATCGCCCGTGGTGCCATGGTCAAGGTCGTGGTTGAAGACTCCGGTCTGTCGATCGTGACCTACGGCGCGGCCATGCAATCCGGTGCGCCGGGCTCGCTCATTACCGTGCGAAACACCGACACGGGCGTGATAATCAGGGCCATCGTCCAGCCGGACGGCACCGTCAAGGTCGCGGACGGGTCATGACCAGAGTCCTGATTGCGCTTCTCCTCATCGTTTCCGCCGCCAGCGCCCAGGCCGCCGTCCGCATCAAGGACATCGCGGACATCAAGGGGCTGCGCGAAAACCAGATCGTGGGCTATGGCCTCGTCATCGGCCTCAACGGCACCGGTGACACCCTGCGCAACGCGCCGTTCACGGAACAGTCGCTGCAGTCGATGCTCGAAAACATGGGCATCAATGTCAGGAACGAGACGACCAGCACGACCAACCCGGCGCGGCCGACCACACTGCGCACGCGTAACGTCGCCGCGGTGATGGTGACCGCGGACCTGATGCCGTCGATCGGACCGGGCGAGCGGATGGACGTGACGGTGTCGTCGCTTGGTGATGCGACGTCGCTGCTCGGCGGCACGCTGGTGATGACGTCGCTGCGCGCGGCCGATGGTGCGGTCTACGCAGTGGCACAAGGTGCGGTCACGGTCGCCGGTTACAGCGTCGGAGGCCAGGCCCAGAACGTCAGCCAGGGCACCCCGACGGCGGGCCGCATTCCGAACGGCGCGCTGGTCGAGCGGGAGGTGCAGGGCAGCCTCCACGAGATGGAATATCTGGTGCTGGAGCTGAAAAACCCCGACTTCGTCACCGCGACGCGAATCCTCGACGCCGTCAATCGCTATGCCGGCGGCCGCTATCGCGCCCAGATCGCCTTCGAGCGCGACTACCGGACGATCGTGCTGTCCAAGCCGCGCTACGTCGGCCCGGTCCGCTTTCTCGCCGAGATCGGTGAGCTCACCGTCGAACCCGACACGCCGGCGCGGGTGGTGATCAACGAACGCACCGGCACGGTGGTGATCGGACGCGACGTGCGAATCTCCACCGTCGCCGTCACCCACGGCAATTTGACGGTCCGTGTCACCGAGCTGCCCGTGGTGTCGCAGCCGGCGCCGTTCTCGCAAGGCCAGACGGTCGTGGTGCCCCAGACCATCGTCGAGGCTAACGAGGCCGGATCGCAGGTGGCGATCCTGAGTGGCGTCGACCTCCAGCGCCTCGTTCGCGGGCTGAACCAGATCGGACTGAAGCCGTCCGGCATCATCGCGATCCTCCAGGCGATCAAGACGGCCGGCGCGCTGCAGGCTGAAGTCATCGTGCAATGATGCATAAGCGTCGTGCAAGCTTGGTCGCTCAATGCTCTGGTCTCGACCGAGAATCGCACGCGACCCGATGCTGAAGCTGGATCACATAGCGCAACTCCTTCTCCTGGCCGCGATGTTCGTGTTCGCGAGTGCCTCGCCCGTGTTCGCGCTGGACGAGCCGACGCCGTCGAAGCCGCTCAATCTGCTTTCCTTCGCGCGCGCTCGCGCGCCCGGGCCGCAGAAGCCGCACGCGACGGCGACGCCAGTCCCGAGCGATAATTCACGGATAACCGCCTGGGCGGCTGAAGATTCGGGTCCCGCAATCACGGGAGCGGTTCCGACGGCGGCTCCTCCGCCGGCGCCGGCCCCCGCACCAATGCCGACGCGTCCGGCGAAGTCCGGCAGCGTTACGGCGCCGCCGAAGCCGGCGCCGGCTCAAGCTGCCGCGCCTGGGGACAACGAAGTTGCGCTGTTCTGCAGCAACGTGGCCGATCCCGCCGTCGACGCCAGGCTCGCCTGGCAACTGAAAGAGCTGGAGAAGGCCGAGAGCCTGCTGCGGGAGCGGATCGCCGAAGTCGAAGCCAAGCGCGCCGAATACGAGAAGTGGATGGCGCTGCGCGACGACTTCCTGAAGAAAGCGGAAGCGAGCGTCGTCGAGATCTATTCGCGCATGAAGCCGGACGCCGCCGCCACCCAGATCGCCGGCATGGCGGACGAGACGGCCGCCGCGGTGCTCGCAAAGCTCAGCCCAAGGAGTTCGAGCGCAATTTTCAACGAGATGGAGACCGGGCGCGCAGCACATCTCGCCGATCTGCTCGGTGGAATGCGCCGCGTGGATGACGGGAAGACCAAGTAATGAAGAAGCCGATCCTCCTCCTGTCGCTCGTGCTTCTTGGCGGATGCTCCCATGATCCGGCTGAAATCCTGACCGGTCCTAAACTGTCGCCCGTAGGTAGCGGCCTGAGGACGCCGGCCGACCCGATCCCGGTGACGCCCCGCATGCACACGCCCGTCAGCTATCGCTCGACCTGGGATGACGGCACCGACCTCTACCGCGATCCCCGCGCCCGGCGCGTCGGCGACGTCGTGACGGTGATCATCTCGATGCAGGACAAGGCTAAGCTCGACAACAAGACCGGCCGCTCGCGCGATTCGCAGATCCAGTTCGGGCTGAACTGGCTGATGGACGTCGCAGGATGGCAGGACAAGGGCCAGGCCAACGCCAATCTCAACACCAATACCCAGATCAAGGGCAACGGCCAGATCGACCGCTCCGAGGACATCAAGCTTTCCATTGCGGCCGTCGTCACCGACGTATTGCCGAACGGAAATATGATGATCAGCGGTTCGCAGGAGTTCGGTATCAACACGGAGATGCGCGTGCTCAACGTCGGCGGTATCGTGCGTCCACGCGATATTTCGCGAACCAACACCATCTCCTACGAGAAGATCGCCGAGGCGCGCGTGTCCTATGGCGGTCGTGGAAATCTGTCTGACGTGCAGCAACCTGGATGGGGGCACCGGATTTATGACGCCGTGGCACCGTTCTAAGGCTGGCGCGTCGTGGGAGCAGGGGGCGTCATGCGCCTGATTGCCGCGATCGTTGTGCTGACCCTGGTCGCGATTGGCGCGGGCGCGCTCGCGGGCTTGCACCTGTTCGCCGCCGCCGAACGCGTCGCCGACGCAAAGAAGGGGGCCACCCCGCCGCCGATCGCGTCGAGCTACGCTGGCAGCGCGCGGCTCAGGAAGCTGTCACCGATCGTGACCAACCTCGCGGCGCCGGCCAACAATTGGGCCCGGGTCGAAGCCTCCATGGTGACCGACAGCATGAGCGACGAGGATGCCGGCATCCTGGCCGCTCATATCAGCGAGGACATCGTCACTTACTTGCGGTCCGCCTCGGTCACGCAGTTCGAAGGCACGCGCGGGCTCCAGCATCTGCGCGACGACCTGTCCGAACGCGCCAGCATCCGCTCCTCCGGCAAGGTCCGCGAATTGATTATTGAGACGTTGGTGATCCAGTGAAACTGAGAGTCCTGCTGCTTGCGTTGCTGCTGGTCATGCTGCCCGAGGTAGCGTTCGCCCAGATCCCGGACCTCAATTCACTGCTGCCGCCGGGCAACGGCTCGACGAGCGGCCGCATCATCCAGCTCATGGCCCTACTGACGGTGCTGTCCGTCGCACCGGGGCTGCTCATCATGGTGACGAGCTTCACGCGCTTCGCCGTCGCGCTCTCGTTCCTGCGCGCCGGCCTCGGCCTTCAGACGACGCCTCCGAATCTCGTGCTGATCAGCCTCGCCATGTTCATGACGTTCTACGTCATGGCGCCGACCTTCGATCGCGCCTGGGAAACCGGCGTGCAGCCGCTGATGAAGAACGAGATCTCGGAGGAGGAGGCTTATCTGAAGATCAGCGATCCGTTCCGCGAGTTCATGCTGGCGCATGTGCGGGACAAGGACCTGCAGACATTCGAGTCGCTCGCTGCGGAGAGCTTTCGCAGGAAGTTCGACGACAAGCGCATCGACATGCGCGTCATCATTCCGGCCTTCATGATCTCCGAGCTCCGGCGTTCGTTCGAGATTGGCTTTCTCATCATCCTGCCATTCCTCGTCATCGACATGATCGTCGCGACGCTGACCATGTCGATGGGCATGATGATGATGCCGCCATCGATCCTCGCGCTACCGTTCAAGGTACTGTTCTTCGTGCTGATCGACGGCTGGAACCTGCTCGCCTCCGGACTGGTGCGGTCGTTCTCATAGCAGCGGCGATCGCCAGCAGGCCGCTTATGGTTAGCGAAGAGTAATATTAACCATATGATTTTGCTGCGGAATTCAAGCTCGTCTTAATCCGGAAGCAAGATTCGGCGTGCTAGCAATGCGGCACGGCGGGTTGGACCCCACCCATATCAGTCCAAAGGCATGATGCCGCCCCTCCGTACCGGTGAAAGCCCGGTATGTCCCCTCGTGAAAATGTAACGCGTACATAAAGGGACATTCGCAATGTCAAGCCTGCTTACGAACTCGACCGCTATGACCGCCCTCCAGACCCTGCGGTCTGTGAGCTCCCAGCTCGCCACCACGCAGACCCGCATCTCCACCGGTCAGCGCGTCTCGACCGCTTCGGACAACGCCGCCTACTGGTCGATCGCGACCTCGATGCGCGCCGACAACGCCGCGCTCTCCGCCGTCTCCGACTCGCTCGGTCTGTCGGCCGCAACCGTCGACACCGAATACACCGCTCTGACCTCGGTTGTCGGCGACAGCACCGGCGGCCTGACCAAGCTCCAGTCGCTGCTGGTCGAAGCCAAGACCGCCGGCATCGACCGTACCAAGATCCAGGCCGACGTTACCCAGATTCAGCAGCAGATGAAGGGCACCGCCGATGCGGCAACCTTCAACGGCGTGAACTGGCTGAGCACGACGACGGCCACGCCGACGACGGTCAACCTGGTGTCGTCGTACTCCCGCGTCGGCGGCACGCCGACCACCGGCTCCATCGGCCTGACCGTTGCCAACTATTCGCTCTATACCTCGTCCACCAGCGGTATCCTGGACACGGTGAGCGGCGGTGCGTCGGTCAACACGATCGACATCTCCACGCTGACCGACTCGGCGGCTGACCAGACCACGCTCGATGGCTACATCGCGAAGGTGACCTCCGCGATCAACTCGGTGGCTTCGGCCGCCGCCAACCTCGGCGCCGTCAAGAACCGTATCTCGACCAACACGGACTTCGTGAAGTCGCTGATGGACTCGGTGACCCGTGGTATCGGCCAGCTCGTCGACGCCGACATGAACCAGGAGTCCACCCGCTTGTCGGCTCTCCAGGTCCAGCAGCAGCTCGGCGTTCAGGCGCTCTCGATCGCCAACAGCAGCAGCCAGAGCATCCTCTCGCTGTTCCGCTAAGCCTGAAAACCATTTGAGGGAGGGCCGCGCTTCTCGCGAAGCGCGGCCTTTTCGTTTGACGTGACGTCCCGCGGACGCCGTAATTTCGGCTGCCCTGTTGCGGCCAAGACACAGAGCCACAAGCCCCGCACAAGCTTCGAGCGCTACGGTCGCCGTACGAAAGGTTGGGCCCTAACCGCTTTTGCGCAGCCCAAAGGCATGACGCCGCCCTGTCGTACCGGTGCAAGTCCGGTATGTCCCCAAATCAACTCAATCTTCAAAGGGACATCAAAATGGGTTCGAGTCTTCTCACCAACTCCGCCGCAATGACCGCGCTGCAGACGCTGCGCAACGTCAGCTCCAACCTCCAGATGACGGAAAACCGGATCTCGACCGGCCAGCGCGTGGCCACAGCGTCGGATAACGCCGCCTACTGGTCGATCGCAACCTCGATGCGGGCCGACAACGCCGCGCTCTCCGCCGTCTCCGACTCGCTCGGTTTGTCGGCTGCGACCGTCGACACCGAATACACCGCTCTGACCGCGGTTGTCGGCGATAGCACCGGCGGCCTGACCAAGCTCCAGGCGCTGCTGGTCGAAGCCAAGACCGCCGGCATCGACCGCACCAAGATCCAGGCCGACATCACCCAGATCCAGCAGCAGATGAAGGGCACCGCCGACGCGGCAACCTTCAACGGCGTGAACTGGCTCAGCACGACCACGGCCACGCCGGCGACCTTCGACCTGGTGTCGTCGTTCTCTCGCGTCGGTGGCACGCCCACCATCGGCTCGATCAACCTGACGATCTCGAACTATTCGCTCTATACCTCGTCCACCAGCGGCATCCTGGACACGGTGAGCGGCGGTGCGTCGGTCAACACGATCGACATCACCACGCTGACCGACTCGGCGGCTGACCAGACCACGCTCAGCGGCTATATCACGCAGGTGACTGCCGCGATCAACTCGGTGGCTTCGGCCGCCGCAGGCCTCGGCGCCGTCAAGAACCGCATCTCGACCAACACGGACTTCGTCAAGACCTTGATGGATTCGGTGAATCGCGGTGTCGGTCAGCTCGTCGACGCCGACATGAACGCGGAATCCACCCGCCTCCAGGCACTCCAGACCCAGCAGCAGCTCGGCGTCCAGGCGCTCTCGATCGCCAACCAGAACAGCCAGAGCATCCTCTCGCTGTTCCGCTAAACCTGAAGACCATCTGAGGGGGCCGCGCTTCGCGAGAAGCGCGGCCCTTTTCATTGGTGTGCCCGAATTGGCTCATTCTGTTGCGGTCCGGTCACGAAAGCCACAAGCCTCGCGCAAACTTCGCGTGCTATCGCCGCCGTTACGACAGGTTGAGCGCGCTGTTCCGCAGCCCAAAGGCATGATGCCGTCCTGTCGTACCGGTGCAAGCCCGGTATGTCCCAAAAATTTCAATTCGTTTTCAAGGGGACGTCAAACATGAGTTCTAGCCTGCTCACCAACTCCGCAGCAATGACCGCGCTGCAGACGCTGCGCAACGTCAGCTCCAACCTCCAGATGACGGAAAACCGCATCTCGACCGGCCAGCGCGTGGCCACGGCTTCGGACAACGCCGCCTACTGGTCGATCGCAACCTCGATGCGCGCTGACAACGCCGCGCTCTCCGCCGTCTCCGACTCGCTCGGTCTGTCGGCTGCGACCGTCGATACCGAATATACCGCTCTGACCGCGGTTGTCGGCGACAGCACCGGCGGCCTGACCAAGCTCCAGGCGCTGCTGGTCGAAGCCAAGACCGCCGGCATCGACCGCACCAAGATCCAGGCCGACATCACCCAGATCCAGCAGCAGATGAAGGGTACCGCCGATGCGGCAACCTTCAACGGCGTCAACTGGCTGAGCACGACGACGGCCACGCCGGCGACTTTCGACCTGGTGTCGTCGTTCTCTCGCGTCGGTGGCACGCCCACCATCGGCTCGATCAACCTGACGATCTCGAACTACTCGCTCTATACCTCGTCCACCAGCGGCATCCTGGACACGGTGAGCGGCGGTGCGTCGGTCAACACGATCGACATCACCACGCTGACCGACTCGGCGGCTGACCAGACCACGCTCAGCGGCTATATCACGCAGGTGACTGCCGCGATCAACTCGGTGGCTTCGGCCGCCGCAGGCCTCGGCGCCGTCAAGAACCGCATCGCGACCAACACGGACTTCGTCAAGACCTTGATGGACTCGGTGACGCGCGGTGTCGGTCAGCTCGTCGACGCCGACATGAACGCGGAATCCACCCGCCTCCAGGCGCTCCAGACCCAGCAGCAGCTCGGCGTCCAGGCGCTCTCGATCGCCAACCAGAACAGCCAGAGCATCCTCTCGCTGTTCAAGTAAGCTCCCGCTTCGAAAACGACCGTGCTCCCGAGGGAGCACGGTCCCCGCCGTGACCGGCGGAAGTGACGGCACATGATGTGCCCGTAATCGACCTCCTGACGCCAGACCTGTGCAACACGCTGCAGCCGATCGCGCGGTAACACGTTCGATCGTCCGCTCGTTGCCATCGACCTGCCTGCGTTACCCAAAGTCTGGTAGAATTGCAGCGCCTCGCCTGCGAAGCGACACATTCGCGTGTTCGCGCAACCTTCAGACAAGGTTCGCAGCGGAATGTCATCACCGTTCGCATTGGTACGAGGTCATATGCTCAGTCGCGCGCAGCTACAGCAGCTGCTCAACAATCTGCTGGAACTTGGGCCGCGACGTCTGATGGCCTTGGGACTGATCGGCTTCGCCGTCCTCGTCACCGTGGTCGGGGGCGCTTATTACCTGAGCCGGCCGGAATTCGAGACGCTCTATACCGGCCTCAACCGCGAAGACGTGACGCGTATCGGCGCCGCGCTGCGCGAGCAGAACATTGCCTTCGATATCAGCGCAGCCGGCGATGCCGTCTCGGTGCGGCCGAGCCAAACCGCGCAGGCGCGGATGCTGCTGGCCGAGAAGGGGCTGCCGACCAGCGCCAATTCCGGCTACGAGCTGTTTGACAAGATCGGCTCGCTCGGACTGACCTCCTTCATGCAGGAGGTCACGAAGCTTCGCGCGCTCGAAGGTGAGATCGCGCGCACCGTTCAGCTGATGAAGGGCGTCAAGGCGGCGCGGGTGCACATCGTGATGCCGGTGCGCGGTTCGTTCCGCGCCACGCAGCAGCCGCCCTCCGCATCGGTCGTGCTGCGCACCGACGGCGCGCTCGAGGCGCGCACGGCGCAATCGATCCGCCATCTCGTCGCGGCCGCCATTCCCGGCATGACGCGCGACAAGGTCACCGTGCTCGACGCCGACGGCTCGATGCTGCTGGCCGAGGAGGACGAGGCCAGCGCCGCGCCGACCAAGATGGCGAGCCTCCAGAAGACGGTCGGCGGAATGGTGCAGGAAAACATCCGCAAGGCGCTGACGCCCTATCTCGGCCTGGACAATTTCGAGGTCAGCGTCGCGCCGCAGCTCTCCACCGACAAGCGCCAGATCAACGAGACGGTCTACGATCCTGAGACCCGCGCCGAGCGTTCGGTCCGCAATGTCCGCGAAAACGAAAAATCGTCGAACGCGGATCGCTCGACGCCAACCACCGTCCAGCAGAACCTTCCGGACCAGCAGGTCAACGCCGGCGGCACCAAGAACTCCAGCGAGGACAAGACACGCCGCGAGGACGTTACCAATTTCGAAGTGTCGTCCAAGACCACGACGACGGTCAGTGACGGTTACTCGGTCAAGAAACTCTTCATCGCGGTCCTGGTCAATCGCACGCGGCTTGTCGCCGACCTCGGCGACAAGACCAACCAGGCCATCGTCGACAGCAAGCTCGCCGAGATCAGCCAGCTCGCAGCGACTGCCGGCGGACTGGACAAGGCGCGCGGCGACCAAATCCAGGTGACTGCGGTCGACTTCGTGGAGGGCTCGCGCGAGCTCGCGCCGGTGCCGCCAATCAGCTTCGTCGAGATGATGAACAAGCAGCTCGGCAGCGTCATCAACGCGGTGACGATCCTGGCCGTCGCTTCGATGCTGGTCTGGTTCGGGCTTCGACCCGCGGTCAACGGCATTCTGACCCATCGCGCCGCGCAAGAGCAGACCGAGGCGGCCGAGGCCGCCGAGCTCGAGGCTGCTTCGGCCCTCGCATTGGCCGACAGTCAGGATGCCGAGCTCAACCTCGTCGAGGACCTCGAAGGCAAGATGCAGCGCACGCCGCAGAAGCGGCTGGAGCAGATCGTCCGCCTCGATCAGATGCAGGCGGCAGCAATCCTTAAAGACTGGATGCGACGCGAGGAGGCGGCATGAACGCGGCAATCGGGAAACTCCTGACGCAATTCGACGCGAACGGCCGGGCCAAGTCGCCGCCGCCTCCGCCGCCGAAGATCCAGGACGCACTGACGAGAAAGGAAGTCCGTCGCGAGCCTCAACCGCAGCGTCAGGCGCAGGCGCAGCCCCAACTTCAGCCGCCTCCGGCGCACGCGCCGGAAGCCGCGCCGGCCAATCTGCTCGAAGACGCCTATCGGCGCGGCCATACCGCAGGCCTTGCGGAAGGCGAAGCCAAGCTCGCCGAAGAGCGCGTCCGCAGCGCGATCCGGCTCGGTGAGGAGCGGGCCAAATGGTCAGACCAGCAGGCGGTCGCGATCGTCAACGGTTTTGACGCGGCCTGCCGCGAGATCGAGAGCAACATTGCAAGCTCGGTCGCGCGGATTTTGCTGCCGTTCCTCGCCGATGCGGTCCGCGACAAGGCGATCGGATCCCTGGTCGAGCAGATCTCGGCGCTGACCTCGAATTCCCCGGTGCCGGCGTTCCGTGTCACCGGACCCAGCGAACTCATCGACCTCGTCAGGACGCAACTCAATCTGGCCGGCCGCTCTGGCGTCGAATACCAGTCCGCCGACACCGTCGAGGTTCGCGTCCTCGCCGATCAGACCACGATCGAGACGCAGATCTCGACCTGGATGGATCGGCTGAAAGAGGCACGCCGGTAGTTTCACCATGGAGGAGGTCAAGCACGAGCTCGTCATTATCCGCCGGCGGAGCGCTTTCGAAGACGAGAAGGCGCACGGTGGCGTTTGGAAGATCGCCTATGCGGACTTCATGACTGCGATGATGGCGTTCTTCCTGGTGATGTGGCTGCTCAATGCGCTCAACCAGGACCAGAAGCAGGTGGTTGCGAGCTACTTCAACCCGATCAAGCTCGCGGAGAACGCACCTGCGCCGAAAGGCTTGAAGGATCTCACCAAGAAGGAGCCGACGACGTTCGAGGGGCAGGATGGCAAGCGCCAGCCGTCCGGGCCGAACGAGGAGCGCCGCGGCGACTCTCCGACGGCCGAGAAGCCGCCCTTCTACGAAGAGAAGGTTCTGTTCCGCGATCCCTACGCAACGCTCGCCGAAATCGCAGCGAGCTCGAACCAGGCCTCGGGCCAGCGGCGCGCCGGTGCGCTGACGTCGGCCGAAGAGGATGGCCTCAAGGGCGGTGACGCCTATCGCGACCCGTTCGATCCCGGCTACTGGAAGCTCGCGCCCGAGGCTTCGAAGGAAGCCGATAGGATCATGGATGGCGAGCCGAAGCCGAATGCTTCGGCACGCGACAATCCGGCCGACACAAATCAAGGCGAGCCGCGCCGCGGCAGGACAGATGATGCCGGCGGCAGCGTGGCCCCCGACGCGCAGGCGTCGTCCGCGAGCCAGTCCCCATTGTTGCCGCCGGGATCGGCGCCATCATCGTCTGCCCGCGACGGCAGCGTTCAGCCGAACACGCAGGCCAATCTTCAGGCCAATGCCGCGCCGCAGGCTCGTCCGACCGACGCTCCGAAGGAAGCCGAGCAGCGTGACGCGGCCCAGACCCAGCAGCCGACCGTCAAGCAGCTTCAGTCTGCGATCGCCGATGCCCTGTCGGATATCAAGGCCGGCGCCGGGCCGGTGGCCGAGGTCCGTCAGGTCGAGGAGGGCTTGCTGGTCAGCCTGACCGACGATGCGAGCTTCGGCATGTTCGCGGTCGGCTCGGCCGAGCCACGGCCCGAGCTCGTTCGCGTCATCGACAAGATCGGCCCACTGATCGCGAAGCGCCGCGGCATGATCATCGTTCGCGGTCATACCGACAATCGGCCCTACAAGTCGGACAACTACGACAATTGGCGGCTATCCTCGGCGCGCGCGCAGATGGCTTACTACATGCTGGTTCGCTCCGGCGTCGACGCGCAGCGGATCGAGCATGTCGAAGGTTATGCCGACCGCCGGCCGAAAATCCAGAACGATCCGGCAGCCGCGCAAAACCGGCGGATCGAGATCCTGATCCGGGAGAAGCGCCCTTGACCAGGCCGCTGCTCCGCGTCGTGATGCTGATGGTGCTGTCGCTCGTGGCGACACGCGCAGCTGCCGAACCGACAGCGCCGTCCGGGGAGCCGTTCGAGCTGGTCCGCGCGCTGCAGGCGGTGCAGGACGGCATCGCCAATGGCGACACCGCGGCGCACGCCAGCCACATCGCGCTGATCCGGCAGATCGGCGAAAAATTCCTCGCCGCCGACGCGAGCGTGTGGAGCAATCCGCAGAACGGCCAGGCGGTCGTGATCTATCTGCTCAGCGGCGGCGCCCCGCAGATCGTCCGCAAGCTGCCGCGCGACAAGATCAATGTGGATTCGCGGCTGTTCGACGGTGCGCTCGCTTATGTCGAAGGCCGGCAGGACGAGGCAAAGGATCTGCTCAAGGACGTCAAGCCGCGCACGATCTCGTCCGGCATGGGCGGGCAGGTCGCACTGGTCCAGGGCGCGTTGTTCGCTCGTTCCGAGGCATCGCTCGCGATCGAGCGTCTCGACGACGCGCGCCTGCTGCTGCCCGGCACGCTGGTGGAAGAGGCGGCACTGCGGCGCGAGATCCTGCTGGTCGGGCAGGCGGAGGATTTCGACAAGTTCGAGTTCCTGACGCTGGCCTATATCCGCCACTACCGCAACTCGGTCTATGCCGGCGATTTCTGGCAGCGCTTCTCCACCGGCTTGACGCAATCGAGTCTTGCGCTGGATGATCGCCGCTTTGCGCGGATCGCGGCGCTGCTGGAACAGGTCGACCGTGCCAGCCGCCTCAAGCTCTATCTGGTGATCGCGCGCGGCGCGCTGGTTCGCGGCAAACTCACCGTTACCCGGCTCGCAGGCGAGCGGGCGCTGACGCTCAGTGCCGATGCCACGCCAGATCGCGAGCGCGCCCATTTCTACCGCGGCGCATCCCGCGTGCTCACCGACGAATATGACGGCGGCTTTGCCGAGCTGAAGGCGCTCGACCGGGCGAAGTTGGCGGAGCGCGACGTCCTTCTTCTCAATGCAACCCTCCAGCTCGCGCTCGACGTCCGTAAGCCGATTGCAGGTCCGACCGCTGCCGTGTCGGCCGACAAGCCGCCGGTCACGCCGGCGCGGATCGATCTGGCGTCGTCGAACGCAATGCTCGCGCGCGCCCAGACGCAGCTCGGCGAACTGGAGCTTCTCACCAAGGATCGCCGTCCATGACCAAGCTTAGCGGAACTTCCGGACAGCTTTTCGCAGGCCTCGCCGAAACCCTTACGCGCGGGGTGTCCCGCTCAGCAAAGGGCACGGCGACGGCGGGTGTGAAAACGGCGGACGATTCATCGTTTCACGATCTGCTCCACACCGTCTCGAACATGGCCAAGCGGGCGCTGGACGATCAGGGTAGCGACACCACCGCAAAGGCTGCTTCGGTACGTCCGCGCCTGGCTCAGCTGACCGAGCCCGACACGCCGAAGGACGAGCTGGTGCACGAGCGTACCGAGGAGCCTAAGTCGTCGACCAAGAAAGACCCGGTCGATCAAACGGCGAAGGCGGACGTCCCGAGCAGATTGAGCGTTCCGACGATCGTGGGGCAGGAACTCGCCGCCGCGCAGGCCGTGACGATGCAGACGCCGCAACCGTCGAACGACAAGAAGGACACTTCGGCGCGCGACGAACGACCCTCCACAGCGAAGCGCGAAGTTCAGAGCATCGCCGACGCAAAGGCGACGGCAGATGTCGCGCGATCCGCCGCAGCATCATCGACCGTCGCGCGTTCCACGGCCGATGCCTCCGGGCCGCGCCCGCTGCCGGCCGCGGCGACCCTGCAGGCGATGCCGGATGAAAGCGACGTTCAATCGAAAGCCATGCCCGCCGCCACATCCGGGTTCGAAGCCGTCACGGCGAATGTCGAGCGCGCCGCAAAGTCCGCAGGCCGCGATGCCTTGCCGGAAACGACCAAGGTCACGGTGGTTCAGCAGGAGACGCATCTGCCTCCCGTGCCGCAGTTCAGCGCGACCCAGCAGGTCGCAAATGCAGTGGTGTCGGAGCTGAAGGGTTCGACTACGCCGGCCGCATCCGCCGCGGCCGATCTCGTGGGCGCCCAGAGCAATGCACCGGATCAGCCGCTCAAGATCCTTACCGTCAATCTCGAGCCGCCGGCGCTCGGCAATGTCACCGTGCGCCTTCGTCTCGTCGGCACCGAGGTGTCGGTTCAGCTCGCCGCCCAACGCAAGGACACCAGCACGATGCTGGATCAGCAGCGCGACCAGATCCGCGACCTGATGCAGTCGGCGGGCTACGTGGCCGACGTCGCGCCCGTACAGCACGGCTCACTCGACGGATTCCAGGCCGGATCCGGCCAGTCGCAGCCGCAGCTCCCGGGCCAGCAACAGCAATCATCCCAGTCGCAAGGCGCGTTCAGCGGCGCGGGCACGTCGTCCGGTCAGTCGGACGGCGGAGCCGGGCAAGCCCGGCAGGATCAGCAGCCCAACCAGGAGGCACGTCATGACCAGGACGTGGCGCCGCATACTCGTCGCGGCCCTGTTTATCTTTAGCGCAAGCGCGGCCGAGGCGGCGGCGACCGACACTACGCGCCCCTGCGAGCGCGAGATGGCGCGCGCCTCGCAGCGGCACGGGATTCCGCTCGGTATTCTCTATGCCGTCGGTCTCACCGAGACCGGCCGGCGCGGCGCGCTCTATCCCTACGCGCTCGGTGCGGAGGGGCAGACCGTGTTCGCCAAGGACATGGATGATGCGATGGCGAATTTCGAAGCGATGCGAGCCAAGGGCATCAAGCTGATCGATCTCGGCTGCATGCAGATCAACCACTATTTTCACGGCGACAAGTTCACGTCGGTGCGCGCGATGTTCGATCCGGCCAAGAACGTCGACTACGCCGCGCGCTTCCTCAAGGAGCTGAAGCAACGCGAGGGAAGCTGGACCATGGCGGTCGCCCGCTACAATGCCGGCCCCAACAATCAACCGGCGCAGAAGCGTTACGTCTGCCACATCGTCGCGCATCTCGTCTCCAGCGGTTTCGGCGCGTGGACCGACAAGGCGCGCTCGTTCTGCCAACCCAGAACAACATGAATCAACGACGTGAAACGACGATACGCCGCATGAAGTTGTGCATCGCCACTGACCATCAGCCCCGCGCAAGCAAGACCCCCCATTGTAACCACAATCTGCCAAAGGAGCCCAATTCATGAGCCTGTATGGTGTTATGCGCACCGGCGTTTCCGGTATGAACGCGCAGTCCAACAAGCTGTCGACGGTCTCGGACAACATCGCGAACGTCAACACGGTCGGCTACAAGCGGGCTTCGACGGAATTCTCCTCGCTGATCCTGAAGAGCGGCTCCGGCAATTACGATTCCGGCGCGGTCGAGACCACGGTCCGCTACGCCATCACCGATCCCGGCAACCTTCAGTTCACGACCTCGACGACTGACCTTGCAGTCCAGGGCAAGGGCTTCTTCGTCGTGCAGGATACCAACGGCAACAACTTCCTCACCCGTGCGGGCTCGTTCGTGCCCGACAGCACGGGTAACCTCGTCAACACGGCCGGCTTCCAGCTGATGGGCTACAACATCCAGAATGGCGCAGCGCCCAACGTTTCTGCCAACGGCTTCGGCGGCCTCCAGGTCGTCAACGTCAATCAGATGGCACTGCAGGCATCGGCTTCGACCAAGGCCACCGTCGCGGCCAATCTGGATCCGAGTGCAACGAGCAGTGCGGGACCGGCAAGCCCTACCAACTACACCTCGAAGACGTCGATGGTGACCTATGACAACATCGGCAACGCCGTGACGCTCGACGTCTATATGAAGAATACCGGCGCGAACACCTGGGATATCCAGACCTACAATGGAGCGTCACTGCTTACGCCAACTGGCTCCACCACGTTCACCTTCGACACGACATCGGCCGGCAAGGGAGCTCTGGCTGCGGCGAGCCCGAAGACGCTTTCCTATACCGTTACCAGCGGCGGGACGACCTACCCGTTCACGATGGACATGTCGGCCATGACCCAGGTCGCATCGAGCTTCGACTTCAAGGCGACCGTCGACGGTAACGCGCCGTCCGCCGTCGAGAAGGTCAACATCGACAGCAAGGGCGTCGTCACTGCGGTGCTCAAGAACGGCACCCAGCTGCCGAGCTTCCAGATCGCGCTCGCCACCGTGCCGAGCCCGGACCATCTGACGCCCGAGGTCGGCAACGTCTATTCGCCGAACCTGGATTCCGGAAACGTGCAGGTTGGCCTGGCCGGCCAGGGCGGTCTCGGAACCATCCAGTCTGGCGCGCTGGAAGACTCCAACGTCGATCTCGCGAACGAATTGACCTCGATGATCGAGGCGCAGCGTGGCTTCACCGCGAACTCGAAATCGTTCCAGACCGGCGCCGATCTGCTCGACGTCGTCGTCAACCTGAAGCGCTGAGTCCCTCAGCGCCGATCCCGGGCAAGAGAACGTTCAAGAGCACGCCATGTCCCTTACCTCAGCCCTCGACTCCGCCCGCAATTCGCTCATGGCGTCGGGTGTCCAGTCGTCGACCGTCTCGCGCAACATCGCCGGCGCCAGTTCGACCGGCTATTCGCGCAAGATCACGGTGCTGGACAATCTTCCCGGCGCCGGCGTCTATGTGGCGGCGATCCAGCGCGCCGCCAGTTCAGGCCTGTACAGCAACGTGCTGACCGCGACCTCCGCGGCCGCCACGCAGAGCGCGATCTATGACGGTCTCCAGAAGATCGCGTCTGCCACGGTGGACGATCCGCAGCTCGACCAGTCGCCGACGGCGCAGCTCAATGCGCTGAAGCAGGCGCTGCAGCAATATGCCAACGCCCCAGATAACACCACGCTGGCGCAGGCCGCCGTCACCTCCGCCAAGGACATGGCGACCGCACTCAACCAGGCAACCCAGACCGTGCAGTCGGTCCGCGAGGGCGCGGATGCCGACATGAACATTTCGGTCCAGAACATCAACCAGCTGCTCTCCCAGTTCCAGACCGTCAATACGGCGATCGTGAAGGGGACGATCGCCGGCGACGATGTGACCGATTATCTCGACCAGCGCGACAGCATCGTCTCGAAGCTGTCCCAGGAGGTCGGCGTCACGATGTCGATCCGCACCAACGGCGATGCCGCGCTCTACACCGACAGCGGCGTGGTGCTGTTCGACAAGACGGCGCGGGCGGTGAGCTTCGCCCCGACCACCTCCTATTCGGCGAATATCACGGGGAATGCGGTCTTTATCGACGGCGTGCCCGTGACCGGCGCCAATTCGGTGATGCCGATCAAGTCCGGCAAGCTCGCCGGTCTCGCCCAATTGCGCGACAACGATACGGTCACCTATCAGAGCCAGCTCGACGAAGTCGCCCGCGGCCTGATCAATACCTTCAAGGAAAGCGACCAGTCGGGCGCGGGGCTGCCCGACGTTACCGGTCTCTTCACCTATAGTCCCGGCGCGCCGGCGATTCCGGCGAGCGCCACCGTCTCGACGGGCCTCGCCGGCACGATCTCGGTTGCCGCATCGGTCGATCCGGCCCAGGGCGGCAACCCAAATCTGCTGCGCGACGGCGCGATCAGCGGCAACGTCGCCTACCGATACAACTCCGCCGGCAGCGGCGGCTATTCGACCCGGCTTCAGCAACTCATCGGCAACATGGATGCGTCGCAGCCATTCGATGCGACCACGCAGGGCAAGCCGAACGGCAGCCTGATCGACTTCGCGGCGTCGTCGACGAGCTGGATCGAAAACCAACGCAAGACCGCCAACAACAACTCCCAGTATCAGAGCACGTTGCTCGACCGCAGCACGACGGCGTTGTCGAACGTCAACGGCGTTAACATGGACGACGAGATGTCGTTGATGCTTCAGGTCGAGCGTACCTATTCGGCCTCGTCGAAGATCATTTCGACCGTTGACCAAATGATGCAAGCCTTGCTAGCCGCCGTGGGGAATTAGTCATGATGAGCGCCAACTACATTTCCACCCTGATGTTGTCCTCGTCGTTGAGGTATTCGATCACGAACAACCAGGCTGCGCTGAGCAAGGCGTCGACGGAGGCTACCACCGGCCGCTTCGCCGATGTCGGCCTCGAGCTCGGTGCCACGACGGGAGGCGACGTCACCCTGCGGGCGGACATGAGCTTCGCCGACCAGCTGGTCGATACCAACGGGCTCGTCTCGGGACGCCTGGACGTGACCCAGAACCGCATCACGCAGCTCAGCTCGACCGCAACGGACTTCCTCAAGGACTTGATCGCGGCCCGCAGCACCGACGGCGGCGGGCGGATCATCCTGCCGCCCGCGTCCTCCAACCTCCAGGATCTGATCGGCGCGTTGAACATCTCCTATAACGGCTCGTATCTGTTCTCGGGCATCAACACGCAGAACCAGCCGATCACGGCTTACGCCGCCGGCTCGGCCAGCAAGAACCAGGTCGATAGCGATTTTCTTTCGACCTTCGGCTTCTCGCAATCCTCGGCCAGCGTGAGCAGCATTACGCCTGCTCAAATGCAGAGCTTCCTCAACACCAGCTTCGACGCCGAGTTCGCGAGCCCGGCCTGGAACACCAACTGGTCATCGGCCACCGACCAGGTCATGCAAAGCCGCATCTCCACGACCGAGATCGCAGACACCTCCGTCAGCGCCAACCAGACCGGCTTCCGCAAGCTTGCCGAGGCCTATACGATGATGGCCGATCTCGGGAATGCGAACCTGAATCAGTCGACGTTCCAGGTCGTCGTAGACAAGGCCATCGGCCTCGTCGGTAGCGCCATTACCGACCTCGCTACGCTCGGCGGCAGCGTCGGCACGGTCCAGCAGCGGCTCACCACCGCGACCGACAAGCTCAAGACCCAGAAGGACATTCTGAACAATCAGATCGTCGGCATGGAGAAGGTCGATCCGACGGAAGCGTCGGTGCGCGTCAATGCGCTGCAGACCCAGATCCAGACGGCGCTCGCGCTCACCTCGCGGCTCCAGAAGATCAGCCTCATCAACTATCTCTGAGCCTGAGCGGCGGTCGCGTTCGCCTTTAGTTTCTTGCAATTTTCTGCGCAGAGTTGTCCGGATGACTTTTGAAGCCTACGAAACGGTCGTTGAAGACAGCGGCTACGAGGCGCGGGGGCGCGAGCGCCAGGCGCTCAGCCTCGGCATCGACCGGCTGGAGCGGCTCCAGAACGAGCACCACAGCAGGGAGGATCAGGTCCAGAGCCTGCTCTACGTCCGGCGGCTGTGGACCATCTTCATCGAGGATCTCGCGCATCCGGAGAACGGACTGCCCGAACAGCTGCGCGCGGACATCATCTCGATCGGCCTGTGGGTCGTCAAGGAAGCCGATCGCCTTCGCGAAGAACAATCGAACGACGTGATGCAGCTCGTCGAAATCAACCGCATGATCCGAGACGCGCTTTAATGAAGATTTCCTTGCGGGCGGGCGAACGGGTCTACATCAACGGCGCGGTGCTGCGCGTGGACCGCAAGGTCTCGCTCGAGCTCGTCAACGACGTGATGTTCCTGCTCGAGGGGCAGGTCATGCAGGCCTCCGACGCCACAACGGCGATGCGCCAGCTCTATTTCATCGTCCAGCTCATGCTGATGAACCCGACGGATATCGCCGCCGCCGCTTCGCTCTATGGGCAGCACCACGCGGCCCTGCTCGCTTTGTGCGAGAACCGCGAGATGCTGAACGGGCTCGCCGCGATCGACGAGATGGTCGGCGGGACCCGCTACTTCGAGGCACTCAAGCGGATCCGGGCGCTGTTTCCCCTGGAGCAGGCGATCCTCGCCGGCGCCACCACCGAATCCCCAATCAAGGCTGCCTGACAGCGGAGAGGCACATGAACGTCCCCAGCGCGACCGATACCACCGGCACCAATTCGACCAACTCGCCCTCGTCCACCAATTCGACGTCGAAAAACACCGTCGACTACAACACGTTTCTCCAGCTCCTCATCGCCGAGATGAAGAACCAGGATCCGACCAATCCGATGGATACGTCGCAATACATGAGCCAGTTTGCCCAGCTGTCGTCGGTCGAGCAGGCGATGCAGACCAATACGAAGCTGGATTCGCTACTGTCCTCACAGGCGCTGTCGCAGGCGGACGGGCTGATCGGGAAGAACGTCAGCTTCACCGACTCGACCGGAGCGACGTTCACCGGCAAGGTCGCCTCGATCTCCATCAACAGCAATGGCTCCGTCGCGACCCTCGATGACGGCACCAAGGTCGCGGTCGGCCCCGGCCTCACGATCAGCTAGCCATGAACGAGCGGGACGCCCTCGACATCGTCCAGGCGGCGATCTGGACCATCCTCGTGGCCTGCGGACCCGCGGTCGGCGCGGGGATGCTGGTCGGCATCGGTATCGCGCTGATCCAGGCGCTGACCCAGATCCAGGAGGCGACGCTGACCTTCGTTCCGAAGATCGTCGTCATCCTCGTGGTCGTGGCCGTCTCCGGCTCCTTCATCGGCGCGCATATCTCCACCTTCACCGAGATGGTCTATTCGCGGATCGAGCACGGCTTCTGATCCGCGGAACGTTCCGGCCACCACCCCCGCGTAAGCTTTGCGGGGCAAATTGCAGGGCGGACCCCGCTGCCGGTGACCTATGGCCGATACTTTAGCTGCTAGCCTGCCCAACCCGCGACGCTTCGGCGCGGACGCCTTCTTCGCGGGCGGTATCGTGGCCATGCTCACGATCCTGTTCCTGCCGATACCCCCGATCCTGATCGACCTTGGCCTTGCCTTCTCGATTGCGCTGTCGGCCCTGATCCTGATGGTCGCGCTGTGGATTCAGCGGCCGCTCGACTTCTCCGCCTTCCCGACCGTGCTGCTGATCGCGACGATCCTGCGCCTGGCGCTGAACGTTGCGACGACCCGCCTGATCCTGTCACGCGGCGGGGAGGGCGAACAGGCTGCGGGCCATGTCGTCGCCGGCTTCTCGAAGTTCGTCATGGGTGGCGACTTCGTCATCGGCCTGATCATCTTCGCGATCCTGGTCACCGTGAATTTCGTCGTGATCACCAAGGGCGCGACCCGTATCGCCGAAGTCGGCGCCCGCTTCACCCTGGACGCCATCCCGGGCAAGCAGATGGCGATCGACGCGGACCTGTCGGCGGGCCTGATCGACGACAAGGAAGCTCAGCGTCGGCGCCGCGAGCTCGAAGAGGAAAGCTCCTTCTTCGGCGCGATGGACGGTGCCTCGAAATTCGTCCGCGGCGATGCCATCGCCGGCCTGATCATCACTGCGATCAACATCTTCGGCGGTATCATCATCGGCGTCACCCATCACGGTCTGACGCTGTCGCGCGCTGCCGACGTCTACACCAAGCTCTCCGTCGGCGACGGTCTGGTTACGCAGATGCCGGCACTGATCGTGTCGCTTTCGGCGGGCCTCCTGGTCTCCAAGGGCGGCACCAGGGGGTCGGCGGAGCAGGCAGTGTTGCGGCAGCTCGGCGGCTACCCGCGCGCGGTGTCGGCGGCCTCGTTGATGATGTTCGTGCTCGCCTTGATGCCGGGGCTGCCGATGGGGCCGTTCGTGCTCCTGGGCGGAGTCATGGCCTTTGTCGGCTACTCGCTGCCGAGGCGGCAAGCGGCTGCGCAGCAGAAGGAGGCGGCGCGCAAGGCGGAAGAGCGTGCGCAGAGCGATGCCAAGGAATCCGTCAAGGAGTCGCTCAAGACGGCCGAGATCGAGCTGTCGCTCGGCAGCCATCTGTCGGTCCACCTGCTCGGCTCGCGCAACGAGCTTGCCCACCGCGTCAGCAAGATCCGCAAGAAGTTTGCCAAGCAGTACGGTTTCGTCGTTCCCGAGATCAAGCTGTCGGACAATTTGTCGATCGACCCCAAGGGCTACCAGATCCGGATCCACGATACCCGCGTCGCCCATGGCGAGCTCAGGATCGGCGAGGTGATGGTGCTGGTGGACAAGGACGGCAAGCCTGACGTGCCCGGCGACGAGGTGATCGAGCCCGCGTTCGGCATGAAGGCGCTGTGGGTGACCGAAGCCTTCACCGACGAGGTCAAGCGGCAGGGCTGCAAGCCGGTCGATAATCTGTCGGTGCTGCTCACGCATCTGAGCGAGGTGCTCAGGGCGAACCTCTCCCAGCTGCTGTCCTACAAGGACATGCGCGGACTGCTTGACCGGCTCGAGCCGGAGTACAAGCGCCTGGTCGACGATCTCTGTCCGTCCCAGATCTCCTATTCGGGCCTGCTGGCGATCCTGAAGATCCTGCTGGGTGAGCGGGTGTCGATCCGGAATCTTCATCTGATCCTCGAGGCGATCGCCGAGATCGCGCCTCATGTGCGGCGGTCCGAGCAGGTCGCCGAGCACGTGCGCATGCGCCTGGCCCAGCAGATCTGCGGCGACCTCTCCGACAATGGCGTGCTCAACGTCCTTCGCCTCGGCAACCGCTGGGATCTCGCCTTCCACCAGAGCCTGAAGCGCGATGGCAAGGGCGACGTCGTCGAGTTCGACGCCGACCCGCGGCTGATCGAACAGTTCGCGACCGAAGCCAGCGCCGCGATCCGGAAATTCACCGAGGACGGCACCAGCGTGGTGCTGGCGGTGACCCCGGAAGCCCGCCCTTATGTCCGCATGATCCTGGAACGGGTGTTCCCGACATTGCCGATCCTGTCGCATGTCGAGGTCGCTCGCAGCGCCGAGATCCGGGCGCTCGGAGCCATCTCGTGATCAGCGGCCTCGCCGACAACGTGCTCGCTACGTTCATCGTGTTCTGCCGTATCGGCTCTTGCCTGATGCTGGTGCCCGGCTATTCCAGCACGAACGTTCCGCCGCAGATCCGCCTGTTCGTCGCGCTTGTCACGACGTTCGCACTGTCGCCGATTCTGGTCGGGGTCCTGAAGCCGCTCGTGGACGATGCACCACCGCTGACGCTCGCGCTGCTGATCGGCACCGAATTGCTGGTCGGCAGCGTCATCGGTCTCGGCGGGCGCGTGTTCTTCCTCGCGCTTCAGACCATGTCCACCGTCATGGCGAGCGCGATCGGGCTCAGCAACATCCCAGGCGTGCCGATCGGCGACAACGATCCGACGCCGGCCTCGGTGCCGCTGATCATGGCCGCGGTCACCACCCTGTTCTTCCTGACCGACCAGCATTGGCAGGTCCTGCGCGGGTTGATGAACTCCTACGACGTCTGGCATCCCGGTGAGAAGCTG
This sequence comes from Bradyrhizobium genosp. A, assembly GCF_049949275.1. NCBI lineage: Bacteria > Pseudomonadati > Pseudomonadota > Alphaproteobacteria > Hyphomicrobiales > Nitrobacteraceae > Bradyrhizobium > Bradyrhizobium genosp. A. The sequence goes on along the minus strand of NZ_CP188196.1, from coordinate 6,764,557 downwards.
AGCGGCGAGATGGCGCTGAATCAGCTCACGAGCCGCCTCACCGACGCGTTCGTGCTGACGCTGCGGATCACCAGCCCCTTCATCGTCTATTCTGTCATCGTCAATTTTTCGGTCGGCCTCATCAACAAGCTGACGCCGTCGATCGCGGTCTATTTCGTCTCGGTGCCGTTCGTCCTGCTTGGCGGTTTGCTGCTGCTCTACCTCACCAGCGACGAGTTGTTGACGCAGTTCATGCTCGGCATGTCGTCCTGGCTGGCGGGATGACGGGCCATGACCTCGCGCGCGGACAAGCTCGGTCGGATCGTCTCGCTGGTGAAGCTTCAGCTCCGGCTGTCCGAATGGCAGCTCGCGCAATTGCGGCAGCAGGAGCAGACCATGCAGGATGAGCAGGCGTGGCTGGTCGGGACTCTGAACGAGGGAAAACCGCCGGCCGGGTCCTCGAGCGAGTCGCTTGCGAGGCGCCTCAACAGGACGACCGTCGGCGCGCGCGCCGTGCAGGAGCGTGCTGCGATGCAGCTCGACAAGATCCGTTCGGAGAACCGGCGCGTGAAACAGCTCGAGGAGGTCGCCAAGGTGGCGCTGGCCGAAAAGCTGCGCGACGCCGAGAAGCGCTCGCTTGAGGAAATGACGGGGACACATGCGGCCGTGCGCGATTTGACGCCACGGCCAGCCAGCCGGAACAAGACATGATCGTGACAGCGACACCCGACCTCGTCCTCGACGTCCTCGACGCCGCCGATCCGGTGGCGCAGCGCGCCGCGACCGCGAAGCTCGACGCGCTGAAATCGTCGGGCGCCGATTTCGCCGCGACGATGGATGCCGAGGCCAGCAAGGCGGCGGCGGCCGATCAATCCGCCGCAAAGGTGGCGGAAGCGCAGTCCGGGGTGGTGAACGGGCCGCCGGTGCAGGTGATCAAGAAGCTCGGCCCGGACGAGGTCTATCGCAAGTTCGAGGCGTTCATCCTCCAGACCTTCGTCGAGACGATGCTGCCGAAGGAGTCGGAGGATGTGTTCGGCAAGGGCACCGCCGGCGGCGTCTGGAAATCGATGCTGGCCGAGCAGCTCGGCGCCCAGCTCGCGAAGGGCAAGGGGATCGGAATTGCCAAGCAGCTCGCGTCCGCGCACCCGGCTGGTCCGGACGTGACGGGCAAATCGGGCTGATGGATCTGGGACATGGGTGACGAAAGTTGAGGGGTGAATTTGCTATGCAGCTAGAACAAGGCGCGACACTTCCGGTGATGGAGCAACCCGGCATTGAACAGCAGGTCTTGGATTCCGACGTGCTGACGGGGGCCGCGCCGGGCGATGCTCTGTTGCCCGTGCTCCTGTCGAATGTCGGTGGCGACACGCCGTTCGACGACGCTGAAGCGGCAAGATTGGAGGCGACGCGGTCCGAGGAGGTCAGTAGCCTGCTATCCGCGATTCGCCGGCTCGAGAACATCGTCGAGGAGGAAACCGTCGCGCTCGCGACCGGACAGAAGGTCGATTTCGACGATTTCAGCATGCGCAAGAGTCGGAGCATGCTGGAATTCGTACGCCTGATGCGGGCTCGGATGCATCTCGGCGGTGAAACCGAGATCACCGAGGAGATCCGGCGGCTGCGCGAGAAGCTCGAGCGAAACCGTTCGCTCCTCGAAATGCATTACGACGCCGTGCGTGAGGTCGCGACCATCATCGTCAGGGCGATCAAGGACGCCGAATCGGACGGCACCTACACCGGTCGCGTAGCGCGGGACGGAAAATGATCAAGCTGGTGCTGGCCGGGCTCTGGGTATGCATCCTCACCGCGGGCACGAGCTATGGCGTGGCCTATTGGAAGGAAAACGGCACCCTGCTGCCCGCAAAAGACGAATATCTCGACGGGCTGCAATACCAGAAGACCCGGGCGCTGAGCATACCCATGGTCGAGAGCGGCGCCGTGCAGGGCTACATCGTCGCGCGCTTCGTCTACACGGTCGAGGCGCGAACCATGCACCAGCTCACCGTTCCGCCTGAGCCGTTCGTCGTGGACGAGGCTTTCCGCAGGATCTACGCTGACGACAAGCTCGATTTCAGGAAGCTCGCCCGCTACGACCTCTCCGTCCTCACCGCCGCGATCAAGCAGCGCGTCAACGAGCGGATGCAGGCCGACATCGTCCAGGACGTGCTGGTCGAGGACTTCAACTACGTCTCCAAGGAAGAATTCCAGCAGAAGCCGTAACGCGCCGTGCCGCGAGGCTGCACCGGCGCAACGACGTTTCTGCCGCTGAAAACAAACCGGCCCCTTGCGGGTGTCTCCGCAGAGGCCGGTGATCGTTTGCGAGTTGTGGCTTAAGGCATGATCCGGAAAAGTGTGCAGCGGCTTTCCGAATGGATCATGCTCAAACAACAGCCTAAAGCGCGATGGCGATTTACCCAAATCGCCATCGCGCTGTAGCGTATCAGTTGCCGGCCGGGTACGCCGCCGGGGCGGCATGTGCCCGGTTCAGGAGGATGCCGACCTCGTCGAGCTCCTGCATCGGCTCGTCGATGGCCTCGTTGGCGGGGATGTTGAGCCGGTATCCGACATAGCGCCGTGCCACGATTGCGTCGAAACCGAGCCGGTCGCGCAGCTTCTTGCGCAGCTTGCTGACGTGGCTTTCGATCACGCTCTCATCGAACGTGGATTCGAAGATGCCGTAGACTGCGTTGAAGATCTGCGTCTTGGTGATCCACTTGCCGTGATTGCTGACCATATACTCGAGAATGCGCAGCTCGCGGCGGGGCAGGGTGAGGGCGTGGCCCGCGATCTCGGGGTCACGTCCGTTGAAGAAGACCTGGATCCTGGTCTCGCAGGGCCTCGGCAGCTCGCCCACCCGGCGTCGCGTGATCGCGGCCGTTCGGGCGAGGATCTCACGCAGGTGAATCGGCACGTGAACCACGTCGTCCACGCCGGATTCAAACAGCTCCAGCGTGTTCTTGAGCATCTTCTGTCCGCTCATGGCGATGATCGGAGCCGTGGACCGCTTACGCATCGCCCGTGGCAGGCTTCCGCGGGCATCGCAGTCCCCCAGAAGGAAGGCATCGACCGCTGCCAGGTCCGATTCGTTCGCGGATTGCAGCCAGTCCCAGAATTCTCCGGAGGAGAAGCCGATCGACGATACGCCCTCGCGAACGAGCCCTCCTACGTAGCTGTTCGTGACGGTCTCGCGATCATCAACGATAATATACATCAGTCTGTCGCCCCTGTTTCGCACTTGCGGCGGCCGGGAGGTTCTTGTGATGCCCCGGCTCGACGCCATGCTGTTTGACGATATTTCCCTCCCGCGAACCGTTGTTATGGTTTCGATGTTCGCGGGCAGCCCTACGCATTCAGTGCCTGCGTGAGCAGGCCTGCTACTTCGACTCGATACTGAACGCTTACTGCGTGAAGCCCGGCGGGTGTCTTACGGATCACCTTGCGGGGCGGATTGAGAAAGCGACCTCGTACAGTTGCGTCACGTTGCTCATCGCGTCCGAACACTACTGAACTCAGTCGTTCTCCTCACCAACGGGTGAGAATCACTTGAGTAGGACCGTAACAATTGCCCATTTCCGATCAAGCGTGCGGAACAAAGCGTTTGCTACGTGTGCTTGATGCTATTGGTTTGTTTCTGGTTGTTTCTTTGTATGTCTTAGCTCATTAGTTGATTTGGTATTCAAACTACTTTTGCACTGTGACGGTTATAAAGTTCCATATGCCCGTAGAAACACAGCTATTTTGGGTAGTGCTGCCGGGCGGCCGCAGGGAGGGGTTTTCAACCCCGGATTGACTCTCCTGGTCCCGCACCCGCCTGCGACAATTCGACTCATGTATGGCGGCGAGACTCCAGCTTGGCGAAATCTTGGCGAGTGTGTGTCTTTCGAGTCGCACTTTCGCCTCGTGCATGACGCGTTGGACTCATTCGATGTCGCATTGTTTGTGACGAACAGATTTTTTTTGATGCGCACGTTTCAGGCAAGCTTCGCGAACTAGCTTCGTTCAACAGATCGAGAACGAACGGAGCATTTTCAAATGTTGTCCGATGGAAAAACGCGTCCCGCCGAAACTGCGGATTTGACCGCAGCGGCGAAGCCGGCTCCGGAAGCGCGCGATACGAAGACCAAGGATGCGCCGCGCGCGGCCAAGCCCGCGTCAGGCGTGAAGCCCGTATCGGCGGCGAGCGACGAAGTTGCAGCCAAAGCGGCGCTCGAGGGATTGAAGCGCATTCGCGCCAAAGCGCGCCTTGATAAGATGGCAATACCAAAGCCTGCGCCGGTGGTAATCAAGCCGGCGGTGATCGTGGCCAAACCGCCGCCGCCGCGTCCGACATGGGTCGCACCGCTCGCGACATTGGCGGTTGCCGCCATCCTGGTGGTCTGCGCCTGCACAGGCGTCATTGCCTATCTCACCACGCAGCCGAGCCAGACCAATGCCGCAGCCAATGCGGAGATCAGGAATCTGCGTGATACCGTCGCACAGCTGCGCAAGCAATTGTCCGGTGTGTCCGAGAATCTCGACGGCCTGCGAGCCGCGGTCGATCAGTCGAGCAAGGCGACCAGCGATCGTTTCGGCCGGTTCGCCGAGAATCTGGATCGCATCGAGCGTGTGAGCTCGTCCTCGACCGCGAAGCTTGACAGGCTCGCCCAGGCCCAGGTCCAGCCGCCGGCTCCCGTTGCTGCGCAGCCGTCGCCGGCGATGCCGATGATGGCTTCGGTCGCAGCACCCGAGATCACGGGGTCGGTGTCTCCGGCTGAACGCAGCTCGGTACCGCGAAAGGCGGTCAAGGGCTGGTCGGTCCGCCAGGCTTATGAAGGCATCGCGATCCTGCAGGGTCCGAGCGGTGTTGTCGAGGCCGTGCTCGGCCAGCAGGTCCCGAATCTCGGTCGCATCGAGGAGATCAGGAACGAGAACGGCCGTCTGGTGGTGGAAACCAGTGGCGGCGTCGTCTACTCAACGCGCAAATGAGCGGCGGACAGCTCTATTGGCGGTGATGCTCGAAGCTGGTGCATAGCAGGTCGATCTCGGCTTCCGCGATCGGCGCACGAAACAGCCGGCAGGTGAATTCGACCGCCGTCTTGTTCTCGGAAGCAGTGCGATCCTCCCGGAGGAAGATGCATCGCTTGCAGACGTCGGTGTGGTGCCGCTGTTCGGCGGCATCCGCCTGATCGAGCACGGTTCGCAAGGTGTCGCGAAAGCGGATCTTGCTGTCGTCATCGAGGACGGCGATGGCCTCGACGAGACCATTGACGGGATCGCGCGCCAGGAACTTCTTGCCCTGCTGCGTCACGCTCAGCGTCACCGAGCGCTTGTCCTTGGCGGAGCGCTTCCGCTCCAGATAGCCGAGGCGCTCGAGCTCGCCGATGATGAACGAGGCGGTGCCGCGCGTGGTGCCGACATAGCTTGCCAGTGCCGAAGGCGTCCTCGAGAACCGGTTGGCACGGGAGAGAAAGCGCAGCGCCATCCACTCGCGATCGCGCATGCCGTGCTTGGTGCCTTCGAACCACAGGATTCGCGCCACCTGTCCCAATAATTCAATTGCTTCGCGAGCCAAATTCATATCGATGCCAGATCGGATAAAGCTTTATTCAATTGAGCGGTTCAGTGCGCAATCGCTGCGGGTCAGAATGAAGCTGTCGAGCTTCGCTCGAAGCGGAAACAATTTGCCGCACTTGGAAGACGCTTCTCCGTTCTGGAGATGGAACATTCGGGAGTGGAACTAGAGCGTCGCGAAGAAAGTTCGAGTAAATATGACGGCTCAACTGATCTGAAAATTTCAGTCAAATGGCGCGGGCTCGCGCTCATATGTCGGGCGGTGTGCTGGGCCTGGGCAACATGATGTGTCGTTACGGCCACGATCGCACCGATTGTTGCGGCGAAACGTTTCGAATTGCGCGAAACCGCGCGCAACCTGAAACCGTGATGGCGCCGCGGGCAACGGGAGAACCCCTTTTTTCGGTTAATGGATGTTGCGACGCAATGCGGTCACGCGGTTAAATCGGGCACACAATCACCGGGAAATTCGAGAGTGTCGTTGGGAAACGGGCAAGCCAAGCCTTTCCAATCCGAGCCTTTCCAATCCAAGCCTTTCCAATCCAAGCCTCTCCAAGCAAAGCCGTTCAGCGTCAAGCGCACGGCAATGGCCGCCACCGTCGGCAACATGCTCGAGAGACTGCGCCGGTGAAGCGGCGCGATCGCCGGATCTGAAGGGTCCGGCGCTCGCAGGCTGGTGATTTGCGTTTCGCCGGCAATTATTGGCGAATGCGTCGCCTGAAGGATCAGGGCTAGGCATCAGGAAGGACCAACGGATGAGGATTGAAACCACCATGACAGCTGACGTCGTCGGGCTGACGAAAGTCGCCCCGGTTTCGCGTCGCGGATTCATGAGCGCCACCGCGGCCGTTGCTGCGGGCTACACGCTTGCGGCGGGTCCCGTCCGCGCCGAGGTGATCACGACCGACACCAGCGGCCTCCAGGCCGGAGATGCCAAGATCAAGGTCGGTTCCGAGGAGATGCCGGCCTATTTCGCCCGTCCCGCCGGCAACACCAAGGCGCCGGTGATCATCGTCGCGATGGAGATTTTTGGCCTGCACGAATACATCAAGGACGTGACGCGGCGCCTCGCCAAGCTCGGCGCCTTCGCCGTCGCGCCCGACTATTACTTCCGCAAAGGCACCGATCTCACCAAGATCACCGACATCAAGGACCTCTTGCCGGTCGTCAACGCCAAGCCGGACGCCGAGCTGCTGTCCGATCTCGACGCGACGGTGGCCTGGGCGGGATCGCAGGGCGGCGACACCGCGAAGCTCGGCATCATCGGGTTCTGCCGCGGCGGCCGCACGGTCTGGGAATATGCCGCCCATAACGGCACGCTCAAGGCCGGCGTTGCCTTCTACGGTCCGCCGGTTGACGCGCCCAATCCGCTCTGGCCGAAGAGCCCGTTGCAGCTCGCCCCCGAGATGAAGGCGCCGGTGCTCGGCCTCTATGGCGGCGCCGACACCGGCATCCCCGTGGCCCAGGTCGAGCAGCTCAAGGCGGCGCTTGAGCAGAACAAGAAGACGGCCGAATTCAAGATCTATCCGGAAGCGCCGCACGGCTTCCATGCAGACTATCGCGGCAGCTATCGCAAGGACGCCGCGGAAGACGCCTGGAAGCAGGCGCAGGCCTGGTTCAAGAAATACGGCGTGCTGAGCTGACGCTGAATATCAAAGGGCGGCGGGGGCATCGGCGTGCCCTTTATCGTCCGTCGCCCGCACGCCACAGCGCATCGAGGCCATGCCGATAGGTCGGATAGGCCAGCGTGATGCCGAGTTCGCGCTTCAGCTTTGCGTTGGAGACGCGGGCGCTGCTGGAATAGAAGCTGCGCGCCATCGCCGACATCTCGGCGGTCGCGAAGGCTTCTTCGGCCGGCGGGGCGATGCCCATCAGCTGCGCGGCGTAGGCGATCACGTCCTGCGGCGGTGCGGGCTCGTCGTCGCAGACATTCCAGATGCCGCTGCTGTTGTGGTTGATCGCGGCGACGATGGCGCTGGCGATATCGTCGACATGGATGCGGTTGAAGACCTGGCCGGGCTTGATGATGCGGCGTGCCGTGCCGCTGCGAAGCGTCACCAGCGCGTTGCGGCCGGGACCGTAGATGCCGGCAAGCCGCAGGATCGCGACATTGCCGTGCGCCGTCTCCGTCCAGGCCTGCTCGGCCGCGACCCGCATCCGCGCTCGCTCGAGGGAGGGCTGTGGCGGCGTACTCTCGTCAACCCATCCGCCGGCGTGGTCGCCATAGACGCCGATAGTTGAGAGGTAGACGACCTTGCGATGGCCCGCCGCCAGCACGTCGCCGAGCGCCGTGAGTGCGGGATCGCCGCCGTTGCCGGGCGGGATCGATATCAGAAGGACATCGGCATCGCGGATACGTTTGACCGTGACGTCAGCCGGACGGCTGCCGGAAAAGCCATGCACCTCGATCCCCGCGAGGTCGTCCCGCTTCGCGGGATCGCGCACCGTACCGGTGACATGCGAGTAGCTGCCGCCGAATTTGCGGACGAAATGCCGGGCGCTATAGCCGAGGCCGAGGATGAAGAGCCGCATGCGTCTCCCGTGCAGGTCGGAGTTTCCCGTTCGCGCCAGCCGCGCATCCCCAAACAGAAAACCGAAAAACAACCCCATGCACAGTAGAACGCGGTCGCGGTCAGTGCACCCTGTGACTTGCTCTATCGTCCTCAGCCTGCTCGACAATCTGCGCGATCGGGCTCGATTGGTGATGGACCAGCCGCCAGCCGTCGCCGACGCGCCGAAAATGGTTGGCGGCGGCCAAGGCGGTGCCGTCGACGATCTCGATGCAGAGTACGCGCGCACTGTCGCCGTCGACGATCGCCTGCGGCTCGGCGCAGACGATCTGCGGCCGCTCGGGGTTCTGCAGGATATCGCGCCAGCTTCCGATCACGGTGGCATGGCCGACGATCGCGGGCCAGCCGGGATGAATGCAGGAAATGGCGTCGTCATCCGCCCACATCCGCTTCATCTCGTCAAAATCGCCCGTCGAAAAGGCGGCGTAAAAAGCCGCGTTCGCAGCGATGACCTTGTTGTCCTTTGCCATGCCTCTCGGGTGGGCCAACGGCCGGCAAAAATCAAGCGCGACTTCAGTCCGACTTTGGACGCAGTGCAGCATTGCTGCCCACTTTATGATCACGCCAAAACGAGCGTCTCCACCGCGCGCCGCGCACCTTGTGTATAAAGACGGGCGAGCGCCGATATCACGGTGGCTGACATCGCGCCGACCCCGCTCGCCTTCGCGACCCGGCTCGGTGCGTCGCTTGTCGAGAACGTCGCAAACGGTGAAGAGGGCCTGAAGGCGCAAGCCGCCTCGCGTCCCTACGACGTCGCGTTCGAAGTCTCGGGCACGGCCGCTGGTCTTGCCAGCGCCATCGGCATTGTCAGGCGCGGCGGTGTTGTCGTGCAGATCGGCAATCTGCCGGGTGGCCAGATTCCGACGCCGTCGAATGCGGTGATGGCGAAGGAGATCGACCTGCGCGGCTCGTTCCGCTTTGGGCTCGAGTTCATGACCGCGGTGGAACTGATCGGCGCGGGCCGCGTCGACGTGCTGCCGCTGGTGACTGCCGAGCGGCCGCTGTCGACCGCGCCGGCCGCGTTGCGGCTGGCACTCGACCGGTCGCAGAGCGTCAAGGTCGTGCTGACCGCGAACTGATTGGGAGAACGCGCATGATGTTAGAGGGATGGCGCTGGTACGGGCCCGATGATCCCGTGTCCTTGGACGATGTCAGGCAGGCCGGGGCGACCGATATCGTCTCGGCGCTGCATCAGGTCCCGATTGGCGAGGCCTGGACGCGCAAGGCGGTCGAGGAGCGCAAGAATTTCATCGAGCACGGCCAGTCCGGCCGCTCGCAGCTGACCTGGTCGGTGGTGGAATCGATTCCGATCCCCGACGACGTCAAGCGCCTCGGGGCCGAGGCAACGCAGTCGATCGATGCGTGGATCGCGAGCCTGGAGGCGGTGGCCGCCTCCGGCATCAAGACCATTTGCTACAATTTCATGCCTGTGGTCGACTGGTGCCGGACCGATCTGGAATGGGAACTGCCGAACGGCGCCCGCGCCATGCGCTTCGACCAGGACCGCTTTGCGGCCTTCGAGCTGCATATCCTCAGGCGCCCCGCCGCCGTGCAGGACTATTCGCCGGAGCAGCAGGCGCGGGCGACAGCGCTGTTCGACAAGATGAGCCAGGCGGACATCGACTATCTCATCATGGCGATCGCCAGCGCGCTGCCGGGCTCGACCACCGAGCCGATGACCATCCCGCAATTCCGTGATCGTCTGGAGACCTATCGCGACATCACGCCAAAAATCCTGCGGCAGCATCTCGCCGAGTTCCTGGCACGTGTCGCGCCCGTCGCCGAGCAGCTCGGCGTCTCGCTGGCGCTGCATCCGGACGATCCGCCGCGTCCGCTGTTCGGGCTGCCGCGCGTTGCCTCGACCGCGGACGATTACCAGGCGCTGTTCGATGCGGTGCCGTCCAAGGCCAACGGCATCTGCCTGTGCACCGGCTCGCTCGGCGTGCGCGCAGAGAACAATCTGCCTGCGATGGCCGAACGCTTTGGCCCGCGCATCGCCTTTGCGCATCTGCGTGCGACCAAGCGCGAGGCCGACGGTCTGACGTTCTACGAGTCCGATCATCTCGATGGCGATGTCGACATGGTCGCGGTGCTGAAGGCGCTGCTGAAAGAGAACGCGCGGCGCTCGCCGGACAAGCAAATCGTCTTCCGCCCCGACCACGGTCACCGCATGCTCGATGATCTCGCCGCCACCAAGCGCACCAATCCCGGCTATACTGCAATCGGCCGCCTCCGCGGCCTCGCCGAGCTCCGCGGCGCGATCCGCGCGATCGAGCATCAATAGAGGCCAAAGCCCTCTCCACACCGTCATTGCGAGCGCAGCGAAGCAATCCAGAATCCCTCCGCGGAAAGACTCTGGATTGCTTCGCTACGCTCGCAATGACGAGGAGGGAGGGGGCTTCAATAGCAGGCCGCCTTCGCGCCGAGCTTCGGATAGAGCTTGTCGATCGCCGCGATCTCGCCTTGCATCTGCGTGATGATCCAGTCGCGGATCTCGGCGGCGATGGGGCGCATCGGCCGGTTGCGCGGCGGCAGGAATTCGCAGATGCGGCGCGTGGTGGTGAGCCTGTCGGACGCCGGCACCAGCGCGCCGGTCAATAACCAGTGCGAGGCGACCGTCAGCCAGCCGAGCGCGATACCCTGGCCGAGTAGCGCGGCCTGCACCACGACGGCATAATCGGTGAAGCTCAGCGCCTTGGCGGCGCCGCGGCGGCCGGTGAGCAGCGACGAATAATCCGCGGCCCAGTCGCCCGGCGTCTCGGCGAGGCGGATGATGGTGTTGCCCTCGGAGGGATCGGTCTCGCCGAGATAGCCGGGGCTGCACATCGGCAGCATGACCTCTTTCATCACCAGCGTGCCGCCGGACGACGGCTCGTCGCGATCGCGGAAGCGCATGCCGAGGTCGACATTCTCGACCGCCCCGCGCAGCGCGCCGGAGATCAGCTGGAAGCGCAGATCGATCTGCGGAAACTGCCGCTGCAGCTTGTCGATGCGCGGCATCAGCCAATGCGTGGTGAAGGCGGAGGAGACCGACAGCGTCACCGTCTCGGTGCCCTTGCGGCGCCGCTCGATTTCGGTGAGACCCGTCTCGATGCTGCGAAAGCCTTCGAGCACGCGGCGATACAAGAGTTCGCCTTCCTCGGTGAGCACTGCACGCCCGGCTTTGCGGTCGAACAGGCGGACGCCGAGATGCTCCTCGAACTGGCCGAGCATGCGGCTCACCGCGGGCTGCGTGACGTTCAATTCGGCGGCGGCCGCCGTGAAGCTACCATTGCGCGCTGCTGCGTCGAAGACGAACAGGGCGTTACTGGAGGGCAGCATCCGGCGCAGCTCTGGCATAACGTCATGTTATGATCGCGGTGAGAATTTGGCAATTGCCGAGTTTTGCCAAGTCTGGTGTCATTGGCATCACAGCCTAAAGACAGGGTGTTCCGGAGAAGGATTTGGTACGGCGCACGCTGTGCCGGCGAATGCTCCAAAACGCTGTCTATAATGCAGGCTTATGGCGCGCAGTGAGGCACGCCATTGCAGGGAACGAGGCGAGGTCGATCGTTGGACAAACGAGCGGAAAGCGTCGAGATCAGGTCCGCGAGCAAGGCGTACGGCGCCGTTCGCGCCCTCGATGACGTTTCCCTCAATGTCGGCGCCGGCGAATTCGTCTCGCTGCTCGGCCCCTCCGGCTCCGGCAAGACCACGTTGCTCGGCATTCTGGGCGGCTTCATCCTGCCGACCTCAGGCACAATTCTCTTCGGCGGCCGCGACGTCACCTACATGCCGCCGCACAAGCGCGACATCGGCGTTGTCTTCCAGAACTACGCGCTGTTCCCGCATATGAGCGTCGGCGAGAACGTTGCCTTTCCCTTGCGCGCGCGGCGCCTGCCGAAAGCGGTCTGGCCCGATAAGGTGCGCGCGGCGCTGTCGATGGTCGGCCTTGCCGGCTATGAGGAACGCGGCATCGCGCAGCTCTCCGGCGGCCAGCGCCAGCGCGTTGCGCTCGCGCGCGCCATGATCTTCGAGCCGCGGCTGATCCTGATGGATGAACCGCTCTCCGCGCTGGACAAGCAGCTCCGCGAATCCATGCAGATCGAGCTGCGCGCGCTGCACCGCCGCATCGGCGCCACCATCATCTATGTCACCCACGACCAGCGCGAGGCGCTGACCATGAGCGACCGCGTCGCGGTGATGAAGGATGGCCGCCTGATCCAGATCGACCAGCCTGAGCGGCTGCACAATCATCCCGCGGATTCCTTTGTCGCCAGTTTCATTGGCGAAGCGACGATGTTGCCGGTCCGCCGTGTCGATACCTCCTGTGTCGCGCTCGGCAATGCGCTGCTGCGCAGCGCCCGCGCCATTCCGGACGGCGACGCGCTGATGCTCGCCGTGCACAGCGAAAAACTCCTGATCGACGACGGCGCCCAGGACGCCGCCTGTAACCGTCTCACCGGCACGGTCACCGACATCGTCTATCAGGGCGAGAGCCTGCGCATCTTCCTGGCGCTCGCTGATGGCATCGCGATCAGCCTGCGTCAGCCGAGCTATCACCAGGCCTACAGCCGCATCCCGCCGCTCGGCGGCAGCCTCACCGTCACCCTTCACCCCGAGGACACCATCGTCGTGCCCAGGGTGGGGGACTGAATCCAGCCTTGTCCAACCGAGAGAAGAAACTGATATGTCGACCCAAGCCGCGTTCAGCAATTTCAAGGTTCTCACCTTCGATGTCGTCGGCACCTTGATCGATTTCGAAACCGGCGTGCTCTCCGCGGTGCGCAAGATCTCGGGCAAGACGCCGGCCGAGCTCAGCGACGAGCAGATCTTCGAGCCCTACAAGCGCGGCCGCGACAAGCACTACGAGCGCTCCAGCGAGGTGATGTTCCACGTCTATCGCCATCTTGCCACGGAGCTCGGGTTGCCGGCGGACGATGCGTCCTGCGATGTGTTCCAGCTCTCGGTGCTGCGCTGGGGGCCGTTCTCGGATTCGATCGAGGCGCTGAAGCGCCTGCGCACGAAATTCCGGCTGGTGGCGATGACCAATGCCGACCGCGTTGCGCTGTCCTGCTACGCACATGCGCTCGGCAATCCCTTCGACGACACGGTGTGTGCCGATGACACCGGCGTGGCCAAACCGAACCCGGAATTCTTCGCCTACAACAAGGGCCGTCAGTCCGCCTTTGGCTACAAGCAGTCCGACATCTTGCACGTCGCGCAGAGTCAGTACCACGACATCGGGATCGCGCGGAAACTCGGCTACAAGGTGTGCTGGATCGAGCGCCGCCAGGGCGTCGCCGGTTTCGGCGGCACACCCGCTGTCGAGGCGCTGACCAAGCCGGACTTCCATTTTCCGACGTTGAAGGCGCTGGCCGACGCGGCCATCGGGCCTGCGGCGTAATCCGTGACCGCGGGCATGACACGGGACTGGAGCGCGCAGCCATCGGTCAACTCGCTGTGGGAAGCCACGGCGGAGCCGGCGCGCGAGTTTCCGGTCCTGTCCGGCGAGCAACAGGCGGATGTGGTGATCATCGGTGCGGGCTACACGGGGCTCTCCGCTGCGCACCACATCGCCAAGAGCGGGCTCGCTCCGATCGTGCTCGAAGCCAACCGGCCCGGCTGGGGCGCGAGCGGGCGCAATGGCGGCGTGTTCACGGCGAAGTTTCGGCTCTCATTCCGCGAGATCGACGCCACCCATGGCCGCGCCATGGCAAAGCGCATGTACGAGATCGCGCATGAATCGACCGACATGGTCGAGGAACTGGTCTCCGAGTTCGGCATCATCAGCGCAAACCTGGCCCGCACCGGCCAGGTCAAGGCTGCGCATAACGAAACCACCCTGAAGGCCGCGATCGACGAAGCCAATTGGATGACGCGCGAGATGGGCTCGGCCGAGGTCCGCATCCTCGATAAGCGCGGCGTGCGCGACGAGACCGGCTCGGATATCTTTGTCGGTGGCGTGCTCAATCCCGGCTCGGGCGGCATTCATCCGCTGAACTATCTGCGCGGCCTCGCCGATGGCGTGGCGCGCCGCGGCGCGCCCATCTTCCAGGAATCGCCGATGATCAAACTCCGGCACGAGAACGACGGCATCGTCGCCGAGACGCCGCAAGGCGCGGTGCGCGCCAGGCAGGCGATCATCGCCACCAACAGTTATTCCGATCTCACCGGCGCGACGGCGCACATGCAGCGCACGCTGATCCCGTTCCGTAGCGCCATGGTCGCGACCGAACAGTTGCCGCGCAATCTCGCGGGCAAGCTGATGCCGACGGGGCGCACCTATACCGAGACCAAGCGGATGATGCGCTGGTTCCGCATGGTCGATCATCGCGTGATCTTTGGCGGCCGCGGCGCCTTCGGCAAGCAGGACTCGGAGACCGCGTTCGATGCCTTGCGCAAGGCGATGGTCGGCATCTTCCCTGATCTCGCCGATGTCCGGCTCGCCTACAAATGGTCGGGCCTGGTCGGCATGACCTTGGACTCGGTGCCGCATATCGGCCGGATCGACGATCGCACGCTGGTCTCGATGGGCTACAACGGTGCGGGCGTCGCGATGTCGAGCCTGATGGGCCGCTATCTCGCCGCCTTCGTGCGCGGCGAGACGCCCGATGTCGGGTTGCTCGACGTCAGCCGCATGAAAGCCATTCCGTTCTATCCGCTACGCGAGCCCGCCGTGCGCATGGTCGCCGGCTGGTACCAGTTTCTCGATGCGATCGGTCAGTGAGATTTCTTTGGCGATGGAGGAGGCGAGGATGACGACGAAACGAAATTTTGGGCTTGGCTGCGCCCTGCTGGGCGCAATGGGATTGACCACCGTGGCGAACGCCGCCGAGCAGATCACCTTCGTGTCGCAAGGTGGCGCCTATCAGCAGGCGCAGACGGTGGCGATCCTCGATCCCTCCGCCAAGAAGCTCGGCATCACCATCAACCAGGATTCAATCCCCGATGCCTGGCCTGCGATCAAGACCCAGGTCGGCAGCGGCAAGCCGATCTGGGACGTCGTCGACACGCCCACCGGGTATTGCCTGCGCGGTGGCGAGCAGGGGCTGATCGAGAAGCTCGACTTCTCCAAGATTCCGAACGCAGCGGCGATGCCCGAGGCCTATCGCAATCCTTATTCGGTCTCTTATGAGTTCTATTCCAGCGTGCTGGCCTACAGCCAAAAAACGTTCCCGAAGGACGCGCCGAACAGCTGGGCCGATTTCTGGGACGTGAAGAAATTCCCCGGCCGGCGCGCGCTGCGCAACCACCCGATCGCCACGCTGGAGGCGGCGCTAATGGCCGACGGCGTCGCGCCGGACAAGCTCTACCCGCTCGATGTCGATCGGGCCTTCAAGAAGCTGGAAGAGATCAAGCCTGATATCACGGTGTGGTGGACATCGGGCGCGCAGTCCGCGCAGCTTCTCAATGACGGCGAGGTCGACATGGAGATGGCCTGGAACGGACGCGTCAGCGCAGTCGCGAAGGAAGGCGCCAAGGTCGCCTTCACCTATCACCAGGGCATCTTGCAGAGCACCTCGCTGTGCATCCTCAAGGGCGCGCCGAACCTCGACACCGCCGTGAAATTCCTCAACGAAGCCGTCGATCCCGTGCACCAGGCCAATCTGCCGCTCAACATCGACTACGGTCCGGGCAATCCCAAGGCGTTCGAGACCGGCGTGATCAAGCCGGAGCGCGCCGCGCAATTGCCGAGCGAGCCGGCCAACGCGGCCAAGCAAGCGCTGATGTCCTACGCCTGGTGGTCCTCGCCCGCGGGCGAGGCCGCCGAGAAGCGCTGGGCGTCTTTCATGCAGAAGTAAGCGAGGCCAGCGTTGATGACATCCGTGCCAGATCCATCGCAAAAACATCAGCGCCGCGAGCACGGGCTGATGCTGGCATTGGTGTCGCCGGCGCTGCTCGTGATTCTGCTGCTGATCGTGCTGCCGGTCGGCTGGCTGGCCTGGCAGTCGATCTACCATGACGGCTTTACGCTGGAGAACTATCGCCGCGTCTTCACCGAAGACATTTACTGGCGGAGCTTTGCGCTGACCTTCGAGATCAGTCTCGCGGTCACGGGAATCGCGCTGCTGCTCGGCTATCCCGTCGCCTATCTCGCCAAGTCCGTGCCGAAGGGCTGGAGCATCCTGATCCTGTCGCTGGTCGTGCTGCCGTTCTGGACCAGCGTGCTGGTCCGCGCCTATGCGTGGCTGGCGCTGCTCCAGCGCACCGGCGTGATCAACCAGCTTTTGCGTTATCTCGATGTGATTTCCGAGCCGCTCGCGCTGGTCCACAACACCTTCGGCACGGTGGTCGCCACCGTGCACATCCTGCTGCCGTTCATGGTGCTGCCGCTCTACGCCACCATGCAAAAAATCCCCGGCGATCTCATGCAGGCCGGCGCCAGCCTGGGTGCGAGCCCGTCGCTGACGTTCCGCCGCGTCTTCCTGCCGCTGTCGCTGCCGGGCGTGCTCGCGGGCTGCACCATGGTGTTCGTGCTCTGCCTCGGCTTCTACATCACGCCGGAGCTGCTCGGCGGCGGCCGCACCGTGATGGTGTCGATGCTGGTGAGCCGCAATGTCGAGCTCTACAACCAGTTCGGCGCAGCGAGTGCGGTTGCCGTGGTGCTGCTCCTCAGCGTGCTCCTGATCTTCTTCGTCGTGAGTCGCTTCATTTCGCTCGATCGCGTGCTGGGGCAGAAATGACGCGCATCTCGCCCGCACGGATCGCCCTCTATGTCATCAGCGCGCTGGTGCTGGTCTATCTGATCCTGCCGGTGCTGATCATCGCGCCAATCTCGTTCTCCAGCGCGCGCTTCCTGACCTTCCCGCCGCCGTCGTTCTCGCTGCGCTGGTACCAGCAGTATTTTTCCAATCCGGCCTGGATGCAGGCGACCCGTGTGACGCTGACGGTCGCGCTCCTCACCGTGGTGATCGCGACGCCGTGTGGCGTTGCCGCCGCCTACGCCATCAGCCAGTCGAAGCTCCGCGTCATGCGGGTCATCCACATGGCGCTGCTGCTGCCGCTGGTGGTGCCGATCATCATCACCGCGGTCGGCATCTTCTTCGTCTATGCCAAGGTCGGCCTGGTCGCGACCCTGCCGGGCCTCGTGCTGGCGAACGTGATGCTGGGCTTGCCTTACGTCGTCATCTCCGTGCTCGCAGGCTTGCAAAGCTTCGACCCCGCGCAGGAGATGGTGGCCCGCAGCCTCGGCATGAACCGCCTGCGCAGCTTCTTCGCGGTGACGTTGCCGCAGATCAAGTCCAGCGTGGTTGCCGGCGGTATCTTTGCCTTCATCTCGGCGATGGACGAGACCATCGTCGCATTGTTCATCTCCGGCGGCCAGTATCAGCCGCTGACCAAGCGCATGTTCACCGCGCTCCGCGACGAGATCGACCCGACGATCGCCGCAATCTCGACGCTGATGACGGCGGCGTCGTTCATGCTGGTGCTCGCGGCAAGCGCTCGGCAGAAAAAGGGCGGGGTAGGTGATGCTCAACGTCGTCCCGGCGAAGGCCGGGACCCATAACCACAGGGAGCAGTTTGCCGAGGACTGGTAGTGAAGAGTCTTCCTACGGTACTAACACCTGCGCTCATCGATAGATCACGCGGTATGGGTCCCGGCCTTCGCCGGGACGACGCCGAATGTTTGGCGTGCTTCGCCGCGCCTCACGCCTTCGCCAGCCACGCCAAGATCATCTCCACGATCTGCGTCCTGCTCTTCGCCAGCACTTTTGGCTCGCTGAGGTCGCGATCGAACAGCGCGCCAAAGGTGTGGCGGTTGGCGACGCGGAAGAAGCAGTAGGAGGAAATGGCCAGATGCAGGTCGATGGCGTCGACGTCATCGCGGAAAGCGCCCTCGGCGCGGCCGCGCTCCAAAATGCCGTCAAGGGTTGCGATCACGCTGGCGTTGAGCTGGCGCAGTTGCTGATTCTGCTTCAGGTGCTTGCCGTGGTGGATGTTCTCGATCGAGACGAGGCGAATGAAGTTCGGGTTGCGCTCGTCGTGGTCGAAGGTCGCCTCGATCAGCCGGCGCAGGCCCTCGCGCGCGTCGCAGCTGGCGATGTCGAGCTGGTCCTCCAGCGCGCGGATGCTGCGATAGGCTTCTTCCAGCACCGCGAGGTAGAGCTGCTCCTTGCCGCCGAAATAATAATAGATCATCCGCTTCGACGTGCGGGTCCGCGCCGCGATCGCGTCGACGCGGGCGCCGGAATAGCCCTCGGAGGCGAATTCGGCCATCGCCACTTCGAGGATGTCGCGCTTGGTGCGCTCGGGGTCGTTGGTGCGCTTCGATGGGGGTGGCATGCGCTCGAGCATGACAGTTTCTCCTGCCCGTTTCTATGGATCGCGCGGCTTGATTTCACACGCCCGCCAACGTCACGCCGTCGACGCAGCGGGTCTCGCGCGACCAGCGCCGGACCAATGGCCCGGACGCACCTGTAATCTGTTTCACAGGCGGACGCGCCGATCTGCGCTAGACGAAGTCAGGCCCCGCGTCCGCGCGGCCGGCTTCGGAGCTGGCGATGATTGCTGCACTGGCAAGAGCAATATCCCGCGCGACGGGAACCAATGTCGACGTCGAAACTCTGAAGATCCTGGTGATCTTCTCGGGTGCGGGCCTGCTGGTCTCACTTGTGGCCGCGATGATCTACGGACAGGCTCTCAACGCCGCTCTGTTCTGAGCCCGTTGCAGTCGGTCAGGCCACCGGATCCTTGGAACGGCTCCGGTCAACGGGCGCCAGCGGTGGTGCACGCCTCAGCGGGGCGTTTTCTTGTGGTGCGGTGTCACTGCCTGAGACGTGTTCGACCGGCGTCGAGCCGCTGTCGCGATAGGCGACGATCCAGATCAGAAAGCCCAGAAGCGCCAGCGCGGCGCCGACGGGGCCGGTGGAGGTCCAGCCCAGCCCCTGGCGAATGGCGAGGCCGCCGAGGAACGGGCCGAGCGCATTGGCGGTGTTGAACGCCGAATGGTTGAGCGCGGCCGCAAGCGCCTGCGCATCTCCCGCGACGTCCATCAGCCGCGTCTGCAGCACGGCCCCGAGCGCGACGCTGGCGCCGATCGCGAAAATGTCGATCGCCAGCAGCCAGGGATTGCCGGCCGCGAGCGGAAACGCCAGCAGTGCCACGGCTGCAAACAGCAGGATGACGCCCGCCGTCGGCATCAGCGCGCGGTCGGCGAAGCGCGGCACGAACAGATTGCCGAGCGTGGCGCCGATGCCGAAGATCGCCAGAAAGAACGGAATGACCTCGGTGCTGACCTTGGTGACCTCGATCAAGGTCGTCGCCAGATAGGTGTAGACGGCAAACATGCCGCCGAAGCCGATGGCGCCGATCGCCAGCGTGATCCAGACGCGGCCGCTTCTGAGCGCGCCGAGCTCGCGCAGCGGATCCGACCGGCCGGCCTGGTCGCGCGGGGCGAACAGCGCGCACAGCAGCATCGTGAGCAGCGCCAGGACCGAGACGAGGCCAAAACTCGCGCGCCAGCCGACCGCCTGGCCGATCAGATTGGCCAGGGGCACGCCGATGATGGTGGCTCCGGTCAGGCCGAGCATCACCTGGCCGATCGCCTGCGAGCGACGGTGTTGGGGAACGAGCGAGGCTGCAACCAGCGCGGCGATGCCGAAATAGGCGCCGTGCGGGAGCCCTGAGAGGAAGCGGGCCGCGATCATCGCGCCGAAGCCAGGGGCAAGCGCGGTGAGGGCGTTGCCGAGTGCGAACACGGCCATCAGCACCAGCAACTGCGTGCGCCGGGCGAACCGCGCGCCGAGCACGGCAATCAGCGGCGCGCCCAGCACCACGCCGAGGGCGTAGGCGCTGATCGCGTGTCCGGCGGTCGGCTCGTCAATATGAAGATCGGCCGCGAAGAACGGCAGCAGGCTCATCGATGCGAATTCGGTGGTTCCGATCGCAAAGCCGCCCATCGCGAGCGAGAACAGGACGATGGCGAGATGAGGAGGCGCGGAAGCCGAATTCGATGTCGTGCTTGGCGAGGTCGCGTGAGGCGATGTCGTCATGTGTCCTGCATTGGTGGCGGCGAGGGGAACCAGCCCAGCAAACGTCGCCACCCCTGCAGTGTTTGTCTGCTCTACTTAAACCCGCACGGGTCCGCGTCAACACCGGAAGCTCCACGTAAGGCCAAGCGCATATCAGCATCCCGGTTTGCTCAGGGCGCAGGCGCCCTCACGCGTCTCGTGAAACCGGCTCAAAAACGCCTTCAGTCGTTCGCTGCGCGGCTGGCGGATGGTCTCGTCCGGCGTGCCGATCTCGGCCATGATGCCGTCGTTCATGAAGCCGACGCGGGTGGAGACGTCGGCGGCGAAGGCCATCTCGTGCGTGACCAGCACCATGGTCATGCCCTCGGCGGCGAGGCTGCGGATGACGGAAAGCACTTCGCCGACAAGCTCGGGATCGAGCGCCGAGGTCGGCTCGTCGAACAGCATCACGTCGGGTTTCATCGCGAGCGCACGCGCGATGGCGACGCGCTGCTTCTGGCCGCCGGACAGCCGGCTCGGAAACGCGTCGGCCTTGTCGGCGAGGCCGACTTTTGTCAGTAGATCGCGGCCGAGCGCGTTGGCCTCGTTTTGCGCCATGCCCTTCACCTGCACTGGACCCTCGGTGACATTGCCGAGCACCGACATATGCGGGAACAGATTAAAATGCTGGAATACCATGCCGACGCTGCGGCGGAGCAGCGCAAGCTGAGCATCGCCAGCGGCGCGCACGCCCTTGCCGAATGAGAATTTGTGCGAGCCGATCGCAAGCTCGCCCTGCTGTGGCATTTCCAGCAGGTTCAGGCACCGCAAAAAGGTCGACTTGCCGGAGCCGGAGGCGCCGATCAGGGTGACCACCTCGCCGCGCGCGACCGAGAGCGAGACGCCCTTGAGCACCTCATGGTCGCCGAACGCCTTGTGGATGTTGTTTGCGACCAGGGCATTCATCGATGCGCTCCCATCTTCAGCTCGACCCGGTCCGCGACCAGCGTCAGCGGGAACAACACGACGAAATAGAGCCCGGCGATCGTGGTGTAGACCTCGAGCGGCTTGTAGCTCGACGCGGTGATCACTGTGCCTTGGTAGAGCAGGTCGCCGACCGCGACCACCGACACCAGCGAGGTGTTCTTCAGCTGCATGATGGTCTGGTTGATGAAGGAGGGGATCATCACTTGCGTGGCCTGCGGCAGCACGATGCGGCGAAAGATCTTGCCGCGGCGCATGCCGATGGCGCGGCCGGCTTCCCACTGGCCGGTGTCAACGGCCTCGATGCCGCCGCGGAAGATTTCCGCGTAGAACGAGCCGGCATAGAGCGACAGCGCGATGAAGCAGGCCATCGCCGGCGACATGTCGACGCCGATCAGGACGGGCAGGGCGTAGTAGACCCAGATCAGCTGCACCAGCAGCGGCGTGCAGCGGAACAACTCGATATAGAGACGCAGCGGCACCGTGACCCAGCGCGGCGCCGTCGTGCGCAGGATGCCGACGAACAGTCCGATGGCGAGACCCGCGACCACCGTGGTCACTGTATAGAACAGCGTGACCAGGAGCCCTTGCCAGATCAGGCCCCAATACGGCTTGAGCGCCGCGAAGTCCCAGACATACATGATCGATCAGAACTGCACTTCGGGCGGGAGATCGTCGGCGGTGAGACCGACCGCTTCGAAGCCTTTGAGCATCCATTCGCGGGTCTGGCCCATCGAGCGGTTGTAGTCGGCCCAGGCGCTGAGGAAGTCCTTGTAGCGGCGGTCGCTCTCGGCGCGGATGCCCATGTTGGTCGGCAGCGTCAGCAGCGGGCGCGGGATTGCGAGATCGCCGAGATTCGGGTTCTTCTTCAGGGTCGAGACCGACAGCACGGCGAGGGAGACGTTGCAGTCGGCACGTCCGGTCGCAACCGCAAGGATCGCCTCGTCGCGGTTCTTGAAGCCGAGGATGTTGGCCTTCGGGCAATAGCGGCGCGCGATGGTCTCGTGGGTCGATCCGATATCGACCGCGATCTTGACCTCGGGCTTGTTGAGATCAGCCCAAATCTGCGGCTTGGCAAAGCCCTTCTTGGTGATGACGGTGAAGGAGTGCACCAGGATCGGCGTCGAGAAGTCGATGACGAGCGCGCGCTCCGGCGTCGGGTTCACGGCGAAGGCGAGGTCGACCTTGTCGGCCTGGAGGTCGAGGATCTGGTTGCCCCAGGTCGATTCCAGCGTCTCGAGCTTGGCGCCGAGCTTGCCGGCGATGTCCTTGGCCATCTCGATGCAGGCGCCCGACCATTCATTGGTGGCGAGATCCTTATGGAAGTAGGGCTCCTGCCCGACGATGACGGCGACCCGGAGCACGCCATTCTTCTTGATGCGATCGAGCGTGGAGGTCGGTGTGTCGGCCTTGGCCGAGCCGCTTGCGGCGGCCATCGCGGCGCCCGCGAGCGCGACAGTGGTGAGAGCGTCCCTGCGATTCATGGTCTCTGTCTCCCTGGAATTTGGGTCGGATCGTCTCCGGCCACTGGACTATTTCTATATTCAGGATAAAATGCAATACGGTATTTCAAGTTGCTGACCATTTGGGCGGCAAGGCAGAAATGAGCCCAATATCTTGGCAGGATTGCGCAAAATTCCTGAAAGCCATGGATTGCAAATCGCATTCAAATCTGCATACAAGTCTGAACGCAATATTGAGGTATGCTGAAGGAGAGGCCTGTGCGCGCCCTATTCGTCGATGCGAACGAGACCCTGGCGGCGGTGACCGACAAGCTGCTGCGCTCCCAGGGGCTGCCTGTCGACATCAACCGCAACCCCTCGATCAAGCCCGATGATTTGCCCGGCCTGCTCGGCGATGCCGAGATCATGATCGTCGATCACACCGCCGTGCCGAGTGCGATTGCCGAGAGCTGCAAGGCGCTGAAGCATGTCGTCTTCCTCGGCACCGGCGCGCGCAGCTACATGAATCCGGAAGAGCTCGCTGAACGCGGCATCTCGGTCCACACCATCAAGGGTTATGGCGACACGGCCGTGGCCGAATGCGTGATCGCGTTGATGTGGGCCTCCGCCAAGAGTTTTGGCGAGATGGATCGTGGCATGCGCGAAGGCAACTGGCTGCGTCGCGACGCCGTGCAGCTCACCGGAAAGACCCTCGGCCTGATCGGTTTCGGCGGGATCGCTGCGGAAGCCGCGCGCATGGCGGCGGGCTGCGGCATGAAGGTGATTGCCTGGAACAGGACGCCGAAGACGCATCCAGGTGTCGAGTTCGTGTCGCTGGAGAAGCTGCTCGCCGAGAGCCATGTCATCTCGCTGCATCTGTTGCTCAACGACGAGACCAAGGGCTTCCTGTCGCGCGAGCGCATTGCGCAGATGCGTCCCGGCAGCATTTTGATCAACACCGCGCGCGGTGCCGTCGTTGATGAAGACGCCATGCTCGATGCGCTACGCTCGGGCCACATTGCGCACGCCGGCCTCGACGTCTTCACCGTCGAGCCGCTGCCATCAGGTCATGCCCTGACAAAGCTGCCGAACGTGACGCTGTCGGCGCATTCGGCATTCCGCACGCCGGAGGCGAGCGACAACCTCATCGGCGCGGCGCTCGATCACTGCCGCCGCATCATCGCCACCGGGCGCTAAAGCATGAAGAAGATTGGTCGTGGCAGGTTCACCTCTCCCCAGCGGGGAGAGGTCGAATTGGGCCTGGCGATGCGAAGCATCGTCCGGTGCAATTCGGGTGAGGGGCCGCAGCGATCAGTGAACTGTAACCCCTCACCCGGATCGCATCTTCCGATGCGATCCGACCTCTCCCTAAGGGAGAGGTGAACAAAGCCATTCCCCTAAGACTTGAAGGACATCCCATGTCGGATATCACCCGCATCGACCAGAACGCCCGCCGCAGCCGCGCCTCCGTGTTCGGCGATCTCGTTTTCCTTGCCGGCCAGGTCGCGGACACCAAGACCGCCGACATCACCCAGCAGACAAAAGAGGCGCTGGCGAAGGTTGACGACATGCTGGCGCGCGCCGGCACCGACAAGTCGCGCCTGCTCAGCGTGCAGGTCTGGCTCAAGACCATGGACGATTTCGACGCCATGAACGCGGTCTATGATGCCTGGGTCGTGCCTGATAACACGCCGACCCGCGCTTGCGGCAAGGTCGAGCTTGCGGACCCCGCCTACCGTATCGAAGTGATCGCGATCGCCGCGCGCAAGTAGGGTTCGGCCGTGACCGTCCAGGCTTCCGCATCGACCTTCCGCCCCGCCCAGCGCATCAGCGCGATCGGCGTCTCCGAGATTTTGAAGATCGGCGCGGTCGCGCAGCGGCTGAAGCGCGAGGGGCGGCCGGTGATCGTGCTGGGCGCCGGCGAGCCGGATTTCGATACGCCTGACCATGCCAAGGACGCGGCCGAGCGCGCCATCCGCGTCGGCCAGACCAAATACACCATTCTGGACGGCACGCCGGAATTGAAGGCCGCCATCGCCGAGAAGTTCCGCCGCGAGAACGATCTCGTCTATGCCGCCGACGAGATCACCGCCGGCGCCGGCGCCAAGCAGGTGATCCACAACGCCTTCATGGCGACGCTCAGTCCCGGCGACGAGGTCATCCTCGCAGCACCTTATTGGACCAGTTATGCTGACATGGTCCGCATCGCCGACGGCACGCCGGTAGATGTGCTCTGCCGCGAGGACAACGGGTTTCGTCTTGAGGCGGCCGATCTCGAGCGCGCGATCACGCCGAAGACGCGCTGGCTGCTGCTGAACTCGCCGTCCAATCCGACTGGCGCCGCCTATTCCGCGGCGCAGCTGCGTCCGATCCTGGACGTGCTCAAGCGTCATGCGCAGGTCTGGCTAATGGCGGACGACATCTACGAGCACCTGATCTATGACGGCATGCCGTTCGTCACGGCGGCGGCGCTCGAGCCGAGCCTGAAATCGCGCACGCTGACCGTCAACGGCGTCTCCAAGGCCTATGCCATGACCGGCTGGCGCGTCGGTTATGGCGGCGGCCCGCGCGAATTGATCGCGGCGATGGCGGTGGTGCAGAGCCAGAGCACGACCAATCCGTCCTCGGTGAGCCAGGCCGCCGCGATCGCCGCGCTGACCGGGCCACAGGATGTTTTGATCGAGCGCCGCGCCGCGTTCCAGCGCCGCCGCGACATCGTGGTCGATGCGCTCAACGCCATCGACGGCGTCACGTGCCGCCGGCCGGAGGGCGCGTTCTACACCTATGCGAGCTGCGCCGGCCTGATCGGCCGGCGCGCGCCCGATGGTAGCATCATCGACAGCGACGTTACGTTTTGCCGCTTCCTGCTGGAGAGGCATGACGTGGCCGTGGTGCCGGGCAGCTGTTTCGGCCTTGCACCTTATTTCCGCCTGTCCTACGCCACCTCGGAACAAAACTTGCGCGAGGCCATGATGCGCATCGCCAAAGCCTGCAGGGAGCTGTCATGACCATTCGCAACACCCGCACCGGGGGCCAGATCCTGATCGATCAGCTCGTAGCCCAAGGCGTCGATCGCGTCACCTGCGTGCCGGGCGAGAGCTACCTCGCGGCGCTGGACGCGCTGCATGACAGCCCGATCGACGTCGTGATCTGCCGCGCCGAAGGCGGCGCTGCGATGATGGCGGAAGCCTATGGCAAGCTCACCGGCCGGCCCGGTGTCTGCTTCGTCACCCGCGGCCCCGGCGCCACCAACGCCAGCCACGGCGTTCACATCGCGATGCAGGATTCGACGCCGATGATCCTGTTCGTGGGCCA
This sequence comes from Bradyrhizobium genosp. A, assembly GCF_049949275.1. Lineage (NCBI taxonomy): Bacteria > Pseudomonadati > Pseudomonadota > Alphaproteobacteria > Hyphomicrobiales > Nitrobacteraceae > Bradyrhizobium > Bradyrhizobium genosp. A. The sequence goes on along the minus strand of NZ_CP188196.1, from coordinate 6,738,784 downwards.
GGTCGATACCGGCATGCGCGAGCGCGAGGCGTTCCAGGAGCTCGACTACAAGGCGGTGTTCGGCACCATGGCGAAATGGGCGGTCGAGATCGATCGCCCCGATCGCATTCCGGAGCTGGTCGCGCGCGCCTTCCGCGTCGCCATGCAGGGCCGTCCGGGCCCTGTGGTGATCGCGCTGCCGGAGAACATGCTGACCGAGACGGCGGCTGTCGCCGACGCCATGCGCATCGAGCCGGCGGTGAGCTGGCCCGCTCCCGCTGATATCGAGCAGGTCAGTGCGATGCTGGCCAGCGCCAAGGCGCCGCTGGTCATTCTCGGCGGCTCGCGCTGGACCGATGAGGCCACCAAGAGCATTGCGCGCTTTGCCGAGCGCTTCGACCTGCCGGTCGCGACCTCGTTCCGCCGCGCGTCACTGATCGACGCCGATCATTCGCATTATGCCGGTGATCTCGGCATCGGACCGAGCCCGGGCCTGAAGGCGCGCATCGACAACGCCGATGTCATTCTGCTCATCGGCGGCCGCATGTCGGAGATGCCGTCGTCGTCCTACACGCTGCTCGACATCCCGACGCCGAAGCAGAAGCTGATCCACGTGCATCCGGGTTCGGAAGAGCTCGGCCGCATCTATCAGCCCGCGCTCGCGATCCAGGCGACGCCCGCCGCATTCGCCGCCGCCGTCGAGACGCTGAAGCCTGCCGGCTCAGTCGCCTGGAAGGGCGAGGCCGCCAAGGCGCATGCCGATTACCTCGCCTGGACCGACAAGGCGCGCGAGCTGCCGGGCACGTTCCAGTACGGTCAGGTCATGACGTGGCTGCGCGACCGCCTGCCGAAGGACGCGATCGTCTGCAACGGCGCCGGCAATTATGCCGGCTGGATCCATCGCCATCACCGCTTCCACAGTTTTGCGGCCCAGCTCGCGCCGACGTCGGGCTCGATGGGCTACGGCGTGCCGGCGGGCGTGCTGGCGAAGCGGCAATATCCGGATCGCGTCGTCGTCGCCTTTGCCGGTGACGGCTGCTTCCTGATGAACGGTCAGGAGTTCGCAACCGCCGTGCAATACGACGCGCCGCTGATCGTCATCGTCGTCGACAATTCGCAATACGGCACCATCCGCATGCACCAGGAGCGCGACTATCCCGGTCGCGTCGTCGGCACCCAGCTCAAGAACCCCGACTTCGCGATGTACGCCGAGGCGTTCGGCGGTCACGGCGAGCGCGTCGAGCGCACCGAAGAGTTCGCGCCTGCATTCGAGCGCGCGCTCGCCTCGGGCAAGCCGTCGATCCTCCACTGCATCCTTGATTCCAGGGCGATTTCGGTCGGCAAGGATTTCATGCCGGCGGCGAAGGCGTAGCCGATGTCGGAGGGCCGCCACGTCGCCATCATCGGAGCCGGCGCGGTCGGCGTGATCAGCGCCATCGAAGCGCTGCGCGAGGGTCATCGCGTCACGCTGATCGACGCGGGCGAGCCCGGTGGCGAGCAGGCGGCGAGTTACGGCAATGCCGGCTGGCTCTCCTCGCATTCGGTGATTCCGCCGGCGGAGCCGGGTGTCTGGAAGAAGGTGCCTGGCTATCTCTTGGATCCGCTCGGCCCGCTCGCGATCCGCTGGTCGTATTTGCCGAAGGCGCTGCCCTGGCTGATCAAGTATCTGCTGTCAGGCTGGACCGAGGCGCGGGTCGAGAAGACGGCGTTTGCGCTCCGTGATCTCCTGAAGGACGCGCCGCTCTTGCACCGGAAGCTCGCGGAAGAGGCGGGCGTCCCTGATCTGGTCGAGCGTAACGGCGTGATGCACGTCTTCCCGTCGCGCGGCAACTTTGACAACGATCTCGGCTGGCGCCTGCGCAAGAAGGTCGGCGTCGAATGGATGGAGCTGAACGCCGACGAGATGCGTCAGCGCGAGCCGGATCTACATCTGCGCTACACCTTTGGTGTGGTGGTGGAAGAGGCCGGCCGCTGCCGTGATCCCGGTGCTTACGTTGCGGCGCTGGCAAATCATGCGCTGGCGAGCGGTGCGAAGCTTGTGCGCGCCAAAGCCACCGGGCTGAAGCTGAACGGCAACAAGCTCGTCGCCGTCCTCACCGAGACGGGCGAGATTCCTTGCGATGCCGCCGTGGTCGCGGCTGGCGCGCATTCAAAACGGCTCACGGCATCGGTCGGCGATCCGCTGCCGCTTGAGACCGAGCGGGGCTATCACGTCATGATCGAGCATCCGGAATCAGGCCCGCGCAGCTCGATGATGGCGTCCGACGCAAAAATGGTGGTGAACTGGACCGACAAGGGCCTGCGCGCTGCCGGCACCGTCGAGATCGCTGGCCTCGAGGCCGCGCCGAACTGGAAGCGCGCCGAGATTTTGCGCAACAACCTCCTCGGCATGTTCCCAAAACTGCCGAAGGACATCCCGGCCTCGCGCATCAAAACCTGGTTCGGTCATCGGCCGAGCATGCCGGATGGACGTCCCTGCATCGGCTATTCGCGCGCGTCGCGCGACGTCGTCTATGCCTTCGGCCACGGCCATATCGGCTTGGTCAGCTCGGCCCGCACCGGCCGCCTCGTCGCGCAGCTCCTGAGCGGCAAGCAGCCGGAAATTCCGCTCGCACCGTTCGCGCCCACTCGCTTCTTCTGAGATCGCATCATGACGTATCCAGCCAACTCGCCTTCTCGTATTGCCCGTGGCGGCAAGGCCATCTACGGCGCACCGCTCGGCATTTTGATGCTGGAAGCGCGCTTCCCACGCATTCCCGGCGACATGGGCAATGGCACGACCTGGCCATTCCCCGTGCTCTATCGCGTGGTGAGCGGCGCTTCACCGGAGAAGGTGGTGCTGAAGGGCGCGGCCGGCCTGCTGCCTGACTTCATCGATGCGGCCAAGGATCTGGTGCGGCTCGGGGCCGAGGCCATCACCACCAATTGCGGCTTTCTCTCGCTATTCCAGAAGGAGATCGCGGCGGCCGTCGGCGTTCCCGTTGCGACGTCGTCGCTGATGCAGGTGCCCTGGGTGCAGGCCACCTTGCCGCCGGGCAAGCGTGTCGGCCTCGTCACGGTGTCGGGCTCGACCCTGACGCCGGCCCATCTCGAAGGCGCCGGCGTCCCGCTCGATACGCCGCTGGTCGGCACCGAGCACGGCAAGGAGTTTTTTCGCGTCCTGATCAAGGCCGAGAAAGACGATATGGACGTAGCGCAAGCCGAGCGTGACGTGGTCGAGGCCGGCAAGCAGCTCGTCGCCAAAAATCCTGATGTCGGCGCCATCGTGCTCGAATGCACCAACATGCCGCCCTATGCGGCGGCGTTGCAAGCCGAGGTCGGGTTGCCGGTCTACGACATCTATTCCATGATCACCTGGTTTCATGCTGGACTGCGCCCGCGCGTGTTTGCCTGATTCCGGCTGTCCCAAAGCTCTTCACAACCTCGGCTCTCGTTTGCATTGCAATCGCTCCCGCAGCCCCGGTATATTGGGCTGTGTTCGAGCATTAATGCAGCTGATGAAGAGCAACGTGGAACTGGCTTCCGATAGTATCGTCGATCGCGTCTATGAACAGCTCAAGGCGATGGCCGTGAGCTATGAGTTCAAGCCGGGCGAGCGGCTCAACGAAGGCGAGCTGGCCAAACGCCTTGGCGTCAGCCGCACGCCGCTGCGCGAAGCGCTCAACCGTCTCAACACCGAGGGCTTCCTGCGTTTCACGCCGGGCAAGGGCTTCTTCTGCCGCGAGCTCGACGCGCACGAGATTTTTGATCTCTACGAGTTGCGCAAGTCGATCGAGGTCGCCTCGGTCCGCCTCGCCATCAAGCGCGCCAAGGACGAAGACATCGACGCGCTGCTGAAATTCCTCGAAGCCACCGGCCCCGATCCCGGCGAGCGTTCTTCTGTGGAGCTGGTCGAGCTCGACGAGACCTTTCACGAGCGGCTGATGGGCATGTCGAACAACGCCGAGATGCTGCGCGTGCTCCGCAACGTCAACGCCCGCATCCGCTTCGTGCGCTGGATCGACATGGACAGTATCAACCGCTCCAACACCCAGGCCGAGCACCGCGCTGTCGTCGAAGGGTTGAAGGCGCGTAACGAAGAGGCTTGCGTTTCGGTGCTGGAGAAGCACATCGACCGCCGCCTCGATCGCATCACCTCTGCGATCAAGGAAGGCTACGCGCAGATCTACATGCCGGCCGCGGCAAGGTCTGCAGCGAATTGAGGTTCTTCTCCTTCCTTCTCCCCTTGTGGGAGAAGGTGGCGCGAAGCGCCGGATGAGGGGTATCTCTCCGCGCGTACAGAAGCGAGTGGAATGCGCGGAGGCAACCCCTCACCCTAGTGTGCTTGTGTCGACCCGCGGTGATGCCCTCTCCCACAAGGGGAGAGGGCGCAGTTATGCGCATCGCGCTTCGGTCCCACGAGGGACAAGGAAGCAGCTATACAATCCTTCAATACCTGCTCATGCCAGACGGTCAGAGCTTTCGTTTCCAAACGTCGCTAGCGTGCCGCTCGAAATTCACGGAGACACGCGGTGCATAGCCCAAAGCCCAATCCCGAAGCGCGCAGCAGTGACGACTGGCCGTCCGAGCTCTATCGCATCCTGAGAGCCGCCGACGTCAGGCAGATGTCTTATGTGCCGGATGCCGGCCACAGCCAGCTGATCCGCATGTTCACGGCCGACCGCGACGTCACCACCAACGTGCTGACCACCGAAGAAGAGGGCATTGCCATTGCCGCTGGCGCCTGGCTCGGTGGCCAGCGCAGCGTGCTGCTGATGCAGTCGAGCGGCGTCGGCAATTGCATCAACATGCTGTCGCTGTCGGCGATCGGCCGCTTTCCGCTCTTGATGCTGGTGACGATGCGCGGCGAATGGGCCGAGTTCAATCCCTGGCAGGTGCCGATGAGCCGGGCGACGCAGCCTTCGCTGGAGGCGATCGGGCTGAAGGTGATGCGCGCGGAGACCGCGGATGACCTGGTCGAGACCGTGGAATCGGCAGCATGGCTCGCCTACGAATCCGACCAGCAGATCGCGGTCCTGATCGGGCAGCGCCTGATCGGCAAGAAGAAATGGTGATGTCGATGTCCGCTCCCTCCCAACTCGATCGCCGCGCGGCTGTCGCGGCTCTCCTGAAGAATCGCCAGGACACGCTGGTCGTCTCCGGCCTGGGCTCACCGACCTATGACCTGCACGCGACCGACGATCGCGACGACAATTTTTACCTCTGGGGCGCCATGGGTGGCGCCGCGCTGATCGGGCTCGGCCTCGCCCAGGCCCAGCCGGGCAAGCGCGTCATCGCCTTGACCGGCGACGGCGAGCAGCTGATGGGCCTCGGCGGCATCGCCACCATCGGTGTTGCGCGCCCGTGCAATCTCGACATCGTCGTGATCGACAATCAGCATTTTGGCGAGACCGGGATGCAGGCGAGCCACACCGGCCGCGGCGTCGATCTCACCGCGATCGCCACGGCCTGCGGCTTTGCGGCAACCGCGACCGTGCGGACGCTCGAGGAGGTGCAGCGCCTTGCGGCGGAGATCGCCGAGCCGGCCGATGGCCCGCGGCTTTTTGTCATCAAGGTTTTGGCGGAAAATCCGCCGCGTTCGCTGCCCTCGCGCGATGCCGTCTTTATCAAGAACCGGTTCCGTGCTCATCTCGGGTTTGCAGCGGCTTGAACTGGAGTCCTCTCCGGGATAGCTCGCTGCCCAAGCAGCTATTCTGGAGTGAGACCCATGAAACTAACCGGCAAGGTCGCCGCTATCACCGGCGCGGCACGCGGCATCGGCAAGGCCTGCGCAAAGCGGTTCCTTGACGACGGCGTCAAGGTGGTCATCTCGGATGTCGATGCCGATGGTCTGGCTGCAACGGCTGCCGAACTCGGGCGGCCGGACGCCTTGCGCACCCTCATTGGCAATGTCGCAAAGCGCGCCGACGTCGATCAGCTCGTCGCGACCGCCGTGAAAGAATTCGGCCGACTCGACATCATGGTCAACAATGCCGGCGTCGCCCGCAACCGGGACATCCTGGAGATCTCCGAAGAGGAGTTCGACGAAATCATCGGCATCAATTTGAAGGGCGCGTTCTTCGGCGTACAGGCCGCGGCGAAGCAGATGATCGCGCAGGGCACCGGCGGCGGGGTCATCATCAACATGTCCTCGGTCAATGCGCTGCTGGCGATCCCGGCGCTTGCGACCTACGCGATGTCCAAGGGCGGCATGAAGCAGCTGACCTCGGTCGCCGCTGTCGCGCTCGCCCCGCACAACATCCGCGTCGTGGCAGTGGGGCCGGGCACGATTTTGACCGACATGGTGGCGTCGTCCATCTACACCTCGGAGGATGCCCGCAAAACCGTGATGTCACGCACGCCGGCCGGCCGCGGCGGCGAGCCGAGCGAGGTCGCCTCCGTCGTCGCGTTCCTCGCCAGCGACGATGCGTCCTACATCACCGGGCAGACAATCTATCCGGATGGCGGCCGGCTGATCCTGAATTACACGGTGCCGGTGAAGGACGAGTAGGGCCTACGACTTCACCGCGCCCGAGGTCATGCCGTCAATGAACTGGCGCTGCAGCAGCACGAAAATCGCGACGATCGGCAGCACGATCGTCACGGCAGCGGCGAGCATCTCGCCCCAGTCGGTCGAATATTGGCCAGTGAGGTTATAGAAGCGCACGATCGCGGTGACGTTGCTGTCGTTCTGGAGGAACGTCACGGCGATGACGAACTCGTTCCAGGCATTCAGGCCGACGATGATGGCGACTGTGAGCAGTCCCGGTCGCATCATCGGCAGGATCACGTACCAGAATGTCTGCCACGGCCTTGCGCCGTCAACCTGGGCTGCTTCCTCCAGCGCGATGGGGATCGCGAGCGCATAGGTGCGCAGGAGGAAGATCGCGAAGGGCGAGAACATCGCGGTGTAGATCAGCGCCACCGCGGGAATCGAATTCACCAGCCCAAGCTTCGCGAAGATGAAATAGAGCGGATAGAGATAGAGCTGCACGGGCACGGTGATCGTGGCCATGAAGTAGAAGGTGATGAAGCGCCAGAATTTGCCCTTCTGTCGCGCCAGCACATAGGCGCAGGGCGTCGCGGTAACGCAGACCATCAGGATGGTGAGGGTCGCGACCTCGGCGCTGTGCAGCAGGCTCGGCCCGAGCTGTGCGTTGCGCCAGGCCGACGAAAAATTCTCCCAATGCAGCTGGGTCGGCAGCGCGAGCGGATTGCTGCCGATCTCGGCTGTCGTCTTCAGCGCGTTGATGACGGCAAGCACGATCGGCAGCAGTGAGCTGAACGATGCGACGCCGATCAGCCCAAGGCTGAATGTCCTGCTCCAGCGGTCCCCGATCATGTCGATTGCGCGTCGTCGGCGATCTGGAGCCAGAGATACACGGCGGTCGCGCACAGGCCGAACAGGCTCATGACGCAGGCCGCAGCCGCAGCTTGACCGACATCGCCTTCGAAGAAGGCGTGGCGATAGGCGAAGGTTGCCAGCACCTCGCTGCCATAGGCGGGACCGCCGCGGGTGACGATGAAGATGAATTCGAACACCTGGAACGACCAGATCACGGTGAGGATGAGCATGAGCGTCAACGTCGGGCGGATGCCCGGCAATAGCACATAACGAAACAGCGCGAAGAAGCCCGCGCCGTCGAGCCGCGCCGCCTCGATCTGGTCGACGCTGATCTGCCGCATCGCCGACAGAAACACCACGGCAAGGAAGCCCCACCAATGCCAGATGTCGACAGCTGCGACCGCATAGAGCGAACGGTCGGGGTCGGCGAGGGGATCGGAGATCGAAAAGCCGCGCTCGTTCAGCCAGGCGACGACGCCGGTCGCCGGGCTGAAAATCATGCCCTGGAAGATGCGGCCGGTGACCGCGACCGCGATGATGCGCGGCAGGAAGATGATGGACTGCACCACGATGCGCGCCTTCGGCGCCATCAGCAGCGCCGCGGCCATCACCAGCGCGAGGCAGACCGGCACGGTCAGGAAGATCGCGGTCCAGATGAAATTGTTGGTCAGTGCCGACCAGAACACGGGGTCGGCGACCATGTTCTGGAAATTGGCCAGTCCCGCCCACATCGGTGTGCCGACACCATCCCAGATGAAGAACGCCGCCGTGAATGTCAGCACGGCGGGCACCAGGATGATGCAGATGTTGATCAGCAGCGCCGGAAGCGCGAACAGCCACATCTCAAGATCAGGCCGTCCGCGGCGGCAGCGGCGGCACCTTGCCTTCCCTGGCTTCCTGGCTGAACAGCGTCTGCATCCGGGTCAGGTAAGCGTCCGGCGTGATCTTGTTGAGCCAGACCTGCTCGATGCCCTCGATCAGGTAGGAGTTGGTGGCGCCGGGCCAGAACGTCCAGGTGGTGAAGCCGTACTGACCCTTGCTGAAGGCCTCGTGCAAATTAGCGATGGTCTTCTCGAACAGGGGATAGCCGATGCCGCTGAGCATCTCCGGCGGCAGGTCCTTGACCGGCAGCGCCCATTTGCCGGGCCAGTCGCGGTTCATCGCCTCGTAGAACTTGCGCGACAGCATGAATTCGAACACGGCGGCGGCGCCTTCCGCGTTCCGCGAGGTCTTTGCAATCGACAGCGTCGCGCCGCAGGCGAGATGCACCAGTGGCCCCGTGAAGGCCGAGCCGAGGCTCGGCGTCGGCATCACGTCCATCATGGTGTCGGGCTTGGACATGCCGTAGGATTTGGTGCCGAACGACCAGGTGCCGCTCAGCGCCATCGCTGCCTTGCCGTTCACGACCTGGAGAAAACTCTGCTCGATCGTCAGCGAGAAGTAGTTCTTGCCGAAATAGCCCTTGTTGTACCAGGCCTTTGATAGCTCAACGGCCTCGACGAAGGGCGGTGCGGTCCAGGGCAGTTCGCCCGCAAGCGCCTTGCGGACGTTGTCGGGGCCGGCGACGTTGTTGAAGAACACCGTCATCAGCCATTCGTTGACGCCCTTCCAGTCGGCATTGCCTGCGCCGAAGGGGATGATGCCCTTGGCGAGCGCGGCGTCGGCGACCTCTTCCATCTCCTGCCGGTTGGTCGGCAGCTTCCAGCCATTCTGCTTGAACAGCTCCTTGTTGTAGAACAGATGCATCGACTCGTAGTCGCGCGGCAGTGCGTAGAGCTTGCCGCCGTAGACGCTGGTGTTGAGCAGCGGCGCGAGGAAGCGATCCTTCCACTTGTACCTCTCGGCGAAGTCGTCGAGCGGCAGAACCTGGCCGGCATTGGCGATCGCGGTGAGATAGGCTGGACCTGCGGTCTGGACAATGTCAGGACCGTTGCCGGCGACGAGGGCGACCTTCAGCAAATTGTTCACCGCTGCGCCCTTCACTTCCATCTGCAGCAGATATTTGTCCTGTGACGCGTTGAACGCTTCGACCAGATCGTTGCGTAGCGCGGCCTGGCCGTCCGAATTTGCCTGGCCGAACCAGAAGGTCACCACCTTGCGCCCGTCTTCGGCGCGTGCGCCGCGCGGCAGATTGGCTGCAAGCGCTGCGGCAGGAATGGCGGCGACAAGCTGGCGTCGGGTCATGGTCATGGCGATGAACCTCGGTTTCCTCGGTGCGTTGGTAACGATTGTTGATTTTACTTTAGTAATACGTATAACTAAGCGAAATGACGACGTCAACAACGAGGACGAAGCGGAGGAAGGGGCCCGCCAAAGCGGCGCCGGCCCGCCCCACGCAGAAGGATATTGCGCTCGCGGCCGGCGTTTCGCAGGCCGCCGTGTCGCTCGTCCTGAACAAGGCCGAGACACCGTCCGTCCCGCCGGCAACGCGGACGCGCATCCTCGAGGTCGCCGAAGGGCTCGGCTATCGGCCGAACCATCCGGCGCGGATGCTGCGCAGTGCGCGGACCATGACGTTTGCCTGCGTCATTCCTGATATCACCAACCCGTTCTATCCGGGTCTCGTCCGGGGATTGCAGACGGTTGCGGCGCCTGCGGGCTACGACGTACTGATCTTCGACACGGACGGGCGGCCGGAGCGCGAGGCACGCGCGATCGACTGGCTGCTGCAGGGTCGCGCCGACGGCGTCGTCGCGACGTTCTTTCATCTGCGCGTGCCGCAACTCGCGGTGCTCGCGCGAAAAGGCATTCCGCTGGTGCGGCTGGAAAGCCAGCACAAGCCGGATGGGCCGCTCGCGATCGACAGCGTCTATATCGACAACGCGGAAGCCGCCGCCGAGATGACGCGGCTGCTGATCGCGCGCGGGCATCGCCGCATCGCCATGATCCAGGCCGAGTTCGGCCCGAGCCAGCGCCGCGCGCAGGGCTATAGTGCAGTGATGCGGGAAGCCGGGCTATCGCCCGATTTCGTCACCGACAGCGCCTATTCGGAAGAGTCCGGCGCGCGCGCGATGAGGCGGCTGCTCGAACGCAAGGGCGAGCGACCGACCGCCGTGTTCGGCGCCAGCGACGTGCTGGCGCTCGGTGCGATGGAAGCGGCGCGCAACGCCGGGCTCTCGATCCCCAATGACATCGCAATCGCCGGCTTCGACGATATTCCGGTCGCAAAGCTGCTTGGCCTCACCACGGTGCGACAGCCGGAGTTCGATCTCGGCGCGCTCGCGGCGGAGACGCTGGTCAGGCGGTTGCAGCCGGACGGCCTTACAGCGCCCGGCAAGAGTCATGAGCTGAAATTCGAGATCATGAAACGCTCGTCGGTCTGATCGGGCGAGACAATCGAACGTGGGAGTGAACAAGTGACGGCAATTCCTCATGACTACGCGGAGCGCGTCTATGCCGGCGTGCTCGGCAAGCTCATTGGCGTCTATCTCGGCCGGCCCTTCGAGGGCTGGACCTATGAGCGCATCATGAAGGAGCTCGGGCCGATCAACTATTACGTCAATGAGCGCCGCGACGTCGCGTTGCGGTCGCATCATCTCGTCGTCACCGACGACGATGTCTCCGGCACCTTTGCTTTTCCGCGCGCGCTCGCCGACAACGGCTACCCAAAACGCCTGACCGCGAAGCAGGTCGGGCAGGCCTGGCTGAACTACATCGTCGAAGAGCGCGCCGTGCTGTGGTGGGGCGGCATCGGCAATTCCACCGAGCACACCGCCTATCTCCGCCTCAAGTCCGGCGTCCCGGCGCCGCAGAGCGGCTCGATCGAGCTGAACGGCGCGACTGTGGCCGAGCAGATCGGCGCGCAGATTTTCATCGACGGCTGGGCTATGGTAAGCCCCGGCAATCCCGAACAGGCCGCCTATCTCGCCGACCAGGCCGGACGCGTCAGCCATGACGGCGAATCCGTGCAGGCTGCAAAGTTGCTCGCGGCGATGGAGGCGCAGGCCTTTGTCGAGCGCGACGTGCAGAAGCTGATCGACACCGGCCTTTCCTTCGTGCCGAAGGACGCGCTGATCCGGCGCGTGGTCAACGACGTCCGCGATTGGCACGCCGGCGACAACAGCAACGACTGGGAGCGCACCCGCGCGCTGATCGCCGAGCGTTACGGCTACGACAAATTCCTCGGCAATTGCCATGTGGTGCCCAACCACGCGCTGATCATCCTGGCGACGCTTTACGGCGAGAACAGTTTTCAGGACGCGATGCGCATCGCCAACACGGCCGGCTGGGACACGGACTGCAACGCCGGCAATGTCGGCTGCCTGTTCGGCATCCGCACCGGCCTTGCCGGCCTCGACGCCGGGCCGGACTTCCGCACCCCCATCGCCGACCGCATGTATATCTCGACGGCCGACGGCGGCGCCGCGATCACCGACGCCGTGATCGAGACGCAGTCGCTGGTCGCGGCGGGGCTTGCGCTGGCGGGCGCGCCGGCACTCGCGGTTGCCAAGGACGGCGCGCGCTTCAACTTCAATTTCCCGGGAAGTCTCCAGGGCTTCCATGTGAAGGGTAGTTCGCCGGCGCGGTTGCACGAGGTCGAGCTCAGCAACGTTGCCGGCCATAGCCGCAATGGCGAGCGCAGCCTCGCGATCGACTTCCGCCGCCTGGCGCCCGGGCGTGTGGCGCGAATTGCCAGTCCCACCTTCTTCGACAAGGAGGTGTTTTCGATGCCGACCTATCAACTGGTGTCGTGTCCGACGCTGTATTCGGGCCAGCGCGTCGAGTGCCGGCTGGAATCCGAGACCGACAGTGGTCCGGTCGCGGTGCGCCTGTTCGCCAGCGTCTATGACGAGCGCGACGAACTGGTGCAGATCTATGGCGATGTGCGGGAGCTCTCCGGCGGCTGCGAGGTCGTGCTGAGCTGGCGGGTGCCGGAGACGAACGCCTATCCGATCCTCGAGATCGGCGTCGAGATCGAGACGCGCGATCCGCTCGGCGTCGATGGCACGCTGTATCTGGACTACCTGACCTGGGGCGGCGCGGCCGAAACTGTGTTTAAGCGTCCCGACAACAATGTCAGCACGATGTGGAAACACGCCTGGGTCAACAATGTCAGTCAATTCCAGACCCGCTGGGAGGGCTTGCGCGTCACCAATGGCGACGGGCTCGGCTTCATCGCGCAGGGCTCGCGCGACTGGAAGGATTATCGAGTGACCTCGGAGATCATGCCGCTTTTGGCAAATGCCTGGGGGCTCGCGGCACGCGTGCAGGGACGAGAGCGCTATTATGCCCTGATGTTCGATCGCGCCGAGGGCGGACGCGTGCGCCTGGTCAAGCGCGTGCACGACGAGGTCGTGCTTGCCAGCGAACGCTTCGCCTGGGAGCTCGATCGCAAATACAAGGTCGAGCTGCGTGTGGTCGGCGGCGAGATCGAAGCCCATGTCGACGGCAGGAAGCTGTTCAGCGTCCAGGACACCGGCGACCTGCCGTTGACCGGCGGCGCGGTTGCACTGGTCGTCGACAGCGGATCGATCTCGGCAGAAGAGGTGAGGGTGGCGCCGCTCTAGCGGTGGTCACTGACTTCCTTTTCACCTCTCCCGCGTGCGGGAGAGGTCGGCGCGTAGCGCCGGGTGAGGGATATCTCCTCTAGGGGATTGTCCCGTTGCGGAGACACCCTCTCCCCAACCCTCTCCCGCAAGCGGGAGAGGGAGCACACTACCTAATCGGCTTTAGGCGCGCCTCACTCCGCCGCGATCGTCATGCCGTAGCCGAGCCGTTTCGAGATGTGGCCTGCGCAGTCGCGCAGGGCGTGGGCGATGGGGCTGTCCCAGCGGGCATCGAAGGTGCCTTCCGGCCCCATCGCGGTGATCACCAGCGCGACATGGCCGGCATGATCGAACACCGGCGCCGAGAACGCATTCACGCCGGGCAGGGGATCGCCGAGCGCGCGGGCGAGGCCGTGCTTGCGGACCTCAGCCAGCATCTCGGCGACCTTGGCGCCCTTCACCGGCCGCTTCGGATTGTAGCCCACGCCCTGGCGATCGAGCCCGCTTTCGAGTGCGGCGTTGATGGTCTTCTCCGGGAGGAAGGCTGCGAAGGCGCGGCCGGTCGCGGTTTCCAGCAGGGCCATCACCGAGCCGGCGCGCATCACGATGTGCACCGGTTGGCCGGGCTCCTCTAACTGCACCACGGTCGGTCCATGCGTGCCCCAGACCGCGAGCGAGACCGCGTGCCCGATCTGGCTCGCGAGTGCGGCGATCTTCGGCTGGGCGATGCGGACGCCTGAGAGGCGGCGCAGGCTGATCAGGCCGAGTTCGAGCGCGAGCGCGCCGATCTCGTAGCGGCCGGTGGTCTCGTCCTGCTCGATCAGCCCGATACGCGAGAAGCTGGCCAGATAGGGATGCGCCTTGGCCGGCGTCATGCCGGCCTCGCGCGCGAGATCGCGCAGCATCATCGGCTCGCCGCTCCTGGCGAGCGCACGGAGCAATTCTCCGCCGACCTCGATCGATTGGATGCCGCGGCTTTCTCTCTTCATGCGCCTCCTGGCGTGTGGTTACGCCGCGTCGGGCTTGGCGGCGCTGTCGGCGAGATGACGGCCGGCAATGTAGCCGAAGGTCAGCGCCGGCCCAAGCGTGATGCCGGCGCCGGGATAATTGCCGCCCATGATACTCGCCATGTCGTTGCCGGCGGCATAGAGCCCGGGAATCACCCGGCCCTCGGCATCGAGCGCGCGTGCGTTCTCGTCGGTGACGATACCGGCATAGGTGCCGAGATCCCCGACCACCATCTTGATGGCGTAGAACGGGCCGTTCTCGATCGGCGCGATACAGGGATTCGGGCCGTGCATGGCGTCGCCCTGGTAGCGGTTATAGGCCTTCGAGCCCTTGCCGAAGGCGGCGTCATGGCCCAGCGGCGCGCTTGCATTGAACTGATTGACCGTCTCGCTGAACGCCTTCGCATCGATGCCGGCCTTCGCCGCGAGCGCCTCCAGCGTATCGCCACGCATGAGATAGCCGGTGTTGAGATGATGGCCGAGCGGCATCGGGAACGGCGGCACGCAGCCGAGGCCGTATTTGCGCAGCGTTGGGTGATCGCAGACGAGATACGCCGCGATCTCTTCGCCCGGCTTTGCCGCCTTGATCATGGCCTGGACGAAGTCGTGGTAGGAATTGCCTTCATTGGCAAACCGCTTGCCGTCGCGCATCACCGCGATCACACCGGGCTTGGCGCGGTCGATGAAATGCGGCATCACACCTTTCGATCCGTCCTTGCGCGTGGTCAGCGACACCGGCACCCAGGCCGCGGCGTTCGGCAGCCGGTCCTCGACATGTCCCCCGGCGCTCTCCGCCAGCCGCAGGCCGTCGCCGGTATTGCCGGTGGGACCGGGCGAGAAATGCTCATTGCCGGTCGGCGCATGCGGAAACATCTTCTTGCGCCGCTCGAAATCGTGCGGGAAGCCGCCGCAGGCGAGCACGACGCCCTGCCTCGCGTGGACCCGCACGTCGCGGCCCTCGCGCGAAACGATCGCGCCGGTGACGGTGCCGTTCTCGACCGTCAGTTCGCGCACCGGCGAGGACAGCCACATCGGAATCTTCAGATCCTGCGCGGACTTTGCCAGGCGCCCGGCGAGCGCGTTGCCGTTGGTCAAGGTCATGCCGCGGCCGTAGCGCAGCACGTCCATCAGATGCCGCGACAAGCGTTTTGCGACATAGGCTGCCGAGGTCAGCGATTTCGTCACGCGCATGAAGTGGATGATCTCCTTGCCGGAGCCGAGCATCATGCCGAACACGGTGAGCTCGGGCAGCGGCATGCCGAGCGTCTTGATCTGCTCGCCAAGCTCGCGGCCATCGAATGGGCGCGTCACCATGGAGCGACCGCCCTGCGTGCCACCGGGCGCTTCGGCATGGTAGTCGGGAAACACCAGCGGCATGTCGAAGCGCAGCGCGGTCTTGGTGGTGAAGAAGTCGACGGCCTCGGGGCCCGCGCGCAGGAATGCATCGACGCGTGCGGCGTCAAAATTGTTGCCGGCTTCGTGCCGCAAGTATGTGCGCGCCTGCTCCGGTGTCTCCGCGATGCCGTAGGCCTTCGCCAGCGAGGTGCCCGGGATCCAGAGCCAGCCGCCGGAGCGGGCGGTGGTGCCGCCGAAGCGCGGCTCCTTCTCGACGATCAGCACGTCGAGGCCGCGATAGCGCGCGGTGATCGCGGCCGACATGCCCGAGCAACCCGATCCGGCCACGAGCACATCGCACTCGTAAGTTTCGCTTGCGCTGCGCTCGTTGCCGGTCATGTCTCACCTCACTTTTTCAAGAGCTGACATTTGGATTCGGAGACCGGGCGGAAGGCGTCATCGCCCTTCACGGTCTTGATGATCTCCAGATAATCCCAGGGCTCTTTGGACTGCTCGGGCGACTTCACCCTGGCGAGATACATGTCGCGGATGACGCGGCCGTCCTCGCGCAACTTGCCGCCATGGACGAACGTGTCCTCGATCGGCAGCTCGCGCATCTTGGCCATCACCTTGGCCGGATCGTCCGTGCCGGCAGCCTTGATGCCTTTGAGATAATGCAGCACCGAGCCATAGACGCCGGTCTGGATCATGGTCGGCATCACATTGGTGCGGGCAAAGAACTTTTTCGACCAGGCGCGCGTCGCCTCGTCCATGTTCCAGTACGACGCCGTCGTCATGTAGGTGCCCTGCGCCGACTTGAGCCCGATCGCGTGCACGTCGGTGTCGAACATCAACAGGCCGACCAGCTTCTGGCCGCCCTGGACCAGGCCGAACTCGCCGGATTGCTTGATGGCGTTATCGGTGTCCTGGCCGGCATTGGCGAAGGCGACGACGTCTGCCTTGGAGCTCTGCGCCTGCAGCGCAAAGGACGAGAAGTCGGCGGTGTTGGTCGGATGCTTGACGCCGCCGAGCACCTTGCCGCCCATCTCGTTGATGAAGCGCGTGGCGTCCTTCTCGAGCTGCTGGCCGAAGGCGTAGTCCGCGGTGATGAAGTACCAGGACTTTCCGCCTTCCTTGATCACGGCGGAGGCCGTCACCTTCGACAGCGCATAGGTATCATAGGTGAAGTGCACCGTGTTGGGACTGCACAGCTCATCGGTCAGCGAACTCGCGCCGGGCCCGGACAGCAGCGCGATCTTGTTGCGCTCGCGCACCATGTTGTGCACGGCGATCGCGATGCCGGAATTGGGAATGTCGACGACGGCGTCGACCTTGCCGTTGTCGAACCAGCCGCGCACGATATTGACGCCGACGTCGGTCTTCATCTGGTGGTCGGCGCTGATGATCTCGATCGGCTTGCCGAGCACGGTCGGCCCGAACTCCTCCACCGCCATTTTTGCGGCCTCGACCGAACCCGGTCCGCTGTTGTCGCGGCCCCAGCTTGACAGATCGGTCAGCACGCCGATCCGGACCACGTCGTCGGAGACTTGCGCGCGCGCGACTGTGGTCATGGCAGCCGATGTCATTGCCGCGAGCATGGCGCAGGCCAAAAGCCCTCTCATCGTCGTTCCCTCTCCCTTATGGGCCACTTGCCGCGGCCGGTTGTTCTGAGGGTAAATTAGATAATAGCGAATGAATTTGTCAATGGCGAATAATTGAATTATGGCAGCCGCGCGAAAATATCGCGTCGCGATCCTGCGCAGAGCGAACACCCCCGCAAGTTGCAACCCTCTGCGCGATTGGCCATGATGCCCTCTGGAATTTTTGGGGCGCATGGCAATGACGGCAGCAACGGGGGTCTCCGCTGCGGCGGAGAGATCGACGACGGCGCATGTGGTGTGGGCGAGTGCACTCGGCACTGCGATCGAGTGGTACGACTTCCTGATCTACGGCACGGCCGCCGCCCTCGTGCTCAACAAGCTGTTCTTCCCGAGCTTCGATCCCTTTGTCGGCACGCTCGCGGCATTCTCCACCTATGCGGTCGGCTTCGTGGCGCGGCCGATCGGCGGCGCGATCATCGGGCATTATGGCGACCGGCTCGGACGCAAGAAGATGCTGGTCGCGACCATGATCGCGATGGGTCTCGGCACCTTTCTGATCGGCTGCCTGCCGACTTACAGCCAGATCGGTGTCTGGGCGCCGATCTTCCTGGTCATCCTGCGCTTCATCCAGGGCATCGGTCTCGGCGGCGAATGGAGCGGCGCGGTCGTCATGGTGGTCGAGCATGCCGGCAACCGTCGCGGCTTCTATGGCAGCCTGGTGCAGATCGGCTTTCCCGTCGGCGTTGCCGCCTCCACCGGCATCTTCGGGTTGATGACGCAGCTGCCCGAGGCCGACTTTCTGAGCTGGGGTTGGCGCGTGCCGTTTCTGATCAGCATTCTGCTTGTCGGCGTTGGCTTCATCGTGCGGCTCAAGCTCGCGGAAACGCCGCACTTCAAGGACGTGGTCGAGCGCAAGGAGGTGCTGGCGCAGCCGGTGTGGGAAGTGCTTCGCCGCGACTGGCGCAGCTTTCTGCTTGCGATCGGCATCACGGTGTCGGAAGTCGGGCTGGCTTATCTCCTCACCGTCTTCACCGTGGTCTATGCCACGACGAAGCTCGGCCTGCCGCGCCAGGTGATCCTGAATGCGGTGGTCTATGCCGCGATCGTCGAGTTCGCGACGCTGCCGCTCGCTGGCTGGATGTCCGATATCTTTGGCCGCAAGGAGCTGTATCTCGCCGGCGGCGTGTTCTCGGTGGCGCTGGCGTTTCCGCTGTTCTGGTTCCTCGACACCAAGGAGCCGGTGCTGATCACGCTCGCGCTCGTCGTCACGATGACACTGACGCATGCGCTGCTGTTCGGGCCCAAGGCCGCGTTCATGCCGGAACTGTTTCGCACCCAGGTGCGCTACAGCGGCGCCTCGCTCGGCGCAAACGTCGCAGCCGCGCTGAGCGGCGGCTTCTCGCCGCTGATCGCGACCGCACTGCTCGCCTGGGCCGGATCTTACTGGCCGGTGTCGGTCTACATCATCGCGCTGTCGGTCATCACGATCATCGCGACGTTGATGGCGCCCGAGACAGCGCGCGACGTGCTGAGGTCGTGAGCGTCAGAGGCATGCGGGGTTTGCCGCGCCGGGAATCACGAAGAAGGTGATGGTTGCCGGCGTGAGACGGTTTGTCCCGGCTGCGGTCGGAATTCCGATGATGTCTGGCAGGCGGTAGCCAGCTGCGAGCGCGAGCGTGTCGCCGTTCAATTGCACCATCGTGCCTTGCAGCCGCGCCGAGCCGAGCGTGTAGCGCTTCGAGGGAAGCGGCACGGCGAACGAGCGCGGTGTGTCGCGCGAGAGGTTGATCGCAAGTAGCGTAACCGCGCCGCGTAAGCCGGGATAGCAATGCGAGTAGACGTGGAGACCGGGCGCGACGGCTGAGCCCGCGTCGAGTACGGTCGTTCCCATCAGCCGGTGCCAGAGCAGTGCGGCCCAGTAGTTTGGGCGCGGACGAAAGGTCTTGTCGTCGAGTAGTGCATAGTCGCTTGCGGCCAGCGTGTTGTGCATCACCACCTGGATGCCGGCTCTGGCCAGACGTCCGAGTTGGTCGAGATAGCGGAACGTGTCGAAAAATGTCTTGTCCCAGCGGTTGCCGCCGCAGGCCGCCTCCGCCGTCTCCGTGACCCAGATCGGCTTGCCCGGCTCGTACACGTCGCGCAAGGTCTGGTAGATCGCCAGCGTCGCGTCCGTGCGGGCGAGCCGTTGCTCCGTGAGTGCCTGCTTCGGATCGTCGCGGCCGCCGCAGCGCTGCGAGAGCGTGTTGTAGTGATGATAGGAGAAGCGATCGACACCGGGGCCGGCTGCGGCGAGCAAATCGCGCGTGGTGATGCCCGATGCGGATGGCGAGGCGGTATCGCCGACCGAGCCCGGCCCGACGATCAGCGTCTCAGGCGCAGTGCGCCGCATCCACGCGCGAAATATCCCGAAGTCGCGGCCATAGGCTTTCGCGTCATATCCCGGTGGTGCGCCGTTTTCGGCCGCAAGCGTAGGCTCGTTCATGAATTCGGCGGCCGCGATATGCCCGCCGAGCGAACGCGTGAAATCGATCAGGCGTTGCGCCTGATCGACCCCCCACGCGCCGCTGCTGTCTCGGCTGCCGGGACTGATCGCGAAGGAGGTGACAATCTCCGCGTCGACTGCGCGCGCAAGATCGACGACGTCGCGCCATCGCTGGCGGCTCAGCACGGAGTTGAATCCGGCGGGCGGCTTCGCGGGAGGAATATCCATGTCGGCGAAGAAGGTCGCATTGGCCCAGGTGCCGCTGACGCGCACATAGGCCGGCGACAGGGCGGCTGCGAGCATGCGCAGGCGCCCGTTGGCGAGATCGGTTGGCGGTCTAAAGCTGTAGCGATCGCGGGCATCGAAGGCGCGTGCGCCACGCGGATACGGTTTCCAGAACCGTCCGCCAGTGACCTCCACCATCTCAATGTTGTACGATTGGAAGCGAGCGTCGATTGTGCCGATCGCTTTCAGCTCCGCGGGCGCGATCGATACGTCGGCAGCGTGCGCAGCGCACCATCTTGTGCCAATCAGCAGCGCGATTGTCACCGCGCTGGCCTGAGCGGGCCCGCGCCTTCTGTGCACGTCGTGGCGCTGTCTTGATCGCGCCGCCAAAAGGAGATGCATCGACTCGAACCATCAACCCGGTTGCATGGCAGAGCTTCTGCTTCCAATCTCAACTTCGCAACATCGCGGCGGCCCCCGCAAGCGGGGAGAGGGCGGGGGAGCGCGCCGCTGGCTTGTCGATCGAGATCGTCTATTCATAGTTGCGCTGATGGCATCCGCTGGAACCATGATTGACGGCGGAGGCCTTTGAATTGCTGGAGTTCCATCGGCCATTGCCCTGTGTTGGGCAACGAACAAACTTCGTGCGGCCACATTTGAATAAGAGTGATCTCCGGTGAGGGAGGTGCTCTTATGAAGAAAGTGCTGATCACTGCCATCGTGGTGTTGGCTAGCCTGCCTGCAAGCGCCGTCGCGCAGTCGCGCGCGGGCTCTGCCGCGCTCGGAGCCGTGTCCGGCGCGGTCGTACTGGGGCCGGTCGGTGCCGTTGCGGGCGCAGTGATCGGCTATACCGCCGGTCCTTCAATCGCCCGGTCATGGGGCGTGAGAGGTTCGCGCTCGGCAAGACACCGGCAGCCGCCACGTCGCGAGGCGTACGGGGCCACCGCCACCAGTGCTCCGCCGCGCGCGCGCGAGGCGATGGAGGCCAACGGTCAGATGAGAGCGGCCAGCAATCCGCCGGTGCAAGCCGCGCCTGCGGCGCCGCCTGTCCAAGCTACGCCTGCGGAGACCGCGACGCCGCCCGTTCAGGGGTTCGATTGAGGCTACGGTTTTAGGCCGCGGTGGTCTTCGGTCGCAGCCGATCGACTGTCCGCGCGATCAGCGACGCCACCTCGGCCACCTTCGGCCCAATGCGAAACTCCGGCCCGGCGACCACGACGGAGAGGCGGCGGTCGCCGATCGGCAGCGGGATTGCGGCGCCGGCGAGGTCGCGGCTGTAGTCGGCAAAACTCTGGCAGTAACCGCGCGCGATCGAATTGCGCAGCTCGGCCTCCACCGCCTCGATGCTGATCGGTGTCGACGGGCCGTATTGCTTGAACTCGATCTTGCGATAGACGGAGTCGCGCTCCTCCGGCGAATATTGCAGCAGCAGCGCGCGGCCGCTGGCGGTGGCGTGGATCGGCACGCGGTGGCCGATGGTGGCGAAATAGCGGATCGCCGCCTGGGACTCGACGACGTCGATGAACACGGCCATCACGCCCGCCGGCGCCACGATAGACGCCGTCTCGCCGGTCTCGGCGGAGAGGTCGGCGATCAGCTGATGCGTCCACCGCGGCAGCGGCTCGACCTCGGAGATCATCCGCGCCATCGCGAGCCATCGCGGCGTCGGATAGAAGCCGGCGCGAGGCCGCGGTTCGTAGAGATAGCCCTTCTCCGACAGTGTCGCGAGCAGGTTGAAGGTCGACGAACGCGGCCAGCCGAAATGATCGGCGATTTCGGCAAGCGTCGCCGGCTTCCTCGTTTGCGCGAAGAATTCCATGATCTCCAGGACGTTTGCGGCTTGGCGAACGATCATGGTGGGGCTTTTCGTCCTGATCTAGGGCTGGCCGAGGATCTTCTTCGCGGCGCGAAGATGCGGCTTGTCGATCATCTGGCCGTCGAGCCGTAGCGTGCCAGAATTTGGATTGCTTGCGAACGCCGCGATCACCTTCTCTGCCCATGTGCGCTCAGCGTCTGTCGGCGCGAACGCCGCGTTGACGATTTCGACATGTTTCGGATGGATCAGCGCCTTCGCCGAAAACCCGTCCCGCCGCGCCGCGCGTGTTTCCTGCTCGAGGCCTGCCAGATTGTCGATGTCGGTGTAGACCGTGTCGATCGGCGCCACTTCCGCTGCGGCCGCCGCCATCAGGCAGAGATCGCGCGCGAGGCGATAGGGGCTGTGGAACACGCCGCCCGACGCCTTCTCGGTGGCGCCGAGCGAGGCCGAGAGGTCTTCCGCGCCCCACATCAGGCCGGCGAGGCGAGGGGAGCAGCCCTTGTAGCTGCCGAGCCCGAAGATCGAGCTTGCAGTCTCAGTCGCGACGCAGACGATGCGCGTCGCGCCAACCGTGGTGCCGGCGGCCGCTTCCAGGGCTTCGAGCCAGGTCGCGACCTGCCGCACGTCGTCGCTGCCCTGCGATTTCGGCAGCACGATGCCGTCGGGCTTACCCGGCATTACCGCGGCGAGATCCGTCAGCGTCATGCCGGTGTCGAGCGCGTTGACGCGGACATAGAGCTGGTGCGGGCCGCGAGGGCCCTTCAGCATCTCAAGCGTCAACCCGCGCGCCTCCTCCTTCTTCTCGGTGACGACGGAATCCTCGAGATCGATGATCAGCGCGTCGGCCTTGCCTTCGCTCGCCTTCTCGAATTTGCGCGGGGAATCGCCCGGCACGAACAGCATCGAGCGCATCAGGCCGGCCTCTTGTGCATCATCGCCATGCGCCGGCATTTGCCGACAATCTCATCGTTCTGGTTCAAGGCGTGGTGCTCGAACTCGACGATGCCAGCCTTAGGGCGCGATTTGGAGTCCCTCAACGAAAGCACCTTCGTCGTCGCCCGCAGGGTATCGCCATGGAAGACCGGTTTTGGAAAAGTCACGTCGGTCATGCCGAGATTGGCGACGGTGGTGCCCATGGTCGTATCATAGACCGTCATGCCGATCATGATGCCGAGGGTGTAAAGGCTGTTGAAAATGCGCTGACCGAACTGGGTCTTTTCGGAGAAATGCGCGTCGATATGCAGCGGCTGCGGATTGAGCGTCAGCAGGCTGAACATGGTGTTGTCCATTTCCGTGACGGTCCGGGTCAGCGGATGCCTGAACTCCTGGCCTACGGAAAAGTCTTCGAAATAAAGTCCGGCCATCGCTGTTTCCTCCCTATTGTCCTGCGATTTGGCCAGCGCCTGCCGCTAGGGCGGCGCCGCCAGGTGAACTGCCTTCTGCTCCGCGAGCCGTTCGATCTCGTCGGTCGAGAAACCGGCCTCGCGCAAAATCTCGCGGCCATGCTGGCCGAGCGTCGGCGCAGGGCCTGCGGGCTCCGGCTGGGTCACGCTCCAGGTCGAGGGCACGCGCATCTGGCGGATGCGGCCTTCGACGGGGTGATCCACCGTCCTGAAGAAGTCGATCGCCTTGAGATGCGGATCCTCGAGGATCGTCTCCAGCGTATGCATCGGCATCACCGGAATATCGGCGCGCTCGAGCAACTCGCGCCATTCCGCGGTCGTGCGCGTCAGGAAGATGTGGCCGATTTCTTCGTAGATATCGTCGATATGCTTGGTGCGTGCGGCGTGGTTGGCAAAGCGCGGCTGCTCGAGGAAATGCGGCTGCCCGATCGCCTCGAAGAAGCTGCGCCAGTGCTTGTCGTTGTAGATGAGCACGCAGAGATGGCCGTCGCTGGTCTTGTAGGGACGGCGATAGCGCGACAGCAGGCGGGCGTAGCCGCCATGGTCGAGCGGCGGATCGTAGGTGAGACCGCCCAGATGATCGACCAGCACAAACTCCGTCATCGATTCGAACATCGGCACGTCAATGCGCTGGCCCACACCTGTGCGGCTCTGATGCATCAGCCCGCCCATGATCGCGTTGACCATCATCAGCCCGACGATGCGGTCGGCGATGGTGACGGGAACGTAGCGCGGCGTGCCGTCGCCGGCCGCCGCAAGCAGCGTCGGAATCGTGGCTGCGCCCTGGATCAGATCGTCATAGGCGGGCTTGGCCGCATAGGGGCCGGACTGGCCGTAGCCGAATGCGCCGACATAGACGAGGGCAGGATTGATGGCGGCAAGCGTCTCGTAGTCGAGGCCAAGCCGCGCCATCGCCTGCGGGCGCACATTGTAGACCAGCGCATTGGCGCGCTTGGCGAGCCGCAGCAGCGTATCGCGCCCCTCCTGTTTCTTCAGGTCGAGCACGATGCTGCGCTTGCCGCGATTGGCGTTGAGAAACATTCCGCCCATGCCGGGCGTGCGGCCGGGTCCGATCTGGCGAACGATGTCGCCCTCTGGGCTTTCGACCTTGATGATTTCAGCGCCCATGTCCGCCAGCACCTGGGTGCCGTAGGGGCCCATCAGCACCGAAGTCAGGTCGAGAATGGTGAAGCCGGCGAGCGGTCCCATGGGGCCTCGTGGGATGAGTTCATATAGGTGAAGTTAGAATTCATAAATTGGCCATGTCAATTCCGCCTCCCCTTCAGACGGCGAATAGCTCCATACTTAGTTCATATACTTGACAGATAAATTCACATATATGTACATTTTCCTCAAGCAAGAAGTGGAGCGAGGGGTCGAACGGCTTGGCAGCCAGCGGCTGTCGCCTTCGGCGCGGGACGCGTCAGGGAGAACGAAATGAAGAAGAATCTGGTCCGGGCTGCAGCCGCGCTCGCGATTTCAGTGCCGGTCTCGACGATGTCGGCGCAGGCACTGGAGCTGAAGGTCGCCGATAGCTTCCCCGCCGGTCACTATCTCGTCCGCCTGATGCTCAAGCCCTGGATGGACGACGTCACCAAGCGCACCAATGGCGCGGTGACCTTCACCTATTATCCGAACCAGCAGATCGGCAAGGCCGCCGACATGCTGCGGCTGACACAGTCCGGCGTGGTCGACATCGGCTACATCGGGCCGTCCTACGTCTCCGACAAGATGCCGCTGTCGGAAGTCGCGCAATTGCCGGGTGCGTTCGCGACCAGCTGCCAGGGCACGCTCGCTTATTGGAAGACCGCGCGCGAGGGCGTGCTGGCCAAGCAGGAATACGCGCCGAACAAGATCAAGCTGCTGATGGCCGTGGTGCTGCCGCCCTACCAGGTGTGGACCGTCAAGTCGAAGGTCGAAACCACCAAGGACATGCAGGGTCTGAAGCTGCGCACCACCGGCGGCGCGCAGGATCTCACGCTGCGCGCGCTCAACGCGGTGCCGGTGCGCATGGCTGCGCCCGATGCTTATGAATCGCTGTCGCGCGGCACGATGGACGGGCTGCTGTTCCCGCTGGATAGCGTCGTGGCCTATGGCCTCGACAAGCTGGTCAAGCATGCGACCGAAGGCGTCAGCTTCGGCAGCTTCATCGTCGCCTATTCCATCAACCAGTCAGTCTGGGACAAGCTGCCCGACGAGGTGAAGACTGCGATGAACGAGGCTTCCGAAGCGATCACGCCAAAAGCCTGCGCCGACGTCGACAAGGAAGGCGAAGTCACCAAGAGGCACATGCAGGACGAAGGCGTGACCTTTGATCCGCTGCCGGAAGCGACGCGCGCCGAGATGAAGGACAAGCTTAGGGGCGTCGGTCACGAATGGGCCGCCGGCCTCGACAGCCGTGGCAAGCAGGCCTCTGCCGCGCTGAAGGAGTTCGAAGATCTGCTGGCTGCCGGCAGCAAGTAATCCGCAAATCGAAGAGGGAGACGCGAAGTGATCGAACGGGCAGGGCGTGTGCTCGGCGCACTGGAGCGGGCGCTGACGGTGATCGCGGTGCTATTCATGTTCGTGATCATGGTGCTGGTCGTCACCGACGTGTTCATGCGCTATGCGCTCAACAGCCCGTTCTCCTTCACCTATGATCTGATCGGGCTCTATCTGCTCGCGGGCGTGTTCTTCTTCACGCTGTCGGATGCCTTGCGCGAGCATGTCCATGTCGGAGTCGACATCCTGTTGTCGCGCTTCTCGCCGGCGGGGCGGCGGCTCTCCGAGATCGTCACCGCGCTCGCAGGCCTGTTCGTGTTCGTCCTGATCTGCAAGGTCGGTTTCGCGCGCGCGCTGGAGAATTACGAGCAGCATGACGTCCTGTCGGGCGCCATTCCCTGGCCGACCTGGATTTCGGCGGCGCTGGTACCGTTCGGCTGCGGCGTGCTGGTGCTGCGGCTGGCGCTCCAGCTCGTCGGCAATGTGCTGAGCTTGGTCAGCGGGCGCGACCTCTATCCGCTGCCGCCGGTGACCGGCGTCGGCGAAGCGCGCGGCTTCGAGTAACGGCGGATATCCATGACACCTCTTATCGTTCTCGCTTTGCTGTTCGGCCTGCTTGCGCTCGGCACGCCCGTCGGTTTTGCCATGGCCTTTTCCGGCTCGGTCGGCCTCGTCATGGTCGGCGGCTTTCCGACCCTATCAGGCATCCTCGAGACCGCGCCGCTCTCGACCGTTTCCTCCTACGAGCTGATCACCATTCCGATGTTCCTGCTGATGGCGGACCTCGTGCTGCTCTCGGGCGTTGCGGATGATCTGTTCAAGACGGCCTCGGCCTGGGTCGGCCGTGTTCCTGGTGGCCTCGGCATGGCGACAGCGCTTGCTGGCGCGGGCTTCGGTTCGATCTGCGGCACTTCGACGGCGTCAGCCGCGACGCTGTCCTCGACCAGCCTTCCGGCGATGATCCGCCAGGGCTACGAGCCGAAAATGGCCGCCGGCGTGGTCGCGATCTCGGGCACGCTGTCGATGTTGCTGCCGACCAGCGTCGCGCTGGTCATCTTCGGCCTGCTCGCCGAGGTCAACATCGGCAAACTCCTGATCAGCGGCATCATCCCGGCGATCCTGGTGACGTTCACGATCATGGCCACGATCTATTTCCTGGTCTGGCAGGACCCCTCGCGCGCGCCTGCCGCGAAATCAGTGCCGTGGCGGGAAAAGTTCGCGCTGCTGTGGCAGGTTTCGCCGATGGTGGTGCTGTTCTCGATCGTCACAGGCACGATCTATCTCGGCGTCGCGACGCCGACGGAGGCGTCGGCCTTCGGTGCGTTCGGTGCCTTCCTGCTCGCGATCGTCAAGGGCAAGATCACGCCGTCCTCGCTCTACAAGACGTTGCTGCGCGCCTGCCACGGCACCTGCATGATCATCATGATCCTGGTCGGTGCCTCGATCTTCGGCTATTTCTTCACGCTCACCCACGTCACCCAGGATCTCGTCGCCTGGATCGGCTCCTTGCCGACCTCGCGCTGGGTCATCATCACGCTGATCCTGTGCGGCTACATCGTGCTCGGCTCGTTCATGGACCAGATCGCGATCCTGGTGCTGACGGTGCCGATCGTACTGCCGCTGATCAAAACGCTCGGCTTCGATCCAATCTGGTTCGGCGTCATCAAGATCGTCACCGCCGAAGTCGGCATGATCACGCCGCCGGTCGGGCTGAACTGCTTCATCGTCGCCCGCTACGCCAAGCGGCCGGTCGCGGAGGTGTTCCACGGCACTTTCCCGCACTTCATCGCCCACCTGATTGCGATCGCGATTCTGGTGGCGTTTCCGTCTATCATCCTCTGGCTGCCCTCGCAGATGGGGCGCTAGGCAGAACGAGCCTCCACAAGGAGACCAGCATGGATTTCGCGCTCACCGATCAGCAGGAAGCCATTCGCGACGCCATCGCAAAGATATGCGAAGGCTTTCCCGATGCCTACTGGCTGAAGAAAGATCACGACGGCGGCTTCCCGCACGATTTTCACAAGGCGCTCGCTGACGCCGGCTGGCTCGGCATCTGCGTGCCGGAAGCCTATGGCGGCTCCGGCCTCGGCATCACCGAAGCCGCGATCATGATGCGCACGATTGCGGAATCCGGCGCCGGCATGTCCGGTGCCTCCGCGGTGCACATCAATGTGTTCGGTCTCAATCCCGTCGTCGTGTTCGGCACCGAAGAGCAGCGCAAGCGCATGCTGCCGCCGATGGTCGAGGGCCGCGAGAAGGCGTGCTTCGCCGTCACCGAGCCCAACACCGGGCTCAACACGACGCAGCTCAAGACCCGCGCGGTCGCCAAGAACGATCGCTACATCGTCAACGGCCAGAAGGTGTGGATCTCGACCGCGCAGGTCGCGCACAAGATCCTGCTGCTGGCGCGCACCACGCCGCTGGAAGAGGTGCGCTCGCCGACCCATGGTCTCAGCCTATTCTACACCGATTTCGACCGCAAGAAGATCAAGGTCCACGAGATCGAGAAGATGGGCCGCAAGATCGTCGATTCCAACGAGCTGTTCTTCGAGGATTTCGAGATCCCGATGGAGGATCGCATCGGCGAAGAGGGCAAAGGCTTCCAGTACATCCTCGAAGGTATGAACCCCGAGCGCATCCTGATCGCGGCGGAAGCCGTCGGTCTCGGCAAGCTCGCGCTGTCGCGCGCGACCGAATACGCCAAGACGCGCGTCGTGTTCAATCGTCCGATCGGCAAGAACCAGGGCATTCAGCACCCGCTCGCGGTCAACTGGGTCGAGCTCGAGGCGGCCTGGCTGATGGTGCTGTCGGCGGCGTGGCAATACGACAAGGGCATGCCCTGCGGCGCTGCGGCCAATGCCGCAAAATATCTCGCGGGCGAAGCCGGCTTCTCAGCTTGCGAGCAGGCGGTGATGACCCATGGCGGCTTTGGCTATGCCAAGGAGTTCCATGTCGAGCGATACTTGCGCGAGGTGCTGATCCCGCGCATCGCGCCGGTCAGCCCGCAGCTCGCGCTGAGTTTTATTGCGGAGAAGGTACTGGGGCTCGCCAAGTCGTACTAAGCAGGTTGCTCCGAAGGTTTTTTATTCGGCCGCGATCCGCTCTATTGCCATCGTGCGAAGCCTGGCGCGCTGGATTTTGACGCCGTTTGCGCTGTCGGTCACAGGGAAGGCGTCTACGACATAGATGCGTGCCGGAACCTTGTAGCTGGCGAGCCGCTCGCGCAGACGTGCCGTCAGCACCTCCTGTTGCGGTGAAGTCCCGGCCGGGATGACGAAGGCGACGCAGCGCGCCTGGCCCTTCAGGTCGATCGCGACGACCTGGGCATCGGCGACGCCGGCACACAATTTGAGTTCGTCCTCGATCTCGCCGGGCGCGACCAGGAATCCGCCGAGCCGCATGGCGTCCCCCGCGCGTGTCTCATAGACGAAGGCGCCGTCGCGAAGCCGGCCGATATCGCCGGTGCGGAAGAAGCCGTCTGCGGTGATCGCATCGCGCGTCGCATCGGTGTTGTTGAAATAGCCGAGGAAGCGCGACGGCGCGCTGATCTCGATCTCGCCGGAGACGCCTTGCGCTGCAAGCTCGCCGGTCTCGGTGTCGCGCACGCGGACCTTCGCCTCGGGGGACATCGGCCAACCGCCGCCCTCGATGCGGTCGGCGAAGGCGTCGCTGGAACGGGCAATCGAGAACAGCGCCTGCACCTCGCTCGAACCGTAGAGGCCAAACAGTGGCAAGCCGCGTGCTTCGGCCTCTGCCGCCAGCTCGCGCCAGCCGGGCTGAAAGGCGGCGAAGCCGCAGACTTCGAGACGCGGGAATGGGCGCGGCGCGTCAGCGAGGGCGAGGATGCGGCGGAACATCTCGTCGGAGCCGAAGGCGTGCGTGATCCCATGCTCGCTGAGGATTTTCACGGCCGGCGCCGCCTCGAAGGCGTCGAGGACATGGACGGTCGCGCCGGCTGCGATGAAGCCAAGCAGGCTCGTCATGCCGAACGTGCCGCAGAACGGCAGCATCGCCAGCAGCGAATGACGCTGCGGGGAGAGCTGGAGCGCCTTGGCGACGGCGTTGGCGTGGGTCGCGAGCGTTCGCTGCGAATGCGCGACCAGTTTTGGTCCTTTGGTCGTGCCCGATGTGGTGTAGAGCAGTACGGGGAGATCGATGTCGTCCTGGGTAGGAGCCGGCGGATAGGGCTTGTCGAACGCGTCGAACCGGACGCAAGGCCATTGCGCGGGGATCGCATTCGCACCGACCACCGCGAGCTTTTGCAACGCGGGCACCTCGTCCCTGGCGACGTCGGCGAGAATGGAAGCGAAATCGATCGAGCGGAACGCCGCCTCAACCACCAGCAGTTTTGCGCCGGACAATTTCAGGAGATACGCGACTTCCGCGCTGCGGTAGCGGGTGTTGACGGCGGCAACGACCGCACCAAGCCGCGCGGCAGCGAACAGCAGTGCGATCCATTCGACCCGGTTGGCCAGCCAGACCGCGACCACGTCGCCCTTTCCGATGCCTTGCGCGGCTAGCCACGCCGCGGTTTGCTCGACTTTCCCTGAGAATTCCGCGCGCGAGACGGGCGTGCCGTCGAACACGAAGGCGGGACCGCTCTCCGATCCGATCAGCGATTGCAGTGAAACATCGTCGGCGTGCATGGCAACCGGAGTAGCCCGATCGCGCAAACCTGTCTACTTGGTGCCGAACATCCGGTCGCCGGCATCGCCCAGGCCCGGCACGATGTAGCCGTGGTCGTTGAGCCGCTCGTCGATCGCTGCGGTCCAGACCGGCACGTCGGGGTGCTCGCTCTGGAACTGCGCGATGCCTTCGGGTGCCGCCAAGAGGCAGACGAAGCGGATGTCACGGGCGCCGCGGTCCTTGAGCAGGGACGCGCCGGCGCAGGCCGAATTTCCCGTCGCCAGCATCGGGTCCATCAGGATCACGGTGCGGTCGGACAGGTCCTGCGGCGCCTTGAAGTAATACTCCACGGCCTGCAATGTCTCGGGGTCGCGATAGAGCCCGATATGGGCGATGCGGGCCGAGGGCATCAGCGCCAGCATGCCGTCGAGGAAGCCGACGCCGGCGCGCAGGATCGGCGCCAGCGTGAGCTTCTTGCCGGCGATCTTTGGCGCCTGCATCGGCGAGATCGGCGTCTCGATCTCGACCAGCTCCAGCGGCAGGTCGCGCGTCACCTCGTAGCCGAGCAGCATCCCGATCTCGTTCAGGATCTCGCGAAAGCTCTTGGTCGAGCGGTCCTTCTCCCGCAACAGGGAAAGCTTGTGCTGGACCAGGGGGTGGGCGACGACATTGACGCTGCTTGTGCTCATGAAACCGATCTACACGGTTCCGTGAAACTGCGCCAGATCGGCCGGGCGTTTTTCGCAAACCGCGAGGCGGCCTAGCCGGGCCGTGCGACCGCCGTTCGCGCCCGGTTGCTCGCCGCGTAGGCAGCCATGATCAATTCGCGGTCGATCGTCGTGCCGAGGCTCTAAACTCCGAGCCCGCGCGCCGCGAGCGTGATCACGATCGTCAGGACCGCTCCCCAGACCAGGCTCAACGTCATGATCAGGATCGTCGTGGTCACCGCATGCTCGAGATTTCCTCTGAGAGGCTGCATGCTAGCCGTCCGATGCGGGGGCCGCCGCCATGACGCGCAGGCCGAGCAGCAGCGTAGCCATCAACGCGAGCAGCATGGCGATCTTGAGCTCGATCATGTCGCGTTACCTCGCGGCAAGGCGTGCAACGAGCCGCCTGGCTTGTGCCGCCAGCACGATCAGCGAATTGCCGCGGTTCTCGATATCGAGCTCGAAGGTCTCCGTGGGAAACACCAGCGCGCACCGCGCGGGCGCGCTTTGACGGTTGGCGAAGTCGACGGCCGAGCTCTTGAACAGGAACAGGCCGCCGATGCGTCCGCGCGCCTCGCGGGCGACCCAGAGGCCGGCCTTGTTGCGGCCGATGAAGAAGGCAGGAATGGCGGCGCTGATCACATCGGGATCGAGCGGCTTGAGTTCCGCCGCCGGCACCTGCCGCGGTTGGCGATGAGCAGCTTGAAGGGCGATCGCGGCCATGGCGGCCTCCTCACACATTTGCAAGGTCATGACGGTACTCTCAGGCGTGGAGGTGCCAGACATAGATTGCGGTCTTCAGCGCGATCAGCGCAGTGAGCACGCTTCCCATCGAGAGCACGGCCAGTGCACGCAGCGCGATGCGCTTGAGCTGGGCCTTGCGCGCCTTCGAGATCCGTACCGGGCGTTCGGCCCAATTGAAGGGCTGTTCCAAGCCCTGTGTCAGCATCGACATGTCAGAAATCCTTGTCCGTGGGTCGACAAAACAGTCGCCCCACTCTGCGTCTCATGATGAGCATCGCAGCATAGGAATGCGAGACGGGCGGCGGCGCTGTCGTATAGGCGCGCCATATATGGCTCGGCGTTCGCTCAGCTGAAATTCTCGCAGGCGACCGGCTCATGGAGCGGATCCGGGGCGGGGCGCACGTTGGGAACGCTCGGCCGTGAGGCTTCCGCGGCGAGTATCTGGACCTCGACGAAGGCCGACAGCAGCGCGATCGCGAGGTCGCCATGGCATCCTTCGACCGCGGCGTCGAGCCAATCCGGCAATTCGCGTTTGCGCGAGAGCGCGCAGTGCCATTCGCCCTCGTCATAGGCGATCCGGCGGACCTGCCACAGCGGCAGCTCGAGCTCCATCAGCGCCAGCGCGGCATCGGTCCAGGCCTCCGCGTTGATCAGGCGCATGGCGCGTGCCGTGCGTTCGCTCTGGCCGAATGATGGGAAGCGCCTACAGGCCTTGTCGACGATCTCGAGCATCAACGGCCGCGTCATCACCTGCGCATTGCGCAAGCGGTCGCCGAGTGACAGCGGATCATAGTGTTGGAGAGCAGCGGTCATGTCGGGCCTCCTGGATTTGGCGTCGGTCAGTCGGCCGGCGTCTCCAGGATGGCTGGAACGGCATTTGAAAACGAGATGGGGAGCAGATAGGAGATATAAAGATTTCATAAGTGTGCGGGGGGCACCGAGCGCGCCACACTCACACTGTCGTCCCGGGACGACGACGGAGAATTGGGTGAGCATCGTGCCAAGCCTTTATGAGATTCCTATAACTTCGCCATAGCCCTCATCTCGAAAATCTATGTCCGTGGTGGCACTTCAGCACGGTCAAAAGTCCCGCTTGGGGCCGTGGAAATGCGTTGCGCTTCTCTCCACGAGCTCCGCCGGGTCCCCGAGAGAGTGTTGCTCCCGAGAGAGAGGGACGCAACGAGGAGCAATCCCATGATGGACATTCTGATGCTGGCGCTGGGCTTCGGCTTCTTCGCCGTTGCGATCGGCTACACCTATGCCTGCGAACGGCTCTGAAGGAGCGGACCATGATCTTTGATTATGCGCTCGCCGGCGCCGTGTCGTTCGGCCTGCTGATGTATCTTACCTACGCGCTGCTGCGGCCCGAGCGATTCTGAGCCGTGCTGCTTCTTCTCGAATTGCTGCTGGCGGACGCCGTGCTCGTCGCGGGCCTGCTTGCGCTGGTCCTGCCGATTCTGCGCCGGACACAAAGCCTGAAGGGTTGATTCCATGACTGTGATCGGTTGGCTCCAGATCATTCTCTATTGTGCCATCATCGTCGCACTGACCAAGCCGTTCGGCTGGTACATGACGCGTGTGTTCAATGGCGAGAAGACGTTTCTCTCCCCGGTGCTGCGTCCGGTCGAGGCCGGCATTTACTGGGTCTCCGGCGTCGACGAGAAGCGCGAGCAGCATTGGCTGACCTACACGGTCGCCATGCTGCTGTTCCATGTCGGCGGATTCCTGATCATCTATGGCGTGATGCGCTTGCAGGCCGTGTTGCCTTTCAACCCGGCCGGCCAGTCGGCGGTCGCCGAGGATCTTTCCTTCAACACTGCAATATCCTTCATCACCAACACCAATTGGCAGAACTACGGCGGCGAGAGCACGCTGTCGTATCTCGTGCAGATGCTCGGCCTGACGCACCAGAACTTCCTGTCGGCGGCCACCGGCATCGCGCTCGCGGTCGCCCTGATTCGCGGCTTCTCGCGCGCATCGATGCGCACCGTCGGCAATTTCTGGGTCGATGTTACCCGCTGCACGCTCTATGTGCTGCTGCCGATCTGCGTCGTCTACGCCCTGTTCCTGGTCTTCCAGGGTATGCCGCAGACGCTCGGCGACTATGTCGAGGCCACGACGCTCGAAGGCGCCAAGCAGACCATCGCGGTCGGCCCGGTCGCCTCGCAGGTCGCAATCAAGATGCTCGGTACCAACGGCGGCGGCTTCTTCAACGCCAACGCGGCGCATCCGTTCGAGAACCCGACCGCGCTGTCAAACTTCGTGCAGATGCTGTCGATCTTTGTGCTCGGCGCGGCGCTGACCAACGTGTTCGGCCGTATGGTCGGCAACCAGCGCCAGGGCTGGGCCATCCTCGCGGTGATGGGCGTGCTGTTCATCGCCGGCGTCGCCGTCTGCTATTGGGCTGAAGCACAGGGCACCTCGACCCTGCAGGCTCTCGGCCTGACCGGCGGCAACATGGAGGGCAAGGAGGTCCGCTTCGGCATCGTTGCATCATCGCTGTTTGCCGTGATCACCACGGCCGCCTCCTGCGGCGCCGTCAACGCCATGCATGACAGCTTTACCGCACTCGGCGGCATGATCCCGCTGATCAATATCGAGCTCGGCGAGATCATCGTCGGTGGCGTCGGCGCCGGCATGTACGGCATGCTGCTGTTCGTCATCCTCGCGATCTTCGTCGCGGGACTCATGGTCGGCCGCACGCCGGAATATGTCGGCAAGAAGATCGAGGCGCGCGAGGTCAAGATGGCGATGCTCGCCATCCTGATCCTGCCGCTGATGATGCTGGGGTGGACCGCGGTCGCTGTGGTGCTGCCCCCGGCGGTGGCCTCGATGGCCAATGCCGGACCACATGGCTTCTCGGAGGTGCTCTACGCCTATTCGTCGCAGACCGGCAACAACGGCTCGGCCTTCGCAGGTCTCACCGGGAATACGCCGTTTTACAACATTACCGGCGGTGTCGCGATGTTCGTCGGCCGCTTTCTGATGATCGTGCCGGCGATGGCGATCGCAGGTTCGCTCGCCGCCAAGAAGTCCATCCCGCTGTCGATGGGCACGTTCCCGACCACCGGCGGGCTCTTCGTCGGCCTGGTTGTCGGCGTGATCCTGATCATGGGCGGCCTCACCTTCTTCCCGGCGCTCGCGCTCGGCCCCATCGTCGAGCATCTCGCGATGAACGCCGGCAACGTCTTCTGATCGAGCTCTTTTGGAGTACCATCCATGGAATCAGTCCAAAAATCCAACAAGCGCATGCCGGTTTCGGCGATGCTGGATCCCAAGATCGTGGTGCCGGCCTTTGGCGCGGCATTTGCCAAGCTCGATCCGCGGCTGATGATCAAGAATCCCGTGATGTTCGTGGTCGAGATCGTGGCCGCGCTCACCACGGTGATCTTCCTGCGCGACCTCCTCACCGGCGGTGAGCATCTCGGCTTCACCTTCCAGATCATCCTCTGGCTCTGGTTCACCGTGCTGTTCGCCAACCTCGCCGAAGCGGTGGCCGAAGGCCGCGGCAAGGCACAGGCCGAATCGCTGCGCAAGACCCGCACCGAGAGCCAGGCCAAGCTCCTGACTGGTTCGGACAGGACCTTCAAGCTCGTGCCTGGCACCAGCCTCAAGGTCGGCGACCTTGTGCTGGTCGAGGCCGGCGATACCATTCCGTCCGACGGCGAGGTGATCGAGGGTGTCGCATCCGTCAACGAGGCCGCCATCACCGGCGAATCGGCGCCGGTTATTCGTGAGTCCGGTGGTGATCGCTCGGCGGTGACCGGCGGCACACAGGTGCTGTCCGACTGGATCCGTGTGCGCATTACGGCCGCCCAGGGTTCGACTTTCATCGATCGCATGATCAAGCTGGTCGAGGGCGCTGAGCGGCAGAAGACGCCGAACGAGATCGCACTCAACATCCTGCTCGCCGGCCTCACCATCATCTTCGTTTTCGCCACCGTCACCATTCCGAGCTATGCGGCCTATGCCGGCGGCTCGATCTCGGTGATCGTGCTGGTCGCGCTGTTCGTGACGCTGATCCCGACCACGATCGGCGCGCTGCTCTCGGCAATCGGCATCGCCGGCATGGACCGCCTGGTGCGCTTCAACGTGCTGGCGATGTCCGGCCGCGCGGTCGAGGCGGCCGGGGACGTCGACACGCTGCTGCTCGACAAGACCGGTACGATCACGCTCGGCAACCGCCAGGCGACGGCGTTCCGCCCAGTCCGTGGCGTTACCGAGCAGGAACTGGCCGACGCAGCCCAACTCGCCTCGCTCGCCGACGAAACCCCGGAAGGCCGTTCCATCGTCGTGCTGGCGAAGGAGAAGTACGGCATCCGCGGCCGCGACGTGGCCGAGCTTGGCGCCACTTTCATTCCGTTCACGGCGCAGACCCGCATGAGCGGCGTCGATGCCGGCGGCTCGTCGGTGCGCAAGGGCGCGGTCGATGCCGTTCTCAACTACGTCAACGGCGGCGCGCCGCTGGCAGTCGCGTCGGGAAATACGGCGCGGGCCATGCAGCCTGCTGCCCTCTCGGACGTCGCGCGCGAGATCAGCGCCATTGCCGACGAGATCGCCACGGCGGGCGGCACGCCGCTCGCGGTCGCCAAGGACGGCAGGCTGCTCGGGGTCGTCCAGCTCAAGGACATCGTCAAAGGCGGCATCCGCGAGCGCTTCGCCGAGCTGCGCCGCATGGGCATCCGCACCATCATGATCACCGGCGACAACCCGATGACGGCGGCCGCGATCGCGGCGGAAGCCGGTGTCGACGACTTCCTGGCGCAGGCCACCCCCGAGGACAAGCTCAAGCTGATCCGCGACGAGCAGGCCAAGGGCAAGCTGGTGGCGATGTGCGGCGACGGCACCAACGATGCTCCGGCGCTTGCGCAGGCCGACGTCGGTGTCGCCATGAACACCGGCACCCAGGCCGCCCGCGAGGCCGGCAACATGGTCGACCTCGATTCCAACCCGACCAAGCTGATCGAGGTGGTCGAGATCGGCAAGCAGCTGCTGATGACGCGCGGTGCGCTGACGACGTTCTCGATCGCCAACGACGTCGCGAAGTATTTTGCGATCATCCCGGCGATGTTCCTGGCGTTCTACCCCCAGCTCAGCGTGCTCAACGTCATGAACCTGTCGAGCCCGCAGAGCGCCATCCTGTCGGCGATCATCTTTAATGCGTTGATCATCATCGGGTTGATCCCGCTGGCGCTGAAGGGCGTCGCCTACCGCGCCGTCGGTGCCGGCGCCCTGCTTCGCCGCAATCTGCTGATCTACGGCCTCGGCGGCATCGTCATCCCCTTCATCGGCATCAAGGCAATCGACCTCGTCGTGACCGCCTTGCACCTGGCTTAACCCCGTCATTGCGAGCGAAGCGAAGCAATCCAGAAGTGCCTCTATGGCTGATAGCCTGGATTGCTTCGTCGCTTCGCTCCTCGCAATGACGGAAAAAACTGGAGAAAACACATGCTCAGAGAAATCCGCCCCGCCATTGTCCTCCTGCTGGTGCTCACCGCCATCACGGGCCTGGCCTATCCGCTCGCCATGACCGGCATTGCCGGCGCGATCTTTCCGGCACAGGCGCAAGGCAGCCTGATCGAGAAGGACGGCAAGGTGATCGGCTCCGCCCTGATCGGCCAGGAGTTCAAGGACGACAAATATTTCCACGGCCGCCCCTCGGCGACGCTGGCGCCGGACCCGAATGATTCGACCAAGACGGTTTCGGCGCCCTACAACGCCGCCAATTCGGGTGGCTCCAATCTCGGCCCGACCAGCAAGGCGCTGGCCGACCGGCTGAAAGAGGACGTGGACAGGCTGAAAGCCGAGAACCCGAACACTGCCGTTCCGGTCGACCTGGTCACGACCTCGGCCAGCGGGCTCGATCCCGACATTTCCCCGGAAGCGGCGCAATTCCAGGTGCCGCGCGTCGCCA
Organism: Bradyrhizobium genosp. A; assembly: GCF_049949275.1. NCBI lineage: Bacteria > Pseudomonadati > Pseudomonadota > Alphaproteobacteria > Hyphomicrobiales > Nitrobacteraceae > Bradyrhizobium > Bradyrhizobium genosp. A. Next base: position 6,701,654 of record NZ_CP188196.1, on the reverse strand, counting down.
AGGCGCGGAATGTGTCGGAGGATTCGCTGAAGATGCTCGTCGCCTCCAATACCCAGGGCCGTCTGCTCGGCCTGTTCGGCGAACCCCGGGTTAACGTTCTCGCCCTGAACCTCGCACTGGATCGTGCGTCCGCGCGGTAGCGCTCTAGGCTGGGAATGCCCGGATGATTATACTGGCTTGATGGTTCAGCACCGCCGCGATCCCGAACAACGTCCGTCTCCCGAGGCGCTGCTGGAAGCCGCGCGCCGGGAGGAGGGCGCGAGCGGCAAGCTGAAAATCTTCGTCGGCGCCGCCCCCGGCGTCGGCAAGACCTACGAGATGCTGCAGAGCGCCCATGCCAGGCGCAAGGCCGGCATCGATGTCGTGGTCGGCTTCGTCGAGACCCATGGCCGCGCCGAGACCGAGGCGCTGGTGCGCGGGCTCGAGGTGATCGCGCGCAAGCGGCTCGAATACCGCGGCCAGATCGTCGAGGAGTTGGACCTCGATGCCGTGATCGCGCGGCGCCCGAAGATCACATTGGTCGACGAGCTCGCCCACACCAATGCGGCCGGCAGCCGCCACCCCAAGCGCTATCTTGACGTCGAGGAACTGCTCTCCCACGGCATCGACGTCTACACCGCCGTCAACATCCAGCACATCGAGAGCCTGAACGATGTCGTCGCGCAGATCACCCATGTGCGGGTGCGCGAGACCGTGCCGGATTCGATCTTCGACCGCGCCGATGCGATCGAGCTGATCGACCTCACGCCCGACGACCTGATCCAGCGCCTGCGTGAGGGCAAGGTCTACGTCCCCAAGCAGGCCGAGCGGGCGTTGGAGCATTATTTCTCGCCGGGCAATCTGACCGCGCTGCGCGAACTCGCGCTGCGGCGTACGGCGGAATGTGTCGATGAGCAGCTGCTCACCCACATGCAGGCGAATGCGATCGCGGGCCCATGGGCAGCGGGGGAGCGCATCCTGGTCTGCGTCAGCGAGGATCCACGCGCGGCCGGGCTCGTGCGCTACACCAAGCGGCTGGCCGACCGGCTGCATGCGCCGTTCACCGCGATCTCGATCGAGACGCGGCGCTCGCTTCAGCTCTCGGACCAGGAGCGCGACCGGCTGGCCGACACGTTGCGGCTTGCGGAGTCGCTCGGCGGCGAGGCGCTGACCATTCCCGCGGTCGGCCGCCGTATCGCCGATGACGTCATCAGTTTCGCGCAAGGCAACAACGTCACCCAGATCGTGATCGGAAAGTCGACGCGCTCGCGCTGGTTCGAAATGACGCGCGGCTCCGTCGTGCACGATCTGGTGCGCCGCGCCGGCAATATCAGCGTTCACGTCATTCCCGGCGACGAGCTGCCGGACGAGGCGGCGCCCAAATCGGGGGTGCAGACCGCGGCGCGGTCCGAACCGTTCAATCCGCTGCCCTATCTGAAGGCGCTCGGGATCGTGCTGGTCGGCCTCGGCGCCGCGGTGCTGCTGCAGCCGCGGTTCGGCATCGAGAACGTGGACCTCGTGCTGCTCACCGCAGTGGTGGCTGTCGCGGTACGCTACGGCTTGTGGCCGTCGCTGCTCGCGAGCATCGTAGCCTCGCTCGCCTATAATTTCTTCTTCCTGCCGCCGGTCTACACTTTCACCATTACGGATCCGACCAACGTTGCGGCGTTCTTCTTCTTCATGCTGATCGCGATCCTGGTCTCAAACGTCGCGGCGCGCGTGCGCACGCAGGCCGACGCTGCGATCGGTCGCATCAGGACCACAGAACAGCTCTATGCCTTCAGCCGCAAGCTCGCCGGCACCGCCACGCTCGACGACGTGCTGTGGGCCTCGGCCTATCAAATCGCGTTGATGCTGAAGGTCCGCGTGGTCCTGCTGCTGCCGGAGGACGGGCTGCTCACGGTGAAATCCGGCTATCCGCCGGAGGATCAGCTCGACCAGGCCGATCTTGCCGCCGCCAACTGGGCCTGGAGCAATGATCGCTCCGCCGGCCGCGGTTCGGATACGCTGCCGGGTGCCAAGCGGCTGTTCGTGCCGATGCGCACCGGGCGCGGCCCGATCGGCGTGATTGGTATCGACAATGACCGCACTGGTCCATTGCTGACGCCGGACCAGCGCCGGCTGCTGGATGCGCTGGTGGATCAGGGGGCGCTCGCGATCGAGCGCGTGCTGCTGGTCGAGGACATGGACCGCGTCAAGCGGACCGTCGAGTCCGAGCGGCTGCGCTCGGCGCTGTTGACCTCGATCTCGCACGATTTGAAGACGCCACTTGCTTCCGTGCTGGGCGCGGCTTCGACCATGCGCGATCTCGCCGGCGCGCTGTCCGACACCGAGAAGCGCGATCTGCTCGCCACGGTGATTGACGAATCGGAGCGGCTCAACCGCTTCATCGCCAATCTGCTCGACATGACCAAGCTCGAGTCCGGCGCCATCGTGCCCAACACGGCGCTGCACGATCTCGGCGAGATCGTCGGCAGCGCGCTGCGGCGGGCATCAAAGATCCTGACCGCGCACGAGGTCGAGCTGTTTCTGGCCGCCGATCTGCCGATGCTCGAGCTCGATGCCGTGCTGTTCGAGCAGGTGCTGTTCAACCTGCTCGACAATGCCGCGAAATACTCGCTGCCCGAGACCATGATTGCGATCAAGAGTCGGCGCGAGCGTGATCAGGTGGTGCTGGAGATCGCCGACGAGGGCGCCGGCATTCCGCCTGACGAGCTCGAAAGCGTGTTCGACAAGTTCTATCGCGTGCAGAAGGGCGATCATGTTCGTCCCGGCACCGGGCTCGGACTTGCCATCTCCCGCGGCTTCGTCGAGGCGATGGGCGGCACGATCGCGGCCGCCAACCGCAGTGACCGGAGCGGCGCTGTCCTCACCATCCGTCTGCCCGTCCCGGCACAGACCAAAGCATTGGACACCGCCGCATGAGTGCTGCCCCGATCAAGGTTTTGGTGATCGACGACGAGCCGCCGATCCGCAAATTGCTGCGGATGGGGCTTTCGACGCAGGGCTACGAGATTCTGGAGGCGTCGAGCGGCAAGATCGCGCTGGAGAAGCTCACGGAGGAGCCAGCGCTGATCATTCTCGACCTCGGCCTGCCCGACATCCAGGGTCATGAGCTGCTGCGCACCATCCGTGCCCGCAATGAGAACGTGCCGATCGTGGTGCTGTCGAGCCGCGGCGACGAGGCCGGCAAGGTGCAGGCACTCGATCTCGGCGCCGATGATTATCTGACCAAGCCGTTTGGCATGGACGAGCTTTTGGCGCGCTTGCGTGCCGCGTTGCGCCACCAGCTTCAAGTGCAGGGCGAGCGCCCGATCTTCCGCACCGGCGATCTCTCCGTCGATCTCGTACGCCGCATCGTCAAGCTCGGCGAGCGTGATGTGAAATTGTCGCCGAAGGAATACGAGCTCCTGCGCGTGCTGGTCCAGCACGCCGGCAAGGTGCTGACCCATCGCTTCCTGCTCAAGGAGCTCTGGGACGAGCTGACCGATGCGCAATATCTGCGCGTCTATGTTCGCCAGCTTCGCCAGAAGATCGAAGCCGATCCGGAACGGCCGCAATACGTGCTGACCGAGACGGGAATCGGGTATCGGCTGAAGGCGGGGGATTAGCTTCTCTCCTCATCCTGAGGAGCGCGGAACGCGCGTCTCGAAGGATGAAGGCCCGGCTGCAGCAGCGAGGCCTGCATGGTTCGAGACGGCGCTTCGCGCCTCCTCACCATGAGGAGAAAAGCGCGCGCCGGCGAGCTAACCCGCCTTCCTGTGCCGCGCTGTCGACCGGTGCGCCTTCTTCGCAGTACGGTGCCGCCCTGTGGCGCGTCTCGCATGCGACTTCGCCGTCGTCTTTTTCCCACCACGTCCCTTCAGGCTCTGCTTCAACGCATCCATCAGACTGACGACGTTGCTCGGCCGCTCCTCCGGCTCCGGCAGCTCGATTGTCTTGCCGCTCGCCTTGCGCTTCACCAGCGCCTTCAGCGCGGTCTCATACTCGTCCTTGAACTTGCTCGGGTCGAAATGCGCCGCCTTGGTGTGCAGGATGTGGCCGGCGAGCTCGACCATGTCCTTGGTGATCTTCGGGCTCTTGATGTCGTCGAAGAACCGGTCTTCGTCGCGCAGCTCGTAAGGGAAGCGCAGCGTGGTGCCGAGCAGGCCCTTGCCGAGCGGCTCGATCGCGATGATGTGCTCGCGGTTGGTCAGCACGATCTTGGCGAGCGCGACGCGGTCCTGGTCCTTCATGGCGTCGCGGATCACGGCAAAGGCATCGACCGCAGCCTTGCCGTCCGGGGCGATATAATAGGGGTGGTTGAGATAGCGCTGGTCGATCTCCTCACTCGGCACAAAACTCTCGATGTCGATGGTGTGGTTGCTCTCGATCTGCACCGCCTCGAGCTCCTCCGGCTCGATCTCGACATATTTGCCCTTGCGCAGCTCGTAGCCGCGGCCCTTCTGGTCGCTCTCGACGACGTCGCCGGTCTCGGCATCCACCATCTGCTGCTTGAGCCGGTTGCCGGTCTCGCGGTTGATCATGTGAAACCGCGTCTTCTCGGCCGCCGTGGTCGCGGGATAGAGCGCGACGGGGCAGCTGACCAGCGACAGTTTCAACGTTCCCTTCCAATAGGCGCGCGGGGCCATTCTATTCTCCAGCGATTTCAACGCGTTTTGGAACCCCAACCGCCCCATAGGGTTTTGGTTCCGGGTGGGACTTTTGCCGTGATAGGCTTCAACGCGATTAGAGAATGCGGGACCGCTCGTGCTGCGAAAACTTTCCACCTATCGACAGAAGCGCGATTTCGAGAAGACGCCGGAGCCGTCAGGCGAGGCTGCAGTTGCATCGTCCAAGCAGCGGCGGTTCGTGATCCAGAAGCATGACGCGACCCGGCTGCATTACGATTTCCGCCTGGAATTCGACGGCGTCTTCAAGTCCTGGGCAGTGACCAAGGGGCCCTCGCTCGATCCGCGCGACAAGCGGCTGGCGGTGGAGGTTGAGGACCACCCGCTCGACTATGGCGATTTCGAAGGGACGATTCCCGAAGGCCAATATGGCGGTGGCACGGTGATGCTATGGGACCGCGGCACCTGGGAATCCGATGATCCCGAAGCCGGTTTCAAAAAGGGCGACCTCAAGTTCACCCTGCACGGCGAGAAGCTGCACGGAAGCTGGGTGCTGGTGCGGATGCGCAACGATCGCAGCGGCGGCAAGCGCACCAATTGGCTGCTGATCAAGCACCGCGACGAATATGCCAGCGAGGACGAGGATATCCTGGCGGAGGACAAGTCGGTGGCCTCCGGCCGCGCTATGGAGCAGATTGCCGGCGGCAAGGGCCGCGCGCCAAAGCCGTTCATGCTGGCAAAGGGCACCAAGAGCAAGGCCGATGCGGTCTGGCAGTCCAACCGTGCCGAGGAGACCAAAGGACGGACCGTCAAGCCGGCGCCTCGCGCAGCGTTGAAAAGCGGAAAAATTTCGAAAAGGAAGGCGACGACCGCGACGACGGCCAGGACGGTCTCGGAGATGCCGGACTTCGTCGCGCCACAGCTCTGCACGCCGGTCGAGCGGCCGCCCGCGGCCGATGGCTGGTGCCACGAGATCAAGTTCGACGGCTACCGCGTCCAGCTTCGCGTCCAGGACGGCGAAGCGACGGTGAAGACGCGCAAGGGCCTCGACTGGACCGACAAGTTCGCTTCGATTGCGAAGGAGGCCGGTGCGCTGCCAGAGGTGCTGATCGACGGCGAGATCGTCGCGCTCGACCACAACGGCGCGCCGAATTTTTCATCGCTCCAGGCCGCGCTGTCCGACGGCAAGACCGAGGATTTGATCTTCTTCGCCTTCGACCTGCTGTTTGCCGAGAGACTCGACTATCGCCGTCTGCCGCTCGGCGAGCGCAAGGAGCGCCTCAAGGAGCTCCTTGAAGCACGCAAGAAGAAATCCAGCCAGATCCGCTATGTTGAGCATTTCGTAAGCGGTGGCGACGCGGTGCTGCAATCGGCCTGCAAGCTCGAGCTTGAGGGCGTGGTGTCGAAGAAGCTCGATGCGCCGTATCGCTCGGGCCGTACCGAGAGCTGGACCAAGGCAAAGTGCCGGGCCGGGCATGAGGTCGTGATCGGCGGCTACAAGACCACCAATGGTAAATTCCGCTCGTTGATGGCCGGCGTGCATCGCGACGACCATCTCGCCTTCGTCGGGATGGTCGGCACCGGATTTGGCGCCGACACGGTCAAACGCATCATGCCGTCGCTAAAAGCCGTGGAGGCCAAGGAAAGTCCTTTCGGCGGCAAGAATGCGCCCAAAAAGACCCGCGACGTGCACTGGCTGAAGCCCGAGCTCGTCGCGGAGATCGAATTCGCCGGCTTCACCGCCGACGGCAACATCCGCCAGGCCGCGTTCAAGGGCCTGCGCCAGGACAAGCCGGCCGAGGAGGTCGAGGCGGAAACGCCTGCGGATACCGAACTGGCCAAACCTTCGGCCGGGAAGCGCGCCGTGCCCAAGACGAGCAAGCCCTCGAAGGGCGCCGGCACCGCCGAGGTGATGGGCGTCGTCATCTCCAAGCCGGAGAAGGAGCTATGGCCTGATGGCGGCGATGGCGAGGGCGTCACGAAGCTCGATCTCGCGCGCTATTTCGAAGCTGTCGGCGAGTGGATGATCGAACATATCAAGGGCCGCCCCTGCTCGATCCTGCGTGCGCCCGACGGAATCGGCGGTGAAAAATTCTTCCAGCGTCATGCCATGCAGGGGACCTCGAACCTGCTCGAACTCGCCAAAGTGTCCGGCGATCGCAAGCCGTATCTCCAGATCGACCGCATCGAAGGGCTGGCCGCGGTCGCGCAGATCGGCGGTGTCGAGCTGCATCCCTGGAATTGCGCGCCCGATGCCTATGACACGCCGGGCCGGCTGGTGTTCGACCTCGATCCCGCGCCGGACGTCAAGTTCGCCGATGTCGTCGAAGCGGCGAAGGAGATGCGCCAGCGGCTCACTGACGTTGGCATGGAGAGCTTTTGCAAGACCACCGGCGGCAAGGGCCTCCATGTGGTGGTGCCGCTGCTCGACGGCGCGCGCGACAAGGTGAGTTGGAAGGAGGCAAAAGCGTTCGCGCAGGGCGTCTGCCAGTGGATGGCCGATGACGATCCCGAGCGCTATCTGCTCAACATGTCGAAGAAGCTGCGCAACGGGAAGATTTTTTTGGATTACCTGCGCAACGACCGTATGTCGACCGCAGTGGCGCCACTATCGCCCCGCGCCCGCGATGGCGCAACCACCTCGATGCCGCTGACCTGGGCGCAGGTGAAGGGCGATCTCGATCCGAAGAAGTACACAGTGCGGACGGTGCCAGGCTTGCTGGCGCGATCGAAGGCGTGGGAGGGCTATGACGATGCCGCCTCATCGATCAAGGCGGCGGTGAAGAAGCTGGCGGGGAAAAGTAGGGTGGGTTAGCGAAGCGTAACCCACCGCTTCTGTTTCCTCAGAGGCAAAAGAGGTGGGTTACGCCTTCGGCTAACCCACCCTACAAGTGCTCGTCGCTAGATCCGTCCCAGCAACAGCAAGATCAGCAGGATGACGATGACGAGCCCGAGGCCGCCGCCGCCGTAATAGCCGGTGCCGTAGAACGGCCCGCCGCCAATGCCGCTGAAGCCGCCGAGCAGCGCGATGACCAAAATGATCAGAATGATCGTACCGATAGACATGCGAATCTCCTCCAGCCCTTGTTGAAAGGGTCGTTTGCACCTGTCCCGTTATGCGGAGGCAACTTGCCGCAGGTTTTAAAGTTCCGGATTTGAAACGGGTCGAACGGTCCCAACTTGCTTGGAACCTTTGCAGGTCTGGCCGGCATGACTATGTGAAGATCAGTCATCACAGGGCAGGCACCATGTCAGCACCGCTTGTTATTTCCATTCCGCATCGTCTCGGCCGCGAGGAGGCGGTGCGCCGGCTCAAGACCGGGCTTGGCCGCGCCGCAGCGAGCATTCCCGTGATGCAGGTCGAGGAGGAGCGCTGGAGCGGCGACAGCATGAGTTTTCGCATCCGCGCGCTCGGGCAGATCGCGACCGGTCAGGTCGACGTCGCCGACGACCACGTCAAGGTCGAAGTGGTGCTGCCATGGCTGCTGCAACGCTTTGCCGAGATGGCGCAGGCGACGATCCGCAAGCGCGGGCAATTGCTGCTGACCAAGGACGAGGGAAAATAGGCGTCAGGCGCGCGCGGGTTGCCGCGGGGGTCTGATGGTGCTTGCCGCGCGGGCCTCGATGACCGCAGCGGGAAAATCCCGGAAAGCCTGCGCGAGCGGCAATTCGTTGCCCGCGAGGCTCGGCGCGGTGTAGCCGCTGATGTCGACGGTTGCGTCAAAGCCTTCGAGCGTGGGCCATTCCCGCCCCGCTTGCGTGAAGGGAGCGAACTGACGTCCGGCCACGACGATCACGATAGCACGCCCATGCCGGCGCGAGAAGGCGATGACATGGTCGGCGTGCGCGCCACGGACTTCGAGCGGCTGGTAGTGGCCCTGTGCAAAGACGTCAGCGAGTTCGTTGCGCAGCTTGAGGAGGCGCCGCGTCCAGGCGAGCTTGAGCTGGCCGTCCGGCCAGCTCTTGATCAGTCCACGCCAGTCCGGCGTTTCCAACGAACCCAGCGCCGCCTGCCGCAAGGCAAAATCCACCGGGCGGCGGTTGTCGGGATCGACCAGCGACAGGTCCCAGTGTTCGGTACCCTGATAGAAATCGGGAACGCCCGGCAGCGTGGCCTTCAGCGTGAGCTGGCTCAGCGAGTTCAGCGCACCGAGCAGCGCGACGCGGCGGGCGAGAGTCTGGAGTGCCTGCAGGAATTCGCCTGACAGCGCTGGATCCAGGATCTTCTCGATGAAGCCCTTGATGCCGTTCTCATACGCCTCATGCGGATTGAGCCAGCTCGTCTCTTCCTTGCCCTCGCGCGCAGCCTTGAGCGCATAGGCCTGGATGCGCTCGACGAAACTGGCGTCCCTCCCCTCGAGGGGCCAGGCGCCGAGCAGGGTCTGGTAGAGCATGTATTCGAACGTCGCCGACGGCGCGCGCAGATTGCCGTGGAGCGCGAGGTGCGGCGCGTTCAGGACCTTCCAGCGCGAAACCGCGCTGGTCCATTCGCCAGGAATTTCGCTGAGCGCCGCGATTCGTGCACGCGCATCCTCGCCGCGCTTGGTGTCGTGGGTGGCGGTTGCCGTCATCCCCTGCGGCCATTCCTTGGCGCGCGCCCGCATGGCCTCGTGGAAGGCGGGAATGGTGAGGCCGCGGCTCGCGGGATCGCCGCCGACCTCGTTCAGCGCCAGCAGCCGGTGGAATTGATAGAAAGCCGTGTCCTCCAACGACTTCGCCATCATCGGCCCGGTGAACTGCTGCACCTTCAGCGCGAAACGACGGACACGTGGGGCGCTGTGCGGCGGGCGACCTGGCTTGAGCAGGTCCATGGTGAGCGCATCGCGCAGGAAATCGAAAATGCCTTCATCGGCAGCGAACCATTCGGTGCGGGCCCGCCCGATGGTGTCGTCGATCAGTTTTCGGTCGAGCGCCGTCGGGCCACTGTGAGTCAAATAAGTACGATAGACCGGGAAGTGCAGCACGTACAATTCCAGCGCCTGCCGCAAGCTGTCGGCGGAAAAATCGCGGGTCGAGTAGTGGCCATTGGCGATGCGCGCGAGCAGCCGCGTCAGCACGGTGAATTCGCTGGTCAGCAGCGTCTCCAGCACGCGCCTTTTGGCGTCCTTGACGTAGGGTGCGAGTCGCGGCGGCCGGTTGCTGATCTGCCGCCAGGTCTCGTCCAACGCCTCCAGCCCCTTGGCGTCGACCAGCACCTGGGTGATGGCGTTCATCCACTCATAGCCGGTGGTGCCCTGGACGCCGGCGAAGTGCGGCAGTCGCTCGTGCTCGCACAGGATCTTTTCGATCACCGTGTAGAACGGCTTTGTTTTGCCCTGTGCGTCGCGCACCAGCCGGCGCAGCCGCTGGCAATATTGCGCGGGATCGCGCAGGCCGTCGATGTGGTCGAGGCGGATGCCCTGCAGCTTGCCCTCAGTGACGAGCTGCTTCACCAGCCGGTGCGTGGCGGCGAAGGTGCTCGCGTCCTCGACGCGCAGGCCGGCGAGCCCGTTCACGTCGAAGAAGCGGCGATAGTTGATGTCGCTGGAGGCGAGCCGCCAATGGCCAAGCTTGTAGTTCTGCCGCTCCAGCAGATGGTGCAACGCCAGCGTCTGCGCCGGGCGATCTTTCGCCGTGCGATAGGCGGCGAGGCCGTGGGTGATGATGTCGGCGCTACCTGCGATATCCTTCAGCTCCGCCTTGAAGCCGGGCGCTTCCTTGCGGTTCGGCCGCCGCAGGCCCGTGTAGCGGGCTGCGAGCGAGAGCAGGCGTTTGCCGGCTGCGGTCTCGGCAGCGTCCGCCTCCTTCACGACCATCCGCAATATCTCGCCATAGCGCTCCGGTGCGATCGGCAGGCGATGTTCAAAATACCAGGCGGAAAAACTGCCCTCGTCGGGGTCGTAGCGCAGCTCGATCTCGCCGCGCTCCAGCGCCTCGCCATAGGACGAGCCGAGGATCGGCAGCAGCACCCCGCCGCGGGCGCGGTAAGGCAGCAGATCCCAGTCGATATCGAAGGAGACCGCATGCGGCGAGGCCTGCCCCCATTCCAATACGTCCAGCCACCAGGGATTGTCGGCAAAATGCACGCCGACATGGTTCGGCACGAAGTCGATGATGAGGCCGAGATCGTGCTGCTTGAGCGCGTCGCTCAGCCGCGCAAAGCCGGCCTCGCCGCCAAGCTCGGGATTGAACTGGCTGTGATCGACGATGTCGTAGCCATGGGTCGAGCCCTTGCGCGCCTTCATCACCGGCGAGGCGTAGAGATGCGTGATGCCGAGCGCCTTCAGATAAGGCACCACCGCGGCGGCCTTGTCGAAGTCGAAATCCGCGGTGAGCTGAAGCCGGTAAGTCGCGAGAGGAATCGCGGAAGGCATATCAACCTCCGAGATGCCAGACCACTGACCAGGGCGGAAGCCGGTCGCCGCTTGCGTCGCCCCAGATCGGCGTGCCCGCATTGCTGTTGGAATGTGTAATTTCGCTGTCTGACAGATTGGCTGTCAGGCGCAGCGTCGTGCCATCGCCCATGCGCCAATGCGCGGTGAGAAGGCCGCTGTCGGCTGCCGCTGCGTCGCTGAAGCTCGCTCCCTTCAGCCGCGGCATGATGTCCCGGCGGCGAAGCGTCAGCAGCTCGCGCACCAGCGCAAGCCGCGCATCCTGCTCCGGCGTGCGGCCGGTCCAGTCGAGCACGGCCGATTGCAGCGTGGCGGGATCGAGCGGGTCGGGCACCTCGTCGCCGTACTTCTCATAGGCCCAGGCGTATTCCTGCTTGCGCCCCTTGCGTACGGCATCCGCAAGTCCGCCCTGGAAATCGCAGAAGAACGGGAAGGGGATTTTTGAGCCCCACTCCTCGCCCTGAAACAGCATCGGTACCATTGGCGCGAGCAGCGTCACCGCGAGCGCAGCCTCGATCTGCTGCGGTGATGCCAGGCTCTCCAGCCGGTCGCCGAACGGACGGTTGCCGATCTGGTCGTGGTTTTGCAGGAAGTTGACGAAGGTGGCCGGCGGCAGCCCGCCGCTCGGCTCGCCGCGCGGCTTCTTGCCCCAGAACTCCGAGATCTCGCCCTGGTAGACGAAGCCCGAGGCGAGCGCGCGCGCCAGATCCATGCGCGGCGTCTGATAGTCGGCGTAATAGCCGGCGAGCTCGCCGGTCAGCATCACGTGCCAGACGTGGTGGTAGTCGTCGTTCCACTGTGCGCGGTATTTGCCGTTCGGCGGCTCCTGCGCAGCATCGAGCAGGCTGGCGCGGTTGTCGCCGTTCTCCAGCACGAGATGAATGTGCCGTCCGGTGGCCTTGGCGAGCGCACCGGTGGCAGCGCTGAGGTCCTGCAACATCGACTGCTCACCGGGGCTCGCCATGATGTGGTTGGCGGCGTCGAGCCGCAAGCCATCGAAGCGGTAGTCGGTGAGCCAGGACAACGCGTTCTCGACGGCGAAGGCGCGCACCTGCGGCACGCGATAGTCGATCGTGCTGCCCCAGGGCGTGTGCGCGTCGGTGAAGAAGGTCGGCGCGTAGCGGCCGAGATAATTTCCTTCGGGGCCAAAATGGTTGTAGACGACGTCCAGAAACACCATCAGGCCGCGCAGATGGGCTTCGTCGATCAGCGCCTTCAGCTGTTCGGGGCGGCCATAGGCGCTGTCGGGCGCATACCAGAGCACGCCGTCATAGCCCCAGCCGCGGCGGCCGGCGAAATCAGCCAATGGCATGAGTTCGAGCGCGGTGATGCCGGTCGCGACGAGATGATCGAGCTTGTCGATCATGGCGCGGTAGGTGCCTTCACGCGTGAAGGTGCCCACATGGGTCTCGATCAGCACCGCCTCTTCCCAGGGGCGGCCGCGCCAATCCTTCGCGCGCCACGCGAAGGAATCGTGGTCGATCACTTCGCTCGGGCCGAACACGTCCTCGGGCTGGAACGCCGACGCGGGATCTGGCACGTCGATCTCGTCGTCGATCCTGAACTTGTAGGTGCTTCCGATGGGCAGGCCGGCAATCTCGGCGACATACCAGCCATCCTGCCGGCGCTGCATGGCGTGTCGTGTGTCGAGCAGAAGATCGACACGACGCGCACCCGGCGCCCACAAACGGAACGATACGCCGTCCTTGGTCGGCTTCGCCCCGAAGGATGGCCTCATAGCGCCCCCGCGAAGGCGAGCACGGAGCGCGGCGGCGCCTTGCTGTCGCTTCCGGGCAGGAAATCAACGCTGTTCAGCTTGGCATCCGTCGTGTTCAGGATCTGCTGCCAGCTCTTGTATTCGGGCATTTTTGGCAATTTGAATGCGATCTCTTCGGGGGCGGCGTTCAATACGATAAAGATCGCCGCGCTGCCCGGTTCCATCGGACCCATCACATAAGAGAGGAATCGCCCCTCCGGGAATTTCCAGTCGTTCTCCGTCATCTCGCTGCTTTCGGGCGTCAGCCACAGCGCGCCGTAGGAGATGCCGTCCTTGGGCCGGCCGTCGAGCCAGCGATGGCTGCGAAGCTGCGAGAAGCGGCGGCGGATGTTGGCGAGACCTGAGACGAAATCGACCATGTCGTCGCCGTCCTTGCCGAGATTGGCCCAGCCGACCCAGCCCACCTCGTTGTCCTGGCAGTAGGCATTGTTGTTGCCCGACTGCGTGTTGCCGACCTCATCGCCGGCGAGGATCAGTGGAATGCCCTGGGCCAGCATCAGGCAGGCCAGCACGTTCTTGCGAAGCTGCCGCCGCAGCGCGAGAATATTGGGATCATCGGTCGGGCCTTCGACACCGCAATTGTTGCTGTGGTTGTCGTTGGAGCCGTCGCGATTGTCCTCGCCATTGGCCTCGTTGTGCTTCTCGTTGTAGCTGAAGAGGTCGGCCAGCGTGAAACCGTCATGCACGGTGATGTGGTTGATGCTGGCGCGCGGACGCCGTCCGTCATGGTTGAACAGGTCTGATGACGCCGTCATGCGGCTGGAAATGTCGCCGATCAGGCTGCCTTCGCCGCTCCAGTAGCGGCGCATGGCGCTCCGATAGCGATCGTTCCACTCCGACCATTGCGAGGGGAATGCGCCGACCTGATAGCCGCCGAGGCCGAGGTCCCAGGGTTCGGCAACGAGCTTGACGGCCGCCAGCACCGGGTCCTGCCGGACCGCGGTGAGGAACGAGATGCCGCGATCAAATCCGTTCGGGCCGCGCGCGAGCGTAGTAGCAAGATCGAAGCGGAAGCCGTCGACATGGCAAACCTCGACCCAGTAGCGCAGCGAATCCATCACCATCTGCAGCACGCGCGGATGAGTGAGGTTCACCGAGGAGCCGCAACCGGTGAAGTCGTCATAGTAGCGCGGGTTCTCGCGGTTCAGCCAGTAGTAGGAGGCGTTGTCGATGCCGCGGTAGCACAGCGTCGGTCCGAGATGATTGCCCTCGGCGGTGTGGTTGTAGACGACGTCGAGCATCACCTCGATGCCGGCATCGTGCAGGCGCGCCACCGTGGTACGGAAGGAATCGAGCGCATTGTCCTGGGCGTAGCGCGGCTCGGGCGCGAAGAAGGACAACGTGTTGTAGCCCCAGTAATTGACGAGCTTCTTCTCGACCAGGATGCGGTCGTCGACGAAGCTGTGGATCGGCAACAGTTCGACGGTCGTGACGCCGAGCTTTTTCAAATGCTCGATCATCGCCGGCGATGACAGCCCGCCATAGGTGCCGCGCAAATTCGGCGGCACGTCGTCGCGCTTCTGCGTCAGTCCCTTGACGTGCGCCTCGTAGATGATGGTGTCTTCCCAGGGGATGTGAGGCCGGATTTCGCGCCGGCCCCAGTTGAAGGTCTCGTCGACCACAATGGCCTTGGGCATGCCGCGCGCATTGTCGCGCCGGTCGAACGACAGATCCTCGCGCGCCGAGCCGGTGCGGTAGGCGAAATGCGCATCGCTCCAGACCAGCCGACCGGCAAGCCGCTTGGCATAGGGATCGAGCAGCAGCTTGTTGGCGTTGAAGCGGTGGCCGTGCTCGGGCTCGTAAGGGCCGTGCACGCGATAACCGTAGAGCTGGCCTGGCGAAACGTCGTTGAGATAGCCGTGCCAGACGTCCTCAGTGCGCTCAGGCAGCTCGATGCGCTCGAGTTCACGCCGGCCCTGGCTGTCGAACAGGCACAGCTCGATCCTCTCGGCATTGGCGGAGAACAACGCGAAATTGGTGCCGCGTCCGTCCCAGCTTGCACCGAGGCGTGCGGGCGATCCAGCAGTCAGGCGCATCGGTCAGCTTTCCGGAACGAGGAAGATCGCGGCGAGCGGCGGAATGGTGAGGCGGAGCTCGGGCGCCTTGCCGTCAACGGCCCGGACCTCGCCGATGTTCCCGACATTGGTGCCGCCATAATGGGCGGAGTCCGAGTTGAACACCTCTTTCCACTTGCCGGCGAACGGCACGCGAATGCGATAATTTTGATAGACGTTGGGCGAGAAGTTCACGACCACGAGGCACCGCGCGTGCTCGTCAAAACCCTTGCGCAGCCAGGCGAACACGTTGCGATTGGCATCGTCCGTGACCAGCCATTCGAAGCCGGCCTGGTCGCAATCCATCTGGTGCAGCGCCGGCACCGCGCGATAGAGCCGGTTGAGGTCGCGGATCAGCGACTGGATGCCCGAATGGTATTTGTATTCGAGCAGGTGCCAATCGAGCGACTGGTCGTGATTCCATTCGCGGCTCTGCGCGATCTCGCCGCCCATGAACAGCAGCTTCTTGCCGGGATGGCCGAACATGAAGCTGTAATAGGCGCGCAAATTGGCAAAGCGCTGCCATTCGTCGCCGGGCATGCGGCCGAGGATCGAGCGCTTGCCGTGCACCACCTCGTCATGCGACAGCGGCAGGATGAAGTTTTCCGAGAAGGCGTAGTGCAGGCCGAACAGGATCTCGCCGTGATGATGCTTGCGGTGGATCGGATCCTTGCTGATGTAGTTCAGCGTGTCGTGCATCCAGCCCATATTCCACTTGTAGCCGAAGCCGAGCCCGCCGAATTCGACCGGGCGCGAGACCTGCGGCCATGCGGTGGATTCCTCTGCGGCCGTGGTCGCCTGTGGGAAGCGCGCGAACAATTCGGTATTGAAGCGGCGCAGAAAGTTGATGGCCTCGATGTTTTCGCGGCCGCCATACTGGTTCGGAATCCACGCGCCGGGCGGGCGGCTGTAATCGAGATAGAGCATGGAGGCGACCGCATCGACGCGCAGGCCGTCGATCGCGTAGCGCTCCAGCCAGAACAGCGCGTTCGACACCAGAAAGTTCGTCACTTCGGTGCGGCCGTAATTGTAGATCAGCGTGCCCCAGTCGAGGTGGCGGCCCTGGAGCGGATTGGCATGCTCGTAGAGCGAAGTGCCGTCGAAACTGCCAAGTCCGTGCGGGTCGTCGGGGAAGTGACCGGGCACCCAGTCGAGCAGCACGCCGATGCCTTCGCGATGGCAGGCATCGACCAGTGCTGCGAAATCTTCAGGCGTCCCGAAGCGGCTGGTCGGTGCATAGAGGCCGGTCGGCTGATAGCCCCAGGAGCCGTCGAACGGATGCTCGCTCACGGGCAGGAATTCGAGATGGGTGAAGCCCATATCGCGCGCATAGGCCGGCAATTGCTCCGCGAGCTCGCGATAGGTCAGCCACTCGTTGCCGTTCTTGCGTCGCCACGAGCCGAGATGAACCTCATAGATCGACATCGGCGCCGACAGCGCGTTGATGCCGTCGGGCGCAGGCCGCGGCCGTGGCAGGTGCGCTTCGTCGAACACGATGGAGGCCGTCTTCGGCCGAACCTCGCTGGCAAACGCCAGCGGGTCGGATTTCAGCGGCAGCAGATGGCCGTGTGGCCCGATGATCTCGAATTTGTAGTGGTCACCGGCCTTGGCGTTCGGGATGAACAATTCCCAATAGCCAGCGCCACGCACCCGCATCGGGTGGCGCCGCCCGTCCCAGAAATTGAAATCACCGACCACGGACACGCGTCGCGCATTCGGTGCCAGCACGACGAAGCCGATGCCGTCGATGCCTTCGAGCCGCATCGGATGCGCGCCGAGCTTGTCGTAGATTCGCTGATGGGTACCTTCACCGAGCAGATAGAGGTCGAAATCGGTCAGGATCGGCGGAAAGCGGTAGGCATCCTCGAACTCGACGACGTTGTCGCCGAATTTGGCGCGGAGCTGGTAGTGCTTCGAGCCGTTGGGCAGGGCGCCGATGAACAGGCCGGAATCGTGGACGCGATCGAGCTTTGCCACCTCGCCGTGCTCGCCGACGGCCTCGACATTGGAGGCCTCGGGCAGGAACGCGCGCACCACGCTCTTGTCGCCCTCGGGATGCAGCCCGAGATAGTGGAAGGGGTCGGAGTGGCGGCCCTCGATGATCGCGTAGGCTTCGGCTGGCAGTTTAGGCATGGGCTTCGCTCTTGGCACTGGACAGAATGCGAAGCAGGCCGGCCAGCGCCGCATGAAGCCCCTCAGGCCGGTGGGACAGCTCGTACTCTACCTCGTCGAACGCTCGATCAAGCAGGAAAAACCTTAACAGGCCTTCCGCGGAATGCCTCTGTTCCGGCCAGAGCCGGCGATCGGTCATGGCCTCGCGATAGGCCGACAGGAAGGTCGCGATGGCGTGTTCGCGCCATTCGCCGAGCGCGGCCGTGAGCCGGCCCTGCTCGTCGCTGCCCCCAGAGAGCGCCCGGCCAAGCGCGGCGTTAACCGAAAGATCAATCGAGCGGATCAGGCCCGCGACGTCGCGCGCGGCAGGCAACTTGCGCCGCTTGTCGGCCAGCGCGAGATGCGGATCGCCGTCGAAATCGATGATGAAGATGTCGTCCTTCACGATCAGAGTTTGCCCGAGACGGAAATCGCCATGATGACGGATGTTCAACCCGCCGATGTCGGATGGCAAGAGCGCGCTGACGTGGTCTGGCAAGGTCGCGCGCACCGCGACCAGCTGGTCGACCAGAGGCCGGTCGCCCTCGCGCAGGCCGTCCCTGCTGTCAGCCAGCCGGTCGAAAACCCGCTCGGCCCGTGATTTGAGGTCGGTCGACCAGTGCTTGACGTCCGCAGGACCGATCGGGTTCGGGGCAAGGTCGGCGGACTTCGCGGCGGCCAGCGCCATGTGCAGCTCGGCGAGCCGCCGGCCGGTCTGCGCCATGAAGTGCAGATAGGGCGCCTGCTCCTGGGTGATCCGGGGCATCTCGTCCACCGGCCCCAATCGCTGCTCATCGATGTAGCGGTCGAGATAGCCGTTGGTCACGGCCCAGCCGTCGCCCTGATTTTCGACATAGGCGTGCAAAACGCCGACCGCGCTGCGACTATTGCCCTCGACCAGCTCGACGCTGCCAAGTAGCGCCGGCGCATTGGCAAAGCGTGCGACCTCGGTCAGGTAACAGCCGATCTCGATCTCGGGATTGATGCCGCTTTCGAGCTGGCGATGGATCTTGGCGACATACTGGTTGTCGACCAGGGCCGTGCTGTTCGATTGCTCGACCGCCCGGATGCGCGCGGGCTCCTTGATGGTGTATTCCGCGAACCGGCTGGTGGCCTTGAACTCCAGTCGCAGATTGTTTTCGTCCACAACGAGGTTCTGCGACAGGCCTCGCAGGAAAAGCCCGATGAAGATCGGGTCGGTCGCGACGTCGAGCAGCGTACCTTCGCGCGCACCCTGACGTACTGCGGCGAGCGCCTTGGGGTTGAAGCGCTCGCGGTCGAACCGCACCCACTCGATCTGCATTGGCAGCACGTAGCGTATCGTGACGTCGTCCTGCGCCGTCTCAAAGAACGCGATCCAGGGCCGGTTGTCACCGATGTCGCTGAACGGCACCGCCGAGGTCAGCGTGGCTTTGATGTGCTTGGGATTGTGCTCGGGATACCAGCGTGTCCGCGACAGGAAGCCCGGCAACACGTCGCGCTCGAACACGCCGCGCTCGCGCGCGAGCGACACCCAATTCGAATTGACCGGGACCACCAGCGTTTCGAACTCCGGCACCGCGCGTGGCGTCACCGGCTCGGACTTGTCGCGCTCCTGGAGCTGGAACCAGTAGAAGCCGTAAGGCCCGAGCGTGATCATATAGGGCAGCTCGCCGATCGCGGGGAAGCGCGTGCGGCCGAGCATCTCCTGCGGGATGCGGTCCTTCCACGGCGACAGATCGAGCTCGGTCGCTTGCGCGGCGCGCGACAGATTGGCGACGCAAAGGATGACCTCGTCGTGATATTGCCGGACATAGGCCAGCACGGCGCGGTTGGCCGGGCGGATGAAGGTCATGGTGCCGCGGCCGAAGGCCAGCGTCGACTTGCGTACCGAGATCAGCCGCTTGGTGGCGCTGAGCAGCGACGACAGGCTGCGCGACTGCGCCTCCACGTTGACCGAATCGTAACCGTAGACAGGATCCATGATCGGCGGCGCGTAAAGGCGGGCGGGATCGGCGCGCGAGAAGCCGCCGTTGCGGTCCGGGCTCCACTGCATCGGCGTGCGCACGCCGTTGCGATCACCGAGATAGATGTTGTCGCCCATCCCGATCTCATCGCCGTAATAGATGATCGGCGTGCCGGGGAAGGACAGCAGCAGCGAGTTCATCAGCTCGATCTTGCGGCGGTCGTTGTCCATCAGCGGCGCAAGCCGCCGGCGGATGCCGACATTGATGCGGGCGCGGGGATCGTTGGCGTAGGTGGTCCAGAGATAGTCGCGCTCGACGTCGGTGACCATCTCCAGCGTCAGCTCGTCATGGTTGCGCAGGAACAGCGCCCATTGGCAGTTCGCGGGGATGTCCGGCGTCTGGCGCAGGATGTCGGTGATCGGAAAACGGTCCTCCTGCGCGATTGCCATATAGATGCGCGGCATCAGCGGGAAGTGGTAGGCCATGTGGCACTCGTCGCCGCGGCCGAAATATTCCTGCACGTCCTCCGGCCACTGATTGGCTTCGGCCAGCAGCAGCTTTCCCTTGGAGTAGGCGTCGAGCTCCTGGCGCAGGCGCTTGATGATCGCATGCGTCTCGGGGAGGTTCTCGTTCGAGGTCCCCTCGCGTTCGCACAGATAGGGAATGGCGTCCAGCCGGAAACCGTCGACGCCGGCATCCAGCCAGCGCTTCATCACCTGGATGATGGCGCTGACGACGCGCGGATTGTCGAAATTGAGGTCGGGCTGGTGCGAGAAGAAGCGATGCCAGTAGAATGCACCGGCCTCCGGATCCCAGGTCCAGTTCGACTTCTCCGTGTCGGTGAAGATGATGCGCGTGCCCTGGTATTTCTGGTCGGTGTCGCTCCAGACATACCAGTTGCGGGCGCTCGAACCTGGCGGACTGCGGCGTGCGCGCTTGAACCAATTGTGCTGGTCAGAGGTGTGGTTGACGACGAGCTCGGTGATGACGCGCAGGCCACGCTTCTGCGCCTCCTGGATGAAGCGCTTGAAATCCTTCATCGTGCCGAAATCGGGATTGACCGAACCGTAGTCGCCGATGTCGTAGCCGTCGTCGCGGCCGGGTGAGGGATAGAACGGTAAGAGCCACAGCGCGGTGACGCCGAGATCCTGCAGGTAAGGCAGCTTCTCGGTCAGGCCGGCGAAATCGCCGATGCCGTCATTGTTGCTGTCGGCAAAGGCCTTGACGTGGAGCTGGTAGATGACGGCGTCCTTGTACCAGAGCTCGTCCACGATCTCGGCAGCCTCGGCCTTCTTGGTGTCGACGGAAGACAAAACATTCATGGCGTGACCCCTTACGCCAGGCAGCGGAACATGAGCGCCGGATCGCGGTCGGGATCGATACGCAACCTGATCCCGCCCCATTCGATGCGGGACTGTTCGCCTGTCATGAGATTTTCGAGGGCGGTGACGTGGCGGCGTTCGCCGTCGACGTCGATGGTGAGCTCGCCGAGCGGCAACCAGAATTCGCGCACATGGCGCGAGAGGGCGATCGCCGCGACAACAGTGTTGGCCGGTTCGGTAGCCTCCTTGGCGAAGGCGATGGTCTCGTTGTCCTCGATGCCGAGGAAGCGCAAATTGGTGGTCTGCTGAAGCGCTGCGTTGTCGTTGCGGATGCGGTTGAGCGCGGTGATGTAGGGCTTGATGTTGCCGGGCTTGTCCCAGTCGCGCTGGCGGATCTGGTACTTCTCCGAATCCTGATATTCTTCACGGCCGGGGACAGCTTCGTGTTCGAGCAGCTCGAACCCGCTATAGAGGCCGTAATTGCCTGACAGCGTTGCCGCCAGCGCGACGCGCGATTTGAACATCCAGGCCTCGCCGCTCTGGAGATGATAAGGCAGCAGGTCAGGCGTGTTCACGAACAGGTTCGCCCGATAGAAGTCCCGTTCGGGATAGTGCGAGAGCTCGCCGAGATATTGCTCCAGCTCCCACTTCCCGGTGCGCCAGGGGAAATAGCTGAAGGATTGCGCGAAGCCGAGCTTGGCGAGCCCCTTCATCAGCTTCGGCCGCGCAAAGGTCTTGGAGAACAGGATCACCTCGGGATGCCGCTGACGAATGTCGCGGATCAGCCACTCCCAGAACGGCAATGGCGCGGTGTCGTGATTGTCGATCGCAAAGATGGTCACGCCATGGTCGATCCAGAACAGCATGGCATCGCGGAAGGCGTTCCACAGCCCGATCCGGTCGACGGACGCGAAATCGGGGATGACGATATCCGAATAGGGCCCGTCCGCGGTACGCACCGAGCGGTCCGGCCGCCATTTGAACCATTCCGGGTGCTGCATCAGCCAGGGATGATCCGGCGAGCATTGCACGGCGAAATCGAGCGCCAGCTCGAGGCCGTATTCGAGGCAGGTCGCGACCAGCGCGCGAAAGTCCTCGATGGTGCCGAGCTCGGGATGCAGCGCATCGTGCCCGCCCTCGGCTGCGCCGATCGCGTAAGGTGAGCCGGGCTCGCCCTCGGTCGCCACCGGCGCATTGTTGCGGCCCTTGCGGCGGGTGTGGCCGATCGGGTGGATCGGCGTGAAATACAGCACGTCAAAGCCCATCGCGGCGATGTCGGGTACGCGCGCGATACAGTCGCGGAGTGTGCCGTGCTGGCCGGCGATTTGGCTCTGGCTGCGCGGCATCATCTGATACCAGGCGCCGAAGCGCGCTCTGTCGCGGTCGATGACCAACGGGAAGAGCGGCGAGCGGGTCAGGTCGGGTCGCGCCTGGCTCTCGGCCATGGCCTGGCTCAGCTCGGTGGCAAGCAGCGGCGCGACATCGCCGCTGCCGAGATAGTCCTCGCATTGCCTGACGATCACGGCCGCGGCGTCTTGCCGCGCACCGTGCGCCTTGGTCAGCAGGCCGGCGCCCTCGATGGCATCGAGCGTGACGTCGCCGCCGGACAGCTGCTTGCGTTCGAGCCCGTGGCGCCAGGTGGCGAATTCATCGGTCCAGGCTTCGATGGCGTAGACATATTGGCCGGGCTCGGCCGGTGTGAACACGCCCGACCAGCGGTCGTCAGCGTGATGGGTCATCGCTTCGCGCCGCCATTCCCGGTCTTGCTCGCCGCGCCAGATCAGCGCGGCGCTGATTGTGGCGTCGCCATCGCGGTAGATGTCGGCCCACACCTCGACCCCATCGCCCGCGACGCGCTTCACGGCGAAGCGGCCGCCATCGATCGACGGATAGACGTCTTCGATCAGGAAAGCGCTGCCCGAAGCGGCGCTCTCGACAGTTTGAATTGTCTTGTTCACGGTGATGCCATTGACAAGAAAGCAGGGGCCCGTTTCCCTTGGCGGGAACCTACGCTTGGTACCTATATAGAAAGCCGTTTGTGTGTCATTGGTTCCCCTGGGAACGGCAGGCGCGGTTTGTGAGTTAAGTGCGACTAACCTCTTCCGCGACCACGTTAAAATCGATGCCCCCGGCCAGTTGATGGCCTGCAAGCTGCGTGCCGAATGGACCTTTTAGCTGAAGCCCGGACCAAGGGCGTCCAATCCGAATTCGTCGATGCCCTCGGAAAGCTGCGGGTCACCGCGCCCGAGGCGCTCAAATCCATCCTCGACGCCCTGCCGGAGAAGCGGGTTTACCGCTTCGTCAGCGGGCCGGTCGTGGTGCGCGCGTTGGGCAGTCCGCGCACCGAGCTCGCGGCCATCGGCGCGCCGCCGCTGCAATGGAAAGTCACAGGCGACGGCAATGTGATTGCGCAAGGCGAGACGCGCGAGCCGGTGATCGGCTGGCCGGCCGGTCTGCCGCTTGGCTATCACCGGCTGACACTGACCGACGCCAAGGGCGACACGGAAGAGGTGCCCATGATCGTGGCACCGGAGCGCGCCTTCGGCGGTGATTTCGACCGCGGCTGGCTGCTCGCGGTGCAGCTCTACAGCGTCCGCTCGGATCGCAACTGGGGCATCGGCGATTTCACCGATCTGGCTGGCCTCGTCAGGCTCGCCAAACAGCTGGGCGCTGATGGCGTCGGGCTCAATCCGCTGCATGTCCTGTTCGACGATCAGCCGGGCGATTGCAGCCCCTATTCGCCGAACAGCCGGCTGTTTCTCAATCCGCTCTACATCGACGTCGAGGCCATCCCGGAATTTTCGACTGACTTCATCCCGGACGCGGCCGCGACCGCTGCGCGGCTGCGCGAAGGTGATCGTGTCCCTTATACCGATGTGGCGGCGCTAAAATGGTTGGGCCTGCGCGCGGCCTTTGACAGTTTTGTGAAAAGCGCGAGCGGCGTCCGCCGCAGTCAGTTCGATGCCTTCCGCGCCGACCGGGGGCCGCTGTTGTCCCGCTTTGCCTGCTTCGAGGTGCTGCGCCATCGCTTTAACGCGCCGTGGTGGGAATGGCCGCTGGAATGGCGGCAACCCGACGATGCCAGATGCGCGGGCTTGCGCAACGGCCCCGACAAGCGCGAGGTCGAGTTCGTCGAGTTCGCGCAGTGGACCGCGGATTCGCAATTGCGCGCTGCCAAGGCGCTGTCCGCCGAGCTTGGCATGCGCGTCGGGCTCTATCTCGACGTTGCCGTCGGCGTACAGTCCAATGGTTTCGATGCCTGGAACGAGCAGATGGCAATCTCCCGCCACCTTGCGGTCGGCGCGCCGCCCGACGTGCTCAACACCATCGGCCAGGATTGGGGCCTCGCCGGCTTCAACGCGGGCGGCCTGGAGGCGCAATCCTTCGTGCCGTTCGCCGACATGGTCGCCGCCTCGATGCGGCATGCCGGTGCGATCCGGCTCGATCACGTGTTGGGACTGAAGCGGCTTTACCTGGTGCCGCGCGGCTTCAAGCCCGACAACGGTGCCTATGTGCAGATGCCGCTCGAGGCGCTGCTGGCGGCGGTGGTGCGCGAGAGCGTCACCCACAAATGCATCGTGATCGGCGAAGATCTCGGCACCGTGCCGGAAGGTTTTCGCGAGACCATGCAGGATTTCGGTATCTGGTCCTATCTCGTCATGATGTTCGAGCGCGACGATGCCGGCCATTTCCGCAATGTCGATCACTACCGGCCGAACGCGCTGGTCACGCTGAACACGCATGATCTCTGCACCTATGCGGGATGGCGCTCGTTCAGCGATCTCAGGATGAAGCGCTCGCTCGGGCTCGATCCCGGCGAGGAGGACCAGGCGCGCTGGAACGCGCTCGGCGGGCTCGACCAGATCCTGCGTCAAAACGGCATCAACGCCAACGATCTCTATTCCGTGCTCAACTTTCTGTCGCGCACGCCGTCGCGGCTGCTCGCGGTGTCGATGGAGGATCTGCTCGGCGTGATCGACCAGCCCAATATTCCCGGCACGATCGACGAGCATCCAAACTGGCGCCAGCGTCTGCCGGTTGCGCTCGACAAGATCGCCTCGAAGGTCGATCTCAAGGCTTTGAAGGCCGCGACGCGGGAACGTTCGTTGCCCGGCGGGAGTTGATCCGCCGGGGATTTTCCAAGGCTTGCACGACATTGTCAGAGAAGATCGAGAATTATGCGTTGATCGGCGACTGCGAGACCGCAGCGCTGGTCGGGCGCAACGGCTCGATCGACTGGTTGTGCTGGCCGGCCTTCGATTCCGACGCCTGCTTTGCCGCGATCCTCGGTAAGCACAGGAACGGCCGCTGGCTGGTCGCGCCGAGCGACGACGTCACCACGATCTCGCGCCGCTATCTCGGCGATACACTCATCCTCGAAACGCGGTTTGAAGCGAAGAGCGGCACCGTCGCGCTGATCGACTTCATGCCGCCGCGCGGCAAGGCCTCCGACATCGTGCGGCTGGTGCGCGGCGTGAGCGGCACGGTGAAGATGCGAATGGAGCTCGTGATCCGCTTCGGCTTCGGCATCGACATTCCCTGGGTGCGCCGCTGCGAGGACCGCTCGCTGCTTGCGGTCGCCGGCCAGGACATGACCGTGCTGCGCACGCCGGTCGAGACTCGCGGCGAGGATCTGACGACGGTTTCCGAGTTCGAGGTCAAGGCCGGCGAGACCGTGCCGTTCGTGCTCACCTATGGTCCCTCGCATCTCGATCCGCCCGAGCCAATCGACCCGGAAATCGCGCTCCAGGAGACCGAGACATTCTGGAAGGAGTGGTGCAGCAAGTGCACGCGCGACGGCGAGTACCACGATCTCATCCTACGCTCGCTGATCACGCTGAAGGCGCTGACGTTCGGGCCCACAGGCGGCATCGTCGCCGCGCCCACCACCTCATTGCCGGAAAAGCTCGGCGGTGCCAGGAATTGGGACTACCGCTTCTGCTGGCTGCGCGATGCCACCTTCACGCTGCTGGCGCTGATGAACTCCGGCTATACCGAAGAAGCCTCGGCCTGGCACAATTGGCTCTTGCGTGCGGCCGCCGGTTCTCCGTCGAGCATGCAGATCATGTACGGCATCTGGGGCCAGCGGCGATTGCTGGAATGGGAGGCGGGCTGGCTCGATGGCTATGAGGGCGCGCAGCCGGTGCGCATCGGCAATGCCGCGCATGCGCAGCTCCAGCTCGACGTTTATGGCGAATTGATCGACGCCTTCCACCAGTCGCGCATGGCCAAGCTGAAGCTCGACGACGAGACCTGGGCGGTGGAATGCAACGTGCTCAACCATCTCGCCGAGGTCTGGGACCAGCCCGATCACGGCATCTGGGAGCGGCGCGGCCAGCCCCGGCACTACGTCTTCTCCAAGGTCATGACCTGGGTCGCGTTCGACCGTGGCATCAAGAGCGCCGAGACCTTCGGTTTCAAAGCGCCGCTTCTGCATTGGCGCGCGCTGCGCGACGCCATTCATCGCGACGTCTGCCACAGCGGCTTTGATGCCGAAGAGAACGCCTTCGTCGAGTCCTACGGTTCGAAGCTGCTCGACGCCAGCCTGCTGCTGCTGCCGGCCGTCGGCTTCCTGCCGGCCTCGGATCCGCGCATCTGCGGCACCATCGCGGCCGTCGAGAAATACATGATGCGCGACGGCTTCGTGCTGAGGCACGATCCGCGCGAGGTCTCCGAGGAAAAGCAGCCGATCGAGGGCGCGTTCCTGGCCTGCACGCTGTGGCTGGCCGACGCCCATGTGCTGGCGGGCAATCTCGACAGGGCGCAAGAGCTGTTCGACCGCGTGGCGGGACTTGCAAACGAAGTCGGGCTATTGGCCGAGGAATATGATTCCATCGCGCGCCGCCAGACCGGCAATTTTCCGCAGGCACTGACCCACATCGCGCTCATCAACACCGCGCACAATCTCTCGGCGGCCCGGCAGGGCAGCGAGAAGCCGGCGATGCAGCGGTCGAAGCAGTGAGCGCCTTGACTGCATCACCAGCGCAGGTGCGCTCCCTCTCCCGCTTGCGGGGCGCTTGCGGGGGAGGGCTGGGGTGGGGGTGTTTCCGCGGGCGAGGGCCCCCGAGAGGAGAAAGCCCTCACCCGCCGCTACGCGGCGACCTCTCCCGCAAGCGGGAGAGGTTGAAACCAGCCGGCGGCCCGCCTAACCAACCCCATTGCGTTTCAAAATCATCTCCATCGCTTCCGCAAAACCGTCCTGCTCGTTGGTCGCGGTGACGTTTGTGGCCTGCTCTTTGACGCTGTCGGTGGCGTTGCCCATGGCGATCGAGGTGCCACTGACGCGGAACATCGCGAGGTCGTTCTGCATGTCGCCGATGGTCGCGACCGCGTCGGTCGAAATGCCGAGCCGTTTGGCCATGGCCTGCACGAAAGTGCCCTTGTCGAAGCCGGGCGGGGTGATGTCGAGATAATAGGTCTGCGAGCGGACGGCAGTGGCCTCGCTGCCGAGCGCCTGCTGCATCGCCTTCTCGCAAGCCTCGAGCCCTGCCGCATCGGCGCTGGCGCCGACGATCTTGCAGGCGCTCGCGAGGTAGGGCGTGAAATCTGTCACGATGGTCGGGTCGGAGCGGATCGTGTGCTGCTCATGTGCGACGTATTTGCCGCTCGGGTTGTCGATCAGCCATTTGTCGGTAGTGAACAGCCAGACGTCGGCGCCGAAATCACGGAGGATCTGCAAGCTGCGCTCGGCCGCGCTTTTCGGCACCAAATGCTGCTCGACCGGATTCAACTCGGGATCGACGATCGAGGAGCCGTTGAACGGGCCGACCGGCAGCCATAGCGCGAGCGGCTCGATCAGGAAGCGCATGCCGATCGCAGGGCGGCTTGAGGTAATGGTGAAGCCGATACCGGCCTGATGAAGCTTCTGTACCGCGGACCTCGCGCGGTCCGTCAGCGTCTTGTCCTTGGTGAGCAGCGTGCCGTCGACGTCGGAGACGATCAATGAGATTTTCGTCATGGCTGAGCCCTACTTCTTCCGCCGTCGTATTTCAGCTGCCGCACGATGCCGTCGACGATCGCCTCAACGGTCTCGTCGATCGACGCCGTGATGACGTGCTCGCTTGCCGCCGGCGGCTCCAGCGTGTTGAACTGGCTGGTGAGCAGCCCTGGCGGCATGAAATGGCCCTTGCGATGCGCCAGCCGGTCGGCGATCAGCTCCTGCGTGCCCTTCAGGAAAACGAAGCGCACGTCGTCGCGTCCGCGCAGGAGCACGTCGCGATAGGTGTGCTTGAGCGCCGAACAGGCGATGATGATTTGCTCGCCCTTGTTGCAGACCCGCGCGATCTCGTCGGCGATGGCGTTGAGCCAGGGCCAGCGGTCCTCGTCGGTGAGCGGGTGGCCGGCCCGCATCTTCTCGACATTGCTGGCGGGGTGAAAGCTGTCGCCGTCCTCGAACCGCCAGCCGAGACGCTCGCCGAGCGCCTCTGCAACTGTGCTCTTGCCCGAGCCCGACACGCCCATCACGATCAATGCACAAGGTGCTTTAACGCCCGCCACGAATTCCCTCCGGAAGCGCGGCCTGGTCGACCAGCCAGACGGTCTCACCATTCGAGCGCGCGCGTACAGCCGGCAGAGTCTCGCCATTGAGCAGGCGCGTCAAGATCGGCTGCTTGTCATGCCCAGCGATCTCGAACAGCATTTCGCGGCAGGAGGCCAGCGCCGGGAGCGTCAGCGAGACCCGCGGCACGAAGGGTGCCACATTGGCCTTGGGGACACCGACGACCCAGCGCGCGGTCTCCTCGATGGCGGGATAGCCGGGAAAGAGCGAGGCGGTATGTCCATCAGGGCCGGCACCCATCAGGACGAGATCGAACAGCGGTCGCGCCGGATCGAGGCTTTCAGCACCATAGAAGGCCTGCAGCTCGCGCGCATAGGCTTCGGCGCTTGCGTCCGGATTTTCGGCCGTCGTCGGGATCGGATGGATATGGTCGGCGGGCGCATTGCGGTCGAGAAACGTGGCGCGCGCAATGGCCATGTTGTTGAGGGGATCACCCTCGGGGACAAAACGCTCGTCGCCAATGAACCAGTGCACGCGATCCCAGGGGATCTTGCCCCGCCAGGCGTCGCCGCCGAACAGCCGATAGAGCTTCTTCGGGCTCGAGCCGCCGGTCAGGCAGATCGCGATGCGGCCGCGATTGGCCGCCATCCGCGCCATCACTCGTTCGGCGGCGGCCAGTGCGAGGGCTTCGGCATCGGCGAAGACGATCAGCTTCGGCTGGTCGGCCGCGCCCATCACGAAAACTTCCGCCAGCTGCGGCCGTCGCGCCGCAGCAGCTCGTCGGCGCAGGCCGGGCCGTCGCTACCGGCCTCATAGGTCTCGATGCCGTTGTTGCCTGCGGTCTTCCAGGCATCCAGGAATGGCTGCACCGCCTCCCATCCGGCCTCGATGCCGTCGGCGCGCTGGAACAGGATGTTGTCGCCGATCATGCAGTCGTAGATCAGCGTCTCGTAGCCGGTGGAGGGATCGGCCCGGAAATAGTCGCCGTACTTGAACTTCATCTCGACGCCGTCGATGGTGATGCTCGGTCCCGGGATCTTGGCGTTGAACTGAAGCTCGATCGTCTCGGTCGGCGCAATGCCGATGGTGAGAAAGTTTTGCGAGAGGCGGTCGACCGTCGTGCCTGAAAACATCGACAGCGGCGCCTGCTTGAACTTGATCGCGACTTCGGTGCGCTTGTGGCCCAGCGCCTTGCCGGTACGCAAATAGAACGGCACGCCGGCCCAGCGCCAATTGTCGATCATCAGCTTCAGCGCGACAAAGGTCTCGGTGGTGCTGCCCGCCTTGACGTCCTCGGTCTTGCGATAGTCGGGAATTTCGTCGTCGCCGATCCGGCCCGCGAGATATTGCGCACGGACAGAATTCTTCAGCGCTTCTTCCTGGTTCGGCTGCTGGATCGAGGTCAGCACCTCGGCCTTCTCGGAACGGACGGAATGCGCGTCGAAGCGCGCCGGCGGCTCCATCGCGACCAGCGACATCAACTGGAATAGATGGTTCGGCACCATGTCGCGCAGCGCGCCGGTGGCATCGTAGAAGCCGCCGCGATGGCCGACGCCAAGCTTCTCCTCCACCGTGATCTGGATGTGGTCGATATGGTTGCGATTCCAGATCGGCTCGAACATGCCGTTGGCAAAGCGGAGCACCAGGATGTTCTGCACCGTCTCCTTGCCGAGATAATGATCGATCCGGTAGATCTGGTGCTCCTCCATGATCTTCAGCAGCTCGGCATTCAGCGCCTTGGCCGAGGCGAGGTCGGTGCCGAACGGCTTTTCGATCACCAGCCGCCGCCAGGCGCCGTTCTCCTTCGTCATGCCGGTGCGGCCGAGCTCGCGCGCGGTCGGTGCAAACGCGGCCGGGGGGGTCGCCAGATAGAACAGGCGATTGCCGCCGGTGTCCTGCGCGCATTCCAGCGAATCCAGATGCTCGCGCAAGCGATCGAAGGACGGCGGGTCCTTCGGATCGGCCTCGACGAAGGTGACGCATTGCAGCAGCTTCTGGGCGATATCGTCGTCCACGGGCCGGGTCGCGAATTGCCGCAGGCCCTTCAACAGGCTGTCACGCAATTCGTCATCCGATTGGCCGTTGCGGGCCACGCCGACGACGCAGAACTTTTCCGGCAACAGGTGTTCGGCGGCCAGATTGTACAGAGACGGCATCACCAGGCGATGGGTGAGGTCGCCGGTGACGCCGAAAATGACGAAGGCGCAATTTTCCGGCTTGCGCTTGGCTTGCGGGTCTTTTGTCACGAACGATTGGCCTTCGCTTTGTTGATTCTTACTTGGGCTTTTTATTTAGGCTTCGAAGCGTCCGGCCGCTTCGGCTCCTTGTGGCCGCCGAAGCCGGCACGCATCGCCGAGAGAATTTTCTCGGCGAAGGTGTGTTCCTTGCGGGAACGGAAACGTGTGTAGAGCGCCGCGGTCAGGACTTCGGCCGGCACGGCCTCGTCGATCGCCGCATTCACGGTCCAGCGTCCCTCGCCGGAATCCTCGACGAAGCCGGAATATTCCGCCAGCGCCGGACTGTCGGCGAGCGCGGTCGAGGTGAGATCGAGCAGCCAGGACGGGATCACCGAGCCGCGCCGCCAGACTTCGGCGATATCGGCGAGGTCGAAATCGTAGCGATGGTCCGCGGGCAGGGCATCGATATTGGCGTTCTTGAGAATGTCAAAACCTTCGGCATAGGCCTGCATCAGGCCGTATTCGATGCCGTTGTGGATCATCTTCACGAAATGGCCTGCGCCCACGGGGCCTGCATGGATGTAGCCCTGCTCGATGCGGGGATCACGTCCATCACGTCCCTCGGTGCGCGGAATGTCGCCGGCGCCGGGCGCAAGGGCCGCGAAGATCGGATCGAGCCGGTCGACGACCTGCTTCTCGCCGCCGATCATCATGCAATAGCCGCGCTCGAGCCCCCAGACGCCGCCGGAGGTGCCGACGTCGACATAATGGATGCCGCGCGCCTTCAGCGCCTTGCCGCGGCGGACGTCGTCCTGCCAAAAGGTGTTGCCGCCGTCGATGATGACGTCGCCTTCCTGCATCACGCCCGCGATCGTGTCGATAGTTTGCTCGGTGATGCGGCCGGCAGGCAGCATCACCCAGGCCGCGCGCGGCCGCTCCAGTTTCGAGATGAACTCTTCCAGCGTCGCCGAGCCGACTGCGCCGTCCGCGGCGAGACCCGCGACGGCCTTGGCGTCCTTGTCATAGACCACGGTCGAATGGCCGTGGCGCATCAGCCGGCGAACGATGTTGCCGCCCATCCGGCCGAGGCCGATCATGCCGAGTTGCATTGAGATATTCCTCTTAATTCAGCGCGTCGTTGAGCGCCGCATTGAGCGCAGCGAGACCTTTCTTGAGCGGACCCTTCAGGTGTACCCGGAGCGCGCGCCGGCCGCGCTCGGTGAGCACGTCGAAATCGCCCCGGGCCTGCGCCGCCTTGATCACGCCGAAGCTCGCCTTCTGGCCCGGCACGGCCAGGTCCTTGGCGTCATCGGCGGTGATCTGGAGGAACACGCCGCTGTCGGGCCCGCCCTTGTAAGCCTGTCCCGTGGAGTGCAGGAAGCGCGGGCCGAATTCGGCGGCGGTCGCCAGATGCCGCTTCTCGAGCACGGCGGTCCGCATCTCCTGCAGCGCCTCGATCGTGGCCTTGTCGCGCGCGATGTAGCCGAGCAGGGCAAAATAATCGCCGCGCCGCGAGCGGGTGATGTGTGCCTTCAGCCAGGAAGTGAGGTCGCCATTGGCTCCCATCGTGCGCAACGCGGCGGCGTTGGTGTCGTTGGTGTAGAGGTCGAACTCCGCGGTGCTGACCACGGGCTCCTCGGCCGGCAGCGCGCCGGTCTTCTCATACGCCGACGTCAACTCGCGGGTCTTGATCTTGGCTGCCTCCACGTCCGGCTGATCGAACGGGTTGATGCCGAGGATCGAGCCCGCAACCGCCGTCGCCATCTCGAAGCGGAAAAATTCCTGGCCGAGGTGGTCGATCGACTTCATGACGATGCGTACCACGGGATGGCCGGCCGCTTCGATCCCGGCAAGCGCCGAATCGTGTGCGGCGTCTGTCTCGCCCTCGGTGCGGATGTCGATGAAGAAGCGGTCATCGCCGTAGAGCGAGGATTCGCCCAACGGCTCGCCGGCGATCGGGATCAGGCCCTTGCCCTCCTTGCCGGTCGATTCCGCGATGAGCTGCTCGGCCCATGCGCCGAAATCGGCGATCTTCTTCGACGACAGGATCGTCACCTTGTCGCGGCCTTCGAGGCCGGCAAGCCCCATGGCGAGGCCGAGCTGCACGCCGGGGTTCTCAGCTGGCGGCACGTCCGGTCCGCAAGAGCGGGCCATCGAGAGCGCATGCTTGAGGAAGGTCTTGACGTCGATGCCGGCCGTGGCCGCCGGCACCAAGCCGAACGGCGACAGCACCGAATAGCGGCCGCCGATCGACGGTTCGCCATGGAAGACGCGGGCATAGTTGAGCTTCTTCGCCGCCTTCTCCAGCGAGGAGCCGGGATCGGTCACCGCAATGAAGCGGAAGCCGGTCTTGGCCTTCGGGCCGAGCGCCTGCGCGACGCGTTCATGGAAATAGTCCTTCATCGCGTTCGGCTCGGTGGTGCCGCCGGATTTGCTGGAGACGATGAACACGGTGTTGGCGATGTCGATCTTGGCTTCCATCGCCCGCACCTGGGCCGGATCGGTGGAATCCAGCACGTGCAGCTTCGGAAAGCCCGCCTTCCGCGCAAAAGTCTCGGCCAGCACCTCCGGCCCCAGGCTCGATCCGCCCATGCCGAGCACGACGGCGTCGGAGAATTTCTGGCCCTTCACGCGATTGGCATAGTCCTCGTAGTCGGCGACGTCGGCTTTCGCCGCGCTGTCGAGCCAGCCGAGCCATTTGTCCTCGTCCGTCCCGGTCCAGACCGATTTGTCGCGCTGCCACAGCCTGCGGATCTTGGCCGATGCGCGCCATTCCTCGGTGCTCTTGGCCACGGCCTTGCCGAGGCCGTCACCCAACGAGAGCTGCTGGCGGTCGATCGCGGGCCCGAGCACGGTGGCGCGCTTGTGGGCGACTGCGCCGAAGAGCTTGTCGGCAGCGTCGGCGAACTGCTTGACGCCATCCTTGACGAGCTCCTCGGTGATGGCGTCGAGCGAGACGCCCGAGCGCTCCAGCTCTTCCAGCACCCGGCGGGCGTCGTCGACGTTTTCTTCAAGACTGTCGCGCGGCTTGCCGTGGTCGCGGAATGCGTCCAGCGTCGCCGGCGGTACGGTGTTGACGGTGTCGGGCCCGATCAGCTCCTCGACATAGAGGACGTCGCTGTAGTCCTTGTTCTTGGTGCCGGTCGAGGCCCACAGCATGCGCTGCGGCTTGGCGCCCTTGGCGGAGAGCTTCTCCCAGCGCGGACCCGAGAACAGCCGCTTGTAATCCTGGTAGGCGACCTTGGCGTTGGCGATCGCGACCTTGCCCTTCAGCGCGGCGAGCCGCTCCTTCTCGGACGGGTCGTTGGCCCGCGCGATCTTCTCGTCGAGCTGCTTGTCGACCACGGAGTCGATACGGCTGACGAAGAAGCTCGCCACGCTCGCGACATGCGAGGGATCGCCGCCGCCGGCGACATATTTTTCCAGGCCAGTGAGATAGGCTTCGGCGACCTGGAGATAGACGTCCCTGGAGAACAACAGCGTAATGTTGATGCTGATGCCGTCGCCGATCAGCTTTTCGATCGCCGGCAGGCCTTCCGGCGTCGCCGGCACCTTCACCATCAGGTTCTTGCGGCTGACGTCCTTCCAGAGGCGCCGCGCTTCGGCGACCGTGCCGGCGGTATCCATCGCAAGATAAGGCGAGACCTCGAGGCTGACATAGCCGTCATGGCCCTTGAGGCGGTCATAGACCGGGCGCAGCACGTCGGCGGCGTTCTGGATGTCCTCGATCGCGACCGCCTCGAACAGGTCGGCCACGGTCCGGTCGCCGCGCTTCAGCGCCTTGCCGATCGGGGCGTCGTATTCGTCCGAGCTGCCGATCGCCTTCTCGAAGATCGACGGATTGGAGGTGACGCCCTTGACACCGTCGGTGTCGATCAGCCGCTTCAGGTCGCCCTTGGCGATGAAGCCACGGGCGAGGAAGTCCAGCCAGACGGCTTGTCCGTGCTTTTCCAGTTCTTTGACGGGATTCATGATGCTTATTTATCTCCAAGCCTACGGGCGGAGGGGGTTTCCGCGCCGGTCCTGACGCGCTATCCTTTAGCTCACATGCTCCCGGGAGGGAACCAATCAAGGCTATTGGCGTCATTCTCCTAGTGTAACTCCGTCGCGATCATGGCGATCCAGGCGGCAGTCGTGCTTTTGCGTAATAATAATTTGGCCGGGATGGTTCGGCCGAGGTCTTGTTGCGTGAGGACATCTGTCGCGTCGCGGAGTGTCGTCAGCGGATATCGATCCGTCCGATTGTCATTGGCCGATCGTCATTGGCTCCATCGCGAATGGCCATGCTGGGGGAAAGCATGTACGCACGTCCTGACGGCGTCGCCGATCACCGGCCATCGATCGCGTCGGCCGTCTGCATCGGCGCATCCCATGATCTCGACATCGGTCAATCCGTCATGCGGCTCCCGGTCGCGGCGCGCCTCGCGGTGACTCGGCCGCGTGCCGCCAAGCAGACCGACGTTATCCGTTCGGAGGGTTTGGCGACCGATTTTGATACATCGCTGTACGCTTGCCGCGACATTCATGCTGCATGCGGCGCACGCATCGCATTGCAGCAGGAAAAGATGAACGCGGCGCGCAAGGCATTGCCTTGCGAGCGTCATAAGTTCGCCGCTCGCCGATCGCTCTATGTTGCAGTGCCGGATGGAGCCGTCC
This sequence comes from Bradyrhizobium genosp. A, assembly GCF_049949275.1. NCBI lineage: Bacteria > Pseudomonadati > Pseudomonadota > Alphaproteobacteria > Hyphomicrobiales > Nitrobacteraceae > Bradyrhizobium > Bradyrhizobium genosp. A. The sequence continues at coordinate 6,667,113 of NZ_CP188196.1, read as the reverse complement.
CCGGTATTGCCCGGATGTGGCGAGCGAGTGACAATTGCTGGAAATGAGCCAAGATGGATAGAGATTCGCACAAATTACAGGCAAGTGCCTGTTCGTAGTTCAGTGAGTGCCTACCTTGTACATTGCGTCGTATCGGCACCCGGGTGTCCAATGATCGTCATGTGCTCACGCTGATTCGAAAAGCGGCCTGAGGAACGGTCCAGTAACTGCTTTCGTTTCAGCTTGTAGCGGAACTCACGCGGAGAGGGATCATGTACAACGATTCTCTATTCAACGCTTTCGCTCGGTCGTTCGAGGCGAGAAGCCAGCACGACATGTCGATGGCAGAATATCTGGAATCGTGTCGAAGCGATCCCATGAAATACGCGAATGCGGCCGAACGATTGCTAGCAGCGATCGGCGATCCTCAGACGATTGACACGGCCAAGGACCCACGCCTTGGCCGTATTTTTTTGAACCGCACCATCCGCACCTATCCGGCCTTCGCCGGCTTCTACGGCATGGAAGAAACCATCGAGCGCATCGTCGGGTTCTTTCGCCACGCCGCGCAAGGTCTGGAAGAGCGCAAGCAGATCCTCTACCTGCTCGGCCCGGTCGGCGGCGGCAAATCCTCGCTCGCCGAGCGGTTGAAGTCGCTGATGGAAGTGCAGCCGATCTACGTGCTCAAGGCCGGCGATGAACTCTCGCCGGTGTTCGAGAGTCCGCTCAGCCTGTTCGATCCCGATCATCTCGGGCCGATGCTGGAAGAGAAGTACGGCATTCCGCGCCGGCGCCTCACCGGCCTGATGAGCCCGTGGTGCTACAAGCGGCTCGAGGCCTTCGGCGGCGACATTTCCCAGTTTCGTGTCGCAAAAATCCAGCCGTCGCGGCTGCGCCAGATCGCGGTCTCCAAGACCGAGCCTGGTGACGAGAACAACCAGGACATCTCCTCGCTGGTCGGCAAGGTCGATATCCGCAAGCTCGAGACCTACGCGCAGAACGACCCCGATGCGTACAGCTATTCCGGCGGCCTCAACCGCGCCAACCAGGGCATCCTTGAATTCGTCGAGATGTTCAAGGCGCCGATCAAGATGCTGCACCCGCTGCTGACCGCAACGCAGGAGGGCAATTACATCGGTACCGAGAATATCGGCGCCATCCCGTTCACCGGCGTCATCCTCGCGCACTCCAACGAGGCGGAGTGGGCGAGCTTCAAGGCCAACAAGAACAACGAGGCCTTCATCGACCGCATCTGCGTGATCAAGGTGCCCTACTGCCTCCGCGTCACCGAAGAGCAGAAGATCTACGAGAAGCTGATCCAGGGCTCCGAGCTCGCGGCTGCGCCATGCGCACCCTCGACGCTGGAGACGCTGGCGCGTTTCTCGGTGATGTCGCGCCTGCGCAAGCACGAGAACTCCACCGTGTTTGCCAAGATGCGGGTTTACGACGGCGAGAGCCTGAAGGAATCCGATCCGAAGGCGCGCAGCGTCCAAGAGTATCGCGATGCCGCCGGCGTCGATGAGGGCATGGACGGCGTCTCCACCCGCTTTGCCTTCAAGATCATGGCTGCGACCTTCAACCACGATCCGCAGGAGATCGCCGCCGACGCCGTGCACCTGATGTACGCGCTCGAACAGTCGATCCGCCGCGAGCAACTGCCGGAGGAAGTCGAGAAGCGCTATCTCGAATTCATCAAGGCTGACCTGGCACCGCGTTATGCCGAGTTCATCGGCAACGAGATCCAGAAGGCCTATCTCGAATCCTACTCGGATTACGGCCAGAACCTGTTCGATCGCTACGTCGATTACGCCGATGCCTGGATCGAGGACCAGGACTTCAAGGATCCCGACACCGGGCAGCTGCTCGATCGCGAACTCTTGAACCAGGAGCTGACCAAGATCGAGAAGCCGGCCGGCATCGCCAACCCGAAGGATTTCCGCAACGAGGTGGTCAAATTCTCGTTACGGTCGCGGGCCCAGAACGGCGGCAAGAATCCGACCTGGACCTCCTACGAGAAGATTCGCGATGTGATCGAAAAGCGGATATTCTCTCAGGTCGAGGACCTGCTTCCGGTCATCTCGTTCGGGTCCAAGAAGGACGGCGAGACGGAGAAGAAGCACGGCGAGTTCGTCGCACGCATGGTGGAACGCGGCTACACCGAGCGTCAGGTTCGCCGACTGGTCGAATGGTACATGCGTGTGAAGCAAGCCGGTTGAGGCGGATGAGAAAGTGGCCATTCACATTATTGACAGGCGCCTGAATCCAGGCGGCAAGAGTCTTGAGAACCGCCAGCGGTTCTTGCGTCGGGCCAAATCCCTGGTGCAGGGCGCCGTCAAAAAGACCTCGCAGGAACGCGACATCAAGGACGTCCTGGAGGGTGGTGAGGTCACGATCCCGCTCGACGGCATGCACGAGCCGCGGTTCCGCCGTGAAGGCGGGACGCGCGACATGGTGCTGCCCGGCAACAAGAAGTTCATCGAGGGCGATTATCTCCAGCGCTCCGGTCAGGGCAGCGCCAAGGATTCCGGTCCCGGCGAAGGCGACAGCGAGGACGCCTTCCGCTTCGTGCTGAGCCGCGACGAATTCGTCGATCTCTTCCTCGACGATCTCGAGCTCCCTGATCTTGCCAAGCGCAAGATCGCGCAAACCGAGAGCGAAGGCATCCAGCGCGCCGGCTACACCACATCAGGTTCGCCCGCCAACATCTCGGTCAGCCGCACCGTGAAACTCGCGCTCGCCCGCCGCATCGCGCTCAAGCGTCCCCGCAAGGACGAGGTCGAAGAGCTGGAAGCTGCGATCGAAGCTTGCACCGACGACGACGAGCGCGCCGAGTTGCTCGCCCAGCTCGAAAAGCTGAAGGCGAAGACCAAGCGCATTCCCTTCATCGATCCGCTCGACATCCGCTACCGTCGCTACGAGAAGGTCCCGCGGCCGGTGGCGCAGGCCGTGATGTTCTGCCTGATGGACGTCTCCGGCTCGATGTCCGAGCACATGAAGGATCTCGCAAAACGCTTCTACATGCTGCTCTACGTGTTCCTGAAGCGGCGCTACAAGCATGTCGAGATCGTCTTCATCCGCCATACCGACCGCGCCGAGGAGGTCGACGAGCAGACCTTCTTCTACGGTCCGGCCTCCGGCGGCACGCTGGTCTCCAGCGCGCTGCAGGCGATGCACGAGATCGTGCGCGAGCGCTTCAATCCGACGGACTGGAATATCTACGCCGCGCAAGCCTCCGACGGCGACAATTCCTATTCCGACGGCGAGCTCGCCGGCCTGCTGCTGACCGAAAAAATCTTGCCGGTCTGCCAATTCTTCGCCTATCTCGAGGTCGGGGAAGCAGGCGGCAGCGCCTTCGATCTCTCCGATTCCTCGCTCTGGACCCTCTACGAGCGCCTGCGCAACAGCGGCGCACCGCTCTCGATGCGCAAGGTCAGCGAGCGCAGCGAGATCTTTCCGGTGTTCCACGATCTGTTCCAGCGCCGCGAAACTTCTCAGGAGAGAGCCGCTCCATGACGGAACGCTTGTTCGAAGGCGCCGATTGGGATTTCCACACCTTGCAGCGCATCACCGATGCCTGCGAGGAGGTGGCGCTGAAAGATCTCGGGCTCGACGTCTACCCGAACCAGATCGAGGTGATCACCGCCGAGCAGATGCTGGATGCCTATTCCTCCGTCGGCATGCCGCTGTTCTACAAGCACTGGTCGTTCGGCAAGCACTTCGCTTATCACGAGGCGTCGTACCGCAAGGGCCTGATGGGCCTCGCCTATGAGATCGTGATCAACTCCTCGCCCTGCATCTCCTACCTCATGGAGGAGAACACGGCGACGATGCAGACGCTGGTGATCGCGCACGCCGCCTTCGGCCACAACCACTTCTTCAAGAACAATTATTTGTTCAAGCAGTGGACCGATGCGGAAGGCATCCTGGACTATCTGGATTTCGCCAAGAAGTACGTCATGCAGTGCGAGGAGCGCTACGGCCGCGTCGAGGTCGAGCGCACGCTGGACGCCGCGCATGCTTTGATGTCGCACGGCATCGACCGCTATCCCGGCAAGAAGAAGCTGGATCTGCGCGAGGAGGAGAAGCGGGCAGGGCGCCGGCGCCAGCACGAGGAGGAGGTCTTCAACGACCTCTGGCGCACCGTGCCCAAGGGTGTCTCGAAGACCCGGTCGGCGATCTCCCTCGAACGGCGCCGCAAGCTGCTCGGCCTGCCGCAGGAAAACCTGCTCTATTTCCTGGAGAAGAGCGCGCCGCGCTTGGCGCCCTGGCAGCGAGAGCTCCTGCGCATCGTCCGCCACATCGCGCAGTATTTCTATCCGCAGAGCCAGACCAAGGTGATGAACGAGGGGACGGCGACCTACGTCCACTATCGCATCATGACCCAGCTGCATCAGCAGGGCCGCATCAGCGACGGCAACTTCCTCGAATTTTTGGGGTCGCACACCAATGTGGTGTTCCAGCCCGAATTCGACGACCAGCGTTTCTCCGGCTTCAACCCCTATGCGCTCGGCTTCGCCATGATGCAGGACATCGAGCGCATCGTCACGCGGCCCGAAGACGAAGACCGTGAATGGTTTCCCGATATCGCTGGCAAGAACGATGTGATGGGCGTGCTGCGCGACGTCTGGGCGAACTATCGCGACGAGAGTTTCATCGCCCAATTCCTGAGCCCGAAACTGATGCGGCACTTCCGCATGTTCCACCTCCATGACAATCCCGACGAGCGCGCGGGCATTCGGGTCGACGCCATCCACGACGATCGCGGCTTCCGCCGTGTCCGCCGCGAGCTGGCGCGGCAGCACGACGTCGGCTACATCGACGCCAATATCGAGGTGGTCGATGTCGATCTCGCCGGCGACCGCCGGCTGATCCTGCATCACCGCGTCATCAAGGGCTCGCAGCTCAACGAGACCGATGCCAAGCGGGTGCTCCAGCATCTGGCCGATCTCTGGACCTATGACGTCGCGCTGATTGAGGTCGACGCCAACGACAAGGTGCTGCGCGAATATGTCGTCAGCCCGCGTCCGATCACGGCGGCGGCGTAACGCCGCCGATTAGTGCGGCGAGATGCGTGTTGATGTGCCCTCGCCCCTTGTGGGAGAGGGCAGCGACGCCGGCAGATACAAGCTCACTGGGGTGAGGGGTGTCTCTCCACACTTTCCCGTGCCGATAGGGACCCCTCATCCGGCGCTTCGCGCCACCTTCTCCCACAAGGGGAGAAGGGAGGCATTTGTGGCTGCACCACGGCTCCTCTATGCCGATCGCTTCGCCGGCTTCTTCGCCTTGGATGCGTTCAGCTCCACGGCGGCGCGGATCAGCGCCTTCAGCGCTTTCTCGTTGATCTTCTCGCCCTCGCGAATATCGATGGCGCGCCGCACATTGCCGTCGAGGCTGGAATTGAACAGGCCGGCCGGGTCGTCCAGTGCTGCGCCCTTGGCAAAGGTCATCTTGACGACGGCCTTGTAGGTCTCGCCGGTGCAGATGATGCCGTCGTGCTCCCACACGGGAACGCCGCGCCACTTCCATTCCTCGACCACGTCAGGGGCGGCCTCCTTGATCAGCTCGCGGACCCGCTTCAACGTCTCGCCGCGCCAGTCGCCGAGCCCTTTGATCCTGCCGTCGATCAGTTTTGAGGGCGAAGGCCCGTCCGCGTCTTTCGCGCTGGTCTTCTTTACGGTCACGGCTTTCTTCATGCTCTCGCCTCGTTCACGCGTTGCTGCGGCGGCCAAGATAGGGCTGCGCAAACATATAAAGCCCGGTGGCGAGCAATGGAATCAACGGCACGAAGGCCAGCAAGCCAATCCACGTCGCCTGAATCTGCATGGTCAGCGCAACAATGTTGGCGATGACGGCAAGCGTGAAAGCAATCGACAGCCAGCGATGGATCTGTCGAATCCACATGTTCGAGCTCATCTCAATCTCCTGTGAGAAATGGTGGAAATGGACGCCAGTGGCCGGGTTATTCCGCCCGCGCCAGCAGCTCGTCCAGCTTGGTGAAAAACTGCTTCCAGCCGGCATGCGCGCCGCCATAGGCCTGCTTCTGGCTGGGACGGAAGCCCGCCTGTTCGACGCGCAGATGCGTGCCTGCGCCCTGCGGGGTCAGCGTGAACGTCACCACGCTCTTGAGGTCGTAGGCCGCATCCTCATGCGTGAAATTCCAGGTGTAGGCGAGCGAGCGCTGCGGCTCGATGGCGAGCACCTCGCAATCCAGCACGCCGCCCCATTCGCCGCGAAGATTGAAGCGGTGACCGACCTCAGGCTTGAAGTCGTTCTTCATCAGCCATTCCTCGATCAGATGCGGCTGTGTCAGCGCGCGCCACAGCCGCTCCGGCGGAAAGGCGAATTCGCGCTCGACGACCACGGAACGGTTTTCGGTTGCTGCGTCAGTCATTGGTCCATCCTCTTCAGGAGATCGTCGAGTGCGTCGAGCCGGTTCTGCCAGAAGCCGGCCATCTGGCTGGTCCAGTCGATCAGCGGATTGAGCGCACCGGGCTGCGCGCTGTAGTGGGTCTGGCGTCCTTCGTGACGGTCGCGCACCAGGCCCGCCTGCTTCAGCGCGCCGAGATGCTTTGAGACCGCAGGCTGGGAAACGCCCGATCGCGCCGTCAGTGCCCCGACCGTCTGCTCGCCCTCGCGGCAAAGCCGCTCGAAGATCGCCCGCCGCGTGGGGTCGGCGAGCGTCCGAAACAGAAGATCGGAGGTGGCGGACATGTGGGGATTCATAACTCACAGGTTATGGATTAATACATAACCGCAGAGTTATGGGTGAGTCAAGTGGAGATGAATTGGAAGGGGGCGCCGCGGGCTCTTCTCACCTCTCCCGCTTGCGGGAGAGGTCGGCGCGAAGCGCCGGGTGAGGGCTTTCTCCTCTTGGGGGTTCTCGGTTGCAGCGACACCCTCTCCCCAGTCCTCCCCCCGCAAGCGGGGGAGGGAGCGCACCGAATTCGCCGCGCCTAGCCTCACGGCCGCAAATACAGATACCCCTGCGACTGCAGCTCGGCGAGACGCACCACGCCGCCTTTCTCCGCGCTGACGAACCCGGGCAGCAGATCCGTCAGCGCGATGTTCTGCGCCTTCATCGTGTTGCCGCAGGCGGCGAGCTCGACGCCGTCCTTGGAGAAATCGCCGATCCGCTTGCTGATATCCGGGTTGGCCTGCGCGGAGTGGAACGCCTTCAATGCCGGCCCGTGGATCACCAGCGCGATCGTGACATGGTCGGGGCCGCCGACGCCGTCGATGTGGTTCTGGATGTTGCCGAGCACGAAATTGACCTTGTCGGCGTCGCTGAGGTGATAGACGACCTTCAGCTTGTTCGACGGCGCGGCCTCGGTCGCAGCCTTGGCGCGCGAGGCCGCAAACGCTGCACCCAACGCCGAGACGGTGCTCCACAAGATGTTCCGGCGGTTCATGGCGATCTCCTCACGACAGCGCTCGACTGGCCGTTGACATATCACTTGTGGCTGAGAGCAGCGAGTTCCTTGCGGTCAGTCACGAGCGCGGCGCACTCGCTGTTGTTGGCCCGGTCGAGCCGGAATATCCCGTCATCCTGGCCTGCGACCAGCGATCGCTCGGCCTCTTCGTCCGGCTTGTTGTGCAGCCAGACCCTGACGCTCGCGAGCCGCACGATGGCCGATTTGTCGTCCCTCGAGAGCGCGACGCCGATGCCGCCGCCCTCGCAATCGACGCCGCAGCCGAGCCGGACCTCGCTGCCGTCCTTGGTAAACACAACGTGGTGACAGGAGCCGCTGGAGTCGAAATCGCCGCTGCGGTGGCGATATCGGAAGCCGAGCCGGAAGGAGTTGTGGAGCTGCTTGTCCTCCTGGTCGATCTCCGCCGAGACCAGCAGCTTCATCGCGGCGACTTTCTGCTTCGGATGTCGCGCCAGGTGCTCGGCATCGTAGCGGTGAACGAAGCAGGCATAGGCGGTCTTGGCGGGCGTGCCCGCGTACATCCGTGCGTTGAAGGCCTCGGTCTCGGTCTTGCTCGCCTCGCGGATGTCGTCGGCCTCCTCAGCCCGGGCGACGCCGATGAAGGCCGCAAGTACCAGCGGAAGGATGAGGGCAAGCTTCATGATCGCACCGGATAATTCAGCCATTGACGGCCCGCGTCGAGAGGATGGGGCCAACTGGCCGTTAGTCGCAAGCCAGACACTGTGCGTTCAACTGCGCCTCCTGCGGGCAGCCTCGCGCAAGGTTCCAGGCTTAAGCCTTGCAAGGGACGGGCGTGGATAGACCCCAGATTGTTGCAAATGGCTGGAGGCGATTGGAATGTCCGAAAGTCAGAACTTGCCCAATCTTGCGATCGGCTATTCGCGAGGCCGGCTGCTGATGTTTTTCGGCGGCAACCTGCTGCTGACGCTACTCTGCGCCGGGCTCGCATTCACCTGGCAGGAAGGCAAGAACGTCACCACGTTCCAGGTGGCCGCCTGCTATATCGGCGCGGTGTTTTTCGGGCTTGCCACCTGCAGGATGCTTTGGCAGCTGATCTCCGCCAGGCAGCCGGTGGTCTTCATCAGCCGTGTCGGCATTCGCGACACCAGGCTCGCCGACGAGACCATCGCCTGGAGCGCCGTGCGGAAGATCATGCTCTGGGAGCAGCGCGCGCAGAAATTCGTGGTGCTCAAGGTCGATCCCCTTGTCGCCGAGCGATTCTCCGGAGGACTTCTGACGCAGGCCTTGTCGATGATGAACAAGGCACTTGGCGCTGACGGCGTGATCGTCAATGCGGGCGGCCTGACCATGGACGTCGAAAAATTGCTCGAGACCTGCAAGCAATATTGGGGTGCCGGACGACCGGCCCATGTCAACCACGCCGTGCCGGAGCCTGAACCCGCGCCGGAGCCTGTCAGCTAAGCGCCGCGAAACGCCCGGGCCTCGGGCAAGATGCTGCGCATCGTAGCGGCGGACGAGGCAGGCACAGGCCCAAATTGCAAGGTGTGTCCACACGAGCCTTAGTCGCCGTCGGATCAGGAAGGTTCAATCCTGACGGCGGCTTTGCCAGGGAACTCGACACACCGACAACTTCTGCGACATTGTCGCAGTTCATCGATGTGATAGTGTTCACAGACAGCTGCGCTTCGGAGACGTAAGCTAATCCGCCTTTGCAAGTTTGTGGAGTCTTCGCAATGGGCGAAATTCGCAACTTCAGATCCGGAAATCACGATGAGCCGCCTCCACACGGCCCGATGCCGCGTCGTCTTGCGGCGATCATCGTCGGTGACATCGCTTCCTACAGTCGCCTGATGCAGGCCGACGAGGAAGGCACGCATGTCCGCGTCAAGCGGATCGAGCGGGATCTCATCCAGCCCAGCATCGTCGAGCACCATGGAGCGCTGGTGAAGACCACCGGCGACGGCTTCATCGCGATATTCGACAGTCCCGTCGAGGCCGTTCGCTGCAGCATCGTCATCCAGCAGAATCTCGTCGGCCGTAACGCCGCGCTCGCAAAGCCGTCGCGGATCGAATACCGGATTGGCGTCAATCTCGGCGACGTCATCGTGGAGCCGGACGATATCTACGGCGACGGCGTCAACATCGCCACGCGCCTCGAGGGTATCGCTGAACCCGGTCAGGTCTACATCTCCGGCGCGATCTACGAGCAGATCAAGCACAAGGTCGTGTGCGGTTACGAGTCGCTCGGGGATCGCAAGGTCAAGAACATTACCGATCCGGTGCGCGTCTATCGCGTGCTGCCGGACGCAGATGCGCTCGGGAGGACGCGAGGTCGGCGCGAGAATATCCTGATCTTTCTCCTGAGCATCACGCTGCTCGTGATTGCCTCCGGCGTGCTGTGGTATCTGCTGGCGCAGCCGCCGGGCAAGGGGCGCGAGCAGGCTGTCGCGCCGACGGCTGCTCCGGTCGCATCGCCGAGCCCGCAATCTCCGCCGCGCGAAGCCGCGACGCAAACGCCACAGCCGTCTCCCTCGGTGGCGTCGGCATCTCCATCACCTGCTCCGGCGCTAAATCAGGGATCAAGCCAAACCCCAACTCAAACCCCAAGCCCAACGGCGCCGCCGCTTCGCGAATCTGAGATGATCGCCATTCGCGGCGGCAGCTTTGCCATGGGAAGCAATGACGACCCGACCGAACGGCCCGTTCACCAGGTCACGATCAAGCCGTTCTCGATCGGCAAATATCCGGTGACGGTGCACGAATGGAACGAATGCGCGGCCGCAAAGGCATGCGGCTTCACGGCCGTCGGAAAAGACGATGCGCCGATCAGCAATGTGAGCTGGACCGACGCACAACAATATGTGGCCTATCTCGCGCAGGCGACCAAGAAGCCTTATCGACTTCCGAGCGAAGCTGAATGGGAGTACGCCGCGCGCGGCGGAACGCAGACCAAATATTGGTGGGGCGACAAGCTCCAGCCGGGCATGGCGGGGTGCAAGGATTGCGGAGACCTTGCGGCCGAGCAGCCGGCGAAGGTCGGCAGCTTCAAGCCGAATCCGTTCGGCCTCTACGATATGGGTGGCAGTATCGATCAGTGGGTCGAGGATTGCTGGCGCAAAAACTATCAGGGCGCAACCGGTGACGGCTCGGCATGGAGCGGCGGGGATTGCGCGTCGCATGTCCTGCGCTCGGGCTCCTGGAAGAACGATTCGAGATATGTGAGGCCGTCCAATCGCGATGGCTACGACACCAATGTCCGCTATCCGACGCACGGCTTCCGCGTCGCGCTCAGTCCTTGAGCACAGTCCATTGAGTGCAGGAGTTGGTTTGATGCAAATCATTCGCTGCATCGCGCTGTCGGCGGTGCTCGTATTGCTTCCCGGCGCCGCCTTTTCGCAAGGCAAGTCCGCTCCCAAGGACGCAAAGCTCTATTTCATCACTCCGCATGACGGGCAGAGGGTTCGCGGTACCTTCCTGGTCCGGTTCGGCTTGCGTAACATGGGTGTTACCCATGCCGGCGACGACTATCAGAACTCCGGTCATCATCATCTGCTGATCGACGTCAACGATCCCATCGATCCCAAGGAGCCGATCCTGCAGGACAAGTCGCATCTGCATTTCGGGGCAGGGCAGACCGAGACCCAGCTCGAGCTACCGCCGGGGACCCACACGCTCCAGCTGGTGCTGGGCGATGCGAAGCACTATCCGTTCGAGCCGCCCGTCGTGTCGGAGAAGATCTCCGTACGCGTCAGGCCGCCCGCTTCGGCGCGGTAGAGCGTTGGCGAGAGATCACCGCAGGCTGGCGTTGAACTTGTCCAGCGCCGCCGAGCCCGGGCAGAGCGTGTCGGCTTCCAGCGAATTGAGCGGCGTCTCGACCGTGTTGAGATGGCTGTGCAGATCTTCCGCATCGGGATCGACGTAAAGCAGCCCGGTGACGATCTGGCCCTTGGCGGCGTGCCTCGCGAGGAAGGTCTGGGCACCGAGCCGGTCATGCGGATCGTAGTCGGCATCAATCTTGCGCAATGCGATCTTGCTGCCATCGTGCTGCTCGACCACCTGCACCGTGCCCGGCGCATAATCGACCGCGATCGGATCGCGGCCGACCAGCACGTCGAGCCGGTTCACGGCGTCGTTGTGCTCGCGGACATAGTCAAAGCTCTTGGTCGAGCCCGCGTGGTTGTTGAAGGCGATGCAGGGGCTGATGACGTCGATGAAGGACGCGCCCTTGTGGCCGATCGCAGCCGCGATCAGCGGCACGAGCTGGCTCTTGTCGCCGGAGAACGAGCGCGCCACGAAGGTCGCACCGAGCTGCAGCGCGATTGCGACCAGGTCGATGGCGTTGTCGGTGTTGGTCACGCCCTTCTTCGACTTCGAGCCGCGGTCGGCGGTGGCCGAGAACTGGCCCTTGGTCAGGCCGTAGACGCCGTTGTTCTCGACGATATAGGTCATGTTGACGCCGCGCCGGATCGAATGCGCGAACTGGCCGAAGCCGATCGAGGCGGAATCACCATCGCCGGAGACACCGAGATAGATCAGGTCGCGGTTGGCGAGATTGGCGCCGGTCAGCACGCTGGGCATGCGGCCGTGCACGGAGTTGAAGCCGTGCGAATTGCCGAGGAAGTAGTCCGGCGTCTTCGACGAACAGCCGATGCCGGAGATCTTTGCCACCCGGTGCGGCTCGATCGAGAGCTCGTAGCAGGCCTCGATGATCGACGCGGTGATCGAATCGTGGCCGCAGCCGGCGCACAGCGTCGAGATCTTGCCCTCGTAATCGCGATGGGTGTAGCCGAGCTCGTTCTTCTTGAGCCCGGGATGATGGAATTTCGGTTTTGCGATGTAGGTCATGACCGTCTCTCTCCACTCCCTCTCCCCGCCCTTCGCGGGGAGAGGGTTGGGGTGAGGGGCTCTTTCGACGAGCTCGACTCGTGGAGAGTCCCCCTCACCCGGATTGCTGCGCAATCCGACCTCTCCCCGCACGCGGGGAGAGGTGATTGCATCCGATCCTTGCGATTTGCCATCATGACACGGCCTTGCGGAGCGGGGTCACCTTGAGGTGATCCTGGTGGTCGCCAATGGCTTTTGCGATATAGCGGGCGGTGATCGGGGTGCCGTCATAATGCACGATCGGCACGAGGCGGACGGGATCGATGCCGTTCTCGTTGACGATGAGCTGACGGAGCTGGCTGTCGCGGTTCTGCTCGACCACGTAGACGAAGTCGTGCTCGGCGAGGAAGCTCGCCACGCTGGAGTGGAACGGGAAGGCGCGGATGCGCAGGCGGTCGAGCTGGTGCCCGCGCGTCTCCAGCAGGCCAATCGCCTCGTCCATTGCCGGCGAGGTCGAGCCGAAATAGATCACGCCATATTTGGTCGGCCGTTCCGCATTGGCCTGGAGCGGCCGCGGCACGAGGTCCTGCGCGGTCTCGAACTTGCGCACGAGCCGCTGCATGTTGTCGGCATAGACCGAGCCTTCCTCGGAGTAGCGCGCATAGCGATCACGTGACGTGCCGCGGGTAAAATAGGAGCCCTTGGTCGGGTGCGTGCCGGGATAGGTGCGGTAGGGGATGCCGTCGCCGTCGACGTCGAGATAGCGGCCGAAGTCGCGGCCCTCGTCCAGCATCTCGGTAGTCATCACCTTGCCGCGGTCATACTGCTTGGAATCGTCCCACTTCAGCGGACGGCAGAGCCGGTGGTTCATGCCGATGTCGAGATCGAGCATCAGGAAGATCGTGGTCTGCAAGCGCTCGGCGAGATCGAAGGCGGCGGCTGCGAACTCGAAGGCCTCGGCCGGGTCTTCCGGGAACAGCAGCACATGCTTGGTGTCGCCATGCGAGGCATAGGCGCAGGCGATGATGTCGCATTGCTGGGTGCGGGTCGGCATGCCCGTGGAGGGGCCGGCGCGCTGGATGTTCATGATCACGGCCGGGATCTCGGCAAAATACGAGAGGCCGATGAACTCGGTCATCAAGGAGATGCCGGGGCCGGAGGTCGCGGTGAACGCGCGCGCGCCGTTCCAGGACGCGCCAATGACGATACCGATGGAGGCCAGCTCGTCCTCGCCCTGCACGATCGCGTATTTCGCCTTGCCGGTCTCCGGATCGTGCCGGTACTTCTTGCAGTGGGCAGTAAAGGCTTCCGCCACCGACGAGGACGGCGTGATCGGATACCACGCGCACACCGTCGCACCGCCATAGACGGCACCGAGCGCGGCGGCGCTGTTGCCTTCGATGAAGATGCGGTCGCCGACCTTGTCGGACTTCTTCACCCGCAGCCCGATCGGGCATTTCAGGTTTTGCAGCGCCCAGTCGCGGCCCAGATGCAGCGCATGGACGTTAGAGGACAAGAGCTTCTCCTTGCCCTTGTACTGCTCGCCGATCAGCTGCTCGATCAGCTTCGGGTCCATGTCGAGCAGCGCCGAGAGGCTGCCTAAATAGATGATGTTCTTGAACAGCTGGCGCTGGCGCGGATCGGTGTAGGTCGAGTTGGTGATCGCGGTGAGCGGCACGCCGATCACGGTGATGTCGTCGCGGAATTTGGTCGACGGCATCGGCTTGGTGGAATCGTAGAACAGGTAGCCGCCGGGCTCGATGCCGGCGACGTCCTTGTCCCAGGTCTGTGGATTCATTGCCACCATCAGGTCGACGCCGCCGCGGGCGCCGAGATGGCCGTCTTCGGTGACCCGCACCTCATACCAGGTCGGCAGGCCCTGGATGTTGGAGGGGAAGATGTTGCGCGGGGACACCGGTACGCCATGGCGCAGGATCGCACGTGCGAACATTTCGTTGGCGCTGGCCGAGCCCGAGCCGTTGACGTTGGCGAAACGGACGACGAAGTCGTTTACGCTGCTGATCGGCTTTTTGTCGGACATGTCGAACCTGCGTAAGTCATCTCGATGAAATATTTCTGCATGTCCCAGGCACCGGTGGGACAACGCTCGGCGCACAGCCCGCAATGCAGGCAGACGTCCTCGTCCTTGACCATCACGCGTCCGGTCTTCAGACCAGACGAGACGTAGAGGTCCTGGTCCGGATGCGGTGAGGGCGCCTTCAGGCGATGGCGCAGATCGTCTTCCTCGCCATTGTCAGTGAAAGTGATGCAGTCCATCGGGCAGATGTCGACGCAGGCATCGCACTCGATGCAGAGCGAGGTCGAGAACACGGTCTGCACGTCGCAGTTCAGGCAACGCTCGGCTTCCCCGAGCGCCAGCTTGACGTCGTAGCCAAGCTCGACCTCGGTGCGGATGTCCTTCAGCGCGATCACCTTGTCGCGATGCGGCACCTTGAAGCGCTTGTCGTTGGAGATGTCGTTGTCATAGCTCCATTCGTGGATGCCCATCTTCTGCGAGGAGACATGCACCTCCGGCAGCGGCCGCTCGGTGATGTCCTCGCCCGAGAGCAGCTTGTGGATCGACAGCGCGGCGTCATGGCCCTGCGCCACCGCCCAGATGATGTTCTTGGGACCGAATGCGGCGTCGCCGCCGAAAAAGACCTTGGGATTGGTCGAGACAAAAGTCTTCGGATCGACCTTGGGCATGTGCCATTTGTCGAACTCGATGCCGCAATCCTGCTCGATCCAGGGGAAGGCGTTCTCCTGGCCGACCGCGACCAGCACGTCGTCGCATTCGATGGTCTGGTCCGGCTCGCCTGACGGGACGAGATTGCGGCGGCCCTTGGCATCGTATTCGGCCTTCACCTTCTGGAAGGTGATTCCGGTGAGCTTGCCGTTGTCGTGGATGAACGAGACGGGGACGAGGAAGTTGAGGATCGGGATGTCCTCGTGGATCGCGTCCTCCTTCTCCCAGGGCGAGGCCTTCATCTCCTCGAAGCCGGAGCGCACGATCACCCTGACGTCCTCACCGCCGAGGCGGCGCGCGGTGCGGCAGCAATCCATCGCGGTGTTGCCGCCGCCCAGCACGATCACGCGCTTGCCGATCTTGTCGGTGTGGCCGAACGACACGGACGAGAGCCAGTCGATGCCGATATGGATGTTGGCGGCCGCTTCCTTGCGGCCCGGAATATCGAGCTCGCGACCGCGCGGCGCGCCGGAGCCGACGAAGATCGCGTCGTATTTCTCCGCGAGCAGAGCCTTCATGCTCTCGATGCGGTGGCCGCCTTTGAAATCGACACCGAGACCCAGGATGTAGCCGGTCTCCTCGTCGATGACGGAATTGGGCAGGCGGAATTTCGGGATCTGGGTCCGCATCATGCCGCCGGCTTCGGGATCGCCGTCGAACACGGTGCAGTGATAGCCGAGCGGCGCGAGATCGCGCGCCACCGTCAGCGAGGCGGGACCGCCCCCGACGAACGCGACGCGCTTGCCGTTCTTGGCAACGGGATGCGGCAGGCGCTGCCTGATATCATCCTTGAAGTCGGCGGCGACGCGCTTGAGGCGGCAGATCGCCACCGGCGTTTCCTCGACGCGTCCGCGGCGGCACGCCGGCTCGCATGGACGATCGCAGGTGCGTCCCAGAATTCCGGGAAACACGTTCGATTTCCAATTGATCATGTAGGCGTCGCTGTAGCGGCCTTGTGCGATCAATCGGATGTATTCGGGAACCGGGGTGTGCGCAGGACAGGCCCACTGGCAATCGACCACTTTGTGAAAGTAGTCGGGGGCCGCGATATCGGTCGGTTTCATTCCTACCCTGTCCGCACAGGCCCAAAGACCCCCGCGGCCTTTTCTTGAGCTTGGCGAACGCTTAACACGCGTCGATCTGGTTTCTGAATGACGTCATTGGGTTAGCTTATTAGAACCGCTCCGAAGTACAACGGCAAAGTTTCGCGCTTCCGCTCTTTCATGGGAGCTGCGCGCAGACAGCATTAACAGCATACGCAGCCGATGCGGCGGTGCAATATGTTGCGATGCGGACAATGCTTCAGCTGCCCGCGATATCGCTCTTCGCGAGGTCCCACATCAGCGCATAGGTGCCGACGGAGACAGGCAGCGGGAACGGCGCGGCCGCAGGGCCAGTGAAACGCTCGGCGATGACGGCCGAGACCGCGCCGACATGCGTGCCGTCGATCAGCACGAACCAGTCGCGCGCGCCTTCGTTGCGCACCGCTGGAATCTCCGCCGTTGCGCCCGACAATTCCGGCTCGCTCTCGAGCAGATGCATCGAGATGATGCCTTCGCGATCCCACGGCGCCAGCTTTTCTTGCAGTGCATCACGCCACGCGCCGGCGTCGTCGGCTGTGGGGCGCAACCGCACGAGGCCGAGCGCCGCGCCACGGCCGGTGCCCTTGCTGACGGTGATGCGCGCGACCACGCGCAGCATGTTCTTGAAATGCGCCATGGTTCGCCGCGACCATTCGGTCTGGTTGGCGAGCCGCGCCCGGTAGGCAGGGCTGTCGAGCACGTCGAGCGTCGCGGTCGAATACAGCGAGAGATATTTGGGATCGGCGGCGTGCGCGACATAGCGCCGCGCTTCCAGGAAACCCCCGATCGCGACGCGCTCTTCCAGATGCTCGCGATCGTACCAGCGATTGAAATCGGCTTCATCTGCTGCATCGATGTTCATCGACGTCAGCAGCATGCCTGTCCCGGCGAGCGGCATTTTCTTGTTGTCCTTTTTTCGCGCGTTAGCGCGCGGCCTTCGACGCGAGGTCGGCGATCGACTTCATGACCGCATCCCTGACGCCGGCATCATAGAGCGAATGCCCGGCTTCTTCCACGATCCGAATCTCGGAACCCGGCCAAACTTTCGAGAGCGCTTGAGATGTCTCAGGAGGGCACAACAGATCGTAGCGGCCCTGCACGATGATGCCGGGAATGCCGGCGAGCCGGCTGGCGTTTCGCAACAACTGGTCTTCGCTCATGAAGGAATTGTTGACGAAATAATGCGCTTCCATGAACGGTGTCGCCGGCAATGTGCGCCAGACGTTCAACGAGGCCAGGTCGATGCGTGTCTTGGCCGCCTTGTGCTCCGACAAAGCGCGTTCGGTGTCATGCCAGGCGCGCGAGGCGGGTCCATGCACGGTGGGATCGGCATCGAGGATACGGCGATAATAGGCGTCCACCGGGCGCGCACGCTCCTCCGGCGGCAGCACGCTGAGAAAATCCTCGTGCAGCGCCGGATAGAATTGTGCTAGGCGCGAGGTAAAAGCGGTCTCGACCTCTGCCCGTGTGCCCAGAAATGTCGCGCGCAGCGCGATGCCGGAGACGCGCTCGGGGTGGGCCTGCGCGTAAGCGAGCGCCAGCGTCGCGCCCCAGGAGCCGCCGACCACCATCCAACGGTCGAAGCCGAACTTTTCGCGGATCTTTTCCATGTCCGCGATCAGATGCGCGGTCGTGTTGTGCTCGCGCGAGCCCTTGGGCCGGCTGCGGCCGCAGCCGCGCTGGTCGAACAGCACGGCATGGAAACGGTCAGGATCAAAGAGCCGGCGATGATCGGGCTGGCAGCCGCTGCCGGGCCCGCCATGCAGATAGATGGCGGGGATGCCCTCAGTGCGGCCGACGCTCTCGACATAGAGCTCGTGGCCGTCACCGACGTCGAGCATGTCGGAGGTCAGCGGTGCAAAGGGATCGGCCCGTCTGGCCGATGCGGCCGCGTCGGCGTCAGGCACCATTCTCGGATTCCAGAGTGCCGCCCGCGAAGTTGCGGTACACGAAGCGGTTGGTCTCGCCCTCGGCCTCGCGCTCGGCCTGCTTGAAGATGGTCTCGTGCTGCGGCGACAGCGCGCAGGCCGGGTCGGTATTGGCGGCATCGCCCGTCAGCGCAAAGGCCTGGCAGCGGCAGCCGCCGAAATCAATCTCGCGGAACTCGCACGTCTTGCACGGCTCCTTCATCCAGCCGGTGCCGCGATAGCGGTTAAAGGCGTCGGAGTTCTGCCAGATCCAGGCGATCGAATGGTTGGAGCGCACGGATTCGAAGTCGAGGCCGGTGATGCTTTCGGCGGCGTGGCAGGGCAGCACCTTGCCGGCGGGCGAGATGTTGAAGAACTGCCGGCCCCAGCCGCCCATGCACTTCTTCGGCCGCAACGCGTAATAGTCAGGCACGACGTAGTCGATCGCAAGCGTACCCTTGAGCCGCTCGCGCGCCTCCTCGACGAGACGGGTGCATTCGTCGAGCTGGGCGACCGTCGGCATCAGCGCGGCGCGGTTCTTCAGCGCCCAGCCGTAATATTGCACATTGGCGACTTCGAGCCGGTCGGCGTCGAGATCAATCGACATCTGGATGATATCAGGGAGCTGGTGCAGGTTCTGCCGGTGCATCACCGCGTTCACGGTGAGCGGCAAGTCGAGCTCGCGCGTCCACTTTGCCACCTCGAGCTTCTTGCGATGGCCATTCTTGTAGCCGGCGACGCGATCGGCAAGACCTTCTTCGACGCCCTGGAAAGAGATCTGCACGTGGCAGAGGCCGGCGTCGGCCAGCTCGCCGAGCCGTTCACGCGTCAGCAACACGGCCGAGGTGATCAGATTGGTGTAGAGGCCGACGTCGTTGGCGTGCTTGACCAACTCGACGAGATCCTTGCGTGCCGTCGGCTCGCCGCCAGAGAAATGCACCTGGAGCACGCCGATCTCGGCGAGCTCGCTCAAGACCTTCTTCCATTCGTCCGTGGTCAGCTCCTTGCCCGAACGGTCGAGCTCCACGGGGTTGGAGCAGTACGGGCATTGCAGCGGGCAACGATGGGTGATCTCGAGCAGCACGGCGAGCGGAATGCCATACGTCTCTGCGGTCGAGCGGCTCTTCTCCAGCACCGCGAGACTGTCGCTGGCATCAGGCGGAATGATCGGGAGCACATCGCTCATGGCGTCTTCTCCCGGGCTTCGGTGAGAAAGCCCTTGTCGGCGAGATCCTGCAGCATGACCATGACGTCGGCGAGGATCGCCTCGCGCGGCGCTGCGTATTTCGCCGCCAGCTGATCGGACACATCGCCGACACTGCGCTTGCCGTCGCAGAGCTGCAAGACCTCGACCGCGATTTCGTCGGGCGCCAGCACGCGTTCCGGCGCCAGGATCACCCAGACCTGTCGCGTCTCGTCAAATTTCAGCCTGGCATGCCGCGGCAGCACGGGGCGGCTTGCCTCGCTGACGCTGATGTTCCGCGGCCCGGCCATTGCTATTCCTCTTAACTCGCCTTTTTAGTTTTCTTTGGGCACGAACGCGCCCGGCGGAATGTTGCCCTCGACATAGGCGTGCTGGAGCGCATCGAGCTGCACCCACAGCACGTTGGTCTTGAAGATCAGCGCGTTGCACACCTGCGCGCGCTGCTCCGGCGTCGTAGCGTGCGCCTTGACGTAGTCGAGCGCAAAGCCGGCATCGCGCGGCGCCTGCGCGAGGCGGCGCTTGAAGTAGCTCATGATATCAGGATTGACGAAGTCGTAGTGCTCCAGCATGCCGGAGATGCGTTCCTCGTGCAGGTTCGGCGCGAACAGCTCGGTGAGCGAGGACGCGATCGCCTCCAGCGGGCTTTTTTCACGGCAGTAGTGCACGTAAGCCTCCACCGCAAAGCGCGTCGCCGGCAGGATGCCTTCGGTCGATTCCACATAGGCCGTGTCGAGACCGAGGCCTTCGGTCAGCTTGAGCCAGCGCTCGATGCCGCCCTCGGAGCCGACGTCACCGTCATGGTCCTCGATGCGGTGGCGCCATTCCAGCCGCGTGGCGCGGTCGCGGAAGCGCGAGATCACCACCGCGTCCTTGATCGGGATCGTGCTCTGGTAATAGTAGCGGTTCAGCGCCCAGGCCTGCACCTGGCCCTTGTTGAGCTTGCCGCCGTGCAGCAGCTTATGGAACGGATGCAGGCTGTGATAGCGCGTAGCCCCAATATGGCGCAGCGTCGCCTCCAGCTCATCGGCGCTAGTGAGCCTGATATCCCTGCCCACAGAGAGCGCACTCATTCCAGTCATGGACGCGGCATTCACAGCACGATCTCCGTTCCGTCGGCGGGTATCTGCCATCCCGCTTCTTCAGCGGCCTCGCGCTCGGGGGAAGCGGGCAGCAGCGCCGGGTTCGAGTTATTGATATGCAGAAACATCTTCCTGTCGATAGTGAGATCGGCCAGCCGTGCGATCGCGCCGTCGTCGCCGGACATCGCGACATGGCCCATGCTCCTGCCGGTCTTGTGGCCGAGGCCAGCCCTGATCATCTCGTCGTCCTGCCAGACCGTGCCGTCGAAGAACACCAGCGCGGCGCCATCGATCTCGGTCTTGAGCGCGTCGGTGACCTCGGCGCAGGCGGCGATGAAGTAAAAGCACTTGCCGGTGGACCTGTCGGTGATCTTCAGCCCCAGCGTATCGCCGTCGCCGCTCTCGCCGCCGGGATGCGCCTTGCCTTCGAGATACCAAGCCGATTTGCCCGGCACCGCGAAGGCCAGCACTTCGAGGCCTGAACGCGCGCCATCGGGCAATCTTGGCTCGAAGGGCTCGCTGATCCCGATCGCCTGGCGCTTGACGTTCTTGTCGTTCAGCACGTTGAAGATGCTGTTGCTGGCCAGGATCGCCAGCACCTTCTCATGCGCATAGACCGTGAAGGGCGAGCCCTCGCGCATCGACAGCAGGCCCGCGACCGCGTCGACTTCGCTGTTGGTCAGGATCACGCCTGCAACAGGCGTATGGCGCAGCGCGCCGGCCTTGGGATGCAGCTGCGGCGTGGCATTCAATTGCTGGCGAAGGTCGGGCGAGGCGTTGATCAGGAACCAATGCTCGCCGTCGCCGCTGAAGGCAACCGAAGCCTGGGTTCGATAAAGCTCATGGCCGTAGATGCGCGCCGCCCGGCAGCCCTCGCAACCGCAATTCCATTGCGGGACTCCGCCGCCGGCCCCGGCGCCCAGGACGACGACGCGAAGCATGATCCGTCTCCTGGAAAACAACGTCGCCAGGTGGATCCTAGGCCAACACAGTTTCCATCATTCGGAAACCGATCGTGAGCGAAAGACCCACCTGCGCAAAGCGCGTACTCACCAACCGCTTACTTGCGGGTGGCGCTCACATACATGTTGATTTCCATGCCGCAGGGCACTTCGACGATTTTGGGGGCTTTCCAGGCCATTTTGGCTCTCCATTCTTGCGATTTCGGACGTTTACGCCCGAGGGCTAAGTTACTGCTCGCGCAAAAGTTCGCCAGTGAAATTTTCCCGAGAGCGACATGTTGCGCCGCGAAAAAATACCCGTGGAACGCCACTTTCTGGCGATGCAGCCTTGCGCTTGGCGCATTCGGTCGCGAACCCTGTCCTGATAAAGCAGTTGTGAGTGCAGTGCAGCTTTCAATCCGGTACAGGCGCCTCTAGCTGGATCTCGTGATGCCCAAATATTTCTTCAACACCCGTATCGGCGATGAATTGATCGTGGATCCCGACGGCGAGGATCTGCGCAATCCTGATCGCGCCTGGGAGGTCGCCCGCCAGATGATCCTGGAGGTGGTGAAATCTGAGGGCGCCCAGCCGGCGCTGATGGAGGCGGTCATCGAGGTGACCGACGTCGAGGGGGAGATCGTGCTGGAATTCCCCTTCACCGAGGCGCTGCTGGATATGCCCGACCAGTCGGCGACGAGGCACTAACCCGCTCTTCCACCCTGCGAAATCCGCATGGCTTTGCCGCGTGCCCGGCGCTAAAAGACGCCGGTCATACGGAGCACGTCATGCAAGATCTCTGGCGCCTGTCGGCCGCCGACCTCGCCACCCTTGTCAGGTCCAAAAAGGTGTCCGCCCGGGAGGCGGCCAAGGCTGGCCTCGATCGCCTGGACGCCGTCAATCCCACGCTCAACGCCGTGATCGACCACCGGCCCGAGGACGTGCTCAAGCAGGCTGACGCCGTCGATGCCGCCATTGCCAGGGGCGAGGACCCCGGCATGCTCGCCGGCGTGCCCGTCACCATCAAGGCCAATGTCGACCAGGAAGGCTTTGCCACCACCAACGGCTTAAAACTCCAGCGCGACCTGATTGCGCGCGAGGACAATCCGGTGGTCGCCAATTTCCGCAAAGCCGGCGCGGTTCTCCTTGGGCGCACCAATTGTCCGGCCTTCTCCTATCGCTGGTTCACCACCAATCTGGTCCATGGCGACACCAAGAACCCGCGCGACGCCTCGTTGACCCCGGGCGGCTCGTCCGGCGGCGCCGGCTCGGCGGTTGCGGCCGGCATCGGCCACATCGCCCACGGTACCGACATCGCCGGCTCGATCCGCTATCCCGCCTATGCCTGCGGCGTGCACGGCCTGCGCCCGACGCTCGGTCGCATCCCCGCCTTCAATCCGGCGCTGCCGGAGCGCCCGATCGGGCCGCAGATCATGGCGGTGTCGGGTCCGCTGGCGCGCACCGTGAACGATCTGCGGATCTCGCTCGCCGCGATGTCGGCGCGCGACGTGCGCGATCCCTGGTATGTGCCGGTGCCGCTGGAAGGTCCGGCAGTGCCGAAGCGCGCTGCGCTGTGCCTCAACCCGGATGGTCTTGCGACCACGCCGGAGGTAAAGGCAGCCGTGACCGACGCCGGCAAGCGCCTCGAGCGCGCCGGCTGGACCGTCGAAATGATCGAGAATACTCCGCCGATGCGTGAAGCCGTCGCGTGGCAGCGCAAGCTCTGGCTCGGCGATGCCTACGAGGCGCAGCTGGAAATGGCCGAGCGCGAGGGCGATCCGGGCGCGCTGGCCTGCCTGCACGGCAACCGCGCCAAGGTCACGCCGATGGACCAGGCGAATTACGCGCAGGCGCTGACCCGCCGCGCCACGCTGACCCGCGACTGGATGCTGTTCTTCGAGAAATATGCCGTCGCGCTGACGCCGGTCTCCGGCGAGCTGCCGTTCCCCGATCATCTCGACCGCAAGGACGCCGCATCCTTCGAGCGCGTCTGGGAGGCGCAGCTGCCACAGATCGCGACGCCCTTCATGGGCCTGCCGGGCCTCGTGGTCTCGACCGGCTTCGTCGGCAAGGCGCCGGTCGGCGTGCAGATCGTCTCCGGCCGCTATCGCGAGGATCTGTGTCTGCTCGCAGGCGAAGCGATCGAGGCGGGCGGCGTGCCGCCGTCGCCGATCGACCCCGTGGGTTAGCGATGCCTGCGATCTACGACTTCAAGGCCAATTCGCTTGCCGGCGACGAAGTGCCGATGCGCCAGTTCGAAGGACAGGTGCTGCTGATCGTCAACACTGCGAGCAAATGCGGCTTCACGCCGCAATATCGCGGGCTGGAGGATCTGCACCGCGATCTCGCGCCGCGCGGCTTCTCGGTGCTCGGCTTTCCCTGCAACCAGTTCGGCGCGCAGGAGCCGGGGCAGGCAGCCGAGATCCAGACGTTCTGCTCGACCAATTACGACGTCACCTTTCCCCTGTTCGAGAAGATCGACGTCAACGGCGCCCACGCGCATCCCTTGTATGACTACCTGAAACGCCAGCAATCCGGCCTGTTGGGCGCCTCCATCAAATGGAATTTCACCAAATTCCTGGTGGACCGTGCCGGCCACGTCATCGCGCGCTACGCGCCGACCGCGCGGCCGGAAGGATTGCGGCAGAAGATCGAGACCCTGTTATGAGCGAGACAATCATGAGCGACGAATTTCCGGACCGCCTGTCGGTCGACCCCAACAGTCCCTATTACAACGCCGACATCCTGTCGCGCGACGTCGGCATCCGCTTCAAGGGTGTCGAGAAGACCAATGTCGAGGAGTACTGCATCAGCGAAGGCTGGGTCCGCGTCGCCGCCGGCAATGCCAAGGACCGCTACGGCAATCCGCTGACCATCAAGGTGCATGGGACTGTGGAGCCGTATTTCAGGGATAAGAAGTAAGTACTGTCACTGTGAGGAGCGAGCTCAGCTATTAGTCCCTCATCCTGAGGAGCGCGGAACGCGCGTCTCGAAGGATGAAGGCCCGGCCAGTGGCCTCGCCCTTCGAGACGCCTGCTTTGCAGGCTCCTCAGGGTGAGGGTCTTCTGGATCGCTTCGCTCGCAATGACGAAAGTGAAAGGCCAAGCCCATGTCCGTCCGCATCGTCGACGTCCGCGAGATCACAAAGCCGATCTCGTCCCCAATCCGTAACGCCTATATCGACTTCACCAAGATGACGACGAGCCTCGTTGCCGTCGTCACTGACGTCATGCGCGACGGCAAGCGCGTCGTCGGCTACGGCTTCAATTCCAACGGCCGCTACGGCCAGGGCGGCCTGATCCGCGAGCGCTTTGCCTCGCGCATTCTCGAAGCCGATCCGAAGTCGCTGCTCAACGCCGCCGGTGACAATCTCGACCCCGATAAAATCTGGGGTGCGATGATGACCAACGAGAAGCCGGGCGGCCATGGCGAGCGCTCGGTCGCGGTCGGCACCATCGACATGGCGGTGTGGGATGCGGTGGCGAAGATCGCCGGCAAGCCGTTGTTTCGCTTGCTGGCTGAACGTCACGGCGTCACAGCCAATCCGCGCGTCTTCGTCTACGCCGCCGGCGGTTACTACTATCCCGGCAAGGATCTCTCGATGCTGCGCGGCGAGATGCGCGGCTATCTCGATCGCGGCTACAACGTCGTGAAGATGAAGATCGGCGGCGCGCCGATCGAGGAAGACCGCACCCGCATCGAGGCGGTGCTGAAGGAGATCGGCAAGGACGCGCGGCTCGCTGTCGACGCCAACGGCCGCTTCAATCTGGAGACCGGCATCGCCTACGCCAAGATGCTGCGCGATTATCCGCTGTTCTGGTACGAGGAAGTCGGCGATCCCCTCGACTACGCGCTGCAGGCCGCACTTGCAGAGTTCTATCCCGGCCCGATGGCCACAGGCGAAAACCTGTTCAGCCACCAGGACGCCCGCAACCTGATCCGCTACGGCGGCATGCGTCCCGATCGCGACTGGCTGCAATTCGACTGCGCGCTGTCCTACGGCCTGTGCGAATATCAGCGCACGCTGGACGTGCTGAAGACCTACGGCTGGTCACCCAGCCGCTGCATCCCGCACGGCGGCCACCAGATGTCGCTCAACATCGCAGCCGGCTTAGGCTTAGGCGGCAACGAAAGCTACCCCGACCTTTTCCAGCCCTACGGCGGCTTCCCCGACGGTATCAGCGTCGAAAACGGCCACATCACCATGCCGGATCTTCCGGGCATCGGGTTCGAAGGCAAGTCCGATCTCTACAAGGAGATGAAGGCTCTGGCGGAGTAGGCGGGGCTGGGGTCCGTCATTGCGAGCGCAGCGAAGCAATCCAGAATCTTTCCGCGGCGGCAGTCTGGATTGCTTCGTCGCTTCGCTCCTCGCAATGACGACGTGGCCAGAGCTTCGCAACTGTTCGCCGCTGTCGCAGGCGTTGCTCGCAATCATCTTCTGGTTGTGATATCGTGAAAGCTGACTTTCAGCCGAGCACGATCATGAAGCAGCCCTGCGTTTACATGTTCGCCAATCGCCGCAATGGGACGATCTACACAGGCGTCACCTCGAATCCGCCGCGCCGCGCGTTCGAGCATCGCGAGGGGTTGGTGAAAGGATTCTCAACGAAGCACGGCTGCAAGCTCCTCGTCTGGTACGAGCTGCACGCGACCTTGACCGACGCGATTACGCGCGAGAAGCAGATCAAGGGCGGCAGCCGGGCAAAGAAGCTGGCTTTGATCGAGAGCGTCAATCCGGACTGGATGGATTTGTACGAGACGCTGATCTGATTGCTTCGCGTGTGGTGACGGCGAGACGCAGGCCGCCGCCACATTCTCCGTCATTGCGAGCGCAGCGAAGCAATCCAGAATCTTTCCGCGGAGACAGACTGGATTGCTTCGTCGCAAGGGCTCCTCGCAATGACGACGTGGCGTGAGCAGGGGCTACGACAACCGCATATCCAGCAACCGCCGTCCTTCGCCCTTGAGCAGTTTCTTCACCGCGCTCGAGGCCACGACCTCGCCGTCATTGGCATAGGCTTCGTGGTTCTTCTCGATGTCGTCGAGGCGGTAGAGGTAGTTCACCATCACGCCGGCGGACTCTCGTACGCCCTTGGGCGAGAGGTCGCCGAGCCAGTTGATGCGCTCCAGCCGGGCGCCGTTGCCGAGGTGGAAGCGGGCGACGGAATCGATCAGGCGGCCCTTCGGCGTGCGCGCCTTCAGGAAGTAGTGGGCCACGAGCGGCTCGATCACGCTGCGCAGCTGCGCGGTCGTCTCGGGATTCTCATACCATTTGGGATCATCGAGGCGCTTCAGGATCTCGCGATCCTCGTCCGACAGCGGCAGGTCCGTGTCCTGCTTGACCCACTCCATGAAGCCCGGCACCGGCGACAGCGTCACGAAGGTGTCAAGCTTCGGCGTTTCGCGGCGCAGCTCCTCGACCACCTGCTTGATCAGGAAGCTGCCGAAGGAGATGCCGCCAAGGCCGCGCTGGGTGTTGGAGATCGAATAGAACACGGCGGTGCGCGTCTTCTCGATCGGAAGGTGCTGGCGATCCACCGCGAGCAGCGGCGCGATCGCACCGGGAATGGTCTCGGTCAGCGCCACCTCGACGAAGATCAGCGGCTCGTCGACCATCGCGGGATGGAAGAAGGCGTAGCAGCGGCGATCGACCGGATCGATGCGGCGGCGCAGATCGTCCCAGTCGGAGATCTCGTGCACGGCTTCGTATCGAATGATCTTTTCGAGGATGTTGGCCGGGGTCGACCAGTCAATCCGGCGCAGCACGAGAAACCCCCTGTTGAACCACGACGAGAGAAGATGCGAGACGTCGCGGTCGAGCGCGGCGAGATCGGTGTGTCCGTTCATCATCCCGAGCAGGTCGGCACGCATGGCAACGAGATCGCTGGTGCCGCCCGGCGCGCGGTTGAGGCGGCGGATCAGTTCCTGCCGTCGTGGCTCTGAGGCGAAGTGAAGGGCGCTGGCGTCCTCGTCGGCCGGCTGGGCGCGCCATTTTTCGATCGCCTGGGCCAGACGTTCCCGGTCCGGGCCGAAATCGCGCACCAGTGCCTCGAAGAAGGCGCAGCGTCCTGCCGCATCAAGCTCCTGGTAGACGTCGAGCACTTCTCGCGCCATGGCTGTGCCGGAGGCTTCGCCCCGGCCCGACAGCAGCGCGCCGCAGAGCTCGATCAGCCCGTCGGCATCCTGTTTGGTATCGACAGAATCGCGGCGCAACAGCGTGCGGCCGCGCTCGGAAATGGTGGCGAGCAGGTCGGAGAAGAAGGCGTTAGCCATCTGGGCCTTTCGAAACCGGGTTTGTGCGGCGCGGAAGCTTACACGGGATTTAGGTGGAAGCCGATCACAATCAAGCAGGGGATTTGGCAACTTTCGCTGGGCCATGCGTCCCAAAGAAAGCTGCCATGTCCCGCGATGGCGGGGCGTCCGGTACCCGCAGCCCGTCGGTGGCGGCGCCGCTCCCGGATACCAGCCCGCCGGCACCTGACGTTCGTCTCGCTTTTACGATACTGGAGAAACCAACCAATTATCGTTCATTCCATCGCGTTCATCAGGCTGGCGATATTGATCGTCGCGAAATTGGAGAATGTATCCGAGACGGCGTAAGGGAAGATGATCTTGTCGTGATGCCGCAATGCGCCGCAGGTGTACACGACGTTCGGGACATATCCCTCGCGTTCGGACGGATCGGGCCGAAGCAAGGGTTCATGCAGGCGCGCAAGCACTTTCGAGGGATCGTTCTTGTCCAGCAACGCCGCCCCGATCGAATATTTTCGAACCGGCCCGACACCGTGGGTTAGCAACAGCCAGCCCTCATCCAGTTCGATCGGCGATCCGCAATTGCCGATCTGCACGAACTCCCACGGGAATTCGGGTTTCAGAACCGCGTGGCCGCCATCGTCCCATGTATGGAGGTCGTCGGAATAGATGAGATAGAGATTTTCGTTGTCTTGCCGGGCGATCATGGCATATCGGCCGCCGATCTTCTTCGGAAACAGCGCCATGCCCTTGTTGCGCGCGGCGCTGCCCTTCAGGGTGGACAGCCTGAACGACACGAAATCGGACGTCTCAATCAGCTCCGACCTGATCGCCCTGCCGCTATAGGCGGTGTAGGTCGCGTAGTAGATCTGCCGTTCGCCATCGCTGAACTGCACGAAGCGTGCATCCTCAATGCCATTCGACTGGGATGCGGTAATGGGAAAGATGACCCGTTCGCTGATATCCTCGCCGCTTTGGAAAGCGACCTCGACATCGTCCCCGGCCGGCCCCTGCGTCTGCGCGACAATGGAAGGGCTCGAGGCCAGGCGCGTCGTCGGATCGACGCTGACCGTTCCGTCTGCCGCGATCATTCCGGACCGAAAGGTCAGCGACGAGATGTGGCCTTCTCCGACGGCACGCAGGCTCAGGATGAAGCGTAACGCACCGGGAGGCGCGCCGGACTGATCGGGATGCGCTACGATGCTCGGGTTGAACAAGGCAGACGCTTCGAACGAATATTCGTTGAGAAAATAGGCACCGACCAATTGGCGTTGCGTTTGCGTGAACGAGGCGTGGACGGCCAACGCATCTTCCATTTCGTCGGCGCGTGCCTCGAAGGCCCGCAGCAAATTTCGGTGCCGGCCGAGGAAATTCTCAAGAACATCGTCGAGTTGGCGGGCTGCCGCATCGGCACCGAGTGCCAGAACCCGATCGACGATGTGGTTCGCACGGGTCTTGTCGGTGGGGTTGAGATCGCGCGGCTCGGTCGCCGGCTTGAAGGGGCGCACGATGACCCGCGTCGGGTCGGGCCGCAGATAAAGCGCCTGACGGTTCAGGAATGGAGATTGCGACAAAGCGTCCTCGGATTGTTTTCAAGGAGAGGGAAAATGATCGAAGATCCTCAAGCAACCAGAGGTGCGGGCTGCACGCGGCTTTCGCTCAGGCGGGCGAGTTGCCTGATTTCGCAGAGGCCGAGCAAATACGACACGACCGATTCCCCGCCGCGATTCTCGTTCGCACGGTCCGGATGCAGGCCGTCCCGGCAACTCCCGGTTTCCAGATCGACCAGGGAAGTCGAAAGGTCGTTGCTGCCGAGGAACCATGCGAACACACGCGCGGCTTCGGGCTTCCACTCGCTATCATGGTCGGCACGCCACGCGGCGAGACAGGCGGCGATGGTGGCCGCAGCCTCGAGCGGCTGTTGATCGAACGGCCTCGGCTTCCGGCGTGTCTCGCCAAAACCTGCGGTGCCGACGGGCCGGAATTGACCGCTCGCGGCAGTCTGCTGCTTCACCAGCCAGCGCAGCGATCTCAAGCCGGCGTCCAGATAGACGGCACTCTTGGTCGCCATGCCGGTCAAGATGAGGGCTTGCGGCAAACGGGCGTTATCGTAGGCAAGGCCTTCTTCGAACCAAACCCAGTCCCGCGTCTCCACCGCATTGAAGATCGCGATCAATCTATCCGCCAGGCGAAGCCGGAGATCGGCGGCGCCCGCGTCGCCGGGGACTGCGGCACAATAGCCGTCGAGCCCCAGCAGGACGAAAGCCCAGGCGCGCGGCGAGTGAAAGACTTCCACACTCCGCGCAGCCTCGGCGAACAGCACCGCAGCCCATTTCCGCCGTGACAGATTGGCGTCGGTCAACGCGCAGACGCCGAGAGCCCATAATGTCCGGCCATGGCTGTCTTCCGAGCCGCTATCCTCGAGCCAGCAGCGGTTAAAGCCCATGAAATTGCGAAACCGCTTTGTGTCGGGATTCCACGCGTGCTGGACAAAGCCGGCAAACCGGGCCGTCAACACTTCCGGCAATCGCTCCTCGCCGGGAATGTTGAGCGCGCACGCCAGCAGCAGCGCGCGAGCGTTATCGTCGACACAATAGCCATGGGAGCGATCCGGCACGCAATGTACGGCGTGTTGGAACAATCCGGTGTCGTCGCACATCGACAGGAAATGACCGATGCGCATTTCCGGCGGCGCGCGGCTGTCGCGCAGCAGCGTGCTGGTGTCCGAGCGCACGATTGCCTTCAAACGATGCCTGCGACCGGCACTGTCGAACGTCGACACGTAACGTTCGGCTGTCCGCTCCCACGTCATGGGACGACTGCTCGAATAGGCGCGCTTACGCATGGCCTGCCGCAACACCGTGTTGGTCAGCAGCTTCGCGATTTCATGGCCAATGGCCGCGGTATCGCCAAACGGAACCAGGATACCGCGGCCGTCGGCCAGCAACTCGCGCGCATGCCAGTATGGTGTGGAGACGACCGCCTTTCCCAAGCCAAAACTGTAAGCCAGCGTGCCCGACGTCATCTGAGCTTCGTTTAGATACGGCGTAACATAGACGTCGCACATCGAAATGAAATCGAGCAGCGTCGGCTGGTCGACGAACTGGTCAAGAAACACGACGTGCCTGTCGATACCGAGCTTGCGAACACGCGCCACGAGGCTGTCGCGATAGGCCTCGCCCTGGTCGCGTATCAGGTTCGGATGGGTGGCGCCGAGCACGACATAGACCGCATCCGGACGACTTTTCAGGATCGCGGGCATGGCGTCGATCATGACTTCGATGCCCTTGTTGTGCGACAGAAGGCCGAAAGTAAGAATGACCGCCCGGCCGTCGAAACCTCGCCTGGCTTTGGCCTCGTCCGGTTCGACGAATGCGAATTCCGGAATTCCGTGCGCGATGACCTCGATCTTTTCGTCGGCCACCTGATAAACGGTTCTCAGTAATTCGCGGCCCTTTTCGGCCATCACCACGATCTTGGACGAGCTATCGGAAATCCGGACGATGACTTCGCGTTGCACCTTTGTCGGCTCGGCTAGCACGGTATGGAGCGTGGTCACGACTGGCATATTCAGGCGCGACAGCAGGGCCAGAATGTGACTGCCGGAGTCGCCACCGAAAATGCCAAACTCATGCTGAAGCGAAACAACCTCGAACCGGCCGCGGTTCAAGAACTCTGCCGCACGAATATAGTCCTCCGGCTGATCGTCGTTGATCTGAAATCCAACCGTAGAAGGATAGTCATAGGCCTGGCCGTGGTCGGTCATCGCGACGACGACCGTTTCCAGATCAGGCCGCGAGACGGCGACAGCGTGCTGAAGATCGGTAGTGAACGTGGCTATGCCACATCGGCGAGGCAGCGAATTGCCGATGAATGCGACCCGATTTAACGCGACCACGTTTGCAGCTCCTCCGTTTTCGGCCGGGGATGCCCGGGCATGTCTAGGTAGTGCTCAACGAGTGCAACTGAATCTGCATGCGGGCCGGGATAGGCGAGGAGAGCGGTCAGGCCGTCGGGGCCGGCCTCGATCTTAAGCTGATCTGCCTCGAGAAAGACGGCCTGACCGGCGGACATTGTCGCTGCTGCCATCTGGCCTTGTCCTTTAATCAAGACAATCCACGCCTCGTTTCGGGCGTCGAGCGTCCAGACCGAGCCGGCGGCAAGATCGATTTGTTCAAGGAAAAAATGCGCACTGGTGACGAGGGCCGTTCGCGTCTCATTCAGTTTTCGCGAAGGCCATTGACGCGGCGCCGGCGCCGCCTTGGCAGCGGCAACGGCATTGTCGGGATGCAGCTCACGCTGCCGCCCATAGTCGAAAAGGCGGAAAGTGGCGTCGCTGTGCTGCTGGATTTCGGCAAGAACGATGCCCGCGCCAATCGCATGAATAGTGCCGGCGGGAACAAAAATAGCGTCGCCGCAGCGAACCGGACGCCACTGCACGAGGTCACCGATCGAGCCATCGGTAATGGCGGTTCGCAGCTCCGCCGATGAGAGCGACCGCTTCAATCCGATGGCAACCCGGGCACCGGGTACTGCCGAAAGAATGTACCACGCCTCGGTCTTGCCATTGGCCAGACCGATCGATCGGGCGAACGTATCGTCGGGATGAACCTGAATGGACAGCGGCTCGGTCGTGAAGAGCAGCTTGAGCAGCAGCACGCTCTCCGGAGAAGTCGCGTCCGCGCGCCGAAACCATAATTCGCCGATGGGATCGTCACTGGCGGCGATGTCGCTCCAAGGAAGCAAATTGCGGCTTCCCCACGGCTTGCGTCGGGCCTCTACAATGGCGCGTTCGATCGACACTCGGTCTCCCTGGCCTCTGCGGCGCAAGCCGTACCACTCGCGATTCAGGCGACGCTCTCTCTTCGAGAAAGAGAGCGGCGTGGGCTTGGCCTCGGTGATGTGGTTGCGCTAGTGGCGTTCGCTGCCAACACCGCTTACGGCGACTCGCATGGCAGCTCAGTTCCGCAAAGGATGACGTCCAGATTGGCATCATCGTTCGACGGGCGACGAAATCGTCACCGACTGTGCGCTCTTTCCTGCTGGATAGATATGACTATCTTCGGTCATGCCGCAGTCGACAGTCCGGCACGTTCTGACTATGAGGTGACCAATACCTCCACATCCATGTTCAGAAAGCTGTCAGTGCTGCCAAAGAAGCTCCCTGACACCGGCGTGCACTGGCTGATATCGCGAGCGACCGCAACGGGGATGAGATTGCGGCCTCCGACGCTGCGGTTGGTCGGGTCGAAGGTGATCCAGCCCGCTCCGGGGACAAAAACCTCGGCCCAAGCGTGGGTCGAGCCCGCTTCGGCCGAGCCCAGCCGGTCGTGGTTCGGATCGTGCAGATAACCCGACACCACGCGCGTGCCGAAGCCGAGCTTGCGTGCGGCCTCCGCGAACAACACCGCGAAGTCGCGGCACGAGCCCCAGCCACGGTCGAGCGTCTCGTTGGGCGATTGGGTGCCCTCGACTTCACGGCCCTGATACTGGATGCGTTGCGCGACACCGGCATTCAGGTCCTTGAGCAGGGAAAGGGTATCGGTCGGACTGCTGCGGACGAAACCTCTCGCCCAGTTTTGCAACCGCTCGGCTGGATCAGGATATTGCGCGATCGTCAGTGCTCCGAGGTCGGTCCATTCGTCGGTGGAATAGTGGAACGGGTAGGAGATAGCCGAAGCGGCGATGGCAAAAACCGGCCAATCAGCCGCGTTGAGCGAGATATTCACCACGCTATCGATGATGAGCATATCGGTCATGGCCGTGAACGTGGCCACAGCGACCGCATTGCCGAAGACGTCATGTGCCCATTCCGGCACCGCTACCGGCGTTATCGTCAGGTTCTGCGATGCGAGGCGAAGGTCGCGACTTTCGCGCGGACGAAGCATCAGGCGGTGTGGCGCAAGGCTCACCAACTCGCGGAAACGATAGGTAGTTTTGTGTTGAATTCGAAGCGTAACCAACAGGAGCTCCAATATCCGCGCCTACGAGCAGTCCGACACAGACTAGGCGATCTCGGCGCACGTCGCACTTGTAACTGCGGAACTCAGGCTCATATTGCTGTTATGGCCAAATCCCCAGTTCGCCTGCTTGACGTCGCCGTGTCGCAATCCGGTCAGGGACGTTGGAAGTGGAACGTTTCAGACGGTGCAACAGAGATCGCGTCGGGGTTCGAAATTACGCGGGAGGCTGCTCAGATTCAGGGTGATTCAGCCCTGTTCGCGCTGCTGTCCATTAACCGACGATAAAAACGGCTTAGTCGGCGCGCAATGGCGGCTACACCTTCCCCGCAAACTCCGTCGGCGTCCGCCCCGTCACCTGACGGAACGCCGCCGAAAACGCCGGCACGCTGGCATAGCCGAGCTGGGTCGCGAGCTGCTTCACCGACACGCTCGCGTCCGTCGACAGTCGCTGGATCGCCGCCGCGATGCGGGCGCGCTGGCACCAGCTCTTGAAGCTCAATTGCGTCTCCGCCGAGAACAGTCGCGACAGCGTGCGCGCGGAGGTTCCGACCTCGCGCGCCAGCGTGTCGATATCGTGCAGTCCCGTCGGATCGTCTAGCACGATCATCGCGGCGCGCCGGCAGCGCGGCTCGTGCGGAAGCGGCACGAAGGTCGCGGAATCCTCGGCCTGGTGCAGTTCCAGCATCACCAGACGCACCAGCAGCTCGGTGCGCTCCTCGCTGTTGCGCGCGTCGAACAGCGCGAGGATCGCCTGATTGAGCAGCGGCGACACCCGCACCACGAATTCCCTGGTCAATCCCTCATAGCGCTTCTCGCGCTTCAGCCAGGCGAGGTCGAAATACAGCGTGCGCATCTCGATGTCGGCGAGCACGTCGATGGCGTGCTCGAGCCCGGCCGGGACCCAGACCGCGCGGTCCGGCGGCACCAGCCAGCGTCCCCCCGGCGTGTTCACCTGCATCATGCCTTGCGCGGCATAGACCAGCTGCGCCTCGCGGTGCATGTGCGGGTCGAGCCGCAAGCCCTTGGGATAATCGCGCGCAACCAAATGCACGCCCGCGGTGGAGCGATGGTTGCCCCGGACCTCCCGGAGGATTGGCGTTTCGACGACAGTCATTGGCAGCATCCCGTCATGGCCAGGACATATAACTCATTTCGGAGCCAGAGAGGATTCGTATGAACAGCCCCAGCCGGGTCATCAGTTTCGTCAACGCAGGCCATTTCATCGACCATTATGCGATGCTGATCTTCGCCGCCGCCGTGATCATCATGGGGCCGGCGCTCGGCATGGCCTATTCGGAACTGCTTCCTTTCGCGACCCCGGGGTTCATCGCCTTTGGTGCCGGCTCGCTGCTCACCGGCTGGTTAGGGGACCGCTGGAGCCGCCGCCACATGATGCTGATCTTCTTCATCGGCATCGGCGCGTCAATGATCTCGGTCGGCTTCGTGCAGACGCCAGTGCAGCTCGGCGCGGCGCTGCTTGCGATCGGCGTGTTCGCCTCGATCTATCATCCCGTCGGCACCGCGATGATCGTGTCCTATGCCGACCGGCTCGGCCGCGAGATGGGCATCAACGGCGTCTGGGGCAATCTCGGCGTTGCCTCGTCCGCGCTGGTCACCGGCGTGATCGGCCAATATCTCGGCTGGCGTTTCGCCTTCATCGTTCCCGGCATCGTCACCATCCTGATCGGCATCGCGTTTGCAATGCTGGTCGTGCATGAGGACCGCAAGGGCTCCAAGCAGGCGGCGGCGCAAGCGCGCGTCGCCAAGCAGGACATGTGGCGCGTGGTGCTGTCGCTGCTCATCGTCGTGATCGCGATCTCCACCACCTTCAACGCCGTCACCGTCGCGCTGCCAAAGCTGTTCGCGGAGCGGCTCGCGGACCTGACCAGGAGCCCGGCGCTGCTCGGCGTCATCGCGGCCTGCGTCTACGTGTTCGGCGCCATGACGCAGTACACGATCGGCCGCCTGCTCGACCGTTACTCGTTGAAGACGGTGGCCTTGCCGCTGTCCTTCATGCTGGCGCCGTTCCTGTATTTTGCCGCAAGCCTGTCCAACCTGCCGCTGATATTCGTGTCGATCGGCATCGTCATGGGCGCGTTCGGGCAGGTCACGGTGAACGACGCCATGGTCGGAAAATACACCAGCGAGGAATGGCGCTCGCGCGCCTATGCCGTACGCTACTTCATCGGCTTCACCGCGGCGGGCGCCTCGGTCGGCCTGGTCGCCTGGCTCTACGAGCAGGGCGGCTTCGTCACCATGCTGCACGCGTTTGCGGCGCTCTGCCTGCTCGCGATTGCGGCGGCGATCATCCTGCCGCGCGAGATCAGAACGCCGGCGGCGGCGTGAGGGGATTCACCTCTGTCGTCATTCCGGGGCGTCGCGTAGCGACGAGCCCGGAATCCATTTCTCCGCAGTCTCTGTTGTTCGATGGATTCCGGGCTCGCGCCTGTCGGCGCGCCCCGGAATGACGGGAAGCGACGCTCGCAATAACGGGGAGGTGGAGGGACGTCGCGGCACGCCACGCACACCACCCATGATGCCACTATGCCGGTGTTTTGCCCGTCGGAGCAAGTGATTTCGGCAAGACCGAAATTACTCAAGCTTTTTCAACCTGGTCCCTACTGTGCATGGGGTTGTTTTCGACTTTTTGTTTTCGCCCCCTTAACCCCAGCGCGCGAGGCGGGAACCCGCGCCACCTCCCGCGGGTTCTATCCGCTGTGGCCCCGGCACCTTGCCGGGACGGAACGGGGGAAAGACACCTGCATGCAGTGGAGCCTGCTCCGACCGGTCGGCCTTGTCCCCGCGGCGCTTGTCCTCACCACCATTGCGGCCAGCGCCGAGGGCGGCAAATCGGCAGGTCCATCAGAATTCCTGCTGGTGGCGCAGATCGTGCTGCTGATCGCGGTGGGGCGCGGCCTCGGCGAGATCATGCAGCGGATCGGCCAGCCCTCAGTAATCGGCGAACTGCTCGCCGGCATTTTGCTCGGGCCGTCGCTGTTCGGCTGGATCTGGCCCGATGCCCAGCAAGCGATCTTCCCCAAGACGCCCGAGCAGAAGGCGATGATCGACGGCATCGCCCAGTTCGGCATCTTGCTGCTGCTCTTGCTCACTGGCATGGAGACCGACCTCAAGCTGGTCAGGAAGGTCGGCAAGGCCGCGATCGCGATTTCGATCGCCGGCATTTTGGTGCCCTTCGCCTGCGGCTTTGCGCTCGGCGAGTTTCTGCCCGATGCGCTGCTGCCGAAGCCGGAGCAGCGGCTGGTGGCCTCGCTGTTCATGGGCACGGCGCTGTCGATCTCCTCGGTGAAGATCGTCGCCGTGGTCGTGCGCGAGATGAACTTCATGCGCCGCAATGTCGGCCAGATCATCGTGGCGACCGCCGTGATCGACGACACGATCGGCTGGGTCATCATCGCCGTGATCTTCAGCCTCGCCTCGCAAGGCACACTTGATATCGCTTCGGTGGCGAAGGCCGTGCTGGGCACGCTCGCCTTCCTCGCCATCAGCTTCACCATCGGCCGGCGGCTGGTGTTTCAGCTCATCCGCTGGGCCAACGACAACCTCGTCAGCACGGCGGCGGTCGTCACCGTGATCCTGCTGTTGATGGGCGTCATGGCGCTGATCACGCATGCGATCGGCGTGCACACCGTGCTCGGTGCCTTCGTCGCCGGCATCCTGGTCGGGGAGTCGCCGATCCTGACGCGGCAGATCGACGAGCGCCTGCGCGGGCTGATCGCGAGCTTCTTCATGCCGGTGTTCTTCGGCCTTGCAGGCCTCAGCGCCGATCTGTCGGTGCTGCGCGATCCCAATCTGCTGATGCTCACCGGCCTGCTGGTCGTAATCGCCAGCGTCGGCAAGTTCGGCGGCGCCTTCGTCGGTGGCACATTGGGCGGATTGAACACGCGGGAGTCTCTGGCGCTCGCGAGCGGCATGAATGCGCGCGGCTCGACCGAGGTCATCATCGCCACCATCGGCCTGTCGATCGGCGTGCTCAGTCAGAACCTGTTCACGATGATCGTGACCATGGCAATCGTGACGACGATGGCGATGCCGCCGACGCTGCGCGCGGCTCTGGCAAAACTGCCGATGAACCGGGAGGAGAAGGAGCGGCTGGAGCGGGAGCAGTTCGAGAAGCGCGGCTTCGTCGCCAATCTCGAGCGCCCCTTGCTGGCAGTCGACGAGAGCGTCAGCGCCACCTTCGCGTCGCACATCATGGGCCTGATCGCCGGCATGCGCGGCCTGCCGATCACCGTGCTGCATATCGGCAATCGCGCCAGGGAGCAGGAGAGGGGCCGCGACGAGGAGGAGAGCCACGAAGCCGTGGTGAAGAAGGCCGCCGAAACCGTCTCCGCCAATGGAGACGGTGACGCCGGCAGCGTCGATGTCGTCACCCGTGCCAGGCGCGCGGAGCTCGGCGAGACCATCGCCGACGAGGCACGCAAGGGGTTTGATCTCCTCGTCGTCGGCGTCGACAGGGTCGCTGCGACCAAGGACCGTTTTGATCGGAAGATCGAGGACATCGCCGCGAAGTTCGACGGACCGCTTGCGATCGTGGCGGCCAAGGGCAAGCACCTCAAGCAGCCGATGCCCGATGCGCTCAACATCCTCGTTCCCGTCTCTGGCAGCAGCGTCTCCAAGCGCGGTGCCGAGGTCGGGGTCGCGCTGACGCAGGCAGGATCAGGCTCGCTGCGCGTGATCTATGTCGCGACGACGCGGGACAAGGGCGCGCAGCGCGGTGCGTCGCGAGGCCTGAGCCAGGAAGCCGGCATCCTCAAAGACGCCAGCGATCTCGCCGCCCGCTACGACGTCGACATCACCACCACGCTGCGGGTGAACCGGGCGCCGGAGGCTGCGATCCTGCGCGAGATCGACACCACCGATGTCGATCTCGTCGTCATGGGCGTCGACCGCATCCAGTCCGACCATCTCTCCTTCGGCGGCGTGGCCGATACCGTGCTGAGGCAGTCGAAAGTCTCGGTCCTGCTGGTTTCGAGCGGCGAGACGCGGCAGGCGCCTAGCGATAAAGCCTAGGACTTCACCTCCGCGACAGGCTGCGCCTTCGGCGCCTTCCTCGACACGCGCC
The DNA here is from genome assembly GCF_049949275.1 of Bradyrhizobium genosp. A. Lineage (NCBI taxonomy): Bacteria > Pseudomonadati > Pseudomonadota > Alphaproteobacteria > Hyphomicrobiales > Nitrobacteraceae > Bradyrhizobium > Bradyrhizobium genosp. A. Next base: position 6,628,662 of record NZ_CP188196.1, on the reverse strand, counting down.
AGTTCTCGAAGCGCTGCACCACCACGAAGAAGGCCGGCACGAACAGCACCGCGAGGCAGGTCGAGGCCAGCATGCCCGAGAAGACCGTGATGCCGATCGACTTGCGCGCGCTGGCGCCGGCGCCGGTCGCGATCACCAGCGGCACCACGCCGAGGATGAAGGCGAACGACGTCATCAGGATCGGGCGGAAGCGGGCGCGCGCCGCCTCGATCGCACTTTCCGCGACCTGCTTGCCGTCGCGGCCGTGCAGCTCGAGCCCGACCTCGACGATCAGGATCGCGTTCTTGGCCGACAGCGCGATCAAGAGGATCAGGCCGATCTGGCAGTAGAGGTTGTTGTCGATCTTCAGGCCGTTGAGGATCAGCATAGGCCCGATCAGCGATAGCGGCACCGCGAGGATCACCGAGATCGGCGCGTACCAGCTCTCGTACTGGCCGGCGAGCACGAGATAGACCAGAAGCATGGCTAGGCCAAACACCCAGTAGATCTGGTTGGAGACGGCCTTCTCCTGGTAGGACATCGCGGTCCATTCGAAGCCGGTGCCCGGCGGCAGCGTCTTGTCCGCGATCTCCTCCATCAGCTTCAGCGACTGGCCGGAGGAGTAGCCCTGAGCGGGCAGGCCGATCACGGTCGAGGAGGGATAGAGATTGTAGAGGCTGATCAGCGAGGGGCCGGTGGCCGGCGTGATGGTGGCGACGGTGCCGATCGGGATCATGTCGCCGTTCTGGTTGCGCACCTGCATGTTGGCGATGTCGCGCTCGGTGATGCGGAACGCGGGGTCGGCTTGCGTGTAGACCTGGAACACGCGGCCGAACTTGTTGAACTGGTTGACGTAGGACGAGCCGAGATAGGTCGACAGCGCGGCGAACACCTGGTCCGTCGTCACGTGCAGCGTCTGGGTCTTGATACGGTCGATCTCGACGTTGTATTGCGGGACCGAGGAGCGGAACGAGGACTGCACGCGCTGGAGCGCACTCTGGCTCTGGCCATTGCTGACCATCGCGCTGGTGATGGCCTGGAGCTTGGCAAAATCGCTGTTGCCGTCGCGCAGTTCGACCTGCATCGAGAAGCCGGCCGCGTTGCCGATGCCTTGAATCGGCGGAGGCGGCAGCACCAGTGTGCGCGCCTCCATGATGCTCGCGACCTTGTCGTTCAGGCCGTAGACCAGCGAGCGCAAATCTTCGCCGGGGCCTTTGCGGGCCCCCCAATCCTTCAGGATGATGTAGGCGACGCCGGCATTGGCAAGGCTGGCGCTGTTGTCGAGCGCGGAGATGCCGGCAATGGTGATCACCTGCTGGACGCCGGGCGTCTCCTTGATGAGATCGGCAGCCTTGTCGAGCACCTTCTGGGTCCGTTCCAGCGAGGCGCCGTCGGGCAGTTGCACGGCGGCAATCAGATAGCCCTGGTCCTCGATCGGCAGGAAGCCGGTCGGCACCCGCGACAGGCCGTAGCCGCCGATCCCGATCAGCACCAGTGCGAATGCGACAGAGATCGTCGCATGCCCGCACAGCAAGCTGATCAGCCGCGTGTAGCCGCGCTCGACGCGGTTATAGACGTTGTTGAAACCGCGATAGAAGAAATTGCGCTGCTCCGGTGGCACGGTCGGCCGCAGCCAGAGCGCGCATTGCGTCGGCTTCAGCGTCGCCGCGTTGATGGCGGACAGAAGCGCGGTCGCCGCGATCACTAGTGCGAACTGCGAATAGATGCGGCCCGTCAGGCCGGCGAGGAACGAGGCCGGCAGAAACACCGAGATCAGCACCAGCGTGATGCCGACGATCGGCGCGAACAGCTGGTCCATCGCCTTGATCGCGGCATCGTGGCCGTTCATGCCCTGCTCGATGTTGTGGGCCGCGCCTTCCACCACGACGATGGCGTCGTCGACCACGATGCCGATCGCGAGCACGATCGCGAACAGCGTCGACATATTGATGGTGAAGCCGAGCGCCGCCATGGCGGCGAACGCGCCGATGATCGTGACCGGCACCGTTGTTGCCGGCACCAGCATCGCGCGCCAATCCTGCAAAAACACCAGGATCACGACCAGCACCAGCAGGCCAGCTTCGATCAGGGTCATATAGACTTCGTGCACCGAGGCCTGCACGAATTTCGTGGTGTCGAACGGCGTGTCGTACTTCATCCCTTGCGGGAAGGCCTTTGCGAGCTCCGCCATCTTCTTCTCGACGGCCTGCTCGACCTGGAGGGCGTTGGCGCCGGGCGACTGGAATACGCCGATGCCGACCGCCGGCTGCTTGTTGAGCGAGAAGATCTGGCTGTAGGTCTGCGCCCCCAATTCGACCCAGCCGACGTCGCGCACACGCGTGACGTCGCCGCTGGTGCCCGTCTTGACGATGATGTCCTCGAACTCGGTGGTGTCGTCGAGCCGGCCGTTGACGTTGAGCGTGTATTGGAACGCCTGTCCGGGCGGCGTTGGCGGCGCGCCGACCTGGCCGGCGGAGACCTGCTGGCTCTGCTGCTGGATCGCCTGGATGACATCCTGCGGCACGAGGCTGCGCACTTGCAGCTTGTTCGGATCGAGCCAGATCCGCATCGAATACTGGCCGGCACCGAACACCGTGACGTTGCCGACGCCGGGCAGGCGCGAAAGCTCGTCGCGAAGGTTGATGGTGGCGTAGTTACTCAAATAGAGGCTGTCGAACGTTCGGTCCGGCGAGGTCAGCGTCACGAACAAGAGGATCGAGGTCGACCGCTTCTGCACGGTGACGCCCTGATTCTGCACCGACGACGGCAGTTGCGACAGCGCGCTGGAGACGCGGTTCTGCACCAGCACCTGCGCGAAGTTGAGGTCGGTGCCGATCTTGAAGGTTACCGTCAGCGTGTAGGTGCCGTCGGAACCGCTGTAGGACTGCATATAGAGCATGTCCTCTACGCCGTTGACCTGCTGCTCGATCGGCAGCGCCACGGTGTCGATCACGGTCTTGGCGCTGGCGCCGGGATAGCGCGTGGTGACCTGCACGGTGGGCGGGACCACATCGGGATACTGCGCGATCGCGAGGTTGAACAGCGCGACGCCGCCGATCAGGATCATCAGGAGCGCGATGACGTTCGAGAGGACCGGCCGCTCGATGAAGAATTTTGAGATCATGACCGGCGGCTCCTATTTGGACGCCTGGGGCTGGTCCATCTTCGTCACCTGCGGGTCGATCTTCTGGCCCGGGATCACGCGCAGCAGCCCCGCGATCACCACGCGGTCGTCCGGCTTCAGGCCGTCTTCGATCACGCGCAGGCCGTTGTCGACGGGACCGATCTGCACCTTGCGCTGCTCGACGACATTGTCCTTGTTGACCACCAGCAGATAGCGGCCGCCCTGGTCGCTGCCGAGCGCGGTATCGGGTACGAGGAGGGCGTCCTTCTCCTGGGTGAAGGGCACGCGGACGCGGACGAAATAGCCGGGCAGCAGCACCCGCTTGTCGTTGGGGACGAGGCCGCGCACCGCGAGCGTGCCGGTCGATGAATTAAGGGTCGGTGCCACATAGTCGAGGTGGCCTTCATGCGGATAGCCGGTCTCCGTCTGGAGCCCGATTTCGATCGGGAATTGCTTGAGGTCGGCGGCAATCAGCCCGCGGCGGGCGGCCTCGGCGCGGATGCGCAGCACGTCCTGCTCGCTGACGGTGAAGTTCACATAGACCGGGTCCATCGCAACGATGGTCGCGAGCTGGGTCGGGGAGGAGACACCGACGAGTTCGCCGATCGAGACCATGTGCGCACTGACGATGCCGTCGAATGGCGCGCTCACCTTGGTGTAGCCGTAGTTGACCTCGGCGAGTCTGGTATTGGCCTGGGCCTGCTGGAGATTGGCCTGGGCGTTGTCACGGGTCGACGTCGAAGTGTCGAGCGTGGCCTGCGACACGGCCTGCCGCTGCACCAGGTCGCTCTGTCGCCTGAAGTCGGCTTCCGCCTGCTTGAGCGAAGCTTGCGCGCCGGCCTCGGCCGCCTGCGCCTGGTCCAGCTTCAGCTTGTAGGTCTCCGGCTCGATCGTGAACAGCTGGGTGCCCTGCTTGACGAAGGTGCCGTCCTGATAGTCTTGCGATTGCAGAAAGCCCTGCACCCGTGCGACGAGATCGACGCTCTTGATTGGTGCGGTGTTGCCGGTGGCCTCGACATAGCGCGTGACGGGGCGCTGGACGGGCGTTGCGACGTCCACCTTCGGCGGTGGGGGAGCTACAAAAGTGTTCTTGTCCTCGCAGCCGGCGAGCGCGACCACGGCCGCTGTCGTGGCCATCGTCAGACCAAGATGTCTCCACTGTCCGTAGCGTCGAGCGGGAATCGCACAAGTCATTCGGTGGCCCCCGATGATTGTCTGTCGGTGCGGCAAGGCTAGCAACAAATGACCGGTCGTGGAACACCATAGCCATGGCAGTCGCAGCCCTTGCACTGCAAACGGTGGTGTGGCCTTTGACAGGTTTGTCATGACAAATTGCTTTTCACCGAGTGCATGATCGACCAGAATTGTGTCAAAGGCCGCGCGACGGGCGGGGCTGTCGGATGGACTCAGACAAAGACAACAAAGAAGAAAGCGCGAGGAGACAATGACATGCCAACTCCATTCTGGTCGGCCTGCGCCGGCCTCGTTCTCGCCGCTGTGGTCGCCATGCCAGCGCTAGCCGATGGCTTGAAAGACGAGATCGCGCCGACCGGCAAGCTGCGGGTCGCGATCGCGATCAGCCCGGCGGGCGGCGCGTTCTGGTCGACCAAGACCGAAGCCGGCTATGCCGGCGTGCCCGTCGATCTCGGCAAGGAGATGGCGGCGGAAATCGGCATTCCCGTCGAATATGTCGTGTACCAGAATTCCGGGCAGGTCACCGACGCGGCCGGCAAGGGCAGCTGGGATGTCACCTGGTTGCCGAAAGATCCCGAGCGCGAGACCAAGATGATGTTCGGCCCGATCTACGAGGTCGCGGACGCCACCTATATCGTCAAGGCGAGTTCGAGCGTCGTCAATTTCGCCACGCTCGACCAACCCGGCATCAAGGTCGCGGCCGTCAACGCCACCACCACGATGCGCGGGGCCGTTGTGCATCTGAAGAACGCGAAAGTCACGGGCTATCAGACCTACGATGAAATCTTCGGCCTCCTGAAGAATGGCGAGATCGACGCCTTCGCGCTGTCGCGCGACCAGCTCAACAAGATGGCGCAGAAGATTCCGGGGACCAAGGTGCTGGACGAGACGTTCAAGAAGACGGTGACGGCCGTTGCGGTGCCGCTCGGTCATCAACGGGCTTTGACCTTTGTCACAGGGTTCATGAACGAGGCCGTGACGAACGGCGCCCTGCGCAAAGCCTATGACAATAATGGGCTGAAGGACTCGCCGATCCGCACCGAATAGGCCGGCCACATTGGATTTCGATTGGGCGCACATGCTTGGACGCTGGATTACAACCGCTACATTTTTGCTGGTATTGATGATGCAAAGCGCCCCTACGGACCGGTGACCACGCCATATTGCGCGAATGCCGGCCGCGGTGCGGGCGCCAAAGTCAAACAGCTCTGGCTCTACGCCGACAACGATCGCCTCTACAAGGAAGAACTGATCCGCGAATATCAGCAGGCGTTCGTCGCCGCCGGCGGCACGGCGCGCTTTGAGCTGCTGCATGGCGTTCCCGGCGACGGCCATTTGTTGCGGCTCTATCCCGAGCGATGGCGTGCGATCGCCGACCAGTATCTCGCCACACTCGACCGATAAATACAGCTGCCGCGCGGACGCTTGCGGCTCGGCGGTGCGGATGCCGGCAGGGTTCACATGCGCAAGGTCTCTTGCGTCAAACTGACACAGCGCTGTCACCGGCAGTGTTTAGAATATTTCTGCTCGTAACATTCCTACTTTCCGGGGCGTCAAAAATGAAATCTAAACTTTTGGCGACGGTCGCGATTTTCGCGGCCGCGACTGCATTTGCCTGTTCCCTGCCAGTCCTCGCCGACGATTTCGATCGGGACCACGATCGTGATCATCATGCGCATCACACGCATACCGAAACGCCGATCAAGCATCTCGTGATCATCTTCAACGAGAACCGCTCGTTCGACCATTATTTCGCGACCTATCCGAATGCCGGCAATCCCTCGGGCTCGATCCCCTTCGTGCCGAAGCCGCATACGCCCAAGGTCAACAACCTCGCCAATGCCGATCTGCTGGTGAACAACCCGAACACCAACCCGGCCAACGGCGCCGGCGCGACGGACCCGTTCCGTCTCGACCGCACCCAGGCCAACACGCAGTCGCAGAACCACGCCTATACTGCGGAACAGCAGGCCTATGACAACGGCAAGGCTGATCTGTTCCCGAAATATACCGGGCGCGGCACATCCGGCGGCGCCGGCGCGTTCGGCACCACCGGCCAGGTCATGGGCTATTTCGACGGCAACACCGTCACCGCGTTGTGGAACTACGCGCAGTACTTTTCGATGAACGACAACGCCTACACCGACACCTTTGGTCCGTCGACGGTCGGCGCGCTGAATGTGATTTCCGGCCAGACCAATGGCGCAGTGGCGGTGCTCGGCAGTGCAGCAACGCAAATCATCCCGGACGGCCAAGGAGGCCTGACGGTGATCGGCGACCCCGGTCCGGCCTATGATCCTTGCAGCACCCCGGGCTATTCGACGCAGGTCACGATGACCGGCAAGAACATTGGCGAGCTGCTCAACGACGCCGGCGTCAGCTGGGGCTCGTTCATGGGCGGCTTCGATCTTTCCGTGAAAAACGCGAACGGCACCACCGGCTGCGCACGAAGCACGTTCTCGACCGTCACCGGCGGCTCCAAGGCGGACTATGTTCCGCATCACGCCTGGTTCCAGTACTACAAGTCGACCGCCAATCCGAACCATTTGCGGCCGAGCTCGGTCGATGCGGTCGGCCACAGCTACCAGACGGACGGCAAGACCCTCGATCCCGCCAATCACGGCTACGATCTCGAGGATTTCTATGCGGCCGTGAAGGCAGGCAATTTCCCGGCGGTGTCCTACGTCAAGCTGCCGGCCTATCAGGATGGCCACGCCGGCTATTCTGATCCTCTCGACGAGCAGCAGGGAACTGTCGAGCTGATCAACTTCCTCCAGAAGCAGCCCGAGTGGCGTGAGACGGCCGTCATTATCACCTACGACGACTCCGACGGCTGGTACGATCACGCTTACGCCAAGCCGACCAGCGCCTCCTATGACCCGACCGCCGATCAACTCAACGGCTCCGGCCAGTGCGGTCTCGGCGTCGCCCAGCAACCTCAACTGAACGGCGTCGGCGGCAAGCCGGTGAACGGCCGTTGCGGTCCCGCCACCCGCGTGCCTTTCATCGTGATCTCGCCCTACGCCAAGACCAACTTCGTCAGCCACACCGCCATCTCGCAGGCTTCGGTGGTGCAGTTCATCGAAGACAACTGGTTGAAGGGCAAGCGTCTCGGCGGCGGCGCGTTCGATGCCACCACCGGATCGATCATGGACCTGTTCGATTTCGATCAGGATCACGGTCACGATCTGCGAACCGACGCGCTGTTCCTCGACCCGACCGCCGGTACGGTGATCGTCAGCCCGCCGGACGAGCACCACCACCACTAGTCCAACGGGACGTCATAATGCACAGCCGCACTTTGTGGCTTCTCGGCGCCGGCCTGCTCTCGCTGGCCGGCGCTGTCTTTGCAGTCGCGACGCAAGGATTTGCGGAAGCAACTCCGTCGGTTCTCAATCCGAACCCGGTTCGTCTGTATCGCCCGCCGGTCGCGCCGCTCTCGTCAATGGCGCAGCTCGGTAAAGAGATCTTCTACGACGCCTCGCTGTCGTCGTCCGGCTCGCTCTCTTGCGGGTCCTGTCACAGCCCGGATCACGCCTACGGCCCGCCGAACGACGGACCAGTGATGCTCGGCGGCGCCAATCTTTTGCGGCAAGGCGCGCGCGCCGTTCCGTCGCTGACCTATCTGGAGCGGCAGCCGAATTTCAGCATCGGCCCCGACAAGGGCGACGACGACAACATCATCGACCTCGCGCAGATGGCCGCGCTTGGCCAGCAGGCCGCACGCACGACCAAAACCGCGGGCGGCAATGCCGCGTCGGCGCAAAACATCGTACCGCAGGGCGGCCTGTTCTGGGACGGCCGCGCCGATACGCTGCAGGACCAGGCGCTGTTTCCGCTGCTCGATCCCAACGAGATGGACGGCGGCAGCGCCGAGATCGTCGCCGACAAGCTGCGCCGCGCACCTTACGTCCAGCGCTTTGTCGAACTATTCGGCGCCGGCGTGCTTCGCAATCAGCGGCTGCTGATCGCGGAGGCGATGTTCGCGGTCGCGCGCTATCAGGTCGAAGAGCCGAGCTTCCATCCCTATACCAGCAAGTACGACCACTGGCTCGAGGGCAAGGCGCGGCTGTCCGAAAGTGAATTGCGTGGCCTGCAATTGTTCAACGATCCCGACAAGGCGAACTGTGCCGGCTGCCACACCTCGGCGCCGACCCGCGACGGCTTGCCGCCGTTGTTCACTGATCATCAATATGAAGCGCTCGGCGCGCCGCGCAATGCGTCGCTCGCCGCCAATCGCGACCCGAATTTTTTCGATCTCGGTGTCTGCGGTCCGCAACGCACCGACGTTGCCGAGCAGACGCAGTATTGCGGCATGTTCCTGACGCCGACGCTGCGCAACACCGCGACCCGCCACGCCTTCTTCCACAACGGCGTTTTCTCGACCCTCGAGCAGGTGATGGATTTCTACAATTTCCGCGATACCAATCCGGAGAAAGTGTTCCGACGCACTGCCGACGGCTCGGTGCAGAAATACGACGACATTCCGCAAAAATATCATGCCAATGTCGACGTGACCGATCCGCCCTTCGATCGCCATCTCGGTGACAGGCCGGCGATGACGGATCAGGATATGGCAGACATCATCGCTTTCCTGACGACGCTGACGGACGGCTACAAGGTGGAGAACTAGAAGGCGCGCCCGGCACGGCGTGACCCTAGCGCGGCTTGATCTCCGCATATTTCACCATCGCCTTCTCGAACTTCCGCTTGAACAGCCACATCGCGCCGAGAATCTCGCGGAAGCTGGCTGAGCTTCGCGCCCGGTCGGTCCTGCCGAAGGCGAAGATGCTGTTGTTGCGCAGATGCTTCATGATGGTGGGATCGGACACCCGGTAGTTCAGCAGGTCGCCCGACTTGAGTGCTGAGCGGGTTGGTGTCGGGATGATCTGGATCAGCTCGAACAGCTTCATCTGGTCGATCGGATCGGGCAGCGTCTTCACGATCGCGGGGATCTCGGCAAATAGCTCGGCATGTGCGTTCATGAGGCCGTCACGCACATTGGTCCAGTGATTGAAACGGCGATCGGTGCCGCGGGATCGCGCCTCCTCCTTGTCGTCGCGCGCGTTTAGCGCGGGATCGGCGGCCGCGATCGCACTCTTGATCGCCTCCCATTTGCGCTGGCCGTTGCGGTCCTCGGATGGGCCGGTCTGCAGGCTGCCCATATAAGTGTTCGAGCGCGCATTGCGGACATTCTGCTTGCCGTTGGTCTCGGCAAAGAACAGCCCGAGGCTGATCCGGCCGGCCACGTCGGCATGAACGGGCGCAAGCCCCTTGGCGCGCGCAATCGCTGCGGCGAGATCGACGACATCCTTGAACGGCGTCGCCGAATTCTGCGCGCTCGCCGGCGGCGCCTCCATGATCTCGAACAGATCAGCATATTCGTCGACCAGCGGCTCGATCGCGGCATCGAAATAGGCCGGAGGAATTTCGAACTTGTTCGGTTTGCCGATCCGCGACGGTACGGCGTCGGTGAGATCCTTGTACGTGCTGATCACCGCAACGCGCGCGAGATAGAGCGCCTGGCCCGGCAGGTTGGGCAGCGGCTGCTTCGCGTCGATCTGGCGGCGACGCTCCGCGAGGATCGATTTGAAATCGCCGAGCGCGCGATCGTAGGCGGCTTGCGCTTCCGATTGCGTTGCCGTGAGCGTTTGCGCCTGACCTACGGCGGGCGTCGTGAGGAAGAGTGTAAGTCCCGCGATGGCCGCGGCTGCGTGGTGTTGTGGTCGCATCGCGGGCTCCCGGTCCAGTCGATTCGGTCACTCCTTGGAGCCTAAGCTCCAAAGATGCAGCTTGGCGAGGCACAACTCCTGATCGGTCCCGGCCGCGCCGAAACTCCGTAGAACAACGGATTGGTCCGTCGAGACCGACAGGGAGCCGACAAAACGCCCACGCGATTCGCGAGGCGACTTTACGATTAAGTAGCGCGCCATCTGCACAATGCGTCGTCTCGTCAGGAGCGATGCGAGTACTCCAGCGCGAAACTTGTCATTTCCGCTACCGCGCGTTGGTCCTGGCGTCAGTTTCGTCTTCCAGCAATTCGTCTCAGTGATTTCACAAACGAACAGTCGAGCGGGGGCTTGGCAATGGCAATGTCAGGAACGATCCATCATGCAGGCCGGCTCGTCTCGCGATTGAAGCGCGACACCGGGGCCAACGTTGCCGCCATTTTCGCCATCGCGATGGTGCCGCTGATCGCCTCGATCGGATGCGCGATTGACTACAGCGTGGCAACGCGCATCAAGGCCAAGCTGCAGGGTTCTGCGGATTCGGCGAGCGTGGCCTCGATCTCGGTGAACTCGGCCGGTTACAAAGCGGCGATGGCGATGACGTCGAATGGATCGGTTAGCGCCGGCGTCACGGAAGCGGACAACGTCTTCAACGGAAACGCTGCGACGTTCGCCGGCAGCTACACCAATCTGGGTGAGACGAGCACTGTCACCAAGACGGGCTCCAGGCTGACCTCGTACGTGCAGTTCAGCGCGGACGTGCCCGTGACCTTCATGCAAATTCTCGGCTACAAGAAGTTGACCGTGACCGGCAGCTCGTCCTCGTCCACGACACTGCCGCTGTATCTCGATTTCTACCTGACGCTGGATGTCTCGGGCTCGATGGGCCTGCCGTCGACCACCAAGGAAGCCCAGCGCATGCAGGCGATCAATCCCGACAACTACCGGCAATATCCGACAGGCTGCACGCTCGCCTGCCATTTCTCGCCGCAGAACAGCGCCTGCACTGACACGGGAACGCAAGGCTATCCCACCAACAATTACTGTCTCGGCTATGCAATCTCGCGCGTCAGCCAGAACGGGTACAAGGGCCTGCTCACCACGAAGACGACCAACCCCATGGGGGTTCAGCTGCCGTCGTCGATCGTCTCCGGACTGCCGAACTCGCTTTACTCCAACCTTGCGACGGTGGCGAACTGTCCGACGGATGGGACCGATTCCTGCATTCAGTTGCGGCTGGACGCCGTTGGCTATGCAGTGAACCAGCTGTTCGTCACGGCGAACAATACCGAGAAGGTGGCGAACCAGTTCCGCATCGGTCTCTATCCCTTCATCCGCTATCTCTATTCGTACTTTCCGCTGACCAGCAGCATCAACGGTTCGACGACCAATCCCGCGACGATCAACTACGCGGCGGCCAATCTGGCGACCCTGCTCGATACCAACATGAACACGGATCTCGGTTCCGGCGGCACGCATATCGACACGGCGTTGTCGGGCGTGAACACGTTGATCACAAGCGTGGGCGACGGAAGCGCATGGAACAGCACGTTGCCCTACGTCTTCCTCGTGACCGACGGTGCGCAGGATCCGCAGGTGAAGGGTGTTCCGAACGGCTCCTGGTCGGGCAGCAACCATGCCACGACGATTGATCCGGCCACCTCGTGCACGCCGCTGAAGAAACGCGGTATCATCATCTCCGTGCTGTACATTCCCTACCAGACGATCAACCCGGTCAACACGTCCTTCGCCGGCGACGAGGACGACTACGCCAACTGGAACATCCCGAACATTCCGACAAGCCTGCAGAATTGCGCGTCGCCGGGCTTCTTCTACACCGCAAACACGCCGGCCGACATCACGGCGGCGTTGAACGCGATGTTCAACCATGCGGTCGCCGAGGCCCGCATCACCAATTAACCCGCCGCCAAGTACTCCGGCGCTGACGCCAAAAATTTTGCGTAGGCATCTGCGTCGGGCGGCAAGAAGTGCCCGGCGAGCCCGCCGCGCTTCCGGGTCTTGGCGCCGATGTCGGCCATCAGCTCGTCGAAATGGCGGTAGTGATAGGGCGCGACGCACAGGCCGCCATAGACGCCGGCCGCCGGCCGCTCCACGCGCTTGAAGTGCAGCATCATCTCGATGTTGTCGCGCATCTGCTGCGCCGTCGGCTGGTTGGCGAGTTGCCCGTCGGCATAGCGCACCAGCCAGTTTGCGGCGAGATCGGCGCAGAGTACGGTGCAGAACGACGAGTTGAAGCCGACGAAGCCGAGGTCGGGCAGATCAGGGTTCGCGATCAGGCGGTAGAGCCGGTACTGCCCGTCCGCATCGACCAGCTTGGCCTGATAGGCGTCCGGCAGGAAGGGCACGCCGAGCTTGTAGCCGATCGCGAGCACGGCGATGTCGGCGCTGATGCGCTCGCCGCCGCTCATCACGATGGTGTTGCCTTCGTAGTGGTCGAAGCTGCCGAACACGGCCTTGATCCGGCCATCGGCAACCATCGGGTAGAAGCAGGGCGTTGCGATCGGCACCGAGCAGTTGACGCCGTCCTCGATCCGCTCCTTCGGCACCATCTTGCACCGGCTGAGCTTGAGCTGGGCCTTCAACAGGCTCTCAAGCCCGCGCCAGTTTGCCCAGATCAGGGGCGCGGCGACGCGGTACGCCAGTCGCGACATCGCGCCGATGCCCCAGCCCGGAAACATCTCCTCCTGCGCGCGGATGTAGAGGATGCGCTTGAAGTTCACGAGCCCGCCGATGAAATAGGGGATGCGCCAGACCGGTTCGCGCATCACGATGGTAACCTCGCGCGCGCCTGATTTCACCGCGTTCACGGCGATGTCGGTCGCGGACTTCGAGCCGCCGAGCACGACGACGCGGCGTCCTTTTGCCAGCGTGGGATCGCTGTATGTCGACGAGTGCAGGATCTGCCCGCCCTGCGCCAGAAAGCCGTCCTCGCCCGGGCAATGCAGCTCGCGCGGCTCGTTGAACTGCCCGGTGCACACCGCGACGAAATCGAAATCCTCGTTGGTGGCCGTACCGTCCTTGCCTGATAACGCGAGCGTCCAGCCCGGTCTGCCGTCGGTGCGTCGCGCCATGCCGGCGACCGCAGTGTTGAGGCGCAGCATGCGGTCGAGACCGAAGCTTTTCGCGTAGTCGGCGAGATAGGCGTGGACCTGCGGCCCGGTCGGCCATTCCGGATAGGAGTCCGGCATGGCGCGATCGGTGTAGCGGTAGAGATCCTTGGGGCTTTGCGTCTGCACCTCCGGATACGAGCGCGCCGGCTCCCAGACGCCGCCGAGATCGGCGCTGCGCTCGACGATGGTGACGCGGTGGCCGCGGGCGGAGAACGCTTTTGCGGTGGCGAGGCCGGAGACGCCGGCGCCGATCACGCAGACATGCTTTGGGCTGACCATGAGATGGCTCGCAATCAATGTGTTTCGCGCGCAAGCGGACTCGTTCGGCCGCAAGGCGCGGCCGGCGGACCAGCAAGCAGATGAAAGTGGACGAGGAGGGCCCGGCGCCTAGTCGTTGGCCTCGGGCGGCAGAAAGTCGACCTCGTGCAGCGCCGAGATGCGCACGACTTCGGCAGGGTCGGTCAGATTGTGGAGCTGGTTGAACAGCGCCTCCAGCTTCTGCATCGGCGAGACCCAGAACAGCGCGCGACACGGTTTGTCGGATTTGTTGAAATAGCCGTGCGGGATGCCGCGCGGCATGCGCACGAGGTCACCGGCATGGGCCTTGACCCATTTGCCGTCGAGCTTGAGGTCGAGGGTACCTTCCTGCACCAGGATGAACTCGTCCTGGGTCGGATGGATGTGCACCGGCACGAACTGGCCGGGATCGCTGTTGGTCTCGAACGCGAAAGTGGACTCGGTGACGGCCTTGGGGAAATAGACCTGACCCAGGATGTTCCAGGTCTTGCCGCCATAGCCTGTGCCAGCGGCGGTAATGCCCTTTTCGAGTGCAGTCATGCTCGCCTCCATATGAACTCCGGCGGGTACCGAGCTTCGGCCACGTGCGAGCCGGTGTCTATCCGCTAAACGAATCCGGAGAGCGCTGTTGCCATGCAACACGACGATTTTGCGACGCGGCCCTTTTCGCGTCGGCGGAACCATTATAGGCTTAAAGCAATTCCGTGACGCGAAGCGTGGTCGACGATGTCCGCAGCCGTGCAGGAAATGAGCACACGGTGCTCCCAAGCCGAAAGGCTTGCGGGGTTCGCTCGCGTCACCACCGATGATGTCGACGAGGCGGCCGAGCAGATCGGACGCATTTTCTGTCCGCACGATCTCAAGCCGGCGCATGCCCGTGCTTCCGGATTTTCGGCCCGGCACAATTGCGCAACCTTCGACGGCTTTTCTATCAACTACGTTGCCTATGGTGGGACTGTCAGCATCGATCCGGGCTGCCTCGACCGCTTCTTTCTTCTACAGATCCCGCTCACGGGCACCGCGCACATTTGTGCAGGCGCCGGCGGATTCGATGCCGCGCCGGATCGGACGGCGTCGCTGCTGTCGCCGACGGTCCCGACCCGGATGATGTGGCGCGACTGTGCGCAAGCGATTGTGCTGCTCGACCGTCGCATGGTTGAGCAGCGTGCCGCAGCGTTGTCGGGCAGGGCGACCGGCGCGGTCGAGTTCGATTCCGCGATCGACCTGAACGCGCTGTCCGGCCGCCACCTGCAAGCCAGCCTTGCCGAGTTGATGCGGCTTGCCGAACGGCTCGGGCCGTCCGGCCGGCTTTCACCGGTCGCGATGGCCGACTGGCGCGAGGCGCTGCTCGATCGTCTCCTCAATGGCCAGCGGCACGGCTTGTCGGATGCGATCAGGACGTTCTCAGGGCAAGCCGAACGTCTGCCGCGCGCACTCCGCGCCGCGCGAGACTATCTCGCGGAAAATGCCGGTGAGCCGCTCGATCTCGCGCAGCTCGCGGGCGTGTCCGGCATCGGCATCCGCGCGCTCCAGCTCGGCTTCCGCCGTCACTTCGGCGTGTCGATCTCGGAGATGCTGCTCGATATGCGCCTTGCTGGTCTCCATGCCAGGCTGGCGCAGGCTTCGCCAGGCGTCTCCATCACCGACAGCGCTTTCGATCTCGGCTTCACCCATCTCGGCCGCATGGCCGGAGCTTACCGCGAAAAATTCGGCGAGACGCCGTCGGCAACGCTGCGGCGGCGGATGATCTAGCGAGGGGCGCCGGGAAAGTTCATTTCCGCGATCGCGTCGTGCCCTCGTCGGTCTCCTGCTTGCGCAAGAACCCTTCGACCTCGGCCTGTACCGAATAGGGTGTCGGGATCGGGTCGCCTGCCGCATCGATGGCGGTGTCGAGCGAGCGGCGCAGCATGCGTGCGAGCTCGGCCTTGCGGTAGGGTTTTGTCAGAAGCGGCGCACCCATGGTGGCGTGTCCCGGACCATGCGGGGCGTTGTGAGCATAGCCCGACGTGAACAGCACCCGTAAGGAGGGCCGCGCGGCCACCATCGCGTCGGCGAGCTCCCGTCCATTCAAGGCGCCGGCCATCACGATATCGGTGAAGAGCAGATCGAACGGCGTACCCTGGGCCGCGATGGCGAGCGCGTCGGCCGCGTTGGTGGCGGGGATGACCTTGTAGCCGAGGCTTTCGAGCTGGACCGTGACGTAGTGACGGACATCGCGGTCATCCTCGACGCAAAGGATGGTTTCCGTCCCGCCCACGATCTTGCGCTCGTCATAGCCGGTCGGGCGAAGCACGCTGGTCTCGGCCTTCGGCAGGTAGATCGCGAATGTCGTGCCGCTGCCTTCGGCGGATTCGACCTTGATGCCGCCGCCCGACTGCTTGACGAAGCCGAACACCATGCTGAGCCCGAGGCCCGTGCCCTTGCCGACCTCCTTGGTCGAGAAGAACGGATCGAAGATGCGTTCGAGGATCGCCTGCGGAATGCCCGTGCCGGTGTCGGCAATCTGGATCTCGACATAGTCGCCGGCATAGCCGGCGCCGACCGCGACGGCCTCGCGCACGCCGAAGACCACGTTGCGCGTCGTCAGCGTCAGCCTGCCGCCCTCGGGCATCGCGTCGCGGGCATTGATCGCGAGGTTGAGCAGCGCCGAAGAGAGCTGCCCGCGGTCGGCGAAGGCGAGCCAGATGGCGCCGTCGAGCCTCCTCACGATCTCGATCTTCTTGTCGAAGGTCGCCAGCATCAGCTTTGCGAGCTCTTCGAGCAGGTCGTTGACGTCGATATCGGCTGGCTGCAGCGCCTGCTTGCGCGCAAAGGACAGCAGGCTCGAGGTCAGTGCGGCGCCGCGATCGACGGCCTCGCTGACCAGCTTGGTGATGGTGGCGAGCGGCGGGTTGTCCTTGACGGCCTCGGCGAGGATCTCGATCGTGCCCGTGATCACCGTGAGCATGTTGTTGAATTCATGCGCGATGCCGCCGGTGAGCTGGCCGACCGCTTCCATCTTCTGCGCCTGGACCAGCTGCTCCTCGGCGGCGCGCTTCCGGGTGACGTCCTTGACGAAAGTGTTGATGACGGTGCGCCCGCCGAGCTGGAGCGTGGTGCTCGACGCATCGATCAGGATCTCGTCGCCTTCCCGGTGCAGCAGGGTCGCCTCAAACCGGATGCCGATCGGCGCATTCGAGAGCTCGGGCAGAAGGCGCATCATGCGTTGCCGGAAACCGTCGCGGAGCGGCTCGGCGATGAGAAGGTTGACGACGTCAACGCCGAGCGCCTCCTTGCGCGTCCATCCGGTCAGCGCCTCGGCCTGAATGCTCCACTCCAGGATGATCCCGTTCGCGTCGGTCTGGACGAAAGCATCCAGCGCAGTCTTGATGACGGCCTGGGTCATCTGTGCGCTCGACTGCGCCTGCTCGGCGAGTTGCGCGGCAGTGCGCTTGTCCTGCGCCGCCTCGATCGTGCGCGTGCAGAGCCGCGCGATCAGCACCGCGACGGCGCCGCTTGCGAACAGGGCAATGATCTGGGCAACGCCGAACCCGGGTCCGGTCAGCGCATACGAGACGAGGAGAGCCGCGGCGGTCACGACGACCTGCGCGGCCATCGCAAGTGTCAGAAGCCCCTTGAGTTTCATGGTCTCCCACCAACGACGTCAGTCGCGGACCTCCAAGGAACCCCCAAGGGACGTTCAAGGGACCTCCAAGTCCGACTTGTCAAATGAGTCCGGCTCCAGGTGAGCTACAGACTCGCTGCGGCGGCGTCGAGGGCAATTTCGGGCGGTATCGGGGCGAGACGTTGCGCAGGCTCAACCTGTCGGCGAATCGGTCTGGCGCAGCGTCGTGACCCAGATCACACGCGCCGCTTGCTGGGTCGGATTGTCGAACATATGCGGCACGGTGCTTGGAAAACGAAAACTGTCGCCGGCCTCGAGCACATGGGCCTGGTTGTCGAGCCACAGCCGCAGGCTGCCGGAGAGGATGTAGCCGGCCTTCTCGCCGGTGTGCTGCAGGAAGTCGGTGCCGGACGAGGCGCCGGGATTGAGCGTGAGCTCGTAGAACTCGAGCTGTCCTTTGCCTTCCGGCGTGAGCGCTTCCTTGACGACGCCGCTGGCGGTGAGGCGCAGCAGGCGCCGGCTGTTCTTGTGCACGATGTAGCGCTGCACGTCGGCGGCATCGGTGGTCTCGAAGAAATAGGAGATAGGCACGTCGAGCGCGATGCTGAGCAGGCGCAGCGTGCGGATCGACGGCATGGCGCGCGCGCGTTCGAGCTGGCTGATCATGCCGTTGGAGAGGCCGGTCTTGTTGGCGACGTCCTGGATCGAGAGGCCGGCGCGCTGGCGCAGCAGCCGCACAGTCTCGCCGAGACGCTGGTCGACCGCATCATCGGTCTCGATCGTCGGGGCGTCCTTCGGACGATTCGTGTCGCCGCGACCATCCATGTCGCTCTCCCGTGCATGGCCTCACCGCCGGAATGGCCGGCGGTGTGAAAAGGTCGCGCATCCTAGCAATCCGATTGACAGCTGTATTTAGTCATGATGAACTTTTGGCTGAAAAGTTTAGAAGCACTAAAGCCCACTCCTGTCCCCTTGCCGGGGTCTCGGGGCGCGGGAGAACGGTGCCGCGTGCGGGAACGGAGACTGGTCATGGCAGACAGCACCGGCAAGTTCGGCGTTGGCGGACTGCATCATCTCGGCATTCCAAATCGCCGACAATTCTTCCAGCTTGGCGCAGGCGCCGCGGCGGGATGGTCGCTTTCAGGTAGCGCCTTTGCGCAGACCGAGCGTCCGAGCAATCCGCCGGACAAGCCGCGCGGGCAGGTGATCGCAGCGCTGTCGCAGGAGCCGACCGTCTTTCATCCGCTGATGCCCGGCATCGAAGTCGACCAGGGCGTCTGGTGGCAGGTGTTCTCGCCGCTCTGGTTCATCGATCCCGACGGCAAGTTCATCCCCGATCTTGCCCGCGAAGTCCCGACGATCGAGAACGGCGGGCTTTCGGCCGATGGCCTCACCTGGAAGATCAAGCTGCGCAGCAATGCGAAGTGGCACGACGGCACGCCGTTCACGGCCGACGACGTCAAGTTCTCGCTTGAGCTGAACAACAATCCCGACTTTCGCGCGCGCAGCCGTGTCGGCCACAGTCTGGTCAAGGACATCACGATCGTCGCGCCCGACGAGATTCATTGGCGGATGGAAGCTCCCTATTCGCCCTACATGTCGATCCTGTCGCTGACCTTCATCGTGCCGAAGCATATCCTGGAGAAGGCGTCCGATCCGAACGCTTCGCCGTTCCACAATTCGCCGGTCGGCACCGGGCCGTTCCGCTGGGGCGAGCGCGTGCCCGGCGACCACATCCAGCTAAATGCCCATGCGGGTTATCACGGCAAGGGACCTTATCTCGAACGCGTGGTCTTCAAATACATCCCGGATCTCACCGTCCTCTACACTCAGTTCCGCACCGGCCAAGTCGACTACACTGGCCTGCAAGGCATCCTGCCGAACTTCGTGCAGGAGGCGAAGACGCTGAAGGCGCGCAAGATCTTCGTCTCGTCGACGTCCTCGGTGGAGCACATCGCACCCAACCTGGAGTTCGGCGCCTTCGCCGACCGCGCGGTGCGCGAGGCGCTCTATCTCGCCATCAACAAGCAGGCGATCATCGATGCGCTGAACTACGGCCTGCCGACGCCGACCGAAAGCTTCGTGCCGCAGCAGGCGTGGTCGTTCCAGCAGGGCCTGCCACAGCACAAATACGATCCGACCAAGGCCAATGCGCTGCTCGATGCGGCCGGCTGGGTTCGCGGCTCTGGCGGCGTGCGCGAGAAGGGTGGCGTCAAGCTCGAATTCACCAACTCGACCACGTCGGGCAATGCGGTGCGCGAGCAGACGCAACAGCTTCTGATCCAGGACTGGCGTGCGATCGGCGCGGCCATGCGCGTGAACAACATGCCGGCTGCTGTGATCTGGGGCGATTTCTGGCAGCAGTCGAAGTTCAATTCGGTGATCGTCGGAGTGAACTTCATGCTGGGCAGCGATCCCGACGTGACGCCGCGGTTTGGCTCCGGCGCGATTCCTGCCAAGGGCGGCCGCGGTTACAACACCTATCAGTACCAGAGTGCGGAGGCCGATCGTCTGCTGGCCGAAGGCGCCAAACAGTTCGATCTCGCGCAGCGCAAGACGACCTATGGCGATCTGCAAAAGCTGGTCCGCAATGACCTCGCGATCCTGCCGCTATTCCAGGGCTTTATCGCCGAAGGCGTGAAGGAGGGGCTGCAAGGCTTCCGTCCCAACATCAACACCTCGATCAATTGCTGGAACATCCGCGAATGGTACTGGGCCTGATGCCTCAGGCTGGCTGGATCGCCTAGATGGCCCGTTACGTCGCCAATCGTTTGGCGCAGGCGATCATGCTGCTGGTGATCGTCTCCGCGATCGGCTTCGCCCTCCTGCATCTGGCGCCCGGCGGTCCCCTCTCGCAATTCGCGGCCTCCGCACAGATGACCCAGGAGGATCTCGACCGCGTCACCAAACAACTCGGCCTCGATCGCCCGCTGCCGATCCAGTATCTCGACTGGTTCGGCCGCATGCTGAAAGGGGACTGGGGCAAGTCCTATCGCGACGGCGATGCGGTGCTGTCGGTGATCTCCTCGCATCTCGGCGCCACGCTGGAGCTGATGACGACGGCGACCATCATCGCGGTGTTGCTCGGCTGCTGGATCGGCATACTCGGCGCGCTCCGGCGATATTCGCTGTTCGACTCGCTCGCGACCGTCGGCGCCATGATCGCGCTGTCGATCCCGACCTTCTGGTTCGGCCTCGTCACCATCTACGTGTTCTCGGTGACGCTGGGCTGGCTGCCGGCGGGAAACCGCGAAACCGTCGGCGACGGCTCCTTCCTCGACCTGCTGCATCACCTGATCGCGCCGGCGATGGTGCTGGCGCTGGTCGAGACCGCGATGTGGGGCCGCTTCATGCGCTCCTCCATGCTCGAAGTGATCAACCAGGATTACATCCGCACCGCGCGTGCCAAGGGCATGCCGGAATGGCGCATCCTCACGGTACACGCCCTGCGCAACGCGCTGCTGCCGATGATCACGGTCGCGGGCCTCCAGTTTCCGACGCTGCTCGGCGGCGCGCTGGTGGCCGAGACCGTGTTCACCTGGCCCGGCATGGGCCGGCTGTTCCTGGATTCCATCGGTTATCGCGACTACCCCGTGGTGATGGGCATCCTGATGTTCTCGGCGACGATGGTGCTGATCGGCTCGCTGATCGCCGACATCCTCTATGCCGTCGTCGATCCGCGCATCCGGGTGGGCTAGGCGATGGCGATGGCTGCTCTCTCCACCGCTCAATCCGCCCCCGGCCAGGCCGCGTGGCGGCGCTTCTGCCGGCACCGGCTGGCGCTTGCGGGTGCGGTGATCATTGCGGTCCTTGTCCTCGGCTCGGCGCTCGGTCCTTATCTGCTGCCGTTCGACGACACCCATATCGACATCATGAAGCGGTTCGCGCCGCCATTCACGGGCGCGCACATCCTCGGCACCGACGAGCTCGGCCGCGACGTGCTGGCGCGACTGATGATGGGCGCGCGTGTCTCGCTGTCGATCGGCATCGTCGCGATGGTGATGGCGATGGCGGTCGGCATCGTCGTCGGTGCCTTCGCTGGCTTCTATGGCGGCGTGGTCGGTGCGGTGCTGATGCGGCTGGTCGATGCCGTGCTGTGCTTTCCAACCATCTTCCTGCTGCTGGCGCTGGCGGCGCTCACCGAGCCCGGCCTCGTCACCACCACCGTGCTGATCGCGGCGACCGCCTGGATGTGGGTGGCCCGCGTGGTCGAAGCCCAGGTCCGCTCGCTGCGAGAACGTGAGTTCGCGGTGGCGGCACTCGCCTTCGGCTCGTCGAACCTGCGGATCATGTTCCGCGAGCTCGTGCCCAATGCGGTCGCGCCGATCATGGTTGCGGCGACGCTCAACGTCGCCAAGGCGATCCTGCTGGAATCCTATCTCAGCTATCTCGGCTACGGCATCCAGCCGCCGGCCGCGAGCCTGGGCAACATGCTCAACAACGCGCAGATCTATCTCACCAGCGCACCATGGCTCGCGATCGCGCCGGGCGTCGCCATCACCTTGGCCGTAACGAGCTTCAATTTCCTCGGTGACGGCCTGCGCGACGCGCTCGATCCGCGAATGAACATCCCATGACGGGCAAAGTCTCGATCGAACTGAAATGCAGGAGTGCATCATGTCCCCGCCGCTCAACCGTATCAACAGCGACGAACGCCTGCCGGCGCAGGTGGACGTCGTCGTCATCGGCGGTGGCGTCATCGGCGTCTCCGCCTCCTATCATCTTGCGAAGAAAGGCCTCTCCGTCGCGCTGGTCGAGAAAGGCCATGTCGGCGGCGAGCAGTCGAGCCGCAATTGGGGCTGGTGCCGCCAGCAGGGCCGCGCGCGAGAGGAGATTCCGCTGGCGCGCGAAGCGCTTCGGCTCTGGGAGGACATGCAGAACGATGCCGGCGTCGATGCCGGCTTCCGCCGCACCGGCGTGTTGTTCCTGACCAAGAGCACGGACGAGCTCGCAAGCTGGGAGCGCTGGGCGGCCGTCGCACGCGAGATGCAGGTGCACTCGACCGTGCTGACCCCGGCCGAGGTCGCCGAGCGCATGCCGGGCAATACCGACAAATGGGTCGGCGGCCTGCACACGCCGAGCGACGGCCGCGCCGAGCCGTCGATGGCCGTGCCGGCACTGGCTACGGCCGCGCGAAAGCATGGTGTCACCATCCACCAGGGCTGCGCCGCGCGCGGCTTGGAGACGACCGGTGGCCGGGTCAGCGCCGCCGTCACCGAGAAGGGCACCATCCGCACCCAAGCCGTGCTGCTGTCGGGTGGCGCATGGTCGTCGCTGTTCTGCCGCCGTCACGGCATCGAGCTGCCGATCGGCCTCGTCAACGCCACCGCATGCCGGACCACGCCGGCACCGGAGATCACCTCGGGCGCGCTCGGCACCGATCTCTACTGCATCCGCCGCCGTCTCGACGGCGGTTTTACGCTGGCGCTGCGCAACCGTGGCACGGTCGAGCTGTCGCCTGACTTGTTTCGTTATGCGCGCACCTTCTGGCCGACCTACATGCATCGCCGCAATGGATTGAAGATGTCATTCGGCAAGTCGTTCTTCGACCAGATCATGCGCGGCACCAGCTGGAGCTTTGACAAGCCGTCGCCGTTTGAGACCGAGCGGGTGCGCGATCCCAAGCCTGACATGTCACTGGTCAATGCGGCGCTGGCGTCGCTGATCAAGGCGAACCCGGAATTGAAGGACATCGAGATCGCTGAAGCCTGGGGCGGTACCATCGACTGCACGCCCGACACGATCCCGGTGATCTCGCCGGTCGATGCTTTGCCAGGCTTCTTCCTCGCGACTGGCTTCTCCGGTCACGGGTTCGGCATCGGTCCCGCGGCCGGCAAGCTTGCCGCCGACATTGTGACCGGCGCGACGCCGCTGGTCGATCCCGCCGCCTACAGCCACAAGCGCATGATCGACGGCCGGCGGCTCGCGCCGGTCAGCCCGTTCTGAGGGCGGCATGACGGTTCTCTATAAGGCCAACATGGTGCGCGGCGCGGAATGGGCGACCTTCTTTGCCGAGCGCGCGCCTGACCTGCCGTTCCGGCTCTGGCCCGACATCGGCAATCCCTCAGACGTGCGCTATCTCGTGGCGTGGGTCCCGCCGGATGACATCGCAACGACCTTTCCCAACCTTGAACTCGTCTTCTCGGTCGGCGCGGGCGTCGACCAGTTCGACGCCACCAAACTTCCAGCGCATATTCCGTTGGTCCGCATGCTGGAGCCCGGCATCGCGGAGACCATGGTCGAGTACGTCACCATGGCCGTGCTCGGCCTGCATCGCGACCTCCTGCACTTCATCAACCAGCAGAAGGAGCAGGTCTGGCGCGAGATCCGGATCACGCCGGCCAAGCGTCGTCGTGTCGGCGTGATGGGGCTCGGCCAGCTCGGCCAGGCCGTGCTCGAGCGCCTTAGGGCGTTCGGCTTTCCGCTTGCAGGGTGGAATCGTTCGCCGCGCGAGATCGAGGGCGTCACCTGTTATTCGGGTGCGGATGCGTTGCCGGATTTTCTCTCGCAGGCTGACATTCTCGTCTGCCTGCTGCCGCTGACCGACGAGACCCGCGGCATCCTCAACGCCGATTTGTTCGCGCGCCTGCCGCGCGGGGCAGGGCTCGTCAATGTCGGGCGCGGCTCGCATCTCATTGAGGCCGATTTCCTCGCGGCAATCGACAGCGGCGCGCTGTCGGGTGCGGTGCTCGACGTCACCGATCCCGAGCCGCTGCCCGTGGGTCATCCATTCTGGAGCCATCCGCGCATCCTGCTGACACCGCACAATGCCAGCATGACGAGCCCCGACACGGCCGTCGATTTCGTGCTCGATGTCGTCGCACGTCATCGCCGCGGCGAAGAGTTGCCGGGACTTGTCGATCGTAGTTGTGGCTACTGAGGGCGCGATGGTGATGGTCACACCGGTGCAGCCACGAGCTCCTCTCACCTCTCCCGCTTGCGGGAGAGGTCGCGCCAGAGGCGCGGGTGAGGGCTCTGTCCTCTTGGGGGGTCTCGACTGCGGAGACACCCTCTCCCCAACCTTCCCCCGCAAGCGGCCCGCAAGCGGGGGAGGGAGCGCACCTTTTCCGCGGCAGGCATTTGGGGCTCCGCATGAGTAGCGGCGCAAGCAGACCTGACCAAGCGATTGCCGAAGCACAGGCGCCCGTGCTGTCGGTTGCGGGCCTCACCACGTCCTTCATGCGCGAGCGGCAATGGATCCCGGTCGTTCGCAATGTCTCCTTCGATGTCGCGCCCCGCGAAACCGTCGCGATCGTCGGCGAGTCCGGTTCGGGCAAGAGCGTCACCGCGCTCTCGATCATGCGGCTCATTCCGAAGGAGAGCGGCCGTAGCGAGGGCCGTATCATGCTCTCCGGCCGCGATCTGCTGACGCTGCCTGAAACGAGCATGAAGGACATCCGCGGCAACGATGTCGCGATGATCTTCCAGGAGCCGATGACGAGCCTCAATCCGGTGCTCACGATCGGCTTCCAGATCGCGGAAGCGCTGATCCAGCATCGTGGCCTGTCGCGCGCGGCGGCGGAAGCCGAGACCATCCGCCTGCTCGATCGTGTCCGCATTCCCGCGGCAAAATCGCGCTTCCACGAGTATCCGCATCGCTTCTCCGGCGGCATGCGCCAGCGCGTGATGATCGCGATGGCGCTTGCGTGCAAGCCAAAACTCCTGATCGCGGACGAGCCGACCACCGCGCTCGACGTCACCATTCAGGCCCAGATCCTGGAACTGCTGAAGCAGCTTCAGCAGGAGGAGGGGATGTCGATCCTCTTCATCACTCACGACATGGGCGTGGTCGCCGAGATCGCCGACCGGACCGTGGTGATGTATGGCGGGCAGGCGGTGGAGACGGATGCGACGTCGCGCATTTTTGCCGCACCCTCGCATCCCTATACGCGCGCACTGCTCGCGGCCGTGCCGCGGCTCGGCTCGATGGACGCCCGGACGCGGCCGATGCGGTTTCCGATCGTCGACAAGGTCACCGGCACCTCGGACGAGCCGGTGGAGACGCCGGACACGGTGTCGAGCGCGGAGCGTCCGTTGTTAGAGGTTTCTAATCTCACCACGCGCTTTCCGATCCGCTCGGGCCTGTTCGGCAAGGTCTCGGGCCGTGTGCATGCGGTCGAGAACATCTCGTTCACCTTGCGCGCCGGCGAGACGCTGGCACTGGTCGGCGAATCCGGCTGCGGAAAGTCGACCACGGGCCGCTCCATCCTCAAGCTGACCGAGCCTGACGCCGGCACGGTCCTGATCGACGGCCAGGATGTGCTCGCCATGAACGGCCGCACCTTGCGCGATTTCCGCAAGCACATGCAGATCGTGTTTCAGGATCCGTTTGCGAGCCTCAATCCGCGCATGTCGGTGGGAACGGCGATCGCGGCGCCGCTGTTCGCCAACGGGCTCGCCACCGCCACGCAGGCGCGCGACAAGGTCGCCGACCTTCTCTTGCGCGTCGGCCTCACCGCCGACATGGCCGCGCGCTTTCCGCACGAATTCTCCGGTGGCCAGCGCCAGCGCATCTGCATAGCACGCGCCCTCGCGCTCGGGCCAAAACTGATCGTCGCGGACGAGGCGGTCTCGGCGCTCGACGTCTCGGTCAAGGCGCAAGTCGTCAATTTGATGCTCGACCTTCAGGCCAGCATGGGGTTGGCCTTTCTCTTCATTTCCCACGACATCGCGGTGGTCGAGCGGATGAGCCATCGCGTCGCGGTGATGTATCTCGGCGAGATCGTCGAGATCGGCCCGCGTGCTGCCGTGTTCGGCAATCCGCAGCATCCCTACACGAAGAAGCTGATGGCCGCCGTTCCCGTGCCGGACCCCGCACGCCGCGGCTCCAGGCGCGAGGTCGCAAACGACGAGGTCAGAAGCCCGGTCCGCGCGCCCGACTATCAGCCGCCGGCCCGGCAATATCGCGAAGTCTCGCCCGGCCATGTCGTGCAGGTGTGGGGTGAGGAGTGGTCGGCCTGAGGCGGCCGCCGGCTTACGAATTCACGTGCACGAAATCTCGCAGCAGCGGATAGATCTCGTTATTCCAGCGCTTGCCCGAGAACACGCCGTAGTGGCCGACGCCGGCCTGCATGTGATGGACGCGGCGATAAGCTCGCACGCCGGTGCAGAGGTCTTGCGCCGCGAGCGTCTGGCCGATCGAGCAGATGTCGTCCTTCTCGCCCTCGACCGTCATCAGCCCCATGCGGCCGACGGCCCTGGTGTCCACGGGACGGCCGCGATGCATCAGCTTGCCTTGCGGCAGCAGGTGCTCCTGGAACACGTCGCGCACGGTCTCGATGTAGAACTCGGCCGGCAGGTCCATCACGGCGAAATATTCGTCGTAGAAGGTCTTGATGCTCGCGGCCTTGTCCTTCTCGCCCTTGGCGATGTGGTTGGCGAGATCCATGTGCTGCTTGATGTGGCGCTCGAGATTCATCGAGACGAACGCGGTGAGCTGCACGAAGCCGGGATAGACTTTCCGCAGCGCGCCGCGGCACTGCACCGGCACGTAGTTGATCAGGTTCTGCTCGAACCATTCGATCGGCTTGCTCTTGGCGAAGTCGTTGACCTTGGTTGGCTGGATGCGCGTGTCGATCGGCCCTGCCATCAGCGTCAGCGTCGCCGGCCGCGAAGGGTGATTGCCCTCGCACATGATCGCGGCGGCCGCGAGCGCTGAGACCGAGGGCTGGCAGATCGCGACCATATGCGGGCGCGGACCCAACTGTCCGAGGAAGTCGATCAGGTGCTCGGTGTAGTCGTCGAGCCCGAAGCGGCCTTCGCTGCGCGGGATCTCGCGCGGATTATGCCAGTCGGTGATGTAGACGTCGTGGTCCTGCAGCAGCGTCTTCACGGTGCCGCGCAGCAGCGTGGCGAAATGGCCGGACATCGGCGCCACCAGCAGCATGCGCGGCTGCTCGGTCACGCCGTGCTTTTTGAAGTGCAGCAGCGAGCCGAACGGCGTGGCGTAGGCGACCTCCTCGGTCACGCCGATCTCGCGATTGCCCACCGTCACGCTGTCGATGCCGTAGGCCGGGCGGTCATAGGTCAGGGTGGAGCGCGAGATCAGCTCCAGCGCCGCCGAGAGCCGGCCGACGACCTGGTCGGACAGGCCCTGCGGTACCAAATTGAGGAATTTGAGCGCGGACGAGGCGCCCGCCCGCCACGGCGCAGTCAGGTCCATCTGGTTCTGAAAAGCCTGATAATACATCGACATCATACTGAAGCGCCCACCTGTCCAATGGTGTCATGCAATATCGGAGCCAGAAGGGCATTGGGCCGCCCTCAAAATTGGCACGTCGCTTGCTGCTTGTTCGGTTGGAAACGTGAGGGAAGGGCCCTATGGCGAAGGCGACACTGACCATCAGCAGCAAGAATTACTCGTCCTGGTCGCTGCGCGGCTGGCTGCTGACGAAGTTTTCCGGGCTCGATTTCGAGGAGATCGTCACCGCACCGGACGACGCGTCGGCGCGCGCCGAAATCCTGCTGCTGTCGTCCTCGATCCTGGTGCCCTGCCTGCGGCATGACGGCGCCACCGTCTGGGATACGCTCGCCATCGCCGAATATCTCAACGAGGTGATGCCGGACGCCGGGCTGTTGCCGGCCGATCGCGTCCAGCGCGCGCATTGCCGGTCAATCTGCGGCGAAATCCATTCCGGCTTCACCACCTTGCGCGCCTCGCTGCCCGTCAATCTGAAGGGGCATTTTCCCGGCTTCAAGATCTGGTCGCGCGCGCAGGCCGACATCGACCGGGTCTGGTCGATCTGGCGCGACTGCCTGGCGAAATCGGGCGGCCCGTTCCTGTTCGGCGAGACGCGCACCATGGCGGATGCGATGTACGCCCCCGTGGTGACGCGCTTCGTCACTTACGACGTCAAGCTCGAGCCACCTCTCAAGGCGTATGCCGACACCATCATGGCGATGGACGAGATGAAGGAGTGGATCGCGGCGGCGAAGGAAGAGCCGGCCGAGATCGAGGAGCTCGAGGTCGAATATTAGGCAGACGACGCGCAGCCCTGCCTGTTTCCGGGGCGGCCGCGACCCGCGTCCTTGCTGACCTCTATGTCTTTGCTATCGTTAACTTTTGCTGCCGGTAATTGGCGAGGGCGGTGCTTGCGTCGCGCAGATATTGTGCGCCCCGGCCCTGCCTTGTCGACATCTAGCCGTGAACAGCGGCGTACGGGACCATTCGGCTGATTCGGACATGATTCGTTCGGGCCGCGTTCCGTTCGTTAAGGCGGAGCGCGGCCCCGTTGCATTTTGAGACAGACGAACGCCGTCAGGCCACGCCGGAATGCTTCATACGCGGCACGCGCCAGCCGATGACGGTGGCCTCCACTGGGACGCCGGCCGCGTCGTTTTGCCAGCGGCCCTCGACATAGCGGCAGGCGAACGGCAATTGATACGTTCCGCTGTGGTCCTCACACAGCACTTCGACCGGCAGGCCAGGTGGCGGCTCGCCGGCACCGTCGAATTCCGCCAGACGTCTATCACGCGTTGCCATTCCGAAAATCTCCCCTAATCAAAGCCGCGGAAAGAGCGCCCACTTCTTCCGCGCGCGGTTCACTGCTCCCGTCCGAGGGAACAACCCAAGCTCAACGCGAGAATGCGGTACGAGTGTGGTAGCCTCACGCAGCTGCACGCAATCGGCGCACATTGCCGTGATTAATTCGATGAGGAACCTGAATGCCGCGGACGCTCGCCGCCGTTTGTTTCGCCATGTTACCGCTCGTCGCGCGTACGCCGGCCGCGGCGCAGGACGTGCCCGGCATCGAGATCTGCACGGTCGAGAAGACCATGGAGCGGCGCACCGGCTGCCTGCAGAGCAATGTCGACTTTCTCCAGAAGACCATCACCAAGCTCAACCTCGATCACCAGCAGAAGATAGATGCCGCCAATCGCCAGATCGACGCGCTGAAGGTGACGCTCGTTGGCCTTCAGAAGACCATCGGCGATCTCCAGGCCGCCCAAGCGAAGCAGGCGGACGATCTGAAGAAGAAGCAGGACGCGCCGCCACCGAAGGATGCGAAGTAGGGTGGGTTAGCGAAGCGTAACCCACCAAGGTCTGTCTGTCCGCGCCGAAAGCAACGAGGTGGGTTACGGCTGCGGCTAACCCACCCTACGATTTCGCGTGACCGCAACGCCGATCAAGCGAAGAGGCTGCTGGCAGCGCATCATCATCACGCTTCGAACGAGAGTCGCAACCCATGAACCCAGCCCAGCGCGCGCTCTGGTACATCGAGAGCCATCTGGCCGAGCCGATGACGCTCGACGAGATCGCTGCGATCGGCGGCGTGTCACGGTTCCACATGGTGCGTGCGTTTGCCGCAGCCACTGGTCTGCCGGTGATGCGTTTCGTGCGCGCACGGCGGCTGAGTGAAGCGGCGCGCAGTCTTGCGAAGGGCGCGCCGGACATTCTGTCGCTGGCGCTGGAGGCGGATTACGGCTCGCACGAAGCATTCACCCGCGCGTTCCGCGACCAGTTCGGCACTACGCCCGAAGCGGTGAGGGCGGCGACGTGCGTCAACCAGCTCAAGCTTCAGGAGCCGATCCTCATGGAGTCCACCATGCTCGACAATCTCAAAGCGCCGCGTTTCGAAACCGCAAAGGCCTTCCTCGTCGGCGGCCTTGCCGAGCGCATCTCCTGCGACAACGGCGCGATCATCCCCGGGATGTGGGCCCGCTTCCACCAGGAGGTCGCCGACATTCCCGAACGTGTCGGCAACGTCGCTTACGGCGTCTGCTGCAACAGCGATGATTCCGGCAATTTCGATTACATCGCCGGAGTCGAAGTCGGTGACTTCTCCAATCTGCCGCGCGGGCTCGGCCGCATCCGCATCCCCGAGCAGCGCTATGCGGTGTTCACCCACACCGACCACGTCGCCTCGATCCGCCGCACCGTCAACACGATCTGGAATCAATGGCTGCCGGCTTCCGGCCTCAAGGCCGCGGACGCACCGAACTTCGAGCGCTATGACGAGAAGTTCGATCCGGTGACTGGTAACGGTGGTTTTGAGATCTGGGTGCCGGTGCGCGAGTAGCGCTGCAACGCTGGCATACCATCCCGCTTGCTTGGCAAGTGGGACCTACTTTGTCATAACCGCTGGCAAAACTTGCCAGCGGGGCCCGTGCCGGACATCCCGAGCAAGCCATAACAAGCAGCCGGGAGGGTCCCACCATGTCCAACATTCGCGTTCTCGCCACCGACCTCGAATTTCCCGAAGGGCCGGTGGTGATGCCTGATGGTTCGGTGGTGCTGGTGGAAATCCGCGGGCAGCGCCTGACCCGCGTTTACCCCGACGGCCGCAAGGAGATCGTCGCCAAGGTGCCGGGCGGCCCGAACGGCGCGGCCCTCGGGCCCGACGGCAAGATCTATATCTGCAACAATGGCGGCTTCTCCTGGATCCCGACCCGCAACATGATTATGCCGGGCCCGCAGCCCGAGGATTATCTCGGCGGCTCGATCCAGCGCGTCGATCTGCAATCCGGCAAGGTCGAGACCGTCGTCACCAAATGCGGCGAGCACGATCTGCGCGGGCCGAATGATCTCGTGTTCGACAAGCACGGCGGCCTATGGTTCTCGGACCTCGGCAAGCGTCGCGCCCGCGAGATGGATGTCGGCGGCATGTACTATCTCAAGCCCGGCATGAAGGAGATCGTCGAGGTGGTGCACGGCGTGCTGCCGGCCAACGGCATCGGGCTCTCGCCGGATGAAAACACCGTCTACATCGCGGAAACGCCGACCGGGCGGCTCTGGGCCTATGAGCTGTCCGCACCCGGCACGCTCAAGCCGGGCGACGTGATCTATCGCGGCGAGCGCGGCAAGCCGATCTGCGGCCTCGGCGGCTACCAGATGTTCGACTCGCTCGCGGTCGAAGCCAACGGCAATGTCTGCGTCGCCACCCTCGTCTCCGGCTGCATCTCGGTGATCGCGCCCGATGGCACCCTGGTCGAGCAGGTCCCGACCGGCGACCGCGTCACCACCAACATTGCCTTCGGCGGCCCCGAGCTGAAGACCGCCTACATCACGCTGTCAGGCAAGGGCGAGCTTGTCGCCATGGACTGGCCGCGCGGCGGTTTGCCGTTGAATTTTCTGAATAAGTGAGCCAAGCCGTCATTGTACGGGAGGCGAGGCAACTCTCAGACCCTCACCCTGAGGAGCGCGCCCTTTGCGCGCATCTCGAAGGGCGAGGCCACCAGCCGGGCCTTCATCCTTCGAGACGCTTGCTTCGCAAGCTCCTCAGGATGAGGGTCTTTCAGTCTGGATTGCTTCGCTTCGCTCGCAATGACGTAAGGAGAGACTTCAATGCCCTGGCCTGATCCCATCACCCTGCGTGGACAGCACGCCCGTCTCGAGCCGCTGTCGAAAGAGCATCGCGAGGGGCTGGTGGTGGCCGTGAAGGACGGCGAGCTCTACACGATCTGGTACACCGCGATCCCGACGCCGGAGAACGTGGCCAAGGAGATCGACCGCCGTCTCGGCCTTCAGGCAGCGGGCTCGATGCTGCCGTTCACGGTGTTCGACGCCGGCGGCAAGATCGTCGGCCAGACCACCTACATGAACATCGATGCCGCCAATCGCCGCGTCGAGATCGGCTCGACCTGGTATGGCAAGAGCGCGCAGCGCGGGCCGCTCAACACCCAGTGCAAGCTGTTGCTGCTCACCCACGCCTTCGAGACGCTGAGCTGCATCGCGGTCGAATTCCGCACGCATTTCTTCAATCACCAGAGCCGCCGCGCCATCGAGCGCCTCGGCGCCAAGCAGGACGGCATTCTGCGCAGCCATCAGGTCGCGCCGAACGGCACGCTGCGCGACACCGTCGTGTACAGCATCACCGCCGCGGAATGGCCGACGGTGAAGGCCCATCTCGAATATCAGCTCAACGACAAGCCGCGCTAAAGGCGGCCGAGGCACCATGGATAGATTTGACTATGTGATCGTCGGCGCGGGCTCCGCCGGTTGCGTCCTCACCAGCCGGCTCAGCGAAGATCCCAACACCAGCGTCTGCGTGCTGGAGGCGGGCCCGAGCGACTGGCACCCCTACATTCACCTGCCCGCGGGTTTCATCAAGACCTTCCACATGAAGAGCATCAATTGGGCCTACCAGCAGGAGGTCGGGCCGTACACCGGCGGGCGTAGCATCTACGCGCCGCGCGGCAAGACGCTCGGCGGCTCGTCCTCGATCAACGGCCACATCTACAACCGCGGCCAGCGCATGGATTTCGACACCTGGGCGCAGATGGGCAATCGCGGCTGGGGTTATGCCGACGTGCTGCCCTATTTCAAGCGGCTGGAAAAGCGGGTCGGCGAGGGGGACAACACTTTTCGCGGGCGCGACGGGAACCTCACCGTCACCACGATGGATTGGCGCGATCCGCTCTGCGAAGCCTTCATGGAAGGCGCGGTCTCGCTCGGCATTCCCCGCAACCCCGACTACAACGGCGGGATTCAGGAGGGCGTCTCCTACTGCCAGCGTACCATCGATAAGGGCCTGCGCGTGTCCGGCTCGACCGCGTTCCTGAAGCCCGCGATGAAGCGGCCGAACGTGCATGTGCAGACCCATGCGCATGCGACCGAGATCATTTTCGAGGGCAAGCGCGCCGTCGGCGTGCGCTACACCAAGGGCGGCAAGGGTGGTACACCGGTCGAGGTTCGCGCCAACAAGGAAGTGATCCTGTCCGGCGGCACCTATAATTCTCCGCAGTTGCTGCAGCTCTCCGGCATCGGCTCGCCCGAGCTGCTCGGCGCCCACGGCATCCAGGTGCGTCACGCGCTACCCGTCGGCGAGGGCCTGCAGGACCACTACGCCCCGCGAACGGTGGCGCGCGTCAAAGACATCAAGACCATCAACGAGCTTCGTCGTGGTTTCTCGCTCTGGATCGAAGCGCTGAAATGGGCGACGACGCGCCGCGGCCTGCTGTCGCTGTCGCCGACCATGGTCTATTGCTTCTGGCATTCCGGCGAGAGCGCGGACTCTTCCGATCTCCAGCTCACCTTCACGCCTGCTTCTTATAAAGAAGGCGTGCAGGGTCAGCTCGAGGACGAGCCCGGCATGACGGTGGCCTCCTGGCAGCAGCGCCCCGAAAGCCGCGGCTATGTCCGCATCCGCTCGTCGGATCCGTTCGCGCCGCCGATCATCCAGACCAATTATCTGGCCGCCGAGCTTGATCGCCGCGTCATCGTCGGCGGCATGAAGCTCGCTCGGCGCCTTTTGAAGTCCGCACCGCTGTCGCCCTATTACGCCTACGAGGATTTTCCGGGGCCGAACATCAACACCGACGACGAATTCCTCGCCGCCGCCACCGAGCGCGGCACCACCACCTTCCACCCCGGCTGCACCTGCCGCATGGGCCCGGCGGAGTCCACCTGGGCGGTGGTCGACGACCAGCTCCGCGTCCACGGCCTGGAGGGCCTCCGCGTCATCGACGCCTCGGTGATGCCCCGCATGATCTCGGCGAACCTCAACGCATCCACCATGATGATCGCCGACCGCGCCTCGGACCTCATCCGCGGCAAGGCGCCGATGGAAGCCGCGCGCATTCCGGATGCGGTGGCGGGCACAGCTGCGTAGGGTGGGCAAAGGCGCAACGCGCCGTGCCCACCGTCGCTCCAAAGCTCGGGCTAGATGCGCCGCGGAGGATGCGGGCGTGTGTTTGCAATTCAAACTGCAAACTGGAAGAGCGAGGCCGTTGCCTCAAACTCCGTCATTGCGAGCGCAGCGAAGCAATCCAGAGTCGTTCCGCGGAGGGATTCTGGATTGCTTCGCTGCGCTCGCAATGACGAAGTTGGAGAGAGCGTCCGCCAAACCTCGCTCTCGTGCCCCGGACGCGGCGCAGCGCTACTTCAGCGGTGCGCTGCAGAGCCGGGGCCCATGTCTCCGAGCAATCCGTGTCGCCTTCTGGGTCCCGGCTCTGCGCAGCAGCGCGAGCGCTGCTGCGCGTCCGGGACACGAGAAGCCTACACTTCCCGCCGGCTCAGGAACGCCAGCCGCTCGAACAGATGCACGTCCTGCTCGTTCTTGAGCAGCGCGCCGTGCAGCGGCGGGATCAGCTTGCGCGGGTCGCGCTCGCGCAGTTGCTCGACGCTCATGTCCTCGTTGAGCAGCAGCTTGAGCCAGTCCAGCAGCTCCGACGTCGACGGCTTCTTCTTCAGGCCGGGCACTTCGCGCACCTCGAAGAAGATGCGCAGTGCTTCCTCGACCAGGCGCTTCTTGATGCCGGGGAAGTGGACGTCGACGATGCGCCCCATCGTGTCGGCGTCGGGGAACTTGATGTAGTGGAAGAAGCAGCGGCGCAGGAAGGCGTCCGGCAGCTCCTTCTCGTTGTTGGAGGTGATCATCATGATCGGGCGCTGCTTGGCCTTGATCGTCTCGCCGGTCTCGTAGACATGGAATTCCATGCGATCGAGCTCGAGCAGCAGGTCATTCGGGAATTCGATGTCAGCCTTGTCGATCTCGTCGATCAGCAGCACCGGGCGCTGCTCGGCGGCGAACGCGTCCCACAGCTTGCCGCGCTTGATGTAGTTCTTGATGTCGGAGACCCTGCTGTCGCCGAGCTGGCTGTCGCGCAGGCGCGACACGGCGTCGTATTCGTAGAGGCCCTGCTGCGCCTTGGTGGTGGACTTGATGTGCCAGGTCAAGAGCGGCGCGTTCAGCGCCTTCGCCACTTCCTCCGCCAGCACCGTCTTGCCGGTGCCGGGCTCGCCCTTGATGAGGAGCGGGCGCTCCAGCACGATCGAGGCATTGACGGCGACCTTGAGATCGTCGGTCGCAACATAGTCCTTGGTGCCGGTAAATTTCATTGCGCGTCCTTGTTGGTCGTCGGCCGAAGCGGTCCTCGGTCGCGACGTGGGAACGGCCGCACGTGGCGGCCGTTCCTGGTTCGGTCAGGCTTTCAGACCCGTTTTATCAGCGAAAGGATGACGAGCACAATCACCGCACCGACCGTTGCATCCACGATGGCGCCAACCGTGCCGGTCGCAAGCTCGATGTGCAGCTGGGGCAGTACCCAGCCTGCGACGAGCGCGCCGATGATGCCGACGACGATGTTGCCGATCAGCCCAAATCCCGCCCCGTGGACAATCTTCCCGGCTAACCAGCCGGCGATCGCGCCAATGATCAGTGCTGCGAGAATTCCCATTGCCAACGTCCCCCAAACAAGCCCTCGAAGCCTCAATTCTAGAGCAAAAAGCCC
Organism: Bradyrhizobium genosp. A; assembly: GCF_049949275.1. Lineage (NCBI taxonomy): Bacteria > Pseudomonadati > Pseudomonadota > Alphaproteobacteria > Hyphomicrobiales > Nitrobacteraceae > Bradyrhizobium > Bradyrhizobium genosp. A. The sequence goes on along the minus strand of NZ_CP188196.1, from coordinate 6,593,433 downwards.
ACCGGTCCAGCGCTCCACGCCGGTCTCCGCCCCTTGACGTTCGCCACCCGACGGGCAATCTGTCACCCATGTTCCTGCAATTCTTCACCTCTCTGCGCGATGCGCAGGTCCCCGTGACGCTGCGCGAATACCTCACGCTGATGGAGGCGCTCGACGCCGACCTGTCGGATTATTCGGTCGAGAACTTCTACTATCTGTCGCGCACCTCGCTGGTGAAGGACGAGCGTAACCTCGACAAGTTCGACCGCGTCTTCGGCACGGTGTTCAAGGGGCTGGAAAGCCTGCTCGACGCCATGGAGAAGGCGGAGATCCCCGAGGAATGGCTGAAGAAGCTCGCCGAGAAATACCTCAGCGAGGAAGAGAAGAAGCAGATCGAGGCCATGGGCTGGGACAAGCTCATGGAGACTTTGAAGAAGCGCCTCGAGGAGCAGAAGGGCCGCCACCAGGGCGGCTCGAAATGGATCGGCACCGCCGGCACCTCGCCGTTCGGCGCGCACGGTTACAATCCCGAAGGCGTTCGTATCGGCCAGGAGAAGAACCGCAACAACCGTGCCGTGAAGGTGTGGGACAAGCGCGAGTTTAAGGATCTCGACGGCAATGTCGAGCTCGGCATTCGCAACATCAAGGTGGCGCTGCGCCGCCTGCGCAAGTTCGCGCGCACCGGCGCACCTGACGAGCTCGATCTCGACACCACCATCCGCGAGACCGCCAATCACGGTTATCTCGACGTCCACATGCGTCCGGAGCGGCGCAATGCGGTGAAGCTTTTGGTGTTCTTCGACATCGGCGGCTCCATGGATTCGCATATCGAGCAGGTCGAGGAGCTGTTCTCGGCGGCGAAGAGCGAGTTCAAGCACATGGAGTATTTCTACTTCCACAACTGCCTCTATGAAGGCGTGTGGAAGCAGAACAAGCGCCGCTTCACCGACCGCACGCCGACCTGGGACGTGCTGCACAAATACCCGCACGACTACAAGGTCGTGTTCGTCGGCGACGCCTCGATGTCGCCTTACGAGATCATGGTGCCCGGCGGCTCTGTCGAGCACGTCAACGAGGAGCCCGGCTCGGTCTGGCTCGACCGCATCATCCGCACCTATCCGCATACGGTATGGCTCAATCCGGTCGCTCAGAAGCACTGGGACTATTCGGAATCGACCACCATCATCAAACGCATCTTTGCCAACCGCATGTTCCCGATCACGATCGAGGGACTTGAGGGGGCGATGAAGGAATTGACGCACTAGTGATCCGCCGTCAGTCCGGGCGGCCGCGCGGCGGCAGACAAGAGGGAGAAACACATGCCCCAAAACATCACCCGCGGCATCAAGGCGCTGATCGACGAGGCCAATGCCGAGATCGAAACGCTCACCGCCAAGGATGCCATCGAGATCTCCAAGAACGGCGACGTCGTCATCGTCGACATCCGCGACCCCCGCGAGATCGAGCGCGACGGCCGCATCCCGGGCGCGTTCTCCTGTACGCGCGGCATGCTCGAATTCTGGATCGATCCGCAGAGCCCCTACGCAAAACCGATCTTCCAGGAGGACAAGAAGTTCGTCTTCCATTGCGCCGGCGGCATGCGCTCCGCGCTCGCCGCGAAGACCGCAAAGGATATGGGCCTGAAGCCGGTCGCCCACATCGCCGGCGGCTACGCCGCCTGGCGCGACGCCGGCGGCCCGACGGAGCAGTGGGAGCCGAAGAAGAAGGGGTGAGATGGATACTGCAGGTAACACACACTCCGTCATGGCCGGGCTTGACCCGGCCATCCACGTTCTCACCCGCTGACAGCAAGACCGTGGATGCCCGGGACAAGCCCCGGGCATGACGACTGAGACAACTGCCGGAGCATGCAATGACCACCGATCCCCTCGTCTCCACCGAATGGCTCGCCGCCCACATCAACGACGCCAACGTCAAAGTGCTCGACGCCAGCTTCAAGCTGCCGGGCGTGCTGCCGCTGCCGAAGGATGACTATCTCGCCGCGCATCTGCCGGGTGCCGCGTTCTTCGACGTCGATGCGGTGTCGGACCATTCCAATCCGCTCCCGCACATGTATCCGAGCGCTGAGCAGTTCGGCCGCGACGTCGGCAATCTCGGCATCTCCAATGCCGACACCGTGGTGCTCTACGATGCCGGCGGCTGGGTCGCGGCTCCGCGCGCGTGGTGGATGTTCCTGGCCTTCGGCCACAGCAATGTGCGTATCCTCAATGGCGGCCTGAAGAAGTGGCGCGCCGAGGGCCGCGCCGTCGAGAGCGGCGAGGTCAAGCCGAAGGCTGCGACGTTCAAGGCGAGCTACGATCCGAAGCGCGTGCGTAGCATGCAACAGCTGATCGCCAATGTCGAAAGCCGCGCCGAGCAGGTGATCGACGCGCGCGCCGCCGACCGCTTCGAAGGCCGCGCCCCCGAACCGCGCGCGGGCATCCGCTCCGGCCACATCCCCGGCGCGCGCAATGTGCCTTACAACCAGCTGTTCGATGCCGCGACTGGCACGATGAAGCCGCTCGAGGATCTGCGCGCCGCCTTCACCGGCGCCGGCGTGAGGCTCGATGCGCCGATCGTCACGAGCTGCGGCTCCGGCGTCTCCGCCGGCGTGCTGACGCTTGCGCTCTATCGCTTGGGGGTCACCGACACCGCGCTCTATGACGGCTCATGGTCTGAATGGGGCCAGGAAAAAGGCCCGCCGATCGCGACTGGCCCGGCTTAAATCTTATTGGCGCGTGCGCGTGGCCGTCGTGGCGAGCGTCTGCTGTTGCCGGCCGAACGGATCGAGCGTCTGCTGTAGCTGCTGAGGCGGCGGGCGTCGCACGATGCGGTGACGCTTCTTCGGCGCGCGCGGCTTGCTGTCGGGCGCTGCGCTGTCGGCCTTGACCTTCGCCGGTGCGAGGTCGTTCAGCGCAGCCACCCTGGCTGCTGCAATGTCGCTCACGCGCGATGCCAGCGCCGGTGTCGCGGTGCGCGCCACCTCGGTGGCGCTGACGGTTGGTACGGGCGTTGTCGTCGCGGTGGAAGCCGCCGTGTCGGCCGGGGTCAGTGTGTCAGCCGGCGCGGGAGCCGCAGCCTCGCTCTTGGCTGGCTCAGGAGCCGGCGCTTCGGTGGCGGGCGGAGCCGTCTCTGCAGGTGGCGCGATGGCGGCGACCTGAGGCTCAGGCTGGACCTTGGCCTCGAGCGTCACTGCGGCCATCTGCTCGGGCCCGGTCTCGACCGCGGGCAGCCCGATGCTCGGGACCTGGTTGCTCGGGATCTGGTCCCGCATCGCAGGCGTCGCCTCATTGGTAACAGACGCGACCGGCTCCACGCGGAGCGCCGCGAGCACCGGCTGGGCCGGCTCGGAGGCTTGCGCGAACACCTGCTCCTGCGGGCCGTTCCGCCACGAGGGGTTGCTGACATACTGCTCGTGGCTCGCCCGCAATAGCGAGGCGGCTCCCAGGCCGAACACCAGGACGGAGGTAGACAGCAGGATCGCGGCAAGCAGGAAGCGAAAGCCGGGAAGCATTGACGGGTTACGAATTTCCGCCCCGGCGGCTCGCCAGGGCCCATGAGCCATCTGAACGCGGTGACGGTACTGAGCGCCGCGTTCGCCACGCGGGGATTCGAGCTCAAATCGGTGGCGAATCAGGCTGATTCGACCATATCGCAACGTCTCTGCGCCGTTCCGTAAAAATCGGGGCGGAAGACTCCGGCAATTTACGGCGAGATGCGATTTCCATCCCCGTGATGCAACGGAGCAACTATGTGCGATTGCATCACAAATCGCGAAACAGGCACAAATCAGCCTGTCATGTCTTGAATGTGCCGCTATCTTCGGTCATCTGGCCGTTAACGGCTCGGACGGGGCCTGGGGACTATACAAGAGCGATGATGATCAAACATTTTCTGACGATATGCGCTGCCGCAACAGTCGCTGCGGCGGGAACCTCGCTCGCACAGGCCCAGAGCTATCCGGTCCAGCAGGCGCCGAGCTACGGCGCTCCGGCCGAATACCGGCCCGGCGACCGCACCCCGAATTTCGACGCGCTGGAAGATGACGACGACGCGATGCCGCAGGCCTCGCTGCCGCCGCCCGGTCCGGCTGACGATCCGCGCTATGGCCGCCCGGCCGGCGCTCCGCCGGTCTACTCGGCCGCCCCGCCGCAGGGCCCGGTAATGTCGCCGGATGATCCGCGCTATGGCCGTCCGGCTGGCGCTCCGCCGGTCTATTCCGCCGCCCCGCCGCAGGGGCCGGTGATGTCACCCGATGATCCGCGCTATGGCCGCCCCGCCGGTCCGCCCGCGGTGATCTATGCCGACCGTCCGGGCCAGGCGCCCGGCAACGATGGCATGCGTCCGCCGGAAGCCGTTGGTGGCCCGGCCGCGACCGGCGCGGTCTCGCAGCAGCCCGCCGCCGGTCCCAACGGTCGGCCGATGTCGGTCGCCTCACTGCCGCCCGAGGAGCAGCCTGACGCGGCACCGGCGCAACTCGCGCCGAACCTGCGCCGCCAGGAGGTCGCGTTCCAGACCAAGGAGCCGGCCGGCACCATCGTGGTCGATACTCCGAACACCTATCTCTATTATGTGCTCGGCAATGGCCGTGCGATCCGCTATGGCGTCCGCGTCGGCCGCGACGGCTTCACCTGGACCGGCGTGCAGAAGATCACCCGCAAGGCCGAGTGGCCGGATTGGCATCCGCCGGCGGAAATGATCGAGCGCCAGCCCTACCTGCCGCGCTTCATGGCCGGCGGCGAAGGCAATCCGCTCGGTGCCCGCGCCATGTATCTCGGCTCGACCGTGTATCGCATCCACGGCACCAACCAGCCCTCGACGATCGGCAAGTTCGTCTCCTCCGGCTGTATTGGTATGCTGAACGAAGACGTCTCGGATCTGTTCGACCGCGCCAAGGTCGGCACCCGCGTGGTGGTTATGCAGGGCGGTACTGCACTGGGAACGGCGACCGCATCGGCTGCGCCGGCTCCGATGGCTGCGCAAGCCGGCCCGGTCCCGGGTACGCAGCCGACAGTCGTGCCGCCGCTGCCCGCGCCAGTCACCGTGCGCTAAGCGCGTCGCGACAATTCAGATTGCCGAAGGGCGTGCCATTGGTGCGCCCTTCGTCATTTCAGGTCTGCGTCGCTTCAGGTCTGCGTCGCTTCAGGCGAGCTTGCGCGGCAGCTCGTTGCCCATGGTGAAGGCGTCGATCGCCTCGACCATCTGGCCGTAATGGATGCGCAAGCCGTCCTCGGTCGCATAGCCGAGATGCGGCGTCAGCACGAGATTGTCGAGCTTGCGGAAGGGATGATCGACCGGCAGTGGCTCGACCGAGAAGACGTCGATGCCGGCGCCGGCGATCTTGCGCTGCTGCAAGGCCTCAAGCAGCGCCTGCTCGTCCACGATCGGCCCGCGCGCCGTGTTGACGACGAAGGCGGTCGGCTTCATCCGCGCGAGGTCCGCGCGGCTGACGAGGCCGCGTGAGCGCTCGCTCAGCACAACATGGATGGTGACGATATCAGCCTTGGCGAACAGCTCCTCCTTGGTGGCGTAGCCGACGCCGGCCGCCGCGCACTTCTCCGGCGTGAGGTTCGGGCTCCAGGCAATCACGTTCATGCCGAAGGCCTTGGCAATGCCGGCCATCTTGGTGCCGAGCTTGCCGAGGCCGACAACGCCGAGCGTGAGACCCTCGATCTCGACACCGGCAAAGGTTTGCCAGGGCTCACCGGCATGCATGCGCGCATTCTCGCGGCCGATGCCGCGGGTCAGTTCCAGGATCAGGCCCATGGCGAGCGGAGCGGTCGGATCGCGGGAATATTGCGTGCCGCCGATGGTGACGCCGCGCGCCTTCGCGGCCTCCATGTCGATTGCGGCATTGCGCATGCCGGAGGTAAGCAGCAGCTTCAGCTTCGGCAGGCGCTCGAAGAGGCTCTTGGGGAACGCGGTGCGCTCGCGCATCGCGCAGATGATGTCGAAATCGGCCAGAGCGCTGGCTGCGGCTTGCTCGGAGGCGAAGGGATGGCTGAACACGGTGGCATCGACGCGGTCGGACAGTTTCGTCCAGTCGGCGACGTCGAGGGCGAGGTTGAAATAGTCGTCGAGAATTGCACAGCGCAGCCGCGTCATCAGCGTTCATCCATGGCGAGAGGTGGCGCGCCAGGCGGAGGGCGCCATCGTCGGAACCGGGCCATGGTTGCGCGCAATCACGCCTGCGCGCAAGCAGTCTGGGTCTTCAAGAATCCGTAGGCAAAATCCGAGAGGGAACGGCGGCTCAGAGGCCGCGGGGCTTCAGCCGGATCGGCCCGTCCATGCCGTGCTTGGCGCGCCAGGCAGGACCCGGGCCGCGCATGTAGTGCAGTTCGGGTCGGTAGGGGTTGAAGGCCGTGGCGAAGAAGCGCTTCCAGAAGCCCTTGATCTCCAAGACGAGCGCGGTGGCGCGGCCGTCATCTAACGGAACGGGAAGGGAATTGGTCTCGATCAGAGCCATGATGGGCCTCGCTGTGCTCCCCGTTCATTCTGAGCGGGTGGCGCTGTTTCCGCGCGAGACCGAGCTTTGGCCTGATTTATTAAAAGATGGTTTCAATTGTCCGGATCGGGGTCCGGATGGTGTCCGCCCAGTATTCATCCGTGGTGAACGGAGGGAAAACATTGCCCTTTGGGGGCGGGATCGCTACATCGGCAGCAAGCAAATATCCTCAAATTGAAGGTTTCACGGGACCGATGGCGCGCCAATTTGTCTACTTCATGGACGGCCTGACCAAGAGCTATCCGACCCGCAAGGTGCTCGACAACATCCGCCTGAGCTTTTACCCGGACGCCAAGATCGGCGTTCTCGGCGTCAACGGCTCCGGTAAGTCGACCCTGCTCAAGATCATGGCGGGCCTCGACAAGGAGTACACCGGCGAGGCCTGGGTCGCCGAGGGCGCGCGCGTCGGCTATCTCGAGCAGGAGCCGCATCTCGATCCGACGCTGTCCGTGCGCGAGAACGTCATGCTGGGCGTCGCCAAGCAGAAGGCCATCCTCGATCGCTACAATGAGCTGGCGATGAATTATTCCGAGGAGACCGCCGACGAGATGACCAAGCTGCAAGACGAGATCGAGGCCCAGGGCCTCTGGGATCTCGACAGCAAGGTCGACCAGGCGATGGACGCGCTGCGCTGTCCGCCCGACGATGCCGATGTGACGAAGCTCTCGGGCGGTGAACGCCGCCGCGTTGCTTTGTGCAAGCTGCTCCTCGACCAGCCCGAGCTTTTGCTGCTGGACGAACCGACCAACCATCTCGACGCCGAGTCGGTGTCATGGCTGGAAGGCCATCTGCGCAGCTATCCCGGCGCGATCCTGATCGTCACCCATGATCGCTACTTCCTCGACAACGTCACGAGCTGGATCCTCGAGCTCGATCGCGGAAAGGGCATTCCCTACGAGGGCAACTACTCGTCCTGGCTGGTGCAGAAGCAGAAGCGGCTGGAGCAGGAAGGCCGCGAGGACGCCGCGCATCAGAAGACGATTGCACGCGAGCAGGAATGGGTCGCGTCCTCGCCGAAGGCGCGCCAGGCCAAGTCCAAGGCGCGCTACCAGCGTTATGAGGATCTGCTCAAGCAGGCGAGCGACAAGCAGACCCAGACCGCGCAGATCATCATCCCGGTTGCCGAACGTCTCGGCGCCAACGTCGTCGATTTCGAAACCCTCAGCAAAGGCTATGGCGATCGCCTCCTGATCGACGATCTCACCTTCAAGCTGCCGCCGGGCGGTATCGTCGGCGTGATCGGCGCCAACGGCGCCGGCAAGACCACGCTGTTCAAGATGATCACCAAGCAGGAGACGCCGGACAAGGGCACCATCACGGTCGGCGAGACCGTGCATCTCGGCTATGTCGACCAGTCGCGCGACGCGCTCGATGGCAGCAAGAACGTGTGGGAAGAGATCTCCGGTGGCAACGAGCTGATCCTGCTCGGCAAGAAAGAAGTGAACTCGCGCGGCTATTGCTCGTCGTTCAACTTCAAGGGCGCCGACCAGCAGAAGAAGGTCGGCGCGCTCTCGGGCGGTGAACGCAACCGCGTGCATCTCGCCAAGATGCTGAAGTCCGGCGCCAACGTGCTGCTGCTCGACGAACCGACCAACGACCTCGACGTCGACACGTTGCGCGCGCTCGAAGAGGCGCTGGAGGATTTCGCTGGCTGCGCCGTCATCATCAGCCATGATCGCTGGTTCCTCGACCGCATCGCGACCCACATCCTGGCCTTCGAAGGCGACAGTCATGTCGAATGGTTTGAGGGTAACTTCCAGGACTACGAGAAGGACAAGATGCGCCGTCTCGGCCAGGACAGCATCATCCCGCACCGTGTGAAGTACAAGAAGCTGACGCGGTGACGGCGTGATGGTGCGGCGGGCGCTCTTCGCTGCGGTGATCGCGGTCACCTGCAGCTGGTCGCCCGTTCGTGCCGCCGACGCGGCCTTCACGCAGTTCATCGCCTCGCTCTGGCCGGAAGCGCAAGAGGCCGGCGTCTCGCGCGCGACGTTCGATCAACAGACGCGCGGGCTCGAGCCGGACTACAAGCTGCCTGATCTGATCCTGCCCGGGCGGCCGGCGACTGGCGCGCCCTCGCAGGCCGAATTCGTGCAGGTGCCCGCGGACTATGTCAGGGAAGGCTCGATTGCGAATCTCGCGGGCGAGGGGCAGCGGTTGCTGCAGAAATACAATGCCGCGCTGACGAAGATCGAAAAGAGCTCCGGCGTGCCCGCCACCGTGATGCTCGCGATCTGGGGACGCGAGACCGATTACGGCCGCTACACGCTGCCTTACGATCTCGTCCGCGTGCTGGCGACGCAGGCCTATGTCGGCCGGCGCAAGGACACCTATCGCAACGAGTTCATCCTCTCGCTGAAGATCCTCGGCGAGGGCGTAGTGACGCGCAAGGACATGCGCTCGTCCTGGGCCGGCGCCACCGGGCTCACGCAGTTCCTGCCGTCCGAATATTACAAGCACGGCGTCGATTTCGACGGCGACGGCCGCATCGACATCTGGCACTCGGTGCCGGATGCGCTGGCCTCCGCTGCGCAACAGCTCGTCAACAAGGGCTGGCAGAGCGGCGTGCGCTGGGCCTATGAGGTGAAGGCGCCGGCAAAGGTCGACTGCACCACCGGCGTGCCCGAGGTGACGAAGCCGATCGGCCAGTGGCTGCGTGAAGGCTTTGTGCCGGTGCGCGGCGAGAGGCTCAGCGCAGCCGAGCAGGCGCAGCCGGCGTCACTGCTCCAGCCCGAGGGCATCTACGGTCCGGCGTTCCTGACCACGAAGAACTACTTCGTCATCAAGGAATACAATTTCTCCGACCTCTATGTGCTGTTCGTCGGTCATCTCAGTGACCGCATGACGAGCCCGCTCCCGTTTGCGACGCCGTGGTCCGCGTCGAAGCAGTTGCGCACGAAGGACGTCGAGGCGATGCAGCGTGGGCTGACGCGCGCCGGGCTCTACAAGGATAAGATCGACGGCAAGGCCGGCATGCAGACGCGCGCTGCGCTTGGCGCCTATCAGAAGTCGGCCGGGCTCAAGGTCGATTGCTGGCCGAGCGAAGAGGTGCTGCGCTCGATCCAGGGGGCGCGCTGACAAAGCCGCCAAAAAGGAAAAAGCCCGGCCGATGGTCTCGGCCGGGCTTCGATCGCGGCGCTTGATCAGCGCCCTGCGATCAGATCAGTAGCAGACGCGAACCGGGCGGATGACCCAGCCGTAGCCGTCCCAGTAGCGCTGGCGCTGCCAGTAGCAAGGGGGCGGGGCGGGTTCCGCCACATAGACCGGGCCGCCATAGGCCGGACGACTTGACGCGATGGCGCCGCCGATGATCGCGCCGCCGAGCAGGCCGGCCGCGATGCCGACACCGACGCCGTCATTGGCCTGGGCGGACGGCGTGGCGGTCACCAGCGAACCGGCGATCGTCGCAACCGTGAGGGCGGCAACAATAGTCTTCTTCATGCTCTTGGCTCTCCTGGGAGATGGACGCACCTCGTTAGGAGCGTCCGGGTTTCAAAGGTTCACGCACACTCTGATGGAATTGGCCTTGCAGCTAGGAAGCGCGCAAATGGTCAATCCACGGTAAACGCACACAGAGCTGTGATGAGAAAAAGCGGTCTTTTTCAGGCCCGGAGATGAACGGCTCATCCGTAGTGAACCGGCTCAATTGAATCGGTTCAACCGAGCGGCCTGACGCGCCTCAGCCGCAGACTCTGACACGGCGGATGCGCCAGGCGTAGCCGTCCCAGAAGCGCTGCTTCTGCCAGACACAGCCATCGCCGTAATAGTCGTCGGCGACGTAGCCGGGACCCGGCGCGTAGTAGCGGGGCGGATAGTAGCCGGGGCCGTAACCCGGGCCATACGCGTAGCCCGGTCCGGGTCCGTAATAATACGGGGAGGCCAGCGCGCCACCGACGATGGCGCCCCCGATGATCCCGGCGGCGACGCCGGCAGCGACACCACGCTGTGCATGGGCCGGCGTACCTGCTGCTAAAACCAGGGTGGCGGCGGCGGCGACCGCCATAAGCGACTTCTTCATTGGGGCGACCTTTCACAGCGTGCACGGAACTCTTGCGGCCAGAGTTCCATACTTCGTTTGAATGATCAATGAACGGCGCATCGGCCGGGTGCGACCAATTGGTAGACGTGGCCGATTTCAAGCCTGGGAGGCGATGATGAACGTCCTGACCAATGCCCTGATCGCCCTCGGGGCCGTCGGCGTGGTCGGTTATGCCCTGGTAACTCATTTGCAGAGCCGCACCCCACGCCCGCGCGCCAGGGCAGGCGGCAACGGCGGAAGCGACAGTTATTCGGATCCCACGAATGACGGCTTCTCGCTTGGAAGCTGGTTCTCCAGCGACAGTTCCGGAAGCTCAACCGACAGCGGCAGCTGCTCCACGAGCGATAGCGGCGGGGGTGGAGATTGCGGAGGCGGGGGCGATGGTGGGGGAGGCGGGAGCAGCGACTAGGCCCATCAGGTATCATCTTGATCCAGCGCAGCTCCCTATTTTAGAGCCGTTCTAGGCTGTTTCCGGGCCAGTTTGGAATAGCTTGAAATAGCGGTTTTTCCTTTTGCATCCGGACGGCCCGTTAAATATCGATGATGGTGCATCACCGAAGGGCCCACCGCTTCCATGATCGTTTGTTCTTGTAACGTGCTGAGCGATGACGACATCCGCGCCGCCGTCGCCGAGTCCGACGATGCCGTGCGTCATGCCAAGCAGGTCTATGGATGCCTCGGCTGTAGCGCCGAGTGCGGCCGCTGCGCCCGGACGATCAAGACCATCATCGACGAAGCGCTTGGCCCCTGCGCTCAGTCCTGCTGCTCCGGCTGCCCGCATAGCCACACCGTGGCCGCTAATGACGAGACGGCCCAACCAGCCCAGTTCGCCCTCGCGGCCTGCTGAAACTTCCCCTTCGTTGGCTGAGCTTTTCCCCCGACTGCGTCCCCGTAGCCGGTTGCCGTCACACTTAAACTCACTTAGAAGCGTTCTAAGTTCGATTTAGGACCGATTTGGACTTTAAGAGCTGGAGTGAACCATGCAGGGCGACGCAAAAGTCATCGACTATCTCAACAAGTCACTGCGTCACGAGCTGACTGCGATCAACCAGTACTGGCTGCACTACCGCTTCCTCGACAATTGGGGCCTCCTCGACATGGCCAAGGTCTGGCGCAAAGAGTCCATCGAGGAGATGGAGCACGCCGACAAGCTCACCGCGCGTATCCTGTTCCTCGACGGCTTCCCGAACATGCAGGTGCTCGATCCCCTGCGCATCGGCCAGAACGTCAAGGAGATCATCGAGTGCGATCTCGCCGCCGAGATGAGCGCGCGCGCGCTCTACCAGGAAGCGGCGACCTACTGCCACGGCGTCAAGGACTACGTCACGCGCGACCTGTTCGAGAAGCTGATGAGCGACGAGGAGCACCACATCGACTTCCTCGAAACCCAGCTCGACCTGATCGGCCGCATCGGCCTCGAACTCTACACCCAGAAGCACGTCGGCGGGCTCGAGGGCGAGGGGCACTAAGCTCCGGCGTCAGCCCCGCGCTCCCATATCGTTCCGGTGCAGGCCGGGACGACATTTTTGTTAGGGCACTAGTTACAGCTGCGTCTTGTAACGCTCTTCCACGATCTCCTGGCTCTCCGGCTCGCCGAGGCTGGTCTGGTCGTGGATGACCTGGCTGATGCTTGGCATCACCGAGCGCTGCACCTTCTCCGGCGCCCATAGCTTCGAGCGCATCAGTGCCTTGCCACAGTGGAAATAGACTTCGCTGACAGCGACGCTCAGCACCGCGCGCGGCGGTTTGCCGAACTCGACCATCGAGGCGAGCAGATCCGGATCGGCCGATAGCGTGCCGCGTCCGCCGACGCGCAGCGTCTCGTCGATGCCCGGCACGAAGAACAGCAGATGCACGAAGCCGGAGCCTTCGACGACGTTGCGAAAACTGTCGATGCGGTTGTTGCCGGCGCGGTCGGGCATCAGCAGCTGATTGGGGCCGGCGACATGGACGAAGCCGATGCCGCCGCCGCGCGGCGAGGCGTCGACGCTGCCGTCGGTGCCTGATGTCGCGAGCACGCAGAACGGCGACATCTCGATGAACTTCTTTGCATGCACGTCGATCGCGGGACGCGCCTTTGCGATCACGCGCGGGGTGGGCTTCGCATAGATGGTGGCGAGGTCTTCGGCGCAGAGGTCGGTCACGAAGGTCTCCCTGGTTGAGGCTTTAAGGATATCACTCCCCGGCCTGACCGCTATCCCCTTTGTGACGTCGGCACCCGGGCGCCATCGCGCGCGCTACACTGCGTCCGCGGGCACGAAGCAACTGATGATGACGGCGCCGCGGTGGTGGACGTACCACACGACGGCATGACCGACCGGATTGCCGCGATCACGGATGATGGCGCGCTCGGGCACCTCCATCCATTGTCCCTCGATCGGTACCCAATAGGTGCCTTTGCGCACGTCGTAGTCGGTGCGATGACCGTCGGAGATGTCGCAGCAGGGCACGCCGTTCGGCGCGATCACGCTCTTGAACCAGGCGCGGATGTCGGGCGGAACGTTGTCGTATTGGCCGTTGTCGAACGCGAACGCGGCGCTCGTCATCGCGGCGAGCCAAACGCACAGCGCAAGCCTGTGCATGTGATCCTCCTCATCGCGTGTCGATTCGTATCGTTCACGCGATTAAGCCCGAGCCGTCGGCTCATTGCATGCTCAAATAATATGCGGCGCCGAGGCGCCGCATATGATGCGTTGCGATATCGGAGCGGCTTCGACGATGCCTACATCGTGCGCTGCGGTGCAGTTTGCAGCAATTGCCGAACCTGCTCGCTGTAGAACTTCGCGTTGCCGGTGGTGCCGTGGCCGCGCGTCTCGGTGCTTGCGGGGATGAGATACAGCTTGCCGTTCTTGACCCGCTTCATCGCGGCATCCGTCAGGCCGGTCTCGGGCGGATTGCGCTCGTCGTCGGCGGAATTGATCAGCAGCAGCGAGGCCTCGATTCCCTCCAGCTTGTCGGCGGCATTATAGTCGTGCGAAGAGTCCCACTGGTAGATGAAGTCGTTGGCATCTGCCGTGATCGGCGTCGCCAGCCGTTCGTCGACGATCTTGTCAGCCTTCGCCGCGGTCGGTGCCTGTTGCTGATAGGCGAGCGTGCCGCCGCTGCTGGTGATGCCGTAGGCCGTAATGGCGTATTTCATCATGCGCGGCTGGCTGGTGTAATTGCCGCCATTGTAATCTGGATCGTTGCGGATGGTGTCGAGCATGATCCGCCGCATCATCCAGTTGCGCGACGCCATCTCGGTCGGCTGGGAGGCCATCGGCACCAGCGCGTCCATGTCCTTGGGATATGTTTCGCCCCACAGCCAGGTTTGCATGCCGCCCATTGAGTTGCCGATCACGAGCCGCAGATGCTTGACGCCGAGGCCTTCGGTCACGAGACGATGCTGCGCCTCCACCATGTCGTCGTAATTGTATTTCGGGAAGCCCGTCTTCATGCCGTCGGACGGCTTTGACGATTTGCCGTGGCCGATCGCGTCGGGAATGATGATGTAATATTTGGACGTGTCGAGCGGCTGTCCGGCGCCGAACAGCTCGCCGGCGAAAGCGGGCGTCAGCATGCTCGCGCCCGGGCCGCCGGTGCCGTGCAGCACCAGCACCGGTTGCCCGGTCGGCTCACCGACAGTGGTGTAATGCAGCTTCAGTTCCGGCATGACCTCGCCGGTGTGGAACTTGAAATCCCTGGCAATCCAATCGCCCTGTTTCGGCGCCGGATAGTCGGCGGCAAATACCGATGTCGAGACGGACAGCAGAACGGCCGACAACGCCGCGAAAGAAGCCCTCATGTTTGTCTCCCCATGTGCGGCTCATGGCTCGTGGCCGCATTGAGATGGACCTTAGCAGAAGCGTCCGGAAGGATGTAGGATTTCGGCTCCGCCGATCGTCCTATGAGGAAATCATCGGGAGAGACTGCATGTGCCGCAACATCAAAACGCTGTTTAATTTCGAGCCGCCGGCGACGGAGGACGAAATCAATGCCAGCGCGCTCCAGTTCGTGCGAAAACTCTCCGGCTTCAACAAGCCGTCGCAGGCCAATGAGGCGGCATTCGACCGCGCGGTCGCTGAGGTCTCGGAGGCTGCGCGAAAACTGCTGACCTCGCTGCACACCCATGCACCGACGCGCGACCGCGAGGTCGAGGCAGAGAAAGCGAAGGAGCGCTCGCGGTTGCGCTTCGGTTAGGGTTCCCCCAGGCACGACCGTGATCTGGCTCACGGAAGTCGTGGCCCTCACGCGCGATGATGTTCGCCGGGGTTTTGATAACCCGGAGCACGATCATGAGCCGCCCCCTTCTTCCGCTGAAAGCAGGTGCCATCATTTTCACGCTGTTGTGGACCGCGTGGATGATGTGGTGGAGCGGCTCGTTCTCGAGCGCGTACGTGGTGATCCTGGCCGTTTGCGGCGCGGCGGTCGGCTATCTCTGGTACCGCGCCATGCGCTGGCAATTCGAGCGCATGGGCATGCTGCCAAGGCGTGAGGATCAGGCGAAGTAGCCGCTGCTGCTAGTCCTTGTGGCCGTGCTTCTTCTTCTTTCTCTTCTTCTTGTCGTCGCCTTCGACCTCGTCGCTCTCGTCGTCGGATGGCGCATCGTCAGCTTCGTGCACGGCGGCTTCGAGGGCCGCCCGTTCGGCGGCCTCCTGCTCGCGCTGGCGGCGGCGTTCGTCCCAGGCGTCGAACAGCTGCTCGAGCCACGGCAGCACCTGCTCGATCGACGGCAATTGGCCGGGCGGGCCGGCCTCGCCGCGCGGGCCTTGAGGACCGGCGGGACCTTGCGGACCCACGGCGCCCTGCGGTCCAGCTGCGCCCCGTGCGCCGGCTTCGCCTGGCTTGCCCGGCAGACCGGCCTTACCTTGCGGTCCGGCCTTTCCGGCCGGTCCCGGCTTGCCCTGCGGTCCCGGCTTGCCGCGTGCGCCGTCGGGGCCCCGCTTGCCTGGATGACCTTGCGGCCCCGGCCGTCCCGGCTCGCCCTGCCGTCCGCGCGGACCTTGAGGTCCCTGCCGTCCCTGTTCGTCTGCCACGCCGCTGCTCCTTCTGCGCACGCAAGCTACTTAGCGGCGTTTGACGACGGCAGCAATTCCGCCCGCGCATCCTGCCGGGCATGATCAACATCAATCGGCGCCGCGGGGCGCCGTGTCATAGATGACGCACGGCCTCAACCCTTGCGAGGAACCACCGATGCGCGCAGCGTGGAAAGTCCTTTGCCTGGCTGCGATCATCTTCGCGGCGGCGGTCGGCCTCGCCCATCTGCTGGTGCCCGATGTCGTGCCGGTCGGTTACGCCGAGGAGCCGCAGGCGTCATGGGCGATCCTGACGGCCTTCGTCCTGCGCGCGGTCGCGCTGACAGCGGCCTGGGTCGCGATTATCACGTTGTCGCTGCTCGTCGGCGCCAAGCTGTATCAGATGGTCTTCCGAACGATACCGCGCGCGGAATGATTGGCGCCGTCACGCGCTAATCGTGATACGCCGGCACCTCGATGCCGGAGGCCGCGTAGATCCTGATCTTGTTGCGCAGCGTGCGCACCGACAGGCCGAGCACGCGCGAAGCACGCGTGCGGTTGCCGTCGCAGCGTGCGAGCGTCTGGAGCACGAGCTCGCGCTCGACCTCGCCGACGGTCGCGCCGATCAACAGTGGAACGATCTCGTTGGGTGCAAGGAATTGCGCGCCCTGCTCGGGCGCCGCGACATGAACAGTGGTCATCAACACACTCCCCGATCAACGCCCGCTTCCATCGTTGGAAGCGGATCGAGAACAAACGACCCCCAAGCCGTGGATCTACGGTGGGCGGGTTTGGTTAATGAAAGGTTAATTGCGAGCGATCGCACCAATTGACCTTGGGAATGCCGCCGCATTGCCGCGATTGGCACGAGATGCATAGCGAGGCGGACCGATTTCGCGCTCACACCGTGCGATACCCGCCGTCCACCATCACGATCGTTCCCGTGACGTAAGATGACAGGTCCGAGGCGAGGAAGATCGCGGGGCCGACGATGTCCTCGGGCTTGCCGGTGCGCGCGAGCGGTGTGTGATCGACGAAGGCCTGCACCAGCGCCGGATTGGTGGCGCGTACATTGGCGTTGATGTTGGTCTCGATGAAGCCAGGCCCAATCGCGTTGACGCGCACGCCTTCCTTGCCGAGCTCGACTGCGAGCGCCTTGGTGAAGCCAAGCACGCCGTGTTTGGAAGCGGTGTAGGCCGCCGAGCTCGGCGTGCGCAGATGCACGAAGGACTGGATCGAGCCGATATTGACGATGCGGCCCTTGCTTGCGCGCAGGGGGCTAAGGAACGCCTGCGTCGTGTTGAAGACGCCGTTGAGGTTGAGCGAGATGATGTCGTTCCAGTCCTTCGCCACCGTCTCGGTCTCCGCGGTGAAGGCATTGCGGCGGGTGATGCCGGCATTGTTGACGAGGATCGAGACCTGTCCGACCTTGTCGGCGACTTGCTTTGCCAGCCCAAAGCAGTCGTCACGCCTGGTCACGTCGAGCGCGAAGCTCTCGGCCCGACCGCCGGCCTTGCGGATCTCCGCGGCGGCCTCCGCGACCGTGTCGGCGTTAACGTCGAGCAGCACGACCTGCGCCCCCTCGCGGGCGTAGCCGGCAGCGATCGCCCGGCCGATGCCGGAACCGGCGCCCGTGACGACAGCGATATGGTTTGCCAGCAATGCCATGACAATTTCCTCCCGGATTCGTTTCTAAGTTTCATGAAAGGCTAACCCGAAATTAAGGGGTCGGAAACGGCCGCCTTGGCATACTCATCTCCATTGCTAAACGTTGCGCGCATGATGGAACGACTGGAATCCTGGAAATTGGCGCTCGAGCGCCTGCGATCGGCGGAATTCGCCGACTGGGCCGAGGCAGGCCGGCTCGTCGCCGAGATCGCGCGGATGAGCCTTGATGCCACGCTGCGGCAGGCCGCCGAGCAGGCATTGCCCGTGCTGCGCCAGGCCGCCGACAATGACGATCATGGCGTCACGCTGGCGGCGCGGCGCCGCGTCGGCGTGGTCCTCGATGTCGTCCATGATCTGACAGCGCCACGCTTCGGCCGCCGCAACGCCGCGCCGAAGAAATTGTCCAGCGAGGATCGCGCCCGCAAGATGCTGGGCCTTCCGCTCGCGGTGCAGCTCACGTGCGACGACATCAACCAGGCCTATCGCCGCGCCGCCAAGGGCGTGCATCCCGACCAGGGCGGCAGTGCGCAGGCCTTCATCGACCTCGCCGCCGCACGCGATGTTTTGATTCATCCCGGCGCGCACAAGGACGCGTGAGAGCGCTCAGCTCTTGTTCACGCAGCTCGGATAGGGCGCGGCTTCGCCCGGGATGATCGGGCAGAGGTCGATCGGACTGAGATCGCGCAGGCGCGCTTCCCAGCGTTCGTCGTTGACCGGCGGCTCGTCGCTTTCGGGGCCGCGCTCGGCCCATTGGATGGTGTAATAGTCGGTCGCACCCTTGAGCGTGACCAGCAGCGCGGTTTCGCTGTGCCGCGTCGGGCCGCTGTCGATACGGCCGCAACCGATCACGGCGACAAAGCCCTCGAAGCGGCCGAATCTCGTCTCGCCCAGGGGCCTGGCGGCAAAGCTGTCGGGGCAGGCCGTCTTGAACCCGCCTGCGATGGTGCCTGCGAAAATCTGCGGCGAGCTACCTGGCGTCAATGTCATGCCCTTCTCGCCGGTGACCGTGATCATCTGCGTCCAGCGCTCGGGCGTCTCGCCCTTGAGCACGGCTTCGCGGATGTAGTGGCCGCCCTTGGTGTTCTCGAACGCCGCGACAAAATCCGACGGCATCGTGAAGCTGACGAGCTGGCCGAAGATCGGCGAGATCACGCGGAGCGATTGCGGGGCCTGCGCCTGCGCCGCTGCGAGCAGGAGTGATGCGGCGAGAGCCGCAGCTGTCGTCGTCCGTGCGCACATCGACCTGCTCCAAATCCGCAAGGTGAAAAAACGACCGGGCAAGGATGCTAGCAGCGCATCCTTGCCCGGCCCTTGTCGTCCGCCGATCGAATTCTTACCAGCTGCAGTGACCGGCCTTCAACGCGTGATCCTTCAGGGCGAGGGCGTCGAGGAAGGTCGGCACGGAGGCGCTGGCGCGATGGTAGCCGGCCCAGCGCAAAAGGAAAGGGCGGGCTGCTCGCGCAACCCGCCCTCAAGCTGGATTGGCCGATCGGCTCAGAGCATGCAGCGGCGCTCGGCGCGCATCTTGATCTGGAGCTCGGAGGCAGCCGTGAAGGTCGGGAGCGGCTTGCTGACGATCTTGTAGGTCGAAGCGCCCCACTGGAACGGCTTGTAGCGGAGATCCTCGTTCCAGACCTGGCAGATGCCGGTGTTGTCCCAGCGGATCACGTAATAGCCGGCCGCTGCGGATGCAGGCACGGCAAACACGGAACTGGCGATGCCGGCAACGGCACAAAGGGCGAGAACGCGACGCATGAAAAACCTCCTGATGGGAACGTGACGAGAGACTGGTGCGGCAAAATGGTGCAGCTTGCAAGCCGCAGGGTGACCGATCACGGATATGTCAGGTAGACCCCCGTTGACTATCCCTTGGACTATCCCTTCGCCAGCGAGGCCACCGCCTCGATCTCGATCAGCATCTTCGGATCGGGCAGCGCCTGCACCACGCAGGTGGTGCGTGCGGGAAAGGGCGGCGGGCCGAACGCGCCGGCATAGAGCGCGTTCATCGCGGCAACGTCTGAGGCGCGGGTCAAGAGCACGTTGACCTTGACGAGATTGCGCGTCGTTGCGCCGGCCTCGTCCAGCACGCGCTTGATGTTGACGACGACGTTGGCGAACTGCGCCTCGAAGCCGTCAGGCAGCGCGCCGTGGGCGTCGAAGCCGGGAATGCCGGACACGAACAGCAGGTCGCCGACGCGCGTCGCGAAGGAGAGCGGCGGCGCCTTGACGTGCGGCGGAGGCGCAAAGTGCTGGATCGGCATGGGGACCTCGGATGCAACGGGGGAGTTCGCAGCAGCGTAGCGGCATGCGCGGCGTGCTCCAACACAAAACGCGAAAACAACCCCATGCACAGTAGAAATGATTGGCAAAATTGGAATTCGGGAAGGCAGAAATATTTGGTTGACCTGTCGGGCAAAACAGGGGCAGGATGACATGATGGGGATGGCGCGTCGATGTGCGCAGGCGGCTTACGTCGCCTCGTGGCCCGCTGGCGGGGGGAGGCCGGAATCCATCCACCCGTCATTGCGAGCGCAGCGAAGCAATCCAGACTGTCTCCGCGGAGAGATCCTGGATTGCTTCGCTGCGCTCGCAATGACGGAGAATGAGGACCTTGCGCGAACCCAGCCGCCACCGCACTTGCGGAAATTCCCCCATCATGTTGCCGCCGCGATCGATCGGATAGATTGCGGCATCTGATTCGTTCTCTCCCTAAAAAATAGCCCCCGGAGACGCCCCATGAAGATTGCTTCCACCTTGCGTGCCGCGCTGGTCGCCATCGCCGCGCTCGCCGGCCTCTCGACCGCGGCGCAGGCCGATGGCGGCACAGTGGTGCTGACGATCTACAAGGCGGGCTGGTTCATCGGCGGGTCCGGCGGAAGCGGGGTGCTGAACTTCCGCGGCCGTTCCTATTCGCTCTCGACCGGCGGGCTCGATTACGGCCTGGTCTTCGGCGGCTCCAAGACCGTGCTGCGCGGCCGCGTCTCCAACATCAACCGTCCCTCGGATGTCGCCGGCGTCTATGGCGCTGCCGGTGCCGGCCTCGCCGTCGGCCGCGGCGCCCGCGCCATCGTGCTGACCAACCAGAAGGGCGCGGTGCTGGAGCTGTCGGGCTACCAGACCGGCCTGATGGCGAATGCCGATCTGAGCGGGCTCGCGATCACGATGCGATAAGAAGAGGTGCCGTAGGGTGGGCAAAGGCGCGTCAGCGCCGTGCCCACCATCTATCAACGCTCCCGGTGTTGATCCTCATGGTGAGGAGGCGCGAAGCGCCGTCTCGAACCATGAAGGCCCGCCTCTCGCCCGCGGCCATCCTTCGAGACGGCCGCTTTGCGGCCTCCTCAGGATGAGGTCGGTGATCGCGGTGACAAAGTTGGTGGGCACGCTTCGCTTTGCCCACCCTACGAGACCGGGGACTATGCGCTCACCATCGCATGAACCCGCTCGCAATGCGCGACGAGGTTCTTCTGCGCCTCGACGAACGCCTTCAGCGGCGTCGGGATCGGAAAGTAATAGATATTGGCGATGAAGCCGTAGATGCCGGCATCGCAGCTGGTCGGCCGCTCGCTATCGACAAAGCCGTTCGCGGGCACGATCTCGGCCAGCACCTGCAGATCGGCAAGGCCCCGTGCGTAAGCCTGCTCGGGCGTGTAGCGGCCGATGCCCTGGTAGTGATAGCGCTGCGCGTTGTAGGCCTTCGCTTTCTCGAAGCCATCAGCGTCGATCTGCTTATGCTGGGCGATGAAGCCATCGCGAAACGCGGGGTAGTAACGCTCGTCCTTCCAGCGCGAATACGACATTACCCAATAGAGATCATCCAGCATGCGGGTGACGAGATGATGGGTCCGGCGCTGCGCAGGCGACAGCGCGGCATCGATGCTCAGATGATATTTTGCGATCGCGTGCGCGATGATCGTCTCGCTGTCGCCGATGGTCTCGCCGTCATCGACGACATAGGGCAGCTGCCCGCGCGGTGCTGTGGAGGCATCGAACACGTGCTCGTGCACGAACGGCACGCCGGCGAGCTTCAGGAAGGCGTAGACCTTGAGCCCGTAGCCGTTGTTGTCGGCGACGCCGAAGAGCTCCGGATACGAATAGAGCGTCAGCATGGATCCTCCCTTTACTCGCGGGCCGGTTCGTTCGCCCGTTTGCCGGCGGCGCTCGCCTGCGCGCGCTTGCTGGAGCGGATCATCAGGAACGACCCTGATGTGCCCGGCAGGCGCCAGCGCCCGTCGATCTCGGTCGCCTCTCCATTCATGATGCCGTCATAGTGGACAATGCCGAAGCCGTAGCCGGGCGGCTCATAGCGTTTGACGAACGACACGACGTGGCCCGCGCGATGGCCCGTGATCGAGGCGCTGTGGGTGCGCAAGGGGCAGCGCGGATTCGAGCAGGGCTCGGTGACGCTGCCGCTGATCGCGCCGCCGGCCTCGACCAGCGTCGCCGTGAACGTGACCATTCCCGTGCCGGGTTGGATGTAAGTGCCGTCCCAGACACCGGAGAGATCGTCGCTCATGGCGGCGGCTTCCTCGATATGTGCGCCGGTTGAGGCCCGGCTGTTCCACCTCAAGTTCTTCCACCGGAAGTCGTATCGCTGCCATCACGCCCTGGCAATAGTCCGCGAGCGACGTCGATTGACCGGAGGACGTTTGGCCTCATCAACGCGTTGATGCGGCAGTAAAAACCGCGAATTGAGCATCGAAAGCGCGGCGGAAGGCCGGCCTCGCTTCGCCGCGCGCGACATAGGTGGAAAGGCTGGAATATTCGCCCAGTATCTTGCCCTCTCCCTCCCTACGAATTGCCGTTGGCGATAGGGTCAAAAAAATCCCGCCCCCCTGTCGGGACGCCCGTCCCTCCCTCGTCCTTGGACCAGCGGCGCACGGCCGCGTGTCCGGCTTGAAGCGAAAGGATATCCGCCCATGACCTCCATCACGCCGTTCCTCTGGTTCGACAACAACGTCCCGGAGGCCGTCGCCTTCTACAAATCGGTGTTCCCCAACGCGAAAGTCGAGACCGTCAGCGACTTCATGGCGGTGTTCGAGCTCGAAGGCCAGCGCTTCCACGCGCTCAATGGCGGGCCGCAACATCGCTTCAACGAGGCGGTGTCGTTCTTCATCAGCGTGGAGACGCAAGGCGAGGTGGATCATTTCTGGGAGAAGCTCACGGCCGACGGCGGCGAGGAATCCCGCTGCGGCTGGTTGAAGGACAAATTTGGCCTGTCCTGGCAGGTGGTCCCGACCGCGCTTGGCCGCTACCTCGGCGACCCCGACCGCACCAAGGCCAACCGCGTCATGCAGGCGATGATGGGGATGCGGAAGATCGTGATTGCGGAGTTGGACAAGGCGTATGCGGGGTGATGGTGCTGTAGGGTGGGCAAAGGCGCGCTCTTCGCGCGCCGTGCCCACCATGCTGACGGATTTGCGGAGACATGGTGGGCACGGCGCTTCGCGCCTTTGCCCACCCTACGAAGCCGGCGATCCACTTCGCCAATTTGCCTGAGATCGCTATACTGCTGACCATCAGCTGGATGGTGATCCCATGACGAGAGAATTGGAAGGCAAGGTTGCCGCCGTGACCGGGGCCGCGTCGGGCATCGGGTTGGCGAGTGCCGAGGCGATGCTGGCCGCAGGCGCGCGGGTGGTGATGGTCGACCGCGACGAGGCCGCGCTGAAGGCGCTCTGCAACAGGCATGGCGACGCGGTGATCCCGCTGGTCGTCGACCTCTTGGATCCCAAAGCCTGCGCAACGCTGCTGCCGCGCGTCCTGGAGCAGGCAGGGCAGCTCGACATCCTGCATGCGAATGCGGGCACCTATGTCGGTGGCGACCTGGTCGATGCCGACACGATGGCGATCGACCGGATGCTGAACCTGAATGTCAACGTCGTGATGAAGAATGTGCACGACGTGCTGCCGCACATGATCGCGCGCCGGACCGGCGACATCATCGTCACGAGCTCGCTGGCGGCGCATTTTCCGACGCCGTGGGAACCGGTCTATGCGTCATCCAAATGGGCGATCAACTGCTTTGTCCAGACGGTACGGCGCCAGGTCTTCAAGCACGGCATTCGCGTGGGCTCGATCTCGCCCGGCCCGGTCGTCACCGCACTGCTCGCGGACTGGCCGCCCGAGAAGCTGCAGGAAGCGAGGGACTCCGGCAGCCTGCTGGAGGCCAGCGAAGTGGCTGAAGTGGTGATGTTCATGCTGACACGGCCGCGCGGCATGACAATTCGCGACGTGGTGATGATGCCCACCAATTTCGATCTTTAGGGCGTGTGCCGACGGTGATACCTCCTCATGGTGAGGAGGCGCGAAGCGCCGTCTCGAACCATGCAGGCCCGCATCTCGCCCGTCGCCATCCTTCGAGACGACCGCTTCGCGGTCTCCTCAGGATGAGGTCTGTGCGTGTGGCGCGCTCTCGTAGGGTGGGTTAGCGAAGCGTAACCCACCTCTTTAGTTTCCGCGGCGACAGAAGTGGTGGGTTACGCTACGCTAACCCACCCTACAAGCCGATCCACTTCGCCAACTCCCGCCACGGCTCCAGCGTCCAATGCCCTGACGCCGCACCGGACGGCGAGGGCAGCACAAAAATCTCCGGCCAGCCCTCGTCGCGCGGCTGCCGCCCGAGCGCAATTCCGCTCGACGGCCTGCCATAAAACAAGCTCGCCCCCTTCTTGCTCGTGAACGCAATCGTCCGCGGCCGATACTTTTCGATCTTGGCCCTGAACCCCGGCACGTCGATCGTCTCACGCGCGATCTGATGATCCATCCCGGCGCCCGACTTGGAGAGATCGGTGAAGCCGATCCCGAGCTCGATCAGCGCCGCGAACTCACCCGGCTGATACCGCCGCGGCGTGATCCCGGCCTCGTGGATCGCGCGCCAGAAGCGGTTGCCGGGATGGGCGTAGTAGTGCCCGACCTCGGCCGAGCGCGTGCTGGCGGCGGTGCCGACGAAGACGAGGCGGAGGTATTCGCGGAGCTGATCTGGGAGGCGGTGGAGATCGCGGTCGGACATCTTGAGCAATGGCTACCATCTCCCCAGCATTCATCCTATACCTCGGCGATGGACCGCCAAGAACTGGCTGCTGCCTACACGACGCCCGGCCGCCATTATCACAACCTCGCGCATATCGAGGATTGCCTGGCCGCACTTGTGCAGGTGGACGGTATCTCGGCTCACGAGCGCGAGATCCTGACCGAAGCGATCTGGTGGCACGACGTCGTTTACGATCCGACCCGACGGGACAACGAAGAGCTCAGTGCCCAACTGGCCGAACGGCATGTGCGCGTCGATATCATTCACGAGGTCGGCCGCCTGATCCGGCTGACGAAATCTCACGATGTCGCGGCGGATGATCGGCTTGGAGCCATCCTGATCTCGATCGATCTCAGTATCCTGGGCGCGGAGCCGACGCGCTATGACGCCTATGCCGCCGCGATCCGGCAGGAGTTCATCCACGTCAGCGACGCCGACTATCGAGAGGGGCGCGCCGCGGTGCTCCGCAGGTTCGCCGCCCGCCCGGTCATCTATCCTGACGCTGGTTTTGCCACGAAATATGATCAGCGAGCCCGCGATAATCTCGCGCGTGAATTGGCGTCGTTAAGTTGAGCGGCGTAGTGTGGGTTAGCCGCTCACAAGCGTAGTCGTTCGACACGCGACGGCGTAAGGCGTAACCCACCACGTCTGGAGAGGCTTTGGATGGCAAGTGGTGGGTTACGCTACGCTAACCCACCCTACGGGCTCGCTGCGCAGGGTAGGTCAGCGTGGCGTAGCCCACCAATCGTCCAGCATCCTGCGTGCTGTCACGAGCATTGGCACAAGCAATCGCCCTGCAACGGTCATGCAGCCGGGGCCGTGCTGCTCTTCTTTCTCCTTGAGAATGCCGGCAGCAACAAGCGCGTCGCGATCATCCGGGCAAAATTCGGATGATTTTCGATCCAATTCCTCGAGGCTGAGTGAAGTTGCGAGAATGCAGGCGCCCGTGCCGCGATGTCCTGCGGTCTGTGCGATTGATTTGAGAATCAGCTTGTAAGCGCGCGTCGCCGTTATCTGGTGGTCCCAAGGCGATTGCAGCCACCAATTGCCGGCAACGATCCGCGCGGTAGAGACGATGCCGGCGTGGTAGGACGTCGTTGGGTCGCCAAAGCTCGTAGAAAATGCATAGCGCCAGTTCCAAGCCTCGACCTTCATATCGTACGGAATAAGAAGGTACTTGAACGAAGGCGCATTTCCTTCGTTTTCCGTTCGCTGGATGAAGCGGTCTGCCACCTTGGTGACCTCGAACTGCGTGGGCGTTGCGCGCAATTCGGGTCTGAGTGGAAGGTCGAGAGCCTGCACAGAGATGGGTGCGGTGAGCACGCGCTGAAGCGCGCAAACCAGCGGATGAACGAACTCTGTGCGCTTCAAGTCTGATTGGATATAAAGCACGACCTCTGCAGGCGCGATCGGCCCGCCGGCCACGCGCGGCTGCTCCTGCGCCGGCGCACCTGAAACGCCGGCGACTAGGAAAAAGAATATCACATGATGTAATCTGTACTTCAAAGGTGCGATACCGCTCGCGCCACAACGTCTTGCGTTCTACCTTACATCGATATGAAGCGAATTCGCGACCAACGGAGGCAGAGACTTCACAGAGTAGGTTAGCGAGGTGTAACCACTATGTTGAAGAAGAAAGCGAATGATGATTCTGCCCTCGCTCTTCGAGCTATGGCCGATTGTCGTAAACAAAAAGGCCGGGCTTTCGCCCGGCCTTCAACGCAAGTCCAGCTCGAGCACCCTCACAACACCCGATTGCTCTCCTTCACCTTCTCCGCATCCAGATACACGCTGCTCCCCATCTCCTTGAACTTCGCGCTCATCTGCTTCATGCCGTCCTCGGCCGTCCCGCTCATCGACATCCCCACCGAGTTCGGATCGTTCAGCGTCGCCGCGTAGTCCCGCACGTCCTGCGTGATCTTCATCGAGCAGAATTTTGGGCCGCACATCGAGCAGAAATGGGCGACCTTGTGGGCTTCCTTCGGCAGGGTCTCGTCGTGGAAGTTTTTTGCGGTGTCGGGATCGAGGCCGAGGTTGAACTGGTCGGTCCAGCGGAAGTCGAAACGGGCGCGGGAGAGGGCGTCGTCGCGCAGTTGCGCGGCGGGGTGGCCCTTGGCGAGATCGCTGGCGTGGGCCGCGATCTTGTAGGTGATGACGCCGGTCTTGACGTCGTTGCGGTCGGGCAGGCCGAGATGCTCCTTCGGCGTCACGTAGCAGAGCATGGCGCAGCCGAACCAGCCGATCATGGCCGCACCGATGCCCGAGGTGATGTGGTCATAGCCCGGTGCGATGTCGGTGGTCAGCGGTCCAAGCGTGTAGAACGGCGCCTCGCCGCACTCCTTGAGCTGCTTGTCCATGTTGATCTTGATCTTGTGCATCGGCACGTGGCCGGGGCCTTCGATCATGACCTGGCAGCCCTTGTCCCACGCGATTTTCGTCAGTTCGCCGAGCGTTTCGAGTTCGGCAAACTGCGCGCGGTCGTTGGCGTCCGCGATCGAGCCCGGACGGAGGCCATCGCCGAGCGAGAACGAGACGTCATACTTGCGCATGAGGTCGCAGATCTCGTCGAAATGCGTATAGAGAAAGCTTTCCTTGTGATGCGCCAGGCACCACTTCGCCATGATCGAACCACCGCGCGAGACGATGCCGGTGACGCGGTTGGCAGTGAGGTGGATGTATTGCAGGCGCACGCCGGCGTGGATCGTAAAGTAGTCGACGCCCTGCTCGCACTGCTCGATCAGCGTGTCCTTGTAGAGCTCCCAGGTCAGCTGCACGGGGTCGCCGTTGCACTTCTCCAGCGCCTGATAAATCGGAACGGTGCCGATCGGCACCGGCGCGTTGCGCAAGATCCATTCGCGGGTGGTGTGGATGTTGCGGCCCGTCGAGAGGTCCATCACGGTGTCGGCGCCCCAGCGGATCGCCCACACCATCTTCTCGACCTCTTCCTCGACCGACGACGTCACCGCCGAATTGCCGATATTGGCGTTGATCTTGGTCAGGAAGTTGCGGCCGATGATCATCGGCTCGAGCTCGGAGTGATTGATGTTGGAGGGGATGATGGCGCGGCCGCGCGCGATCTCGCTGCGCACGAACTCCGGCGTGATGAAGGCGGGGACTTCCGCGCCAAAGCTTTCGCCGTCGGCAAGGGCTGCTTCCGCGCGCTCGAGCTGCTGCTTGCGGCCGAGATTTTCGCGGGCGGCGACGTAGATCATCTCCTTGGTGATGATGCCGGCGCGGGCGAATTCGAGCTGGGTGATCTTGTGGCCGTCGAGGCCGCGTAATGGCTTGTGATAGGCCGAGAAGGAGCGCGCGGCGTTGTCGGCGGAGACGCTGCCGTTGTCCTCCGGCTTGATCTGGCGCCCGTCATACTCCTCGACGCCGCCGCGCTCCAGCACCCATGATTTGCGGCCGCGCGCGAGGCCGGCGTTGACGTCTATGGTAACGGACGGATCGGTGTAGGGGCCCGAGGTGTCGTACACCGGCAGGTTCGGCTCGCCGGCGCCTTCGGACAGGATGATCTCGCGCAGCGGCACGCGCAGGTCGGGCGCGGCGTCGGGCGAGGCGAAGATTTTTCGCGACGAGGGCAGCGGGCCGGTGGTAACGGCGGGAACGGTTTTTTCGGGGTTGGAGCGGATGTTCATGGGATCCTCCGGTTACTCTTAATTCCTGGGTGCAATTTCAATCTCGTCATCCTGAGGTGCTCGCGGAATGCGAGCCTCGAAGGATGAACGAGCCGGGCCGTCACCCTTCGAGGGCCGCTTGCGCGGCCACCTCAGGGTGACGGGGTGAAGAGTGCTTCTCCGTCATTGCGAGCGCAGCGAAGCAATCCAGATTCTCTCTGCGGAGGCAGTCTGGATTGCTTCGTCGCAAGTGCTCCTCGCAATGACGGCGTGGAGAGAGTGTGTCCATCACGCCGCCTCTTTCGACCGGCCGAGCCATTGCCGCACCCGCGCATCCGGGTCGGCGTTTTGGGTGACATCGGAAACGACGGCGATGGAATCGGCGCCGGCGGCAAAGATTTCCGCGGCGTGCTCGAACTTGATGCCGCCGATCGCGACCAGCGGGATTGAGCCGATGCGCTTCTTCCACTCCGTGATCTTCGGAATGCCCTGCGGTTCGAACCGCATCGATTTGAGCGTGGTGAAGAAGATCGGGCCGAGCGCGACGTAGTCGGGTTTTGCCGCGAGCGCCGTCTCAAGCTCCGCGTCGTCGTGGGTGGAGACGCCGAGCGACAGGCCGGCCTCGCGGATCGCCTTGAGGTCGGCATCAGCAAGGTCCTCCTGGCCGAGATGCAGATATTTTGCACCCGCGACGATCGCCGCGCGCCAATAGTCGTTCACGACCAGCTTGGCTTGCGTGCCCTCAGTGATCGCCAGCGCGTCGGTGACGATCTGGAGCGCTTGCGAGTCGTCGAGATCTTTCGTGCGCAGCTGAATGGTGCCTACGCCGAGCTTGGTCAGGCGCTCGACCCATTTGAGGCTGTCGACGACGGGATAGAAGCGATCAGGATATTGCATGCCAGAACGGGGTCCCAACGACAGGAGTGGAGGGGGAGGCGAAATCGCGGGCGTTCATCAGCCCGGCCTCGTATGCGGTGCGGCCGGCCTCGATGCCGAGGCGGAAGGCGTTGGCCATGGCGACCGGGTCGGCGGCCTTTGCGATCGCGGTGTTGAGCAGCACGGCGTCATAGCCGAGCTCGAGCGCCTCGGCGGCATGCGAGGGCGCGCCGATGCCGGCGTCGACCACCAGCGTGATGTCCGGCAGACGCTCGCGCAGCAGCTTCAGCGCGTCGCGATTGGTGATGCCGCGGGCCGAGCCGATCGGCGCGGCCCATGGCATCACCACCTTGCAGCCGGCATCGACCAGCCGGTTTGCGACCGAAAGATCCTCGGTGCAATAGGGGAACACTTCAAAGCCGTCCTTGATCAGGATGGCGGCGGCCTCGACCAGGCCGACGACATCGGGCTGCAGCGTGTCGTTGTCGGCGATCACTTCCAGCTTGATCCAGGAGGTGCCGAACAATTCGCGCGCGAGTTTTGCGGTGGTCACCGCTTCGCGCACGCTGCGGCAGCCGGCGGTGTTCGGCAGCACGGTGACGTCGAGCTCGCGGATCAGCTTCCAGAACGCGTCCCCGGTCTTGCCGCCGGCGGATTCGCGCCGGAGCGAGACGGTGACGATGTTCGAGCCGGAGGCGCGGATCGCGTCCTGCATGATCGCAGGCGAGGGGTAGAGCGCGCTGCCGATCAGCAGGCGGGAGGCGAAGGTTTTGCCGTAGAAGGTCACCATGAAGGTGTCTCCTCAGATGCAGTGCGCTCCCTCGCCCCGCTTGCGGGGAGAGGGTTGGGGTGAGGGGGAGTCTCCGCAGGCGAGGTGAGAGTCGGACTCGCGGAGAGTCCCCCTCACCCGGAATTTGCTTCGCAAATTCCGGCCTCTCCCCGCAAGCGGGGAGAGGCGAAGCAAGACGATAGCTGGGCTTAGCATCCTCACCCTCCCTGCCGCGGCGTGATGATCTCGACCTCGTCGCCGGCCTTCAGGTGGGTCTCGGCCCAGCGGCTTTTCGGCACGACGTCGTAGTTGAGCGCGATGGCGAAATGGGTGCCTTCGTAGTCGAGCTCGCCGAGCAGCGCGTCGACGCTTCCCGAATTCACCTCGCGCTGCTCGCCGTTGATGATCACGCGCATTGCATCACCTCATTGTCGATCTGGCCGCGCTCGACATAGGAAAGCGTCAGCTCGGCGAGTGCCGGCGCGAGCAGGAAGCCGTGGCGGTAGAGCCCGTTGACGCTGATCTTGCCGCAGCGCACGCCGATGCGCGGCAGATTGTCGGGAAAAGCGGGGCGCAGGCCCGAGCCGAATTCGACGATGCGGGCCTCGCCAAAGGCCGGATGCACGGCATAGGCCGCGCCCAGCAGCTCCAGCGCCGAGCGGACGCTGACGCCGGTGTCCTCGGCCTCGATCGAGGTCGCGCCCAGCATGAACAGATTGTCCTCGCGCGGGATCACGTAGAGCGGCCAGCGCGGATGGATCAGCCGCACCGGGCGCGAAAGCTGTATCTCGCTGGTCTCGATCAGGATCATCTCGCCTTTGACGCCGCGAAGCTCGCTTTGCTCGTCGCGCGCGGACAGGCCGCGGCAGTCGATCACGATGCCGTCGAGGCCTTGCAGATCCTGGGCGGTGACGTCGCTGCCGAACTTGATGGTGCCGCCGGCCGCAACGATGCGCTCGTGCAGTTTTGGCAGCACGCGACGCGGCTCGACATGACCTTCGGTCGGGAAAAACAGCGCATCGCGGAAGCGGCCTTCCAGCGAGGGCTCCAGCTCGGCGAGGCCTGCCGCATCGAGCCGGCGGTGGCCCTCGGTCATCCGCGCAAAGCGCTCGAAATCGTTGCGCTCGCGCGGATGGGCGACGACGAGCGAGCCGTTGAAGGGGGTATCCGGCAATTCGCGCCGCCAGATGTCGAGCGAGCGCAGACCCAAGCGGCTGATGATGGGTTCGGCGACCTCCGCCTCGCAATAAGGCGCGAGCATGCCGCCGGCCCAATGGCTGGTGGCGTCGGTCATTCCTGCGTCACTGCGCTCGTGTAGCGTCACGGAATGGCCGGCCTGCGCGAACAACAGCGCCTGCCAGGCTCCGGCTATGCCTGCACCGATGATAGATACCGGAGACTCCGGTCGCTTGGTCGTCTGCAACATCCCTGTCCCTTCGCCGGCATGACCCGGATCAGGTTCAAAGGGTCACCGCGGTCCTGGGCCTTCTGACCCATTTAGCGGTATCTCAGCTCCTCCTCGGAGCACCCCTCGGAACGGCTCTAATGTAGGCTAGTGACGGCTGGTGTCAACGCATGTTCCCGGGAACTTGCGCCCGCGCATTGCGGATATGTTGCGCCAGCTTGCGATGCGGTGCGGCGCCGAACATCGGCTGCGGATTGCCGTTCGGCTCGAGCTGAGGCTCGAAGCTCGCCTGCTGCACGGCTTGCTGGCGCTGCCGCTTTGCAGCGTAGTAATAGCCGCCCGCGAAATAACGCACGGCTCGGTCGTGGTCGCCATTTGCGGCGTGGTAGGCGCCGGCGAGGTATTTGACCGCATAGGTGAGATTGGTGTTGGGGTCGCGCAGGCCGGCGGCATCGCCGGAGTAGCCGAGGCCGCGGGCGGTCGCGAGCTTGATCTGCATCAGCCCGACCGTGCCGCCATGGCCGACCAGACCAGGCTGGTAGCGGCTCTCGCGCATGATGACGCGATGCACCAGCGCCTCCGGCACGCCGTTGGCGCGCGCATGCATGGCAACCATCTCGGCATAGTCGGCCTGGCCTGCGAAAGCGGCCTGCGGTGACATCAGTCCGGCCGCGACGAATGCGGCGACGCGTAAAATTTTCATCAGATATCCTTCGGCACAACCTGCGCCCTTGTGCGTTAGGGCGCGGGAACGCGGCGATGATGTGGCGAAACCATCTGCGATTTTCGCCGGGGCCGTCGCTTTTACGACTCAAACATGAGTTAACAGGGGTCTCGGCGGAGTGCCCACGCGACAGCAGGTCTGTCCATTCGTGCTTTCGCCCAAAAACGCCTACCCAAAAACGGCAATTCGGGAGGACGTCCATGACCACAGTACACATCGACGACATCCCCAAGCAGAACCCCTGTGCCCAGTGCGGCGCGCCGATCGCGCAGCCCGACTGGATCGAGCCGGGCGAAGGGCGGGTTTCCTATCTCTGGACATGCCACGCCTGCGGCTATCGCTTCGAGGCGATCGCGATCTTCGACGAGCCCGTCGTCGAATATCCGCCGCTCGCGGCTTAAGATTTACGCCGCGAGCCGCGGCCGCTGCCACACCGGCAATTGCATCCGCACGATCAGTCCGTGCGGCTGACGGTCGTGCAACGATAGCTCGCCGCCATGGGCGAGCGCGATGGCGCGCGCGATCGACAGGCCGAGGCCGAAGCCGGTGGACTCGTCCATGGTGCGCGCGTCGTCGCCGCGCACGAACGGCTCCAGCATCTCCTGCTTGCGCGCGTCCGAAATGCCGGGGCCGTCATCCTCGACGTCGATGACGAGCCTGCTGCCGTCGACATCGAGGCGGATCGTCACCTCGGCGCCGAAGCGCACCGCGTTCTCAACCAGATTGGTGACGCCGCGGTGCAGATCGTCCGGCCGCGCCGCGGCGGTCGCCGACAGCGGTCCCTCGTAATGCACGACATGGCCCATGTCGCCGAACTGGTCGGCGATCAGCTGCAGCGTGCTGGCGATATCGACCAGCGTCACCGCCTCGATCTTGCGGTCGTTGCGCAGCAATGACAGCACGGATTCCAGCATCGAGCGCATCTGGTCGAGGTCGATCAGCATGCGCTTGCGATTGCCCTCATCCTCGATGAACTCGGCGCGCAGGCGCAGCCGCGTGATCGGGGTGCGCAGATCGTGGCTGATCGCAGCGAGCATGCGGGTGCGATCCGACATCAGCCGCGCGATCCGCTCATGCATGCGGTTGAGCGCGCGGGCCACTGAGCGGATCTCCTCCGGGCCGCGCTCGGGCAGCGGCTCGGCGGCGCCGTCCAGGCTGAAATTCTCGGCCGCCTTGGCAAAGGACGACAACGGCGTCGCCAGGGCGCGCGCCGCCCACAGGCCGAGCACGCTGATGCAGATGAAGGCGGTCATCAGCGTGATGAGCCACGGTGCGCCCCAGAACCACGGCCGCGGGCCGTTCTCGACATGGCCCGCGACCACGGTGCCGTCAGGCAATTCCACGCCGATGCGGTGGACGCCGCCCTCGGGCGCGAGCTGCACCACCTTGTAGCCGCGGCCGAGATGGCGGCGGAGCCCGTGCAGGTGTTGGCTTTCGCTGTCCTCGACCACCGTCGCCGTGCCCGGCGCGTGCGTCTCGATGTTGAGCTTCGGGAAGGCGCGCGCGAGATCTGCGGTGAGGCGCGGCCGGTCCTCCGGCCCTGCCGAGCCGAGCAGCAGCGCTGCGTCCATCAATTGGGGCGCGCCGTCGGGCGGTGCGTCCGGTCGGTCGGGCCGGCTGATCAGGAAGGCGGTGGTGACGACGAGATGCAGCGCGACGGTCGAGGCCAGCACCAGCGCGGCGATCTGCCCGCCGATCCCCTTGAGGTGGAAGAACCCGAACGGCCTCATCGTCGCACGCCCCGTCAGCTGCTCAAGGGCGTCGTAACCGCTTCCGTTCTGGGCGTAAACAAATAACCGCCGGAACGCACCGTCTTGATGATAGTGGGATCGGCCGGATTGGGCTCGATCTTGCGGCGGATGCGGCTGACCAGCACGTCGATCGAGCGTTCGAACGAGCCGGTGTTGCGGCCCTGCGTGAGGTCGAGCAGGCTGTCGCGCGACAGCACGCGGCCGGGACGTTCGCAGAACGTCCGGAGCAGGTCGAACTCGGCGCTGGTCACCGCGACGCGCGCGCCTTCCGGATTGCGCAGCTCGCGCAGCCGCAGGTCGATGCGCCAGCCTTCGAAGGCGAGCGTGGAGGCGCCCTCGATCGAGCTCGCGGCCTGTGCGGAGGCCTGACGCCGCAGCACCGCGTTGATGCGGGCGAGCAGCTCGCGCGGGTTGAACGGCTTCGGCAGATAATCGTCCGCACCCATCTCGAGGCCGACGATACGGTCGACGTCCTCGCCGCGCGCGGTCAGCATGATGATCGGCGTCTGTGCTTCGGCGCGCACCTTGCGGCACAGGCTGAGACCGTCCTCGCCCGGCAGCATGACGTCGAGGATGATGAGATCAACGCGGTGGTCGGCCATGGCACGCGACATCTCGCGCCCGTCGCTCACAGCGGTCACGTTGCAGGAGTTGTTGCGGAGATATTTCGCAATCAACGTCCGGGTTTCGCGGTCGTCCTCGACGACCAGGATGTTGGGAGAAGGAATGGCCATGAGCTTTATTTGTCCAAGATTCGGGCCAAATGGCGAAGATTTTTGTTACAGTTTGTTTCTGGATATGTTTCCGCAACACCCCGCAACGACCGCGTAGTCGTACGGCAAGGTCTCGTTAAGGCCGTTAACCATACCGTGGCGCCGGAATGCACGAAACCCCGCAAAAACCACGGTGCCATCATGACCTCGATTTCGGCGGCCTCCGCCGGTAACTACCAGTCGCCGCTGCAGAAGCTGCAGCAGGAATTGCAATCGGAAGTTTCCAACGGCACGATCTCGTCGTCGGACCAGTCCGCGCTCACGACCGCCCTGCAAGACATCGACACCGCGCTTCAGCAGAGCAAGTCCAGCGATCAGTCGAGCGGCACCAAGCCGTCCAAGGACGGCCTGAAATCGAAGATCGACGATCTCATCTCCAACGAGGTCTCGAACGGGACGTTGACGTCGAGCCAGGCCGACGAGCTGAAGGGCGTGTTTCAGTCCGCCTTCTCCAAGGGATCCGGCGGTCCCGGCGGCGCGGGTGGCCCGCCTCCCGGTCCGCCGCCGTCGGATGACGGCTCTTCGAATTCCGCGTCGTCCACGGACCAGACGAGCAGCAGCAGCTCGACTGATTCCAGCACGGCCAAGATCCTCGAGCAGTTCATCCAGGCGCTGCAGCAGTCGCAGTCCTCGAGCTCGTCCTATGGTGCCAATGGCACGACGAGCTCGTCGGGCAATTCGGATTTTTCGGCGCTGCTGATCGACTACAAGAGCTGACCTGGGCGACGCGGGTCGGCGCGTTCCTCGCCGCGATCGTGTGACATCCCAGGGCGCGTGATCGTCGGCGGGGAACCGCAAAACGTTCCTGTGTGACGCAGGAACCTTCCCCGCAATGCAGCGCCGCAATGGCGCAACGAAATTGCCGCAGCTCAGGAACTGCACGTGATCGTGGCTGTTCTCTCCGCATGAGTTTCTGCTGAAGGAGAGGACAACCATGTTGATGAAATCGATCGCCGCCGGCCTTGCCGGCACAGCTTTGCTTGCGACCGTTGCGTTTGCGCAAAACCCGACCGCCACCACCGATAAGTCGCCACCCGCGGCCACCGCGACGACCACGACCGCGTCGGGCGAATGGCGTGCGTCGAAGATGGTGGGTTTGAAGATCTACAACGACGCCAACGAGAGCATCGGCTCGATCAATGACCTGCTGATGGACAAGACCGGCGCGGTGAAGATCGCGGTGATCGGCGTCGGCGGCTTCCTCGGCATGGGCGAGCATCTCGTCGCCGTGCCGTACGAGAAGCTGAAATTCGTCAATGAGGCAGTGGCCTATACCGGCACCGGTGCGGCTCCGGGCGCTCCCGGCACCATGAGCAAGTCGACCACCACCACCACCGGCGCTGCGACCGGCACCGAGAAGACGACCACGACGGCGCCGTCGGGCTCGAAGTGGTATCCGGACCACGCCGTGTTCAGCGCATCCAAGGACGAGCTGAAGAACATGCCCGAGTTCAAGTATTCCGAGTAATGCAGCTCACGCGACGGCCTAAACGCTGCGCGCCCGGTTTTCACCGGGCGCGCTGTCGTGTCTTTCGTCACAGGATCTGTTGATCCTCACCCTGAGGAGCGCACTCTTCGCGCGCGTCTCGAAGGGCGAGGCCACCGGCCGGGCCTTCATCCTTCGAGACGCTTGCTTCGCAAGCTCCTCAGGATGAGGAATGGGCAGAGCAGGGGGAGGGAGAAGACCTCACTTCACCAGCGGGCAACCGCCCTTGTCGAGCGGACGGAAGGCTTCGTCGCCGGGCACGGTGGCGATCAGCTTGTAGAGGTCCCACTCGCCCTTGGACTCTTCCGGCTTCTTCACCTCGAACAGATACATGTCGTGGACCATGCGGCCGTCGATGCGGATCTTGCCGTTCTTGGCGAAGAAGTCGTTGACCGGCGTCTTACGCATCTGCTCCATCACCTTCGGTGCCTCGTCGGTCTTGATGGCCTCGATCGCCTTCAGATAATGCATGGTCGCCGAATAGAGACCGGCCTGGATCATGGTCGGCATGTGGCCGACCTTCTCGTTGAAGCGTTTTGAGAAGGCGCGCGTCTCCTCATTGCTGTCCCAGTAGAACGCGTCGGTGATGATCAGGCCCTGCGTCGCCTTGATGCCGAGCGAGTGAACGTCGGTGATCTCCATCAACAGCGCGATCATCTTCTGGCCGCCTTGCGTCAGGCCGAACTCGGCCGCCTGCTTCAGCGCATTGGTGGTGTCGCCGCCGGCATCCGCCAGCGCGACCACCTTGGCCTTCGAGGCCTGGGCCTGCAGCAGGAAGGATGAGAAGTCCGACGAGTTGAGCGGATGACGGACCTCGCCGATCACCTTGCCGCCGCTCTCCTTGACGACATTGGCGGCGTCGCGCTGCAGCGCCATGCCGAAGGCGTAGTCGGCGGTGACGAAGAACCAGGTGTCCTCGCCCCGCTTCACCATCGCTCGGCCTGCGACGTTCGAGAGCGCGTAGGTGTCGTAGGTCCAGTGCACCGTGTTGGGCGAGCAGGCGGTGCCGGTGATGTCGGACGAGCCGCCGCCGGAATTGATGTTGATCTTGTTCTTCTCGCGCGTCAGTGCCGAGATCGGCAGCGCCACCGAAGATGTCGGTACGTCGAGGACCGCGTCCACCTTCTCATTGTCGTACCAGTTGCGGGCGATATTGACGCCGACGTCGGGCTTGTTCTGGTGGTCGGCGGAAACGATCTGGATCGGAACGCCGGCGACCTTGCCGCCGTAATCGGCCACGGCCATCTCGACAGCGGCCAGCGAGCCCTTGCCGGTCGCGTCGGCATAAAGGCTCGACATGTCCGTGAGCACGCCGAGCTTGACGACATTGTCGGAAATCTGCGCCTGCGCCGTTCCGCAGGTCGTGGCGATGGCGAAGCTGGCCGCAACGGCGGCGATGAGTTTATGCATATCGTTTTCTCCCTCAGCGTTGTTGTTTGGGCTTTGTTGCGGGGACTGTTCTAGCGACAAACCATCGCGGCGGCAAAGCCGGGGAGACGTGAAAACGATTGAGAATAAGCAGGGGGAGACGGTGTGAACCCTTTCTGCTTCCGGGCGAACGCCGCTGTCTCACTGCACGTGCATGAGCCTATTCCGTGAGCATTGACTTGGATCAATACTGCCTACAATCTAGGTGCACCCAGTGTTGTGACGACTTGGAGGAAGTTCCAATGCGCACATTGGCTTTGACGATTTTGACGATGGGTATCGTCTTAACAGCAGGGCACGCCCGGGCTCAGAGATATGATCCGGCTTTTCCCGTTTGCCTGTACGTCGTCTCATTCGGAGCTACCCCTTACTATCGATGCAGCTACGCGACGATGGACCAATGCAGGGCGTCGGCCAACGGTCAGATGTGCGTCCTCAACCCGTATTACGCTGGTGCGACGACGCCGGTGAGAGGGAGCAATCGGCATTATTCTCGCCAAGTCGGATCAAGATCGCCCGCGCCCGCCGAGACCAGATCGTACGCGCCAGCTGCGCCGCCGATCCACTCCCGGTCCGCACCGTACAATCAATACAATGAACCGTATTATGGAGCTTCCCAAGGTTACGCGCCCGGCGAGAAACAACGATTTCTCGACAGCGTGAGACGATACATGTGACGGACAGGCCGAAGGGGGAAGGAAGAAGAAAGCTGCCAGCCAGCTCAGGCGCTACTGCCCTTGAGTCGTTCGTTGCGCCGGCGCAGGCCTTCCAGGGTGGCGAGGAGGATGACCGAGACCGTCGTCAGGACGACCGCCGCTGCGGTAATCGTCGGGCTGATGTTCTCGCGGATGCCGCTGAACATCTCGCGCGGCAGGGTGCGTTGCTCGGGACCGGCCATGAACAGCACGATCACCACCTCGTCGAAGCTGGTCGCGAAGGCGAACAGCGCACCCGACGCGAGTCCCGGCAGGATCAGCGGCAGGATCACGCGGCGGAACGCTTCGAGCGGTGAGGCGCCAAGGGAGGCGGCGGCGCGCGCAAGATTGGTGTCGAAGCTTTGCAGCGTCGCGCCGACCGTGATCACCACAAACGGCGTCGCAAGCGCGGTGTGAGCCAGGATCAAGCCGAGATAGCTGCCGGTCAGCCCGATCGGCGCGAAGAAGAAATACAGACCGACCGCGGTGATGACACCGGGCACGACCACCGGCGATAGCACGAAAGCCAGCACCAGCGGCTTGAAGCTGCTCTTCCACTGCGCCAGCCCCAGCGCGGCCAGCGTGCCCAAAACCATCGACAGCACGGTCGAAGCGACGCCGATGATCATGCTGTTCTTCAGCGAATTCATCCAGCGTGGCGAACTGATGAAATCGTCGTACCAGCGCAAGGAGAGGCCCGGCAGCGGATAGGTCAGGTACGAGCCCGAGCTGAACGACAGCGGCATGATCGCCAGGATGGGCGCGATCAGGAAGATGAACACCAGCGTCGAGATGAATATGGTCGCGGTCCACGCGATGCGCTGGCTGGGCGTGCGGAGGGAGAGATTCTCGCTCAATTCTTCATCCCTCCCGTAACCTGCTGGCCCTGCACCAGCTTGCCATAGACAAGCGCGAGCAGAATAGTGGCCAGCAGCAGCACCGCGCCCAACGCCGACGCAAGACCCCAATTGGCCGTCTCGGTGGTGTAGAGCGCGATGAAATAGCTGATCATCTGATCGGCGGCGCCGCCGACCAGGGCCGGCGTGATGTAGTAGCCGAGCGCCAGGATGAAGACGAGCAGGCTTCCCGCGCCGATGCCGGGCAGGGTTTGCGGCAGGTAGATCCGCAGGAAGGCGGTGAGGGGTGGTGCGCCGAGCGAGGCGGCGGCACGCATGTAAGCCGGCGAGATCGCCTTCATGCTGCTGTACAGCGGCAGGATCATGAACGGCAGGAGCACGTGGGTCATCGCCACGCAGACACCGAAGCGGTTGTAGATCAGGCGCAGCGGCTCGTCGATGATGCCAAGCCAAAGCAGGCTGTCGTTCACGACGCCCTTGCTTTGCAGCAGCACGATCCAGGCGCAGGTGCGGACCAGAAGCGAGGTCCAGAACGGCAGCAGCACGAAGATCATCAGCAGGTTCGACCGACCGGGCGGCAGCGTCGCCAGCAGGTAGGCAACCGGGAAGCCAAGGATCAGGCAGAGTGCGGTGACACTGATGCTGATGAGGAAGGTGCGGGCGAAAACATCGCGGTAGATGGCCTGATCCGGCGAGGTTGCGACGATCGCGCCGTCCACGTTCCGCGTCAGGTCGAGTGCTGCCAGAAGATAGAAGCCGGTCGCCGGGCCGCTGGCGTCCTTGATCGTCGTCCAGGTGGTGCGCTCGCGCCAGGCCGGGTTGATCTTGCCCAGCGTTTCCCTGGCCGTGCCGGGCTCGGGCGCCGCCTTGAGGTTGCGTGCGGTGCTGGTCAGGATCGTGCGAAAACCGTTCAGGGCGTAATTGAGCCGCTTGGCCGCAATCGCAATGGTGCCGGAGGCGCGCGCCGTCAGGATGTCGCTCGCCAGCGCCGCATAGGCCTTTTCGTCCGGCAGGTCCTTGCCGTCCCAGTCGGCGAGAGCCGCGACGGTTTGCGGCAGAACCTGGCGCACCTCGCGGTCGTCGACGGCACGCCACAGCATGCCGGCGATCGGGCCCGCGAAGGTGAAGAGTAGAAACAGCAGAAGCGGCACAACCAGTGCCAGCGCCTTGATCTGGCGGGCGCGCTCCGCTCGCTTGAGGCGGCGCTTGAGCGGCACCTCAGTCTGCGCATCGACGCCGGTCAGGGACGCTGCTGTCATGGCGCGAACCTCTTGGACCGGACATCCCTCGCCATTTTCGGTAGGGCAATCGCATGTGACGTTTTGGAGTGGCCTGAGCGCGCGCCTCGTCCTTCGAGACGACCGCTTTGCGGTCTCCTCAGGATGAGGCTCTTCGACATCTGCGCCTGTGAAATAGCCGCCACGCGCTCCGTCCTCATCCTGAGGAGCCCGCCTGATAAGGCGGGCGTCTCGAAGGATGGCCGCAACGAAACTACGCTCAATGTGCGCCGCACGCCGGTGCGTCCGCGCGCTATTTCGCGGCCCATTTGTTGAAGCGCTCGGTCAGGCGGTCGATGTTCTCGAGCCAGAAGGCGACGTTGATCTCGACCGCGTTCTTGATGTTGTCAGGCGCGGTCGGCAGATCTTTCAGAACGGCCGGCTGGATCAGGGCGGCGGCGTCCTTGTTCGAGGTGCCGTAGGCAATGTTCTCCGACAGTTTCGACTGGTTCTCCGCCTTGCCGGCGAAGTCGAGGAACTTGTAGGCCGCGTCCTTGTTCGGGCTGCCCTTCAGGATGACCCAGCTGTCGAGGGTGAAGAGCGCTCCGTCCCACACCATGCCAAAGTTCTTCTTCTCGTTCTTGTTCGCGGTGTCGATGCGGCCATTGTAGACCGAGGTCATCGCCACCTCGCCGGAGGCGAGCAGTTGTGGTGGCTGGGCGCCGGCCTTCCACCAGACGAGGTCGCCCTTGATGGTGTCGAGCTTCTTGAACGCGCGATCGACGCCCTCGTCGGTAGCCAGCACCTTGTAGACGTCCTTCGGCGCGACGCCGTCGGCCATGAGGGCGATCTCGAGCGTGGTCTTCGGGCCCTGACGCAGGGCGCGCTTGCCCGGAATCTTCTTGGTGTCGAAGAAATCAGCCCAGCCTTTGGGGGCGTCTTTCAGCTTGTCCTTGTCGTAGCCGAGCACGAAATCATAGAGGATGGCGCCGACGCCGCAGGGATTGACGGACGGCTGTATGTAAGCGGCCTCGCCGCCGATCTTGGAATAATCCAGCTTCTCGAACAGGCCTTCCTCGCAGCCGACTGCGAGCTCGTCGCTCTCGACCTGGACGACGTCCCAGGTGGCGGCACCACCCTGCACCTTGGCGCGCAACACGCCGACGCCGCCGTCCCAGGACTCGTCGTTCATGGCAATGCCGGCCGCCTTCTTGAACGGCTCGAAATAGACCTTCTTCTGGGCGTCCTGATACGCGCCGCCCCACGACACGACGGTGAGGTCACGCGCCTGCGCGACCGTAGCCAGCGCGGCGCTGGCGCTGAACGCCGCGGCGAAACCCAGAGCAATCTTGCCAATCTTGCGCTTCAGCATGGTCCTTGTTCCTTCTTCATCTGCGTTACGTTGAGGTTGATTGATGCAGGTTCGTTTGCGTTGGGATCAGACGGGATCGAGCGCGAGGCAGTCCTCGGGGCGGAAGCTGATGAACACGCTTTCGCCGTGTCGCAAGCTATCATGCGCCCCCGGCTGAAGCTTGACCATGAACTCGGCGTTCCCTGAGACATCGAGCACCGCCAGCGCGTGGTCGCCGAGATAGATGGTGTTCTGCACCTTGGCCGGCAGCCGGTTTGGTCCGTCGCTGGAGCTGCCGTCCAGGATAATGGCGATCCGCTCCGGCCGCACCGACAGGGACGTCGATGCGCCTGCGCCCGATACGTTGACCGCACGGGCCATGACGGAGCCGCCGGCCGCCAGCGCGACGCGGCAATAGTCCTTCTCGATCGTTTCCACGGCGCCGGCCAGCACATTGTTCTCGCCGACGAAATTGGCGACGAAGCTGTTGACCGGATGCTCATACAGCGCGTCGGGCCTGTCGATCTGCTGCACGATGCCGTCGTTGAACACGGCGATGCGGTCCGACATGGTGAGCGCTTCGCTCTGGTCGTGGGTGACGTAGACGACGGTGATGCCCATCGTCTCGTGCAGCTGCTTGATCTCCAGCTGCATCTGCTCGCGCAGGCGCTTGTCCAGGGCGCCCAGGGGCTCGTCCATCAGCACGAGCTGCGGGTTGAAGACCAGCGCGCGGGCCAGCGCCACGCGCTGCTGCTGGCCGCCGGACAGTTGCCCGGGCCGCCGCTGCGCCATTGTTTCCATCTTGATCATGCGCAGCGCCGCCTTGACGCGCGCTTGCGTTTCCGCCTTGTTGACCTTGCGCACGGACAGCGGGAAGGCGACGTTCTCCTCGATCGTCAGGTGCGGAAACAGGGCATAGTTCTGGAACACCATGCCGATGTCGCGCTTGTGCGGCGGCATGTTCTTGATCGGCCGCTCCGCGAGGTAGATCTCGCCCTGGGTCGGAACCTCGAAGCCGGCCAGCATCATCAGCGTGGTCGTCTTGCCCGAGCCCGAGGGGCCGAGCAGGGTGACGAACTCGCCCTTCCTGATGTCGAGATCGAGGTTCTTCACCACGAGGTGCTCGCCATCATAGGTCTTCTGAATACCGGAAAAGCGCACCAATGCCGGCGCAGGCGTGACCATGCCGGCTTCCATGTTGTCCTCGCGTGTCCCCTACAATGCTCCCAGCACCTCTTTCGAGGTTGCCACGAATAGCTTAGCACCCTCCGACGAGAATGCCAGCGGCGCGCGAGGCGGCAGGTGCCGCGAAGATGTGCTACATCCCCGACAGCTTGGTCACGTACACGTTGAGTGTACCGCCGGCTTCCGCAACCACGCGCAGCGTCCTGGAATCGAAGGCGATGTCGGCCAGCGTGAGGCTGCTGATATTGGCCTCGACCTTGACGCCGTCCTCGCTCTTCTGGAAATCGGCAATGACGCCTGCGATCTTCTCGCGCGCGTTGGCGGCGATCGGCTTCAGGTCGAGTGTCGCCTTCTGCACCAGCGCCTGCTGCATCTGCGGCACCACCGCGCGTGCCGCTGCGCCGAGCAGGCCGAAGGCCGCTTCGGACTCCACCGCGAGCTGGATGTCGGCGAGCCGCAGTGTCTGCTGCGCCTGGTCGAGCATCGGCCGGCCCCAGATGTGCACGGTCGCTTCGGCGCCGAGCCCGAGCCAGCTCTTCTTCTCCTTGGCGCGGACCAGCAGCGAGATCAGCAGCCGCTCGCCGGAGGGGACGACGTTGACGCTCTTCACTGTGACCTCGACCGGACCGGAGCCGTCCTCGGGATAGGTGTGGCCGACCATCTGGGCCGCGATCAGCTTGTTGATCTCGGTGAAGGGCACGTCGATGGGAACGCCGATGTTCACGCCGGTGCCGGTCGGCGGCACGATCGAGATCTTGTCGGGGAACGGGCAGTCCGGCTTGGTCGGCGTCGAGGTCACGCGCGTCTCGGCCTCGAGGCCGAGCAGCAGCGTCACGTTCTGCGCGTCGACGCGCGGCTGTGCTGCGATCGCGCGGGTCGGCTTCATCTCGAGCCAGAGCGGCGGCAGCGCGGCCGAGGAACCGTTGCCTTGCAGCGGGATCGAGCGGCAGGCCTTGGCCCATTGCACCTTCGCGTTCTCGCGCAGGCTGGGATCGTTGCGGATGCGCTCGGAGACGACGTTGAGCTGATCGCCGACCGTCTTGTCGATCAGCGGCTTCACCTGCGCGGGCACGTTGACCTTGGCGCCCGCGACGTTGAGGTTGGTGTCGCCGAGATTGACCTGTGCGCCGAGATTGGGCTCGAGATGCCAGGCGGCCGCGAGTTTTGGACGCGACGTGACGACCACATTGCCCTTGATCTCGGCGCTGGCATTCAAATTCTTGATGTTGACCGCGCCAATCCGTTTCGCCGCGTCACCGCCGAGCACCTCGCCGAGCGCGCCGGTGGCCTTCGACGACAGCGACCCCGTCACGTTCAGCTTGCCGGTGATCGGCGTCGACAGCGTCAGCACGTCCTTGTCGCCGGTCGCCGCCATCGGTCCGCGGACGGCGGTCCAGCCGATATCGGCGTCCTGCAGGATCTGCGAGATCGGATTCTCGGCCTTGCCGGCGAAATTGTGCGGTGAGGCCTTCTCGGCCTGCTCCCGGATCGCCGACAGCGCGATCGCCACTGGCGCTACCACGATCGAGCTTTTCGCGACCGGCGGCAGCGGCGGCAGTTGCGCGACCGGCGGCGCGGGATTGGTCGCGCGCGGCGACAGCAAGTCCATCGCCTTCAAGCTGATGAAAAACGACGCCGCGAGCACCGCAATGGCGATCAGGACAGTCTTCAAATCTAGCGTCAGTCGCATCAATCCCCCAGGCCGCCCTGACGGGGATTCTACAGGGCAGGCGAGGAGGGCGCTAGAGCGCACCGATGGGGTGGAATTGCGGCAAATCGGTTAACGGCTGCGGCTGCGCTGTTACAGTCTGTTCAGGCTGTCAGTGCGCAGCTAGCTGCGCCTCGGGCGGCGGACTGCTCTCACCTTGCCGGCCTCGCCGCCGCCGCAGAACAGGCGATCGCCGCCGTCGGATTCCAGCCCTGAGACCATCGTCCCGGCCGGCAGGTCGAGCTGCTCGAGCACCTTGCCGGTGTCAGGATCGATCCGCCTGATGTCGCTGTCCTCGCCTTCCCAGGTGCCATGCCAGAGCTCGCCGTCGACCCAGGTGACGCCGGTCACGAAGCGCTTGCTTTCGATGGTGCGAAGCACCGTGCCCGTGTCCGGATCGATCTGATGGATCTTGCGCTCACGGTATTGCCCGACCCAGAGCGAGCCTTCGGCCCAGGCCAATCCGGAATCGCCGCCGCCGCCGGGCGCGGGGATCGTGGTGAGCACCTTGCCTGTCGCGGCGTCGATCTTCTGGATGCGATCCTCCGCGATCTGGAACAGGTGGCGGCCGTCGAATGCCGTGCCCGCGTGTGCGGCGACATCGAGCGAGCGCGAGATCTT
The DNA here is from genome assembly GCF_049949275.1 of Bradyrhizobium genosp. A. Taxonomy (NCBI): domain Bacteria; kingdom Pseudomonadati; phylum Pseudomonadota; class Alphaproteobacteria; order Hyphomicrobiales; family Nitrobacteraceae; genus Bradyrhizobium; species Bradyrhizobium genosp. A. The sequence goes on along the minus strand of NZ_CP188196.1, from coordinate 6,548,752 downwards.
GCCGTTGGCGGGATCGACCGCATTCAGTCTGTCGCCCGATGCGAACCAGACATGGGTGCCGTCATAGGTGACGCCATGCACGGCCTCGACGCCCGGAAATGGCCCGTACTCGGTGACGATCTCGGCGGCGGAACGCTTCATCTGCTCGATCCCTGTGATGCGGCCAGCCTACGCCTTCAATAGCGGTCCGGGGAGTAACAAGCCTGTCGGGAATCCGGGGACGGGCGGGGTCATCCAGCGCCGCGCCCTGCCGTGTCCGAACGACTGCACCTTGTTCGATCGCGCCAGCTCTTCGAGCGCCCGCTGCACCGTGCGCGCGCTCATGCCGAGCGCGAGCGCGAGCGCCGAGCTCGACCACGGCTCGCCGTCGGCGAGAATGGCGAGGACGGCGGCGTGCTTCTCCTCGACGGGCCGCGCCAGCACGATGACGTCGCGCGTCCTGCGCGGCGCCAGCTCAAAACCCTGCTTCGTGGCGCTGATCTCGGCCAGCGGCTTGAGCTGGGTGCGCAGCCGCCCGATCTCGACGCGCAGGCGCGCGCGGTGCGACTCGTCGACGTGCCTGGCCTGGAACGCACCTGATATCAACGCCTCGCGCGAGACGTCCGCGGGCCATGCCTGCGCCAGCAGGCGGGCGAGCGCGAACAGCACGGGTCGCGTTCCGAGCGACACCGCGACGCCTTGCCTGCGCACGACATGATGGAAGGTGTCGATGACGAGCGCTGTCGAGGTCGCCAGTCTCTCGACCTCGCCGAGCAGCAGCGGGTGTTCGCTGCCGCGCGCGATCAGGCGCGCGGCCGGCGTGTTCAGGATCAGGCTCGCGCTGTCGACCTCGGCGACGAGCGCCGGGATTTTTGCCAGCCGCGCGGCCTTGCCTGCGCGGTCGAGCGCTACGCGCGCATCTCGTGTTTTTAGCCGCCTGATGGCAATGCCGGCGACGACGAGCTCGCGAACGACGAGAGATGCAGGCGGCAGCGGGGAGACGCCGATCTCGGCCAGCGTGCGCTCGGCCTCGTCGACGCGTCCAAGCAGGAGCAGACGGCGGGCCTCGATATGGCCGGCATGGGCGGCATTGGCGAAATCGCCATGGCTTGCGAGCGTCGCCCGCGCGCCGGCAAGGGTCTTGGCCGGCCAGCTGAGGTCGCGCGAGACCAGCGCGATCTCGGCTTCGGCCACCACGCATCTGGCGCGCGCGACCGCCTCTCTCGGCCCGAAGGCGCGCGCAGCGTTGCGCAGCAGCATCTTCGCCTTGGCGAGATCGCCGAGCTGCGCCATCGCGATGCCGCGCAGCGCCAGCGACGGCGCATCGTTGCGCAATGCGACGCGGTTCAGGGCGCCGAGCGGATCGCCGGCCTCTAACGCACGCGCTGCGGCCGTGATCAGCGACTCCATGAAAATCCCGCCACACTTGTTACTCCCACCGCGCAACCGCTTGGTGCCAGAAATCGTTGACGGCCGACGATGTGCGGTGAGGGGCGAGCAGTTCCGCCAGGCGCGGGATCGTCGCCCAGGCAAGAGGTTTGGAGAGCTATCATGACATCAGCAGACAAAGCAGGACGTAACGGACAGGCCGCCATGCAAACACCGCCAGTGGTGTCGCCGCAGGACTGGGAGGCAGCCCGTCAGCAACTGCTCGTGAAGGAAAAGGCACATACCCGCGCCCGCGACGCCCTCGCCGCCGAACGCCGGCGCATGCCGTGGATGGCAGTGGACAAAACCTACGCATTCGAGACGCCCTCGGGCAAGGCCAGTCTGCTCGATCTGTTCCAGGGCCGGCGGCAGCTGATCCTGTACCGGGCCTTCTTCGAGCCGGGCGTGTTCGGCTGGCCCGACCATGCCTGCCGCGGCTGCTCCATGGTGGCCGACCAGGTCGCCCATGTGTCGCATCTGAACGCCCGCGACACCACGCTGGTGTTCGCCTCGCGCGCGCCGCAGGCGGATATCGCGCGGCTGAAGACGCGGATGGGCTGGGACATTCCGTGGGTCACCATCACCGACAGTTTCGATGCCGATTTCGGCGTCGGCGAGTGGCACGGGACGAATGTGTTCTACCGCGACGGCGAGCGCATCTTCCGCACCTATCTGATCAAGAGCCGCGGCGACGAGCAGATGGGCGGCACCTGGAACTATCTCGACATCACCCCGCTCGGCCGCCAAGAGGTCTGGGAGGATTCGCCCGCTGGCTATCCGCAGACCCCGACCTACAAATGGTGGAATTGGCACGACAGCTACGAGCAAGGTGCCGCGCCCGACAAGAAATGGGTCGAGGTCTCGGACGCCGGAGAGATCGCGCTCCGCGCGGCGGGCGCGCAGTGAGCGAGACCTGCTCAGTCAGCGCGGCCGCCGATGGTGGTCGTGATGGCAGGGAGGTCGTGGCCGCATCCCGCCTCGCCCGATGGCTGGGTCTTGCGGCCACGCCGACCTTCGCGATCATGGCCGCGCTGACGGCCGTGCTCGGCGGCCCGGCGGACATGCTCTGCTCTGCCGGACACGGGCTGTGGCTCGGCGGGATGGTGCCGATGTATCTGCTGATGAGCGCGTTTCACTCAGCCGCGTGGCTGAGGTTGATCTCGGGACGGCGTTGGGTAAGGACTTCCGCCAGTGTGAACGCCTCGTCCTTCGAGACGACCGCTTCGCGGTCTCCTCAGGATGAGGCTTAACTGGCATCCGTGCTTCGGCGAACGTGACACCGCGCATTCAGTCCTCATCCTGAGGAGCCCGCCAAAGGCGGGCGTCTCGAAGGATGATGAGATCCGCGCTTTGCCAATTCCTGGAGCTCGGTAAAATCGCCGCGCATGAAGGCTTCCTTCTTGGCGCGGCTCCATTTCTTGAGCTTGCGTTCGCATTCGATTGCGTCGGTGATCCGATCGAACCATTGCGAGAAGACCAGCGTTACTGGTCTGCGCGACTTTGTATAGCCGCCGAACGTGCCCGCGTTGTGCTGCGCGACTCTGATCTCGAGTTCGGTTCGTGTCGTGCCGATGTAGTAGCTGCCATCAGCACATTTGAGAATGTATAGGTAAGCGCCTTCGGTCATCGTGCCCGCCCCATCCTTCGAGACGCGCGCAAAGGCGCGCTCCTCAGGATGAGGCTAACTGGCATCCGTGACTGGCGGCAAGCATGAAAAATTCGTCGCTGCACAGTCCGCCCTCATCCTGAGGAGCCCGCCAAAGGCGGGCGTCTCGAAGGATGGCCGCAATCACCGGCCCCAAATGAAACGGCCCCGACATCGCCGGGCCGTTCGCATCTCAATCTCGTCAGCGCCTCGCGCTACCGAAGCTCCGCTCTCCGTTCCGTCATCGGCAGCACGATCACCTTGGTGCCGACGTTGACGCGGGAGTAGAGGTCGGAGACGTCGTCATTGGTCAGGCGGATGCAGCCGGAGGAGACGTGCTTGCCGATCGTATCGGGGGCGTTGGTGCCGTGGATGCGATAGACGGTGCCGCCGAGATACATGGCGCGGGCGCCGAGCGGGTTGCCCGGGCCGCCGGCCATGTGGCGCGGCAGATAGGGCTGGCGCTGGATCATTTCCGGCGGCGGGGTCCAGTCCGGCCACTCGGCCTTCTTGGTCACCGACTGGGTGCCGGACCAGGTGAAGCCGTCGCGACCGACGCCGATGCCGTAACGGATCGCCTGGCCGTTGCCGAGCACGTAATAGAGATAGGTGTTAGGCGTATCGATGATGATGGTGCCCGGGGCCTCGCGCGTCGCATAAGAAACTGTCTGGCGGCGGAAGCGGGCCGGCGTCTCGACGGCGTCCGGATCCTCGGACGGCGCGGTCTGATAGGTCGGCGCCTGATAGGGCTGGTACGGCTGAAGCGGCTGCGGCGCGGTCATCGTCGGCAGCGGCTGGAAGAACGGAAACAGCTGCACGGGCGCGGCCTTGACCGGGCCGGCGAACGCGATTGCAGTGACAGCCACGGCACTGACAGCAACGGCGCGCGAACAATTCCTCAACGTGTCCAGCTTGAACATTGGTCGCCCCTGTTTGCTCGGTGTTTCTTGGTCACCCCGGCACCGTTTCGGTGCTCCGTTGCCTCAATCACTAACGGCAAAAAGTTTCGGGACGTTTGCACGGAAAACCGAAAACGGTTTCGTCATGGCAAGGATTGTTTCATGACAGTTTCGTGGCTGGGGTGCGCCCGTTAACAAACAAAACAGCGCGCCGACACTTATGTGACGTCACACGCCTGAAATATCCGTGGTTGATGGTCCTAAGCCGAGAATCATCAAACTCTCGGGATTTCCCATGCGGGTATTAATCGCGACTGACGCCTGGCATCCGCAGGTCAACGGTGTGGTCCGGACGCTGACCTCGCTGGCTGCCGCCGCCAAGGCCCTCGACGTCGAGATCGACTTCCTGACACCGGAGGGCTTCCGGTCGTGGCCGCTGCCGACCTACCCGGGCCTGCGCTTTGCGCTGCCGAGCCGGAAGGAGATCGCGCGGCGGATCGAGAAGGCCGCACCCGAAGCGCTGCATATCGCCACCGAAGGCCCGATCGGCTGGGCCGCGCGGGCCTATTGCCGCCGCAACGGCCTCGCTTTCACCACCTCCTACACGACGCGCTTTCCGGAATACGTCTCGGTGCGGACCGGCATCCCTGATGCCGTCGGCTATGCCGTGCTGCGCCACTTCCACGATGCCGCCGCCATGACCATGGTGGCGACGCCGTCGCTGCGGCAGGAGCTCTCAGGCCGCGGCTTCAAGCGGCTCGGCTTCTGGGGGCGCGGCGTCAACACCGAGCTGTTCCATCCTGATTCCCCCGCCGAGCTGGACCTGCCGCGACCGATCTTCATGACGATGGGCCGCGTCGCGGTGGAGAAGAATCTCGAAGCGTTCCTCGCGCTCGATCTGCCCGGCACCAAGGTCGTCGTCGGCGACGGTCCGCAGAAGGCGGCGCTCGAGAAGAAATATCCGGATGTCGTCTTCCTCGGCGAGAAGAAGGGCGCGGATCTGACCGCGCATCTCGCCGCCGCCGACGTGTTCGTATTCCCGAGTCTCACCGACACCTTTGGCGTGGTGCAGCTGGAGGCGCTCGCCTGCGGCACGCCGGTTGCGGCGTTTCCGGTGACGGGACCGAAGGACGTCATCGCCGATCACCCGATCGGCGCGATCGACAACGATCTGCGCGCTGCCTGTCTGCGCGCGCTCACCATGTCGCGCGAGACCTGTCGCAACTTCGCGCTGGAGCGCTCCTGGGAAAACAGCGCGCGTCAGTTCGTCGGCAACCTCACCTCACTCCAGCCCAGCCGCATCCTGCGCGCCTCGCCTGTCATGGCGCGGCGGCCGGTGCGCGGCTGATCCATAGTTTGACCCACAGCGAGAACCTCATCGATGGCTAAGATCATGAACCTTGACGGCACCCAGCAGCTCGACCTCACCCGCGGCACGGTCGAGCAGGCGTATGATCGCTGGGCGCCCGTCTACGATCTCGTGTTCGGCGGTGTGTTCGCCAAGGGCCGTCAGGCCGCGATCACAGCCACCAACAAGATCGGTGGTCGTGTGCTCGAGGTCGGCGTCGGCACCGGCATCTCGCTGCCGCTCTATGCCCCGAACCTGCGCATCTTCGGCACCGACATTTCGGAAGCAATGCTCGACAAGGCGCGCCGCCGCGTCAGCGAAGGCAACCTGAAGAACGTCGAGGGCCTCGCGGTGATGGACGCCGAGAAGCTCGAATTCCCCGACAATTCCTTCGACGTCGTGATGGCGCAGTATGTCGTCACCGCCGTGCCGAATCCGGAGAAGGCGCTCGACGAATTCGCCCGCGTGCTGCGTCCGGGCGGCGAGCTGATCATTCTCACCCGCGTCAGCGCCGACACCGGCATGCGGCGCTTCATCGAGCAGAAGCTCCAGCCGGTGGTGCGTCCGCTCGGCTTCCGGACCGCCGAGTTCGCCTGGTCGCGCTACGCCAAGTGGCTGGCCGGCGCCAACGGCATCGAGCTTGCCGAGCGTCGTTTGATTCCGCCGCTGGGCCATTTCTCGCTGGTGCGTTTCCGCAAGGTCGACGTCGCCAAGGCAGCCTGAGTCGGGCAGCTGTGAGCGGCGGCATGGTCCGCCGCTCACGCTATTGCGTGCGTCATCGCGTCGCTGCCGATTGTCATATGACAAAATGATGATGTCACACGACAGACATCGAATCCCTGTAAATCCTGAAACCCGAAAGCATTTTGGGGGAGAGCATGATCAAGAATTATCTCGAGCAGCTGCGGATCCAGCGCTGGGACGACCATCGCTACTATCACCACAGCCGCATCAATCAGAGCCTGCACTTCGTCAGTGCGCTGAGCTTCCTCTTCGCCTATCTCTGGCTGTTCGTCGATCCGATGATCTCGGCCCTGGTCGGCTGGCTGGTCTCGATGACCTCGCGCCAGGCCGGTCACTTCTTCTTCGAGCCGCACGATTACGACCACATCAACCACGCGACCCACGAGTACAAGGAAGACATCAAGGTCGGCTACAACCTGCAGCGCAAGGTGGTGCTGATGGCGATCTGGGCGGCTTCGCCGCTGGTGCTGTTCGCCGATCCGACCTTGTTCGGCCTGTTCACGCCCTGGGCCAGCGCAACCGATTTCATGCGGCAGGTCGCCAAGATCTGGCTCGTGATCGGCGGCGGCGGCCTTCTGTTCCGCACCGTGCACCTGTTCTTCATCCGCGATGTCGAGACCGGCCTGGTCTGGATGACCAAGATCCTGACCGATCCCTTCCACGATCTGATGCTCTATCGCAGCGCTCCGCTCGCTTTGATGCGCGGCGAGCTGATGGATCCCGGTCTGCATCTCAACCCCGAGCATACGCTGGGCTTCATCGACGAACCCACGCTCGAAGAGCAGCACGCCTGAGCGCGCCGTTCTCACAAAATACTCCGATGTCGATTGGCTACGTCATGCCCGGGCTTGTCCCGGGCATCCACGTCTTAGAGCTTTCGTGCAGAGGCGCGTGGATGGCCGGGACAAGCCCGGCCATGACGGAGGAGGAATCAGTCTCAGCGCCCAAAGCGCTTGGCCAGCATCTCTTTCAGGATCTGCCGCTTGATGGTCTTGTTGGTGAGCACGCCGTCATGCCACCAGAAGCCATCGGCCTTCATCTTCTCGGCGGCGCGGACGAAGCGGTCGGCGACTTCGGCGAAGTCGGCGTCGGTGTAGTTGAGGCTGAAGATCAGCCGGCCGGTACCGACCCAGCTCAGCGCCAGGCCTTCGGCGCGCAGGTAATATTGCAGCATCCAGTTGTAGCGGGACGGGGTGGTGTATTTCACCGTCCAGATCGACGAGAGATTGGCGAACCGCACCGGCAGCTTGGCGTCGGTCATCATCTGGTTGAGCTTTTGCGCGCGACCGTTCCAGGTCGCATCCAGCCCGTCATAGATGGCGCGGAAGTTCGGGCTGGCGAGCCGGCTCAGGAACTCGTCCATTGCCGTCATGACGTAGGGATGCGAGTTGAAGGTGCCGCGGGCGAAGCAGATGTCGGCGGGACGATCGTCGCGGAAGCGGCGCATCAATTCGCGTCTGCCGCAGACCACGCCGACCGGCAGGCCGCCGGCCAGGCTCTTGCCGTAGGTCACCATGTCGGCCTTGACGCCAAAATATTCCTGGGCGCCGCCGGCAGCGAGTCGGAAGCCAACGAACACCTCGTCGAAGATCAGAACGATGCCGCGTTCGGTGCAGACCTCGCGCAGCTTCTTCAGCCACTCGGTGTAGGCTGCGCGATCGAAATTACCGCCGCGGGACGAGTCGACCAGGGAGGAATCGCCGGGCGCATTGCCGTTCGGATGCAGGCCTTGCAGCGGGTTGACCAGCACGCAGGCAATGTCCTTGCGCGTGCGCAGCACGTGAAGGGTCTTCTCGGACATCTCGGCGAGTGTGTAGGTCTCGTGCGCGGTGATCGGATTGCCGACACCCGGCTGCACGTCGCCCCACCAGCCGTGATAGGCGCCGGCGAAGCGGACGAGGTGCGTGCGCTTGGTGTGGTAGCGCGCGAGCCGCACTGCCTGCATCACCGCTTCGGTGCCGGACATGTGGAACGAGACCTCGTCGAGGCCCGAGATCTGGCACAGCCGCTGCACGTTCTCGAGGATGACGGGGTGGTAGGGGCCGAGCACCGGTCCGAGCGCATGCGCCCGCTTCTCGGAACCCTCGATGCACTCCTTGTAGAAGTCGTTGCCGAAGATGTTGACGCCGTAGGACCCCGTGAGGTCGTAGGAGGTGTTGCCGTCGACATCCGTCACGGTGACACCGCTCGAGGAGTCCATGAAGGTCGAGGTGCCCAGATGCTCGCGGACGAGGCGCGAGAACTGGAACGGCACGCGGTAGGTTTCGGTGAAGTTGAGGTCGGAGATCGTCTCGGCCGCTTCCTTCGTCATCGCGCGGCCCCGGGGGTAGCGATCGGCGTAGATTCGCGCGAGGCGGAAGAAAGCCTCCCTGCGTTGCATCACCACATTCACCGGCGCGCCGTCGCAGCCGAAATATTTGTCGCCTTCGAACTCGTAAAACGGAAGCAACTTGGCCACCCGGCGCGACATTTTGGAGTGTCCGGCGAGCGAGCGGTGCTTGGCGCGGGACAATGCGATGCGCGCCTTGAGTTTTGGGAAGGCTGCGGCAGCGGACGCTGCGGCGGCCACGGAAAATGAGAGAATCGGGAGTGTCGTTTCCATGACAACAAGCGCTAATACTGCGAGCTGACAGATTCATGACAGTCAAAGCCCTCATCGCCTCTTTCACCCAGCAGGAAGACCTCAACTTCCTGTTGACCAACCGCATCCCCCGCGCGGCGCTGACCCGCTTCATGGGCTGGTTCTCCAAGATCGAGAACCCGCTGGTGCGGGACGGCTCCATCGCGCTGTGGAAGCTGTTCTCCGACCTCGATCTGTCGGAGGCCAAGAAGGACCATTTCAGGAGTCTGCACGACTGCTTCACCCGGGAGCTCAAGCCGGGCCTGCGGCCCTTTGATCCGGATCCTGCGGTGGTCGCGAGCCCCTCGGACGGCATCGTCGGCGCCCATAGCCGGATCGCCGACACTGAGCTGTTCCAGGTCAAGGGCGCGCCCTATTCGCTGCTCGACTTGCTGGGCGACCCCGCGCTGGTCGAGCAGCACCGCAACGGGAGCTTCGTCACGCTGCGGCTGACCTCGAGCATGTATCACCGCTTCCACGCGCCGTATGATGCGCATATCGAGCGCGTCACGCTGATCCACGGCGACGTCTGGAACGTCAACCCGATCGCGCTCAAGCGGGTCGAGCGGCTGTTCTGCAAGAACGAGCGCGCCGTGATCCGCACGCATTTGTCGACCGGCGAGGCCGTGACGCTGGTGCCGGTCGCCGCGATCCTGGTGGCGAGCATCCGGTTGCACTTCCTCGACATGGTGCTGAACGCGCAGACCAGGGGGCCGGTCAATTTCCCCTGCGACGTCAACGTGAGCAAGGGCGAGGAGCTTGGCTGGTTCGAGCACGGCTCGACCATCATCATTCTCGCGCCAGGGGATTTTTCGTTCTGCGACGGTATCGTCGAAGGAACGCGCATCCGTGCAGGTCAAGCGCTGCTGAGGAAAATCTAGCCTTCAATCTGCCGTTTCGGCCGCCTATATCGTCCGCGGGGACGAATCGACGACACGGGTTTGGTGATGGCGCGGGCGCCGGTGATGGCGGCGGGTGGTATTGTGTTGCGGCGTAGCGCGCCGCCGCTGGTTGCGATCGTGCGTCAGCGCAAGCGCAATGAATGGGTTTTGCCCAAGGGCAAGCTCGACGACGGCGAAACGCCGAAACAGGCCGCGCACCGCGAGGTGCTGGAGGAGACCGGCCACGAGGTCGCCATCCATGAATTTCTGGGCACGCTCGTCTATCAGTCGGGCGGGCGCTCAAAGGTCGTGCATTTCTGGCGGATGGAGGCCGAGGGCGGCCAGGTCCGTGAGCTGATGAGCGACATCAAGGCGGTCGACTGGGTGCCGCTCGAGGAAGCGCTCGCGCGCCTGTCGCGCGAATATGAGCGCGCCTTCCTCACTGAGGTCGGCCCGATCGCGATTACCGCGGCCGGCCTCGCATCGTCACCTGCGCCGGAGCCGACGCCAACATCGGCTGCCGACGACATCGATGCCGCCCTGCAGACGCTGACACCGGCCGAAGCGGCCTCGGTCGACGAATTTCGGCATGGCCTGCTGCAGAAGGTGCGAGCCTGGCTTCGCGGAGAGGCGTGAGGTCTCATCACCTCTGCTTGCAAGATGGCGAGCATCCGAGAGTCAGCATGATTGGGGTAGCGTCAGCTCTCTCCAAGTCGTCATTGCGAGCGCAGCGAAGCAATCCAGAATCTTCCCGCGGAGGGACTCTGGATTGCTTCGCTTCGCTCGCAATGACGGAGGAGAGAGCAGGACGGGGAGCGCACCGCGTGCTCGGCGCGCACACTGCCTCTATCGCTTCTTCTTTTCCTTCGGAGCCGGCGCAGGCCTGCGCGGTGCGGCTGGGCGTTGTGCGCCGGGCAGGCGTTGTTGGAAGCCGGGCTGGCGTGGCGCGACGCCTTGTTGCGGCTGTGCGCCGGGCTGCAATCCGGTGCGCGGTGTTTGCGGTTGTGGCGTGACCGTGCCAGGCGCTTGCGGAGATTGTCTGTTGCGCTTCGGCTGCGTCTGCGGCGCGCTGCCGGGCTGTGTGCCTTGTCCGGTACGCGGCTGGGCGGCCGGCTGTCCCGTGCCCTGCTGCTGCTGACCCGCGCGCGGCGTGCCTGGCTGCCCGCCCTGTCCCTGACGCTGCGGCTGCTGCGTGCCCGGCTGCGTCCCCTGACGGTTCGGTGCACCCGGCGGCTGCTGACCCGGACGGTTGTTCTGACCCGGCTGGCCGTTCGGCCGCTGCGGCTGCGGGGTCGGCGCCGTGTTCGGACGCAATTGCTGCTGTTGCGGCGGCTGTGCCGGTCGCGGAATGCGGCTGATCGCGGCCGGATTGGCGCGACGGAAGTCGCGCTGCTCGGTGACTATCTGGCGGCCGGTCGTCTGCGCCGCATGCACCTGGTTGACGAAGCCGCGGTCGCGCGCGATTTGCTGCGGCGGGATCGTGATCGGCACCGCGGCAAAGCGCATGCCGCCGGGGCCGCCTGCACCGGGCCGGATCGCAAAGCCGCTCGAGGCTTGCGTCAGCGCGCCGAGCCGCGTGCCGCTCGTGCGGTCGTTGACGTCGATGTGGCCGACCCGGCCGTCGGCGTCGGGATAGAGTTTTATGTTGACGTTATTCGCAGTGTTCGCGGTCGCGTTTTCGGGCACGTCGACGACGCCGGTGGTGCCGCGGATGCCGAGCGTTGCGGTGGGCGTTGCGATCTTCATGTCGCCGCTCTTCGCCACCGCAGCCGCGACGAAGGCGACCGTGCCCTTGCCGATGTCGAAGATCGCCGAATTCTGCTTGCCGCCGTCCTCATAGACGTAATTGTCGATGGTGATCTTGGCGCTGGCGGAGAGGTTGAATGTGGTGGCGTCGTTGAAGGTGATGCCGAGCGACGAGTTCGAGGAGGTCTGCACGACGTCGTTGAGATAGATGTCGTCGCGCAATTTCAGCGGATAGGAGTTCTTGTCGCGGACAACGGTCGCGATTCCCGTCACGGTGGCGACGTTGCCGATCGGCTCGACGGCAGCGGGCTGTGCATCGGCCGCCGGCGCGGGCGAGGCCGATGGCGTCGGGGAAGGGGCGGGCGTCGGTTGTGCCTGCGGCTGCGCCTGCGCGAGCTCGACCACGTCGGACGCGCACGCCCTGTCCGCACCGGCCAGCGGCAGCGCCAGCAGCGGCAAAGCAAACACGACGCGGCGCCAAGCCACCATCAAAGCCACGAATGAGGTCCCGGTGAGAACACGAGGCGAGATCGGCCGATATCAGCCGGAGCTGGCTGAATGGCGGATGAACGTCGGTCGCACGGGACGGGCGAACGTTCAAACGCCACGTCCCGGTGTCAGGGACGTGGCGCCATCCTCTTGCTCGTCATTCCGGGGCGCGACGAAGTCGCGAACCCGGAATCTCGAGTAGTGCGAGTTCTCGGCCCGAGATCCCGGGTTCGATGCTTCGCATCGCCCCGGGATGACGCGCTTCGCGCCTCAGCTCACCCGCTTCCAAGTCTGGCCGCCGCAGAACATGCCGCCGAAGGCGCAACCCTGCACACGCATCGCATTCGGGCCCTTCATCGCGATCGTCGAGTCGTAGTTGCGGCCGGAGTCGGGATCGTGGATGCGACCGCTCCACTTGGCGCCGTCGGGCCTCATGTTGATCAGGATGCGCTCGTTGCTCTTCTCGGCATAGCCGCAGAGATTGGCGCCGCATTGTTCGACGCGTACATTGCCCTTGTTCTCTTCGGTCGCCCACACACCGAGCGGCGTGTTCGCAGCCTGTACGGGAGCGACAGGAGCAGGCGCAGGTGCCGGAGCCGGCGCATACGCGGGAGCCGTGGCGACCGGAGCAGGAGCGGCAACCGGCGCCGGCTGCGTGGTGGTGTCGATGGACGGCGCTGCGGCAATGGTTGTCTGAGCGGCGGGAGCAACGGCGGGCGCTGCCGGAACGGTGGCTTGCACCGGCGCCTGCTGCACGGGTTGCTGCTGCACCGGAGCCGGCGCGGGGCTTGCCGTCGTCGTGCTCGGCGTGCTGTCGTCATCGTCCTTGGAGCCGCCAAGGCCGTTGAGATTGATGTCGTTCAGCTTGATCGGCTTGTTCGACAAGCCCGGCGCCACGATGGTGACGCAATCGAGCGAGGCGCAGTTGCGCGGCGTCTCGATGCGGACGCGCTGGCCTTCGATCTGGAACGAGATCGAATTGCCGGCCTGCGCGACGGCGGTCGAGGCGAGGAAGAGTGCGGTGGCGGCGATGGTGAGCTTGTTCATGACAACCTCCAGAATGGCGTGGGTCCCGATATGGACTGAAGTCGATGGCGGACCGGATGTGGTTCGACCTTATGCCCGATACGTCCGGCGCTCTGTGATGAACCTCACAACGGCTGACCGGGTGAGCCAGCGCACATTCCGACTGCTCGAATTTCTGAGCAACGCAAAGCACCCGGCGGCCAGACGATCTGGCTCAGTCGGGCGGGGCCCGTGATGCGGTCGGTGGACGCTGCTAGATCATGCCGAGCACGATGGCGCCGACGAAGGCCATGGCGAGATACGCGGTGACAACGCTCAGTCTGCCGACGAACGTCATGACGTTGCTCCATGAGATCCGCTTGGGATCGCTCAGCGCGCCGTTTTGCGCGCGATCGTCATGGTTAACAGAAACTCACCGTTGAAAAAAGGCAGTCTTATTGTCGTTCACCTGCGGCCGCCGGCGCGTCATGGTAAAGGAAAGCTGAAATCGACACGTTGAAGAGTCTTTAAGTAAATTCACCGAACCTGCCGCGCATGACGCGCGGAGTTCGTTTGTATCTCGTCGGCTCCATCGTCCTTGTTTCGCTCGCGGGTTGCGGACGCGGCTTTTTCCAGGCCGAACGTGAACCGTGGCGGGCCGAGGCCGAAGCGGCGTGCCTGAAATCGGGCGCCGTGAAGGAGAGTGCCGACATCGTCCGGATCGAGCCGATCTCAGGCCCCGGCATGTGCGGCGCCGAGTTTCCGCTGAAGGTCGCCGCCATCGGCGAGGGCACCAGCAGCTACGGTTTCGCCGACGAGGAGCTGCGCCCGCCCGGCAGCATCGGCAACCAGCCGCGCTGGCCAACGACGCAGCCGCAAGCGAATTATCCAGCATCCCCCTATCCGCAGCGGTCGAACTATCCCGAGAGCGCGGTGCGCCAGCCTTCCGGCTATGGCGCCTCCTCCGGCCCGGTGTCGCTCAGCGCGCCCGGCGTGGCACCGCAGGAAGACGAGATCGACCTGCCGCCCGAGGGCACCGATGCCGCGGGCGCCGCGCGCTACATGAATGCACCGAGCTATCCGGCGCGGCCCCCCGGTCCGGCGCCGTATTCGCAAGCGCCAGCGCAACAGCCGTTGCCGCGGCTGGGTCCCGCGCAGGGCAATCCCGTCACCGCCGTCGGTCCCGTCGCGGTGAAGCCGACGGCGACGCTGGCCTGTCCGATCGTCTCCGAGCTCGATCGCTGGTTTGCCGACAGCGTGCAGCCTTCGGCGATGCGCTGGTTCGGCCAGCGTGTGGTCGAGATCAAGCAGATCTCCGCCTATTCCTGCCGCGGCATGAACGGCAATCCGCATGCCCACATTTCCGAGCACGCCTTCGGCAACGCGCTCGATGTCGCCGGCTTCACCCTTGCCGACGGCCGCCGCATCTCGGTGAAGGATGGTTGGCGTGGCCTGCCGGAGGAGCAGGGGTTTCTGCGCGACGTGCAGTCGGGTGCCTGCGCACATTTTACCACCGTGCTCGCGCCGGGTTCCAACGTCTATCACTACGATCACATTCACGTCGACCTGATGCGCCGCGCCAGCCGCCGCCTGATCTGTCAGCCGGCTGCAGTCTCCGGCGAAGAGGTCGCGGCGCGAGCGCAGCAGCGCAATCCGTATGCGAACAATCGCGATCCCTCCGTGACCGGCGCGCTCGGTGCGCGCAAGAGCAAGCGCGAGAAGGTCGACGAGGAAGACGAGTTCTCGGACGATTAGTCGGACGCAATCCAAAATGGGCGCCGACATATCTCAGATGAATTGAGTTGGTTAGAACGTCATCTCGAAATCCGCTTCGTCGACGGCGCTGGCGCCAGCCCCATGCACCGCTGCACTTCGGCCGGGACGTTGTAGGTCCGCATGATGTGGCGGCTGTCGCGCAGGCCGGTCGCCTCGCGTTGCACCACGAACATCCAGAGCGCCTGGCCGGCGGTCATCACCAGCTTGCGCCTGGCCGGCTGCATCGCGGCCGGCGTCTCCGGGAGTGCGTGGGCGGCATCGAACGCGCGCAGTTCCGCGAGCGCCTGTTCGAGCGCGCGGCCCATCCGTCCAAGCGCTGAAGCCTGTTCCTGGACGATCTCGTAATGAAAGATATCGACCGGCGGGCGAAGATCACGGGACATGGCGCTCAATATAATGCGGCGCGAACCGCATGCGCAACGCGTGGCCTGCCGCCGTTACTTCGCCTTGTACGCGGCCAGGAACATCCACGTCGCGCTGTCGATCACTTCCATCATGCGCTGTTCCGATGGCGGCGGCGCGGCCTGGAACACCAAAGGCAGGAAGAGCGAGGCCTTGCACAGTTCCATGAATTGCGAGGCGGCCAGGTCGCAATCATCGATCGCGAGATCACCGGGGGCGACATGGGCTTTGAGATATTCCGACAGCCGGCTGATGGTCTTGTCCAGCACGCGGAAATAATAGCGGCGGCCGACGTCGGGCATGCGCTCGGCGATTGCCATCACGGTGCGGATCGCCGATCCGCCGCCGGGCCGGCAGAGCAGATGAAGATAGGCCGCGCCGAAATCCCTCAGCGTGGTCTCGGCGTCGCGCGCGGGGTCGAAATTGAATACAACCTGGCCGTGCTGGAGCGCTTCCTCCTCGAGGATGGCTTCGAACAGCGCGCTCTTGTCGGCGAAGTAGACGTAGAGTGTGCCCTTGGAGACGCCGGCCGCGCGCGCGATCTCGCCCATGCTGGCGCCGTCAAAACCCAGATCCATGAACACTTTACGGGCGCCGGCCAGGATCTGGCGCCGCTTGGAGCTGTCCTCGTCCGGGAGCGAGTGCAGTTGTTCGCGGTTGGGTGCAACCATTGGTTTAGGGTCTCGGAAGGTTTTGGACCGGGGCTTGGACCAAGAAACGCAAATAAAGGATTCGGGCCAGTAGGTTCCGGTCCAGGAATATTAGTAGATTGACCGAACCGTTCGGTCAATGGTAATTGGAATGGGCGAGCGGAAAGCAGCCGTGCGACGGCTGCTCCGGGTCGCGTTTTGATTGGGGAGGCCTTTATGGCCACGTCGAGAGACCAGGCTGCGCGCGTCCTTCGCCAGGAAGCGGTGGAGACGACGGTGGCGGATGGTGAAGCTGCGACCGGGACACCCGCAGTGCTCGCCGAGCAGCTGCGGTCTCATGTGACTGAAGAAACCAAAC
Source organism: Bradyrhizobium genosp. A (assembly GCF_049949275.1). Taxonomy (NCBI): domain Bacteria; kingdom Pseudomonadati; phylum Pseudomonadota; class Alphaproteobacteria; order Hyphomicrobiales; family Nitrobacteraceae; genus Bradyrhizobium; species Bradyrhizobium genosp. A. Next base: position 6,532,782 of record NZ_CP188196.1, on the reverse strand, counting down.
GCCGCACCGGCGAGGCGCCGGAGAAGCCCGTCACCGACCAGCCGGCCCCGACCGTCCCCGCCGCTGCCGCGCCAAAATCCGGCAAGCGCAAATTCGTCATGATGGGAATCGGCCTGGTGCTCGCGCTCGCGGCGGCAAGCTATGCCGGCTACTACACGCTGGTCGGCCGCTTCTTCGTCTCCACCGACGACGCTTATGTCCGCGCCAACAACACCATGCTGGGCGCGCGCGTGTCGGGCCACATCTCCTCGATCCTGGCCGGTGACAACACGCTGGTGCATGCCGGCGACACCGTGCTGCGCATCGACGACGGTGACTACAAGATCGCGGTCGATGCCGCCGCGACCCGGATCGCGACCCAGCAGGCCACCATCGATCGCATCGGCCGCCAGGTCGCGGCGCTCGACAGCCAGGTCGCGCAGGCCAAGGCGCAGCTCGTCTCTGCCGAGGCGGGCCTCAAGCGCGCCGATCTCGACTATGAGCGCCAGCAGGCGCTGAGCAACAAGGGCTTTGCCTCGCGCGCCACGTTCGAGACCTCGGAAGCCGGACGCGACCAGGGCGCCGCCGCAGTCAAGGCCGCGCAGGCCGCCTACGATGTCGCGGTGAGCAATGTCGATGTCGCCAAGGCACAGCAGGTCGAAGCCCAGGCACAGCTTGCCGAGCTCAAGACCACGCTCGCCAAAGCCGAGCGCGACCTCGCCTTCACGGCGGTGCGCGCCCCGGTCGACGGCATCTTCTCCAACCGTCTCGTCAGCGCCGGCGACTTCGTTGCCGTCGGCCAGCGCCTCGGCAATGTCGTACCGCTCGACGACGTCTATATCGACGCCAATTTCAAGGAGACCCAACTCAAGCGCATCCGTCCCGGCCAGCCGGTGACGATCAAGGTCGATGCCTACGGCATGCGCAAGTTCTCCGGCGTCGTCGACAGCATCGCAGCGGGCTCCGGCTCCGTGTTCACGCTGCTGCCGCCGGACAACGCCACCGGCAATTTCACCAAGATCGTGCAGCGCGTGCCGGTCCGCATTCGCGTGCCGAAGGAGGTTGCCAAGCAGAACCTGCTCCGCGCCGGCATGTCGATCTACGCGACGGTCGACACCAACAAGGGTGCCGCCGACGCCGACAGCGAGATCGATCTCGACGATCCCACCATGATCCATCCGCAGTAGGCGCGCGACCCAGCGCTGCGAGGTCAGACCATGGCAAACGCCACGACTGCTTCACCTGCCATGATGGCGGCAGCCGCTTCGGAGCGCATCGCGCCGAAGCGGCTGTTCGCCTTCATCATCATGGTGTTCGGGATGTTCATGTCGATCCTGGACATCCAGATCGTCTCGGCTTCACTGAGCGAAATCCAGGCCGGCCTGTCGGCAAGCTCGAGCGAGGTCTCCTGGGTCCAGACCGCCTATCTGATCGCCGAAGTGATCGCGATCCCGCTGTCAGGCTTCCTGTCGCGCGCCTTCGGCACGCGGCTGCTATTTGCGATTTCGGCGGCCGGCTTCACGATTTCGAGCCTGCTCTGCGGCTTCGCCACCACGATCGAGGAGATGATCCTCTGGCGCGCGCTCCAGGGCTTTCTCGGCGCCGGCATGATCCCGACGGTGTTCGCCTCGGCCTACACCGTGTTCCCGCGTTCGAAATTCCATATCGTCGGCCCCATCATCGGGCTTGTTGCGACCTTAGCTCCCACGATCGGACCGACGGTCGGCGGCTACATCACCGATTTGATGTCGTGGAACTGGCTGTTCTTCATCAACGTCGTGCCCGGCATCGGCATCACCCTCGGCGTGTGGGCGCTGGTCGATTTCGACGAGCCGCATTTCGAGCTGCTCGATCGCTTCGACTGGTGGGGCCTGATCTTCATGGCCGGCTTCCTCGGCACGCTGGAATACGTGCTGGAAGAAGGTCCGCAATATGAATGGCTGCAGGACACGACCGTGGCGATCTGCGCCTGGATCTGCGTCGTCTCGGCGATTGCCTTCTTCGTCCGCGTCTTCACGGCGGCCGAGCCGATCGTCAACCTGCGCACCTTCACCAACCGCAATTTTGCGGTTGGCTGCGTGCTCCAATTCTGCATCGGCATCGGCCTCTACGGACTGACCTACATTTATCCGCGCTATCTTGCGGAAGTGCGTGGCTACAGCGCGTTGATGATCGGCGAGACCATGTTCGTCTCCGGAATCACCATGTTCCTGGTCGCGCCGCTGGTCGGTCGCCTGATGGCGAAGTACGACATGCGCTACATGATCGCGTTCGGCCTGATCGTGTTCGCGATCGGCTCCTACCAGATGACCTGGATCACGCGCGACTACGATTTCTACGAGCTGCTGATGCCGCAGATCCTGCGCGGCATCGGCATGATGTTCGCAATGGTGCCGACCAACAACATCGCACTCGGCACGCTGCCGCCCGACAAGGTGAAGAATGCGAGCGGCCTGTTCAATTTGATGCGCAATCTCGGCGGTGCGGTCGGGCTCGCTGTCATCAACACCGTGCTCAACGATCGCGCCGACCTGCACATCACGCGTCTGCAGGAGCGCGTGACCTGGGGCAATGCGACCGCGACCGAAACCCTGACCATGCTCCAGCAGAAGTTCCAGGGCCTGGGCGACTCCACCCTGATGGCAATGAAGCAGCTCAGCCAGATCGTGCACCGCCAGGCCGTGGTGATGAGCTTTGGCGACGCCTTCTTCATTCTGACCTTGTTCTATCTGAGCCTCAGCGTCCTGGTCACGCTGCTGAACAAGCCGGCCTCGCCGTTCGGCGCCGGCGGCGACGCGCATTAGCGGCCACACGATCGGTGTCGTCGCACCAAAATGCAACACTCGCGCGTGATCTCGCGCGAGGCCGTTGCAAATCGCGAATCATACATCTATAAAGCGCACCTCATTCAATCGAACCGGGGAGAGATTTGCATGATTTCGTCGCATTCGCAGATCGCGTTTCCGCGCTCGATGATGATCTGGCTCGGTACATATTCGGCCTGCTAGAGGCCACTTCCGCCAGCTTCGATTGGGCTTTTTTCCCGATCGCTCCGCCTCCCAAGTCAAAATCAGTTCAAAGTGACGCCGTCTCGGCCTTCGCGGCCGGCCTGCGTCCATCGATGGAGCCGGCCCGCGGCAAAGCGGCCGGATGACGCCATGACCGCTCTGTCAAAAAAGCCCGCGGCTATTCGCGTGGTCCTGCCCTTCGTGTTCTGGCACTGGCTGAATCAGCCGGGGCGCACGCTCGCCATTGCCGCCGGTCTACTCGGCGCGACTGTCGCCGACCTGTTCATGCCGGTGTTTTCAGGACATCTGGTCGATGCGCTGACGCGTGGCCCGTCCGATCCTGCTGCCCGCCACGCCGCGCTGGTGGCGCTGGGCGGCATCGTGGTGCTGGGCGCAGCGTCGATGGTGTTGCGCCTGACCGGCTTGCAAGTGATCGTGCCGTTTACGCTGAAGATCATGTCGGACGTGGCGCAGGACGCATTTCTGCGCGTGCAGCGCTTCTCGACCGACTGGCACGCCAACTCCTTCGCGGGCTCGACCGTGCGCAAGATCACGCGCGGCATGTGGGCGCTCGATTTGTTGAACGACACCCTTCTGCTGGCGCTGCTGCCGTCGCTGGTCGTGCTGATCGGATCGATGATCCTGCTCGGCGTGCACTGGGCCTCGCTCGGCGCGGTGATCGCGCTCGGTGCGGCCGCCTATGTGACGATGACGGTGCTGTTCTCGACGCGCTACATCGCGCCGGCCGCGCGCGTGTCCAACGCCTGGGACACCAAGGTGGGCGGCACGCTGGCGGATGCGCTGACATGCAATGCGGTGGTGAAGTCGTTCGGCGCGGAAGCGCGCGAGGATGCACGGCTGGCCCGTGCCATCAAGCGCTGGCGCGTGCGGGTGCGGCGGACCTGGTTCCGCTACAACTACACCGCCATGGCGCAGCTCTCGCTGCTGCTATGCCTGCGCGGGTCGGTGATCGGCGGCTCGGTGCTGCTGTGGATATACGGGCATGCCTCGCCCGGCGACGTCACCTATGTGCTGACGAGCTACTACGTCATCCACGCCTATTTGCGTGACATCGGCATGCACATCAACAACCTCCAGCGCTCGGTCAACGACATGGAGGAGCTGGTGGCGATCCATGACGAGCCGATCGGCATCGCCGATGCCGGTGACGCGCGGCCGATCGCGATCGAAGGCGGCGAGATCGTGTTCGACGACGTCACGTTCCACTATGGCGGCCATCGCGCGCCGCTGTATGACGGGCTGTCGGTCAGGATCCGTGCCGGCGAGCGCGTCGGCCTCGTCGGTCGCTCCGGCTCCGGCAAGACGACGTTCGTCAAGCTGGTGCAGCGGCTCTACGACGTCACCGAAGGTCGGGTGCTGATCGATGGGCAGGATATCGCAAGGGCCACGCAGCAATCGCTGCGCAGCCAGATCGCGATCGTGCAGCAGGACCCGATCCTGTTTCACCGCTCGCTCGCCGAGAACATCGCCTATGGCCGGCCCGGTGCCAGCCTCGAGGCGATCGAGCAGGCGGCGCGGCTCGCGAATGCGCACGACTTCATCCTGCGCCTGCCGAAGGGCTACGGAACGCTGGTCGGCGAGCGCGGCGTGAAACTGTCGGGTGGCGAGCGGCAGCGCGTGGCGCTGGCGCGCGCCTTCCTGGCCGATGCGCCGGTGCTGATCCTGGACGAGGCGACCTCGAGCCTCGATTCGGAATCGGAGGCGCTGATCCAGCAGGCGATGGAGCGGCTGATGAAAGGCCGCACCTCGATCGTGATCGCGCACCGCCTGTCGACGGTGCGCAGCCTCGATCGCATCCTGGTGTTCGACCGCGGCGAAATCGTCGAGCAGGGCACGCATGCCGTGCTCGCGGCCAAGCCTGGCGGAATCTATCGCAGCCTGTTCGAGCGCCAGGTGGTGGAGCTCGGGCATATCGCAGCAGCGGAATGAGGCGCGCGGCGGCAGGGCGAAAGCCCCGCCGTCACGTCGTCGAGGATGGAGTGAGATGAAGGATCTGACGCGCGGCTCCATCGTGAGCCACATCCTGAGCATGGCGCCACCGATCGTGGTCGGCATGATCACGATCATGATCTGCCAGCTGGTCGACCTGTACTTCGTGTCCGGGCTCGGCGATGCCGCGGTTGCCGGCGTCGCTGCGGCCGGCAACGCCGGCTTCCTCGTCAACGCGCTGATGCAGATGCTCGGCGTCGGCACGGTGGCGCTGGTCGCGCATGCCGTGGGCCGCAAGGATCGCGACGACGCCAATCTCGTGTTCAACCAGGCGGTCGTCCTCTCGGTGCTGTTCGGGCTGTTGACGCTGCTCGGCGGCCTTGTGCTGGCGCGCCCTTATATGCGCGCGATTGCCAACGATGAGGCCACCATCAATGCCGGTACCACCTATTTTCTCTGGTTCATGCCGGCCTTAGCGCTGCAATTCGTCACGCAGGTGATGGCGGCCGCGCTGCGGGCCACGGGCATCGTGCGGCCGAGCATGCTGGTGCAGGTGCTCGCCGTCATCATCAACATCGCGCTGGCGCCGGTCCTGATCACGGGCTGGGGCACCGGATACGCGCTCGGTGTCGCCGGAGCGGGCCTGGCAAGCACGATCGCGGTCTTCATCGGCGTGCTGATGCTGTTTGCCTATTTCCGCAGGCTGGAGCGCTATGTCGCCTTCCATCCTGCGCAATGGCGTCCGCAATTGCGGCAGTGGAAGAGGATCCTCAATGTCGGCTTGCCCGCCGGCGGCGAGTTCGTGATGATCTTCATCTTCATGGCCGCGATCTATTACGTGCTGCGCGACCTTGGTCCGGCGGCCCAGGCGGGCTTCGGTATCGGCACGCGCGTCGTGGGCTTGATCCAGATGCCGGCCCTTGCCGTCTCGCTCGCGGCAGGGCCGATCGTCGGCCAGAATTTCGGTGCGGGCAATCATGAGCGGGTGCGGGAGACCTTCGTCAAGGCGGCGCTGATCGCGACCGTCGTGATGATCGCGCTGACGATCCTCGTGCAGCTCAAGCCTGGATTGTTGCTTGCCGGTTTCTCGAATGATCCGGAGACAATGAGCGTCGCGTTGCTGTTTCTGAAGATGATCTCGCTGAACATGGTGGCGCAGGGATTGATCTTCACCTGCTCCAGCATGTTCCAGGGCCTCGGCAACACCAAGCCGGTGTTGTGGAGCTCGGCGACGCGCGTCCTCACCTATTCCCTGCCGGCGATCTTTCTGTCGACGCGGCCGGGCTTTCGGATCGAGTACGTCTGGTATCTGTCGAACGCGGCGACGACGCTGCAGGCGGTCCAGAGCCTGTGGTTGCTGCGCCGCGAGTTCAGGGAAGCGGCTGGTGACGCGCCGGCAGCAGGATGCTCCGAAGCAGGCGGCGCCTGAGCCCGTTGCGCCTTCGGTGCGCGAGCCCGCCTAGAACGCGCCGATGCTGTTCCAGACGAGGGTAGCGCCCGACAGGAACAGCAGGCCGAGCACGACATCGCCAAAATGCTTGTCGCTCAGCGCGTGATAGACGCGCGCTCCCAGCCACGCGCCGATCAGCGTGCCCGGGAATGCGACCATCGCGAGCCAGACCACCTTGAACGCGACCAGGCCTGAGGCCGTCTGCAACACCAGTGCGGCGGCGAGCACGGTGAAATTGAACAGCTGGAAGATGCCGCGCCGCTCGTGCTTGTTCCAGCCGCGGATGTTGGCCCACAGGATCGGCAGCGGTCCGGATAGTCCGGCGAGCCCGCCCAAAATGCCGCCGGCAAATCCGATCGCACCATCGGCGATGCGGCCGCCGAAGGTGATGGCGAATTGCTTCTTGTTCAGGTACAGCGCGCTCGAGAAGACCAGCAGCAGCACGCCGACACTGAGCTTGAACACTTTTGGATCGGCGGAGGCGACCAGCATGGTCCCGAGCGGCACGCCGATCAAGCCGCCGATCAGGAACGGCCACACCAGCGACAGGTCAAAGCTCTTCCACATCGAGGGCAGCGTCGAGGTCTGCGCGATCACCGAACAGATCAGCACCAGGGGCACCGCGAGCGAGGGCGGCAGCACGTAGAGCCAGATGCCGAGCGCCATCAGCGCCGTGCCGAATCCCGCCAGCCCCGAGACGAAGCCGCCGGCCAGCGCGCCGAACAGGAGCAGCGCAATCGTGAACGTTTCCACCCCTAAGTTCCTGTTGTTGCGATCTCGTGATCACCGCACCGTGCATAGCACAGCCGCGGGCGTGGCGGTCAATGCATGCTTGCGCGCAACCGCGACCTGAAATCGTCGGGCATTTTCGAACGACACGCCCACGTAGTGCGCATAGGAATTTGGGCTAGCGGCTCGATGAGCGCAGCCTTGGTGATCCGCAGTCCCCGGGTTGGACAATGGAGAACGACCATAGAGGCGCCGCGCCCGTGATGCCACCGATGTGACTTATCGTGAACCCGCTCCTTGTTGGAACGGCGCGACCTGATTTGTATCTGAAGCGGGGCGGCTGTCGATTGGAGAGAAAGCGATGCGTATTATTCTGGCTTCGGGCCTTTTGATCGCCCTGGCGGGCTCTGCGAACGCGGCTACCGTGCACCACGCGCACCGGCACCATGTCATTGTTCGTCCCGATCAGGGCGGAGCCGCCTCAGACCCCGCTTCGGCTTTTGGCTACGCGCCATCCGGGCCGGCGATCTACCGCCGCGCGGCACCGTACGGTGAAAACAATGACCTGTATCCGGGAGCTTCCCAGGGTTACGCGCCTGGCGAACGCGAGCAATTTATCGACAGCGTGAGACAAGGTGGCTAGATCGCGCAAGCATACCGGATGATCTTGCCAACTGCGATCGCCGAGATGCAGACGCAGGTCTTCGCGCCTTAGACGATCTGCCTGGTATCGGCGAGCCTCTGCAGCGCGCCGATCAGAATCCGAAGTGCTTGCGTGAGCTCCGCGCGGTTGCGCGCGGCGCCGAGCGAAAGCCGCGCAGCGTTCGGCGGGTTGCCGTCAACCACAAAAGAGTCGCTGGCCACGACGGCGAGCCCATCGCGCAACAGCTGCGCGGTGACATCGCGGCGGCCCAATCCCTCCGGCAGCCGCAGCCACAAATGATGTGCGGCGGGTTTTGCCTGGAACTGAAAACCCTTCAATGCGCGCTGTGCCAATTGCTGGCGGCCGACGGCCTCGTTGCGGATCGCGGTGATGATGCGGTCGGCGACGCCGGTCTCGAGCCAGTGCGTCACCAGCGCGACCATCAGCGGTGCCGGCATCTGCACGGTCGCCTGGAGATGGCCGCGCATCTGAAGCTGCGCGCCGCTATTGGGTGTGAGCAGATAAGCGACGCGCAGCGCCGGCGCGATGCATTTTGACAATGTGGTCGCCAGATATGTCCGCTCTGGGATGAGGTTGGAGATCGGCGCTGCCGAGCGATCGAGCAGCCCGTAGGCGTCGTCCTCGATCAGCAGCGTATCGGCGTCGCGGACGATTTTGGCGATCGCGCTGCGACGCTCGGGGGCAAGAGTCGCCGTGGTCGGATTGTGCAGCGTCGGAATGAGATAGACGGCCCTCGGCCGGTGCGTGCGGCAAGCCTTCGCCAGCGCATCGGGCAGCACGCCGCCGTCATCCATGGCGACGCCGACGAGCTTGACGCCGAGTTGTGCTGCTGCGGCCTTGATGCCGGGGAAGGTGAGGGCCTCTGTCAGCACAATGTCGCCGGACCGCGCAAGGTGCGCGAGCAGGTTGAACAGGATCGTCTGCGCGCCGGGAAAGATCACGAGCCTATCGGCATGCGCATGCGGAACGCGTGCGCGCATCCAGCGCGCGGCGACCTCGCGCTCATGCGCGCTGCCGCCGGGCGGCTGGTAATTCAGGAATGCGGTCAGTCCCGATTGCGCGCGAAGGGCTTCGAGGCCAGCGATGATGCGCTCGTCGAGCTGCGCTTCGAGGGGATGCGGCGGCACGTTCATCGAGAGGTCGATCGCGACGGGATGCGGCAGGTCGACCACGCGGCGTGCGCTGGTCTCCGACACGAACGATCCCTGGCCGACCCGGGCCTCCATGATGCCGCGGCGCCGCGCCTCGGTGTAGGCGCGCGTCACCGTGGTCAGATCGATGCCGAGCGCCTTGGCGAGGGCGCGCTGCGTCGGCAATTGCTGCCCACGCACCAGCCGGCCGGCGGCGATATCGGCTTCCATGGCCTCGACGATGCGCTGATAACGCGGCCCGCTCAGCTCCGAGATTGTAGGAGTCCAGTCCATGCAATTTGGGCCCATATCCTTTGAATGTATGGATGCAAGATATTATTGTATGGATCAGCAAAACGGAAGAGGTGTCGTCATGGCGACCGGTTCAGTCTCTCTGGCAAAGGCGATGTGGCGCGGTTTTCGCGGCAAGTGCCCGAACTGCGGCGAAGGGCATATGTTCGGGCGTTTCCTCAAGGTCGCCGACAGCTGCGATCATTGCGGCGAGGAGCTGTTCCACCAGCGCGCCGATGACTTCCCGGCCTATCTGGTGATGGTCGTGGTCGGCCATCTCGTGGTGCCGGCGATCCTCGTGATCGAGACCGCTTATGCACCGCCGGTCTGGCTGCAGCTCGCGGTATGGCTGCCGGTGACGCTGTTTGCCTCGCTCGCTTTGCTGCAGCCAACCAAGGGCGCCATCGTCGGACTGCAATGGCAGATCGGCATGCACGGCTTCGAGGCAAGCAAGCTGCGGCGGGAAGCCGGTCAGCTTGCGCCCGTGCTGGCGAAGGAGCCGCGCGCGGCCTGACGCCCGGCGGCGTTTACATCAGCTACACTCCATCGTATCAAAACAAGAACGATGGAAGCGCCGATGACCCCACGCGCAAAAACCTTCCTGCTTTGTCATGGCGCGTGGTCCGGCGGATGGGCCTGGAAGAAGATCCATCCGCTGATGGCGCAGGCCGGCCACCGCCTGGTCGCGCCGACCTACACCGGGCTCGGCGAGCGCGCGCATCTCGCCAGTCCGGCGGTCGATCTGGAGACACACATCCAGGACATCCTCAACGTCATCACATTCGAGGATCTCGGCGACATCGTGCTGCTCGGCCACAGCTATGGCGGGATGGTGGCGACCGGCGTTGCCGATCGCGCAAGAGAGCGCGTGGCGCAATTGATCTATCTCGACGCCTTCGTGCCGCGCGATGGCCAGTCGCTGTTCGATCTCAACGAGGCCGGGCGCGAGCCGATGCGCAAGGCTGCTGCCGCCGGCGACGGCTACCGCATCCCGCCGAACCCGCCGCCGCCGGATACGCCGCAAGCCGATCTCGATTGGCTCAACGCGCGCCGTATCAACATGCCGATCAAATGTTTCGAGACGAAGCTGAAGCTTCAACACGGCGAACCCGCGATGCCGCGCAGCTACATCTATTGCAAACGCATTCCGCCGGGCGACGTGTTCGGGCAGTTCGCGCAGCGGACGAAGACCGAGGAGGGCTGGCGCTATTTCGAGCTCGACGCCAGCCACGCGCCGAACGTGACCGCGCCGGAAGCGTTGATGGGCGTGTTGGAGAAGATCGTCGCCTGACCCACGCCCGTCATTCCGGGCCTGCGTAGCACGAGCCCGGAATCCATTTCTCCACTAACTCTGCGGCCTGATGGATTCCGGGCTCTCGCTTCGCGAGCCCCGGAATGACAGCCGGGCCAAAAATGGTGAGGGGTCCGATGCGCTAACATCGAACCCCTCGTTGCTTCTTCAGCAAGACGCGTTTTCTTCACGCGAACCGGAAAACCACTTCGCTCGAAAACGCTTTAGAATATCAGCCGGCCTGTAAGCCGGGTTCTGTAAGGCACCGTCCGCTTGCGCGAACGATACGTGACGGCCATTCCTCTGGGACCATGTTTGCACATGGCCTCGAGCAACCTACCCGGACGGCGGGCCTGACATCGCCCCGCGGCGTTATCGCTCAAAGCGAACAGCCCGCTACGCCGTCCCTATTCGGTTTTGCTCCCGGTGGGGTTTACCATGCCGGCTCCGTTGCCGGACCCGCGGTGCGCTCTTACCGCACCTTTTCACCCTTACCCCGCGAAGCCCGAAGGCGAAGCGGGGCGGTTCGTTCTCTGTGGCACTTTCCCTGGGGTTGCCCCCGCCGGACGTTATCCGGCACCGTATGTCAAGGGAGCCCGGACTTTCCTCCCCGGCGGCCTTTCGGCACTTGCCGGAGCGGCCGTCCGGCCGACTGACGGCCTAGGCAATGGGCATTTGTGACGGTTTCGTCAAGGCGATATCGCGCAGCAGGCGGTCTGCAAATAATTTATCCTGAAGATGTCGTTTGGTGTGTGCCCCGTTCGACTGGATGTCGGGAATCCCCCGAACAATAGGAGTTAAACGATGCAGTATCTGCTGCTGATCTACCGGAGCGAAGCGGAATTGAACAAGATGACCCCCGCAGACCGTCAGGCGATGTCGGCGGAGTATGGCACTTACACGCAGTCCATCGTCCAGAGCGGCCATTTCAAGGCCGGCGACGGCCTTCAGCCGAGCACGACGGCGACCACGGTGCGTGTGCGCGACGGCAAGACCATGACGACCGACGGTCCGTTCGCGGAAACCCGCGAGCAGCTCGGCGGCTACTATCTGGTTGAGGCCAAGGATCTCGACACTGCCATTGCGCTGGCAGCACGAATTCCCAACGCCAGGGATGGGTCGATCGAAGTCAGGCCGATCATGATCTACAAGTGATCTCGGCCACCGACATCGACAGGATATTCCGCGACGAGGCGGGGCGGGCGCTTGCCACCCTGATCCGCCTCGTCGGCGATTTCGATCTGGCCGAGGATGCGCTCCAGGATGCGTTCGCGGTTGCGCTGGAGCGCTGGGCGGCCGGCGAAGTCCCCGACAATCCGCGCGCCTGGCTGGTCAATGTCGGCCGCAATAAGGCGATCGACCGTGTGCGTCGCCAGGCTGCTTTCCGCGGCAAGCAGCAGGCGCTCCTGCTCGAGCTCAATGCAGACCCGCCGGCCGAACAGCCGGCGATGCTCGACGACGACATGCTGCGGCTGATCTTCACCTGCTGCCATCCGGCGTTCGCGACCGAAGTCCAGGTCGCGCTGACGCTGCGCACGGTCTGCGGCCTCTCCATCGCGCAGGTCGCGCGCGCTTTCCTCATCAGTGAGGACGCGATGGCGCAGCGCCTCGTCCGCGCCAAGGCGAAGATCAGGCTTGCCGGCATTCCCTATGAAGTGCCCGAGCGCGAGGCGCTGGCGCCGCGGCTCGATGGCGTGCTCGCCGTCATCTATCTCGTCTTCACCGAAGGCTATGTCGCAACCGCGGGCACGCACCTGATGCGGCCTGACCTTGCGGTCGAGGCGATCAGGCTCGGTCGCTTGCTCGACCAGCTGATGCCTGACCGCGCGGGGATCAAAGGGTTGCTGGCGCTGATGCTGCTGCACGATGCGCGCCGTGCCGGTCGCGAGACCGCGGCCGGCGACATCGTTCTTCTGGAAGAGCAGGACCGCTCGCTCTGGGATCGCGCGCAGATCGAGCAAGGCCTGCGTCTTGTCGATCACGCGCTGCGCGTGCCGGGCCGGCCGCAGCCTTATGCGGTGCAGGCCGCGATCGCGGCGCTGCATGCCCGCGCACCGAGCTTCGAGGAGACCGATTGGCCGCAGATCGCCGGCCTCTACGAAGTGCTGCTGCGCATCAGCCTGTCCCCGGTGATCGAGCTCAACCATGCCGCCGCAGTCTCGATGGTCGACGGTCCGGCGCGCGCGCTCGATCTCGTCGACGCCATCACCGCGCGCGGCGGGCTGGACGGCTATGAGATGTTGCCGGCGGTGCGTGCCGATCTGTTGCGCCGGCTCGGCCGCCACGACGAGGCGCGCGAGGCTTATGTCGCGGCGACGGCGGCGACGCAGCTCGAGCCGTTGCGGCGGCTGTATGCGCGGCGAGTGCGGGAGATGGAGTAGTCGCCACATGATCCGTCATTGCGAGGAGCGAAGCGACGAAGCAATCCAGACTGTCGCTGCGGAAAGAGTCTAGATTGCTTCGCTTCGCTCGCAATGACGGCTTGCACCGTCACTTCGAGGCGACCGCGGCCCCATCCGCCGGCAGGCTCGCCAGCAGCGCCTGCAAGGTCGACAGCGTCGAGTGATCGGCAACGCCATCCAGGCGTGCGGGGCGGAAGTGGCGCTGGAAGGCGGTGACGACTTCCATCGTCGATGCATCGTATTTGCCGGTCAGCGGCACGCCGTAGCCGTAGCGTGCCAGCGCCTGCTGCAGGCTCAGCACCTCGCCGCTGATGGTGCCGAGCATCAGGGTTTCGCCGCGCACGACCGGCGCCGGCGTCACCCAGTGACCGACGCCGGAATTGGCCAGCGAATGCCAGGGAAATTTCTCGCCGGGATCCTTCTTGCGCGCGGGCGCGACGTCGGAATGGCCGAGCACCCGGTGCGGCGCCACCTTGCGGCGGAGCATGATGCCGCGGCACAGCGCGATGACCGCCGCAATCTGGCGCAGCGGATATTCCGGATAGCCCCAATCGTGGCCGCGATTGATGATCTCGATCCCGATCGAGCAGGAGTTGATGTCGTCCTCGCCTGCCCAGGACGAGGCGCCAGCGTGCCAGGCGCGCCTGGCCTCCGGTACGCATTGCACGATGCGGCCGTCTTCGAGCACGACATAATGGGCCGACACTTCGGTGCCGGCCGTGCACAGCCGCGCAAGCGCGCCCTCGACGTCGGGCATGCCGGTGTAGTGCAGCACGATCATGTCGGGCTGCCGTCCCTTGCTGCGCTCGCCGTGATTGGGCGAGGGAATGATGTCGGAGACGATCGACGAATCCGGCTCGAACGTCCGCATGGTCGCCGCGGCCTTGGGAACCGGGAGAACGCGCTGACGCTTCGAATCAGTGCCAGATGGCGTGGATGGACCGGACGACATAAACAGCTCAAGTCGGACAGAGAATGGGCCAAGCCCTCTTTACTATTCCTTTACCCTCCATTCCGCGCAATCGCGCGGTTCGGTTAACGGGCGCATTTTGGGCCAGTGTGTGGATGACGCATCACCGGCGGCCTTTTCGACTTGTAACGAGCCGATCAACGCTTTCTTAACGCTAAGGGCCGTTACTGAGGGGTGAAGAGCCGACCCGCGTCCTGAGGCGGCCAGAAGCGATTTTGGCTCGAAATCCCATGGCTGCCCGACATATTCCGCTGGGAGCACCGGGGTTGCCACCTGGGACGACCGGGCTCGGCGCGCATGCTGGCAAGTATGCTGGAGAGGGGTTGGGTCGTGGAACCGCCGCGACGCGGAATTATTCGAGGCGTGATGGGCTGCTTCGCCCCCGACTTTACCTGCACGTTCGGCAGGCGCGACGCATGAGCGACGCGCCGCACATTCCCGTGCTTGGCCGCGAGGCGATCGAGCATCTCGCGCCGCGCGAGGGCGGCATCTATGTCGATGCCACCTTTGGGGCCGGCGGCTACAGCCGAGCGATTCTCGACGTGCCGGGAACCCGCGTGATCGCGATCGACCGCGACCGCACGGCGATTGCCGGCGGTTCCGAGCTGGTCGCGCGCGCGGCCGGCCGGCTGACGCTGGTCGAAGACCGCTTCTCGCATCTCGCCGAGGTCTGCGCCGCGCAAGACGTCGACGCGGTCGACGGCGTCGTGATGGATGTCGGGGTGTCCTCGATGCAGCTCGACCAGGCCGGCCGCGGCTTCTCGTTCCGCCTCGACGGTCCGCTCGACATGCGCATGGGGCAGTCGGGGCCGACGGCTGCTGACGTCGTTGCGCGCGCCTCGGAAAGCGATCTCGCCGACATCATCTATCTCTTCGGCGAGGAGCGGCATTCGCGCCGCGTCGCTCGCGCCATCGTGGCTGATCGGCAGGAGACGCCGTTCACCACCACGCGCGCGCTTGCCGATCTGGTCGGCAGGGTGGTGCGCTCGAAGCCCGGCGACATTCATCCGGCGACGCGGACGTTCCAGGCCCTGCGCATCTTCGTCAATGAAGAGCTCGAGGAGCTCCAGACCGCGCTGGCGGCGGCCGAGCGCGTGCTCAAGCCGGGCGGCCGTCTGGTCGTGGTCTCGTTCCATTCGCTGGAAGACCGCATCGTCAAGAATTTCCTCTCCGAGCGCGCCAAGACTGGCGGCGGCTCGCGCCATCTGCCGGAAGTGGCGCAAGGCGCGCCGAGCTTCCGGCTTTTGACGCGGCGGCCCGTAATCGCCGGCGAGGCGGAGCTTGCGCACAATCCGCGTGCCCGTTCCGCAAAATTGCGCGCCGCCGAGCGCACTTCGGCGCCGGCGCATGACGATGCCGAGCCGTCGTCCTGGCCAAAACTCTCCGACGTGATGAGGGGCGGCTAGCACATGCGTTTCATCCACCTTCTCGTCATCGGCGCGCTGATCTTCGCGGCCGCCTATGTCTACCGGATCAAGATGGACTCCACCGCCCGCACCGAGAAGGTGCTGCGGCTGCACGCGGAGATCCGCGAGCAGCGCGACGCGATCGCGCAGCTGCGCTCCCAATGGGCTAAGCTCGATGCGCCCCTGCGCCTGCAGGGTCTCGTCGAGCGGCATCTGCCGCTCAAGCCCGTCAACGGCACGCAATATGATTCATTGAAGAACCTGCCGGACCGTCCGCCGCGGATGTTCAGGCCGGGCGAGCCTGATCCGATCGGGTCCATGATCAACACCATCGAAGCCGCGAGCGATCCGGATAGCGTGACGGGCTCCGTGCCCCAGCCCGAGGACAAGCAATGAGCGGTACGCCTCCGGTCAAGCCAACGGAACCGTGGCGGCAGCGGCTGATCCGCAGTCTGCTCTACGGGCGCAACGTCGATCGCGCCGTGAAGGCGCGCGCGCGCGTCGGGCTCGCAATGCTCGCCTTCGCCCTGGTCTACGCCCTGATCGGCAGCCGGCTCGTGATGTTCGCGATCGGTGCCGACGCTCATAGCGCGCGTCGGGCTGCCTCGCAGGAGGTGGTTGCGACCGCGCGGCCCGACATCGTCGATCGCAACGGCGCGATCCTCGCGACCGACGTCAAGGCGGCCAGCATGTTCGGCGAGCCGCGCCGCATCATCGACAAGGACGAGGCGATCGAGCTTCTGACCGCGACGGTACCCGACCTCGACGAAGCCGAGGTGCGCGACCGCCTGTCGACGCGCAAGGGGTTCGTCTGGTTGAAGCGCGAGATCACGGCGAAGCAGCAGCAGGACATCCACAAGCTCGGCATTCCCGGCATCGGCTTTCTGCGCGAGAACAAGCGTGTCTATCCGACCGGCAACGAGGTCGCCCATCTCATCGGTCTGGTCAACATCGACAACCAGGGCATCGCCGGCATGGAGAAGTGGCTCGACAACAACGGGCTCGCCGATCTCCACCGCGCGGGCTTTGCCACCGATCGCCTGCAAAAGCCGATCGAGCTGTCGGTGGATTTGCGCGTCGAGCACGCGCTGCGCGATGAGCTGCTCAAGGCCAAGGAGAAGTTCCACACCAAGGCGGCCTCCGGGCTTGTCACCAACGTCAACACCGGCGAAATCATCGCGATGGTCTCGGTGCCGGATTTCGATCCGAACAATCCGAAGGAAGCGCACGACCCGGACCGCATCAACCGCCTGACCACCGGCGTCTACGAGATGGGCTCGACCTTCAAGGCATTCACCCTCGCGATGGCGCTCGACACCGGCAAGTACGGTCTCGACTCGCTGTGGGACGCGCGCGGGCCGCTGCACTACGGCAAGTTCGCGATTCATGACGACGAGCCGAAAGGCCGTTTCCTGAACATGAAAGAAGTCTTCACCTTCTCCTCCAACGTCGGCGCGGCGCGGATTGCGCTGTCGCAGGGAGTGGAAGCCCACAAGGCGTTCCTGCGCAAAATGGGACAGCTCGATCGGTTGCGCACCGAGCTTCCGGAGAGCGCCTCGCCGATCCTGCCGCGGCGCTGGAGCGAATTGAACACCATCACCATCGCATTCGGCCACGGCATGGCGGTCGCGCCGTTGCAGGCCGTGATGGGCGTCAGCGCGCTCGCCAATGGCGGCCTGCTGATTCCCCCGACCTTCCTCAAGCGCTCCGAGGAGGAGGCGCGGGCGATCGCCAGGCGCGTCATCAAGCCCGAGACGTCGGACAAGATGCGTTTCCTGATGCGGCTAAATGCGGAAATCGGCACGGCGCGCAAGGCGGACGTGAAGGGCTATTATATCGGCGGCAAGACCGGTACCGCAGAAAAGGTGGTCAACGGCCGCTATGCCAAGAAGCGGGTGCTGACCGCGTTCACCGCGATCCTGCCGGCGGACAAGCCGAAATATCAGCTCCTGATCATGCTCGACGAGCCGCAGGCCCTGAAGGAAACCTACGGCTTCATCACGTCAGGCTGGAACGCCGTTCCCACCGCAGGCAACGTCATTACCCGTATCGGGCCGCTGCTCGGGATCGAGCCCCGTTTCGACCTGCCGCCCGCGGACCGCCTTATTCTTGCAGCATCCAGGGCAACCCAGTAATCAACTGGGGTGGCCCTCGCCGGTGCTGATTCGGCTTTTCCTGACGATTCGGCTTTCCGGCGCGGCATGTCGACTGGAAGACCATGAAGCTGTGTGAACTCTTGGGTCAGGACGTTTTGGGCAACGATGCCGCGATCGAGCCCGCTGTTGCGGCGCTCGAGCTGAGCGGCGTTGCGCTCGACAGCCGCGTGGTCAAGCCGGGCGATCTCTTCTTTGCGCTGGCCGGCAGCAAGACCGACGGTGCGCGCTTCATCGATGCTGCGATTGCAGCCGGCGCGGTGGCGGTGGTCGGCGATCATGCGCCCGATGGCTGCAAGGTGCCGTTCGTCCCTGTCGCCAATCCGCGCCGCGCGCTCGCACTGGCTGCTGCGAGATTCTTCCCGGCCCAGCCTGCGACGATTGCGGCGGTGACGGGAACCAGCGGCAAGACTTCGGTTGCCGCGTTCACGCGCCAGATCTGGGAGCGGCTGGGGCATGCCTCGGCCAGCATCGGCACCATCGGCCTCGTCTCGCCGAAACGCACCGTCTACGGTTCGCTGACGACGCCGGATCCGATTGCGCTGCACCGGCAACTCGATGAGATCGCGCGCGAGGGCGTGACGCATCTCGCCTTCGAAGCGTCGTCGCACGGGCTCGATCAATATCGCCTCGACGGTGTGCGCGTCTCCGCGGGCGGCTTCACCAATCTCTCGCGCGACCACATGGATTACCATCCGACCGTCGCGCATTACCTCGCAGCAAAACTCAGGCTGTTCCGCGAACTTGTTCCGCCCGGTGGCGCCGCGGTGATCTCGGCCGATCATGATTGCTCGGCGGAGGCGATCGACGCTGCGACGACGCGCGGCCTTCGCGTGATGGCGGTGGGCCGTCACGGCGACGGGGCAGGCGAGGGCATTCGCCTCACCGAGGCCGTGGTCGAAGGCTTCTCGCAAAAGCTGGCGCTCGAGCATCGTGGCAAGCGCTATGCAGTCCGGCTGCCGCTGGTCGGCGAATTCCAGATCGAGAACGCGCTGGTGTCGGCCGGCCTTGCCATCGGCACCGGCAGCGATGCCGCCAACGTGTTTGCGAGCCTCGAACATCTCGAGGGCGCCAAGGGCCGGCTCGAGCGGGTTGGCGAACGCAACGGCGCGCCGATCTTCGTCGACTATGCGCACAAGCCCGATGCGCTGGCGAAGGCGTTGCAGGCGCTGCGGCCCTACGCAAAGCGCAGGCTGATCGTCGTGTTCGGCGCCGGCGGCGATCGCGACGCCGGCAAGCGGTCGATCATGGGCGAAATCGCGGCTGAAAATGCCGATCGCGTCATCATCACCGACGACAATCCGCGCGGCGAGAAGCCGGAAGCCATTCGCGCCGCGATCCTCGCCACCGCGAAGGGCGCGCGCGAAATCGGCGACCGTGCGGCCGCGATCCGCGCTGCGATCGCGGAACTGGAAGATGGCGATGCGCTGCTCGTCGCCGGCAAGGGCCACGAGACCGGGCAGATCGTCGGCGGCGAGGTCCTGCCGTTCAGTGATCACGAGGCGGTTGCCGCCGCATTAGCATCGAGGGTCGCATGAGCGGGCCACTATGGACGGTTGCCGAGGTGGCGCGCGCGCTTGGCGCGACCGGCTCATTCCCGGACACGCCGATCGACTTCGTCACCCAGGACAGTCGCCTGGTGAAGCCGGGCAGCCTGTTCGTGGCGCTGAGCGGCACGCCGAGCGGCGGCTTCATCTCGGCCTTCGCCAGCGCGCGCGACGGCTGGGAGTTCGCGGACAAGGCGGAAGCGTCAGGCGCGGTGGCGATGATCGTGCCGCACGAGGTCGCGGGCGTTCGCATTCCGCAGATCGTCGTGAAGGACACGCTGATCGACGGCCTCTGGGGCCTCGCGCGTGCCGCACGCGCGCGTTTCAACGGGCCGGTGATCGGGCTGACCGGCAGTGCCGGCAAGACCAGCACCAAGGAGTTTCTGGCGGCCTATCCCAATGCCTATGCGAGCCCGTCGAGCTTCAACAATTTCTGGGGCGTGCCGCTGACGCTGTGCAACACCCGGCCCGATGCCAGCCTCTGGGTCGTCGAGATGGGCATGAATCAGACCGGTGAGATCGCGCGGCTCAGCGAATTGACGCGGCCGACCGTCGCGCTCGTCGTCAATGTCCAGCCGGTGCATCTGGAAAAGCTCGGCTCGCTCGACGCGATCCGCCGCGAGAAGGTGTCGATCGCGCTCGGCCTGCCCTCAGATGGCGTGCTGGTGCTGCCAGCCGGGATCAAGGCGCCCGACTGGAAGGGCAAGGTGGTGCGCTTCGGCGAGAAGGCCGAGGTGCACGAGGTTGCGCACGCGCCGCATGGCGAGAGCTGGCAGGTCGTGGCCGCGATCGGCAAGAAGGAGATCGCGTTCAGCCTCACGCCGGGCGCACCGCACCGCGTGCAGAATGCGCTCGCCGCCCTCGCCTCGGTTCATGCCGCGCATCTCGATGCTGCGACGCTTGCGATCAAGCTCGATCGCGTCGGCATCATGACCGGCCGCGGCGTGGAGCAGACAGTCGGCGGCGTGACCGTGATCGACGACAGCTTTAACGGCAATCCCGCGAGCGTCGCTGCTGCGGTGCAAAGCCTCCAGGCGCGGAACATGACCGGCGGCCGCCGCATTGCGGTGCTGGGCGACATGCTGGAACTGGGCGACGACGCACCGAGCTACCACACGGCGCTGACCAAGCATCTCGACGGCATCGACGGCATCTATTGCGTCGGGCCGCTGATGCGGCACCTCTATGACGCGCTTCCCGCCGGCAAAGGGCTCGGCTGGCACCACGATCCCGCCACGCTGAAGCCGGGCGAGGTCGCAAGCATGCTGAAGGCAGGCGATGTCGTGGTTGTCAAGGGCAGCAAGAAGATGTTCTGGGTCAACAAGTTTGTGCCGGGCCTAGTGGCCGCCTTGCAGGCAAAGGCGTAAACTGCTTGGAAGGCGCTGTTCCCGAATCCCGCCGTTTTGCGGCGCCAAGCCGGCAGGCGTCTTGCGGTCAGGTTTCTTGCCGTCAAGTTTCTTGCCGTAAGTTTCTTGGAGGTCGCCCGCCCCATGATGAAGACCAGGGAATGCGCGTGAGGCGAAATCTGCGTCTGAAAAAGCCTGCGTGCGAAAGGCGCCATAGGACCGTCTGAATGTTTTACTGGCTGATCGAGCTCTCCAACACATTTCCGGGCTTCGGTGCAGTGCGCACCGTTCTGAACGTCTTCCGCTACATCACCTTCCGCACCGGCGGCGCCGTCGTCACCGGCGCGCTGTTCGTGTTCCTGTTCGGGCCCTGGATCATCGATCATCTGCGCATCCGCCAGGGCAAGGGCCAGCCGATCCGCACCGACGGTCCGCAATCGCATCTGGCCAAGAAGGGCACGCCCACCATGGGTGGGCTGATGATCCTGTCCGGCCTCACGGTCGGCACCGTGCTGTGGGCCAATCCGCTCAACCCCTATGTCTGGATCGTGCTGGCGGTGACGCTCGGCTTCGGCTTCGTCGGTTTCTATGACGATTACCTCAAGGTGACCAAGCAGACCACGAGCGGGTTCGGCGGCAAGCTTCGCCTGCTGATCGAGGCGATCATCGCGCTGGTCGCCTGCTATGCGCTGGTGCGGCTGAACCGCGATCCTGCGTCGACCGCGCTGACGATTCCCTTCCTGAAGGACACCGTGCTGCATTTCGGCTGGTTCTTCATCGTATTCGGCGCCTTCGTCATCGTCGGCGCCGGCAATGCCGTGAACCTCACCGACGGCCTCGACGGCCTCGCCATCGTGCCCGTCATGATCGCGACCGCGAGCTTTGCGATGATCGCCTATCTCGCCGGCAACGCGGTGTTCGCCGATTACCTCCAGATCAAATATGTCGCCGGCACCGGCGAGCTTGCGGTGCTCTGCGGCGCGCTGCTGGGCGCCGGCCTCGGTTTTCTCTGGTTCAATGCGCCACCAGCTTCGATCTTCATGGGCGACACCGGCTCGCTCGCGCTCGGCGGCATGCTGGGGGCGATCGCGGTCGCGGTGAAGCACGAGATCGTGCTCGCTGTGATCGGCGGCCTGTTCGTGCTGGAGGCGGTCTCCGTCATCGTGCAGGTGGTCTCGTTCAAGCTCACGGGCAAGCGCATCTTCCGCATGGCGCCGATCCATCATCATTTCGAGCAGCTCGGCTGGACCGAACCGCAGATCGTGATCCGCTTCTGGATCATCTCGGTGATGCTGGCACTCGCCGGTCTCTCCACGCTGAAGCTGCGCTGACGGTACCGCGATGATCCCGATTACATCCTTCGCCGGCAAGACGGTCGCGGTGTTCGGCCTCGGCGGCTCGGGGCTCGCCTGCTGCCACGCGCTGAAAGCCGGCGGCGCCGAAGTGATCGCCGCCGACGACAATGCCGACAACGTCGCCAAGGCCGCGCAGGCCGGTTTCATCACCGCAGATCTGCGCAACATCTCCTGGTCGAATTTCGCCGCGCTCGTGCTCGCGCCCGGCGTGCCGCTGACCCATCCGGTGCCGCACTGGAGCGTGCTGAAGGCGCGCGAGGCCGGCGTCGAGGTGATCGGCGACATCGAACTGTTCTGCCGTGAGCGCCGACGGCACGCACCGGACGCGCCGTTCATTGCGATCACCGGCACCAACGGCAAGTCGACCACCACGGCTTTGATCGCGCATCTCACAAAGGTTGCGGGCTACGACTCCCAGATGGGCGGTAATATCGGCACCGCGATCCTGTCGCTGGAGCCGCCGCGCATGGGCCGCGTCCACGTTATCGAGATGTCGTCCTACCAGATCGACCTCACGCCCTCGCTCGATCCCTCCGTCGGCATCTTGCTCAATGTCAGCGAAGATCACATCGATCGTCACGGCACCATCGGACATTACGCTGCGGTGAAGGAGTGCCTGGTTGCGGGCGTGCAAGCAGGCGGCACGTCGATCGTCGGTGTCGATGACGGCTATTGCCGCGACATCGCCGACCGGCTTGACCGCGCCGGCAAGAACGTGGTGCGGATCTCCGTCAGGAATCCGCTGGCGAGCGGCATTCATGTCGAGCATGGCACCATCGTGCGTACCGCGGGCGGCGCCAGGAGCGAGGTTGCAAAACTCGGCGGCATCGGCTCGCTGCGCGGCCTGCACAATGCGCAGAACGCGGCCTGCGCGGCCGCCGCCGCGCTTGCGATGGGCATCAGCCTGGACGTGCTGCAGGACGGCCTCCGTAGCTTTCCGGGCCTGGCGCACCGCATGGAGCAGGTCGGCCGCCGCGGCAACGTGCTGTTCGTCAACGACTCCAAGGGCACCAACGCCGACGCCACCGCGCATGCGCTGTCGTCCTTTGCCGACATCTTCTGGATCGCGGGCGGCAAGCCGAAGGCGGGCGGCATCACTGGCTTGACCTCCTTCTTCCCGCGCATCCGCAAGGCCTATCTGATCGGCGAAGCCGCGCAGGAATTTTCAGGTACGCTCGGGACGGTGGCTCACGAGATCAGCCAGACGCTCGATGTCGCCGTCGAGCACGCGGCACGCGACGCGGAAGCTTCAGGTCTCACCGACGCGGTCGTGCTGCTGTCGCCGGCCTGCGCCTCCTTCGACCAGTACCGCAACTTCGAAATCCGCGGCACCAAGTTCCGCGAACTGGTGCAGGCGCTGCCGGGTGTGAAGCCGGTGGTGTGAGGGCAAGCGGCTATCCCTTGCTCCGCTGTCGTCGTCCGGCTTGACCGGGCGACCCAGTATTCCAGAAGCCGTGCTTGAGCCGAGGGGCCGCGGCGTACTGGATGCCCCGGTCAAGCCGGGGCATGACAGTGTGTTGTGTGATGGCAGCGGGGATGATCTCCAATCATCCGCAATTCCTTAACCCCCCGGTAACCAACCTCGGCGACCAATGGACAGACCTCTGTCCGAAAGCGGCCGCCCATGCTCTCCCGTGAAGAACGCACCCCCTTTACCGAGTGGTGGTGGACCGTCGATAAGCCGCTGCTCGGCGCGATCCTGGTGCTGATGCTGACCGGCGTCATCCTGTCGCTGGCGGCGAGCCCGCCGGTCGCGACCCGCATCGGGCTCGATCCCTTCCATTTCTTCAGCCGGCACGTGATGTTCCTACTGCCGTCCTTCACGGTGCTGCTCGGCGTTTCCTTCCTGTCGCCGCGCGCGATCCGGCGAAGCGCGCTGATCATCTTCACGATCAGCATCATCCTGATCGTGGTGACGCTCGCGATCGGCCCCGAGGTCAAGGGCTCGCGGCGCTGGATCACGCTGCTCGGCGTCAACATCCAGGCCTCCGAAATCGCAAAGCCGTCGTTCGTCGTCATCGCGGCCTGGCTGTTCGCGGAATCGACCAAGCGGCCGGAGATGCCGGCGACCTCGATGGCGTTGGTGCTGCTGTTGATGCTGGTCTCGCTGCTGGTGATGGAGCCGGATTTCGGTCAGACCATGTTGATCCTGATGGTGTGGGGCTCGCTGTTCTTCATCGCGGGCATGCGAATGATCTGGGTGTTCGGCCTGGCCGGTGCGGCCGCGGCCGGCCTGTTCAGCGCTTACCTGTTCGTCCCGCACGTCGCGGGCCGCATCAAGCGCTTCATGAACCCGGCCTCCGGCGACACGTTTCAGGTCGATACCGCGATGGAGGCCTTCTACAACGGCGGCTGGTTTGGCCTCGGACCGGGCGAGGGGATCGCGAAACGCAGCCTGCCGGACAGCCACACCGACTTCGTGTTCGCGGTCGCCGCCGAAGAGTTCGGCATCATCCTGTGCCTCGCCATGGTGATGCTGTTCGCCTTCGTGGTCATTCGTACGCTGTCGCGCGCCTATGCCAATGAAGACATGTTCTCGCGCTTTGCGGCCTCGGGTCTCGCGATCCTGTTCGGCGTGCAGGCCGCGATCAACATGTCGGTCAACCTCCAGCTCATCCCTGCCAAGGGCATGACGCTGCCGTTCATTTCCTATGGCGGATCCTCGATCGTGTCGTTGGCTTACGGCGTCGGCATGATGCTGGCCCTGACGCGGCTGCGCCCGCGCACCGAGGTCGAGGCCCGTGGCCATGCCGAGGCGATGCGCAGCTACGCGTGATCCTCACCCTGAGGAGCCGCGCTCTGCGCGGCGTCTCGAAGGGCGAGGCCCAAGTGGAAATTCGGGCCGGGCCTTCATCCTTCGAGACGCGCGTTCCGCGCTCCTCAGGATGAGGGGCAGGCAGCTTGGCCGGCTGCGCTCGCAATGACGGCGGAGGCTCTGTAAAAGGGCACTCATGGACAATTCCCCCTTGATTCTTCTCGCCGCGGGCGGCACCGGCGGTCATTTGTTTCCGGCCGAGGCGCTCGGGGTCGAGCTGATCCGGCGTGGCTTTCGCGTGCGCCTCGTGACGGATGAGCG
Organism: Bradyrhizobium genosp. A; assembly: GCF_049949275.1. Taxonomy (NCBI): domain Bacteria; kingdom Pseudomonadati; phylum Pseudomonadota; class Alphaproteobacteria; order Hyphomicrobiales; family Nitrobacteraceae; genus Bradyrhizobium; species Bradyrhizobium genosp. A. The sequence continues at coordinate 6,508,035 of NZ_CP188196.1, read as the reverse complement.
CGCATTGCGCTACAGCGGGCTGTTCAGCAAGGACATGATCGACGTCGTCGCGAGCGAGACGGCGCGCGGCCGCAATCCGGTCCAGCTCGCTTATGCCGGCCTCACCCTCGCCACTGGCACGCTGTCTGCTTACCGCCTGATCAAGCGATTGAAGCCCGCTGCCGTCATCGGCTTCGGCGGCTATCCGACATTGCCGCCGCTGGTTGCGGCAAAGTTCGCGGGCGTGCCTGGTATCATCCACGACGCCAATGCTGTGCTCGGCCGCGCCAACCGGTTTCTGTCGAGCCGTGTCCGCGCCATCGCAACATCCTTGCCGGGCGTGCTCGACCGCGATCCGACGCTGGCAGCCAAGACCACGACGGTCGGCACGCCGATGCGGCCGGCGGTCCTCGCTGCGGCGGCGGTGCCATATGCCGCACCCGAAGCGAACGGCCCGCTGCGCCTGCTCGTCGTCGGCGGCAGCCAGGGCGCGCGCATCATGGCCGATACCGTGCCCGGTGCGATCGAGCGGCTCGAGCCGGCACTGTGGAGCCGGCTGGTCCTGACCCAACAGGTCCGCGACGAGGACATGGCGCGCGTGCGCGCGGTTTACGACAAGCTCAAGATCAAGGCCGAGCTGGCGCCGTTCTTCACGGATCTGCCGGCGCGGCTCGCCTCCAATCATCTGGTGGTGTCGCGCTCCGGCGCCGGTACGGTGGCCGAGCTTGCCGCGATCGGAAGGCCTTCGATCCTGGTGCCGCTGCCGGGCGCGATCGACCAGGACCAGTTCGCCAATGCCGGCGTGCTGGCCAAGGTCGGCGGCGCCATTCGCATTCCGCAGACCGAGTTCACCTCGGATCGTCTCGCCGCAGAGATCTCCGGTTTCGCGGCCGAGCCGGCGCGCCTTGCCGCCATGGCTGCGGCGGCGAAGGAAGCAGGCCGGCTCGATGCCGCCGAGCGGCTGGCCGATCTGGTGGTCAAAGTCGCGGGAATCTGACGCGAAACCCGCCAAATTTCCTACTTTTGCCGTCATGGCCGGGCTTGTCCAACCAAGTCGGATTTATCCGACTTGGTTCTTTTAAAAGTGACGGCACTCGGTATACCGAGTGCCTATGCATCCACGTCTTGCAAGAAGTGGTAAAGATTCGTGGATGCCCGGGACAAGCCCGGGCATGACGACGGAACGACGGGATAGAGCATGAGACTGCCGCGCGAGATCGGACCCATCCACTTCATCGGGATCGGCGGGATCGGCATGAGCGGCATCGCCGAGGTGCTGGTCAATCTCGGCTATGCCGTGCAGGGCTCGGATGCCTCCGACAATTACAATCTCGACCGCCTGCGCAAGAAGGGTGCGAGAGTTCTCGGTCGGCCACAAGGCCGAGAATGTCGACGGGGCCGAGGTCGTCGTCGTGTCCACCGCGATCAAGCGCGACAATCCGGAATTGATGGCGGCGCGGGAGCGGCGCATTCCCGTGGTGCGTCGCGCCGAGATGCTGGCCGAATTGATGCGGCTGAAGAGCTGCGTCGCGATTGCCGGCACGCACGGCAAGACCACGACGACCACGATGGTCGCAACGCTGCTCGACGCCGGCGGGCTCGATCCCACCGTGATCAACGGCGGCATCATCAACGCCTATGGCTCCAACGCGCGTCTCGGCGCCGGCGACTGGATGGTCGTGGAGGCCGACGAGAGCGACGGCACGTTTTTGAAGCTGCCGACCGATGTCGCGATCGTCACCAATGTCGATCCCGAGCATCTCGACCACTTCAAGACCTTCGAGGCGGTGCAGGACGCTTTCCGCGCTTTCGTCGAGAACCTGCCGTTCTACGGCTTTGCCGTGATGTGCATCGACCATCCCGTGGTGCAGACCCTCGTCGGCAAGATCGAGGACCGCCGCATCATTACGTACGGCGAAAATCCGCAGGCCGACGCGCGGCTGCTCGACCTGACGCCAATGGGCGGTGGCTCGAAATTCAAGGTCGCGTTCCGCGATCGCAAGACCGGCGCCGTGCACGAGATCGCCGATCTCATGCTGCCGATGCCGGGCCGTCACAACGCCTCGAACGCGACGGCTGCGATCGCGGTCGCGCGCGAGCTTGGCGTTTCAGATGACGCGATCCGCAAGGCGATCGCCGGCTTCGGCGGCGTCAAGCGCCGCTTCACCAAGACCGGCGAGTGGAACGGCGTCACCGTGATCGACGATTACGGCCATCATCCCGTCGAGATCGCGGCCGTGCTGAAGGCAGCGCGGGACTCCACCAACGGCAAGATCATCGCCGTGGTACAGCCGCATCGCTACACCCGCCTTCAATCGCTGTTCGAGGAGTTTTGTACCTGTTTCAACGATGCCGATGCAGTGGTCGTCGCAGACGTCTATGCCGCCGGCGAGACGCCGATCGATGGGATCGACCGCGATCATTTCGTCGCGGGCCTGCGTGCGAATGGTCACCGCGAGGTAATCCCGCTGCCGGGGGCGACGGAGCTCGCCGGAATTGTCATGGGCGTGGCGAAGTCTGGCGATCTCGTCGTGTGCTTGGGGGCCGGCAACATCACGCAATGGGCGTATGCGCTGCCGGACCAGTTGAAGGCGCTGGGGTAGGGCTCTGATGAGAGTCTCACAGACAGCCACACGGCAAACTGCGCTCCCTCCCCCCTTGCGGGGGAGGGCGGGGGAGAGGGGTGACCCCGGGCGAGGTCTGAGTTCGTGGCTACCCCCCTCCCTACCCCTCCCCCGCAAGGGGGGAGGGAACCCATCCGCCGTTGCCTCCCTGACTCTCGCAAAGGATCAGAGCGCAGCTGTGACGCTGTCTGAGGTGAGCACGCTGGTCAGGCTCCCTCCCCCCTTGCGGGGGAGGGTTGGGGAGAGGGGTAAGCCCCGGGCATCGGCGGACAACGTCGCACGACGCAATCTCAATTCAGCTCGCATGCCCGTCGGCGCGCCATGAGCTTCCCCGACATCACACCCGAGCTCAAAGCCGCGATGCCGGAGCTGCGGGGGCGGCTGCTGGCCAACCAGTCGCTGGCCGAGCTGACCTGGTTTCGCGTCGGCGGTCCGGCGCAGGTGCTGTTCACGCCGTCGGACGAGGATGATCTCGCTTATTTCCTCGCGCATCTGGCCAGCGACATCCCCGTCTATGTCGTCGGTGTCGGCTCGAATCTTATCGTCCGCGATGGCGGCATTGCGGGCGTGGTGGTCCGGCTCGCGCCGCGCGCTTTCGGTGAGGCCACTGCGAGCGGCGACGTCGTCACCGTGGGTGCGGCCGCGCTCGACAAGCGCGTCGCGGAGGTCGCGGCCTCTGCCAACATCGGCGGGCTCGAATTCTACTTCGGCATTCCCGGCACGATCGGGGGCGCGCTGCGCATGAATGCGGGCGCCAATGGCGGCGAGACCAAGGATGTTCTGATCGAGGCGCGCGGCGTCGGCCGTGACGGCACCAAGCACGTCTTCTCCAATGCCGACATGAAATTCGTCTACCGTAACAGCGGTGTCGATCCCTCCATCATCTTCACCTCCGCACGCTTTCGCGGCGAGATCAGGGGTACTGATGCGATCCGCGCGCGGATGGCGGAGGTGCAGACCCACCGCGAGACCGCGCAGCCGATCCGCGAAAAGACCGGCGGGTCGACCTTCAAGAATCCTCCCGGCCATTCCGCCTGGAAGCTGGTCGATGCCGCCGGCTGCCGCGGCCTGCGCGTCGGCGGTGCGCAGGTCTCCGAGATGCATTGCAACTTCCTGATCAACACGGGCGATGCCACCGCGCACGACATCGAGACGCTGGGCGAGACCGTGCGCGAACGGGTCAAGGCGAATTCCGGAATTGAGCTGCACTGGGAAATCAAGCGGATTGGAATTCCCGGCTAACCAGGACAGGGGACGAGAGAACATGCGCACCACCATCCTCTTTGGCGGCTCCAACCGGGAGCGTCTGGTTTCCGTCGCTTCGGCCCAGGCGCTGCACGAGGTGCTGCCCGAGGCCGATCTCTGGTGGTGGGACGTCGAGGACAAGGTGCACGTCGTGCAGTCCAGGCAGCTGCTCGAACATTCTCGGCCCTTCGAGGACGAGTTCAAGCCGGGCACATCAGGCATTCCGCTGGCGCAGGCGCTCGACAAGGCCAAGGCGGAAGACCGCGTCCTCGTGCTCAGCCTGCATGGCGGGTGCGCCGAGAACGGCGAATTGCAGGTGATGTGTGAAGCGCGCGGCGTGCCGTTCACAGGCTCCGGCTCGGCCTCCTCGCATCTCGCCTTCGACAAGATCGCAGCCAAGCGCTTTGCCGCGCTCGGTGGCGTGACGCCGCCTGAGGGCATCGCGCTGGAAAATATCGATGATGCCTTCGCCGAATATGGACGGCTGATCGCAAAGCCGGCGCGCGATGGATCGAGCTATGGCCTGATCTTCGTCAACGCCAAGCAGGATCTCGTCGCCGTCCGCAATGCCTCCAAGCACGAAGAGTATGTGATCGAGCCCTACATCGCCGGCGTCGAGGCGACCTGCGGCGTGCTGGAGCGCACCGACGGATCGATCATCTCGCTGCCGCCGATCGAGATCATTCCCGGTGAGGGCAATTTCGACTACGCCGCAAAGTATCTCTTGAAGTCGACACAGGAGATTTGTCCGGGCCGCTTCACCGCCGAGGTCACCGCCGCGCTCAAGACCGAGGCGATGCTGGCGCATCGCGCGATGTCCTGCACCGGCTATTCCCGCTCCGACTTCATCGTCTCGGAGAAGGGGCTGGTCTATCTCGAAACCAACACGCTGCCCGGGCTGACCAAGTCCTCGCTCTACCCCAAGGCGCTGAAAGCCGAGGGCATCGCATTCGTCGACTTCCTCCGCGACCTGATCGAGCTGGCGGTGCGGCGGGTACAGAAATAGTTAGGATTGGTTAACGGCTGCGAGGGCGAAAACGGCCGGTTTGGTGCCCAAAGCCGGTAAAATACCGGACATCGTGGCATAACTGCCTCAGAGAGCTGGGCAAAAAGCATTCTTCGTTAACGAACTTTACCTTTTGTTTACCAGGAAGTCCGAAGGTTAACGCTGGCGGCGCATATGGCGTTTTGGCTGCCGGCGCGTGAGCCGTTTCGGATTGTCCCCGACCGGCGAACGCTTTGAAGGGGAGCGGTTTCTTCTGCCGAAGACCATTACCCGGCCCGGCACGTCCGAGACGTCATGTTCGCCAGGACCCGCGCGATGTCGCGGGCAAACTGTTGACGAGCTCGTGCAATGGATGGTGCAGGAAGCCTCACCCGGTCGTTTTTGAGATCGCTGAGGCCCCAAGCTGACCTGAAGGCGGCCGCTATCGGAGCGGTCGTGCTTCTGCGCGAGTGGGTGCAAGAGAAGCGAGACGCCAAGCGCGATCAGACGCGCGCTGCTGCCAGGCAAAGGATCAAGGCCAAGGCCGTCGTCGAGCGCGAGCCGCCGCCGCGCCTGATCGCGCTGGTCGAGCGCTATCTGCCGCGCCGGGTCGGGATCAGCATGACCGTGCTGCTGTTGATCGGCAGCTGCGGCCTCGGCATCGTCAAGGGCGGCCATCTCCAGGATTTCATCACCGCGGTCAGCGACGCGCGCAACGCCATGGCCAATTCGGCCGGCTTCCGCATCACCTCGGTCGTGATCAACGGCCGCAAGCAGCTCAGCCAGGACGAGATCCTCGCGATCGGCGGCGTCAGCGGCCGCTCCTCGCTGCTGTTCCTCGATGCCGACGACGTCCGCGACAAGCTCAAGGCCAATCCCTGGATTGCGGACGCGACCGTGCTGAAGCTCTATCCGGGCCAGCTCATGATCGAGATCATCGAGCGCAAGGCGTTCGCGCTGTGGCAGGAGGCCGGCCGGCTCTCCGTCATCGCCGACGACGGCGCGCTGCTCGAGCCCTATGTCTCGCGCCGGTTCCTGTCGCTGCCGCTCGTGGTCGGGAAGGGCGCCGACACCCAGGCTCGCGACTTCCTCGCGCTGCTCGCCCGCTACCCGCAGGTGAACTCTGTGACCAAAGCCGCGATCTATGTCGGTGAGCGGCGCTGGAATTTGAGGCTGAAGGACGGCCTCGACATCCGCCTGCCCGAGCAGGACGTCGGCAACGCACTCGCCGCGCTCTCCAAGCTCGACAAGGACGACCGACTGTTCTCGAAGGACATCGTCGCGATCGACATGCGCCTGCCCGACCGTCTGGTGGTGCAGCTGTCCGACGACGCCGCCAAGGCGCGCGAGGATCTGTTCAAGGACAAGAAGAAAAAGAAGGCCGGGGACGCCGCATGACCGGTCTTGATCGCACCCAGACGCCGAAGACGCGCCCGATGCCGCATAAGCGTGGCGGCCTCGTTGCCTGCCTCGACATCGGCACCAGCAAGATCGCCTGCATGATCGCGCGGTTGAAGCCGTCGGCGCCGAGCGAGGCCCTGGGCGGCCGTACCCACGCGGTGGAGCTGATCGGTTACAGCCAGATCCAGTCGCGCGGCATGAAGGCCGGCGCGGTGGTCGATCTTGCCGAATGCGAGCAGGCGGTGCGCCAGGCCGTCGGGCTTGCTGAGAAAATGGCCAAGGTGCGGGTCGAGTCCGTTTTGCTGTCGGTCTCCGGCGGCCGGCTCGCGGGCCAGCTGGTCGAGGCCGTAGCCGACATCCGTGGCGGCGCGGTGACGCCGGCCGATGTCAGCCGCGTCACCTCCACCGGCATGCGCCACGCCACCGGCGAGGGCCGCACCGTGCTGCATGCGCTGCCGGTCGGCTACACGCTCGACGGTGTCAAGGGCATCCGCGATCCCCGCGGCATGGTCGCGCATCAATTCGGCGTCGACATGAACGTCGTCACCTGCGACGCCACCGTGGCGCGGAACCTGATGCTGGCAGTGGAACGCTGCCATCTCAACGTCGAAGCCATGGCGGCAAGCCCCTATGTGGCCGGCCTGTCGGTGCTGACCGACGACGAGGCCGATCTCGGCGCCGCCGTGGTCGAGATGGGCGCGGGCACCACCACGATCGCGGTCTATTCCGGCGGCCGCTTCGTGCACGCGGCCGGATTTGCGGTCGGCGGGCAACACATCACGATGGATCTCGCGCGCGGACTCTCGGCGACCATTGCCGATGCCGAGCGAATCAAGACGTTATACGGCACCGTCATCACCGGCGGATCGGACTCGCGTGAGCTGATGTCTGTACCGACGGCCGGTGACGACCAGGATCTGCCGCAGATCGTTTCGCGCGCCACCATCGCCAACATCGTCAAGCATCGTGCCGAGGAAGTCTTCGAAATGGTTCGGGACAAGCTGAAGGATTCGCCCTTCGCGGCAGAGCCCAAGGGCCGTGTCGTGCTCTCCGGCGGCGCCTCGCAGCTCACCGGCCTCGTCGAGCTCGGCACCCAGATTCTCGGCCGGCCCGTGCGGGTCGGACGTCCGCTCGGTTTTGGCCGGCTGCCCAACGAGGCGAAGAACGCCGCGTTCGCGGTGCCGGCCGGACTTCTCGTCTACCCGCAATATGTTCACCACGAACATGTCGAACCGCGGCATACGCGGCAGCAGGTCAGGACAGGAACGGGCGGTTATTTCGGAAAGGTCGGACGATGGCTACGCGAGGGCTTTTGATGACCGCTTTCCGCAATTGTCGATTTTCACCAACTCCCGCGGCCGCAGGCCGGGGCGAACCCACGCGCGCGTGATCGAGAGGCAAACATGACCATCAGCATCAACGTTCCTGATATTCACGAGTTGAAGCCCCGCATCACCGTGTTCGGCGTCGGCGGCGCCGGTGGCAACGCCGTCAACAACATGATCACGGCCGGCCTCCAGGGCGTCGACTTCGTGGTCGCCAACACCGACGCGCAGGCGCTGACGATGTCGAAGGCGCAGCGCATCGTGCAGATGGGCACCGCGGTGACGCAGGGCCTCGGCGCCGGCTCGCAGCCGAACGTCGGCGCTGCCGCCGCGGAAGAAGTCATCGACGAGCTCCGCGACCATCTCTCGGGCGCCAACATGGTGTTCGTCACCGCCGGCATGGGCGGCGGCACCGGCACCGGCGCTGCCCCCGTCATCGCCAAGACCGCGCGCGACATGGGCATCCTCACCGTCGGCGTCGTGACCAAGCCGTTCCACTTCGAGGGCGGCCGCCGCATGCGCACCGCCGAAGCCGGCATCAACGAGCTTCACAAGGTCGTCGACACGCTCCTGATCATCCCGAACCAGAACCTGTTCCGGGTCGCGAACGAGAAGACCACCTTCGCCGACGCCTTCGCGATGGCCGACCAGGTGCTCTACTCGGGCGTGGCCTGCATCACCGATCTGATGGTCAAGGAAGGCCTGATCAACCTCGACTTCGCCGACGTGAGAGCGGTGATGAGGGAAATGGGCAAGGCGATGATGGGCACCGGCGAAGCCTCCGGCGACAAGCGCGCGCTGACCGCTGCTGAAGCCGCGATCGCCAACCCGCTGATCGACGACAGCTCGATGAAGGGCGCCAAGGGCCTCTTGATCTCGATCACCGGCGGCAAGGACCTCACCCTGTTCGAGGTCGACGAAGCCGCCACCCGCATCCGCGAGGAAGTCGACCAGGACGCCAACATCATCGTCGGCGCGACCTTCGACGAAGCCCTCGACGGCCTGATCCGCGTCTCGGTCGTCGCCACCGGCATCGAGCAGGCGGCGATCGCCCGCAACAGCCAGGCGACGTCCGCTCCGGTCGCGAACGCCGCGCCGCAGGCGCAGCAGGCTCCCGCTGCTCCGGCCGCCGCCGCCGAGAGCCGTCTCGCCGACCTCACCGCGCGCCTCCGCGCCGACAACCAGCGCATGGCCGAGCGCGCCCAGAAGCTGGAAGCGCAGATCCCGGCCGCCGCGCCCGTCGCTGCCGCACCGCGTCCCAATGTCGAGCGTGCGGCGCTTGCCGCCATAGCGGCTGCCGTTTCCGAAGTCCCGCAGGCGCCCGCGCCGATGCAGACCTATGGCGACGTCACCGTACGCCCGATCGCGCAGAAGCCCACGCTGTTTCCGGAGCCCGAGCAGGCGCCGCTCGCCATGCATGAGCCGATGACGCCGGACACCTTCATCCCGCCGCAGGCCGAGCGTGCCCCGGCCCGCGCCCCGCGCATGCCGCGGCTCGAGGAGCTGCCGATGCCGGCCCAGGCCGAGCTGCGTCAGGCGCGCGGCGAGGTCGAGGAGGAAACGCCGCAGAAGACCCGCCTGTCGCTGCTCCAGCGCCTTGCCAATGTCGGCCTCGGCCGTCGCGACGAGGAGACCGAGGCCCCGATCGCCGCCCGCACCGCCGGTCCCGCCATGCCGGCGCTGCCCGAGCGCAAGCCGCAGCGGACGGTGCAGCAGCAGATCGCCGCTAGCGAACCGGTGTCGGAATATGCCCGCCGGCCCGCGCCGCAGGGTCTCGACGCCCATGGCCGCCCCGCACCTGTTGCGCCGGCGCCACAGGGAGACGACCATCTTGATATCCCGGCCTTCCTGCGGCGGCAGGCGACCTGAGGATTGTTACAATAAGGCAGACGCAAAAAGGTCCCGGCGGGAAGCTTGCCGGGACCTTTCCTTTTGTCCCGTGCATATCCGGATTGCGCATTCAAGCAACTGATTTTAAATCATTAATTACTTGTTCGGTGCTTCAGTAAAGCTGCCGATAACCGTCCCAAACACCGGCGCAATTTGGTTAAGCCTTGGCGCGAATACGGCGGGTTTGGGGTAACAATCGGTAAAAAAGCGTGAGTTGGCGCTGTTTAGGGCAGTGACTATGGTTTGCCGTGACTTGGGGATACGAGATTCGGACGGCCTTGGCCGGTAGTCGGATTTGTATAAGTCGCAGTGGGTCTTAGTGGGGCGGTTCCTGATGAAGTTTAGCCGGCAAACAACGCTTCGTGCGCAAGCCACCGTGGCCGGCGTCGGCGTTCATTCCGGACTTCCCGTGACCCTCACGATTGGACCTGCACCTGTCGATGCAGGTTTTATTTTTGTCCGCACCGGACTCGAAGGAAGTGACCGCGAGGTTCAGGCGACTGCTGAGCACGTAGTTGCGACGGATCTCGCGACCGTGCTGGGCGACCGTGATGGTCCGCTGATTTCGACTGCCGAGCATGTGCTTGCTGCACTGCGGGGAATGGGTGTTGATAACGCCACCATCGAGATCGACGGCGCGGAAGTGCCGATCATGGATGGCAGCGCGGCGGCCTTTGTCGCGGCGATTGATCAGGCAGGCATCGTCACCCAGCCGGCGCAGCGCCGGTTTATCCAGGTCCTGAGGCCGGTCTCGGCTGCAATCGGCGATTCCTTTGGCGAATTGCGTCCCTACGCTAACGGTTTCCGCGCCCAGGTTGAAATCGACTTCACCAATCCCGTGATCGGCCGGCAGGATTACACGCTTGAGCTCAGCCCGGAACGCTTCCGGCGCGAAGTTGCCCGGGCTCGCACCTTCGGGATGATGTGCGACCAAGCACGGCTGTGGGGCGCCGGCTATGCGCGCGGTGCCTCCTTCGACAACACCGTCGTGTTCGATGATGAGCGGCTGCTCAATCCTGAGGGCCTGCGTTACGCCGACGAATGCGCCCGCCACAAGGTGCTGGACGTCATCGGCGATCTCGCGCTGGCCGGGCTGCCGCTGCTCGGCGCCTATCGCTCGATGCGTGGCGGCCACAAGCTCAACCATGCCGTCCTGACCGCGCTGCTCGCCGACCGTACCGCCTGGCGGGTGGTCGAGGGCGAGGCAGCCCGCCGCACCACGCGTAGCGTGGTCGAGATCGGCAGTGGTATCGTTGGCGGCCGGATCGCCGCGGCCTACGGGCCGGACGTGTCCTGAAGGCTTACTGAGGCAGGCGGCCGGACGGCGCTGTCTCCGGGAAACTCCTGGTAACCATGATCGACTAGGATTGCGGCGTTTTCGCCTTAATCCGGGCGGAATGCCTGCCTATCCGATAGGTTAACAATCGTTTTTCGGTTACACCGACGTGGTCGCATGGCAGGCACCACGGTTACATTTCGCGCCTGTGACGGGGATCACGGGCTGGCGGGCACCGCATCACAGGGCGTCAGGTCTTAAATTCATGTCGGCACAGCGTATGACGCGCGGATATCTCTTGGTTTCACCGCGAGCCCGTGGGCTGCTTCAGGTCGCAACGCTCTTCCTGCTCGCCTTGCCGCTGGCCGGCTGCGGCACCGGCTCGCTCTGGGACAAGTTCACCGCCAAGGACGACACCTTCGTCGAGGAGCCTGCCGACAAGATCTACAATGAGGGCTTGTACCTCATGAACGAAAAGAAGGACATGAAGGCGGCGAACAAGAAGTTCGAAGAGGTCGACCGCCAGCATCCCTATTCCGACTGGGCGCGCAAATCGCTGCTGATGTCGGCCTACGCGTCCTACCAGGGCGGCGACTATGACAGCTGCATCGGCGCTGCCACCCGCTACGTCACCCTGCATCCGGGCAGCCCGGACGCCGCTTACGCGCAATATTTGATCGCCGCCTCGCACTACGACCAGATCCCGGATATCAGCCGCGACCAGGCGCGCACCGAGAAGGCGATCGCCTCGCTGGAAGAGGTGGTGCGCAAATATCCGACGTCCGAATACGCGACCTCCGCCAAGGCCAAGATCGAGGGCGCGCGCGACCAGCTCGCTGGCAAGGAAATGAATGTCGGCCGCTACTACATGGGGAAGCGCGACTACACGGCCGCGATCAACCGCTACAAGGCCGTGGTGACGCAGTACCAGACCACGCGTCACGTCGAGGAGGCGCTCTACCGTCTCACCGAAGCCTATATGTCGATCGGCATCGTCGGCGAGGCCCAGACCGCCGCCGCCGTGCTCGGGCATAATTTTCCCGACAGCCGGTGGTACAAGGACGCCTATAATCTTGTAAAATCCGGTGGTCTCGAGCCGAGCGAGAATCAGGGGTCCTGGATCAGCCAGACCTTCAAGAAGATTGGCCTCTAGGTCTCGGCTAGGAAATCTGGTTCCATGCTGGCGCGTCTGTCGATCCGTGACATCGTCCTGATCGAACGGCTCGATATCGAATTCGCCACCGGACTCGCGGTTTTGACCGGTGAGACCGGTGCGGGCAAATCCATCCTGCTCGATGCCTTTGCGCTGGCGCTCGGCGGCCGCGGCGACGCCGGCCTCGTGCGCCATGGCGCGGAACAAGGGCAGGTCACCGCCGTCTTCGATATCCCGAAGAATCATCCCGCGACGAAAATTCTGGCCGAGAACGGGCTCGACGACGCGAGTTTTGCAGAATCTTGCGAAATGATCTTGCGCCGGGTCCAGCTCGCCGACGGCCGCACCCGGGCCTTCATCAACGACCAGGCGATCAGTGTGCAGACGCTGAAGGCGGTCGGCGCCGCCCTGGTCGAGATCCACGGCCAGCATGACGAGCGCGCGCTGGTCGATGCCGCCACCCATCGCCGCCTGCTCGATGCCTTTGCAGGCCTTGAGAAGGACGTCGCAGCCGTCGAAGCCCTCTGGGACGCGCGCCGCACCGCCAACACCGAGCTGGAAGAGCATCGCGCCGGCATGGAGCGCGCCGCGCGCGAGGCGGATTATTTGCGCCACGCCTCCGACGAGCTGAAGCAGCTCGCGCCGAAGGACGGCGAGGAGACCTCGCTCGCCTCGCGCCGCACCACCATGATGCAGGGCGAGAAGATCGCCTCCGATCTGCGCGAGGCGCAGGAGGTGGTCGGCGGCCATCATTCGCCGGTTGCGGCGCTCTCGGCCGCCGTGCGCCGGCTGGAGCGCCGCGGCGTCAACTCGCCGGCGCTGGTCGAGCCCGCGGTGAAAGCAATCGATGTCGCGATCAACGCGCTGGAGGAGGCCGACCAGCATCTCCAGGCGGCCCTGGCCGCGACCGATTTCGACCCGGCCGAGCTCGAACGCATCGAGGAGCGGTTGTTCGCGTTGCGCGCCGCCTCGCGCAAATATTCGACGCCGGTCGATGGCCTGGCGGCGCTTGCCGCCAGATACGCCGCCGACGTCGTGCTGATCGATGCCGGCGCCTCGCGCCTGAAGAGGCTGGAGCAGGCCGCGATCGAGGCCGATGGCCGCTATGCGGTCGCTGCCAAAAAGCTCTCGGCAGCGCGGCAGAAATCGGCCGAGAAGCTCAACAAGGCCGTCAATGCCGAGCTCGCCCCGCTCAAGCTCGAACGCGCCAAATTCATGACCCAGGTCGCGACCGACGAGGCCGCGCCGGGTCCGCAAGGCTTCGATCGCGTCGAGTTCTGGGTGCAGACCAATCCGGGCACCAAGCCGGGCCCGATGATGAAGGTCGCTTCCGGTGGCGAGCTCTCGCGCTTCCTCCTGGCGCTCAAGGTCGTGCTGTCCGATCGGGGCTCGGCGCCGACCCTGGTGTTCGACGAAATCGATACCGGCGTGGGCGGCGCGGTCGCCGATGCCATCGGCGGGCGTTTGGCGCGCCTTGCCGGCAAGGTGCAGGTGATGGCCGTGACCCATGCTCCTCAGGTCGCCGCCCGTGCCGACCAGCATCTCTTGATCTCCAAGGATGCACTGGACAAGGGCAAGCGCGTCGCCACCCGCGTCAACGCGCTCGCCGCCGACCACCGCCGCGAGGAAATCGCCCGCATGCTCGCCGGCGCCGAGATCACGGCCGAGGCGAGGGCGGCCGCAGACCGTTTGCTCAAGGCGGCGAGTTAGGTTTCGGACGCGCGCAGGGCGATCCGGGAACAAAGCGCCCAACCCGCCTTTACCCTCCCGCCCGCTCCGTCGTATCCAAGCACCATGGCAAGAGCAGCAAAATCCAAACCGCTTCGTGATGTCGCCGACCTCACCAAGGCGCAGGCCAAGGTCGAGCACATGCGGTTGTCGCTCGAGATCGAGGGGCACAACGAGCGCTACTACCAGGACGATGCGCCCACCGTCACCGACGCCGAGTACGACGCCCTGCGCCAGCGCCTCAACGCGATCGAGAAACGCTTTCCGGAATTCGTCAGCGGGGATTCGCCGTCGCAGAAGGTCGGCGCGGCGCCATCGGGGCGTTTCAGGAAGGTGCGGCACTCCGTTCCGATGCTGTCGCTCGACAACGCCTTTGCCGAGGAGGACGTGCGCGACTTCGTCGGCCGGATCGTGCGGTTCCTGAAGCTCGACGACGACAAGGTCGATTTCTCCGCCGAGCCGAAGATCGACGGCCTGTCGATGTCGCTGCGCTATGAGGGCGGCGAGCTCGTCACCGCGGCGACGCGCGGCGACGGTGCGGTCGGCGAGGACGTCACCGCCAACATCCGTACGCTCGAAGACGTGCCGCACAAGCTGAAGGGCCGCAACATTCCCGATATCTGCGAGGTGCGCGGCGAAGTCTACATGACCAAGAAGGCCTTCCTCGCGCTCAACGAGCGGCAGAAGGCAGCCGGCGACACCATCTTCGCCAACCCGCGCAATTCGGCCGCGGGCTCTTTGCGTCAGAAGGATCCGACCATCACCGCATCGCGTCCGCTCGGCTTCTTCGCCTATGCCTGGGGCGAGATGAGCGCGATGCCCGAGGATACGCAGAGCGGCATGATCCACTGGTTCGAGCGCTGCGGCTTCAAGACCAATCCGCTGACGAAACTCTGTCACTCGGTCGAGGAGCTGCTTGCCTTCCATCATTCCATCGAGGAGCAGCGCGCAAAGCTCGACTACGACATCGACGGCGTCGTCTACAAGGTCGACCGCATTGACTGGCAGGAGCGGCTCGGCTTCGTCTCGCGCATGCCGCGATGGGCGGTTGCGCACAAATTCCCGGCCGAGCGCGCCATGACGGTGCTCCGCGACATCGAGATCCAGGTCGGCCGCACCGGCTCGTTCACGCCGGTCGGCAAGCTCGAGCCGATCGGCGTCGGTGGCGTGATCGTGCAGAATGTCACGCTGCACAACGAGGACTACATCAAGGGCATCGGCAACAAGGGCGAAGTGCTGCGCGAGGGCCGCGACATCAGGATCGGCGACACCGTCGTGATCCAGCGCGCCGGCGACGTGATTCCGCAAATCGTCGACGTCGTCCTCGACAAGCGGCCGAAGAGCGCGGAGGAATTCCATTTCCCGAAGAAGTGCCCGTGCCCGCTGCACACCGACGTCGTGCGCGGAGAGACGGCCGCTGGCGAAGAGGAGGCGCGCGCCCGCTGCACCGGCGAATTTGCCTGCCCTTACCAGAAGATCGAGCACCTCAAGCTGTTCGTGTCGCGGCGCGCTTTCGACATCGACGGTCTCGGCGAGAAGCAGCTGCAGTATTTCTTCGACGAGGGATGGGTCAAGGAGCCCTCCGACATCTTCACGTTGGAGAAGCGCAACGCAAAACTCAAGCTCGAGGAGATCGAGGGCTACGGCGCGACCTCGGTGCGCAATCTGTTCGGCGCCATCGAGAGCCGGCGCAGAATAGCGCTGGAACGCTTCATCTATGCGCTCGGCATGCGCCATGTCGGCGAGACCACGGCCTTGGCGCTCGCGCGCGGCTACGGCTCCTGGGATGCCTTCCACGATGCCTGCCTCAAGGCCGCCAAGGGCGACGAGGAGGCGATGGCGGAGATGGACGCGCTGGACCAGATCGGCGACACCGTGATCAAGAGCATCGCCGATTATTTCGGCGAGAGCCACAATCGCGGCATCGTCGAGCGGCTGACCGAGGAGGTCGAGATCGTTGACGCCGAGAAGCCGAAGAGCAACTCTGCCGTTGCTGGCAAGACGGTGGTGTTCACGGGCTCGCTGGAGAAGATGACGCGCGACGAAGCCAAGGCGACCGCGGAGCGGTTAGGGGCGAAAGTGTCGGGCTCGGTGTCGAAGAAGACGGATCTCGTCGTTGCCGGCCCCGGTGCGGGCTCGAAGCTCGCGGAAGCCGACAAGCACGGCGTCAAGGTGCTGACCGAGGACGAGTGGCTGAAGCTGATCGGGGAGTGAGGAGGGATTCTTCCCTTCTCCCCTTGTGGGAGAAGGTGGCGCGCGTAGCGCGCCGGATGAGGGGTCTCTCTCCGCGCGGCCCCTCTCAAGGCTTGAGCTCGAGGATAGAACCCCTCATCCGGCGCTTTCGCGCCACCTTCTCCCACAAGGGGAGAAGGAAGAAAGTGTCCAGCGGATGGATAGGTAACACAATAGACCGGATGGATGGGTGACACTCGTTCATGATTTGGTCGGCTGCGGCGCTGTGCTAGCACAGCGCCGCAGCTTGCGTGTTTGCTGGTCGATGATGCCGATCGGCACGTCGAAGAAGCGCACTTGCCAGTATCCGTCCTCGGTTTCCTCGACGACAACTGCTTCACCGTCAAGAGCGCTGCAGATGTGGATGAGGTCGCCACGCCATTTGATCTCGCCGTTGGAGCGGACCTGACGCACCGCGGCTTCGGCTGGATAATCGGGCTCTGGAAGCCGCCTTGGCATCTCACGGGGCGAGGGCTGATAGACGGTTGCAGGAGGGCGCTGGCCAAGCGACTCGTGTGGCCGTTCTTCGTTGTAGTCGCGCACAAAAGCCGCAAAGCGACGGGCCTGCGCGGCCCGGGTTGGCGGCGGTGGCCGCATGGCTTCCAGAAGCGTGAGGTGAAAACGCTCGTGTCGGCCGTTCTGCTGCGGATGGCCAGGATCAATCCGTTCATGCCGGATGCCGAGCTTGATCCACCATACCGACAGCGCCGTCAGGCCCGTGGTCCCGGTCGAGGCGAACGGCGAGCCATTGTCGGAGCAGATGATCTGCGGCAAGCCGTACTCGCGAAACGCCCGCTCCAGCAGCGGTTGGCATTCGGAATATTGCGTGCTGCCCGTCGCAGCCAAACTAATCAAATAGCGGCTGAAGCCATCGGTCGCCGTGAAAGGTTCAACCCGAGATCCGTCGCCCAGTCGGATCCAGCCCTTGTGATCGAGGGCCCATACATGGTTGGCATGCTGAGGCACCGTCAGTTGCCCCATGCGCGGCGGCGCACGTCGCCGAACCCGACGGCTGCTAACCAGTCCCGCCCGTTTGAGGATCTCGCCCGCCGTCGAGGCCGACGGCCAATCGACATCCCCTTGGCAAGCCTCAAGCTTGCTCACAATCTTGCGCGGCCCCCAGCTCGGCCGCTCGAGCCGCAGCCCCACAATCGCATCAACGATGTGCTGCGGCGTCGCGCGCCCATGCACCTGCGCGGCGTGCGAGCGATCCGCAAGCCCTCCAGGCCCTTCCAACCGGTAGCGCTCCAACCATTTGTAGCCGGTCTTGCGACTGATCTCGTAGCGGTCGCAAAGCTCCGTCATCGTCCACAATCCGCTTCGCTGATCCGCGATGAAGCTAACCCGTTGGTCCATTGCGCAGCTCTCTCGCCAAGGCATCGGCTGATCCTCCCAGCCGACAGAGAACTGTCACCCATCCATCCGGTCTACTGTGTTACCTATCTATCCGGTCTGGACAAAGCGTCACCGGGAAAGACTCACATCATCCCGCTCTCGTCCTCCTCCGCCTGCTCGATCAACGTCTTGCTCACCACCAATTCGCGGCGGGGGACGACGAAGATCATCATGCAGGCGCAGAGCAGCGAGATGGCGAGAACGGCCGAGGTCAGCGGCAGCGTTGTTGCGGAATGGCCGCCGAGATAGGCGCCGAATTGCGACATCAGCGCGCCGATTCCCTGCTGGAGGAAGCCCATCGCGCCTGACGCGGTGCCGGCGGCTTCGGGACGGATGCTGATCGCACCGGCCGCGGAATTCGCCATCACGAAGGCATTGCCGACCATCACGATCATCTGCGTGCCGAACAGCCACGCCGGTGCCTCGTTCCAGCCGGCAAAACTCCAGAGCAGGTTCAACAGGCTGCCGCACAGTTGCAGGCCGAGCCCGAACCAGATCAGCTTCTCCAGCGAGTGCCGCGGAGCGAAGCGTACGCAGAGCAGATTGCCGACCAGATAGGCGAACCCCGTCGTGGCGAACCACGCGCCGTATTCGGCGCTGGTCCGACCCATTTGCGTCACGACGATGTAGGGGCCGCCGCCGGCGAAGGTGAAGATGATCTGGGACGCCAGCACCTGGCACATCACATAGCCGATGAAGGCACGGTTCTTGATCAGCACGCCGACGTCGCTGCGGAAGCCGCCGCTGCCGACCGCGCGGTCGCGGCGCGTCTCGGGCAGCGCGATCGCGATGCCGACGGCGACTGCAAGCGCGCCGATCGTGACGGCGTAAAAGATCGCGCGCCAGCCGAACGCGGTCTCGATCAGGCCGCCGGTGAGCGGCGAGACCATCTGGCCGATCATCAGGGCGGCGACCACGAGGCTGATCATGGAGGCGATGCGGTCGCGCTGGTAAATGTCGCGGATGATGGCGCGGCTCACCACCATGCCGGAGGCGCCGCCGAGCGCCTGGAAGAAGCGCGCAGCGATCAGCTGCGGCAGGGTTTCGGCGAAGATGCAGGCGACGCTCGCCGCGACCATCAGCGCGAGACCGCCAAGCAGCACCGGGCGCCGGCCGAACTTGTCCGACAGCGGCCCCATGATCAGCTGCGACAGCGCGATGCCGACCATGTAGAGCGACACCGTCATCTGCGCGATTGAGATGTCACGGCCGAACGTCGTCGCCAGCACCGGCAGTGCCGGAACCAGGATGTAGAGCGAGATCGGCGCAATCCCGGTCATGACGACCAGCAGCAGCAACACCACGCGCGAGGTCGCAATGTTTGTCGTCGCCGTCTCCGGCGGTCTGCTGATCATGCCGTGCATGCGTGTCCGCCTTTCGAAGTCGAATCGGACTGTAGCGTGCTCGCACAAGACGGAAATCGGCGTTTCGGAATGCGGCTATACCGATTCCGGGACTGTTATAATAACAGCGTGCAGGAAGCCGTTGTTTTACGGGCAAACTGCGTCAGGAGCGTGCAAAGCCCGTCGTGGTTGCGCGCAAAAGCGGCCAAGCCTTGCGCAAACCGCGTAGCGCCATGCGCGCTACGTCAGCTCCGCCGTGGCCTGATCGAGCCACGCCTTCGTCACCTCATCCAGCGCCGGCCGCACTTCGGTGCGGACGCGCGCGTGGTAGGCATTGAGCCAGCCGAGCTCTTCCTTGCTCAGCATCGCTGTGTCGATCAGCCGGCGGTCGATCGGCGCCAGCGTCAGCGTCTCGAACGCATTCATCGATTTCTCGGCACCCTTGATGTCGGCGGCGACCACGAGTTCGAGATTCTCGATGCGGATGCCGAAGCCATCAGTCTTGTAATAGCCAGGCTCGTTGGAAAGGATCATGCCGCGCTTGAGCGGCGTGGTGCCCAGTTTCGATATCCGCGCCGGGCCTTCGTGCACACTGAGGTAGCTGCCGACGCCGTGGCCGGTGCCGTGCTCGAAATCGACGCCGGCGGCCCAGAGATATTGCCGCGCCAGCGTGTCGAGTTGCGCGCCGGTGGTGCCGTCGGGAAACATCGCGCGCGCGATCGCGATATGGCCGCGCAGCACGCGGGTGAAGCGGTCGCGCATCTCCTCGGTGGGCTCGCCCACCGCCATGGTGCGAGTGACGTCGGTGGTGCCGTCTTCATATTGCGCGCCGGAATCGATCAGCAGCAGGTCGCCGGGCGCGATCCGCCGGTTGCTCTTGCGGGTGACGCGGTAGTGCACGATGGCGCCGTTCGGGCCAGTGCCGGAGATGGTCGGGAACGACACGTCCTTCAGCGCGCCGGTGTCGCGGCGGAACGTCTCCAGCGCCTCGACTGCGTCGATCTCGGTGAGCTTGCCGCTTGGCGCCTCGCGATCGATGAAGGCGAGGAAGCGCGCCAGTGCGATTGCGTCACGGCGGTGTGCCGTCTGCGTGCCCTTGATCTCGGTCGCGTTCTTCACCGCCTTCAGCAGCGCGATCGGATCGTTGCCGCGCACCGGCTTGCCGCCGCCGCCCGCGATCAGCCGGCTCAGCGCGTCGGCCGCGGTGGCGTTGTCGAGCGCGATCGCAGCGCCGCTCTTGGCCAGCGCCATCAGCGTCGGCGCCAGCGCTTCGGGCTCGCGCACGTCGGCGGATTGCTCGAGATGATCACGCGAGAGGTTGGAGAGCTTGCGGTGGTCGATGAACACGGTCGGCCGGCCGACCTTGGGCACCAGCGCGTAGGATAGCGGCAGCGGCGTATGCGCGACGTCGGCGCCGCGGATGTTGAAGGTCCAGGCGACCGCGTGGCTGTCCGACAGCACCAGCGCGTCGGCCCCTAATTTCTCGATCTCGCTCTTGATCTGCGCCACCTTCTCGGCCTCGGCGACACCGGCATATTGCAGGCCGTGGATCGCGACCGGCGCGACTGGCGGCTGCGGCCGGTCCTGCCAGACCGCGTCGATCGGATTGCTGTCGACCGCGACCAGTTCGGCACCGGCCTTGACGCAGGCCGCGGAGAGGCGCTCGGCTGCCGCAAAAGTGTGCAGCCACGGATCAAATCCTAGGCGATCGCCGGGCTTGAGATGCGCCGAGACCCAGCTCTCCGGCGGCGGATCGATCAGAGACTCAACGGCCCACGCTTTGGCGTCGACCTGCTTGGCCGCCTGGATCGTGTAACGGCCGTCGACGAAGAGTGCGGCCTCCTGGGTCAGCACCACGGCGAGCCCGGCCGAGCCGGTAAAGCCGGTCAGCCAGGCGAGCCGCTCTTCGGAGGGCGCTACATACTCATTCTGCTGCTGATCGGCGCGCGGAATGACGAAGCCGGTCAGCTTGCGGCGGGCGAGTTCTTCACGGAGTGCGGCGAGCCGCGCCGTCAATGCGACGCCGGCCTCGGGCTCCTCGAATGTCTGGAAGTGCGCTTCGAACATGGCTCAGTTTAGGATCATGGAGATCAGTCCGCAATGTAGACGCATTTGGGGTCGCATCTGGCATGGACTGTGCTTGAAAAAGTTCCATTCGAATTGAGTGGAGTCAAGGATGCAGCAGTTGCGCTTCGTCCGAATAACAAGGAAATTCGAGCAAGTGGTTCATCTCAACGGCGAGGGGACACACGATGCCAGCGTTCACGTTTGAGAAGATTTCGCCGCCGGCGCGCCGCGCACCCGCCGCACCGACACCGAAGAAGCCGCGCGGCCTCATCAGCCAAATGATGGATCGCGTCGCTGAGCGCCGCGCGAGACGGGCGTTGCAGGACGAGGGCCCGATGCGTCGGGACGACAAGCCGGCAGAGTAGCGTCGACGATGTCGTAGGGTGGGCAAAGGCGCAACGCGCCGTGCCCACCATCTTCACAGCGTACGATTTTTATGGTGGGCACGCTGCGCTTTGCCCACCCTACGGCAACTCATCCGATCTTCCGCAGCAACAGGCTGCTCCACCCCTCGATCCGCAGGTGCCGCAACGGCACAAGGCCGCGCGCGCGGTAGGCGGCGATCACGGCGGGGGCCTGGTGGGTCAACAGGCCGGAGAGGATGACGCGGGCGCCGGGCGCGAGATACCGGACCATCGGACCCGCCAATTGGCGTAACGGATTGGCCAGGATGTTGGCCAGCACCAGGTCGAACGGGCCGCTTTTGGCAAAGTCCGGCGCAGCGAAGCCGGTGGCCCGGATCACCCGCACATCATGACCGGCTTCGTTCAGGACCGCGTTCTCGGCCGCGACCCGCACGGAAGGCGGGTCGATGTCGGAGGCGAGCACCGCGCGATGCAGCGCCTTGGCCGCCGCGATCCCCAGCACGCCGGTTCCGGTGCCGAGGTCGAGCACGCGCTTCGGCCGCGCGTGTTTCAGGACATGGTCAAGCAGAAGTAAACAACCACGCGTGGTGCCGTGGTGTCCGGTTCCGAAGGCGAGCGCCGCCTCGATCTCGATGGCGAGCTTGTTTGGCGCCACGCGATCGCGGTCGTGGCTGCCATGGACGACGAAGCGTCCGGCCGGCACCGGGACGAGGTCTGCCAGACTCGCCTTGACCCAGTCCTTGGCTTCGATTGTGTCGAAGGCAAGCGTGGCGGCGATGTCATTTCCTGCTGAAGTTGCAACAAGTTCGTGCAGCAATTCCTGATCCGGCGCTTCGGCAAAATGCAACGTAACGTCCCATTCTCCGTCCGGTCGCTCGAAGGCGGCGACGGCCGCATCGCCGTCGAAAAAGACCTCGGTGAGCACGTCGACAACACGCCTGGCGGCAGCCTCGTTGCCTATCGAAAAGCTGGCGCGATGGGTCGGCAAAGGCTGCATTCTAGGGTTCCGTCAGGTTCAATTTTTGGAACTTTTGTTCCAAAATTTCCGTATAACTTGCAGTTCCCGGGTTTACTTGCCCGTAGGTTGTCCCCCGTAGATTTCCGGATGTTGGAACCAACCAACACACCCTGGAATGGAAATGGAGACGAATCTTGAAGCGCATGGTTTCGAAGTTCTGGTCCGATGAGTCCGGCGCGACCGCGATCGAATACGGTCTGATCGCGGCCGGTATCGCGCTGGCGATCATCACCGTCGTGAACAGCCTGGGCACCACGATGAACGACAAGTTCGGTTCGATTAGCAGCTCCTTGAAGTAATTTCTGCCTCCCATTTCCCAGCGGGGGCCACTTTCCTCATAGACGGCTTTTTCGACGAGCGCCCGCTGGGGAATTGCCCCTCTGGCGGGCCAAGTCGTTTTGGGGAACAGGCGAAGCCCGGTTATTGCTGGCCGCGCCCACAGGCTGTCCACTCATGATCCGGGGCGATCCACCGGTTCATACCCGACTTATCCAGCCCTTGCTCCACAGCCTGATCCCGGGTTGTTACCTAACCGCCGCGCCAGGCATCCACGGCTTCACCACAGGCCTGTCCACAGCCCATCCACTGACCTATCCACGGCCTGCGAACAGGCCGCGGTGATCTCTGAGGATCGCCTGGGCGGCGTTGTGGCCGGGGGCGCCGGTGACGCCGCCGCCGGGATGGGCGCCGGAGCCGCAATGATAGAGGCCCCTCACGGGCCCGCGGTAGTCGGCATGGCCCAGCATCGGCCGCGCCGAGAACAGCTGGTTCAATGTCAGTGCGCCGTGGAAGATGTCGCCGCCGAGCAGCCCGAACTGCCGTTCGAGATCGAGCGGAGAGAGGATCTGGCGCCCGAGCACGCTCGCCGCAAAGCCTGGCGCGTAGCTGTCCACCGTCGCGATCATGAGATCGGCGACCTCGTCGCGATGGTCGTCCCACGACTTGCCGTCGGGCAGTTCAGGCGCGACGTGCTGGCAGAACAGGCTCGCGACGTGTTTTCCTTGGGGCGCCAGCGTGTCGTCGAGCGTCGAGGGGATCAGCATCTCGACGATCGGCTGACGGCTCCAGCCCTGCGCCCGCGCATCGAGATACGCGCGGTCCATGTAGCCAAGGCTCGGCGCCAGGATGATGCCGGAGGTGAGATGATCGCCATCGCCCGGCAGCGCCGCGAAGGAGGGCAGGCGATCCAGCGCCACGTTCATGCGGAAGGTGCCGGAGCCGTTCTTCCAGTGGCGGATGCGGGCGAGGAAATCCGCGGGCAGGGCGTCGGCCGCGACCAGCCGCGTATAGAGCAGCTTTGGGTTGACGTTCGCCGCGACATATTTCGCGTGGATCGCCGTGCCGTTCTCCAGCACCACGCCGACGGCGCGGTCGCGCTCGACGATCACCTCGCGCACGCCGGCATCAGTGTCGATCGTGACGCCGCGCCCGCGCGCGGCACGCGCCATCGCCTGCGTGATCGCGCCCATGCCGCCGATGGCGTGGCCCCAGACGCCCTTCTTGCCGTTCACCTCGCCGAAGGCGTGATGCAGCATCACATAGGCCGAGCCGGCGGCGTAAGGGCTCGCATAATTGCCGACGATCGCATCGAAGCCGAACAGCGCCTTGACCAGATCATGCTCGAACCGCTCGTCCAGCATCTCGCCGGCGGGGCGGGTGAAGAGATCGAGCAGGCTGCGGCTTCTCTCCAGCGTCAGGCCGCGCAGGATGTTGGCCGTCGTCAACGCGTTCGCGGCCTCGCGGATGGCGCCAATGCCAAAACTGCCGAGCAGGTTCGGCGGCGCGCGCAGCACGAACTGCCGCAGCACATCGGCGATGTCCTCGAGCTCGCGCGAAAACCCGTCGAGCGCATCGGCATCGCGCGCGCTGAGCCGCGCGACGGATGCCCTGGTCCGGCCTTCGCCGGTGAGGAGATAGTTGCCGTCGGGCGCGGGCAGAAAATTTTGCACGCGCCGCTCGACCACGCGCAAGCCCTGCTCGGCGAGGCCCAGATCGCGGATGACCTGCGGGTTGAGCAGGCTCACGGTGTAGGCCGCGACCGAGTTGCGGAAGCCCGGATGAAACTCCTCCGTGACCGCAGCCCCGCCGACCACCTTGCGGCGCTCGACCACATGCACGCGCAAGCCCGCCCTCGCGAGATAGGCCGCGCAGGTGAGGCCGTTATGGCCAGCGCCGATGATGACGACGTCGATTTCGCTCATGGATGATTTCAGAATGTTCCAAGGTCGTTCCGGATGGCCCGAAGGACCGGGCCCCGAATGACATTTCTATATCAGGCATTTCTCGCGGCCACATTACGAGACCATTTATTGCCCGTTCAGGCGCGGTGTGCTCCATTGCGCGCGCCCGGCGTCCGCTGGGGGTAAGCCGGAGCTTCCATGGATTCGATCGTGCAACCCGCCGCCACGGAGCAGCCATCCTCGTCACGCAACCGGCTGCTGCTGACGGTCTACACCGCTGCGATCTTTGTCAGCGCGCTCCTGCTGTTCTCGGTGCAGCCGTTGTTCACGAAAATGGTGCTGCCGCGGCTCGGCGGCTCGCCGGCGGTGTGGTCGGTGGCGATGGTGTTCTTCCAGTCGCTGCTGCTGGCGGGCTACGCCTACGCGCATCTGCTCATGCAGATCAGGAACCGCGTGGTTCCAATCGTGGTGCATCTGGTGCTGCTGATCGCAGCCTTCGTCACGCTGCCGCTCGGCATTGCCACCGCCTACGGCGAGCCACCCAGCACCGGTTACGCATTCTGGCTGCTCGGCCTGTTCGTGATGTCGATCGGCCTGCCGTTCTTCGCGCTCGCCGCCAACAATCCGCTGCTGCAGGCCTGGTTCGTCCGCACGGGCCATCCCGACGGCCACGATCCTTATTTCCTCTATGCCTCCTCCAACATCGGCAGCTTTCTCGCGCTGTTGTCCTATCCGTTCCTGCTGGAGCCGATGTTCACGCTGCACACGCAGAGCCGGCTCTGGACCGGCGGCTATGGCGTTTTGATCCTGCTGATCGCCGCCTGCGGCGTGCTGCTGCTGCGCTCGCCGACGCTCGCGGTGGCCGATGCGCGGACCGAGGAGGCAAACGCGCCCGCGCCGACGCCGGTGACGCGGCTACGCTGGATCTTCCTCGCCGCGGTGCCGTCCGGCCTGCTCATCGCAGTCACCGCGCATATCTCGACCGACGTCGCGGCGGCGCCGCTGCTATGGGTGCTGCCGCTGTCGCTGTACCTGCTGACCTGGGTTGTCGTGTTCCAGTCGCGGCCGCTGCTGCCGCACAAATGGATGCTGATGCTGCAGCCGGTCGCGATCGCCGGCGTCATCTTTTTGCTCGCCTTCGGCGGCGAGCAGAATTTGCTGCTCACGCTCGGTGGCCATCAATTGTGCTTCTTCGTCATCGCCATGGCCTGTCACGGCGAACTGGCGCGGACCCGGCCCGCAGCCAAATATCTCACCGGCTTCTATGTCGCGCTGTCGTTCGGCGGCATGGTCGGCGGCCTCTTTGCTGGCCTTGTGGCACCCTTCACTTTCTCTTGGATCGCCGAATATCCGATCCTGGTGGCGCTCGCCGCGCTGTGCCGGCCGTCGGCGAACGAGCGTCTTGCGGGCATCGTGAGATGGTACTGGCTGGCGCTTGCCGTGCTCGCGGCGGCGCTCGTTGCACCGTCTTACATGACGGGGGATATTTCGACCTGGTTCGAGGATCACCGCGTCTGGGTTGCCGGAGCCGTCGGCGTGCTCGCAGCGCTTCTGGCGCTGGCGCTCAACGCAGATCGCTGGAAGATATTTGCCACCGTCGCGCTAGCACTGGCCTTGACGCGGATCTATCCGGCCGACGAAGGCCGCGTCACCACCGTGCGCAGCTTCTTCGGCGTGCACAAGATCGTGGTGACCCCGGGCGGCTATTTCCACGTGCTGATGCACGGCACCACCATTCACGGCGCCGAGCGCTTCCTCAACAATGACGGCACGCCGGTCACCGGCCGGCCCGAGCCGATCACCTATTACCACAAGGACGGCGGCATCGGTCAGGCCATCAGCGCGATCCGCGAGCGCAAGGGCGCGCCGTTGAAGGTCGCGGCGATCGGCGTCGGATCGGGTACGCTGGCCTGCGCCGCCGAGCCCGGCGAGAGCTGGAAATTCTTCGAGATCGACCAGTCCATGGTCGATGCCGCGCGCGACCCGAAAAATTTCCGCTACATCTCGAGCTGCCAGCCGGACCTGAAGCCTGTGATCGGCGACGCACGCCTCACCTTCGCCAGGGAGCCCGACGGCGTCTACGACCTCATCATCGTCGATGCCTATTCGTCGGATGCGATCCCGATTCACCTCGCGACCGAAGAGGCGATGAAGATCTACAAGGACAAGCTCACCCCGCACGGCGTCGTGGTGATGCACGTCTCCAACCGGCATCTCGATCTCGAGCCCGTCGTGGTCGGCATTGCCGATGCCAACGATCTGAAGAGCTGGGTCTACGACGAGGATTCGGGCCGCGACGCCGACTACATCTTCTCGACCGACGTCGTCATCTCCGCGCGCGAAGCGGATGATGTCGGCAAGCTGGCGTCCTCCAAGCAATGGGAGGAGACCGACGCGGACGAGAAGGTGCGGGTCTGGACCGACGACTATTCCAACATTCTGGGCGCGCTGTATCGGCGTTTGCGGTACGGGGAGCAGTAACCCTTCGTGCCCCGGAGGCAGCGCGTCATTTCATGCCGCGCCGCGTCCGGAACGAGATGCCTCAATGCTCGGACACGTCGGCTGCAAGCTGGTCGATGGTGGGATGCGGCTTTGACAGGCGCGGCATGTTGAACGGGCTGTCGTCCTCGCCGAGGTCGTTGAGGAAGTGGTGCACTGCGTCCTCGATGAATCCCTTGACCTGATCCGAGCCGCGGTCGCTGAGATCGTTGTGCTGGAATTCGGTCCTCACCACCTGGATGCCGGCCTTGGCGCAGGTCACGTCGTCAGGGACCACGCCGGGATCGGCCTTGAACTGCGGATCCTTCGAGCGGAAGGACAGGATCTTGACCTTGCCGTCGGTGACGAAGGGCACGCGCAGATTGTCGAGCGTGACGACCTTCTTCACCAGATCCGGATGCAGTTTTGCGAAATACATCGAGATGTCGCCGCCGTTGGAATGTCCCACCAGGGTCAAATGGCGGTAATCCGCGTTCGGATAATCCTTCTTGAGCTGCTCGATCGTGAACAGGATGTTGGCGATGCCGCGGTTGTATTGCAAGCGGCGGCCGACATACTCCTCGTTGACCTTCGTCGCCATCGGATCGTCGGAAGACAGATCGTGCTGGATGCTGACGACCAGATAGCCGCGGGCCGCGAACGTGTTGGTGAGGAACGAATACTCGGTGTGCTTGACCGTGTTTCCGTGGCTGAGGATCACGACCGGAAGGTCGATCATTTCCGCCAGTGATTCCATCTCACGGTCGCGGCGGACGGAGACCTCCACGGTCACGTCGCGGTCGCCGCGCAGAATGTCGGCGAACGCCAGGGTGCTGTGGTGGATCGCCCATTTGCCGGCAACGAAATAGAAGAAGCCCATCAGCGCTGCGGCTGAGGCGAAAACGGCAATGCCTCGCTTCATGACAGTCTCCGCATCCGATGTTCAATCGCGCGGGCGGGAACCGATGGGCTGCCGGCCTCGACGCCGGGCACAGCGCAAACCTCCCGCCGGAGGCGCATGCCCGATGAATGGGCGGACCGTATTGCGGGCTTTTTACAACCGGATGACCAGGCCTGCCGACTCGGCCAACGGCCCGGATTCTCTCGCAAAAGTGAGGGGATTGGCCGTTTTCGGTCCTGTTGCGGCAGCCCGGGCAAGACCTGTTGAAACTTCAGGCGGTTAGCTTGGGTTGCGCTCGCCCGGCGGGTATGTACTCATAGCCAGCCTTGGAATCCCGACCCGTGCAACAGAAACGCGATCTCCGCATCATTCGCAGCCGGCATTTTCACAAGATGCAGCGGCGGCATTTCATCATTTTCGATGTACTGCCGTTCGTCGGCACGCTGGTAGCGTTAGGGCTCCTGTTCTACCGTCCGATCGGGGCGATCGACCTCAGCCTGTTCTTTGGATTCTGGCTGATCACCGGCCTAGGCCTGACTGTCGGCTATCACCGCCTGTTCACCCACCGCGCCTTTGCCACCTCGACCGCGATGAGCGCGATCCTGATCGTGATGGGCTCGATGGCCGGGCGCGGCCCGATGCTGTCCTGGGCGGCCATGCACCGCCGGCACCACGAATTGTCTGACCACGATGGCGATCTGCATTCGCCGCGCCTGCATGGCGACGGCATGCTGGGCCGCCTGCGCGGCTTCCTGCACGCGCATTTGACCTGGATGATCGCGCACGACTATCCCAACGTCGCTCACTACGTGCCGGATCTGATGGCCAACCGAACGCTGGTTGCGGTCAACAGCTACTATTACAGCTGGGTCGCGCTCGGCCTGCTGCTGCCGGCCGCAATCGGCGGCTTGGCTACGATGAGTCTTTGGGGCGCGCTGACGGGCCTGCTCTGGGGCGGCGTCGTGCGCATGTTCGTGGTCGAGCAGACCATGTCCGCCATCAACTCCATCATGCACACTTTTGGCGCGCAGCCTTTCGTCACGCGTGACGACAACAGCCGCAATCTCGGCGTGATGGCCTGGCTCGCCTGGGGCGAGGGCTGGCACAACAACCACCACGCCTTCCCCTATTCGGCGGCCTTCGGCCTGCGCTGGTTCGAGTTCGATCCCGGCTTCATCTTCATCCGCGCGCTGGAGGCGCTCGGGCTCGCCTGGGACGTCAAGGTGCCGAGCGAGGAGAAGATCGTGCGGCGGATGCTGCAGCCGCCGGGCGATGCGGCGCCCGATCTGGAAACGGGCTCGTGAACGGCGTCCGGCGATGACCGCGCAGCGCTGAACCATGCTGTTCAACGACTACCCCTTCCTCCTGGTGTTTCTACCGGCGGCACTGCTGGTCTACCGCCTGGTCGATCCCTATCCGCGCTTGCGCATCGCCGTTCAGGTCGCACTGTCGCTGGCCTTCTACGCCTGGGGCAGTCCGTCCTTCATCCTGCTCCTGATCGCCTCTGTTATCATCAACTGGCTCGCCTCGGTCGCCTATGGGCGGGTGAAGTGGAAGGCGGTGCTGACGCTTGTCATCGCGCTCGATATCGGCGTGCTGGCACTGTTCAAATACGCCAACTTCATCCTCGGCAATCTCGGACATGTGGTGGGTGCCACGTTGCCGACGCTCGACATCGGGCTGCCGCTCGGCATCTCCTTCTTCACCTTCCACCACATCATGTATCTGGTCGACCTGAAGCGCGGCAAGGCGCCGCTCTATGCGCTTGATCGCTATGCGCTCTACATCGCCTTCTTCCCGCAGGCGATCGCAGGCCCGCTGGCGCGCTGGTCGGAGGTGATGCATCAGTTCGGCAGGCAGGTCTATGTGCCGGGCTGGCAGCGTCAATTCTGCATCGCGACCTGCTTCATCGCGCTCGGCCTGTTCCAGAAGGTCGTGATCGCCGACAGCATCGCGCACCTGCTCGATCCGATCTACATGCAGGCGGCGGCTGGACCGCTTGCAAGCGGCGACGGCTGGCTCGCCTTCTGCTTCTCGTTCCAGATCCTGTTCGACTTCTCCGGCTATTCCGACATCGCGATCGGCCTTGGCCTGCTGTTCGGCGTGCAGCTGCCCTACAATTTCAATGCGCCGCTGCGCTCGACCAACATCCAGGATTTCTGGCAGCGCTGGCACATCACGCTGATGCTGTTCCTGCGTGATTACGTGTTCTACCCCCTCGTCAATCTACGCGTCCTGCCGCGGCGCTTTCTGCCGGTGCAGTTCTTCGGCGCGATGCTGATCACCATGGCGCTGTGTGGCTTGTGGCATGGCGCGAGCTGGACGTTCGTACTGTGGGGCGTGCTGCACGGTCTTGCGCAGGTGGTTTGTTCGTTGTGGCGGCGCTATGGCCCGCAATTCCCGTCATGGCTCGGCTGGGCTCTCACCGTGCTGTTCGTGCTGGCAACCGGCGTGATCTTTCGCGCTGGTTCGGTCGAAGCCGCCTGGCATGTCTTCGCCGGGCTCGCCCAGCCATTGCCGCTCGCGCGCGGCCAGCACCTCTGGCCGCTGATCGTGGCGCCATTGTTCGCCTTCCTGTTGCCGGCGAGCCAGGACATCGTTGCGTTCTTCACGCGCCGTCCGAACCCCTTCCTTGCGGGCGTGCTCGGTCTCAGTCTTTTCGCATTGCTGCTCTACATGGGTGGTCGGGATCTCCATGAATTCGTCTACTTCAAGTTCTGAGACCGATCCCGGCTGGGGGAGGGGCCTCACAGCCTGCATGGGCACGCTGATCGGCGCGGCCGTGCTGGTGTTGGCGCTGATGGTGGTCGTCGATCCCTATGATAGCGGCAAGCTCGGCCTGCTCGGCATCGATGGCGTCGACAATCGTCTCACGCAGATCACGGCTGCGAGCCGGGCGAGGGACGCGAATTTCAATGCCGCGATCCTCGGCAACTCGACGGCGCAGATGATCGAGCCGGCGGAATTGTCCCGTGCGACGAGCCTGCGCTTCGTGCAGCTCTACACCACCGGCTCGGCTCCGCGCGAGCAGCTCGCGGTGCTCGACTTCTTCCTGCGCAACCACAGCCAAGTCGGCGCGCTGGTGATCGCGGCCGATCCAGGCTGGTGTGTTCATGCGCGACCGAAGGAGGAGGGCGCTCCGTTCCCCTATTGGCTCTACGACAGAAGTGTCGTCACCTACGCGGTGCGGCTGATCTCCTGGCAGGCGATCGAGCAGGCCTTTCAGCGGCTCGGCATCGGGCTCGGCTGGCGGCAGCGGATGAATCCGGACGGCTTTGTCAGCTATGAAGACATCTGGCCACCCGGCCAATTCAAGGAGGTTGGGTGGCCTAGGGATCCTGCGCCAGCGCCATCCGCCGAGGCGCGGGCGACATTTCCTGAGATCGCTGCGCTGGTCGAGATCGTCAGGAAGCTGCCGGCCGACGTGCCCATCGTCATCATCGTGCCGCCGACTTTCGCGGCTACCGTGCCGAAGCCCGGCACGGATGTGGCGCTGGAGCGCGGCGCTTGCGATGCCGCGTTGAAAGCCGTCATCGCGGGGCGTCCGCGCAGCAATTTCATCAGCTATCGTGTCGACAACGAACTGACCCGCGACCGCGACAATTTTGCGGATTTCATCCACTATCGCCCGAAACTCGCGCGCCGGATCGAGCAAGGCATTATCGCGAGCCTGCGCGATGGCGAGAGCGCGAAGATCGATTTCTGAGCTAGCTCAGCCGACTTCCTCAAACCCACCGTCGAGCCAGAGCCTGCGCGCGAGCTTGCGCTGGATCTTGCCGCTGGTGGTTTTTGGCAGCGCGCCGGGACGGATCAGCGCGACATGGCGCGCGGAGAGCTCGTGGCTGTCAGCGATGGCCTCGCGGATCTGGCCCTTGATCTCGGCGGTATCGATCGTGCGGCGTGCGGTGCGTTCGACCTCCTGGACGATGACGAGACTCTCCTCGCCATGTTCGTCCGGCACCGAAAAGGCCGCACCGCAGTTCTCGCGCAAGGCGCTGTCCTGCGATTGCACCGTGCGCTCGATATCCTGCGGATAGTGATTGATGCCGCGTATGATGATGAGATCCTTGATCCGGCCGGTGACGAACAACTCGCCTGCGTGATCGAGGAAGCCGAGGTCGCCGGTGCGCAGCCACCGGCCAGCCTCGCCCGCGATCTCCGCATTGAGCTCTTCGCGCGTCGCGGCATCGTTGCGCCAATAGGCGCGGGCGACATTCGCACCGCTGATCCAGATTTCGCCGACGCGGTCTGCGGCAAGCCGCACACGGCGCTCGGGATCGATAATGGCGATCTGTTCGCCGGTCAGCGCGCGGCCGCAACCGACGACGAGTTGAGCGTCGCCGGGATCCGCCGGCGCCTCGGCCGCATGGGCCTGAAGCCCGGCGCGGCTGACGCTGCGCGTGACGTGGCCGCCGCCGCGCGTCCCGCCGGAGATCAGGAGCGTCGCTTCCGCCATGCCATAGGCGGGATACATCGCGCGCGGATCGAAGCCGTGCCGCGCAAATGTCTCGATGAAGCGCGCGACGGTATCGGCGCGCACCGGCTCGGCGCCGTTGAGCGCGATCCGGAGCGAGGACAGGTCCACGCCGTCCATCTGATCGGCGCGATAGCGGCTGACGCAGAGGTCGAAGCCGAAATTGGGGCCGCAGGCGACCTCCGCACGATAATGCGAGATCGCGCGCAGCCAGCCGAGTGGCCGTTGCATGAACGCGTTCGGCGCCATCAGCACGCAGGCCGCGCCGACATAGAGCGCCTGAAGCGCGTTCAGGATCAGCCCCATATCGTGATAGAGCGGCACCCAGTTGACATAAGTCGATTGCCTGGTGTTGCCGAGCGCGATCCGGATCATCTCGAGATTGGCGAGCAAATTGGCGTGGCTCACCATCACGCCCTTCGGCTCGGAGGTCGAACCGGAGGTGTATTGCAGGAACGCGATGTCGTCGGGCGCAGGCTCCTGCAAGTCGACCGTCACGCCGGCCGCTTTGGTGAGGTCGACTTCGATCCACCGGATATTCTCCTGCGCAAAGCGTTCCCGCAGATCACCGCGCATTGCGAATGCGGTGGTCGTCAGCGCGAGCGCCGGCGTGCAATTGGCGAGGATCGCGGCGCTGGAGTCGCGCGCGCTGTTTCGCCGGGGCATCATCATCGGCACGGCGATCACCCCGGCCATCAGGCAGCCGAAGAACGCCACCATGAACTCGACGCCCGGCGGAAACACCAGGATCGCGCGATCACCGGGCCGCGCGGCCGAGGTCAGACGTGCGGCGAGGGCGCGCGCAGTATCGTGCAATTGACGGAAGGTGAGGGCTGCTTCCTCCGTCCCGCGATCGGAGACGAAGACATAGGCGCGATCGTCGGCCTGCTCCGCCGCGCGCCGGGCCAGTAGCGCGACGAGCGAGTGGAGTTTGTCCATCTGGATTGTGCCGGCTTCAGCCGCCGTCAGGCGGCGGAGCGGATCGCGCGCTTGTCGGCGAGAAATCGCGACAGCGCCTCAACCGTAGGGTGATCGTAGAAGTTGTCCGTCGACAGTTCGAGGTCCAGTTTCTCCTCGAGTTCCATCATGAAATAGACGAGCATCGCCGAATCGAGGCCGAGACGGTTGAATTTTGTGCCGGTGTCGACGCGGTCTTTCGAGATTCTCAGGATATTGGCTAGCGCAGTAACGCAGAAATCCGAAATCTGCTCGCGTGTCATGTTATGTCCCAGAAACAACCGGAACGACAATACGGGCGACCTCAAGGTTGTCAATTTGGCCCAATCGCCGAAGCGTTGAAGGTTGGGGACTGTTGCTTTCCTGTCGCCCGATGCTCATTTCGTGCACAGGCAGGCAGGATTTCCTGCGGTCGACAGGGGCCGCGGCCGCCCTTATCCTCCCAAAATTGCAGTTTGACGCGCGTGGCAAGCTCCGCAACAACGACGGGGCGGGCTATGCAAATTTCCTTGGCATGGCCGGCCGCCATCAGACCTTCCACACGCCTGCAGGCGATCTCACGGCGACTGGGCCGGAGCTCCTTGATCCGGTCGCCCGCGCCTTCGTCGATGCTGTGCGGAAGATTGTCGAACGCGGCGACGCCGCGTTCGGACAGCCTCAGTTCTGATAGTAGCCGCGCGGCTGATAATACTGCCGGGGTTGTTGCTGCTGGTAGTAGTAGCCCTGCTGGCCATACGCCGGGTCGTAGCCGTAGGTCGGCTGCGGTTGCGGCAGCTGCTGGTAGACCTGCGCGCCATAGGGACGGGTGATCGGGCGCGGCGCCGGATAGCGTGCGCCGGTATCGCTGCCGTCAGCGGGATAGATGTAGTTGTCATCCTGCTGCATGTAGCGGCGAGTGGGCTGCTCCGGCGGCGTCAGATTCACGGGATCGCCTGAGGTGGCGTACTGCTCCTCGGCCGGCTGCTGGGCGCGGGCCACTGCTGTGGGGTTGCGGCCGCGCGGGTTGCGGGCCAGCGCGACCTGCGCCGAGCCGGTCAGCGTCACCGTGGTGTTGAGCACGCCCTGCTCCTGCACCAGCGCGTAGAGCGTCGAGGCATTCTGGCGCGACAGCCGCACGCAGCCATGCGAGGCGGGCGTGCCCAATCGTCCGACCGAATCGGTGCCATGGATGGCGTGCCCGATCTTGGTGAAGAAGATCGAGTGCGGCATCGGCGCGTCGTCGAATTCCTTGGAGTAGTGATCCTCTTCCATGCGGAAGGCACGGAAGGCGCCGCTCGGCGTCTCGCGCGAGGGGATGCCGGTCGATACCGGCCAGTGGTAGCGGGTGACGCCGTCGACCACGACGGTCATCTGCTGATTGTCCTTGTCGATGGTAATGTCGACCTTGGCCTGCGCGGTGCCCGCGCTCAAAAGCATCAGCGAAGTGAACGCAATGAAAAAGGAACGCATCTGAATTCTGGCCTCCGGCCTGTTCACGCTAGGCGCCGCGGCTCTCCGTCCCCGGCGTGCACCATGCCTGCAATCCGGCTTTCGTTCCAGCGGCCTGGCCACCCATCGTTAACGTCATGCCGGGCGTAAGCAAGGCCGCTTGGTGCCGCGCCGGCTCTCGCAATGCTGACATTTTCGCGAGCGGACATGCACTCACAACGCCGACAATTCGTCACAAAGGCGCAACCATTTGGCCGCTTCGGGCGTTGAATACGGCCTACCAATTGGCGGCTGTCGCCGCCGTCTACTCCCGGGGACTCAAGATGAACAAAGCTCGTATCGTCGCCGCGCAGTTGCCGGCGGGTCTACCCATTCGCCTGCTCTTCGCGGGCGCCGCCGTCCTTCTTGCCCTGACTTGCGTGCCGCAAGCCAGCCACGCCCAGGGCATCGTGCGTGGCGCCCAGGAAGGTTCTTATGAAGGCAACCGGATCGCCGGCCCTGTGGGCGGCGCGGTCGGAGGCGTCGTCGGTGCCGGTGTTGGGGGAGCCGTGGGCGCAGTCGACGGTATTTTGGGAATCCCCTATCACGGCCACCGCCACTGCCGCGGCTATTACGACGGGTACCACCATTTCCGCTGCTATCGGTGAACCGCAGTCGTCATTCCGGGGGCTCGCGACTTCGTCTCGCCCCGGAATGACAGCTAGTTCTTCAGCCGGTACCCCGTGCGGAAAATCCACCAGATCACGGCCAGGCAGACCACCAGGAACGCCATCGTCATGCCGATGCTGACCGAGACGCTGACGTCCGCGATCTCGTAGAAGCTCCAGCGGAAGCCGGAAATCAGGTAGACGACCGGATTGAGCAGCGCCACCGTGCGCCAGGTGGGCGGCAGCATGTCGATGGAATAGAAGCTGCCGCCGAGGAAGGTCAGCGGCGTCACCACCAGCATCGGAATCATCTGGAGCTTCTCGAACCCATCGGCCCAGATGCCGATGATGAAGCCGAACAGGCTGAACGTCACCGCCGTGAGCACCAGGAAGGCCAGCATCCAGACCGGATGATGGATATGCAGCGGCACGAACAGGCCGGCCGTGGCGAGAATGATCAGGCCGAGGATGATCGACTTGGTCGCGGCCGCGCCGACATAGCCGAGCACGATCTCGAAATATGAAATCGGCGCCGACAGGATCTCGTAGATCGTGCCGGTGAATTTCGGGAAGTAGATGCCGAACGAGGCGTTGGCGATGCTTTGCGTCAGCACCGAGAGCATGATCAGGCCCGGCACGATGAAGGTGCCGTAGCTGACGCCCTCGACCTGGCTGATGCGCGAACCGATCGCGGCGCCGAACACCACGAAATAGAGCGAGGTTGAAACCACCGGCGAGACGATGCTTTGCAGCAGCGTGCGCCAGGTGCGCGCCATTTCGAACAGATAAATGGCGCGGATGGCGCGGTGATTCATGACGTCCTCACGAGGTCGACGAAGATGTCCTCGAGCGACGATTGGGTCGTGTCGAGATCGTTGAAGCGGATGCCGGCAGTGCGGAGGTCGCTGAGCAGGCTGGTGATGCCGGTGCGCTCGCCCTTGGTGTCGTAGTCGTAAACCAGCGTCGCGCCGCCGTCGCAGAGGTCGAGCTCGTACTGGCTGAGGCTCTCCGGTAGCGAAGTGACCCTGCCCTGCAAATGCAGCGTCAGCCGCTTCTTGCCGAGCTTCGACATCAAGGTTGCCTTGTCCTCGACCAGCACGATCTCGCCCTTGTTGATGACGCCGATGCGATCGGCCATCTCCTCGGCTTCCTCGATGTAATGCGTGGTGAGGATGATGGTGACACCGGATTGCTGAAGCGTGCGGACCACTTCCCACATGCCCTTGCGCAGCTCGACGTCGACGCCGGCGGTCGGCTCGTCCAGGAACAGGATCTGCGGTTCGTGCGACAGCGCTTTCGCAATCATTACGCGGCGCTTCATGCCGCCGGAGAGCGTGATGATCTTGTTGTCCTTCTTGTCCCAGAGCGACAGATCCTTGAGAATCTTCTCGACCAGGGCCGGGTTCTTCGGCTTGCCGAACAGACCGCGGGAGAAGCTCACGGTCGCCCACACGCTCTCGAAGGCGTCGGTGTGCAATTCCTGTGGCACGAGGCCGATCAGCGAGCGCGCCTTGCGGTAGGAGGTCTGGATGTTCTCGCCGCCGACGAGGACCTTGCCCTCGCTGGGGTTGGCGATGCCGCAGATGATGGAGATCAGCGTGGTCTTGCCGGCGCCGTTGGGGCCGAGCAGTGCAAAGATCTCGCCGCGCGTGATGTCGAGATTGACGTTCTTGAGCGCCTTGAAGCCGGACCCATAGGTCTTCGACAGATTGGCGACGGAAATAATGGAGGACATGAGGGCCGGTCGGGGGTGGGGGGATGCGCCGGAACCCGCACCCTGGCGGGCGGAAGACCGGCGAGCCCCCGAAATAGGAATGGCCTTGCCCGGTCGCAATTGCCTGGAGAAAAATGGTCTCAAAACAGGCCCTTAAGTGGCAGGTTTCGGGCAAGTGTTGCGCGATGGTCACGGATTGCGGCTAAGATTGCGATTCACGCGGCTCTTTGTTGCGTCTGCGAGCAGGCCGTGGCTACGATTCCGGCCAATCGCGAAGCGTATGTCCCCAGGAAAAAAATCGATGAGACCGAACGGCCGTCACACCGCCGGCGCCAGCCAATTGTCCACTCTCCGCATGTGGGCGGTCTGCCTGCTGCTGCTGTCAGCTGTTGCCATGAACCCGACCACCGCCAAGGCGGCGCCGAGCCAGGCTGCCGCGACGACGCATGTCTATCTGCTCCGCGGGGTGCTCAACATCTTCTCGCTCGGGCTCGACACGATCGGCGCCCGCCTCGAGGCGCAGGGCATCCCGGTGACCGTCGCGAACTTCGTGTCCTGGTCCTCGCTCGCCGATGAGGCTGCGGCGAACTACAAGGCGGGCCGGCTCAAGACCATCGTGCTGGTCGGGCATTCCTCGGGCGCGACCGCGCTGCCCGACATGATCGCCAAGCTCAACCAGCTCGGCGTGCCCGTGAAGCTCGCGATCGGGCTCGACTCCGTGTTCAAGACCAAGCTGTCGACCGGCGCCGAGCGCTACATTAACATCTATATCGGCGACGGTCCGGGTGAGCCGGTGCGTGCCGCGAACGGACTGCGCGGCAAGCTAGACAATGTCGACGTGCGCGGCAGCGGCGTCGGCCACATCACCATCGACAAGAACGAGGCGATCCAGCGCCGCGTCATTGCCGAGATCGACGCCGCCATCGCCCGCTCGCGCGGTCCGGCTGGACCGGTCGCCGAACCCCGCGCGCCGCGGGCTGCGCACTCGGCGGCGGCTGTAGCACCGGCGAGGAACTGAAGACTTTCGCCTGTAACGGCTGACGTCATCATGCCGCCGTCGACTTGATTGTCGACGGCGGCATTGTCTTGTCCGCGCTGCCGTAACGCCGTATCGGCTCGGTCTCGCTATGCGAGGAAGGCCCGGACGGCATTCCCGATCTCCCCTGCATGCGTTTCCAGCGCGAAATGTCCGGTGTCGAGGAATTTCACCACGGCGTTCGGATTGTCGCGCTTGTACGCCTCTGCGCCGGGCGGGATGAAGAACGGATCGTTCTTGCCCCAGACCGCGAGGAGAGGTGGCTTGTGGTTGCGGAAATACTCCTGGAAGGCAGGATAAAGAGCCACGTTGCTCTTGTAGTCGCCGATCAGGTCGAGCTGCACCTCGTCGGAGCCCGGGCGCGCCAGGTAGTAGTTGTCGAGGTTCTGGCCGTCCGGTGACACCAGCGTCGTATCAGGAACGCCGTGCGTGTATTGCCAGCGCGTCGCCTCCGGCGTCTGCATGGCTCGCAACGCTTCGCGATTGGCCGGTGACGGATCTTCCCAATAGGCCCTCGCTGGAGCCCAGTCCTCGCTCAGCCCTTCCTCATAGGCGTTGCCGTTCTGCGAGATGATGGCGGTGATGCGTTCGGGGTGGCTCAGCGCGAGCCGGAAGCCGGTCGGTGCGCCGTAGTCGAAAACGTAGATCGCAAAACGATCGAAGCCGATCACCTCGGTGAAGCGCTCGATCACGCGCGCGATGTTGTCGAAGGTGTAGCGAAATGCTTCGCGCGAAGGCATGTCGGACTGACCGAAGCCGGGGAGGTCGGGCGCCACGATGTGAAACTTGTCCGCCAGCAGCGGGATCAAATCGCGGAACATATGGCCCGCACTCGGGAAGCCATGCAGCAGCAAAAGCTTCGGCGCGCCGGCGCGGCCGGCCTCACGGTAGAAGATCTTCAGGCCATCGACATCGGCAGTGCGGTAGGTGATTGGGGTCATGACGTCTCCATTTGATAGTAACCTGTTAAATGGCATTAATCAGGTTATGAAAGGGATGGTAACTTGTCAATGGCCATTTAAGTGGTTACTTAGACCGTGTTCCCCTCGGATCCGTTAGGGACCACCCATGGACAAACCGCCTG
Source organism: Bradyrhizobium genosp. A (assembly GCF_049949275.1). Classification (NCBI taxonomy): domain Bacteria; kingdom Pseudomonadati; phylum Pseudomonadota; class Alphaproteobacteria; order Hyphomicrobiales; family Nitrobacteraceae; genus Bradyrhizobium; species Bradyrhizobium genosp. A. Next base: position 6,469,110 of record NZ_CP188196.1, on the reverse strand, counting down.
CCATGTTCATCGCCGACTCGCTCGGCCTCGATTTCCTCAACTCAGTCGCGACTCCGATCGATACGCCCGTCGATTGGCTCGACGACGGCGATGGGCTGATCGACTGGCTCGCCCAGGCGAAGCTGGTGCCGGCGGATGAGCTGCACGCGCTGAAGGCGCGCGCGACACCGGGCGAATTGGATGAGGTCGCGGATCAGGCGCGCGCGCTGCGCGAATGGTTCAGGGGCTTTGTGCGCAAGCATGCGGGCCGAAAGCTCACCGCGGCGGCGCTCAAGGAGCTTGGCCCGTTGAACAGCCTGTTGGAGCGCGACGAGGCCTTCAACCGGATTGAGCCCGGACATGACTACGGCGGTGTTCTGTCGCTACGCGTGAAGCGGCGCTGGCGATCGCCGGAAGCATTGCTGCTGCCGGTCGGCGAGGCGATGGCGAAATTCGTCTGTGAGGAGGATTTCGCCGACGTGAAGGCGTGCGAGGGACATAAGTGCACAATGTTGTTCGCCGATCACACCCGCAGGCGCGCGCGACGATGGTGCGCCATGGCGATCTGCGGCAACCGCGCCAAGCAGGCCGCGCATCGCAGCAGGCTCAAGAGCGGGCAATGACCAGGCCAGGGGGCGAGACTGGACCGAACAAAAAGGAGTCCAACACAATTGCTGATCTTCCCCTGACCGTCTTCGACGTCAACCATGATCGGATGGCTACGCTCAGTCCTCGGATGAGTCCGGTTTCATCTCGCCGACGACCATGTCTCGCAGGGCCCCCCGCAGCACGGCGACATTTTTCGCGCCGTTCAGCTGCTCGAATTCGCGCTGGGCACGCTGCCAAAGCGGAGCAGCCTTGTCGTGAAGACGCCGCCCCGCATCGGTGAGTTCGATGAGGCGGCTTCGGCCATCGGTGGGTGAGGGCCGGATTCGAACAAGGCCGTCACGCTCCAGGAAGCCGACCATCTTGCCCATCGCCGTCCGCTCGACGTCGAGCCGCCCGGCGAGCGCATTGACGGCGGCGCTGCCGACCTCGTTCAGCGCCGCCAGGGTGAGGAACTGCGTGATACGCAGGCCCGCCGGCTCGAGATGGGCATCGTAGAAGCGCGAGATCTGCCGGTTGGCCTTCCTCATGGCGGAGCAGTTGCATTGATCGATTCCCACAGGCTTGCTCACCGCCAACATCTCCTTGTCCCGTCCATTTCCATCGAAGGCCCGCGCCGCCAATATATAGATGTGGCGCGGGCGCACCGGTATTCTCAAAGTCCTGGCGGCGGAGTGATATAGCCGGGCACCTCAGCCGCAAGCGTGCCCTTCAGCACCGCAGTTCCCTTGTCGGCCATCACCTCGCTCTTGCCGGCGGCGAGGGCGTCATAGGTCTGGCGCACCACGTCCTCCGGGCTCGCTTTCGGCACATCGATGCCATTGGCCAAGTCCGTATCCACGAACCCGACATGCAGGCCGAGCACCTGGACGCCGCGCTCGCGCAAATGAAAGCGAAGCTGGTTGGTAAAGCTCCATGTGTCCATGACAGTCTACCTTTCCAGATTTTCCAGGGAGGCTTGCTCACGCCGCTGGCCCACGTTCAGTTCAGAGAAAAAGACGTTCCGGCAATTGTTGCGACAGTCGCTCGCGCAGACCAGTGGCGAGAGAAAGCACGGCGCCAAGCGGGCTCATTCGCACGCTGACGCGCGGCACCGATCCGTCGGGATTGCGGTCGACGATGACGGCTGCGCTCAGGCTCTCGCCGCCGATCAGATCGGCCTTGTATTCGAGCACGAGCCGCGAGCCGACATTCTGCACAAAGGTCGGCGTTTGCGACGCGTAGAAGGTTCCGACGGCGTTGACGACGCGGCGGATGTCGTCGCGCCCGGTGACCGGACCGCGCAGCACGGAGCTGACCAGCTCCGCATCAGCGGTCAGATCATCCAGAAACGGGTGACGCTCGGTTTGCGTGTGCGACATTTCTCAAACCTCATTTTGGCTTTCATCACGCTCAGGCAAACACGGCGCGATTCTGCGCGATGAATTGCTGGACCGAGAGGGGCGGCGTTCCCGTGATCTTCTCGACGACATTGTTGGTGCCGGCGAAGATGCCGTCGCGATAATTCTGGGCGACTTCGACCAGGTGCTGCACCAGGAATGGCGGAAACTTGTAGAGCTTCTCCATCTTCTCCTTGAATACGTCGATCGACGTCGGCGCGTACTCGATGCTGGCGCCGAGCACCTCGCTCATGGCGACGGCGATCTCGGTGTGGTTCATCTCCACCGGGCCGTGCAGCGGATAGATCTTGCCCCCGTGGCCCTGCGGCTTGGCCAGGAGATGGGCGATGACGCGGCCCTGATCGTCGCTGGCGATCGGCGCATGACGCCCGTTCTCAAACGGAAATTCGATCTTCTTCCTGGCCCAGATCTCCTTGCCGAAATGCGGGTAAACCAGCCAATCGGCAAAGAAGGTGGGGCGCAAATGGATGGTCGGAACGCCTGACCGGTCGAACACCCGCTCGGAAATCCAGTGGTCCTGCGCCGCGTGGCTTGCCGATTCCCGCCGCGCCGAAATCTGCGACATGTTGACGATCGCGGAAACGCCGGCTTCCTTCGCGGCTTGCGCGAAATAAGCCGCTGCGCCGATGATTCCCGGCGCGATGGGATGAAGAAAATAAGCCGATTGGATGCCTTCCATGGCCGCGCGAATGGCGTCGATGTCAGTGAAATCGCCGGTGGCGATGTCGATGCCACGCTGCCTCAGCGCAGCCGCCCGCTCGCTGTCCGAGCGTACATAGGCGCGCACTTTCTTGCCCATCTTGAGCAGTTCGTCGACGGCGGCGCCACCGGTTCGTCCGGTTGCACCGCTGACAAGAATGGTTGCTTCACTCATGATGCCGCTCCTTTGCTTATATGAGAGCATATGCTCCTATGTGGCCAAAATAGGTGTATATGCTCCTAAGTCAAGTCGTTTTCCTTCGGCGGTCGGAGTGGGGCGGTTCACACCGTCGTGTGGCCATGACCGTCATTCCGTGCGACCATCTGGGCACGGGTTGCGGAGATGGCGGCCTGGGCTTGATCGGGGCAATTGGCCGGGTTCCGTGCCCCAAAAACCACCCAATCGGTGGTCACTAAGCGCACCGGGGGAGGCCTGCGGCCTCCCGTGGTGGGACTGCGGGACTTGATGATTGATCCAAGGCGACTTGTGGTGTTGGCAGCGGTTGCGCTGCTCGCCTTGAACCCCGGTATGGCCGCGGCCTCGCCCGCCAAGCCGAAGCACACCGCGGTCGCGCCCGCGGCTGCGCAGCCTCCACCTCCGCCGGCCGAGCCGCTGCCGCCGCCGAAAATCTATCTGTTTCGTGGTGCGATGGGGCCGATCTTCTCGACCGGCATGGACCGGCTCAGCGAGAAGCTGACGGCGGCCGGCTTCTCGGCCGACGTCTATGAATTCACCATCTGCCGATTCATCGGAAACCGCGCCATCTCCGCCTACAAGGAATCGCCGGCGCCGATCGTTCTGATCGGCCATTCCATGGGCGGCCTGTGCTCGGTCCTCATCTCCGAGATGGCGGCCAAGGAGAACGTCCCGATCAGCCTCGTCATCACGATCGATCCCGCCCATGCGACCGATGACGTGCCGCTCAATGTCGAGCGCTTCATCAACATCTACCTTTCCGACAGCGTGCTCGGCGGCGGCAACGTGGTGGCGGTGCCGGGCTTCCGCGGCCATTATGCGAGCTACGATTTGAAACAGAACAGCCGCGTCTCTCACATCAACATCGAGAAGTCCGACGACATCCACCGCCAGATCGTCGAAATGGTGACGCAGTTGCCGCGCATCCCGCCCCAGACCCAGGTCGATGCCGTGCCGCTGCGCTATCTCGTGCCGGCGGACACGCTGGTGGAATTGTGGGATAGCGGCGTGCGTTTGCCGGTGCGCCGCGGCGACACCTTGGAGAGCATCGCCGCAGCCAATCGCGTGCCGCTTTGGACGCTTGCGCAGAGCAACTCGTTGGCCGAGAACGCGACGCTCACTCCGGGCCAGTCCATCATCGTTCCGCGGCACCTGACGCCGCCGGAGCCGGCGGCCGCAATGGCGATGCCGGCAACGCCGAGCCGGCGCTAGACTCTCGGGAGCAGGGGGGCCTGGAATGCCCGGCCGACGGCACCCTTCCGAGTGTTGTCGGGCCTCGCCCTGTCATCCACGCATCTGCTGCCGAGGCAGCCGTCTTGGTGGTGAGCTCGCCAGCGACGATCGCGCCGTGGCGGATGCTCGGCTCGCCGGGCGATAGGGCGCGGACAGAAGCATCAGAAACAGTGCCCGCTCGGCAGCATATTTGGCGGCGGGTCGGCCGTTTTCCGCTCCGTCCATAATGAGGCGCCCTTCCGTCGTGCATAGACGCCAACGCCAGGCCCTTCGGCCGGATTTCTTCAAGAACACTTCGAAAGTCGGGAATTCGTCAGGCATTGGATTGGCCTTGGCTGCATGCTACCGGTGGCGAAGTTGCGTTCCTGATCGTCCCGACTTGAGCTTGGAGGCTCAACGGGAACGTCGAGGCAGCGATCTTCTCCATCGCTGACCGTTCCTCAGACAGACGCTTCTCGATGAAATGCCGCTCGACGTCCGTCAGCTCGGTCTTGAGCAACCGGCGGTAACGGCTGATGTTGTTGCGGTGGACACGCAACAGGGCCAGGTTTTCGTCCATCATCGTGGTCATCCGTTTGAACAGTCGGTCTGCTAGGCTGCGAGCCCGGCACGTGAGGTCGATTTCAAACGGGCAGGCTTGCCGCCGGGAGGTCCCTTCGGGTGGTGGTCCAGCGTGGCAAGCGCGTCGAGAATCTCGTCGATGGTTACGATTCTGTTCGAACCGGGCAGTTCTCTGAGCGCCGGGTTTGACGCAACGCTGGCCGCGTCCGAAGCCCAGGACGCGAGGATCGCACGCTTCTCGGCGATCGACATCGTCGGATCCTGGACGACATCCCGGGGATGATCATAGACAGAGCCAGGATGCAATATCGCGTTGAGGTCGATAACGTTGTCGGCATCGTGGATCATGAGAGGTCCTCCTTCTCCTTTCGCTAGAAGCCTCTGGATTGAGTTCGGGCTGCAGTCGCGGGCAGGGTAGCTCCCGCCCGGGCACCGGGCGGGAAGCACTAACCTCCAACAGGTGAGAATTTACGCGGCGGCTTTGCCTTCGAGTTGATGCACATTGCCGCTCGATGCGCCATTGATGGCGATTCGCCGCGGCTTCATGGCCTCGGGGATTTCCCGGATCAGCTCAATCTTCAGCAGACCGTTCTCGAACGCAGCGCCCTTCACCTGAACATAGTCAGCGAGGTTGAATTGCCGCTTGAAGGGCCGAGCGGAAATGCCGTGATAGAGATATTCGCGTTCGGTCTTGTCCGCCTGGTTTCCCTCGACGATGACCGCATTCTGCTCGGCAGTCACCGAGATCTCGTCGGGTGAAAAGCCAGCAACGGCAAGCGAAATTTGATAGCGATCCTCGCTGACGCGTTCGATGTTGTAGGGGGGATAGTTGTCCTCGCCAGCACGCTGCGCTGTTTCAACGAGGTCAAAGAGGCGATCGAAGCCAATGGTCGAGCGCCACAGGGGAGAGAAGTCGTAAGTGCGCATAGCCAGATCCTCCAAAGAGCAAAATGGATACAGCGACACCGGACACGACCGGTGCCCGTCTCAGCTGTCCCCAACCCTTCAGGCGTCGGGGACACCACCTCTCGGCGGCAGCAGAAAAATAAAAAAACGCGGTTTTGGTTTCAAGAGGGGAGCCAAAAAATTTTAGGGCCTCCCTGGCCTGGTCCCGGAGCGAGCGCCTCCTCGTTCCGGGTAAGAGGTGATTTGGCGCGCGCCCGCCTATCACCCTCTCAGCGCGAGCCATGCTCATCGGGCACCGTTCCGAACGGGGGAGGAGATGACTATACGTTCGAGCCGTGGATCGCGTCGATCACGGCGTCCGTCACGTCCTTCGTCGTCGCCTTGCCGCCGACATCCGGCGTCAGCACGCCGGCGGCGCAGACCTGCTCGACGGCTTTCATCAACCGCACGGCGGCGTCCTTCTCGCCGAGATGCTCCAGCATCTGCACGCCGGTCCAGAAGGTCGCGACCGGGTTGGCGATGCCTTTGCCGGTAATGTCGAAGGCCGAGCCGTGGATCGGTTCGAACATCGAGGGGAAGCGGCGCTGCGGATCGATGTTGCCGGTCGGCGCCACGCCGAGGCTGCCCGCAAGCGCGCCGGCAAGGTCGGAGAGAATGTCGGCGTGGAGGTTGGTCGCAACGATGGTGTCGAGGCTCTTCGGATGCAGCGTCATGCGCACCGTCATGGCGTCGACCAGCATCTTGTCCCAGGTGACGTCGGGGAATTCACCGGCGACTTCGGCGGCGATCTCGTCCCACATCACCATGCCGTGGCGCTGCGCGTTCGACTTGGTCACCACGGTCAGGAATTTGCGCGGACGCGACTGCGCGAGCTGGAACGCGTAGCGCATGATCCGCGTGACGCCGACGCGGGTGAAGACCGCGACTTCGGTGCCGACCTCTTCCGGCAGGCCCCTGTGCGCGCGACCGCCCATGCCGGCATATTCGCCTTCCGAATTCTCGCGCACGATCACCCAGTCGAGATCGCCGACGCCGACATTGCGCAGCGGCGAGGCGACGCCCGGCAAAATCTTGGTCGGCCGCACATTGGCGTATTGGTCAAAGCCCTGGCAGATCGGCAGGCGCAGGCCCCACAGCGTGATGTGATCGGGCACGTCGGGCGCGCCGACTGCGCCGAAATAGATCGCGTCGAACTTCTTCAACTCAGCGAGACCGTCGGCCGGCATCATCACGCCGTGCTTCTTGTAATAGTCCGAGCCCCAGTCGAACGTCTTGACGTTGAAGGTGAGGTCGCCGTTGCGCTTGGCCAGCGCCTCCAGCACGCGGACGCCGGCCGAGATGACCTCAGGGCCGATGCCGTCGGCGGGAATGGCTGCGATCGAATGGGTGCGCATGAGAAGGCTCCGTTTGAGAGATCAGTGGGATTGCGGGACGGGTTCGACGGGCGCGGTCTGCGCGCGCGACAATAGCAGGGTCAGGATCGCCGAGAGAACGAGCAGGCCGGCGACGAAATAGAGCCCGCCAACAAAGCTGCCAGTCTGGTCCTTGATCCAGCCGATCATGGCGGGACCGACGAAACCGCCGAGATTGCCGATGGAGTTGATGGTGGCAATGCCGGCTGCGGCTGCGGGGCCGGACAGGAACAGCGTCGGCATGCTCCAGAGCGGCGGTTTTGCCGAGGAGATGCCGATGTTCACGAGTGCCAGCGCGATCAACACTGCGACGACGCCGGCCGCAAGGCCAGCATAGGCAAGCCCGGCTGCGGCGACCAGGCAGGCGATGATGACATGCCAGGTCCGCTCCCCGGTGCGATCCGAGTGCCGCGCCCACAGCACCATCGTCACGACGGCGGCCGTTGCCGGCAGCGCATTGAGGAAGCCGACCTGGAGTGAGGACAGGCCGAATTGCTTGATGATCTGCGGCGCCCAGACCCCGAGCGTATAGAGGCCGGCCGAGGTGCCGAAATAGATCAGCGACAGCGCCAGCACGCGCGGATCGGCGAGCCCGCGCCAGATGCTGTGGCTCGCAGTGGCGGCCTTGCTGGTGGTCTCCTCATTCATGGTCTCGACCAGCCAGCGGCGCTCGTCATCAGTGAGCCATTTCGCCTTCTCGGGCCGATCGGTCAGGAAGGCCAGCACGACGAAACCGAGCAGCACGGCCGGCAGCGCCTCCAGCACGAACAGCCATTGCCAGCCCTTGAAGCCGAACATTCCGTCCATCTCCAGCAGCGCGCCCGAGACCGGCGAGCCCAGCACGGTCGAGAGCGGCGCGGCCGCCATGAACAATGCGGTCACGGCGGCGCGCTGGCGTGCCGGGAACCAGTAGGAGAGATAAAGGATGATACCGGGAAAGAAGCCGGCCTCCGCGACGCCGAGCAGGAAGCGCAGGATGTAGAAGCTGGTCGCACCCTGCACGAACGCCATTGCGGCCGAGACCAGGCCCCAGGTGATCATCACCCGCGCGATCCAGATCCGCGCGCCGACCTTGTGCAGGATGATGTTGGAGGGCACTTCGAACAGGAAATAGCCCCAGAAGAAGATGCCGGCGCCAAAACCGTAGACGGTCGGCGACAGCCCGATGTCCTTGTTCATCGTCAGCGAGGCGAAGCCGATATTGACGCGGTCGATGAAGGCCACGAAGTAGAGCAGCATGATGAAGGGAACGATGCGCCAGGTGATCTTGCGCAGCACGCGCGTCTGAATCTCGCTCGCCACCCTGGCCTCCCTCAAGTCCCGATTTTCGTTGTGGCAGCTAGCCTAGGCGGCGACAGGAGGCGAACTCAATTGGCGCTGGTTTATACAAAAAAATGATATAATCGCCTGACGGCGAGACGAGAGGATCTGCGGATGGAATTGCATCAGTTGCGATGCTTTGTGGCGGCGGCCGAGCAGCTGCATTTCGGCCGCGCCGCGCAGCATCTCCAGATGCTGCCGTCCGCGCTCGGACGCCAGATCAGGCTGCTGGAAGAGGATTTGGGAACGCGGCTGTTCGCGCGCACGACCCGCGCGGTTTCGCTCACCGAGGACGGCACGACGCTGCTGCGCGATGCCCGCGCCATCCTCGCCCGGGTCGAAGCCGTGGAGAGCAATCTGCGCAACCGCTCGCGCGCGGGCGCCGCGCGGCGGCTGCGGGTCGGTGCCATCGACAGCGCGGCGGCGGGGTTGCTGCCGCCGCTGCTGCGTGACTTCCGCGCCGGACATCCCGAGGTCGCGGTCCAGCTGCTCGAGGACAAGACCGTCCGACTGTTGCCAAAGATCCTGACCGGCGCGCTCGACCTCGCCTTCGTTCGTCCGCCCGACCGGCCGGACAAGCGGCTGGAGTTCCGGTCGCTGCTTCAGGAGACCGCGATCGTGGCGTTTCCGCAGCGTCACGCGCTCGCGGCGCGCAAGTCGATCACGCTGGCTGACATCGCCGACGAGCCGATGCTGGTGCCGGACCGCCGCTCGCGGCCGCACAGTTACGACCTCACGGTCAAGCTGTTCGAGCAGGCCGGCTTGACACCGCGCATCGTGCAGGTCGCGGACGAGAAGCAGACCATCATCCATCTGGTGGCCACGAAGCTCGGGGTCGCGATCGTGCCGCGCTGGACCACGCGGATGGCGGTGACGGGCGTTCGCTTCGTGCCGCTCCGTCCGAAGCAGAGCGGCCCAGTCGGCCGGCTGCCGCTGGCGGCGGCCTGGTTGCGCGGCTCGCGCGATCCGGCCCGCGATGCCATGCTGGCGGTGCTGGAGACGCGCCTGCGCAGCTATGCGCGGGAGGCGTGAGCAGCTATGACGCTGGCCTGGACAAAAGGTGTGATGCGATGACGGGACAGACAGCTTCGAACGAGTTGCGGGTGGCCATTGCGGGGCTGGGCTCGATCGGCAGCAAGATTGCGACCGCGCTCGATCAGGGCATCGAGGGCCTGACGCTCTCCGCCGTGGCTGTACGCGATCCCGCGAAACATCAGAGCTTCCTGAGCAGCCTGCGCCGCCCGCCGCAAATCCTGCCCATCGACCAGCTCGGCGACGCCGCCGACATCGTGGTCGAATGCGCGCCGAGCAGCCAGTTGCGCGCGATCGTCGAGCCTGCGGTGACGCGCGGCAGGTCCGCGGTCGTGGTCAGCGTTGGCGGATTGCTCGACAATTTTGATCTCGTCGATCTCGCGCGCGCCAAGGGCGGTCGCATCCTCGTGCCGACCGGCGCGCTGATCGGGCTCGATGCGGTCAACGCCGCTGCGGTCGGCACCATTCATTCGGTGAAGATGGTCACGCGCAAGCCGATCGACGGGTTGAAGGGCGCACCGTTCATCGTTCAGAACAAAATCGACATCGACAATCTGCGGGAGCCGCTAAAACTGTTCGAGGGCAGCGCGCGCGAAGCGGCGAAGGGCTTTCCGGCGAACGTGAATGTCGCCGTTGCGCTGTCGCTGGCGGGCATCGGACCCGATCGCACCCAGATGCAGGTTTGGGCCGACCCCACCGTGACGCGCAATGTTCATCGCATCGAGGTCGAGGCGGATTCGGCGCGGTTCTCGATGGGCATCGAGAACATCCCGTCTGAAAATCCAAAGACCGGGATGATTACCGCGCTGTCCGTGATCGCGCTGCTGCGCAAGCAGCGCGCCACGTTGTGCGTGGGGACGTGATGAGTTGAGGCGTGACTAGCCGAGACGGCGGTGCGCTCCCTCTCCCGCTTGCGGGAGAGGGTTGGGGAGAGGGTGTTTCCGCAACGGGGCACTCCCCCAGAGGAGAGAGCCCTCACCCGCGCCTACGGCGCGACCTCTCCCGCAAGCGGGAGAGGTGCAGGTCGCCCGCGACGCCTATCTCGACTATTTCAACTTACGCGCCGGTGACGCGCCAGATCACGTTGCCGACGTCGTCGGCCATCAGCAGCGACGTCTTGTCGGGGCCGATCACGACGCCAACCGGGCGGCCGTAGGATTCCTTCTCATCCGGGGACAGGAAGCCCGACAGGATGTCGCGACCGGGGCCGGAGGGCTTGCCGTTCTCGAATGGGATGAACACCAGCTTGTAGCCGGACAGCGTGCTGCGATTCCACGAGCCGTGCTGGCCGATCACCATGCCGTCCGGAAAGCCCGGCAGGGTGCCTGATGGCATCCAGCACAGGCCGAGCGAAGCGGTGTGGCCACCGAGCGCGTAGTCGGGCGTGAGCGCCTTGGCGACCATCGCCGGATCCTGCGGCACGCGGTCGTCGACCGTCTTGCCCCAGTAGCAATAGGGCCAGCCATAGAAGCCGCCGTCGCGCACCGAGGTCAGATAGTCCGGTGGCGTCTCGTCGCCGAGCCCGTCGCGCTCGTTGACGACGGTCCAGAGCACGCCCGTAGTTGGCTCCCAGGCAAGACCCACGGGATTGCGCAGGCCTGCGCCGAAGATGCGGTGCGTGCCGGCGGCCAGATCGAGCTCGTAGACCGCGGCGCGGCCTTCCTCGACCTCCATGCCCATCTCGGCGATGTTGCTGAGCGAGCCAACGCCGGCATAGAGCTTCTTGCCGTCGGGGCTGGCGAGCAGGCTCCGCGTCCAGTGCCCGCTCGGCTTGAAATTGGTGAGCCGCTTGCCCGGCGCAGTGATGCTGTCGGCATTCGCGACATAGGGGAAGGCCATCACGCCGTCGGTGTTGCCGACATAGAAGGTGTCGCCGATTAGCGCCATGCCGAACGGCTGGCTCAGGTTTTCCATGAAGGCGCCGCGATGCTCGGCGACACCGTCGCCGTCCTTGTCGCGCAAGAGCGTGATGCGGTTGGCGGACTCGCCGAGCGCTGCGGCGCGCCGCATCGTCGCCTGCATCGCGAAGTGGAACACGCTGCGCGGGCGGCCTGCGATCTGCGTCGCTTCCGCGATCAGCACGTCGCCATTGGGCAGCACCTCGATCCAGCGCGGATGGTCGAGGCCGGCCACGAACGCATTGACCTTGAGCCCGGGCGCGGCGGTCGGCTTCCGGCCCTCGCTCCAGCCGCGGGCGGTCGGCATCTTCAGCGTCGGCAGCGCGCCCTGCGGCTTCGCTTCGGGAATCGACGGGGCCTGGCCCCAGGCCGGCGCGGGTGTGGTGCCCGACAGCTTTCGCCATTGCAGCGCGATGCCGCCGACGAACGCGACGAACTGCGCAAAGATGCTGGAAAATGTCATGAAAATCCCCTGTCGAACCTGCGGCACTGTCCAACGACGGATTGTCCAGGATTCGTCCAAAGCCCCGCGCGGGCCAGGACCTTATCTCTGCCTGATCGTCGACCTCTCCAGATCCACGATTGCGTGCCGTCGTGACTTTTGCGCGCGCATCCAACTTGGTAGCGGCCAAAAGGTCAACCTGTGCGGAACTCCGCCGAGGTCTATTCCAGCGGAATGGCAGCTGATCGAATTTGCATAGGGGCGGGGATCAGCGGTGGACCTGCCGCTCCAGCCGTCGCGCGCTGCGGAAATCATCGAGGTGATGGACGTTCGGGGTGAGCGCGGCCTCCTTGGAGAGGAGATGATAGACCCGCGCGACCGTGCGCTGCTTCAGCTTCGGCCGCCCGGGCGGCAGCGCCCGCGCCTTGCGGACGGCCGCAATCGCGTGCGCGCGAAAATAATCGTAGGCGTCCGACATGGCTCGATGCTCTGCGGCTGGTGCAGGTGTCGAGGGGTAACGAGCGATCGGAAGGGCGGTTCCTTAGCGCGATGGACAGCGGCCTTGTGCCCCGGACGCAGCGCAGCGCGACTTCGCGGTGCGCTGCAGAGCCGGGGCCCATCTCTTCGCCAGCAACGCGTCGCTATCTGGGTCCCGGCTCTGCGCAGCAACGACATAAGCGCGTTCACGCGCGTCTTCAACGCGCTAATGGCGTTGCAGCGCGTCCGGGACACGAGAGTGAAGCGAGCTGCTACTTCACCGCGGCGACAGAAACGGGATGATCATCGGCACGCGGCGGCAATAGGCGCCGTAGGCATCCTCGCCGAGCTCTTTCGACAAGAACACCTCTTCCATCCGGCCCTTCTGCCACATGCCGAGCGAGATCAGGATCGCGCCGAGGATCGCCGTCACCGTGCCGACTGCGATGCCGGTGACCAGCATGCCAAGGATCAGGCCGGTGTAGATCGGGTGCCGCACGATACCGTAGGGGCCGGTGTCGATGACGCGGTGGTCTTCCTTGTGGGTGATGGTGTTCGACCAGAATTGGCCGAGATGCAGCCGGCCCCACCAGGTGAACGAAATGCCGGCGAGCACGATCAGGGCTGCGATGTAGACGCCGGTATTGCCCAACACCCAGAGCGGCTTCTCGCCGAGGATCTCCGCAGTCCACGGCGTGAACAGGATGCCGCCGACCAGGATCGGGATGCGATAGCGGCCGGACTCCAGCGTCATCACCTGTTTCTGGGTGCGGCCCTGCCAGAACGAGGCTCCGACCCAGCTGGCGAGCCAGGCGAGCCAGATCAGGGCGAGCAGCTGCGTCGGCCAGGTCGTGGTCCAGCCGCCCCAGGCGACAGAGAGAAGCTTGCTGAAATCGAAGGACATGCGGAAAGGTTCTTTGGGTTGGGGAGCAGATCAGCTCGCGCGCGACGACAGCGCGTGATGCTCGATGGCATTGGACGCGGCCTGGCCGCCGCGGGCGAGCAGATGGGTGATGGTTTCGCGCAGCACTGGCTCGATCGGGCGCGGCGCATAGCCGAGCTCGTTGCGGGCCTTGCCGATTGAAAGGTCGCTCGCGGCGAGCGCGATGCGCACGCCCTCGGCGGTGCCGTTGGGCGGACGGTGCGTGATGCGATTGGAGATCGATTCCAGCATGATGGCGGAGAGCTCGGCAATCTTGCCGGGAACGACGACCGGATATTGCCGCCGTCCGCTCATCGCCGACATCATCCGCAGGATCTGGCCGAGCCGGACGCAATCGCCGCCGAGGATGTAGCGCTGGCCGATGCGGCCGCGCTCCATCGTCAGCGCCAGGCCCATGGCGACGTCGCGAACGTCGACGAGGTTGACCAGGAAGTCGAGATGCGGCTGTACCTTCTTCTGCAGGAAGTACCACAGCATCGCCGTAGGCGGCGTCAGATTGTGGTCGGCGGGGCCGATCGGCATGGTCGGCGTGCCGATCACGAGCGGGAAGCCACTGGCTGCGGCCTTCGCAGCGTGATGCTCGGCGAGCGACTTCGATCGCGTATAGGCGCCGGGCATCGCGTCGGCCGGCTGCAGCGCCTCCTCGGCGGCAACGCCGTTGAGGTTCGCATAAGGAAACAGGATCGATTCCGTCGAGCAGTGCAGGAAACGCGACACACCGCGCTTCATCGCAGCCGCAAGCACGATTTCGGTGCCGCGGAAATTGACGTCGTGGAAATCCCGCTTGTTGGCGACCCACATGCCGGGCAGGCCGGCGAGGTGATAGACCTGATCTATACCGGAAAGCGCAGCATCGACCGCGGCGCCGTCCAGCACCGAGCCGTGCACATATTCAACGTCCGCGTTCGCGGTGGCCGGCGGCCGGACATCGAGAACACGCACCCGCTGCCCACGGGCGCGGAGCGCTTCGACGAGATGCTGTCCGATGAAACCGCTGCCACCGGTAACCAGTACTGGAGTCATGAAGTAGGTTTTGCTGTTCCGCTTCGAGAAAGCTATCGGGTTGAAAGGGAGTTGGTCGGAAGAGGCGCGAGAATCGCGGCAAGGTCGCGACGAAAACCCAGTGCAATGTAAAATTTTGCCATGACGAACATCGGCCCAAGCAGGAAATGCGTGGGGTGGTCGACCATCGACGGCTGCCGCTCCTCGAACACCCTGTGGCCGACGATCTGCGATGCGACGCCGAGCACGATCAGCACTGCAAAAATCGACCACATCATGGCAATCGAGACCTGATTGCCGATCGCGGTTGCGACCGAAAGCAGCACGATCATGGAGGCGAGGATGCCAAGCCCGACCCCGGTGTCCAGCATCAGCCAGTATACCAGCACGGGCAGGGCCAAAATCACTGCCAGGCTGACCTCGACCCCGAACACGGGGAAATGCACCAGCGTCAGCGGCAGCGTAGCACCGGTGAAGAGCAGGAGAATGCCGACCACATGCATCGCGCAATTCCAGGGATCGCGATGGTATTCGACATAATCGGCCAGTTGGCGTTGAAAATAGTCAGCCATCTTGGTCTCGCGCAGTACAGGATCGGGGAAGGACGAAAAAAGCCTATAGCACCGGATAGAGCAGTGCACAAACTGGGGCTATTGTCGCGCAGGACGGTGCTGTCGCGCTGTGAGACAGGTCACAAAACGGTCAAGACTTCAACGGGTTCCGTCGGGCGCAAAGGCCGCGCGCTCAATGCTTCTTGGCGGGCTTTTTCGCCGCAGGCGTTGGGGCTGCTGCGGGATGCGCAGGCGCATCTTCGGGCACTTTGGCAAAGGTCAGGATTTGCAACTGGCCGTTGACTGCCGAGGTCGGCTTGGCGCGGTCGAGGAACTGCTCCTCGCCGAGGCCGATCGGTTGCAGCCGCTTGGTCGAAATCTTGAACGTGTTCACCAGCACATCACGGATCGCGTCAGCCCGGCGCTGGCTCAGGATCGCGTTGGCCTCCCGCGTCTTCTGATTGGACTCGACATGGCCGACGATCAGGAATGTGTAGGGCAGCAGTGAGGCGTGAACCATTGCGTCGGCGATCCGGCCGACGGTCTGGTAGGAGTCCGGCTGGATGATCGGCGTGTCGGCGTCGAACTGGATCTGGGCGTTGAAGGCGGGCAGCTTGGCGAGGTCAGGCGCGATCAGTGGCCGGTTCACCGGACCCGGATCGTTCTTGATCCTGGCCTTGGCCCGCTCCATCACCTGCTGCTTCAGGGCGGGGATGTCGACCTCGGCGGCCTCCTCGAAATGATTGAGCTTGCCGACGATGTCGTCACGGGTCGGCGCCGTCTGCGCACCGGCTGCGCCTGCGAGCAGAGCGAGGCCCAATGCGAAACCGATTCCGGCGGTGATGTGCCCGGTTGCCCGCATCATCGATACCCCGCGTCGTCGACGGCCTTCAGGCAGTTGTTGCTGATGCCCTTGGGCGTCGAGATCAGGCAGGGGACCGACTTGCTGGTCTCCTTGGTCGAGCCGCCGCAGACCTTGACGATCTCGCGCTGGCAGGCATTCGCGACCGTGACCCGGGCGGCGACGCGCTTCTGGATGGCATCGAACGCGGTGAGGTAGGCGCTCTGGCACTGCTGCGAGAGCACGTCACGGTTGCGGGACAGGCACTCCTTCAGGCGGGTGGAGTCCGGATTGACGCCGCGGCAATTGGCGACGATTTCCGCACCGCAACTTTTCGCCAGCAACCCGATCGAATCGCCAAAGCTCATGGTCTCCGCCGTCGCAAGCGACGGCATCCCCAATGCAAGCACGATCAGTGTGATGGAGCCCCGGACCATGGGTGCATCTGATACGGGGAAGTTCGCCATGGTCAAGGGCTGTTCGCCCCAGAACCGTCGAGAGTTCGGCCAGTGCGGCGAACAGTCCTCACTCCTCGGCGTCGGCGCGGGGCGGTCACTCGATCAGAACGACCGTGTGTTTCCCCAGGTCGTCGGCAAATTCGGGGGCGGCCTTGAGCTCGTCCAAAGTCCGCGGCTGGGGAAGCTCGCGGCCGTCCTCGACCAGCTCCTGCGCATAGAACGCGAGCGCCTCGGGCGCATTCTCCAGGGCTTCGTCGATGTCGTCGCCGCCGGAGATGCAGCCGGGCAGGTCCGGAAACCACAAGCTAACGTCATCCGGGCCGGCGTCTTCGATGATGGCGACGTAGTGAGGCATGTCGGGCTCACGCCCGCTGAACAAAGCTGTCCACGACCTTCTTCTCGCCGGCCTTGTCGAAGGCGATGGTGAGCTTGTTGCCGTCGACCTTGGTGACGCGGCCGTAGCCGAATTTCTGGTGGAAGACGCGGTCGGAGAGCGAAAATTCGGACGTCGTGCCGGTCGATTTGGCGACCAGCTCGCCTTCGATCGTCAACGGCCCGCGGCGGCGCGAGGAGAAGCTGCCGAAATCGGGGCCGGATGACGAAGACGATGAGAAATTCGAGGCCTCTTCCTCGAAGCCGCCTTGCCCGCCGCCACCATTGCGTCCGCCGCCACGGTTGCGATTGCCTTCTCGGTTTGCTTGGGCGCGCTGCCAGCCCGGCGTCGAATAGCTCGACCCGAACGCCTCCATGTCGTCGAAGCGTGAGGCGCCGTAGCCGCCGGTGCCGCCCCAGGCCGAGCCACCCTTGGATTCCGTGATCTCGACATTGGCCGCCGGCAATTCGTCGAGGAAGCGCGACGGGATCGTGGTCGACCAGGTGCCATGGATGCGGCGGTTCGTCGCGAAATAGATTTTCGCGCGGCGGCGTGCGCGGGTCAGGCCGACATGGCCGAGCCGGCGCTCCTCTTCCAAACCGGCGCGACCCTGTTCGTCCAGCGTACGCTGGCTCGGAAACAGGCCTTCCTCCCAGCCGGGGAGGAATACATTGTCGAATTCGAGACCCTTGGCCGAGTGCAGCGTCATCAAGGACACCGCGTCGTCCTCGGCGCCGCCCTCGCGGTCCATCACCAGCGAGATGTGTTCGAGGAATCCTTGCAGGTTCTCGAACTCCTCCATCGAGCGCACCAGCTCTTTGAGGTTCTCCAGCCGGCCCGCGGCGTCGGCCGAACGATCCTTCTGCCACATCTCGGTGTAGCCGCTCTCGTCGAGCACGATCTGGGCGAGATCCGTGTGTGCAGTGACCTCGCGCTGGGCGCGCCAGCGGTCGAACTGGGCGACGACCTCGCGCAGACTTCCGCGCGCCTTCGGCTTCAGCTCGTCGGTCTCGACCACCGCGCGCGCTGCCTCGAACAGCGGGATGCGGCGCTTGCGGGCGTGGTCGTGCAGCATCTGCACGGTGGCATCGCCAAGCCCGCGCTTGGGCACGTTGACGATGCGCTCGAAGGCGAGATCGTCGGCCGGCGAGTTGATGACGCGCAGATAAGCCAGCGCGTCGCGGATTTCGGCGCGCTCGTAGAAGCGCGGGCCGCCGATGACGCGATAGGGCAGGCCGAGCGTGACGAAGCGGTCTTCGAACTCGCGCATTTGATAGGACGCGCGCACGAGAATGGCGATCTCGTTGAGCTTTTCGCCCTGGCGCTGGATCTGTTCGATCTCCTCGCCGATGCCGCGGGCTTCCTCTTCCGAATCCCACGAGCCCGTCACCGTGACCTTCTCGCCGTCCTGGTCCTCGGTGCGCAGCGTCTTGCCGAGCCGGCCTTCGTTGTGCGCGATCAGGTGCGAGGCGGCGGCCAGGATATGGCCGGTCGAGCGGTAGTTGCGTTCGAGGCGGATGACCTTCGCGCCAGGGAAATCGTGGTCGAAGCGCAGGATGTTGTCGACCTCGGCGCCGCGCCAGCCATAGATCGACTGGTCGTCGTCGCCGACGCAGCAGATGTTTTTGACGTGGTTCTTCTCCCTCGCCCCGCTTGCCGGGAGAGGGGCTGTCTCCACGAGCTCGGTCTGCGGAGAATCCCCCTCACCCGCCGCACTTCGTGCGTCGACCTCTCCGCGCACGCGGGGAGAGGTGAGAGAAGTCGGCGCCTGCGACAACAGCCGCAGCCACAAATACTGCGCGACGTTGGTGTCCTGATATTCGTCGACCAGGATGAACTTGAAGCGCTGCTGGTACTGCCGAAGGATATCCGGATGCTCGCGGAAGATACGGATGTTTTCCAGCAGGAGGTCGCCGAAGTCGGCGGCGTTCAAGATCTTCAGCCGCTCCTGGTAGCTCGCATAGAGCTTGCCGCCCTTGCCGTTGGCGAAGACAGCGGCTTCGCCCGAGGGCACCTGCGACGGCGTCAGGCCGCGGTTCTTCCAGCCGTCGATCAGCCCGGCCAGCATGCGCGCCGGCCACCGCTTGTCGTCGATGTTGTCGGCCTGCAAGAGCTGCTTGAGCAGACGCACCTGATCATCAACGTCGAGCACGGTGAAATTCGACTTGAGCTGCGCCAGCTCGGCATGGAAACGCAGGATGCGGCCGCCGATGGAGTGGAAGGTGCCGAGCCACGGCATGCCTTCCACGGCGTGGCCGAGCATCTGGCCGAGCCGGTGCTTCATCTCGCGCGCGGCCTTGTTGGTGAAGGTCACGGACAGGATTTCGGCGGGGCGGGCGCGGCCCTGGCTCAGGATGTGGGCGATGCGGGTGGTCAGCACGCGGGTCTTGCCGGTGCCGGCGCCGGCCAGCACCAGGACCGGGCCGTCCAGCGTCTCGACCGCCTCGCGCTGCTCCGGATTGAGCCCGGTCAGATATTTCGGACCCACGGAGGCGCGCGCACGCGCGGCGATGCCGCCGGCTGCGGGCTGGTGGTCGGGGACGTTCTGGGACGTGATCTTGCTCGGCTCGGTCATGCGAATCATTGGCCCCACGATGGCACCGCGGGGTGGCGGAAGGGAGCCTTCATAACAGGGATTGGTGCCTATATGGGGCGGCCGGGCCGGGTTTTCCACGTGCGCGGCAAGCCGGTTTGTTCCTCCAGATCGGGCGAATTTCCAGCTCCTGCGGGCCGGAACCATCGTTCCGAGTTGGAGATTGTTTGTCCAAGTGAGGCGCGTCAGACGCGCCGATCGCAGACAGACATCAAAACAGAGGTTTTGCCATGCTTGGCTGGGTTGTGACGTTTCTGGTTATCGCGCTGATCGCGGGTATCCTGGGCTTTGGCGGCATCGCCGGCGCATCGATCGAGATCGCCAAGATCATCTTCTTCATCGCGGTCGTCCTGTTCCTGGTCTCGGCCGTGGTCGGCCTCGTCCGCGGCCGCAGGATCTAGCGCTATCTCTTCGAGGGCATCGCCACGTTCCGGCCGATGCCCTCGGGCCGCGGCACGGCGCTGTGAGCCCCGACGACGGCCGCAATGTGCTCGCGAATGTCAGGCGGAAAGGCCACCACCTTTCGCGAGCCCATGTCGATGTGCAGCGACATGTTCTCGGAGGTCGCCGATAGCCAGCCCTCGGTCGCATGCCGCAACTCCTGGAACGTGTGCAGCCGCTTGTCGTCGGCCTCCAGCAGCCAGACCGAGACCTGCACGGGATCGCCAAGGTGGATCTCGCGCAGATACCGCACATGGCACTCGGCAGTGAAGGTCGAGCCGTTGCGCTCTTTCATGTAGGTGGGGCCGATCCCGAGCTGCAGCCACATCTGGTCGATCGCCCGGTCGAACATCACGTTGTAATAGGCCATGTTGAGATGGCCGTTATAGTCGATCCATTGCGGCTCGATCTGCATGATCGAAGAGCGGAACGGCTCGGCCTTGGGCGCTGCGACGGCGGTCTCCGGCATGTGTCCTTCCCCAGCTATGCGCCCGGTCGCTTGACTTGACCGGTGAGATGTCCTTTGCCACGGTTCGTCTCGTCGGGAGGACTATCCGTGGGTACGACCATCACCAATAATCCGCCGCGGCCGGCGCCGAAAGCCCTCGCAAGCGCGCTCGATCAGCTCGCCGCACGCTTCGGCAACCGCCTCATCACTTCGCAGGCCGTCCGCGAGCAGCACGGCCATACCACGACATGGATCGTCAACCAGCCGCCGGATGGCGTGGTGATGGCGCAGGAGACTGCCGACATCCAGGACGTGGTGCGCATCTGCGCCAAAAACGGCGTGCCCGTCATTCCCTTCGGCACTGGCACCTCGCTGGAAGGCCAGGTCAACGCGCCCGCCGGCGGCATCTCGATCGATTTGCGCGACATGAACAAGGTGCTCGCGGTGCATGCCGAGGATCTCGACTGCGTGATCCAGCCCGGCGTCACCCGCAAGGCGCTCAACGAGCATCTGCGCGACCAGGGCCTGTTCTTCCCGATCGATCCCGGTGCGGACGCTTCGCTCGGCGGCATGGCCTCGACCCGCGCCTCCGGCACCAACGCGGTACGCTACGGCACCATGCGTGACAGCGTGCTGGCGCTGAAGGTGGTGCGCGGCGACGGCGAGATCATCACCACGGGCACGCGCGCGAAGAAGTCCTCGGCCGGCTATGACCTGACGCATCTGTTCGTCGGCGCCGAAGGCACGCTCGGAATCATCTCGGAACTGACCATTCGGCTCCGCGGCATCCCCGAGACGATCGCGGCGGCTGCGGTGTCGTTCGAGACCGTGCACGGGGCGTGTCAGGCCGTGATCCTGGCGATCCAGACCGGTATTCCCGTGGCGCGCATCGAGTTGCTCAATGCCGCGCAGGTGAAGGCCTGCAATTCCTATTCGAAACTGACACTGCCGGAGACGCCGCTGTTGCTGATGGAATTCCACGGCAGCGAGATCGAGGTCGATGCGCAGTCGAAGGCGTTCGGCGAGATCGCCAGGGATTGCGGCGGCGGCGATTTTTCCTGGACCACCAAGCCGGAGGATCGCACGAAACTGTGGCAGGCGCGGCACGATGCCTATTGGTCCGTCAAGGCGCTGCGGCCCGGCGACAGCATCGGCGTGGTCGCGACCGACGTCTGCGTGCCGATCTCGCGGCTTGCC
Source organism: Bradyrhizobium genosp. A (assembly GCF_049949275.1). Lineage (NCBI taxonomy): Bacteria > Pseudomonadati > Pseudomonadota > Alphaproteobacteria > Hyphomicrobiales > Nitrobacteraceae > Bradyrhizobium > Bradyrhizobium genosp. A. Next base: position 6,448,102 of record NZ_CP188196.1, on the reverse strand, counting down.
GATTGCGTCAGCGAGACCGAGGAAGATCTCGAGCGTCTCAACCTGTTGTCGCCGATCGTCGGCCATGTCGGCGACGGTAATTTCCACTGCTCGCTGGTGTGTGACACCAACGATGCGGCCGAGATGGCGCGCGGCGAGGAGTTCATGCATCGCCTCGTCGAGCGCGCGCAGGCGATGGACGGAACCTGCACCGGCGAGCATGGCATTGGCCAAGGCAAGCAGAAATACCTCAAGGCCGAGCTCGGCCCCGAAGCGCTGGATGCAATGCGTGCGCTGAAAAAGGCACTCGATCCGCAAAACATCTTCAACCCCGGCAAGATCGTGCCGGAGGCGTAGCGCGCGCCTTTTGCGCCACGGTCGCGGAACTTTCGGCCACCACACCGGTTCCATTCTCGTCAAGTTCCGATGCCTCAATGGCGCGGCTCTGCGGGAGGATGCGATGTTGCGACCGGTCATTGCAATTGCCGTGATGGCGCTTGCCTGCATGCTGGCGGGCACGGCTCTGGGCAAGGGCGGCGGCGGCCATGGTGGCGGCGGCCATGGCGGTGGGCACGGAGGCGGGCATGGTGGCGGCCGCCATGGTGGTGGCGGCCATTTTGGTGGTCATTTTGGTGGTCATGGCTTCGGCCACGCGCATGGCGGTGGCGGGCATCATGGCGCGCTCCGGTTCGCAACAGGAGTTCGACATGGTGGTCCGAGCTTCGGTCAGATCCGCAATGCGGCCGTCCGTCCCGCGAATTTCCACAATGCCCTCAACCTGCACCCCAGCACGTTCCGCAACGGCCGACTGATCAGCAATCCGGCGGCGCGAGCCCAGATCGCCGCCGCGGCCGCGCTCGCAGGCTGGCATGGCGCCAGCAGCGGATGGTGGCAACATGTGGGGGGCGGTTATGGCTGGGTCGGACCGCTGTTCTGGCCGTTCGCCTATAACGATCTCTACGACTACACGATCTGGGGCGATGGTCTCGGCTTCTGGGGCTACGGCTATCCGGACATCTATGCCGGCATCTTTGGTCCCTATGGCTATGACGGTCTCTCGGCCTATCTGCCGCAGCGACCGCCGGGACGGCGGCAAGCGCGAGGCGTTGCGTTCGATCAGCTTTGCGGCAGCGACCGACGCGAAATCGTCGGTCTGCCGATCGACCAGATCGCAGCCGCGGTGCAGCCGACCGAGGCACAAGGCGCAGGCCTCGACGAACTCGGCAACGCTTCGGTCCAGGCGGCGGAGATGATCCGCGCATCTTGTCCGGCGCAGGTCGCAGCGACTGCGCCCGGTCGTCTGATGGCGATGCAGCAGCGTATCGAGGCGATGGAGAAAGCAGTCGACCGCGTTCAGCCTGCCCTCGACAAATTCTATGGCTCGCTCACGGACGAGCAGAAGGCCCGCTTCAATGCGCTGGCCGAGGATCAGCGTCGTGCGACGGCTTCCAACACCACCGAGGGATCGCTGGTCCAGAATTGCGGGGCGTCCGCCGCGCTCGATTGGCCCGGCGCCGACATCGAGGCGAGGCTTCATCCCAACGACACCCAGCGCGCTGCGCTGCAAGTGCTCCAGGATACCAGCGCCAAGGTCAGCGCTTCACTCAAGGCAGCCTGCCAGCCCAACGACGTGTTGACGCCGCCGGCGCGAATGGCCGCGGTCCGCAAGCGGCTCGACACGATGCTCGACGGCGTCAAGTCGGTTCGCGCGGCGCTGGAGGATTTCTACGCGACGCTGAACGACGAGCAGAAGGCGCAGTTCGAGTCCATCGGACCGCGTCGCACGTCCTGAATGCGTATCGCGTCGGGGAGTGCGGCGAAAGAATCATCTCGCCGATCTTGGTATGCCTCTCTATGCTGGTCGCGGCTGAAACGCGGCAATACGGTGGCTGGAAGACCACGGATGGCGGGGCGATGAAGTGGTTCGCGAAGCAGATGCCGGCGGATATCTGGGACGAAGCCATCGAATGGCCGCTCGGCGACATCGAAGCCGCCGCGCGCATCCGCGCCATCTGTGACGCTGCGGCCCAGAGCGCCGCCGGCTCCGCCTGTAACGACAAGAGCGAGAGTGCGCGCTATGAGCGCGCCGCAAAGGTCGCGATGGAAATCGCGATGAAGATTTCCGACAGTCTGATGCGCGACGACGCTGTGCTTCGCATCGTCAATCTCTGCATGACGGCGAACGACATCAAGACGGCGCAGATCCTGTTCCGCGCAATCCACACCAGCTGGATCCGCGAAACGGCGCAGCGGGATCATCCGGCGCTGGTGCAGTGACGGCGGCTGCTTCCACGAAGTAGGTGCGCTCCCTCTCCCGCTTGCGGGAGAGGGCGGGGAGAGGGCATTTCCGCAATGGGACAATCCCCAAGAGGAGAAAGCCCTCACCCGGCGCTCCGCGCCGACCTCTCACGCAAGCGGGAGAGGTTGGGAGCCCGCGGCACGGCCGGATCACCTCAAAGCCGCTAGGTACTATTTCGCCAGCTTGCGCACGGCTTCGTCCACGCTGTGGAAGACGTGCTCCTTCGGCAGCACGTCGAACAATTTGAAGCGCTCGAATGCCTCCTGCGCGCGGACCGATTCCAGCCGCGCCAGCGCCACCGTGACGCCCTGTTCATTGCAGGCCTTGAAGACGTCGAGCAGGATCTGCGCGGCGGTGAAGTCGATCTCGACCATGCCGCTCGCCTCCAGCACCAGCAATTGCGGCGTCGCCGTGCCCAGGACTTTCGTGACGTCGCTGCGGAAGCCGGGCGCATTGAGGAAGGACAGTGGCGCCTGCAGCCCGATCACGGCGACGCCGGCGATGCGCTCGCCGGTGATGTGTGGATGTGCCGGCCACCAGATCGTGGTGCCCGGCACGCGCTCGAACTCGATGAGCCTTGCGCGCGTCGTGCTCCAGATGCCGTGCAGCAGCGACAGCACGATGCCGAGGAATGCACCCTGCTCGATCGGCAGCACGATGATCAGCGCGGCGGTGGCGACGATCAGCAGAAACTCGCTGAACGACTGGCGATAGATCGTCACGATCTGCTCGGTGCGGATGATACGCAGCGCCACGAACAGCAGGATGCCGCCAAGAGCTGCATCTGGCACATGGCGCAACAATCCCGTTCCGAAGGCGAGCAACAACAGCACGATCACCGCCGCCGCAAGGCCTGCGAGCTGCGATTGTCCGCCGGTCTCGGCGACGATGCCCGTGCGCGGCGGGCTGGCATTGACCGGAAATGCGCCGAACAGGCCAGACAACACGCTGCCGGCGCCGGCGCCGAGGAAGTCGCGATCGACATCGGCGGGCTTGTCGGGATCGGACGGGAACGATCGCGTGGTGGCCGCTGTCTGCACCATCACCACCACGGTGACTACGAAAGCGAGCGGAACCAGATGCACCCATTGCTCCGGCGCAAGTACGGGCAGGGTCGGCCGTGGGAGCGTGCCCGGCACTGTGCCGACGACGTTGACGCCCTTGCTCTCGAGGCTGAGCGCGATCGTGGCCAGCGTCGCGGCGACGAGCCCGATCAGCGCGCCGGGGATTTTGGCGCTGATCTTCTCGGAGATGAAGACCACCGCCAGCACGCCGAAGCCGATGCAGAACGTGATGGGATTGGTGTGGCCGATCTGGCTTGCGAGCACGCCGATGCGATCGAGCGTGGGGCCATCAGGCGATTCCAGTCCCAGCACGCCCGGCAGTTGCGACACGATGATGTGGACGGAGATGCCGGCGAGGAAGCCGACCATCACCGGCATCGACAGCAGATTGGCGATACCGCCGAGCCGGAATGCGCCGCTGGCGAGCATCATTGCGCCGACCATCAGTGCCAGCGCGATCGCGAGCCCCTGATATTCAGGTGAGCCGGCAGTGGCGAGCGCCGCAAGCCCACCGGCGAAGATCGGCGTGATCGTGGAATCCGCGCCGCAGGACAGGAAGCGGTTGCCGCCGAGCAGCGCAAAGCCGAGCGAGCCCGCCATGAAGGCGAAGAAGCCGATCTGCGGTGCAAAGCCGCCGAGCCGTGCGGTCGCCATCTGCTCGGGGATCGCGATCGCCGCCAGCGTCAGCCCCGCCATGAGGTCGCCCGGCAGGGAATAGGACGCGAGCGAGCGGAAGAGCGGCCATGATCCCTTGGCGTGAGCGTCGTTTGGCATCGGTGAGGTGTCCCCGGAGAGGCTTGAGTCGGTCGATCAGACTACAGCATTTCCGAAGGGAGGGCAGAATGTCGAATATCCTCAACTCTCGTGTCCCGGATGCGCTGCAACGCGTCAGCGTTGTTGCGCAGAGCCGGGACCCAGAAGGCCACAGTCGATGCAAGGATGGGCCCCGGACGCAGCGCACCGCTACGCGTTGCGCTGCGTCCGGGGCACGAGAGGTGAGCGAGCAGCAGCTCAGTACCTGCCGCGGTTGTAGTCGCCGCCGCGACCCATGCCTCCGCCATGGCCGCCCATGCCCATGCCGAGACCAATCCCCAGGCCGATCCCAACGCCGACGGCTTCGGGCGGCGGGCCGGGAGGCGGTGCGCGCTCGACGACGACTTCGTCAGGCGGCGGCCGGCGCTTCGGCGGCGTGTCGACGACCTTGCGCTTCGGCGGCGTGTCGTCGACGCGCTTCTTGATCACAGGCGCAACCGTCGGGTTGATCGGCGTTGCCGGTGGCGTCGGTGCCGAGCATGGACAGGTCGGCGCCATGGCGACGGCGACCGGGACCGCGGCGGCCGCAACCGGCAAGGTATAATTGCGGTTCTGCACGCGGAGCAGCAGCCGGCGCGCGGTCGCGGCGAGATCGCTGTTGTCCCAGTTCGCCAGATAAGCCTCGAAGGATGCGCGGGTGTTTATCGCCACCGCGCGGTCCCACGCCAGCATCTGGCGCCGGCGCTCCAGCACCGTGCGCAGGCGCGGTGTGTAGGAGGCCTGCGCGTACAGCTCGATATAGGCCTGATACGCCGGCACGGTGTCGTCGGCGATCACGAGATCATAGGCGACCTTGGCGTCCTTGCCGTGCAAATCCTTGCGCCAATCCTCGACGCTACGCGTGGCGCTGGCGAGCGCCATCGCGTTCGCGCCCGGAGCGGGAGGCTGCTGGCTGCTGCTCTCGCCGAAGAATTTGAAGTCGGTCGTCAGCGACGAGCTTTCCCAGGGGATCTGCCGCCCGTCGGTCGATTGCGCCACCGCGATGCGGATGCGCTTGAACACTTCCTCGATCGGGACGTTCGGTTGCTTGGCGACAGTCAGGGCCGCGGTGGTGTAGGGACTGTCGGCGCCGGAGCCGTCCTCGGCTTCCGCACCAGGCGAGGTCGAATAGGAAATGAAGGAGCCCGGCGCGCCTGCCTTGGTGTCGACGATGGCGAGTCCGTGGCCGGCACCGCTCAGCGCCGGGAACGGATTGTTGCGGCAGGCATCGAGCATGAAGATGCGCGCCCGCGTCGGCAACGCGCCGAGCGTGTTGAGCAAATCGTTCAGCCGCACACCCTGCAGCGGAATGTCGGCCTCGCGCTTGGGATCGAGATCGACAGGCACCAGATAGTTCTCGCCGTCGATCTGCAAGCCGTGGCCGGCATAGAACACCAGCGCGACGGTGTCGGCGCCACTGGCGCTGACCTTGCCGGCGAAATCCGAGATCGCCTGACGCATGTCGTTCTGCGACAGATTGGGTGCCGTGGTGACGTTGAAGCCGGCATTGCCAAGCAGCTCGGCCATGCCCTTGGCGTCATTGGCGGCGTTCGGCAGTTCCGGCACCGTGCGATAGGCGGATTGGCCGATCACCAGCGCCAGTCGCGCTTCGGCCGCAGCCTGCGTTGGCATCATCAACTGGGTGAGTACAAGAAGGCCGGAGGCAAAGATCAAATTACAAACAATTGGGCGGCGCATAGTGTCACCTCCATCGGAAATGGCGCGAGGATGTCACCTTTTCTAGTCGTCCGCCATGGCTCTGTCTGTGCGCTATCTCACGCTCTCGCGTGCGGCAAGATGGGGCAGGGGCTCTGCCGGAGATATCGCTTGAGGCCGTTGCGCCGTCAGAACGGTGCGCAATCTCGGGGCGGTTCGGTTGACGTTGTTACGGAGGCCGCGGGATTGCGAACTCAAATCCCGCGGCCTGTCTGCATCAGATCGCGCTGATTATTTCTGTCCACTGGTCGAAAATCCGTCGCTCAAGGTCTGCATGAAGGCGACAAGAGCATTTTCTTCGGTGTCGGATAGTCCCAGATTTCCGACCTTGCTCTTGTTCATATTCTCGGTCGATTCCGGAGCCGGCCAGCAGCCGGAGCGCTCGCGTGGATCGTGGGGCTCGCAACGAGGCAGCGCGTCGCGCGTGTTGTAGAAGTGCACGATCTCCTTCAGGCTCTTGAAGTAGCCGTTGTGGGCGTAGGCCTTGACGAAATCGGGGCTTGGCCGCTTGTCGACGTTGCGCAGCGTCGGCGTCTGAAATCGGCTGCGGTTCTGTTGCTCGATCGGCTTCCAGCGGGTGTCGACGGCCGAGGGTTGGCTGAGCGGGTGGCCGTTGCCAAGAAATCCGCCGACGCCGAGATCGACGAAGGACGATCCCTTCTTGTTGGCGACATAGCCACGCTCATCAGCAACCCCCTCGGCATAGTAAGGCAAGTCGGAATTGGCCGGTGTTCCAATGTTGGAGGCTGTGAAGTCCGTAAACAGCGGATCTTCCCCCGGGCCGCCATCGCGATGGCAGCCGTTGCACTGCGCCTTGCCGCGAAACAAGTCGTAGCCCTGCTGCTCTTCCGGCGTGAACTGCGCCTTCCCCGCGAGCACGGCATCATATTTTGACGAGAACGCCGTGACCTCATGCGAGGCCTCGTAGCCTGCAATCGATAGCGCCATCTGATCGAACGTGGCGGCCGCGCGGCCGCGATCAACGGGGCTGAGGTGAACAGGCGCCGGGTTGTCGGCGGGCGGCGGACCGGGATTGTTGCAGACCTCCTCCGTGTTGGCGGGCCAAGTGATGGCGAATGCCTGCACGCCCCAGACGGCTTCGAACAGGCCGCGATAGGGACGCTGTGAGGCCCGGTACACCGCGCAGGCGATATCGGGGAGACCCATCTCGACCGGGTTGGTCGGCGGGCCCTCGGCCTGTTCGGCCGCCGGATTGCCGAGCCGGCGTCCTGTTGCACGCATGTCCCAGAAGTTGCCGCCGACGAGATCGCCCTGGCCCTCGTTGTAGTGGAGGACGGGAGAGAGCGGCGCGTACGTATGGGTCTGCGGTTTGCGCTCGCTGAAGCGGGTGCGCACCGAGCCGGGATACGAGCCGGTTGTCCGGTTGAGTTCCGAGATCGGACCGGTAAAGCCGGTCTCCGGCATGTGGCAGAAGGCGCAAGCCTCGTTGCGGTTGACCGATAGCTCCTTGTCGAAGAGCAGCAGCTTGCCGAGCAGCTCGATCTGCTGCACCTGATTGTCCGGCGGTGACGGAAGCCGCTCCAGCGTTTCCGCCTCGATTCGATCGATCTCAGCTTCGACGCGCGCGATCTCGTGGAGTACCTCAGGCGAAAGAGATGAACCCTCGCTGTCCGCACGCGAGCTCATTCCCAGGAGGGTAACAGCCGTGAAGGCCAGCCGAGCAACCTTGGAGGTCATGACAATCCTGCTTCAAAAAGCTGGCTCATGCGGACGCGACAGGCAGCCCTCGGTCCGCGACAACATGTATCTGCCGTTCTGCTTCGTCAGGCGAGCTCGTCCCAAATGATTGACATCAAGCCGCGCTGAATAAACGCGGACCGAACTTAGAAAGACCGAACGATCAGGTCAAATCGCAATAGGCTATGATTGTGATCAGAAAATCTGATGAAAATCTCATCCCCTTATGGCAACTTGGATATTTGGTCGCAACTCCCCGTCCCTCACTTTCATTTGCAGAGGTTGTGAGTGTGGCGGGGCTGCCATCTCAGCGCGGATGACGGGAGATCGGGTGGGATTTGCCGATCATACCATGTGCGTCGTTCGTCTCCCCAGGAGAACCGCGCTGTGAAGACGATCAATATGAGTTGCGCATTGATCCATGCTTGAATGGGATCGATCGGCTTCGAGCCGGATCGAGCGGTCCTGTTGAACAGGCCCCCGCGCTGCGCCACCGACAAACAAACGCAAACATGCGCGTTTGCGGGTGCGCCGCCGTCGAGGCGTTCGCCGTCGCGGCCGTCGTACCGCAACGGGCGCGACCCTTGCCTGCGCCGTCGCTTTGGCCATACAGTCCGCGCAACAGGCCGTGGCTATGACCGCGGCCGCGAACAAAAAATATCAGGGAGAGACACCATGACTATCGTGCCCGTAAGCCGTCGCACGTTCATCAAGTCGTCGACCGCGGTCACCGCCGGCCTCGTGCTCTCTCCCGCCATCATCGGCCGCGCCGAAGCCGCGACGCTGAAGCTGAAATGCTCCTCCTCGCTGCCGAACGATCCCAAATTCGCCAACGGCCGCGTCTACTACGACAACCTCGTCAAGAATTTGAAGGGCAACGGGCTCGGCGAGCAGGTCGAGGTCGCCTTCTTCCCGGACAATCAGCTTGGTCAGGAAATCGACGTCATCAATTCGGTGAAGCTCGGCGTCATCGACCTCATGGTGTCGGGCTCGTCGATCTCGGCCAATCTGGTGCCGCTGGTCGGCACCTACGATCTCGGCTTTCTGTTCTCGAGCTTCCCGCAGCAGACCAAGGCGTTCGACGCCGGTGCCGCAAAGCCGATCGAGGATGCGCTGCTCAAGGGCAGCAACATCCGCATCATCGCCTGGGCCTATAATTTCGGCTCGCGCAGCGTCTTTGCCAAGAAGCCGGTGAAGACGCCGGAGGATCTCGCCGGCCTCAAGATCAGGACGCTGCCGAATCCCGTCATCACGGAATGCCTGCGTCTGATGGGCGCGGCCGCGACGCCGCTGGCGTTCGGCGAAATCTACACGGCGCTGCAGGCCGGCGTGCTTGATGGCCTCGAGCACGATCCGCCGACGATCCTCGCCAGCAAGTTCTTCGAAACCGCGAAATTCTATGCACTGACGCAGCACAATTTCTCGCCGCTCGCGGTCTACTTCAGCGACATGACCTTCAACCGCATGGATCCGAAGCTGCGCGAGGGCTTTCTCGACGCCGCGAAGAAGGCCGCGGTCGACACGCGGACCCATGGGCTCGCAGTCGAGAAGGAGGCGCTGGCGGCCTTGACCGAGAAGGGCGTGACGGTGGCCGAATGCGACCGCGAGGCGTTCAAGAAGCGCGTGGCGCCGCAGACCGAGAACTTCATCAAGGCGCGGCCCGAATCCAAGGCCGTCATCGACATCATTCGTTCGACGCAAGCCTGAGATGGCCAAATCCGAGTTGGCAATGACGGGCGCCGTGCCGCTCTCGAGCGGTCGACACGGGAGCATTGCATTGCTGCTTCGTTGCAGCGACGCGATCGCCGCCATCCTTTTGGCGGCCGATCTCGCGGTCGTCTGCGGCTCTGTGCTGCTGCGCTTCTGCTTCAACGCGCCGGTCGAATGGTCGGATGATGTCGCGCGCGGATTGATGGTCGGATCGGCCTTCTTCGGCGCAGCAAGTGCGCTTGCGCGCGGCGAGAATGTCGGCGTGTCCTTCTTCCGCGATCTGCTGGCGCTGCGGCTGCGCACCCTGGTCGACGCCGCCAGCGCCGTGCTCGTCGTGCTGATCTCCGGCTACGTCGCCTATAACGCGATCAAGCTGGGCTCGCTGACGGCGGGGCAGACCACCGGCTCCGGCCTGCCTTTGGAGCTGACCTTCTATCCGATGGGCGCCGGCGCGCTGTTCATGACGGTGTTCGCGATCGACCATCTCTGCGCGCGACCGCTGCCTGACCTCATGAGAGGCCTTGTTGCGGTCGCCGTCGTGACCGTCCTCTATCTTGCCTGGGATTATCTGTCGCCGTCCTCGGTGCCGTCGGCGGGCGTGCTGATGCTGATCGGCTTCTTCGCCACACTGTTCGGCGGCTTGCCGATCGGTTTTGCGCTGGCGCTGGCCGCGCTGATCTTCATCTGGGTCGAGGGCGCGCTGCCCGGCGTCATCTTCGCCCAGCAGATGGCGCGCGGCATCGATAATTTCGTGCTGCTGGCGATCCCGTTCTTCATCCTCGTCGGCTACCTCATGGAAGCCAACGGCATGTCGGTGCGCCTGATCGAGCTGCTCCAACGTGGCGTCGGCCGCATGCGCGGCGGCCTGAACGTCGTGATGGTGGCCTCGATGGTGCTGTTCTCCGGCATCTCCGGCTCGAAGATGGCCGATGTCGCAGCCGTCGGCTCCGTGCTGATTCCGGCGGCGCGCCGCTCGAAGCAGAATCCGGGCAGTGCCGTGGCGCTGCTCGCGGCGTCCGCCGTGATGGCGGAGACGATTCCGCCCTGCATCAACCTGATCATCCTCGGCTTCGTCGCAAACCTCTCGATCGGCGGCCTGTTCATGGCAGGGCTGCTGCCGGCGGCGCTGATGGCGGCGGTGCTGATCGCATTCTCCATCATCTTCGGCAAGAAGCCGGCGGACGCTGAGGAGGTCGAGCCGCAGATGCCGGTCTCGGGCCTGTGGAGTGGCGCGATCGCCTCGTTCGGCCTGATCTTCATGATCTTTTTCGGCTTCAAGAGCGGCTTTGCCACGGCGACCGAGATCTCGGCCTTCGCTGTCGCCTATGCGCTCGTCGTCGGCAGCGTCGTGTTCCGCGAGCTCAGCTTCAGATCGGCGACGCATAGTTTCGTTCAGGCGGCGACGCGCGCGGGGCTGGTGCTGTTCATCGTCGCCGCCGCGCAATCTCTCGCGTTCACGCTGACCTTGCAACAAGTGCCGCATGCGGTCGGCGACTTCATGCTGGGACTGTCCAAAACCTCAGGCGTCTGGCTGTTCATCCTGCTCGCGATCGCCGTGCTGATCGTGATGGGCTCGGTGCTGGAAGGCGCGGCTGCGCTCATCATCTTCGGGCCGCTGCTGTTGCCGGTAGCGGTGCAGCTCGGGATCGATCCCCTGCACTTCGGTGTCGTGCTCGTGATCGCAATGGGCGTCGGCCTGTTCGCGCCGCCGCTCGGGCTGGGGCTCTACGGCGCCTGCCTGATCGGCAACGTGCCGATCGAGCAGACCGTGAAGCCGATCCTGGGCTATCTCGGCCTCTTGTTCCTCTGCCTGCTCGTCATCGCCTTCGTGCCGTGGCTGAGCACCGCCTTGCCGCGCGCGTTCGGCTACTGAAGGAGTCTTGCCGTGAAAGTCCTGCTGGCCCACACGCCGGAGATGCGTCGCAATTATTACGGCGATCGCAGCCTGAACGGCCTGCGCGCGATTGCGGACGTGATTCTGCACGAGGGTGACCAGGCGCTCGATGCGGCAGGCCTCGTGAATGCGGCAAAGGACGCCGACATCATCGTCGCCGATCGCATGACGGAAGGGCGCGGCGAGATCTTTGCGCGATTGCCGCGCCTGCGTGCCTTCGTCCGCTGCGCCGTCGACATCCGCAACGTCGACGTCGATGCCGCCTCGCGGGCCGGCGTGCTGGTGACCCGCGCCGGTCCCGGCTTCGTGCAGGCGGTCGCCGAGCTCGCGGTCGGTTTCATGGTCGATCTGTCCCGCGGCGTGTCGCGGGCGACGGCTGACTACCAGGCCGGCCGCAAGCCCGAGGCGCAGATGGGCCGTCAGCTCGCCGGCAGCAAGATCGGCATCATCGGTTATGGCAGCATCGGTCGTTACCTCGCCGAGATCGCCAAGGTGATGCGCATGGAGGTGCTGGTTTCCGATCCCTTCGCTGATGTCAGCGACAGCGCGATCAAACAGGTCGGCCTCGACGAACTCCTGGCGGCGTCCGACTACGTCGTCTGCCTCGCCATTGCCAACGAGCAGACCGAGAAGCTGATCGGGGAGGCGGCACTGGCACGCATGCAGAAGCATGCCGTCTTCATCAATCTCTCGCGCGGCAATCTCGTCGACGAGGCCGCGCTCGCGAAGGCGCTGCTGGAGAACCGCATCACCGGTGCTGCGATGGACGTCGGCCGCGCCCCCGACCAGATGCCGACGCCGGAGCTGGCAAAACTTGCCAACGTCGTCGCGACGCCGCATGTCGGCGGGTTGACGCCGCAGGCGATCGAATACCAGTCGCTGGAAACGGTGCGGCAGGTCGACGCCATCATCAAGGGCGATGCCCCGCAGGGGGCTGTCAATGCCGACCGCTGGACGCGGCGGCCGTAAGCCGCTCTAAAACCGGTCAACGGCCTTGAACGTTCCGTCCTTCTGAATCACCGTCAGAAACACCTTTGGCGGCGCGTCGATGGCGCGTACGCCGACGGTGATCACCTCGCCGCTGATGTCGAAGCGGCCGATGTCATTGACAACGCGCAGCAGTCCCGCTCGGGTTGGATGTGGTCCGAGGTTTTGCAGCGCTGCCGCGGCGAGCCGGCCGGAGAGATAGCCTTCGAGCGACACGAAGTCCGGCGTCAGCGTCGGGTCGAACGCCTGCTGCGCCGCCTGGTAGTCGGCGACGATTTTTTGCGAGCGATCCCAGGGAAACGGCACGACCTGCGAGACGATGACGCCTTCGCCATCGGGGCCGAGCTCACGGGCGAGCGCATTGGCGCCGACGAAGGAAATGTTGACGAAGGTCGGATAGGCGCCGCTGCGATGCGCGAGCTTGATGAATTCGGCGCAGGGACCGTAAGTCCCGACCATGACGATAGCCTCGGGCTCGGAGCGCTTGATCGTGCGCCATGCCGAGCCGACTGCGCGGGTGTTGCGCTCGAATGTCCCTTCGGATGCGAGCTCGAGGCCGCGCCTGGCAAGCGCGTTCTTCACGCCCGCGAGGCCGTCCCGGCCGAAGGAATCGTCCTGGTAGAAGATGCCGATGCGGGTGAAGTGGCGATCCTCCGTAAGGTGCTTGATCCACGCCTCGGCCTCCGCGCCATAGCTCGCGCGAATGTTGACGACGTTGGGGAGTTCGAGATCGCGCAGGAATTCGGCGCCGCTGAACGGCCCGATGAAGGGAACGTTGCGCGCGCTGGTGATTGGAATCGTCGCCATCGCGGTCGGTGTGCCGACCGCGCCGATCAGCGCGAACACCTTGTCGTCCTCGATCAGCTGCAACGTCTGCGCCACTGAGCGATCCGGATCGTAGCCGTCGTCGCGGCTGATCAGTTGCAGCCTGCGGCCGTGGATGCCGCCCTTGGCGTTGATCTCGGTGAACGCCGCGACGATGCCTTGCCGCATGCGCTGCCCGAGCGCGGAGGAGGGACCTTCGAGCGCCGCGGCCTGGCCGAACAAGATCGCGTCCTCGCTGACGCCGACCTCGTCGCCACTTGCCGTCAGCGTCGCCGCCGCCAGCAGCGCGGCGGCAAGCGCGATGCGTGTCGCTGTGCGCGATCGTTTCATGAGAGAGCTCGCCTGATGCAGGAAAAGTCGCAGCCACGATATGTCCGCGGGGCTGAACAGGGCGCTAACCGGCGCGAAGAGAACGGTCCGTAGGATTCCGGGGGACTATTGCAATTGGCTACGACATTTCCGGCAATGCACAGGTCAATCGTTAACTACACCTCGCAATGCGGGGCGGATTGGTTCCGATATTGTGCAGTTCTTAACCCCATCCTTGTCCGATAGTGACCACGGTGGCTCAACCCTAAGTTCGGCCGCCGCGCCGAGGGGACGTGCGGATTCAAGATGGGCGATCGCGATCAGAATGATCAGGATCGAAGGCGTATGACTGGACGGTGGCGCATTGCGCCGCTGCTCGGCCACTATCGCCCAGCTCTGGTCGCGGCCGCCGTCGGTCTGCTGTTCTCGCTCGCGGGCGCCGCTGCGGTGGCGCGCTGGGAGGACCGCGTCAACAAGATCGAGTTCGAGAACGCGGCCGAGACGCAGTCCATCGTCATGCAGAACGGCATGAACGAATATATCAGCCGGCTCGTGGCGCTGCGAACCCTGTTCGAATCCTCCAACGAGGGGGTCACCCGCAGCGAGTTCGAGACGTTCAGCGGCCGGCTGTTCGAACGTTTTCCCGGCCTGCTGCGCATCGGCTGGCTGCCGCGGATCACCCGCAAGGAGCGTGCCGAATACGAGGCCGCCGCGATTGCCGACGGCGTGTCCGGCTATCGCATCAAGGCGCTCGACGGCAACGGCTTCGTGACCGCGCCGCAGGGCGAGGAGTATTACCCCGTCTTCTATTCGACACAGCCGAAGACATCGCCTGTCTACGGCATGGACTACATGAGCGTGCCGGACCGCAAGGTGGCGCTCGATCGTGCCCGGGACAATGACCAGATCGCCGCGATCCGCGCTGAGCTCTATGAGCGGAATGATGCAGGCCAGTTGCCGAACGTGCTCGTGGTCGTGCCCGTCTACGCCAAGGGCACCTCGCGTGACACCGTCGCGGACCACCGCCGCAACATCTCGGGCTTCGTTGTCGGCATCTTCGACCTGCCTTTGCTGATGCAGGCCATCCGCGTCAGGACCGGGGCAAGCCCTGCGGTCAGCATGAACGTCTATCAGCCCTTCAGCGCGCGCATCGTCAGCCTGGAAGGCATGTTGCCCGATTACGCCTCCGCAGCGAACGCGCCGCAGTCGATGCGCGATGTTGCGCAGGGCCGGCACTGGTCGGGTAGCCTCAAGATCGGCGATACCGATTGGCAGGTGCGGGCGGTTCCGACCGCCGGCGGCCCGCTGGAGACGACGTATGACCGCGCGGGCGCCGTGCTGACCGTCGGCATGCTGCTGACATTGTCGCTATCGATCTATCTGATGCTCGCCAGCCGCAACTCGCGGCGGCTGTCGCTGGCCAACCGGCGCGTGCTCGAGCTTGCGCAGACCGACGTTCTCACCGGATTGCCGAACCGCGCCTTCTTCCTCGCCCGGCTCGACGAGCTCAACAGTCAGCTGAAGGAGAGCGGTCCGACCTTCTCGATCCTGATGCTCGATCTCGATCGTTTCAAGAACGTCAACGACTCCCTCGGTCACGGCGCCGGCGATGCGCTGCTGCGGCTGGTGGCGCAGCGGCTGAAATCCGCGGTGCGCGCCACCGACGTGCTGGCGCGGCTCGGCGGCGACGAGTTCGCCATCATCCAGGAAGGCTGCGAGGACCAGCGCGTCTGCTCGACCGATCTGGCTGCGCGGATCGCCAAGCTCGTGGCCGAGCCGTTCCTGTTGCCCGGCCATCGCGTCGAGATCGGCACCAGCATCGGCATTGCGATCGCGCCGGATCACGGCAGCGACCAGGAACAATTGCTAAAGAAGGCCGACCTTGCGCTCTACCGCTCGAAATCGGCCGGCCGCAACTGCTTCACCATCTACGACGAGGCGATGTCGGCCGAGCTCGAGGCGCGCAACACGCTGGAAGGCGATCTGCGCGACGCCATCGCGCGCTGCCAGCTTGAGGTGCACTACCAGCCGTTCATGGATGCCACCACCGGCGCGCGGCGCGGGTTCGAGGCGCTGGTGCGCTGGCGGCATCCGATGCGCGGGCTGATCCCGCCGGACCAGTTCATCGCACTCGCCGAGGAAACCGGGCTGATCGTGCCGCTTGGCGAATTCGTGTTGCGTCGCGCCTGCGCGGACGCGGCGACCTGGCCTTCCGATCTGATGGTCGCGGTGAACCTGTCGCCGATCCAGTTCAAGGAAGCCGATCTGTTCGACGTCATCTGCGCGGCCTTGCGGGACTCCGGCCTGTCGCCGCGACGGCTCGAGATCGAGATCACCGAATCCGTTCTGCTGGAGCGCGGCGCCGAGAACCACGCCTTCATGGAGCGGCTCAAGCACATCGGCATCGAGCTTGCGCTCGACGATTTCGGCACCGGCTATTCCTCGCTGAGCTATCTCACCGCGTTCCCGTTCGACAAGATCAAGATCGACAAATCGTTCATCCGCAACCTCACCGACCGGCCGCGCAGCTCTGCCATCATCTCCTCGATCGTGACGCTGGCGCGTGGGCTCGACATGTCGGTCACCGCCGAGGGCGTCGAGACAGCTGAGGAGTTCGAGCGGCTGAAGGCGCTCGGTGTCAATTTTGCGCAGGGCTATCTGTTCGGTCGCCCGCTGCCGATCGACCAGATCGAGCTCGACGGCCCCAACGAGCGTTCGCAGCTCGACGCCGCCTGAGCGTGCGCCTCGTCCTTCGAGACAACCGCTTCGCGGTCTCCGGCGACTACACGCTCGCCTTTGCCATCGCCATCGGCGTAAGCCTGCTGTCGGCACTGTCGGTCTGGCGGGCGTCGCCGAGCAAGGTGCGGGCCGTGGCCGGCCGGCTGCACAAGCTCCAGGCTAAGACCGTGGTGAAATAGGTTCCTTCTGCACCGGATTACCTTCGCATCTTTTGCGGAATGTTAAGCATGTCGTGGCTTGGCGGAGCGCGAGCCAGCTGCAAAAACGTCTTGGACACCATCGAGGCGTTAGCCTTGGACCGATTGCTGTATCTTCCCGATGCCGCAGGGTCCAACGATGTCTGCCTCCGACTGCCCAGTGACCGAAATGCCGGACGTGCTGCGCGCGGCGCTCGAATGCGCCGACGACGGCATCGTCATTGTCGATGGTGCGTGTCGTATCACGCATTTCAACGCCGGCGCGGAGCGCATCTGGAAGCTCGCGCGCGCTGACGTGCTCGGCCGCGATGCCGCCGTGCTCACGCTCAAATGCCTTCAGGCTGAACCGGTCGCGGATTTCCGCGACGAGATCAGCCTGATGCGGCGCGACGGCAGCCGGATCAAGGCGACCATCGCACTGTCATCGGCGACGATCGGCGACGCAACCCATCACATCGTGTTCGCGCGCGACGTCACCGCCGATGCCGAGCGTCGCGTCAGGATCGGACTGCTCAACGCGGTCTCCGACCAGACCAATCGCGCGGTGCTCATCACCGACGTCGAGCAGAACATCGTCTACGTCAATTCGTCCTTTACGACGCTGTTCGGTTACACCAGCGAGGAAGCGCAGGGGCGGCGCGCAGGCGAGCTCATCGCCGGCTGCCACACCAATCGCACCGCCATTGCCAAGCTGCTCAAGCGGCTCCTCGACGGCGGCCGGCGCGGTGAGGTCGAGACGCTGGTCTACAACAAGGACGGCGACGAGATCTGGGTGTGCGCCCGGATCAACGTCTTCCGCGACAAGAACGGCCGCGTCAGGCACATCTTCGCGCTGATCGAGGACATCACCGAGACCAAGCAGTTGCGCTCGCTCCAGCAGCTCATCATGAGCGCTCTGGCCGACGAGGTGCCGATCACCGAGATCGCCGATCGGCTGTGCCGCCGTGTCGAGGAAATCGCGCCTGACGTGGTCTGCTCGCTGCTTCACATCGATTCCTCGGGGCTCGTCCATCCGCTTGGCGGCCCGAGCTTGCCCGAAGACTATTCCCGTGCGCTGGACGGCGTGGCGATCGGCCCCGACGTCGGCTCCTGCGGAACCGCTGCCTATTGCGGCGAGCCGGTTTTGGCTGAAGATATCGACACCGATCCGCGCTGGCAGCCCTACAAAACGCGCCCGCTCGAAGTCGGCCTGCGTGCCTGCTGGTCGACGCCGATCAAGGCCAAGGACGGTCGCGTCATCGCCACCTTCGCCTTCTACTTCCGTGAGCGGCGTGCGCCGAGCAACTGGCACCGTCGCATCGTCGATGCCTGCGTCAACCTCGGCGCCTTCGCGATCGAGCGCAAGGAGGCGCGCGCCGAGATCGCGCGGCTCGCCTATCACGACATTCTCACCGGCCTGCCCAACCGCGCGCAATTGCGGCACCTGATCACGACGGCGATCGACGCCTGTCCGACCGGCGGCCATGTCGCGCTGGCCTTCCTCGACGTCGATCACTTCAAGGACGTCAACGACACGCTCGGCCACGCCGCCGGCGACGAGCTCCTGATCCAGCTGGCGCAGCGCCTGCGCGAGCAGATCGGGCCCGAAGACATGCTGGGCCGGCTCGGTGGCGACGAATTCGTCATCCTGCTGCCGAACCGCAACGCCGAGAGCGCCGAGCGCGTCGCGGCCGACATCACAGAAGCGCTGGCCTCGCCGTTGCGGCTCGGATCGAAGCTGATGCCGATGTCGGCCAGCATCGGCATCAGCCTCTATCCCGATCATGCCACGGACATCGACACGCTGATGCAGCAGGCCGACGCCGCCATGTACATGGCCAAGCAGGCGGGCCGCTCGACCCATCGCATGTTCAGCGCCGAGATGAACGGGATCGCCGAACAGCGGCTGGCGATGATCGCAGCGCTCCGCCGCGCCATCGCCGAAAATGCGCTCAGCCTCAGCTATCAGCCGCAGATCCGCAGTGGCGACGGCGCCATCCACGGCGTCGAGGCGCTGGCGCGCTGGCACGATGCCGCGCTCGGCGATGTCTCGCCGGCAAAATTCATTCCACTTGCTGAAGAATGTGGCTTGATCGAGCAGATCGGCCTGTGGTCGGTGCGCGAAGCCTGCCGGCAGATGGCGAGCTGGCGCCGCGCCGGGCTCAATATTCCCTCCATCTCGGTGAATCTGTCGCCGATCAATTTCCGCAATGTCACGCTGGCCGCGCGGCTCGCGGACATTCTCGCCGAACACCAGCTGCCGCCGGATGCCTTGATGCTGGAGATCACCGAAGGCACCTTCATGCAGGACGGCGCCGCCGCGCTGGAGACGATGCACGCGATCCGCGCGCTCGGGATCGGCCTGTCCGTGGATGATTTCGGCACCGGCTATTCGAGCCTCAGCCGCCTCGCGCATCTGCCGATCCGCGAGCTCAAGATCGACCGCAGTTTTATGCGCGATATCGAGAAAGACGCTGGCGCGCTCGCGATTGCCACTGCCGTGGTGCGCGTCGGCCAGGGCCTCGGCCTGACCGTCGTCGCCGAAGGCGTCGAGACCGAAGGCCAGCGCAAGATGCTGGCCGAGCTCGGCTGCGACGTCGTGCAAGGCTTCCTCTATGCCCCCGCGCTCGCGCCGGTCGCCTTCGAGCGCTGGCTGATCGAGCACTGCGCCGAGCAGGCGAGGGCGATGCTCGGCCGGCTCGCGCCGGTCGATGCGATCGCGGTGAAACGGTCGGCTTAGGGCACGACGGCCCGAGCCGGCGGCTCAGACATTCGGTTGCAGGAACGTGCCGTATTGCTTGCTCATGGCGACCCCTGCGGCGGCCTGTCCAATGACACGCATCGCCGCCAGCATCGGCCACGGCCCGAGGCTCACCCGCCGAACGCCGACGCGGGCGAGATCCGGAATTGCGGGAACGCCTTGCGTCACCATGATGTTGACCGGCAGAGGCACGAGTTGAACAAACTTTCCGATAAGCGCGAGGTCGGTGAGGCCGGGCACGAAAATTCCGTCGGCGCCGGCGTCAGCATAGATCTTCGCACGCCTTGCCGCTTCGTTCAGGCACTCTGCCGGCGATCCGTATTTCAGCAAGAACGGATCAGTCCTCGCATTGATGAATAGATGAACGCCGAGTTGTTGCGCCGTGTGCCGCACGGCCTTGATCTTCGCGGCGTGCTGTTCGGGGCTCGCGAGTTGCCGCTTTCCTCCGGATAGCCCGTCTTCGATATTGATGCCGACGGCACCGGCTTGCAGAATTCTGGCTGCCGATGTGGCGGCGGCGTCTGGGGTGTCGCCATATCCGGCCTCGAGATCGATTGACACGGGAATCGACACAGACTCGGTTATCCGCGACACCAGACCTGCCACCATATCGAGAGGGACATTTTCTCCGTCCGCATATCCAAGTGCGGCCGCGACCGCCCCGCTGCTGGTCGCGATCGCCTGGGACGTCTTCGCGATGGCTTTGGCGGTGGCGGCATCCCAGGCGTTGAACAGGACGAGCGGATCCCCCGTCCTGTGAAGACCGTGAAAAATTTCGGCGTATTGCTGCTGTATGTTGGCGTCCATCTCGCGTACTCCTCGTCAGAAATTCCAAAGCCGATCGGGCGGCGCCGTCTGGCGTCCGCGAAAGGCGTTCAGTCCGGCGCGTGGGTCCTGAACCAGTCCATGATCAGGCCGGTGACTTCGGCCTCGCGCTCGAGGTGCGGGAAGTGTCCGACATCCGGCAGGACAACGCGCTGATGCGGTCCCTTGAACAGCGGCTCCTCCTTCACCGAATATCTCGCTGTCGGATCGTTGCTGCCGTAGATCGTCAGCGTCGGCGTCTGCATCTCGTTGATCGGCAGCCGACCCATGCGTCCCGCCTCGGTCAGGCCTCCGTAATATCTAAGCGCCGCGGCCATCGTGCCGGGAGAGCTGAGTGTCTGTTTGATCGAACGAATGTGCTCGACATCGTTGAACGTCGGCGACCACAGCTTCCAAAGATAATCGACGAAGGGCAGTCCTTCGGCATTGACCGCCGACTCGGCGCCAGGCAGCTGGAAGAAATAGACGTGGAAGATCGATCGAACGATTTCCGGATCCCGCCTGATGCTTGAGAATGTGATCGGATGGGCGGTGTTCATGACGACCGCGGCCTTGATCGCCGACGGCGCCGTGGCCAGCGCCTGAAAGGTCGACGTGCCGCCCCAATCCATGCCGACGACACGGGCCTGTCCGTCCTCGCTCAGCGCTGCGATCAGCGCTTCGAGATCCTTGCCCAATGCGACGGGATCGAAAATGCCGTCCGCCGGGATCTCGGTCGGCGCATATCCGCGCAGAAACGGCGACACCGCACGATAGCCCGCATCCGCGAAGACTTGCAGCTGCCTTCGGTAGGACCAGGCATTGTCGGGAAAGCCGTGCATGAAAATCACAAGGGGACCGCGCCCCTGTTCGAGATAGGCGAACCGCACGCCATTGGCCTGCACGTATTTCAGGACGGGTTCACTGCCGTTGGCAGTCGGCGTCGATAAGGCTGCGCTCCGGATCGTCATCGTCATCCTCCATGTCATCACACTCTTCTGCGATGAATATGTGCGTAGCACACATATCGGGTCAAGTTGTTTTTTGTGCGCAGCGCACATATTATTGATCAAATGGAGACTGGAATCGCGAATTTGCTGGGAGCGCTGTCGCTCGCGGTCATGGACCGCATCGAGCAAGGCGCGCGCGAGGTCATCGGCCGCGGCGGCGAGACGCCTGCGGCACTCGTCGTCATTGGCTACGGCCAGGGCATGACCAACGACAAGCTGCGGCGGATCCTTGGCCTGTCGCATTCGGGAACGGTCCGGCTGGTCGACCGTCTGGTTTCGGATCGGCTTGTCGAACGCCGGCCGGGAAAGGACGGTCGGGAGGTCGCATTGCACCTGACGGCCTCGGGCGTTGCGACCCGGAACGAGCTGATGACGTCCCGGATTTCAGCCGTGGCGTCACTTCTGGATGTGCTGTCGCCGGCTGAGACGAAGCGATTTGAAACGCTGATTCACGAGCTGCTGGCAAGGCAGGACACGTCGGAACTGGATCGGTTCACGATCTGCCGGATGTGCGACGATAGCGTCTGTACGAATTGCCCATTGCCCACCAGCAAGGGCAAACACAATTGCTAGCCGAGGTGTTGTCAGCGGGGGGCAGCAGGCGAAACCGGGGGGCGGCGCAAGATGCTGGCCGAGCTCGGCTGCGACGTCGTGCAAGGCTTCCTCCATGCCCCCGCGCTCGCGCCAGCCGCCTTCGAGCGCTGGCTGATCGAGCATTGCGCTGAACAGGCGAGGGCGATTGCTGGGGCGACTCGCGCAGGTCGATGCGGTCGCGGTGAAACGGTCGGCTTAGGGCAGGACTGCTGAACGCGATCTGCAATTAAAAGCCGTCATGTCCGATTTATCCTTGGGAGCAGACAAGAGCAGCCGGCGCTAATGCGTCGGCTAAGGGGCCAAAATCAGTCCATCGACCAAGTATGCCCCAGGGCGTCAAGGATGAAGGAATCGTCGCTTCGCAGCTTCGTCAAACGGCTTCACCTCGAAGCCTCGCACCAGCTTGACGTATTTTTCCGCGCCAGGCGAGACCCGGACCCGCCCGTCCGAGAACGACATTACGAAACCGAGATTGGGGGTACCTTGCAAGGACCAGATTGTCTTGCCGGTTGCGATGTGCCGGAGCGCGAAGCTGGCGGAGAAGCTGCCGGAAGAGAGGCCGTGCGTGATCAGGACGTGGCGGTTGTCGGTAGCGAACTGAGGGTCCGGTTCGCCGTGCAGCAAGGTGCGTCCGGTCACGACATCGACAATATCGGAGCCATTCGGGATGCGGTCATGGGGCTGAACCGCGATCCATCGACCATCGGGCGACTGGGGAGCGCGATATCGATCGGGCGAGTCATTCCTGATCCACTCATGACCGATCGCGGCGTCGTTTGCCGGGATGCGTTCGACGATGCCGAGATCGGCGATCATCCGGTCGCATAAAATTGCGCTGCAGATTGGCTGGAACGCCGGCGTCAGCGGAACGATTACGCTGTCGTCGGCCTTCGTCACTTCAATCCACTTGCCTGCCTTGAACACAGACTTATCCGTCAGCAGAACAACATTTCCGGTATTGGAAAGCCCGGCAATTTTCCAGGAGTTCGTGGCATCGCCGCCCGGCTCAATCTTGTCGATCTGCCGCGCGTTATCGGTATCCCAGACTCCGACCGACTTTTTCCCTCCGGGCGCTTTACTCGCGATGGTCGCCGCGAAGTAGCGTCCGTTGGGCGAGAGCGCGTAGACACTGCTGTCTATCGGCCCCAACGGATTCGCATCAACGCGTGCCGCAAGGTGACGCCGCTTGCCATACCGCTGCACAAGCATTGTCGGCCCATCGGATGCAGCTTCCACGACCGCGAAGGTGCTGCCGTCGGCGGAGATGATCGGTGCAACGTAGACACCGTCGAAATAGGCAGCGCGCTGGCCTGTCCTGAGGTCCCACACTGTGATGGGCCCGTCTGGTGCAGCACGAACGGTGTAGAAGCGGGTATCCCGTGAAACTTCCTCGGGCGCATCGTGGTCGACCGTGCATTCGGCGTGCCAGAGGGACTGGGCCCTGCTGTTTTTAATTTCGAAGGCGGCCGAATCCGTGAATGCATGATCACCCTCGCCACCATGGGTACCGAGAACGACGTAGCGGCCGTCGAAGGCAAATGACGACAAGTAGTGGCCGCACCAATTTTCGGGCAATTCGACCGTGACCGGAGCCGATAGATTGCGCAGGTCGTGGATCGTCAACCAGCTCGACTTGTCATCAGTAATCACTGCATAGCGGCCGTCCACGCTTGTAACGACCCGCTCGATCGTCTGCAATTTAGAGAGCTCTTCGGAGAGCCCATGGCTTGCGAGGAATCGACCGATCAGCTTACTGCTGTCGGGATTTACCTTCTGCTCGGCCGGGTCTGAAATGTCCTTGTCCCCGCGAGAGATGGTCAGGTGATCAATCCGGTCGATCCCTTCGGGCTTCGCTTCAGGACTCACCTTCTCACCCGTGGCTGAGGTCCATGCCAGCGGCTTGCCGTCTTCGTCGACGGCACGGACGACACGGCTGTCCGCCGAAATCGAAAGGCCCGATATCCTGCGCCCGCCTGTGCGTAGAAGCCGCAGCGTCGCGCCGCTGCGCAAGTCCTTGACCCGTATGGAGGTAGCTTCTTTGGAGTATTCGGCGAACCAGCGCTGATCCGGTGCGATGACGAAGGCTTCCGTAGACCCTTCGTTACTGACCTGCGGTGTGGCGACGAAACCGGCGAACCGCCCCCGCATCGTGACCGGCCCGGGCTCGCTGTCGCCGGGCGGCACGCCAGCTGGGTCTTGCGGTCCAGCGTGCGCCACGGTGCCCGTCAGCACGAGCATTAGCGAAGCCGTACGTGTCAGGCGGAGCAGAAGGGATCTGGCCATATCGTCCACTCGGGGAATTCGTCGTTTCTTCGTTCTATTGCAGGGCGCGGGCGATGCAAGTTTGTCTCGGGCACGAAGTATGGTTCGTCTCCGCCACGGAAAGGTCCATTCCGGGGTCAAAAGTCGAAATGACGGAGCTGGCTGCTTAGGTCTGCTTCGTCCGCGGAAGCGGACATCCCACACATGTGGGAACATGCTTCGGCGGCTCTCACTCCGACGCCAATCCCGTCCTTCTCCTCAAATCCGCGATCGCGTGCCAAAAGCTGTCGGCCGGCGTGGTCTCCGGGTCGATCAGCCGGTGCAGGCGAAAGCCGTCTTCCAGCGCCAGCACAACAGAGGCCATCCAGGGCGGATTCAGCGTCTCACCCTTGTCGTTGCTCTTCAATGTCGCCTCGACGATATCGGCGATCAGCTTGCGCCGCGCGCGCAGACGTTTGGCGAGCTCGGGGCGGCGCTTCTCGGCACGGGCGACGAAGAGGATCATTTCCATGTGCAGGAGCGGCGAGCGGGTGAGCGGGTCCTGCCGGCCGCGATCGATCGACTTCAAGGCCGCGATGAAATCGTCGAGATTGTCGTGCTGTGCGAGGATGTCCATGTTGCGCCGGATCGACTGCTCGACATGGTCTTCGAGCATGGCGATGATCAGCTCGTCCTTGCTCTTGAAGTTCGAATAGAACGCGCCGCGGGTGAAGCCCGCGGCAGCGGCGATCGCCTCGATGCTGGCGCCGCCAATGCCGTCCTCCTCGAACACGCGGGCGGCCGCCTCGAACAGCTTGTCGCGCGTATCGTCCCTGGTCGGCCTGGTTCTCACTCTTGACATCGGCGCAGGTTAGGGCAGAATGCAACTCGATACAATAATGTATTGAGTTGAAGAACGTCAGGGATGGTTACGCTGGGCATCGGGGCTGCCCGCGTATCGTGTCATGCGGCAACCGATGTGAGGTCCACCATGAACGAGCAAGTGCAACCCGCAGGCGATCCGCTGTTCAATCCGCTGGCGCCGGACTTCATCCGCAATCCCTATCCGCATTACGACCGGCTGCGCACGATCGATCCGATCCACGTGACCCCGTTCGGCCAATTCGTCGCCAGCCGTCACGCCGATGTCAGCCTCGTCATGCGGGACAAGCGCTTCGGCAAGGATTTCGTCGAGCGCACGACGCGCCGCTACGGCCCCGACATCATGAAGGAGCCGGTGTTCCGCAGCATGGGCAATTGGATGCTGCAGGCCGATCCGCCCGATCACACCCGCCTGCGCGGCCTCGTCGTGAAGGCCTTCACCGCCCGCCGGGTCGAGGACATGCGGCCGCGTATCCAGGAGATCGTCGACCAGACCATCGATGCCGTGATCGACCGCGGCCGGATGGACCTGATCGAGGATTTCGCCTTTCGCCTTCCTGTGACCATCATCTGCGACATGCTCGGCATCCCCGAGGATCATCGCGAGGTCTTCTACAAGAGCTCGCGCGACGGCGGGCGGCTGCTCGATCCGGTGCCGATGACGCCCGAGGAGATCGCGAAGGGCAACGCCGCCAACGCTATGGCGCAGATGTACTTCCAGCAGCTGTTCGAGCTGCGCCGCCGCAATCCCGCCGACGATCTCACCACCCAGCTGGTGCAGGCCGAGGAGGACGGCAACAAGCTCACCAATGAGGAGCTGACGGCCAATATCATCCTGCTGTTCGGCGCCGGCCACGAGACCACCGTCAACCTGATCGGCAACGGCCTGCTGGCGCTCCATCGCAATCCGGACCAGCTCGCGCTCTTGAAGGCGCGGCCCGACCTGATCACCAACGCGATCGAGGAATTTTTGCGCTACGATTCGTCGGTGCAGATGACCGGGCGCGTCACGCTGGAGGAAATCGACGATCTCGGCGGCAAGCGGATCCCCAAGGGTGAGTCCGTGCTCTGCCTGCTCGGCTCGGCCAATCACGATCCGGCGGTTTATCCCGATCATCCTGATCGGCTGGACATCACCCGGCCCAATGTCCGGCCGCTGTCGTTCGGTGGCGGCATCCATTTCTGCCTGGGCGCCCAATTGGCGCGCATCGAGGCCGAGATCGCCATCGCGACGCTGCTGCGGCGGCTGCCCGATCTGCGCATCGACGACGTCGAAAACCCGGCTTGGCGCCCGACCTTCGTGCTGCGTGGCCTGAAGCACCTGCCGGCGAGCTGGTGATAGCGTTGATTCTGCGAGCGCTGGTCCTCATCCTGAGGAGCGCGCCAGCGCGTCTCGAAGGATGTAAGGCCCCGCTGCATCCCCGCGGCGATAGCCAGGCCTCGCCCTTCGAGACGGCCGCGTTCCGCGGCCTCCTCAGGGTGAGGGTCTCGCAGCAGCGTTAACCTCCGTGCGCAACAGTCGCTGTGACTTCGCCACACTTCCCCTTATATAGGGGAAGTTCCGGCGCGCCTGAAGCTTGGTTGTAGGCTTGGGTTTGACCCGGGTGCCGGCTTGGCCGAGGGGAGACCCGTGCAGACGACGCTGCTCGGACTGGCGATTGCCTTTATCTTAGCGCTGCTGGCCGCGCTGATCGGGCCTTATTTCGTCGACTGGAACCAGTTCCGGCCCCAATTCGAGGCGGAGGCGACCAGGATCATCGGCGTGCCGGTGCGCGTGGCGGGCGAGCTCGATGCGCGGCTGCTGCCGGCGCCGACCTTGCGACTGCGCTCGGTCACCTTTGGCGGCAACAACGATCTCGGCCGGCTGCGTGCCGACAAGCTCGACGTCGAGTTCAGCCTGAGCTCCCTGATGCGCGGGGAATGGCGCGCCACCGAGCTTTCGGTTGGTGGCATGGCGGTGGATCTCGGCCTCGACGCCAAAGGCAAGGTCGACCTGCCGTCCACTGCGAGCGGCACCTTCAACCTGGCTTCGCTCGCCATCGAACGGCTGAACCTCACCGGCCGCATCGCGCTTCACGACGCCGCCAGCCGCGCGACGCTGAAGCTCAACGACATCGTCTTCACCGGCGACGTGCGCTCGCTCGCAGGCTCGGTGCGGGGCGACGGCAATTTCACCGCCGCAGGCGTGCGCTATCCGTTTCGCGTCTCCTCTGGGCCGAGCCCCGACGGTAGCGCCACCCGCCTGCACCTCAACATCGATCCCGGCGAGCGCGCCATTTTGGCCGATCTCGAAGGCGTCCTTGCCTTCGACAATCGCCAGCCGAAATTCGACGGCGCGCTGACGCTGGCGGTGCCGCCGACGAAGAAGCCGGGCGAGGCGGGACCGACGCCGTGGAAGGTCACCGCCAAACTCAAGGCCGATCCGGCCGGCGCCAGGTTCGACCAGATCGATGCGAGCTTTGGCCCCGAGGACACCGCGCTGAAGCTCAGCGGCGTCGGCGATCTCAGGTTTGGCGCCTCGCCGCTGCTCCGCGCGGTGCTGTCGGCGCGGCAGGTCGATGCCGACAAGCTCGCCGGCCGTGACGATGCCGAGCCGCTGCGCATCCTGCCGGCGCTGCGCGCAGGGCTTGCCGCGATCCCGCAGGCGCCGATCCCGGCGCAGATCGAGTTCAACTCCGACCAGATCATGCTGGGCGGCCGTCCGCTCCAGAACATCACGACCGAGCTTCAGACCGACGGGAGGTCCTGGACGTTCCAGCGGCTCGAGCTGCGCGCGCCCGGCATGACGCAGCTTTCGCTCAATGGCGCCACGCCCGGTGCCGGCAGTTTTAGCGGCCGCCTCAGCGTCGAGTCGTCCGATCCCGATACGCTGGTGGCCTGGCTCCAGGGCCGCAACGAGGTCAACCGCCGCAGTACGCGGCCGCTGCGGCTTGCCGGCGACGTGACGATCGCCGCCAACCATCTCGCCATCGACAAATTGAAAGCGGACATCGAAGGCGGCACTGTGGAGGGCCGCATTGCGTTTGCGCAGACCGGCGCCAGCAAAGGCCCGCGGATCGATGCCGACCTCAAGGCCGACCGGCTCGACCTCGATGCCGCCGCGAGCTTTGTCCGGGCGCTCGCCGGACCGCAGGGCGAATGGCCGGAGGAGGCAAGATTCTCGCTCGACATCGGCCGCGCGATCTCGGCCGGACAGGAGCTGCGGCCGTTCGCGGCCAAGCTCGGCTACGGTCCGACCTCGTTGTCGCTGGAACAATTGCGGTTCGGCCAGGCCAGTGGCGTGACCACGGAAGCGAGCGGCAGTTTCGATCGCACCAGGGCTACCGGCAAGCTCGCACTGAAATCCTCCGCCAATTCACTGCGCGATCTCACGGCGCTGCTGGAGCCGATCGCGCCTGCGCTGCGCGCGCGCTTCGATGCGATCACGCCACTGCCGGGCGCAACACGCCTGAAGCTCGACCTCAGCCTCGACAAGAACGCGGAACATGCCGATCGCAGCGACGCGCGCGCCGTGTTTGACCTCGACGCGCCGCAGCTCAAGGCCACCGCGACGCTCGCCGCGCAGGCGCCGGTGGCGGCGGTCAACGGCCTCGACATCGACAAATTGCGCAACAGCGACTTCACGCTGGAGTCGAGACTGTCATCGCCGCAGGCCGCTTCGCTGACGGCGCTGCTCGGCCTCGATCGCATGGTCGCCGCAGGCGAGGGCGCCTCGCAGATCGAAGGCAGACTGAGCGGCGCATGGCGCCGGCCGTTGCAACTGAACGCAAAGCTCAGCGGCGGCGGGCTGGATGCGGATGCGCAAGGCAGCGTCGAATTGTCGGCGCCGGAGCCGAAGGCCAGCGTGAATCTGCGTGTGCGCAACGTCAATCTGGCGCCCTTGTTCGGGACAAGCCCGGCCGACAAATCAGCCCGGAATGTGAGCCTGTCCTCCCGCCTCACGCTATCAGGCAATCGCCTGACCTTGGACGATCTCGACAGCACGGCTTCAGGCTCGCATCTGCGCGGCCATCTCGTCATGACGCTCGATCAGGAGAAGAGCGTCAACGGCGAAGTCGGGCTCGACACGCTCGATCTGGCGCCCGCGCTCGCGCTTGCCGTGGGCGCCGCCGGACGTGACGCCGGCGAGCCGCTGAGTGCAGGTCTCGTCAGTGGCTGGCGCGGCCGCATCGCGTTTCAGGCGCTGCGCGGCAGCCTGCCGGGTGGAATCGAGCTGCGTCCTTTCGGCGGCACGATCAGGAGCGACGGTCAATCGCTCGCGCTCGATGCGCTCAAGGGCGGCGTCGGTGGCGGCGAGATGACCGCAAGCCTCGATGCACGCAATGGTGCCAACGGCCTGGCGCTGAACGCGCATCTCGATCTCACCAATGTCGATGCGGCATCGCTGCGTTACCGCGATCTCGCTTTGCCGAAGGGGCGCGCTTCGGTGCAGATGACGTTGACGAGCCAGGGCCGCAGCGTCTCGGCCCTGACCGGTGCGCTCGCCGGCAACGGCACGGTGACGCTGGACGCAGCCGAGATCAGCGGCCTCAATCCGCGCGCCTTCGAGATCGCCATCCGCGCCAGCGACGGCGGGCAGGTGAACGACGACAATCGATTGCGTCAGCTCGTCGAGCCCGCATTGTCGGCTGCTCCCATTGCTGTCGCCTCGGCGCAGATCGCCTTCACGATCCGCGACGGCCGCCTGCGCGTCGGCGCAACCCCGCTCGAGGCCAAGAACGCCCGCGCCATCGTCTCCGGCGGTTACGACATTCCCGCCGACCAGGCCGACATCCGCGCCAGCCTGACGCCGATCATGACCGGTCTCTCCGGCGCGCCGCCGGAGATCCAGCTGTTTGCGGCAGGCCCACCCGACAAGCTCAACCGCACCGTCGATCTCACGCCGCTGTCGTCGTGGCTTGCGGTGCGCACGATCGACCGCGAAACGCGGCGGCTGGATGCCATCGAGCGCGGCGAGCCGCCGCCGGCGACCGCCGCGCTGCCGACACTGGTCTCGCCCGAGCCCGCGCCGGAGCCGGCGCTGACCGACGTGCCGCTGCCCGGCCGCGATCCGCGCCGCCCGCCGCCGAAGGTGAGGGTCGAGCCCAAGGTCGCACCGACGCCGAAGGCGCCGCTTGCAGCCCCCGCCGTGCCGAGCCCGCCGCTTGCGAGCCAGCAGGCCGCGCCCTTGCCGCCTCCGATCGACGTGCGACCCGCCCCGGGGCCGCCGCCGGCAAAGCCCCGGCCGAAGCCGCCGCTGGTCCTGACGCCGTCGAATCCGTAGGGCGAAGTCGATTTGGGAGATTGGGCCGCGGGCTCCTCTTACCTCTCCCGCTTGCGGGAGAGGTCGGCGCAAAGCGCCGGGTGAGGGTTCTCTCCTCCGGGGGCTGTCCCGCTGCGGAGACACCCTCACCCCGACCCTCTCCCGCAAGCGGGGGAGGGAGCGCACCGTTCACGTTGCGTAACGGTAACCACATTCGCTCGCATTTGAATGAATTTTCCTCAGCAAAACTGAACTGCCGATTTTACGGGATTCTCGCGTTTGATCTCTAGCGTGGTTCCCAGAGGAATCCGGCGTCCTGCCCGCACGGGCAGGATGGCTCACCAAGAACTGGGGTATCGAGATGAACGGGGCGACATCGCTTCTGCAGGATCTGGACGACGCGATCGCGCGCGGCACCGACGAAAGCCGGGCGAAGGCGTTGTGGCATGCGACCGATCTGTTGATCACCGGTCGCTACGTCGACGACGAGATCAGCATGTTCGGCGAGGTCATCGGCCGGCTTGCCGACGAGATCGAGGTCGCGGCGCGGGCCCAGCTCTCCGAATTGATGGCGGGCTGCGATCACGCTCCGCTCAACGTCATCGAGAAGCTCGCTCTCGACGACGAGATCGAAGTCGCAGGCCCCGTGCTGCGCGACTCGACCCGGATCGACGAGAAGGTGCTGGTCGCGAGCGCCATGACCAAAGGCCAGGCGCACCTGCTTGCGATCTCCCAGCGTGATGCGATCGGCGAGGCCGTGACCGACGTGCTCGTCAAGCGTGGTAACCAGGAGGTTGTCACCTCGGTCGCCAGGAACGAGGGCGCGCGCTTCTCCGGCTCGGGCCTGCTGCACATGGTCCGGCGCGCCGAGGGCGATTCGATCCTGGCCGAGCAGCTCGGCCTGCGCAAGGACGTGCCGCGCCACATCTTCCAGCAGCTCATCTCCAAGGCGTCGGAAGACGTCCGCCGCCGGCTCGAGACCGAGCGCCCCGAGATGATGTCGCAGATTCAGAGCTCGGTGACCGAGGTCACCGGCGATTTGCAGTCCAAGTTCGGTCCGTCCTCGCGCAGCTATTTCGTCGCCAAGCGCGTGGTGACGACGCAGCACCGGCAGGGCAACCTCAACCAGGTCTCGATCTCGAACTATGCGCGCCAGCACCGTTTCGACGAGGTGCAGATCGGCCTCTCGCTGCTGTCGTCGCTGCCGGTCGATGTGATCGAGCGTGCACTGATGGACCGCAACCGGGAGATGATCCTGGTGCTGTGCAAGGCGCTCGACTTCTCCTGGGACACGACGATGTCGCTGTTGTTCCTCGGCGCCAAGGATCATCTGATCACCGCGCGGGAGCTCCATGACAATGAGCGCGACTTCGGCCGGCTCAAGATCGAGACGTCACGCAGCATTCTGAAATTCTACCAGTCGCGCAAGAACAGCGCCGGCACCGATCCCGGGACGGGTCGTCAGCCCGATCTCCAGGTTCACTGAGCGGGACATCGAGGGAGTATTTGCAATGTTGCCTCAATTCGGCACCGCAGTTCGCAAGAACAAGAGCCTCACCAAGACCCTCCCCGCCGAGATCGGCGGAACGGCGCCGGAGAAGGCCACCGTTGACGCCGCGTGGCTCGTGCTAGAAGCCGCCAACGATCTCGGCGACCACGCCGCGATCGAAGCCTGCCGCCGCGTCATCGACGCCGAGCTGAACGGCACGGTCGCCGCCAGCGCGGATACCGATCTCGTGCTGGGGTATTTCCGGTAACGACCAGCGCAGCCGGCCCCATCGCGCCTCCCGGCAGCGCGTCTTAATGCCCCACCTCTACCTTTGCGCTCATGTCTGACATGATGTAGCCTCCACTTGCGGGCGCCGAAAGGCGGCCGCAGGCAATGGGGTTCGGAGCGGTCGCTATGGGGCGGCGTGTCTTCCTTGCTGGTAGTTCGGCACGAGCGCACCCGCTCGTGGCGCATTGTCATTTGCATGAAAATATCTGGAAGGCCTCCGGTGCTGCCCGCAGCGCCATCGCTGGCGCACGATTGCTGATTGCTATGTAGCGACGGCACAGGCGCCGTCATTATTGAGCGCTTCACGATGATTGGAGCCGATTATGACATTTGATGTGCGCGTACCATTGATTGCCGTCGCGGCCCTTCTCGCCGCCTTCATTGTCGCATCGGCGGAAGACAAGCCCCAAGACAAATCCCAAGATAAATCTCAAGACAAGCCCCCGTCGGGTAGTCCCGTCCATCTGCAACAGGGCTGGAGCGACGAGACCGCCGATCGCTGGCATTTCATCTCGCAGGGAACGGCGCTGATCCCCTATGAATGGTTCGTCGCACTGGAGCAGCCGGGGCAGCAACCCGGGCAAACGGCACTGATCAAGGCGCCGGATAATCTGCAGCGCCTGGGTTTCCTGACCGAACCCGTGAGCACCACCAACCCGGACGGTCTCGCCATCGGTCTTTACAGCAACCCGGTGGATATACCCGACGGCAGGCACGCGTGCTGGAAAGGCAACTGGCTCGGCCTCGGCTGCGCCGGCTGTCATACCGGGCAAGTCAGCTATCGCGGCCAGCAGATCCGCATCGAGGGCGGTCCGTCCCACATCGATATCGATTCATTCGTCGGACAGCTGGTCGGGTCCATCACGGCCGTTCTCCAGAATCAGGACGGGGCCGCACAGCGCTTCATGGCGCGGGTGAAGGCGCCGCCTGCCGACGTGCTGAGTGGATTGCAATGTTTCGGCGGCGTCTTGCAGGCGGCCGCGAAGTTCAACCAGATGGTTGGTGGAAACTCCGGCGATACGGCGGGCGGGGCGGGCAGGCTGGACGCGCACGGCGCCGGCTTGAACCAGCTGCTGGCCGGACCCTTCAGGCTGATGACCGATCCGTCCGACATCGGCGAGACCAGGAATTATGCGCACCTGACCGCGCCGGTGCGATACCCGGCGCTGTGGGATACGCCGCGCTTCAACTGGGTGCTGTACAACGCCTCGATCCGTCAGCCGCTCACGCGCAACATCGTCGAGGCGCTCGGTGTGCTCGCGCCGATCAAGCATGACGCGACGATGATCACGCCCGACGTGATGCATGGGGTCCAGATGGAGAATGTCGTCTGGGGGCAGCGGAAGCTGATGGATCTGCGCTCGCCGCGCTGGCCGGAAGCCATTCTCGGTGGACTTGACCAGAAGCGGGCGCTGCGCGGCCAGCTGGTCTATGTCAGCGCGTGCGCGAATTGCCACGAGGCCGCGCCCGTTGAAGCGGCTTCGGGGGCCTGCAGCGAGATCCAGGTTCCGCTGGTCGATCTCCGCAAGATCGGCACCGATCCCGAGCAGGCAACGACGTTCAACAGCCGCAAGATCGCGCTGTCGAAGATCGGCGGTCCGGACGCGATGTCCAACTACAAGGCCGCCGAGGTTCTCACCGGAAACATCGCGGCGCAGTGGATCGGTCGGTCCAAGGACAACGCGGCCAGCGCCGCCGAGATCAATTGCGGCCGTCCCAACCAGTACAGAGCGCCGCTCGCGTACCGGGCCAGGCCGCTCAACGGCATCTGGGCGATGGCGCCCTATCTGCACAACGGCTCGGTGCCGTCGCTGAATGACCTCCTGCTGCCGCCAGGGCAGCGGCCGAAGACCTTCTATGTCGGCAATTGGGAGTTCAATCCGGACATCGTGGGATACGACATGAAGGCGCGGACGCCGGGCGCGTTCCTGTTCGATACGACCATACGCGGCAACTCTAATGCCGGGCACGTTTACGGAACTGATATGACCGAGGACGACCGCAAGGCGCTGATCGAATATCTCAAGACGCTCTGAGCGCCCGGCTCAGTCCTTGCGGCAGGTGAAGCAATAATAGGGGCAAGTGCCGTCGGCAAAGGACGCATGCAGCTGCGTGCCTGGAATGCCGGCGAACTCGTGCGAGACGCCGAGCAGCATGCGCGGCACGATCTCGTCCGCCAGCGCCGTCCGTCGCGCGCCATCGAGCTCCAGCGCGCGCGCCACATTGGCGGTGATGTCGTCCTCCCGAACGAGGCGCAAGCGCGACTGGGCCAGGGACTCGCGCGGATACACGTCCTTCGAGCGGTCTTCGAAGCACGCCATCAGGAAGGCGCCGCCCGGCCTGAGCACGCGGTGGACCTCCTCCAGAAAGCGTCCCATGTCGCCATAATGCTGCGCGCTCTCGACGTTGACCACGGCGTCGAAACTCTCGTCCGCGAACGGCAGGCTGAGCGCATTGCCGACGCGGAATGCGAGATTGTCCTGGTCGGCATAGCGCGCCTTGCTGAAGCGGATCGCGGGCTTGCAGATGTCGAGCCCGGTGTAGCTCTTCGGGTGGAGATATCGCGCGATGTAGGATGCGCCGCCGCCGCGGCCGCTTCCGACCTCCAGCATATCCTTCCCCTCGATCGAGGCCCCCGACGCCACGTGATGGTAGAGCTGGATCGCATAGCGATCGGGCTCGTCGGCGGCTTGTAGCGCGACCTGCTCGCCGTTCAGCGAGGCATAGCCGTAGTTGAGGAATCGGATCGCGGCGTCCCTGTCGAGATTGCTCAGCAGGGAGTACCAGGCGTTGGTGAAAAGGTGGCGCGCGGCGCGCGAATAAAACAGTTTTACGACGGCCGAGTGGATCGGGTTTGCCGCTGTCGGATACGGATCCTGCTTCACGGATGAATACTCTCACGCGAAAATGGGGAACGCTTCCACCTTGAAGCATGGGTCAATGCTTTCGATGCGTCAACAATGGCGACGCTTGCCTGCCACGATTGACTTCATTCCGAGGGGGGATATATCTTAGGTTTAGTACAATTAATGCTGGACTCCGCGTGATGACTGGGCAGGTTGCTGCCTGGTTGGAGAAGGTCGGCCTCCCTCAATATCAGAAGTCCTTTTCCGACCATGGCATTGATTTCGACATTCTCTCCGAGATTACGGATCGCGATCTCGTGACCATGGGCGTCGTGCTTGGGCACCGGCGCAGGCTGTTGCGCTCGATTGCCGAGCTCGATGTTCCCGCGCGTCTGCTCGGGCCGAAGATCGACGCGGGCGCCGAGCGCCGGCAACTCACCATCATGTTCTGCGACCTCGTCGGTTCGACTGCGCTGTCGCAGCAGTTCGATCCCGAGGAGATGCGCGAGATCCTGCAAGCCTATCGCGAGGTCGCGACCGCGGTCATCGCGAGCTATGACGGCATCGTCTCGCGATTGGTGGGCGACGGCATCCTGTCCTATTTCGGCTATCCATCCGCTCACGAGGACGATGCCGAGCGCGCGGTCCGCGCCGGGCTCGAGATCACCGCCGCGGTCCAGGCCATCGACGTGCAGCCGGGCTTGCGGCTGGAGGTGCGGATCGGCATCGCCACCGGCCTCGTCGTCGTCGGCGATCTCTTTGCAAAGGGTGCCTCGAGCCGGCTCGAGGTGATCGGCGAGACGCCCAACCTCGCGGCGCGAATGCAGGCCTTCGCCGAGCCCGGCACCGTCATCATCGCCTCCTCGACGCGCCGGCTGCTCGGCAATCTGTTCCAGCTGCGCGAGCTCGGCACGCGCGCGATCAAGGGATTCAGCGAGGCGATCGAAGTCTGGGCAGTGGAGCGTCCATCGCCGCTGGCGAGCCGCTTCGAAGCCTATCACTCCGCGGGCCTCGCCGGTTTCGTCGGCCGCAAGCCCGAGCTCGACCGGCTGGCCGAGTGCAAGCAGCGGGCCTGGCGCGGCCAGGGCCAGGTCGTGCTGATTTCCGGCGAGCCCGGCATCGGCAAGTCGCGGCTTGCGGCGCATTTCCTCAATGAGCGGATTGCCGCGGAGCCGCACATCCGATTGCGCTATCAGTGCTCGCCGCATCATCGCGCCAGCGCGCTCTATCCCGTCATCACACAGCTGCAGCGGGCGGCGAAGTTTGGTGCCGGCGACGGCAACGCGCAGCGGCTGC
The DNA here is from genome assembly GCF_049949275.1 of Bradyrhizobium genosp. A. Taxonomy (NCBI): domain Bacteria; kingdom Pseudomonadati; phylum Pseudomonadota; class Alphaproteobacteria; order Hyphomicrobiales; family Nitrobacteraceae; genus Bradyrhizobium; species Bradyrhizobium genosp. A. The sequence continues at coordinate 6,412,461 of NZ_CP188196.1, read as the reverse complement.
GCAAGCTCGAAGTGCTGCTCGGGCGCGGCGATCTGAAGACACCGACACTGGTGCCGCTGTTTGCGGATCTGCTGTCGATTGCCACCGACGGACACTATCCGCCGCTCGACTGGACACCGCAACAGCTGCGGCGCAACACGCTTGCTGCGTTGGTCCAGCGGCTGCAGCGCCTGTGCGCGGAGGCGCCGGTGGTCTGCATCGTCGAGGATCTGCATTGGGCCGATGCGACCTCGCTCGAGCTGCTCGGGCTCGCGGTCAGGCTGGCCGACCAGCTTCGTCTGCTGCTTGTCCTGACCTTCCGCGACGAATTCACGCTGCCATGGATGGGCCCGGCGAATTTGACGACGCTGGAGCTCGGGCGGCTCAAGGAGACCGAGGTCCAGCACATGATCGCGGACGTGATCGGAAGCCGCGCGGTGCCGTCCGAGCTGGTCATGCAGATCGCGACGCGGACCGACGGCATCCCGCTGTTCGTCGAGGAGTTGACGCGGACCATGCTCGAGATGGGCGTCCTCGAGAAGGGCGCGGGCGGTCGCTACAGGATGGCCGGCAGCCTGCCGCGCCTGTCGATCCCGACGACGCTCCAGGATTCGCTGATGGCGCGGCTCGACCGGCTCGGGCCGGCAAAGGAGGTCGCGCAAGTGTGTGCCGTCATCGGCCGCGAATTCTCCGACGTGCTGCTGCGCGCCATCGCCGACAAGGACGATGCCGAGCTCGATGCCCGGCTCGCCCAGCTCGAAGCCGCCGAATTGATTTTCCGCAACAGGTCCGCGCCCGATGGCGTCTACACGTTCAAGCACGCGCTGGTGCAGGACACCGCCTATGAAAGCCTGCTCAGGAGCAGCCGGCGGCGACTACATGAGCGGATCGCAGCCGTGCTCCAGGAGAAATTCCCGGACGCCGCCGCAGCAGCGCCCGAAATCGCCGCGCATCATCTCACGCAGGCCGGTCTCGTCGAGGACGCGGTCGAGTGGTGGGGCAAGGCGGGCGATCGCGCGCTGCGCAGCTCGGCCTATCCCGAGGCGATCGCGCATCTGACCAAGGCCATCGGTCTTGCGGAAGGCTTGAGCGAAAGTCCGGCCGGACAAAGCCGGCGGCTGCAATTGCAGATCGCCTATGGCAACGCGCTGATCGCAACGCGCGGCTATGGCGCGCCGGAGACGTCGGTCGCGTTCGCACGCGCGCGCGAGCTCGCCTTCGGGCTCAAGGGCGCACCCGAAAGGTTCGCCGCCACCTACGGCCTGTGGGTCGGAAGCCTCGTTCGCAGCGAGCTCGGATCGATGCAGGAGCTCGCGCAGGCGTTCCTGCACGACACCGCCGACCGGCCCGACGCGCCGGAGGCGGGGATCGCCCATCGCGTCTGCGGCATGACGCGCTGGTTCGAGGGCAATTTCGTCGACGCCAAGCAGCATCTCGAGCAGGCGCTCGCGATCTACCGCGACGAGCACGATCGCAATCTCGCGTTCCTGTACGGCCACGATTGCGGCATCGCGGCGGCGATCTACCTCGCGCTGGTGCTGTGGCCGCTCGGCGAAGTCGATCGCGCCGAGCAACTGGCGCAGAAAGCGATCCGCCGCGCCGCCGACAGCGGCCATATCGCAACGATGGTCTACACGCATTTCCACAAGATCGTGCTCGAAGCGATGCGCGGCAATCCCGAGCGTGCGCGGCCGCATGTCGATGCCGTGATCGAGCTCAGCCGCGAGCACGGCCTTCTGCTCTACACGCGGGCCGCCAAATTCTGGAACGGCTGGATCCGTTGCCGCCTCGGCGAGCGCGCAGCCGGGCTGCAGGAGATGGAAGACTCCATCGCGCTGCCGCTGGTCGGGAAGATGGCGACCGGGCTCTACGTGCCCTTGACCTGGACGCTGCTCGCGGAAGCAAAGGCCGGCGAGGGGCAGTTCGACGAGGCGCTCGCGATCCTCGACGAACAGCTCGTCGAGGTGGAGCGGACCGGACAGGAGTGGTTCACGCCGGAGATCCAGCGCTGTCGCGGCGAGCTGCTGCTGCGCAAGGACCCCATCGACATCGTCGCCGCGGAGGCGGCCTTCACCCAGGCCATCGAGACCGCGCGGGCGCAGCAGACCGCCACGTACGAGCTGCGCGCAGCCCTTTCGCTTGCCAGACTGTATCAGGCGAGCGGAACGGATGCGCAGGCGCGCAGCGTGCTCAGTCCGGTGATCGGGATGTTCACCAACGCACAGGAGTTGCCGGAAATATTCGAAGCACGGGCGGCCATGGAGCGTTCCAGCACGACCAGCCCTTGCGCAAACCCATGCGACTGAAAACGTTTCTGTACTTCGCCGATTTCGTGTTCTACCCGCTGGCAAGTGCTGCGCTGGTCGCGGTCGCGCTGCTCTTGAAGGAGCCGCTGCGCTGGGACGAAGCGGCGATTGGTTTCGCAAGCGGACTGCTGCTCTGGAGCCTCGCCGAATACGTCATTCACCGGTTCGCACTTCATGGTCCGGCCTATCTGGCCGCCTTGCACGACATGCACCATTCCGATCCGCGCGCGCTGGTCGGCTCGCCGCTGTGGCTGAGCCTGGGATCGATCTGTTGCGGATCGCTGTTGCCGGTGTGGCTGCTGGTCGGGTTTGGGTCCGCCTGCACCGTCACGGCGGGGCTGATGCTGGGCTACATCTATTTCGGTGCGCTCCACCACCTCATTCACCATCATCCGGTGAAGCGCGGCGGCTATCTCTGGCGCCTCAAGCGCCGCCATACGCGCCATCACTATGGCAAGAGGCCGTGCAATTTCGGCGTGGTCACCAGCATGTGGGATCGCGTTTTCGGAACGTATTGTTCCGAATGACGGCGCCAATGAGCGCGTGCCGAATCCCACTTGAAAAGTGTCTGTTGGCGAACCCGGTTCACCTCTCCCGAAGGGAGAGGTCGGATCGCATCGACAGATGCGATCCGGGTGAGGGGTTACAGTCTCACCGAATGCTGCGGCCTCTCACCCGGATTGCTCTGGACGATGCTTCGCATCGCCAGGTGCAATCGGACCTCTCCCCGTCGGGGAGAGGTGAACACAGTGACCGGCCGCTCAGCCGCAATTCCAGATCGCGCCGATCGGCGTTCGCGTCCAGCACGGACCGAAGCTGCCGCCATTGTAGCGGGAGCCGCCAAAGCCGGGCCGGCCGAAATAGTGCCATTCGCCGTCGATGTAGCGGTAATAGCTCGGCACCGGATCGATGTACCAAGGGCGCTGGTTTTCGCGCGCGTAGCGACGAAAGCCGTTCTTCTGCATGTAGATCGGCTGGCTGTTGCTGAGCGGCTGACGATAGCCCGGCAGGAAGCCGTAGCCATGCCAGCTTTGCTTGGGCTTTTTTGCGACGGGCGCAGCAGGCGCTGCGACCGGCAGCAGCGACAGGATGGCAGCAACAAATAGACATATGAGGCGCGACATGGGTAGACCATAGACAGCAGATCGCGGGAACGCCATTCAAATTCGAGTGGGACGCGTTTGGAAATTCGCGCGAATTTTACGGAGCATGGGCAGGCGTGCTCGCCAGCAAATGTCACAGTAGAGCAGCGCCCTCCGCGCGTGATATCGTTCGAGGCAATCAGAGGCCGTCATGTACCGGTTTGGTCACGAACGACAAGCGCATACCGAGTTTTGGCTCGATACGAGCAGGCCGGAGGGAACTCTCTGGCATATTTCGGCTGGAAAACCCGTCAGCGTCGAGCGGTGGGTCGATGCCGAGGTTCTGTATCGAGACGACGGATTCAAGCTGGTTCGTTTGGGCCACATTCCTCCCTTCAAGGGCGACACTTTCCGCTATTCGAAAGGTCGCCGAACATTCGACTTCCAGGCGGATCGCTCGCTCTCGGGAGGCACGATCACCGGTACTTGCAGCATCGTGCTGAGTGTCGAACCGGGCGTGCTCGAAAGCGCCGCTTCTCAGAAGGCGGGAGTGGAGGAGATTGTCGCTGATATTGATGCTGCCTTGCGTGCCTGGCCGACGCTGTCTGCAACCGAAAACGACCCAATCGGCGCGACATACTTCATGGTTTTCGTCGAAGGCTGGACTGATGCGCGTTTCACCCGATCAGGAAGCTACAAATTCGCGCGAGGAAAACCGGTGATGCCTCGGCCTCGACCGGAACTGTCGCGCTGGAAAGCACAGACCCTCATTTATCCTCTTCCGGTCAATATCGCGGGAGGCCGGACCGACGAGCATCGTGAGGCTCTGACGCGCGACGACTATGTGCAACTGGTACGGATCCGAACTCCGAGAGGACCTGCGAACGACGGTCCCGACGCATTTCATTATGCCGATCAGGGAATCTCTTTCGATTTCTCTGCCGATCACCGCATCGCGACGGCAATTCCGACCGATACCTGGGAGGTGTTGCTTGATCCGCCGCATTTGCGGGGCCTGTCGCCCACACTCCGAACGCAGCTCGGGCCGGATCGGTGTGCTGAGATCGCAGCCGATATCGAAGAAGCTCTGTATGCTTGGCCCACGGATCGAGGATACGAAATCGAGACTCCGATCAGCCGCGTGGTGTTCCTTGACGCGTAGGTCGTCCGGTCAAGACCTTGGGCGGCCAAGCGCGGCCAAGGCCACAATTGCCGTTGCAGAGAACGCGGCCGGACCATGCCCGGCCGCGTTCTGCCTTGACTTCTACGCGTTCGCGCCGCCGTCGACGGTGAGTGTCGAGCCGGTGATGTATTTCGCCTTGGCGCTCGCCAAGAACGTCACCGCATTGGCAATGTCGTCCGGCGCGCCATAGCGGCCCAATGCCATGAACTGCTTCAGCGTCTCCGCGGTCGGGCCGTGAGCCGGGTTCATGTCGGTGTCGATCGAGCCCGGTTGCACCAGATTGACCGTGATATCCTCGGGGCCGAGCTCGCGTGCCAGCGCCTTGTTGAACGCGATCAGCGCCGACTTCGATGCCGCGTAGACGCCGAGCACCGGCGACGGCACGCGATCGGCGAAATAGCTGCCGATGGTGATGATGCGACCGCCCTTGCCGAGGTGGGCGAGTGCCGCCTTGCTCGCGACGATCGGCGAACGGACGTTGACGTTCAGCAGCGCGTCGATGTCCGCGAGCGACATCTCCTTCAACCCGGCCACCCGGAGAATGCCGGCATTATTGACCAGGATGTCGAGCCCGCCCAATGCGGCGACGGTCTTGTCGACCGAGGCCTGGACGGCGGCGACATCCGCGCTGTCGGCCTGGATCGCCACGGCTTTCCGCCCCGAAGCCTTGATGGCGTCGACGACCTTTGCGGCGCTATCTGCGGACTTTTCGTAAGTGATTGCGACATCGGCGCCTTCCGCGGCGAGTGCCGTTGCGATGGCCGCGCCGATACCCCTGCTTGCGCCCGTGACCAGAGCCCGTTTTCCTGCCAGCGTCATTGTCGTCTCCTATTTTGTAACGATCGACACAGAATATCTGGGATCTTGATCGGCCCCGTCAAGTGAATTATGTGTTGATCGCTACAGAAAGAGACGCCAAAGAGACGACATGGCAGGACGGCCACGGGAATTTGATCGCGAGGCGGCGCTGGAGGCGGCGATGCTGCTGTTCTGGCGCAAAGGTTATGCGAGCGCCTCGATGAACGATCTGTGCGACGCCATGGGCGTCCGCTCGCCGAGCCTCTATGCGGCCTTCGAAAGCAAGGAGGCGCTCTATCTGGCGGCGATCGAGCATTACGTCGCGATCCACGGGCAGCCGGTCTGGAACAGGCTTGCGGGAGGCGCAACCGCGCGTGCCGGCATCGCGAATTTGCTGATCGCCGCCGCCGAGACCTTGCCGAAATCCCGGATGTCGCCGGCCGGCTGCATGGCCGTGCTGGGCGCCATCGGCGACGAATGGCCGCCGACCATCGCCCGAATGGTCCGGAAAGTGCGGCTCGACATGCTTGGCAATCTGCGCGCGCGGTTGGAGGCCGCCGTCGCCAACGGCGAGCTGCCCGCTGCGATCGACGTCGATGCGCTGAGCCGGTTCTATCTCAGCGTCTTCCAGGGCATGGCCATCCAGGCCAAGGACGGCGCCACGCCGGCGGAACTGAAAGGTGCGGCCGAGGCGGCGATGGTCGCGTGGCCGGGCGAGGGGTAGTCCGTAGCCCGTAGGGTGGGCAAAGGCGCGCTTGCGCCGTGCCCACCATCGATCCACGGTTGTCGCAATGCATGGTGGGCACGCTTCGCTTTGCCCACCCTACGGGGCTGATACAATTCCGCGATCGAACAAAAAGGATGCCCCATGGCTGAACGTCCCGACACTCACGCAAACACTCAGCAATCCGGTTTCGCCGGTGTCACACGCAAGGTTCTCGAACGTCTTCCGTTGCCCGGCAATCAGGAGCTCATGGTGGTCGAGGTCACCTATCCGCCCGGCGGCGTCGCTCCGCTTCACCGGCATCCCGTTGCAGGCGCGATCTACATCGTCGAAGGCGTTGCCGAGTCGGCTTATGGCAGCGACGAGCCGAGACAATATCGCGCGGGCGAGACGTTGCAGGATCGGGCCGATCTTCCGCACACGCACTTTCGCAATTGCGACCCGGACCGACCGCTCCGCTTCCTGACCATCTACGTGCTTGAACCCGGGCGCACCTACACGCTGGAGCCGTGAGGCGTCTCGCACCGTCGCCGGCGGAACTGACGGGTGTTCTGCATCCGATGCAAAAAGGCCTCGCCGAAGCGAGGCCTCCTTGTTTCGCGTCACTGACACGAATTAATCATCGTCCCAGTGATGGCGACGGATCACGACGCCGCGATCGTAATCGCGATCACGGTGGTACCAGCCATGATGCCAGCCTCGGTCATGCTCGTAGATGCGCGCGCGGGGGCCATAATCATAGCTGTCGCCGCCGACATAGAAGCCGACGCCAGCCGCATTGGCGATGGTGGGGGCACCGATTGCGAGCGTCGCGACCGCCGCAAGAGCGTAAGTCAGCTTTCTCATCTGTTCCTCCTCCTTCTCCGTGTCGGAGGTCAACTTCTGCCGCCGTGGCCTGTTGCAGGAACTGACGAGAAACTTTCTTGAATGGACGTTCAGGTTTCAGGGCCTCCATCGTGAGAAAGCCAAAAACGCGTGTTGCATTCTGCGCGACTGGAACACGCGTGTCGCGCCGGACGTGTAGGCAATCTCGATCTCGTCGATGCAGTCCACGAGGATGTGCCGGATGCCCGCACGTCCGGCGAACGCGCCGTCCTTCGTTCGCAGCGCCCACAGCCCAAAACCGTGCTGATCCCAATGCGCCATGTTGGTCGCGAGATAGGCCTTCGTCACCTCGGCCGATCGTACGGCGCCGAGATAGCGCGACACCTCGGCATCGAGATGCAGCGCGACGAGGTCTGCGAGATGATCCTCGCGCAGTTTCTCGGCGGTCAGCCGCTGGGTGCTAAAGCAGTCCATGAAACCAGATCGCCGCTTCCAAGTGCGCCGCACCGAGGAACCTGTGCGGGGAAGAGCCGGCCGCTGCGGAATTTCCGATGATGCCATTGTGCCAGTGTTTTGCCCGACGGGTCAAGCGGCGTGTGACTCGTAGGATGGGTCGAGCGCAATGAAACCCATCACGTCTCGGCACTCTCGGAGACCATGATGGGTTCGCTTTCGCTCGACCCATCTGACGTGCCGTTTCGTCTGATACGCCAACGGCTTCGCGGCCGTGACCGGTCATCGCCCGGACAACCCCCGTCTACTGTGCATGGGGTTGTTTTCGCAGTTTTGGTTTTGAGAGAGGCTAGCCGGCCCCTAGCGCCACCGCGACGTTGTAGGTCAGAAGGCTCGCCGCATAGGCCAGCACCAGCATGTAGGCGAAGGTCGCCGCCATCCAGCCCCAGCTTCCGGTCTCGCGTCGGATCACGGCAAGCGTCGAGGCGCATTGTGGGGCGAAGATGTACCAGGCGAGCATCGCCAGCGCGGTGGCGAGCGACCATTTCGTTGCCAGCACCTGGCCGATCTGCTCGGCCGCTTCCTTGCCGCCTTCGATCGCGTAGACGGTGCCGAGTGCTGCGACAGCAACCTCGCGCGCCGCCATGCCCGGGATCAGCGCGACCGCGATCTGCCAGTTGAAGCCGACGGGTGCGAGCAGCGGCTCGATCGCCTTGCCGATCATCGCGGCGAGGCTGAAGTCGATGGCGGGCTCGGTCGCGCCCGCCGGCGGCTGCGGGAACGAGGCCAGAAACCAGATCAGCACCATCATCGAGAAGATCGTGGTGCCGGCGCGGTGGAGGAACATCTTGGCCCGTGTGTAGACGCCGAGCGCGATCGATTTCGCGCGTGGCATCTTGTAGTCCGGCAGCTCCAGCATGAAGGGCGCCGGCGCATAGTCGCGCAGCATGAGGAACTTGATCAGGAACGAAACGGCGAGCGCGCTGACGATGCCGGTGGCGTAGAGGCCGAACATCACGAGGCCCTGCAGGTTGATGAAGCCCCAGACGTCCTTGGCTGGAATGAAGGCGGAGATGATCAGCGTGTAGACGGGGATGCGCGCCGAGCAGGTCATCAGCGGCGCGATCAGGATCGTGGTCAGCCGGTCGCGCTTGTTGTCGATCACGCGCGTTGCCATGATGCCGGGGATGGCACAGGCAAAGCTCGACAGCAGCGGAATGAAGGCGCGGCCATGCAGGCCGGCGCCGCCCATGATGCGGTCCATCAGGAACGCCGCGCGCGCCATGTAGCCGAAATCTTCCAAGAGCAGGATGAACAGGAAGATGATGATGATCTGCGGCAGGAACACGATGACGCTGCCGACACCCGAGATCACGCCGTTCTGAAGGAAGCTCTGCAAGAGGCCGCCGGGCAGGGTGGCGTGGACGAAGTCGCCGAGCCCATCGAAGCCCGATTGGAGCAGCTTCATCAGCGGCTGCGCCCAGGCGAACACCGCCTGGAACATCACGAACAGGATGAGCGCGAGCACGATGAGGCCGCCGACCGGATGCAGCACGATCGCATCGATCCGCGCGGTCCAGGTGTCGGGCCGGCTCGGCAGGCTGACGCAGTCCGAGATGATGCGATCGGCCTCGCGCTGGGTCGCGCGCAATTCGGAGACGCTAAGCGCGCGCCAGGTGTTCTCCGCAGGCTCTGCGGCGAGCTTGGCCGAGATCTCGTCGGTCAGCGCCAAGAGGTCGGCGGTGCCGCCCTTGCGCACCGCGATCGAGGTGACCACGGGCACGCCGAGCTCCTTGGCGAGCCGTTCGACGTCGACCGAGATGCCGCGGCGGCTCGCGATGTCGAACATGTTGAGCACGAGGATCATCGGCCGGCCGGTGCGCTTGAGCTCCAGCAGCAGGCGGATGGTCAGGCGCAGATTGGTGGAGTCGGCCACGCACAGCACGAGATCGGGCACGGTCTCGCCGGAGGCCTTGCCGAGCACGAAGTCGCGGGTGATCTCCTCGTCCGGGCTGCGGCCGCGCAGCGAATAGGTGCCAGGCAGGTCGACGACGGAGACCTGGCGTCCGAGCGGGGTGACGAAAAAACCTTCCTTGCGCTCGACGGTGACGCCCGGATAGTTCGCCACCTTCTGCCGGCTGCCGGTCAGGGCATTGAACAGCGACGTCTTGCCGCTGTTTGGCGTGCCCACCAGGGCGAGATGCAGAAGAGGTAATTCCATGGGATCCGATGTCCGGTCGCAATCTCAGGCGACGATGATGGCCATGGCTTCGCGGCGGCGCACCGCGATGGTGATGTTGTCGACGCGCACGGCGATCGGGTCGCGCCCGACCAGCCCTTCGTGCAGGACCTCGACCCGGGCGCCCTCGACGAAGCCGAGCTCGATCAGCCGGCTCTCAAGCTCGATGTCGGACAGAGCCGAGCTCGCGTCCTTGGCGGAGAGGTGCTGAATGACGCCGGTATAGCCGCGCTGGGCCAGGCCCAGCGGCATCTCGCGGCGCGTATCATGGGTATCGGTCATGCCCTGTATTTTCAACGCAGGGCAGGGAGGTCAAGCGCGCACGCCCGTGGAAACTGCACCTTAGAGGGATTTTAAAGTGCGGATCACGAAGCCGTGGGCAGCGCGCCTCGGCACTACTGGGCCGAGACCTTCTCCGGCTGGGCGGCCATGGCCCGGCTCTTGAAGTAGTCGAGCACGAACAGGCGGATCGCCGAGGACAGATTGCCCTGCTGGCGGCCGCCGTCGATCTCGCCGACGAGCTCGGACAGCGTCATGTTGCGCAGGCTCGAGATCTCCTTCATGCCGTTCCAGAACGCCTCTTCCAGGCTGACGCTGGTCTTGTGACCGGCGACCACGATCGAACGCTTCACGACGGGCGACTTCATGGCTGCTCCTCGCGATCGATCTGGTGCTGGTCCAGATGCGCCTTCGCCTGGTCCGCCTGCTTCTCCTCCGCCGATCGCTCCGCCTTCGTGCGGCCGAACTTCGTTCGGTTGGCGTCCGCCTGCTTCGCCGAGGCTTCCCGCTCTGCGCGCTTCCTGAAACGATTCAGGTTGATGACGTTCCCCATGCCGCGTCTCCATCACCCAATCCTCCACAGACAGGATGAAACATTCAGAAACCGGGCGCCGCACTGCGCCCCATGAGACTTGATCGCCATTCGCTTGTCCTCGTCAATCGGCCTGTCGGCCATCAAACGATGAATTTCGCCCCGTCAAGGGCAGAGGCCGCTTGCGTAGCACGCGTCCCCGTTGCCGCATTGACGGTAATCAAATCCTGTCCGTTTAGCCTTATATTTATGAGCCTTGGGGCTCCGTATCATTACGGATGACTATCGGAATTCGGAATCAGCCGGGCCTCGTCATCTTCTCCGGCTGCACCAGGCGGTCGAATTCGTCGGCCGAGACGAAGCCGAGCCGCAGCGCCTCCTCCTTCAGCGTGGTGCCGTTGGCATGCGCGGTCTTGGCCACCTTGGCTGCGTTGTCGTAGCCGATCTTCGGCGCGAGCGCGGTCACCAGCATCAGCGAACGCTCCATCAACTCCTTGATGTGCTTCTCGTCGGCGCGGATGCCGCTGACGCAATGTTCGGTGAAGGAGCGCGCAGCGTCCGCCATCAGGCGGATCGAGTGCAGCATGTTGTAGGCGAGCACGGGCTTGTAGACGTTGAGCTCGAAATGGCCCTGGCTGCCGGCGAAGGTGATCGCGGTGTGATTGCCGAACACCTGGCAGCACACCATGGTCATCGCCTCGCACTGCGTCGGATTGACTTTGCCCGGCATGATCGACGAGCCCGGCTCGTTCTCCGGCAGGATCAATTCGCCGAGGCCCGAACGCGGGCCCGATCCGAGCAGGCGGATGTCGTTGGCGATCTTGAACAGGCCTGTCGCGACGGAATTGATGGCGCCGTGCGCCAGCACATAGGCGTCGTTCGAGGCCAGCGCCTCGAATTTGTTGGCGGCGCTGGTGAAGGGCAGTTTGGTGATCCCGGCGACGTGCTTTGCGAACAGCTTTGCAAAGCGCGGCTTGGAATTGAGGCCGGTGCCGACGGCGGTGCCGCCCTGCGCCAGCGGATAGAGATCCTTCACCGCGACCTTGAGCCGCGCGATGCCGCTCTCGACTTGCGCGGCATAGCCCGAAAATTCCTGGCCGAGCGTCAGCGGCGTCGCATCCTGGGTGTGGGTGCGGCCGATCTTCACGATCTTGGCGAACTCCTTCTCCTTCTTGCGCAGCGCGCGGTGCAGCTCGCCGAGGGCGGGGACGAGATCGGCGGTGACGCGGCTTGCGGCCGCAATGTGCATCGCGGTCGGGAAAGAGTCGTTCGATGACTGGCTCATATTGACGTGGTCGTTGGGATGCACCGGCTTCTTGCTGCCGAGCTCGCCGCCGAGCAGCTCGTTGGCGCGGTTGGCGATGACCTCGTTGAGATTCATGTTGCTCTGGGTGCCCGAGCCGGTCTGCCACACCACCAGCGGGAAATGATCGTCGAGCTTGCCTTCGATCACCTCGCGTGCGGCGCGGATGATGGCGTTGGCGCGGCGCTTGTCGAGCAGGCCGAGCTCGAGATTGGACTGTGCGGCAGCAAGCTTGACGATGCCGAGCGCATGCACCAGCGAGATCGGCATGCGGTCGATGCCGATGCGAAAATTCTGGCGCGAGCGTTCGGTCTGCGCCCCCCAATAGCGATCGGCGGGGACCTCGATCGGACCAAAACTGTCGGTCTCGATGCGGGTCGCGGGGCGGGCGGTTTTCGCGCGGGCAGCTTTGGCCATGAGCACATCCATTCTGCCGCGCGAAACGCCGCGCGGCCTCCTTATGTGCTCTTCTATATAGGGAGTTTGGCCGGGCGCGATGGTCTCGCGGCCAACCTAGATCATTTCTTGCGGAAACGATCGAGCCGCACGACTTCGGCGCCGCCCTGGTTCGGCGGGGTCGGCTCTTCCGCGGTCTCCACGGCTTCAGTGGCCGGCGCGGGCACCGCAACGGCTGATGGGGCCGGGGTCGCCGGCAAATTCTCGCCCGCCACCTCGGCGACGTCGGACGTGTCGAACTGGAGGCCGAATTTCACCGAGGGATCGAGGAAGCTCTTGATGGCGCTGAACGGCACGATCAGGCGCTCCGGAATCCCGCCAAAGGACAGGCCGACCTCGAAACGGTCCTCGAGCACGGTCAGGTCCCAGAACTGGTGCTGGAGGATGATCGTCATCTCTTCCGGATACTGCGCCAGCAGTCGTGGCGAGATCCTCACGCCCTCGGCCTTCGACACGAAGGTAATGAAGAAGTGGTGCTCGCCCGGCAGTCCATGGGACGCGGCGTCGGTCAGCACCTTGCGCAGCACGCCGCGCAGCGCGTCGCGGGTCAGCACATCGTATCGGATATGATCGGTCGCCATGGTGGTCCTGTTGCATTCCAGGAGACGGGCCCTGCCGGTCCGACTCGCCAAGCCGCAATAGTACCGCGCCTGACGGGTCAGCAGGAGTCCCCGCCGGGAAGGAAATCAGAGGTAAGTGGAGGCTTCTGTTGCCAGGTGCCTCCGAACCCCGCCTAACGGAGCTTAACCCGTTAGGACTTTAAGATGGTCTTTCAAACTGCGTTACGCAGCCTGAGCAACCGGAGCAAAGTTGTCGTTGGCAACTATTGCAGTAGCCCGATAACGGCGGAACAATACCGGGAAAAAGTTCGCCCTTTACGCCCTCGTCGATCCTATTTCGCCCCCGCCGAAGCTCATGTGTCAGTGGGCCAAGCCCGCCGAACGATGAGCTTTGGTGGAGGCGCCGGGTACCGCCCCCGGGTCCGAATGGTTTATTGCGACGACCGTTTATTTCCATAGCCGGCGAACCGGCACCCCCAATATAGGGGGCAAAGGTTTCAAATGACAGGTGTTTCGAGCGGCCTTGACCAGGTTCCCTTTGGATAGGTTCCTGATGGTCGTCCCAATGATCTTGGCCGAACCGCCGACAGCGTTCTAAGCTCCTGACATGTCCACGGATTCAGCACCGGCCGCCCAAGAGCCGGATCAAGGGCAGGATCAGGGGCCGGATATCCCGGCCAAACACGCTCCTCCGCCCGGACTTGCCGCGCTGTTCCTGGCGTTTGCCCGGATGTCGCTGGCCGGTTTCGGTGGGGTTTTGGTATTTGCCCGACACGCCATCGTCGACCAGCACCGCTGGATGACCGCAGATGAGTTCAACGAGACCTTTGCGCTCTGCCATTTCCTGCCGGGACCCAACATCGTCAACCTGTCGATGGTGTTCGGGTCGCGGCTGCGCGGAATCACCGGCGGCGTTGCCGCCTTCACCGGGCTGTTGCTGCCGCCGACGCTGATCATGACCGCGCTCGCGATCATCTACGCCCGGTTCGGCGATGTGGAGGTGCTGCGTCGTATCCTCGCGGGCATCTCCTGCGCGGCGGTCGGTCTCCTGATCGCGGTGGTGTTTCGCATGATGACGCCGCTGCTCAAGCGGATAGACGTTGCCGTGCTCGTCCTGATGATCGGCGTGTTCACGGCCATCGGCGTGTTTCGCTGGCCGTTGCAGGCGGTGCTGCTGGTCGCGATCCCGCTCAGCATCGGCATCACATATTTGATGCGACGGAATGCAGCAGCATGAGCAGCGAGAACCCGGTCTGGGCGCTGATCTCCACTTTTGGTCTAATGTCCTTGTTCGCGGTCGGCGGCGCGGCGGCCGCAGTGCCCGAGATGCACCGCATCGCTGTCGATGTGCATCACTGGATGACGGACAAGCAGTTCGCGGATGCCTATGCGATTGCGCAGTTCTCGCCGGGTCCCAACGTGCTTATCGTCACGTTAATCGGCTATGCCGTTGCCGGCATTCCCGGCGCGCTGGCGGCGACGCTGGCGATGTGCCTGCCGACGGCGCTGCTTGCCTATTTTGTCAGCCGGCTCTTGAACCGGCCAAGCCAATCGCGCTGGCCCGGGCTGATTCAGGCTGCATTGGTTCCGCTGTCGATCGGCTTGATGGCGGCGAGTGCCCTGATCCTGGCACAGTCGACCGATCGAACCATTGCCGCGCTGCTTCTGACCGCGGCGGTTGCGGTGATCGCCTCCGTCTCGCGCGTCAATCCGCTGTGGCTTCTGCTCGCAGGCGGGCTGTTGGGTTTTGCTGGCATTGTGTGATGAAAATCGCTAGGCAATGATCCGGGCCGGGGATCCCTTCCAGCCGATTAGAACAACAGTGCTCGTGACTTAACAGGTCGCGGAGGAGACATGCATGGCCGATACAATGGGCCACTCGGCGGCGACAGCCACAAGAAACACATCGGTGGCAATCGGCTTCTGCCTGCTGGCGCTCGCGCCGCAGATCTTCGAATTCATCTGGTCGACCGGGACGATCTTCGGCTGGGGTGCCGGGCGCGGTCCGGCCACGGTCCTGATCAGCCACGCCACGGCGCTCGTTGCGGGCGCACCCGCTGCGCTGATCGGATCGATCGGCGGTGACACCAAGAAGGCGTCATCCGATGTGCTGCTGGCGCTGATCTATTCCTATCCGCTGTTTGCGGTGGCGATCCTCACGGTCTTCATGACGATCAGATCGGCACAGGACTATGTCGGCGGGATCGTTCTGATGGCGCTCGCCCTGTTCGCGCTGTGGGCCTCCAGCGATTTGCAGGGGATGCGCGGCTTCTCCTTCGGCGCAGGCACCGCGCCGCGGATGTTTGCCGGGCTCCTTGTGGCGCTTGGCGCCGGCATCGCATTGACGGGATTGTTGTCCGATGGACCGGCGATGGCGCATTATTCCTGGCGCGGCCCGCTGTTCGTGATGGTCTCGATCGTCTTCTTCGCCCTGGCGATCCGGCCGCTTGGGGTCGTGGTTTCGGCGTTCACGAGCTTCCTGATCGCGGCGATGGGCACGCATGAGACGCGCTGGATCGAAGCGATCATCGTCGGCGCCTGCCTGACGCTCGGCTGCGCACTTCTCTTCCCCTACGTGCTCGGGCTGCCGATGCCGATGTTCCCGCGCTTCCTGGTCCAGTGAGGCTGTAATGGATATCTTTGCAAACCTCGCTCACGGTTTTGTCGTTGCGCTTTCTCCGATCAACCTTCTGATGTGCCTGATCGGCGCGCTCGTCGGCACGCTGGTCGGCGTGCTGCCGGGCATCGGCACTATTGCGACCGTCGCGATGCTGCTGCCGATCACCTTCGGACTGCCGCCGGTCGGCGCGCTGATCATGCTCGCCGGCATCTACTACGGCGCCCAATATGGCGGCTCGACCACCTCGATCCTCGTCAACATACCAGGTGAAGCGACATCGGTGGTCACCGCCATCGATGGCCACCAGATGGCCAAGCAGGGTCGCGCCGGCCCGGCGCTGGCGATTGCCGCGATCGGCTCGTTCTTCGCCGGCTGCGTCTCCACCGTGCTCATCGCCGTGCTCGGCGCGCCACTGACCAAGCTCGCGCTTGCATTCGGTCCGGCTGAGTACTTCTCGCTGATGGTGCTCGGCCTGATCTTCGCCGTCGTGCTGGCCAAGGGCTCGGTGCTGAAGGCGATCGCGATGATCGTGTTCGGCCTGCTGTTGTCGATGGTCGGCTCGGACATCGAGACCGGCGCCTCGCGCATGGCCTTCAACATTCCGGAGCTTGCCGACGGTCTTGGCTTCGCCACGGTGGCGATGGGCGTGTTCGGCTTTGCCGAGATCATCCGCAATCTCGACGCCGGCGCCGAGATGAACCGCGATCTCGTGCAGCAGAAGATCACCGGCCTGATGCCGACCAGGAAAGACCTGATCGACTCGACGCCGGCGATCCTGCGCGGCACTGTGCTCGGCTCGATCCTGGGCATCCTGCCGGGTGGCGGCGCGGTGATCGCGTCGTTTGCGGCCTATACGCTCGAGAAAAAGCTTGCCAAGAACCCGTCGCGGTTCGGGCGCGGCGCGATCGAGGGCGTGGCGGCGCCTGAAAGCGCCAACAACGCGGCCGCGCAGACCTCCTTCATCCCGCTGCTCACCCTCGGCATCCCGCCGAACGCGGTGATGGCGCTGATGGTGGGCGCGATGACCATTCATGGCATCGTGCCGGGCCCGCAGGTGATGCAGAAGCAGCCTGATCTGGTCTGGGGCATGATCGCCTCGATGTGGATCGGCAATCTGATGCTGATCATCATCAACCTGCCGCTGGTCGGCATCTGGGTCCGTCTGCTGCGCGTGCCGTACCGGCTGATGTTCCCCTCGATCGTGATCTTCTGCGCGATCGGCATCTACTCGGTGAACAACGCGCCGGTCGACGTCATCCTCGCGGGCGTGTTCGGTCTCGTCGGCTACTGGCTGATCAAGCACGATTTCGAGCCGGCGCCGCTGCTGCTCGGCATGGTGCTCGGACCGCTGATGGAAGAGAACCTGCGCCGCGCACTGCTGATCTCGCGCGGCGACTGGAGCGTGTTCCTGACGCGTCCGCTGTCGGCCGTGCTACTCGCGATTGCGGCGTTCCTGCTGGTGCTCACGCTGTTGCCCATGCTGCGGGCCAAGCGCGACGAGGTGTTCACGGAATCCGAGAACTGAGCCGCGGGAGCGGTTGCGCACGCTGGCTGCTTGGCCAGTATAATCAAGCCGATAGGCGAGGGGCGGGACGCGAGTTCCGCCCCTTGCCGTTTGCGCCAGCAACCCTCACTTTTCCGGGTATAATCTATGTGGGCGGCGAATCGCGGGCTGTCGCAGCACGGGGCCGGCCGTTAAATTCGCCGTCCTCCCATAGGTTGCCGTCTTCCAAAGGGTTTTTGGCACATGCACCAGTATCAGGACCTGCTCGAGCGGATTCTTTCAGACGGCGCCGAGAAGACCGATCGGACCGGTACCGGCACGCTGTCGGTGTTCGGTCATCAGATGCGCTTCAATCTGTCCGCCGGCTTCCCGATGCTGACCACCAAGCGGCTGCCGCTGAAGGCGATCGTGCATGAGCTGTTGTGGTTCCTGAAGGGCGACACCAACATCAAATATCTGCGCGACAACGGCGTTACCATCTGGGACGAATGGGCCGACGCCAATGGCGATCTTGGCCCGGTCTACGGCCATCAATGGCGCTCCTGGCCGGCGCCGGACGGCCGCAGCATCGACCAGATCGCTGACGTCGTCGACATGATCAAGCGCAATCCGGACTCGCGCCGCCTGATCGTCTCGGCTTGGAATCCGGCAGAAGTCGACAAGATGGCGCTGCCGCCCTGTCACTGCCTGTTCCAGTTCTACGTCGCCAACGGCAAGCTGTCGTGCCAGCTCTATCAGCGCTCGGCCGACGTGTTCCTCGGCGTGCCCTTCAACATCGCCTCCTACGCGCTGCTCACCATGATGGTGGCGCAGGTCACGGGTCTGAAGCCCGGCGACTTCGTGCATTCGTTCGGCGACACCCATCTCTATTCCAACCATCTGGAGCAGGCGCGGCTGCAGCTCTCGCGTGCGCCGCGTGCGCTGCCGCTGATGCGGATTAATCCTGACGTGAAGGACATCTTCTCCTTCCGCTACGAGGATTTCGAGCTCGTCGGCTACGATCCGCATCCGCATATCAAGGCGGAAGTCGCGGTCTAGCACCGATGTCGCTCAGCATTCGACGCGCGCGTCGAGGCGAAGCCGGGCTCGTTCTCGATTTCGTCCGCGAGCTCGCCGCGTACGAAAAGCTCTCGCATGAGGTCGAGGCGACCGAGGCTGACATTGCGGACGCGCTGTTCGGCGACGATCCGCGTCTGTTTTGTGCGATTGCCGAGTGGAACGGCGAGCCGGTCGGTTTTGCGGCGTGGTTCCTGAATTTCTCGACCTTCAGCGGCCGCCACGGCATCTATCTCGAAGATTTGTATGTGCGGCCATCGCTTCGGGGCAAAGGTCTCGGTAAGGCGCTGCTGGTCTATCTGGCGAAGGAATGCGTCGACAACGGCTGGTCGCGCCTGCAATGGGCGGTGCTCGACTGGAACGCGCCGTCGATCGCGTTTTACAAATCGCTCGGCGCCGTGATGCTGGACGATTGGACGCTGTGTCGGGTCAGTGGTCCTGCGCTGACGCGCCTTGCTGGGAGCGCATCCTGATGGAGATCGTCTTCGTCGTTGCGATTGCGGAGAACGGCGTCATCGGTGCCGGCAACGCGATCCCGTGGCGATTGAAATCCGACATGTCACGCTTCAAGGCGCTCACCATCGGCAAGCCCGTGATCATGGGCCGCAAGACGTTCGAATCCCTGCCCGGGCGCCGGCCGCTGCCGGGCCGCACCAACATCGTGATCACGCGCGATGCGGACTACCGCGCCGCCGGGGCCATCGTCACGACCTCGGCAGCGGATGCGGGCGCGGTTGCGGTTGGTGATGCCCTGCGGCGTTCAGCCGCTGAAATCGCCGTGATCGGCGGCGCAGAAATCTACCGGCAATGGCTCGATCGCGCCGACCGCCTCGAGATCACGGAAGTGCATGCGCGGCCCGACGGCGACACGCATTTTACGATCGACAAGGCATTGTGGGACGAAACGAGCCGCGTCCGCCATCCGGCCGGCCCCGACGACAGTGCCGACTTCTCCTATGTGACATATCGTCGGCGGCCGTCCCATTAACTGCATTCGCCAATGTTTACATTGACTTTTCCGCCCCCGAGCATAGCTCGTGGGTCGGTCAGGCTTGCGTTGTAAGGGTCCTTTCGGTCCCCTATAAAGCCGGACCGGACAATGCGGGCCGGCTTTAGTTCTAGTCCCGGTCTGCCGAGGAGAGCGTCGAATGCCGTGGAAGAATCAGGGCGGTGGCCCGTGGGGCTCGGGTCCGAAAGGACCGTGGGGCTCCGGCCCGCAACCGGTCGGGCCGAGGCCGCCGGATCTGGAGGACCTACTGCGGCGCGGTCAGGACCGGCTGCAGCAGATCATGCCCGGCGGCTACTTCTCCGGCATGGGAATCACGCTGATCCTGCTGATCATCATCGCGCTCTGGCTGTTGTCGGGCTTCTTCCGGGTGCAGTCCGAAGAGCAGGGCGCCGTGCTGCGCTTCGGCAAGCATGTGCGCACCGTGGACCCGGGCCTGAACTATCATCTGCCCTATCCGATCGAGACCGTGCTGCTGCCGAAGGCGCTGCGCGTGTCCACCATTTCCATCGGCATGACGCTGATCGACGATCCGGCCCGGCGCGGCCGCTCCATTCGTGACGTGCCGGAAGAGAGCCTGATGCTGACCGGCGACGAGAACATCGTCGATGTCGACTTCACCGTGCTGTGGCGCATCAAGCCCAACGGCGTCGGCAACTTCCTGTTCAACATCCAGAACCCCGAGGGCACCGTGAAGGCGGTCGCCGAGAGCGCGATGCGCGAGGTGATCGGCCGGTCCGATATCCAGCCGATCCTGACCGGCGCGCGGACGCAGACCGAGACCACGGTGCAGGATCTGATGCAGAAGACGCTCGACGACTACGGCGCCGGCGTCCAAATCACCCAGGTGCAGATGCAGAAGGTCGATCCACCGGCGCAGGTGATCGATGCCTTTCGCGAGGTGCAGGTGGCGCGCGCCAACCTCGAGCAGCTGCAGAACGAAGCGCAGACCTATGCCAACAAGGTTGTGCCGGACGCGCGCGGCCGGGCAGCGCAGATCCTGCAGGCCGCCGAAGGCTACAAGGAGCAGGCGGTCGCCGAGGCCAAGGGCCAGAGCTCACGCTTCCTGAAGGTGTATGAGGAATACAAGAAGGCGCCCGACGTGACGCGTGAACGGATCTATCTGGAGACGATGGAGCGCGTGCTCGGCGGCTCGGACAAGCTGATTTATGACGGAGGCCCGTCGGGCCAGGGCGTCGTCCCCTATCTGCCGCTCAATGAATTGTCGGCCAAGCGGCCGACGACGACGGGCCAGCAGTCGAGCGGAGGCACAAGATGAGGTCTCCGGTTACTGGCATCGTCGCGCTGCTCGCAGCGCTCCTGGTCGTCATTGTCGGCTACATGTCGCTGTTCACGGTGCAGCAGACCGAGCAGACCATCGTACTGCAATTCGGTAAGCCGGTGGACGTCGTCACCGACCCCGGGCTGCATTTCAAGGCGCCCTGGAACTCGGTGATCAACGTCGACAAGCGGATCCTCGACCTCGAGAACCCGTCGCAGGAGGTCATTGCCTCCGACCAGAAGCGGCTCGTGGTCGACGCCTTTGCGCGCTATCGCATCAAGGATGCGTTGCGCTTCTACCAGAGCGTCGGCTCGATCCAGGCCGCGAACCTCCAGCTCACCTCGCTCTTGAACGCGGCGCTGCGCCGCGTGCTCGGTGAGGTCACCTTCATCACGGTGGTGCGTGATGAGCGTGAGAAGCTGATGGGCCGCATCCGCGAGCAGCTCGACCACGAGGCCGGCGGTTACGGCATCGAGGTCGTCGATGTCCGCATTCGCCGCGCCGACCTGCCGGAGCAGAACAGCCAGGCGGTGTACGACCGGATGAAATCCGAGCGCCAGCGCGAAGCGGCTGAATTCCGCGCACAGGGCGGCCAGAAGGCGCAGGAAATTCGCTCCAAGGCCGATCGCGATGTCACGGTGATCATCGCCGAAGCCAACTCGCAGGCCGAGCAGACGCGCGGTGTCGGTGACGCCGAGCGGAACCGCCTGTTCGCCGAAGCCTATGGCAAGGACGCCGACTTCTTTGCCTTCTACCGGTCGATGACGGCCTATGAGAACGGGCTGAAGAAGGACGACACCCGCTTCCTGCTGCGGCCGGACTCGGATTTCTTCCGGTATTTTGGTAACCCGTCGGGCAAGACGGCGACCGAGACGCCCGCGAAACCGTAAGCCAGACGAGGGCGGCAGGTCTGGCCGCCCTTCGTCCAGACAAGAACAGCACCACGGGAGGTTCCAATCCGATGAGGTCCATTGCGTTCGCCGACTTCCTCATCGGCTTAGGTATCCTGTTCGTGCTGGAAGGCTTGATGTTCGCGGCCAGTCCAAACTGGATGCGCAAGGCCATGAAGAGTGCCATTGCCACGCCGGACAATATCCTGCGGGCGGTCGGGATCGGCTCGGCCGTCGCCGGCCTGATTCTGATCTGGGTGATGCGACGTCCGATCTAGCCGTCGCGCCAACGCCAAAGTGAAGGCGAGGAGCGGGTTTTCGCCGTATTATCCGGGTCTTGAGGCCCGTTAAGCTCCGCGCTTGCGCCGTGCCCCCGTTCGAGCGCAGTCTTGAGGCCGAATCCTATTCTCTGGAGATTACAATGACCGCAGCCATCATTGCTCAGACCCGCTTGCGCTTAGGGCTGGCGGTGCTCGCCGTCGGCGCTTTCAGCGTGATCGGCTCGCCGGCGCATGCGCGCGGACCGGAGGGCATCGCCGACGTCGCCGAGAAGGTGATCGACGCGGTCGTCAACATCTCGACCTCGCAGACGGTCGAGGCCAAGGGCGGCGGCAGCAACACCATGCCGCAACTGCCGCCCGGCTCGCCCTTCGAGGAATTCTTCGACGACTTCTTCAAGAACCGCAAAGGCCCCGGCGGCGGGAGCAAGGGCGGCGATAACGGCAACGGCCCGCCGCGCAAGACCAACTCGCTCGGAAGCGGCTTCATCATCGACACCTCCGGTGTCGTCGTGACCAACAATCACGTCATCGCCGATGCCGACGAGATCAACGTCATTCTCAACGACGGCACCAAGACCAAGGCGGAACTGGTCGGCGTCGACAAGAAGACCGACCTCGCCGTGTTGAAGTTCAAGCCGCTGAAGCCGCTTGTTTCGGTGAAGTTCGGCGATTCCGACAAGCTGCGTCTGGGCGACTGGGTGGTCGCGATCGGCAACCCCTTCAGCCTCGGCGGCACGGTGACCGCGGGCATCGTCTCGGCCAAGAACCGCGACATCTCCTCGGGGCCCTATGACAGCTACATCCAGACCGACGCCGCCATCAACCGCGGCAATTCCGGCGGTCCGCTGTTCAACCTCGATGGCGATGTCGTCGGCGTCAACACCTTGATCATCTCACCCTCCGGCGGCTCGATCGGCATCGGCTTCGCCGTGCCGTCGAAGACGGTCGCGGGCGTCGTCGACCAGCTCCGCCAGTTCGGCGAGCTGCGCCGCGGCTGGCTGGGCGTGCGCATCCAGAGTGTCACCGACGAGATTGCCGAGAGCCTCAACATCAAGCCGGCGCGCGGCGCGCTGGTGGCCGGCGTCGACGACAAGGGCCCGGCCAAGCCCGCCGGCATCGAGCCGGGCGACGTCGTCGTCAAGTTCGACGGCAAGGACGTCAAGGACCCGAAGGACCTGTCCCGTGTCGTCGCAGACACGGCGGTCGGCAAGGAGGTCGATGTCGTCATCATCCGCAAGGGCGAGGAGCAGACCAAGAAGGTCACGCTCGGCCGCCTGCAGGATCCCGACAGGGTGCAGGCCGCGGTGAAGACCGACGAGCCGCCGCCGGAGAAGCCGGTGACGCAGAAGGCGCTCGGCCTCGATCTCGCCGTGCTGAACAAGGATCTGCGCGCGCGCTACAAAATCAAGGACACCGTCAAGGGCGTGGTCGTCACCAATGTCGACGCCAGTTCGGACGCTGCCGAGAAGCGGCTCTCCGCCGGCGATGTCATCGTCGAAGTCGCGCAGGAAGCGGTCACGAGCGGCGCGGACATCCAGAAGCGGGTCGACCAGCTCAAGAAGGACGGCAAGAAGTCCGTGCTGCTGCTGGTCTCGAACGGCGACGGCGAGCTGCGGTTTGTGGCACTGAGCGTGCAGTAAGGGGCGCACAATCTCGTAGCTGTAGGGTGGGCAAAGCGGAAGCGTGCCCACCATCTTCTACCGCTGCAGCAAGAGTGGTGGGCACGGCGCGAAGAGCGCGCCTTTGCCCACCCTACGGCTGCGGGGAGTGAAGCAACGATCGGAGAGGCTAAGCTTCGACGAATTCGTCCCGCCGATAGCCCTGCGCATACAGCAGCGCGGTGAGATCGCCATGGTCGATCCGCGCAGCCGCGGCGGCCGCGACCGCCGGCTTGGCGTGATACGCCACGCCCAGCCCCGCCGCCTGGATCATCGCGAGATCATTGGCGCCGTCGCCGACGACGACCGAGTCGATGTCGTCGAGATCGAACGACTCCATCAGATCCACCAGCGTCGCAAGTTTTGCGGCGCGGCCCAAAATCGGCTCCTTCACTTCGCCGGTAAACTTGCCGTCCCGCACCACGAGCTCGTTGGCGCGGTTCTCCTGGAAGCCGAGCTTGGCGGCGACTGCGCTGGTGAACAGCGTGAACCCGCCGGAGACGAGGCAGGTATAGGCGCCGTGCGCACGCATGGTCGCGACCAATTCGCGGCCACCCGGGGTGAGCGTGATGCGCTTGGCCAGCACCTCGTCGACGACGCCGGCGGGGAGGTCCTTCAGCAGCGCGACGCGCTCGCGCAGCGCCGGCTCGAACTCGATCTCGCCGCGCATCGCGCGTTCGGTGATGGCCGCTACATGCGCCTTCATCCCGACGAGATCGGCGAGTTCGTCGATGCATTCCTGCCCGATCATGGTGGAATCCATGTCAGCGAGAAAAAGCTTCTTGCGCCGGACGCCGGCTGGCTGCACGACGATGTCAATGGGCAGGTCGCCGCGGATCTCGCGCAAGCGCTCCTCGATGGCGTGACGGTCGCCTTCGAGGCTACTGTCGGCGCCGAAGGGAATGTCGACCGCGACCCCGTCGAACAGCCAGTGCGCCGGTGCTGCGTTGGGCAGCACGGCGCGGGCGCCATCGACGATGGTGGAGTCGAGCGCGGGATTGTTTGGGTTGCAGATCAGCGTGGCGACGAGGGACATTTGAGGTTTTCGTGAGCAAGGGGCAAGTCGACAGAAAGCATGTTGGCAAGGCCGTGCTTATCGCAGGCCCGACCGCCAGCGGCAAGTCGGCGCTGGCGCTGGAGCTTGCGCTGAATGCGGGCGGAATCGTCATCAATGCCGATTCCATGCAGGTCTATCGCGACCTCCGCGTCATCACCGCGCGTCCCACGCCGGATGAGGAGGCGCGTGTTCCGCATCGCCTCTATGGCCATGTCGATGCGGCCGTGAACTTTTCCGCCGGCGCCTGGGTCTCAGACGCAACGAAGGTGCTCGAAGAAGCGCAAGCCGAACGCCGCCTGCCGATCTTCATCGGCGGCACCGGGCTGTATTTCAAAGCGCTCACGGCAGGTCTCTCCGTCGTGCCACCCATCCCAGCCGAAATACGCGAAAACGTGCGCGCGCGGCTGGAGCGCAACGGCGTTGAGGCGCTGCATGCGGAACTCGCGTGTCGCGACCCGCGTGCGGCCGAACGATTGAACCTGCGCGACCGCACGCGGATCGCACGTGCGCTCGAAGTGATCGAGGCGACCGGCCGCTCGCTGCTCGACTGGCACCATGAGGGCCAGCCGCCACTGCTTCCCAAGGACAGTTTTCGCGCGGTGTTTCTCGCGCCCGAGCGCGATGAGCTCTATGCCCGCATCGATGCCCGGTTCGATGCCATGCTGGGTGCCGGCGCCCTGACCGAGGTCGAGCGGCTCGCCGCCCGTGGCCTCGACCCGCTGCTGCCGGCCATGAAGGCGCACGGTGTGCCGGCCCTGATCGGGCATCTGCGCGGCGAGGTCAGTCTCGAAGATGCCGCCACGATGGGCCGCGCCGACACCCGCCACTATGCCAAGCGGCAATTCACCTGGTTCCGGCACCAATTGCCGGAGTTCGAATGGGTGAAGCCGGAGGAGGCAAGGGGATGGCTAGCGGCCGCCGCCAAACTAGCTCGAGACCCCGGCTGACGTGCTTTTGTGCTCGGGTTCCCGATTTTACCTCTCGCCGAACCCCGGGAACACCGCTACACTGCCAAAATCGCGCGGGGACAGCCGCATTGCCTTGACATCCGGGCTTTGGCCGCTATGTTTCGCGCAACCTTTGGGAAGCTGAGCGCCTGCCATGCGTAACATTATTACCAAACTCCTTATCGCCGTCGTACTCAGGCACACCGCCGGGGGTGGCTAGCTGCCACCCACATGACAGGCGGTGTGCAGGGTCCCTCTTCGGGGCCTTTTTTATTTCCCGAACCCGACACGAACGAAGCCGCTGACAACAGCGCATCCGGAGCAAGCCCATGAGCGACAAGAGCCACGATCCGAACCAGATGACCGGCGCCGCGATGATCGTCCGCGCGCTCATCGATCACGGCGTGACCGACATTTTCGGCTATCCCGGCGGCGCGGTGCTTCCGATCTACGACGAGATCTTCCAGCAGAGCGAGGTCCAGCATATCCTGGTCCGCCACGAGCAGGGCGCGGGCCACGCCGCCGAGGGCTACGCGCGCTCGACTGGCAAGCCCGGCGTTGCGCTGGTGACCTCCGGTCCCGGCGCTACCAACATGGTGACGCCGCTGACCGATGCGCTGATGGATTCGATTCCGCTGGTCTGCATCTCCGGCCAGGTGCCGACGCATCTGATCGGCAACGACGCGTTCCAGGAGTGCGACACCGTCGGCATCACGCGCCCCTGCACCAAGCACAATTGGCTGGTGCGCGACGTCAACGATCTCGCAAAAGTGCTGCACGAGGCCTTCTACGTTGCGACCACGGGCCGTCCGGGCCCGGTGCTCGTCGACGTTCCCAAGGACGTGCAGTTCGCGACCGGCACCTATCATCCGCCGCGCAAATCCGACGTGCACCGCTCCTACGCGCCGCGCGTGAAGGGCGATGCGACGCAGATCCGCAAGGCCGTGTCGCTGCTCGCGGGTGCCAAGCGCCCCGTGATCTATAGCGGTGGCGGCGTCATCAATTCCGGCCCCGAAGCCACCAAGCTGCTGCGCGAGTTGGTCGAGGTCACCGGTTTTCCGATCACCTCCACGCTGATGGGTTTGGGTGCGTATCCGGCGTCGGGCAAGAACTGGCTCGGCATGCTGGGCATGCACGGCACCTACGAAGCCAACATGACCATGCATGATTGCGACGTCATGCTGTGCGTCGGCGCGCGCTTTGACGACCGCATCACCGGCCGCGTCGATGCGTTCTCGCCGAACTCGAAGAAGATCCACATCGACATCGATCCGTCCTCGATCAACAAGAACATCCGGGTCGACGTGCCGATCATCGGCGACTGCGGCAACATTCTCGGCGACATCCTCCAGGTGTTCAAGGCCGAGGCGAAGAAGCCCGACATCAAGGCGTGGTGGCAGCAGATCGCGCAGTGGCGCGCCCGCAACTCGCTCTATTACAAGAAGAGGAACGACGTCATCCTGCCGCAGCACGCGATCCAGAGCTTGTTCGAAGCGACGCGCGGCAAGGACACCTACATCACGACCGAGGTCGGCCAGCATCAGATGTGGGCGGCGCAGTTCTACGGCTTCGAGGAGCCGCATCGCTGGATGACGTCGGGCGGTCTCGGCACCATGGGCTACGGCCTGCCGGCCGCGGTCGGCGTGCAGGTCGCCCATCCCGACAGCCTCGTCATCGACATCGCGGGCGATGCTTCGGTGCAGATGACGATGCAGGAGATGTCGACGGCGGTTCAGTACGAGCTGCCGATCAAGATCTTCATCCTGAACAACCAGTACATGGGCATGGTGCGGCAGTGGCAGCAGCTGCTCCACGGTAACCGGCTGTCACATTCCTATTCTGAGGCGTTGCCGGACTTCGTCAAGCTCGCGGAAGCCTATGGTGGCGTCGGCATCCAGGTGCACAAGCCCGGCGATCTCGACGGCGCCATCCAGGAGATGATCTCGGTCAAGCGCCCGGTGCTGTTCGACTGCCGTGTCGCCGCGCTGGAAAACTGCTTCCCGATGATCCCCTCCGGCAAGGCGCATAACGAGATGCTGTTGCCGGAGCAGGCCAACGACGAAGCCACGGCCAAGGCGTTCGCCGGCGGCAAGGCGTTGGTGTGAGCGCGAGAGAGATTTGAGGGGGACGACAATGAACCAGCCCGCATCCGCCTACTTCATCGAGGACCGCCACGATCCCAACGAGACGCACACGCTTGCGGTGCTCGTGCAGAACGAGCCCGGCGTGCTCGCCCGCGTCATCGGCTTGTTCTCCGGGCGCGGATACAACATCGAGAGCCTCACGGTCTCGGAGACCGAGAGCCAGAAGCACCTCTCGCGCATCACCATCGTCACCACGGGTACGCCGATGGTGATCGCGCAGATCAAGCATCAGCTCGACCGCATGATTCCGGTCTACCAGGTCGTCGACATGACCGAGACACGCCGCTCGATCGAACGCGAATTGGCGATGGTGAAGGTGCGCGGGCAGGGCGAGCATCGCGTCGAGGCGCTGCGGCTGGCGGATGCCTTCCGCGCCCGCGTGATCGATGCCACCACCGAGAGCTTCGTGTTCGAGATCACAGGCAATACGGACAAGATCAACCAGTTTATCGACCTGATGCGCCCGCTCGGCCTTGTCGAGGTGTCGCGCACCGGTGTTGCCGCGATCGGTCGCGGGCCTGAAGGGATGTGAACCATGCTGGCGCGCGACTGGTACTATAACGAGCGGAACCGGATGGGCATCGAGCCCGCGGTGGCGTCGATCTACGACGCCCACGACGATGCCGATCTGCGGGCGCGCGCCGCACTGAAAATGTTGGGCGTCCAGCGCGGCTGGCGCATCGCCGATATCGGCTGCGGCAACGGCGTTCTCGCCACCGAAGCCGCGCTGATGGGCGCCGAGGTCGACGCCATCGACATCTCGCCAGCGATGCTGGCGCTCGCCGAGATCTATGCCCGCGACCGCAAGGCGCCCGTGCGCACCCAATCCGCCGGCCTGCTTTCCTTCGCCTACCGGCCCGAGTCCTATGATCTGATCGTCAGCGAGTTCACGCTGCATCATCTGCCGGATTTCTGGAAAGCGGTGGCGATGTCGCGGATCTTTCGCGCGCTGAAGCCGGGCGCGACCTTTTACTTGCGTGACATCGTCTACGCGTCGATGCCGGACGCCGTCGAGCGCGATGTCGAGCAATGGGCCGACTACCACATCAACAACCACGATTTCTCGCGCGAAAACGTGGTGACGCATATGCGTGACGAATACTCAACTTTCGGCTGGGTGATGGAGCGAATGCTGACCGATATCGGCTTCACGCTGGTCTCGGCCGACTATCACGCACCGATGCACGGCACTTATCTCTTGCGCAAACCGAAAGCCGGCGAACAGAGCTAGAAACAAGCAGGGCTGCACGACAGGGCAGAACCGGAAACAACAATGAAGCCGGCCGACATCCTCATCGCCCTCATCGTGGCGATCATCTGGGGGCTTGCCTTTGTGGCGAGCCGGATCGCGCTCGACGAGTTTTCGCCAGAGTTGATGACGGCGATGCGTTTTTCCATCGCCGCGGTGCCGTGCCTGTTCATTCCCAAGCCGAAGGTCGCCTGGTCGCTCCTGATCGCGACCAGTTTTACGCTGTTCCTCGGCCAGTTCCTGAGCCAGGCCTACGGCATCGCCCATGGCGTGCCGGTGGGCCTGACCTCCGTCGTCGTGCAGAGCCAGGCGCTGTTCACGATCGCCTTCGCGGCGATCGCATTCGGCGAGCGTCCAGCGCCGGTGCAGACGCTAGGCATCGTCATCGCAGCCATCGGACTGCTGATGATCTGCGGCACCGTCGGCTACGATTTCAGCGTCGGCGCCTTCGCGGTGCTGATGATCGCCCCGATCTGCTTTGCCGTCGGCAATCTCCTGCTGCGCGGCGCCAGCGGCGCGCCGATGTTCGACCTGTTCGCCTGGCTCTGCCTCACCGCCGCGGTGCCGTTGTTCGCACTTGCGCTCGTCGTGAACGGGCCGGCGCCGACCTTCCTGTCGCTGATCCACATGTCGCTGACGGGCCTCATCTGCCTGCTCGTGATCGGCGCGCTCTCAACCAGCATCGCCTATTGGCTGTGGGGACGGCTGCTGCGTGACTATCCTGCTGCGCAAGTGGTGCCGTTCGCACTACTGGTGCCGTTCGTCGGCTCGGCGGCGTCGAGCATCGTGTTCGGCGAACGGTTCGGCCCGCTGCGCCTCGCCGGCATGCTGACCGTGATCGGCGGCATTGCGGTGATGGTGCTGGTCAAGCGGCCGCAGCCGCTTGCGAAGACAGCCTGAGGTGAATATGGCCCACTCGCTCTTCTATGCCTTCCTCGCCTTCATGGTGGTGATGTACTTCACCCCGGGGCCGAACAACATCATGCTGTTGGCCTCGGGCCTGACCTACGGCTTCCGCCGCACCATCCCCCACATCGCCGGCATCGTCATCGGCTTCGCCTTCATGGTCGGCGCAGTCGGCCTCGGACTCGGCACCGTGTTCCTGGCCTATCCGATCCTCCAGACCATCCTGAAATATGCCGGCGCCGCTTACCTGATTTACCTCGCCGCCGTGATTGCCTTCTCCGGCCCGGTCAAGCCGGGCGAGGGAGACGGCCGCGGCCCGATGACGTTCTGGGGCGCCGCCATGTTCCAGTGGATCAACGCCAAGGGCTGGGTGATCGTGATCGGCACCATCACCGCCTATGCGGCCATTGCCCAGTTCCCGATCAACATCGCAATCCAGACCCTGATCAGCCTCTTGGTCGGCACGGTCTCAACCGTGGTCTGGGCTTTTTTCGGCACTGCACTACGACCGGTGCTGACCTCGGAGCGACTGGTCCGCGCCTTCAATATCCTGATGGCGCTCCTGCTGCTCGCCTCCCTCTACCCCGTTTTCATGGATGTATGATGTCGCGGATTTCCATGCAGAAACGGGTTTCCCTAAGGGGTCGAAATGCTCTAGACAGCCCCCGAAATCCGCAAATTTCACCCTTCGGACACTGACTATCGGCCGATTCTGGCCCTGAACGAGGAAACGACTATGCGTGTTTATTACGATCGCGACGCCGACCTGAACCTGATCAAGGGCAAGAAGGTCGCCATCGTCGGCTATGGCAGCCAGGGCCACGCCCATGCGCTCAATCTGAAGGACTCCGGCGTCAAGGAAGTCGCCATTGCGCTGCGCAAGGACTCGGGCTCGGTCAAGAAGGCGGAAGCCGCCGGCTTCAAGGTGATGGAAGTTGCCGAAGCCGCCAAATGGGCCGACCTCGTCATGATGCTGACCCCGGACGAGCTCCAGGGCGACATCTATCGTGAGCACCTGCACGACAACATGAAGAAGGGCGCTGCGCTGGTGTTCGCACACGGCCTCAACGTCCACTTCAACCTGCTCGACCCGCGCGCCGACCTCGACGTGTTGATGATCGCGCCGAAGGGCCCCGGCCACACCGTGCGCTCGGAGTATCAGCGCGGCGGCGGCGTGCCCTGTCTGATCGCGATCGCCAAGGACGTCTCGGGCAACGCCCATGACCTCGGCCTGTCCTATGCCTCTGCTGTCGGCGGTGGCCGCGCCGGCATCATCGAGACCACCTTCAAGGAAGAGTGCGAGACCGATCTGTTCGGCGAGCAGGTCGTGCTCTGCGGCGGACTGGTCGAGCTGATCAAGGGCGGCTACGAGACCCTGGTCGAAGCCGGCTACGCGCCGGAGATGGCCTATTTCGAGTGCCTGCACGAAGTGAAGCTGATCGTCGACCTGATCTATGAAGGCGGCATCGCCAACATGAACTACTCGATCTCCAACACGGCCGAGTACGGCGAATACGTCACCGGTCCGCGCATCGTCACCGCGGAGACCAAGGCCGAGATGAAGCGCGTTCTCGCCGACATCCAGGGCGGCAAGTTCGCCCGCGACTGGATGCTCGAGAACAAGGTCAACCAGACCTCGTTCAAGGCGACCCGGGCCAAGCTCGCCCAGCATCCGATCGAGGAAGTCGGCGCCAAGCTGCGCGACATGATGCCCTGGATCAAAAAGGGCGCGCTGGTCGACAAGTCGAAGAACTGACGCCCGCGTCTCTGGAGGGCAGCATTCGGCGCGTCCGCGCGTGTCGTCGACGATGCGCTGCGGACCGCGCCGGACGCTTGGCTCGAACCGGTCCAACTCCGAGGCGCATCGCCGATGCGGTGCGCCTCCTTCGTATCATGCCAAATATGAACGATATTGCCGTCTAGGGACGGTATCTTCATGCTGCCATTCGTGGCTGTCGTGCATAAAGTCCGCGAAACTACGGTGGTTGCTCGGAATTTGGCGATCAACGGAATGTTAGCATTGCGGAGCGACGGTGGGCCGTCCGCTCATTGTGAAATGCGCAATGCTGAAAGCTTGGCAAAAATTGACTCGATCGCCGGGATCGTCCGTGACGATCCTGGGGCTGCTGCTTTCGGCAGTCATCGTCGCGTTGTTTTTCGTCGATCTCGCGACGCGCTATCGAGAAGCGGTGACGTCGGCACGAACCGACGCGGCCAACCTCGCTGCCATCTTGGCCGAGCACGCCGCGCTGACGTTTGAAGACATCGACCGTGTGCTTCAGGAGGCCGAGGCGATCCGGAAGGAAAGTCTGTCTGGAAAATTGGCGGGTCCAGGCGCTGCCAACGCCGCGTTGCATCAGCTCGTCAGGCGCTCCTCCATTCTCGTCGCCGTTGGTTGGACCGATGCCGCGGGTGAGGTCGTCGCGCATTCCTACGGCCGCGCGCCCGCGCGCAACAATATCTCCGATATGTCGCACTTCATCGCGCATCGCGACAACGCTGCGAGCGGGCTGTTCGTTGCGCCTCCTTACCGTTCGGCGGTCAATGGCAAATGGTATAGCGCGGCGTCGCGGCGGTTGAGTAATCCCGATGGAAGCTTTGCGGGGGTCGCGACCGCGCCGCTCGATCAGTCGTATCTTCTGAAAATCTATCGTACGCTTGATCTCGGAGGTGACGGCTCCGTCGTCCTGCTCCACCGCAACGGGCGGATTCTGGCGCGGGTGCCGGAGCAGAAGGACGTCCTTGGCATATCGGTCGCAGATGGACCACTCTTTACCCGGTATCTGCCAGCATCCGACATGGGCTCCTATGAATTGACGAGCCCGGTTGACGGCAACGCCCGCATCGCCGGTTACAAGGCTGTC
Source organism: Bradyrhizobium genosp. A (assembly GCF_049949275.1). Lineage (NCBI taxonomy): Bacteria > Pseudomonadati > Pseudomonadota > Alphaproteobacteria > Hyphomicrobiales > Nitrobacteraceae > Bradyrhizobium > Bradyrhizobium genosp. A. Next base: position 6,380,278 of record NZ_CP188196.1, on the reverse strand, counting down.
AGTGGCCTCCCGCTGGTCATGGTCGTGACCTACGCCCGCAGCCGCGTGTTGCAGGCGTGGTATCTGCATCTCTACATCTTCGGCCCGCTGGCTGCCGCGATCGTCGTCGTCATCCTGACAGGTACATGGCTGCTGCGGCGGCAGACCAATGCGCTTGCGGAGACCAATGCGCGCTTCGATGCCGCATTGAGCAACATGCCGCATGGGCTGAGCATGTTCGACGCGGAAGAGAAGCTCTTGATCGCCAACAACCGCTACCGCGAGATGTATGAACTCACGGAAGCGCAGCTGAAGCGGGGCGTTCCGCTCCGCGACATCGTCCGGGGCTACAACGTGGCGGCGGGCGATGTGGATATCGATGAATTTCTCGACGGCGCAAAGCGACGGACGCCGCGGATCGTCACGATGGCCGATGGCCGACTCATCTCGATCCTGCGCACGCCGATGCAGGACGGCGGCTGGGTTGCGACCCATCAGGACATCACCGAGAAGCGGCGCGACGAGATGCTGCTGGCCGAAAATTCCGCCGAACTGAAACGCATCAACACGCGCTTCGACGTCGCCATCAACAATATGTCCCAGGGCCTGTGCCTGTTCGATGCGGACAGGAATCTCGTCGTCTCGAACAGCCGATATCAGCAGATGTATGATCTGCCGGACGAACTCGTCAGGCCAGGCACGCCGCTGCAACGGATATTGCAGCACTATGCTGATCGAGGCGAGGCCGACCAAAACCTGACCGTGGATCAGCATCTTCAGAAGATGCCGGACCAGCGCCAGCAGAATTATCAACTGAAAGACAATCGCCAGATCCTGATCCAGCGCAAGCCGCTGCCGGACGGCGGCTGGGTCGCGACGCATGAAGACGTCACCGAGCAGAAGCGCGGCGAGCAAATGCTGGCCGAGAAGGCGGCAGAGCTGGAGGCCATCAACCTTCGCTTCGATGCTGCTCTCAACAACATGTCCCAGGGGCTTTGCCTGTTCGATGCGGATCAGAGGGTCGTGGTCTCAAACGCTCGCTACGGAGAGATCTATCACCTCGGCAGCGATCGGATAAGGCCTGGTACCTCGCTCGCACAGATCCTCGAATATCGCCGCGAGCAGGGCACCCATTTCTTGGACGTCGCATCGGATGTCTATCGCGAGCGGAACGTGAAGCAGCTGAGCGAAATCCGCGAGCTTGCGGACGGACGGGTGGTCGCGATCGCGCGGCATATGATGCCGCACGGCGGCTGGCTCACGACCCACGAGGACATCACCGACCGGGCGCGAAACGAGAAGCGCATCGCATATCTGGCGCAGCACGATCTGCTCACGGGTCTGGCGAACCGCGTCGTGTTTTCGGAGAAGCTCGACGAAGCCGCGAAGCGGCTGCAACGTCATGGCACGACATTCGCCGTGCTGATGCTCGATCTCGACAGGTTCAAGATCGTCAACGATACGCTCGGTCACGCCGTCGGCGACCAATTGCTGGTCGAGGTTGCGCGGCGACTGAGCTCATCGCTGCGCGATACCGACGTGCTGGCCCGCCTCGGCGGCGATGAATTTGCGATCATCCAGGAGGGCGAGGCCAATCAGAGTGAAGGCGCGATCGCGCTGGCTCTGAGGGTCATCGGTCTCATCGAGCGACCCTTCGATCTCGGGAGCAACCGCGTCAGCGTGGGTACCAGCATTGGCATTGCCCTTGCACCGCAGCACGGCGTCGATGCCGAGACATTGCTAAAGAAGGCGGATGTTGCGCTCTATGCAACGAAGTCGGACGGCCGAAACGATTTCCGCATTTTCCAGGCTGAAATGACCGTAGCCGCCGATACGCAGAAGTCGATGGAAGGCGAGCTGCGAGAAGCGATGGTTCGCAATGAGTTCGAGCTGCACTATCAGCCGGTGATCGATGCCAGGACGCACGCGATGACCGGCCTTGAATGCTTCGTACGCTGGCATCACCCTTCGAAGGGCGTGCTGGCGCCATCCGAATTCCTTGCCGTTGCCGAGCAGGCCGGGCTGATGCTACCGCTCGGTGAATGGATCTTGCGGCAGGCCTGTCTGGATGCTGCGGCCTGGCCCGCGCACATCCGGGTCGCCGTTAATATGAGCGCCGCCCAGTTCCACAAGGGCAACATCCTGGATGTCATCCTCTGCGCTCTGGTCGAGACGGGATTGTCGCCCGAGCGGCTCGAACTCGAAATTTCGGACGCTGCCCTCCTGGAGGGTAATTTGGCCGCTCACCTGCTCGCGGTCCGGCAACTGAAGAACCTGGGTGTTGGCATCGTGCTGGACAATTGCGGGCTCGGCTATTCGACGGCAAGCTATCTCCAGAGCTTCCCGTTCGACAAGCTCAAGATCGACCGGGCGATCGTCCAGGGTTGCGCAACGCGAAGGGATTGTGCCGCCGTGGTCGCTTCCGCCGTTGCGCTGGCGCGCGGTCTCGATGTCGTGACCGTGGCCAAGGGGGTCGAGAGCCTTGCGCAACTCGAGGCGCTGCAAGCCTCGGGAGTGGACTTCGTGCAGGGATATCTGCTCGGGCAACCGCGGCCAAACTCCGAGGTCAGCTTCGAGGCGCCTTTGCCTGTCCAGAACGTCGCGTGATCATGCGACCTCAGTCGAAACACAGGTGCCTCATGTCCGGAGCCAGGAGATGAATGTGGAGAACGGCCTGATCGACCAGCTGGAGGCGGCGCTGGCCAGCCGGGAGCTGTCGAAGCGCGCGGAACTCCTGCGCCACGTCGCCGATCTCTTCGTGTTCGGCTCGGGTCAGTTTTCCGACGAGCAGATCGATCTGTTCGATGAGGTGATGAGCACGCTCCTCCAGACGATTGAGTGCGCCGCGCGGGCGTCGTTTGGCAGCCGGCTTAGCAGGTTGCCCGACGCGCCCCGCCGGACGATCCGGTTGCTGGCATTCGACGACGCGCCGGAGGTGGCGGCACCGGTTCTCGAGCACTCGCCACGGCTTGACGAAGCGAGCTTGGCAGAGAATGCACGGACCAAGAGTCAGGAGCACCTGCTGGCCATCGCCGGTCGCAGCCATTTGACCGAACCCGTCACCGATGTCCTGGTGGAGCGCGGCAACATTGATGTTGCCGTGCGGACTGTGAGCAACGATGGCGCCAGCTTCTCGCCCTTGGGAATGTCCAGGCTCGTCAGGCGGGCGCGTGACGATGGCGCGCTCGCCATGTGTATCTGGGCCCGCCCCGATATTCCGCGCGAAACCCTGCTGAAATTGTTCGTCCATGCGTCCGAGCTGGTCAGATGCAAGCTGGAGGCGGCCGATCCGCGTCGGGCAGACCTGATCCGAAGCGCCATTGCGGAGGCCTCCGATGAGCTTCAAACGACGGCGCGGATGGGGTCGAGCGAGCACGCCAGGGCATTGGCCGAGGTGAGGTCCCTGCATTCGAGCGGACAGCTCGATGATGCGCGAGTATGCGGCTACATCGGCGCGCGAAGCTTCGACAAGACGGCAATCGCCCTGTCGCTGATGAGCGAGCTGCCTCTCGGAGCGGTCGAGCGTGCGCTGGTCCGCTCCGAGCCAGAGCAGATTTTGATTCTCGCGAAGGCCATTGGGTTATCGTGGGACACGACGAAGGCGATCTTGACGTTTCGGCCTGGTTCGTCACTCGAGGCGAGAGAGCGACTGGAGCAGTGCTTTGCGAGCTTTCTCCGGCTGAAGCCGAATACCGCCAGAACGGCTCTCCAGTTCTATCGGCTCCGCGAGCGCGCGAGCCAGGTCCCACTGCACCAGCCAGCGGCGGACATTCCTTTAAAGCAAACCAAAAATTAAGTGCTCATCCGGTACGTTCGGAGGATAGGGGGACGTCTCGCCGCTCGCAGTCTTCCGAAGCATTGCTGCTTCATTCAAATTCTTCGCGCGTTGAAGTACACTCAGAGCGCCAAGAACTGACGCTTAAACCACATTCTTGGGTTCGCGTCGTTTCTCAGGACTTTTTCAAAATGCGCAATCGCCAAAAGCGCTGTGTCCTCAGAGTCTAGGATTCGGCTCTTCATCTGCACTCTCATCGCGCAATCAATCGCATTTTCGACGTTCGCACGCTGCTTCATCTTAAGAACCGACATCTGCTCCGCCTTCTTTGCGGCTCGACGCAGCCTCGAAAAGATCATCGGTGCGCAGCTTGAGAAGCGGACGCCATTGCCCTGGCGAGGCCTCCTCCTGCATGATTGCCGGGGCGAGGCGCTGGGCGGCGAGACGCTGGCTGGTCTCGTCAACAATGCCGGCATCGCTGTCGGGGGGCCGGTCCTCGAATTGTCTGCGGATGATTTCCGTCGCCAGATGGATATCAACGTCATGGGCCCTGTTATCGCGACGCAGGCTTTCGGGCCGCTGTTGGGTGCCGACCCCTCGCTGAAGGGGCCGAAAGGACGGATCGTGATGATCAGCTCGGTCGCGGGCAAGAACGGCAATCCGCTGTCGGCACCCTATTGCACCTCCAAGCATGCGATCGAGGGCCTGTCAGAGAGCCTGCGCCGTGAGCTGATGCTGTTCGGCATCGACGTGATCATCGTCGCGCCCGGCGCGGTGAATACGCCGATCTGGAGCAAGGCCGAGCAGTTCGACATGTCGGTCTACCAGAACTCGCCCTATCTCCCGGCGCTCAACAAGGTCATGGCGTTCATGATGAAGCTCGGTGAGACCGGGCTGCCAGCCGAACGGATCGCCGAGGTCGTCTTCGAGGCGCTCACCGCTGCGAAGCCCAAGGTTCGCTACCAGATCACGCCGGACTGGCTTCGACACTTCATGACCACTGCGCTGCCCAAGCGCGCGGTCGACCGCATCATCGCCAAGCGGCTTGGGCTGCTGCCGCAGGGCTGATGGAAGTTCAGCTTGCTTCGGCCGTCCGCTGCTGTGGGCGGGCGGCCATCGCGATCATTCGGAGCATCATCACGGCGAGGAGCGGGATAAGGAAGGCGGCATAGAGCGGCATCATTGGCACGCGCATGCCGAAGGACACCATGAACTGGAACCAGAGGTAGTAGCCGCCAACAAGGTGCAGTGCGCGCCATGCGCGCGGTCCGATCAGCGCCGCCGCGCGATCGAACGAGGTCGCGCTCATGGCGATGATCACGGCATAGCCGATGCCGCCGAAAATGTAGGAGGCCGGCGAGGTGGCCTCCGCAAAGCCGGCCGGATCCATTTTCGCGAATACGATGATCGCAACCGCATGGATGGCGTGGGAGGCGGCAAAGCTTAAGCCGAGATAGCGGCGGTTGCGGCGCTGCCAGCGTGTCCAGGCGTTCGGCCAGAGCCGCGCCAGCGCCGCGGCGCCGAAGGCGAGGCAGAACAGCAGCAGCGAGCTGCGCGCCGTGAAGCGGATCACCATGCGCACGCCCTCGACCTCGAACTGCCGCATCGAGGCGATCCAAAGGCTCAAGATGATCAGGCTCAGCGTGAGGACGGCGAGCAGCCGCCAGCCTTCGAACCAGCTTTGACGTTGCGACATGGTGATTTCCTCCATCATGTAATCATCGATTACATTTCGACGTGACAAGATCGTCAATGGTGTAATCGCTGCTTACATTCACGTTCGGGTGATGCTAGAAGGCGTCATGCCTGCCCGTCAGACGTCCAAGCCTCAGACCTCCAAGCCCCAGACATCCAAGGCTCGCGCCCGCCGCCAGACATCCGAAGCCAGGCCCTATCATCACGGCGACCTCCGCCGGGTGTTGATCGATGCTGCGCTGCAACTGGCGGCCGAGGGTGCCGAGGTCTCCGTACGCGAGGCTGCGCGGCGGGCTGCGGTGTCGCCGGGGGCGCCGTTCCGGCACTTCCCCAACCGCGACGCGTTGATGGCGGCGGTGGCCGAGGAGGCGCAGCGGCGCTTTCGCGTCGAGATCGAGGCCGCGCTGACGGAAGCGCCGTCGGCCGACCCACTGGCACGCTTCCGCGCCTTCGGTATCGCCTATGTGCGCTGGGCGATGCGCAACCCCGCGCATTTCGAGATCATCTCCACGGGGCGCTATTTCGTCCATGGCAGCTCGGCCGAGCTGACGCGCGACAATGCCGAATTGGTCGCGCTGACCGACCGGATGCTGACTGATGCGGACGAGCAGGGCCTGCTGCGATCGACGGATCTCAAACGCATCCTCATCGCCGGCCGCGCCCTGATCTACGGCTACGCCCGAATGAACCTCGACGGCCATTTTCCGCGCTGGGGCGTGGCGGAGGACGAGATCGAGCGGATGGCGGAGGGGGTGATCGACCTGTTCATCGCCGGGATCGCGAAACCCTAGCGTCGCCTGAGGTGCGGTCTTTCGCCTCCCGCTAACATTAAGCGAAGGTCGGATCGCCGCACGCGTTGCCTGCCCGTGACCATTCCGTTACAGTTTTGTGACGCGGCGCAGGCTTTTCCGGCTGCGCCAACGCCGCAGGCCGGTCAGACGGCTTGGCCTCACCCCCGCCGGACCAGCTGTTGCGTGTCGTCGATGGCGTCCGCGCCCAATTCAGGTCCTTCCGCCACCACCGCCGTCCTGGCGAGCGTCGCCGCGCTCGGGATCTGGCGTCTGCTTGCGGTTGCCGCACCGCATTTCGCAGCGCTTGCGCTGATGTACGAGACCGAGACCGATTTCGGCTCGCGCCTGTCTTTCCTGTTCGCCTGGGGTATCCTCAACTTCTTCTGGATCACGCTGTTGCGCCGGCCGGCACTGTCGGGCGCACTGTCGCTGACCATGGTCGTGGTGCTGGTGCTGCTGTCGCGGCTCAAGCACGACGTCGTCCAGATGACGGTCAACTTCATCGACTTGATGATGATCGACCGCGACACGGTCGCGTTCCTGTTCACGATCTTCCCGAACCTGCGCTGGTCGGTGATCGGGGCCGGCCTCGTCACGCTGCCGCTGATGTATGCACTGTGGTGGCTCGATCCGTTCCGCATCCGCCGCCTGCCGGCACTCGCCGCGATGCTCGCCTGTCTCGCGGGGTTGGTCGGCTATTCCGTCCATCGTCCGGACGAGGCCTGGCGCGGCTATTACGACGACGGCTATCTCTCGAAGTTCTTCCGCTCCGGCGTCGCCGCGGTCTCCGACTTCGCGCGGCACGGCTTTATGGAGTCGGCCGCCTCGATCGACGAGCGGCTCAACATGCCGCTGGTCGACGCCTGCCATCCGGCCGGTCGCCGGCCGAACATCATCATGATCCATGATGAATCGAGTTTTGACATCCGCGCCGCCCAGGGCATCAAGGTGCCGCCGGGGTACGGCAGCCACTTCAAGTCCTGGGACGGCAAGGAGCGCATATTTCTGGCCGAGAGCAATGGCGGGCCGAGCTGGTTCACCGAATACAACGTGCTTGCGGGTCTCTCCTCGCGCTCGTTCGGCCGCTTCGCCTATTTCGTGACGCGCATTGCCTCGGGCCGGGTCGAGCGCGGCCTGCCGCTGGCGCTGCGCCGTTGCGGCTACGACACCCTATCGCTCTATCCCGCTTATGGCGGCTTCATGGGCGCGCGCAGCTTTCAGGTGACGACCGGCGTCGAGCGCTTCCTCGACTCCAGGGATCTCGGCGCCAAGGACGTCGAACCCGACAGCTTTTTCTACGACAAGGCGCTGCGGCTGATGGGAGAGCAGACGCCGAACAAGCCGCTGTTCAGCTTCATCTATCTCGGCGCCAATCATTTCCCCTGGGAGACGCGCTTCCGCCCCGATCTGGTGCCGAACTGGCGCGCGCCGGGCAACGTGCCATCCATCGACGAATATCTGCGCCGGCAGGCGATGAGCGCCGAGCAATACAAGGCCTTCATTGCGGGCCTGAAGAAGAGCTTTCCGGGCGAGCCCTTCCTGATCGTGCGCTATGGCGATCACCAGCCTGAGTTCGCGCCGAAGCTCCTCGAGCCCGGGCTCGACGAGGGCGCGATCGGCAAGAAGCTCGACGCCTACGATCCGCGTCTCTACGCGACCTATTACGCGATCGACGCCGTCAATTTCGAGCCGGTGAAGAGCGACGCGGTGATGGACACGGTCGACGGTCCCTATCTGCCGCTGGTGATCCAGGAGGCCGCCGGCATTCCGCTCGATCCGTCCTTTGCCGAGCAGAAGGAGATCATGCTCCGTTGCAAGGGTATCTTCTACGGCTGCAAGGACGGCGCGGAAGCGCGGCGGCTCAACCGGTTGCTGATCGATGCGGGGATGATCAGGGGGCTGTAGTTGGCCTACTGCTTGCCCACCTTCTCCCACAACCACTTTGCCACCGCGTCTGGTGACGAATTCGCGTCATTGCCACTGGCGCGCAAATTGGCCTCGCGCATGGTGGCGATGTCGATCTTGCCGAGCAGCGGGCTCAGCGCCGCTTTGAGCCGCTCGTCGCCGGCGCGCTTCGGCGCCAGCAGCAGGATGGCATCGTAAGGTGGGATCGCGTGCTTGGGATCGTCGAGCACCACCAGATCGTATTTCGCGATCAGCCCGTCGCTGGTGTAGCCCGCGATCACGTCGACCTCTCCGCTCGCGACCGCCGCATACATGAAATCCGGCTGCATCTGGCGCTGTCCGCCGAACTGAAGGCCATAGGCCTGTTGCAGCGCCGCCCATTCCGGCCGCGAGAAGAATTCGTAGTCGCCGGCGATCGACATCGACGATGTGTGTGCGGCGAGATCGGCGATGGTGCGGATGCCAAGCGCGTCAGCACGCTTTTTCGGCATCACAAGCGCATAGGCATTCTCGAAACCGAGCTCGCCGAGCAGCGTGATGTTGTCCTTGGCGAGCGCCGTCTTCAAATCTGCTACCAGCTCCGCGCGCGGCTTGATGTCGGTGCGGTGCAGCTGGTTGGCCCAGAGCGTGCCGGAATAGTCGACATAGAGATCGATGTCGCCGGCCTTCAGCGCCTCGAAGATCACGCTCGAGCCGAGACCGGAGCGCGCCGTGGCGGAGAGGCCGGCGACATCGAGACGGTCCCGCAGGAGGGCCGAGAGCACGTATTGCTCGGCGAAGGTTTTTGCACCGACCACATAGCCGGACGCCGAACGTCCCATCGTCGGCACCAGCGTCGCCGCAACCAGCGCCGCGATCCCGATCGCACCGAGCCCGGCGCTCAGGCGGCTGCGATTGCGCAGGCCGCTCTCGATCAGGCCAAGCAGCTGATCGACGGCGAGCGCGAGCAGGGCTGAGGCAACGCAGCCGAACAGCACGAACACCCAGTTCTGGGTCTGTAGCCCCGCAAAAATGTAATTGCCGAGGCTGGTCTGACCGATCGGCGTCGACAGCGTCGCGGTGCCGATCACCCACACCGCGGCGGTGCGGATGCCGGCCATCATCACCGGCAGCGCCAGCGGAAGTTCGACCATGACGAGCGACTGCCGCGCCGTCATGCCGACGCCTTTGGCGGCTTCGATCAGCGCGGGGTCGATGCCGTTGAGCCCGGTGATGCCGTTGCGCAGCACCGGCAGCATCGAGTAGAGCGCAAGCGCCAGCATCGCCGGCAGGAAGCCGAATGCGGAGAAGGAGAGGCCGAACCATTTCAACGTCACGGACGCCGCGAGCAGCAGCAGCGGATAGAACAGCGCGAGCAGCGCCAGCCCCGGCACGGTCTGCACGATGCTGGCGAGCGCGAGCAGGACGGTGCGCGGCGCCGGGCGGTTGCGTGTGAGGATTGCGAGCGGCAGGCTGACGATCAGGCCGAGCGCGAGCGCGGCGAGGCTCACCCGGACATGATTGCCGAGATAATCGGGCAAATGTGACAGCGCCTCGCCCCAGCGCGGATCGGTTATCATGCGGCACCGCTCTGCAGTAGCAGCGCGTTCAGCCGCTCGACCTGGCGCCGAGGCGTGCGCAGCAGCTCGAGTACGTAAGCGTCGCTGCTCTTCGTTAGCTCCGACGGCGTGCCTTGCGCGAGCAGCTTGCCGCCACGCATGACTGCGATGCGGTCGGCGAGCAAAATCGCCTCCGTCATGTCGTGCGTGATCATCACGGTGGTCAGGCCGAGCTTGCGGTGCAGCTCGCGAAAATCCTCGCCAAGCGCATCACGGGTGAGGGCGTCGAGCGCGCCGAACGGCTCGTCCATCAACACGATGCGAGGCTTTGCTGCCAGCGCCCGCGCCACGCCGACGCGCTGGTGCTGCCCGCCGGAGAGCGCTTCCGGCAGCCGGTCGCGATGTGCGGCGCGGTCGAGCTGCACCAGCTCGATGAGCTCGTCGACGCGCGCGGCAATGTCGGCCGCAGGCTGGCCGAGCAGTTTTGGCGTGATCCCAATATTGTCGGCCACGCTTAAGTGCGGAAACAGCCCGCCGCTCTGGAAAACGTAGCCGATCCGGCGCCGCAGCACGACCGGATCGATGTTTTGGACGTCCTCGCCCTCGACCGTGATGGTGCCGCCATCGGCCTCGATCAGCCGGTTGGCGAGCCGTAGCAGCGTCGTCTTGCCCGAACCCGAGCCGCCGACGATGGCCAGAAACTCGCCCTCGGCGATGTCGAGCGAGACGTCGTCGACGGCCCTGAGGGGGCCGAAGCTCTTGGTGACGTGCGCATAGCCAATCATCGGCCTGGAAGGCATCAGACGTGCACTCAGCTCGTTTGCCCTCCAGGGGAGGGTGGGGGGTCGAGCCCCATGCGTAGCACGGTTGGCCGGTTGATTGAACTTGGCCGCGCGAGCGGCTAAGGCATCGCCAGGGTTCGGAGGAAACACATGACAACGCCCACGGCAGTGGCGCTGGAAGATACCAAGGTTGCGTTCCGGCTGGGGGACGGGCGGGTCTATACGGCGGTGGAGCAGGCCCATCTTGCGGTCGCGCAGGGCGAGTTCGTCGCCATTGTCGGCCCGACCGGCTGCGGAAAATCCACGCTGCTTAACGTCGCCGCTGGGCTGCTCAAGCCGGCTGCGGGCCGCGTCAAGATTTTTGATCGGCCGCTCGCCGGGCTGAACCGGGATGCCGGCTATCTGTTCCAGGCCGATGCGCTGTTCCCCTGGAAGACGGCGCTCGACAACGTCGCGATCGGGCTCGAGATCAAGGGTACGCCGCGCGCCGAGGCGCTGCCGCAAGCGCAGAAATGGCTCACCTCCGTAGGTCTCGGCGCCTTTGCGGGCCGCTATCCGCACATGCTGTCCGGCGGTCAGCGCAAGCGCGTGGCGCTGGCGCAGGTCCTGATCCGCGACCCAAAGATATTGCTGATGGACGAGCCTTTCGGGCCGCTGGATGCGCAGACGCGCCAGGTGATGGGCAACCTGCTGCTCGACTTGTGGAATGCCGACCGCAAGGCCGTGCTGTTTGTCACTCATGATCTCGAAGAGGCGATCGCGCTTGCTGACCGCGTCGTGATCATGTCGGCGGGGCCCTCGTCGCGCATCATCGGCGACTGGCGCGTGCAGCTCGCCCGCCCGCGCGACATTTTCGAGGTGCGGATGGACAAGGAGTTCCATGCGCTGCATCGCGAGATCTGGAGCGTGCTCAAGGACGAGGTGATGAAGGGCTACGCGCAATCTACCCACGCGGCGGAGGCGGTCTGATGTCGCGGGTCACGCTGCTTGGCTTGCAGGTGCTGGTCGCCGTCGTCTGCATCGTGTTGTGGCAGGTGCTCTCGACCGTGCCGGTGTTCGGAAAAATCCTGCTGCCGCCGTTCTTCTTCTCCAATCCGGTCGACGTGTTCGAGCAGATCGTCAAATGGTTCGTTTCCGGCGTGATCTGGAAGCATCTCTGGATCACGCTGGTGGAATCGATCCTGGCCTTCGTGATCGGCTCACTCGGCGGCGTCCTCATTGGCTTCTGGTTCGCGCGCCAGCCGCTGGTCGCTGCGGTGTTCGACCCCTACGTGAAGATGGTCAACGCGCTGCCCCGCGTCGTGCTCGCGCCGATCTTCGCGCTGTGGCTGGGGCTTGGCATCTGGTCCAAGGTCGCGCTCGGCGTGACGCTGGTGTTCTTCATCGTGTTCTTCAACGTCTACCAGGGCGTCAAGGAGGTCAGCCGCACCGTGCTCGACAATGGCCGCATGCTCGGCATGAGCGAGGGGCAATTGATGCGGCACGTCTATTGGCCGTCGGCGCTGTCGTGGATGTTCTCGTCGCTGCACACCTCGGTCGGCTTCGCCGTGGTCGGCGCCGTCGTCGGCGAATATCTGGGATCGGCGGCTGGCCTCGGCTATCTGATCCAGCAGGCCGAAGGTGTGTTCGACGTCGCCGGCGTGTTCGCTGGCATGTTCGTGCTGTCGGCCTTCGTCATCCTGATCGATTTCGGGGTGACGCTCGCTGAGCGGAGGCTGCTGGTTTGGCGGCCGACGATGGATGGGCGCGGCTAAGTTACCCACCTTACTTGACTGCTGACATTTATGTGATTGACGCGCCGGAATAGAACGCGCGACCACGCGTCATACCCCATGCAACCACCTGCATGGGAGTTCAGGATGCACCGGTCACCGTTTCGCCGCGTCGCTGCGGCGCTTGCAAGCAGATGCCGATGGCCAAAGCCGGGTCTCGGCACGGCGCTCCTTGCTGCACGCATTCTCGTCGCCTTCGCGGTGCCTCCGCTGGTATTCGCGCACGAAGCGCACCCGGCCGCTCCGCAGGCTGTTCTAAGCGCCGAGGAGAGCGCTTTCCTACAAGAGAACGACGCCGCGATGACCAAAATGATGAACGACATGGCGGCCAAGCCAACCGGCGACGTCGATCGCGACTTTGTCGCGATGATGAATCCGCACCACCAGGGTGCGATCGACATGGCGGTGATCGAACTGCGTTACGGCACGAACGAGCAGTTGCGGCGTATCGCCCAGGAAATCATCGTCGACCAAATGCAGGAGATCGCGGCCATGAAGCTCGCGATCGGTGAGCCGGCGAACGATATCACGCCCTCTCCGACCCAGCCGCCGTCCGCACCAGTCGTCAACGTCCATCATCATCCGGGCATGCAGATGGATATGTCTGCCGGGATGAAGAAATAGGAGCCTCGCATGAAGATCTTGAGAAACGCGATCGGGAAGAGCGTTCTTCTCGCGGCCACGATGCTTACGACGGGGTCGGTCGCATGGGCGGGGCAGGCGCCGAGCGCACTGTCCGCCCCCAATATTCCGATCAGCCACCACGACCGCGTCTACGCGGCAGAACAATTCTCGAACACTGTCTCCGTCACCGATCCCGCCGATAACGTGCTGCTTGGTGTGATCCGGCTGGGTGACCCGCAGCCCGGCAATTTTAGCCCGCTATACAAGGGGCAAGTGCTCGTGCACGGCATGGGCTTCTCGCCCGATCACAGGACACTCGCCGTGGTATCGATCGGCTCGAATTCGGTGACGTTCATCGACACGGCGACCAACGCGGTCAAGCATATCACTTATGTCGGACGATCGCCGCACGAGGCGTTCTTTACGCCTGATGGCAAAGAGGTCTGGGTCACGGTTCGCGGCGAGAATTATATCTCCGTCATCGACCCGATGAGCTTTGAGGAGAAGACCCGCATCACGACTCCGAACGGTCCGGGCATGCAGATTTTCTCACCTGATGGCAAGTACGGCTATATCTGCTCGTCCTTCAATCCTGAGACTGACGTGGTTGCGGTCGCCGAGCACAAGATCATCGCGACGGTGAAGCAGGAGAGTCCCTTCTGCCCGAACATCGCGGCGACGCCGGATGGAAACCAGGTCTGGTTCACGCTGAAGGATGTCGGCCGGACACAAGTGTTCAACGCCAAGCCGCCGTTCAACCCGATCAAGACGATCGATACGGGTCCGATCACCAATCACGTCAATTTCGCGCACACCGCCAAGGGAATGTTCGCATACGTGACCATCGGTGGCCTGAACGAGGTGAAGGTGTTCCGCACCGACGATTTCTCGCAGGTAGCGACGATTCCGGTCGGCAGTTTGCCGCACGGGGTCTGGCCGTCTGGCGACGGCACGCGCATCTATGTTGGGTTGGAGAACGGCGATGCGCTTGCGGCCATCGATACGACGACCAACAAGGTGGTTGCCAACGTTCCGATCGGCCAGGCGCCGCAAGCGATCGCCTACGTTCCAAACGCGGCGCCTAACCCGGCTGACCGCCAGAACCTGCTGGCACTCGGCGTTGCCGGTCAGGTTGCTCATTTGGCGCTCGCGTCAAAAGACGGCCCGAAGAACGGCAAGATTCCGACCAGCGTGTCATTGTTCGATCAGGGGCTGATCCAGATCTTGCAGGCCTCGGTGACGGGACTTCAGCCCAAGCAGAAATATGTGCTTGCGCTGGCCGACCATGGAGATGGTAGTGGTACACTGCAGCCATTGGCGGCGTTCATGACCAATCCGGCCGGATCCGCTATCGTCAATGCAGCCGGTCCGATCCGTCAGATCGTCGACCAATCTGCCACTGCTGCTAGGCGGTATCTGGTGATCGCGTCCGGTGACGCGGCCATGCCCGGCGAGGCGGTCCAGATCGAGGCGCAATGACGTCCGGCCGAACGGCAAGGGAGAGCAGGTGGAGCGCCCCATGAAGGACATGCTGGTTCAGGTCGAACCGCTGATCCCCGCGCTCCGGCGTTATGCGCGCGCGCTCATGCGCGATCGCGCGGCGGCCGACGACCTGGTCCAGGACTGCCTGGAGCGCGCCGTCAGCCGTTGGTATCAACGGCGCGACGGCAGCGTGCGCGCCTGGCTGTTCACGATCCTCCATAATCTGGCGGTCTCCCAATTTCGCCAGACGACAGCGCGGGGCAGACATATGCCGATCGACGATGCGGGCGAGCAGGAACTCGTCAGCGCGGCAGTTCAGGAGCAGAGGCTGATCTATCAGGATGTCCTAAGCAAGCTTGCGAACCTGCCTGAAGAACAGCGGGCCGTATTGTTGCTGGTTGCAGTCGAGGATCTTTCCTACGCGGATGCTGCTGAAGTTCTCAAGGTTCCGGTTGGCACCGTGATGTCGCGCTTGTCGCGCGCGCGGGAGAGGCTGCAGCAGGAGATGGATGGCGTTGCGCCAGGGAATGTCGTGACATTGCGGAGCGTGAAATGAGCCAGCGCCCGATCACCGAGGACGATCTCCACGCCTATGTGGACCAGGCGCTCGAGCCCGAGCGGCGCGCGGAGGTCGCATCCTATCTGGACGATCATCCAGACGTCGCTGGGCGCGTCGCGGCCTATGCCACCCAGCGCGAACAACTGCGTGGCGCGCTTGCGTCGATCGCCGGCGAGCCGTTGCCGGCCGAGCTGAATCTGGCGCACATCATCGACAACCGGAAGCGGCGTCCTCTGCGGGCGTGGGGTGCGATTGCGGCGCTTTTGCTGCTCGGTTGCGGTGGTCTCGGCGGCTGGACCATGCACAGCCTGCTACTGGAGGGATCGAACGGACTGTCTTCGTTGGCGCAAGAGGCCGCCTATTCCTATAACGTCTACGCACCGGACCGCGTGCGGCCGGTCGAGATCAGAGCGTCCGATAGCGCCGAGCTCACGCGATGGGTCTCCAACCGGCTGAAGCAGCCCGTCAAGGTGCCTGACCTCTCGATCTCGGGCTATCGGTTGATGGGTGGGCGCCTGGTTGCGACGTCGCACGGCCCGGCTGGGATGTTCATGTACGATGACGATCACGGTGACCGTCTCGTCGTGCTGACGCGCCCGATGAGCAATCGCTATCTGGCTACGCCGATGATGCCGCAATCTACTGGCGATGTCGCGGGTTTCGTGTGGGCGGATGGCGGCATGGGTTATACGCTCGTCGGCCAGCTCCCGGGGGACACCCTCAAGCCGATCGCGAACGAAATCCGGAAACAGGCACGCCCGATCTAGTGCCGGGATTCACGAAACGGGCCCGCACGGCAGTGCGAGCCCGAACGTTGGAGCGCGGTTGCGAAGAGATCCAATCCACAGCTTGGTGCCCCCATGCGCCGTGCCCTTGGGGATGATGACGAGGTCGCCCGGCTTCACCGTCACCTCCTTGTCGCCGAACCAGATCGTGCCGGTGCCTTCCTGAATGTACTGGATCTCGTTGGTGTTGGGATGCATGTGCTTGGGCACATTGCCGACCCGGATCGAGACGGTGGCGCCATCGGCAACCATGAACGTCTTGGAACGATAGCCGACATTATTCGCAGGCCCAAGCGCATCACCCGCCATCTCGGCGGTATGGATGATTTGCGGGGTGATGCTTTCGGCGGCCAGTGCCGGCCCGAACAGGTAGGTCGGGCCGCATCCGGCGACGAAGGCGGCGGTGATCGACAGCCCGGCTGCAAAGCGATTGATGGATGATCCGCGCCACCGGGAATTGTTGTTGTGCGCACATGCTATTGCGCCGAAAGGCCAACGGCCAGTGCCACTTAAGCGGTGCTTCTCAAGCCAGTCCCGCTGCTCTAATGTGCCGCCCAGCCGAACGGAGGAAACCAATGAAGAACACGATTGCGAGGCTGGCCGGCGCGCTGCTTGCGCTGACGCTCACCACCGGTCTTGCCGCGGCGCAAAGCAAGGTGACCATCGCGGTCGGTGGCGGCGCCTGCCTGTGCTATTTGCCGACGGTGCTGGCCAAGCAGCTTGGCGAGTACGAGAAGGCCGGCCTCAATGTCGATCTGGTCGACCTCAAGGGCGGCTCGGACGCACTCAAGGCCGTGCTTGGCGGCAGTGCCGACGTGGTTTCCGGCTATTTCGACCATTGCGTCAACCTGGCGGCCAAGAAGCAGGAGCTTCAAGCTTTCGTGGTCTATGACCGCTATCCCGGCCTCGTGCTGGTGGTCGCCCCCTCGCACACGGGTGACATCAAGTCGGTCAAGGATCTCGCCGGCAAGAAGGTCGGCGTCAGCGCGCCCGGCTCCTCCACCGACTTCTTCCTGAAGTATCTCCTGAAGAAGAACGGGCTCGATCCCGCCGGTACCGCCGTGATCGGCGTCGGCCTCGGCGCCACGGCCGTGGCTGCGATGGAGCAGGGGCAGATCGATGCCGCGGTGATGCTCGATCCCTCCGTCACCGTGCTCCAGGGCAGCCACAAGGACTTGCGCATCCTCAGCGACACCCGCACGCAGAAGGACACGCTCGAGACGTTCGGCGGCGAATATCCGGGCGGTGCGCTGTACTCGACCGTGGCCTGGGTCAATGGTCACGAAAAGGAGACACAGGCGCTGACCAACGCGATGCTCGCCACGATCGCCTGGATCCATTCGCATTCGCCCGAGGAAATCATGGCGAAGATGCCCGATGAGATGGTCGGCAGGAACAAGGACCTCTATCTCGCCGCGCTGAAGAACACGATCCCGATGTTCTCCGAGACCGGCAAGATGGATCCGAAGGGCGCCGACGCCGTGCTGGCGGTGTTCAGCGTCGGTTCGCCCGAGGTGGCCAACGCCAAAATCGACGTCAGCAAGACTTTTACCAACAAGTTTGTCGACCAGGCCAAGAAGACCACCGGGAGCGCCAAATAACTGACGCGAAGGCTTGGCAATCAGGCGTCATGACGTCACTGACCATTCATCGCGTCTCGACGCTTGAACTTGCCGTGCGCCCCGTCGTCTGGCCGTTCGCCGAGGAGCGGCGCGCCGAGATCAAGGCGCATTTCGCCGAGCAGCAGCGCGCGCGGCCGAAAATCTGGAACGGCCGGGTCCTGCTCGGGCGCGACGCCGTCTTCACCGACGGTCATCTCGCTGCGACTTATTTCGAGACGGATTTCGCGAGCTTCCTTGCCTGGCGCGACTGGGGCTTTCCCGATCTGGCCGTGTTCAACGGGTTCGGCGCGGGGGCGCTGCGCACCTCCGATGGCGCCTTCGTGATGGGCGAGATGGCGCATCACACCGCCAATGCCGGGCGCATCTATTTCGCGTCGGGTACGCCCGACCTCGACGATGTCAGAGACGGCACGCTCGACATTCCCGGCAGCGTCGTCCGCGAGCTCGAGGAGGAGACCGGCCTGCTCCCTGGCGATTATTCGGCGGAGGCGGACTGGCACTGCGTCGTCACCGGCAGCGCACTTGCAATGATACAAATCCTCAACCTGGACATGCCGGGTGAGGCGGCCCGCGCGCGGATTGAAGCCAATCTGGCTCGCCAGGACGAGCCGGAGCTTTCGGCCATCCATCTCGTGCGCGGAATGGATGATCTCACGCCGGCCATGCCGCGATTTGTCACGGCCTTCATCGCGCAACAGTTCGCCTCGCGCTGATGCGCGAGGCTTGACATCGCGCGGCCGAGCCCATGTGATGGGCGAAGGAGCAAAAACAAAAAAAATGCAATGTACAATCGTCCAGGGAGGTTTAGATGCGCCTGCGCATGGCTACCCGCTTGGTACGTGGGCTGTTGATCGCGATTGCAGCGATGGGCTTGACCGTTTCGGTTCAGGCTCAAGAGAAGAAGATCAAGATCGGCGTGATTTTCGACCTGACCGGCCCGCTCGCGGGCGGCGGCTCCGAGCTCGAATATCTCGGCACTAAGATCATCCTCGACCATTTCAGCAAGACCGGCGTCGAGGGCTACAAGGTCGAGGCGGTCTATGCCGACGCGCAGAGCAAGCCCGACATCGCCATCAACGAATCCGTCCGCCTGCTCGAGCAGGAGAAGGTCGACATGGTGCTCGGCTTCTTCTCCTCGGCGCAATGCGTGCCGGTTGCCGCCCGTGTCGAGCAGTTGAAGAAGTTCATGTGGATGACGACCTGCATCTCGTCCGCCGTGTTCGCCGACAAGAACTACAAATATGTCTTTCGCCCGCAGGCGAGCGGCGACCAGTTCGGTGCGATGACGATGGATTTCATTGCGCAGAACGCCCAGTCAAAGCTCGGCAAGGAGCCGAAGGACCTCCGCGTCGCCATCATCCACGAGGACGGCTCCTATGGCGTCGACGTCTCCAAGGGCAACGAGGCCGGCGCCAAGAAGGCCGGCTTCAACATCGTGCTGAAGGAGGGCTATTCGGCGACCGCGCCGGATCTCTCCGCACTGGTGACCAAGCTCAAGCGCGCCAAGCCCGACGTCGTTTTCCATACCGGCTACAACCCTGATATCACGCTGTTGCTGCGGCAGGCGCGCGAGCAGGGCCTGAAGTTTGCGGCCCTCGTCGGCCATGGCGCCGGCTACGGCGTCTACGAGAAGCTCAAGGAGGGGATGGGCACTGATGCGAGCTACATCTTCAACACCGATCCGATCTCGATCTGGCTCGCCAACCAGAAGACCATGAACCCGAAGCTCGCGCCCGTCATCAAGATGGTCGGCGAGGAGTTCGACAAGATCAGGCCGGGCGTTGCCATCCGCTCCGCCCATGTCGGCATCGGCGCGTCCAACACCTACGTGTTCATGGATGATGTCCTGCCGCGCGCGATCAAAAAGTATGGCGGGGTCGATCCCGAGGCGCTGCGCAAGGCGGCGCTCGACACCGACATTCCGGAGGGTGGCACCATGCTCGGCTTCGGCGTCAAGTTCTATGGCGAGGGCACGCCGATGGCGGGCCAGAACGAGCGCTCGTTCCCGGTCGTGATCCAATACATCGACGACAAGTCCTCGGTGGTGTGGCCCAAGAGCCAGGCGCAGCGCGAAGCCGTGCTGCCGCTGCCGAAGGGCACCACCTACAGCAACCAGTAGCAGCGGAGCGAGCGGTGCTGGAGGTCAGCGGGCTGGTGAAGCGGTTTGGCGGCTTCATCGCCGTCAACAACGTGTCGTTCAAAGTCGATCAGGGCGAGATCCTCGGCCTGATCGGCCCCAACGGCTCTGGCAAGAGCACGATCTTCAACATGCTTTCCGGCACGCTGGCGCCGAGCTCCGGATCGATCCTGTTCGATGGTGCGGAGATCGCAGGGCTGGCGCCGCACCGGATCATCAACCGCGGCATCGGGCGCACCTTTCAGATCCCGCGACCGTTTCGCCGCCTCTCCATCTTCGAGAACGTCGCGCTCGCGGGCTTCTACGGTCAGGGTCGGCACAGCCGCGTCAAGGCAGAGGAGGCGGCGGAGCGGTCACTCGCGATGGTGGGCTTGCCGACCGATCGTCACGCCAGCGTCGACGGCCTCGGGGCGGCCGGGTTGAAAAAGCTCGAGCTTGCGAAAGCGCTCGCCACCGCGCCAAAATTGCTGCTCGCCGACGAGAGCCTCGGCGGTCTCGACGAGGCCGAGATGGGCCAGGCCGCCGACATGCTGCGCAACATCCGCGACGAGCTGGGCATCACCATCATCTGGGTCGAGCACATCATGGGCGTGCTGATGCGCGTCGTCGACCGCGTCATGGTGCTCGATCACGGCGAGAAGATCTCGGAAGGCCTGCCGAGCTCGGTTGCGGGCGATCCGCGCGTCATCGAAGTCTATCTCGGCACCGATGCCGAGACCACGCAAGCTGCGGCCGCTGAAGCGCGCCGCCGTGCGGGAGGCCAATGATGCTGGAGCTTCGCGGCGTCAGTGCCGGCTATGGCACCTTCCAGGCGCTGTTCGACGTCAATCTCGACGTGAAGGCCGGTGAGGCCGTCGGCGTCATCGGCCCGAACGGCGCCGGCAAGACCACGCTGATGCGCGTCATCTCCGGCCTGATCCGCCCCTCGCGCGGCTCGATCACCACGGAGGGCGTCGACGTCCTGGCGACGCCGCCGCACAAGATCGTCAGCCTCGGGATCGCGCATGTGCCGGAGAACCGGCGGCTGTTTCCGCAGCTCTCGGTCGACGACAATCTCAGGATGGGCGCCTTCATGAAGGAGGCGCGCGCTCGCTATGCCGAACGGCTGGAGTTCGTGTTCGACCTGTTTCCGCGGCTGAAGGAGCGCCGCCATCAGATGGCCGGCACCATGTCCGGCGGCGAGCAGCAGATGTGCGCGATCGGCCGCGCGCTGATGTCGAATCCAAAGCTCCTGCTGCTCGACGAGCCCTCGGCGGGGCTGGCGCCCGTCGTGGTGCAGCAGGTGTTCGAACTGGTGAAGCGGATTCGCGCCAGCGGGCTGACGGTGCTGATCGTCGAGCAGAACGTGCAGCAGGTGCTGCGCGTGGTCGACCGGGCCTATCTGATCGAGGCCGGCACGATCCGCGCCTCAGGCACCTCGGCCGAGATGCTGTTAAGCACCACGGTCAAGCAAGCGTATCTCGGAGTGTGAGGGGCCTGCAGGCATGCAAGCATTTTTGGATATTTTCGACATCTATCTGCTGGAAGCCGTGATCAACGGCATCCTGCTCGGCGGCGTGCTGGCGCTGCTCGCGCTCGGGCTGAACCTGATCTTCGGCGTCATCGACGTGACCTGGATCTGCTACGCCGAGCTTGTGATGATCGGCATGTACGCGATGTATTTCATGGTCCAGTATTACGGCATCAGCTATTTCATCGCAGCACCACTGACCATTCTGCTCGTCGCGATCCTCGGCGCGCTATTGCATTATCTCGTGATCGCGCCGCTGCTGACGGCGCCGCCGATCAACCAGCTGCTCGCGACCGGCGGCGTGCTGTTCGTGCTGCAGAGCTTTGCCACCGTCGCCTTCGGCATCGACTTCCGCAATCTCGGCATCCGCCTGCCGGTGCTCGCCTTCGGCGACATGAACTTCAGCTACGCACGCCTGCTGTCGTTCCTGGCCGCGCTGGTCGGTATGGTCGCGGTCTATCTGTTCATGACCCGCACCTTCACCGGCACGGCGATCCGCGCCATCTCGCAGGACCGCCAGATCATGGCGCTGATGGGTGTCGACACCAAGCGTATTTATCTTATCACGTCCGCAATCGGCGGTGGGCTGGCCGGGCTCGCCGCCTGCCTGCTGGTGCTGCAATATGACGTGCATCCCTTCGTCGGTCTTTCCTTTGGGCCGATCACCTTCCTGATCTGCGTGCTCGGCGGCTTAGGCAATTTCATCGGCGGCTTCATCGCCGCCTTCGTCTTTGCCGAGATCATCTCGCTCGGTGGTCTGTTCTCCGATCTCGAATGGGGTTACGTGCTCGCCTTCGCCTTCTTCATCGTCATGATGTTCATCCGGCCCGCGGGCCTGCTTGCGAGGCGCCGATGATGGGGCAGGGCCGGCTTGTCGCATGGGGGATAGGACTGGCCGCGCTGGTCGCGCTGCCCTTCGTCTATCGCGATCCCTATCATCTGCACATTCTGGTGCTGATCCTGATCTGGTCGTTCGCCTACACGTCGTGGTCGATGATGGGGAGGTTCGGCTTGGTCTCGCTCGGCCACGGTGGCTTCATGGGGATCGGCGCCTATGTCACGGCGCTGCTGTGGAATCATCTCGGGCTGTCGCCATGGATCGGGATTCCCGTCAGCATGGTCGCGGCCGGTGCGCTGGCGCTGATCGTCGGTTATCCCTGTTTCCGCTTCCGCATCACCGGGCATTACTTCGTGCTGGTGACGCTCGCGCTCTCCGGCATCGTGCTTCAGGTTATCACGGCCACGCGCGACTATACCGGCGGCTCGCTCGGCTACACGCCGAACCGCGCGTCTGGCAACAAGCTGCTGGCGCTGCAATTCGACGACAAGACCACCTGGTATCTGATCGCGCTTGCGGTGTGGCTCGCCGGCATCGTCGTCTGGCATTTGATCGATCGCAGCATGAGCCGCTACGCGCTCGAGGCGATCTCGGAGGACGAGGACGCGGCTGCCGCCGCCGGCGTCGACGTCACCGCGGAAAAACTGAAGGTCACCTTGATCAGCGCTGTGATGACGGCGCTCGCCGGCGCGATCTATTGCCAGTACCAGATGTTCATCACGCCCGACACCGTCTCCGGCATCGCGGTGTCGCTCCAGATGGTGTTCGCGGCCATCGTCGGCGGCCTGTTCGTCTCGCTCGGTCCGACTGTCGGCGCCGTCATCACTATCCTGCTCGCGGAAACCTTGCGCATCGGCTTTGGCACCAGGGCGGTCGGCTGGGACAACCTCGTCTACGGCGTGCTGCTGGTGCTTTTCATCATA
This sequence comes from Bradyrhizobium genosp. A, assembly GCF_049949275.1. Taxonomy (NCBI): domain Bacteria; kingdom Pseudomonadati; phylum Pseudomonadota; class Alphaproteobacteria; order Hyphomicrobiales; family Nitrobacteraceae; genus Bradyrhizobium; species Bradyrhizobium genosp. A. The sequence goes on along the minus strand of NZ_CP188196.1, from coordinate 6,357,561 downwards.
TTCCTTCCGAAGGGCATCCTTGGTAGCCTGCTCGACCGATTGAAGCCGCAACGCAAGGTGCCCCGCGCTCATGAACAAAAAGCCGTCCAAATCGCTCGTCCAGGAACTTGACCGCTACATCACGCCATTCCGGCATGACGGGTCCGGCAAGTTTCACCTGAAGGATTACAAGACCAACGAGAAGGGCGATCTGGACAAGGAGACGGCGCAGGAGATTCTCGACGCCAACAAGAAGCGTCTCGTCGCATTCCAGGAAAAGCTCTATGCCCAGGACCGCTGGTCGATTCTGATCATATTCCAGGCCATGGATGCCGGCGGCAAGGATTCCGCGATCAAGGCGATCTTCGAGGGCATTAATCCGCAGGGCTGCGAGGTGTCCGCCTTCAAGGCACCGAGCACCAAGGAGCTCAACCACGATTTCCTCTGGCGTCACGTCATCGCGCTGCCGGAGCGCGGCCATATCGGCATCTTCAATCGCTCTCACTACGAGGAATGCCTGGTGACGCGCGTGCATCCCGAGATCCTCGCCAAGGAGAAGCTGCCGCCAAGTCTCGTCACCAAGAACATCTGGAAGGAGCGGTTCGAGGACATCTCCGCTTTCGAGCGCTATCTCTGCCGGAACGGCACATTGGTGCTGAAATTCTTCCTCAATCTCTCCAAGGAGGAGCAGCGCCTGCGCTTTCTCGACCGGCTGGATGAGCCGGCCAAACAATGGAAGTTCTCGATGGACGACATCAAGGAGCGCGCCTTGTGGCCACGCTACCAGGCGGTCTATCAGGACATCGTGCGCCACACCGCCACGCCGCATGCGCCCTGGTATGTCGTGCCCGCCGACCACAAATGGTTCGCCCGCGTCGTGATCGGCTCGGTCATCGTCGCGGCGCTGGAAAAACTGGATCTGCGCTTTCCGCGCGCCGACAAGGCTTCGCTGGCGGAGTTCGACGAAGTCCGCAGGGCGCTCGAGAACGAGGGCAAGAAGCGAAGGTGACAACGAGCAGGCAAATCAGCCGCGCGCTCGTAGTCACCGGAAAGAATCCTCGAAAACAACCCCATGCACAGTAGCCAACGATAGTGAAATCAACGGCTTGACTCGCCGGCGCAAACGATATTCGGAATTAGCGAATTTCATTTGACCCGACGGGCAAAACAGGGGCATGATGTCACCATCGCGCCGGTGACCCTCAGTACCCCCGGCCCCCACCATACGCTGCCGAGGGGGATTTCTTCCGCGCTCCGGTGTCGTCAGTCGTTGCGGAACAGGCGTGCAAATGTGATCCCCAGGCCATTGATCCCCGCTTGACAGATTTATGTCGCGGGAGGAGCATCCACGTGGTCGCAAACAAGCGACGCGTAACGTCCACTTCATGAGCAAGGGGAGGTCTATGACGCCACCTCCGCAAATCCAGCCGCGTTAAGTGCGATGGAGCTCGTTCGGACTATCGCATAGCGGCAGAAACCGCGAACGGCACGCCGGGTAAAGGTTTAGAGGGCTGCATCAGTAAGGCATAGCCCCTACCTGCCCGGCGCTGTGCGTTTTGGCGCATTCACTGCATTGCAGGAAATGCCAAGAGATCGTCGCCTCATCGGCAAAATTCCGACACACCATCGGGGCGAATAGCGGCATCCGACATGACGCATGCGCTTGGTGCGGCGACGATTCGACCGCTGCCGGCGCATTTCATTTTTTAAGGAATCCGCGTGTCGCATAAGCTCGCCCAGGCGCTCCTCGCAGCCCTCTTCCTTGCAATCTCCTCTCTCTCCAGTACCCGCGCCGAGCCGGCTGCTCCGGCTGCTGGCAATGCCGCCGTGCTGTCACCTGACGAGGCCAAGCGGGCGCTGGAGACGCTTCAGGACGACAAGAAGCGCGCGCAAATGATCGATACGCTGCGCGCGATCGCGAATGCGTCCGGTCCGCAGCAGCCAGCGCCCCCGCCCGAGCAGAAGTCACCGATCCCGCTGTCGGCTGACGGCCTCGGCGCGCAGCTTTTGCTCACAGTGTCCGAGGAGATCGGCGAGATTTCGCGCGATGTCGCCGACATGGCGCGGACGCTCACGCACTTTCCGGCGTTCTACTACTGGATCGTGCGGACTGCGAATGATCCCGATGCTTATAATCTCCTGATCGAGATCGCCTGGAAGCTGGCGCTGGTGTTCGGCTGCGCGCTTGCGGCCGAATGGGTGATGGTGCGCCTGGTCCGGCGTCCGGTCGCCTTCCTCGAAGCACGCGTGCCGCAGACCGCGCACCTGCCGGTGCAGGTGCTGCCCCTGGCCGATACGCTGTCATCGGTCGCCGACGTCGCGCCTTCGCCGGACTTGCACAAGCGCCGGCACAGCCTCGCGCGCGTCTGGCAACTGTTGCTCCGGCTGCCCTTCGTGCTGGGGCGGCTGCTGCTCGAACTGCTCCCGGTGGTCGTTTTCGTTGGCCTCGCGACCGCACTGCTCGGAACGGAGATCGGCGAGCCCGCGACCGTCCGTCTCGTGATCCTCGCGGTTGTCAATGCCTATGCGTTCTCGCGCGGGCTCATTTGCGTCGTCCGTGCGCTGGCCGGGCCGTTCGGCCTGTTTCCGGTGCGCGCAGAGACGGCGGCCTATATCGAGATCTGGGCGCGCCGCATCGTCGGCGTCGCGGTGACCGGCATTGCGTTTGCCAATGTGGCGCTGCTGCTCGGCCTGCATCGCGCCGGCTACGCGGCGCTGGTGCGCATGGTGATGCTGGTCGTGCACCTCTTTGTCGTCGTCATCATCCTGCAATGCCGCCGCCAGGTCGCAGACGCCATCCGCGCGCCGGCCGACCGGCAGGGGCTCGCGGCGCGCCTGCGCAACCGCATCGCCGGCGGCTGGCATTATCTGGCCATCGCGCTCGACCTGGCGCTGTGGGCGGTCTGGGCGCTGAACATCCGCAACGGCTATTCGTTGCTGCTGCAATATTTCGTCGGCACCATCGCGGTGGTGCTGATCACGCGGGTCGCGATCATGGTGACGCTGAGCTTGATCGACCGCGGCTTCCGCATCCAGCCGGAAGTCCTTCAGCGCTTTCCGGGACTGGAGGTCCGCGCCAACCGCTATCTGCCGCTGCTGCGCAAGATCGTATCCAGCGTCATCGCCTTCATCGGCTTCGTCGCCGTGCTCGAGGTCTGGGGCGTCGATGCCATCGTCTGGTTCTACGGTGGTCAGATCGGCAGCCGGCTGCTCTCGGCGGTGGCGACGATCGGCATCGCCGTCGTCATCGCCGCGGCGATCTGGGAGGCCAGCAACGCGCTGCTGGACCGGCAGATCAATACGCTGTCGCGCGACGGACATTATGCCCGCGCGGCACGTCTGCGCACCTTCCAGCCGATGCTGCGGACCGCGCTGATGTGCCTGATCGCCTCCGTCGTCGGGCTCACGACGCTGAGCGAAATCGGCGTCAATGTGGCACCGCTGCTCGCTGGCGCCGGCATCGTCGGCATTGCCATCGGCTTCGGTTCGCAAAAGCTGGTGCAGGATCTCATCACCGGCCTGTTCCTGCTCCTGGAGAACACGGTCCAGGTCGGCGATACCGTCAGCGTGTCGGGCTTGTCAGGCGTGGTCGAGAACGTCTCGATCCGCACCATCCGCTTGCGCGCCGGCGACGGCGCCGTGCACATCGTGCCGTTCAGCGCGGTGACGACCATCACCAATGCCAGCCGCGGCGCCGGCAATGCCTCCGTCAGCGTCAATGTCGCCTACAAGGAAGACACCGACCGCGCCGGCCAGATTCTCAAGGACATCGTCGAGGAGATGCGCCGCGAGAGCGAATTCCGCCCGTTGATCCGCGGCGATCTCGAGCTCTGGGGCATCGACAAGGTCGATGGTGCCATGGTGTCGATCGTCGGTCAGATCCGCTGCACCGAGGCCGGCCGCTGGCCGGTCCAGCGCGAATTCAACCGCCGCATGAAGCAGCGCTTCCAGCAGAACGGCATCGAGGTCGCATCCGCCACCCAGACCATCTTGATGCAGATCGCGCCGCCGGCCGATGTCGCCACCAATCTGACGTCAAGGCGGGCGGCCGGATAGTCGGTCGTCACATTTTCCGGCTTGCCTCCGCATATGGTGGCCGGTCGTGAAGGCTGCGGACATCAAGCCGGAATAGCTGAGCGGCGCCACAAGCGCGCTTCTCCTCCTCCTGAGGAGCCCGCGAAAGCGGGCGTCTCGAAGGATGCGCCGCGGGTGAGATCGGGGGCCTGCATGGTTCGAGACGGCGCTGGCGCGCCTCCTCACCATGAGGGTCGGAAGCTTGCGACGTTAACCTTTTATCGTTCGCGAAAATCTCGCTGCGGTGCGAGATCACAATCGCGGCCTGAGGGGCAACGTCCTTGATCTTGATGGAACGCTGGCCGACAATGTTTGCCCTTCAATAAGAAACTCCCTGGGGGATTTCGTGAATAGACCTGCTTGGGTCAGCGCCCAACCGACCTCATCCGATTCCGCGCAAGGCATGACGGTGCTGCGCGATCCCCTGCTTAACAAGGGCACGGCCTTCACCGAGGCGGAGCGCGCCGCGCACGGCCTGCGCGGCCTGCTGCCGCCTTGCGTGCTGACGATCGAGACGCAGGTCGACCGCGTGCTGACCAATCTGCGCACGCTGCCAACCGACCTGGAAAAATACGTCGCGCTGAATGCGCTGCATGACCGCAACGAGGCGCTGTTCTTCCGCGTCGTGGTCGACAATATCGACGAGATCCAGCCGATCATCTACACGCCGACGGTCGGGCTCGCGTGCCAGAAATACGGCCTCATCTTCCAGCGGCCGCGCGGCATGTTCATCTCCTCGCGCGATCGCGGCCAGATTGCCGAGATCCTGAAGAACTGGCCTTATCCGGCCAAGCTGATCGTCGTCACCGACGGCGAACGCATTTTGGGACTTGGCGATCTCGGTGCCAATGGAATGGGTATCCCCGTCGGCAAGCTTTCGCTCTATTCGGCCTGCGCCGGCGTGCACCCCGAGCACTGCCTGCCGATCGTGCTCGACGTCGGCACCAACAACGAGGAGCTCCTGAGCGATCCCTACTATCTCGGTCTGCGCGAGCGACGGCTCACCGGCGAGGCCTATGATAGTTTCGTCGACGAGTTCATGACCGCCGCGCGAAAGACATTTCCCGATGTGCTGATCCAGTTCGAGGATTTCGCCAACCATTCCGCGTTCAAGCTGCTGCACAAATACCGGGATGAAGCCTGTGTCTTCAACGACGACATCCAGGGCACCGCAGCGGTTGCGCTCGCCGGCCTGTTCTCGGCGTTGCGTGTCAACGGCGGCAAGCTGAGAGACCAGCGCATCCTGTTCCTCGGCGCGGGCGAGGCCGCAACCGGCATTGCTGATCTCGTCGTCTCCGCCATGATGGCGGAGGGCGCAACGGAAACCGATGCGCTCCGGCGCAACTGGCTGGTGGATTCCCGCGGCCTCGTTGTCAGCGGTCGCGAAGGTCTCTCCGGCCACAAGCTCCGTTATGCGCATAAGGATCAGGCGCCGATGGCCGACTTCCTCACCGCGATCAAGACGCTGAAGCCGACGGCGATCATCGGCGTCGCCGCGGTCGGCGGCGCCTTCACGCCCGAGGTGCTCAAGGCGATGGCCGCGCTCAACGAGCAGCCGATCGTGTTCGCGCTGTCCAACCCGACCTCGAAGGCCGAGTGCTCGGCGGAGGATGCCTATCGCTACACCGAGGGCCGCGCGCTGTTCGCCTGCGGCAGCCCCTATGATCCGGTCAAGCTCAACGGCCGCACCTTCGTGCCGCGCCAGGGCAACAACTCCTACATCTTCCCCGGCGTCGGACTTGGCGTCATCGCCAGCCGCTCGCGGCTCGTGACCGACGAGATGTTCATGGCGGCGGCCCATACCCTCGCCAATTGCGTCGGCGAGGACGACCTCGATCAGGGCAGCCTCTATCCCGCGCTGCCCCGCATCCGCGAGGTCTCGGCCCTCATTGCGGCGGCGGTCGCTGATGTCGCCTATCAGCGCGGGCTCGCCGACGGACCCGCGCCGAACGACGTCAAGGGCCTGGTCCGGTCGCAGATGTACGAGCCGAAGTACTGAGTTAGGAGGCTGTCGCTTATGACGGCTGGAGACTGCCGGGAGAGCTCGGCCTGCATGGTTCGAGACGCCCGCTTTGCAGGGCTCCTCACCATGAGGGTTTAATATCTCGCAGCAAACGCGACCTCATCCTGAGGGCCCGCCGTAGGCGGGCGTCTCGAAGGATGGGCCGCGGGCAAGCTGCCCGCTACGTCGTTCTGCATATTCGAAAGCCCTGCTGGCCATGACGGCACGGTGGAATCGCCGTTGTTTGCCGCCGCCTTATGTGCGACGGTTCGTAGCGTTACAAGAATCTCAAGCCGTTAGGTAGCCACCATGGATGATCGTTTGCCCGACCTGGGCGATCTTGAGCACGAGGTCATGCAATTGGTGTGGGCCCATGGGCCGGTCACGGCCGAAATCGTGCGCGAGCGGTTGTCGCGGCGCCTGAAGGAATCGACGGTGCGGACGGTGCTGCGCCGGCTGGAAGAAAAAGGCTATGCTCGCCACACCGTGGACGGACGTACCTACGTGTACCACGCCGCCGAAGAGCGCGCCCGCGTCGCGGCCAAGGCGGTGCAGCGCATCGTCGACTGGTTCTGCAATGGCTCGATGGAGGAGGTCCTCGTCGGCATGGTGGACAATGCGATGCTTGACCAGCAGCAATTGCGCGCGCTGGCCGACCAGGTGGCCAAGGCGAAGAAGGCGAGGGGAGTGAAAAGAGAATGATCGCAGCTCTGGCTGAGGCGGCGTTACGCTCCTTCGCGCTGGGAGGCGTCGTCTGGATCGGTCTCATCCTGTTTCGCGTGCGGGAGCTCGACTTTCTCGCCAGCCTGAGAACCGGCTGGCGGCTGCTCTATCGGCGCGAACTGATGCGGCTCATCAGGGGCGACGTCGAAGCCGGTGAGGCGCGGCCGGAGGCGCGCCCGATCAGCTGGCGCGCCGTATCAGGCTGATTTTCCGCCGGTCTGTGTCGATTCAGGACAGGTGACTGTGGTGGATTCATCACAGCCGGCGGCGAAACCATGGTGGCCGCAAGGCCGCTTTTGTTCAGCCAAGGTTCTGCCCTCATTGCCCACCGAAACTTAGGCGTGTTCGGAGGGCGCATCATGTCTCGCTTTGCACGTGCCGAAACTGTCCGGATTTCGCCGGCAACCGCGAGCCGGTTGCTGCTCGCCATCATCGGAGCCGCATCGCTCGCCGCGTGCGCGCAATCACCGGTTGGCCGTCAGAAGGCCGACCTTGCCGTGACCGGCCGGCAGGCGGCGATCGAGCGGCCGCACCGCGTGGCAGCGCTGCATCCGCGCCCGATCTACAGGCCGCGTCCGTCTGACGACACAGCGAGCACCAAGCGGACCGCTTCGCATGGCGTTGCGAGCTTCTATTCGGATACGGAGACCGCGAGCGGTGAGAAGTTCGACAAGAACGACTTGACCGCGGCCCATCCGAGCCTGCCGTTCGGCACCAGGCTGCGCGTCACCGATGTCTCCTCCGGCCGCTTCGTGACGGTCAGGGTCAACGATCGCGGGCCCTTCGTTCACGGACGCGTGGTCGACATCTCGCCCTCCGCCGCCGAGGCGCTTGGCATGGTCGACAGGGGCGTCGCCAATGTCCGGCTCGACGTCGTGCAATAGGGCTGCTTGTCGAGATCGACACGCCGCGCTTAACCGGCTGTTAGCTGCTCTCGCGCACCATGGGTGCCCGGCAATTCGGGGCTTTGGGGGAGATGGCGCTTGAACACGATCCAGTATCTCGAAGATCAGGCGGCGCGCGCCGAGCGGCTTGCCAAACGGATCACGGATACGCTGACGATCGAAAAGCTCCTGACCTTCGCCGGCGAACGCCGTCGCGAGATCGAAGTCATCGCCGGCCGCCGGCGCGCCTGACTCCGAGAGCGCCGCGGAAGCGGCGCTTTGTTGCCTGCTTGCTTGAGCTTGCCGCCGCGGCCCGCGCAATCAGCTATGGCTCTCGACGAAATCGCTGAGGTAGTCGGGGAGCGTCACGCCATCGATATCGCATCGTGCCTGGATTTCACCGGCGACATCGGTCGAGATGTCCTTCATCCAGTGCTCGAGCGTGTTGAACGAGATCACCTTGATGGGGTCGTTGAAGCAGCCGGCGACGAGCTCACCGATGGTGGCTTCGAGGTCGCTCCGCTCGACACGGATTTCAGTCGCCTTGTCGAGGCGATCGATCACCACGAACATTGTCTGGTCTGCGCCATAAGGCACGACCGGGGATGGCACGCCAGCTTCAAGCATGTGAGCGTCTCACGCCTTGGCTTCCGATCCCTGTCAACGGGAAAAACCGGAAGAAGGTTCCTGCCGAGATCGAAAGGCGCAGGTAAAGACGTTTGTCGTACGCGTGCGGCGGCGGTGTTCGCCTACGCTCAGAGAAATTCTCTCAGCCGCGACAGTTCGAGGACGTGCTCGGGCGAGAGGATGTCCGTGACCAGCGGTGGCTGCGGCACCGTGTGGATCTCATAGAGATGCCGGGTCGGCGCGGGCTTCGCCATGAAGGCCGAGATGCACTCGTCCAGCGTCCCTTCGCTCACCTGATAGGATGCGCGGTCCGGCCGGCGCTGGTTTCCGAGCGACGGCCATTTATGTAGCACGGCGAGGGCGCCGAAATCGACTTTTGACTCAACTGATACGCCAGCCATCGTCCCCGCCTCACGCGAAAAGAACCCCAGCACGCAACCTCGCGTGCCAGGGCCCATATCCATCGCTGCATCTCAATGCCACGCGCCGATAACGCGGCGGCCGGGAAAAGGTTCCCGGCCGATGGCGTCTTAACTCGCGGCCGCTGCGATTTGGTGCCTTGGGCTCGCCTGGCTCTGGCTGGTGTCGTCGCCACGGCTGACCTCCGGCGGAAGCCCTGCGAAACGCCGCAGGGCTTGCGCCATCTGCACCCGGCCCTGGACGCCGGTGATCACCACGTCGACCATCACAAAGGACGAGTGGAAATGGCCGCGCGCCTTGACTTGCTCGACCGGGACACCCGCTGCCGCCATCGCCTCGGCATAGGCGACGCCCTCGTCGCGCAACGGATCGAACTCGCAGGTGACCACCAACGCCGGCGGCAGGCCGGCGACCTTGCCGCGTAGCGGCGAGACGCGCGGATCGGTGCGGTCGGCTGGCGAGCAGTAGAGGTCCCAGAACCAGTACATCAGCGACCGCGTCAGGAAGTAGCCCGTCGCATTGTCGTTGTAGGAAGGCCGGTCGAAGGTGCAGTCGGTGACCAGACACACCAGCAGCTGGCCGGCGATGTCAGGCCCGCTGCGGTCGCGCGCGAGCTGGCAGGTGACGGCGGCGATGTTGCCGCCGGCGCTCCAGCCTGCGACCAGCACCGGGCCCGGCTTGCCGCCGAGCTCGGCCAGATGCTCGGCGATCCAGCGCGTCGCTGCATAGCCGTCCTCGGCCGCCGTCGGGAAGCGATGCTCCGGTGCGTGACGATACCCGACGCTGACAAAGGTCATGCCGGTTCGCCGCACCATGTCGCGGCAGAACGGCTCGTCCGACTGCTCGTCGCCGAGCACCCAGCCGCCGCCATGGAAATAGACCACGACCTGATGAGGTCCCGGTGTGGCCGGCTTGTAGACGCGATAAGGCAGCGGGCCATCCGCGCCGGGCAGAGTGCCGTCGACGATGTCGCCGATCAGCCGTCCGGCGGGGCGGCCCTTGTTGAACTCGTTGACGAAGGCGCGTGCGCCGATCGCGCCCATCGACTCGATCGGCGGCAGGTTCAGCGACGCCAGCAGGTTCAGCACCAACCGCACGTCCGGCTGCAGCCGCACCACCTCGCCGTCATTGCATTGCGCGGCGACGTTGGGGCCGGTGAGCCTGAAGCCGAGCATGCCGCGGCTCGTGACCTCGTCGCAGATGCTGCGATAGGGACCGACGCCGCCGGTGTAAGGCATCAGGCCCTGCACCTTTCCGGGTACGTTGGCGCCCGTGTACCAGGTGTTGGCGAGCCGGTGCAGCGTCACCATCGAGCAGTCGGCCATGTGCCGGCCCCAGCCGGCCTGCGCCGTCTCGGTCGGCTCGATCGTGGTGAAGCCGGCGTCGTGCAATGCTTTGAGCCGATCGACGACCCAGTCGACATGCTGCTCGATCGAGACCGCCATGTTCGACAGCACCGACGGGCTGCCGGGGCCGGTGATCATGAAGAAGTTCGGGAAGCCCTCGACCGTGAGACCGAGATAGCTCTGCGGTCCGTGTGCCCAGACATCGCTGAGCGACCTGCCGTTGCGCCCGGTGATCGGATGCACGGCGCGGATCGCGCCGGTCATGGCGTCGAAGCCGGTCGCGAACACGATGACATCGACGTCGACATTGCGTTTGCCGGTGGTGATGCCGCTGGCGGTGATTGCCTTGATCGGCTCCTGGCGCAGATTGACCAGCGTGACGTTCGGCCGGTTGTAGGTCGCGTAGTAGTTGGTATCGAGGCAGGGTCGCTTGGCACCGAACGGATGGTCGTGCGGTGTGAGTGCCGCGGCCGTTTCCGGGTCCTTCACTGCGGCGCGGATTTTTTCGCGGATCAGGTCCGAGACGATGTTGTTGCCGTCGAGATCAACACCCTGATCGGCCCAGAGCTGAGTCAGGATGTGGACGAGATCGCCCGCGGCCCAGGCGCGTTCGAACCGCTCGCGACGCTCGGCATCGCTCAATTGCCAACTCACCACCGTCTGCTGCGGGTAGGGGACGCCGGTCATCGACTGGCGCGCCTGCTCGCGATAGGCCGCGCGGTCGCTCTGGAACAGGTCCCTGCGATCGGCCGGCGAGGGGCCATTATGCGCAGGCAACGCGAAATTCGGCGTGCGCTGGAACACGGTCAGATGCGCGGCCTGCTCGGCGATCAACGGGATCGACTGGATGGCCGACGAGCCGGTGCCGATCACGGCGACGCGTTTTCCGGCGAGATTGACGCCGTCATGCGGCCAGCGTCCGGTGAAATAAACTTGGCCCTTGAAGTCCTTGACGCCATCGATCTCCGGCGGTTTTGGCGCGGAGAGGCAGCCGGTGGCCATGATGTAATGGCGGCAGGAGACCGGCGCGCCATTGTCGGTGGTGAGCTGCCAGCGCTCGGCTGCCTCATCCCATTTCGCTTCGGTGACCTTGGTCTTGAAGCGGATGTCGCGGCGCAGATCGTAGCGGTCGGCGACGAAGCCGAGATAACGCAGGATCTCGGGCTGGGCCGCGTATTTCTCCGACCAGGTCCAGGCCTTGTCGAGTTCCGGATCGAATGTGTAGCTGTAGTCGATGGTCTGGATATCGCAGCGCGCACCGGGATAGCGGTTCCAGTACCAGGTGCCACCGACGTCGCCGGCTTCGTCGAGACCGACGGCCGAGAGGCCGGCCTTGCGCAGGCGATGGAGAAGATAGAGGCCGGCAAATCCGGCGCCGACCACTGCGACGTCGACCTGTTGAGCTGTTCCACTCGCCGCCCTGGACTCGCGTGCGGCGACCATTGCGTCAGGCATGGTATTCCTCCCGTGTATTTTGTTTTGCCGGCAGGCTAGTCCTGCAGGCTCGGCTTGTCATCAGAGCAAGTGCAATCTTCGGTGGTCGTTTGCGGCGTCATCGTGGCGGCGCGAACCCTGCTTCAATGCACGGATCGCGGTGCACAATGGCCGTGATTACCCGGGCTAATCATACCTGACCCGCCTGTGTATGCTTGCGGCTACAAGCCAAGCGTATCCTAGGGCGTCATGACAGAGTTGAGTGAGCGAACCAAAGCCAACATGGACGTCGTCCTGGAGGAGACGTGCCGCCAATTGCCGCATGGCGGCGATCACGACAGCCGCAGGTTCATCGCCGAGCGCCTGATCGAGGCGGCGCAATCCGGCCACTCGACGCTCGGCGAGCTCGGCATCGTCGCGCGGCGTGCGCTGGCGGAGATTATTGCCAAGGGCGGCTAGCTCCAGCCACAGCGCTTGCCTCGCCGCAGGCCGCGGACGTAACCTGACGGGGAACATTTCCGCGCATCGAGATCCCCTGAAGATGCAATCCGTGCTTGCGCTCATTGCAGTCTTTGCATTGCTCTACACCGGCGCGGCCATCGCCCAGCCGGTTGGGCAATTTCCATTTGCGCTGACGCGCGAAGGCCAGATGCTTGGCGCCGTCGAGGGCGAGGTGGCGTCGTTCAAGGGGCTTGCCTATGCAGCGCCGCCGGTCGGCAGCCTGCGCTGGCGTCCGCCGCAGGCATTGCCCGAGAGTTCGGAGATGAGCATGGCTTATGATTATGGCGCGCCCTGTCTCCAGCCATCGCTGCCTGCGGCGCGCGAGGATTGCCTCACGCTCAACGTGTTTCGTCCCTTCGGCGTCGACGGGCCGCTGCCGGTGATGGTGTTCATCCATGGCGGCGGTTTTGTCACGGGCACCGCCAATGATCCGTTGTTTGATGGCGTACGGCTCGCGCAGGCCGGGCTCATCGTGGTCACTGTGAATTATCGTCTTGGCGTGCTCGGCTGGCTGACGCATCCCGCGCTGTCGGAAGGCAACTCCGGCAATTTTGGCCTGATCGACCAGATTGCGGCGCTGCGCTGGGTGCACGACAACGTCGCGGCCTTCGGCGGCGATGCGAACAACGTCACGCTGTTCGGCAACCGTGCCGGCGCAACGTCGATCGCGCTGCTGATGCTGTGCGCCCAATCCCGCGATCTCTTCCAGAAAGCCATTCTGCAATCGGTGCCCGGCCGCGCGCGGCTGCTGTCGTCGCAGGAGGCCGAGGCGGCAGGCCGGCAGTTTGCCGCCGCACTCGGGCAAGAGACGGATCTGCGCGCCGTCGAACCGGCGCGTCTGCTTGCTGCCGAAAAGCGTCTGCTGGAGACATCGCCGCGCAGCTTTACGCCGGCGATGGATGGACATCTGGTGACGGAAGACATCGCCGCCGGATTTGCGATGGGACATGAGAGCCGCATTCCCCTGATCATCGGCTCGAATGACGATGAGACGCGTTACGGCAGCGAGCTGGAGGTCAAGGAGACGCTATCCGCTTCGGGCGAGAGCATCGATGACCTGGGCAGGCTCTATCCCGATGCAACGCGGCCGTCAGACGTTGCGGCCAGCTTCTACACCGACAAGGTCTTCTCCGAGCCGGCGCGAATGCTCGCCCGGCTTCATGCCGCGACCAGCGCGCCGACCTTCCGCTATCGCTTTGCCTATGTGCCGGAAGCACGGCGCGGCCATCCCGACGAAGGCCACGGGCGGGAGTTGCAGTTCATCTTCGGTGTGGAGGGCGTGCCCGGTGCAGGCATCTTCTCGCGCCGGGATCGCGAGGTCGCAAACCGCATGCGGGCCTACTGGATCAACTTTGCCAGGAGCGGCGACCCCAACGGCGCAGGGCTGCCGCATTGGGATGCGGCCGCGGACCACGACCATCTGCTGCTGATCGCGAATGATCGTACCGCCAGCGGCGACGACCCTTGGGTGGAGCGTCTGGACCGGCTCGCGCGCGAGAGCAAAAAATGAGTTGGACTTAGGCCGCGAGCTCGACGCGCGGCGCCGGCGTCAGCCGCTCTTCTTCCAGATAGTCCATCGCGCCGTCCTTCTCGACGGCGTAGAACTGCTGGCCTTCCTTCGTTCGGTAGGCAGCGCGAACGACGCCGCGGCGGCCCTTGTCACTGTTGACGACGTCCCCCAGCGCAAACTTCCTCATCTCACGTCTCGCTTGTCTTTTGGGGCCGACTCCTTCGGCCACGCCGGCGATTTTGGGCGGCAAATCGTTAACGACTTGCTAACCATACCGGTTCGCCTATGCTCGCCGCCGATCGCGCGGGCCGTTCGCACGCGCATGTTGTCAACGAGACGAGCCGGCACAAATGACGCGATTTCCGACCCTCTTCCTGTCCCACGGCGGCCCCTGGCCTTTCATGGAGGACAGGCGGGTTCAATATGCGAAGACCGCAGCGGAATTCGGCCGGCTGCCGCAGCTTCTGCCGGCGCGGCCGAAGGCGGTGCTCGTCATCACCGGCCATTGGGAGGCCGACGCCTTCACGGTGTCGACCTCGGCGCATCCTCCGATGGTGTACGACTATTACGGTTTCCCCGAGCATACCTATCACATCACATATCCGGCGCCGGGCCAGCCTGAGCTCGCAGCAGACGTGAAGGCACTGCTCGCGCGCGCCGGTCTCGATTGTCGGGAAGATCCCAATCAGGGGTTCGACCACGGCACCTTCGTGCCGCTCGGCCTGATGTATCCGAATGCCGACATGCCGATCGTGCTGCTGTCGCTGAAGTCGAGCTACGATGCGGCCGAGCACATCAAGGTCGGGCAGGCGATCGCCTCGCTACGCGACGAAGGCATTCTGATCGTCGGCAGCGGGCTTACCTATCACAACATGCGCGGCTTTGGGCGCGCGGAATCGAAGCCGGTCTCGTATGATTTCGAAGCTTATCTGAACGAGGCGATCGGCGCGGATGCGGCGCGCCGCAACGCGATGCTGGTCGACTGGGAGAATGCGCCAAGCGCGCGTCCCGCCCATCCGCGTGAGGATCATCTGCTGCCGCTGATGGTGGCGGCCGGTGCGGCGGGCAGCGATGTCGGCAAGCGCGTCTTCGTCGACGAGGTCGCAAACGTCGCGATGGCGTCGTATGTGTTCGGGTGAATTAGGGCGGATTAGCGAAGCGTAATCCGCCATCGGGCCGCAACAAAGCTGGCGGATTACGCTTCGCTAATCCGCCCTACGCATCGCGCAAGCTCAACCGTATTTCCATTCGGCGGCGCCGAGGCCTACGCGCGGCGGGACGCCATCAGGCCGCGATAAAGCGCGGCGTACTCGCCGGCGCGGTTGCGCCAGGACACATCGGTCGCAAGGCCGCTCAATTGCAGCCGTCGCCAGGTCGGCTTGTCGTGGAAGGCGGCATTCGCCTTGCGCAACGTGCCGGCGAAGGCCTCCGCCGTCACCGGGCCGAACTTGAATCCGGTGGCATTTTGTCCGGTCTCGCCGATGTCGACGATGGTGTCCTCGAGGCCGCCGACGCGGGAGACGATCGGGACCGCGCCGTAGCGTAGCGCGCAGAGCTGGGTGAGCCCGCACGGCTCGAACCGCGACGGCACGAGCAGCGCGTCCGAGCCGGCCTGGATCAGATGCGCCAGTATCTCGTCATAGCCGATCAAGACTCCGATCCGGCCGGGATTGGCGCGTGCGGCGGCCTGATAGCGATCCTGCAGATCGCGGTCGCCACTGCCGAGCAGCGCGAGCTGCATGCCCTGGTCAAGGATCGTCGGGATCGCCTCGAGCAGCAGGTCAAGTCCCTTCTGCCACGATAGCCGGCTGATGACGCCGAGTAGCGGCGCTTCGTCGGAAGAATCGAGATTGAATTGCTGCTGAAGCACCGCCTTGTTCGCCGCTCGAAACGTGAGGTCCTGCGCGCCGAAGCGATAGGCGATATGCGGATCGGTTTGCGGATTCCACACTTCGGTGTCGATGCCGTTAAGGATGCCGCTCAGCACGCTTGCGCGCTCGCGCAGCAGGCCGCCGAGCCCCATGCCGCCTTCGTCGCTCTGGATCTCCTGCGCATAGGTCGGCGACACCGTGGTAATGCGATCGGCCAGTTGCAGCCCGGCCTTCAAAAAGCTGATACCGCCGAAATATTCGAGGCCGTGGACGTCGAACGACGCGCCCCGGGGCAAGCCAATCGCGTCAGCGAGCATGCGGTCGAACTTGCCTTGATAGGCCATGTTGTGAATGGTCATTACGGTGCCGGGCCGCGCCCTGCCATCGTAGTGCAGATAGGCCGGCGCCAGCCCGGCCTGCCAGTCATGGGCATGCACGACGTCAGGCACGAAGGCCGCAACGAGACCGTGGCCGATATCGGCGGCGATGCGCGACAGCGCCGCGAAGCGCGCGCCGTTGTCCGGCCAGTCGACGCCTTCAGTGGTGACGTAGGGGTTGCCCGGCCGCGCGTAGAGATGCGGCACGTCGAGCACGAACAGGTCGAGCCCGTCATGAGAGCCCGCAAGCAGCCGGCCCGGGCCGCCGAAATAATCCGGCCAGCGCCGGATTTCATCTGCGCCCGCGAGCAGCCGCATCACATCCGGATAGCCCGGCACCAGCGTGCGCATCTCGACGCCGTGCGCCTTCAGCGCAATCGGCAGCGCACCGGCGACATCCGCGAGGCCGCCGGTCTTGACGATGGGATAGACTTCAGAAGCGACCGCGAGGACGCGAACAGGCGTCATGTATTGAGCCTGTCGATCATCGTCTGGGTGATCAGCGAGATGCCCTGCTCGGTGGTGCGGAAGCGCTTTGCGTCGAGCTCGGGATCCTCGCCGACCACGAGCCCTTCGGGGATTTCGATGCCGCGGTCGATCACGACGTTCTTCAGCCGCGCGCCGCGCCCGACATTGACGTAAGGCATGATCACGGCGTTCTCGACATTGGCGTAGGAGTTTATGCGCACGCCGGTGAACAGCAGCGAGCGGCGTAGCGCCGCGCCGGAGATGATGCAGCCGCCCGAGACCAGCGAGCTTACCGCCGAACCGCGCCGGCTCTCCTCGTCATGGACGAACTTTGCGGGCGGCGTGATCTCCGCATAGGACCAGATCGGCCAGGCGCGGTCGAACAGATCGAGCTCGGGCACCACGTCGGTCAGGTCGATATTGGCAGCCCAATAAGCGTCGACCGTGCCGACGTCGCGCCAATAGGCACCGTTGTCGTTTCCCGAATGGACGCATGACGTCGAGAACTGGTGCGCGATAGCGCGGCCGTTCTTGACGATGTAGGGGATGATGTCCTTGCCGAAATCGTGGTTGGAGTGCGGGTCCTCGGCGTCGCGCTTGAGCTCCTCGAACAGAAATTTAGCGTCGAACACGTAGATGCCCATGCTGGCGAGCGAGACGTCCGGCTTGCCCGGCATCGGCGGCGGGTCCTTGGGCTTTTCCAGGAATTGCTGGATCCAACCGTTCTCGTCGATATGCATGATGCCGAAGCCGGAGGATTCCGCGCGCGGCATTTCGAGGCAGCCGACCGTGACATCGGCGCCGCTGTCGACGTGCTGCCGCAGCATCACCTCGTAATCCATCTTGTAGATGTGATCGCCGGCGAGCACGACGATGAAGCGGCAGGCGTGCGACTCGATGATGTCGATGTTCTGATAGATCGCATCCGCCGTGCCGACATACCACATGCTCTCCGAGACGCGCTGGCTCGCAGGCAGGATGTCAAAGCTCTCGTTGCGCTCGGGGCGGAAGAAGTTCCAGCCCATCTGAAGATGCCGGATCAGGCTGTGCGCCTTGTACTGGGTCGCGACCGCGATCCGGCGGATGCCCGAGTTGACCGCATTCGACAGCGCGAAATCGATGATGCGGGATTTGCCGCCGAAATAGACCGCGGGCTTGGCGCGCCGGTCGGTCAATTCCAGCAGCCGGCTGCCGCGACCGCCGGCCAGGACAAACGCCAAAGCCTGGCGGGCAAGCGGCTCATTTCCGGCGGCACTCATGTCATCCTCCCACTCGTCTGGCGCAAGCCAAATTCTGGCGCAAACCAAGGCCTTCGCGAAGTGCCTTCCGGCCGCGCACCATTGGAACCGATTGTAACGGTACGAATAGGTAATCGGGAAGGTGCTTGTTGGTTGCGAACGCGTGGGAAGCTTAACGCTTTGCAGCGGCGCGGCGGGCCCCGGCATCGTCGTCCCGGTGTCACATCGGCGCTCGGGAGGCGATGTCGGGTGGCCACAATTCCGGCATGGGAGCGCGTCTTGTGCGCTGCACGCGAATTCGAGGCTTTGACTTGGCGTAGCGATGCAAGATCATGGCATCCTTTCCAAATGAAGCGTCAGAGAGAAGGAGTGAGACGATGCATATCTGGAAGTCGGCAATTGCTTGTTCGCTGACGGCTGCGGTCATGGCCGGTCAGATCGAGCCGGCGGCAGCGGCCCCGCTGCCGACCAATGTCGCGACCATGAAAGCCGCGGCTGGCGACGACGTCACGCCGGTCTATTGGCGTGGCCGTGGCTTTGGATGGGGTCTCGGTGGCCTTGCTGCCGGTGCGATCATCGGCGGCGCGATCGCCAGCGGTGGGCCTTACGGCTATTACGGCGGCGGGCCGTACTATGGCTATCCGGGTTACGGTTATGGCTACGCACCGGCCTATTACGGCTATGGTTACGGCCCGGCCTATCCGCGATACTATCGGCCTTACCGTTCGTACTACGGCTACTACCGGCCGTACCGCCCATACTACCGTCCCTATTATCGCGGGTATTGGTGAGTTAGAGCGAGAGCCACACGATCAGGCTCATCCAGGCGAGATGCGTGAGCATGATCGCGGCGAGATGCAGCGGGCCGGCCTTGAGGCGAAGCCTGCGCATCTCGCCGCCTTCGTCGCGGCAGTGGCTCTCAGCGACATGGGCCCCGCCCAGCAGCGCATCACTGCGTGATGCGCTGCGTCCGGGGCACGAGACCTCACAAACATTCAAGCAAGCGTGAGGCCGGAAGAGCTTTCTCCATTCGATTGCAATCCTCGAAACGTTCCTTCTGCATTCCCGGGTCGCGACAACACCCCCATTGCTATTTGCAACACCTCCCTTGCACCACGTCTCATCCCGTCAAAAATCAAACAGACGACCACATCGGGAGACCGGCCATGGGCCTGCAAGAAACAAAAATTGAATCGCTTCCCTTCGTCACCGCTGAACTCAACTATCTCGCGCCGGTGTCCGGCAAGCCACGCACCTACGCCTTCGATCCGCCGCCGGGCGAACCGAAGAGCACCTCGCTGCCGGAGCCGCATCAGGTGCCGATCTTCGATGCGCGCCTGATTGCGCAGAATTTCTCGCTCGACCGCGAAGGCTTCGCGCTGGTGCGCCACCCCAACCAGGTGAAGGACTTCTACAACGACGAGGAAATCCGCACCGTCTACTATCCGGCCGTCGAGGCGTTCCTGCGCGCGACGCTGAAGGCCGATCGCGTTGTCATCTTCGACCACACCGTGCGCAAGCGCGTCGAGGGCGCCCCGGATATTCGCGACGGTGGCCCACGCCAACCCGCGGCACGCGTGCATGTCGACCAGACCGCCGTCTCCGGGGCCAACCGCGTGCGCGAGCATCTGCCAGATGAAGCCGAGGAGCTGCTCAAGGGTCGCGTCCAGGTGATTAACCTTTGGCGGCCGATCCGTGGCCCGCTGCGGGACTCACCGCTTGCGATGGC
Organism: Bradyrhizobium genosp. A; assembly: GCF_049949275.1. Classification (NCBI taxonomy): domain Bacteria; kingdom Pseudomonadati; phylum Pseudomonadota; class Alphaproteobacteria; order Hyphomicrobiales; family Nitrobacteraceae; genus Bradyrhizobium; species Bradyrhizobium genosp. A. Next base: position 6,338,378 of record NZ_CP188196.1, on the reverse strand, counting down.
CGACGGCACGACCGTCGCGCCCGACGATCTCGTCGCCTCCGACCTGATCTATCCCAATCGCCGCGGCGAGACCTATTCGGTGAAATACAATTCGAACCACCGCTGGTTCTATTTTCCCGAGATGACGGCGGACGAGGCGCTATTGCTCAAATGCTATGACTCGGCGACCGACGGACGCACGCGTTTCGCTCCGCACACCGCCTTCGCCGATCCGACCACGCCGCTTGATGCCGCGCCGCGCGAGAGCATCGAGGTGCGTACGCTGGTCTTTCACAAACAGTAACAATGTGTGATGGCCCCGCCGGGCGTTGCCCGGCGGTGTTCCCGGAACCAAGTGGAACCAGGCGACGTTGCAGCGCGGGGCAGGGCCAACCGGGAGCGGTGCCGTGCGAGCGCAGCGGACGCTATTGTTTTGTCTGACCACTTTCTCGCTTTCTGCATTTTCCATCGCCCACGCTGAAAGCGGACTTGCCTCATATTACGGATACGGGAAAGCCGCGAAGAGCGGCGATCTGACCTGTGCGCACCGGACGCGTCCGTTCGGCAGCGTGCTCAAGGTGTCCTACAGCGGGCGGACGATTCAATGCCGCGTCAATGATCGCGGTCCCTTCATCCGCGGCCGCATCGTCGATCTCTCGGTGCCCGCCGCCCGCGCGCTCGGCATGATGAGCGCAGGCGTGGTACGGGTCTCGGTGGAATAGCCCTGCCACCGCGCTATAGTGCCGCCCAAAGCAAGGGGAGGGGCGCTATGGCCAGGATCAGGGTCGGACTCGTCGGCTGCGGCTTTGTATCTGAGCTGCATATGTATGCGTTCCGGCGCGTCTACGGCGTCGACGTCGAGGTTGCGGCGGTCGCTGCGCGTGGTGATCGCGTCGTCGAATTTGCCGGGCGTCATAACATCCCGCGGGTCTATCGCAGTTTTGCGGAGTTGATCGCAGACCGCACGCTCGATGTCATCGACATCTGCACGCCGCCCAATCTTCATGCCGGGATGATCGTCGCCAGCATGCAAGCCGGCAAGCACGTCATCTGCGAAAAGCCGTTTGCCGGCTATTTCGGCCGCAAAAATGACAAGCAGCCGATCGGCAAGCACGTGCCGAAGGCGCTGATGTATGAACGTGTGCTGGAGGAGATGGACGCAACGCGTGCCGCAATCGAGCGCACCGGAAAGCTCTTCATGTATGCCGAGGACTGGATCTACGCGCCAGCCGTGACCAAGACCGCCGAGATCCTCAAGGCGACAAAGGACAAGATCCTGTTCATGAAGGGCGAGGAGAGCCATTCCGGCTCGCACGCGGCGCATGCCGCGCAATGGGCGATGACCGGCGGCGGCTCGCTGATCCGGATGGGCTGCCATCCGCTCTCAGCCGTGCTCTATCTCAAGCAGGTCGAGGCAAAGGCGCGTGGCGAGACCATTGAGGTCGCCAGCGTCACCGGCGATGTCGGCAACGTCACGGCCAGTCTTAAGCCGGAGGAGCGGACCTACCTCAAGGCCAATCCGGTCGATGTCGAGGATTGGGGTACGCTGACAGCGACCTTCTCCGACGGTACCAAGGCCACCGTATTCTCCGGCGACATGATCATGGGCGGCGTGCGCAATCTGATCGAGACCTACACCAGCGGCGGCTCGCTGTTTGCCAACATCACCCCGAACACGCATCTGATGAGTTACCAGACGAGCGAGGAGAAACTCGCAAGCGTCTACATCACTGAAAAGGTCGACCGCAAAACCGGCTGGCAGTATGTCTGCCTCGAGGAGGAATGGACGCGCGGCTACCTCCAGGAGATCCAGGATTTCATGGAATGCGCCGCGACGGGACGGCAGCCGCTGTCGGACCTCGCGCTGGCGTACGAGACGATCAAGGTGAACTATGCCGGCTATTGGTCGGCGGAAGAGGGACGGCGGGTGGTGTTGTAGGGCGCCGACGCGCGTTCGCTCTCACCAATCTCGCTAGGCTCCGATATCCAACCTTAGCGTGAAAAGAATGACCCCTGGATGTATTTGCCATCGGCTGCAACGCGACGAACAACGACGGTCTTGGGCCGCTAAGCGCCTGCCGCGGATGACCATCCTCTCTCACGAGGAGAGAGGATGCGTTGCGTGGCATGGATGAAAGCGCGTAGCGAAAGTCTCAGGTCAGATGCACCTCATCGTCCCGTTGGGCATGCGCGTGGCCGGATGGCCGGTCTTGCGGATGCAGTAGTCTTCGTTCTGGCCGCCGAAAACGCAGCGGCCGGCTGCATTGCGATGCTGGTTCGGACCGCAACCGCCAAGGGCAACAGCGGATGTCGATGTCAAGCAGGCACCAGCCGAGAGAACAGCAATTCCAAACAGAGCAGCAGAAAGAACCTTCATTAAAACCTCCACTTTTCGCGCCACCGTCGGTGAATGGCGGCCTTCTATAGCACGAGTATTGAGCCAATGGATCAGGCGCGAGAAGGCTGCGCTGTCAACCTGATGTCAGGTAGCTACGCCCCGTAAGTCGAGCCCTTCGGCAGCGGAAAGACCGGATCCTGGGTGCGGATGTTGGTCGGCCACACCACGGAGATGTGCTCGCCGGCGTTCTGCATCACCACCGGCGTCGAGCGTTCGTTCTGGCCGGACAGAGGTGTGCCCGGCGGGAAGAATTTCACGCCGTAGCCCTGGATGGTGCCGCCGGGCGGGATGTCGACGTCGAGCGCGGCCTTGCGAATGGCCTCGGGCTCGAAGCTGCCGTACTTCTCCTTGGCCACCGGCAGCACGTTGTTGAGCAGCACCCAGGTCTGGTTGAAGCCCATCGAGCAGTGCGGCGGCACGTCGGTGGCCCCGGTCTTGGCCTGGTAGCGCGTAACCATGGTCTTGATCAGATCGCCCATGCCGGGCGCGAGCTTCGACGGATCGAGCAGCTGCGCCGGCACCGGATCGATGTTGCAGAAATTGTCGATGTCGGCGCCGAAGGCCGTGCGCAGCTTGTCGAGCTGGCTGTAGCCGGCGCCGGCGCCGAACAGCATCTTGAAGCGCAGGCCGCTTTCGCGGGCCTGGCGCAGGAACAGGGTGATGTCGGGATTGTAGCCGGCGTGCGAGATCACATCGACCTTGGCGCGCTTGAGTTTTGTGACGAGCACCGAGAGATCGGGGGCGGAGGCCGAATAACCCTCGCGCAGCACCACCTGGATGCCCGCCTCCTTGGCATAGGCCTCGTCGGCGGCGGCGACACCGACGCCATAGGGCCCGTCCTCGTGGATCAGCGCGACCTTGACCTCCTTCGGCTCCATGCCGAGTTTTGTCTTCGCGTGCTCGGCGATGAAGCCGGCGAACGCCTGGCCATACTGGTCGGAATGGATTTGCGCGCGAAACACATATTGCAGGTTCTTGTCCTTGAACACGGCGGTCGACACCGCGGTCGTGATCCAGAGGATCTTCTTCTGCTGCTCGACCTTCGCCGCCATCGGCACGGCGTGCGCGCTGGAATAGACGCCGTTGATGATGTCGATCTTCTCCTGGCTGATCAGGCGCTCGGCTTCATTGATGGCGACGTCGGCCTTGCTCTGGGAGTCGGCGGAGACGGGCGCGATCTTGGTCTTGCCGCCGATGCCCCCCTTCTCGTTGACGAGGTCGATGGCGATCTGCGCGCCGACCGAGGAGGCGACCGAGCCGCCCGCAGCGAATGGTCCGGTGAGATCGTAGATCAGGCCGATGCGCAAATTCTCGGCTTGCGCCTGGGCCGGGGTCCAATCGAGGCTGAGCGTGGCGGCGGCAGCCGCCGTACCCTTCAGCAGCTGCCTGCGTGAAGTCGGCATCCTATCCCTCCCTCCGAACCGTTGTTTGCGACTGATTTTATGTTTTTGGGCGAGTATTGGAGGGCGCTTGTGAAAGTCAACATGCACCGCACCAGGCAAATCGCGGCGGTCTGTGATCGGGTCGGCATTTTTCCCTGAGTATCATTCTTTTTGCGGAGCACTCAGGAAGAGATCGCTCCACTGTCCCTCACCGCGGATCGTTCGATTGCTTTGCATCCATGCCGGACGCGAACATCCGCTTGTCGTGCGTGTGCCTTCAGCGCCGCCCCGACACGACATCCCTCTCCCGCAATTGTGATGGTTTCGCTCCTGCGCGTTCGCCGCAGGCCAGGCTTACGACCGGCATTCGGCTTGTGCGCCTTGGAGGTTGCGTGCCATCCTAGCCGGGCAAATTGCACGGGAAGCCCAATTCCCGGCTTGGCCATCGCGCCACTTAAGGGTGGAACACAAAAGCTCAGGGAGAAGAGACATGGTGTGGACGCTTCGTTTTGCGGGGCTCGCTTGCGTTGGTCTGTTGCTGTCCCCGGTCAGTGCCTTGGCAGGGCCGAAGGTCGTGTCCGGTCCGGGTGCCGATCCCGGCTGCTTCAAGCCCTGGTCTGCACAAACCAAGTTCTTCCAGTGGGACAAGAAGCCCGGGCCCTACAAGATCGCTCTCGTCAACGGCTTCGTCGGCAACACCTGGCGCATCCAGATGGTGAAGACCGCGAAGGCCTTCGCCGCGCAGCCGGGCATCAAGGAGAACATCAAGGAGTTCAAGGTCGTCTCGACCGGCACCGATGTTGCAGCGCAACTCGGCGCGATGGAGGACTTCATCAATCAGGGCTTCGACGCCATTGTCACCATCGCCGTCGCCCCCGATGGCTTCGACCGCATTATCCGCCTCGCCGACAAGAATAACGTGGTCGTGGTCCCCTTCGACAACGTCCTCGACACCGACAAGGTGATGATGGTCAACGAGGACCAGAAGGAAATGGGCCGCATGTCGGCGAAGTGGCTCATCGATGAGAGCGGCAAGAAGGCGGGCGACATCCTCGAAGTCCGCGGCCTGCCGGGCAATTCGGTCGACCGCGACCGCCATCTCGGCTTCCGCGAGGTCATGGAAGCTCCGGGCAACAGCTTCAAGATCACCGAAGTGGTCGGCAATTGGGACACGGGCACCTCGCAGAAGGTGACGGCGGACGCGCTCGCGGTGCACGGCCATTTCGATGGCGTGTTCACGCAAGGCGGCTCCGACGGCACTGTGCAGGCGATGATGTCGGCGAAGCACCCCTTCGTCCCGATGTCGGGCGAGGGCGAGAACGAGTACCGCAAGCAGATCGCCGATCACGCCAAGGACGGGCTCAAGGGCATGTCCTACGGCCAGTCCCCGGCGCTGGTCGCCATCGCCACCAAGGCGGCGATCTCCGCGCTGCAAGGCAACGTCATGCCGCAGCTGATCTCGATCCCGATCCCGGTTGCGACCTACAAGGACCTGAAGCCCGGCACGAATTACTGGCCGGACCTCAATGCGAACTTCTTCGCGCCGAACCAGTTCACGCCGTGCGGTGTCAATTTCACGGCGCCGGAGATCATGTCGCAGAGCGAGAAGAACACCCAGTGAGCGCACTGGAGATGTCCCGGTTGCGGCCCGGCCTTGGCCGGGCCGTTGCTGCGTGAGCTCCGCCATGGCGGACGCCACCCTGAGCCAACCTGCTTTCCTCACCCTGTCCGGAATCTCCAAGCGCTACGCCGGTGTGCGGGCGCTCGAAGGGGTCGATTTCGCCTGCGAGCGCGGCAAGATCCACGCGGTGCTGGGCGAGAACGGCGCCGGCAAGTCGACGCTGATCAAGATCATCGCCGGCGTCGTCCAGCCCGATACCGGCACCATGCGGCTCGGCGGATGCGATGTCAGCTTCGCGACGCCGTCCGCCGCCAACGCAGCCGGCGTCGTCTGCATCTTCCAGGAATTGTCGCTGATGCCGGACCTTTCGGTCGCGGACAACATCTCGATCGCGTCACCGCCGCGCCGCTTCGGCCTCATCGACGCGCGGGCGCAGCGCCGCCGCGCCGAGGAGCTCCTTGCCGAGATCGGTTGCGAGGACGTCAATCCCTTGATGCGCGTGCGCGATCTGCCGTTGTCGCGCCGCCAGGTGGTCGAGATCGCCAAGGCCCTCGGCAAGACACCGCAGCTTTTGATCCTCGACGAAGCCACATCGGCCCTCACCAGTGCCGACGTCGAGAAAGTGTACGCCATGCTGGCGCGGCTCAAGGCCGAGGGCGTTGCCATTCTCTACATCTCGCACCGGATGCACGAGGTCGAGGCGCTGGCCGACCGCGCCTCGGTGTTCCGCAACGGTCGCCATATCGAGACCTTTGACAAGGGCCGACGCTCGACCGCCGATATCGTTCAGCTCATGATCGGACGCGACATCGCGGCCCAATATCCGCCCAAGCCCGCGCGCGGATCGCCGAAGCCGATGCTGGCCATCAATAAACTGAGCTGGGACAAGCGCCTCGATTGCATCTCGCTACGCGTCGGCGCCGGCGAGATCGTCGGCCTCGGCGGGCTGGACGGCCAGGGTCAGAAATCCCTGCTGCTGGCGCTGTTCGGGGTGCTGCGCGGCGTCTCCGGGCAAGTCACCGTGGAAGGCCGCGAGGTGCGTCCGGGGTCTCCGGCGGCGGCGAAGTCGGTCGGCATCGCGCTCGTGCCGGAGGATCGCAAGACCGAAGGCCTGATGCTGCCGATGTCGATCGCCGACAATCTGGTGATCGCCTCGCTCGACGCGATCTCGACCGGACCTCTGGTCGACCGTGCCCGCGAGACCGATGCGATCAAGCGCGCCATCGCGCGGCTGCAGATCAAGATCGGCGCGCCCGGCGACGCGGTCGCCACACTCTCCGGCGGCAACCAGCAGAAGGTCGTTCTGGCCAAATGGCTGATGACCGATCCGCGCATCATCCTGCTCAATGATCCCACGCGCGGCATCGATGTCGGCACCAAGCAGGAGCTTTACCGACTGATGCGCGAGCTCGCCGACCAGGGCGCCGCCATCCTGTTCTACTCGACCGACTATGACGAGCTCATCGGCTGCTGCGACCGGGTGGCGATCATGTATGACGGGCGCATCGTGCGCGAGCTTGAGGGTGAAGAGCTCACCGAGACCAACATCATCGCGAGCGCGCTGAACATCGACGCCGCGACGCCGGACATTCCCGGAGCCGCCCATGCTTGACGATGTCGCCATCAGGATTCGCCAGAACATCGGCATCGTCACCGCCGTCCTGTTGTTCTCCATCCTTTATCTGCTCTACAACCTTGCCCACCCCAAGGGCTTCTCGTCAGCGGTTCTGGTGCAGAACGGCGACGAGATCTTTGCACTCGCCATGCTGGCGATGGCCCAGACCGTGCCGGTGTTGGCGTCAGGGCTGGATCTCTCCGTGGGCGCCGTCATGACCATGGTGGGGTGTTTTGCGAGCTATCTGCTCACGGGGGTGGCGGGGGGTACGCCGTTGCATCTCGAGATCTTCGGTCTGCATCTCGGCCTCGGCACCTTTCCCGGCGGCGTCAGCGGCATCCTGCTCGGGATTGTCGTGTGTCTTGCGACCGGCGCGCTGGCCGGCTTCGTCAACGGCTGCGTCGTCGTCTATGGACGCATCCAGCCGATCATCGCGACGCTCGCGACCGGCGCGATTTATATCGGCATCGCGCTGTTCCTGCGGCCGACGCCGGGCGGCAAGATCGACGAGGATCTCAACTGGGCGCTGACCAATTCGCTCGGGGATTTCGCCGCGACCGTCCACATCTTCGATGATGGCGCAGCGAGCTGGTTTGCGCCGGTGGCCTGGATCCCGGTGCCGTTCGTGCTGCTCGTCCTGATCGCGCTGCTGGTCTCGGTGCCGTTCCGCCGCTCCGTGCTCGGCCGGGCCGTCTATGCGGTCGGCTCGGCCGAAGGCGCGGCCTACATGTCCGGCCTTCCGATCGAGCGCGCCAAGATCGCGGCCTTCACGCTTGCCGGCTTCTTCGCCGGCTGTGGCGGCCTGTTCCTCGCCATCCAGACATCCTCGGGCAATGCCGACATCCCGCAGGCCGGTGCCTACACGCTCAACTCGATCGCCTCCGTCGTCATCGGCGGGACTTCGCTGCTCGGCGGGACCGGCAGCGCGATCGGCTCGATCTTCGGCGCCATGGTTCTGCGCGTCATCTCGTTCTTCTTCCGCATCTTCGACATCGCACCGCTGCTGCAACCGCTGTTCGAGGGCCTGATCCTGCTGGCGGCGGTCAGCATCGGCGCGCTCGGCGTCCTGCGCGTCAAGAGCACGCTGGAGCTGTTCCGATGAGTTCGGCCTCACTCAGTCTCTCGCGCGATGACCGCCCGATCCTGATCGCGGCGCTGTTCATCCTCGTCATCCTGGTGGCGGGCACGGTCTATACTTTTGCGCGCTTCGGCAGCGCGCCGCTGTTGTCGCCGACCTATTTGTTGCAGCAACTTCAGATCGGCGCCTTCCTCGGCATCGTGGCCGCCGGGATGATGATGGTGATCCTGATCGCCCAGATCGACCTGTCGGTGCCGTGGACGCTTGCCGCGGCCGCCATGATGGCGACATCGGTCGGCGGACCGCTCGCGATTCCGGTCGGGCTCGGGGTCGGGCTTCTGGTCGGCCTCGTCAACGGCATCGGGGTCGCCTATTTGCGCGTGCCCTCGATGATCTTCACGCTAGGTGTCAACGCGGTGATGCGCGGCCTGATGGTCGCACACACCGGCGGCTACGCGCCGCAGACCACCGCCACCGACCTGATGCGGGTGCTCGCCGGCGACCGCACGCTCGGTATCCCCAACGCCTTGTTCGTCTGGGCCGCCGTGTCGGTGCTCGTCACGATTGTCCTCCAGCGCACCGCGCTTGGCCGATACGTCTATGCCATCGGCAACAAGGAGGCGGCTGCGTATCTGGCCGGCGTCGATACCCGCCGCATCACCGTGATCTGCTTCGTCTTGTGCGGTGTCGCAGCCGCGCTCGCCGGCGTCCTGCTCGCCGGTTACTCCACCAAGGCCTATCAGAGCATGGGAGATGCCTATCTGCTGCCGTCGATCGCGGCGGTCGTGATCGGCGGCACCAACATCCTCGGTGGCCGCGGCCGCTATCTCGGCACGCTGATCGGCGTCGTGCTGATCGTGCTTCTCAATAGCGTGCTGTCGATCATGGACATGCCCGAGGCCGGCCGCCAGGTGATCTACGGCCTCGTCATCATCTTCATGCTGCTGGTCTACGGGCGCGGCGAACGCGTCACGAGTTAGCACCGCGCCATCGTAGCCCTGACGGATCAGAGAAACGGCGACGCCAGGGCCGGAGTTTCGACCAGCGCGTGAGCAGCGTACTCGAGCGCAGATCTAATCTGCGCCCGGGTTGAAGGACCGCAGATGCATACTCTCACGGCTTCGGGAGGCGGATCGCTCACGACGAAGGCGTCGCTTGCGACGACACCGATGCCGGTCTGCCGCATATGCCCCACGAAAGCGGACCGGTTCCAGGCTTCGGGCAGCGCAACCCACAGGTTGAAGCTCAGGGGATCGCCGCGATAGGACCCCTTCGGCAGGATTTCGGCGGCGAGCTTCTGCCGCGCCGAAGTCTCGGCGCGGATGAACCGCAACATCGTGTCCGCGGTGCCGTCTTCGATCCAGCGCGTCGCGAGCGCCACGGTGAGGGGGGATGCCATCACAGTCGCCGACCGGAGAGCTGAGGCAAACGGCCAGGCCGAGCGCGTATCGGGCACGACGACGTAGGCGGTGCGCAAGCCCGCGCCGATGCATTTTGCCAGTCCCGCGACGTGCCAGGTCAGATCGGGCGCGATCGCAGCAAAGGGCGCGTGGCCGTGGCCGTGCTCGGGAATGAAGCCATAGGCATCGTCCTCGATGATCGGCAGCTTGAAACGTCGTGCGATCGCGACGATCTCGCGCCGACGCGAGTCCGGAATCGTCAGGGTCGTCGGATTCTGCAGCGTCGGATTGAGGTAGATGGCCTTGGGCTTCAGCTTCTTGCAGGCATCGGTCAGCGCCTGCGGCTCAATGCCATCGTCATCCATCGGCAGGCCGACGAGCGTGATGCCGAGCTGCGCGGCGATGGACCTGATCCCGGGATAGGTGATGGCCTCGCACAGCACCACCTCGCCTGCTTTCGCAAGGATCGAGAGGATGCCAAGCAGCGCCGGATGTGCCCCCGGCGAGACGAAAATGCGGCTCTGTGCCGGCACCAGCGCACGGCGGCCGAGCCAGCTCGACGCCGCATCCTTGTCGGCCTGCGTGCCGCCAAAGCCCTGGTAGCGCAGCAGCGATACGATGTCGCGCAGCACATGTTCGGCGCCGGCCTGCATCCGCTCGATCAGTTCGGGGTCATCAGGCTCGGGCGGCAGGTTCATGGAGAGGTCGACGGGACGGGGCGGAAAGCCCGTCGCCGAGCGCCGCGGTCGCGGCTTGTCGCGAACGAAGGTTCCCTGTCCGACCTTCGATTCAATCAGCCCGCGCTTCTGGGCTTCGACATAGCCGCGCGCGACGGTCGTGAAATCGACATCGAGGCGCTTGGCGAGTTTCCGCTGCGGCGGCAAGCGGTCGCCGATCACAAGCCGTCCGGCGGCGATATCGTCGGCAATTGCGTCTGCGATGGCGAGATAGCGCGGCTTGTCGCTGTTCGATAGATCGGGTCGCCAGTCGGCCATTGCTCAGTTCCGGAAAGTTACGTCAGTAGAATTGACTGTATATTGTTGCAACCGTTGATGCAATTGCATCGCGCCTGTTGGTTGCTTCCGGGAGGGGTCCCGTCTGAACGTGTTGCACACCAATCGTGCGCGCTGCCCAGTATTTTTCAGGCAGTATTTTTCGACTATAGCGCAACATCTCCAGATCCAGTCAGGTCTCCATTCAACAATGAATGCATAATTGAATGCAAATTGTATGGTATGATGATTTGTAGTGCAGAACGCTGCTTGGCACATTGATTGCAAAACCTGATCTCGATCCGGGAGGCCCGGACGTGAACAGGAGGTGTCTATGCCAGCAGTGAACATGCCCGCGCGTCAGAAGGGCGACTTTCTCGTCGACTACGAAGAGAAGGTTTTCGAGGACGTCAAAGCAAAGCCCGGTGAGAAGGCGCTCGTCACCTTCCACACTGTTGCGTTCGAGGGCTCCATCGGCCTCGTCAATATTCTCCAGGCGCTGCGCCTGAAGCGGAAGGGTTTCGAGACGTCGGTTCTGCTTTACGGTCCCGGTGTCACGCTCGGTATTCAGCGCGGCTTTCCGAAGATCGGCGACGAAGCCTTCCCTGGCGCGCAGAACTTCAACAACCAGCTCGCCAAATTCATGGATGAAGGCGGCAAGGTCTATGCGTGCCGGTTCGCGCTGCAGGCGCTCTACGGCCATGGCGAACCGTCGCTGATTCCGGGCATCCGGCCGATCAATCCGCTCGATGTGCTCGACCTCATGCTGCTTCACCGCAGGGACGACGCGTTCATGATCCACACCTGGACCGTCTGACCTCGGTTGGCTCACGCGACGGACGAGGGAGGAGCACAGTGACAGCGAAGCGCACGATCAGGGCTGGGGCGATTCAGATCGCGCCAGATCTGGATACGCCGACCGGAACGGTCGACCGGATCCTGGCGGCCATCGCCGAGGCGGCCGGCAAGGGAGTCCAGTTCGCCGTTTTTCCGGAGACGTTCGTTCCCTGGTACCCGTATTTCTCCTTTGTCCGTCCGCCGGTCCTGAGCGGCGCGGAGCACATCCAGCTCTACGACAACGCCGTCGTCGTGCCCGGTCCGGTTACGGACGCGGTTGCGCAAGCGGCCAAGCGTCATGGCATGGTGGTGGTGCTCGGCGTCAACGAGCGCGATCACGGCTCGCTTTACAACACCCAACTCGTATTCGACGCGAACGGCGCGCTCGTCCTGAAGCGGCGCAAGATCACCCCGACATTTCACGAGCGCATGATCTGGGGGCAGGGCGATGGCGCCGGCCTGAAGGTGGTCGAGACCGCAGTCGGCCGCGTCGGCGCGCTGGCCTGCTGGGAGCATTACAACCCGCTCGCCCGCTACGCGCTGATGGCCCAGCACGAAGAAATCCATGCGGCCCAGTTTCCGGGATCGCTGGTCGGACAGGTCTTTGCCGACCAGATCGAGGTGACAATCCGGCATCATGCGCTGGAAAGCGGATGCTTCGTCGTCAACGCCACCGGCTGGTTGACCGAGGAGCAGATTGCGAAAATATCGCCCGAAGAAGGCCTGCGCAAAGGCCTGCGCGGCGGCTGCATGACCGCGATCGTCTCTCCGGAAGGCAATCATTTGGCGCCGCCCTTGACCAGCGGCGAGGGCATCCTTGTCGCCGATCTCGATCTCGCCCTGATCACCAAACGCAAGCGGATGATGGACTCGGTCGGCCACTACGCTCGGCCGGAGCTGCTTTCGCTCGTGTTGAACGACCGAGCCGCGCGTCCGATGCACGGCTTTCACCCGAACCGCCTCGCGCCCATTCCGGGAGACCAATCAGATGAGACCGCAGATGCCGCAACCCAAGGCGATACCGACCGAGCAGCTGATCAACGAGTTGCAGTCCTTCGGGGTCCGGCTCGCTGATCCCAAGACCGCGGGAACCGGCCGCCGCGGCGGTGCCGGGCCGTCGGATCATACGCCGTTCACGATCGACGGCGCGACCGTGATGATTCCGGTCCACAACGCGCCGGCCTTCGAGAGTCCCTATCTCGTCGAGCGTCCCGACGAGGCCAGGCGCAGCCGCATCTCGCGCGACGGCGTGGTGCTCGCCGAAGTATCGTTTCCGCTGCGACCCAAATTCTACGACCGCACCACCGAGGACGGCGTTCCCTATTGGAAGATTGCGACCCTGCACGGGCGCGACGTTCTCGCCACCACCGTCCTGCAGACCTGCATTCGCTACCAGAGCCGCACCAAGACCTGTCAGTTCTGCGCCATCGGGCAGTCGCTCGCGGCGGGACGTACGGTCGAGCGCAAGACCCCGGCACAGCTCGCCGAAGTGGCCAAGGCGGCCGTCGAGCTCGACGGTATCAGTCACATGGTGATGACGACGGGCACGCCGCATACCTCCGATCGCGGCGCCGGGATGCTTGCGGAGAGTGCGCAGGCCGTCAAAGCCGCTGTCGATCTGCCGATCCAGGCGCAATGCGAACCGCCGGACGATTTTGCCTGGTTTCAGCGCATGAAGAATTCGGGCGTCGACGCGCTCGGCATGCATCTGGAGGTCATCGGGCCCGCCGTGCGGCAAAGGATCATGCCCGGCAAGGCGCAGGTCTCGATCGAACAATATATGGAAGCGTTTGCTGCGGCCGTCCCGGTCTTCGGCCGCGGTCAGGTCTCGACCTATATCCTGGCGGGCCTTGGCGACGAGCCTTCCGGGATTCTCGCGCTGTCGCGCCGGCTCATCGATATCGGCGTCTATCCCTTCGTCGTGCCGTTCGTGCCGATTGCCGGTACGCCGCTGGAGAGCCATCCGACGCCGTCTGCGGCGTTCATGCACGAAATCCTGCGTCCGCTTGCCGAGATGCTGCGCGCCGGCGGCTTGCGCGCCACTGACATCAAGGCAGGTTGCGGCAAATGCGGCGCCTGCTCGGCCCTGTCCACCTACGAACGCGGAGCAAGCGCATGATGTTCGAGCCGTTCAAACCGTTCGTTGCACCGGAATTCCAGGTGAAGTTCGCAACCGAAGCCTGGGAGCGTGCTGCCGCCGCAGCACTGCGCCGCAACGTCTTCTGTGAGGAGCAGAACGTGTTTGCGGGCGATGATCGCGACGCGGTCGACGACATCGCCATTCCGCTCGTGGCCGTGTCTCTGCTCGGCGTGGCCGAGGCCGATGTCGTCGGGACCGTGCGCATTCACGCCGATGAACACGAGGCGGATGTGTGGTGGGGCTCCCGCCTCGCGGTTGAAAAGGGCTACCGCCGGCTCAGCGCGGTTGGCGCCGGTCTGATCCGGCTCGCCGTCTCCTCTGCGCATGCGCGCGGCTGCCGGCGGTTCCTTGCCAACGTGCAGAGTCAAAATGCGCTTCTGTTCCAGCACATGCATTGGCGCTCGCTCGGCGAATTCGAGCTGCTCGGTCGGCCGCACCATCGCATGGAGGCTGACCTCGACCACTACCCCCCGTTCCGGACGCCTGAAACCGGCTTCCTGTCACTCGCAAAACTGGCGGCCTGACGATGCTGACGGACGCCGCACTCGCAGGCCTCGCCGAAAGGCTCCGCCAAAGCCGCGGCATTGCCGCCAAGGCCGACATCGCGGCCGTTGCGGCCACGCTCGACCTCTCGGGCGGCGACGCCATCGCGGTGGGGGACGACTGCGCGGCGATCCCGGAGCGTGACGGCTACACTCTGTTCGCCATCGAAGGCTTCATGAATGAATTCGTCGCCGCCGACCCCTGGTTTGCGGGCTGGTGCGGCGCCATGGTCAACATCTCGGACGTCGCCGCGATGGGCGGACGGCCGACTGCCATTGTCAATGCGATCTGGTCCAATGGTGCGGACAAGGCTGCACCCATTCTCGAAGGATTGAAAGCTGCTGCGAAGACATTCGGTGTGCCCGTCATCGGTGGACATACCAATGTGCGCAGCGGCCAGAGCCAGTTTGCCGTCGCGATCCTCGGCCGCGCCAGGCGGCTTCTCACGAGCTTCGACGCCAGGCCCGGCGACAGGCTCATCGCGGCGATCGATCTTCGCGGCCGCTACCGCGAACCGTTCGCGAACTGGGAGGCGGCGACCGACGCGCCCGCGGAGCGGCTGCGCGATGATCTGGAGATCCTGCCGTCCATTGCCGAGGCGGGGCTCGCACTCGCAGCCAAGGACATCAGCCAGGGCGGTATCGTTGGGACCGCGGCGATGCTGGCCGAGTGTTCTCAAGTCGCCATCACGCTGGACGTTGGGGCGATTCCGATTCCTGCCGGGGCGCCGCTCGAGCGCTGGCTGCTCACGTTCCCGAGCTTCGGCTATCTCCTGTCAGCGAAGCCCGAATCCGCCGATGAGATCCTGTCGCGCTTCCAGCGACGCGGCATCGCGGCGGCCGCGATCGGAGAGGTCAGCGTGGGAACAAGCGTGGACATTCGCGCCGCTTCCGGCCGCGCAACGGTCTGGGACTTCGCGGCGCAGCCCCTGATTGGCTGCGCGCCAGGTCAGAGCTATCAGCAGCGGAGCGTGGCATGAGCGGCGGTTCGCCCCGGCTTCGCATCGCGATCCTCACGCACTCGACCAATCCACGGGGCGGTGTGGTGCACGCGCTCGCGCTTGCGGACGCCCTCGCGGACCTCGGACACAGGCCGGTCGTGCATGCGCCGGACCCTACAGGCAAAGGCTTCTTCCGCCGCAGCGTCGCCTCGACACGCTCCGTGCCCGCGTCGCCCGCCTCGGGCGACGTCGTCGCGATGGTCGAAACGCGCATCGAGGACTATGTCAGGCATTTCGAGGATATCGCGAATCGGCAGTTCGACGTCTTCCACGCCCAGGACGGTATCTCCGGCAATGCGCTCGCGACACTGAAGCAGCGCGGCCTGATTCAGCGCTATGTCCGCACCGTTCATCACGTCGATGCATTCAGGGACGAACGGCTCTGCGAACTCGACCGTCGCTCGATCGTTCACGCCGACGGCCTGTTCGTCGTCAGCCGGGTCTGGCAGGCGCAGCTGAAGGCGGAGATGTCCCGCTCAGCGACGCTGGTTGGCAACGGCGTCGACACGGCACGCTATTCGGCCGTCCCGGCATCCGCCGACCAGGTGCTGCGCGCCCGGCTCGGCCTTCGCGCAGGCCCGATCCTGCTGTCCATCGGCGGCGTCGAGCAGCGCAAGAACACGCTCGGCATTCTCGATGCCTTCCGGCAGGTGCACGCCGTGCACCGGTCCGCGCAGCTCGTCATCGCCGGCGGGGCCTCTCTCCTCGACCATGGCCTCTATCGACGACAGTTCAAGTCACGGCTGCGCGATGCGGGACTGCCGGCGGGCGCTGTGATCGAGACCGGTCCGCTGACGGATGCCGAAATGCCATCGCTTTTTCGCCTGGCCGATGCGCTGCTGTTCCCGTCGTTGCGCGAAGGCTTTGGCCTGGCTGTGCTGGAAGCGATGGCCAGTGGCGTGCCGGCGGTGGTCTCGCATATCGCACCTTTCACGGAATACCTCGGCCCGGACGACGCTGCCTGGTGCGATCCGCATCACGCAGGCTCGATCGCGGATGCCGCCCTCAGTGCGCTCGCCGGCCCCCTGCGCTCGCGCCTGATCGCAAATGGCGCCAGGGTCGCCCGGAATCATGACTGGAGCCGCACCGCCAGGGCGCACATGGCGACCTATCAGGATTTGCGCGAGGTGCATTATGCCTGAGATGCACTTCAACGTGCGCTGGCCCGATCAGCGGATAGAGGCCTGCTATTCGCCCTCGCTCGTCATCAAGGATCATTTCGTCGCCGGCACGACCTATGGGCTCGACGATTTTCGCGAACGGAGCCGCGTTGCGCTGACGATTGCGGCCGAGCGTGTCCGTGAAAAGTACGGCTTTCTCTGCTCGCGCGCGCTCGGGCAGCTCGCCCGGATCGAGGCGACGGCCGCGCAGTTCGAGGCCACGCCCGGTGCTTCCGTCACTGTCGTCTCGTTTGAAGAATAGCAGGAGCCGATCATGTCTGACCTTCACACTCACTATCCGGTCGTCGTGATCGGGGGCGGCCAGGCAGGCCTTGCAGTGAGCGCGCAACTCACGAGCCAGGGTATTGAGCATGTCGTTCTCGAAAAGAACACCATCGCTCATTCCTGGAAGACGCAGCGTTGGGACGCGTTCTGCCTTGTCACGCCGAACTGGCAATGCCAGCTTCCCGGCTTTCCCTACGCCGGCGGGGATCCGCATGGATTCATGCTGCGCGACGAGATCGTCTCTTACATCGAGGATTTCGCCAGGCACATCAGTGCGCCGGTCCGCGAAGGTGTCGCCGTCACACGCCTCAGGCAATCCGGTCGCGGCTTCATGCTCGATACGACAGCCGGCGAGATCGCCGCGGATCGCGTCGTGCTGGCCGTCAGCGGATATCACGTCCCGAAAGTGCTGCCGTTTGCCGACCGGCTCGATCCATCGATCACGCAGATCCATTCCTCCGCCTACCGCAATCCGGATCAGTTGCCGCCGGGCGAAATCCTCGTGGTCGGGAGCGGGCAATCGGGCTGCCAGATCGCCGAAGACCTGCATCTGGCCGGCCGCAAGGTGCATCTCGCCGTCGGCAGCGCGCCGCGGTGCCCGCGCTTCTATCGCGGCCGGGACGCCGTGGCCTGGCTTGACGATCTCGGCCAGTATGACCTGCCCGTCGATCAGCATTCGCTGAAGGAGGGCGTTCGCAAGAACGCCAACCATTATCTGACCGGACGGGACGGCGGCCGCGACATCGACCTGCGCAGATTCGCCCTTGAAGGCATGAAGCTCTACGGTCGTCTCAGGGATGGCCGCGGAACCAGGTTGCGGTTCGGCGATGATCTTCAGATCAATCTCGACAGTGCCGATCGGGTCTACAACGGTATCTGCCGACTGATCGACGAGCACATCGCAAAGAATGGAATCGCGGCGCCTGTGACGCCTCACTATGAGCCCGTGTGGTCTCCCACTGCGGTGCCCACGGAGCTCGATCTCGCAGCGAGCGGCATCAGCAGTATCATCTGGACGACCGGCTTCCGGTCCGACTGGTCCTGGGTCGACCTGCCGATGTTCGATGGTACCGGTTATCCAACCCACAAGCGGGGCATTACATCGGTCGACGGCGCCTATGTGGTCGGCCTGCCGTGGCTCTACACTTGGGGCTCGGGCCGGTTTGTCGGCATCGGGCGTGATGCAGAGTTTGTTGCAGACCACATCAAAGAGCGATCGAGCGCATCGCATGCTGGCACGCATCAGGCCGGCCCACGCGAGGTCTCGCAATATGCAGCGAGCGAGGCTGTGTAGCCTCGCGATCGCGTTCTTATACCGCCGCCCGCGTGTTGAGGTAGATCGAATACAGCGAGGTCTGTCCGCAGATGTAGAGGCGGTTGCGGCGCGGGCCGCCGAAGCAGACATTGGCGGCGATCTCACCGATCGGGACCGTACCGAGATGCGTTCCGTCCGGCGCGTAGCAGAACACGTTGCGGCCCGCCGACGTCCAGATGTTGCCATGGATGTCGCAACGGAAGCCGTCATAGAGCCCGTCCTGGCAGGTGGCAAACAGCGAGGCTTCCCCGACTGTTTGCCCCTTGACTTCATAGGACCAGATCGTCGGCGGAAGCCCGCGGACATGCGTCGCGCCGGTGTCGGCGACATAGAGCCGGGTTTCGTCCGGCGAGAAGGCCAGCCCGTTGGGCTGCACCCGGTCGGATACGACGCGCGTGATGGCACCGGAGCCGCCCTCGATCCGGTAGACGTTGGAGGCGCCGATCTCTGACGGGCTCTGCTGTCCTTCATAGTCGCTGTCGATGCCGTAAGTCGGATCGGAGAACCAGATCGAATTGTCTGACTTGACCACGACGTCGTTGGGTGAGTTCAGCCGGCGGCCCTCGAACGCATCCGCCAGCACGGTGATCGAGCCATCATGCTCGGTGCGGGTGACGCGCCGCATGAAATGCTCGCAACTGACCAGCCGCCCCTGGCGATCGGTCGTGTTGCCGTTGGAATTGAAGCTCGGCGCGCGGAACACCGACACGGATCCGTCGGTTTCGTCGAAACGCATCATCCGGTTGTTCGGAATGTCGGACCAGATGAGATAGCGACCGGCCGGGAAGTAGGCGGGGCCTTCGGCCCAGCGGCAACCGCTGGTGAGTTTTTCGAGATTGACATGGCCGATGACCAGCCGCTCGAAGCGAGGGTCGTGGGCGACATAGGGGAGCATGCGTCCTCCTTGATGGCCGCAGATTCTTGGAACTGCCTGCGTGCCGTTTCCCTCAGTGTGATTGACCCCGCCGAATTTGCAAGATGCTTGGTCCCGTGACGCATCGATGCAGAAACGAAATGCCCGGGACATCTAGCGCGAAGACGCGCTTCGCGCTTCTGCCCGGGCATCACGCATTTGCGGAAAGCGTTCTTGCGCTTCTTACTGCGACAGCTTCACAAAGTTCGGAAACTTCAGCCTGCCTTCCGCGATCTTCTCCGGCCAGACCACGACCTGCTTGGAGTCCTGCCACTGGAAGACGAAGCCGGTCACCGCGCCGGGGCCGGACTTGATGGCCCCGATCACGGAGACGACCCGGTTTTGACTATTAGCCGACCGCGGCATCCGGGGCTCGGCGGGTGTGATTCATTTTTCTGGATTGTCAGCGTTCTGTCGTCGGATTGAGACGAACGAGTTCCAGTCTGGCGTCCCGCGCGTCCGCGAAGCGCATCCATCAAGCGGGCGCTCCTTTACAACTCAAGGGAATTTCCCTCATGAACAGATTGCTTGTGGGCGCCTCCGGCGTCCTTGCGGTGCTCTCTGCAGGATCCGTGTCGGCCGCTGACCCGACGATTTCCTATGTCCCGAAAAGCCTTGCAGAATCAGTGATCAAGCACGGTCCATGGACCCTGCATGAATCGGCCGACCGCTTTGAACAGGATGAGTCGGGCGATCATTTCAGACACGGCCGGGACGACCATCGCGATCGCGACGACCGCGATTTCTTCAAGCATGATGCGTCCGGCATCGTCCCGACGACAGCGGGTCCACCCTACGCCAATTCTGGCGTGCCTTATGCCAACTACTGCGTGAACGGCACCCCGACGATCAATCACACCGCCAGTGTGATGCAGCCGTATTATTTTCCGTTTGTTCGCCGCTACGGCAACATCCTCGAAGGGTTCTTCGACTATCGCCCGCGCAATCAGCAGGAAGCCGTTGTGGCGGCGATTTCGACCGACTGGGGTGCTTCATGGCGCTTCACCGGCAAAGCGCTGGCGCTCAACCCGTATTGCCCTTGGGATCCGACCGATCCGGACAATCTGTATCTGAGCGTCAACGGGGTCAAAACGGCCTACGGGGCGGACTCCGCCAGTGCCGGGGATAATGGCCTTGGGCACCCGGTGGTGCTGCGCGTGAACGGTGTGCAGCGCATCTATCAACTGAACCGGGCCAACGGCCATATCGACAACGACCCGCTGGTGGTGCACACGCTGCCTCCGTCGTCGGAGCCGGGCTCGCTGGTCTCGCTTCCAGACTATGGGTATGTCAGCCCGCTCTCCACGCTCGGCTATCCGGCGCTCGAGCCGACGGCCCAGGCAACGACCGGCCTGCAGAATCCCGACGCGATTATGGGCGCTGTCACCCACGGGACCACCACCACCGTCATCTACGTGGAAAAGACGCTGAATGCGGACAAGACTTTCCCCATTGCCCAGCAGTGCCCGAATACACCCGCCTTTGCGCTGACCAACTTCGTCAACGGAAAACCGCGCAAGCCAAATCATGACGTGACCACGGTGCGCGTGGCCACCACGACGGACGGCCTCAACTTCACCGACGTCGGCGTTGCCACCGGGCTGTTTGATCCGACGACCGTGGCGCGCAATGGGACCCGCTGGCTCGGCAGCGGCAGCATCATCCGCCTCTCCGACGGCCGTTACGGCATGTTCTTCGGGGCCGGCAACTGCCTCGATAACGACTCCGACGGCTTCCACTACATCGGCTACGCCGAAACCAACAACCAGGTCAACGCGGCGACCGACCTGCTGGCTTGGCATGTGGTCTACGGGTTTGACAATCCGATCCTGTCCACCGACACGGTTGTCGATCCGGCGGGACCGACGCCATATCCGAAGAATGCTCCGGTGGTGAACGTCACTGGCGCCGAAGCGCTGACCCCTGCTCAGGTCGCGCCATTCGTGCCGGCTGTGCCGCCCGCAGCAACGCCTCCCTTCGTGACGCCGCCGGGTGGCTACAACTCGAACTTCTTCAGCGGTCGCGTCTATGATCCGCAAGCGCTGTACACCGACGAGAAGACGGTGACGATCGTGTTTGCGGGCTACAACACGCCGCAACCCAGCAACAATCTGGGTGACTATCGCACGATCGGGCGCTTTCAGCTGCGCTTCCCGGCAGGCTACGTCTCGCCGTTCTGAGACTCGCATCTTGCGGGGGACAGGCAACGGCCTGTCTCCCGCAATGGCTTAATTATCACGCGCGCTGTCCGGAAGTCATGTGTTGCCTCGGAGAGGAGGGCGTGACTCATGAATTCGTCGACGCTGGCCCCTGACATGCCCTCAACCTCTATCGATCACCCAGCGGTTCACCGCTTGGTGAAAGTTGAGAGGGCCTGGAACAGTCATGTGCGTCTTGACGTACTTGAAGCCCGCCTTTTGGAGAGTGCGGTTCGGAGCCACGTTGAACGCATTGGGCTCACAGAAGAGCTGCTTCAGCTTGAGAGCCTGGAAATACAGTTCGACGGTCTGTCTGACACACGCGACGCCGACACCCTGTTGACGTTGTGAGGCATCGGTGATGTGAAGGTGCATATGTGCTTGCTGGCCAACGCGGATCTTGTCAGCGGTCGAGAACCCAAAGAACCTGTCATCGCAAAGCCAGCTCACCAAAAGGCTGCTCCTCTGTTCGACGGGCTGGTCGAACATCTGCTCATAGAGTCGCTGCCATTGTGATGCCTGCGGCAGTCGCGACGGATCGACCCCGAGCATTTCCAAATGCTCCGGCGTCGCTGCGTGGAAATACTCAATGACCAATGCAGTCTCCTGAAACGTCATCGGACGAACAGTGAGGGTCATTTGGTAGTCCTAGCCCTGGTCGCTAAAAGTTCTCGGGCGCGATCGAGATCGGCCAGCGTGTCGACACCCAACGGCTCGGTGTGGATCACCTTCGCGTCCATCCGCATGCCATGCTCGATTGCTCTGAGCTGTTCAAGGCTTTCGCGCTGCTCGAGGACGCCGCGTGCGAGGCTGACATATTTTGTCAACGCCTCGCGCCGATAGGTGTACATGCCGACGTGATGATAGTGCTTCCCCGCTCCTGAAGGGATCACGGCCCGGCTGAAGTAAACCGCACGACCGATGGTTTCTCCCGGGTTGATCGCAAGGGCGATCTTCACAACGCTCGGTGCCTGAAGCTCGACGGGATCCTCGATCTCGGTTGCGAGCGTTGCAATCGCGCATTCGGCATGTCGGGACAACGGCTCCATCGTCGCTCGTATCGTCGCCGGATCAATGGTCGGCAGGTCACCTTGAAGGACAACGACGACATCGTATGCCGCTTCCGTGTCGATCAACTGCAATGCCGCGTGCGCACGATCCGACCCCGTCGGGAGGGTTGGGTCGGTCAGGACGGCCCGTCCGCCCAGATCGTCGATGACATCCACGATGGCTTGATCGCCACAGGCAACGACGGCGGGGCCGATACCGGCCTCGATACCCCTTCGCCAGACGTGAACGATCATTGGCTGACCGTTGATATCCGTCAGCGCCTTGCCCGGGAGCCTGGTCGAACCGAGCCGGGTGGGTATGATTACAATCGGACGCATCGAAACTTTCCGCTTCCTGAATGGGCAACGTAGCGCGCATATTCGAGGCGCCAGCGGGGCACGCTGGCGCCTCGTCACGATTCAACTCGGGCCTGCTCAGCCCGGTCCCGCACCTTGCGTCGCTGTGTACACGGCGTAGAGCGACTGGCTCGCGGCCATGAACAGGCGGTTTCGCTTCGGTCCGCCGAAGCAGATGTTGCCGCAGACTTCCGGCAGGCGAATGCGGCCGAGCAGCTTGCCGTCCGGCGACCACACCGTCACGCCGTTATAGCCGACGGCGCGACCGGCATTGCTGGAGGCCCAGACATTGCCGTTGACGTCGCAACGCACGCCGTCGGGTCCGCACTTCACGCCGTCGATCATGAAGTCGCTGAACCGCTTCTGGTTGGACAATTTGTTGTCGCTGCCGACGTCGAACACGAACACCTCGCCCTTGCCGCCCGGGCCGGTGTCACCCGGTCCCTTGCCGGTTGAGACGACGTAGAGCTTCTTGAAGTCGGGCGAGAAGCACAGGCCGTTCGGATCTGGCACCTGCTCCTCGGTGACGACGAGATCGACGCGGCCTGAGGGGTCGATGCGATAGCAATTGGTCGGCAGCTCGCGCTTGCCCGGTGCGAAGCCGGCTGGCTGCCCGATCCGCGGATTGAGCTTGCCTGGCGCATTGCTCGGTCCGCCCGGGGCGTCGGGTTCGCCCTCGTAGAGCTGGCCGCCATAGGGCGGATCGGTGAACCAATAGCTGCCGTCGGGATGCGCCACGATGTCGTTCGGCGAGTTCAGCTTCTTGCCATTATAGTTGTCGCACAGAATCGTGGCGGTGCCGTCGTTCTCATAGCGCGTCACCCGCCGGGTCAGGTGCTCGCAGGAGAGCTGGCGGCCCTGGAAGTCGAACGAGTTGCCGTTGCTGTAGTTCGACGGCGTGCGGAACACGCTGACATGACCGTCGTCCTCGCTCCAGCGCATCTGCCGGTTGTTGGGAATGTCGCTCCACAACAGATATCGGCCTTGCGCGTTCCACGCCGGACCTTCGGCCCACAGCAGGCCGGTATGGAGCCGCTTGATCGCGGTGTTGGGCTGCGCGAGGTCGTCGAAGGACGGATCGACGGCGATGATGTCGGGATCCCAGAAATAGGTGGTCGGCGCGCCGCGCGGACTGAAATCGCGCGGCGGTGCGGTGATCGTCGTCGGCGGGGCGGCAGGTCCGGTCTGGGCCAGCGCGGTGCCCGTTCCGGCCATCGTGACCGCGGCACCGAGCGCAAGTCCCTGGACCAGCGTCCGTCGTGAAAGCGCAGCATCTTGCTCACGCTGCTGTTGGCGTGTCATTCGCGTCCTCCCAGGTCATGTTCGGCTGGCCGGTTGATCCGGCCGAGCAAGTGCAAGGTTAGTCCCGTCCGCAATGAGTTGCGAGGGCTGCCGTCGCATCGTCCGCGCGATTTAAAGATGGTTGAATTCGTCAATTTGCCGATTCATGTGGGAATAAAAGTGAACGGCCGTTCTGCACGGTGTGTCGCGACAATTCGCGCGCCCTTGAGAAATCCTTCGGGGAATTAACCCAGCCCCAGTTTGGACCCTGTCAAGCCTTGACGTCGCCTCTATTGCTACGCAGAAGCCTTGGGAGAAAGGCCGCAGCCAATGGTGCAGGGTATCATCACATTGATCGTGTTGCTCGGGATCGCGTATGCGGCCGGCTATTTCACGCGCGATTTCCAGTCCCGCAAGCGGCGTGCCGTGGCTCGCCGCTCGAGCGGCTACACGCAGCCGGACTGGCTTAGCCCCACCGTTCCCGCCAACACGAATGAAACTCCGACCCCCGCCCCCGGTGAACTCGGCCAGATGCTGGATCGCTGGGAAAGCAGGGCCCGCTCACGTCGCGCGGGGTAGGCCTCCAGGCGCCACAAGCTCAACCGTCATCCCCGCGCAACCGCGACGCGGTTGCGCGGGGATGACGGCAGTGCGTGTGGCCCGACCGATAGCAGCGCTATCCCTTGTGTTGGGCGCCGGGCAAAACACGCCATCGTTGGGTCAATCGGCGCGCGTCAAAATATTCCACTTTACCGAAATTCGGTTTTGTCGTATGTGTTGCCTATCCTGATCCGGCGAAAAGGGGCGGTCCTAGCAACCAGGTCAATCCCACTGACCATCTTTTGGCGTTGCAGGAGCCGCCATTTCTCGTCTAGAAACGACGCACTGAGCCTCCCGGCAACCAACCGTCGACGGTTTTGTCCGAGAATTTGGGGCTCAAAAGGGTCTGGCAATGCTGATTCGCGGCCAAATCGATGGGATTTCGGGGGAGGTGGCTCTGGCCGCCGCCACGATCCCGGCCGCGCTGCTGCCCACCCTCCTTCTTGGCGGGCTTCTTCTTACTTGCCCCTGAGGGCCGGCTGGGCGCGACGCGCCTGGGCGCTCAGGGGGTGTACGAGATCACCGGACCCCAGATGCGCCAGGAATGACCGGCGCGAACGCTTAAAGGGATTTTCGAAATGGCCCCCGTGAACAAGTCCGACAAGGACCGCGTCATCATTTTCGACACCACGCTGCGCGACGGCGAGCAGTGCCCCGGCGCCACCATGACCTTCGAGGAGAAGCTCGAGGTCGCGGAGCTGCTGGACGACATGGGCGTCGACGTCATCGAAGCCGGCTTCCCGATCACTTCGGAAGGCGACTTCCAGGCCGTCAGCGAGATCGCCCGCCGTTCCAAGAACGCCGTCATCGCCGGCCTGTCGCGCGCGCACCCGGCCGACATCGACCGCTGCGCCGAGGCGGTGAAATTTGCAAAACGCGGCCGCGTCCACACCGTGATCGCGACCTCGCCACTGCATATGCGGGTGAAGTTGAACAAGACGCCGGAGCAGGTGATCGAGACCTCGGTCGCGATGGTCGCGCGTGCCCGCAACCAGATCGACGACGTCGAATGGTCGGCCGAGGACGGCACCCGCAGCGAAATGGATTATCTGTGCCGCATCGTCGAGGCCGTGATCAAGGCCGGTGCGACCACGGTGAACATCCCCGACACCGTCGGCTACACGGTGCCGGAGGAATACACCCACTTCATGAAGACGCTGATCGAGCGCGTGCCGAACTCGGACAAGGCGGTGTTCTCCGTGCATTGCCATAACGACCTCGGCATGGCCGTGGCGAACTCGCTGGCCGGAATCGTCGGCGGCGCACGTCAGGTCGAGTGCACCATCAACGGCATCGGCGAGCGTGCCGGCAACGCCGCGCTCGAAGAGATCGTGATGGCGATCAACGTGCGCAACGACAAATTCCCCTATTGGAACAAGATCGACACCACGCAGCTCACCCGCGCCTCGAAGGTGGTGTCGGCGGCGACCTCGTTCCCGGTGCAGTACAACAAGGCCATCGTCGGCCGCAACGCCTTCGCGCACGAGAGCGGCATCCACCAGGACGGCGTGCTGAAGGATGCCTCGACCTACGAGATCATGCGGCCCGAGATGGTCGGCCTGAAGCAGTCCTCGCTGGTGCTCGGCAAGCATTCCGGCCGCCATGCCTTCGTGCACAAGCTGGAGGAGATGGGCTACAAGCTCGGTCCGAACCAGCTGGAAGATGCGTTCACGCGGATGAAGGCGCTCGCCGATCGCAAGAAGGACATTTACGACGAGGACATCGAGGCGCTGGTCGACGAAGAGATGGCGGCGTCGCACGACCGCATCAAGCTGACCTCGCTGACCGTGATCGCCGGCACCCATGGCCCGCAGCGCGCGACCATGAAGCTCGACGTCGACGGCCAGATCAAGATCGAGGAAGCCGAGGGCAACGGTCCTGTCGATGCAGTGTTCAATTGCATCAAGCGCCTGGTGCCGCATGAAGCCAAGCTCGAGCTGTACCAGGTCCACGCCGTCACCGAAGGCACCGACGCGCAGGCGGAAGTCTCGGTGCGTTTGTCGCATGAGGGACGTGCGATGACGGCGCGTGCGGCGGATCCGGATACGCTGGTGGCGTCCGCAAAAGCCTATCTCGGCGCGCTCAACAAGATCGTCATGAAGCGCCAGCGCGACACCGTGACGACGGCTGCGGCGAGCTGACACTGACTTCGCCTCTCCCGCTTGCGGGAGAGGCCGACGCGCCCCGGGCGATGCGAAGCATCGTCCCGCGCGCCGCGGGTGAGGGCTCTCTCCTCCAGGGGAATCTCGCTTGCGGAGACACCCTCTCCCCAACCCTCTCCCGCAAGCGGGAGAGGGGGCGCAGCGGCATCTGCGGCGAATAGCTGCCCTGCTAACGGCCAATAGCGGCTCAATGCGCGAGCCGCTATTGATGCTCCCGGCTTGAGGATAGGTGCCCACATCGGGCAGCCCAAGAGAACAACAAGAGAATAACAGGGAGAGATCATGCGCATCTTCGCGACCGCCGCGTCCATCGCGGTACTGGCACTTGGCTTGGCCGTACCGGCATCGGCCCAATCGCCGATCATCATCAAGTTCAGCCACGTCGTCGCGACCGACACGCCGAAGGGCAAGGCGTCTGAAAAATTCAAGGAGCTCGCCGAGAAGTACACCGGCGGCAAGGTCAAGATCGAGGTCTATCCGAACTCGACGCTGTACAAGGACAAGGAAGAGCTCGAGGCGCTTCAGCTTGGCAGCGTGCAGATGCTGGCGCCATCCAACTCGAAGTTCGGCCCGCTCGGCATCCGCGAGTTCGAGGTGTTCGATCTGCCCTACATCCTTCCCGACCTGAAGACGCTGCGGAAGGTGACGGAAGGTCCGCTCGGAGCAAAGCTGCTCAAGCTGCTCGAGCCGAAGGGCATCACCGGCCTTGCCTATTGGGACAACGGCTTCAAGCAGATGAGCGCCAACAAGAAGCTGGTTACGCCGGCGGATTATCAGGGCGTCAAGTTCCGCATCCAGTCCTCGCGCGTGCTGCAGGCCCAGTTCAAGGCGCTCGGTTCGCTGCCGCAGGTGATGGCGTTCTCGGAAGTCTACCAGGCGCTGCAGACCGGCGTGGTCGACGGCCAGGAGAACACCTGGTCGAACATCTATACCCAGAAGATGCACGAGGTGCAGAAGTACATCACCGAGAGCAATCACGGTTACATCGGCTACGTCGTGATCGTGAACAAGAAGTTCTGGGACGATCTGCCGGCCGACATTCGCGACCAGCTGGCGAAGGCGATGAAGGAGGCGACCGACTTCAACAACGCGCAGTCGCAGAAGGAAAACGACGACGCGCTCGCCGAGATCAAGAAGAGCGGCAAGAGCGAGATCATCAAGCTCACGCCGGAGCAGGACGAGGCGATGCGCAAGGCGATGGAGCCGGTCTACAAGGATGCGGCGAGCCGCGTCGGCCAGCCGCTGATCGATGAGTTTCTGAAGGAAGCCAAGAGCACGACGAACTAGTGTAAAGGAATGATGAAGGAAGGGCCTCCGTGTGCACTGCACGGAAGCCCTTTTTGTTACGAATGGTGTCAGGATGCGGCTGAACGGACATTCAACTGAGTTACATCTTTGATAGAACGCGCTTTCTGTCCAAGTTGTAAGTTGCACCTTGATCTTGCGGCCCTCATCTTGAGGACATCCTTCCAGAGGAGGTTCGTATGAGGAAGTTCACCATCGCCGCCATCGCCGTGCTCAGCATCGCCGGCTCGGGCGCGGTCTATGCCCAGTTTCATCGCCCGTGGATGGAGCACTTCCGCCACATCCGCATGAACCCGGAAGACCGCGCCGCCTTCGTCGACGCGCGGATCGCCGCCGTCCATGCCGGGCTGAAGCTCAACGCCGACCAGGAGAAGCTGTGGCCGCCGGTCGAGGCCGCGGTGCGCGACTTCGCCAAGCTGCGCATCGACCGCGCCAATGCGCGGATGAACGCCGGCCCGGGTGACGCTGCCAGGGACGGCGACAAGCCGGACGATCCGGTCGCCCGCCTGCGCCAGCGCGCCGACGACATGGGCGCGACCTCCGCGGCGCTGAAGAAGATCGCCGACGCTGCCGATCCGCTCTACAAGACCCTCGACGACGGCCAGAAGCGCCGCCTTGCCGTGCTGACCCGTCACCGCGGCCCGTTCGGCGGCGGCGAGGACGGCCCGCGCCACCATTTCATGGAGCGCGGCATGGACCACTTCCGCGGCGGCGACCGCGATGACGGCCCGGATCGGGAAGGGCGGCTGTGAGCGCTCCGGGATTCCCCGGGTATTAACCTTGGAGAAGCCGCTGGAATCCAGCGGCTTTTCGCATTTCCGGGGCTGTGGAAGAACCTTGGAAAACATGCGCCACATCGCTTGCCAGACCCGGATCGCTTTGCTAAACGACCGGCCTCGCAAGGCATTGACCGCCTTTCGGGCGCATAGCTCAGTTGGTAGAGCAGCTGACTCTTAATCAGCGGGTCCCAGGTTCGAGCCCTGGTGCGCCCACCAAATACAATCAATCACTTGCAGGGATTGAATACCAGAACGGTCTTTTCAGTTGGACGTTTTCGACGTCCAACCGAACCAAGAGACTGCTCGATCGTGCACGCGAGCGACCATCTGTTGCTCCGGCCCCGTAAACAGATCCTGGGAAATAAATCGCTTGGCAGCCCTTCGAGGGGCCATTCATTGTTCCGGGAGCATGCGGATTAGAAGCGCAACTACAGAGCGACTTCGATCAATCGGGGGCCGCGTTGTTTCATTGCGCTGTCGAATTGGGCCGCGAATTCGTCGATCGACGTTGCATGGCTCGCCTCGACGCCCATGCCGGACGCAAGTTTCACCCAATCAAAAACGGGGTTGTGCAGATCGGGCATCGAGAACGCCTTGGGGCCGGCGCTGTCTGCTCCAACGCGCGCCAGTTCGATGTTGAGGATCGCATAAGAATGTTTTGGCGAAGATCACCGTGGTGAGGTCGAGCGATTCCCGCGTCTGCGTCCACAACGCCTGTAGCGTATACATCGCGCCGCCAACGCCGTGGAGACAAACGACCTTCCTGCTCGAGCAGGCGATCGCGGCGCCCGTGGCCAGCGGGATGCCCTGTCCGATTGAGCCTCCGGTCAGCGTAAGGTGGTCGTGCGGCGCCATGGTGGCCGCAAATCGATGAACGAAGCCGCCCGCTGTTCCGCCTTCATCGGAAATGATGGCGCCATCCGGAAGATAGTGGGCGATGATCTGGCCGGTAGTCGCCGGATCGAGCGGTCCGCTCGGAAGTTCGGACGCTGCGGACGCGCCGACGTGCGCCGGTTGCTTTGGCGCCTTCACGGCCTCGGCGAGGGCTTCCAAGGCGACCACGCCATCCTCGTGCCTTTGGGCGAGGTAGAGGATCTTGCAGTCCTCGGGAGTGCACCACGAGGGCTTGTTCGGGTAGGCGAAGAAACTCACTGGCGGGTTCGCGCCGACCAGGAAGGTGAATCCAACCCAAGCCACTCAATGAGGACCTTCAGTCCGAATAGTGCGGAACACAGGTCATCTAGAAATGGATCTGCAGTGTGTGCGATTCTGGCTTGAGCAACTCGACTAAGGTCCGAATAAGAGCAGCGCCCCGCGTAGCGCGAGCAGCTATATCGTTCCGAATCGCCACCGAATCCTACATTTGCATCGGCATTCTTGAACCGCGAGGGATCCGACGCGCAAGGCGCAGATCGCGAGCCACACAAGATCGCTAGGCCCACGACAATTGCATAACCGTTGACGGGCAGTGATCGTGACTTTTAATTTTGGACAGCGCAAGCCTGCAGATGCGGCCCAGCATCCAGTATGTGGTCGATCCCGGCGAGACTAGCTCGAGTACGAATGCATTGGTGTTCGGTCTGAAGGCGGTCGCGAATTTCTGAAAGCAGCATCGATCGCTTAGAGGTGGGCGAGCAGCTGCAAATCGTCGAGGTCCGGCGGGCGCCTGATGGAAGGTCAATCAATGTTCTTCGCCGAAACACCGATGCTTCCGGTCGAAGACCGTCTCGCGCCGGGACCGGGATGAACGTGGACCGCCTTCGCCGTCAGCGGTTCGCCGCACTCCGAGCAGACCATAACGGGATCAAACATCTTGTGGCAGTTCTTGTGTTCGTGCAGCAGCGGTCGTCCGCGTGAGTCGACCATATGTACGTTGCCCCAATGCACGATCGACATAATGATCGGATAGAGGTCCAGACCCTTCTGCGTCAGGATATACTCATAGCGTTTGGGCGCTTCCTGATAGGGAATCTTGCGGAGTACGCCAAAGCGTACCAATTTTTTGAGCCGGTCGGCGAGCAGATGCCGGGTGATTCCGAGCGATGCCTGGAATTCATCAAACCTGCGGATGCGCAGGAAACATTCGCGCAGAACGAGCAGGCTCCAGCGGTCGCCAATGACCGCTACGGTGCGGGCCAGCGAGCACGGCTCCTCTTCGAGAGCATCCCATTTCATCAGCGTCTCCGACGATTCTGCAGCATAAGCAAAATAAATTCTAAATCAGAACTAACGGAATTTCAACAGGATACCATGTTATGGAGCAGAATTCTGAGCCTTGAATGATGATCGTCATATTGACAGTTCTGAAATAGAACTTTAGGACTCGCCTCACGATCAATCAGGCGACAGACAATTGTCGTCATCGAAGGGAAGGGCGTTCCATGTCTGCTCCGCTCAAAGTCGAGTTTCACTTCGATTTCGGCAGCCCTAACGCCTACCTCGCCGAGCTCGCGTTGCCCGCCATCGAGCAGCGAACGGGAGTGAAGTTCGACTACGTGCCGGTGCTGCTGGGCGGCGTCTACAAGGCGACCGGCAACATGTCCCCCGCTGAATCGCTACGCGGGATCAAGAACAAGCCGGAATACAATGCGCTGGAGACCGAGCGCTTCCTGCGCCGTCACAACATCACGAAGTTCAGGATGAACCCGTTCTTCCCGGTCAACACGCTCGCGCTGATGCGCGGTGCTGTTGCGGCGGAGGTCGAAGGGATGTTCGAGCCCTACTTCCGCGCGGCGTATCACCACATGTGGGTGGAGCCCAAGAAGATGGACGATCTGCAGGTGTTCCGCGCAGCGTTCCTTTCATCGGGGCTGGACATCGACCGCATCATCGCTCGCGCCCAGCAGGACGACGTCAAGAAGAAGCTCATCGAGAGCACGACCAACGCTGTGACGCGCGGCTCATTCGGCTCTCCGACATTCTTTGTCGGCAACGAGATCTATTTCGGCAAGGACAGCCTGCGCGACGTCGAAGACGAGATTCTTGTGCAATTGGCCGCGCAGCAGCGCAAGAGCGCCTGACGGCGCGGAGGCACGGCACAGAACCGAGCCCGCAAAGGGCCTTTCAACGGGAGGTGTCAATGATGAGCTGGCAGCAGGCTGCAGCCGAAATCACAAGTACATTGCCGCACCGTATCCACGAGGTGATGGACCCATATGTTGCCGCCACGCCCGATCGGACGGCGCTGATCGAAGACGGTGCCGCCCTGACCTATCGCGAGTTCGACCGGGCCGTCGGTGCCACGGCGGATGCGCTCCGCGCGCTGCGCATCCGGGCGGGCGATCGTATGATGATCGTCAGCGAGAACGCTATCGCGCTCGCTTGCCTCCTGTTCGCCGCAAGCCGGCTCGATGCCTGGGCGATTGTCGCCAACCCGCGGCTGTCGCCGCGTGAGCTCGATCAGATCAGGGACCACAGCGGCGCCCGGCGCATGTTCTTTACGGCAAAGGTCTCCGAAGAAGCAGCCGCGCACGCGATCCGTTACGGCGCGCCGGTCCAGGATGTCGGGCCGCTCCACGGCATCGGCGTGTCTGCCCTGAACCGGGAGACGCAGGCCGAGCCGGTCGAGGTCGACGGCGCGCGGCAAGTGGCGGTCCTCATCTACACCTCCGGGACGACCGGAACGCCGAAGGGCGTCATGCTCACGCATCGGAACCTGCTATTCTCGGCAAGGACGACGGCGAATTTGCGCAACATGACTGCAAACGACGTGCAGTATTGCGTGCTGCCGATCTCGCATATCGTCGGCATTTCGCTGTTGACGATGACGCTGATGGTCGGTGGCGTCACGCGCCTAGTCACCAAATACAGTCCCGCGGCGCTGGCCAAGGCGTTGGCCGAGGACGGCATCACGCTTCTGAACGGCGTGCCCGCCACCTACCAGCGGCTGTTGGAGTACAAGCAGATGGCCGGTTTGCCCAAGCTGGAGCGCGGGGCGCTGCGCCTGATGAGCGTTGCCGGCGCGCCGCTCGACCTAGAGCTCAAGGCGAAGGTCGAGAAGGAGCTTGGTCTTCCGCTCGGCAACGCCTTTGGCATCACCGAATGCTCGCCCGGAATTTCCGGCGTGCGGCCCGATGCGCCCCGTAGCGACAATTCGGTCGGTGTGCTCGTGCCAGGTATCGAGGCCCGTATCGTCGCCCGCGACGGCACCATCGTGACGAACGGCGATATCGGTGAATTGCATGTCCGCGGACCCAACGTGATGCGCGGCTACTATCGCGCGCCCGACCTCACGGCCAAAGCCATCGACCCGGACGGCTGGTTCAACACGGGCGATCTTGCGCGCTTCGAGGGCGATGCGTTGTTCATCGTTGGACGCACCAAGGAGATGATCATTCGATCCGGCTTCAATGTCTATCCCGCCGAGATCGAGGCCGTGCTGAGCACCCATCCCGACGTGGTGCAATGCGCGGCGGTCGGGCGGCCTGTCCCCGGCAACGAGGAGATCGTGGCCTTCGTCCAGCTCCTCAAGGGATCCTCGGCAACGGCGCAGGACGTGATGGCGCATGTCGCACCGGAGCTCACGTCATACAAGCGGCCGTCCGAGATCATCCTCATGGATGCGCTGCCGGCCACGTCGACGGGCAAGCTGCTGAAGCACAAGCTCGCGGAATCGCTACGCAACTGAAGCGACGAGATCGCTTCAACATCTCACAAGGCTGGAGAGGTCACATGCAGAAGAGAAACAGGACGGTCGCGGTGATTGGCGCCGGTGACTTCATCGGCGGCGAAATCGCCAAGAAGTTCGCCTCCGAAGGCTTCACGGTCTTCGCCGGTCGCCGCAATGGCGACAAGCTTGCGCCGCTGGTCAGGGATATCGAGGCCGCCGGCGGCGAGATTCACGCCCGCTCGCTCGATGCGCGCAAGGAGGAGGAGATCATCTCCTTCCTGAACGATGCCGACAAGCACGCGCCGCTCGAGGTCTGTATCTTCAACATCGGCGCCAATGTCAATTTCCCGATCCTCGAGACCACCGAACGGGTGTTCCGAAAAGTCTGGGAGATGGCCTGCTATTCCGGCTTCCTTGCCGGCCGCGAGGCCGCGCGGCTGATGCTGCCGCGGGGCAGCGGCAACATCTTCTTCACCGGTGCGACCGCGAGCTTGCGCGGCGGTTCCGGCTATGCCGCCTTCGCCAGCGCCAAGTTTGGCCTCCGCGCTGTCGCGCAGGCGATGGCGCGCGAACTCGGACCGAAGAACATCCACGTCGCGCACCTCATCATTGATTCCGGTGTCGATACCGAGTGGGTCCGGCAGCGCCGCATCGAGGCGCTTGGGCCCAATGCGCTCGACAATCCTGACGTCCTGATGCCGCCGGCATCGGTCGCGGCATCCTACTGGCAGCTTTACCAGCAGCCGAAGAGCGCCTGGACGTCCGAACTGGAGATCCGTCCCTTCGGCGAGAAGTGGTAGGGAGCAGGTCCAATGGAGCTCGCGCTTTCACCTGCGGATGCTGCCTTTCGAGACGAAGTCCGCGCCTTCATCGCGGAGAACTATCCGGCCGAGATGCGTGTTCCCAATCCGGAGACCGATCTGACCAAGGAGCAGATGCTGCTGTGGCATCGCATCTTGCACAAGAAGGGGTGGATCGCGCCGCTATGGCCGAAGGAATATGGCGGCCCCGGCTGGTCGATCACCCGGCGTTTCATCTTCGAGCAGGAGACCACCCGTACCGGCACGCTGCCTCCTCTGGCGTTCAGCGTCACCATGGTCGGCCCTGTCATCTATACATTCGGTAACGAGGCACAAAAGAAGAAGTATTTGCCGCGCATTCTCTCCGGCGAGGACTGGTGGTGTCAGGGCTACTCGGAGCCGGGCTCCGGCTCCGATCTTGCCACTGTCCGCACCAAGGCTGTGCGTGACGGCGACCACTACATCGTCAACGGGCACAAGACCTGGACCACGCTCGCGCAGCACGCCGACTGGATATTCTGTCTGGTTCGGACCGATCCGGCCGCCAAGCCGCAATCGGGCATCTCGTTCCTGCTGATCGACATGAAGTCGCCGGGCGTCACGGTGCGCCCGATCATCACCATCGATGGTTCCCACGAGGTCAACGACATCTTCCTCGAAGACGTCCGGGTGCCGGTCGAGAACCTGATCGGCGAGGAAAACAAGGGCTGGACCTACGCCAAATTCCTGCTCGGCAATGAGCGCACCAGCATGGCTGGGATCGGCCGCTCGACGCGTTACATCGACAGGCTGAAAAAGATCGTGAAGGCCGAAATCCCGGAAGACGATCCGGCCCATCTGGAATTCCTCAGGGACATCGCTCGGGTCGAACTCGACGTGCTGGCTCTGGAAGCGACCGAGCTTCGCGTCGTGGCTCAGATGGCGCGCGGCATCGATCCGGGGCCGGCGGCATCGTTGTTCAAGATCCGTGGCACCGAGATCTTCCAGAACATCACCGAACTCACGCATCGGGCCATCGGCAACTATGGCCTTGCGATCCGTGAGCATCCAGTCAGCGCCAACCATTTCATGCCCGGACCGGATTACGGTCACACCGCGTCGGAAAAATATCTCAACTCGCGCAAGCTCAGCATCTACGGCGGATCAAACGAGATCCAGCGCAACATCATCGCCAAAGCAGTGCTCGGTCTCTAGCAACGGGGCAACAAGAGGATCGGATGGATATCCAGTTCACGGAAGAGCAGGAATTGTTGCGGTCCAGTGTCCAGCGCTTGTTGCGGGACCAATATGATTTCGACGCGCGTCGCAAGATCCTCGCAAGCGAGGAGGGCTTCTGCCGCAAGCAGTGGCGGGTCTTCGCTGAACTCGGTCTGCTTGCCGCCCCCTTCTCGGAGGACGTCGGGGGACTTGGCGGTGGATCGTTGTCGACCATGATCATCATGCAGGAGTTCGGCCGTCACCTCGTGGTCGAGCCATTCGTCGAAACGATCGTGCTTGCCGGCGGCCTCATCGAGCATGTGGGGACTGAGGAGCAGAAGCAGGCGTTTATCCCGGACATCATCGCGGGAACCAAGATCTTGGCCTTGGCCTGGACCGAGAAGGGTTCGCGATTCGATCTCGCCAACGTCACGACCGCCGCGCGCCGAGATGGAGCGGATTATGTCCTCACTGGCGACAAAAGCGCGGTTATCGCCGCGCCATGGGCCGACTATCTGGTCGTGTCCGCCCGCACCTCCGGTCATCGCCATGACCGAGGCGGCGTCAGCCTGTTCGTCGTCGATCGCCGCGCCGCCAATCTGCATCTGCAGGGCTTCAAGACCATCGATGGCCGTCGTGCCGCCGAGATCAGCCTGCGTGGTGTCCGGGGACAGTTGCTCGGCAAGGAAGGCGAGGGCGCCCCTGTGCTGGAAGCTTGCCGCGACCGCGCGATCGGCGCGCTCTGCGCCGAAGCCGTTGGCGCGATGAGCGAGCTCAATTTCGCGACGCTGGAATATTCCAAGACCCGGAAGCAGTTCGGCACCACGATCGGCTCTTTTCAGGTGTTGCAGCACAGGATGGTCGACATGTTCATCGCGCATCAGGAGGCGCTCTCGCTGATGCAGCACCTCAATCTCAGCCTTAATAGCAGCGAAGCCGGCGTCTCGCGGCTCGCGTCCGGCGCCAAGTCGAAGATCGGATATGCCGGCAGGACCATCGCAGACCATGCGGTGCAGCTCCATGGCGGCATGGGCATGACCGACGAATTGAACGTCGGCCACTACTTCAAGCGGATCTCTTCCATCAACATCCAGTTCGGCGACCCCGCCTATCACCTGCTGCGCTATGCGCAGCTCGACACGGCGGCTTAAACAGAGAGGCAAGCATGACGACTGAGGCAGTAATCGTTTCCACCGCGCGCACCGGCGTCGGCAAAGCCTATCGCGGCGCGCTCAACAACACCGATGGCCCGACCCTGGCGGGACATGTGATCGCCGAAGCCGTGAAGCGCGCGGGCATCGCGCCCGGTGAGGTCGAGGACGTGGTCATGGGCTGCGCCATGCAGCAGGGGACCATGGTGATGAACGTCGCGCGCAAGGGCGCGGTTCGCGCCGGCCTTCCGGTCACCGTCGCCGGGACCACGATCGATCGCCAATGCGCCTCCGGCCTGCAGGCGATCGCAGTCGCGGCACGTTCGGTCATGCTTGATGGAGTCGAGATCGCGATCGGTGGCGGCATCGAGTCGATCAGCCTGGTGCAGAACGATCATATGAACAAGTTCCACGCTGTCGACGCCGAGCTGATGGCGATGAAGCCGGACATGTACATGTCGATGCTGGAGACGGCCGAAGTCGTCGCCGAGCGTTACAGGATCGGCCGCGTCCGGCAGGACGAATACAGTCTCGAATGCCAGCGCCGCGTGGGTGCCGCGCTGCAGGGCGGCCGCTTCAGCGACGAGATCGTGCCGATCACGACCAAGATGGCCGTCGTCGACAAGGACACCAAGGAGGTCAGCTACCAGCAGGTGAC
This sequence comes from Bradyrhizobium genosp. A, assembly GCF_049949275.1. Taxonomy (NCBI): domain Bacteria; kingdom Pseudomonadati; phylum Pseudomonadota; class Alphaproteobacteria; order Hyphomicrobiales; family Nitrobacteraceae; genus Bradyrhizobium; species Bradyrhizobium genosp. A. The sequence continues at coordinate 6,301,574 of NZ_CP188196.1, read as the reverse complement.
GCTGTCCAAGGACGAGGGCCCGCGCCCGGACACCACGGCGGAGGGTCTCGCGAAGATCAAGCCGGTCTTCGAGGGCAAGACCATCAGCGCCGGCAACGCCAGCCAGCTCTCGGATGGGGCCTCGGCCTGCGTGATCATGAGCGACAAGATCGCGGCGAGGAAGGGCCTGAAGCCGCTCGGTATTTTCCGTGGCTTCGTCGCGGCCGGCGTCGAGCCGGACGAGATGGGCGTCGGTCCGGTCGTCGCCATCCCGCGGCTTTTGAGCCGGCACAACCTGAAGATCGACGACATCGACCTCTGGGAGCTCAACGAAGCCTATGCGGTGCAGGTGATCTATTGCCGCGACAAGCTCGGCATTGATCCCGACAAGCTGAACGTCAACGGCGGCTCGATCGCGATCGGCCATCCCTACGGCATGACCGGCGCGCGCCTCACCGGCCACCTCCTGATCGAGGGCCGGCGCCGCAAGGCGAAATATGGCGTGGTGACCATGTGCATCGGTGGCGGCATGGGCGCGGCTGGCCTGTTTGAAATCGTCCACTGATCGGGAACGCGGGAGAGATATGTGAAGACAGCGATCACTGAACTGTTCGGCATCCAGCATCCGATCATCCAGGGCGGCATGCACTATGTCGGCTTTGCCGAGTTGGCGGCCGCGGTTTCCAATGCCGGGGGCCTCGGCATCATCACCGGCCTGACGCAGAAGACGCCTGAGCTCCTCGCAAAGGAGATCGCGCGCTGCCGCGACATGACGGACAAGCCGTTCGGCGTGAACCTCACCTTCTTGCCGAGCTTCACCGCGCCGCCTTATCCGGAATACATCGCTGCCATTCGCGAGGGCGGGATCAAGGCGGTCGAGACCGCGGGCCGCAGTCCGGAAGCCTACATGCCGGCGCTGAAGGCCGCCGGCATCAAGGTGATCCACAAATGCACGTCGGTGCGGCATTCGCTGAAGGCCGAGAAGATCGGCTGCGACGCCGTCAGCGTCGACGGCTTCGAATGCGGCGGTCATCCCGGCGAAGACGACATCCCGAACATGATCCTGCTGCCACGCGCGGCCGATGAATTGAAGATTCCGTTCGTCGCCTCGGGCGGCATGGCGGATGCGCGTAGCCTCGTTGCGGCGCTGTCGATGGGCGCCGCCGGCATGAACATGGGGACCCGCTTCGTGGCCACCAAGGAAGCGCCGGTGCACGACAATGTAAAGCAGGCGTTGGTCAAGGCGACCGAACTCGACACTGTGCTGGTGATGCGCGCGCTGCGCAACACCGAGCGCGTGTTGAAGAACAGGGGTGTCGACCAGCTGCTCGAGATCGAGCGCGAGAAGGGCGCGAGCCTGAAGGTCGACGACATCCACGAGCAGGTCGCCGGCGTCTATCCGAAGGTGATGGTCAACGGCGAGATGGATGCCGGCGCCTGGAGCTGCGGCATGGTGGTCGGGCTGATCCACGACATCCCCACGGTCAAGGAATTGATCGACCGCATCATGGTGGAAGCGGAAGCAATCATCCGCCACCGCCTGACCGGCTTTCTTGACGGCGTTGAGCAGCCAAAGGCGGTGAAGGTCGCATGAAGTGAGCCGTTCGCGACGTTTCGTCGAACGGCTGCCGACTTTTCGAAAAATAGCCGGAGACGCAAAAGCGCACGGCTCGAACCGGCGCAAAGGGAGAGAGACATGAGTATCAGATTCACCTTCGCGGCCGCGTGTGCGGTCATATCGCTATTCGCATCGCCCGCTTTGTCTGCCGACGAACCCGGCGTGAGCGCAACGGAAATCAAGATCGGCGGGATATTCCCGTTCAGCGGTCCGGCGTCCCCGATCGGCCTGGTTGGCAAGGGCGTGGTGGCCTATGTGCAGTCGATCAACGATCGGGGCGGCATCAACGGTCGCAAGATCAACTACATCGCGATGGATGATGCTTACAGCCCGCCAAAAGCAGCCGAGCAAGCCCGCAAGCTGGTCGAAAGTGACGAAGTATCATTCATCTTCGGTCAGCTAGGCACCCCCGGCAATTCGGCGACGGCAAAATACCTGAAAGCCAAGGGCGTTCCCTCGATCGCGATTGTCAGTGGTTCGAGCAAATTCACCGACGTCGCCCAATATCCGCTGACCACGACTGGTCTGGTCAGCTATCAAACCGAGGGGATAATCTACGCCAAGTACCTCGACAAGACGTTGCCCGGAGCAAAATACGCGATTCTTTTCCAGAACGACGACCTCGGCAAGGATTACGTCAGCGCCTTCAAATCGTTTCTGAAGGCGGACTTCGACAAGCGTGTCGTCACCGCGGCCTATGAGGTGACCGAGCCGACCGTGGATTCCCAGGTCGTCAATCTGAGGAGTTCGGGCGCCGAGGCGCTGTTCATTGCCGGCACGCCGAAATTCGCCGCGCAGGCAATCCGCAAGGCGGCCGAGATCGGCTGGAAGGCCAAGATCATCGTCAACTTTCCGTCCGGTTCGATCGGCGGCACGTTAAAGCCTGCCGGACTGGAGAATTCCATTGGTGTCATCGTCGGTACCATCAACAAGGACCCGACTGATGCGAGGTGGAACGACGATGAAGGCGTGCAGGCCTACAAGGCGTTCTTTGCAAAATATCTGCCGGGTGCGGACTTCGAGAACACCAGCTATCTCACCGGCTACATGGAAGGGATGATCCTTGAACAGATCCTGAAGCAGAGCGGGAACGACCTTTCGCGAAAAAACATCCTCGAGCAGGCGAAGTCGCTGAACCGTTTCGTACTCCCCACTGCGTCTCCGGGCATTGAGGTGAACACCAGTGAATCGAGCAACATGATCTGGAGCCAGCTGCAGTTGGAGCGGTGGAGCGGCAGCGCCTGGGAGCCCTTCGGCCCGATTCTGGACGCAAGCTCCGAATGATGCGGTGAGAGCAGACGCCGTCCAAGCAACATCGAAGTGCCGTCTTGCAGCTGATATCACCATGGAGAACGAGCATGACCAAGGTCGGTTTTCATCAATATCCGCCGATGGATCAAGTGATCTTCGGAAAGCCGGCGGCTCATGCATTGCGCGAGGAGGCCGAGCGGCGTGGCGCCCAGCGCGTCTTCCTCATCGTCAGCCGAACGCTCAATACCAAAACCGACGAGATCGAGAAGATCCGCAACGCGCTGGGTAGCAGACATGGCGGCACGTTCGATGGTGTTCCGCAGCATACGACGCGAGCGTCCGCGGTGGAGGCAACCGCGCGTGCCGCAGAGGCGAAGGCGGACTTGATCGTCGCCGTTGGAGGTGGATCGGTCGTCGATGCGGCCAAGATCGTCCTGATGTGCCTTGAACACGGCATCACCGAGGAAGCTGGACTCGATGGATTCGAAGTGGTTTCGACTCCGGAGGGACCCCGGCCAGGGCCATTTCGCGCTCCGAAGGTGAGGATGATCGCGATCCCGAGCACGCTTTCGGGCGGAGAGTATAACTCCGGAACGCTCGTCACGGACGCGCGCAGGAAGTTGAAGCAGATATTCAGCCATCCATTGATGATGCCGCTGTCGATCATCCTGGATCCGGAAATCACCCGGCACACCCCGCAAACCTTGTGGCTCGGGTCAGGCACCCGCGCGATGGACCACGGGATCGAAGCGATCTGCTCACCGAGAGGCAATCCGCTGGTGGAAAGCGTGTGCCTGCGCGGCCTGCGCTATCTGTACGACGGCCTTCAGGCCACCAAGGAAAATCCGAGCGATTTGGAAGCACGACAGTTTTGCCAACTCGGCTCCTGGATGTCCGCTTTCGGACTGCAGTGCCGCGTCCCGATGGGGGCCAGCCACGCGATCGGACACGTGCTGGGCGGCACCTGCGACGTCCCGCACTTCCTGTGCACGGCGGTGATGATGCCGAGTGTGCTGAAATACAATCAGCCGGTCACGGATGAAGCCCAAAGGAAAATCGCCGAGGCGTGGCGCGCGACGGACGCGAGCGCCAGCGACGCCTTCGCTCTGTTCATCGGTCGATTGGGATTGCCCGGCCATCTCTCGGAAGTCGGTGTGACCAAGGAGAAGTTCGAACTGATCGGCCGCAACGCGATGCAGTCGATCTTCACCCGGGCCAACCCACGGGCCATCAAGGGTCCGGAGGATATCGTCGAGATACTTCAACTTGCCGCATAGCGGCGGCTGCGGCCCCAGGGCAGGATACGCGCACCCCTCGGCACTCAAAAGAATAGATCGTTGGACAGGAGCACGCCGCATGACCCGTCACGAATCTCCAGCCATTCCTGCAGAAGGCCTCCGGTTCGCGCCGCGAGAGGTAAGGATCGAGACGCGGCCAGACGGGACCCTCGTGCTGCGGTCCCCGATCGAGTTCGAAAGCCCGCACTGGTCGATCCTGGATTTCATCCCCGAATGGGCCGAGAAGGCGCCGCAGCGCGCATTTCTGGCCCAGCGCGGCCGCGACGGCGAGTGGCAGAAGATTTCCTATGCCGAACTCTGGCAAAGGGTGCGGTCCGTCGGGCAGGCAATGATCGAACTGGGCGCCAAACGTGGCGACCGGCTTGCCATTCTCTCCGGCAATTCCATCGAGCACGCAATCGTCATGTTTGCGGCGATGTCGGTCGGGATCGTCGTAGCCCCGATATCGCCGAACTATTCGTTGATGCCGGGCGGCCTGGCTCGCTTGCAGGATATCGCAACGCTGCTTGGGCCTGCCTTCGTTTTCGTGCAGGACAGCGAGGCCTATTCGGGTGCGCGCACGATTCCGGAGCTTGCGTCCGCGACATGGATTGCAGCGGATCAGAAGGTCGGATCCGTGTGGGTTCAGTCGCTTTATTCGACGCATCCCGGCGCCGAGTTCGAGCAGGCCTTTCGTTCGATCGACAAGGAAGCCGCCGCCAAGATCCTGTTCACCTCGGGTTCGACCGGGCTTCCCAAGGGCGTGATCAACACCCACAGGATGATGGCAAGTTCAATGCAGATGGGGGCGCTGCTGGTGGCGTCTCGTGAAGCGCCGGTACAGGTCGAATGGCTTCCATGGCATCACACCATGGGAAGCAACGTCATCCTGCACGGCATTCTGAAGCATGGCGGCACGCTCTACATTGACGATGGGCGTCCGGTTCCCCAATTGTTTCACAAGACGATTGCCAATTTGAAGGAGATATCGCCTACGGCCATGTTCAGCGTGCCGGCGGGATACACGCTGTTGTGCGAGGCGCTGGAAACCGATCACGATCTGCGAGTCAATTTTTTCCGGCAACTCGACCGGATGACTTACGCCGGCGCTGCGATATCACGGACCACGCTCGACAAGCTCTATCAGCTGGCGAAGCAATCGACCGGCAGACCTATTCCGGTGATGGCAGGCTACGGCGCCACCGAAACGGCCCCCACGATCGCCACGACGCATTGGGCGACCGACACGCCGGGTGAACTGGGACTCCCGGCCCCCGGGGTGGAATTGAAACTGATCCCTGCCGGGGACACGTATGAGGCCCGCGTACGCGGTCCCAATGTGACACCAGGCTATCTTGGCCGTCCGGATTTGACCTCGGCGGCCTTCGACGATGAAGGCTTCTACCGGGTCGGCGACACCATCTCGTTCATCGATCCTGCCAATCCGAGCCGTGGTCTGCGTTTCACCGGCCGGGTTTCCGAAAATTTCAAGCTCGCCAACGGGACATGGGTAGCTGTCGGCAATCTGCGCGCCGCGGCACTCGCGGCCACCCATGGCGTCCTGCAGGACGCCGTCGTTGCCGGTGAAAATCGCCACGCCTGCGCCGTGCTGGGCTGGTTGAATCCTGTCTTGGCCAGGAAGCACGCCACCAACGCCGACGGCAATCTGAACTGCGACCCGGGCGTGATCGCTTTTCTCCGGCAATGCCTCCGGCTTTACAATGCCAATGTCGGAAGCAGCGAGCGCATCTGCGCGCTCACGCTCCTTGAGGAGCCGCCCTCGCTGGCGGCCGGCGAGATCACGGACAAGGCCTACATCAATCAACGCGCCGTCCTGGTCAATCGGGCGGCGCAGATGGAGCTGATCTATTCGTCCGAGTCTTGCAGCCAGGTGATCGTCATCTAGGCGATTGCGTGAGAGCGCGGCTTCGGTGGACCCAAAATGGGAGTGATTGAGATGGCGGAAGATCGGATCGAAATCGACACCGGAACAGGCGAACTCTTGTGCGAAATCCGCGATCGCGTCGCCCTGATCACGCTTAACCGCCCCGAAGCACGCAACGCGCTCTCCGATCATCTCACGCCGGCCTTGCGGCGGATGATCAAGCAATGCGGCGATGACCCGAACGTCGGTGCGTTGCTGGTCACGGGCGCGGGCACGGCCTTTTGCGCCGGCGGCGACGTCAAGGGTATGGGGAGCAATTCAACCAAAATCGAAATCGCGTTTGAAGATCGGGTTGCCGATCTACGGATCAGGCAACGCACCTTGACCGGGGCGCTGGTGGCGGTGAGAAAGCCGACGATTGCAGCCCTTCCAGGACCCGCGGCCGGCGCCGGGATGGCGCTTGCGCTTGCCTGCGATATCCGGATTGCTGGAGAATCCGCGATCATGTCCACCGGGTATGCCCGGGTCGGACTGACCGGGGACTATGGCATCGCATGGCTGTTGACCCGCCTTGTCGGGACCTCGCGAGCGCGGGAGCTGATGTTCCTGTCGGAGCGGATCGACGCGCGGCGCTGCGAGACGCTGGGTCTCGTCAACCGCGTGGTGCCCGACGCCGAGTTGCGCGAGGCAGCGTTTGCGCTCGCAAGGTCGCTGGCGGCGGGCCCGGCGAGCGCGCTGGCCCACATCAAGGACAATCTCGACCACGCCCTGACGTCGGACTTTCTGGATTCGATGGATCGCGAAGCCGAAAACATGGTCCGCTCGGCGCGGACGGCGGACCACAAGGAGGCGGTGCGCGCCTTCATCGATAAGCGCAAACCTGTATTCGCGGGGCGTTAGGCGCGCTGTCTCCCAACATCGAGATCAAAACCGATCGCGTGATCAACTGATGCTGTCCGGAATCCTGTTGCTGCAAACCAACACCTGGGGAGGCGCCGATGCCTGACAAGCCGATTGCGGTCGTTACGGGTGTCGGGCCCGGCACAGGTTCCGCGATAGTCCGGCGTTTCGCTGCGGAAGGATTTCGTGTCATCGCCATGGCACGTTCGCCGGATCGCATTCGCGCGCTGGAAGCCGAACTCACCGATACGCACTCGATCATGTGCGATGTCTCTAGCGAAAGCGAAGTTAAGGGCGCGATGGACAACATCCGCCGGTCCTACGGCGCCCCGAATGTCCTCATCCACAACGCCGTCGGGGGCGGGTGGGGGACGTTTCTCGAGATCGAGCCGAAAATGCTCGATCGGAATTTTCAAGTGAACGTGATGGGCTTGCTGTATCTGGCGCGTGAAGTGGCTCCGGACATGGTCAAAGCCGGGAACGGCACCATCCTCGTGACCGGCAACACGTCAGCCATTCGCGGCAAGGCGAACTTTGCCGGCTTTGCCCCGACCAAGGCGGCCCAGCGCATTCTGTCGGAATCGATCGCGCGCGATCTTGGGCCCCGCGGTATCCACGTTGCTTATGTCTTGATCGATGCCGTGATCGACGTACCGCGAATGCGCGAACGCCTGCCGGAAGCGCCCGATGATTTCTTCATCAAGCCATCCGCGATCGCCGAGGAATTATGGCACCTCTACGGCCAGGACCGCTCCGCATGGTCCTTCCTGACCGAGCTTCGTCCGTTCGGGGAGAAATGGTGAAAACAATGTCCCGGAGCTATCTATGCGGTACGTGAAAGGCCACAAGCTGCAAACCCGGAGTCGGATCCTCGAGGAAGCGTCTTACGGATTGCGTCAAGCTGGCGCCGATGGCATCAGCGTGTCCGATTTGATGAAGCGCGCCGGTCTCACGCATGGAGGCTTCTACACCTATTTCGAATCGCGAGAAGCCCTGATGATAGAAGCGTTCGCCATGGCGATGGATCGAACCATCTCTCCGTGGCGGAATCAGATGGACAGGCTACCCGTGAGGAAAGGTTCGACACCTTCGTTGAAACGTACCTGAGGCCCGGTCATCGGGATGATCGCGCAGGTGGTTGCGTGATGCCGGCCTTGGGTACCGATATTGCTCGTTCCAGCCACAAGGCGCGGCGTGAGTTTGCGAGGAAGCTCGACGAAATGATCGACGTGATCGCCACCTTGCTCCCGGAACAGCCGCCGAAGCAGGCGCGCCAGATCGCCACCGCCACGCTTGCCACCATGATGGGCTCGATCGCACTCGCGCGCGCGGTCGGCGGCAAGAAGCTGTCCGACGAAATACTTTCAGCCGGACGGCGCGCTCTAAGCGGTCAATCAACGAAACGAAAGACTGCGAGCGCCTCCGTTCGGACGAGTTAGCGCTAGGTGAATGTCCGTATCAGCGGTTGCGTCTCTCCTATTTGAACCTAGGCCGGGCTCATCGGCCGCGGGTCAGGGCGGAGAGCTCGGTCGTGTGTGCTCCCATCAGCGACACTGCGCCATTGTTTTGACTGGATCTCGTTAGACCTTGCTCGCTGGAACTAGATCAGACTTGCCAATGATGGACTGGACCGACACATCCCGAAAAGCGAAGCGTAATCAGGACTTAACAACGGTCGCGAAGTGTCATGCTGTACCGACCAACTTTGAAGAGGCGCAGGCGAGCAATTTCGCGTTTGCGCTTTCTCTCGGCCGCTGTGGCGTATCCTGGCGGCACTGCGACCCGCTGCGGAATGAGGCGACGGTTATGGCGCGCGGACCCTCTACGGCGCTTATGGCCTCGGCCGTCGCGTCGAATAGGTTAGAGCCGCGAGCACTATGATGGCGCCCTGCGCCATCAGCTTCTCCGGCTCGCCCAGCCCGAAGCTGGTAAGAAAGTTGAAGAGGAACGTTAGCATGAAGGCGGCGAGCGCAGGCCTCACCATGCCGCCGCGCCCGCTGCCGAAATTGACGCCGCCGAGAATGCATGCCGCGAGCGTGTTCAGCGGCAGATCCTGACCGACCGTCACACTGCCCATCCCGACAAAGCCGGTCAGCAGAAGAGCGCTCGACACCGCCGTCACACCGGACAAGACGTGGGTGATGAAGATGATCCGCTGGTAGGGTGTGAATCCTCATCGAATAGTGACCCCCATCGACGTCGCCGGGCTCTCATCAAGCCATTGATTTCGCTAAATGGGGTGATGGGACCCCGCGCCGATCATAGTCGAGACCCCACGCCGAAACACACTCGGCCGTCTCGATCGCGTTGACTCGGCAGTTACTAGGCGTTTTGCTGGCGCGTCGTATCCGTTCGAATTGCTGGCGATCGACGGCCCCATCTCGCGGGAGCGTGGCAGTCACGCCGACGTCCGCGAGGGCGTCGCCTCCTTTCTCGAGAAACGCCAGCCCCCGTTTCCCGGGAAGTCTCAATCGACATGCCGAGCCAATATCCATGGTGGACCGAACTTTGAAAGTTGCTGTTCTTTTTGCTTCCCGTCGTTTCGGCTGATTTACAATTCGGCTGTAACCCTTTGATCTGGATAGTAGCTCGATGTATTAAATTTACAGGCAAGTATCTGATATTGCGTAGTAAAAATCTGACTCTTAATCAGCGGGTCCCAGGTTCGAGCCCTGGTGCGCCCACCACCCTCAAGAGACTGGCCCGAAAGGGCTTTTTTAATTTGCTCGATAGAACAAATCCGGTCTCGTGCGACGTTTTTTGTGGTCGTACGTCGCACGCTGTGCGACGAGTTCGGATGTGCGGAGAGCGTTCTTAACCGGATCCAATACGCAGTGGTTGTCTATGACCAGATGGGTCGCAGGTACTATCCGCGCTAGAATTGAAGCCGAGCGCCGGCGCGGTCGAATGTGTTTGGTGCTGCGAGAATTGCACTCAGAAGGCCCAAGCTGTTATCGGCTGCGTTGTGCAACCCAATATTGATAGGCCGGGCACCACAGGATCGCGCACAGCTACAGAGCGCCGAAGACATGAGATTCAACCGCTCTGCGATCAGCCCTTCATACCTTCTTTGCGCACTTGCAATTGGAGCCGGTCGATGCCGGAATCGGCGCGATCCACATTGCGTGCGCGGTAGTGCTTCACGATGGTCTGCGCGCTTCGGTACGAGTGCCCGGTGATGTCGCAGATCGTCAACAGGTCGCAGCCGGCCCGATCGAGCAGCATAACGCACGTATCGCGCAGGTCTTGGTCGTGCTTCTGGTCTAGTTCGCCGGTGCCGTTGACGAACATCAGCGCAGGGCACGGCTTCAGGCGCCATGCCGTCTCATCGCCATTGCTGTCGCGCGTCGCTTGCGCATTCAGCCATTCCGCCAACACACGCTTGCGCTGATCGACCGCGCGGGCGCGCTGCGCCTTGTTCTGTTCATCAAGCGAGAAAGCCGCGAACAGCTTGTCGACATTTCTGATCAGTTCGGCGCTCAGCTGCTCCGCGCGAACGATTGCCTGGCGAACGGTATCGCGTGCGAGAAAGCCGAACACGGCGACGGCGCGCGCGGTCGAGACCCAATGGCGATAGGTGTTCTCGTCATAAGGCTCACCATTGTCTTCGTTGACGACGAGTTCGAGCGGCACCTTCTCAAGCTGAAGGCGCAATTTGAGCCCCTTTATTCGCACGCGCGAGGCGTTTAGCCGTGCGCTGTGAATCGGCGTGGGGCCCAAGCGCCGATCGGCATCCTAAGTGCTTGATCAACTTCGTATAGAGGGGGTCAATATTGTGCGCCGATTAACACGTCTGGGCAGAGCACTGCCTCGGCGGAATCCTTGGGGCGGGAACCAGCCGATGCGGGCAGCAGATCATAGGCAATCCGCCCGCCAGACCAACCGGTCAAAACCTCTGTGCAGAGGTACTAGTCCGAACTTCCTCTTGATGGACTGGACCGACCAGCATTGTGAGCGCCATCCAACCACTTGTAGAAACGATCGCTGTTCTCAGAATAGCGAGCTTCCGACCGACACAGTCGCTTACCGTGACATCAGGACGGGCACACGCGCTTGTTTCAGCAACGTCCGGGTGACGCCACCGAACACCATCTCGACAGAGCGGGCGTGGCTGTAGGCGCCAATGACGATCAGATCTACGCCGTGATCTCTGGCATAGGACAGGATGATGTCGGCGACCGGAGTTCCTTGCGACGACACCTGCTCCACTTCGACGCGGGCCCCGTGACGCGCGAGATAAAGTGCGATATCAGCGCCCGGCTCCTCACCGTGCCGGCCGGCTCGCTCTTTCGAATCGACAACCAAAAGCGTCACGGAACTAGCCGCGACGAGGAACGGGAGCGCGTCTGCGACCGCGCGCCGCGCTTCGCGGCTGGCGTTCCAGCCGACCAGTATATTGTTGCCGATAGACTCGGATTTCCAGCCGCTCGGTATGACGAGAATAGGAGCACCGCTGGAGAGCAGGAGCTTTTCGGGGGATGCGTAGCCATTCAGCTCGTGCAGCGCGCGCTGACCGATCACCACGAGATCGGAATGAAGCGAGCTGAGGGTCAGATCTTCGTCAGGTCCACCTCGACGGATCACCCGAAACTCTGCGCTGAGGTCGCGCTTCGCTGAAATGGCTTCGAAGCGCCGCCGGACATTGGAGGTCGCGGCTTCATCGGCCGCTTTCCGCTCGGCGAGCATGGCTCGGATCGCCTTCTCGCCAATCACATAGTAATCGGATCGATATTCCGGGCGAACTGCGGATACGACGTGAACCCCGGCAAGGTGGGCGCCGCACTGGTGGGCGAGCGCAGCTGCATAGTCGATCCGCTTCTCTCCTTCGGGGGTGGCGTCGACAAACACCCCAATGTTTTTCAAAGTCATGGTATCCTCTCCTGTCGGCAGTTTCTGACGTCATTCAGCGTGTCGCGAAGCTCCGCTCGGCGACACGGATCGGTTCAACAAGGCATCTGCGATCAACCGGCTCACGGCCTCGCGCGCAGAGGCGTCGTACCTGTCCCGGCAGGACAGGACGACGTCCGGCTCGACCAGAGCACAGGCTGCCGCCTTCACGTGCCGGGCTTCCTGCCCGGCAGCACCTGCCAGCCTGAATTCTCCGGATGCGCTCGCCGCAGCGAGTATCCTGGTGATGTGGTGGACGAGGCGCGCGTCATAGTGGCTGTGGCAGGGCCATTGTTCCGCCGTGGCATCGGCGAGCAACGCGCTGATCCGCGGCTCGTAATCAGCGAAGGTCATCAGAGCTGTGTTCAAGCCGGTGAGAAACCCACTGAGCCGGTCGCGCGCCGCATGGCGGTTGGAGATCGCGCAAGCAAGGGCGGCGCGTTCAGTCTCGCGCAGGTAGTGGGACGCGAGCGCATCGAGGATCGCGCGGCGGCTTGAGAAGTATCGATAGACGTTGGCGGCGGAGAAGCCGCAGGCGTCGGCGATGTCCGCCACGGTGACTTTGCGATGGCCGCAAATTCTGAGAAGTCGTTCGGTCTCGAGCAGGATGCCTGTTGAATTTTCCCGAAGGGCGGATCGCAAGGCACCGTACAGCCGTGGGCGCCCGCAAGGCTTGTCGGCAACTTCCACTGACGAGGATCGAACTCGCCGGGGGCCTGGAACGGCGGCGAGAGGGCGCGCAGTCGCCAACTCCGCCCGGGGGTGGTCGGTGAAAGGCCCGATCGTATCGGTCGCGGGCAGGACCGGGCTTGTTGCCGGGGCAAGGGGCCGACTTGACATCACGACCTCCAATGATAACGTAATGTACGTTACGTTTTGGGGAAAACAAGAGGCCATGCCGACGACCGCTACCGCAACAGTGCCGAGGACCAGACCGCGCGGCGAGATACGACGCTCTCAAATTCTGGACGCCGCCGTCGAAGTCTTTCTGGAGAACGGCTTCGGCGGCGCCACCATCGACCTTGTCGTCGAGCGCGCCGGGGCGTCCAAGGCCACCGTATATTCGTTTTTCGGCAGCAAGAACGGCCTGTTCGCCGCGATCGTGGAGGAGCGCGCCGCGCGCATCCTTTCCGCGTTCGGCGACCCCGAGGTCGTTCACTCTGACGTCCGCCATGCGCTCGCGCACATCGCGCGGCGCTATATGGAGGTCGCGATGGCTCCGGATGCTGTCGGTCTTTGGCGGCTGATCATCGCCGAGGGCACCCGCTTCCCCGAACTTGCGCGGACCTTTTACCAGCTCGGACCCGACCGCACCTATGCGCAGCTTGCCGGCATGTTGTCGGTCTGGCGCGGGCGCGGCCTGATCCGCCTCGACGATCCGCTGCGCGCGGCCGTGCAGTTTTTCGACTCCGTCGGCGGTGACCTGCATCGCCGTGCGATGGCTGGGATATTCCCAAAGAGCCGCACCGCGATCCAGCGCAGCATCGATCATGCGGTTCAAATCTTTTGGAACGGCATCAGAGTTGACCCCCGCACGTGAGTTGCTCGGGATTTAGTTAGTAGGTGCCAGTTACAGCAACGATCAGATCGGCCAGAGCTGACCGCCGACCGGTCAACAGCACGCGAGGCGGCGGAAGCCGGAGAGAAGGACTACCTCATCTGGGACGACGAACTGCCGGGCTTCGGACTCCGGGTCTTTAGTTCCGGCAAGCGTAGCTACGTCATCCAATATCGAACGTCCTTCACACTACTAACCTTAGGTGTCTTTTCACACGGACATTAGGCCTCCAGCCAGAATGCGCCTCCACCCGGCCCGCTCATGGTTCCCGCCGGGTTTCGGCGGCCGTGGGTACAAGGCCGGGCGTCAAAGACCTGAAAAACAGCTTGACTTTAATCATTGCAATAGCAATTAATATATAAGTTGCGTACGCGATGAATGGCTATGGCCTCCGTGGTGGACGCTGTAGACCGTGCGATGGAGGTTCAAATGAAGATTCAGGGCTCGGTGGTGCTGGTCACTGGCGCGAACGGCGGAATCGGCCGCGCATTCGTCCAAGAGTTGCTGAAGCGAGGCGCGTCCAAAATCTACTTGGGCGCCCGCAATAGAGCAGCCGTCCAAGATTTGGCGGCCGAAAGCGACAAGCTGGTCACGAGAGATTTGGACGTGTCCAACCCGGAGCATCTGGCGATGGCAGCAGAGACAATGTCCGACATCAATCTATTGATTAACAACGCTGGCGTAGCCGCCTTCACCGGCGCGCTCTCCACTCAGGATACTTCGAGCGCCCGCAAGGAGATGGAAGTCAATTACTTTGGGATGCTGGCCCTTTCGCAGGCGCTGCGTGCCACGGCCGCGTTCCAACCCGGGGGCGCCATCGTCAATATGCTCTCGATTCTATCCCATGTGACCCTGCCGGTCGCGGGGACCTATTCGGCCTCCAAGGCGGCCGCTCTGGCTCTGACCCGCACGCTGCGGGCGGAACTAAAAATCCGCGGGGTTCAAGTCCTTGGGGTGATGCCGGTACAGGTCGACACCGCGATGGGTGCGCCACTCCCTGAGCCGAAGCTTACGCCGCAAGAGGTCGTGTCCGATACCCTCGACGCGCTAGAAGCAGGGCAAGACGAAGTATTCCCTGGCGCTCTCTCCCGCGGTGCGGCCCAAGCCTTCAAACAAGACCCGGCCGGCATGCAAGCTCACATGGCGAGCCTTGTCCACGCCATCGACTGACGCTGAGCTCTCAATAGGAGAATCAATTATGCAGAAAGTTATCCTGATCACGGGCGTGTCCTCGGGTATCGGAGAGGCCACCGCCCGCGTGCTCGCCAAAGCCGGACACCGCGTATTCGGCGGCGCCCGCATCCCGGAAAAGGTACGGGCCACTCACGGTGTGGAGCTCCTGCGCCTGGACGTGCGCGATGAAGCATCCATCCAGGCGGCGGTGGCCCATGTCATCCACGAGGCTGGGCGGATCGACGTATTGATCAACAACGCCGGCGTGTCGCTCGTCGGGCCGGTCGAAGCGACCCGAGTAGACGAAGCGGAGGCGCTGTTTGACACTAATTTGTTTGGGGTACTTCGCCTCGTACGGGCAGTTCTCCCCAGCATGCGGCGAAACGGGTCGGGGCTGATCGTAAATCTGAGTTCGGTTCTTGGTTTTCTGCCTGCGCCGTTTATGGGTCTTTATGCCGCTAGTAAGCACGCGCTTGAGGGCATGTCCGAGACACTGGATCATGAAGTTCGCGGCTTCGGTGTGCGGGTTGTCCTCGTGGAGCCCAGCTTCACCAAGACCAAGCTCGACACCAGTGCGAAGAAGACGGCTGAGCAGATCTCCGACTACAGTTCTGAGCTCAATGCGAGCACAAAGGCGGTGCAGCAGCAGGTTGAGGCGGCTCCCGAAGCTGAGGTGGTCGCGCAGAAGATCGCCACCATACTCAAGGGCCCTCATCGCCTTCGTCAGCCGGCGGACGGACGCGCCAAGCTGCTCAGTGTACTTAGGCGGTTCGCGCCGGCCAAGCAGGTCGACAAGAGTCTGCGCGGCAGCTTCGGCCTGCGTATCGCTGCCCGGTGAACGGAAGCGGGCAACCAGGTCTTCCGAAGGCCGACACAAACGAATTCGAGTTACTGGAACGAGACAATCCACCCAAGCGCCACGCTCGGTGCGCTGATATCCGCTCGATCAATTCAAGGAACAGCCCAATGAACTTTAAAGCCAAAACACTGCACGGCCCAAGCCGTGGTGCCATCGCCTCGCTGGCCGCCTGCCTTGCGAGTATCCTTCTTGCGACGGGTGCTCCAGCCCCCCTGCTCGCAACACCTGAGGCAGCTTATGTCAAAACCCACAATCATTACGTGACGGTCGAGGGGGCGCGATTAGCGTACCGTGCCATCGGCATAGATCGCCACGCGCCCCCGCTTGTGCTGTTGCAACACTTCACAGGCACCATGGACGATTGGGATTCGTCTCTGATCGACGCCTTGTCGCAGAGGCGCCGAGTCATCATCCTGGGCAACCCCGGCGTCGGCGCGTCCGTCGGCGCAGCGCCGGACTCAGTCGACGCCATGGCGCATCTGACCGAAGGCTTCATCGACGCTCTCCACCTGGGCAAGGTGGACTTGCTCGGCTTCTCTATCGGCGGATCGGTGGCCCAGAAACTAGTCGCTGAGCGCCCTGAGGTGGTGCGTAAGCTGATCCTTGTCGGAGCCGGCCCGCAGGGCGGCGAAGGTATAAAGGACCTGCAAGTAGTTATCGCTGAGGGCTTCAGGCGTGGCGGCGAGCTGAAGATCGACCCCAAGGTCCCGCTGTTCTTCACGTCTACGCAAAATGGCATGTCGGAAGGGGCCGCTTTCCTTAAACGGATCCACGACCACACGGTGGATATTGAGCCCGTCGCCTCGCAAGCTGCCGTCGGTGCTCAGGCCAAGGCCTTGATCACCTGGGGTCTGTCACAGGCAAATTACGCGGAGCTCGAAGCGATCAAGCAGCCGGTGCTGATCGTCAACGGAAGTCACGACCTGATCATTCCGACGATCAACTCCTACGTGCTTTACCAGCATATTCCTAATGCTCGGCTGATCCTTTACCCTGACTCCGGTCACGGTTCGCTGTTCCAATACCACGACCTCTTCGTCTCGGAAGTCAACGGGTTCCTGGATGACTAACCTTGACACGACAGTGACCGAAGCTCGCGCAGAGGTGCAAGTGAAAGACTAGGTTGTGCTTGCTGGCCTATGCTGCCAGCATTGCACGACTGTCGGGGTGGAAGGCGGTCGGATGACAAACGAGTGTAGCCGCCGTCTTGACCGAACCATCCCCGCATAACATTATACTCGCAATGAATAGTTTGCGGCGTCAAGCGGGCGCGCGACAACGAAGCGGCAGGACAGATGAAGGTCAGCAAAGCGCAAGCCACCGAAAATCGCGGCGCCATCGTCCATGCAGCCGCCAGGCAGATCAGAGAAAGAGGTTTCGATCAGGTCAGCGTGGCAGATGTGGCACGGGCTGCCGGACTGACGCACGGAGCGCTCTACAGTCACTTCACTTCCAAGGAAACTCTGCAGGCCGAAGCGACGCGCGAGGCGTTCAAGGAAACGCTCGCCGCCTTTACCGGTTTGTCTTCAGAGGAGTTCCTGAGGCGCTATCTCTCGCCGCAGCATCGTGACAGCGCCGCCGTGGGATGTCCGAACGCGGCGCTGGTGTCGGAAATCTGGCGTCAACCCGAAGAGACGCAGCAGGCCTTTCTTGAGGGCCTGCTCGGCTTCATCAACTTGACGAGTGACACGCTTGGCAGCGACGCCCATGAGCATAGCCGTGACCGCGCCGTGACTGTCTTCGCCACGCTGGTGGGTGGTCTCGCACTCTCCCGGGCTATTCGCGATGTGGATCGTGCAGTGTCCGACGATATTCTGCGCGCCATTGCAAGCCAGATAAAAAGCCTGATCGGCTCCGGGCGCGTGGACGGTAAGGCGGCGACAGGGAATCGGCCAGCGAAAGGTGCGCTCACAAAAGGCAAGCTGTAGCACCTCCTTGTCATCCTGATTTTCTTGATCGCTTTTTCCAGGCCAAGGGCTAAGTGGGAGGGATCGGGCTAGCGAAACCGGGTCAGCGAAACATTGAAGGGTCTCTCCGCGTGTCCGCCGAACACCTGGCCAAGGCCTTCGCAGTCTTGGGGCGACCCGTTCGTCTTGAGACCGCATTCCTCTACAAGCCTGCTCCGCGTAGAAAGCGAGCACGCCTCTCCCCAGATATCATCGCCGTGCTCGTAAGCGGAGATGAGGTTGTCCGAGCGCGCTTTCCAGGCGCGCTCACGCCGTGATGCGGGCAAATCGCTTACGATATTCGGCTGGCGTGACGCCCACGTGCCGAACGAAGGCGCGCCGCAGAGTATCCGCGTCGGCGAATCCGCAGCGTGTCGCGACCTGCTTTGGTGCTTCTTGGCCACACTCCAGAAGATCCCTTGCCGCTTTTATACGGGCTTCTTCGACCCAGGTCGCCGGCGTAATTCCGACCTCGCTTTTGAATAATCTCGCGAAGTGGCGCGGACTTAAATCCATGCGTTCAGCAAGACTGGCGACGCTATGGTCAACAGCGGGATTCGCCGCCACCCATCGCTGCAGCTCCTGTAACGCGGCGCGTCCGGCCGGGACCGCTTCACCTTTGCGGCTAAATTGCATTTGCCCGCCCGGACGCTTGAAGAACATGACGAGCTGACTTGCGACCTTCATCGCGATCTCGGATCCCAAATCCTCCTGCACGAGTGCAAGCGCCAAATCCAATCCCGCCGTGACGCCGGCCGCCGTCCTGAGCTTGCCGTCGCTGACCTGAATCGCATCCTCGTCTACCGTGACCGTTGGATATCGAGCGGCGAGGCGTTCAGCGACAGCCCAATGTGTCGTCACCCGCCGGCCCTCAAGCAAGCCCGCAGCAGCAAGAAAAAAAGCTCCGCTGCAAACGGAGCCGAAGCGCCGCGCGCTCGGCGCACGTCGCCGCAGCCATTTGATTACCAGATCGTCCACTGGAGCCTCGGCTGCGTTGGGGCAGCCTGCAACGAGGAGGGTGTCGATTCTTTCGTCGATGTCACGATCGATAATTCGATCCGGCATCAGCCCGACGCCCGACGAACTCCGGATTGGCCCAGGTCCACTCGCAGCAACAAGCAATTGATACACCGCGCGGCCTGCCTGGACGTTCGCTTCCGCGAACACGTCAAGGGGCCCCGAGACGTCCAGAAGCTGCACGCCGGGTAAGGCCAAGATGACCACTGTCTTCGATTTCAGTTTCATGCCGATGACCGCTTGGGACTGGTATTGTCCGTATTTGACGTATCACGTCGATTGAGGACAAGATAGCTCCGATTTATCGTGGCCGCCGGTAGAAACTCTAGGAGAGAGCTATGAGCCAGTTAGTCGAAGCCGCCGCCATTCCCGACAGCAAATTGGGACGCGCCATCACCGAGTACATTCGCGATGTCGAGACGGAGTTGCTCTTCAACCATTCGAGCCGAGTGTACCAGTTCGGCGCGCTGGCCGGCGTCCACCGCGGCCTGAAGTTCGATCGCGAACTGCTCTATGCCGGCGCAATGTTTCACGACATCGGCCTGATGCCGGCCCACGGCAGCAAAGACGAGCGCTTTGAAGTTGACGGAGCGCACGCCGCGCGAAACTTCCTGCGGAGCCACGGCATTCCAGATGCGGACGCGTATACGGTTTGGACCGCCATCGCGCTCCACACCACGCCCGGCGTGCCTCAGCACATGCATCCCGTCGTCGCCCTCGTCACCGCCGGTGTGGAGATGGACGTGCTCGGGCTCACCTACAAGCAATATACGGATAAAGAGCGGGAGAGCGTCGTCAGCGCATTTCCGCGCACCCCGCAATTCAAGGAAGACATCATCCAGGCCTTCTACGACGGCATCAAACACAGGCCCGACACGACCTTCGGCAACGTCAAGGCCGATGTCATTGCCGACAAGGAGCCGCATTTTCACCGTGGCAATTTCTGCAGCGTGATCCGCTGCTCCGCCTGGCACGGCTGATCAGTGTCTGCACGATCGTCGTGCGATCCTGAAATCGACACGTGCAAACACGTGCGATTCTGGAGACCGCGGGTTTAGACAGCAGCATCCAACTATCACCTAACAAACAGGAGCATCCCATGAGTGACCAGCCAGAACATTTGACCCACGCGACGGGCGCGCCCGTCAGCGACAACCTCAACATCCAAACCGCCGGACGCCGCGGCCCGGCGCTGCTGCAGGATATCTGGCTGATCGAGAAGCTCGCTCATTTCGACCGCGAGGTGATTCCCGAACGGCGCATGCACGCCAAGGGCTCCGGCGCCTTCGGCACCTTCACCGTGACGCATGACATCACCCGCCACACCAAGGCGAAGATCTTCTCGGAGGTCGGCAAGCAGACGCCGATGTTCGCCCGTTTCTCGACGGTCGCCGGCGAACGCGGCGCGGCCGACGCCGAGCGCGATATCCGTGGTTTTGCGCTCAAATTCTACACGGAGGAGGGCAATTGGGACATGGTGGGCAACAATACGCCTGTGTTTTTCTTCCGCGATCCGCTACGCTTCCCCGACCTCAACCACGCCATCAAGCGCGATCCGCGCACCGGCATGCGCAGTGCCGACAACAATTGGGATTTTTGGACGCTCCTGCCCGAAGCGCTGCACCAGGTCACCATCGTCATGAGCGAGCGCGGTATTCCGAAAAGTTACCGGCACATGCACGGCTTCAGCAGCCACACCTATAGCTTCATCAATGCCGCCAACGAACGTACCTGGGTGAAGTTTCACTTCCGCACCCAACAGGGCATAGCGAACATGAGCGACGCGGAAGCCGAGGCTGTTGTCGGCAAGGACCGCGAGACCCATCAGCGTGATCTGTTCAACAGCATCGAGCGGGGTGATTTCCCGCGCTGGACGCTGTCCGTGCAGGTGATGACGGACGAGCAAGCCAAGGTATTTCCGTTCAATCCGTTCGACCTCACCAAGGTGTGGCCGAAGGCGGACTTCCCGCTGATCGAGGTTGGCTATTTCGAGTTGAACCGGAATCCTGAGAACGTCTTCGCCGAGGTCGAGCAGGCCGCGTTCTCGCCGGCCAACGTTGTGCCGGGCATCAGCTTCTCGCCTGACAAAATGCTCCAGGCGCGCCTTTTCTCTTACGGAGACGCGCAGCGCTATCGCCTCGGCGTCAATCACCACCACATCCCGGTCAACGCGCCGAAATGCCCAGTCCACAGCTACCATCGCGACGGTGCGATGCGCACGGACGGCAATCTCGGCCGCACTCCGACCTACTTCCCCAACAGCCGGGGTGAATGGACCGATCAACCCGATCTCAACGAGCCGCCGCTTGAAATCGAAGGCGCGGCCGCCCATTGGGATCATCGGGTCGACGACGACCATTACCAGCAACCCGGAGATCTATTCCGTAAGATGAATCCGGCCCAACGCCAGACACTTTTCGACAACACCGCGCGCCAGGTGGGCGGTGCGGCCGTCCACATCCAAGAGCGCCACATCGCCAACTGCACCAAGGCCGATCCGGAGTACGGGGCCGGCGTCCGCGAAGCTCTCTCTCGTCTGGCCGCCGTCCGCTCCGTTGGAAGCAGCCGCCCTTCTACCGAATAACCAGGGCACAAACTGGTTGGACCAGCACTGCGCCGCGACGCGCCGGCGCAGTGCCTGTAAAAAGCACGTGTGGGCTCAATTGTCCTGTTTCCTTCACCGTCATCGTCATCCGCCAAAGCTTTGCCCCAGGGAAATCACACCTGGCGGATCTCCCAACACGCCGATAATGAGAGAGTCCTCGGCAGGCTGCCTACCGGTGCACGTGCGGTTTTTGGACTGCCTCGGCATGCAGGTATCCGAACCTGATGGCTTCTGCCCCGGTCGCGCCCCGCTACTCGCGAACGAACGTTGACGCGCCTCTTGGCCGCAGCGCGCTGAAGATCTTGTTCAGCTTGGATTTGGAGTACGGTCTAAGTTTCAGTGGGTTGTAGGACGGTTTGTGCTTGATGAGTGCGAGGAGATCAAGGAAAAACTAACGAGGGTGAGTGAGCCTCGTCGCCAGTCCGATGAAGTGAGATGGGCCGCCGGGGTAGGGCGCTCAGTGCGGCTTAAGAGTTAGTCGTGCGCATGACGGCCGTGCTCTGCGCAAGCTCTACGCGGAAGAATTCTGCGGATTGCGGAAGGTATAAGATTAATGCCGGACGTTTCGGGCACGCCCCACGACCGCGTGTGACTCGCTACTACAGCGGGCTCCGAAGGATCGCTCCGCCCCGCCGCACGGTTAGCTCTCCCTTCGCCCCGTCTCGAAGCGTTGCCATTGGCATTTCGGGTGGTACTGACGCACTGCACAAGCGCTCAAAAGTCTGCGAGCAAAGGGCGACGGTCGCCTCCGCGCTGGCGCGAGAGTCGGAAGCGTCGCGAATCGCTATCGGGCCGCGACGCTGATGTTTCCGTTTTAAGGTTTGGAAGCCGCGGGAGAACAGCGTAGAGCCGGCGGGTACTATGACACGAGCCGGCGGACGAAAAATGCAAGAATTTCGTCGCGAGCCTTCCGGGTAGGTTGGCCTTCCTCGTCGATGAGATGAGCCGTCACGACATGGTGAGGACTCTGCACGACCTTTTCCGAGAAATCGGGCATATCGGGATTGGCCGCGCTGTCGGGAAGGACGCGGCCGATAAAACGATCGCCAAGAGCTTCCTGGTACGCCGCGAAGCGCTGGGCCTTGCAGAAGCGGTCGCCCTCGAATCGGTACGCCATCACGGTAAGGTCTTCCCGATCGAGCCGCTCCCTGACGGCTGTGAGCTCATCGGGAGCAATCTCCAAGCCACCATCTACGTCCAATGGCAGAGCGGGTTGCGATAGTACAGGCGCGAGCATCGAGGGCTCGAGCATCATGGTGAGCGCGAAGTTGCCCGAGAAACACATGCCGATTGCGCCCACACCGGGGCCGCCACACTCCTCATGCGCGAGCTTAGCCAATGCCCGAAGCCACTTGGTAACCGGGCTCGAACCTCCAGCGCCGAAGGCTCGAAATTCTGCGCTTACACAGGCACGCTTGAAGATGGCTTCCCCGATTTCTGCGGTTGCTGGCTCGCCGTCACGACCGTAGAGCGATGGCACATAGACGGTGAAGCCCGCCTCTCTCACCCATCGGGCGAAGCGTGCGACGTGTGGAGTGATGCCTGGTATTTCCGGAAGTACGATCACCGCCGGTCCGTCGCCCGAGACATGAACCATTTTTGTGGTCTCATTCAGCGAGACTTTGCGCGGCTCGAAATCTTCGAGCGGATCATACACGTCGAGTTTTCTTGTCTGCATACTATGGCGTCCTTGTCGTTAGCGAGGCTTGCATCTCTGGCTTGGCCCAACCGCCAAGCGAGAGACGAAGTCGTTGGTAGCGGTCGTATAGGAGCTCGCGTTCGGTTCCTGCCAGTCGCGCCTTGGGCCATACCCAGAAGGAAACGAGGCAGACTGAGAGCAGCAAGGCTCCTATTTCCTTCCGACGGCGCTATTTCCGTTTGCCATCCAGAAAAAGCTTCGCATGTTCCAGGAAGAGCTCTGG
Source organism: Bradyrhizobium genosp. A (assembly GCF_049949275.1). Lineage (NCBI taxonomy): Bacteria > Pseudomonadati > Pseudomonadota > Alphaproteobacteria > Hyphomicrobiales > Nitrobacteraceae > Bradyrhizobium > Bradyrhizobium genosp. A. Next base: position 6,278,697 of record NZ_CP188196.1, on the reverse strand, counting down.
ATACTGGAAGTGCGAACCATGTCCCGAGTCTGGATAGATGATGAGCTGCGAGTTTGGGATGTTCTGCTGAATGTAAAACGAGTTGATCGTGGCAATCATGATGTCGTTGTTGCCGTTTACGATCAGCGTCGGCTGCTTAATCGCATTCAGATGAGCGTAAGGCTTCTCGCCGACAGGTTTGAGATAATCCTGGTATGCTGCCCACTGCGCTTGCGCGGTTTGCTCTGAGCTTAGGGGATCTGCATCTACCGTACGCTGATGGCGCCTTGCCCAAAAGTCATGCCCGGCCTTCTTCGCAGCTTCCGACTCGCCGAAGAAAAGGAAAACGAAATCGTCTGCCTCATGGACCGGCTTTGACGCCACCGCGGGCATGCGCGGATCAACATAGGGGTCCATCCCGCGCGGACCGGTGCCGAGAAGCATCAATTTCCGGACCAGTTCCGGATGGCGCAACGCGATCTCCTGGGCTTGCATGCCGCCGATCGAAAATCCGACGATATCAACTTGGGAAAGGCCAAGAGAGCGAATAAAAGCTGCGGCCTCGTCCGCCATCACTTCGAACCGGTCCGGTGTTTCGCCGCTAGAACTGGACACACCTCTCCCGTCGTACAGAATGACTTCCCGGCCTGCCGCAAGTCCATCCGTCATGAGCGGATCCCAGTGGTCCATGCCGCCGCGGAAATGCTGGATGAAAAAAAGGGGTGTGCCGCCCTTCCTGCCCCAGCGCCTATAGGCATAGCGGGTCCGGTTGATTTCCTTGAATTGAGTTTTCGCGGAGAGGTGGGTCTCGGTCATAGCGATTCTTCCTCTGGATTGTTGGCGATTTTATAATGATGGTCATACGCAATAATGTCAATGATGATGATCATCACTATTAAGTTAGCTTTGAAGGTCAATCGCAAGCACTTTGGCAAGCAGCTGCTCTTCGTGGCGCGAAACAAATCGGTCAATCGAGTGCAATTCTGAGGAGCGTGGATCGAGCTCGATTCCGACGCGACAGACATCCAGGCTTCCGCTGCAAAAGACGATGCGAGGCGCCGGTCCTTGAAAGTTACGATGATAGTCATACTTATTGTGCATGATCTATTGCCGTGGCAAGTTGCCGGGCGTACTTGGCTAGTTGGCGGACGAAATGCGCATCAGCAAGGAAAAGGCTCAAGAAAACCGCGACCAGATCGTTGAAGCCGCAGCTGCTTTGTTTAGGCGGCATGGTTTCGATGGCATAGGTGTTGCCGATCTTATGAAGGCGGCTGGTTTCACCCATGGCGGTTTCTATAATCATTTCAAGTCAAAGGATGAACTTGCGGCAGCAGCGGCAAACGCCGCTTTCAAGAAGCTTGATGAAGAGACCGGCCGAATCAAAAGCGTCGATGGCATCATACGACGGTATATTTCCCGTCAGCATCGCGACGAGGTAGCAACGAGTTGTCCGGCCGCGACTCTTGGTGGAGAAGCGGCCCATCAGAATGACGACGTCAAGGAAATATTCGCGGAGGGAATCGAAAATTGGATCAGTCGACTGGACAAGGCGCTCGGTAACGATGGTAGAGAAGTCGGACGAGAGCGCCGCGAGCTGGCCATCATCCTTCTGACACAAGCTGTTGGCGCCGTCGTTCTTTCGAGAGCCATTCCGGATGCGAATAAGCTCGCTGACGAAATCCTCAAAGTTAATCTCAAGGAGAGTCTCAGGTCTTCCCAGCGCCGAGCTGGCAAGGAACGCTAGCCGGTTTGCCACCGATGTTCTGTCGTCCGGTCGGTTATGGCGAGGGAAGAGCCGAGGAAAAACCGTTAGTGCGCCGACCGGCGGCGCCGCAAGCCGACCGATCGGGTCATCGCGAGACGAACGTGCTGCGTCTAGCTTTTCAAGCATTTCAACAAGAGCGCGTCCGCCGTTGGATATAGTCCAACGGCCGGACTCACGCCTAACAAGCTTCTGGCCGAAGAGATCGGGATCCGGCGCTAGCGAGGTCATCCGCTTCACACGTACCGTCCATTACGGCCCGATTCTGTAAAATACCGCAACGCATTGCTTGTCCCCATCAAGGCTCGCGGCGCCATCAGATTGGCCGGTGAACCCGGCGGCGCGATCCAGCGAAGGCTACATCCGCTTCGTCCCGGTCGCGGCCCACGACGGAGCCGATCAATCACGTGGACGTTGGAGACTTATGCGACCTCAGCTTTGCTGATCGCTTCAGCGGCTGACGATAGAAACCCCTCAGATAGTTTTTTATCGTCTGTAGCCCTCGACAGCAGCAGAGCTCCTACCATGGTCGCCAGAACGGCCATCGCCTTCCCTGGCAAAACGTCGCCATTATCGCGGCTCATGTAGCCATCGAGGATATCGAGATGAGCTTTGATGCCTGTTTCGAATGCTGCTCGGACCGCCGGCCCTTCTCGACCTACGTCCGAACCTAACGCAACGAGCGGACAACCGTCTCCGAGTAGGTCGCGATGTTCTGGGCTCAAATAGAAGTCGAACAAAGATTCGAGAGGACGCTCGGGGTCCGCGCTCGCAATCGATGACCATTGTTCGGCGGCGAGACGCATGGCGCGCTCGCATGCCTGCGCGGCCAGATCCTCTTTGGATTCGAACTGCTTATAAAAGCTGCCCTGCGTGAGGCCGGCGCCGTTCATCAGATCTTTGAGACCGATCCCATTAAAGCCGTGCTCTTTGAAAAGGCGGCTCGCGACGTCAATAACCCTCAGTCGATTTTCGGTGGCCTGTGACCTTGTTACCCGCATCCCTTACACCTGTTTTGATTGCAATCGTAATCTATCCATCTTATGTATGACGAACGTAATCTAAAAGATAGGCCCGAGAGCCAGGTGACTGCCATGACACGTAAACGTCTTCTAATAACTTCAAGCCTCTGTGCGGCCGTTTTGGTCATAGCCGGGGCCGGTATCGCGTCCGTTTCAAGCAAATCGAGCGGTGGATCGCCGCAGACCGATCCGCGAGCGATCCCTCCCTACGTTAAGGTTGCCGACGCGGCGAGTGTGGGTGGCAATAGCCGCGGATTCACCGGCTCCATTGCAGCGAGAGTGCAGAGCAATCTTGGATTCCGGGTCCCCGGCAAGATCGTGGAACGCCTCGTGGACGCCGGGCAGCAAGTCAAGCTCGGCCAGCCTCTCATGCGGATCGATGAGAGCGATCTGCGCCTCGCCGTGACGGCGAAGCGCAACACCGCGGCCGCTGCGCGTGCATCGCTCGTTCAAGCGACTGCGGATGAAAAGCGTTATGCGGCTCTGATACAAAGCGGTTTCGCTACTCATCAACGCTACGAGCAAGCGAAAGCCGCCCTTGACACCGCTACAGCTCAAGTCGCCGCGGCCGAAGCTGAAGCGGGAGTCGCCGAGAATGAGGCGGCCTATTCCACGCTTACGGCCGATGCGGACGGCACAGTCATGGAGACGATGGGCGAACCCGGCCAGGTCGTTGCGGCCGGGCAGACGGTTGTCCGGCTCGCTCACGCTGGTCCGCGCGAGGCGATCGTTGCTCTTCCTGAAAACATGAGGCCAGCCATCGGATCCGAGGCCCTGGCAAGCGTCTATGGTTCTGAGAAACAGCGATGGTCCGCGCGCCTACGCACTCTTTCGGATGCGGCCGATCCCCAAACACGCACCTATGAAGCCCGCTACGTCCTGGACGGAGACGCCGCGCTCGCTCCACTGGGGGCCACGGTGACGGTCCGGATCGCAAGCAAGGCCAGCCGGGCGGAAATAGAGGTGCCGGTGGGCTCGATCTTCGACGACGGCAATAAGGCCGGCGTCTGGGTCGTGGATAAGGCTACATCTACAGTTCACTTCAAGCCAGTACAGATTCGCCGCATAGGTGAGGACAACGCCCTTGTCACAGGGCTCGACGCGGGCGAGCCCGTGGTTGCACTTGGCGCGCATCTCCTGCGGGAGGGCGCCAGCGTCCGGACCTCGATCCAGAAGGCGGATGTGCAATGAGCTTCAATCTTTCAGCGACCGCTGTCCGGGAGCGATCGGTAACGCTTTTCTTCATTATGCTGTTGGCTGCTGCCGGCGCCCTCGCTTTTCTGCTCCTGGGGCGCGCCGAAGATCCGACATTTACAGTCAAGACTCTAACGGTCACGACCGTCTGGCCTGGTGCCACGGCTCGGGAAATGCAAGAACTGGTCGCAGAACCCTTGGAAAAGCGTATCCAAGAACTCACGTGGTACGACCGCGTCGAGACCATGACTAGGCCCGGCTACGCGTTCCTTACAGTCACTCTGAAGGATAGCACCCCTCCTTCTAAGGTGCAGGAGGAGTTTTACCAAGCACGCAAGAAGATCGGCGACGAGGCCAAGAATCTGCCCTCGGGGGTTATTGGACCATTCGTAAACGACGAGTATTCCGACGTCACCTTCGGGCTTTACGCGCTGAAGGCGAAGGGCATGCCCATGCACGAGTTGGTGCGACAGGCAGAAACCATCCGGCAGGAATTGCTGCACGTACCCGGTATCAAGAAGATCAACATCCTCGGCGAACGGCCGGAGCAGATCTTCGTTCAGTTCTCGTTCGCCAAACTGGCCACTCTCGGCATCTCCGTCCAGGACATCGCGGCAGCATTGCGCCGCCAAAACACAGTTACGCCGGCGGGCTCGATTGACACCAAGGGTCCACAAGTCTTCATCCGCTTTGACGGCGCCTACGACAACCTGCAGACCATCGCGGATACTCCGATCGTCGCAGGCCAGCGTACACTCAAGCTGTCCGACGTGGCCCAGATACAACGAGGCTACGAAGATCCGCCTACATTTCTCATCCGGCACCAAGGTGAGCCAGCGCTGATGTTGGCGACGGTCATGCAGGAGGGCTGGAACGGTCTTGAACTCGGCAAGGCTCTCGAGGAACGGGCGGCGGCGATCGCGAAGACGCTGCCGCTCGGCGTGCGGTTCGACAAGGTCAGCGACCAGGCAGTCAACATCCAATCTGCCGTGGGCGAATTCATGCTGAAGTTCGCGATGGCGCTCGGCGTCGTCCTGTTCGTTAGTCTGGTAAGCCTCGGCTGGCGCGTCGGCGTCGTGGTCGCCGCAGCCGTCCCCCTGACGCTCGCGGTCGTCTTTCTCATCATGTTGGAGACCGGCCGTTTTTTCGACCGCATCACGCTGGGCGCGCTGATCCTAGCTCTAGGTTTGCTGGTCGACGACGCAATCATTGCGATTGAGATCATGGTTGTAAAGATGGAAGAGGGCATGGATCGCGTGACGGCCGCTGCGTATGCGTGGAGTCATACCGCCGCACCGATGCTATCCGGGACATTCGTCACGATCGCCGGTTTCTTGCCCGTAGGCTTCGCTCAATCCACCGCTGGCGAATATGCCGGTAACATTTTCTGGGTCGTTGGTTTCGCTCTCATTATCTCTTGGCTGGTCGCGGTGATCTTCACGCCCTACCTCGGCGTCAAGCTGCTCCCCAAGATCAAGCCCGTCCAGGGCGGTCACCACGCAATCTACGGCACACCGAACTATCAACGTCTTCGGCATCTCATTACGTTTGCCGTACGCCACCGGTATGTGACATGCGCTGCAGTCGCGATCACGTTCGGCGTGGCATTCGTCGGATTAGGCACAGTCAAGCAACAGTTTTTTCCGACGTCCGACCGGCCGGAGGTCCTCGTCGAAGTCCGCTTGCCTGAGGGAACCAGCATCGAAACAACGACCGCGACGGTCGAGAAGCTCGAAAATTGGCTGAAGAGCCAGCCCGAAGCAGAGATCGTGAGCAGCTACATCGGCCAGGGTGCTCCTCGTTTCTTCTTGGCGATGGCTCCCGAATTGCCCGATCCGTCCTTCGCGAAGATGGTAATTCTGACTGCAAACGAAGAGACACGTGAACATCTGAAGCTGACGTTGCGTGACGCTGTTGCGAAGGGGCTCGCACCCGAGGCCTATATCCGGGTCACGCAGCTCGTGTTCGGACCGTATACGCCTTTCCCTGTGGAGTTTCGTCTCATCGGACCAGATCCTGGCAAGCTCTATGAGATCTCAGAAAAGGCGCTGAACATTATGCGCAGTGTGCCCGACGTGCGGCAGGCAAACCGCGATTGGGGTAATCGCGCCATGGTGCTGCGCTTCATTCCGGATCAGGACCGGTTGAACCTGATCGGGCTTTCGCCAAACGAAGCTGCACAGCAGCTGCAGTTCCTTTTGACTGGAGTTACGGTCACGCAAGTTCGTGAGAACATCCGCAACGTCGCGGTCGTCGCACGCAGTGGCGGCGCTGAGCGTTTGGATCCGACACGACTGACGGATTTCTCGCTGTCTAGCCGCGACGGACGACCGATTCCGCTCGATCAAATCGGGCATTCGGAATATCGCTTCGAAGAGCCGATCATGAAGCGCCGCGATCGGATCCCAACCATTACGATCCGCTCGGACATCAACGAGGAGACCCAGCCACCGGAAGTCTCCAAACAGGTGATGAAGGCGCTTGAGCCCTTGATAGCGTCGCTCCCAGATGGCTACCGGATCGAGCTGGGCGGCTCTATCGAAGAGGCGACTAAGGCGAACGACGCGCTCGGAAAGGTCTTCCCCGCGATGTTCGCGGCTATGCTGATCGTGATCATTCTTCAGGTCCGGTCGATGTCTACCATGTTCATGGTTATTCTCACCGGGCCGCTTGGCCTCGTTGGCGTCGTTCCGATCCTGCTGATCTTCCATCAGCCATTCGGTTTCAATGCGATCTTGGGGTTGATCGGGCTGGCAGGTATCTTGATGCGAAATACGCTTATCTTGACGGAGCAGATCAAGGAGAACCGGGCCGCGGGTCTCGACGACTACAATGCGGTCATCGAAGCCACGGTCCAGCGCACACGTCCCGTGATCCTAACGGCACTTGCGGCCGTACTTGCATTTATCCCGCTCACGCACTCTGTTTTCTGGGGCTCGATGGCCTATACGCTGATCGGGGGTACGGCGATCGGTACCTTGCTCATCCTGCTTTTCCTGCCAGCGCTCTACGTCGCCTGGTTCAGAATCAAGCCGAGTCCGGGAGAGGAACTCTATCCCTCGGACCACGTCGCAAATGGCCCGGCCGGGTTTGCGGTGGCTGCAGAGTAGAGACGAGGAGGGAATATGCGACGAATAGTTGTCACTGGAATGGGGGCCGTGAGCCCGCTCGCTTCTGGCGTTGAGGCTTCCTGGTCGCGGCTCCTCTCTGGCCGGTCCGGTATTCGAAGGCTTCCAGAAGAGATCGTCAAAGATCTTCCGGCTAAAATCGGCGGCGTCGTCCCCGGACGGGGAGATGACGGAGAAGCCGGCTTCGACCCCGACCTCGTTGTTGCCCCGAAAGACCAGCGGAAGATGGACCGCTTCATCCTGTTCGGACTGATTGCTGCGCATGAAGCGATTGAACAGGCTGGGTGGAAGCCTTCGACTGAACGCGAGAAGCAGCGCACGTCGACTATCATCGCATCCGGCATCGGCGGCTTCCCCGCGATAACGGATGCGGTGCGGACGGTCGATCGGCGTGGTGTGCGCCGCTTGTCGCCGTTCACCGTCCCGTCGTTCCTTGCGAATCTCGCTGCTGGACAGATTTCCATCCGCCATGGCTTCAAAGTCCGTTAGGTGCTCCGGTAACGGCCTGCGCCGCTGGCGTGCAGGCTATCGGTGATGCTGCGCGTCTGATACGTGCCCAGGAGGCAGATATTGCCATCTGCGGAGGCGCGGAAGCTTGCATCAACGAGGTCAGCCTCGGCGGCTTCGCTGCTGCGCGCGCCCTTTCGACCGGCTTCAACGAATCGCCGGAGCGGGCATCACGCCCCTTCGACGCCGATCGCGATGGATTTGTGATGGGTGAGGGCGCCGGTGTCATTGTCATCGAAGCCCTGGATCATGCAATAGCTCGCGGTGCGCGACCGATCGCCGAACTCGCCGGATATGGCACAACCGCTGACGCGCACCATATGACTTCGGGATCTGAAGACGGTGAGGGCGCCCGGCGAGCGATGGAAATCGCGATTACACAAGCTGGCATTACGCCGCGAGACGTTGCGCATTTGAATGCTCACGCGACCTCGACGCCTGTCGGCGATCTCGGGGAGATCGAGGCCATCAAGTCGGTGTTTGGGACGGACAAACGGATCGCTGTGAGCGCGACAAAATCCGCCACGGGCCATCTGCTTGGAGCCGCCGGCGGGTTGGAAGCCATCTTCACGATCCTTGCCCTGAGAGACCAGATCGCACCGCCATCTTTGAACCTCGAGGTCCCGGATGCCGCTGGCGAGGGCATCGATTTCGTTGCTGAGGCCGCCCGCCCAATTCGGGCGCAATATGCCATCTCCAACGGGTTCGGCTTTGGCGGTGTGAACGCGAGCGTACTGTTCAGAGACTGGCCACAATGATGACGGCAGTTCGAAGAGTTGACCGGTACGATGCAAAAAAAAGGGCCATAGATCACGCATCCTGGCGGATCGGGCCAGGATCAAAATCGGAACGTTCGCGGCGTCGCGCACGCTGGTCAGTTGCTGTCCGCGATGGGAGCCCGACGCGCGGCGGCACCTGCCCGCTCTCATCTCTCGATCAAGATGGACAAGACAATGACGGCGAGCTGAAGAACGTGATGATGTGTGCCTTCGGCGCATTCGCCGGATCGCGCGGCACCGCTAGGAACGGTTCGATCGAGCTTCGGAAAGGTTACGCTCGTCGCACCGGCTTTTGACAATGGGATTGGGAACAGTCGGTCAAGTATCCCTTCCGCACCGAAACAAGAGTGTGCCGCACACCCGGCAGGCAGTCGCAGGCCGTGCCTGAGAGCGAAACGAACGTACGAGTTTACGGCTTGCACACCGGGGCGGCCACTTGCGCGTGCCGTTCTCAGCCCTGCAGGACCAAACATTACGGCCGTGCAAGAAACTCTGCTATAGCTTCCGCGACATCAGGAGCGAACTCCTCATGCAGAGAGAGCTTGCCTCGCGGCAGGCAGACGCTTTGCATGCCCTCCACGTCTGCCAAGTGCTTCCATCTCGGCACGGGATCGTGGAGGCGTTTGATCGCCATAAACCGTCAGCATCGGGATCGCCGCTTGCCGCGCCAGTGCCAAAAACCGCTCGCTTGTTTCGGCCGGATCGAGGCACCGGTCACAAACCGGATCGACGCATATCGGGCGCCGGGAGTTCGGGTGACCGTCAGTTTTTCGCGCAGCCGTTCGCCGCTTAGCCACGCCGGGTCGGCGTAAACGTGTCCAGCAGCCATGAAGCGAACGACGACCCGATTGACATTCAGTCTGTACAGCACAGGTCCGACCACCGGCAGATCGACGGCCCGACAAAGTCGATCGAAGAACGGCCGACGTCCATTCATCATGGTCGGCAAGGGCCCGCGCCAAGTCGGCGCTAACAGAACGAGTCGCCCCAACGACCCGGGGCGAGCACGAGCGTGAGCGAGTGCGTAAGTTGCCGCGTGCCCCGCGGCAATGATGGCATGCGGAGAAGCAGCCACGTTCTCGAGAAGATATTCCAGGAATGCCGCATAGGCCGCGGGTGTCCAATCCATCGTGGGGCGCGGCTGGTCTCCGAAGCCCGGCCAATCGACGGACACAGTGCGAACTTAGACGCTCCTGCAGCGGCCACATTTCGCGGCGCGTCGAGATCGAGCTCAATGCAGGCAGCAGAAGCACTGTCGGCCCCTGACCGCTGGTGTCGAAGCCGAGTTCGACCGCCTTGCCGCGCCACGTCCAGCTAAGCTTTGCAGAATGCATGTAAAGTCTCGGCTCCCGATGCGGGAGGCGCATCGTTGTGGTCGTATTAGGGCTACTCCCTTTGCGAATTCCGTCAACTGCCCTGCGTGTGCCGCAGTGCGGAGCGCCCCCAAATTAGTCCGTGGATACGCGGCCAGTTGGCCGGAGAAAGACAAAAGTGCCACCGCACGCCTTGTCGTAAGCCTCTCTAGGACGAAAGCTGATAGTTTCCGAGAGGAGTTCATGCGTTGCCCGCGCCTTTGCCTTCCGCTAGTCGGCTTGACGGCAATATGGGCGGATTGGTGGGTCTGTGATGGGCTTCGAATTGAAGGCAGATAATCGAGGTTGCACGTCGATGTTGTTGACGCACCCGACACGATTCGAACGTGTGACCTTTTCCTTTGGAGGGCAACGCCAGCCGCTCAGGCGACCGCCTGAAACAGCAATTTGAGATGGTTGCAGGTCCGGGATTGAACCTATTCGCCAACCATTTAGTCGTGAGGGATAGCGCACGAACGGCGGCCTTCGCCGGACTATCGAAACGCGGCTTCTTGAGTTAGGCTGCACGCCGATAGCAGGGCTTCTGAGATAGTGGGTTTCGCGATGTAGCGGACCCCCACTACCAAGCGTACGATTTTCTACGCCGACCTACGAATTTGTGCGATGTCCTGCGCGCGATGGTAGCGCCCGAGCGGCTCTGCCATCGTTTCGGCCACCTTGCCGCGACCCAGGAGCACTAGCCTTCCTCGGCGACTTCCTGCGCAACGGACTCAAGGCTCGGATAGTCGAGATATCCGGCATCCGAACCGCCATAGATTCCGAACGGCTTTGGCGAATTGTAGGGGCCGCCAGCTCGAATGCGCGCCGGGAGGTCCGGATTGGCGAGAAAGAGACGACCGAACGCGACTGCATCCGCCTCGCCGGAATTGACGATGTCGGCGGCGCGCTCGGGGGTGATGCCCGCGTTAACGATGAGAGGCCCGCGATAGTGTTCGCGAAATATCGGCAGCATCCTCTCGTAGTCAGGCGCTCCGGTCCATGCATTGGTATCGGCCAGATGCAGATACGCGAGCCCGGCGGTCTGCAGCCAATGTGCGAGCCGTCCATAGGTGAATGCGGGGTTTGGATCTCGCGTGCTGTTGTAGTCGGCGAAGGGCGATAGCCTCAGGCCTATGCGCGATCGCGGCATGACATCGCAAATCTCCGCAACGATTTCGAGCAGCAATCTCGAGCGGCCTTCGACGCTTCTACCATACTCATCGGTACGCTGATTGATGGTCGGCGAGAGAAACTGGTGTATCAGATAGCCGTTGGCACCGTGAATTTCCACGCCATCAAAGCCTGCGCGAACGGCGTTGGCGGCCGCCAGCTTGAATTCCTCCACGGCTACTCGGATTTCCCCAAGGGTCATCGCGCGCGACGTCGTCGCGGAGACGCGCACGTAGGCACCGTTGGCGAGAAGGGCCCATACCTGCAGCCGGTCCAGATCGTCATTCACGCCCGATGGCGAGAGCGGTTGCTTGTCGTACAAAAGACCACGGGCACTGGCGCGCCCACCGTGCCAGAGCTGGGCGACGATGCGGCCGCCTTTATCGTGGACGCGATCGACGATCGCTCTCCATCCCTCGGTCTGCGCGTCGCTCCACAGGCCAGACGTTCGATCAAACGCGTTTGACATCGGTCCAACGTTGATGCCCTCGCTTATGATCAGACCGGCGTCCGCGCGCGCTGCGTAGTATTCGGAAGCGGAAGGATTGATGACGCGGCGTTCGTCGGCGCGCGAGCGCGTCATCGGCGCCATGACGATCCTGTTTGTGAGATCGAGATCACCCAAGCTTGTCGGATGAAAGAGACCCGCCATGTTTCTCGCCCTCCAGGAAATCGCTGCGTCGATACTGCGCTGGCGAGATCAGCTTCCGTCGGATGCCCGAAAGTTGTCCCGGCGAGCAGCATCGCGCGCCACAGCCTCCAGAGAAGCATCTTTGGCGTCGTCCGGCTTGCACATCCTCCATCTGATTTGAACGATTTTGCACGTTACGCGACAGGTGCCGGCGAGAGACCGAATTCGGTAATGTCTCGTCCCGCAGACCACATTGCGCGCAGTGCATACGCAGTCTTCAAGCCGTCCGTGCTAACTATCGTCACTGGCCCTTTACGCAGTCTATCCACCCACGCGACATCTTTCGGTCAAGGGTTCGGCCCTTCATCGATTCTCTCGTCGATCGGTTCGGGCGCGACGTCGCTACCTGAAGCCCGAATGGATTTCACATGAATAAGAAGATTCCAGATCCCTCGCCCCGATGCTATCCGCCCTCGGTTTCCTTCGTCCGCCGGGCGGGCCCTATCGAGATAACCGCCAAGGTCAATGACACATTCCCAGAGATCGAGCACTGGTTGCTGGAAGATGCGTCCGCGGAACGGGAGATGATCGAGCTGCTGGTCAGGTTGATTGCAAGGATGAAGGCGGCCGGCTCCTCCATTGACCGTCTGACGTTGCACATCGGTACGCTTCACCCGCAACTCGTCGGATTTGCCTGGGTATGGAATGCGGATGACGGTTTTTGCGATGAGGTGCGCGTCGCGGATGCGGCAATTGTCTCCGATGCCTACATGCTCAATCCATTGCAGCGGATTGTCGCGACCGGCGATACGATTCGAAGAGCGCCCCAGACGCCTTCAGCGCAGGCGGAGTTTCCGATCATGCGCGAACTGGCGGCCGCCGGCATGACAGACTACGTCGCGATCCCGTTGTCCGGCCTCGACACGCGCAACGTGATCACCATCGCTACCACGGCGGTGGAGGGCTTTTCCGACGCGGAAATCGGTTGTCTGAACGCACTTTTCAAGCTGTTCGCACTGCATGTGCAGCGACATAGCGAACTCAGGATCTCCGAGAATACGTTAGGCGCCTATCTCGGCTCGGGCGCCGCGGCGAAGGTCCTCGAAGGCGCCATCAAGCGTGGAGCAGGCGATTCCATACGGGCCGTCATCTGGGTCTCCGATCTCAGAAACTTTACGACGATGTCGGACACATTGGCCCCGGCGGACATGCTCGTCCTGCTCAACGCATATTTCGAAACGATGGCGAGCGCCGTCGCCGCCCATGGTGGCGAAGTCCTCAAGTTCATCGGGGACGGCATGCTCGCCGTGTTTCCGGTGACATCGGGCATCGAACATGCGTCGCACTCGGCGGTGCTGGCCGCCAAGGACGCCATGGCACGTCTGGCCATCCTCAACGAAAAGGCGGCCGGGTATTCGTCACTTGAGATCCGTCCCGAACTCCGGGCAGGCATCGTCTTGCACGAAGGCGAAGTCTTCTTCGGTAACGTCGGAGCGCCCGATCGGCTCGATTTCACCGTAATCGGCGCGGCCGTCAACGAAGCCTGTCGGGTGGAAGCGCTCACGAAGACGATTGGCCGGGAACTGCTCATGACGGAAGCAGTCGCACGACATCTTTCCCAGGATGTCGAACATCTCGGCGAACACCAGTTGCGAGGCGTGTCCGCTCTCGTGTCTGTGTACGGACTGTCCCGGTGATCTCGTCGATTGGTCCGGATCGTGCGCCAGTCCGGCCAGCCGCCGTTCCAGGACATGAAGGCAATTCGTGCGACGAGGCAAAAGCGCAGCCGCTTAAGGCAGTTTGAATCCGCCCTCAGAGGTCAGGAAATCGCGCAGTATCTTGGCGGTCGCCGCCCACAGTTCCTGTTGGGCATCGGGGTCTCCGCCCGGCGCAACCGGCACGATCGGGTTCGTCTGGCGGACCGTATAGTACCCTCCAGTGGTGTTGGCGACGGCAGGATCCGTGGCGAGCTTGTAGATGAGAGACGCTCCGCGTTCGGGGGATCCGATGCGAAGCGCTGTCAGCGCTCGCGCCAGGATGCCCGAAAACGGCAGATCCCGCCCGAGCCCGGTGACATTGAAGCCGGGATCAAGGCAGTTCACAGCCACGCCCTTACCAGACAGCCGTCGCGCGAGCTGGCAGGAGAACATGATGTCCATCAATTTGGTGCGGCCGTAGACTTCCGATGATCCCATCGCGGAGAAGCTGCTGGTGTCGAGCAGGTCGATCTCGGGACGAATGCCTTTCGCGCGGCGCGATGCTTCCGAGGCGACCGTGACGATCCTGGACGGAGCCGATGCCACGATCCGGTCGCACAACAACGCGGTCAACAGCCATGGCGCGAAGTAGTTGACGGAAACCATTTCCGGAAGGCCGTCACGGGTGATGCGCTGCTGGAAGGCGTGAATACCTGCGTTGTTGATGAGACAATCGATTTTCGGATAGTGGTCGAGAAGGGTGCCGGCGGCGCGTCCCACCGATGCGAGATCCGTGAAGTCGGCCTCGATGAAGTCGATTTGCGCCAGCGATCCCGATTTCGAGATTTCGGCGCGCGTTTCCGCCGCCTTCGCTGCGCTCCGAGCGATCAGGACGAGCGTTCCTCCCTCTCGGCACAGTTTGCCGGCTGCGACCCTGCCGATTCCGTTGGTCGCACCGGTGATGATGATCGTCGGGAAAACCGTCATTGCCAAAGCTAAAAGTCCCTTACTTCATGTGCTCTTTGAGGCTCGCCTTGACCCGTGGTCGGAAGACGACTTGCGCACCTTCATTGAACCTCGGGGGGCGCGCGCATCGTGCACCCAAGCTGATCGAGCTAATCGGTGCTCCTTTCGCGCGACCAGCGATTGCCGAGCGCGAGGCCGTATTCGTAGAGGGCGTTGCCATATTCCAGTTGCAACTGCTCCGTGGACTGGAGAGCGACGTCGACGTTCGAGCGTGCCGACTTCAATGCGCGTGCGAGAACCGAGGCCTCGTAGGCCGCCTTGGCGGTTCCCCCCGCGGTGTGTGGCCGCACGACGAAAGCTGCATCGCCGGTCAGCAGGACACGACCGAACTGGGTTTTCGGTACCGTCACGTCGAGAATGGTCTGAAGGAAAGGGTCCGGCGTTTCCGAGACCAATGCGGCCATCTTCGGATGGATTTCGCGCGAGGCGCGGGCCCGAAGATCGGCTATGGTCCTCTCCGGCGTCGTGCCGCGCGGAAGCGAAGACCGATGCCGGCCGCCATTCTTGTCGGTAAGCGCATTCGTCAGGTCGGCAAGACCGACGTGCGTATACCACACCCAGTTCAGCCGCCGCGATCCTTTCTCGACGGCGCCGTCGCTTCCCGGAATGAAATACGCCAACATGTGCCCGCCGCTGCGGGCTTCGGAGAACGTGAAGAGATCATCGAAGAAGGGCAGAAGATCAGGAGGCACGTTGCCTTCGTCCAGCGTCCCCCTCCAGGCAACGTAGCCGGCATACCTCGCACCGATATCGGGCAGCATCTTGCGCCGGATTGCGGAGCCAGAACCGTCGGCGGCCACGAACAGATCGCTTTCCACCGTGGAGCCGTCACCAAGTGTTGCCGAGACCTTGGAGCCCGTCTGCGACACAGTTACGACCTCAGAGCCCGCCCGATAACATTCATCCGGAATGGTGGCCCGAAGTGCCGCGTGGATAGCTTCCCAGGAGGTGAATTCCTGCGGCATCTGCTGCAGAACGCCGTCTCCGCCCTCGGGATCGAGATAGCGCCGACCGCGGCAGGTCGTGAAGGGGAGAGGGCCTGCGCCGTTCTCGTTGAGCAGCTGAATTAGCTCGTTTTGAACGACGATCCCCGCTCCCCGGGCGATCATTGGACCCGGCATCCGTTCGTGAACGCTTACGGTCGCGCCGAGCTTGCGAAGTGTAATCGCATTGCAAAGTCCGGCCACCGATCCGCCAGCGATCGTAACCGTGAAGTTATGCTCGGCATGCCAACTCATTCGCTTCTCCTAAATCTCGCAGTTTCGACAGCCGACTGACGGGCTCGCGTGCAGGTCGGCTCCGCGACCCTCTAGACCATGGCCCGATCGCTCGGAGACGGTGACCCGCAAGAGAGCCTCCGACCACCGCGATGCGCATGCCTGGCAACCTCCAAATGGCCGTTCTCAAAATCCAGGAGCGCACGTCATCGATGCGATCCCTTCTCGCCGGTTTGAGGCAAAATCGTCGGTAACTGCAGGAGCAGGCCTGCCGCCGCTAGCAGTGCCCCGTAAGCGCAAACGCCGGGCCATGACAGGTGCGTGTAGGTCCAACTTGCGCCAAAGGATCCGAGCGATCCGCCGATGAACATTGCGGTCATGAATACGGTGTTCAGCCTGCTTCGCGCCTCCGGGCGGAGGGCGAAAATCAGGTGTTGATTTGAAACGAGGGCTGCATTCACTCCAACATCGAGCAGCACCACGCCCACGACCAGTCCCGCGACGCCGTTCCAGCCGACGAAAACCAGCCAGGACGACAGCGAGATGGCGGCCGCGACCGCAATCACGAGATGCGGTCCGCGCTTGTCCGCCACGCGACCCGCGATGGGCGCCGCGAACATTCCCGACGCACCGATGACGCCGAACAGGCCGGCAATCTCAGGACCTAACCGAAACGCCGGCTCCTGCAGATGGAGAGACAACACGGTCCAGAAAGCGATGAAGGAGGCGAACAGCATCGCCTGTGTTGCGGCGGCCAGTCGAAGCGCCGGCTCCTCGACGAGCAGGTGAACGAGCGAACGCAGCGCGACAGTGTATCCGATGCTTTGCGTCGCGCGGTGGCGCGGCAGAATCAAACGGACCAGCACGGCGGCGCCGAGTGCCAGGGGGACGCCGAGCCAAAACATCTCGCGCCATCCGAAGTGCGATCCGACGAAACCGGCGATCGTGCGGCTGAGCAGAATGCCGCCCAGGATTCCGCTCACAACCGTGCCGACCGCGGCGCCGCGTGTCCGGTCATCGGCGAGCGTCGCAGCGAACGGGACGATCTGCTGGGCCACGGTGGCCGCCACGCCCAGCATCAGCGATGCTGCGATCAACGCCAACGTGGTTGGCGCAACGGCAGCGAAAGCGAGCGCGGCCGCCAATACGAGGAATTGCACAGCGATGATGCGACGCCGTTCCACGAGATCGCCCAATGGGACCAATCCGAGGAGACCGACCGCGTAGCCGAATTGTGTCGCTGTAGGGATCAGGCCGATCGCCGACGAGTTCGGGTAGTCGGCTTCGATCAGGCCCAGCAGAGGCTGATTATAGTAGATATTTGCGACCGCGATACCTGCAAAAACCGCCATGGCAAATGTACGTGCGCGTGTGAGTCCCGTGCCTGATTGGTCCGTCGTGAGAGTCGACGTTGACATGGCTGCAATCCTCGTTCGCCGGCGTCGCCTCGGTTCGGCGCGTCCGGGACTTGACCTCTGACAGGGTCCGTAGTTAATTATCAAATGATAAATAGCAAGGGGTGATCAGAATGGCTCTCATGCGCAGCGGCGGACGTCGCGGCCGCGCTTCTTTCGAACTGCAACGGTCAGCTGTCTTGGCAGCACACCAATTAGTTAGTTGAGACTGAGACCCTACGCCCCAGCCCTGCGCGCGTATTGGACTTCCTGCGCGTGCTTTGGATGGTCTTCTGATTTCGACGCAGCGGGCAGCAATGCAACGCATTGCGGCAACGGCGCCATCGATCGCGCGATCGTTCAAGTGCCGCATGAAATTGAAAAGATGGCGCCTGCGGCCGCCTGATATGCCGTATTCATTCAGAAGGGGAAGGCGATGAAGCTCAGGTTCGTTCTGCTCGCATTGCTTGCCATCGGGGCGATCGGCGGGACCGCGGCACTTCTCTATGCCTGGGAAGCACCGATTCCTCCGGTCGATTCTCGATCAGCCAGAACTCCGGATCCTGCCGAGGCGCGCCGTGGCGCGAGCCTTGCGCTGCTCGGAGATTGCGCCACCTGCCACACCGCGCCGGGCGGAGTGCCATACGCGGGAGGGCTTGCGATGCCAACGCCCTTCGGAACCATCTATTCCACCAATATCACGCCTGACCCGGATACGGGGATCGGGCGATGGTCGGAGCAGGCGTTCGTTCGCGCCCTGCGAGCCGGCGTGGACCGTGAAGGCCGTCACCTTTACCCGGCGTTTCCATACGATCATTTCACGCACGTGTCGGATGATGATGCGAAGGCGTTGTATGCCTTCTTCATGTCGATTGATCCGGTCAGGGCGTCGGCGCCGCCGAACGAGCTTCCGTTTCCTCTCGATGTTCGCCTGACGCTGGCCGGCTGGAAATTGCTCTTTCTGCATCGGGCACGCTTCGTCGCCGATCCCTCGAAGGATCAGAAATGGAATAGGGGAAAATATCTGGTCGACGGGCTCGGGCACTGCGGCGCCTGTCATTCCCCTCGAAATCTGCTCGGGGCGGAAGAGACATCTGCCAGCTTCGAGGGAGGCGAAGCCGAGGGGTGGCGCGCCTATGCGCTCGGTCGAAGCTCGCAATCGCCCGTTCCATGGGACGAGGCGGCCCTGACGGAATATCTCGCGCGTGGTTCGCACCCTCAGCACGGAACGGCCCAGGGACCCATGGCGAACGTGGTCGACAATCTGTCCCTGGTCGATCCTGCCGACGTAAGCGCCATGGCCTATTATCTTGCGTCGCTCGGAAAGAGTGAAGGGCGGAGCGACGTGAAAGTGCCGGCTCCTTCGGGGCCCGGGCGACTGCCGCAGGCCGCCGGCGCGCAAGCGGCGACGCCAACGCTTCCGTCGGACCCGGGCGGCGCGATCTACGCCGCCATGTGCGCGTCGTGCCACGAAGGCGACAGACCCGTGCCCTTCGGCGGCTTGAGATTCGGCTTCTCCACCGCCGTTGCGGATGAGACGCCGGCCAACCTGGTCAATCTGGTGATGCGGGGGATACCGGCATCCAGCAGCGGCTCTGCGCGGCCCATCATGCCCGGCTTCGGCGAAGTCCTTGACGACCGGCAGATCTCGGATCTCGCCAACTATTTGCGGACCCAGGCTGCCGGAAAACAGCGGTGGAATGGAGTAGCCAAGGCGATCGCGGAAGCAAGAGGCAGTCGGTAAGTCGCGCTACCCGCAAAGAGCAGAAAGTTTGGTGAAGCATATGACAACCCTGACCGTTAACGGCGAGAGCCGGTCCATCAAGGCGAGCCCGGACACGCCGTTGCTTTACGTCCTGAGGGATGAACTTGGGCTCAACGCGGCAAAATACGGTTGTGGCCTCGGTCAATGCGGAGCTTGTACCGTCATCGTCGACGGTAAGGCGGTCTTCTCCTGTGTAACGCCCATCATGGTGTTGGAAGGACGAAAGATCACCACGCTCGAGGGGCTGGGGAGTGTGGATGCCCCAGGTCCGATGCAGCGCGCTTTCATCGCGGAACAAGCCGCTCAATGCGGCTACTGCATTCCCGGCATGATGATGCGCGCGCAAGCGCTGTTGGAACGCGATCCGCACGCCACCGACGCGACGATCAGGACCGAACTCCAGCCTCATCTCTGTCGATGTGGAACGCACATGCGGATCCTGCGTGCGATCAGCCGTGCTGCGGAGGAAATGAAGTCGAAGGCGGCCGACGCGAGGACCGAACGATGAAGCGTGTCTCAAGGCGGGGCGTACTGGCGGGCGCCGGCGCGCTGATCGTCGCCTTCCAATTCTCCAGGACGTACGCGCAAACCGAAACCGGAACGGGCGGAGGACCTTCGAAGCTCGGTCTTCCGGGAAGCCTCGACGACACGCCGGAAATCGATTCCTGGATCCGCGTTGACGCGTCGGGTGCCGTTACGATTCTCACTGGAAAGGCCGAGCTTGGCCAGGGCCTCAAGACCGCACTCCTCCAGGTCGCGGCCGAGGAGCTCAAGGTGCCGTTCGATCGGTCGTCGCTGGTTACGGCAGACACCGCGCGGACGCCGAATGAAGGCTATACGGCTGCAAGCCACTCGATGCAGGACTCCGGCACGGCAATTCGGCATGCGGCGGCGCAGGCGCGCGAGATACTCATCGGTGAGGCCGCCTGGAGGCTCGGCGTGCCAGCAGCATCGCTGCAGGCCCGCAACGGCGAGGTAGTCGGCCCCAACGGCGTGCGGCTGCGCTATGGCGAATTGGTTCGTGACCAACTGCTGTCAGTTCAGGCCAAGCCGACCTCGCGCTTGACCGCGCCGGCGGACTTCACCGTGATGACTCAACCGGTGCCGCGGATCGATATTCCGGCCAAGGTGACGGGTGGCACCGCCTACGTTCAGGATCTGCACCCCGAGGAGATGCTACATGGTCGTGTTGTCCGCCCTCCGAGCTACGAGGCCACGTTGCGAGACTGTGATATCGCTCGGGTCGAGCGGATAAGCGGGATCGTCAAGGTCGTGCGAGACGGGAACTTCCTCGGCGTGCTCGCAGATCGGGAGTGGACCGCTGTTCAAGGAATGCGGATTCTCGCGGCCACCACGACGTGGATCGAACGGCAAGTCCTGCCTGACAGCGCGGACTTGCCAGCCGCTTTGATGAAGCTGCCTTCGCACGACACGACGATTCACGATACGGGAACTCCGGGCCAGCCGGGAATCTCGGTCGAGGGCACCTTCAGCAGGCCTTATCTCACGCACGGTTCGATCGGGCCGTCCTGCGCGCTTGCCCTGTTTCAGGACGGCGAGCTCACGGTTTGGACTCATACCCAGGGCGTGTTCTTTCTCCGCGATGCGATCGCCGGGATGCTGCGGATGCCTGTTGAGAAAGTCCGGTGCATCCACGCAGAAGGCGCCGGCTGTTACGGCCACAACGGAGCCGATGACGCGGCGGCCGATGCAGCGATGCTCGCCATGGCAATGCCCGGTCGGCCGGTCAGGGTCCAGCTGATGCGTGAGCAAGAGAATGCGTGGGATCCGTTCGGACCCGGCATGGTGGTCAAGCTCCGGGCGGCGGTTGGAGCGGATGGGACGATTGCCGATTGGCATCATGAGGTCTGGAGTCAATCGCACATGATGCGACCCGGTCCTCCCGGCACGCTGACAGCTGCGCGACTGAAATCCGACCCTTTTCCGTCTCCACCGCCCGTTGCCCTCGCACAGCCTGAGGGCGGCGGCGATCGAAACGCGATCCCGCTTTATGCTCTGCCGAACGCCAGGGTGATCAGCCACTTCCTGCCGGACATGCCGTTGCGGGGTTCTTCGATGCGCTCATTGGGAGGCTATCTAAACGTCCTCTCGATCGAAAGCGTCATGGACGAACTGGCGATTCGCTCGAGCCAGGATCCGGTCAGCTTTCGGCTCCGGCACACCGAAGACCCTCGTGCTCGCGAAGTGATCGAAACGGCCGCGTCCCGTTTCGGCTGGGCTATGCGGGTGAAGTCCTCCGACGGCACTGGCTTCGGGTTCGGCTTTGCGCGCTACAAGAATCTCGAAGCCTGGTGCGCGGTGGCCGTCGAGATCGAGGTGCAGCGCCAAACCGGAGTTGTTCGGGTTGTTCGCGTTGTGGCGGCTGTGGACACGGGGCAGATCGTGAATCCGGATGGCATCCGCAATCAGATCGAAGGCGGCATTTTGCAGTCGCTAAGCTGGACGCTGTTCGAGCAAGTCACATTCGATCGTACCCGCGTCACATCCGTGGACTGGTCAGCGTATCCGATCATGCGGTTTGACAGCGTTCCGGGCTCGGTCGAAGTCCATCTGATAGATCGGCCTGGCGACGCCTTCTATGGCGTCGCTGAGGCCGCGCAGGCGCCGACTGGAGCCGCGGCTGCCAACGCGATCAGGGACGCAGTCGGTGTTCGGTTGCACGATCTTCCGTTCAGGTCGGCTCGCATCAGGAAAGCGATAGGGGCCTGATTGGAACGGAACATTCTCTCGATGTCGCTTGAGACGGCGGACTCCATTCATGCAGGCGTCGCGAAGGACGTCGATCCTGGCTCCCATACGCGCAGCATGTCGAATTGGGCTCGCCGACAGCCGATCTTCCATGCCTTGACCGCGGTCATCATTGTCGCGGTTGCATGGATTGTGGCTGTGCATTGGGAGCGATGGACCGGCGCATACCGCTATCAGCGGACAGATGATGCCTATATGGCCGGCGACGTAACGCCGCTTGCCACCAAGGTGTCCGGATATATCAAGAGCGTTGCGGTCAACGACTATCAGAAAGTGCGTCGCGGCGACCTCATCGTTGAGATTGATCCTTCGGACTATCAGGCCCAACTCGACCTCGCCGAGGCGAATCTGGCGGCGGCGCAAGCCGCGCAAGCCCAGATCGGATCTCGGCGCACAATTCAAATGACCCTGATTCAACAGGCCGAGGCCACGGTCCATGCGGGCCAGGCCGAGCTTGCCCGGGCATCGGCCGAAGACAAGCGTCAGCGTAATTTGTTGCAGACACAAATTGCCGGCACGGAGCAGCACGTCGAGCAAGCGGATGCAGACGCGCTCAAGGCAGAGGCGACTGTACTGCTGAACCTTGCCCAGCTCGCGCAGCAGAAGGCCGCGTTGGCGCAGCTCGATATCGAGGAGAAGCAGCTTGCCGCTCAGACGAGCGCTGCCGAGGCCCAGGTCGATCTTGCGCGCAACAATCTTGGTTACACCCGCATCACATCGCCCGCGGACGGAATGGTCGCGGCCAGGCAGGTGCGCCCCGGCCAGTTCGTCGGCGTGGGCAGTCAGGTCATTACCATGGTTCCGCTCAACAATCTGTGGGTCGTTGCCAACATGAAGGAGACGCAGATGACCAGGGTGCGTGCGGGGAACGCCTCACGCGTTACCGTCGATGCTTTCCCTTCTCTGGTGTTGACCGGGCGTGTGGAGAGCTGGTCGCCCGGTACGGGCTCGATCTTCGCGTTGCTGCCGCCCGACAACGCGACAGGCAACTTTACCAAGGTCGTGCAACGCGTTCCTGTCAAAATAACTCTCGATCCAAATCCGGCTCTTGGCGCGCTGGTTCGGCCCGGCATGTCTGTCGTCGCGACAATCGACACCGATCAGGAAACGGCAACGGCCGTTTCAAATAATCAAGCGCGGACACCGTGACAGCCGCTGCCTCATTGAGCGCCACCCCGGCGGCCGGCCGCGGCGATACCTTCAAGCCATATGTCGGGCTTTTCGGCGTGATGCTGGGCTCCATGGCATCCACCCTCAGCACCCGGGTTGCCGTGTTCGGACTTGCCGATCTTCGTGGTGCTCTTGGGGCCGGCTTCGACGAAGGCGCCTGGATCACGACGGCGATTGGAATCGGCCAGTTGATCGGCGGGATATCATGCCCCTATCTGGCAAGCGTGATCGGTCCACGTCGCATGCTTCTGGCCGGCATCGCGGTGTTCTTCACCGCGAGCCTGCTGGCGCCGTTCTCGCCGAACCTGCCGGCGTATCTCGTCGCGCAGGCTTTGGGGAGCCTTGGGGCCGGCACCTTCATTCCGCTGACGATCATCTTCATCATCCGTCACGTGCCCAGCCGTCTGAAGATCTATGGCCTTGCGATCTATGCGATGAATGCGGAGTTCTCGCAAAATGTCGCTGCGTCGCTGGAGGGCTTTTATACGGACCATTGGTCGTGGCAATGGATCAATTGGCAATACTGCCTGGTGTTGCCCATCATGTTCGCATGTATTCGCTACGGCACGCCCGAAGACGATCCAGCCGAAGGCGCGAAGTTTGAGAATCTGGATTGGCCTGCGCTCCTGTACGGCTGGCTTGGGTTTGGCCTGCTGTATGCCGGGATTGACCAGGGCAATCGGCTCGATTGGATGGGTAGCGGTCTTGTAGCCGGATTGCTCCTGGGAGGATGTCTTGGCGTGGCTGCGTTCGTGGCCCGCGAGCTTACGGCGCTTCGTCCGGCCATCGATATTCGAATTCTCGCTCGCGGCTACCTGTTGTTGTTCTTCATAATTCTGGCCGGCTTCCGTTTCATCATTCTATCGACGGGTTACATCATCCCTAGCTATCTGCAGCTCATTCAGAATTATCGCGGTCTTCAGATTGGAGCCGTTCTCATCTGGATCGCGCTGCCTCAGCTTTTGCTCGTCCTGCCGCTCGCGAGACTTCTCCAGCAACTCGATCCGCGGTGGACGCTGGGTCTGGGAGCCGCGCTGATCGGGATCGCGTGCCTCTTCGCTACCGGGTTGACGGATCAATGGGCAACCCACGACTTTCTGGCGTCACAGGCAATCCAGGGCGTAGGGCAATCATTGGCACTCACAAGTCTGGTCGTGCTGATCGCGCGATCGATCACGCCTACGGAAGCGGTTGCTATCGGCACGTTCATGCAGACGAGCCGAATGCTTGGCGGAGAGATCGGCTCCGGCTTCATGCAGACATTCGTACGCGTGCGCGAGCAGGTCCATTCCAACCTGCTTGGCTTGCATGTGCAGCCGCAAGATGACCTCACAGTCGATCGGTTGCTGGTCTATGGCCGCGCATTCGGTTCACGCGT
Organism: Bradyrhizobium genosp. A; assembly: GCF_049949275.1. Lineage (NCBI taxonomy): Bacteria > Pseudomonadati > Pseudomonadota > Alphaproteobacteria > Hyphomicrobiales > Nitrobacteraceae > Bradyrhizobium > Bradyrhizobium genosp. A. The sequence goes on along the minus strand of NZ_CP188196.1, from coordinate 6,254,757 downwards.
ATCGGATGCCTCGGACGGCGCTGCGCAGGCCGTGAAGCTGCTGGCCAATGCGGTCGCAAGACAGGCTTCCGTGCTTGGCTATATCGATGGATTCCTGGCTGCCGCCGCAGTGGCGGCGGTATGTTGGATCCTCGCCGCATTCGTTCCGCGAACGACCGGGAACTAGAGGCATTCGAGGTCCTTGTCAGAATTGCCGGCCGATGCTGCTCGTGCTCCGATCGGAGATGTCGCTGGCGCCGCCACACGCCATGTGTCCAATATTCGACGATGGAACACAAGAATTTGGCGGTGCCTTGATGAAGGCTGCGCAAGCGCGACGCCATTAGGGCGTCGACATTCGCGACCCCGTAGCGCTTCATCAAACGAGACCGACATGGACGTAACGCCGCTGCTGCTGTCACGAATACAGTTCGCATTCACGATCTCCGTGCATATCATCTTTCCCGCATTCACGATCGGCCTCGCTGCGTGGCTGACCTTTCTGGAGGCTTGCGGTCTGATCACCGGCCGCAAGATCTACCGCCGGCTCTCCGACTTCTGGCTGAAGATATTCGGCGTGGCGTTCGGCCTCGGTGTCGTCTCGGGCATCGTGATGGCCTTCCAATTCGGAACGAACTGGAGCGAACTCTCGCGCCGCACCGGACCTATCCAGGGTCCCTTGCTCGGCTACGAGAGCTTCACTGCTTTTGCACTCGAGGCGGCTTTCTTCGGCGTTTTGATGTTTGGCCGGGACCGCGTTCCGAGATGGCTCTACTTCGTTGCGTGTCTGATGGTCGCGCTGGGGACGAGCCTCTCGTCGTTCTGGATCATGGTCAACAACACCTGGATGCAGTGGCCGACCGGCTACGAGATCAGTCCGGGTGGCGTGTTTTCTCCCACTGACTGGTCGGCCATCATCTTCAACAAGGTGGTCTGGGTGAGGTTTCCCCACATGATGCTGGCCGCCTTTGTGACCTCGGCGTTCTGCGTCGCGGCGACCGGCGCTTGGTACATGCTGCAGGAACGGAGCGTGCAGGAGGGCAGGGCCATGCTTACGATGGCGTTACGGCTCGCGGCCATCCTGGTGCCGGCCCAGTTGTTCTTCGGTCATCTGACCGGCGACTATGTGCACGACAAGCAACCTGCGAAGTTCGCTGCGATCGAGGGCCGATGGAACGACCAGCAACCCGCGCGGGAGATCATCCTTGCCTGGCCGGACGAAAGCACCGAATCGAACCACTTCGAACTGGCAATCCCGTATCTGGGAAGCCTTATCGGTTCGATGAGCCTGACTTCCAAGGAGATCGGCCTCAAGAGTTTCGCCAGGGATGCCCGTCCTCCAGTACTGATCCCGTTCTTCGCCTTTCGCATCATGGTGGGCTGCGGCCTCCTCATGCTTGCGGTCGCATGGCTGGGGTCGTGGCTCAGCATCGGTGAGCGGATCGTAAAGGCAAGGCTGTTCCTGTGGGGCACCTTCCTTTCGTTTCCGCTCGGCTTCATTGCCACGCTCACCGGGTGGTTCACCGCCGAGGTCGGGCGACAGCCGTGGGCCGTTTACAATCAGTTGCGTACGTCCGAGGCGGCAACACCGTTTCTGACGAATTCGCAGGTGGCAACCAGCCTCATCATGTTCGCCGCGATTTACACGCTGATCTTCTGCTTCGGCACCTATTACATCTACCGGCAGCTCAAGGTCGGGCCCACACCGGCGCCCATGCTCGCTCCGGGCAGCACCAATCCGAAACGGCCGCTCTCTCTGGCGGGCGCCAGTCCGGGCGTGCTGCAGAGGTCGAGAGCGGGAGAGTGACGATGGTCGAGTTCTGGGCGGGCGCCCTGTCAATTTCCATTCTGCTCTACGTCCTGCTCGACGGGTTCGATCTGGGGATCGGCTTGCTGTTTCCGTTTGCGGCGGGGGAATCCGGCCGGCGGCAGATGTTGGCGGCGATCTCACCGGTATGGGACGGCAACGAAACCTGGCTGGTGATCGCGGGAGCGATTCTGTTCGGAGCGTTTCCGATCGTCTATGCCACTTTGCTGTCCGCGTTCTATCTGCCCTTGTTTCTCATGCTGGGCGGTTTGATCCTGCGCGGCGTCGCGTTCGAGTTTCGTTACAAGACCGTGCGATTTCGCTGGGTGTGGGATGCCGGATTTGTCGTCGGTTCTTATCTGGCGACATTCGTGCAGGGAACCACCGTGGGGGCACTCGTGAGAGGCCTTCCGATCGTGAACGGCGTCTACGTCGGGGGCTCCTTTGGCTGGGCATCGCCGTTTGCGTTCCTCTGTGGCCTGGGACTGTGCGTGGGATATGCGCTCATCGGAGCGTGCTGGATTGTCGCAAAGTGCGCCGGCGACGTCCGTATGTTCGCACAGAGATCGTTGCCCTCGCTCATGGTCGCGCTGGTCAGCTTCCTGATCGCCGCGTTCGTCTACGCGCTCGTCATCGAGCTTCCCGTGCTGCATCGCTGGATCGAGCGCCCTGTTCTGTTGGCGTTTCCGGTCATCGGTGCGGCGGCGTTCGGCATGCTCGCCGTTGCCTTGAGGAGAGGCCATGATGGCCTGCCGTTCATCTGTGGCGCGACGATATTCGCGGCCGCGTTCGCCACCCTGGCGGTCTCCTTTCTCCCGTATATCGTGCCTTTCTCGATTACGATCCGGGAGGCCGCGGCTCCCGATGCCTCGCTTCGGTTTCTCTTCTGGGGAGCGGGACTGTTTGTGCTCCCGATTACGCTGATCTACACAGGGGTCGTGTACTTCCTCTTTCGCGGCAAGGCCCGAGGCGGCGAGTATTCATGAGCGGGCTGCCGACCGGCAAGGTCGTCCATCTTTTCGTCCTGACGGCTCTAGGCCGTTGCCTTCGCAGGTAGAATGGAGCGAAGGCCACTGAGGAACGTCGCCACCTTTGCATCAATAATCGAATTGACGTCGGTTTCGAGAGGCATCGAGTAGATGAATTGACGCACGCCGAGATAGAAGATTGCCGCGTGAAGTCCCCAGACCATCTCGATCTCGAGCACGGTAATCGGGAGTTCCTCGGTCGAAGGGCGTCCGTATTCGATCCTGATCTCCTCGATGACCTTCTCGAACGCGCGCTCGCGCAACATTTTCAGATAGCGGGCGTTCAATCCGAGGTTCTTCAGTCCTGCGAACATAAACAGGCGGATCCACTCGTAGGTGAGAATGGCCTCGGCGTATTCGCGATAGAAATGGATCAGTCTTGCCTTCAAAGGGACCGAGCGATCGGTGATGATCTTCTCCCAGGATGGCTTCCAGCGGCCGACAAAAACATCCTGATAGACCCGCTCGATGAGGGCTTCCTTGCTTGGGAAGTAGCGATAGAGCAGGGGCTGGGTAATGTGCAGCCGCTTCGCGAGCTCGCGGGTCTGCCCCTCGAACCCGTACTCGGCGAAGAACGAGACGGCTTCTCGCGCAATAATGGCTTCCCGCTCGGACGGGTCCAGCCTCTGCTGTTCTCGGATCGGCGTTCGGAGACGCGGTCTGCTCGGCTGCTTCACACTTGATTCGTCGGTTTGGGTGCACGGGACTTCATACACCGATTTGCTGGCCCAGCCGACCGAGCGTGAGGTCATCACGTTTTGTTTATCATGTGATAAATAGCTGTTGACTCGTGTCAATGACGTCACGATAATTGATCAAACGATAAACAGCGGCACTCGCAACGCTGCGCCACCGACGACGGGAGGGAGGCTGGATATGAGTGAGCATCGCTGGACGCGGAAGGCACGGCCTAAAGCCCTCGTGGTTGGAGGGTCCATGGCCGGACTGTTCGCTGCACTGCTGCTGCGGCGGGAAGGCTGGGATGTCGATGTGTACGAACGTATCGGCGCCGAGCTGGCAGGCCGTGGCGCCGGGATCGTCACCCATCGCGAGTTGTTCGACGTGCTGGGCAGGGCCGGCATCGATACCGAAGCCGCCGCCGTCGGAGTGGTTGTCCCGGGGCGGCGCGTGCTGGACCGAAGCGGCCATATCGCGGGCGAGCTCGGGTTGCGCCAGGTTCTTACGTCGTGGGGGTACCTCTACGGACTTCTGAAGGCCGCGCTACCGGCGGAACATTATCATCACGGGAAGAACCTCGTGCGGATCACAGAGCGTGGCGATCGCGTGGTCGCGCGCTTCGCCGACGGTTTGGAGGTCTCGGCGGATCTGCTGATCGGCGCGGATGGCCTGTTTTCCTGCGTCAGGGCGCAGCTTGCCGCCGACGTCCGTCCTGCGTACGCCGGCTACGTCGCATGGCGGGGCCTCGTCAATGAGCGGGACCTGTCGCCTCGGACTCGCGCAGAATTATGCGATTGGTTCGCCTTCAGCCTGCCGCCCGGTGAGCAGATGCTCGGCTATCCCGTCGCCGGAGCCAGCGAGGAGATGAGCGTCGGCGACCGCCGCTTCAACTTTGTTTGGTACCGCCCCGCCGATGCTGATCTTGGGTTGGCGGATCTCCTGACAGACGTCGACGGGATCAGGCATGAATTGTCCATTCCGCCGACCAGGATTCGATCCGACGTGATCACCGCAATGCGGCGGGACGCGGAGAGATTGCTTGCGCCGCAATTTGCCGAGGTCGTTCGCCTGACCTCGCAGCCGTTCATACAGGCCATTCTGGATCTCGAGACGCCGCGTATGGCGCTCGGATCCCGAACGGTGATCCTCGGCGATGCAGCGTTTGTTGCCAGACCCCACGTCGGAATGGGAGTGACCAAGGCCGCGGCCGACGCGGCGGCTCTGGTCGATGCATTGCGAGCTCATCCAGCCGACCTGCCCGCGGCGTTCGCGCATTTCGAGTCCACCCGGCTTCCCTTCGGTGCCGCCGTGGTCCGTCGGGCCCGCCATCTCGGCGCGTACATGCAGGCGCAGATCGCCACTTCCGAGGAACGGGCAATGGCTGAGCTGCATCGCAGCCCCGAGGCAGTGATGGCGGAAACTGCCGTAGCGACGGGCATTGCCGCCTAATCAGATTTCAAAGAGGGAGGACTGCAAACCATGGACCTGCAAGCCATTCAGGATCATCCAACATTCAGACAGCTCGCGAGTGAGCGCACACGCCTCGGCGTCAGCATGTCGATCGTCATGGCCGCCGCGTATTTCGCCTACATCCTGACCATCGCGTTCTGGCCCCGGCTGCTGGGGCACCCGCTCTGGGACGGTACCGTGATTACCTGGGGCGTCTTGATCGGCGTCGGTCTGATCGCGCTCGGCTTCCTTCTTACGGCCGTCTATGTCCGGCGCGCCAACTCCCGTTTTGACAGCCTCAGCCAGCTTCTTCTGGAGGACCTCCGATGATGTCGTGCTCGGCTCGTGGAGTCCTGTTCGCAACCGCCTTTGCCCTGCTGTCCGATCCAGCGGCGGCCGACGCGCTGACGTCTGCAGTCGGCACGCGGCAATCGCTGAATGCGACGGCGATCGCCATGTTTCTCGGTTTCGTCGCGGTCAGTCTTGCCATCACATGGTGGGCGGCGAGACGGGGCACGAGCACAGCCAAGGACTTCTATGCCGCCGGTGGCGGCCTCAAGGGGGTCCAGAACGGACTCGCCATCGCCGGCGATTACACGTCGGCTGCGACATTCCTGGGTGTCACCGCGCTTGTCTACACTTCGGGTTACGACGGCATGATCTATGCGATCGGCTTTCTTGTCGGTTTCCCGATGATCCTGTTTCTGATTGCCGAGCCGCTGCGCAATCTCGGCCGCTACACCTTCGCCGACGTGGCGGCGTATCGGCTCTCCGAGGTCCCGGTCAGGGCGATCGCGGGCGTGAACACGCTCGTGATTGTGATCTTCTATCTGATCGCCCAGTTGGTGGGCGCCGGCAAGCTGATCCAGCTCCTGTTCGGGCTTCCCTACATCTACGCTGTCGGCATCGTCGGCATGCTGATGATGATCTATGTGACGGTCGGAGGCATGCTCGCGACGACCTGGGTGCAGATCATCAAAGCCATACTGCTGATGTCGGGCTCGGTCCTGATGTCGATCCTGATTCTCGGGCGCTTCGGCTTCAGCCTGGAGGTTCTCTTCCGGGAGGCGGTCACCTTGCACCCGAAGGCTGCTGCGATCATGGCACCCGGCGGACTTGTCAAGGATCCGGTGTCGGCGATCTCCCTCGGATTGGCCCTGATCTTCGGCACGGCCGGCTTGCCGCACATCCTCATGCGCTTTTTCACTGTCAGCGATGCCCGTCAGGCGCGCACGTCGGTGCTGGTTGCGACGGGGTTCATCTCCATCTTCTATAGCCTGTTGTTCGTGCTCGGCTTCGGTGCCATCGCGATCATTTCGGCCAATCCGCAGTTTCGGGATGCGTCGGGTGGGCTCATTGGGGGCGTCAACATGGTGGCTCTGCATCTGGCCGATGCCGTCGGCGGATCGCTGCTACTCGGGTTCATCTCAGCGGTGGCATTCGCGACGATCCTCGCTGTCGTGTCGGGGCTGACACTCGCGGGAGCTTCGGCGGCAAGCCACGATCTCTATGCCCGCGTGATCCGCAAGGGCCGTGCGAGCGAGCAGGAAGAAGTACTTGTCTCGAAGGCTGCCGCGGTCGCAATCAGCCTGCTTTCGATGGGCTTGAGCCTGGTGTTCGAAAACCAGAATATCGCGTTCATGGTCGGACTGGTCTTCGCGATCGCTGCGAGCGCGAACTTCCCGGTGATCCTTCTGTCGATCGTTTGGCCTGATCTCACGACACGAGGCGCCGTAAGCGGATCGCTCGCCGGCCTCGTGGCTTCGGTGGGACTGGTCGCCCTCGGCCCAGGCGTATGGACCGCGACGTTGAAGCTCGGGCCGGCGCCATTCCCCTACGACAATCCGGCGCTGGTCTCGGTTCCTCTTGCCTTCGCCGTATCGTGGGCGGTGTCGGTGCTGGACCGCAGTGCGGCGGCAACTTCTGTCCGCGCATCGTTCGGCGCGCAGCACGTTCGTGGCCAGACCGGGCTCGGCGTCAAGTAACGCAGCATGGATCACTCATCGCAAGGAGGCACTACAGTGAGCACTGGTGTGACCGAAGAGGTTAGGGCTGACTGGCCCGATGCTATTCGCAAAGAGCTCGAAGCCAATCAGTTCAATGGGCGCGTCGGCACGCGGCTCTTGTCCGAAACCGACCGCGTGCGTGTCTGGGAAATCCGGCTTGCTCCGGGCCAGCGCATCGGATTCCATCGTCATGTGCTAGACTACTTTTGGACCGCAGTGACGCCGGGGCGGGCGCAGTCGCACGCGGAGGACGGAACGATCGTCGAAGCCGTCTACTCGGCCGGCGAGACGCGTCACTTCGCTTATGGAAAGGGCGCATACAAAATCCACGATCTTGAAAACGTCGGCGACGCTGACTTGTGGTTCACCACGGTTGAGTTCCTCGACAGCGCCAATGCGCCCTTGGAACTTGGCTTGTGAACGCCTTGGCAAAGCCTCTTTCGAACGGGGCGACTTTCGATCGATGCATGAACTGCAGCCGGGTTTGACCTGGCTCCATAAGACTCAAAGCCATCACGATTCGAAGTCGTCGTTGGATTGCGCACAAATGCGGCTCCTGGCGGACTATCAAAGCTCCGCCAGGCCAGTTACGCTGCTCGCCAATTAAGAAAACAGGACTTCCGAAATAGTGGGTTTTGCGATGTAGCGCTCCCCCGCTACCAAGCGTGACCCACTATCCCCAAAAGTGGGTTTTGGGCTGTAGCGGTCTCCCGCTACCAATCCTGCGATTTTGCACGCCAAACTACGATTTCGTGCGATTTTGTACCCCTAGCGCTGGCGAGCGACCAGCGCGACCATTGCGCTCCCTGCCGTGAAGCAACGCTCGATGGTCGCCGATGCCAGACGATGGCCTGGCGCATCTCGCGCGCCTGCTCCATGTTAGAGCAGGACGCAAATAGTGATGGCGGGCGCTTGGAGTTCAGCATCACGATCGTGAATCGTGAGTTCGACTCCCACTCTCTCCGCCATTTGCCGTCGTTTCCACGCTATGGTTCGATGGCTTGGATCGCACCTTCCGCATCATGACGCGATCGTCGCAATGCGGCAGAATTGCCATTCGAAGATTGCGGAGCCGCTCGCGCTGACCCTGCGCAGGGGTCAAGCTCGGTGGCCCCGTCCATGTCGGCCATTGAGCATTGTCCCCGTCGAGGCACCCGCAGCGCATGAGATCCAACCATCCGCCGGCGGTGGTTTTAGCGCCCCACGATAGACCTTGATCCAGAGACTGGTCCGGCCTCGCCTGGTCTTATCGCGGCTAGATCGTCCGTCCGGGACAAAAATCTCTTCAGGAGAGGTGAGGCGTTGGCCTTGTGGTAACCGACCGCTAGATCGATGGTTGGTACCTCGCCCTTGAGAGGTCGGCTGATGACTGACCATGGCAGGAAGTTTCTTGCTGACGCCGGCAATAGCGCCACGCCCCGCGTGGAAGCGACGAGCGAAATCGCCATGGCTAGTTGTCGACCTCGAGCGACGGCGTGATTTCGATTTTGCATTGTTTGAAATATTCGGCGACGATGCCGCGAAGCACCCGCGGTACTCTGGAAATGCCGATATAGGTCTCGCCGACGAGATCATGGGGATCAATGGCCCTGCGCTGCGCCAACCGGTGATCGCTTGGCAGGATCGCGACAAGCGGCTCCTTCGCCACGACCTTGAACTCGAGGTCGGCTAGTTTTTCGACGCGAAGAAACCCAATGTCGAGCTTGCCGTGCACCAGCTCGTCCGCGAGCGTCGAGGAGTGCGCCTGAGGCCCCCAGCAGGAACGCTCCGGTGCAGGCCGACGCAACGCGACGCGCCTTCTTCGTACGCTGCCGCGCCCAATCAACCAGCACCGTGTCGGTGGCAGCCGCGTCGACCGCCAGGACCGCCGGGGACCATCAGGTGTCTGGAGGCGCTCCGGCGCGCAGCAGCGACCTGGTTGCAATCCCAAGTCCGGCGGAGGTCGTTACGCCCGGTCCGTCTTTCGCCACCACGCGCAGGACGTAAGCGGTGTTCCTCCGGATTGAGACGCGTGATCGTTGGCGCAGACGAACACCTGGAGCGGCCCCGTGACATCGAGCAAGTGCACCAAAGGATAGGTCAACGATTCGACGATTCGGGCCGAATTGCCTCGGACATGGGTTGGCTGGGAACGTGGGGAATTTGGCATTTCCGCCAGAGCGTGCCCGTTTAGGCTGGCTTGTCCATCCCGACTTGAAGGAGTTCTCCATGATCCGGCATGACATCCATTTGCAAATCGGTTCCCTGCTATTTGAGGGCCTCGACCAGATCGACCTGACGGGACCCTTCGAGGTGCTGTCGCGCATACCGAACTCGACGTATCGGCTCTACGGCAAGATCGCCGAGCCCATCCGCGACCTCAAGGGGTTGCGGCTGACGCCGGATGCAGCGTTGTCGGATGCACCGCCGCTCGACGTGCTTCATGTGCCCGGCGGATTCGGCCAGGAAGCCCTCATGGAGGACGCCGAGGTGCTGGCCTGGATCAGGCAGCAGGCGGCCACCGCACGTAGCGTTTTCTCAGTATGCACCGGCGCGTTGCTCTGCGGCGCGGCGGGGTTGCTCAAGGGACGGCGGGCGACGACGCATTGGGCGTCGTTTCACCTGCTGCCATACTTCGGTGCGATCCCCGTCAACGAGCGGGTGGTTGTGGACGGCAACTGGGTTTTCGCCGCCGGCGTCACGGCCGGCATCGACGGCGCCTTGCGGCTCGCCGCCGAGTTGCGCGGTGACGACGCCGCGCGGACCATCCAACTCGATATGGTGTACGCTCCGGAGCCGCCTTTCGACAGCGGCACGCCGGAATCGGCGCCTGCATCGATCCTTGCGCATGCGCGCCAATCGGTCTTTGGCATCACTGCACAACGCGAAGCGACTGCACGGCGCGTCGCCAGCCGCCTCGGCATCAAGGTTTCCGGGTCAGTGCAATGAGATCGCACAGCACTTGGCGGAAAGCGAGGGGAATTTGGCAAATTCGCCAAGGCATCCTTCCCTAGATGGATTGCAGGTGAAAGATCGTTTCCGCCCTTTGCGTTCACGGGCCAGCAGCGGTTCCAGACAGCCAAACGGCGCGGCTATCACGCCAAAACCCAATAGGAGAAACAGAATGCAAAGCTTTCCTGTTCTTGCGATCGACACGGCGCCTGAGAAATCCAAGCCTGCGCTGCAGGCACTCCAGGGCGAATTCGGCATGATCCCGAACGTTGCCGGCACCATGGCGACATCTCCTGTGCTCATCGACAGCCTGGTCGCTCTGTTCGGCAAGGTGCACGGCGGCAACTTTAGCGAGGCGCAGATCCAGGTGCTTCTCTTGACCAACGCGGTGACTAACGGCTGTGCCTGGGCGGTCGCGTTCCACACCGGTCTGGCGCTCAAGGAGGGGCTGGACAAAGCGGATGTGGAGGCCATTCGTGCACGTCGCGTTCCGAGGGAGGCTAAGTCCGCAGCGCTGTCGACATTCGCGAGAACCTTGATCGAGAAGCGCGGGCACGTTGACGATCGCGATGTCGATGCATTCGTGGCGACCGGCTTCCGCAAGGAGCACGCGTTGGAGGTCATCGCGGTCGTGGCGGCATCCATTGTCACAAACTATACGGCCAGCGTGACGAAGCCGCCGCTGGAAGAGCCCTTCAAGGCGCATTCGTGGAGCGCTTGATTATCGCGCGGCGTTCGTTGCGCGGTTTCTCGCGAGCCTCTCGCTGCGCGCATTGCGGCCCGCCGCCGTGTTACGGAGGTAACGTGATATCCAGTTCCTGCAATTCTTCCGTAGCAGGGCTCGCTTACGGTGCGGACGTTCGCTCTGCTTCGCCGCTGGCGTGCCGACCGACATCGCGTCTATTTGAGACGACAACAGTCGAATACTGAAGGAGACGTGTAGATGATCAAAGTCAGTATTTTTCTAACGCGTCGCCCTGACCTCACCCGAGAGCAGTTCACCCAGTATTGGCATGACAAGCACGCATCACTTGTCATGAGTCTGGATTCATTCACGTCGAGTATACGCCGCTACGCCCAGCAGCACTGCTTGAACGACGTGCCGGCAGGCTTTCCAATTCTGCCCTATGACGGGGTCGCCGAGGTCTGGTTCGATAACTTGTCATCAGCCATAACTGCGTTCGCCCATCAAGACTATGCCTCCGTTGTCGTAAGAGACGAAGAGAACTTTCTTGACCGAACGAAAACGGTGATGTTCCTGTCGTCCGAAGAGCGAATGGTCTAGCGAGACCGGTGCATCAGCGCTCGGCTACTCGCGGCTGACGATGATCAACGTCGAACCAGGCTGTGTACCACAGACTTGTTGGCGTGACACGACGATGCGATGTCCACTTTGCTCTCAAAGCGACCGAAGCCGTGCGACGACGCAGCATGGCGCAAGGCACGGGAGCGGACACGAACATCCCTAGTTTGCGTCGATGGCGGCTGCCGAGCCGAGTCTTACGACGGTAACTGCTTTGCCCGTTATTGAAACGACGCCGTAGCGAGACTCTGCAACCATCCTGGCGTACCAGGTGACGGCCAATACACGGCCAATACGAGGACCAACTCATGAGCGCAGCAACAGCAGCAACACCAGAACACATCATGCAAGTCGGCTTTGGCTTTTGGGCATCCAAGACACTCCTGAGTGCCGTCGAACTGGGTGTGTTCAGCACTCTGGCCAAAGCACCGGCCGACCTGCCGACGCTTCAAAGAAAACTTGCGCTGCATCAGCGGTCAGCCCGAGACTTTCTCGATGCGCTGGTGGCGCTCAAATTGCTGGAGCGCGACAACGGCATCTACAGCAACACCAAAGAGGCGGACCTCTTTCTCGATCGAGCCAAGCCATCCTATATCGGCGGTATCCTGGAGATGGCAAATGCCCGGCTCTATGGCTTCTGGGGATCGCTCACGGAGGCGCTGCGCACCGGCGAAGTGCAGAACGAGAGCAAGGGTGGAGAAGACCCTTTTGCAGCAATTTATGCCGATCCGAAAAAATTGCGAGGATTCGTGAGCGCGATGAGTGGAGTAAGCGCGGGGGCTGCCCAGGCCATCGCTGCCAATTTCCCATGGAGAGACTACAAGACCTTCATGGATCTTGGTTCAGCTCAGGGCATGGTACCCGCCACTCTTGCCCGCGCCCATCCTCACCTCACCGGTATCGGTTTCGACCTTCCTCCGGTCAAACCGGTCTTCGACGAATTTATCGCTCACCGTGAGGTGGAGGACCGGGTGCGTTTTCACGGTGGAAGTTTCTTCGAGGACCCTCTGCCGAAAGTTGATGTCATCGTCATGGGGCATATCCTCCATGATTGGGACCTCACGCAGAAGAAGATGCTTCTAGGCAGGGTATATGATGCTCTTCCAAAAGGCGGCGCAGTCGTTGTTTATGATGCCATCATCGATGATGATCGCCGCGAGAACGCTTTCGGTCTCATGATGAGCTTAAATATGCTGATCGAAACACCTGGCGGGTTCGACTATACAGGAGAGGATTGTCGGGCTTGGATGCGTGAAGCCGGGTTCTCAAAAACGTGGGTCGAACCGCTTGTCGGTCCGGATTCGATGGTGATCGGACTAAAATAGCTTGTGCAAGTGCGGTTTCGCGCAGGCACGCGGAAAACAGCCCTCTGAAGAAAGGGTCGCTCGGAATATATCCAGCGGCCCACCGGCCTCAAAGCGCGGCGGCAACAGAACGATCAGTACAAACGAATTTGCCATAGTTCAGGCACTATCGGTTTTCATTGGGGACCACTCCATGCAATGACACGCGACCAGGCCGGGTTTACCCCTCCGGCAGCGGGATGGCGGATGCGAAGACGCCATCTGGGTCGAAGCGGCGCTTGAGGACCGCGAGCCGGGCGGCGTTTCCGCCATAAGCCCCTGCCGCCTGTTCGCGGTCATTCGGTCCGAGCAGGTTGGCGTAGCCACCCGGCAGGGCGAACGGGGCCAGGCTCTGCCACAGATCTTGTGCCCAGCGCCGGTGCGCCGCGCTATCTCCGTCGGGCTTCCAACCCGCGACGATTTCAATCATCAAGTGCTCGTGGCGCAAGCCGAACGCGGCCCCAGCCGGCGCTATCCGCGTCGCAGCGCCGTGGAAATGGTGCCAAAAGATCGAGCAATGCGGTGACGGCGCCTGGGCCTTCGCCGCGATGATCGTGTCGGCTGCTTCCGCGGCGAGGGCAGGCAGCCAGCGCGTCCGAGTCTCCCAGTGGTAGCCGTCCAAGGCTTCCACCCACGCGTCGAACTGGGCGAGCAGGTCGGAATAGGTCGCGGGTCCGACCTGGGCGGATAGCGGCACGCCGAAAGCTCGCACGGCTTCCATGGCACGCTCGCCCTGGCGCCGCTCGCCGTTCCACAGCGGCACGACCATGATGACGGGTTCGCCGTCCGGGCCGGACATCACGCCGACGGCCATGCCGAGTTCGTCGGGCGCCGTGGCCGCGAATGCCGCATAGCGGCGCAGGACCGCGGTCGCCTCGTTCCAGTTGTAGATAATCGATCCCGCCAGCGTGTCGTGCGCCCGATGCAGGCGGACTCGGAGCGAAGTTACGACGCCGAAGTTGCCGCCGCCGCCGCGCAGTGCCCAGAACAGCTCGGGCTCCGCGTCCGGACCGGTTGTCACGCACCGCCCGTCTGCCAGCACGATTTCGGCGCCGAGCAGATTGTCTGCCGCGAGACCGCAGGTCCCACTGAGGGGGCCGTAGCCGCCCCCGAGCGTCAGGCCGGCCATGCCGACTGCGCCGCAATTGCCCATCGCCGCAACCAGACCGTGGGCACCAGCCGCGGCGGCCACGTCCTTGGCTGTTGCCCCACCGGCGACGGTTGCGATTCGTGATTGCGGATCCACGATGACTTGCCTCATCCTGCTCAGGTCAACGACGAGCCCTTCAGGGCATAAAGCGCGTCCCGCCCAGTCATGTCCGCCGCCGCGCACGGACAAGGGGAGCCCGTGTTGACGTGCGCTCCGCACAGCGGCCTGCACGTCCGCGGACGTCTCGCACACGGCAAACAGCGCTGGCTGATTCTCCACGGCTCCGTTCCATATCCGCCGCGTGCGGGAATAGGCATCGTCGCCACGCGACACGACTCTATCCTGCATCGTTGCACGCAGTTCACGCGTCGCGGCTGCCACCGAAGTGTGTATGTTCATTTGCACTCTCCCCTCATGATCTCGACAGATTGAGCCAGCTCCCTAACGTCGTAGCTCTGCGCACAACTGCGCGTACCACGCACATCAGATACGCAACTGTGCGAGGTGCTGCTCGGAGTCCTCACGGTGAGCGAGACCAGTTACGTGGGAATTTCGGGGACTGGATATTGCGTTACATCCGTAACGCCGCGGCAGGCTGCGACGCGGACCGGCAAGCTTGCGGCTCGTCGCCGGCATTTGATCGAGCGTTCTCTTTCGCGTCGCGTGACGGCGATTACTCGGCAGGGAGGCGGAAGAAGGAATCGCTCGATGAAAGGCAAGACTATCGTCGCCACAGGTGCGACCTCGGGTATTGGCGAAGCCGCAGTCCTCGCACTGGCCGGAGCGTCTTGCTAATCCATTAAGTGCCGTTTTGCGGCCAGGTGAGGTGGTTGAACGGGGTTGGCTCTCCGAGAGGCATGGTGGTCCGGTCGTAATATTCGGTGCACGCCGATATTTCGGCCCGATCGTTGACCTCCAGAACTGCGATGGCGCGAGCGCGAAACGATTTGTGTGTGGCCCTGATTTTGCTACCACCAAGGTCGCTACCGGAAAATTTGCCGTAACATATCGTTTGCACAGCGACGACTCGTCCGGAGACGTGCGTGTGCTCCGGCATCATGGAAAATTCGGGAACGGCCATTCGCCAAATTTTGTGATGTTCGCGGACGTTGTCCCGTCCCCGCCGAGTAACTCCGAAGGCTATGTCGGTGTAGCAACCGTCAGGCGCAAATAGTGAGCTGAAGGCGTCGGCGTCCAGCGAACTCCACGCAGCGCAGAACTTTTCCGCGACTTCGACAATGTTCATTGTGGCTCTGTCCCGGCGATCGAGGATTTCATTACGACGGAAGTGTCATGACGCGCTTCCTGTTCTATTTGTTCCGCACTCTCATGGCGCCGCATCTACGGCGCGACGGCGGCGCGAACGGCGAATGAGCCGCATTCAATGCCCGCGAGTTTCTCGCGGCATCAATTCCGCAGGGTGATTGGTATCCGCCGCGGCCCCCGCACGGTTCCTGCCGACCATTTGACGACCGCGCCAGGGCTCAGAATGAAATCGGGAAATTTGGCAAGCCACTCCTCGAGCGCGAGTTTCCATGCGCGCCAAGTTCGAGCCGACGCAGCGATGAATACCAAGACCAAACGCCGCATGCCGATTCTCAGTGCGATCAATGACGATCCGATCCGCATCGGGAAACATCGCCGGGTCGCGATTGGCCGCACCGAACGCCAGCATGACCATCTCCCCGTCTTTCAGGCGACAACCGCCGATCTCGGTCTCCTTGATGATTTCACGGCCAACCACAACGGGAGCATAGGCCCGCAGGAATTCCTCGATCGCGGTTGGAATCAGGTCAGGCCGTTCAGCCAGGCGCTTTCGGTCATTCTCATGCGTGGCGAGATGCCACAGGCTGGCGCCGATCATGCTCCAGGTCGTATCGATGCCGGCGAGAAGCAGCAAACGCAACGTGCCACAGATATGCTCCTCACTCAGCGGCTCTCCGTTGAGCCCGGTGTCGAGCAAGTAGCTGACGAGATCATCGCCCGGCGCCTTCCGACGTTTGGCGATTTCCTGCGCAAAGAATGCATCCAACTCGGCAAATACACGGCGGACAATTCCGGGATCCGTAGCCCCCAGTTCGAGCAAATCGCGTACCCATTTTCGGAATCTCGCGCCCTCGAGTTCTGAGATGCCGAGCATATAGGCTGTCAGGCGCGTCGGTATTTCTTGCGCATATTCCACGGCGGCGTCGCATTCGCCGTCAGAAGGAAGCCGTCCCAGGAGTTCACGGCAAATGGCTCGCACTCTCGGTTCGAGCTTCGCGACGGCCTGCGGGGCGAATGGCGGCAGAAGTATCCTCCGGTCATCTCGATGCGCGGGCGGATCGGAGGTGATCGGTGGCGATGGTGGCAGCTGCGGCTTACCCTCGCGGATCGCCACACGGCGAGAAGAAAAATGCTCGGTGTCATAGGCGACGGCGCGGATGTCCTGATAGCGCGACGGAAGATAGACGCCCTCGAAGCGATCCGTGTGCGCGACCGGGCATGTTTGGCGCAACTCGCGCCAGATCGAATGCGGATCCTCAACCCAGCGCGGGTCGAGGTGGTCGAAATCGGTTGCCCAGTCGGCAACAGGTGCGCGGTTACTCATGCCGATCACCTTTCCTCGATATCAATTGCGGATTCAGGACAGTTGGCCTGGGCCAGATAGGCCTTGTCGTGCAGGTGTGCCGAAACCAAGCCGTCGCCGAGGCCTCGCCAAGTTTGTCGAGTTCGAACAGTTCGGGCGCCAGGGCGGCGCAGCGCGCCGCCCCTGACAGCGCTGCCGGCGCACGCGCACTTTCAACTCGACGGTGGAAACAGGGAGGTTGCTGGGACTGCTCATTTTCAAACCTCCTCTCGGCGACATCGATCGCTTCGGAGGTTGATCCGGCCACGTTACGGCCTGATTTCAGCATCGGGAAAACGGACTACAGCCGAAACAAGCCGTCGACCTCAGAATCGCTCCACCGGCAGCGCAAAGGCATAACCGATGCCACGTTCGGTCCGGATCATGCGCGGTCCATCCGGACCGATCTCCAGCTTGCGCCGCAGCCGCAAGACCTGGACGTCGACGCTCCGATCGAAGATATCTTCATGAACTCGCGTGGCACGCAGCAGATGCTCGCGCGTAAGAGACCGCCCGGATGCTTCCAGAAGCACCAGCAGCAAGGCATACTCGCTCTTGCTCAGCGAGACCGGTGCGTCATTGGGGTCCACGAGCCTGCGGCGATAAGGCTCGAGCCGCCAGCCATTGAACCTGTAGCCACCTCTTTTTGCGTCGGGGATTTGCACGGTACGCGACACCTGCCGTCGTCGCAAAATGGCGCGGGTACGAGCAAGCAATTCCCTGGGACTAGGCCTTACGATGTAATCGTCGGCGCCAAGTTCGAGGTTGACGATCGGATCAATTTCATCGGCGCGGTGGCTGGTGATGATGATTGGAACATCCGATCTCGACCGGATTGATCGCAACCGATCCAGCCCGTCATTCAGCCCGCGTGGCTGGTCCATGATGATCAGGCTGGGAGGCGCGCCGGTGCATTTCAGCTCGTTCCAGCTGGAAACGCAGCTGGTACGGAAATTGTGGTCGGAAAAGTATCTGCTCACCTTTTGCCGCATCACCAGGTCATCATTAACGATGAGGATGTAACCGCTGCTCCCGATGTTCTGGTTCATGTCTTTTCCTATTGCTCGTGAGGCGTGTTCCCGATCTCATCAAATCGGCCGATCGACGGACCGGAATCCTCCGATCCGAGTAACGCGGAGGACGATGCGCGACCGTGAACTGGTTCACATTTCACGAAAGCGTTGATAGCCGTGAAGGCGCAATCGATCAGGTACCGCGCTTGTGGCATCGTTCCTTCGCCACGCGACGTAGGCTCGCGACATCAATGCTGGTCGGGCCGTGGAATGGCGGGCCTCGTCGCGGGCTGAGAAGCGATCGAGGCGATCGATCAGAGAGGCAAGAGCTCGCATCGACTGATCGGTTTTGCGGGCAAGCTGCGGTCAGGGGAAATTCACGCCGTATCGAGCGGCGATCGATCAACGGACCATCGATCCGAGCCGGTTCGTGATTAGCGCTTCGGCACCGCCTATCATCTCATCGATAATATCGGCAGTGCTCATCAGTCGCTTGGTCTGACCGACCGATTCGCCGGCCAGCAGGCTCATCTCTTCGAGATCGCCTGTGAACTCCGGCGTCGGCGGAAATCCGCAAAACCGGTTCATGGGAAACGCCTGTCCGTAGAGACGGGCCTGACCAATCACCGGAAGCTCCGAATCCGAAACGATTTTGTATGGCGGAGGATCGTCGCGCCGTTCCCATTCCCGCACGATGCGGTTGCGCACCCCGCGGGTCGAGGCATCAGGGAACTCCGGACCGAAGATCAAATGGCGGGCAGTTTCCTCGACGCCAGCGGCAACGACCCGGTCCTTGTACTGGGGATGGGCATAGGCCTCGAAGCTCGCGAGCAGGCGAGTCCCGACCCAGACCGCGTCGGCGCCGAGTGCCAGCGCAGCGGCAACCGCTCGACCATCGGCAATGCCACCCGCGGCCACGACGGGCACGGAAGGCACTGCATCGATGACAGCGGGGAGCAATGAGAATGTTGCTGCGGCAGCTCGGTTGTGTCCGCCGGCCTCGCTGCCTTGCACGACGAGCGCCTGGGCCTCGCGTTTCAGGGCAGCTTTGGCTTCCTCGACACTGCCAACTTGAAACCAGATGTGACTGCCGGCCGCCCGCAGACGTGACAACCACTCCTCGGGCGCATCGTCCCAGAAGAACACGACGACCGGAACCTTCTCGGCGACGCACACCTCGATGTGCTCGATCCCGCAAAACCGCGCAATGATATCGACCCCGAAGCACGCCGGGTTGACCGCCTTGATATCGCGGATCGCCGCTTGCAGCACGTCGGGGGGCATCGCGGCACTGCCCAACATTCCCATTCCGCCGGCCTGACACACCGCCCGTACCAGGGGCGCAGTCGCAATGAACGCCATGCCGGCGTTGATGAACGGAACCCTCAGCCCGTACTGCTCGGTGATGGGCGTTTTCAACATGAAGCCCTCCGTGCTGCTGCGCTCGCTTGGCCCGTTACCATTTGCCAACGTGCGCACCGCCGTCGACGTGCAACACCTCTCCCGTCACATGCGGTGCCTCGGTCAGATAGATCACGGCCTCCACGATCTCCTGCACGCTCGAAATGATCCCCATCGGGGATAGCGTCTTCAGAAAATCTTTCGGATAATTCCGGTTCAGCGGCGTATCGACCACGCCAGGTGCAACCGCATTCACACGGATGCCGTCCTTGGCATATTCGATGGCGAGGCTGCGTGTAATCGCATTGATGCCGCCCTTGGTCAGCCATGAGATCGAGGCATTTAGGCCAGCGATTGGATTGTCCGCCAGCGCGGCCGTGATGCTGACGATGCTCCCGCCCGATTCTTGCCGCAGCATCTGTTTGACCGCAAGCTGGGTGATGTAAATGAACCCGTCAACGTTGGTGGAAGCGAGCCGTTTGAGATCCTCGGCCGTGTAATCGGTAAAGGACCTGGTGAAGAATATTCCCGCATTGTTCACCAGTGCATCAATCGAGCCGAATGTGCTGATGGCTGTTTCGGTCACTCTTGCGGCAGCAGTGGCTTCCCCGATGTCGCCGTCCACCAAAGCCAGTTTCGGCGACGAAGGCAGGTCATTTGACTTGGTGACATTGCGCGAGGTGGCAACCACATTGTAATCTCGGTCCAGAAAGGCCCGCACGGCACCGGCACCTATGCCTTGCGAGCCGCCGGTTACGATCACGGTCTTTGCTGTGTTGGCCATATCCCGGTTCCGTCGTTAGCGACACTGTTGTGTCTGGCACATTATTGGCCTGCGGAGACATTCGCGCTCGTCTCTCGCTCCATGACGTCCAAGATAGTGGACCTGCCGGCAGCAGGCTTTGCCCCGCGTGCCGTCGTTTTGTCATTTGTTGCTGGTGATGCCAGCCCGACGCTTCTTCAGCGTGAAGAGTTGGGAAGTCGCAACTTGCGGGTTCGGAGCAACAAGAGAAGTCACCAGGCCTCTGGGCCGGTGGTCGTTGTCGTCATCGCGGCCCGAGCGTCTGACGATAATGACCGGGTGTCTGGCCCGTCACCTGCCTGAATGCGCGTGTGAAATTGGCTTGGCAGGAAAAGCTGAGACTCAGTGCAATATCCACCAGCGACCGATCGCTCTGGATCAACAAAGCTTTCGCGCGCTCAAGGCGCTTGGCGCTGACGTAGCGATGAGGAGAGTGCCCAACGGCTTGCTTGAAGGACCGCGCAAAATGATGCCTGCTCAGGCACGCAATCGACGCCATCCGATCAATGGTGAGGTCGCTCTCCAGGTTTGCTTCTATGTAATCCAGCACGCGGAACAGTCTGCGTCGATCGAGCCCCTCCCGACGCATAAGAGGTTGAGCAACTGATGCGCTGATATGCCTCTGAACCAATCTTGCCGCCAGACTGCCAGCCAGAGCGTCAACCAGTAGATTGCCGGCGGAGGTCTGAACCTTCAGTTCCGACGCAATGGCATATGCGATCTCGGCCAGCAGCGGATCTTCGAAAGCGCTTTCGTAGCTAAGTGCGCTGATCGTTGCCTGATCGAGGGTGGAGCCCAGGCTGCTTGGGGAGAACTGGCTGACTGAAAGATAAATATGCAAAATTCCAGATTGTTCTTCGGCGATCTCGACCGAACCTTCCTGCAAACCGGGAGGAGATAGCCAGATTGTACCTCGGCTTGCTATTTTTCGGTCTTCAATGCCTGCGGCGCGCCGCGTGACGAGCGATCCATTGCCGCAGACATCGACGCATATTTCGATATCGGATGGCGGGGCGGTCCAAGCGAACACACCCTTGCCGTGGTTCCGCAATTCGGCCGACAAGCCGGACCAGCCTCGATCTGCCGAAGATTGCAGTAGCCCTGCCGGGCCATACTTGTCCCATTCGCGCTCGAGCAGACCGACCGACGCACCTGGTCGCCTTGGTCGGGCGAAGCCTGAGCCAACAGGTGCTTGAGTTGGCGGCATGGCTGTCTCCTTGGGAACCTGGAAGATCGGGTGCGATCCGTGCAACCAGTGTTCGCCAGATGTAGGCGGTCGATCCGAAACGCAAGGCGTCGCGCCACGCGATCGATTCCGGGCGCGCGATCAGTGATCGCACCTCACGCCGTCTTGACCGGTAATCGCACTGATTTCCGCGACGGGACAGACAGGGGTTATCGCGGCGTCGAACTGATGCACCTCGTCGGCTATTCGTCGGTTGCGGTTATTGAGAAAGAGCAGGCGGAATCGCCCGCCTCGCAGATACGAAACAATGAACGTGATTATCCCTGAATCGATCGGCCTTGTTCGCTAGAGCATGATGCACGCAGGGTCGACTTGGCGCCCGGGCGACGGTCGGGCGATCATCGGATGATCGCCGATGGCGATGTGATCATGCCGATGCGCCCGGGCCTCCTTTGCGGCCTTATTGTCCTGAAAGCGGACTGACCGGCGGGAAGCCGAGCGCGAGCGCTCCGGCGCGCGCGTAGAACCGTTCCTGGCCGAAGACATGTTGCCTGGCGGCGTGAATATCGCGCAAGCGCCGCTGCAGTGGCGACGCATTGAACACGACGCTGGATCCGCCCAGCGTATAGCAGCCGCTGACGATGTCGCTGCAGGTCGCATGGATCCAGGCTGAGGCCTGCAGGCTTTGCACGAAGTCAGCCTTGTCGTCCAGCACGCCCGCAATCGCGCGATGCCAATGGCCCTCGGCTTGAACCTCCAAGAGCGCACGCGCCGCACGCAGCGCTGCGCCGAGGCGGCCGAATTCATGCTGGAAGACGGGCGAGTCCCTCAGATCGGCGCCAGCGAAGAGCTGGCGGCGGCCGCTGCCGGCCATGGCGGCGAGGTCGATGGTCGCCCCGGTGGCAATGCCAATGGCGACGGCCGCATGTAAGCTTCCGATGAATGGCACGATAGCAGCCGCGAAAGGTCCCGGCACGCATGACGGCCCTTGAAACAGATCAAAACCCTCGGCCTCGGGGACGGCGACATTGTCGAGCACCACGTGATGGCTGCCGCTGCCTGCCAAACCAGAGGCACGCCACGTGTCCTCGATACGCCAGCGTTCCGCCGGAAGCACGACGAATCGCGTCAATGGCCCAGCGCCCGACATAACCGGCGCACCGTCCTTGTAGACGACGCAACAACCCGCGATCCATTGCGCATCCTGGCAGCCGCTGGCGAACGGCCAGCGCCCGGAGACCCGATAGCCGCCATCGACCAGTTCCGCCCGTCCGGCCGGCGTGCCCGCGCCGGCCACGCGAACATCGACGCCCTTCACGAACATCTTATCGAATGTTGGGCGTTGCGCCCGCGTACAGAACATCAGCGCGGCCGTGCCGATCATGGCCACCCAGCCGACCGAGCCGTCGGCTGCGGACAGGGCCTGAATCAGAGGCAAGACCTCAGGCACGCTCAGTTCCAGCCCGCCATGGCTGCGCGGCAGCAGGGTTCGGAAAAAGCCCATCCGTAGCAGCCTGTCGGTGATGTCGACAGGAACTCGACGCGCGCGCTCGATTTCCGCGCTACGAGCGGCAAGCTCCGGCGCCAGATCATCGATGGCGGCAAGCAGCCGTGCGGCTCCATGCTCGGCGGGATGTTGTTTGACAGGCGCGTCTGCGCTTTGACGCGCAATCTGGACATTGGTCGTCATGCTGATCTCCCGAATGTTAGTTCCGCAGAACATGGCCGGAACCCGAGGTTCGCCTTTTGGCGTCATGCCAATGGCCACTCGGCAGGTTGGGCGCGCCGTGTTAGCGAAGAATTTCCGATACGGGATATCGCGTTACGTCAGTAACACTCGCGATCCGAACGGCAACTCGTTGCGGATATCTGCCTAGGCGGCGCCGGCATCGTCGCCGGCGCGGCCAAGGCAAGATCGTTACGCATTTGGCAAATGCGTCAGATATTGATGGCGGGCAATTCCTCGTCGCTCATTCTTCCGATCGCCTTCCAGGGCATCTGCTTGGCCATTTCATGCCCATTCGGATCGACGCCGGTACGCATGGCGGCGACAAATTCTTCGAATTTCCATTCCTTCACCAGATTGAGATCCGGGCCGAGCGGCGCGAGTTGGCCGGGGACGCCGCCGGTCAAATGCTTGCCGTGGCACTCGCGGCAATCCTGATAGCGATGACGGCCTTTGCGTCGTCGTCGCTCAGCTTCCCGGCATTGGTATAGGACATGATGATCAGCCAGCGGCCATCGCGATCGACACCGTTGCGAATGGCTCGGAAAATCTCGCCATCCGACCAGCGACCGAGCGGCCCCGCTGGCGTGAGATTGGAGGACACGAAGGCACCGACCGGGACAGGCACGAAGGCACCGACCGGGACAGGTAAGTCATCGGCGATGTTGATGCCGCCGGTGAGCGTCCCTGTCCTGGAATGACAGCCGCTGCAGAAGCCGTTGGAGATTTCCTCACCGCGCCGAACTTGTGCCGGCTAGCCCGAAACCTCCGTTACCGCCGGCGCAGTGCGGGCATGCACTTTGAACAATCCGACGATAAGGAGCACGCTGATCGCCGTAACAACCGTCGAAAGCAGACGGGCCAGGACCCGCGCCGCGCGCGAGATGCGAAAGCCCGACTAGATCGACAGCGCGTTTGCGGCGACGGAAATAGCGGGGGCGGGCCATTCAAGTATGGCGATCTAACCTAGATCATTTGGCCGCTGGTTCCGGCGCGGGAACATCCTGATCCTCGTTGGTCCGTCAGGTCCGGCCGAGGCGCATCGGCGATCCCGACGAGAGCTATTGGCCAGGTAATGCGAGATGATTTCGCGCGAGGTCTTTTTGCGTTACGGCTGTAACCCGCCGTCTGCGGCTTCGCCGCATATGCCTTCCATCAGGCATTGCAATCCCATTGGTCGCTCGCATTGCTCTCCAAAATGTGTTCTGCAGCGCAAGATGGCAGGCCATATATGGCTGCGGGGGCGGAGAGATTTGATGACGGCAAGCAGCGAAAGTGGGCCGCCCCGCCCAAGCGCATTGACGCGCGATCAGGAGGGCGGCTTCGATAACCAGACTGTCGTATCGTTTGAACCATCGGCCATAAGCGCCAGCGTAGACCGCGGGTCCCCGACATGCCTCGTGGTCGAGGACGACAACACGCTGCGGCATCTGGTGATGAATTATCTCGAGGATCACGACATCCGAGCGGTGTCCACCAGTCGGCGTGACGAGGTGAGTGGACTGCTGGCCCGGAGCCAGCCAGATCTGGTCGTTCTCGACCTGCGCCTTGGCGAGGAAGACGGACTCGATCTGCTTCGTGAGATACGCGCACAGTCGGACGTCCCCATCATCATCACCACGGGTCAGCGTCGCGACGAGATCGACCGCGTGGTCGGGCTCGAACTGGGCGCCGATGACTACATCACTAAGCCGTTCGGCCTCAGAGAACTGCTGGCACGCATCCGCGCGGTGCTGAGACGTCGGGAAACCGGGCAGGCCAATATCCAGCGGGAGATGGAGAAAGGCAGTTGTCGATTCGGCGGCTGGCAGCTCGATCGTCGCAATCGGCGCCTGACCAATTCCGCGGACGAACCGGTTGCACTGAGCAAGGGCGAGTACGGGCTCCTGATCGCATTTCTCGATGCGCCGCAGCGGCCACTGTCGCGCGAGCATCTGCTGCAGGCCACCCGCATTCACGAAGATGTCTTCGATCGCAGCATCGATGTGCAGGTGTTGCGGCTGCGGCGCAAGCTCGAGGCCGATCCCAGCACGCCGTCCATCATCCGGACCGAGCGGGGCATCGGCTACGTCTTCTCGCTGCCCGTCGAACCGCTGTGACGACAGAGCTCAGAACCCAAAAGAAAGCCAACCTGTATCCACGGCGGCAACGTGGACCGATGTCTGCTGCCGCGGCGAAGGCCGCGCCGCACATGACAACCGTAGTCTTAATTCCCGGCGCTGGAATAATCCCGAAACATGCGCGCGACAGAATCTCCCCGGCCACCACGCTCAGGGAGAAATCCATGTCAGTTGCAAAGCACTTGTCCTGCGCTAGATTGCGGTCGCGAACGGAGCGGCAGCGCCGGATCGATGGACCTTCACTCATCATCCACCCGCGCGCGCTGCCACAGGAAGCGGCGCCGTCGCCGGGCTCCGCCATTGCGTCGGTCTCGGTTGCGCCCCGATCGATCTTCCGGATCGCTGCGCGATACACCGAATCTGCCGGCGACATCCTTTTGACCGTCGCGTCGTGGATGTTCCTGCAGATACTAGAGGGGTGCGTCGCCTACGCCGTCACGATGCATCCTGAGGCCGCGGTTCGCGCGGAGTCTGGCGAACCAAAGCCATCCGCGCCGCCTGCTCGCCGCCGGGATTCGTCGAGACACAGCCTGCACCTCTCGGTGCACAAGAAGGGGGACATCAGAGCCGTCCAAATCCTTCCGCCATCGGGTGCAGCACGGCCCTGTGCCAGTGCCAACTCCACGAATCGATTCGAGCAGGCGCCCGGCGCGCGTTCAGGCTGGCGCACCGCGATCATGACGCCCGCGGCTCTGCTGTTGTCGAAAATCCGCCAGCGACAGGCGCGCCGGCGCGCCATCGCCGAACTGCAAAACCTCGACGATCGATCGCTAAGCGACATCGGCATTACGCGGTGCGATATCGGATATATCGCAAGGTGTGGAGTTCGGCTCGAATGATACATCATGGGCCGCCGGCATGTGCGTTCCTTTTCCGTGGGTGCCATTGGCTCGGCTGGATTGGCCTGTGCGCCATACTCGCGGGCGCGGCGGTCGCGCAGGTGCCGCCACGCCCCTCCGAATTGTCGTCGGCGAGACCGGTGACCGACGAAGAGCCAATCACCCCTATTCCACAGCCCCCCGCTGCCGACCCGCTCAAGCTCGCAATCGGTGAGCGCCTGTTCAGCGATCCGCGTTTGTCTGCGGATGGAAAGCTCTCCTGCTCGTCCTGCCACGACCTCCGCATCAATGGCGCCCGCGGCAGCGCGGCGCACAGGGGTTCGAGCCCGTTAGACACCCCGACGATCTTCAACGCCTCCCTCAATTTCAGGCTGAACTGGGAAGGCAATTTCCGCTCCTTGTCAGCACATGCCGAATCGTCGCTCGAAAATCCCGTCAATCTGCGCACGACCGTCGACGAGGTCGTCCGGAAACTGAACGCCGATGCCGTCGTCGTCAGGGATTTTCGTACCGCCTATGGACGTCCGCCCGACCGCGACAGCTTCCTCGACGCGCTCGTGACCTTCGAGCGCTCCCTCCTGACCCCGGGAAGCCGGTTCGACCGCTGGCTTGGCGGCGACGGATCGGCGCTGTCGGCCACTGAACTCGAAGGCTATCGCTTGTTCAAGTCGTTCGGATGCAGCTCCTGTCACCAGGGCGTCAATGTCGGCGGCAATCTGTTCGAACGGCAGGGCGTGTTTCGTCAGCTGGTCGCGGGGCCGCCCGAGACGGTGCGCGTGCCGAGCCTGCGCAATGTCGCGACGACCGCGCCCTATTTTCATGATGGCAGTGCCGCAACGCTCCAGGACGCTGTGAAACGGATGGCGGCGGCGCAGCTCGACCGGACCCTGACCGACCAGCAGATGGCCTCGCTGGTCGCCTTTCTGCAGACCCTGACCGGGAACTATCGCGGTTCTCCCGTTGGCGGAATCGCGCCATGAGAGCGGCTCAAGCCATCGCGATCGTCGTCGCGCTGATCCTGCTCTTGACGTGGCTGTCGCTGCGCGCGTTCGATCCCCAGGCCGAGCTTTTCGATCGCGCGCTCGTCGAGCTTGATTACTTTGCCACGATCGAGAACGCGCTATATCGCGATGTCTTCACGGCGCGCGCCGGCACACTGCGCAACTATGATCCGCTGGTGAATGAGGTCGACGCGCTGCACGATTCTCTCGACCGCCTGCGCGCCACATCCGCGATCGATATGGACACGAATGCCGCAGTCGATCGTCTGGCCGCATTGGTCGATCGCCAGCAAGAGCTGGTTGAGCACTTCAAGAGCGGCAATGCCTTGCTTCAGAATTCGCTGGCCTTCTTCGGACGCTTTCGCGTCGGGGCGGATTCGTCGGACCTCGATCTAGCGATCACTGCGGCCGCGGCCGCAATCCTGCATCTGACGCTCGACACGTCGTCAGGCTCCGTGCGCGAGGTGCAAGACCGCCTCGATGAGCTCGACCGTCAGGCGAGTCGGATGGGGGTGGGAAGCTCCGTCGAGACAATGCTGGCGCACGGGCGATTGCTTCACGGGCTGCTGCCCTCGGGCGACGACACATTGAAGGCACTGCGTGCTCTGCCTCAGAAGCAGGAACAGGAAGCGCTCCGCGGCATGATCGTGAAGCACCAGATTGCATCGCGCAGGGAGGCCCGGCGGTATCGCGGGCTGCTCTACGCGACCTCGCTGATCCTGGTTGCGTTCCTGGTTCATCTTGGCATTCGCCTCAAGTCGGGCGCCAACGCGCTACAACGTCGTGCGGCGTTCGAGCATGTGATCGCGGGCATCTCCATGCGTTTCATTAACGCGCGGCCGCACAGCATCGACGGCGAAATCGACCGGGCCGTCACGGAGCTGGCCGCCTGCACCGGCTCAGACCGCGCCTATTTCGTCATGGCCGGTCCGACACCGCGTCTCCACCTCTGGCACAAGCCCGGTTCGCCGCCTCCTCCCGGCTGGCCGGCAGGGGCCATTGAGCTTGCGATGCAACTCGTGACCTGCGCCGACGGCGTGGTTCATATTCCCCGTGTCAGTCGGATGCCCATCGGCGATAGCAAGGCGCGATGCCTCGAACTCGGTCTCGGCGGTTGGGCCTGCGCGACGAATGTCCAGAAGGACGGCGCGCGCGTTGCGCTCGGCTTCGATGCAATCGGACGAGCTTGCCCTATCAAGACGCGTGGAGAGCTTGCGCTCGTTCGCATGGCGCTCGATACCATCCTCCAGGCCGTCGAGCGGCGCACGATGGAGAAGGAACGCGCGCGGCTCGAGACGCGTCTGCGGCAAGCCCGGCGCATGGAGAAGATCGGCACCTTCACCAGCGGCATCGCGCACAACTTCAACAACATATTGGGCGGCATCCTGGGCCATTCGGAGGTGATGCAGGAGCAGGGTTGCTCGGATTCACGATTTGCGCACAATCTGGCTGGTCGGGGTGCGGAACGGGCGCGGGATCTTGTCGACCAGATGCTGGCCTTCGGGCGCCGGCGTGATGCCCGCCGCAACCCTTTGAGCGTCAGCGCGCTGATCGCCGAGACAACATCGCTACTCGGTGTCTCACTGCCCAAGGGTATCGACCTCGTCATCCGCCAGCCTCCGGTCGCGACCATCGTATCCGGCGACGACGCTCCGTTGCAGCAGGTGATCCTCAATCTCTGCAACAATGCCGCGCATGCGATGCCGGACGGCGGCCGCATCGACGTCTCGACCGAGCTGCGCGAGGTTTCCGAACCCCTTGCGCTCAGCCACGACGATATCGGGCCCGGCCACTATGTCTGCATCGCGGTGACCGATACCGGTCATGGCATGGACGAGGCGATACTGGGGCGCATTTTTGAACCCTTCTTCACCACGCGGTTGTCCGGCAACGGCCTTGGACTTGCGACCGTGCGCGAGATCGCCCACGAGCACGGCGGAGCGGTGAGTGTGCAGAGCAAGGTCAACGAGGGAAGCCGTTTCGAGGTCTGGTTGCCAAGAGCGACCGCTGAACCGGCGTCGGAGGCTGGCGGCGCTGCCTTTCCGGGCGGAAGGGGCGCGACCGTCATGCTGGTGGCCCACGATGCCGAAGGCGTATTGCGCGACGAGGAAATGCTCGCGGCACTCGGCTACGAGCCGGTGGGGTTCACCAATGCGGATGCCGCGCTGGCGGCCTGCCGGGCGGACGCGGATCGCTTCGACATGGCGGTGGTCGGCCACTTCGGCCCGGCCGCGCGGTCGCTCGAATTGGCGGCTGCCCTGCACGCGGCCGCCCCGCGCCTTCCGATCGTGCTTGCCTCTAAGGCTGTGATCGAAATCGGCGCCGATGCGGTGCTGACGGCCGGCATTGCCGACGTCGTGCGCTGGCCGATCATTGCCGAAGAACTCGCGATGGCGCTTGCCGATAGTGCGGCGTTGACGCGGCCCGATGGTCGGCTGCAACGCCAACCGGCGCGCGCTTTCTCGACGTGCTGACCCTTCACGCTTTGGCTGTCGGGAGCGCATTCATCGAAGCGCGCAATCATGCTGGCAGCTCAGGCGCGGCGAGTTGTTGGGCTTCGCCGCGATCGCGATCGGATAGCGGCTTGGCGCAGACGAAACGCCTGTTTTCGGCCGTAGCTCAAATGGTGGGTTTTGGCCTAAGAAGGTCGAAAATGCTTTATCTTTCAATGGGGATTGACTGACACTCTCTCCGTCGCACTGCTTCTCCACTGTATCCAGCTGTGCGAAACGACAGCAAAGCATGAACATAGCGCGTCAACGGTTGTCGCGGTTAGTTCCGCGATGTCACCCGTAGTTCCTGGCGCTGATGGCGAGCGTAGAGGAGGGAGCAGAGGTCATCATTCCGGCGCCCTATTGGGTCTCCTATCCCGACATGGTCATCGCCAATGACGGCAAGCCGGTGATCGTCCGCTGCTCCGAGAACCAGGGCTTCAAGCTGACGGCAGACGCGCTCGAAGCGACTATTACGCCGCGGACACGCTGGCTGATCCTCAATGCACCCTCGAACCCGACCGGTGCAGCCTACTCCCGCGAAGACCTCAGGGCGATCGGCGAGGTGCTGCTGCGCCATCCCAATGTCCTCGTGCTGTCGGACGATATCTACGACCAGATCTGGTACCGCGACGAGCCCGCGACGACGCTGGCCGCCGCGGTGCCCGCCTTGAAAGATCGCATCCTGCTCACTAACGGCGTGTCCAAGACCTACGCCATGACCGGATGGCGGATCGGTTATGCAGCTGGTCCCGCGCCGCT
Source organism: Bradyrhizobium genosp. A (assembly GCF_049949275.1). NCBI lineage: Bacteria > Pseudomonadati > Pseudomonadota > Alphaproteobacteria > Hyphomicrobiales > Nitrobacteraceae > Bradyrhizobium > Bradyrhizobium genosp. A. Next base: position 6,225,133 of record NZ_CP188196.1, on the reverse strand, counting down.
GGTCGCCGCCATCAACAAGCTGCAGTCGCAGATGTCGTCCTGTCCGTCGTCGATCAGCCAGGCGGCCGCCGCCCATGCCCTGACCAGCGACCAGTCGTTCGTTCGCGACAGCGTCAAGCTCTACAAGGAGCGTCGCGATTTTGCCTGCGCGCGGCTGAACGCGATCCCCGGATTGTCGTGCCTTGTGCCGGACGGTGCCTTCTACCTCTATCCCGGCTGTGCCGGTGTGATCGGCAAGACCACGCCGGAAGGGAAGGCAATCGAGAATGACCTCGATTTCGTGCTGTACCTGCTCGACGGCGTTGGCGTCGCTGCCGTCCAGGGCGCAGCCTACGGGCTCTCCCCATATTTCCGCCTGTCGATCGCAACCAATGCGCACGACGTCGCACGCGCGGTGCTGCTCTGCGCCAGTCTGCAAAAGGGCGCGATGATCCCCGAACTGCACATCTGCCCGACCTTCATGCGCGACACATCCGCCGACATCGAAGCGGCACGCTGGGTCGGCGCTCCCGCCGACCTTGCCGACAAGCCGAAGAGCTAAAGAAGAGGATCTCCCATGAACGGAGCCAAATTGCGCGAGCGCCTTGCCAGGGGCGAGGCGGTCACCATGTTCACGCCGCATCATGCGTCATCGGGCCTCGCCGTCCGTTTGGTCGAGCTCGGTGCGGACGCGATCTTCGTCGATTGCGAGCACGGCACCTGGAGCTTCGACGACGTACGCGTGACCGCGCAGGCCATCCGCGGTGCGGGCGGAGCGGCGATCGTCCGTCCGCACTCCCATGAGCGGCCACTCCTGATCCGCTATCTCAATGCTGGCGCCGACGGCCTGATGGTGCCGATGGTGGATACCGCGGATCAGGCGCGCGCCATCGTCGACGCGGTGCGCTATGCCTGCCCTGCCGATTACGAGAAGCGGCTGATCATCGCCATGATTGAGACGCCGAAGGCGATCGACAACATCGAAGAGTTGCTCGCGGTAGAAGGGATCGATGTCTTCTTCATCGGGCCCGGCGACCTGTCGCAGAACATGGGCTATCCGCCGGCTCCGCCGTTGGGTCAGCCGCGGCCGCAGGCCGTGATGGAGCGGGTTGCCTATGCGGTGAAGAAGATCCGCGCGGCCGGCAAGGTGGCCGGAACGCTCGTGACGTCGGACGAACTGCCGTCATGGCTCGAACAGGGCGTGCGGTATTTCTACATCCACTCCGATCCGTTCCTGCGTGTCGGTTTGGCCGGCGTCAAGAAGCTGCTCGCGCGTTGAGCGGCTGACGCCGCGGCCCGTGCTGTGAGAGGGGCACCATGGCATTCGAACTGTTCAATCTCGCCGGCCGACGCGCGCTGGTTACGCGGTCGTCGCAAGGGATCGGGCTTGCGATCGCGCGAGGGCTCGCCGAGCATGGCGCCTCCGTGGTGCTGAATGGACGCGATCGCAACAAATTGGATGCGGCCGCGGGAAGCGTCAGAGCCTGTGGTCACGATGTCGCAGTGACGAGCTTCGATGTAACCCGCGCCGCGGCTGTTCGGGGTGGAATCTTACGCATTGAGCAAGCGATCGGGCCAATCGATATTCTCGTCAACAATGCCGGCATGCAGTTCCGCGCCCCGTTGGAGGAATTTCCGGCAGAGAAATGGGATGAATTGCTGACGACCAACGTGTCCAGCGCCTTCTATGTCGGCCATCTGACCCGCGGCATGTGCGCCGATTGGGCAAAGTATGGTCTCCAGGCCAATGCGATTGCGCCTGGCTATTTCAAGACTCCCTTGAACCAAGCGCTGATAGACAATCCCGAGTTCTCGGCTTGGCTCGAGAAGCGGACACCTGCGTCGCGCTGGGGCAATGTCGACGAGCTGATTGGCGCCGCCGTGTTCCTGTCGGGCGAGGCGTCGTCCTTCGTTAACGGGCATACGCTCTACGTCGACGGCGGGATCACGACCTGCCTGTGATCCGACGCTCCGTCGGCCCACTTCCCCTCCCGCACGAACCGGTCGGCCTGCGGTATCTTCCCTGCGGCTGCCAGCAAAAGACCAACGGCCATGTCGGCGACATCAGCGGTTAGCACGTCCGGCGTATTGGTCTCCCTGGTCATTGGTTTCACCCGTACCGTTACAATCGCGTGAGCGCTCCAGCCTCGCTTATGCTCCGGGCTTGACACGCTGCCAATAAGGCTGCACATAAATAAACTATACGGTATAGTCTAATTGAACAGGAGATCCTCTTGATGTACTCAGCCGCTGGTGCGCTCGCGCTGGATGAGCGCCCCACTTGTGACGAACTGCAGCGTCGGATCAAGAACGATCCCGCATCAGTCGCCGACCTCGCCTCTTTCCCGGGTGCGTGAGATGACAATGAAAGGTTTGATCGGCGCGGCGATGATATCGATGATATCGATGATATCGGTGATGTCGATTGTCCCAGCTACAGCTCAAGTGCCGCCGGACTTGCCGCCGGACGGACCCATGCTGGAGATGGTGGCAGGCATGGTCATTCAAAAATACAAATCGTCAAGTTGCGAGGATCTGAAGGCAAAAAAGGGCGAGCCCCCGGCGGAGATCGTCGCCGCAGCGGTCGGCTTCCTGAGGAGCAATCCTTCCCTGCGCGTCAAGTTCATCAACAAGGTTGCGGCCCCGGTCGCCAACAAAATGTTCGACTGCGGGATGATCCCCTGAAGGGTCTCACTGCCGGCCGGGGTTGGCTGTGCAACCCCGGCGCGGCGGCGGGCAGGAAGCCATACGGCTTACGGGACGAAAACCAGGAACAGAAACACGGCAAAGACCATGATGTGAACCAGTCCGAACAGGATGTTGGTTCGCCCGGTGCCGAAGGTCAGTGCGCTCAGCGCAAAAGTCAGCACCAGCTCTACGATGTTCTGCTGCGGCAGTCCGAGGACAAGCTGCTTGTCGAGCACGCAGGCCGCGATCGCCACCGCAGGAACGGTCAGTCCGATGGTTGCGAGTGACGAGCCGAGCGCCAGATTGACGCTCTTCTGCAGATTGTCCCTGCGGGCTGCCGAAATCGCCGAGACGCTTTCCGGAAGCAGAATCAGCATTGCGACGACCACGCCGGCGAAGGCGGGCGGGGCGCCGATTGCGGCGCCGGTGGCCTCGACTACAAGAGAGAATTTTTTTGACAGCAGCACGACGGCAAGGAGTGACACCAGCAGAAGCGCGCCGCTCAACGCCAGCATCCCGCTCGAAACCGACGCCCCGTTACCGCCCCGGTCGGCCCTGTTCACAAAATAGTCCCGATGCCGGACGGTCTGGATATAGACGAAGACGCCGTAAAGCAGCAGGGTGACCACGCTTGCGAATTCCAGCTGAGCCTCTGAAAAGACTGGACCCGGCGCGGTCAGGGTGTAATTCGGCAGAATGAGCGTGATCGTCGCGATCGTGAACAGCACGCTGAGATAGAGACTGGCGCCGGAGACCTGGACGTCCTGTTCCTTATAATGCAGGCCGCCAATGAAGATGCAGAGGCCGACCAGACCGTTGCAAACGATCATTACCACGGCGAATACAGTATCGCGCGCGAGCGTCGGCACTTCACGGTGCCCCAGCATCATGGTTGCGATCAGCGCCACCTCGATGATGGTCACCGCCAGCGTGAGCAGGAGCGTGCCGTAGGGTTCGCCAATCCGGTGTGCGATCACTTCCGCGTGGTGCACGGCAGCGAAAACGGTGCCGAACAGGACGACCAGGAGCACCAGCGCGAACAGAACGGCGATCCAGGATGCCGCATATTCATAGTGCGTGGCAACGATGCTTGCGTAGAGCAGGGCAGCGAGCGCCGGAAATATCCATGTCGATTTCGGAATCGATTCGTGCACGCTCATGAGCTGGCAAACCCGCTGAAAAATGCTGCGTCCGCCTGAGCAAACATCCAGGCCCCCTCAAATCATTCAGCGCGAGAATCCATTGAGCGAGCGTACGAAGCAATAGCTGCAGGGGAGAGCGTTCTAAGCGTTGGCTTAGTGCGGCGCGCCGGCGGTAGAATTGCTTCGGAGCCAGCTCCGCTACAGTCTCGCAAGCGCTGATGCGCGCAACCAGCAGCACTTGAGACCGCAGGAGCAGTCAGGATGCATTCAAGCGAGGATCACGAGCGCGATGTGAGTGCGGCCATGTCGCGTCGTCAGGCACTCAGGCTGTTGACCGGCCTGGCGCTGTGTCCGCTGTGTGCCACCACCGGCTTCGCGGCGGAAAGTAGTTGGAGCTACGAAGAAGCAGCAGGCCCCGAGAAATGGGGCGGCCTCGACCCGGCGTCTGCGGTGTGCTCGGCTGGCGACCAGCAGTCTCCCATTGATATTATCGCTCCGGTCATGAGCCGAAAGGAATCATTGAAGATCAGCTGGAGCAAGCGGCCCGTCGCGATCGTCAATAACGGCCACACCGTTCAGCTCAACTACACGGCAGGCGACACGCTTCACCTGGGCGACGACGAATACGCGCTGAAGCAGCTCCACTTTCATCATCCAAGCGAGCATCTTGTCGACGGCAAGCGGTTTGCCATGGAAGCGCATTTCGTTCATGCCGGTAGCGACGGGCTCGCCGTGATCGGGGTGCTCCTAGTTCCCGGTAAGGCAAACGATACTTTCACGAAAATCGTCTCGACGATGCCGCCGGAAAAAGGTTCCCCAATCGCAATTGATCCTGCGATTGATCCCCTACGCCTAATGCCGGCCAGGCGTGCGTTTTATCATTACAAGGGATCGCTAACGACGCCGCCGTGCAGTGAGACTGTGGACTGGATCGTACTTAGGGATCCGGTCGAGGTGGACCAGCGCGATATTGCACGCTTCGCGAAGCTGTACCCGATGAACGCACGTCCAGTACAGAGCCGGGATCGGCGATTCATTCTCTTGTTCAACTCTCGCTAAAGAGCTCGCGCGTGGACTGCGATCGCGCAGGGCAGAAGCGGTGAAAGAAAGAGCTGTCACCGCCTTCTAGCAGCGTCTGAGGCAGCCTATGGCGGGGTAGACGGACGGCATTTCCAACTGACCCTTTGGAGAGAATATGGGTGAAGTTATTCGATTCGTATCAAACTCCGAGCGCGAGCGAGTGCGCCTTGTTCGAGCAGCCCGCGCCATTTATGACAGCATCTTTCCGCCGGTGGTGATCATCCCAGGGGACGGCAGCGGGCATAAGGTGCAGGCAGCTCAGACGGTCAGCGGCGCCGAGGCGTATCGGAGTGGTAAGGGCCCGTGGTCATGATCAAGATCATTGCCGTGCTGTGCAATCTCGCCGCTCCAGCGAACTGCCACGAGCAACTCGTCACCACCTCCGGCTTCGCCGATATCTCGATGCAGTCCTGTCTGATGGGAGCACCCCAGCTCGCCGAATGGATGAAACAACATCCGGCCGAGCGCCTCGCGGCATGGCGCTGCGTGCTCGGCACCCAAGACAAAAGGGGAGCTTAGAGCGCAGAGGAGGAGCCTTTATCAAGCCTCCGCGGTGGCCGGCCCATCAAGCAGCGGCATGCGCATGGGACGTTGGCGCCGTGCGGGGAGCGTTTGCTTTAACCTCGCCTGCTTTTGGTTGCGCGGCAGGCAACCCATGTCGACCGCGGCGTAGAACTCGCGCGGCTCACGCAGCCGGGCGTCAAGAGGCAACACATCCTCATTGAACGCGTCCTCGCACCGGCGCAGAGCGTTGGCCAGGTTCTCATCTCGGGCGAGATCGAGCGGCTTTGCCACAGAATCGCGCGGCGAGCGAGTGCGCCCGTCGAAGCCGGCGATACGCCGGCGGCTGCACTGGTCGAGGTGGTTGCTGGATTGGTCAGAAGACGTTTCGTCAGAAGACATTTCGTAAGACATGGCTTGCAGTCCGTGTTGTGAGCCGCGGCGGTGAGGAGGGCTGAGATCGACCGCGGCCTAGGCCGCCGTCCAGCCGCCGTCGATCGGGAGATTGGCACCGGTGATCTGCGCGGCGTCGTCGCTGCACAGGAACAGTGCGAGCGCGGCCACCTGCTCCGAGGTGACGAACTCCTTGGTGGGCTGGGCCGCGAGCAGGACCTCGCTGATGACCTGATCACGCCTCATGTGTCGCGCAGCCATCGTATTCGGGATCTGCTTCTCCACCAGCGGCGTCCAAACGTAGCCCGGGCTGATGCAGTTGCAGGTGATCTTCGATCTGGCGAATTCCAGCGCCACGGTTTTGGTGAGACCGGCGATGCCGTGCTTGGCCGCGACATAAGCCGACTTGAACGGGGAGGCGACCAGCGAATGCGCCGAGGCCGTCGTGATGATGCGTCCCCAGCCGCGTCGCTTCATGCCGGGCGCGGCCGCACGAATGGCATGGAAGGCGGAGGAGAGGTTGATCGCGATGATCGCATCCCATTTCTCGATCGGGAATTCCTCGATTGGCGACACGTGCTGGATGCCGGCGTTGTTGACGAGGACGTCGACGCTGCCGAAGGTCTTCTCCCCGAGCGCGATGAGCTCGGCAATTTCCTTGGGCTTTGCCATATCGGCGGGCGAGTAGACGGCCTTCACCCCGAAATGGCTCTCGATCGCGGCGCGCTCGCTTTCGACTTCCACCGGCGCACCCATTCCGTTGAGCACGATGTTGGCGCCTGCACCCGCAAACGCACGCGCACACGCGAGGCCTATACCGCTGGTCGAGCCGGTCACGACGGCCGTCTTACCGTTCAAAATACCCATCATGTTCACCTGTTTGGTTTCTGACGCACGAGATCGATCACGTCACCAGGGTTCTCTCGGTGGCCCGGAGCGAACGTCGGAGCGGCTGTTGCAGATAGTCGTGGATCACCCGGCCGAGACCGAGCGTCAGGTCTGTCCGGATATGGATCGCGGAGACGATCTCCAGAACCGGCAGCTCGGCGACGGGCGCTAAGGCGTGGGGCGTCAAGGACAGTGCCGCAGGCCCGCTCCAGGCGCCCTTCAGCACGATGTCCTCGAGGCGGTATTCGACCAGCTCGCAGATCCGCGGACTGCCATCGACGTGCGGAATGATCTTGAGCAGGAAGTTCGGTTCCTTGAGAGCGGCCTCGACCTCTCCGAGGTCGGCCTCGCGATGCTTGTAGCCCATCGTGCCCGTTGCTACCCGCAGCGGGCCGTAGTCGAGGGTGCCGATGAGCGTGTCGATCTCGGTCCGCAATGCCGGCTGACCGAACTTTTTCGGGAAGCCCCAGAGCTCGCGTCCCCCTGCAATGGGCCCGTCGTCGTTGAGGAACATGCAGTGATTGTAGCCGCCCTTGCGCCCGTGGAAGGTCACCGGGATGACCTGGCCGCTCTCGGTGTAGTCGCCAAAGCCACTGGAGTCCGGCATGCGAATGAATTCATACTTCACGAATGCCTCGCGTTCGTCGATCTCCAGCGGTTCAGGCACCACGGCGCGCAGCCTTGCCGGATCGGTGCGATACGTGATGATCAGGTATTCGCGGTTCACGAACCGATACGGTCCCGGCGGATAGGCCGGGCTGGTCAGCGGCATTGCAAACGCCTGCTTGACGACCTCACTCTCACGCATTCGCCTTCTCCATGCGGTCCACAATCATGTGCCTGGTCACTCGCGGCCATCCTGTTCAAGATCGAACGTGAAGACGCCGTCCGGCGTGGTGGGGCGAGCGAGCACCTCGGGATGGCGCAGCGTGCGTAGCGCATCGTGATAGCCGGCCCGCCAATGGTCCTGCATCGACGGACGGGAAAATTCGTAGTCCTTTGAGGGACCTTCGTGGCTGCTCGCGCGATAAATCAGCTGAACGATATTATAGACGCTGTGAGAGGCGGCCGTGCTGAGGAGGTTCACATCTTCATGCTGGCTGAGGTCTTCGGGGAGACGGTTGAGCAAAGCGGCGAGCGCATGACGCAGACGCTGGACGTGCTTGAACTGATCGGTATTTGCGCGCGTGCGGCTCGAGAATTGAATCTCCTTGTGGCGCGTGGCGACCTCGGCGATGTTGCGCGGAGGCTGACCGCGCGCGTTCCAGAGATCGACCTGAAACGCAAGCATGTCCTGGGGAGTGCTCCCCTCGAGCACCCACTGGAGCGGCGTATTTGACACCAGGCCGCCGTCCCAATAGTGCTCGCCGTCGATCTCCACGGCGGCAAAGCCCGGCGGCAGCGCGCCGCTCGCCATGACATGCTCCGGCTGGATCCTGTGCGTGGTATTGTCGAAGTAGACGAAATTGCCGGTTCTCACGTTGACCGCACCCGCGCTGAAGCGCGTCATGCCGGCGTTAAGGCGATCGAAATCGACCAGACGCTCCAGGGTGCTCTTCAGCGCGCGGGTGTCGTAGAAGCTGGTGGCCTCGATCTTCCCGCCGGCTTGCAGCCAGGGCAGCGTCGGGCGTGCCGAAAAAAATCCGGTTGCGCCGCAGGCCAGCGCAAAGCCCGCGCTGATCTGGTTGAGCAGATTGCGAGTCTCATCGCCTTGAAATGAATCCAGCAGGGATGCGCCGGGCCAATGCCAGGGCCCGTGCGAGGTTACCTCGTTCCAAAAATCACGCAGCCGGTCGACGCGCGCCTCGGGCGGATTGCCTGCGATGATGGCCGCGTTGATCGCGCCGATCGAGATGCCGGCGACCCAATCCGGATGAATGTCGGCCTCGGCGAGAGCCTGGTAGACGCCGGCCTGGTAAGCGCCCAGGGCGCCGCCGCCCTGCAGGAGCAAGGCGATGCAATCAAATGGTAGCCGGCGTTGCGCGGTAGTGAGGTCTGCTCTGGGCTGGAAGTTCATGAGTTGGCCTGCTGTTGGATTTTGCGGTGAGGCTGGTGTTCTAGGCTGATCGGCGCTTCGAGAGTGGATGGCCCGACGAGCCGAGCGAGAGCGATCGCGGGCGGTGTCCGTCGGCCAGATTGGTGCGAGTCACTGCATGCGGTACCGCGCTCCGGGGCTGCCTTTTGCCGGCTGCGGCCTCCGCTGCCCTGCTGTGGCTGCCGAACGACTGAACTGCAACCAAGATTGCCATGATGCGTGTGGCAAGGGGTGAGGCCGTGCAACGCATGGCCGTGGCTCGTGCCCGGAAGCAAGCTCGCGCCCGCGAGCGCAGCCGCCAGCAGGAAGGTGATGCAAGCGATGCGTGGCTCAGGTCTAAGTTTACGTCGACGGGTGAGCATCGTTTCGACCTTAAAGAAACTATACGGTGTATTTTTGATCTAGTGAAGTCGACCGCATCAGGCAATTCACAAGATCGTGCCTGAGCCCCCGACCATGAGGCCGCTACTGATGGATCGCCCCCTCAGTGGCGAGTTTGGGCGGCTCGAGCATGACCTCTTTCAAGCGGTCGCCGTTGGCGATGACGACCACGAAATTGAGTTTGCCATCCTGCTTCATCAGACCGCCGGCAAGCGCGCTTCCGGCCGCGGCCTTCTCGGCAACGCGCACCGCATCAGACAACCGTTGCTTGATCCATTTCAGGGCGATGATATTGGCCAGATCGCCTCGATCGAGCTCCTTCAGCGACGATGTCGTTTCCTTCTGAAGCACGCGCCCGGTGTTCGCATCGATGACGTTTTCCCAAATTCGTTCATTCTTCACCGTCCGCGCGCGATAGGCGGGCGGACCCGATATCTCGAAGCTGATGTCTGCTGTCCGCGAGCCGTCGTGCAAACGCTCCGCGGTAGCCATCGCCTCGGTCAGTGATATCTGTATGGCGCGGAATTGCTCGAGCATGCGGCGAAGCGCTGCATCCTCGGCATCGCGCTGATCAGCTGCACCTAGACTTGCGGCGTCCAAAGGCGGCGGCGTGGCGGCAGCGACGTCGGCGGCAGCAAGCGTGGCGGAGCAAAGCATGATGGCAAATAGCCGCTTGTTCGTCATCGGGCTAATCCTGCGCTTCTCTGAATGTGGGCTTGGTTCGCCGGGACTGCATAAATGCGTATCGACAAGAGCCGTGCTGACGGTCCGGGGAATCGCACCACCCAACATCAGTATCGAAAGCCGGGTGCCGAGCAGGTTGCCGGCTCCATCTCCGGGCCTGAGCAAACCTGCGCTGCGGTTCCGATTTGACAGCGCGGTGCCTTTTGCCCGGACCAGCCTGATCGCGAACGGCCGGTTCAAGCTGCGCCAAGCTCTCGCGAGCAGGGGAGTGGGTTTGGCGCAATGTTATGGGGCTACCCTCACCCTCGTCGAGTTGCTCAGAGACTGACGGAGGCGGCTGCTGTGCTGCGTTTGCCAACTCGGAGCTCGGCAGCTGCGAGCTACTCGAGGCGATCTCGTCTGGGGGCACCGGGGTCGGGGCGGCCCTGTTGGTATCGATGACAACCATTTCCGGCCGCTTCATCTCGGAGAGGATCCGGATCGGCGGGCGCACAGAATGCGATTCATCAGATCGGATCGGCGCGGGCGCGGGCAACACCCAGTCGGCGGCGAACAGCAGCAACAGCAACGCTCCTCCAACCGACAGGAAATAGCCGCGCAGGGGAATTGCAGATTCGGCCGAGCTGCTCGCGCGCATTGATAGAGCAAATTTCCTGCTCACGGCACTCGGCTCCTGAGGATAAAATCAGTTCGTCTCATGGTCAGATGCCCCAAGGGGCGCGGATGCGCGCGAGTTCGCTGTCGAGATAGCCGCGCTCGTCGAGCCATTCGCTTGGGCAATACGCCGTCCGCTCCGGATCGATCTCGAACCCGTCACGCTTGAGGGCCGTTCGCGTGCCCGTGAGACCGGTCCACACAACGTGTCCGGTGGGCGGATCCAGACGCATCACGTCGAATACTTCGACAAGGGGCAGAACCTCAGGAGATCTGGTCATGATGCGATGCTGTCCCGAGCATAGGGACGGGGTGCGGTCATCGGGCGGCGCTCCGCCGGGCTCGAGCTGCGATCGGTACGATCTGCCTATCGAGACGAGCATGGATCCAGGCCACCAGCGAAACGGTAATGCCGAGCGCCAATCCGATGCCCATCAGAGACAACGCGACGACGAGATTGAGTGAGGCGAGCGCAAGCGTCGGCCAGGGGTTTTCCTTTGCGAGCGTCAGCAAGAACGTCGACATTTGTCAGTCTCCGAAATATACTAAACCGTATAGTTCATATACAGCGCACGCCGGCGCCCTTGTCAAGCAGGGACATCATGCTTGTAGTTGCGCTCCGGATATGGAGCTCAGAGGGCTAGGACCGGGACATGTCCGCCATGCATCACCGCAATCGGTCGCAGCCAAGTGTGCTTTTCACCTGGCCCGACCCCTCCGGAATCTTCGGGGCTGACAGTTCTTGCAAAAAGGGGGAGCGACTGCTTCCCCAAGAAACGCCTCGTTGACTGATGTCACTTCGGCGTAGTGCCGTTCACCACGGCAACACCCTAGCTGAAGGGCCGAGCAGAGAGAAGTAAGCGAAAGCTCATTCAGCGCAACCAGAGACGTAAGCCGCGACACGACGATACGGTGGGGCCCGGTTGAGATACCTTCTCGAACATCCGACTGGCGCAGCAGGGTGGCCATTACTGGCTTTCATTGGCTGGACCACCGTATCTGGCGATGCCCATCGCGCCATCACCATCGCGATTGCGGTGCTCATCGTCACCTCCCTGCGCTCGGCTCGCCAATGGTTCACGTCCTCGCCGCACGACGGCTGTTTGAGCTTGGCATCATGTAAGAGACGGCAGTGCACCAATATGACGACCTCGAAGGCGCGGCTCAGCGCATCCTGTTCGAAGGCGGTGAGGGTCCCGACCGCTAAGCGACCGGGTACGGGGTTCATGAGCGGTATCTAAATACAGTCTTCTACGGCCATGGAGCGGCCCCGCCTTCTCCGCTGTCCGAACTCCAGCGCCTTCAAGGATGCCGCCGGGCCGGTACTTTGGCTTAGGTTGCGCCACTTATCGCTGCACGGCATAATCTCACGTTGCCGCGATGGAGTCCGGCGTTTGAATCTGCGATTTCAACACGACGCTGGTGAGATAACTGATCTCCAGGTCTTGTGGGAGGACTCCGAGTATGCGCTCTACCGCGGGCGGCGCCTCACGCAAAACAGCAGCCGTTTCGAGTCGGTTCTGATTGCCATCCCTGCCGCGGCGCAGGCCTCGCCTGCTGTCCTCGACCGCCTCGCTTGCGAATATGATCTCAAGGATGAGCTTGATGAGACCTGGGCGGTCCGGCCGCTCGATCTCGTGCGCCAAGGCGCCCGGACCTCGCTTGTTTTGGATGATCCCGGCGGCGAGCCGCTCGAGCGGCTGATCGACGGGCCCATGGACATCGAAATCTTCCTGCGCCTTGCAATTGACATCGCCAGGGTCCTGTCAAAAGCCCATTCGCGCGATCTCATCCACAAAGACGTCAAGCCCGCCAACATCTTCGTGAATTGCGCAAACGGGCCGGTGCGGTTGGCAGGATTTGGCCTCGCGTCGAGGCTGCCGCGCGATCGGCGCGCGCAGGCGCCGCCAGAAATCATCGCGGGCACACTCGCCTATATGGCGCCCGAACAAACCGGCCGAATGAACCGGTCGATCGATTCCCGCGCCGATCTCTACGCGCTTGGCGTGTCGTTCTATCGAATGCTAACTGGCGTGTTGCCGTTCAACGCTGCCGACCCGATGGAATGGGTCCACTGTCATATCGCGCGAAAGCCGGTCGCGGCGAGCGAGCGATGCGCAAGCGTTCCCGGGCCGATCTCCGACATCGTGGCAAAACTCCTCGCCAAGACGGCGGAGCAGCGATACCAGACAGCTGCCGGTCTCGGTCACGATCTCAGGCATTGCCTCAACGAATGGATACGGCATAGCCACATCGCGCGTTTTTCGCTCGGTGAGCGCGACGCACCAGACCGGCTGCTGATCCCCGAGAAGCTGTATGGCCGAGAGCACGAGGTTAAAAGCCTGCTTGCCGCCTTCGATCGCGTTGTCGACGGTGGAGGGCCCGAACTGGTCGTGGTCGCCGGCCAGGGCGGCGTCGGCAAGTCGGTGCTGGTGGCCGAACTGCACCGTGCGCTGGTGCCCTCGCGCGGCCTGTTTGCATCCGGCAAGTTCGATCAGCTCAAGCGTGACATCCCCTATGCCAGCGTGGCGCAAGCGCTTCAGGGCCTGATCCGGTCTCTGTTGGGGAAGAGCGAAGACGATCTCGCCCCGTGGCGCGCCACGCTGATGGGAGCACTTGGCTCCAACGGCGCGCTGATGGCGACGCTCGTACCCGAACTCGAAATCCTCATCGGTCCGCAGCCGCCGACCCCGGAACTGCCGCCGCGAGACGCCCAGCGCCGTTTTCAGCTTGCGTTGCGTCGCCTGCTCGCTGCGTTGGCCCGGCCAGAGCACCCGCTGGTGCTCTTCCTCGACGACCTGCAATGGCTGGATGCAGCAACGCTCGATCTTATCGAGGATCTGCTAGCCCAGCCGGACATGTACCACCTGCTTGTTATCGGCGCGTATCGCGATGACGAGGTCACGTCCGCACATCCCCTGATGCCGCGACTGGCGGCGATCGTCGGAGCCGGTCGACGCGTGGAGGAGATCACCTTGAAGCCGCTCGGGCTCGAAGATGTGAGCCGGATGGTTGCCGAGGCGCTGCGTTCACGGCCCATCCAGGCCCTCGCCCGGCTGGTGCATGCGAAGACGGCCGGGAATCCGTTCTTCGCCATCCAATTTCTGACGGGCCTTGCCGAGGAGGGGCTGCTCGCCTTCGATCGTGACGCGGGGTCCTGGCGATGGGACCTTAAGCAGATACGCGCCAAGGACTATACCGACAACGTCGCGGACTTCATGTTGCGCAAGCTGCGCCGCCTCCCCGTAGCGACCCGTACGGCCCTCCAGCAACTCGCCTGTCTTGGCAGCGCCACGCCTGTTGCGACCTTCGTGCTGGTGCGCGGTGATACCGAGGATGTGGTCAACGCGACGATCGGGCCGGCAATCCGGGCGAGGATTCTGTTTCGGGAAGGCGGCGTCTATCGATTTCTGCATGATCGTGTTCGGGAAGCGGCCTATGCGTCGATCTCGGAAGGCGAGCGCCAGTCGGTGCACCTCGCTATTGGCCGCCGACTCTTCGCTGACAGGCTACCGACATCGGTTGAGGAGGGCGTTTTCGAGATCGTCGGACAGCTTAATCGCGGAAGCGCCTTGATCAGCGCGGACGACGGGCGCGAGCAGCTCGCCGAGCTCAATTTGATTGCGGCCCGGCGTGCAAAGTTTTCCACGGCCTATTCTTCCGCGTTGACTTACCTTGCCGCGGGCACGGCGTTGCTGCCGACGGATGCATGGCGGCGCCGGCATGATCTGGCCTTCGCCTTGGAGGTGCAACGAGCCGAATGCGAGTTTCTCACGGGTGCGCTGGCTGAAGCGGAAGCGCGTCTCGCCGAACTCGCGGACCGGGCCGCCAGTCCCGCTGAACTTGCGAACGTAACGCGTTTGCGCGTCGACCTGTTCATGACGCTTGACCAAAGCGATCGTGCCATTTCGGTCGGCCTCGAGTGCCTGCGACGTTTCGGCATCGGCTGGTCGGTGCATCCGACGACAAAGGACGTGGAAGATGAATATTCAGAGTTGAGCCGGCAGCTCGGGGACCGTCCGGTGGAAGCACTGCTCGATCTGCCCAGCATGGCGGATCCGATCGCATGCGCGGCCATCGATGTCCTCACCGCCCTCGTGACTCCGGCCCTTTTCACGGACGAGAAGCTGCGGTGCCGCATCATCTGTCGCATGGGGAATCTTTGCCTGGCACACGGCAATAGCGACGCCTCCTGCTATGTTTACACGGCCGTCGGCAACGTGGTGAGCCTGTACTTCGGCAATTACGAGTTGGGATTCCGCTTCGGTGAGCTCGGTGTGGAGCTGGCGGCCTCGCCTGGAATGGAGCGGTTGAGGGCCCGCGTCTACCTGGCCTTCAGCAATCTCGCCAAACCGTCCCCGCACCACTTTCGGAGCGGGCGCCCCGTTGCCCAGTATGTCTTCGAGGCCGCGCAGCAGACCGGCGACGTCACCTATGCTGTGATTAGCCGGAACAACCTCGTGACGCAGCTCCTTGCTGCCGGTACTCCTCTTTCTGACGTGGAGCGTGAGGCCGAGGCCGGGCTCAAATTTGCCCGTGGCGCCGGGTTCGGTCTTGTCGAGGCTCTTATTACCGCACAGATCCGGTTCGTCCGAACGCTCCGCGGTCTGTCATCCTCTTTCGGCTGCTTCAATGAGAATGGATTCGACGAGCGGCAATTTGAAGGTCAGTTGGAGGCCGAGCCAAGGCGCGGGATAGCAGCTTGCACGTACTGGATCCGCAAGTTGCAGGCACGTGTCCTTTCCAACGATTATTCGGCCGCACTTGCTGCCGCGACAAGCGCAGAGCGACTACTCTGGATGTCGCCGGTCATCTTCGAGCGGGCCGACTACCACTTATATGCCGCGCTGGCACTGATCGGGCTGTGGGACTTCGCATCTGCTGGCCAACGTAGCAATTATCGGAAGAAGCTGGCTGCTCACCGGCGCCAGCTCCGGGTCTGGGCCGAGCATTGCCCGGAAAATTTTGCAAGCCGCGCCGCACTGCTCGATGCAGAGATCGCGCGTTTGCAGGACCGGGAAATCGAAGTCGAACGCCTGTTCGAACAGGCCATACGTTCGGCTCGCACCAATGACCTCGTGCACGAAGAAGCGCTCGCGTACGAACGAGCCGCCCGCTTCTATGCGGCGCGCGGATTCGAGGACATCGCGCATCTGTATCTGCGCAAGGCCCGCTCCTGTTACTTGCGTTGGGGTGCCGACGGCAAGGTCAGGCAGCTCGACGAAATGCACGTGCAGTTGAGCGAGCCCGAAAGGGCGCCGGGCGCGACAAGCACGATCGGAACACGGGTCGAGCGGCTCGATCTCGCGACAATCACGAAGGTGTCGCAGGCTGTCACAGGTGAGATAAATCTGGAAAGACTCATCGATACGCTGCTGCAAACGGCCGTCGCGCAGGCCGGCGCAGAGCGCGGCCTGCTCATTCTTACTCAACGCGACGGACCGAGGATCAAAGCATCAGCTAGAACGATCGGCGATGCAATCGTTGTTGAACAATCGGAGGAGCCGGTAAGCGCAGCAATGCTGCCACTGACGGTGCTCCATCACGTGGTGCGGACTTCGGAGGTCATTGTTCTGGATGACGCCGAGCGACAGGTGCCATTTTCTGCCGATCCGTACGTCATGGAGCACCGGGCACGATCCGTCCTTTGCGTTCCCCTGCTCAACAGAGCCAGCTTCACGGGTGTGCTCTATCTCGAGAATAATCTCAGTCCGGGGGTCTTTTCGCCCCGACACACTGCCGTTCTGCAACTCCTGTCATCTCAAGCTGCGATCACATTGGAAAACGCGCGGCTGTACCGCGATCTGGAGGAGCGCGAGGCAAAGATCAGGCGGCTGGTCGACGCGAACATCATCGGTATCTTCACCTGGCGTCTTCCACAGCGGGATTCGAAGGACTTTCTTTTGGAGGTCAATGACGCATTCCTTCAGATGCTCGGATATGACCGGGAGGAGTTCGTGTCGGGCCGTATGCCGCGATTCGGGCTGACCCCGTCAGAGTGGCGCGAGCGAGACACGCAGACACTGGCAGAATTGCGCCAATTCGGGGTTTGCCGACCGTTTGAGAAAGAATACATCCGCAAGGACGGAACCCGCGTGCCCGTGCTGCTCGGCGCCGCATGTTTCGACGCCACGAGAACCGAGGGCGTCGCCTTTGTTCTCGATCTGACTGAGCGCAAGCGGAAGGAGCGCGAGCTGCGCGCCAGCGAGGAGCGTTTCCGCACCCTCGTTCAGTTCTCGTTTGACGTCTACTGGGAAAGCGACGCGCAGCATCGCTTTGTTCGCCAGGAGTTCGCCGAGGGGGTCGTTGACGCGCCCGCCCACGGCTCTGAGCTCGGCAAGACGCGCTGGGAAGTGCCTCATCTTGAGCCCGATGCGGAGGCATGGCGCAAGCACCGCGAGACCCTTGACGCCCACCTGCCTTTCCGGGATTTCGAACTCGCGCGTCCGGGCCCCGACGGCGGCAAGCGCTACGTCTCGGTCTCCGGGCTGCCGGTGTTCGACGAAGCTGGACGCTTTACCGGCTACCGCGGCGTCGGTCGGCACATCACCGAGCGCAAGAAGGCGGAAGAGGCGCTACGGCGAAGCGAAGCTTATCTCGCGGAAGCGCAGAGGCTGAGCAACAGTGGCGCGTATGCATTCAACGCCGCAGGGTCGAAGTATTGGTCCGAAGAGCTTTACCGGATCTGGGGATTTGATCCGCTGCAGGGCATTCCAAGCCGCGAAATCTGGCAGCAACGGCTTCATCCGGATGATCGCGACAGCTTCCTGGAAAAGTACCAGGCGGGACCACGCCAGAAGCGCGAATATGCAATCGACTACAGGATCGTTCTTCCGGATGGCACGATCAAGCATCTGCGGTCGATCGGCCGCCCCTCCTACTCCGCGACAGGCGAGTTCATCGAAGTTGTCGGCACCACAATCGACGTAACGGAACGCAAGCAGGCCGAAGCGGAGCGTGAGCGGGTGCGGCAGCTCGAAACGGATCTCGCTCATCTCAACCGCCTGGGCGTCATGGGAGAGCTGACCGCCTCGCTCGCCCATGAGATTCTACATCCGATTGCCACGGCGCGGAACAATGCTCGTGCCGGCATGCGCTTCCTGGAAATGAAGCGGCCAAACCTTGGCGAGGTCATGGAGGCGTTGGCATGCGTGGTGCGGGATGCCGACCGAGCCAAGGACATTGTCGGCCGCATCCGCGATCACATCAAGAAATCACCCCCGAGAGAGGAGACATTCGATATCAACGAAGCCATCGATGAGGTGATTGTGATGGTGCGTCATGCAATCGATAGACACCGGGTCACGGTCTACACCCGCCTGAAGCAAGGTCTGATGTCCGTTGATGGCGATCGTGTTCAATTGCAGCAGGTCGTGCTCAATCTGGTCCTGAACGCCGTGGAAGCCATGAGTGCCGCAAGGGAGGGGCCGCGCGAGCTCTCGATCAGCACCGGGCCAAACGACAACAGTGGCATTCTCGTCGCAGTTGCCGATTCCGGGCCAGGCATCGATCCGGAGCATCTCGACCTGGTTTTCAAGCCGTTCCACACCACCAAGCCGAGCGGAATGGGAATGGGGCTCTCGATCTGCCAGTCCATCATTGCGGCTCATGGAGGCCGCTTGTGGGCCGAGGCCAATCGACCCCGGGGTGCAATTTTTCAGTTCACTCTGCCCGCCGGGCCGGACGGCCCATGAGTAACCTTCACCCAGCGTGGTCCATGAGGGAGCCGTCGTGAGCATCGTGCAGGATCTTCTTCGCATGAATACAGCGCGAGACCGCAGGGGCCGGTTGCCCGCGGTTGCTGTCCAGTTTGCGCTTGGCATCGTCGGGCTGATATTGATCGCCCTGGTCTGTGTTCAGCTCGGCTTTGGGCTTGCGAGGACCGGCTTTGCCTATGTGATCTTGCTCGCTCTCGTATCGCTTTTGGGCAGTTTCAGCGCCTCTGTGGTTCTATCGGTCCTCGCCGCAGTCTGCCTCAATTACTTCTTCGCGCCTCCCCTGTTTCAGCTCAGTGTCGATATTCCGGGTGATCTCGAGAGAATTGCGGTGTTCTTGACGACGTCGCTGGTCGTAACCGCGCTGACGACCAGACTCGGGCGGGCGGCGGACGACCTCCGCGACGTGCACGCGAAATGGAAGAACGCGGAGCGTGTCGCGCATTTTGGATGGTGGGAGCGAGATTTCACCACCAACCACGTGACTCTTTCGGATGAGGTTTCGCGGATTTTCGGCGTGAAGCCGGTCGATTTGCCGGACTGGCATGGGCGATGGCTGGAATTGATCCATCCGGAAGACCGGGCGAAGGCAGCGGAAGCCGCCTCGGCTGCGCTACATTCCGGCGGGCCACGCTACGAATTGGAATATCGGGTCATACGTCCTGACGGTGCGGTGCGAGTCATCCGCAGCCACGGCGATGTCACTTGGGACGAGTCGGGGAGGCCGCTACGGCAGTTTGGCGTCCTGCACGACATCACGGAGCTGAGAAGCGCCGAGCAGGAGCTCCGCGCGAGCGAGCGGCGATTCCGCACCTTCGTGGACTATGCGGCTGACGCCTTCTTTCTGTTCGATGATCATGCCACCGTTCTCGACGTCAATCGCCAGGCTTGCGAGAGCCTGGGGTACAGCCGCGAAGAACTGATCGGTAAACGACCAAGCGACTTCGACATCGCCCTCGACGAGGTCGCGATCGGGCGCCTGAGGCAGCGCATGCTCTCTGGCGAGACGGTCACTTTCGAGACCCGCCACAAGCGCAAGGACGGCACGTCCTTCCCTGTGGAGGTTCGCGGCGGCCTGATCGAGCAAGGCGGGCGCCGGTATTTGAGCCTGGTACGCGACGTCACCGAGCGCAAGCGGGCGGAGGAGGCGCTCCAGCGCAGCGAAGCCTATCTGGCTGAAGCGCAGAGGCTTAGCCATACCGGCACGTCGGTCTATGGCGCCGGAGGGAATCTCTACTGGTCGGAAGAATGCTACCGCCTTTGGGACTTTGACCCTTTGCAAGGCTTGCCTGATGCGGAAAGTGTTTTGCAACGGATCCATTCGGATGATCGCGACAGAGTGCGCAAGGAGATTCGGAAAGCGCTACGCGAAAAGGGGGAGCGTTCGATCGAGTTCAGAATCGTGTGTTGTGGGACGGTCAAGCACATCGAAGCGACCTCCCATCCATTGCTTTCCGCGCATGGCGATATCGACCAGATCGTCACGACACATGTCGATGTCACCGAACGCAGGCGCGCGCAGGCGCAAGCCGAGCGACTGCTTCAGCTCGAGTCGGATCTCGCGCACATGAATCGCCTGAGCATCATGGGAGAGTTGACGGCGTCGCTGGCCCACGAGATCCTGCATCCGATCGGCACCGCGCGCAATAACGCGCGCGCGGGGATGCGCTTGCTGGAAATGAGCCCTCCAAATCTGAGCGAAGTCAAGGAGGCGCTCGGCTGCGTCGTCAGGGACGCCGACCGGGCCAAGGACGTCGTCGGTCGCGTTCGCGATCACATCAGGAAAGCGCCACCGCAAAGGGACGTATTTGACCTCAACGAGGCAATTCACGAGGTGATCGTGATGGTGCGAACGGCACTGCACAGGAATAAAGTATCGGTCCACACCGAACTTATGAAGCATATGGCGTGCGTCCGGGGCGACCGTGTTCAACTTCAACAGGTCATGCTGAACCTGATCCTGAACGCAGTGGAGGCAATGAGCTCGGACAAGGTAGGACTACGAGAACTATCGATCAGCACCGAGCCGGGGCAGACGGGCGGCATCCTTGTCGGCGTGCGCGATTCCGGACCTGGAGTTGAAGCGGCACATTTCGATCAGATTTTCGAGCCATTCTACACGACAAAGACAGGCGGAATCGGAATGGGGCTCTCGATCTGCCGATCCATTGTCGATGCCCATGGCGGACGTCTATGGACCGAGGCCAATCAACCTCAAGGCGCCGTGTTTCAGTTCAGCCTGCCGGCCGTCACTGAGAGCCCGGAAATTGCCAGCTTGACAACGGCCGCCGGAGCGGAAGGCTGCCTGCCGGATAACAACACACCTGACATCAAGTCGGGAGCACAGCAAGCGGTTGCGTTGGAGTGAGTGGGAGGGTGAGGTGAAAGGCATGAAGGCTCGACAAAATGGTCGAACAATCTCTGCTTCTGCCGCGGTTTTGCTTGCTACAGCGAGTGGCTTCGCGCTGATTTGGTCCGTGACGCAGGCACGCGCGGAGGTCCGCGACAAATGGTGCAAGGGTGTGCATCTTCGTTTCTTCGTCGGCGGTGCGGAAGGGGACTCGTTCGGCACTGTCGTCTACAACGGCGCCAAGCAAGCCGAACGTGACCTTGGGCCGACGGTCGACTACATTTTCTCCGGCTGGGACGTCGAGCGGATGATCCAGCAGCTGCGCGAGGCGGTCGCGGTCAAGCCTGACGGCATCGCCATGATGGGCCACCCGGGCGACGCCGCAGTCATGCCTCTCGCCGAGGAGGCCGCGGGCGCCGGCATCAAGATGATGTATCAGAACGTGCCGGTGCCGAAGGTCATCGCCAGGTTCGGCGGTGGATATATCGGTGCCCAGGTCGCGCAGCTCGGCCGCGCCCTCGGGGCGGAGGTGGTCAAGCGCGCGGGCCTTAAGGCCGGCGATGTTGCCTTCATGCAAGGGCCGTTCGAGAACGAGAACCGCGGCGCGCGCGAACGCGCGACCATTGCGGCGATGGAGGAGGCGGGCGTCAAGGTCGTCAAGATCAATTCGCAGCCGGGGTGGGCCGCCGATCCGAACCTTGCACTGCCGGTAATCACCGCTGCCCTCGCCAGGTATCCCGAGGTCAAGGCGGTGGGCTATGGGGGCGGCCAGATGCTCGGCAATGTGCCCGCCTTCATGCAGGCCGCGGGCAAGAAACCGGGCGAGGTGTTCAATTTCGGCGTCGATACAAGCCCGCAGGTGGTGGAGGGTTTCAAGGGCGGTTGGGTGCAGCTTGCCGCCGATCAGCAGCCGTTCCTGCAGGGCTATTTGCCGATCCTCAGCCTTTGCCAGCAGATTGTTCACCGTTTCACGCCGATCAGCGTGGACACTGGCGCTGGCTTCGTAACTCCCGACAATTACAAGGAGATAGCCAAGCTCGCCACCGAAGGTGTGAGGTGAGGAAGGCAATATGACCGAACGGATAGTCGAGCTTCGCAACGTCAGCAAGTTCTTCGGACGGATCTGCGCGTTGAGCGGCGTCAACATCGGCATCGGCAAGGGCGAGGTCGTTGGCCTCGTCGGGGACAACGGCGCAGGGAAGTCCACCTTGATCAAGATACTCGCCGGCGTCGTAGAGCCGACCTCGGGCGAAATCCTGCTTCGCGGACAATTGGCGACCGACTGGAGCGCGTCACGGTCACGTCAAGCGGGCATCGAGACCGTGTTCCAGGATCGTGCCCTCGCGATGCAGCAGTCGGTCGTCCGCAATATCTTCATGGGGCGCGAACTGACCGGTCCTTGCGGGTGGTTGAAACTCGGCAAGGAGATGCGCGAGGCCGAGCGGTTGATGCGAGAGATCGGATTCACCTCAAGTTTGCTCTCGCCGCGCTCGATCGTCGGGCAGCTGTCCGGCGGAGAGCGGCAGGGCGTTGCCATGGCCCGTGCCATCTACAATCAGGCCGAGTTGATCATCCTCGACGAGCCGACAGCCGCGCTCTCGCTCGTTGAGACGGCCAAGGTGCTTCGCTTCGTGCATCAGGTCAAAGCCTCAGGACGCTCGGTCCTGTTCATCGGACACAACATCCACCACGTCTACGATGTTGCGGACCGGTTCATTGTCCTCGATCGCGGCACGGTCGTGCTCGAGGTCGGCCGGGCCACGCTGCCCTCGGCCGACGCGCTCATCGCCTTCATGGAGGAGGTGGCACGGCCGCCGACGTGCTTGGCTCAGTCCGTCGCCGACGCAGGGGCGAACCGGTGACCGCGCTGCTCGGCCCCGAGGCAGCTGAGGCAAGCCCAGCCGCCGCCATCCTCAAGCATCCAGTACGGCGATTCATCGAAGTCAATCGCGCGCCACTCGGAACACTTGCAGTCTTCGTCGTGATGATGACTGTTTTCCTGACTGCGAACCCGCGCGTCTTTTCCGAGTGGAGCATCTACCGTTCGGTGCTGACGACGCTGCCGGTCGCGCTGTTTCTTGTCGTGCCGCTCGTATTCGTCGTGACAGCCGGAGAAATCGATCTCTCCTTTCCTGCGACGATGGGTTTTGCCGCCTGGATATTCGCGCTGGTCGTCCACGCAGGATTTACGCCCTATCTCGGCGTCGCCGCCGGGATCGTCGCCGGAATGATGGTTGGGCTCATCGTCGGGTCGATCGTCGTGTATTTCAACCTGTCCTCGCTTGTCGCCACGCTGGGCATGAATTTCGTGCTGCGGGGCCTGATCCAGATTGCCAACGAGGGCATGCCGATCGCGTTGACGTCATTGAGCGAGAGCTCGCTCAGGAGAGTGTTTTCCAGCATTGTCTTCGGCGTACCGGCGCAGGCGATCTGGGCGCTCGGCTTCGTTATCTTCGCCTCACTGCTCTTTAACCGGCACCGTTTCGGCGTCCAGGTGAAGATCGTCGGCGATAATCCGGACAGCGCCCGACAAATGGGGATCGACGTTGATTGGGTCAGGGTCAAGACCTTCATCTTCGTCGGACTGGGGGCCGCGCTTGCAGGAATTTTCTCAACCCTCATCAATTTCACCTGGTGGCCGACCGCAGGCGAAGGTTATTTTCTGCCGGTGCTCGCCTCGGTATTCGTCGGCGGCACCCCGACCTGGGGTGGGGTCGGTACGGTTGTCGGCGGGGCGATCGGTGCCCTGATCGTCTCTTTCATTCAAACCGGAGTGGTCGGTGCCGGGCTCTCAGGCTTCTACGTCCAGTTCTTCGATGGCGTCATCATCATCCTTGCCCTGATCGGTCATCGCTGGAATCAGCCGCGCTACCGCTAGGTCGCGGCAGACTTTAACGCGGGGTTGCGATGATGGGCGCGCGAGAGGGCCAGTGTGGCGGCCGCGGCACCCGCATCCCGGAAGCGGCTCGGGGGCTGGTTCGGTGCTTCCGGGCCGCGGTGAGCGCGGCCGCCACGCGGTTTCGGTCGACGAGTTGGCTGTCACCTCCTTCCAAGGTCATCAACGCGTGCGCCGACAGAAACGCCGGGGTGAGTGACTGCAACCGTAAAGCAGCCGTCGCGCGCGCCCATTGTCCGGACTTCGAGTTCGCAATGGCGCGCATAGCATTCGTAGTCGCAGTAGGGCAGACTCATCCTGAGCTCGCGCAGATAGCTGCCGCTGATCTTTTTACAGCATTGCAGGCAGAACATGGTGCGGAGCGGAGTTCTGCCATTGACCAGGACGAACTTCATGTCGTGCCTCCCAATGCGAAGCAATTGACGGTGTCGGCCGGAGAGAGAGCGGGCGACGGCGCGGAACGGTGATTTGATGCGGGACCCCTGCAAGCACGCTTCAAGGCGCAGCCTCTGGTATCAGGATTGTTGCAGGCCCATGCTGGTCGCGTCCAAGCTTGGCGAGGCGGGAACGCGAAACAACCAACGCAGATCGCGTTCGCGGCGCGCTCTCGAGCGAGCGAGGCATTGCTTGGAACAGAGAGCGGTCCGCCAGGAATAATACCGGATCAGGCCAAACTTTCCGCCGCATAGAGCGCAGGCCTTGCCTTGCTCGCGGTATTCAAGGCGTTCGTTGCCGTTGCACATTTTGCCTCTCCATTGGTCGCGATGAGAATATTGAGTTTTGCTGCCGTCTTACCGTCACAGCGAACGCACAGGTGAGAGCTGGAGCTTGCGTCGTAGTGGTCCGCCAAATCTTGCGGCGAATACGGGCAGCGGGCGCAGAGCTTGACTCTCATATGCAGCCTCATCCTACCGGAATATCGGTCCTCAACATGAACGGTGAACGCGCCAACCTCGGCGTGCCACGTTCCGTTCTCACGCGCGCAACTCCTCGCCGATTGCAAAGGCTTGCGCTCGGTTGACCATTGCAGTCGGTCAGTAGTCTCTGGCTCGTCTCGATCTCACTCTGGTTTCAGTCGCGCGGTCAGCCTGATCGAAGACCGCTCCGCAGGCTCCGCTCAACTCAGAGCGCCTTTGCCGCAGGCAGCTTGCAACGTCGGTCGGATCAGGAATGTAGTTGCTGCACAGTCGGAAGGCATCGGGTGCGCAGGCCGCCTGCTGCTCGGCCGTACCCCGGTTTTGCTGCGCGAAAACGCTTGTGCTGCAAACGAGGGCGACAGTCGCAAAGAACGAGCCAGAGCTGTATCTGAATGTCATGATCGGGCGGCTCCTCTAGGGTGAGTTGTTCGAGCTGCTCGCAGTCGAGCGCGAAGCAGTACACCCGGTCAGGATCGCGGCATTGGGCGTAGCGGTCCATTGGACCGAAGTGCCGCCTGGTTCGCTTGTGGGTTCGCCAAGCTAAGCCAACGCTTAGGAGGGTGGAGGTGGGGGGAGGCCTCCAGTCCACTGCATTTGCGGCCCAAACAAGCAAACAAGTTTTGGAGGTGCGGCGAGCCACGGCCTTGCATCGAGACTGCTCGATCGACTGAGTCAGGAGCGCGGCGGCTTCTCCGGTGCAAGCCCGAGCGCATCCGCCATTCGACTGAGTTCGGGAAGGGAGCGGGCTTTCATTTTCCGCATCAGATTGGTCCGATGAACCTTCACCGTCGATTCGGCGATGCCGACGTCATTGGCAATCTGCTTGTTGAGGCGCCCGGCCGTTGCCTGAATCATGATCTCGCGTTCGCGTGGACTGAGCGTGTCGAAACGTTCCTTAAGTCCTTCAAGAGCCTTCTCGCTCTCCCGGCGCGCACGATCGCGCGCGAGCCCCGCCGAAATAGCATCGAGAAGATCCTGGTCACGAAACGGTTTTGTCAGAAACTCAATGGCACCCCCCTTCATCGCGCGCACCGTCATCGGAATGTCGCCATGCGCCGTGATGAAGATAATCGGGAGGTTTCGGTGAGCTGCGGCAAGCTCATTTTGAAGGTCGAGGCCGCTTCGCCCCGGCATTCTCACGTCGACCACGAGGCAGGTCGGGACGTCCGAAATGTGATCGGCACTCAGAAAATCAGATACACATGAAAATTGCTGAGTCTTCAGTCCGACGGTTCGCAATAGCCGCCCAACCGAGTCGCGAAACTCGGCATCATCATCGATGATCAGGACATTGGGGGTCGTATCCAGCATCCCTGCACCCGAAGTTTTGAGGATAGCTCTTGTCCCTTGCGAATTGATCTTACTCACAGTTCGGCGCCAAGAACAGGCCTTCCTGCCTGAGCGAGTGGGGGGGAGCATAAGCCATGGCTTAGGGCCACCGGCATTGCATTCTCCCGGCTCCGGACAGAGACTGCAAGTTGCATGCAGGCGCGGAGTGTGCCGGCGGGGCAACTGCCTGGAAGCCGCAATGCCGAAACAGAAGCCGAAGTTGGTCGCGATCGTCGAGGACAATCAGCCTTTTCGCGAGTCCATGCAGAAGTTGATCGCGTTGCTCGGCTATACGGCCGAGTCGTTTCCATCGGCAGCGAGCTTTTTGGCATCACCCTTTGTCGCCAAGACGGCGTGCCTGGTCGCCGACGTCAACATGCCTGGAATGACCGGGCCTGAACTCCACAGGCATCTCCGGGATGCGGGCTACAAGATCCCGACAATTCTGGTGACGGCATACCCGGACGAGGTGGTCCGGGACCGCGCCTTGAAGGAAGGCGTCGTCTGCTATCTCAGCAAACCGGTGGACGACGATCATCTTGAACGATGTCTCGGTTCGGCCGTCCGTTCCGGCGAATCTCCGGGGCAGGCGTCATAGAGGCTCCTTCACCCGCCTGGTTCGAACATCAGTAATCCAACGCGCGAGCCGCTGCTGCTTTGGCTTACTTGTGCGCACCGCCTTCGAGAATATCATTGCGCTATTCAGGGTTGCGAAGCCGAACATGTCCGGGCTCGTGATTGAGCCTTGGGCTTCGCATCGAGCCGAACGACAGCCAGATCAGAAGGAAGCGTGTGATGATGCCGATTCTGGACGAGCGGGGCCGTGCGCAGAGCCTGGGCCGGTTTGCCATCAACCACCAGATGGTTCCACGGGACCTGCACGTCCGGAGCGCCGAAAGCGGCGCGACGGCGCCAACAGTCCACGCGCGCGGGGGCCTCGCGCCCAGCGTCGTGCGAAGGATACGCGACTATATCGAGGGGCACATCGGACAGCGGATCACCGTCAAGCTGCTGGCCAAGCTCGCCAACCTGTCGGTTTGCTACTTCGTGCGAGCATTCAAGCGTTCGCTGGGAGTGACGCCGCACGACTATCTGATTCGGCGACGCATCGAACTGACCATGGGACTGTTGTCAGGCACCGACATGGCGCTATCGGAGATCGCGCTTGCGGCGGGTTTTGCCGATCAGAGTCATTGCGCCCGGCGCTTTCGTCAGCATGTCGGAATGTCGCCATGCGACTATCGCCGCTCGCGCAAGGTTCCCGTTGAAATGAAAGGCTTCAGAGGCCGTCGCTTGCGAGCAAGTTGACGACAATTCCGGACAAGAGGCGAGATTCCAGCCCTGTTACGTTGACCCCGTCGAATTCACCCGCGCTGTTCCGCCGATCGGCGCCGGGTTCGACACAAGACCCGAAAAGCGCCTCTCCTCCCGAGACGCTCCGGCGTTCGTGCCGCGAATGGACGCAACACCGACGGGTCACTTGGGCCGACAGCATTTTGCTGTCGGCCCTCTTTTTGTCCGAGCTTGCGCAGTGATCGCTCGCGAAGACGACGGTGGCCCGCGTTAAGCCAACGCTTAGCAGTCCATACCGGCGTCCAGTAGAATTCCGGGTCGGGAAGACAGGAAAATCCCTCAGCCTGTCCGATCCCAATGAGTGCACCGGCGTTCGGGTTCATTCAAAGCCGCAGGAGGGTAGCGATGGTCATGTTCTGGGTTGTCACGCTTGCGATCCATCTCCTGTTTTATGTGCTCCTGGACGGCTCTGTTCTCGGCGTGGGGATATTACTTGGCTTGAGCCCGAATGAGAGATCGCGACAGCTCATGCTGGGCGCTGTTGCTCCGGTGCGGGCTGGTAGTGAACTCTGGCTGATCACTGCTGGCGTTGCGCTGTGGGCCGCATTTCCGATCGCTTATGCAGTGCTGTACTCGGTGTTCTATGTCCCCACTCTCCTGGTGTTGGCCGGCCTCGTCCTGCGCGCCATAGCGTTCGATCTCCGTCAAAGGGCCGCACGCGTTCGCAGGATCTGGGATATGTTGTTCTGCGGCGGATGCCTCGTGGCGGCTTTCATGCAAGGCATGATGGTCGGCGCTCTCGTCGAGGGCATCGCGGTGGACAGGGGCCACTACATAGGCGGCGCGCTCGGCTGGTTGAGCCCCTTTGCCTTGCTCTCCGGGGTCGGTCTCTGTTTCGGCTATGGCCTGCTTGGTGCGTGCTTCATCTTTCAAAGATGCGAAGGACCCGTCCGGGAGCAAGCGCGCCAAATGCTTCCCGGCCTCGCGGGAGGGCTGTTCGCCTTCTTTATCTTCCTGTTCTTCTACGCACTTGTGGACCTTGAGGTGATGAGCCGATGGTTGGAGCGGCCCTATCTGTTTGTGATCCCCGCAACAGGTGCCGTCACCGCCTTCCTGTTGGCGGTAACCGCTCGCCATGAGCGGCGCCGGCTGCCGTTGTGCATGGCGGTGACAATCTTTGTAGCCGGTTTCGGAACGCTTGCGGTTTCGTTCTGGCCGCACATGATCCCGTTCGCACTGAGCGTCGAAGACGCCGCTGCCCCGCCCACCAGGCTCGCCTTCGTCTTCTTGGCCGGCCTGAATGTGCTCCCGGCGCTTCTCGCTTATGCCGCGGCCGATCGTAACGTCCTGGATCTTTCCCGATGCAGGCTCCTCCCCAGCAAACGAACCTCGGCGTTACCTGCCCTCGTGGAGAAGAGAAATGAGCTGCCGCCAGAAGACACCTTCCGCGCCTCCGGCGGATGACGAAAAGGCTGAGCAGCCTCTTAGTGCAGTGCCGCTGTTCGACGAGATCTGGCGCAACGCGTTGCTCGCCGTCTTCAAGCAGAGCCTCGAGCGCATGGGCGGAATTCTCATTGAGCCGCCGGATCGCGGCGATGTCCTCCAGCCTGTTCGCGGCAGGATCGCTCGGGCGAAGTTCGTCTGCTCGATGGTGCCGGAGATCGCCGGCACTGGCGGCATTGCGGATGCTGGCTCGCTCGCAGCGCCTGCCGATGTTCATCTCGTGATCGCGCGCGCATTGCTCGGGGTTGCGGGAACGGGCTCGGTCCTTCTGAACGAGGGCAGTCAGCGCGTCAATGCGCTCGCCCGACTTGCGAAGCATGTGATTGTCTTGCTCGATCCTGAGGACATCGTTCTGAACCTCCAGCACGCTTTTGGTCTGGCCGAGCGTCGTCTCGCTCACCCCGCACATGTGCGGTCCAATCCATCCGGGAGCGCGCAAATCGCAGGCATGCTCATCCATCCCGCCCGCGACGTGCGGGGGCTATCTGTCTTGCCGCTTCCCAGACGCGCACACATCCGGGCGCGTTTTTCGAATGTGCGCCAACCGCGGCGCGAGAGTTAAGGACCGATGCAGTGGATAGAACGTATGTTCCGGCTTTGGCCGCTTTCGGAGGATCGGCTGTCGGAGCGGTGTCGACCATGCTGACTGGATGGCTTACCAAGCGGCGCAAGGCCCGCCGGCGCGGCCATGCCCGCGCATTTTCCCTGCGCGAAAAGCTCTATCGAAGTTTCATCGAGGAGGCATCACGGCTCTATGCGGATGCGCTCGTCAACGAAAAGTCCGAAATATCACAGCTCGTCAATCTGTATGCGCTGGTCGGCCGTATGAGAATAGTCTCGAGCGACGAGGTGGTTCACGCCGCAGAGAATGCGGGCCGCCTGATCCTCGAAACCTACCTGTCGCCTAACCGGTCGCTTGTCGATCTGCCGAAGCTGATCGACGAGATGGATCCGTTGCGACAGTTTGGTGAGGCCTGTCGTCGCGAATTGCAAGCCGTTCCGTCGCGTTAAGGATCGAATAGAAATGCCAGAACAAATCAGCAAGCGCGGCAGAGCGTCGTTCAGCCGTGCTCGGATCATAGAGGCAGCGATTCGGCTATACCGCGATATCGGTCACAAGAAGACCACGGTCGCCGATATCGCTCGCCGCGCCTCGATGTCTTCCGCAAACGTGTACCGCTTCTTTCCATCGAAGCAGGCGATCGAAGAAGCGGTTGTGACGAAACTGTTGGAAGAAGTGTCTGTGGCTGCCGCACACGCAGCTCGCGGCGGCGGCTCGGCACTGCAGTGTCTGAGTGCGGCATTGAAAGCAGTTTCCGATCTGCATGCAGACAGGGCGGCGAACGACAGCAAGCTGCACGAATTACTGGGCCTGGCGGCGCGCGAGATCTGGCCAATCACCTTGTCCCACGCGGACCGGATCCGGGGAATCGTGCGGCCGGTTATCGCGGCTGGACAGGACGCGAGTGAGGTTCGACAGGGCAGTCCGATGACGCTTGCCTGTTGCTTGCTTGAAGCCATGGACGCGTATCTCAGCCCATTGCGGATTACAGCATGCACTATTCGGCCAACGTTCGATGAGATGATGGACTACTCGGCCCGATCGTTGTGCTCCGCAGCTCCCGGAGAGGCGATTGATCTACAGCCGACGGAGGAGAGCTTGCAGATGCCGAACGGGCTCCAACAGGTGGCCCTCTCTACGGGCGTCAATCTGGTTCACAATTCCAAAGAGGGGAGGTGACTGGCTGCGCAGGACGCACAGCTCAAGTCACAAACCGCAAGGGATTGATAAAATACACCGTATAGTATATATTCTGGATGCTGCATGGTGCCGCCGAAAAGGATCCGTCACGTGTCTCGAGACGTTGTTTCTGTCGAGGTCGATAATCCTGTCGGCCCGATCACGCAATGGGAAGACGCACTGAGCAGATGCGTTGGCCGGGTCTCGCCGGATTTTCGCGATCAAGAGATCACGCGCTGCGTGCCGGGCGCGGGCCAGGCATTTCAGGCCAGGCTCGAATACGGTGGATTGGGCGATGCTGTTCTGTTCAAGACGTCTGCGACGCCACACTATTTTGCGCGCTCGTTGCGCTACGCGAACGCGAACCTGCCTTCGCCGATCGTGCTCGGTTTTCAATCGGCCGGGAGTGCTCGGGTCCGTCAGGACGGAATCTCGTATGTTCTTCATCCCGGAGATTGGAGCGTCTGGGATACGCTTGTTCCGGTCGAAACCTGGGCCATGACAGGCTCGATCGAGTTCCTCTCTGTTACCTTGTCCCGGCCGTCCGATCCTGAGCTGCAGCGCCTGCTCAGCGAGGGATCGACCACGCGTCTTGACGGAAAAATCGGGGTCTCGCGCGTCCTGCAAAGAACTCTGAGCGAAATCTTTGATCAAATGGGACGCATCTCGCCGGCAAGCGGCGAGGCGCTGCGGACAGCGGTCACGGCGATGGCCTGGGAGGCCCTGCGTGAGCAGGTGGGGGCGCCTGCTTCGGCGTCGACCTGCCGCGACGTCCTGATCTCCCGGGCCAAGGCCTATATCGAGGCCCATCTCGCCGATCCCGGCCTTGCCGTCGCCGAGATTGCCGATGGCTGTGGGATCTCGGTACGCGGTATTCACCGTGCATTCGCGCGCGATCCCGCGGGCTCGGTGTCACGCTATATTTGGGGTCGGCGCCTGAGCCGCTGCGCAGATGCGCTTCGCAACGGCGGGGAGGCGAGCCACCGGATTACCGAGATTTGCCTGTCGTGGGGCTTCAACAGCAGCTCTCATTTCAGCCGGCTGTTCAAGGAGCAGTTCGGAATGTCGCCGCGGCTCTATCGCGCGCGCCTCGGGCTCGATCCAGCGCACCAGCGCTGACCGGCTGCCTGCTCGCGAACGCCGATCGCTTCAGCATCAGCTTGGAGGTCACCCCGGTTCTGTGCGAACCGGGGTGATCTGTCGTCGTGTCACTGACAGTCGTTCGAATAGTACGAGCGTCGGCTGCCGCGCCCATAATATGAGCGCGAATTGCCGCTCGAGTCGTAGGAGCGCTGATCATATCCGGAGCCATAGCCATAGCCAGAGCTGGAGCCATAGCCAGAGCCATTGTCATAACCAGAGCCGTA
Source organism: Bradyrhizobium genosp. A (assembly GCF_049949275.1). NCBI lineage: Bacteria > Pseudomonadati > Pseudomonadota > Alphaproteobacteria > Hyphomicrobiales > Nitrobacteraceae > Bradyrhizobium > Bradyrhizobium genosp. A. The sequence continues at coordinate 6,193,597 of NZ_CP188196.1, read as the reverse complement.
GCCCGAATTCGAGTAACTCGATGCGGCCGCGGCACCGGTCGCGGCACCCGCCGCATAGGCGCCCCAGCCCCGGTTGTAATAGCCAGAGCCGTAACCGCCGTCACCGGAACCGCCGCCATAATACGCGCCGGCATAAACGTTACCGCCGCGGTTGGCGGCGATGTTGCCGGAGCCGACGACATTGCCGTTGCCATTGCCCATGGGACCACGGGCAGCGATGTTGCCATTCCCGATGGGACCACCGGCCCTGATGTTCGCCGGTCCTGGACCGCGCGGTCCACCGGCTGCCAGGCCGGGCGGGCGACCGCCCGCCATGGGTCCACGTGGCGGTCCGCCCATGGGCGGGCGCGGCGCTCCGCCCATCGGTGGCCGCGGGGGACCGCCGCCGCCCATCGGTGGCCGCGGGGGACCGCCGCCGCCCATCGGCGGCCCGCCCGGAAATTGCGCAAAGGCCAGATCCGGACCCGCTGCAACAGCAACGAGAAGACCCGCAAGGCTCAGTGCCAATCGCCTCATCACGGCCTCCCCTGCTGGGTCGACGCATTGACCGGCGTGAGGTCGATCTGTTTCGCTCCGGCGGGAGCCTGGAAGGCGAATGCCGAGTCGGCCGCACGGAGCCGGGTGTCCCAGTTGGTGAACTCCGCCGTGAAGCTCGGCTGACCGGGAAGCAGGCGGTACGTGAGAATGAGACGATGCGGCACGGCCGAAGCGTTGTTCTCGATCCACAATTCCAGATCGGTCCCGCCTCTCTTGTAGAAGAACAGGTGCCGGCATTCGACGCCGTCGACCTTGTCCATTCCGACCTGCCAGCCGCCGACAACCCCATTCAAGAGAGACTGCTCGGTTCCGGCCGCAAAGAAGTTGACCAGCGGGAAATCGATCTTGAGCTTGTCGAGGACTTCGTTCGCGGCTGCTGCGATGCCACCGGGTGCGGAGAGCATCGCGTAAGTATTGGCCTCGGGGGTGGAGATGGCGACAGACCTGCCGTCATAGAACAAGTCTTGCGCACCGTCGTCGCCGCTGACCTGAATCTTGATCCGATCGGGACGCCGCATCGTGACTTTCATTGTATGAAAGATGTGAAGCGGTTGCCCGAACTCGTCGAGGTAAACCCTGATGGTTTTTGCCGTGAACGACAGTTCCGGAGTCGCAAGGGTATCGTCGAGCTGTGCGATGGCGGCGTCTGCTTCCTGGCTCATCGGCGGCCTGACCGGCGGTGGTGCCTCCTGGGCCCGCGCCGTCGATGCTGCGGCCAAGCCTGCGAACGCGCCGACTGAACCCAGCAGAACGGCATGTCTCGCCCGCACGGTCAGGGAGACTCCCTGGCTTGCGACGACGGGCTCGTCGGGTGTTCGATGGCGGGGCCCGGATGAAGCGAGTTGACCCTCAGGTCGGCCGCGGCGTGTGACATTCTTCACGAAGTGTCTCCTGTTGTTGATCAGGTTTCGAGCTGCTCAACCTCTGTGGAGCAGTTCAGCCGCATGAGGAGGAGTGGGCTCTGATTGAGAGCGCCTGTGCGCCTCGCTCTGGCGGCGGCGCTCACGGGTACGTCGTTGGACGATCAGCGGCGTGTCTGAGCGCGACAGTTGCGCTTGTGCGCGACACGCCGGTCTTGACAAGCCCGTGATCTCGGGTGCCGGCATGACCTGCTCTGCAGCGACGCACCACGGCCACGGATCGTCACGCGGAAAGACAACTGCGTTGACACGTTTCATTCCTTCATATATACACTATACTGTATAGTTTATATCAGGTCCGTCAAAGCAATGAGTGGGGTCATCACTTGAGCACAATGTACGTTCCCGCCCTGGCGGCGTTCGGAGGTTCGGCCTTTGGAGCGGTCTCCAGCATCGTGAGCGGATGGGCCGCCCAGCGCCGCAAGATGCGCGAGCGCCATCACCTCCGCTCGTTCTCCAGCCGCGAAAGCCTCTACCGAAGCTTCGTCGAGGAAGCATCCCGGCTCTACGCCGACGCGCTGGTCAGGAATGAATCCGAGATTTCCGAACTGGTCAGGTTGCATGCGCTCATTGGGCGAATGAGGATCGTTTCGAGCAATGACGTGGTCTCGGCCGCGGAGAGGACCGGGCGCCTGATCATCGAGACCTACTTGGCGCCCAACCCGACATTTGCCGAACTGGCCGCGTCCCTGGACAAGGAAATCGACCCTTTGCGCGACTTCGGTGAGGCCTGCCGTCGGGAATTGCTGAGCCTTCCGTCGCGCTGACGAGCTCTCGAGTTCGGCAACACTTGCATTGGAAGCCGCCGGGTGGCCCTTTTAAGCGCCACCGCGAAAGAACAGCAAGGGCGCTAGTGCGGCCAGTCCGCCTCGCAGGCCGCCAGGAAGAAGCCGACCCGTTCCCGCATGAACGTTGGCAACTCCTTTCTCAGCTCTTTCGGTGTCTCCCCAAGCAGGGAACGAAACAGCATCGGCAGCAGGATCATATCCAAGAAGATCTGAGCGGTTGCGAGGCTGCGCTTATCGCCAAAAGGTCCCTTGGGTGTACGCGCGAGCTTCTGAGTCGCCTCACTCAAAAGCCGCGAGACGGCTTTCACCGAACGATCCCGCCCGGCATCGCCGACATTTCGGCTCAACTCCGGAAATCGCTCCGCCTCGGCAATTGTCGCGCGCACCATACCGAGGGACTCCTCGATGAAGTTCTCGACGATCGTCGCCCCGAGGCTCATCAGCTTGTCCTGGATCGTGCGGCCCTCGGGCGTGAACCCTTCGAACCGCGTCAATCCGTTGATCTTGCGCGACACCACGGCCGCGAACAACGCCTCCTTGCCGGGGAAGTGGGCATAAATGGTGGGCTTGCTTGCCGGCGCCATCTCGGAGATTTCGTCGATGCTTGCGCTCCGGTAGCCCTTTTGAAGAAACAGGTGCTCGGCCGCGTCGAGGATCCGCGTCTGGACATCTCCGGCCAGATCCTTGGGCGGTCTGCCCCGTTTCGGACTCTTCTTCTTCATCATCGTCGATCTCCGATCACGAGTCTGTGCGTGTTCAATTCCTGCTTGACACGGCTCTCCAGGAAAGGCAAGAAAAAGAAAATATACGTTATAGTGTAATTTATCGAACGATGATGGACAAAGCTGTACTCGACCGTCGCCCGCCCGACGTCTACCCGCAGGGCCAGAGGCGTGAGGAGGCCGCAATCGGCGGCCGAAACCGCGCGCAGCCGGCCCCGCTACCCGCACCAGTTCAGGAGGTTGTCGTGACTATGTCCAGCCAGGATTCGCCGCCGATCGAGGAAGGCGTGCTGCTGCGCGAACTGCACCACAGGGTCAATAACGGCGTCGCGGTGGCGATCAACCTGGTCTCGGCTGCCGCCGTCCGGGCGGAGGGGGCGGAAGCCAAGGTGGCCCTGAGCGACGTGGTCGAGCTGCTGCATGGACACGCCGAGTTACATCGGGCGCTGGCGATGCCGGAGGGCAAGACCCTCATCGACGCCGCGACCTACCTCCGCAAATTGGGCTCCGCGATGCGCCGTTCATGGCTGGATCGAATGAACATCCGGCTGGCATTCGCCACGGAATCGATCCCGCTTCAGTCGCAGCGCTGCTGGCGGCTCGGTTTGATCGCCCACGAACTCGTCACCAACGCTGCCAAGCACGCCTGCTTCGATACGCGGGCCGGCGCGATCAGGATCAAGCTGTCGCGCATCGGCGCGCTTGTGAACTGCGTCGTGTTGGACAACGGTTCGCGCGCGGCACGGGACGTCTCGGCGCGCGAGCTGCGCATCAGCGCTGATCTTGCCAAGGCGCTCGGCGGCCGCGTCGAGCACGGTTATGGCGCGGAGTTTACATCCGTCGTGCTGTCGTTTCCGCTGACCGAGCGCGAGAGGCAGGCGAACTGGGCGATGGCGACACGCCGGCTGCGGTCGCCGCGCCGGCCAACAGTCCCGGCCGTGCACGAAGCCGAATTGCCCTCCCGCTACCAGGGCGGCGCGGATGCGTTGGGCGAGCTGTTGTCCCCCTCTCACCGCATGGACGCGCAATGAAGCCTTCTTTGAACCCGGTTCGAACCAAGCGCCCGCGCAGTGCTCTCGGCAGCATCGCGGCTTTGCTTGCCGCGGCCGCGCTCGGCGGCTGCAACGATCACACCGCCGCGCCGGCCGCGCGGGCCGCGTTCGTGCGTACCGAGATCGTGCAGCCGCGGGATCGGCAGGCCTCCGTGACGTTGACCGGAGAGGTCCAGGCCCGCTTCAGCGCCAGTCTCTCGTTTCGTGTCGCCGGTCGCGTAATCGCGCGCAAGGTGGAGGTCGGCGATCACGTCAATGCCGGCGACGTCTTGGCGCTGCTCGATCCTGCTGAGCAACTGGCCGACGTCGATGCTGGAACCGCAGCCGTGGCGTCCGCGGAAGCTCAGCTGCGCGTGGCACAGGCAACCTATGATCGGCAGAAGTCGCTGATGACAAGCGGCTTCACCACCCGGACGGTCTATGACCAGGCCCAGGAAGGGTTGCGAACCGCCGAAGGGGTGCTTGAAGCCGCAAGGGCCCAGCTCGGAACCGCAAAGGATGCCCTTGGCTACACCAAGCTACGTGCCGAGGCAGCCGGCGTCATCACCGCGCGCAACGTCGAGGCCGGACAGGTCGTGCAGGCCGCTCAGTCCGTGTTCACGCTGGCCCAGGACGGCGAGCGCGACGCGGTCTTCTATGTTTACGAGTCCATCTTCTTTGGCAATACAGATCCTGATCGCGTCTCGCTGACGCTGGTCTCTGACCCCCGCGTGACGGCGATCGGTCGTGTCAGGGAAGTGTCGCCGGTGGTCGACCCGAAGAGCTCGACCATCCGCGTGAAAGTGGCAATCGAGAATCCGCCGCCTGCAATGACGCTTGGCAGCGCCGTCTCGGGAACGGTGAAAGCGAAGCACCAGGAGCAGATCGCCTTGCCATGGGGCGCCTTGATGGCGGCTGGCAACAAGCCCGCGGTCTGGACTGTTGATCCGGCGACAAGGACCGTATCGCTGAAACCGGTCACGGTCTCCGCCTACGAGGCCCGTGAGGTGCTGCTCAAGGCAGGCCTTCAGCCCGGCGAACGCGTCGTGATCGACGGGGGCAAGCTCCTCAGCATCGGGCAGCCCGTCACGTATGAGGGAGACCGGTCATGACCAAACGCGCTTTGCTCGCAGCTGGCACGCTCGCCGCGGCGCTTATTCTCGCTGGCTGTGAGAAGGAGGCGAAGGCGCCGGAACCTGTCAGGCCCGTGCTGTCGATGGTGCTCGCACCGAACCAATCGAACGGTGGCCTCATGGTCGGCGTTGTCGAGCCCCGTTACAAGACCGATCTTTCCTTCCGCGTCCTCGGACGCCTGACCTCGCGTCCATTCTATGTCGGCGACCTCGTCAGTGCAGGGCAGACCGTCGCCACGATCGATGCCACAGCGCTCGAACTGGCCGTGCGTGCCTCCAAGGCGAGCCTCGCGCAGGCCGAGGCGCAACTTGCAACGACGCAATCGACCGAGGAGCGGCAGCGAAAGCTCATTGTCACCGATGCCACCACAAAGCAGACCGTGGACAATGCCGAGCGGGCGCGCGCCGGAGCGGAGGCCTCGGTCGCGAGCGCGCAGGCGAACCTGACCAAAGCCAAGGAGCAACTGAGCTACGCCCAGCTCAAGACCGATTTCGCCGGCGTGGTCACGGCGGTGAGCGCCGACGTCGGACAGGTGGTCTCGCCTGGCCAGAACGTCCTGACGGTCGCAAGGCCGGACATCAGGGAAGCGGTCGTCGATATCGGCGAGGATTTTCCGGCTCCGCTGCAGGTCGGCATGCCATTCACGGTCGCTTTGCAACTGCTCCCTTCGGTTCAAATCGAAGGCAAGATACGCGAGATCGCACCTCAAGCCGACGCGGTCACCCGCTTGCGGCGAGTCCGCATCGCGCTGACGAACCCGCCTGAAAGCTTTCGCCTTGGCTCGACCGTCACGGTGAAACCCGGCAGCGCGCTCGCCTCCAATTTGCGCGTGCCCACCTCGGCGGTGCTCGCCCAGGATGGCGCGAACTTCGTGTGGGTCGTCGATCAGCCTGCCGACATCGTCTCTCTGCACAAGGTCGATCTCGCGGTCGATCCGGCTGGCGCACGGATTATAGGCGGGCTTGATCCCGGCGCGCGCATCGTCACCGCCGGCGTCCACAGCCTCAAGCAGGGCCAAAAGGTCCGCATCGAACAGGATCAGCAGCCATGAAGTCGTTCAACCTTTCCGACTGGGCGCTCCACCATCGCTCCCTCGTCTGGTATTTCATGATCGCCTTCATGGCGGCGGGCCTTTTTTCCTACCTTCAGCTCGGCCGCCAGGAAGATCCCGACTTCACCATCAAGACCATGGTGATTGCGGCGCAATGGCCGGGCGCCTCGCCCGAGGAGATGACGCGCCAGGTCACTGACCGGATCGAGAAGAAGCTCGAGGAGCTGGAATCGCTCGACTACACCAAGAGCGTGACGGTCGCGGGCCAGACCACCGTCTATGTCTATCTGCGCGACAGCACGAAGGCCGCTGACGTGAAGCCGACCTGGATTCGCGTCCGCAACATGATCGCGGATATCAAGGGCGATTTCCCGCAAGGCGTGCTCGGGCCTGTCTTCAACGATCGCTTTGGCGACGTCTTCGGCAACATCTATGCCTTCACCAGCGACGGCTTGAGCCAGCGGCAGTTGCGCGATGAGGTCGAGGACATCCGCGCCAGGGTGTTGACCGTACCGGGTGCGGGCAAGGTCGACATTCTCGGCGCGCAGGACGAGGTGATCTATCTCGAATTCTCCACCCGCAAGGTCGCTGCCCTTGGCCTCGACGTTCACGCGATCATGTCTTCGCTGCAAGGGCAGAACGCGGTCGCGGCTTCCGGCGTGTTCCAGGAGGGTCCCGAGCGGATCAGCGTGCGCGTCGGTGGCCAGTTCACGTCGGAGGCGAGTCTGAAGGCGGTCAATCTTCGCATCAACGACCGCTTCTTCCCGCTGACCGACGTCGCAACCATCACGCGCGGTTACGTCGACCCGCCCCAATCGCTGTTCAGGTATAACGGCCAGCCCGCGATCGCGCTCGCCATCGGCATGAAGTCGGGCGCAAACCTGCTGCATTTCGGTCAGGGACTTGAGGAGGAAATGAGAAAGATCACGGCCGATCTGCCGATCGGCGTGGGGGTCCACAAGGTCGCCGACCAGCCGGTCGTCGTCGAGGAAGCGGTCCATGGCTTCACCAAGGCGTTGTTCGAAGCTGTCGTGATCGTTCTCGCCATCAGCTTTATCAGCCTGGGTGTGCGCGCGGGGCTCGTGGTGGCGATCGCCATCCCGCTGGTGCTGGCCATCACCTTCGTCGTGATGGAGTATGCCGGGATTTCGCTGCAACGCATCTCGCTCGGCGCCTTGATCATCGCGCTCGGTCTTTTGGTCGACGACGCCATGATCGCCGTCGAAATGATGGTGGCGCGGCTCGAGGTCGGCGATCCCCTGGAGAAGGCGGCAACCTACGTCTATACGTCGACCGCGTTCCCCATGCTGACGGGCACGCTGGTCACGGTTGCCGGCTTCATCCCGATCGGGCTCAACAGCAGCAATGCCGGCGAGTTCACCTTCACTCTCTTCGTGGTGATCGCGGTCTCCCTGATCGTGTCGTGGGTCGTTGCGGTGGTGTTCACGCCGCTGCTCGGCGTCACCATGCTGCCCGCAAAGATGAAGGGGCATCACGAGCAGAAGGGTCGCGTCGGGCAGATGTTCGAACGCCTGCTCCTGTTCTGCATGCATCACCGCTGGAGCACGATTGCGGTCACGGTTGCGGCGTTCCTGCTGGCCTTGTTCGGCCTGCAGTTCGTGCAGCAGCAGTTTTTCCCGTCATCTGATCGCGCCGAGCTGGTAATCGACTGGAGCCTGCCGCAGAACGCCTCCATTGCCGACACCAACGCGCAGATGGCGCGCTTCGAGCGCGAACAACTCCAGGGCAATGATTCAGTCGAGCACTGGTCGAGCTATGTCGGCACCGGCGCGCCGCGCTTCGTGCTGTCCTTTGACGTGCAGACGGCCAACAGCTGGTTCGGCGAGCAGGTGATCGTGACCAAGGGCGGCATTGCGGCGCGCGACAAGGTCAAGGCGCAATTCGAGGACTATCTGAAGAAGACGTTCCCCGGAACGGACACCTACGTCAAGCTGCTCGAGGTCGGCCCGCCGGTCGGACGTCCTGTGCAATACCGTTTGAGCGGTCCCGACCTCGCCAAGGTCAGGGAACTCTCCCAGAAGCTCGCCGGCGTTGTCCGAAGCAGCCCCGATCTCGGCAATGTGGTGTTCGACTGGATGGAGCCTGCGCGCGTCGTCAAGGTCGACGTGCTCCAGGACAAGGCGCGCCAGCTCGGCGTGACCTCGGAAGACATCGCCACCGCCTTGAATTCGGTGCTCGCCGGCTCGTCGATCACTCAGGTCCGTGACAGCATCTATCTCGTCAACGTCACGGCACGCGCCACCGCCGCCGAGCGCGCCTCGATCGATACGCTGCGCGATCTCCAATTGCCAGCGGCCAGCGGCCAGTCGGTGCCGCTCGGGGCCGTAGCCGATCTCCGCTACGAGCTCGAGCAGCCGACGATCTGGCGGCGTGCACGGATTCCCACCGTCACGCTCAAGGCCGCCGTCGTCACCGACGCCCAGCCGAAGACGATCGTCGACCACATCGCGCCGAAGGTGGCCGAGTTCACCAAGGAGCTCCCTGCGGGATACACGCTGAAGATCGGCGGCTCCGTCGAGGAGAGCGCCAAGAGCCAGGCGCCGATCGTGGCCGTCGTTCCGCTGATGCTGTTCGTGATGGCGACGGTGCTGATGCTTCAGCTGCAGAGCTTCTCCAAGCTGTTCCTGGTGTTTGCGGTCGCTCCGCTCGCCGTGATCGGCGTGGTCATGGCGATGCTGCCGAGCGGCGCACCGATGGGCTTCGTCGCCATCCTCGGTGTGCTGGCCCTGATCGGCATCCTGGTCCGCAACTCCGTGATCCTCATTGTCCAGATCGAAGAATTGGAGCAGGAGGGACGGCCGCCCTGGGAAGCTGTGTTGGAGGCGACCGAACACCGCATGCGGCCGATCCTGTTGACCGCAGCCGCCGCGAGTCTGGCGCTGATCCCGATCGCGCGCGAGATCTTCTGGGGTCCGATGGCCTACGCGATGATGGGCGGTATCATCGTCGGCACGCTGCTGACGCTGCTGTTCCTGCCGGCGCTCTATGTGGCGTGGTTCCGGATTTATCCGAGTCAGGGCGATCAGCAACCGACGCCTGGGACTGTGGTCCCTGCGTACGACGCGCCTGCGCCGGAGCGCAGCTCCGCGAAAGCCGCACCGGTGCCGGTCCTGCAAACGCATTCTTAAGCAACAAAGGAAGATATGATGTCTCGGAAGATGGCTTTGGCGCTCTCCGCGAGCGTGATCCTCGCAACGATTTCTCTGCTGCCAGGTGCGGCGTTTGCGCAGTTTCCTCCGCCTCCGATGGGCGGGCCCCCGCCAATGGCCGGCGGCCCTCCGCCAATGGCCGGCGGAGGTCCTCCGGCGTTCGCAGGTCGTCCTCCGATGGGACCTGGTGGTGCGCCTCGTGCCGGCCTCGGCGGTCCGGGTCCTCGCTTTGGTGCGGGCGCTGGCCCGCGCGGCAATCCCAGGGCGTTTGCCGGTGCGCGTGGCGGTGGTCGCGGCCCGGCAGTTGCAAGCTCAGCTCGCTCGGCGTCGGTCAGCTACAGCCGCTCCGGAAGCTATGGCTACGGCGGCTCGCGATACGGCCGTGCGGCCTATGCTGCTGGTGCCTATGCTGCCGGAGCCTATACCGGCTACGCGTATGGCAGCTCGCGCTATGGATCCTACTCCGATAGCGACTGCTACTATGTCTATAGGCGCAACAGGCGCGTTCTGGTGTGCAATTAGCCATCATCACCCCGCGTCTGGCTGACTTTCTGCGTGCGCTACCAGCTCCCAGTCCATCTCATCGCCGAACACAAGCAGGAAAGCATTTGTGAACAAAATCACCGTCCTCACCACCATTGCCACTGCCGCATTGGTCGGTGCAGCCTTCCTGTGTGATGCCGGTCCGGCCGCGGCCAAGGACTACGAATTCTGTCAGCAGGATTATTCGTCGGCCATGCGGTCATGCGGCTTCGAAACGATGGAGCAGTGCGTCGCCATGATCTCCGGCCGTGGCGGAAGCTGCATGCGCAATCCGCTCCTGGCAGAGACGAGCAGATCCTATGCTTCCGCTCCGAAACGCCGTGCTCGCCCTCATCGATAATGAATGGAGTTGTGGTGATGAGGGCAGTTTCTGGTGCGGATAGGGTGGCTCGCTCACGAATTCAGCGCCCGCTGAACAGATCACGCCGTTCTTAAATTTCGGCAGAAATAGGCCGCGCTTTGCTCAACGATCAACTGAACGCCTCAAATCATGAGCCTCAGGCTTGGCTACCAACTGCTACCTTTGGCCACGAAATCTGTTGGAGAGAGACCTTGATAAAATACCTGATCGCGAGCGCCATCTGTTGTGGTTGCCTCGCATTGGCGACGGCAGCCGAAGCCAGAACCTCTTACGACGGCCCCTGGAACCTTGTGTTTGTCACGCAGCGCGGAAACTGCGACCCGACTTACACTTTTTCAGTCAACGTAGCCAACGGAGTTGTCAGCCATCCCAACCTGGTGAAATTCAGGGGTTATGTTGCGAGATCGGGCGCGGTTCGAGCGTCGGTGACCGTGCACGAAAAATATGCGTCAGGTACGGGAAGGCTTAGCAAAGATACAGGCCGAGGAACGTGGACCGGCCACGCAGGAGCTGAGCGGTGTTCCGGATATTGGACGGCACAGCGAAGCCAATGACACGCTTGCAGCAACACGCACTGCTAGGGAGTCGACGAAAGGTCGAGTCGCGATCGACCTCGGCCCGGTAAGCGCGATAGCAGTTTGCATGACAAGCATGCGCGACTTTCCCCGCGTCAAACGCAGGAGACTGTGGGCCGATAGCATCGGGTCACTCGCTCAGAATTGCAAAAGGGCTAGAGACATTTAGCTCCGCTGTCCAGCAGCCGCGGCACGCGGCCTGATGGCCGCATCTCAGCTTCAGCGCAATCTGGACCTCGGTCCATAAAGGCAAGCCCCCGGAGCCAGTAGCTCTCCGGGGGCTTTTGGTTCGTTGAGATCAGGTACATCCGCCGATCGCTCAACGATCCGAGGCTCGCAATCAAGCCAGATCGACCGAGGAATCGTGGTTCAAGCGCTCGCTTGCAACTCTTCTTCTTCCTCTTTCGCCAAGACCCGAAGCATTTCGATGCCTATCTCGCCTTCCTGGGGCGAGGTTATGTACCTGAGCTCTGCGCCTCTCCCTTGGAGAGCGCCAATCGTCGCGAGGGCCTCGAGAGCTGTCTTGGCATAGGTTCCTGAAATGTCGTCCGCGTTGCTCGCGCTGAAAACAATTGTGTATGGCATGATCGTTTCCCTGCTTTCTAGGCATCATGTTATCAGCTTAAGGCAGGAATAGGACAGGTTTAGCCGATGGCTTCGATATCGACGTTCTGGAACGACTTCGGCACGTCTTCACGCCCTGGGCTGCGAGCCCGAATTCCTCGGCCTGCTTGATCGCGGTGGCGTTGTCGCCTGTGACATTGATGGCGAGGATTTTTGCGCCGACGGCTGCGCGTGGAGCAGGAGCGAGCTGTAATCGGGGATGCCGACCTGTACCTTGATACTGCCGGCGACCTTTCCACCAAGGAGCTGAGGCGAGCGTGCTTTGTCATCTCGCGCCGGCACAAGATGAAACCCGCAGCAGTTCCGCCAACGATTTCGGGACTTGGGCAGACCCGCTCCAGGTGCCTTCGGGCATTTCCCTCCAGCACGCCCGAGGCTCGAACGCACGACGTTTATCGCCTGAATTCGACGATACAACCGCGACGTCGCGCACCTGGCTACCCGGCAGTGCAGCGACGGATTATGGTCGTGCGACGGATGCCCATGTTCAGCCGGATAAGCCCTCGGATGCGACTGGAAAGTCATTGATTATCCTGAAGCCGCAGCTGACTCTTAATCAGCGGGTCCCAGGTTCGAGCCCTGGTGCGCCCACCATTGCAAGATCAAGCACTCATAGAAGGTTGTTGGAGGCTCATTCCGACAACCCGAGTCAGCGGCCGTTTTGACCTACTTTCGTTCCCTCGGATCGATGCATGCCGCTGATCGATGTCGTCTCGCCGCCGGGTCGGCCGAAGTCCGGCACGTGGTGCTTCGGCAAGAGCGCGTCGTGAGGAATTCGGCGCAAATTCTGCCGGCTCACGGCTGTCGCGTCAGACAAGTAGCGGGCCCCGTCCGAAGGCGCGTTTGTTGATCAGGCCTCAGGCTAAGCACCAATTTAGCTTCCTCCGGCGACCTCGCGCGCAACGCCCTCAAGGCTCGGATAGTCGAGATATCCAGTATCTACAGGCCGGATGTCCGATCAAACGCGTTTGACATCGGTCCAACGTTGATGCCCTCGCTTATGATCAGACCGGCTTCCGCGCGCGCTGCGTAGTATTCGGCAGCGGAAGGATTGATGACACGGCGTTCGTCCGCGCGCGAGCGCGTCATCGGCGCCATGACGATCCTGTTAGTGAGGTTGAGATCGCCCAGAGCGGCCTGACGAAAGAGAGCAGTCATGTTTCTCACCCGTTCAATGGTCGCGCATTGTTGCGTACCGGACCTTCAGAGAAGCATTTCCGGAGTCCCTCCGGATTGCACCAGGAGTCTCCCGTTTGCCGAGCGCGGCGCAGCTATGGCTGCACGACCGTGGTGTAATTTGCGGGAATCCACTCGAATCTCTGGTCCGTGGCGCGGATGTGTCCCAGTCCCGGAAAGGCGATGTGGGCGGCCGCGATCCAGGTGTCGGTTCGCGCGGCTTCCGAGAAGGCGGACATGCGCCTGGCCTCGGCCGAAAGAGGATCGCTATCATAGGTCACGGTAACGGCGGGATCGGGAAACTGAATCGGGGCGACGTGGACAATGTCTCCCCACACCAGGAGCCGAAGGAGTCCGCTCGTGACCTCGTAGGAGGTATGGCCCGGCGTATGGCCGGCAGTCGGGATCGCGCGAATCTCGGGCGAGAGCTGTTCGCCATCCCTGAACGGCCGCACGCGCCCTGAGTCCAAATAAGGCTTCAGCGATGCACGATCGCCTTCAAACATCGGTTTGAGGAAGGCCGGCGCTTGTTGCTCATTCTTCGAATCCAGCCAGTAGTCGACGTCTTTCTGATTGACCCTCACCATGGCGTTCGGGAACGCTGCCTTGCCGTGCGGAGCGATGCCGCCGACGTGATCTGCGTGGAGGTGCGTGAGATAGATCTCGTCGATCTGCTCGGGCCGGTAGCCCGCGGCGATGAGGTTTTCGATCAGATGCCCGCAGCAGTCGCCATAAAGGCTGCCGGCGCCGCTGTCGATGAGCACGAGTTTGGACCCGGTATTCACCAGGAACGCGTTGATCGAGCCTTCGACCGGGGCGGCCAGCCGGTCCCCGGCGAGAAGGGACTCGGCTTCTCCAGGATGTGCATCGGAGAGCTTGACCGCCTTGCGACTCCCGTCGGCCGCCGTCTCGTTCCGCGTCATCACCTCGTGCACGGGAAAGGGATGGGTGCCGTCGAGGAGGGCCGTGATTTCAATGCTGCCGAGCATGATCCGGTAGAAGCCGGGTGCCTGTGTATGCTGCATTGGCGCGGCCGCATCGGCGGTCCCAGCATGCAGGAAGCAGGCGAGCGCACCCAACATGACTGTCCGGGCTAGGTTCATGATCGTCTCCTTGGTTATGCGCAAGACGCCCTGTCCTCGTCCCTTGTGACCTGCAGGGAGGCGTCGATTGGCGAATTCGGTGTGGTCTTCGTACTCAGGCGGAGGTGGACCAACCATCGAGAAAGTCGAGCAGCAGCCTCGTCACTGTCTCGGGCTGTTCCTCATGCGGAAGATGGCCGCAGCGCTCGATCGGCGCGACCCGCAGGTCATCGGCCATCTCGCTCCAGACCGCCTTCATGTCGAACAGTTTTCCGACCGCGCCGAAATCCTCTCCCCAGATGGAGAGCACGGGACAGGTGATCTTGGTATCGGCATCCGCAATGTCCTGCGCGATGTCTTCTGGGCCGGCGCGATAGTCCGACAAGGCGCCGCGGACGCCTCCTTCGGCGGCATACGCCTTCGCGTATGTTGCGATCGCTTCGTCTGAAATGCTTTGCGGGTCATGGCACCAATCGGAAAAGAAATGACGAAGCCAAATCTCTTCCCGGCCTGCCAGTAGGGCTTCGGGCAGATCGGGCACCTGGTGAAACAGGAAGAACCAATACTCGCGTGCGATGCGCGCATTCATCTGGCGCGCGACAATACGCGTCGGCACGTTGTCCATCACGACGAGCCTGTCAACCAGTTCGGGATGGTCCTTCACCAGTCGTGCAGCGACCCGTGCGCCTCGGTCGTGTCCGACCAACGCGAACCGGTCGATTCCAAGGGCCTCTGCCAATTTGACGATGTCATTGGCCATCGTCCTCTTGTCGTAGCCCGCCGATGGCTTGTCGGTATCGCCGTAGCCGCGCAGGTCGGGCGCGATCACACGATATCGCCGGGCAAGCTCGGGAATCTGGAAGCGCCAAGCATAGCTCGTCTCCGGAAAGCCGTGGAGCAGGATGACTGGAGGGCCGGAGCCCGCATGACGAAAGTGCTGGCGGATGCCGTTGGCCCTGATCGTGTCGTGTCCTGCATCGTCCATTGGTGCCATCGTCCTTGATCAGAGCTGGCGGCGAGCCGTGTCGACGTCGAGGCGAACGGATCCAAAACGATGCATCTCGCCGGCGAAAGCAGCTCGAACTCGCTCGGCGGGTACCAGCTTTCTCCGATGGTGGTGCAAAACGAGCCCTGCTGATTGCACATTCTGGCGCGGGGTTGTACGATTCCGTCCCAGATTGAAGGAGATGCCGCCAGTTGTGGCTCCCAAATCCATTTGGCCCTACGTGATCGGGCGAAAATCCAAGACATTTCGGCCGGTGTGGGCCTCAATGAGCAATCAAACGGTCGCGGCGGCTGCCGATTGGCGGGAGCAGAGAAGAGAGCTTTGCTGCGTGCGCCATCCAGATCGCCACATCGAGGACTGCGTATCGGCTATGGACGGTTTCCTTAATCACCATCGAGCAAGGCAGCGGTGAGCGCGTATGGTGGCCAAACCAGATAAATCGCGCCTGCCATCGCGTGGCGTTCACCACGTGACGACGATCATTGGCGACGTGCAGCGTGCCGCTTATTTCTATGCAGACCTCCTGGGTCTGAAGCGGGTCAAGAAGACGGTCTGCTATGACGATCCAGGAAGCTACCACCTCTATTATGGCGATGGCGTGGGGAGCCCGGGTACGGTGATCAGTACCCTGGCTTGGCAGTGCGTCGCAAAGGGAATGGTCGGCGTCGGCGAAGTCGTGCAAACGGCGTTCCGTGTGCCGACAGATTCCTTTGAGTTGTGGTCGGAGCGGCTCAAAGCCGCGGACATCGCCTGTAGCCTTGACCATTCGCCGTTTGGAGAGCCGATGCTGTGCTTCGCCGACCCCGACGGAACTAAGCTTGCCTTGGTGGAGTCGAACCATGTTGATCGCGAAGGCTGGCGCAGCGCTGAGCGTCCAGCGGTCGTGGGTTTGGACGAGGTCACCTTGAATGTTCGCGCAGAGGACGCCACTGTCGATATTCTCCAGGACGTGCTGGGTTTCAAACGTGCTTCGGAAGCCGGGGATTCGGTCCGCTTCGTCGCCCATGACGGTCCCGGCGGCACGCTGACGCTGCGGACGATCGGAACTTCGTCGCGGGGCCGGCTTGGGGGCGGCACGATCAGACATGTTGCGTTCCGTGCGGCCGATCTCGAAGACCAATCGAGAATGATCCAGAAGCTTCAAAGGATGCACGACGTTGTCGTAACGGAGCCGATCGAGCGAACATACCTGACAGCGATTGGCTTCCGGGCGCCATGCGGGGTGCTGTTCGAGATCGCGACCGACGGACCCGGTTTTGCGGTTGACGAGGCACACAGCCGCCTTGGAGAGAGTCTCAAGCTGCCGGGCTTTCTCGAAGAGCGTCGGCCCGAATTGCAAAGCATCCTGCCGCCGCTGAACTAGTTGGCGCCAAGCCGGCTCACGAATGCCGCGCGCCCTCCGAAGAGGCCGTTTGCCGCAGTTCGTCGAGCATCGTCTTGGCCCGCCGGAAGGGTATGGCTTCGAACCCCTCGACGAACTTTCCGAGCGTGCGGTCCAACGCCGCTGAAGCCTCTTCATGTCGGCGCTGTTGACGCAACAAATTTGCAAGACTTTCGGCCGATCCAAGCTCCCATCCAAGAGCCTCCTGCCGTTCGGAAACGTCGATCGACTGGCGCAAATAGGCTTCGGCCGATTTCGAGTCAGGTCCCTCCAAGGAAACCAGGACATTGCCGTGAACCCTCAGAACATGCGGCAGCAACCAGAGCGCCTCTGTGGCCCTTGTTCGCTCGAGACCTTCCGCTGACGCCAACAGGGCCTCCTCCGGCCGACCGTCCGCGATGAGGAGCTCGGCCAAGCGCCCGAGGACCGGGATGTACGCGTTCTCGAATTGGGCGCCGTTCAGCTTCGAGAGCGCCTCTCGCAGCAATCTTTCGGCTGGCTCGATGTCGCCTCTCATGAAAAGCAGCCTGCCTTCGAAACCGATCGACCAGAACAAATAGCTTTGAATGTTGTTGTCCTGGGCCACTTGCCTGCATCTCTGGATCGCGACGGCAGCGCGGTCCAGCTCTTCCAGATTCGGGAATAAAGAGCAGCCGCACCAGCTAAGTGCCTGACAGATCCAGGTCGGATTGCCCGTCTCTTCCGCCTCGGCATGCGTCGAAATGCAGGCCTCAAGCGTTCGATCGAAGCGCCCTTGATGCCAGTAGGTCCGCGCCATGACGCATTGCGCATAGATCGCGTGGTTCAGCCCCCACCGCCCTATCTGCGAGACGTCGCTATGCGTTCGAAAATATTCGCGCGCCTCGCGCGCGAGCCTCAAGCCCGTCGCGTATTCGGCATTGAAGAAGAGCGACGCGCTTTTGACGCTCTTCATCATCGCCTGGGCCGCGGGTTCCTCAGCATCCGTTACAAGAGTTCTCAATCCGTTCCGTTCCCGCCAACGCGCCCTTCACATCGCCACGTCGATGCAGGAATACGACGAGCCCGAGCCGCGCTCTGAGCTCCCATTGCGTGTCTCCCAGACGCGTTGCCAGCTCGATTGATCTATTCAGGGCCTCTCGTGACCTGCTCGTCATGCCTTCGGTAAACATCGCCGCGAGTCCGAGGGCCGCCTTCAGGACCATCTCGCTTCGATCGCTTTCGATGGTCGGATCCAGTACGTCGACCGCCTTTGTCGTCCAGGCGATGCACTCCGTCAGGAGCGAGTTCTCCAGCCAAACGGGCGCGGCGGCGGCGGCGAGCGCAACGCCCGCCTGCGCCTGACCGCTCGGCGAGAACGCCCAGTTCAGCACGCCGCGCACATTGTCGAGTTCCTGCACCGCGTCTCTGAGTGTTTGCACGCGCTTCGGCCCATCGGCGTATCTGCCGAGCATTTCGGTGAGGCAGGACGCAAGGCGGACGGCAAGTCCGCTTCGCTCCGCTTCCTCGATCAGCTTGCCAAGCGCGAACGCTTTCGTGATCTCCAGCAGGCGAAATCTGGTGCCGTCCGAGCCGATGTCGACGGAGACCAGCGATTTGCAGACCAGATCCGCGAGCATCGATGCGGTATCCGTTCCCTCTGCCGCCGGAATCACCGAGAGGGCCGCCTCGAGCGTGAAGCTGCCCGCGAAGATTCCGAGGCAGCGCAGAACGAATCGCTCGCGTTCGCTGAGCAACTGGTAGCTCCACTCGAGCGCTGCAGCGATGGTGCGATGTCGGGCCGGCGTGCCGCGGTGCGCATCCGCGAGCAGGTGCATGCGGTCCTCGATCCTGGTCGCCAGTCCCTTGACGCCGAAGGCGTCGATGCGCGCGGCCGCGACCTCGATCGCGAGCGGATTGCCGTCCAGTCCGCGGCAGATCTGCGCCGCGAAGGCGGCATTGGCATCGGTCAGTTCGAAGTCGTTGACAATGGCGGCCGCCCGCTCGACGAACAACTGAACCGCCGGATAGGCCAAGGTATCCTTCGACCCGAGTACCGTAGCCGTCGGAGGCACCTCGAGGGGAGGGAGCCGGAAGACCTGCTCGCCCTCGATGCGCAGCGGCTCCCTGGTCGTGGTCAGCACCTTGAGGCCGCCGGCAACGCGCAGCAACTCGCCGACGGCAGCCGCCGCCCCTTCGATCAGATGCTCGCAGTTGTCGAACACCAGAAGCAGGTTCTTGTAGCGCAGCGCAGCCGCGATGCCGGACAGGATATCGCTCGAACGGACGTCGATCGGGAGCGCTGAAGCGATCACGCTCGGAATCAACGATGGGTCAGTGATGGAGCTGAGATCGACCAGCCACACGCCGTGCTGGAGCTGCGGCAGCATCGTTTCCGCCAGCCGAAGCGCGGTCGAGGTCTTGCCAATGCCTGGCGGTCCGACGATGCTCAGAAGCCGACCGTCGGTGAGTTTTTGCTGCATCGACTGAAGCGCTTCTGTCCGCCCGACCAGCCGGGTCAATTGTGCCGGGAGGTTGTGAGCCTCGTGAAAGGCCGGCTGGGCGAGGGGCGGACGCTCCTCTTCCAGCACCTTGAGCGGTGCGACGAAACGATATCCGCGTCCCGGACTGTTCACGATGAACTGGTTGGCAGCGTCGTCCTCGCCAAGGGCTCGGCGAAGTGCCGCCACCTGGACAGTCAGGTTCGCTTCGACGACGAAGGTGTCGGGCCAGGCCATCTCGACGAGCTCGCGCTTGCTCACCAGCTCCCCCGCACGCTCGATGAGCGCGATCAGGATCTCGATGGCCTTGCTGCCGAGCCGAACCACCCGGTCGCCTTCGAACAAGACCCGCTTGGAGGTGGAAAGGCGAAACGGTCCGAACAGAAACGTTCGCTCTGGTCTGTTGTCGGGCCTGGACATCCTTGGCTGTCGCTGATTTCGCAAGTACCTCCATTACGCTGTCGATCGGAGGGTGTCCACCTGTGAAAGATCGCGCCCGGGCGAGCACATCAGGGCTGGCCGGCGCGCTGCACCTGCACCGTAACCGCCTGCCGGCGCGCGACGATCGCCGTCATCGTGATACGCTCGGCTTGAAGCGTGTAGAGTGCCGCCAATTCCACCGCCGTGATGGCCAATTGCTCGATCAGATCGGCGCGGGCATGAAGCTGCGCCGTCTGCCGCGTGCCGACCCATCGGGCCACCGTTTCGGGCGCGCGTGCGGCATCGCGCGCAAGGCCATCTTGCAGTGCGTCATCAAGCTCCGCGGCGCGCTCGGAATCGCCCGTCACGGTCGCTTGCAATTCTTGCAATCGACTGGCGAATTCGGCGTCGTCTGCAATCACTCCATGCGCGAACAATCCATCGATGTTGTTCAGGCTCGCCTGCAAACGTGACAAATCGAGGCGCAAATCCGCACCGAATTGGGCCAAATTGCCGTTCATAAAATCCTCACCGCTTCGACATGTGCAAGTCTTTCGCGACGGAAGGTCGCAGCCAACTAAAATCTTGCAAATTCTCGACGAATGCGTCACGACGGCACCGTTCCAGCCCGACACCGAGGCGCGTACTTTTTGGAACGATTTACTGGCCATGCGATGGGGCAGCGAATAACGATCCCCTGGACGTGCTGAAGTTCGGGGATCGACGATGCCAACCAAGTCCATGGATCAAGTCGACAGCCGGTTGAAGCTGAATCAGGCTCCGACGATTGAAGATGCCGATGCCGACTGCAACGGCTTTTTTGGCCGCCGCCTCGTGAATCATCTCGGCATGCAAGGCGATTGTGTTCACAAGCTCAATCGTCATGGCAAGCTCGCGCTTGCGGTCACGCGGCTGACATGCGACCGCTTCGTACGCGAGCGGACCGCCGCGATTCCCTCCGAGCCGGCCTTCAGCATTCTTCATCAACTGGGTGATCTGGAGAGGCATTCATGCTGGCTCGCCGGTCGCCAGAGATACTCCGGATCGTTCAGTGCTGGAACGGTGAGCGTCATTGATCTGCGCGACAATCCGCAGTGCGAATTCAAAGGTCCGTTTGACGCAATCCAATACTATGTCCCCCGCCGCGCGCTCGACGATTTCGCCTATGAGAACGACGCAAAGCCGATCTCCACGCTCAAGTGGACACGCGAGCGTCGCGATCCGTATTTGTCCACGCTCTCGAGCGTTCTCTTGAACGCTCTGGAAGACGAGGGAGCGAACAATCAGCTCTTTGTGGATCAACTCGGATTGAGCCTGCTCGCGCATTTTGCCCAGACCTATGGGGATCTTCGCTCCGGCGGGGGCGTTCAGGAGGGCGGACTGGCGCCATGGCAGGAGCGCCGTGCCAAGGAAATCATGCGCGTCCGGCTCGCCAGTAGCCTGACGATCGCCGATGTGGCGGCCGAATGCAGGCTGACGCCGAGTCATTTCGCCCGCTCTTTCCGGCGTAGCACGGGGATCGCCCCTCACGAGTACCTGTCGCGCCTGCGAATCGATGAGGCCAAGCGCCTGATGACGACCACCAAGCTCCCCTTGGCAGACATCGCGCTGATCTGCGGGTTCGGAGACCAGAGCTACTTCACCAGGGTCTTCTCCCGCAGCGTGGGAACGAGCCCTGGCGCGTGGCGTCGGGCTCGCTCTGAGGGCTAGAACGGGCTTTCCTGCGAGGGACGAACCCGCAATGGCTGCGGTTGAAGCGCGTCTCCGTATCGGTGTCTATTGACGGCACGAGCGCTAAGTCCGATTCGTTCTGCCAGGACGTGATGAGGACGCGATCCCCATGTCCGTTCGGGCCGCACCTCTTCCTATATGAAACCTGCCGATCGGATCCAACAGAAGCGAGAAGGTCCAAGTCATCTTCTGATGTCACAAGAACTGCGCGGGGCGTCGCCTTAAAGGCGACCTCGATGAATTGGCATCAATTCGCTAGGAGCTTACGATCATGAGTAATTCGACCCCTGCAACCGTCGTTCTGGTCCATGGCGCGTGGGCAGACGGATCGAGCTGGCGGCTCGTCATCCCGTACCTCTTGAGGAGGGGCATTCCGGTTGTCGCGGTTCAGAACCCTACGACGTCACTTGCCGAGGATGTTGCGGCGACGGAGCGGGCCCTGAAGGCCATCGAGAGGCCAGTGGTCCTTGTTGGTCATAGTTGGGGCGGCGCCGTGATCACCCAGGCTGGAAATGATCCGAAGGTGAAGGCACTGGTCTACGTCGCAGCCTTCGCGCCGAACGTGGGTGAATCGGTCGGCGACCTCGTCGGGGCCCATGCGTCCCCGCCTGGACTTGCCCAGATCGTTAGCCATGGCAGCGGCTTCCTCAAACTGAGCGTGGATGGCTGGGTGAACGACGTCGGGCAGGACCTGCCGGCGGATGACGCCCGCGTGTTGGCCGTCGTTCAGCCTCCGCTGTCCACGACCACGTTCGGCGACAAGATCACCGAGGCGGCGTGGACCACGCGTCCGAACTGGTACATCGTTTCCGCTGAGGATCGCGTTGTCAGCATCGAGCTCGAACGGAAGCTCGCTGTCATGATGAAGGCGAAGACTACCGAGCTGAAGGCGAGCCATCTCTCTTTGTTGTCGATGCCGGAAGCGGTCGCCGATGTCATCATCGATGCGGTCAATGCGACGGCCGCCCGGGGCTGAGCTCTTGGCCGGCTGCGGAGCAAGTTACGGCGCCCCGATTCGTTCGCAGCACCGCGGCTGACTCGCCGCGACTTCGCGGACGATCAGCCTTGCCGAAGACTTACGCGCGGCGGTGGCGCGCTTGGTTCACCGTAACGGTGCACTCCTCAGAGTGTCGGGTGATCGTAACCTGCCAGATGGGCAAAGGCCTCGATCACCCGACAGCTCGATCATTCAGCCTCTGATGAAGGCCAGAAGGTCGTTATTGATGGTTTCGGCCTGCGTCGTCGGCATGCCATGCGGAAATCCCTTGTAGGTCTTCAGCGTACCATTCTTCAAAAGCTTGGCGCTGAGCGGACCGGAATCCGCATAAGGAACGATCTGGTCGTCGTCGCCGTGCATCACGAGCACGGGTAACTGAAGCTTCTTGAGATCCTCGGTGAAGTCGGTCTGAGAGAAGGCCACGATGCCGTCGTAGTGGGCCTTCGCGCTGCCCATCATTCCCTGGCGCCACCAATTCTGAATGATCCCTTCGATCGGCTGCGCGCCGGGCCGGTTGAAGCCATAGAACGGACCCGCGGGGAGATCCCGATAGAATTGGGCGCGATTGGTCGCGACCTGCTGCTGCAATCCGTCGAACACGTCCTTGGGCAATCCTTCGGGATTGCTGGGTGTCCTTACCATGATTGGCGGCACCGCGGCGATCAGCACCGCCTTGGAGGCGCGGCTTTCGCCGTGACGGGCGAGGTAGTGCACGACCTCGCCACCGCCGGTTGAATGTCCGACATGGATCGCGTTCTTGAGATCAAGGTGCGTGGTCAGCGCCGCAAGATCGTCCGCGTAGTGATCCATGTCGTGACCGTCTGCGACCTGCGCCGACCGTCCGTGGCCGCGGCGGTCGTGCGCGATGACGCGGAATCCCTTTGAAAGGAAGAACAACATCTGCGCGTCCCAGTCATCGGACGACAGCGGCCAGCCGTGGCTGAAGACGATGGGCTGGCCCACGCCCCAGTCCTTGTAGAAGATGTCCACGCCATCCTTCGTCGTTATCGTTGGCATCGCCGTTCTCCTCGCTTCTGAGGCGGAGTGTATCCAGCCTCGCTAATCTGCGCGCTTCTTCGCGCGCCGGATCGTTGCGAACGAAGATAGAAGCTGGCTTGCACGATCTCTGCATGATTTAGACAGGCTGGCTGTCATGAACAAATCGCTTGACGACCGCTGGGCAATTGGTCGCATTAAGATGCATCATCGGGCCGGAGTCCAAGCCGCGATGAAATCGTCCAAGCGACCGGCAGCCCTCTGGGTCATATGCTTCAGCACGCGGACGCACAAGGTCATTCGCTCCGGCCGGCGATCGTCTATATCAAGGAGAAATCTCGATGTCCAAACTCGATATGCTGACCCCCGACAACAGCGCCATTGCGCTCATCGACTATCAGCCGGCGATGTTTCAAGGCGTTCAATCGCACGACCGCTTGGTCACGATCAACAACGTCCAGATTCTCGCAAAGGCTGCCAAGCTTTTCAAAATCCCGACAGTGCTGACCACGGTTGCGCGGGATTCGTTTTCCGGTCCGTTCATTCCGGAAGTCACCTCGCTGTTTCCGAAGCATGACGTCATCGACCGCACGTCCATGAATTCCTGGCTCGATGCGAACTTCCGAAAGGCGGTAGCTGCCACGGGTCGCAAGAAGTTCGTGCTGGCCGGGCTTTGGACCGAGGCGTGCGTGATCTTTCCGACGTTGGATATGCTCAAGGAAGGCTACGAGATCTACATTGCTGCCGATGCTTGCGGGGACCTTTCACTCGAAGCTCATAACCGCGCGATGGAGCGCGCGATCCAGGCAGGCGCCGTCCCCATTACGTCTTCCCAATACGCTTATGAGCTTCAGCAGGACTGGGCGCGCACCGAGACCTATGAAGGCATGATGGACATTCAGCGAGCCCATTCGCCTTACGGAATCCAGATCCGCTTCTCGAAGTGGGCTCTCGGCGAGCATGCCTCCGAGGCCGGCACCAAGTGATCTGATTGCTCTCGGTCGGGATGGGTGCGATGAAAATCTATGTTCTGTCTCTCTGCGCCGGCCTTTTGGTCGGCGTCATGTACAGCCTGCTTAACGTCCGATCGCCGGCGCCGCCGCTGGTGGCGCTGGTTGGGCTGTTGGGCATTCTGGCTGGCGAGCAGATCGTCCCGATCGCGAAGCAAATCGTTGCGGGGCACGGGCTTGTCGCCGCCTGGCGACAAGCCAAGTGCGCGCCTCACATGTTCGGCATGCTGCCGGGCCACCATAGTCTGAAATCCAACGCCGCTGCGGCGGAGAAGACCACGGGGAGTGAATCATGAGCAATGCACCGGATGTCATCCTTCACCGTGGTCTGTTTACGACATTGGATCGCTCAAATCCGACCGCCAGCGCCGTCGCCATCAAGGATGGCGTTTTTACCGCAGTCGGCCACGACGGCGAAGTGATGAGGCTCGCGGGGCCCTCGACAAAGATTGTCGACCTCAAAGGCCATCGCGTGCTGCCGGGTTTGATCGACAACCACCTCCACATTATTCGCGGAGGGCTCAATTTCAACATGGAGCTGCGCTGGGATGGCGTCTGGTCGCTCGCCGACGCTATGGCGATGTTGAAGAAACAGGTCGCGATTACGCCGCCGCCGCAATGGGTCCGCGTCGTCGGCGGATTCACAGAACACCAGTTTGCCGAGAAACGGTTGCCGACAATCGATGAACTCAACGCCGTCGCGCCGGATACGCCTGTCTTCATTCTGCACCTCTACGACCGTGCCCTGCTCAATGGCGCCGCATTGCGCGCCGTGGGCTACACCAAGGATACGCCGGAGCCGCCGGGCGGCGAGATCATGCGCGATGCGAAGGGCAATCCGACCGGGCTGCTGCTCGCCAAGCCGAATGCCAACATTCTCTATGCGACGCTGGCCAAGGGGCCGAAGCTGCCGTTCGAATATCAGGTCAATTCGACCCGCCACTTCATGCGCGATCTCAACCGTCTCGGCGTGACTGGCGCGATCGACGCCGGCGGTGGCTTCCAGAACTACCCTGAGGACTATGCCGTCATTCAAAAGCTGTCCGATGAGGGGCTGCTGACGATCCGGCTCGCCTACAATCTCTTCACCCAGAAGCCCAAGGGCGAAAAGGACGATTTCCTGAACTGGACCAGGACGTCGAAGTACAAGCAGGGCACCGACTACTTCCGCCATAACGGCGCCGGCGAGATGCTGGTGTTCTCGGCTGCCGATTTCGAGGATTTCCGCGTCGCACGTCCCGACATGCCGCCCGAGATGGAAGGCGAACTGGAGGAGGTCGTCCGCGTTCTGGTTCAGAACAAATGGCCGTGGCGGCTGCACGCCACCTATGACGAGACGATCTCGCGTGCGCTCGACGTGTTCGAGAAGGTCAACCAGGACATGCCGCTCGAAGGTCTGCACTGGTTTTTCGATCATGCCGAGACGATCTCCGACCAGTCGATCGACCGCATCGCGGCGCTGGGTGGCGGCATCGCCGTGCAACACCGGATGGCCTATCAGGGCGAATATTTCGTCGAGCGCTATGGGTATGGCGCCGCTGAAGCAACGCCGCCGGTGAAGAAGATGCTGGACAAGGGGGTCAAGGTCTCCGCCGGCACGGATGCCACGAGGGTCGCTTCCTACAATCCCTGGGTCTCCTTGGCTTGGCTCGTCACGGGCATGACGGTCGGCGGGCTTCGTCTCTATCCCCAGCGCAATTGTCTTGATCGCGAGACAGCGCTCCGAATGTGGACGGAGAACGTCACCTGGTTCTCGAACGAGGAGGGCAAGAAGGGGCGCATCCAGGCCGGGCAATTCGCTGACCTGATCGTGCCCGACCGGGATTATTTCTCGTGCAGCGACGCCGAGATCGCCGATACAAGCTCCGTGCTGACGATGGTCGGCGGAAGGATTGTGTACGGGACTGGCGATTTTGCAAAATTGGAGAGCGTTACGCCGCCGCCCGCGATGCCGGACTGGTCTCCTGTGCGGCGCTTCGGAGGCTATGGCGCCTGGGCCGAAGACAAGCAGCGCAATGGGCCAAACCTCGCAATGAAGGCCATGCAGATGTGCGGATGCGCCAATAGCTGTGGGGTGCATGGTCATGACCATGCCACCGCCTGGTCGAGCAAACTGCCGGTCGCGGACCTCAAGAGCTTCTGGGGCGCCCTGGGTTGTGCCTGCTGGGCCGTTTGACGTGCGAAAGGAAGATACGCCCGGGTGGATTGCGGCGATCTTGGCCTCGCCGCTGCTGTGGCACGCCGCAAGGCTTGCGCTGACATCCGCCTACATCATCGGCGGCTTCGCCAAGCTGCTCGACTTTGCGGGTGCGGCCGCCGAGCAGGCGAGGTTCGGTCTCAATCCCGGCTGGTTGTGGGCGACGCTTGCGATCGTCGTCGAGCTTGGCGGCTCGCTTCTTGTCGTTGCCAATCGGTTTGTGTGGCTCGGAGCCGGCGGGCTTGGCGTGCTGACTTTCGTGGCGATGTTGACCGCGAACGCGTTCTGGCTATCGACCGGCCATGAACGGTTTATGGTCATGAATGCATTCTTCGAGCATCTCGGCCTCATCGCCGGTCTCGTCATTGTGTCGATCTACGCCGTAGAGACGCCACCTCATCCAACCCGCATTTCGTAGTCTAATCTTGCCTAAGGAGTTGTCCATGAAACGGCTATCGGCATCGATCCTGCTCGTCTCCGTCGCGGCTTTCGCTGCGATGGTGCCGGCGACCGCCAAGGATGCGGGGAGGGCCGGCAAGGAGACCGTCGCCGTAGCACCGCAGTACGACACGACGCATGTCTATGTCGCGCCGGAGGACGTGGACAAGTTCGCATCGAGCTTTCTCGCGACTTTCGGCGGTCAAAGCACCAAGCAGGTGGTCGCTACCGTCACGCCCACACCGAGCAGCACGACGTCGCAGCTACTTCAGACGCCGGTCGGCACGGTCTCCCTGTTTGGGTTCAAGACGCCCGTGCCGTATCCATTCGGCGCCGAGCGGAACGGATATTTGGTCAGCGACATCGACCTTGCGATCAAGGCTGCACGCACGGCTGGTGCTGACGTGATCGTCGCGAACTTTCCGGATCCGATCGGGCGGGACGCGGTGATCCAGTGGCCGGGTGGCGTCAACATGCAGATCTACTGGCACACCACCAAGCCGAACTATACCCCCTTCGAGAAGGTCCCCGAGAATCGGGTGTACATTTCGACCGGCCGGGCAGACGCCTTCGTGCGAAGCTTCATCGCCTTCTCGCGCGGCAAGGTCGTCTCCCAGACCGCGAAGGCTCCCGGGATCGAGATTGGCAGGGCAGGGGAAACCTACACGAGGATTCGTATCGAATCGGCGTTCGGCAAGATGGTCGTCCTTGTGACCAACGGTCATTTGCCTTATCCCTACGGCCGCGAAACGACGGGCTATGAGGTGGCGGATCTCGATGCGACGCTTGCAAAAGCGAGGGCTGCCGGAGCGTCCGTTCTCGTCGAACCCTACACATCAGATGGCAGGTCCGCAGCGGTCGTGCAGTTTCCGGGCGGCTACGTCGCTGAGATACATTCCACGGGAGCCAAGCAAGCCGGGCGTGTTAGCCAGTAGCCTTCTGAAATATCTCGGAGCGATAAGACCTCATGCCAGGATGGATCGGCGCGCGAACCGTCAGGATGCTTTTGCCGCTGCTCGTGGTGACGGCGTACGTCGGTCCGGCCAAGGCACTGGACGCGGATGCCACGACAGCGAAGCGACCTGCAATCCAGGCCAATCGTTGGGCCGAAGATTGGTCAGTGCTCGCCGATCCGAAGCTGCGGACCGAAGCTTTTGATGGGCTCAAATACATACCGCTTTGGGCCACCGATCCGAAGAGCTACGTCTCATTCGGACTGACATTGCGCGAGCGCTTCGAGTCCAACGACGCTGCGGCGTTTGGAACCAGCAAGACTCCAGGGGACAGCTATCTCCTGCAACGGCTTCAGGTCCACGCCGACGTGCACTTCGACGAAAACTGGCGCGCGTTCGTTCAGATCGAGGACGATCGTGCATTCGACAAGCTGAACATCTCCTCAGTCGATCAGGATCGCCTCGATCTTCGGCTGGCGTTCGTCGAATACACCAATACCTTTGCAGCGGGCACCCTCAAGGCGCGCGTCGGACGCCAGGATTTCGCGTTCGACCTGCAGCGCTTCGTCTCGTCGCGGGATGGACCGAATGTGCGCCAGTCCTTCGATGCCATCTGGGCCGACTGGGAGAGCGGCGTTTGGCGTTTCATCGGATTTGTCAGCAGGCCCGTTCAGTATTTCGACGTGCACCCATTTGACGACACATCGAACGACCGGTTCCGGTTCAGCACGTTGCGGGTAGAACGGAAGGTGCTCGGAGACAACGAGCTGTCCGGCTATTATTCCCTGTACGAGCGTAGCGATGCCAAATATCTCGACGCACACGGCGATGAACGACGTCATATCCTTGACGTGAGATTCGCAGGCAAGTCGGGAGGGTTGGATTGGGACCTCGAGGCCATGGTGCAGGCAGGCCAGGTCGGCGCCACAGACATACGCGCGTGGGCCGTCGGTGCGCGGACGGGGTACACCTTTTCCGAGGCGGTGTGGCAGCCTCGCGTCGGCCTGCAATTCGACGCGGCGTCCGGCGATCATCACCCAGGTGATGGGGTACTCGGCACCTTCAATCCGCTGTTTCCGAACGGCTACTACTTCACCCTGGGCGGCTACACCGGGTACGCAAATCTCGTTCATCTGAAGCCGTCGATCCAGATCAGCCCGGCAACCGGGCTGAAAGTGATGGCGGCGGTCGGCCTGCAATGGCGTGAGACCACTGCCGATGCGATCTACGTCCAGCCGAACGTGCCGATTGCCGGCACGGCCGGAACCGGAAGCGCCTGGACGGGTGCCTATGGCCAGCTGCGCGTAGACTATGCTTTCAACGAACATCTCACTGGCGCAATCGAGGCCGTACACTTCGCCGTCGGCGATACGATCCTCGGCGTCGGCGGACACACGAGCAACTATCTCGGTGTCCAACTCCAATATGGCTGGTAACATGTCGAAGTCCGTTTCCTTCCTTGCTCTGCTGATGAGCCTCAATGCCGGCTTCGTTGATACCGCGGGCTTCCTCGCGCTTCAGGGGCTGTTCACGGCGCACGTGACCGGCAACTTCGTCACGTTCGGTGCTGCCGTTGTGCTGGGAACGTCGGGCGCTTTGGCCAAGCTTCTTGCGCTCCCCGTTTTCTGCGCTGTCGTGGTCATCACACGGATATTCAGTTTCTATCTGCCGGCCATGGGACTGCCGATCTTCCGCTCGATGCTGGCCATCAAGACGCTGCTGCTCGCCGTGGGTGGCGCAGCCGCCGCCTATTTCGGGCCGTTCGTGCAAGGGGACAGCTGGCAGGCGATTCTCACCGGGATGATTCTTGTCGCGGCAATGGCCATTCAAAATGCGGCCCACCGCATTCACATGGGTACGGAGCCGCCCAGCACCTTGATGACGGGAACGACGACCCAGATCATGATCGATGTCGCGGATGTCATGAGATCCGCACCCGCCTCTGTTCTGACCGTTGCCAAGCCCCGCTTGGGCAAGATGTCGGCGAGTGTGGCCGCGTTTGCGTTCGGGTGCGCGGCGGGGGCCTGCCTCTATGCCAAGTTCGGCACCTGGTGCTTCGTCCTCCCCCCGCTTATCGCGCTGCCGGCGGTGGTGTTGGCTCGGACCGAGCCCGCCCCGCAAAAGACGGCCTAGCGTTCGCGATGAGCCCAGCCGAGACATTCCAGATCATCCTGCTGCTCCTGATGATGGCTGTCGTGCTCGACACGGTAGCCCGTCGCTTGCGTCTGCCGTCGGCATCGGTGCTGGTGCTGGCTGGCATCGCTCTCGCTCTCGTTCCAGGGCTCCCCGAAGTGGAGTTCGATCCGGACTTCGTCATGGTCCTGTTTCTGCCACCGCTTCTGCTTTCGGGTGCCTACTTCACCGTGTGGCCGGATTTTCGAGCCAATCTCAGGATCATTCTGCAGTTGGCCGTCGGGGCCGTCGTGGTCACGACACTTCTGGTTGGCGTCGTCACGCACTTCTTCTTCCCGGCACTGCCTTGGGCCGCGTGTTTTGCGCTTGGTGCGATCGTTTCGCCGCCCGACGCCGTTGCCGCGCGCGCCGTGCTGGACCATCTTGATGTCCCGCCGCGCATCGCGGTTCTGCTGGAAGGCGAAAGCCTGATCAATGACGCCTCCGGTCTCGTCCTCTTTCGTTTCGCCGTCGCTGCGGCACTGACTGGGACCTTCAGTGCGGGGGCGGCCGCGGGAAGCTTCGTCTACGTCTCCGCCGTGGGGGTCGGCATTGGTCTCGCGCTCGGCTGGATCTGCGCTTTCGTCGCCGGAAAGTTGACGGATGCGCGGCTCACCGTGGTCTGGACGTTTTTGTCCGCCTGGGCCGCCTATCTGCTCGCGGATAGCCTGCATGTATCAGGCGTGCTTTCGACGGTCGCATGTGGGCTGGTCCTTGGACGCCTGCAACACAAGGCCTTGAGCGCCGCGTCGCGCGTCCAGGCTCTGGCGGTCTGGTCCGTCGTGACGTTCGTGATGGAGGCGTTGGTCTTCGTGCTGGTGGGGCTGGCTCTTCGCGGCGTTCTGCACCGGTTCGGTGCGGATTGGGGGACGGTGCGTGCGCTTGTGCCCGCAGCCGCGACGATCTTTGCCGTGCTCGTGCTCGCGCGCTTCGCTTGGATATTCCCCACGGCATACATTCCGAGGGCACTGATCCCCTCCCTTCGTGCGCGGGATCCATTTCCACCGCTTGCCGTTCCGCTGGTGATCAGCTGGGCCGGAATGCGCGGCGTCGTCAGTCTCGCGGCCGCACTGTCATTGCCCGAGAATTTTCCGGGCCGGGATATCATTCTGTTCGTGACCTTCTGCGTGGTTGCCGCGACTATCGTCGCGCTCGGGCTCACGCTCGGTCCGATCGCGAAAACGCTGGCAGGGCAGGAGTTCTTGCTGCGCGGAGAGGAGACGCTGTCCGAGGAGGCCGTCCGAGCCGAAATCGCGCGAGCCGAGTTCGATGCCATCCGCGCACATTCTCTCGGAGCGGAGGGGAAGCATCTCCATCCGCGGCTGGTCGAACAGTACGGGCATCGCCTCGCGATAGCCGAAGACCATGTCCTCGCCAAGAGACCCCATGAGGAGCGAAGACTTCAGCACTACCGTGCCATATTGATCGCGGTGGGAGCCGGCCGCAACAGGCTCCTTGAGCTCTTCAATTCCGGGCGCATCCACGACAGCGTCATGCACAGGCTCGAAGGTGAACTGGACCAGGAGGAGCTTTTTGCGACTCGGGTGGTCGAGGTGATGGACGTCGATTGAGCTGTTGGAGGATCTCAGCGCGATCGACGCTGCGGTTCGGCTCTTCGTCGGTTTTCTCGTCGATCGGTTCGGGCGCGAAGTCGCTACCTGAAGCCCGAATGGATTTCACATGAATAAGAAAATTCCAGATCCCTCACCTTGGTCATATCCGCACTCGGTTTCTCTTGTCCGCCGGACAGGCCCTATCGAGTAACCGCAAAGGTCAATGACACGTTCTCAGAGATCGAGCACTGGTTGCTGGAAGATGCGTCTGCGGAACGGGAGATGATCGAGCTGCTGGTCAAGCTGATTGCGAGGATGAAGGCGGCCGGCTCTTCCATCGACCGTTTGACGTTGCACATCGGCACGCTTCACCCGCAGCTCGTCGGATTCGCCTGGATCTGGAATGCGGATGACGGTTTTTGCGACGAGCTGCGCGTCGCCGATGCGGCAATCGTCTCCGACGCCTACACGCTCAATCCACTTCAGATATCGCCGCATTGCCTCGTTCATTTCTCGCGCTATGGGTTCTGAGAGCTAGGCGTTTGGCGATTTCTGCGGCCAACAGATAGATGGCCGTAATGACGATGATGATGGCCATGATACCGACGGGGGGTGTCTCGAAATGGAAAAATCTGCCCCATGGGCTGATCGCGAGGCCAATACCAACAGAGAGTGCTCCCAGCGATGTGGTTATGAGCATGACATGTGGTCGGTTTGCCCGCCACGGCATATGGCGGGAGCGAATCAAGAAGATGACGAGGATTTGGGTGGCGATCGATTCAATGAACCAACCAGTTTGGAATGCTGATGCGTCGGAATGGAAGAGTTTGAGGAGAGCCAGAAAGGTAATCGCATCGAATAGCGAAGACGTCGCACCCATGATGATCGTGAAGCGGAGAATGCTCCGCATGTCCCAGCTTTGTGGGCGTTCGACATCCTCTTGATCGACCTCGTCGAACGGGATGCCCACCTCGGATAGGTCATAGAGCAGGTTGTTCAATAGTATCTGGAGCGGCAAAAGCGGAAGGAATGGAAGGAAGATCGAGGCTAGGGCCATCGACAGCATGTTGCCGAAATTCGAACTCGTTCCCATTCGGACATACTTCAAGATGTTGGCAAATGTCCGTCGGCCCTCGCGCACGCCAGCCGCAAGCACCGAGAGATCGGGCGCCAACAGGATCATGTCGGCGGCCGCGCGGGCGACTTCAGTTGCGCCCGAGACCGATATGCCGACATGGGCCGCGTGAATGGCCGGGGGCGTCGTTGACGCCGTCGCCCATGAATCCGACGACGTGATTGCGCCGCCGGAGGGCTGCAATGATTCGCCGCTTCTGATCCGGGTCTATGCGGGCGAAAAGATTGATGTCATCGACCCTTGCTGCGAGCGCGACATCGGTCAGTTCGGAGATTTCCGCGCCTGTTAGGATGCGGTTCGACGGAAGTCCGACTGATTGCGCCACGCGGGAGACGACGGCACCGTGATCGCCCGAAAGGATCTTGATCGTCACGCCAAGTGAGGTGAGGGCGTTGATCGCCGAGGCGGCATCCTGCTTTGGCGGATCGGCGAAC
The DNA here is from genome assembly GCF_049949275.1 of Bradyrhizobium genosp. A. Classification (NCBI taxonomy): domain Bacteria; kingdom Pseudomonadati; phylum Pseudomonadota; class Alphaproteobacteria; order Hyphomicrobiales; family Nitrobacteraceae; genus Bradyrhizobium; species Bradyrhizobium genosp. A. The sequence goes on along the minus strand of NZ_CP188196.1, from coordinate 6,161,001 downwards.
ACACAGAATCCAATCATGGTCAAATTCGCTTCGTCGCCGACGGCAATCGTCTGCTGGTCAGGCGGAATGGACCGGATGGCGACGGCAAGAAGCCGGAAGCCATCGCGGGCATAGCGATCCTGCACATCCGCCATCATCTGTCGCCACGCGGTGTCGAGCGGATGGGCCAGACCGTCGATTTCCACGGTAACGCTGCGAGCCAGGATGGATTCTGGCGCCCCTTTTGCGATCAGCAGATGCTCTCCGTTTCGGCCGACCAGCACGGATAGGCACCGCCGCTCGAAGTCAAACGGAACCTCCGAGAGACGAGCCCAGTCGTTCGCCTTCGCACCAGCCGCCGACAGGATCGCGTCATCAAGCGGACTTCTCACGCCTGCCTGGAATGTACTGTTGAGGCATGCCAAGCTCAAGGTGCGGTCGCTGGGGCGCCCCTGCGGATCGACATGGGCCGCCAGCGTGATTCTCGCTTCCGTCAGCGTGCCCGTCTTGTCGACGCAGAGCGTGTCCATCGCACCCAGATCGTGAATCGCGGAAAGCCGTTTGACGATGACCTTTCGATCAGCCATGCGCTGAGCCCCGCGGGCGAGCGTCACCGTCATTACCATGGGGAGCAGTTCGGGGGTCAGACCGACGGCGAGGGCGATCGCGAACAGGAACGACTCCATTGCGGGACGATGCGCGACCAGGTGCGCCATTAGGACGAAGAGCGTGAGGAACAGCGTGAGCCGAAGGATCAGCATGCCAAGCCTTCGTACGCCTTGTTCGAGAGCCGTCGGCGGCGCATTCGCTGCCAGCGCAGCAGCGATCGCGCCAAAGCGCGTCCGGCTTCCTGTTTTTACGACCAGCATCTTGCCGCTGCCGCCCACCGTGCTCGTTCCGGCGAACAGGGCATTCGTCGCGTCTGCCGGCGACTTCGTTGAGCAGGGTTCAGTCGTCTTAAAGGCCGGAAACGGTTCGCCGGTCATCAAGGCTTCGTTGATCTGAAGCTCCTGGGCTTCGAGGACGATACCGTCGGCCGGTATGAGGTCGCCGGTACGGAGCTTCACGACGTCTCCGGGGACAAGCAACGCCACGGGTACGGAGAGGTCTTTGCCTTCGCGAACGACGTCGGCTTGAATGGCCACCGACTCCCGTAGCGCTTCGGCCGTCAGCTCGGCGCGATGCTCCTGAACGATATCCAGCGTCAGGGACAGCAACAACACGGACGCGATGATCGCAAAGCTGCCAACATCGCCGCTCGCTCCTGACACAAGCGCCGCGGCCAGCAGCATCGCAATCAATGGGTTCCAAAGACGCCGGCCGAGCTTGCGCAGGACAGACCGGCTTTGAGAGGCGTCAGCGCGGTTTGCACCGAACATCGCCAGGCGCCGCTCGGCTTCGACCTGCGCCAGCCCGTCGGGACCTGAGCCTAGCGCGCGGTAAAGGGCATCCTTTGGCGCTTGCCAGAACTCGTCAGGAGCCGAAGCAGCGCCAATCTGTTCGATTATCAAGGGGCTCTCCGGTCCTGGTTCGCTTGGGGCAACCGAAATTAGGAGCCAGCTCGAATTTGGACTTGACGCAGCTCAAGTCGGCCTAGGGCCACGTTGTTAAGTTGGGGAAGCCAAAGGAGTTCACCATGTCCCCTCCAGCATCCGTCAGCCGCGTCCCCGCGGTTCCGAATTCCGAGCGGGTCTCCCCGCAGCCACTGATCAATGAGGGAATGGCGCCGGCGCAGTCGATCGCCCCTGATATTGCCGCTGATGCAATCGACCGGTCCTTTCACGCGGCGCTGGCGCGCTTTACCGGCGGTGTTTCACCGGCAGCGCTGGCACTGGCCTTTGCAGACTGGCAACTGCATCTGCTGGCCTCGCCCGGTAAGCAGGCGGGCCTTGCCGGTCAAGCAATCCAGAACGCCTTTCAGTTTTTCGACTCCATGGTGCCCAGGCATGCGACGTTCCAGCCTTGGTCCGCCATCAGGCCGCCGGAGAATGACCGCCGTTTCTCGAGCTCTGACTGGGAGCTGCCCTCCTACAATCTCATGGCTCAGGCCTTCCTGCTGACCGAACAATGGTGGCACTCGGCAACGACCGGAATTCACGGACTGTCGCATTCGAACGCGACAATTGCAGACTTCACCTTGCGTCAATGCTTGGATACGGTAGCTCCGACGAATTTCGCCGTCAGCAATCCCGAGGTGTTGCGCAAGGTCATGGAGACCGGCGGTGGCAATTTCCTCTACGGCGTTCACAACTGGATTGAGGATTTCAAGACACTGCTTACCGGGGCGGGCTTGAGAAGCGATCGGACATTCGAAGTCGGCAAGGATGTCGCCGCAACGCCCGGTAAGGTCGTCTATCGCAACGAGCTGATCGAACTCATCCGGTATTCACCGATGACACCGACGGTGCGCCCCGAACCGGTTCTGATCGTGCCTGCCTGGATCATGAAGTACTATATTCTCGATTTGTCGGCGCGCAATTCGCTCGTGCGCTTTCTCATCGAAAGCGGATTTACCGTCTTCATGATCTCGTGGAAGAACCCGACACCCGAATATCGCAATTTCAGCCTGGAAGATTACCGCGAACTCGGGGTGGATGCCGCGATCGCGACCATCAACGCGCTTCGTCCCGGCCAGGCCATCCACGCCGCGGGCTATTGCCTTGGCGGAACCTTGCTCTCCATTGCGGCTGCGCGACTCGCTCGCGAGCGACCCGACTGTCTGCGAACGATGACGTTGCTTGCGGCGCAGACCGATTTTACGGAGGCCGGCGACCTGACCTTGTTCATCAACGAAAGCCAGGTTTCGTTTCTCGAGGATATGATGTGGCGGCAAGGGCTGCTCGGAACAGCGCAAATGGCCGGCGCGTTTCAGATGTTACGGAGCAACGACTTGCTGTGGTCGCGGATCGTTCGCGACTATCTGATCGGAGAACGAGCCGCGCCAAGCGAGTTGATGTCTTGGAATGCCGATGCCACGCGCATGCCCTATCAGATGCACTCCGACTATCTGCGGCGGCTGTTCCTGAACAATGATCTCGCCGAGGGACGCTATAAGGTCAATGGCCAGCCGGTCTCGCTCTCGGATCTGCACATGCCGATGTTCGTCGTCGGCACGCTGCGCGACCACGTCGCGCCGTGGAAGTCGACCTACAAGATCAATTTCCTTGCCAATGCAGATACCACCTACGTACTGACCAGTGGCGGGCACAACGCAGGCATCGTCGCCCCGCCCGGTGAGGAGGGGCACAGCTATCAGGTGCTTACCAAGAAGACCAGCGATCCCTATCTCGGCCCGGACGAGTGGGTCAAACGTGCGCCATCATACGAAGGATCATGGTGGAGCGAGTGGGCGCGATTCCTCGTAGCTCATTCCGATCAGCCTGTTCCCGCGTCTGGGGCAACGGTGGAGCAGAAAGTCGCACCTTTGGGCGACGCGCCCGGCACCTATGTCCTTGAACAGTAGAGGCGGTCGTTAGGAACGCAGCACGGCGGCACCCACGAGCTTGCCGTCCCTCAATTGGGCGAGGGCTTCATTCGCTTCCGCGAGCGGGAACACCGTGGTGTGTGTCCGAATGTTAGCCTTGGCCGCGATCGCGAGGAAATCAATGCCGTCCTTTCGCGTGAGGTTCGCAACCGACATGATCTGCCGTTCTCCCCAAAGATTGTCGTAGGGAAACGTCGGAATGTCGGACATATGAATGCCGGCGCAGACAACGCGTCCGCCCTTTCGCACCGCGCGCAAGGCAAGCGGCACCAATGCACCGACCGGTGCATATATAATCGCGGCGTCCAGATCGGTCGGCGGCCTATCCTCGGAAGCGCCGGCCCAGTCCGCGCCGAGCGAGAGCGCCAGCTGTTGCGCTTCCTGATCGCCTCTGCGCGTAAAAGCATAGACGGTCCGCCCTTGGGACCGGGCCACCTGCGCCACGATATGCCCGGCTGCGCCGAAGCCATAGATGCCTAACGTTTTGCTTTCGCCGGCCATCACCAGAGATCTCCAGCCGATCAGACCGGCGCAGAGCAGCGGCGCGATGGCTACGTCATCGCCGTGCTCACCGAGCGGAAAGCAATATCTGGCATCGGCGATCAGGTGGCTCGCAAAGCCGCCGTCGCGCGTGTAGCCGGTGAATTTGGGACGATCGCAGAGATTTTCCTTGTCCATGCGACAATAGAAGCACTCTCCGCAGGTGTAACCGAGCCAGGGCACGCCCACGCGCATGCCGGGCTTCAGGTCGTCGACACCCGCGCCGAGCGCGTCAACCCGGCCGACGACTTCGTGGCCCGGGATGATTGGGTAAGGAATGGCGGGCAGGTCGCCGTCGAGCACATGAAGATCGGTTCGGCACACGCCGCAGGCGCTGATCTTGACGCGAACCTCACCGGGCCCCGGGATTGGATCGGGAAGCTCCTGAAAGGTCAGGCGCGCGCCGCGCGCAGAAAGGACCATCGCATACACAGCCAATATCAGCCTGTCAGGTTGGCGCCAGTTCGCAACGGATGATACTCCATGTTCCTCGCTGGAAAGCAATGCGATCGGCGAACGCTTGGTCAATGCTGCGCGGCTGGGCGAGTTCAACGGTGCGGAACAGGGGATCGGTGCTGGCCGGTGTTGCGCTATCCACGTTGATCTGGCGATTGCAGGCCGACCTGCTGCGCTGGCAGCAGCGCAGTCTGGTAGCCCGAACGACGGCGCGCTGTTCGTTCGGCTCGGATCAGATGCGTGCCTTCAGCTCGAAGCTCGACGAGCGGCAATTGCAGTCATCTCGAGCTTGACGCCGGGACCGAGGTCGGTCACTCCGATGACCGCGCGCGCCGGTAGGGAGGTCTCCGCGAAGCATGCTTTCCAGGCCGTATTGAATGCGGCTTTTTCGCTGAGCTTCGTGACGAAGATTGTCACTTGCAGGACATGGGACCGATCAGATCCCAGGGTTTCCAGCAAACGCGACAACTGGCCAAGTACATCATTGGCCTGGCCAGCCATATCAAGGCTCGTGTCCTCAGGGACGATCCCGCCGATGTAGAGCACGCCGTTATGCTCGACAACTTCGTGGAGCAACCCCTCATACGGCAGGACGCGCTTGATCATTGTGCCACCTTTGACGTTGCCGGGACGACGAGACGTTTTGTCGGTATTGCTGCTGAGTCCGCTGACAAGTCAACACGCCTCATCATCAACGCGTCCATCCTCAAAGCATCACACCCAGCCGCCATCGACGACGTAGTGCTGAGCGGTGCAGGCGGAGGCCTCGTCGGAGGCGAGGAAGACGGTGAATTTCGCGACCTCGTCTGGCACCAGCCTGCGCTTCAGGCACTGTCGCTGCTGAAGTTCGATCTCGCCCGCCGGCGTCATCCATTTCTCGAGCTGGCGTTCGGTCATGATCCAGCCCGGCGCGATCGCGTTCACGCGGACATTGTAGGGACCGTAGTCGCGCGCCAGCGAGCGCGTCAGGCCAATGACGCCTGATTTGCTGGCGGTATAGGCGGCCATGCCGCCCTGTCCGGCGATCCACGACACCGAGCCGAAATTGATGATGGCCCCGGCATTCGCAGCCTTCATGTCCGGCAGCACGGCTTGCGACGCAAAGAACTGGTGCTTCAGATTCACCGCGATGCGGTCGTCCCAATATTCCGGCGTCATCTCCTCGGTCTTGTGCCGCTCGTCATGTGCGGCGTTGTTGACCAGGATGTTGATCGCGCCGTGCGCCTTGCGTGCTTCCTCCACGCCCGCGCGCAACGCGGGGATGTCGGTCAGGTCGACGTGCTGGAAATGCGCAGCCAGTCCCCGATCGGATAGCTCGCGCGCCAGGCGTTGGCCTTCGTCGACCTTGATGTCGAAGCACACGACCTTGGATTTCTGCTCCGCGAACCGCCGCACGATCGCAGCGCCAATTCCCGCTGCCCCTCCGGTGACGAGCACGACCTTGCCGGCGAGGTCGGAATAGATGGCAGCCATGGGCACCTCTCAGTGTGTTGCGGGCGACGCGACGGGCCGCCCGACTCTTTTCCAGACCATAGCCATTCCTTCCGTGAGGTGCATAGGTCAGAATTTGTGTTGCGTACCTCAAATATTGAAGGCAGGATTGCAGCCAAAGAATAAGAGCCCATTGGGAGGATGTGATGAGACTGCTCGGGAAGCTGGGACTCGCCGCGGCCGCATGCCTGCTTGGCGCCAATGTCGCCGCAGCCGACACAACCGTGAAATGGCTGCACATCGAGGTCAATCCGGCTCAGGTGAAGATCTGGGAGGAGGTCGCGCGTGCCTATGAGGCGTCGCATCCGGGCGTCAAGGTCGAGATGCAGTTCCTCGAGAACGAGGCCTACAAGGCCAAGCTGCCGACCATCCTGCAATCCAAGGATCGGCCGAACATCATCTACAGCTGGGCCGGCGGCGTCCTGAAGACGCAGATCGAGGCCGGTGTTCTCGACGACATTACCGACCAGGTGAAGGGCTACAGCGACAGCATCACGCCGGCGGCACTCGCTGCCTTCACCAGCAATGGCCACGTCTATGGCCTTCCCGTCGCGTTGTCGCAGGTGGGGTTCCTCTGCAACAAAGAGCTGATGGCCAAGGCGAAGGTCGATCCCGCCGCCATCAAAACCTGGGACGATCTGCTCGCCGCGGTGAAGACGCTGAAAGCGGCCGGCGTCACGCCGATCGTGGTCGGTGGCGCCGACAAATGGCCACTGCATTTCTACTGGACGCATCTTGCGGTGCGCGTCGGCGGCAAGGCGGCCTTCGACGCTGCATTGCGCGGCGAGAACGGCGGCTTTGCTGGCGAGACCTTCCAGAAGTCCGGCGAGCTGTTCAAGCAGCTCGTCGACCTGCAGCCATTCCAGAACGGCTTCCTCGGCTTCAAGAACCCGCAGGCCGTCGGCTATTTCGGCGACGGCAAGGCGGCGATGACACTGGCGATCTCCACCGTCTATAATTTGCAGCGCGCACTCGCCGCCGACAAGGTCGGATTGAGCGAGGACAAGATCTGCTGGTTCGATTTCCCCGTGGTGGCGGGCGGCAACGGCGCGCCGACGGATACGCTGGGCGGCATTACCGGCTGGCTGATCACGAAGGGCTCGCCGAAGGAGGCGGTCGATTTCCTGAAGTACTTCGTCTCGAAGGACGTGCAGACGCGGCTTGCCGCCGGCAACTACATCATCCCCGTGGTGCAGGGTGCGGACGTCGGCCTCAACAATTCCTTCATGAAGCTGATCGCAGCCAATCTGGCGAAGTCGAACTATCACCAGAATTTCTATGACCAGAGCCTTGGCCCCTCGGTCGGTCGCGTCGTCAACGACGTCACCGCGGAGATCGCCGGTGGCAGCATGAGCCCGCAGGACGCAGCGAAAGCGATCGAAGCGGCGCGGAAGCAGGGCAACTGACGGTGGCGCGGCGGATCGCGATCGTGTCGGCGATGGGCGTTGCTGACGAGACGATCCCGCAGGCCGCGATCCGCGGCCCGAGCTGGGACGGCCGCTTCACCGTCCTGATCCTGTTCCTGCCGCCGGCACTGCTGCTGTTCACATTGTTCGTGGTGCTGCCGATCGGCGAGGCCGCCTGGTATTCCGGCTTCAACTGGAACGGGTTCGGCAAGCCGACCAACTGGATCGGCTTCGACAATTACCGCTTCGTGCTGGAGACCCGCGCCTTCTGGCTCGCGCTGCGCAACAACGGGCTGATCATCGCGGTCTCGCTCGCGGTCCAGCTGCCGCTTGCGCTCACGCTGGCCTTGATGCTCGCCGAGCGCTTTCGTGGAGCGGTGGCGCTGCGCATGCTGTTCTTCATGCCCTACATCCTGGCCGAGATCGCGACCGGCCTGATCTTCTCTTTCGTCTATGACGGCGATTACGGCCTCGTCGCCTCGATCTGGCGCACCTTCGGCGCCGAGCCGCCGCATCTGCTGGCCTCGACCGACACCGCGATGCTGGCGGTGCTGATCGTGATCGTCTGGAAGTACTTTGGCTTCCACATGATGCTGTTCATCGCGGCGCTCCAGAGCCTCGACAAGAGCCTGATCGAGGCGGCGCGGATCGACGGCGCAACGCGCTCGCAAGCCCTGCGCCATGTCGTGATCCCCTTGCTCTATCCGACGATCCGGCTCTCTGTCTTCTTCGCCATCGTCGGGTCGCTGCAGCTGTTTGACCTCGTCATGCCGCTGACGCGCGGGGGGCCTGCGGATTCCTCCAACACCATGGTGAGCTTCCTCTACAACAACGGTATCTCGCGCATGCGGGTCGGCTATGGCAGCGCCATCGGCGTCATCCTGTTCATGATCTGCGTGACCTTTGCCTTCACCTACAAGCGATGGTTCATGCGCGATGAGTAATGCCGAGACCGCCCGCGCGCCGTACGATCACGCCGCGCTGTTCAAGGCGGCGTTCCTCGCTGCCGTTGCCATCTTCGTGCTGGTGCCGCTGCTCGCGACCTTGCTCGGCGGCTTCAAATCGCTCGGCGAATTGCGCGTGAATCCGTTCGGCCTGCCGCGTCACTGGGAATGGCAGAATTATGCCGACATCCTGTTCTCCGCGCGTTACTGGCAGCTCTTGCGCAACTCGCTGATCATCTCGACGCTCACGGTGACATTGACCCTGATCACAGCATCGATGGCGGCGTTCACCTTCGCCCATATCAAGTTCTACGGCTCATCGATGCTGCTGAGCTACTTGACGCTAGGCTTGCTGTTTCCGGCGGCGACCGCCGTGCTGCCGTTGTTCATCAAGGTGCGCGATCTCGGACTGCTCGATACTTATTTCGGCGTCGCGCTGCCGCAGGTCGCCTTCAGCCTCGCCATGAGCGTGCTGCTGCTGCGGCGCTTCTTCAGGGATATTCCCCATGAGCTGCTCGAAGCGGCGCTGGTCGATGGCTGCAGCTATATCAAATTCTTCCGCTACGTGACGCTGCCTTTGTCGCGGCCGATCCTGGCGACCGTCGGTACCATCACCTTCGTCAACAGCTGGAATGCCTATCTTCTGCCGCTGGTGATGCTCAACACCGATGCGCTCTATCCATGGCCGCTTGGCATCATGGTTTACCAGGGCGAATATTCGTCCGAGTGGCACCTGATCCTGGCGTTCATCACGCTCACCATCCTGCCGACGATCATTCTGTTCCTTCTGGCACAGAAGCACATCGTCGCCGGCCTCACTGCAGGCGCGGTCAAGGGATGAACGGTACCTCACGGAGATCACAATGAGAAAAGTCGGCGTCGGAATCATCGGCTGCGGCAATATCAGCACCGCTTATCTGAAAGCGGCCCAGCGCTTCCCGGTTATGGAGATCAAGGCGCTCGCCGACATGCGCAGCGATGCGGCGGAGCGTCAGGGTGCCGCCTTCGGGCTGCCGGCGATGCGGGTCGACCAGCTGCTCAAGCGCGACGACGTCGAGATCGTCATCAATCTCACCGTGCCGCTCGCCCACACCGACGTCAGCCTCGCGGTGCTGAATGCGGGCAAGCACGTTCACTCCGAGAAGCCGCTCGGTATCAACGTCGCGGAGGCCCGCAAGGTGATGGATCTCGCCGTGCAGAAGGGCCTTCGCGTCGGCTGCGCGCCCGACACGTTTCTCGGCGGTGGGCACCAGACCGCGCGCAAGCTGATCGACGACGGCGCGATCGGCACGCCGGTGGCGGGCAGCGCCTTCTTCGGCTGCCCCGGCCACGAGCGCTGGCATCCGGCGCCGGGATTCTACTACTTGCGCGGCGGCGGGCCGATGCTTGACATGGGCCCGTATTACATCACCGATCTCGTGCAGCTGCTTGGCCCGGTGGCGAGCGTGGTGGGCTCGACCGCGCGCCCGAAATCCGAGCGTCTGGTCACCAGCCAGCCGATGAACGGCACCTTGATCCCGGTCGAGGTCTCGACCCATGTCGCGGGCACGCTCGAATTCGAGAGCGGGGCGGTCGTCTCGATCGCGATGAGCTTCGATGTGCCGAAGCACCGGCATGCTCCGATCGAGATCTATGGCGACAGGGGCAGCATGCTGGTGCCGGACCCGAACCGCTTCGGCGGCGAAGTGCAGGTCGCGAAGACCGGCGGCGAATGGGAGACGGTGCCGTTGACACACGGTCATGTCGAAGGCGAATTCCGTTCCATCGGGGTCGCCGACATGGCCTCCGCGATCCTGAACAACCGGCCGCATCGTGCCAGCGGCGCGCTCGCCTTCCATGTGCTGGAGGTGATGGAGGCGTTCCAGACCTCCGCCGACGAAGGGCGGCGCGTCAAGATCGAGAACCGCATCGAGCGGCCGGCGATGTTGCCGGCCGGACGTGAAACCGGACAGATCGACTGAGGGAATGACCATGCGCAAGGCATTGATTGTATGGGGCGGCTGGCCGGGACACGATCCAGATCTCTGCGCCTCGATGATCCGCGGCTGGCTGAAGGCGGAAGGTTTCGAGGTGCGGATCGAAACGACGACAGAGGCATTCGGCGAGCCGGCGATCCATGATCTCTCGTTGATCATCCCGATCTACACCATGTCGAAGATCGAGAAGTCGGATGCGCTCAATCTCTGCGCGGCGGTGCGTGGCGGCGTCGGGCTTGCCGGCCATCATGGCGGCATGTGCGATGCGTTCCGCGAGTCCGTCGACTACCAGTTCCTGTGCGGCGGGCAATGGGTCGCCCATCCCGGCAACATCATCGACTACAAGGTCGACTTGACGAAGCCGGATGATCCTATCATGAAGGGTCTGAAGAGTTTCGAGCACCGTTCCGAGCAGTATTACATGCATGTCGACCCCGCCAACGAGGTGTTGGCGACGACGACCTTCACCGGCGAGCACGCATCCTGGATCGACGGCGTGGTGATGCCGGTGGTCTGGAAGAAGCGATACGGCGCGGGCAGGGTGTTCTATTCCTCGCTCGGCCACCGCGCTTACGAGCTCGACGTCCCGGAGATCCGAACCTTGATGACCCGCGGCTTGCTGTGGGCGGCGCGCGAATGACAGCTGGCGCGACGCAGCCGGCCGTTCGCGCCACGCTGGAGGACGTCGCGCGCGCGGCAGGCGTTTCGCTCGCCACTGTCGATCGCGTCGTCAACCGGCGCGAGGGCGTGCGCGCCAAGACCGTCGCGCGTGTCGAGGCCGCGGTCGCCAAGCTCGGCTACCGGGCGGACGTGGCGGCCGCACGGCTCGCCCGCGGCCAGAGTTTCCGCTTCGCCTTCGTGTTGCCATCCGGCAGCAACAGCTTCATGACCAACCTGACCGAGCAGGTCCAGCGCACCGCGGACTGGCTCGCCGGCCAACGCGGCTTCATCGATATCCTCCATGTCGACGTGTTCGATCCGGATGTGCTGGCCGGCGCGCTGGAAAACCTGTCGCCGGCCTATCAGGGCGTGGCCGTCATCGCACTCGACCATCCCAGGGTGCGCGCCGCGATCGACGAGCTCGCCGCGCGCGGGGTCGTCGTGGTGACCCTCGTGTCGGACGCGCCGAGCTCGCGCCGCCTGCATTATGTCGGTATCGACAACCCGGCCGCGGGGCGGACTGCATCGACGCTGATGGGGCGCTTCCTTGCCGGGCGTGACGGGACGGTCGCCGTGATCGCGGGATCGTTGTCGCTGCGCGATCACACCGAGCGGCAGTTCGGCTTCCACCAGATCCTGTCCAGCGAGTATCCGAACTTGCGCGCGCTACCGGTCATCGAGGGCCGCGACGACAGCGCGCGCACACGGGAGCTCACGGCCGCGCTGCTCGCGCGCCATGCCGATCTCCGCGGCCTATATTGCTGCGGCGCCGGAAACCGTGGCATCGCCGATGCGCTCGAGGCCTCGGGCCGTGCGCGCGAGGTGGTGTGGATCACCCATGAGCTGACGCAGTACACGCGGCGTTTCCTGGTCCGCGGCACGCTCGATGCCATCATTAACCAGGATCCCGGCCACGAGGCGCGGTCTGCGGCACGCGTCCTGCTCGCGCATTGTTCCGGCGAGCCGATCAGCCCCGACCAGGAGCGCATCCGCATCGACATTTTTCTGCGGGACAATCTGCCGTGACCCTGGGGGCATCGGCTCAATCAAACTCAATCCCCGGAAACACTGCAGCAATCTGAAAGCCACACCGCGGCCACAGCTTTCCCGTTTCAGAGCATAGGTGCTCTTGAGGTGTGGAATGTCGGTTTTGCGGGCTTGGCTTGTCGCGGCGGTCGTGGGTGGCGTGTCGATTGCAGCTTCACTTCCGCTGGTGCTGTTGCCGCAGCCGGCTGCGGCGGCGCAAGCCACGGACGCGATCGCGGTCGAAGGCAATCGCCGCGTCGAGGCCGAGACGGTTCGCTCCTACTTCAAGGCGGGCCCCAACGGGCAGTTCGATCAGGTCGCCCTCGACGACGGCCTCAAGGCATTGATCGAGACCGGCCTGTTTCAGGATGTGAAGGTCAACCGGGTCGGCGGCCATATCGTCGTGTCGGTGGTGGAAAATGCCGTAATCGGCCGCGTCGCGTTCGAGGGCAACAAGAAGATCAAGGACGAGCAGCTCTCGGCCGAAATCCAGTCCAAGCCGCGTGGAACCTTCTCGCGCGCGATGGTGCAGTCCGACACGCTGCGGATCGCCGAGATCTACCGCCGCTCGGGCCGATACGATGTCCGCGTCACGCCTGAAATCATCGAGCAGCCTAGCAATCGCGTCGATCTCGTCTTCACGGTCGAGGAGGGCGTCAAGACCGGCGTCAAATCGATCGCGTTCATCGGCAACAGCGCTTTCTCGGCCGCGCGCCTGCGCGACGTGATCAAGACGCACGAGAGCAATCTGCTGAGCTTCCTCAGCAGCGGTGACCTCTACGATCCGGACCGCGTCGAGGCCGACCGCGACCTGATCCGCCGCTTCTATCTCAAGAACGGTTTTGCCGATGCGCAGGTCGTGGCGGCGCTGACTGAATATGATCCGGACAAGAAGGGTTTCCTCGTCAGCTTCAAGATCGAGGAGGGCCAGCAATATCGCGTCGGCACGGTCGACTTCCGCTCCAGCATCGCCAATTTCGACGCAAGCTCGCTGCGCGGCTTTTCGCGCGTCAATGTCGGCTCGCTCTACAATGTCGAATCGGTCGAGAAGTCGACCGAGGAGATGCAGATCGAGGCCTCGCGCCGTGGCTATGCGTTCGCCGTGGTGCGGCCGAGCGGTGACCGCAATTTCGAATCACACACCGTCTCGGTGGTGTTCAACATCGACGAGGGGCCGCGCACCTATATCGAGCGCATCAGTCTGCGGGGCAATACCCGCACGCGTGACTACGTGATCCGGCGCGAATTCGACCTCTCCGAGGGCGACGCCTACAACCGCGCCCTGGTTGATCGCGCCGAGCGGCGGCTGAAGAACCTCGACTATTTCAAGAACGTCAAGATCACCACGGAGCCCGGGTCCTCCAGCGACCGCGTGATCCTGATCGTTGACATGGAGGAGAAGTCGACCGGCGATTTCTCGATCTCGGGCGGCTACTCCACGACCGACGGCGCGCTTGCCGAAGTCTCTGTCTCCGAGCGCAACCTGCTCGGAAAAGGGCTCTTTGCCAAGGCGTCGGTGACTTACGGCCAGTATGCCCGCGGGGTATCGCTGTCCTTTGTCGAGCCGTATCTGCTCGACTACCGGATCGCGCTTGGATTCGACACCTACTGGCGTCAGCAATTGTCGAACAGCTATACGAGCTATGGGGTGACGACGCTGGGCTTCTCGCCGCGCCTGGGCTTCGCGTTGCGCGAGGACCTGTCGCTTCAGCTCCGCTACTCGCTCTATCAGCAGAGCATCACGCTCGCCAGCGCCTACAACAATTGCAACAACAATGCGGCCAACACATCATTGGCCTTCAATCCGACGCCGGCCTATATCCAGAGCGTGCTGGGTGGAGTGGACCCGACCAACTCGACGAGTTCAGGTCTCTACGGCTACGGCTGCTACGGTGACGGTGAATCGAGCCTGCCGGTCCGAAAAGAATTGGCGAACGGCCCGACCTGGACCTCGGCGCTGGGCTACACGCTGGCCTACAACACGCTCGACAATACCAAGAACCCGACCGACGGTCTGCTCGTCGACTTCAAGCAGGATTTTGCCGGCGTCGGCGGCGACGTCACCTATCTGAAGACAGCGTTGGACACCAAGTACTACACGTCGCTGGTCTCCGAGATCGTCAGTGTGATCCATCTCCAGGGTGGCGTCCTCAGCAAGATCGGCAACAACGATCTGCGCATGCTGGATCACTTCCAGATGGGACCGAACCTCGTACGCGGCTTCGCTTCCAACGGCATCGGTCCGCGCGACATCACCTACGCGAGCTTCGGCGCCACGGGCGATGCGCTGGGCGGCACGAAGTACTGGGGCGCGTCCATGGAGTTGCAGATGCCCTTCTGGTTCCTGCCCAAGGAGGTCGGCTTGAAGGGCGCCGTCTATGCCGATGCCGGCTCACTCTGGGGTTATCAGGGACCGACCTCGTGGACGGCCACGGGCGAGGTCAATACCAAGGCTTGCCCGACCTGCGGATTGCAATATGACGACAGCAGCGTGGTGCGCTCGTCAGTCGGCGTCGGTCTGATCTGGGCCTCGCCGTTCGGCCCGCTGCGCTTCGACTACGCCGTGCCGCTCACGAAGGGCAAATACGACGTGGTGCAGGAGTTCAGGTTCGGCGGCGGTACGTCGTTCTAGCCTGCCAAAATCCGCAGACAGGAGTCGACGAACACCTGCGCGCCGGTGACGATGTCGGCATCGGCGGTGTTCTCGGTCCAATGGTGGCTAATGCCGCCGATCGAGGGCACGAACAGCATGCCAGCGGGCATGATGGTCGCGAGCATCTGTGCGTCGTGGCCGGCGCCGCTCGGCATGCGCAGCGATCGTCCGCCGGCCAGGGCCTTGCTCGCGGCCTCGATCGCATCCTGGAAGCGGGACTCCATCATGGCGGGCGCGCCCACGCGGATCCGCTCCACGGTGACGGTGCAGGGGCCTTTGGCATTGGCCTCGTCCGCCATCGTTCGCAGCAGCTCCTCCAGCGGCGCGATCACGGAAGGATCGTCGTCGCGGATCTGGAACAGCATCTCGGCGCCGCCGGGAATGATGCTCGGCGCGCCCGGATCGAGCGTGATGCGGCCGGTGGTCCAGACCGTGCGCGGCCCGCATGCAGCGGGGAAACGCTCGTCGATCGCCACGCAGAACTTTGCAAGCGCCAGGCCCGCATCCTTGCGCACGGCCATGCGCGTGGTGCCCGCGTGGTTCTGCTCACCCGCAAAATTGATGCGGTACTGCCAGATGCCGACGATGGAGGTCACGACGCCGATCGCGAGCTTGCCGCTCTCGAGCGTGTCGCCCTGCTCGATATGCGCCTCGAGATAGCCGACGTGCCGTCCCGGCTCGGCAGCGATGCGCGCCCGTCCGGCCAGCCCCATGTCGGCCAGCGCGTCACGCATGGTGCGTCCATCAGTGCGGTCGCGCGCAGCGTCGATGTCGGGTTCGGTCACCTGCCCGATATAGGAGCGCGAGCCGAGGAAGCTGCCGAAATGACCTTCCTCATCACACCACGCAGCGACTTCGACCGCGCCTTTCACGGAAGGATCGGCATTGAGCACGCGCGCGGCCTCGAGCGCATAGACGACGCCGAGCGGGCCGTCGAGCCAGCCGGCATAGTTCTGGCTTTCCAGGTGTGATCCGGCGAGCAGTTTTGGTCCAGCCTTCGCGCTGGTGCCGAGGATATTGCCGATGCCGTCGATCGCCCCCGTAAGGCCGGCCTCGGGCAGCTTCCGCACCAGCCAGTCCAGCGATTGCTTGTGCGGCTCGGAGAAGGTCGGCTTGTGCACGCCAGTCTTGTAGGCGCCGAGGGTACGCAGCGCATTGAGATCGGCGAGGACGCGCTCGCCATTGGCGCGCGGCTTGGTGTCAGGCATGTTCGGCAACCTTCAGCGCCTCGGTGCGGATCTCCTCGACCAGCCGCTCCTTCAACTGGACGAATTCCGGCGTGGTCTTGATCTTGTAGGAGCGCGGATGCGGCAGGTCCACATTGATCTCGGCCTTGATCCGGCCGGGGCGGGCGCTCATGACGATGACGCGGCTGCCGAGGAAGATCGCCTCCTCGATGTCGTGGGTGACGAACAGAACGGTCTTCTGGTCGCGCTCCCAGATGCCGAGCAGCATCTCCTGCATCAAGGCGCGGGTCTGGTTATCGAGCGCGCCGAAGGGCTCGTCGAGTAGCAGGATTTTCGGGTCATTGGCGAGGGCGCGCGCGATCGCCGTGCGCTGCTGCATGCCGCCCGAGAGCTGCTTCGGCCAATGGTTCTCGAAGCCGGACAGTCCGACCTGGCGGATGAAGGCGTCCGCGAGCTTGTTGCGTTCCGCCTCGGACACGCCGCGCTCGCGCAGGCCGAAGGCGATGTTCTCGCGCACAGTGAGCCAGGGAAACAGCGTGTAGGACTGGAACACCATGCCGCGATCCGCGCCGGGGCCGGTGACCGCGCGGCCATCCAGCGTGACGTGCCCGCTGGTCGGACGGTCGAGGCCGGCGACGATGCGCAGCAACGTGGACTTGCCGCAGCCGGAGGGCCCAAGGATGGTGACGAAGTCGTTATTGCCGATGATGAGATCGGTGGGCTCCAGCGCTCTTGTGGGAGCGTTGCCGTGGCGCGCTGGGAAGGTTCGCGAGACCTGTTCGATCTTCAGCGTGGTCATGCGAGCCTCCACGGAAACAGCCAGGCGTTGAACGCCTTGAACATGAAGTCCGAGAGGAGGCCGATCAGCCCGATGACGATGATGCCGAAGATGATCTGGCCGGTGTTGAGCAGTGCCTGGCTATCGGTGATCATGTGGCCGATGCCGGAGGACGAGCCGATCAGCTCGGCGACGATGACGTAGGTCCAGGCCCAGCCCAGCACCAGCCGCAGGATCTCCGCGATTTCAGGCGCCGAGGAGGGCAGCAGCACGCGGCGGATGATGCCGCGGTCGCTGGCCCCTAACGTATAGGCGGCTTCCACCAGATCGCGCCGCGTCGCGCCGACTGTCACCGCAACCATCAGAATGACCTGGAACACCGAGCCGATGAAGATGACCAGCAGCTTCTGCAACTCGCCGATGCCGGCCCACAGGATCAATAGCGGAATGAACGCGGAGGCGGGCAGATAGCGCGCAAAGGAGACGAATGGTTCGAGGAATGCCTCGACCGGCTTGTAGGCGCCCATCAGCACGCCGAACGGCACCGCGATGATTGCGGCGAGCGCAAAGCCGCCGACGACGCGCCAGATCGTCATGCCGATGTCGAACAGAAAGCCCTGCTTGGTGAGCAGGTCATAACCCTCCTGCATCATGGTCAGCGGGTTGGCGAGGAACGTCTTCGACACATGGCCGCCGAAGGTCGCCCACGACCAGAGGGCGACGAACAGCACGAAGAACGCGAGGCCATAGGCCACGCGCTGCCTCGATGTCACGGAATCCAGGGGACGCATCAATAGTCTATCCGAATGGTCGATCTTGTGCTGGTCCCACCGCGCGGCAGGACCAGCAGCTTATCTAGGCTTACTTGATGAAGCTCGCATCGTAGAGGTCCTCGACCTTCGGCGCGGCCTTGATGATGCCGATCTCGAGCAGGAGGTCGGCCGCATCCTTGTTGAAGGCGAGGAAGTCACCCGCGAAAAACTTCTGGTTCGCGGCCTTGTCCTGCCAGCGCAAGTACTTTGCCGAGTTGCCGAACGCCTCGCCGGTCTGCTTCACGTCGGCGCCCATGATCTCATAGGACTTGGCCTGATCCTTGGCGATCATGTCGAGCGCTTCGAAATAGCTGTTGGCCAGTGCCTGCGCCGCCTTCGGGTTTTCGCTGAGGAATTTTGGCGTGCAGCCGAACGTGTCCATCACGATCGGATAATCGAGCGTGGTCGCGATGATCTTGCCCTTGTCGGGAGCGGCGCGGACCGTTGACAGATATGGCTCATAGGTCATCGCGGCGTCATTCTGGCCGGAGACGAAGGCTTGCGCAGCCGCAGCCGGCTCGAGGTTCACGACAGTGACGTCCTTCACGGTAAGGCCGTTCTTCTTCAGCATCCAGGCCAGCGCGAAATAGGGCGAAGTGCCCGGCGCGGAGGCTGCGACGGTCTTGCCCTTCAGCTCCTTGATCGACGTGACGTCGTTGCGCACGGCCATGCCGTCGGCGCCAAAGCTCTTGTCGAGCTGGAAGATCTGCTTGGTCGCGACACCGTTGGCATTCCAGGAGATCCAGGTCTCAACCGTGGTCGCCGCGCACTGCACGTCGCCGGAGGCAATGGCGAGGTGGCGGTCTTTCTGCGGGATCTTCTTGATGGTGACGTCGAGACCATTCTTCTTGAAGATGCCGGCTTCCTTCGCCAGCGTCAGCGGCGCGAAGCCGGTCCATCCGGAGATGCCGACGCCGACCTTGACGTCGTCGGCGAGCACGGGAGTGGTGGCCGCGAGTGCAATGATTGTCGCAAAAACTGTCGAACTACGCATGATTATCATCCTCTTGCCGATCGATGGTTTGACGTCCTGTTGATCTCTGTCGGCCCCTACGGACCGTTGCCCGAAGCGTTGCACGATTTGTGCCGCCATCGTGCTCTCAGCCTCCCTTGAACCGGGCGACAAGGCGGTGAGAAACACCGGGATAGAGCAGGCGCACCGCGGTGATCGTACGCGCACTGCGCCAGGTATAGCGGTCGATCACGAGGCATGGCGCGCCGACCGCGATGTCGAGTGCTTCCGCGGTGCGATCATCCGCGATAATGGCGCTGATCGTATGCTCGGCCTCTGTCCATGGGACATGATGAAGCAGCCACGAGCCCGGCGGCTCGCGCGAGAAATCCGCCGTCGCCGCATCCGGCACGGACGCGAGATCGATCAGCCTGTCCTCAACGGCGAAGGGCACGTTGTCGGCGCTGTGACGGCAGGAGATCGCGACCACCTTGCCGGCTTTCTTGACGCCAAGACGCTCGCGATCGGCGGCGGTCGCAGCGCGCAGCTTGCGGCCGATCAGTTCGTAGCCGTAGCCTCGCCCGAGTGCGGTGATCTCGGCCCGGATGTCTGCAATCTTGAGCACAGCCGACTGATGCTGCGGCCGGCGGACGAAAGAGCCGGCGCGGCGCCGGCGCTCGATCAGGTCGGCCTGCGCGAGCTCCGACAACGCCTTGTTTACCGTCATGCGCGAGCAGCCGTAGCGCGCGACCAGCTCGTGCTCGAATGGAATGCGGTGGCCTGGCGGCCATTCGCCGGTCAGGATACGCTTTTCGATGTCGGCGCGGATACGCTTGTAGAGCGTTGGCTTGTCGGCCGCGTCGATGGCGAGGCTCATGCGACGAGCCTCCGCACGGATGCGTTGAAACGTTCGCGCGCGGCCTGACGCAATTGATGACGCCCGCTTTCAACGACTTTGTTGCCGCCGGCCCAGACGCAATCGATCGCGCCACTGCCTGCCGCAAAAATCCAGCCGTCGATCACGGCGTCGCGCGCGCGTCCCGCGAGCGACGGATGCGCAATGTCGAGCGTGACGATATCGGCGCGCGCGCCCGGCGTGAGGCCCGCACTCGGCTGCGCCAGCGCCCGGGCTCCGCCCGCAAGGGCATCGTCGAACAGTGTGCGCCCGGTCGAACGGCCGGCGCCGCCGGAAAGCACATTGCGCGCGCAATGCTTGAGCCGTTGGCCATATTCGAGCTGGCGCAGCTCGTCGGCGACGCCGACCAGCACGTTCGAATCGGTGCCGACACCGAACAGGCCGCCCGCGTCGAGAAATTCCCGCGCCGGAAAGATGCCGTCGCCGAGGCTAGCTTCGGTTATGGGGCAGAGGCCGGCCACAGCACCGGTCGTCGCGAATGCACTGACTTCCTCGTTCGTGGTGTGGGTTGCGTGAATGAGGCACCAGCGTTGATCGAGCGGCGCATGCTCCAGAAGCCATTGCACCGGCCGTTGTCCGGACCAGGCCAGGCAATCCTCGACTTCCTTCACCTGCTCGGCGGCGTGAATGTGCACCGGTCCGCCTTCGGCGAGCGGAATGACCGCCGCGAGCTCGTCCGGCGCCACCGCGCGCAAACTGTGCGGCGCGATGCCGATATTGGCGCCCGGCAAGTTTGCGATCGCCTTGCGCGAGGCAGCCATCAGCGTGGTGAACTGATCGACAGAGCAGATGAAGCGGCGCTGGCCGTCATGTGGCGCCGCACCGCCGAATGAGCCGTGCGCATAAAAACTGGGCAGCAACGTCAGCGCGATGCCCGATGCCTCGGAAGCCTGCGCAATGCGCGCGGCCATCTCGGCGGGATCGGCGTAGTGCGAGCCGTCGCGATCATGATGCAGATAATGAAACTCGCCGACGCGGGTAAAACCCTGCTCCAGCATCTCGACATAAAGCAGTGTCGCCACGGCGGCGACATCGTCCGGCGTCATCGCCAGCGCAAAACGATACATCGTCTCGCGCCAGGTCCAGAACGTGTCGGTGGAATTGCCGCGCAGTTCGGCAAGTCCCGCCATGCCGCGCTGGAAGGCGTGGCTGTGCAAGCTCGTAAGTCCTGGGAGCGCGATGGCGTGGCGCTCGTCCCCGGCAGCCGGCGCCACGCCCGGCGTCACCGCCGCGATCGCGCCGGCGGTGATCACCACCTGCACGTCATTGGCCCAGCCCGAGGGCAGGAGCGCGGAGGCGAAATGCAGTCGGGACATGATGACACGCCGGCTGGACAGAACCGCCTTACGATTATATGTCTAGACATATAAGTCAAGCATCCCAGGGCGCAGGGACTTCGCGAAGGGACGGTGGCATGGCAGAGCGCTTCGACCGGATCTGGCATAACGCCCGGCTCGCCACGATGCGGGCCGATCGTCACGATCTCGGCGAGATCGAACATGGCGTGATCGCTGCGCGCGGCAGTCGTATCGTCTATGCCGGCCCGCAAGCGGACTTTGCGGTGGATGCGGACGCCATCGAGCGGATCGATTGCGAAGGGCGCTGGATCACGCCCGGCCTCGTCGACTGCCACACCCACCTCGTCTATGGCGGCAACCGTGCGCACGAGTTCGAACTGCGCCTGAAGGGCGCGAGCTACGAAGAAATCGCGCGCGCCGGCGGCGGCATCGTCTCGACGGTGGCCGCGACGCGCAAGGCGAGCGAGGCCGAGCTCACAGCGCAGGCATTGCCGCGGCTCGATGCGCTGATCGGCGAGGGCACCACCACGGTCGAGATCAAGTCCGGCTATGGCCTCGATACCGAGACCGAGATGCGGCAACTCGCAGCCGCGCGCAGCCTCGGCCGTCAGCGGCCGGTCGCGATCCGCACGTCGTTTCTGGGCGCGCACGCGCTGCCGGTGGAGGCCGATGGCAACAAGGATCGCTATATCGATCTCGTCTGCAACGAGATGCTGCCGGCGGTGGCAAAGGCTGGTCTTGCCGATGCGGTCGATGCTTTCATGGAAGATATCGCGTTCTCGGCCGAGCAGACCGCACGCGTGTTCGAGGCGGCAAGGGCGGTCGGGCTGCCGGTCAAGCTGCACGCCGATCAGCTGTCGAACCTCGGAGGTGCCGCGCTCGCCGCAAAATTCTCAGCACTCTCGGCCGATCATCTCGAGCACACTGATGAAGCCGGCGCCGCCGCGATGGCCGAGGCCGGAACGGTCGCCGTGCTGTTGCCCGGCGCCTTCTACTTCATCCGCGAGACGCAGAAGCCGCCGCTCGAGGCGTTCCGCCAGCACGGCGTTCCCATGGCATTGGCCACCGACTGTAATCCCGGCAGCTCGCCGCTGACCTCGCTGTTGCTCGCGATGAATATGGGCGCGACGCTATTCCGGATGACCGTCGCCGAATGCCTGGCCGGCGTCACTCGCGAAGGCGCGCGGGCGCTCGGCGTGCTCGATGAAACCGGCACGCTGGAACCCGGCAAATGGTGCGACCTCGCGATTTGGGACGTCGAACGTCCCGCTGAGCTGGTCTACCGGATCGGCTTCAATCCGCTGCACCACCGGGTTTGGAGGGGCCAGTGACGGAGCCGGGCGCAGCGATCGTCGTCAAACCGGGAATGGTCAGCCTCGACGATCTCGCGCGCGTGCTTGCTGGGCAGCCCGTCGTGCTCGATGCCGCGTTCTGGCCGCGCGTCGAGGCTGCCGCGGCAATCGTCGCGAAGGCTGCGCAGGCTGCTGCTCCCGTCTATGGCATCAATACCGGCTTCGGAAAGCTGGCGTCGAAGCGGATTCCGCCGGACCAGACCGCGCTGCTCCAGCGCAACCTCATCGTCTCGCATTGCTGCGGCGTCGGCCCGGCCACGCCCGAGCCGATCGTGCGGCTGATGATCGCACTCAAAATCGTCTCGCTCGGGCGCGGCGCCTCCGGCGTCCGTCGCGAGGTGATCGAGCAGCTGCAGGCCTTGCTGGCATGCAGAATCTATCCGCTGGTGCCACAGCAGGGCTCGGTCGGCGCCTCCGGCGATCTTGCGCCGCTCGCGCATATGACGGCGGTGATGATCGGGGAAGGGCAGGCGGTCGTCGATGGCAAGATCGTATCCGGCAGCGAGGCGCTTGCCGCGGCCGGTCTTGCGCCGCTGACACTGGGGCCCAAAGAGGGGCTCGCGCTGATCAACGGCACGCAATTCTCGACGGCCTACGCGATCGCCGGCGTGCTGCGCGCATTTCGCCTCGCGCGCGCCGCGCTCGTCACCGGCGCGCTGTCGGTCGACGCCGCCATGGCGTCGACGGCGCCGTTCCGCCCGGAAAT
This sequence comes from Bradyrhizobium genosp. A, assembly GCF_049949275.1. Lineage (NCBI taxonomy): Bacteria > Pseudomonadati > Pseudomonadota > Alphaproteobacteria > Hyphomicrobiales > Nitrobacteraceae > Bradyrhizobium > Bradyrhizobium genosp. A. Next base: position 6,138,385 of record NZ_CP188196.1, on the reverse strand, counting down.
CCAGGCGCTGCGCGGTCATCCCGGCCAGATCGCCGCAGCCGCGACTCTGACTGCGCTGCTCGATGGCAGTGACATTCGCCTGTCGCATCTTGAAGGCGACGAGCGCGTACAGGATCCCTATTGCCTGCGTTGCCAGCCCCAGGTTGCGGGCGCCGCGCTCGATCTGATAACGCAGGCCGCGCGCACGCTGATCACCGAGGCCAATGCCGTCACCGACAATCCGCTCGTGCTGGTCGAGACCGGCGAGATCGTCTCCGGCGGCAATTTCCACGCCGAGCCGGTGGCCTTTGCCGCCGATACGATCGCGCTGGCGCTGTCGGAGATCGGTGCGATCAGCGAGCGGCGCATCGCGACGCTGGTCGATCCCGCGCTCAATTTCGGCCTGCCGCCGTTCCTGACGCCGGATCCCGGCATCAATTCCGGCTTCATGATCGCCGAGGTGACGGCGGCGGCGCTCTATGCCGAGAACAAGCAGCGCGCGGCGGCCTGCTCGATCGACTCCACGCCGACCAGCGCCAACCAGGAGGACCACGTCTCGATGGCCGCGCATGCCGCACGGCGCCTGTCAGACATGGCCGACAATCTCGCCGCGATCCTCGGCATCGAGCTGTTGGTTTCAGCCCAAGGCATCACGCTGCGCGCGCCGCATGCGACCAGCGGGCCGCTCGTTGCCGTCATCGCCTTACTTCGCGAGCAAGTGCCTGCGCTCGGCGCAGACCGCTACATGGCCGGCGATCTCGCCAAGGCCGCTGCGTTGGTCGAAGCCGATGCGCTGCCCGCCGCGGCGATCGCTTCGCTTGCATCCGATCCGTTCCCAAGACTCGACTGAAGAGGTCTTCATGAACCGCCGACTGGACAACGACCGCACCATCCGCGCCCCGCGCGGCAGCGAGATCAGCGCCAAGAGCTGGCTGACGGAAGCGCCCTTGCGCATGCTCATGAATAACCTCGACCCTGATGTCGCGGAGCGCCCGAGCGAGCTCGTCGTCTATGGCGGCATCGGCCGCGCTGCGCGCGACTGGGAGAGCTTTGACCGGATCACCGCGGCCTTGCGCAAGCTGGAAGGCGACGAGACGCTGCTGGTTCAGTCCGGCAAGCCGGTCGGCGTGTTTCGTACCCATGCCGACGCGCCGCGCGTGCTGATTGCGAACTCCAACATCGTGCCGCACTGGGCGACGCTCGATCATTTCAACGAGCTCGATCGCAAAGGCCTGATGATGTACGGCCAGATGACGGCGGGGTCGTGGATCTATATCGGCAGCCAGGGCATCGTGCAGGGCACCTACGAGACCTTCGTCGAGGTCGGCCGTCGCCATTATGGCGGCAGCCTTGCGGGAAAATGGATTCTCACCGCCGGTCTCGGCGGCATGGGCGGCGCGCAGCCGCTGGCGGCGACCATGGCCGGCGCGTCGATGCTCGCGGTCGAATGCCAGCCGAGCCGCATCGAGATGCGCTTGCGCACCGGCTATCTTGATCGTCAGGCCGCGACGCTCGACGAAGCGCTGGCGATCATGGCGGAGGCCGCGAAGACCAAGAAGGCGGTCTCGGTCGGCCTGCTCGGCAATGCCGCGGAGATCTTCCCGGAGCTGGTCTGCCGCGGTGTCAAGCCCGACATCGTCACCGACCAGACCAGCGCACATGACCCGATCAACGGCTACTTGCCGAAGGGCTGGACGCTGGCCGATTGGGAAACCAGGCGCGCGTCCGATCCGAAAGCGGTGGAGCGAGCGTCGAAGACATCGATGGTCGAGCACGTCCAGGCCATGCTGGACTTCCACGCGCAGGGAATCCCCACCCTCGACTACGGCAACAACATCCGCCAGATGGCGCAGGACATGGGCCTGAACAACGCCTTCGATTTCCCGGGCTTCGTACCCGCCTATATCCGTCCGCTGTTTTGCCGTGGCGTGGGGCCGTTCCGCTGGGCCGCGCTGTCGGGCGATCCCGAGGACATCTTCAAGACCGACGCCAAGGTCAAGGAGCTGATGCCTGACGACAAGCATCTGCACAATTGGCTCGATATGGCCAGAGAACGCATCAAGTTCCAGGGCCTGCCGGCGCGGATCTGCTGGGTCGGCCTCGGTGATCGCCATCGCCTCGGCCTCGCCTTCAACGAGATGGTCGCGCGCGGCGAACTGAAAGCGCCCATCGTGATCGGCCGCGATCATCTCGACAGCGGCTCGGTGGCAAGCCCCAACCGCGAGACCGAAGCGATGAAGGACGGATCGGATGCGGTGTCCGACTGGCCGCTGCTCAACGCGCTGCTTAATTGTGCCAGCGGCGCGACCTGGGTGTCGCTGCATCACGGCGGCGGCGTCGGCATCGGCTATTCCCAGCACGCCGGCATGGTGATCGTCGCCGACGGCACGCCGGAAGCGGCCAAGCGCATCGAGCGCGTGCTCTGGAACGATCCGGCCAGCGGCGTCATGCGCCATGCGGATGCGGGCTACGACATCGCGATCGACTGCGCCCGTGACAAGGGGCTCGATCTGCCGAGCCTGTAAGTCAAGTCAGGCAACTACCTTGGCGGCTGTGTGGTCCAGGCGCTGGCGCTCCTTCGCAAGATAGTCGTCGATCGCAGCGCCCGGCATCGGCTTGGAGAAATAGTAGCCCTGGATGAGGTCGCATCCGAGCCGACGCAGGGTATCGAGCTGGGCGCGCGTCTCGACGCCCTCGGCCACGCAGGCGATCTGCATGTCGTCGCAGAGGCCCGTCAGCGACTTGATGATCTTGAGGCTCACCGGATTTTCGTTGACGTCGGCGACGAAGCTGCGGTCGACCTTGATCTTGTCGAGCGGTAGACGGTGCACGTGGCTCAGCGAGGAATAGCCGGTGCCGAAATCGTCCAGCGAGATACCGCAGCCCATGGCCTTCAGCGTTGCGATCGACTGCTGCGCGCGAACGAAATCGAAGGTGACGGCCGTCTCGGTGATCTCGAAATCGATCCGGTGCGGCGGCAGGCCGCTCTTCTCGATGATGGAGATCAGCGGCAAAATGCCCTCGGCGGCGCAGACGTCGTGGGCGGAGAGATTGAACGACAGGCGGATGCGGCCGGGCCAGGTCTTTGCGGTCGCGAGCGCGCGCGCCAGCAGCACCTGCGTCAGCGGCCGGATCAGGCCGATGCGCTCGGCCGCCGGAATGAAATCGGCCGGCGACACCCAGCCGAGGCGGGGACTTTGCCAGCGTGCCAGCGCCTCGAAGCCTGCGGTATGCTCGCTCACGGCATCGACGATCGGCTGGAACACCAGCTCCATCTCGGCGTGGAAATCCGCGCTACGCAACAAGTTCTCGATCACGCCGCGGCTGCGGATCTCCGCCTCGAGCTCGCCCGAGAAGATCACGGTGCGGCCGCGCAGATGGCGCTTGGCGTGGTAGAGCGAATAGTCCGCGCATTCATAGAGCGCTTCCGGCGTCGTTGCCGAGCGCGGGTACAACGCAAAGCCGATCGAGCAGGACAGACCGGTATGCGCGGTGTCGAGCTGGTAGGGCAGCTTGACCTGATCGCCGATGCGTTCGCCGAGCCGCGCCAGATCCGCGCCCTCGGGGTCGCCGCACACGACGAGGCCGAATTCGTCGCCGCCGAGGCGGGCGAATTCCACCCGCTGCGGGCCAAAGCCCTCGCAGACTTCGCGGATGCGGCGGCCGGCCTCGATCAGGACGCGATCACCGACCGAATGGCCATAATTGTCGTTGATCGGCTTGAAGCCGTCGAGGTCGATGATGCCGACCGCGACGCGAACGTGTCTGCGCTCGGCATCATTGAACGCGCTCGCCAACTCGGCGAAGAAGCAGCGTCGGTTCGGCAGCTCGGTGAGGGCATCGAGATTGGCGAGGCGGAAATTCTCGTCCGACAGCGCCTGCGTCTCCGCCTGCTGCGCGAGCAGCGATTTTCGGTTGGCGACAAGATCGGCGAAGTCGCGATAGTAGATGAACAGCACCGTCACCATCGCGCCGGAAACCAGCAGATTGTTGACGGCCATCGCCTTCAACGTCGGCTCGCCGGTAACGAAGTAGAAGAGCACGTAGGGCACGTCGACGACGAGTGTCACGATCAGGGCCGCCGATCGCAGATGCATCAAGCAGAAGATGCAGCCGATCACGGTCACCGCCATGTAGAAAGCGACCTGGCTCTTGGCGAAGGGATCTCCATAAGGGTAGAGGGCGAACGACCACGCGGTAAAGCCCGCTGCGAGCGGTGCCGCGATCCAGTTGGTCAGGCGCAAATTGCGCAGGATGTCGGCGTCACTGCGCACGACGTGACGCTGGCGCAGCCACCAGAAGGTCCGAAAGCCTGCTACCGCGACCAGCACGCCCGGCACGATCATGCTCAGCGAGGCCGGCGCCAGTGGCACATAGGTATAGGCCACCGCGATCGTGTTGGTGATCAGGATGAAGTAAAGCAGCGGGATCTGCTTGGAGAAGGCGTCGAACTGCGCGCGCGTCAGATCCGGATCGGTCGGCACACGGAACAGCCGCACGGCGGCGGCGAGGTAGGTTTTCAAATCGACGGCAGGCATTGCAATACGCGCCCCAAATCCCTTCAAAACCGAGGCGATCTTGCACAACGGGGGTAAAGAGCGCGTTAGATGAGTTCGACGAGAAAACGCCAGCGCTGGTTGCACGCTACCGCAGGATTTTCCACCCGCGTGCAGAGGTGACGCCGTGTTAAGGATGTGCGGCGGAAGCGGGCGGTGTCTCGCGCGGCAGATCGTGATCGCGGCTACGTTCTGCTAACCATAGCCGTCCTCGGCTGCGTCGTGCTACCGATCGTCGCGGCGGCCATTGCCGACGAGCGCCGCGCAGCGCGATGAGCAGCAACTGCCTCACGTTCGAAAAACTCCGCGCCATGCGATCAGGCGAGGGCGGCCTGACGTTCCCGCACCGGCTCGCGGGTGCGATCGGCGCCACGCGGCTCGGCGAGCCGGGTGAAGCTGCGCTGGCCCGCAGGCACGGGCGCCTCGACGATCAGGCCTTCGCAGACGATCTGGCCACCGAGCATCTTGAATTCGAGCTTGTCGTAGCGCGGCATCGTCTCGCCGGGCTCTGGCGGCAGCAGTCCGATGCGCCCCTGGATATTCAGCGTGGCATCGCCTGTGCCGTGAAGCCGCGGATTCCACATCCTGATCCCGGTCTCGGCCCAGCGTTGCCGGATCAATGCGGCGCGATCGGCGGGCTCCACGGCTTTTGCACGAGCCTTTGGCGCGCTGGGACTTTTCGGAGCGGGTGACACGGGTGCCGGCTCGATGTCCGTGGCGGCAACCGGCGCGTCGCCGATCGTCTCCTCGGCGACAACGGGCGCGGGGACCTCAGCGTCGACTAGGATGACGGGCGTCTCATCGACGGCAACCGATTCGAGCTCCACGGAAGCGACGGATGCGGGTTCGCCTTCAGTGACGAGCTCGGAGGGCTCGACTGAAACCGTCTCCGTCGCGACAGGCACCAGCTCCTCGACGACCGCCTCGACATCGGCCGGAAGTTCCGGAGATGCATCGCTGACGATAAGGGGCTCAGGCGTCTCGACTGCTTCGACTTCGACAGCGGACACTGGTGCCTCTTCCACGATGTCGGGTTCGACATTCGTCAGGAGTTCCGCAGGCGGATCGCTGGTGATGAGTTCGGGCGCGTCGACCGTCTCGCTCGCAACATCAACCGAGGAGGTTGAAACTTCTTCCTCGATGACAGAGACAGTGGTGTCAGTCCCGGCGACCGGAGCAGCTGCTGTGATGAGGGCAGGCTCTTCATCCGTGGCGATCGGCGCCACGTCGAGGCTGCCGTTGTGCGGCAGAGGCCGAAGCCGATTGAACGCCCATTTCACCGCAGGAATGCGGCTCAGCAACGATATCAGTCTCGAAAGCACTGGGAGTTGTCCAAGAGGTACTCAGGCCGTTGGCAATCGCTGATTCGCCAGCAATGTGAAAAACTGCCCCGGCCGTCACACCTCTGTCAATTGAGGCGGGACCAATTGTAGAACATCTGCACAGCCTCGCGCGCCACGGTGTTCATTCGAAATGCATCGACGCGAGCGGATCTTCGTCGCGGTCGGGCTGGTGCGTTGGCGCAAGCGGGATGGCCGCGTGCAACGTTCTGCGCATGTGCGGATGCGCGAGGGCGCGCTTGTGGACGAGCGCTATGGTGAGCGCTTGGCATTCCGTTGGTTCACCGCCCCAGGCACAGTCGATGCTTGACGACTGTCCGGGCCGGGCCTGCGCCGGGCCGGCGATCGCAAGCGACAAAATGATCCGCAGGGCGGCAACGATGCTTGTCTTGGTCATGGGACGCTCCAAACCGTTTCATCCTAGGGATCGGTCGGGACACGCGATATTCCCCGCCGCGACATGATTGCACGCCGGCTCACGCGGGGTTCAACGGCCGTGAGGCAGGCGTGAGGCGCGTTCCCTGTCGCAAATGACTGTTCGGGAAGCGGCCCGACGCGCAGGGCGACCGCAAGGACATACTGCCCCGGCCGCTAAATCTGCGCCGAACGTCGGGCTTTCCTGCGTCATCCTTCCCACCTAATTAGAACCGTCTGGGGAGTGGGAAAACGCAATGAAGAAGCTTGCCGCGATCGCAGCGGTTCTGGTGTGGTCGACATGCGCCTATGCGCAGGACCGCAGCATGACCGTGGCCTCGACGACATCGACGGAACAGTCGGGCCTGTTCGGCTATTTGCTGCCGCTGTTCTCGAAGGCCGAAGGCATCGAGGTGAAGGTCGTTGCCGTCGGCACCGGCCAGGCGCTGGACATCGGGCGGCGCGGCGATGCCGACGTGGTGTTCGTCCATGACAGGCCGGCCGAAGACAAGTTCATGTCCGAAGGGCAGGGCGTGAAGCGTTTTGACGTCATGTACAACGATTTCATCATCGTCGGCCCGAAGAGTGACCCCGCGAAAATAGCCGGCGACAAGGACGTCGCTGATGCCCTGCGCAGAATCGCGGCTGCAAAAGCGCCGTTCATCTCGCGCGGCGACAAGTCCGGCACGCATGCGGCAGAGCTGAGATTATGGAAAGAGGCGGGCATCGACATCGCGACCGGCAAGGACAGCTGGTATCGCGAGATCGGTCAGGGCATGGGGCCGGCGCTGAACATGGCGTCGTCGTCGAATGCCTATCTTCTGTCAGATCGCGGCACCTGGCTGTCGTTCAAGAACAGGGGCGAGCTTGCGATCCTGACCGAGGGCGACAAGCGGCTGTTCAATCAGTACGGCGTCATGCTGGTCAATCCGGAAAAGCATCCGAACGTGAAGGCAAAGGACGGGCAGGCCTTCATCGACTGGCTGATCTCGCCCAAGGGGCAGGATGCGATCGCCGGCTACAAGGTCGGCGGCGAGCAGCTATTTTTCCCCAACGCGTCCCACTAGCAGGAAGGCGACAGTCGAGACGGCGACGCTGAGCGCGAGCAGGATCAGCCCGAGGCCGAGCGCCAGCGGCAGGTCGCCCTTGCTGGTCTCCAGCGCGATCGCGGTGGTCATCGTGCGGGTAAAGCCACGAATGTTGCCGCCGACGACGATGATGGCGCCGACTTCGGCGATGGCGCGTCCGAACGCCGCGAGAAAGGCCGTCAGCAGCGAGGTCCGGCCGAGTGCGAACAGCAGGCCGATACTGCGTAGCGTCGATAGTCCGTCGATCCGCGCGAGGTCGCCATATTCCGCCCACAGCAGGCTCGCCGGCCGGTGCACCAGCGCAACCACGATCGGGGTCGCTAGCAGCGCCTGCGCGATCACCATGGCCGTCGGCGTGAACAACAGGCCGGCCGCGCCGAGCGGACCGGACCGCGACAGCAGAAGATAGAGCGCAAGCCCGACCACGACCGGCGGCAGGCCAAGCAGCGCATTGGTCAGGACGATGATGACCTGCCGCCCGTGAAAGCGGGTGATCGCAAGCAGGGCTCCGAATGGTGCACCGATCAGCAGTGCGACGATGCTGGCCGTCAGGCTCACGCGCACCGACAGGGCGACGATGCCGATGAGCTCGGGGTCGGCCTCGCCAATCAGCGCGAACGCCGCAACGATGGATTGCGCGAAGTCGTTCATCCGGCCTCAGGCGTCAGCGCCAGGCCGAATGTCCTGGAATGGTCGATGTCGTGGCTGCGAAGTTGCTTCACACGGGTCCCTGCCGTTCGTGCCGACAGTCAGAGAATACAGGGGACCAGCGGTTTGGAAACTCTATTCATTCGCAAGCAAATGCCGCGTCGGCGTCAGGTCGGCTCCTGGGACGCCATTGGCGTCGCGCTTCGCTTCGTGGAAGCTCCGCCCCACAGCCAGCTTGCAAGCGGAATGACGAGGATCGCCCCGATGAGTTGCGCGGCAATGAAGGCCGGAACGCCCTGCGGGGCGATGCCTGCAAAGGTGTCGGATAGGGATCTGGCAATGGTGACGGCAGGATTGGCAAACGACGTCGAGGCCGTGAACCAATAGGCCGATGTGATGTACAGGCCGACCGCGTAGGGAACGGCTGCCGAGGCTCGCGATGCGACGCCAAAAATCGTCAGCAGCAGACCGAAGGTCGCCACGGCCTCGGCGAGCCACTGTCCTGTCCCGCTGCGTTCCGTCAGCGACATCTGGAGCACGGGAAGCCCGAACATCAGATGTGCGATCCACACGCCGATGATTGCACCGGCGATCTGCGCAGCGGTGTAGATCGCAGCATCAGTCCAGGCCGTCTCACCGCGCAGCGCGAAGACGAGGGTCACCGCCGGATTGAAATGAGCGCCCGATACGGGGCCAAACATCAGGATCAGCACGACGAGGATCGCCCCTGTGGCGATCGTATTGCACAAGAGTGCCAGCGCGACGTTTCCGCCCGAGAGCTTTTGGGCCATGATCCCGGAGCCGACCACCGCGGCGAGCAGGAACGCCGTCCCGAGCCACTCGGCAAATGCGCGCTGTGCAAGGCCCGGCATCAGACGCCGCGATCCAGTCGGACGCGCTCGCCGTCCTCCTTGACGAACTCGCCCTGCTGCGGAGGCAGCAGATCCAGCACCAATTCGGAGGGACGGCAAAGCTTCACGCCTTTCGGCGTGACCACGATCGGCCGGTTGATCAGGATCGGATGGGCCATCATGGCGTCGAGAAGCTGGTCGTCGGTCAAGGCCGCGTTGCCAAGCCCGAGCTCGGCATAGGGTGTGCCCTTCTCGCGCAGCAGCTCGCGCAACGAGACGCCCATGCGTACGGCAAGCTGCTGCAACAAAGCGCGCGACGGCGGCGTCTTGAGATATTCGATCACATGCGGCTCGATGCCGGCGTTCCTGATCATGGCAAGCGTGTTGCGCGAGGTGCCGCAGGCGGGATTGTGATAAATGATCGCGTCCATCGCCGATCCCTTTCAGCAGCAGGCCTGTGACGGCTTCGGCGCGGCTTGCGGCGCACAGCAGGCGGATGTCTGCTCATGCGCGACCCGGGCGCGGTTCTCGCCGCTGCCGTCGCCGTAATCGGTGCTCTCGCCGGTGGTGTGAAACGTTTCCCAGGCGATGCCGGCGGGATCGTCGATCCAGGATTTTTCCGACCTGGCATAGCAGCAGGCCGTCTGCCCCTGTTCGATGATGTTGCCGCCGGCCTGGCGCAACCGCGCATAAACCTCTTGCAGCTCATCCCCGGTCTCGACCTGGATGCCGAGATGGTCAAGACCCGGCGCGCGGCCGCGCGTCGAGATCGCGAAATTGACGCGAGGGTCTTCGAGCATCCATTTGGCGTAGTCGGATTTCACCACCGAGGGCCCGCTTGCGAACAGGGCCGAATAGAATCCGATGGAGCGGGAGAGATCGTCGACGGACACGTGAACGTGCAGGCGCTTCATGCTCTGTCCTTTCAAGCCAAAACTTTGCTGCGCTTTCGCGCGGGTTTCGAAGACGGGGCGGGCGCGCACGACACGCCGCCACAGCAGTTTTCGGTGAGGAAGCCGACCAGCGCATTCATGGTCTCGAACCGCGCCGCATAAATCATCGAACGCCCCTCGCGCCGGACCGTGGCGAGCCCGGCCATTCGCAGCCGGTCGAAGTGGAACGTCAGCGTGTTGGGGGCGAGATCCAGCGCTTCCGCGATCGCGCCTGCGGCCATGCCCTCGGGGCCGACCTGCACCAGCAGGCGGAAGACATCGAGACGATTGTCCTGCGCCAAGGCGGCGAGCGCCATGACCGCATTTGTCTTTTCCATATTTCAACGATTATTGAAATGATGGCGGCGCGTCAACTTAAATCTCGGCTGTCCCGACGGGCAAAACACCTCGTCGCCCGCGGCCACCCCGGTCAGTCAAGCCCTGGCTGCAAAAATATTCTTCTTTACCGAAATTCGGAAATGTCGTATGTATCGTTTCATCTCACCCAGCACGAGGGACGGATCGCGAGTCGTCCGGTACGTGGGTGAGTTGCGGTGGACGCGGGCGCGTCGGCACGCAAGGGTCGGGAGCAGGGCGAGCGGAGGATTGAGCCGAACCTCGTGAGCACCTAGCCGCGTGTGACGAACGGCGCGTGTTGCGTACGGCAAAACCGTGTGGTCCTGACTGTCGTCGCTACAGTCAACCCTTGCGGAAGGCGGCAACGGGCCAACCGGCTCCTCGCCGTCAACTTTTCGCAAGGCGACGGAGGCCAAAGGAATTCGGCTCCGGGGAGGGCGCGGCATAAGCCGTCAAACCATTCGCGCAGGGAAGGTCGGGATGTCTCGGCTGCCCTGTACGCCGCTGTGCAGTTCTCCATTGCGCTACACGCGCACAGCGGACCGCGGGTGCCAGCCGGCGCCCGATCTTCCCTGCGCCCTCGGCATTTGAGGGAGCAAAACGAGCCGCAAAACTCGGGCCAATCCGGCCGCGAGACCGCTAAATCGTGTCTTTCGCGGGTGGGAGGCGGCTTTATTCTCGCCACGGATGCTTTAAGGAAGAGCCTGGATGCGGCGCAGCACCTAAGGCGCCGCGGGTCGGAATTCAGGTCAAACCGGGTACGCTGCCGTAAGGCCGCGCCCGCTCAACGAGAAGGACGTCATTCTATGATCAATACCGTTGGCATCATCGGAGCAGGGACCATGGGCAACGGCATCGCCCAGATCTGCGCCGCGGCCGGGCTTTCGGTCGTGATGGTCGACATCTCGGATGCGGCGGTGAACCGCGGCATTTCGACCGTCGGCGGCAGCCTCGAGCGCCTGGTCAAGAAGGAGAAGATGTCGGCGGCCGATCGCGAGACGACGCTCAAGCGCATCACCGGCACGACCGACCGCGCGAAACTTGCCGATTGCGATCTCGTCATCGAGGCCGCGACCGAGAACGAGGAGCTCAAGGTCAAGATCCTGAAGGACCTCTGCGCCACGCTGTCGCCGCGCACGCTGGTTGCGACCAACACCTCGTCGATTTCGATCACCAAGCTTGCGGCCGCCACCGATCGCCCCGATCGCTTCATCGGCATGCACTTCTTCAACCCGGTTCCGGTGATGGCGCTGCTGGAGCTTATCCGCGGCTTGCAGACCTCCGACGACACCCACGCCAAGGCGCTCGATTTCGCCCAGCGCGTCGGCAAGGTGGCGATCACCGCCAAGAACAGCCCGGGCTTCGCCGTCAACCGCATCCTGTGCCCGATGATCAACGAGGCGATCTTCGCGCTCCAGGAGGGGATTGCGACCGCCGAGGAGATCGACGCCGGCATGAAGCTCGGCTGTAACCATCCGATCGGGCCGTTGGCGCTGGCCGATCTCGTCGGCCTCGACACCATGCTGTCGGTGATGGAGGTCTTCTATAAGGGCTTCAACGACCCCAAATACCGTCCCGCCCCCTTGCTCAAGGAAATGGTCGATGCCGGCCATCTCGGCCGCAAGACCGGGCAGGGCTTTTACACCTACGGCGCCTGATCATGGCGCGGGCGGCGGATGATGATCATCCGCCGTCCATCCCGCAATTTGCGCCAGGACAAAGACGTCGCGCGCAATTGGCCCGACAATGAACCGGCGGCTCGCGGGAATAACGAAACGGAAAACGAAGGACATGTCGGATCGACTGAAGGCCGAGCGGGAAGCTGCGGCCACGCGCCGGAACCTGCTGACCCAGGATGCGATCGAGCGTACCGGGATTACCGAGGAGATGATCGGGGAACTCGTCACCCGCTTCTACGGACGCGTCCGCGAGGACGCGCTGCTCGAGCCGGTGTTTGCGATCGTGCAGAATTGGGACCAGCATCTCGCTAAGCTTAGGGATTTCTGGTCGTCGGTCGTGCTGATGAGCGGCCGCTATCACGGCTCGCCGATGCGGGCGCATGTGCCGCTGAGCCTGGTCGGCGATCATTTCGACCGCTGGCTCGATCTGTTCGAACAGACCGCGCGCGAGGTCTGCCCGCCGGCGGCGGCTGCGCTTTTCATCGACAAGGCCCGCCGCATCGCTGACAGTTTTGAGATGGCGTCAGCCACCATCGCCGGCCGCATCGCGTCGCCGCGTCACGCGCTCAGGTCCTGAACACGACAGGCCTGCCTGTAAAACGTGCAGTTGAATCGCTTTGCGGTTGCGTCGTGCTATCAACAACCCGTCGCACCAATTCCCGCATCATCGGTCTGATCTGCAAAATCATCATGCCGATCGCGCGGCACAACGTTGAAATAGCAAAAACGCGTTTGAAAGCGTGCAATCGCGCTCAATCAAAGCGAGCAAAGCCATATTGATGCACTGCGGCGCCAATTCTTCGCCTTCATTTCGGCAGAGTTCCAGCGCCCGCTAGCATGCATGTCGCGCACATCGTTCAACACTGCATTCTCATCCTCCGACAGCACTGCGGAGTCTGAAGCCGACGCGCTCACGGAGCAAACGCGGCGAACGCTGCTGCTCGGCGCGCTCGCCACCACCGCCTGTCTCGGCTGTTCCGCGCCGGCGCGTGCGGGAGAGGATCCGCCCGGCTCCGACGAGCGGCCGCAGAAGGGCGACGTGCTCGTGTTCTCCGAAGGCGACAGTGAGGGAAAGCTTATCAAAGCCGCTGATCTGACGGCCGGCGGTCCGCCGGTGCATGCCTGGCCGCAGGATCCCAAGACGTCGGTGGTGCGCAGCGCCTCGCGGCTCAACGAGATCCTGATCATCAGGCTCGATCCTGCCGAGCTCGACGAACAAACGCGCGCGCGTGCCGTCGACGGCATCATCGCCTATTCGGCGATCTGCGCCCATGCCGGCTGTCCCGTCACCGCCTGGGTCAAGAGCGATGTCGGTGACAAGGAGGTGCTCAAGTGCATGTGCCACAACTCCGAATACGATCCCCGCGTCGGCGCACAGGTGGTGTTCGGGCCGGCACCGCGGCGGCTTGCCGCGCTGCCGCTGGCGCTCGCTGACGGTTCGCTCAGCGTCGCGGGCGGATTCATCGGAAAGGTAGGGGGCGCGCAGCCGGGATGATGACGATGCGGGGTGTGCCCGCGTCACGAGAGGCCGCATCCGCCGATGGGCGGACGACGGGACGAACGACAAGAATTCAAAACAAGAATTCAACGGATGAAAAAGGGGAACGTTCATGAAACCGTCCATGAAAACGTCCAAGAAAACGTCCAAGAAAACGTCCAAGAAAACGTCCAAGAAAAAGTCGATGACCAGGAAGCAATTGCTGCTGTCCGGCTTCGTCGCCTTCACATGTGTCGCCGCGACCGCCGCGATCGCCGGCCCGATCGAGAGCTATGCGCCCGTCACCCAGCAGCGCCTGGAGAATCCGGAACCGGGCAACTGGATGCTCTATCGCCGCACCTATGACGGGCAGGGCTATAGCCCGCTCGACCAGATCAACACCTCCAACGTCAAGGATCTCACGCCGGTCTGGACGTTCGCCACCGGCGTGGTCGAGGGCCACGAGGCGCCGCCGATCGTCAACAATGGCGTGATGTTCGTGGCAACGCCGATGGGGCAGGTGATCGCGTTGAACGCGAAAACCGGCGATGAATATTGGCGCTACAAGCGGCAACTCCCCGACGATCTGTTCCAGCTGCATCCAACCAGCCGCGGCGTCGGCCTGTGGGAAGACAAGCTCTATCTCGCCACCACCGACGACCACGTCGTCGCGCTCGACGCCAAGACCGGCAAGGTGGTGTGGGACACCAAGGTTCAGGATTACAAGAAGGGTCAGTACATGACCCTGATGCCTTTGATCGTCGACGGCAAGGTCATCGTCGGCGGCTCCGGCGGCGAGTTCGGCGTGCGCGGCTATGTCGCCGCCTATGATGCCAAGGATGGCAAGGAGCTGTGGCGGACCTTCACCATTCCCGGCGAAGGCGAGCCCGGTCATGACACCTGGCAGGGCGATGACTGGAAGAACGGCGGCGGCTCGGCCTGGATGACCGGCACCTATGACAAGGACACCAAGACGGTCTATTGGGGCGTCGGCAATGCCGCGCCGTGGCCCGGCGAGATGCATCCCGGCGACAATCTCTACACGTCGTCGGTGCTCGCGCTCGATCCAGGCAATGGCAAGATCAAGACCTATCACCAGTACCACCAGAACGATTCCTGGGACTGGGACGAGGTCGACGCGCCGATGCTGATTGACCTGCAGCGTGACGGCCGCGGCATCAAGAGCCTGGTCCATCCCGGCCGCGACGCGATCTTCTGGGTGCTCGAGCGCACGCCGACCAAGATCAACTACATCGCCGGCTGGCCGTTCGTCTCGACCGACGTCTGGAAGGGCATCGACGAGAACGGCAAGCCGATCCTCGATCCCGCGCACAAGCCGGTCGTCGGCAAGCGCGTCGAGTTCTGCCCGTCACTGTGGGGCGGCAAGGACTGGCCGTCGGCGGCCTACAGCCAGAAGACCGGCCTCGTCTACGTGCCTGCCAACGAGAACTTCTGCGGCGGCTTCACTGGCGAGAAGATCGCGCTCAAGCCCGGTGAGCTCTGGCTCGGTACCAAGCCGGAGGACATAGGCCTGAAGACCAAGCCGGGCGCCGATCATTTCGGCGAGCTCCAGGCCTGGGATCCCGCGACCGGCAAGAAGGTGTGGCAGCACAACTTCCCGAAGTCGCAGCTGTTCGGCTCGGTGACGGCGACCGCAGGCGATCTCGTCTTCGCCGGTGGCACCAACGATCGCAACTTCCGTGCCTTCAACGCCCAGACCGGCGAGCTGTTGTGGGAGCAGAAGACCAACTCCGGCATCATGGGCATGCCGATGTCCTATGAGATCGACGGCACGCAATACATCGCGATCCAGTCGGGCTGGGGCGTGGACGCGCAGCGCATCCAGGACGCGCTCGCGACTAACAACATCGGCATCGAGTCCAACGTGCCGCAAGGCGGCGTGATCTGGGTGTTCGCGCTGAAGAAGTAAGCTCCGCGGCGGATCGAAGACGGCGGAGCAGCGGGGGGTGGCGAGATGCGGCGGACGGCAACGTCCGCCGCATCTTGCGTGCGGGGCTTACTTCCCCTGGCGCTCGACCTTGTCCTTCTCCCTCTGATTCATCTCCCGAACCTTCGGATCGGAGGTGCTCTGCCCGGTGGTCTGGGTCGTGGAGGCGGGCGGGGCGCTGGCGTTGGGGAGCGAGTTCTGGTCGGGCGCGGTGGGACGCGTCGCCGTGGTCGGCGGCGTGGCGGTGTTGCTCTGGGCGAACGCGGCTGTATCAGTCAAAAGAAAGGCGCTCGACAGCAGTGAGACTGCGAGCGCCCTTGGAATGTTGGTCATCGATCTGCTCCTGTCAGATCGAAGAGAAACGGCGCGAGGCCGCCGGATGTTCCGCGTCTCAGGCTTCCAATTGCTTGCCGATCGGGAGCGCGCGGATGCGCTTTCCGGTCGCGGCGAAGATCGCGTTCATCAGCGCCGGCGCGAACGGCGGCACGCCGGGCTCGCCGACGCCGCTCGGCGGCGTGTCGGGTCCGGGCGGCACGATGTAGACGTTGGTCACCAGCGGAGATTCGTCCATTCTGATGACCTGGAAGTCGTCAAAATTCTTCTGCTCCACCTTGCCGTCCTTGAAGGTGACCGCGCCATATTTGGCGAGGCTCAGGCCCATGATCGCCGCGCCCTCGATCTGCGAAGCAATGCGCTCGGGGTTGACGTAGGTGCCGCAGTCGATCGCGGTGTCGACCCGTGGCACCGTCAACTTGCCCTTGTCGTCGACAGCGACCTCGACGATGGTCGCGATGTAGCTGACGAAGCTGCGGTGCACGGCGATGCCGAGGCCATGCCCCTTCGGGACCTGGCGGCCCCATTCGCCCTTCTCGGCGACCAGCTCGACCACCTTGCGCAGGCGCGCAGTGTCGATCGGGTAGCTGTTATAAGGCTCGCCGTAGTTCCACATGTCCTTCACGTTGGGCTTGACGATCCGCGGCGTGCCGATTAGCGCGAGCAGCGTCTCCTTCTGGTCTCGCCCGGTCGCGTTCGCGATCTCGCCGACCATCGACTGCACCGCAAAGGCGCGCGGGATGTTCGAGACCGAGCGGAACCATCCGATGCGGGTGAACGCCGCGGCTTCCGGGTTCTCGCAACTGATATTCGCGATCTCGAACGGCATGTCGACAAGACCCATGCCGAGCTCGAACGCCGCCGCGTGGTTGGCACCGGCGGCGAAGGTCGAGGCGATGGTCGGCGCCACGCTGCGGTGGCGCCAGGCGGTCACCTTGCCGTCCTTGTCCAGTCCCGCCTCGATCCGCTCCACCGAGACGGTATGCAGGAAGTCGTGGTGGAGGTCGTCCTCACGGGTCCATTGAACCTTGACGGGCGTGCCGAGCTCCTTCGACAGCAGCGCCGCCTCGAGCGCAAAGTCGCATTTCGACTTACGGCCGAAACCACCGCCGAGCAGCGTGACATTGACGGTGACATTGCCTTCGGGAATGCCGAGCGTCTTGGCGACGTCCTCGCGCGTGCCGCCGGGGCTCTGCACCGGCGCCCAGATCTCCGCCTTGTCGCGCTTGACGTCGGCGACCGCGACCGGCGGCTCCATGCTGACATGGGCGAGGTGCGGCAGGTAATATTCGCCAATCACGACCTTGTCGGCCGCTTTCAGCGCGGCATCCGCGTCGCCCTCCTGGCGCACGACGAGGCCCGGCTTGCGCGAGGCCTCCTCGAGCTCCTTGCGATAGGCGACCGAGTCGTATTTGCCGTTGGCGCCGTCGTCCCAGACGAGCTTCAGCGCGTCGCGGCCCTTGATCGCGGCACCGGTGTTGCGCGCGATCACCGCGACGCCGCCGAGCGGTTGGAATTTCGACGGCCACGGCCAGCCGCGCACCTGCATGACCTTCTCGACGCCGGGCACCTTCAGCGCCGCGTCCGGATCGAACGAGATGACTTTGCCGCCGGTCACCGGCGGGCGCGCGATCACGGCATATTTCATGTTGGGCAGGCGCACGTCGGCGCCATAACGAGCCTTGCCGGTGGTGATGTCGTGGAGATCGACGATGCCGACCTGGCCCTTGCCGAGATAGCGGAAGTCCTTGGGGTCCTTCAGCTTGAGGCCTTCGATGCTCGGCACCGATTCCTTGGCGGCGTCGGCTGCGAGCTCGCCGAAGCCGAGCTTGCGGCCGCTGGCGCTGTGGACGACCTCGTGATTGACCGCCTTGACCTCGGTCGCTGGCACGCCCCAGCGTTTGGCCGCGGCCTGCTCCAGCATGGTGCGGGCGGAGGCGCCGATCTGGCGCATCGGGATCAGATAGTGCCGCGTGCTGCGCGAGCCGTCGGTGTCCTGGTTACCGAACTTGACCTCGTCGCCATGGGCCTGCTGCACTTTCACCTTGGACCAGTCGGCCTCCATCTCCTCGGCCACGATCAGCGGCAGGCTGGTGCGCACGCCGGTGCCCATCTCGGCGCGGTGGGCGAGAATGGTGACGGTGCCGTCGGGCGCGACCGCAACGAACACGCGTGGATCGACCACGACGCCATGCGGCATCTTGCCGGCGCCGGTCTCATAGGCAAAGGCCTGGCGCGACATGACAGGTGCGGCGAGCACGAAGCCGCCAGTGACACCGAGCCCCTTCAGGATGCTGCGGCGTGAGACCTTCTCGACCTTCAGATTCTTTTCGAAGCCACGAAGCTTCCGGGGATTGCCGATGAAATTCATGTCACACTCCCGTCGATGCGAGATGGACGGCGTTCTCGATGCGCTGGTAGCAGCCGCAGCGGCAGATGTTGCCGGCCATCGCCTCGCGGATCTGGTCATGCGATGGCTTGGGGTTCTCCATCAGGAGCGCCGCGGCCTGCATGATCTGGCCGGCCTGGCAGAAGCCGCATTGGGGAACATTGACCTCGCGCCAGGCCTTCTGGACCGGATGATCGCCGTCGGGATGCAGCCCCTCGATCGTGGTGACTTCGCGCCCCGCGACGTCGTTGATCGAGGTGATGCAGGAGCGGACCGCCTCCTTGTCGACGATGACAGTGCAGGCGCCGCACAGGGCCTGGCCACAGCCGAATTTGGTGCCGGTCAGCCCGGCTTCGTCGCGCAGGAACCAGAGTAGCGGGAGATCCGGGTCGCCGTCCCAGCTCTGTTCCTGGCCGTTGATCTTCACCTTGATCATGATCGTCCCTCGCTCTTCATAAGCTCGATGATTTCAGGATTTGCCGATGTCGATCGGCGAAATGGTCCGTACGTCGTGCCGCCGCATCTCCGCCTGTTATCCTCCGCGGGCAAATCCCGGTAGGAAGCTGGAATGCGAATCGTCATGTGCGGATGTGCTCGATACCTCCCGTTTTGTTCTTAATTGATTGAATGTCGCGCGGCATCATCACGACGAAATCGTAGCAGACATCGCGCCGGGCCGGCGTTCACAGCCAAGTGTTCTTAGCGAGCTGTTCTCGACGTGAAGAGATTCATCTGAGGTTTGTCAAAAGCAGGGCGCGGCAACGCGTCGCGCGATGGGCAATTGCAGAATCTGAGGCGCGGTGAAAAAAGCTTCGTCCGCCAGAGGGACTGCGCGGACGAAGCAGTAGTCCTCAGTCGAGGGAGGGAGAATCGCAGAGACGCTGACTTCAAGCAGGAAGAGGGCGGCACTGCGCAGTCATTCAGAGACCAGGACTGAGGGAACGGAACGCGCTCGCATACGCAAAGTGCACAAGCGGCAAACTCGCCGCAAATCATTCGAGAGCCGCAGCCGTCCGGCTCGCTGGTGACCAGCGAGCGGACGGGCAGCGTCTGGCGGCTTTGTCAGGCGGCTTTGGCCTTCGCCATGTGGGTCGCGATCGCATCCATCAGCGCCGGCGACAGGCAGTCATAGGGCTCGAGCCCGATTTCCTTCAGCCGCGACCGGATGCCGGCCATCTGCTCAGGCTTGACGCCGGATTCGATCACCGAGGAGACGAAGGCGGCGAATTGCGGCGCCTGCGAGCCCTGCTCCTGGAACAGCTCCGGATGGATGAAATCGAGCCCGTAGAACGGATGGTTCTTGTTCTCGATGCGGCCGAACATGTGGGTCCCGCAGGCCTTGCAGGCGTGACGCTGGATCACCGCCGAGGCGTCGACGATCTGGAGCTTGTCGCCGTTCTCGAGCACGGTGACGTTCTGGCGCGGCACCACGGCTACGACCGAGAAGGTCGCGCCCTGCGGCTTCCAGCACTTGGTGCAGCCGCAGGCGTGGTTGTGCGCCACGTCGCCCTTGATGCCGACCTTGACCTGATGGTCTGCGCATTTGCAGACGAGCGTGCCGCCGGCAAAGTGGCCGGTGCCTTGTTTGAGACCGTTGTCGATCGAGGGGTGGAGTGCAACAGTCATGGGTCGATCCTCCTTTGGTGTGACGCTTGAGTTAGAACACGACGACTGAACGAATCGATTTGCCCTCATGCATCAGGTCGAAGCCCTTGTTGATGTCTTCGAGCTTGAGCGTGTGGGTGATCATCGGGTCGATCTGGATCTTTCCGTTCATGTACCAGTCGACGATCTTCGGCACGTCGGTGCGGCCGCGCGCGCCGCCGAAGGCGGTGCCGCGCCAGTTGCGGCCGGTGACGAGCTGGAACGGACGGGTTGCTATCTCCTTGCCGGCTTCGGCGACGCCGATGATGATCGAGGTGCCCCAGCCGCGATGGCAGGCTTCCAGCGCCTGGCGCATCACCGTGGTGTTGCCGGTGCAGTCGAAGGTGTAGTCGGCACCGCCGTCGGTCAGGGTCACCAGGTACGGGACGATGTCGCCGGTGATCTTCTTGGGGTTGACGAAGTCGGTCATGCCGAACCGGCGGCCCCACTCCTCCTTGGAGTCGTTGACGTCGACGCCGATGATCTTGTCGGCGCCGGCCATCTTGGCGCCCTGGATCACGTTCAACCCGATTCCGCCGAGGCCGAACACGACGACGTTGGAGCCCGGCTCGACCTTGGCGGTGTTGACGACGGCGCCGACGCCGGTGGTGACGCCGCAGCCGATATAGCAGCTCTTGTCGAAGGGAGCGTCCTCGCGGATCTTCGCCACCGCGATCTCCGGCAGCACCGTGAAGTTGGAGAAGGTCGAGCAGCCCATATAGTGGTAGATCGGCTTGCCCTTGTAGGAGAAGCGGCTGGTGCCGTCAGGCATCACGCCCTTGCCCTGCGTCGCGCGGATCGCGGTGCAGAGATTGGTCTTCTGGCTCAGGCAGCTTTTGCACTGACGGCATTCCGGCGTGTAGAGCGGAATGACGTGATCGCCCGGCCTCACCGAGGTTACGCCTGCGCCGATCTCGCGGATGATGCCGGCCCCCTCATGGCCGAGGATCGACGGGAAGATTCCTTCGCTGTCGAGACCGTCGAGCGTGTAGGCGTCGGTGTGGCATATGCCCGTCGCCTTGATCTCGACCAGGACTTCGCCGGCCTTCGGCCCTTCCAGATCGACTTCGACGATCTCGAGCGGTTTTTTCGCTTCGAAAGCGACAGCGGCGCGTGTCTTCATCGGTAACTCCTCAAATTCTCGCAGGATGCCAAGACTTAGGTCTCTGCCGGGCTGCAAACGTTCACTTCTTGCCCATGCACGAGTCTTCGTTCTTGGTATAGGCGTCGTTCTTGTCCTCATGCTTGCCGGGACGGGCGCGGCCCCAGGCCTCGTTGGAGCGGGCGCGCAGATAGACGTAGAGATCGTCCATGTAACAGGCGACGTTCGGGTTATCTCCGAAGGCCGGCATCACGTTCTCTGCGGCGGTGGAGATATTCTTGCGGCCCGAGGCGACGACGCCGAGAAAATCGGCATAGCCCATCGTCTTGAGCGAATCCTTCAGTGCGGGCGCATAGGTCGAGCCCATGCCATCCGGGCCATGACACACATGGCAATCCGAGTGATAGCGGCGGTATCCGGAATAGGTGTACCAGTCGACGGAGTCGCCGTTGATCTTGTAGGTCGGGTTACCGTCCTTATCCAGCCATTCGCCAGTTTCGTTCTGCTTGACGGCGGTCGGGTCGCCCGAGCCGTCCGCGACAGCAATTCCTCCGGACGCAACGAGGATCATCATAGCAATGACAGAGCGGATTTTACGCAAGAGGTGTTCCTCGGAGGCATCGGGTGGAGACGAGCCGGCGCGTGGAGTTGATCCACGCGCCGGAGCGATACGGAGGTGGGGCTAGTTCGCGGGCAGCGAGAACACGGTCAGCGTGCCGCCGAGTGCCGTGTAGTTGCTGAGCGCGGCGTAGCCACCGACTGCACCGAGACCTGCGGTCGGATCGGTCAGGCCAGCCGCCAGACCGATGCCGGCCCAGCCGCCTACGCCGGAGAGCACTGCGACGTACTGCTTGCCGCCGTTCTCGTAGGTGGTGACGTTGCCGATGATGCCGGAGGGAGTCTTGAACTTGTAGAGCTCCTTGCCGGTCTTGGCGTCGACCGCCTTCAGGTAGCCTTCGAGCGTGCCGTAGAACACCACGCCGCCGGCGGTTGCGAGCGCACCCGACCAGACCGAGAACTGCTCCTTGTTCGACCAGACGATCTTGCCGGTCTTGCCGTCCCAGGCGATGAAGTTACCCATATGGGTCTCGCCCTGCGGCGGATACATCGAGAGCGTCGCACCCACATAGGGCTGGCCCGCGGTGTAGCTCACCTTGAACGGTTCGTAGTCCATGCAGACGTGGTTGGTCGGGACGTAGAACAGCTGCGTGTCGGGCGAGTAGGCCGCCGGCTGCTCGTCCTTGGTACCGAGCGCGGCCGGGCAGATGCCCTTCACGTTGTGATCTTCGCCGGCCTTGTCGGTCGAAGCTGCATCGAGCACCTTCGGACGGCCATAGGTGGCGGAGTTCTTGTCCATGTCGACGCCGGAGGTCCAGTTCACCTTCGGATCGTACTTTTCGGCGACCAGCAGCTCGCCGTTGGTGCGATCGAGCGTGTAGCCGAGACCGTTACGATCGAAATGCGTCAGCAGCTTGCGCGGCTGGCCGTTGATCGACTGATCCGAGAGGATCATCTCGTTGACGCCGTCATAGTCCCATTCGTCATGGGGCGTCATCTGGTAGACCCATTTGGCGAGGCCGGTGTCCGGGTTGCGTGCCCAGATCGTCATCGACCATTTGTTGTCACCGGGACGCTGCTTCGGATTCCAGGTCGAGGGGTTGCCCGATCCGTAATAGACGAGGTTCAGCTCGGGATCGTAGGAGATCCAGCCCCA
Organism: Bradyrhizobium genosp. A; assembly: GCF_049949275.1. Classification (NCBI taxonomy): domain Bacteria; kingdom Pseudomonadati; phylum Pseudomonadota; class Alphaproteobacteria; order Hyphomicrobiales; family Nitrobacteraceae; genus Bradyrhizobium; species Bradyrhizobium genosp. A. Next base: position 6,115,934 of record NZ_CP188196.1, on the reverse strand, counting down.
GGTCGCGCCGCCGCCGATCTTCCACTGATCGCCTTGCCAGGTCTTCAAGCTGGAGTCCTTTCCGATCGGCTTGCCGAGCGCAGTGGTCTTGTCGTCGACCAGGATCTGGTCATCCGGTCCTTCCGAGAAGCCGCGCCAGGCCAGCTTGCCGGTCTTGATGTCGTAGGCGCTCATGTGGGCCTGAACGCCGAACTCGCCGCCGGAGATGCCGATCAGCACCTTGTCCTTGACGACCATCGGTGCCGAGGTGCCGGTCTCGCCCTTGCTCGGATCGCCGTTCTTCGCGGTCCACGCAACCTGACCGGTCTTGGCGTCGAGCGCGACGAGGGTCGTATCGGCCTGATGCAGGAAGATCTTGCCGTCACCGAAAGCGAGGCCGCGGTTGACCGTATCGCAGCACATCACCGGGATGACGTTCGGATCCTGCTTCGGCTCGTACTTCCAGACGATCTTGTTCTCCTGCGAAAGGTCAATGGCGTAGACCTTGTTCGGAAACGGCGTATGGACGTACATCATGTTGCCGATGATCAGCGGGCCGCCTTCGTGGCCGCGCAGCACGCCGGTCGAGAAGGTCCAGGCGACCTGGAGCTTGCCGACATTTTGTGCGTTGATCTGGTTCAGCTTGGAATAGCGGCTGTTGGCGTAGTCGCCGGTCGGCATCACCCAGTCCTTCGGGTTCTGCGACATCTTGAGGACCTCGTCATTGGCCGAGGCGCTCCCGACGGCGAGAGCCGCCGCGGAGCCAAGAAAGGTTGCCAGTAGCACCTTGCGCATAGTCATTCCTCCGTTGGTCTTGTTTATTGTTTCCGAAGCATTGCTCAATCACCGGGCTTCTCGTCCGGCGTCTGCTCGTGCAGGGCGGTCACGTGGGGGACCAGAAACGATGCTGTGCTGTTTCCTCCTCCGATGAGAGCTACGGGTCCACGTGCAGGAGCGGCCCGTTCTTTTTGTTCCTGCCGCAATTCCTAACGAGTTCGCCAACAGGAAACTTGCCCAAGAGTGAACCCGCTTTGCTCGACAGCGCACGGAGGCAAAGTTTTTGATGTTTGCGGTAGCGAATTCAGCGGCTTCCGTCTCGCCCAGCGCCACGCGCAACGCGCAGGTTCCGCTTGACGAGGGTGCAACTAAGGCGGAGGATTAACTTGCAAGGGTGGCAAAGGAACGATGGCGCTCGTTTCAAAAGTCCGCCCAAATTTGAGGTAAACGTCACGCAATCATGGCTGAGGGCTTCAGCAGGCGCTGGCCGCGATTCGCGTTGATGCTCCGGGATCACCAGTGGCTGGATTAATGTCCGACACAATTCACACGCTCTCGACAACCGGACTGACGCCGAAGCGACAGATCCAGAGCTGGATCGATGGGCTGACGAGTCTGTGCGGACACTTCGATGTCGATCCGCTGGAGGCATCCTCGCTCGAAGGCCGCATCGACTACACCAGCGTCTCGCGCCTGAAACTGTGCCAGATCGAGGTGAGCCAGCATCGCATCGCGCACACGCTGGCGCGTGCCAAGGCCAATGAACACCCCTACATCAAGATCCACTTCCAGACCTACGGCGTGTCTTACTTCGAGCAGGAAGGCCGCCACATCGAGCTGAACCCTGGCGACATCATCGCCTATGACGTCTCCTGTCCGCATTCGATCATCAGCCCCGCCTTCACGCGCCACGATGTGGTGATCGTGCCAAAGTCGCTGCTGCGCGATCGCGGCTTCCCGTCACAGCGGATGCCGGCCTGCAAGCTGTCGTCGCGCACGGGAACGGGGCGGATCGCCCATGATTTCGTCCATGCCACCTTCGACGAGGCGGCGAAGCTGTCGGCCAACAGCGCGGTCGGCGTCGCCGATTCGCTGATCGACCTGTTGCTGCTGCCGCTGCGCGAAGCCGACACGATGTTCGATCGGGTCGGGCCCGAGGCGATGTATGTGCGTGCCCAATTTTTCATCCGCGAGCACCTGCGCGATCCCGATCTGTGCATCGACCAGATCTCCGCCGAGCTCGGCTGCTCCAAGCGCTATCTGCACATGCTGTTCTCAGAGCGCGGCACCACGGTGAGCGATTACATCTGGCAGGCCCGCCTTCAGAACTGCCGCCAGGAGCTCGAGGCCCACGGCGGCAAGACCATCACCGACGTCGCGTTCTCCTGGGGCTTCTCCAGCTCATCGCATTTCAGCCGCGTGTTCCGGAAATATTTCGGCGTGGTGCCGTCTTCGATCCACAAGGGGCAACAGGGCGCTGTTGCCGTCGACGAGAACTAAGTGGGCACTGGTGTGGCAACGCGGCGCTTTGCGACTGGCCGTCACCGCTGAATGATCTTCCCCCAGACGTCGCCGAGGATCGCGGGCTCGCGCGGCGGCAGATAGGTCAGGCCAGCCTGCTTGCCGAATTCGGCGATCTTGCCCTCGGCGGCCAGATCCGTCAGCACCTTGTTGATGGCGTCGACCAGCGCTCCATTGCTAGCGAGCCCGACATAGCCGCGATTGGCCCCGATCGGATAATAATAGCCGGAGGCTGATATCGCCGTATCAGAATGCGCGGCGCGGTGGGCGTCGTAGCGCGCGAGATCGATCAGCGTCGCATCGTAATCGCCGCGATCGAGCGCGCCCAGGAGGTCGTCGCGGGCGGGCACGAGATGGGTGATGTTGTCGATCAGCCGTCCCTTGTCGAAGGTCATCAGGATGGCGTCGCCGAGCGATCCGCTTTCGATCGCGAGGCGCAGGCCGGCGAGGTCGCCGATATCGCCGATCTTGCGGTCGCGCGCTTTCGGCCCGAGCACCACCGTCATCGGCGAATAGACGTAAGGCCGGCTCGGAGCGAGTACGCCGAGCGCAACGCGGCGGCGCCGGTCGTCGCGCGTGGCGCCCGCGAAATCCGGCAAGCGCGCCGTCTTCAGGCCGGGCTTGACGAGGGAATCCGTCGTCAGCGCGTAGCCGCCAACCAGCGAGCAGCGGCCGTCGGACAGCAGGGCATTGGCCTCGAGCTGCGGGCTCGAATCTTCGTCCAGCTTGCTCTCGAACCACTGGATTTTGAGCGGGCGTCCCATTCGCTCCGCGATCGCCTGCGCCAGCAACACGTCGAAGCCCGAATCCGGCTTGCCGCGGTGATGCGCAGAGAGCGGCGGCCGGTCCTCGTCGAGACAGATGCTGAGGGGTTCTGCCGCCCACGCGAGCGTTGCCGGAGCCACAAGCATTGCGGCGAGACCGAGTGCTGCCAGCCGGCCCCTCATGGCTTCCTCCGGCTCGAGATGAAGGCCCAGAGATTTCCGATCTCGTCGTCGCTCAGGATATCGCCCCAGGGTGGCATCTTGTTGTTCTTGCCGTTCTTCACGGTGGTGACGAAGCGCGTCCTGTCGTCGGGAAAGGCGCGCAGGTCCGGCGTGATGGTACCGGAATTCATCATGTTGGGGCCGTGGCAGTGCGAGCATTTCTCGGCATAGGTCGACTTGCCGTGGTCGATCTGCGCCTGCGGCGGATTGCCGTTCGAATCATCCGCGGCGCTAACGGTCGCCGCAAGCGCGACCGTCAGCACCGCGACGGCGGCGAGGATCGCCACCGTCTTGTGAGATATGTCCCTCAACGTCTCTTGCCGCTACTGCTTCACCGCAAAGACCCACAGCGAGCCGCCGGGCGGCACTTTTGCAAGCCGCTCGTCGCCGGAGAACAGCGAGTAGACGCCGCCATAGCCGCTAGTGACGGCGATGTACTGGACGCCGTCCTGCTGCCAAGTCACCGGCTGTCCCTCGATGCCGGAGCCGGTCTGGAATTGCCAGAGCTTCTTGCCGGTGTCGGCGTCGAAGGCCTCGAACTCGCCGGTCAGCGCACCCGTGAACACGACGCCGCCCGCGGTCGACAGCACGCCGGAGAAGCGCGGGATGTCGCTTGCCGCCTCCCACTTCGCCTTGCCGGTCATCGGATCGATCGCCTTCAGATGGCCGCGCGCGCCGTCACCCCATTCCCAGGGATCGGTGAGGTCCATGCCGAGATACCATTCACCCTGCTTGAAGGTGACCGGCTCCGACTTGTACCTGCCGCCGAAGGCGAGCGTGTTGGCATAGGCGAGGCCGGTCTGCGGGTTGAACGACATCGGCTCCCAGTTCTTGCCGCCGAGGATCGACGGATAAACCGTGACCTTCTTGCCGTCGCGCGCATCCTTGACGACGTCGGTCTCGATCGGCTTGCCCGTCTTGAGATCGACGCCGGTCGCCCAATTCACCTTCACGTAAGGATTGGCCGCGAGCACCTTTCCGTTGGTACGGTCGAGCACGTAGAAGAAGCCATTGCGGTTGGCATCCATCAGCACCTTGGTCGGCTTGCCCTCGACATTCATGTCGGCGAGGACCATCTCGGCCACCGAGTCATAGTCGAACGGATTGTTCGGCGAGAACTGGTAGTGCCACTTGATCTTGCCGGTCTTGGGATCCATCGCCAGCACGGAGCAGGTGTAGAGATTGTCGCCGGGGCGCACCGCCGCGTTGAACGGGCCGGGATTGCCGATGCCCCAATAGACCGTGTTCAGCTCGGGATCATAGGACCCCGTGATCCAGGTCGAGCCGCCGCCGAGCTTCCAGGTGTCGCCCTTCCAGGTGTCGCCGCCGGGCTCGTCCGGCGAGGGGACCGAATGCGTGCGCCAGAGATGCTTGCCCGTTGCCGGATCCCAGCCGTCGATGAAGCCGCGGGTGCCGAACTCGGCGCCGGAGATGCCGGTGATGACGACGCCGTCGGCGACGAGCGGTGCCACCGTCATCGAATAGCCTTCCTTGATGTCGGCCGCCTTCTGCCGCCACAGCTCCTTGCCGTCCTTGGCGTCGATCGCGATCACGTTGGCGTCGAGGGTGGTACGGAACAGCTTGCCTTCGTAGAGCGCGCCGCCGCGGTTGATGATGCCGCAGCAGACGATGCGCGGCGTCTCGGCCGGATATTCGATCTTGGATTTCCAGATCTGCTTGCCGGTCTTGGCGTCGACCGCCATGGTCGCGTTGTGAGAGGTCACGTAGATCACGCCCTGGTACACCAGCGGCTGCGATTCCTCGCTGCGATCGTCGTTGAAGGAATAATTCCAGACCGGGACGAGGTTCTTGACGGTGTCCTTGTTGATCTGGTTCAGCGTCGAGAAGCGCTGGAGATTGTAGCCCATCCCGTAATTGAGAACGTTCGACGTATCGGTTGCGCCCTTGACCAGTTGATCGGTCGTCTGTGCGCTCGCAACCGAGCATGCGGATATGACGAGGCTCGCGGCCATCGCAAAGCGTTTCATCCGTTCCTCCCAATATGCGCGCCTTTTGACGCTGCGGGAGCAACACTCCGCCCGAATGTAAAAACCGTCAATACGAAAGTCGAAAGCACGCTGCCGATATGTTGGACGCCAGATGCCAGGCTTGGTGCGGTAATCTTCGAAGAATTCTGCTCGTCTTGCGCGAATGCGCTGCACCAATTTCCACGCCGCGAAGATTGGCGCAGCGCGAGAATTTTAGCCCGACCCGGCTCCGTCGCGGGCGAAGCATCGCAATTCGGCTTGAACCCGGGCCGGCTTGCGGACTTATGTTGTCGCTATCCCCAGCGAATCGGGGCTCATGGTGAGGGAGGTCTGAATGATAACGCGTCGCTCAGTTGCGCTGGCGCTCACGTTTGCTGCGCTCTCCGGTCCGGCCTGGTCGGCATCCGGCGGCGCCGTCAAGATGTTCGACACGGACAATGACGGCACGCTCGATCTGGCCGAGGTGAAGAAGGCGGCCGCCGCGCTGTTCGCAAAGCTCGATTCCGACCATGATGGAACGCTCGACGTGCGTGAATTGCGTGGACGGTTAACGGCAAAAGAACTCGCCGCCGCCGACCCTGATCACGACGGGACGCTGACGCTCGACGAATATCTTGCCGTGGTGGAGCAGCGCTTCAACGCTGCGAATCCCGACAAGGACGGAACGCTGGATGCGAAGGAGCTGAACTCGCGCGCGGGTCGCGCACTGCTGCGGCTTTTGCGTTGAGAACAGCCGCGCTTGACTGGGAGCGAAGGTCGTTTGCCCGAGAGTGAACTGTACGGGTGTGACGCGACAGTTCGCTGTGTTCGTGGTCCGATTCCACGCTTGCGCTGTGCGTGAGGCAGCCCTAGGTTTTTGCCCGGCGCGATGTCGCGCTCAATACTTGGGGAGACCCCGAATGGCTTGGAAAGCTCCGAAGATCGTGGAAGTGCCGGTCGGCATGGAAATCAACATGTACGCCTGCGCTGCGCGCAAGTAAGACTGACGACCTGCCGCGGCTTCGATGGCGAACACCGTCGAAGCCGTGGTAGTGTTCGTGATGCGCATTGGAGCCCGCACAATCTGGATGGCGATCGCGTGCACGCTCACGCTCGTGCCAATGTCCGCGAGGGCCGAAGAGGGCTTCGACAGCGAGCATATCTTCGGCTTCATGATCGGCAGCGATGTCGGCAATCCCGGCGAGCGTGAATTCCAGACCGAGACGACGGGACGCTTCGGCAAGGGCGGTGGCACCTATCGCGCGCTCGGCCATGAGGTCGAGATCGAAATCGTGCCGCTGCCGAATTTTCGCATCGAGGTCGGCGCCACCACCACGCTGCACGACATCACCGGCGTTCCTGATATCGACGACCGCCGCCAGTTCAACTTCCAGGGCCTCTCGCTCGACCTGCGTTATCGCCTGCTCGACCATGGGAGCGCCCCGTTCGGGATGACCATCGCCGCCGCGACCCATGGCGATCGCATCGACGAGGTCAGCGGCGCCAAAGGACGGATGTACGGCACCGACTTCACGCTCGCCTTCGATCGCGAGCTGATGAATTTCGCGGTCGGCGCGCTCAATTTGATCTACCAGCCGCAATGGTCGCGCTTCGACGTGTCGGGGCTGTCCGAGAAGAGCTCCACCATCGGCGCCGCCTTTGCCGGCATGGTGCGCGTGAGCTCCAACGTGCTGGTCGGCGGTGAGATGCGCTACTTCCGCCAGTATGAAGGCATCGGCCTCGGCGAGTTTTCGGGGCAGGCGCTGTTCGTCGGCCCGACCGCCTACTTCCAGCTCTCCGAGCAATCGCGGCTCACCCTGAGCTGGAGCATGCAGGCCTGGGGCCGTCCGGCCGGATCGGGAGCCAATCTCGACCTCGTCAATTTCGAGCGGCATCAGGCGCGGCTGGTGTTCGGGGTGAATTTCTAGCGGAGCGGGTCCCAGCGCGTCCCTCACGTCGGATTGAAACTTCCGGCTCCTCGGGACGTATCCCTTTGTGCTAATCTGAACCGTGCCCGCGCGAGGATCCCGGCATGAATCCGATCGACCTGGTGGTGACTGTGTGTGCGGTGCTCTCGCCCGCGACCTGCGAAGAGCAGCATCTGGTGTTCAACTATGCGGGGTCGCCGACGCAATGCGCGATGGCCGCGCCGCCCTATATCGCGCAATGGGTCGGCGAGCACCCGAAGTGGCAGGCCGTGCGCTGGCACTGTGAATATCCGCACCCGAACGACAAGGCGTGACGTGACCTCGCTCATCCAGCTCCTCATGGTGAGGAGCGCGGAACGCGTGTCTCGAACCATGAAGGCCCGCGTCTCACCCAGCCGCCATCCTTCGAGACGCCTGCTCCGCAGGCTCCTCAGGATGAGGGCAGTCTACTTGGTGCAGTCCTTCAGATCCTTGTCGGCGATCGAGAACACTGCATCGGCCTTGATTTCGATGTCGCGAACGACGCATTGCCGCGAGTTGGGGTAGCTGACCTTGGCATCATAGCGGCCGGGCTCGACGCCGGTGATGCGCAGACGCTCGTCGTGGTCGACTTCCTTGTCCTTGTCGTTCAGGCACTGGTTCGGGCCCCAGTCGGTCTTGCCAACAGGTGCGAGCTGGAAGCCCGAGATCGTCTCGCTGGTCAAATTCCAGAGCCGGATGCCCTTGCCCTTGGTCTGCGCGAGCGCCGCGCCTGGCAACGCAACCAACAGGATGCCGATCGCAATCAGCTGATGGCGCATGGTGACCTCCCTCGACGATCTCGCTGGGTCCAGTTGACCACGAGTTTTCATTTCGATTCAAGCGGCAGTGCTGCGAGCTCCGCCCTGATCCTGGCAAGGTCAGCCTCGCTGCGTTCGGCGCGCGGAATCGAGATCGGCACCTCCTGCACGATGCGCGCGGGGCGCGGCGACAGGAAGAACAGGCGGTCGCCGAGACGGATGGCGTCGTCGATGCTGTGCGTCACGAGCAGCGTCATAACCGAACGACTAGCCACCAGCGTCGCGATCTCGTCGCGCAGGCGGCCGGCAAGCGCGTCGTCGAGCGAGGCGAGGGGCTCGTCGAGTACGAGCAGGTCGGGCTCGACTGCGAAGGCGCGGGCGAGCGCAACGCGCCGGGCGAGGCCCAGCGACAATTCGCCCGGGAAGTGGCTGCGATGCGCGTCGAGCTCCAAAATCCTGAACAGCTCAGCAAGCTTTGCTTCTGAGATGTCGGGCGCGGCTAACCGAACGTTCTGCTCGACCGAACGCCACGGCAACAGCCGCGGCTCCTGGAACACCATGCCGATCCGCGCCTCCGGCGGCCGCGCGACATGGCCGTCAAAGTCGCGGTCGAGCCCGAGGATGATGCGCAGCATCGTGCTCTTGCCGCAGCCGGATGGTCCGATCAGCACGCCGACCTCGCCGGATTGCAGCGCGAAATTGACGGGCGCCAATACCTCCTGCGTTCCGCCCGCGGCACTTCTAAACGTCTTGCCCGTGATCTCGACCTCAAGCCGCACGGGGCCGCCACCGCGTTGCGCGGGCCTCGAATGGCTGCACCAGCGCTGTCTCGATCACGAGCACGACCGCGGCGAATGTCAGGGAATAGGCCAGTAGCCGCGGCGTGTCGAACAGCTGGAAGGCAACGCCGATCTCGAAGCCGACGCCATTCGGCCGTCCCAGCAGCTCGGCGACCAGCACGATCTTCCACACCAGCGACAGGCCGGAGCGGGCGGAGGCCGCGATGTACGGCGCAAGCTGCGGCAGCACGACATGGCGGAACGCGCGCCAGCGCGGCATCGCAAACACGGTCGCCATTTCATCCAGCGAGCTGTCGAGCGCGCGCGTGCCTTCGCGCAAGGTGACGACCGCCGTCGGCAGCTTGTTGATGGCGATGGCAGCGATCGCCGCGGCCTCAGTCAGGCCGGCCCAGATATAGGCGAGCACGATCACCACCAGCGCCGGCAGGTTCAACAACAGGATCAGCCAGGGATCGCCGAGCCGGTCGGCGAGCTTAACCCGTCCCATCAAATAGCCGATGGCGCTGCCGAGCGACATCGCCAGCACGAAGGACAACGCGACGCGCGCCAGCGTTGCACCGAGATGCAGGAACAGCGCGCCGCTCGCGGCTTCCGCGATGATGACGTCAAGCACGGCGGGCGGGGAGGGCAGCTTGGCGCCTCCGACGAACAGCGCGGCGGTCCACCAGATCGCGAGAAACAGGGCGAACGAGAGAAGGCGCAGCACCTCAGTCTCCGGGGACTGCGTGATAGAACGTGCCGGGATCGAGCTCGGCTGTCGGACCGACCAGGTCGCGGCCGCCGATCTCGGCCAGCACGCGATAGAGCACGCGCGCATCCGCTTCCTCATCGTTGATGTTCCGGCGTGGAATGCCGTCACGATAGCGGTCGCGGTAGGTCTTGAGCATGGCCGGATCGGTCGCGCCGGTGAGCGGGGCGATCTTGTCCCAGGCCGCATCCGAGGCGACCAGCAGCTGCTTGGCCTTGCGGGTCATGGCGATGAAGCGCGCCACGGCGTCGCGATGGCTCGCGGCCCAGCTCTCGTCGAAGACGTAGCCGACGGCGGAGACCGCGCCCTTGGCGCCGAGTTTCGGCAAAATCTCCTCGATGCCGGCGAGGCGGCGAAAACCCTTGGCCTCGAGCTGGGCACAGAAATTCCAGAAGTTCAGGCTCGCATCCATTTCGCCGTCGAGCGCCTTCGCGGCAATCAGAGGCGGCGCGCCATAGACGATCGTCGCCTCCGACTTCAGGTCGATGCCGTCCTGCTTCATCCGCGCCTGCAGCAGCAGCCAGCTTTTGTCGATCGGGCCGCCGCCGACGGCGAGCTTGCGGCCCTTCAGATCGGCCAGCGTCTTGATCGGCGAGGAGGCCTGCACCATCACCGCGCCGAGCGCGCTGGAATAGGGATAGAAGGTGAGCTTGGCGCCGAGCGCACGCTCGCGCGACACCCAGAGCCAGTCCGACAGCATGATGTCGGCATTGCCGGCGCGTAGCGCGATCTTGCCGGCCTCGGGGCTCGCAAGCTCGGTGACTTCCAGCGCCAGGTTGGCCTCCTTGTCGAGCCCGGCCTCGCGGATGGCGGCCAGTTCCCAGGAGAACGTTCCGGTCTTCTGCACAGCTAGGCGGATGGTGTCCGCGGCATGAGCCGGCGTGCCCAGCGTCAGCGCCAACGTCGTTGCGAGCGCCAATATTCGTGCCAAAACTCTCATCACCTTGTGAGCCATTTCCTCGACGGGAGTGCTTTTCAGGACAATAGGCATAGCATAGCTTCCATCGCAACCAGCGGGAGGACGCTCATGCGTTTTGCGGGACAGGTACGACCGATTGTCGCCGCGCTGGTCGTGCTCGCGGCAACCGCCTGCGCGGCGCGGGCCGAAGACGCCAACGATTATCCGACGTCGGCGCGCGCGGAATATGTCTATGGCTGCATGAAAGCCAATGGCGAGACGCGGCAGGCGATCGAGCAATGCTCCTGCTCGATCGACGTGGTCGCCTCGATCGTCTCCTACGAGCGCTATGTCACTGCCGAGACCGCGCTCAGCATGTCCCAGGTCCGCGGCAATCTCGGCACCCAGTTCCGGACGTCAGAGCAGGCGAATGCGGCGGTGAATGATTTGCGGCGGGCGCAGGCCGAGGCTGAGGTGAGGTGTTTCTGAATAAGGACTGTCATTCCGGGGCGCGCGAAGCGCGAACCCGGAATCTCGAGGTTCCGGGTTCGGTCCTGCGGACCGCCCCGGAATGACGAGAATAAGCCTAAGTCCCCGGCTTCTCGACGTCCCACTCGTTCCGGAACACGTGTCCGTCCGTGTCCTTGGCCTCCGCGCGGAATCGCTTCGCGCCGTTGGAGACATAGGTGAAGCGCAGATTGGGATCTTCCGAGATCGAGATGCCGCCTTCCATCGACAGCACGGGGCTGTCGTCCTGGGTCAGCGTCAGCTGGTTGATGAAGAAGGCGGGAATATAGAGCTGCGTGACCTGGTCCATCTGCAGGCCGGAATTGTTGGGATGGCCGATCATGATCTGCGCTTCGCGAATGCGGCTCGCCGGCGCCTCCTCGCGCGCGAATTGCCGGTAGCGCATCTGGCCGAGGCGGCTTTGTGCCTCTTCCGCGTTCTTCCCCGCCGGGGCCGAGCAGCCGCCTGACGCCTTCACATAGGTCTTGGAGACGTAAAGCTGGCCGTCGCTGAGCTCGGCGACGGCATGAACGTCGGTGTAATTGTTGACGCGCACGCGCGTGGAGATCTCGGTGACATTGGCGTCCGCGCCAAGCTCGAATTTTGCGGCCATCGGCGCCGGGTTGCGGTCGATCACCAGCGTGATCGAGCGGATGCGGCGGGCATCGCCCGGCGACAGCTTGCTGCGCAGGGTCACCGGTACGATGGCCGCGTCCTCCGCGCGATACGGCATCTCGATGGAAATGACGTCGTTGCCGTCGTTCATCGGACGATTGCTGAAGATATCCTGCACCAGGCCAGGCCAAGGATCGTAGGCCTCTTCGGCGCTCGCAGGCAGCGCGAAGGCGATGCCGAGCAGTGCGGCGATCAGGAGCAGGCGTCGTTTGCATCCCATCATGGTCAAGGTCCTGTGCGGACGACACAGTTATTCGACAAAGGTAGTGCGTCCGCTACTCCCATTCAATTTCCGAAAATGCTGCGGTTGCGTTGCGGGCGTTGTAATCGTCGAACAGTTCCCAATGCGAACGCTCCGTCGCGGCCGCCTTGTCAGCCGCAGTCCGGATCGATTCACCCTTCTTGTTCGAGGCGCGGACGTCCGACAGCAGCGTCGAGAGATATCGCCGTTCATCGGCGAGCGCGGCAGGCCAATCGCTCACAGGGCCGTGACCGGGAACGACGTGGACCGCCGGAACGGCTTCCAGCTCCTTCAGCAGGCCGAGCCAGCCGCGGATGCTGCCATCCACCACCGGAATGTGGCGGAGAAAGACCAGATCGCCCGCGAACAGCGTCTTCGTGGTCTCGTCGAACACCGTCAGATCATTGTCGCTGTGCGCGGCCGACCATGCCCGCAAGGTCAGCCGGCGCGATCCGAGATCGAGCGTCACGGTGTCCTTAACAAGCAGGGTGGGCGGCACGATCTTCACGGGATCGATCAATTCGCTGCCCATGATGCGCTTAAAATTGTCGAGATAATATGGGCCGCGCGTCGCCAGCGCCTGCGGCAGCCTGCTGTGGCCGACGAAGCTGGTTCCGTCCGCGACGAAAGCCGCATTGCCGAAGACGTGATCGGGATGGCCGTGGGTGTTGATGACGTAGCGGATTGGCTTGCTGGTGCGCGCCCGCACGGCCTCCAGCAGCGCCTCGCCTTCACGAAGGCTGCCGCCGGTATCGATCACCGCGACCGCATCCGCGCCGACGATGAAGCCGACATTGGCGATGTCGCCCTCGTTCTCGCGGGTCATCAGCGCGTTGGTCCCGGAGTGCACGAAGATTCCCGGTGCGACTTCGCTCACAGGCAATTCGGCTGCCCCGGCGCGTGCTAGCGTCGCTATCCCCAGCAGGGACAGGGCTGCGATCTTTGACGTGAGATGCGACACTTTTCCGCCTCAGTTCAGGCCTTGCCGCACTGCACTGCAGCACAACAAGCCAACGCAAAGCTTGGCAAACATGGTGCGTCCTACGTTGCATGGATAGCATTCGGGCGAAATGAGGAGGAAGCGCGATGATGGAGGCCGGACGACATCGTCGCTGGTTGTTTTCGCTGTGTGTGATGACGGCGTCTTGCTTGATCGGTGACGCTGCCGTCGCGCAAACGACTGATAGTGGCGATCTCTCGTTCGAGCTGGTCGACCCCAAGGTGCTGCGCGTCTGCGCCGACCCGCGCAATCTGCCGTTCTCCAACGAGAAGGGCGAAGGGATCGAGAACAAGCTCGCCGAGCTGTTTGCGGACAAGCTTCAGAAGAAGCTCGACTACGTCTTCTTCCCTCAGGCCACCGGCTTCGTGCGGATGACGCTGGGCGCGCATCGCTGTGACGTCATCATGGGCTTCCCGCAGGGCGACGAGCTCGTGCAGGGCACCAATCCTTACTATCGGACGTCGTACGCGCTGGTCGCGAAAGCTGGCAGCGGGCTGGAGGACGTCGACACGCTCGAAGATCCGAAGTTGAAGGGCAAGCATGTCGGCATCGTCGCCGGCACGCCACCGGCGACCAACATGGCGATCGCAGGCCTGATGGGCGATGCAAAGCCCTATCCGTTGATGATCGACACACGCTACGACAATTCGGCGCAAGCCATGATCGACGACCTTGCTGCCGGCAAGATCGATGCCGGCGTGCTGTGGGGACCGATGGCGGGGTACTACGCCAAGAAGGCCGGCTCGCTGCACGTGACGCCGCTGGTGAAGGAAACCACCGGCCCCAAACTGGTCTATCGCATCGGCATGGGCGTGCGCGCCGCCGACCAGAACTGGAAGCGGCAGCTCAACAAGCTGATTCAGGAGAACCAGGGCGAGATCAACAAGATCCTGCTCGACTTCGGTGTGCCGTTGCTGGACGAAAACGACCGGCCGCTCGGTGCGGAGACGGCCAAGAAGGCGCCATGAGGCGACATCTTGCCGCTGCGCTCGTCGCCGTCATGCTGGCGGCGCCGGCTTTGGCGCAGCAGCAGGAGCCGTTCGAGCCTGAGGGCTATCGCGCCGACAATTATCGCGCGCCGGTGCCGGCGACACTCGAAGGCACACGCGTGCTCACGACCGCGGAAGCCGAGGCGATCTGGCGCGCGAAGAGCGGTGCCTTCATCGACGTGCTGCCGCGCGCCCCGAAGCCGAAGAACCTTCCCGCAGGCACGGTATGGCGAGACATGCCGCGGAAAAACATTCCCGGCAGTATCTGGTTGCCGGACACCGGCTACGGCGCGCTGTCGCCGGCCATGGACGATTATTTCCAGCGCGGTCTCGCGCGCGCCTTGCACGACGATAAGTCCGCGCTGCTCGTGATCTATTGCCTCGCTGATTGCTGGATGTCCTGGAACGCCGCCAAGCGCGCGCTGGCTTACGGCTATTCCAACGTCGCCTGGTATCCCGAGGGCACTGACGGCTGGGAGCGTGCGAAGCTCCCCACCGAGGAAGGGCAGCCGGAGCCGCGGCCTGAGTAGCAGCGATCGAGCGCAGGTGCGCTCCCTCGCCCCGCTTGCGGGGAGAGGGTTGGGGTGAGGGGGACTTTCCTCACGGACGGTAAGAGTTGGCCTCGCGGAGACTCCCCCTCACCCGGATCGCAAGAGCGATCCGACCTCTCCCCGCAGGCGGGGAGAGGTAAAGGCGGAACTACTGCTTCTGCAACTTCGTCAACGTGCCCGCGCCATCGGTGTCGGTCGCGGTGTACGTCACCCTGTCGCCGGCATGGACGGCATCCAGCATCGCGGCGTCCTTGGCCTTGAACTGTTGCAGCGCGCCGGCGCCGCCGGCACTGCCGCCGACCGTACCTTTCTGGGTCTGCTGGATCGAGATCGTGTTGTTGAGCCGATCGATCCTGGTGACCATTCCGGTCATGTCGTCAGCAAAGGCGCTGGATGCGAGCATCGTGATGGCTGCAGCGCTTGCGAGCATGAATTTTGCTGTTCCCATCGAGGCCTCCCGGCGTTGGAGATTCACATCCACAAGCCATCCTAGATCGATTTGGTTCCGGCAGATAGCGCGACAAACATTAATGATCGCGTTGATATCGCGGGAACTTTTATGAAAGTCGTCAGCAGGGCTGACGCTATTCCATTTCCTGCTGGATGACGCGGCCGAGCGCGAACAGGCGTTGGTCGATCATGGTCGGAACCTCGCAGACGAAGCGCACCACCTTGCGGCGGTCCTCGAAGATGCGGGTCTCCCAGATCAGCTGGTTGCTCATGGCGTCGACCTTGGCGTCGTCACGCGGCGTTGCGTCCTGGAGCGCCTGGAGCTGGACGGTCTCCTCGCGGATCCTGTCGGCGGCCTCGCGCTGCTTGCGGCTGACGCGTTCGAGCCCGCTCATGACCTGCGAGCGCTGGGCATTCAGCGTGTCGAACAGGCCGGTGAACAGCAGCTTTGCGTTGGTCGTCTTGTCGGCGGCGGAACCGGTCAAAAACTCCTTCACCAACTTCTCGGCCTCGTCCAGCGGCGTCTTGCGCGCGGCGAGCTTCGAGACCAGCGCGCTGACCTTGCTGTCGTCCTTCCACTTGCTCTCGGCGTCGTCGAGCGCCGGGCCAGCCCAGACCGCCGCGAGCGAAATGTCCGGCACCTTGGCCTGCGCACAGGGCCAGTCGGGATAGCGCGGATCGGCTGCGCGTGCGGCGGCGGTCGAGACCGCGAACGCAAGGGCTGCCATGGCAAGTGTCCGAACCATCATCCTTCGCCTCCGGCAGGCCCGCGCCGTGCCAGCCCGCGCGAGGGATCATAGGCATAGATCGCCGCGATCATGAAGACGATCGTGCAAGCTCCGACCACGGCCAGCGAGACCCAGTTGACCTGCCCGTACAGCGCGAAGCGGATCAGCTCGACCGCATGGGTGAACGGATTGGCCTGGCAGACATAGTAGAGATAGGGGCTGCCCTCCTGCACCCGCCAGAGCGGGTAGAGCGCCGAGGAGGCAAAGAACATCGGGAAGATCACGAAATTCATCACGCCGGCAAAATTTTCGAGCTGCTTGATGCCGGAGGAGATCAGCATGCCGAGCGAGCCCAGCATCAGCCCTGACAGGATCAGCGCCGGCAGCACGGTGAGATAGCCGATCGGGGGAGGCGTGATGTCCCAGAACCAGGCGATGATCAGGAACGCATAGACCTGGAGCAGCGACACCGCGGTGCCCGCGAGCAGCTTGCAGAACAGGAGGAAGCCGCGCGGCAGCGGGCTCACCAGCAGCGTGCGCATATTGCCCATCTCGCGGTCGTAGACCATCGAGAGCGAGGACTGCATGCCGTTGAAGAGCTGGATCATCGCCATCAACCCCGGCGCGATAAAGACCTCGTAGAGGATGTAGGTCTCGTAAGGCGGGATGATGGAAATGCCGAGCACCTGGCGGAAACCGGCGGCGAAGATGAACAGCCACACCAGGGGGCGCACCAGCGCCGAGACGAAGCGCTCGCGCTGATGCAGGAAGCGCAGGCCCTCGCGCCAGACAATGCCGGTGAGGCAGGTCATGTACTCGCTGGCCGAGAAGCCGCGCGGCGCATCGCGCGTGGTGATGCTGCTCATGCGCCGCCCCCCGGCATGGTTTGCGCGCCGGTCAGGCGCATGAAGGCGGTATTGACGTCCTGCGCGCCGGCCTCGGTAATGACGCGGCTCATCGGCCCCCGTGCCAGCACCTTGCCCTGGTGCAGCACTACGAGGTCGTCGCCGGCCATGATCTCGTCGAACAGATGCGTGGCCCAGAGCACGCCGATGCCTTGCTCGGTCACGAGCTGGCGGACATGGCTGATGATATCGGCCCGCGCCTTGACATCGAGCCCGACGGTCGGCTCGTCCAGCAGCAACAGCCGCGGCCGGTGCAGCAGCGCACGGGCGATCTCCAGCCGCCGCATCTGGCCGCCGGAGAGATCGCGCACCTTGCTGCCGGCGCGGTCGGAGAGGCCAATGCGCGCGAGCAGCTCGGCGCTGCGCGCGGCCGCCTCGCGACGGCTGATGCCGTGGAGGGCGGCGTGATAGAGCAGGTTCTGTGTCAGCGACAGATCGAGATCGAGCGTGCGCGGCTGGAACACGACGCCAAGCAGCCTCAGCGCCTCGCCGGGCCTGCGGCTGATATCATGGCCGAAAATGCCGACGCGACCGGTCTGGATGCCGAACAGCCGCGTGATCAGCGAGAACAGCGTGCTCTTGCCGGCGCCGTTCAGGCCGAGCAGCGCGGTAAAACTCGCGGGCTGCACGTTGAAGGAGACGTCGATCAGCGCGCGACGCGGGCCGTAAGAATGGCTGACGCCGTCGATCGACAGCGCGGGCACCGCGGCCGGATCAGGCCGTGGCGTCTCGCGAGGTTCGGCGATGGGGGCGGGGCTGGTCATGGCGCGATCGTGATGCCCCAGGGCAGTTCGCCCACCTGAATGGTCTTGATCACCTTTTGCGCGGCAACGTCGATGACGGAAACGTCGTTGGACACGCCATTGGTGGTGAGCAAATATTTTTCGTCCGGCGTGAACGCCATGTGCCAGACGCGCTGGCCGACCAGCAGATATTTCGTCACCTTGCGCGAGGCGACGTCGACCACGGCGACGCGGTTGGCGGGGCCGAGCGCGACGAAGGCGGTCTTGTCGTCCTTGGTCATGCCGATGCCGACCGGCTGGATGGCCTCTTTTCTCAAGCCGGGAATCTCGAAATTGACCTTGCCGATGACCTCGTGTTTCTGCGGGTCGACGATCGACACGGCGCCGCCGATCTCGGAGGACACCCACAATTCGGAGGCATCGTGCTTGAACTCGGCAAAGCGCGGCCGCGCATCGACCAGCACGTTGGCGACGATCTGGCGCGAAGAAGTGTCGATGAAATGCGCCATGTTGGTCGTCTCGGACGTGTTGATCAGAATCTTGCCGTCGGGGCTGATGGTCATGCCCTCGGGCTCGACGCCGACCTGGATGTCGCCGAGGCGTGCGCGCTTCTCGAGGTCGATCACGGTCACCGTGTTGTCGTTCTCGTTGGCGACATAGAGTGTCTTGCCCGCGGCATCCTGCGTGAATAATTCGGGGTCAGGACCGGAGGGCAGGGTGTCGACAACGGCTTGCGTCTTGGCATCGATCACCTGGATAGTGTCGTCGTCGCCGACCGCGACCATCACGAATTTTCCGTCGCGCGAGAACTCGATCCCGCGCGGGCGCTGGCCGACCTTGATGGACTTGGTCACGGTCCAGCTGTCGGTGTCGATCACCGACACCGTGTTGCTCTTCTCGTTCGAGACATAGGCGATGAAGGCATGGGCGGGCGCTGCCGCCAGCACCAGTCCGGACAGCAGTCCCGCACGCAACATCCGTGTCTTCATTTCAGCTTGCATTTGCTCTCCGGGCGATCGTAGCCGAGCGTGTCGAGCTCGGAGACCTGGTGCAGAAACCCTTCCTGCGGCGACACCGACACCACCATGCGGCCATCGACCAGCAGGATCGGCTGGCGCAATTGCAGATTCCAGTCGCGCAGCGTCAGCTTGGTGCCCTTGAAAGCGGCGACCGAAAAATCCGGACCCTTGATAAAATCCGTGACCTTCTTGACGTCGCCGGAATGGGTGCGCGAGGTGGCCTCGCCAATCATGCGCACGGCCGTCCAGGCCTGCATGTCGAGCGCGGTCATGCGCCGCGAATTCAGCTTCATGAAGCGGTTCTGCATCTGCGTCGCGCCCCATTGGTCCTGTGCGGCGTCCCAGCTGCGCGGCACCAGGCCGGCCGAGCCCGCGACGGGGCGGGGGTCCCAGGTGCGGTAAGGCAGATAGGCTGCGAACACCTCGCTCTCGTCGGCGGCGACCAGCACGTCGTAGGCGGGCGCCTGCTGCGTGAACACGGGCATCTGCCGCTGGATCAACGTCACGCCGGAGTCCGTGCGGCGCGCGCCGCCGGTGTCTTCGAAGGTACGCTCCTGCACGATCTTGGCGCCGAATCGCGTGGCAGCGCGACGGAGTGCAGCGGCGTAGAGCTTGTCCTCGTCATGCGAGCCGACCACCAGCAGCCAGCGCGGCCATCGCTTCCACACCAGGTACTGGCCGAGTGCGTCGGCCAGCATCGAGCGTGTCGGTGCGGCGTGGATGACATTGGCGCGGCAATCGGCCTCGCGCAGCCGCTCGTCGATGGCGCCGGCGTTGAACAGCAAGGTGCCGCGATCGCGCAAGGCGTCGGCGACCTTCAACAGCGCATCGGCAGGCAGGTCGGTGATGATGAAGCCGTTGTGCTCGGCAAGCGCGGTCGCGGCCTGGACCACGTCCTCACCTTGCCTGATGCGGCGCTCTTCAAGCGTGAAGCGCTGGCCCAGGAATTTTCCGGTGGTGTTGTTGTCCTCGATCGCGAGCTTAGCGCCAGCGACGCCGTCATTGTCCGCGGGCTGCTCGACCAGCGAGAGCGTCGATCTGGTGCCGGCTACACCGAGATAGCCGACGCCGATCGTGACCGGGTCGGCCGCGAGCGCTTGCATCGCTGCCAGACACAGACCGATCGGGCCGAGCAACCATCGGATCATGCTTCCTCCTGACGTTCTCCCCGGCTTGACCGTCGGTGAAGAATTGTCTCTGTTGAAGCATGACCGATTTGGCCGGGCTTGCAACCCCGCATTTGGTCGTCGCGACACGACAAGCGGAATCACGATTATGCGAACGCTGATATGTTTCGCGGCTTTGCTGCTGATGGGTTCGCCGGCGTTCGCCGATCCGCCGAAACTTGCCGTGTTCGATTTCGAGCTGATCGACACCAGCCTGCCCGGCGAGTTCTACGGCTCGAAGTCGGAAGAAGTGCGGCTCGCGCATATCAGCGACCAGCTGCGCAAGGAACTGGCTGAGTCAGGCCGGTTCCAGCTGCTCGACATCGCGCCGGTGCGGGACGCCGCCCGTCACGCCAATCTGCAGGCCTGCGGTGGTTGCGACCTCAAGCTTGCCGGACAGTTAGGTGCGGACCTCGAGATCACCGGCATGGTGCAGAAGGTCTCGAACCTGATCATCAATCTGAACATCTATCTGCGCGACGTGAAGACCGGCAAGATGATCACGGCGGCCAGCGCCGATATGCGCGGCAACACCGACGAATCCTGGTCGCGCACGATGAGCTACTTGATCCGCAACCGCCTGCTCGCGCCGAATTACGGCAAGCCGGAGTAGGTCTCTTCGCCTCTCCCCGCGTGCGGGGAGAGGCCGGAATTTGCGAAAGCAAATTCCGGGTGAGGGGGAGTCTCCGCGAGTCCAACTCTCACTGCCTTTGCCGAAGCAGACCCTCACCCCAACCCTCTCCCCGTAAGAACGGGGAGAGGGAGAGGAGAGAGCGCTCCTCACCCCTTCAATCTCTCCGCATGCCAGTGCAGGTGGTCGCTCATGAACGTCGAGATGAAATAATAGCTGTGGTCGTAGCCCGGCTGACGCCGCAGCGTCAGCGGGATGTTGGCCTTGGTGCAGGCCGCCTGGAGCAATTCGGGCTTGAGCTGCTCTTTCAGGAAATTGTCGGCCTCGCCGACGTCGACGAGGAAGCCGGAATACTTCGCGCCGTCCTCGATCAGCGCCACCGTATCGTGGTTGCGCCAGGCGTCCTTGTTCGCTCCGAGATAGCCAGTCAGCGCCTTGATCCCCCACGGCACCTGTGATGGTGCCACGATTGGAGCGAAGGCGCTGGCCGCGCGATAGCGGTGCGGGTTGCGCAGCGCCACGGTCAACGCGCCGTGGCCGCCCATGGAATGGCCCATCACCGATTGCCGCTTGGCATCGACCGGAAAATGTTCCGCGACCAGCTTCGGCAGCTCGTCGGTGACATAGCTCCACATGCGGTAATTGCGTGCGAACGGCGGTTCCGTGGCGTCGACATAGAAGCCGGCGCCAAGGCCGAAATCATAGGCATTGTTGGCATCGCCCGGCACGTCGGGTCCGCGCGGGCTGGTGTCGGGGGCGACGAAGATCAGGCCAAGCTCGGCGCAGGCTTTGCGGAATTCGCCCTTCTCGGTGACGTTGGCATGGGTGCAGGTGAGACCGGAGAGATACCAGGCCACGGGCAGCCTGGCGCCGTCGGCATGCGGCGGCACATAGACCGAGAACACCATGTCGGTTCCGGTCGCCGCGCTCGCATGGCGATACACGCCCTGGACGCCGCCATAGGACGTGTTGGTCGAGACAGTCTGGATCGCCATGCCGTTGTGCTCCGTGGCATCTCACCACATCAAGAATGCAATGCTTGTGTGACCGAAATTTGTGGCGCGCGCCAAGTCTAACGCAAGATCAGGCCACACCGCTGTCGATCGCCAGCCGTACCAGCTCGACCGAGGTCTTCACGCCGAGCTTCTGGCGCATGATCGAGGAGGTGTTCGCGACCGTCTTGTAGGACGATTGCACCAGCCAGGCGATCTCGGACAGGCTCTTTCCGGCGCTGAGCAGCCGTAAAATCTCCATCTCGCGCGCATTCAGCTTCGACAGCGGGCTTTGCGCCAGTGCGGGCCCTGCGAAGGCGATGCTGCGCGCGATCGCGCTCGGAAGGTAATTGCCGCCTCCGCCGACGGCGTGGATCGCCTCGACGAGATCGTCGGGGTCGCCGGTCTTGGAGACGTAACCCTTGGCGCCGCATTCGATCGCGCGCGCGGCGAAGGCCGGATCGTCGTTCATGCTGAACATGATGATGCGGGCCTCGGGCGCGCGTTCGAGGATGCGGCGCGCGAGCTCGAAGCCGGAGACGGTCGGCAGGTTGATGTCGATGATACAGAGATCGGGGCGCTCGACGATGAAGACGCACTCGCCGTCCTCGGCATCGGCGGCCTCCAAGATCTCGATCTCACCTTCGTCGGCCAGCACGGCGCGGCAGCCGGAGGCGACAATGGGATGATCGTCGACGATCAGAATGCGCATAAGCGTTCCCCGCGACAGCGCGTTCCCTGATAGAACTTGCCTGTTTTGCGCCGCATGATGCCGAACGAGGCGAGACGCGCGCGTCTCATGTCGGATCATGCAACCCGGCCGGGATTGCTGTACGCTTCCGATTAGATATCGGGCGCTTCGTCTCTGTCAACGCTATCGGACGGACGAGCGATCCTTCGTGAGGCAGGCGAAAGCAATGTGGCAAAATCTATCCTTGCGCGGGCGCATCAACCTCCTGCTGGCGCTGCTGCTTGCACTCGGGCTCGCCGTCAACATCGCCCGCCAGGTCGCGGAGGCCGGTCCCCGCGTGCAGGCCGAGGACCAGAGCGTGATCCGGCTGGCGCGCGAGTTCATCGAGATGATCGTTGCCGATCTCAACGAGGCTCCGGATCCCGACGCCAGGCTGGACCAGATCGCGCGAGACCTCAATCGCCTCCGCCATGTCAGCATCGCACTCCGCGACGCCGGCGGGAACCCGCTGACGCCACCGCGGCCCGATACCGATGACGATACGTCAGGGCCGCCGGCCTGGTTCGTCAGCCTGGTTCATCCCGAGCAGACCGCCGTCAGCGTGCCGGTCTTGGTCCGTGGCAAGCCCGGCTCGCTGGTGATCACTTCGCATCCCAATGACGAGATCGCCGAGATCTGGGACGCCATCGTGACGCAGCTCGAGGTCGGTTCTGTCATCGCGCTGGCGCTGTTCCTGGTGATGATGACGGTCGTCGGCCGGGCGCTCGCGCCGCTGGAGTCGCTCACACAGACGATGGGCGAGCTCGAGGGCGGCCGTTACGACGCGCGCGCAACGCCCGGCGGCGCGCCAGAGTTGGCTGCGATCTGCACCAAGCTCAATCATCTCGCGGCGACGCTTGGCGAGGCGGTCGAGGACAAGCGGCGGCTTGCCGAGCGCGCGGTGTCGCTGCAGGACGTCGAGCGCAAGGAGATCGCGCGCGAGCTGCACGACGAATTCGGGCCGTATCTGTTCTCGTTGCGCGCGCATGCCAGCGCTTTGGCGAAGCTCGCCGACGGGCGAGCGCCGAGTGCAGACGCCGTGCGAAAACACGGCGGCGCGCTTCTCGAGCAGATCAACGCGCTGCAGCAGTTCACCCGTCGCGTGCTGGAGCGCTTGAGGCCCGTCGGCCTTGCCGAGCTTGGCCTTGGCAAGGCGCTGGAATCGCTGTCGCGGCTGTGGCGGGAATCGTATCCCGACGTGACCATCAAGACCACGATCTCGCCGGCGCTGGGGGTTACGGGCGAGACCGCCGACCTCACCATCTACCGGGTCGTGCAGGAGGCGCTCACCAACGCGTTCCGCCATGCCGGCGCTACCGCGATCAATGTCGTGATCGAGCCGGCGGAGCAGCCAGGCCGCGACGGCCGCTGCTGTGCCCGGGTGCGGGTCAGCGACAACGGTTGCGGTTTCGAGCCGGGCCAAAAACTCGGCTTCGGCCTCGTCGGTATGCGCGAGCGTATTCTGGCGCTGGGTGGCACGCTCAACGTGGCGTCGGGCGAGGGCGGCGTCACCGTGGAGGCACTGGTTCCAACCGCGGCGGCTTGATCGCGCCCGGTTAAATCGGGGACAATTTTTCAATCGGGAAAAATTCCCGATTTCGTCGGGAAAACGGGCGCGGATTGTGCCCGACCTTTTGTGGCTGGTGCGTGAGCCGCCGCCGACTACACTCGTCACAACCAAACGGCGAAAACCAAAATAGCCGAAGGTTACGGGTGGGACAACGGGAATGCGCAAGCTGGGACACGCGCGACGTCTGCTGATGGTCTCGACCGGGTTGGTGTCTGGACTCTGTTTCGGGACCAACGCCCGCGCTGCGCAGGACGAGGAGACCAACGTTCAAAACCTGCCCGCGATCGAGGTGGTGGCGCCGCAGCCAACCGCCCGGCGTGCACCGTCACGGCCGGTTGCGCGGACGGCTGCAAGCGTCGGCAAGCCCACGACCGGCAGGATTTACGTCTATCCGACAGCGCCTGGTGCCGGCAGGGGTCTCGAGGTCGACAAGGTTCCGTCGGCGATCAACGCCGTTGACGCCAACCAGATCAAGCGCACCGGCTCGCTCAACGTCACGGATGCGCTGCGCGACAACATCGCCGGGGTCAGCATCAGCGAGGTCACCGGCAACCCGTTCCAGCCAAACGTCGAGTTTCGCGGCTTTGTCGCCTCGCCCGTAACAGGCACGCCGCAAGGCCTCGCGGTGTACCAGAACGGCGTGCGCATCAACGAAGCCTTCTCGGACGCCGTCAACTGGGACCTGATCCCGACCGCGGCGATCAGGTCCGTGACGCTGGTGACCAATAACCCCGCCTTCGGCCTCAACGCGCTCGGGGGCGCGATCAATCTGCAAATGAAGGATGGTTTCACCTATCAAGGCGCAGAGCTTGATGTCATGGGCGGTTCGTTCGGCCGCATCCAGGGCTCGGCGCAATGGGGCAAGCAGGTCGACCAGAACTACGGCATCTACGCCGCGCTCGAAGGCCTGCACGACAACGGTTTCCGCAACTTCTCCCAATCGGACGTGCGGCGCTTCTACAGTGACGTCGGCTACAAGGCGGGCGACAGCGAATTCCACGTCAATATGGGGGTCGCCAAGAACGATTTCGGCGCCAACGCCACCGTTCCGGCCGAGCTCCTGGATAAATATTGGGGCGCGACCTACACGACACCGCAGACCAGCTCCAACCGCGTCGGCTATCTCAACCTGACTGCCAAGGCCGACGCGACGCCGACCTGGACGCTCGAAGGCACCGCGCATGTGCGCAGGTACGAGCAGAAGGTCGTCGACGGCAATCCAACCAACGTCGGCGCGTGCACGGCGGACGCGACGCTGCTGTGCTTCGGCGACGGCGCGACGCCCGCGAATGGCACCAATGGCGTGCAGCTTGGCAATCCCTTCGCGTCGGGAACGATCCTCGGTGAGATCGACCGCAGTTCGATACGGTCGACCAGCTTTGGCGTATCGGGGCAGGCCACCAACACCGATCGTTTGTTCGGGCACGAGAATCGCTTCGTGATGGGCACAAGCTATGATGCCAGCGTCACGCGCTACGATGCCGTCGCCGAGATCGGTTCGATCGGAGAGAATTATGTCGTGAGCGGCGGTGGCCTCTTCCTGGGGCCGACCGGCACGATCGACACCGGATTTGCCGGTCCCGTCTCGCTGCGGACCGTCAATCAATATAACGGCGTGTATGCGATGGATACGTTCAACGTCACGGATGCCTTCGCGATCACCGGCGGAGGCCGCTTCAACGTGGCGCGCATCTCGCTGGAAGACCAGCTCGGCACCGCGCTCAATGGCGACTACACCTACACCCGCTTCAATCCGGTGATCGGCGGGACCTACAAGATCACGCCGGAACTGACCGCCTATGCCGGCTACTCCGAGGCGAACCGCGTGCCGACACCGCTCGAGCTCGGCTGCGCCGATCCGAACAATCCCTGTCTCATCGCCGCATTTCTGGTCTCCGACCCGCCGTTGAAGCAGGTCGTGTCCAAGACCGTGGAAGCGGGCCTGCGCGGTAGCAAGGAGCTGAACATCGGCACGCTCGGATGGAAGATCGGCGGCTTCCGCGCCACCAACTATGACGACATCCTGGCCGTCCCCGTTCCCGACCGGACCGGCTTTGGCTATTTCACCAACGTCGGCAGGACACGGCGGCAGGGGCTCGAGGCCGAGGTCAACATCAAATCACCGACGCTTCAGTTCCAGGCGAGCTACAGCTTCGTCGATGCCCGCTTCCTCGACGCATTGACGCTCGGCTCGAACAGCCCGTTCGCCGATGCCGCCGGCAACATCCACGTCCTGCCCGGCAACCAGATCCCCGCGATCCCGCGTCACCGCGTCAAGGTCGGTGTCGAATACGCCGTCACCGACGAGTGGAAGGTTGGCGGTCATGCGCTGTTCGTCTCCAGCCAATACCTGGTCGGCGATGAATCCAACCAATATTCGAAGCTGCCGTCCTACACGGTCTTCAACCTGCACACGTCCTATCAGGTCACCAAGAACTTCCAGCTCTACGGCAAGATAGACAACATCTTCGACAACCGCTACGCGACCTACGGACAGTTCTTCGACACCGGCGCTCTGCCGAATTTCACCAACGGCGGAAACCCCTTCACGGACCCACGCTCGCTGAGCCCGGCAAGGCCAAGGGCGTTCTATGCGGGCGCGCGGGTGACGTTCTGAAGCGGGGTGGAGGAGCCGACGAGCGACTACCGTTTGTGTCGCTCGCTACCGGAATGACACGGGTCGCGCAATTAACCGATCCTTAGTGCTAACCGTGCGGATGATCGGCATGGGTAGACCAAGGGAGACTGTCCCATGCTGAAGGACGGTACCTACGCGGCGTGGTACAAGACGCCGCTCGACCAGGGCACCGGCATCGTCCATGTCGCAGACGGCCAGATTTGGGGCCGCGACAGCCTGATGACGTATCATGGCTCCTGCAAGGTCGATGGCGATCGCTTCACCGCGACCGTGTCGACGAAGCGTCATACCGAAGGACGTGTCACCGTCTTCGGCGTCTATGATGAACTGACGCTGGACATCGAGGGCACGTGCCCCGGCAAGGTCGCGACCTACACGGCGACGGCCGGGCAGGCAGGGGGAGTCGTCCTCCAGGGAACGCTCATTCGGACGGAACAGCCGGCGGCGGTACCTGAACCAACAGGGCAGGTTCCGGCGTTCGATCCCGGCAAGTTTCCAAAGCTGCCGAAGCGCTCGCGCTGAGCGCTGAAGCCGTCGCGGCGCGCCGCTTCGCCTGCATCGACATGTCGCGCCCCCGGGGCAATTCTGCATCCTCAAACTTCGGTGCTGGCGCTTTTCAAACCGCCTGCAGCCCGGCATTGTGCCGCCGCATCAATCGTCTCGGGGCAGCATCAATGTCGGACAAGGTCTCGCGTCGCCGGTTCGCGAAATTGGCGGGGCTTTCCGCAGCCGGAATGGCCAGTCCCGTGTCGTCAGTCGAAGCCAAGCCGACGTCGTCACCGCGCAGCGCCGGCGGCTTTCCGCAAAATTTCCTCTGGGGCACGGCGACCTCGTCCTATCAGGTCGAGGGCGCGGTCGACGAGGACGGGCGAGGGGCCTCGATCTGGGACAAGTTCGTCCGCATCCCCGGCAAGATCGAGGACGGCACCACCGGCGACCGCGCCAACGAGCATTATCACCGCTACAAGGACGATATCGCGCTCATCAAGCAGCTCGGCTGCAAGGCCTATCGCTTCTCGGTGGCCTGGCCGCGGGTGTTTCCGGATGGAGACGGCAAGCCGAACCCGAAAGGGCTCGACTTCTATAATCGCCTGATTGACGAGCTTCTCAAGAACGGCATCGAGCCCTGGCTGACGCTCTATCACTGGGACTTGCCGCAATCCCTGCAGGACCGTTTTGGCGGCTGGCGCTCGACCGAGACCTGCAAGATCTTTGGCGACTATGCGGCCTATGTCACCGAGCATCTGACCGATCGCGTTAAAAACGTCTTCACGCTGAACGAGAGCGGCCGCTTCGTCTATTTCGGCTATGGCATCGGCATCGATGCGCCGGGCCTGACCTTGCCGCAGGCCGAAGTGAACCAGATCCGGCACAACAGCGCGCTCGCGCACGGGCTCGCCGTGCAGGCGGTGCGCGCCCATGGCCGCAGCGGCACGCGCGTCGGGCCGGCCGAGAACATCGATGCCTGCATTCCCGCGATCGATACGCCCGAGAACGTCCGCGCCGCCGAGATCGCGCTGCGCGAGATGAACGCCGGTTATCTCAACGTCATCATGACGGGCCGCTACACCGACGCGTTCCTGCAATACGCCGGCGCCGACGCGCCGAAATACACCGACGCAGAGCTGAAGATCATCTCCTCGCCGGTCGACTTCCTCGGCCTCAACATCTACGCGCCGCAGCACTACATCGTCGCTTCCGACCAGGGTGCGGGCTTCGTGCCGCTGCCGATCCCGAAAGCCTTCCCGCACATGAATTCGGACTGGCTGCGCGTCGGCCCCGAGACGATCTACTGGGTGCCGAAGCTCGCTGCAAATATCTGGAAGACGGATGCGATCTATATCAGCGAGAATGGTACGTCCGGCGACGACCAGGTGATGCAGGACGGCAAGATCTACGACACCGACCGCATCATGTATCTGCGCAATTATCTCGCCCAGCTCCAGCGGGCCACCGCGGAAGGAGCGCCGGTGCGCGGCTACTTCCTCTGGAGCCTGATGGACAATTTTGAATGGGTGTTCGGGCTCAACAAGCGCTTTGGGCTCTATCACGTCAATTTCGATACCCAGGTGCGCACCCCGAAACTGAGCGCGAGCTTCTATCGCAACGTCATCGCGAACAACGCTGCGGGAGCGTAGGTCGTCTCTCCCTGCAGGCGCGGAGAGGTGACGCAAGACTGTGCCGCCACCGCGATGCGGCGATCCAGCCTTATTTTTCAGGGTGAATCGCGCTCCTCCTCCGGCCAAGAGGCCGGTCGTCGCTTGTCGAAAGCATCGAATCAGCTTTAGCAACGCTGCTTGCGGGCCTTTGAAACAAGGCAAAAACCGCTGCCCGAGGCACCTTCCGGTCAGGAAGTAGCTAAAAAGCAGGGGTTTTTTGCCACAGGGGGCCAGAAAAGCCCGTAAAACCGCGACAAAACTGTGCAGAAGGCTCTAGGCCTTCGCCGGTTGGTCTAATATGCAACCGGCAACGAATCAGAGGAGACACGATGCCGACCCAAATGTCCAAATCGCAGTTGATCGAAAAGATCGCGACCGCCACCGAGCTTTCCAAGCGCGACGTCAAGAGCGTCATGGAGACGCTGACGGACGTCGGCCACAAGGAGCTCAAGAAGAACGGCCTGTTCCTGGTGCCGGGCTTCGCCAAGTTCGTGGTCATCAAGAAGCCCGCGACCAAGGCTCGCAAGGGCACCAACCCGTTCACGGGCGAAGAGATGATGTTCAAGGCCAAGCCGGCCCGGAAGATCGTCCGCGCCCGCCCGGTCAAGGCCGCCAAGGACGCCGTGGCCTGATAGCGCAAAGGCCCCCTCGATGAGAGGGGGCCTTTTGTACTGAGTATGTGACCGCGAGGGCTGAGTCGGAGGGGTTCAGCCCTTGCGGCGCTTCACCCGGACCGGGATCGGCTGAAGCCGCGGCTCGGGTCCTGCGAGCGCATCGCGCACCCGGTCGATGGCACGATCGAGCAACTGACGCAGCCGCTGCGTCGTCCGCGATCGCTTCGCTTCTTCCAGCAGTTTCTTCATCGCATCACTCCGCCGCTTCGACCTTCGTATCGACCTTGGCCTCAGCCGGCTCGAGCACTGCGGCGATGGCCTCGTCGACACGCTCCAGCCAGATGAATTCGAGGTTGTCCCGCGCGCTCTTCGGGATGTCGTCGTAGTCCCGCTTGTTGCGCGCCGGCAGCATCACCCGCCTCAGTCCAGCAGCGGCCGCAGCCACCACCTTCTCCTTGATGCCGCCGACCGGCAGGACCAGCCCACGCAGCGAGATCTCGCCGGTCATCGCGGTGTCGCTCCGCACCGTGCGATTGGTGAGCAGTGACGTCAGCGCCGTGAACATCGCCACGCCCGCGCTCGGTCCGTCCTTCGGGGTTGCACCCGCCGGCACGTGAACGTGAATGTCGCTCTTCTCGAACACCTGGGGATCGATGCCGAGCTGCGTGGCTCTGCTCTTCACCAGCGTCAGCGCCGCCTGCACGCTCTCGCGCATGACCTCGCCGAGCTGGCCGGTCAGGATCATCCCGCCGCGGCCGGGCACGCGCGAGGCCTCGATGAACAGGATGTCGCCGCCGACCGGCGTCCAGGCCAGGCCGGTGGCCACGCCGGGAATGCTGGTGCGCTGCGCGATCTCGCCTTCGAAGCGCGGCTGGCCGAGCACCGTGGCGATGTCCTGTGGCGTCACCACGACCTTCGCAGCCGTGCCTTCGGCGACCTGCACCGCGGCATGCCGGAACAGCTTGCCGATCTCGCGCTCGAGGTTACGCACGCCAGCCTCGCGGGTGTAACCCTTGACAATCAGCTTCAGCGCCTCCGGCTCGATCTCGGCCTGCTCGACCGTCAGGCCGTTGGCCTCCAGCTGCCGCCGCACCAGATAGCGCTGCGCGATCTCCAGCTTCTCTTCCTGGGTGTAACCGGCCAGGCTGATCAGCTCCATGCGATCCAAAAGCGGACCCGGAATCTGGTCCAGCATGTTGGCGGTCGCAATGAACACCACGCGCGACAGGTCGAAGGGCACGCCCAGGTAATTGTCCCGGAACGTCCCGTTCTGCTCGGGGTCGAGCACCTCCAGCATGGCGGCCGAGGGATCGCCCTGCACGCCACGGCCCATCTTGTCGATCTCGTCCAGCATCATGACGCAGTTGCGAGCGCCCGCCTTCTTGATGCCCTGGATGATGTTGCCGGGCAGCGCACCGATATAAGTGCGCCGGTGACCGCGGATCTCGGCCTCGTCATGCACGCCGCCCAGGCTGACGCGCACGAAGGGGCGATCCATCGCGCGTGCGATGGACTGGCCGAGCGATGTCTTGCCGACGCCTGGCGGGCCGACGAAGCACAGGATCGGCGCCTTGCCCTGCGGCGCCAGCTTGCGCACCGCCAGATATTCGATGATCCGGCTCTTGATCTTCTCCAGGCCGAAATGATCGGCATCCAGGATGCGACGCGCCTCCTTGATGTCGATCGGCTTCTCCGCGGGCAGCGCCCACGGCAGCTCGATCAGCCAGTCGAGATACGTGCGGACCATGCCGGATTCACCGGCGGCCTCGGGCATGCGCTCGTAACGGCGCAGCTCCTTCTTCGCGTGTGCATCCGCTTCCGGCGGCATGTTGGCCTTGGCGATGGCAGCCGTCAGCTCGGCGACCTCGGCGGCCTTGCCGTCGCCTTCGCCCAGCTGGCGCTGAATGGTCGCCATCTGCTCGCGCAGGATCGCCTCGCGCTGCCGCTCGTCGAAGCTGGCCCGGGTCTTCTGGCCGATCTCATTGCTGATGCGCAGCACCTCCAGCCGCTCGGCCAGATGCTTCGACACCTTCTCGACGCGCAGGGCGAGGTCGATGGTCTCCAGCACCTCCTGCTTGTCCTGCGGCTTGATGTCCATGAAAGAGGTCGCCAGATCCGCCAGCGCGCCGGGCGCGGTGGTGCTCTGGAACATCGCGACCAGCTCGGGCGGCGCCTGCGGCAGCAGCTCGATCGCCTCGATGGCCTGGCGCTGCAGGTTCAGCGCCCGTGCCTCGATCTCGGGCGAGGACGTAGTCGGCTCCGGGATCTGCTGGATCCGCGCGGCCGGGAACGGCGTCCCCGGCAGGAAGTCGAGGATGCGCGCGCGCTGCACGCCCTGGCAGACAATGTGATGGGTGCCGTCGGGCGCGGTGATGTAGCGCACGATGTTGGCGATGGTCGCGACGCGATAGAGATCGTCCGGGCCGGGCTCCTCGGTCTCGGGACTGCGCTGCAGGACGATGCCGACCGGTCGCTGCTCGCGCAGCGCCTGCTGCGCGGCGGCGACGGACTTCGGCCGCGCGATCGCGATCGGCGCGATGGCGCCGGGGAACAGCACCATCTCGCGCACGGGGACGATGATCAGTGCGTCTTCGGGGATCTTCACGTCAGTATTGTTCTGGGAATTGGTCTGTGCGGTATTCATCTGTTCGGTGGCCATGATCGACCCTCAGGATTTGGCGAGGCGCAGTGCGACGCAGCCGTCCATGACGAAGCGGCTGATGGCGTAGCGGCCAAGGGGCAATGCAATGCGGCGCTCAAAACGCCCCTGCGGCAGCTCGAGCCGGTGGATGCGGGCGTTGCGAAGCTCCGGCGGCAGCGTGCGCTGGCCGGAGATGACGAGCGCACCGTCCTGGATCACCGTCTCGACATTGTCCGGATTGACGCCGGGGAGCGCGACCAGGATCAGGAGCTCATGCTCGGTCTCGAGCACGTCGATCGGGGGCTCCCAGCAAGCCTCCTGGCGGCCGAACTGCTGCCGCATCCGTTCGGCGCGGTTGAGCGAGTCCAGGGCTTCGGACAGCATCCAGTCGAAGGGATTTTTGGGTTGCATGGCAAAACTCGGGGAAGGCGCTGCGGTTGGAAAAAGACGATATGGGGATGGTTCCCCGGAAATCCAGCATCGTGCGCTTGCAGCATGCCTGGCCCTCGGACGCGAGCAGGCCCTTGCCGTCAAACGCATCGACGCCGCGGAGACGTTCCGCGGCGTCGAAGGCTTTAGTTAGGCACGGCCTGCCGATCAGGCCGCTTCGCGGTACTCGGCTTCCGCTTCGAGGTTGATAACGGAGGTGGCGAGCTCGGACAGCGTGTGATCAGTCGCCTCTTCCTCGTCCAGCGTCTCCTGAAGCAGCCTTGCGGCGTCAGGCATGCCGAGCTCCTCGGCCCACGTGCGCAGCGTGCCGTAACGGGAGATCTCGTAGTGCTCGACGGCTTGGGCCGCGGCGAGCAGGCCGGCGTCGAGGGCAGGGGCATTCTTGAAGTCCTTCATGTTCTCGGCGCCCTCCTCGGTGATGCCGTTGATCGCCTCGCAGGGCTTGCCGCGCGCGGGCTTGCCCAGCATCTTGAAGATCTGGTCGAGACGTTTGACCTGGCCCTGGGTCTCGCGCAGATGCTTGTTGAAGGCGGCCGAAAGGTCTTTTGAATGGGCGGCCTTGGCCATCTTCGGCAGCGTCTTGATGATCTTGTTCTCGGCGAAATAGATGTCTTTCAGCGTCTCCAGAAACAGGTCGCTCAGCATCTTAGGCGCCTGACGCGGGCGGCGCGATGCGGTCTTTTTCTTAGGTGCACGTTTCTTTGCTCGTTTGGCCATGGATCCTCCTCTTGAGGCGACACGGGAAGGCACGTCCTTCCTCAATCCTCACGCGATCAAGAGCCGGCGTCTGCAAATGTTCCTCGCGAAGGTCCTCGCGAGCCGCTATGGCTGGCCGTCCGACCCACGCTCGCCCGAGACGCCCAAGCCATGCTCGACTTCGCCCTGTCCGCCTTCGTGACGCTGCTGCTGGTGGTCGATCCGGTCGGCCTCGCGCCGGCCTTCCTTGCCGCGACCGGGGGCATGCCCGACAAGATCAAGCGGACGGTCGCGCTGCGCGCGCCCTTCATCGCGGCCTCGATCCTGGTCGTGATCGCGCTGGCCGGAAACTGGCTGCTGCGCCAGCTTGGGATTGGCATCCCCGCGTTCCAGATCGCCGGCGGACTGCTCCTGTTCGGCGTCTCCTACCAGATGATCTTCGGTGACCGGCCGCATCGCGAGGCGCGGGAGGCCGACAAGGCGACCGCAGAGCATGCCTCCGATGTCGCCGTGTTTCCGCTCGCCATCCCCATGATGGCCGGCCCCGGGGCGATCGCGACCACGCTGCTGCTGGCGGGCGATGTCGGTTATGGGGCGAAGCTCGCGATCATTATGGCGGTGGTCCTCTCGGTCTGCCTGATCTGCATGCTTTGCTTCGTCTCGGCGAGCCTGATCGCGCGGACGCTGGGGCGCACCGGAAATGCCGTGCTGTCGCGTGTCCTCGGCATGCTGCTCGCGGCCAGTGCAGTTCGTGATCAACGGGATTGCGGCCGTCCGGGCGGGCCTGTCATAGAGCTGCGACAATCTGTTAATTGTTTGATTTTACAATAGATTTCTGAGATTGGCCGGGCCGCCAGCAAGACGGTGCCTGATCCTGTCCGCTTTTTCTTGCAGTGCCATATTGCTTTGACGTACTCCCGGTCTAACAAGCGCCCATCGCCAAGAGGGTCGAGATGAAATCGAGATGTCGATGACAGAGGACGAGCTCGCCAAGAGACAGGCCATCATCGACGCCTGCCGCCGCATGAACGCGCTCGGCATCAACCAGGGCACCTCCGGCAATATCAGCCTGCGGCATGGAAAGGGGCTTCTGATCACGCCCACCAGCGTGCCCTATGACGCCATGACGCCGGACCAGATCGTGTTCATGGCGATCGACGGCTCGCATGCCCCCGACCAGAAGCCGTCCAGCGAGTGGCGCTTCCATCTGGACATCCTGAAGGCGCGCGCCGACGTCAACGCCGTCGTGCACGCCCATCCGACCTATTGCACCATCCTAGCGATCATGGGCATGGACATCCCGCCGGTGCACTACATGATCGCGGCCGCCGGCGGCGACAACATCCGCTGCGCGCCCTATGCCACCTTCGGCACGGCAGAACTGTCCGAGCATGCCGTGCGCGCGCTGGTCGGCCGGCTCGCCTGCCTGCTCGACCATCACGGCATGATCGCGCTCGGCAAGACGCTCGACAAGGCGATGTGGCTCGCCGTCGAGGTCGAGACGCTGGCGCGGCAATATCATGGCTGTCTCCAGATCGGCAAACCGCCGCTGCTGTCGAGCGCTGAAATCGAACGGGTCCGCCGTCGCATGGCCGGCTACGGCCTGTCGGAAGGGTAGGGCTGGCAGACGGTGTTCGCGCGGATCAGATATTTCGTCGACGGCAAGGGGACGAACCGCACCATGGTCCGGCTGCGCGCACTCCTGCGCAGCAACGAGTTCTACCTGATCCCGCTCTCGCTCGTAATCGGCACGCTGGCCGGCGCGATCGTGACGCTGATGGCCGAGATCGCGCAGATCGCCCATGTCGTGATCTACGGCATTCCGATCGACGTGCGCCTCTCCGCCAATACCTATATCAATCCATGGGCGGCGATGATCGCGCCCGCGCTTGGCGGCCTGCTGCTCGGCGTCATGGAGTGGTGGCGGCGGCGGCTGAAGCTCTCGAGCGCGGTCGACCCGATCGAGGCCAATGCGCTGCGCGGCGGCAACCTGTCGATGCGCGACAGCGTGGTGGTGTCGAGCCAGACCCTGATCTCGAACGGCTGCGGCGCCTCGGTCGGCCTCGAGGCCGGCTACACCCAGATCGGCTCGGGCATCGCCTCGCTGTTCGGCAAGTTCTTCAATCTCCGCCGTACCGACCTCCGCTTGATCGTCGGCTGCGGCGCTGCGGCGGCGATCGCGGCGGCCTTCGGCGCGCCGATCACCGGCGCGTTCTACGCCTGCGAGCTGATCGTCGGGGTCTATTCGGTCGGCAGCGCCGCGCCGATCCTGGCGGCCTCGCTTGCCGGCGCCTTGACCGCGCAATGGCTTGGCGGCGCGCCTTATTCGATTGAAATCCCCAAGGTCAGCGCCGTCGGCGTCGAGCAATATCTTGCGCTGATCGGGCTCGCGCTCGTCACCAGTGGCGTCGGCATCGCGGTGATGCGCTCGTCCTCGATGTTCGAGCGGCTGTTCAAATGGCTGCCGGTCTGGCTGCGTCCGGTGATCGGCGGCCTCATCGTCGGTGGCTTCGCCATCGTCACGCCGCAGGTGCTCGCGGCCGGCCACGGCGCCATGGTGCTCGATCTCTTCCACGACATGACCATCGGCCTGATCGCGATCATCATCGCGCTGAAGGTGACGGCCTGCCTGATCTCGCTGGCCTCGGGCTTCCGCGGCGGTCTCTTTTTCGCCTCGCTGTTCGTCGGCAGCCTGATCGGAAAGTTCTTCTCCGCGGTGCTGCTCTTGATCAGCCCGAACTTCGTGATCGATCCGCTGGTGGCGATGCTGACCGGCATGGCCACGCTGGGCGTCGCCATCGTCGGCGGTCCCTTGACCATGTCGTTCCTCGTGCTCGAGATGACCCGCAATGTCGACGTCACCGCCGTGGTGCTGGCCGGCTGCATCGTCACCTCGATCTGCGTCCGCTTCATGTTCGGCCACTCCTTCTCGACCTGGCGCCTGCATCTGCGCGGCGAGACCATTCGCAGCGCCAACGACGTCGGCTGGCTGCGCAACCTCACCGTCGAGCGTCTGATGCGCTCCGACGTCGGCAAGGTGCCGTCGACCACCACCATCGCCGCGACAAGGAGTGAATTTGCGCTTGGGTCGCGGCCCGGCATCGTCATCGTCAACAATGCTGACGAATATGTCGGCCTCGTCCTGCTGCCCGATTTGTTCTCCAGCGATCTCGACACCATCGCCGATGACATCCAGGTGATCGAGCTCGCGCGCCTGACCGAGATCGTGCTGATTCCGGAAATGAACGTGAAGAGCGCGATGGCGGTGTTCGACGAGGCGGAGGCCGAGATGCTGGCGGTGGTCGATTCCACCGACAGCCGCAAGGTGGTCGGCTTCCTGACCGAGACCTTCGCCCGCCGCCGCTATGTCGAGGAAATCGACAAGGCGACGCGCGGCGTGTTGGGAGCGCTGTCCTAAA
Organism: Bradyrhizobium genosp. A; assembly: GCF_049949275.1. Classification (NCBI taxonomy): domain Bacteria; kingdom Pseudomonadati; phylum Pseudomonadota; class Alphaproteobacteria; order Hyphomicrobiales; family Nitrobacteraceae; genus Bradyrhizobium; species Bradyrhizobium genosp. A. The sequence goes on along the minus strand of NZ_CP188196.1, from coordinate 6,080,037 downwards.
GCGCCCACCCCTGGGCAAGTTGACGCTGGCACGCGCAGCGGACTTGCCAGATCGTTCACAACCTCTAGGCTAGGGACCGACGGCCGGGCTGCCGCCAGGGCCGCGCTCCTCGACGAGGGACGTGCGATGTCTGACACGCTTCGCCTGTTGCTTGCCTTGCTCGAACTCGGGCCCCGTTTGAAGGATCTGCTGGGCGACAAATGGCCCCCTTACGCCGAGGAATTGCAGGAGCTCGCCGGGCGCGCCGGCCACGGCGAAGATCCGGATCAGCTTCGCCAGTCGCTCGACCTGCTGGTCGTGCGGTTGCTTACGGAGTCGCCGGCCATGGAACTTGTCGAACGCGTGATGGCAGACATGGCAGCGCCGGTGGCCGCCAAGGAGACCGTGACGCGTCGCGGCCGGGTGTCGCCCGTCGTCCCGGACACAGTCCGGCCGACCACGGATGAGACGACCGGCGTTGTCACCATCCCCGTGTTCTACGGCACCGACCGCGCCCGCGGCGACGACACACCGGCGCATTATTTTGGCGGCGCGCGCGGCACGCTGTCGCTGGGGATCGCAGAGGTCAGCGTGCCCACGCGCGGCCGCGACCTCGGCGACCTCGCCAGTCCCAGTTGGTGGCGTCTCGAATTCTCGGCCAATCCGGAAAAGCATGTGATTCTCACGGCTGTCGCGGCGCTTGGCCGGGACGCCTTCGTCACCAGCCTGAAGGACTCGCTTGCGGCGGCGGGCGAGCACGACGTCCTGATCTTCGTGCACGGTTACAACGTGACATTCGAGGATGCGGCGCGGCGGGCCGGGCAGCTTGCAGTGGATTTGAAATTCGCCGGCCGGACGCTGCTGTACAGCTGGGCGTCGGCGGCGGACACCAAGAAATACACCGTGGACGAGAGCACGATCGATTGGTCGCGCGACAATTTCGAGGCGTTTCTCCAGCTCGCGCTCGGCGAGGTCGGTGCCGGCAAGGTTCACATCATCGCCCACAGCATGGGCAACCGCGCGGTGATCAACACGCTCGAACGCGTCACGTCCTGGCAGCTGCCGGCCGGCGCCGCAAAGCTCGGCCAAATCATCTTTGCCGCGCCCGACATCGACCGCGACCGCTTCGTCCAGCTCGCCGCAAAATTTAGAGGCTGCGCCGTGCGCGTCACGCTCTATGCCTCGTCGCGCGATGTCGCGCTGCTGGCCTCGAAATTCGTGCACGGCTACCCGCGTGCGGGTGAAGCCGGCGAGATGCTGACGGTTGTTGACGGCATCGACACCATCGATGCGTCGCTGGTCGACACCAGCCTGGTCGGCCTGCACCATTCCTATTTCGGCGAGAAACGCTCGATCCTGAACGACATGTTCAACCTGATCTCGCAGCAACTCGCGCCCGACCAGCGCTTCGATCTTCAGGCCGCAGGCGATGCGCGCCGGAAGTATTGGAGCTATCGGGCCTAGAGGATTTACAATGGTTCGAGGCGTGGCAGATTGCCGCGATCACGAAACCATTTCAGCACTTTTCGCGTTATGTGTTGTTTCCATATCTCTTCTTTGGCGAGAACAGAGGGCGCTAAAATGCGTGACAGGTCCGTGAATTCGAGAATTGGCCGCAAAACTGCGCTGGCCGCGCTCACCACTCTCGCCATGGTCGCAGCGTCCATATCGCCGTCGGCTGCCGCGTCTCCGACAGCGGCCAAGTCAACGGCCAAGGCAACGGCCGCGGTGGCAGGGCAAGGCTCGTCCAGCGCGACCGATTTCAGCGCCGCGCGGCGTCGTCACTACTACCGGCGCGGACCGAACGCCGCCGGCCTTGCCTTCATGGGCGTCGCGGCCGGTCTGATCGGCGGCGCGATCGCCGAGAGCCGACGCCAGGAGTATTATGACAATTATTACTATGGCGGCCCGCGCTATTATGGTCCCGGCTACGGTTATTATGGCGGTCCGCGCTACTACTACGATCCGTATTGACGGTTACCGTTGCCCGGCGGGCAAAACAGCTGCACCGCCTGTCAATCCCTCCCGGTAAAAACATTCCGCTTTACCGAAATTCGGAAATGGCGTATCTGTCGCGGCATCCCGGCTCATCCTTGAGGGGCGATCGTACGTCGTCACTGATTGCGAGCCGGGCTTGCGGTGGACGCGGCAGCGTCGGCACGAGAGGTGCGGGCAGGGCGGGTAGTCCCTGTGAGCCCGAAACCGCGCGCGGATGAGCGGCGCTGTCAAGTTCGTCTCGCCAACATTCTTGCGGCGCGTGTGCACACTGCCGCGAGACCCTGTGGCACCAGGCGAGCGCGCGTACGGCAAAACCGTGTGGTCCTGGCCGTCGTCGCTACGGTCAAGCTTTTCGCGGAGGTGTGGGGCGCCCAACCGGGTCAACCGCATCGTCAATTCGCGAAGCGGGGGAGGCCAGAAGGAATTCGGCTCCCGGGAGAGCACGGCATAAGCCGTCAACCCATCGCGCAGGGAAGGCCGAGTGATTGGCACCACCTGTATGCTGCTGTGCGGTTTTCCTGCGCTACACACTCGCGCAGCGGACCGCGGGTGCGAAGTCAGCACCCGGCCTTCCCTGCGCCCTCTTGGATAAGAGGGTGGCAAGAGACTGGAGAGATCAAGCAAAGCTCGGGCGACTTGCGCCGCGAGGCTTCGAAGGTGTGCCTGGAGCTACACACTCGCTGTCATCGCCCGCGAAGGCGGGCGATCCAGTACTCCGAGACGGTTGTGATCGATCCGAGAGGCCGCGGCGTACTGGATTCCCCGCCTTCGCGGGGAATGACAGCGTCATTTGGAGAGCGAAACCGTTGCCTCTTGCTCCGTCATTGCGAGCGCAGCGAAGCAATCCAGAATCTTTCCGCGCGGGCGGTCTGGATTGCTTCGTCGCAAGGGCTCCTCGCAATGACGACGTGGAAGCAGTTGCGCTCTACCGCTCTATCGCTTCCGCTTCACCGTCCGGCTGGCGCCGACATTGCGCCGTTGGCGTAGCGCGACCAGTCGGGTGTGGTCGGCTGCGATGGCCACATGGCCGCATTGGAGTCGCGCACCGACTGGGTGATGGGCGCGGGCTGCGCCTTGCGGACGTGATGGCGATCGCTTGCCGCGGCGGTCTGGATGGTGACGGCGGTGATCAGCGTGGCGCTGAGAATGGCAAGAGTCTTTTGCATGGTTGTTTCTCCCGTGACGACGGCCCGGTCTTGAGATGTGTCATTGTCGTCGCCGCTGACATGGCGACGCGTCCGGCCGAATATCACCGTCGCCGGCTTCACGATGGAGCGAGCAAATTTTTTGGTCCCGGCTAAATATTCGGCAACCGCCCCGCCGGGCGCGGTGGACTTGCCCCCCGCAATCCGGTTGAATGGGGCCAATCGAGGTTTCAGGCGCGACAACGATGTCGAAATATCTGCTGGTCCTGCTTTTGGTCGCCTCACCGGCTGCGGCGCAGGTCAAACTGACCCCCAAAATCTCGGCCGCGCATCCCGACCCCTGTGCCCCGATCGGGCGCACCGCGGACGGCAAGCTGGTCTATTCCATGAAATGCGAGAACCTGCCGGCGCCGCCTGCGCCACCGCCGCAGGCGGAACTGAAGGAGGCGCCCGCACCCACCGCCGAGCCGGAGCCGGAGGTACGCCGAAGCGGCATTCTCGGCTGGTCTTACGACCGCAGGTGAAGGGTCCGGCGCCACTTGCGCGAAGCCCGCTGGAATGCTCTTTGCTTGCAAGTTCCCCGTGGGCCATGGCCCCCGATCCAGAGAGATGAGATGAGCAAACTCGTTATCCGCGCCGGCGATTTCACCTTCGATGCCCGCTTCGAGGAGCAGGCGGCGCCCAAGACCGTCGCGGCGTTTCGCAAGGCGTTGCCGTTCGAGAGCCACATCATCCATGTGCGCTGGAGCGGCGAAGGCGTCTGGATGCCGCTCGGCGATCTCGACTTCGGCGTCGGCTACGAGAACCACACCAGCTATCCCGCGCCCGGCCAAATCATCCTCTATCCCGGCGGCATCAGCGAGACCGAGATTCTGATGGCGTATGGCGGCGTGCATTTCGCCAGCAAGATGGGCCAGCTCGCCGGCAATCACTTCATCACCGTGACCTCGGGCCTGGAGAATCTCGCGACGCTGGGCAAGAGCGTGCTGTGGAAGGGCGCGCTGCCGATTCGCTTCGAGGAAGTCTGAGTGACTGATACAAGCTACCCGCGCGATCTCCGCGGTTACGGCCGCAATCCGCCGCATCCGCAATGGCCCGGCAACGCGCGGGTCGCGGTGCAGTTCGTCGTCAACTTCGAGGAAGGCGGCGAGAACAACATTCTGCACGGTGACCGCGCCTCGGAAGCGTTCCTGTCCGACGTGCTGGGTGCACAGCCCTGGCCCGGCCAGCGTCACGCCAATATCGAATCGATGTTCGAATATGGCTCGCGCGCCGGGTTCTGGCGGCTGTGGCGGATGTTCAACGAGCGGAAGTGGCCGACCACCGTGTTCGGCGTCGCCACGGCGCTGAAGCGCAATCCGGAAATCGTCGCAGCGATGAAGGAGTCCGGCTGGGACATCGCCAGCCACAGCCTGAAATGGATCGAGCACAAGGACATGACGGAAGCGCGGGAGCGCGCCGAGATTGCCGAGTCGATCCGCGTCCACACCGAGGCGACCGGTTCGCGGCCGCTCGGCTGGTACACCGGGCGCTCCTCGATCAACACCAACCGGCTTCTGATGGAGGAAGGCGGCTTCCTCTATCTCTGCGATTCCTATGCCGACGATCTACCCTATTGGGTCAAGGGCGCGAAGGGCAAGCAGCTCATCATTCCCTATACGCTCGACGCCAACGACATGCGCTTCATCAATCCGCAGGGGTTTGCCGAGGGCCAGCAGTTCTTCACCTATCTGAAGGATGCCTTCGACGTGCTCTATGCCGAGGGCGAGACCGCGCCGAAGATGATGTCGGTGGGGCTGCACTGCCGTCTCGCTGGTCGGCCCGGCCGCGCCGCGGGCCTGATCCGCTTTCTCGACTATATCGGCAAGCACGAGCGCGTCTGGGTGCCGACGCGGCTGCAGATCGCGCAGCATTGGCATGACAGGCACGCCCATCTTGCCGCCGATGCATTCGAGATCGGGTAAGGCTGCGATGTCGCAGATCTCGCTCGCCGATCTCAACGCTGCAAGCCAGGCCGACTTCGTCGCCGCGCTCGCCAACGTCGTCGAATATTCGCCCTGGATCGCCGAGCAGCTCGCGGCGCAGCGGCCGTTTGCCGGCGTCAACCAGCTGCATGCCGCGCTGATCGCGGCGATACAAGCTGCGGAACCCGATGTGCAGCTGGCGCTGATCCGGGCGCATCCCGATCTCGCCAACAAGACCCAGCGCGCGGCAGGCCTGACGGTGGAATCGACCGACGAGCAGAACAGCGCCGGCCTCGACCGGCTGTCGGAGGCCGAATATGCGGCGTTCGAGCGCGTCAACAACGGCTACCGTGAAAAATTCGGCTTTCCCTATATCGTCTGCGTGCGCCGCCACACCAAGGATTCCGTGCTGCGCGACTTCGAGACGCGGTTGCGCAACATTGCCAAGACCGAGACGCGACGCGCGATCGAGGAGATCGGACGGATCTCGGCGCTGCGGCTCGATCAGCTCGTCGTCGCCGACGACAAGCTGAAGGTGCACGGCCGGCTCTCAACCCATGTGCTGGATAATCACGCCGGCAAGCCCGCGCCTGGAATTGCGGTGGAGCTGGTCGAGCTCGCGAATCTCGGCGAGAGCCGCGTGATCGCGCGTGCGGTGACCAACGCCGACGGCCGCACCGACCAGCCGCTGATCGGCGGTCGTCCGCTGCCGATCGGCCGCTACGAGCTGCGGTTCAACGTCGCCAGTTATTACGCCGAGCGAAACGTGCAGCTCCCCGATCCGCCGTTCCTCGACGAGATTCCGCTGCGCTTCGCGATCAGCGAGCCCGAGGGGCACTACCATGTGCCGCTGCTGGTGACGCCCTGGAGCTATTCGACGTACCGCGGGAGTTAGTCGCCGAACTTCTCGTGCAGGGCTGGAAACAGCCGGTCTGGCTTGAAGGGTGGTGCGGTGAAGCGGGCACCGGTGGCATCGGCAATCGCGTTGCCGAGCGCGGCGGCGACCGGATTGTACGGGCTCTCACTCATCGACTTCGCACCTAACGGTCCGATGCTATCGGATGTCTCGGCGAACAACACTTCCGTGCGCGGCACATCCGCGAAGGACGGCAGATGATAATCGCGGAATTTGGGATTGGTGACGCGCCCCGTAGCATCGATCACCATCTCCTCGTAGAGCGCCGCACCGAGCGCTTGCGCAACGCCGCCCTCGACCTGGCCGCGGCACTGCATGGGATTGGCGACGACGCCCGCATCCGCCGCCTGCACGCTCCTGAGAATCTTGATCTCACCGGTGCCCTTGTTCACGGCGACGCGAAAGCCCTGCACATTGAAGCCGACGGATCTCGGCGTTCCCTCGGAATTGCCGTGCGCCACGAGCGGACGACCCGCCTCGCGCGCGAGCTTCGCCAGCTCGGTAAAGGACATCCGCCGTACGCCGCTGACGACGAATTCACCTTCGAGCGTGCAACTCGCTGCATCGCAAAGCCATGCGTTGGCGGCGGCCGCCTTCAATTCGGTCGCAAGCTGCATGGCGGCTGCCTGCGTCGCCTTGCCGGCAACGAACGTGCCCGTGCTGCCATAGGCGCCGGTATCGTGGCCGCCATGGGCGGTGTCGGATTGGCGCAGGCGGATCCTGTCGACGGTGGTCGCGAGAACTGTCGCAGCGATCTGCCGGTGCACGGTGCTGGTGCCATTGCCGAACTCGGCGGTGCCGACGGTGAGATCGAAGCCGCCATCGTCGTTGAGCGCGATCATCGCGTCGGCGATATGGCCGGCGGGAGGCGCGGTGTCGATCATGGTCAGCGCGATGCCGTCGCCGGTCAGCCATTCCGGCGACAATTCGGGCTGTGCCTGATCGACCTGCATCGCGCGCTCGACGAGGTCGATGCACTGGTCGAGCCCGTAGGAGCCGTAAAGCACGTCGTGATAGTCGGACGCAGGCGGCGACAGCATGGGATCGCCGCGCCTGACGATATTGCGGCGGCGCATGTCGTAAGGGCTGATGCCGAGTTGCTTGGCCAGCTCGTCGATGGCGGCTTCCACCGCGATCACGGTCTGGGGCAGGCCATATCCGCGAAACGCGCCTGCCGGCACCGTGTTGGTGTAGACCACGAACCCGTCGACCCGCTTGTTGGGGCAGTTATAGACGGCGATGGACTCGGACACCGCGTGGAACATCACGGAGCCGCCGTGATTGCCGTAGGCGCCGGTGTTGGAGAGCACGTCGAGTTGCAGCGCGGTGAGCTTGCCGTCGGCATCGGCGCCGGCCTTGATGTGGACCCGCATCGGGTGCCGCGTCGACGTCGCGATGAACTGTTCTTCGCGGGTGAGCTCAAGCTTGACGGGCCGACCGGTCTTCAGCGCAGCGAGTGCCAAAATATCCTCGACGAACATCTCCTGCTTGCCGCCAAAACCGCCGCCGACGCGCTCGCAGAACACGCGGACCTTGTCCATGGGAAGCCCAAAGATGTCCGAAAGCGCCCGCCGGGTCAGGAACGGCACCTGCGTCGAGGTGCGGACGTTGAGGACGCCAGCATCATCGAGCCAGGCGAGGCCGCCATGGGTCTCAAGCGCTGCGTGCTGCACACGGTGACTGTGGAAGGTGGCATCAAAGGCGACCGCGGATGTGGCGAGCGCCGAGGCGACATCGCCGAACTCGCCATGTATCTCCGCGACGAGATTGCGTTGCGCGTCGGCAACGCGGTTCGTGGTGGTGCGATCGGGATGAACGAGGGGAGCGCCCGGCGCCATCGCCTGTTCAGGATCGATCAGCGCAGGCAAAATCTCGTAGTCGACCTTCAGCCGGCGGCAGGCCTCCTCGGCAGCGCCTTCGCTGTCCGCGACGACGGCGGCGACCTTCTGGCCGACGAAGCGGACGATTTCGTCGAGGATGCGGGTGTCCTCGGGGTCCATCCAGTCCTTCTCGTGCCGCGCCGTCGAGAACAGCACCGGAGGCGCATCCTCATGCGTCAGGATCGCGTGCACGCCGGGTACAGCCATCGCCGCCGATCTGTCGATCGCGACGATCCTGCCATGCGCATGCGGCGAGCGCAGCAGCTTGATGTGCAGCAAGCCGTCGATTTGGGTGTCGAACGTATAACGCGCCGTGCCGCGGACGACGTCCGGGCCCGCGGGCGCCGGCAGACTGCGGCCGAACGCGCCGCCGGCCTCGACGCTGTCCTCGACATTGGTCTTGCCGTTGATCGCGTCCTCGATCGCGCGATAGCCGGTGCAGCGACAGATGTTGCCCTTCAGCGCGGCGCCGAGATCGGTGCGCTGCGCCTGGTTCAACGAGGCGCAGGTGAGGATCATGCCGGCGGTGCAGAAGCCGCACTGGAAGCCCTGCGCGTCGAGGAAGGCCTGCTGCATCGGGTGCGCGCCATGCTCGCCGCCAAGACCTTCGATCGTCGTGATCGCGCGCCGCTCGGCGCGAAACGCAGGGATCAGGCAGCTGTGCACGGGCTCGCCGTCGAGCAGCACGGTGCAGGCGCCGCAATCACCGGCGTCGCAGCCTTTCTTCACCCCGAACTGGCCGAGCTCGCGCAAGAACGTGCGCAGGCACTGGCCGGCGCGTGGCGTTTGCGGAAATGTCGCGCCATTGACCTCGAAGCTCATGGCGGCGCTGCACCCAGAAGCTCGGCGCGGATCTCCTCTGCGAGCCGCAGCGTCATGTGCTTGCGCCAGAGCGGCTTGCCGTGGATGTCGGCATGGTAGAGATCGTCGGTGATTGCCTCGGCGATTGCCGTGCGGAGCGCGTTCGCATCGGGCGGCTTTGGAAACGACAACGGGATCGGGCGCACGGTCGATGCGGTCACGGTCAGCTTCAGCGTGCCAGCGCTGTCGAGGCTTCCGATCAGAAGTGCTGCGGAGCGGCCGACCGGGGCGAGCGAGATCTGGCGAAACGCGCAGCGACGCTTCAGTGCGGCAAGTGGAATGTCGATCTGCCGCAGCAGATCGCCCGGCGCCAAACGGTTGCGCTGGTTGCCCGTCACAAATTCGGCGACGGGAATCCTCTGCTCGCCACCGCCGGCCTTCCAGATCGTGCAGACGCCGTCGAGCGCGGCGGTGAGCGAGATCATCGGCCCTGCCGGCAGCGACATGCAGAGATTGCCGCCCACCGTCGCCGTCTTCCAGATTTTGAAGGAGGCGAGAAAAGCGCGGCAGCATTGGCTGATCAGCGGTGCTGCGAGCCAGTCGGTGGGGCAGGTGAGCGCATCGAGTTGCGAGATCGTGCAGGTGGCGGCGATGCTGAGGTGGCTCTCGGTGATCGTCAACGCCGGCCATTTCAGATCGGTGAGATCAATCAGCCGCGTGAGGTGGATCTGCGGCTCCGAGAACAGCCACGTGCCGCCCGCGAGCCAAGCATCACCTGGCGTCCAAACGGGCAACTGCGCGCGCGTTTGCGGACGGGCGACTGCTGTGATGGTATTCAAGTCCATGGCTGCGCTTAGGCCGGGTGAATTGTGTCGAGGGAAAGTCTTGCAAGACCAGCGCCAACTGGCAACAACAAGTCGCAGCAATAACGCTCTCGCGATGGCCTCTGCCTTGCAGGCCATTCGTTAACGAGGGTGAGGAGAAACAGGATCATGAGCATCGCAAAGCCGATCTGGATCAGGGATCCCCTGGCCATCCTCGCTGATGGCGCCGGGCGCGGAATCGTCGTTAAAGATGGCCGTATCGTTGAACTCGTGCCGGCCGGCGGAACACCGGCGACCGCCGATGCCACGGTGTTTGATGCGAGCGAGCACGTCGTGTTACCGGGCCTGATCAACACCCATCATCATTTTTATCAGACGCTGACGCGGGCGCTGCCGGCGGCGATGGATCGCGAACTGTTTCCCTGGCTCAAGGCACTCTATCCGGTGTGGGCGAAGCTGACGCCGGAATCGCTCGAGCTTGGCGTCACCGTAGCGATGGCCGAGCTGCTACTGTCGGGTTGCACCACCACGACCGATCATCACTATGTCTTCCCGGCGGGGCTCGAAGAATCCGTCGACATCGAGGTCGGCGTCGCAGAACGGCTTGGCGTGCGCGTGCTGCTGACGCGCGGCTCGATGAACCTGTCGCAGCGCGACGGCGGCCTGCCGCCGGATAGCGTTGTGCAGGATGAGGACACCATCCTCGCCGACAGCGCGCGCGTGGTCGCCAAGCATCACCAGCCCGGTGCGGATGCGATGGTGCAGATTGCGCTCGCGCCCTGCTCGCCGTTCTCGGTGACAACGTCGCTGATGCGCGCTACCGCCGATCTGGCCGACAAGCTCGACGTGCGCCTGCACACCCATCTCGCCGAGACCGAGGACGAGAACAAGTTCTGCCAGCAGATGTATGGCTGCCGCCCGCTCGACTATCTCGAACAATGCGGCTGGCTCAATGCGCGGACCTGGCTCGCCCACGGCATCTTCTTCAACGCCGACGAGATGAAGCGCCTCGGCAAGGCGAAGACGACCATCAGCCATTGCGCCTGCAGCAATCAGCTGCTGGCGTCCGGCTGCTGCCCGGTGTGCGAGATGGAGGAGGCCGGCGTCGGGATCGGGATCGGCGTCGATGGCTCGGCGTCGAACGACGGCTCGAATCTCATGCAGGAAGTGCGTGCCGCGTTCCTGCTGCAGCGGGCGCGCTACGGCGTGACCAAGGTGAGTCACAAGGATGCGCTGCGCTGGGTCACCAAGGGCTCGGCGGCGTGCGTGGGCCGGCCGGAACTCGGCGAGATCGCGGTCGGCAAGGCCGCCGACCTCGCGCTGTTCAAACTCGACGAGCTGCGCTTCTCCGGCCATGGCGATCCGCTGGCTGCACTGGTGCTGTGCGGGGCGCATCGGGCCGATCGGGTGATGGTGGCGGGGAATTGGGCCGTGGTCGACGGCGCGATCCCGGGACTGGACGTTCCGGACCTCATTCGCCGCCATAGTTCCGCGGCGCGGGCGATGCAGGCGGGGTAAAATAGAAAGAGGGGGCGACCACAAGTGCCGGGTGCTTCTGGCCACCCCCTCCGAACCTCCTCCGGGAGGAGCAGGTGATTTAGTCAATGCAAGAAGCGTGCTACTTGCCCGGCAGCTTGTCGTCGATGCCCTTGACGTAGAAATTCATGCCGAGAATCTGGCCGTCGTCGAGGTGATCGCCGCCCTTGCACTCGACCGGCTTGCCGTCCTGCCCAACGACCGGGCACTTGAAGGGATGCAGCTTGCCCGCGGTGATCGCGGCCTGGGCATCCTCGGCGATCTTCTTCACATCGTCAGGCATGTTGGTGTAGGGCGCCATCGCGAACATGTGGCTGTCGAGGCCGCCCCAGGTGTCTTCCGACTTCCAGGTGCCGGCGAGCTCGGCCTTGACGCGGTCGATATAGTAGGGCGCCCAGGTGTCGAGGATCGAGGTCATCTGGGTCTTGGGCCCGAACTTGATCATCTCGGAGTCCTGGCCGAAGGCGAGCTTGCCGCGTTCGCTGGCGATCTGCATCGCCGCTGGCGAATCCGTGTGCTGCATGATGACGTCGGCGCCCTGGTCGATCAGCGCCTTGGCGGCGTCGGCCTCCTTGCCCGGATCGAACCAGGTGTTGGCCCAGATGATCTTGACCTTGATGTTCGGATTGATGGTCTGTGCCGCGAGGATCGTCGCGTTGATGCCGGAGACGACCTCTGGGATAGGGAACGAGCCGATATAGCCGAGCACGCCGGACTTCGACATCTTGGCCGCGATCAGGCCTTGAATGTAGCGGCCCTGATACCATTTGGCCGAATAGGTCGACATGTTCTTGTCGCGCTTGTACCCGGTGGCGTGCTCGAAATGCACGTTCGGATATTTCTTGGCGACCTTCAGTGTCGGGTCCATGTAGCCGAACGACGTCGTGAAGATCAGCTTGTTGCCGGCACGGACCAGCTGCTCGATCGCGCGCTCGGCGTCGGGACCCTCCGGCACGTTTTCGAGATAGGTGGTTTCGATCTTGTCGCCGAGCTCCTTCACCAGCGCCTGGCGGGCGAACTCATGCTGATAGGTCCAGCCGAGATCGCCGATCGGGCCGAGGTAAATGAAGCCGACCTTCAACTTGTCGGCGGCGGAGGCTGCGCTGACGCTCCCGGCAAGCAGAAGGCCGGCAGCCAGCGCAAGAAGTGATTTCCTCATCATCAATCTCCAAACAGTCGGGGAAAGCTACGATCCGCAACGTGCGCGCCCCATCGCGCACGCCGCGGAAATCAAAAACCTAGCGGTCAGGCACGAACACGGTGCCGAGCGCGGCCGGCGCGGTCGAGCCGCCGGTGCGCGCGCGGGAGAGCAGGACCAGAACGATGACAGTCGCGAGGTAAGGCAGCGCCGACATGAACTGGGAGGGAATGCCGACGCCCCAGCCTTGCGCATGCAGTTGCAGGATCGTCACCGCGCCGAACAGATACGCCCCGATCACCAAGCGTCCCGGCAGCCAGCTCGCGAATACCGTCAGGGCCAACGCAATCCAGCCGCGGCCGGCGGTCATGCCGGGAATAAAGAACGGCGTGTAGGCGAGCGGCAGATAGGCTCCCGCAAGTCCGGCGCAGGCGCCGCCGAACATCACGGCAAAAGTCCTGATGCGCAGCACGGGATAGCCGAGCGCGTGCGCCGAGACGTGGTTGTCGCCGCAGGCGCGCAGGATCAGCCCGGGCCGGGTCCGGTACAGGAACCACCAGACGCCGACGACCAGCGCCACCGAGAGATAGACGAAGGCGTCCTCGCCGAACACGACCCGGCCGATCAGCGGGATGTCGGTGAGGCCGGGAATGTAAAGATGCGCTGCCGGCGTAATGCGCTCGCCGACAAAGCCGGCGCCAATCAGGCCGGAGAGCCCGATGCCGAAGATTGTGAGCGCAAGACCTGTTGCGACCTGGTTGACGGCAAGCCCGAGCGCCATCAGCGCGAAGAGCAGCGACATCAGGATGCCGGCGACAATACCGCAGAGCGCGCCGATGACGATCGAGCCAGTCAGCCAGGAGCCGCCAAAGCCGCAGGCCGCGCCAACGATCATCATGCCCTCGACGCCCAGATTCAGGACGCCGGAGCGCTCGGTCACGAGCTCGCCGGTCGCCGCGATCAGAAGCGGCGTCGAGGCGGCGAGCACCGCGAGGATGATGGCTTCAGCCAGTTCCACGAGCCACCTGTCGGTTCGGGAGGACCAGCTTGAAGCGGTAGAGAATGAGGGAATCGCAGGCGAGCACGTAGAACAGCAGGATGCCCTGGAAGACCTTGGTGACGTCCAACGGGATCTTCATTGCGATCTGCGCCTGCTCGCCGCCGATAAAGGTCAGTGCGAGAAAAAGACCTGCAATTAATATTCCAATCGAGTTCAACCGGCCGAGGAAGGCGACGATGATTGCGGTGAAGCCGTAGCCGGGCGAGATGCCGGGCTGGAGGTGTCCGACGGGACCGGCGACCTCGATGATGCCGGCAAGGCCGGCCAACGCGCCCGACACCGCGAAGGTCAGGATGATCAGCTGGTTGGCGTTGAAACCTCCGAACCGCGCCGCGCGCGGCGCGGCACCCACCACACGGATCTCAAAACCCTTGATGGTTCGCCCGAGCAGGATTGCTGCTGCCGCAACGACCAGCAACGCGATGATCGAGCCGAGATGCAGCCGGCCGCCTTCGATCAGCAATGGCACCGTCGCCACAGGATCGAACTCGGCCGTGGTTGGGAAGTTGAAGCCGTTCGGATCGCGCCAGGGACCGCGAACAAGATAGTCCAGCAGGAGGTCGGCGACATAGACCAGCATCAGGCTGGTCAGGATTTCACTGGCGCCGAACTTCACCTTGCAGATTGCCGGGATCAGCGCATAGAGCGCGCCTGCGGCCGCGGCGAGCATGAGCATTGCCGGCAGCACCCAGGCGCCGGCGTCGGTGCCTTGCGTCTTCACCGCGATCCAGCTTCCGGCGACGGCGCCGATCAGGAATTGTCCTTCGGCGCCGATGTTCCAGGCGTTGGCGAGATAGCACAGCGACAGCCCGATCGCGATCATCACCAGTGGCGTCGCCTTCACCGCGATCTCCTGGAGCGAATAGCCGTCGGTCAGGGGCGCGATGAAATAGGCTTGCAGGGCGAGCAGCGGATTCTTGCCAAGGATCGCAAACAGGATGGTCATGGTCACGATCGTCATTCCGATCGCAATCAAGGGCGAGACCAGCGCGATTGTGTTGGAGCGCTCAGTGCGCTTCTCAAGCACCAACTGCATGCGAGGCCTCCTTCGGCTCCGGGCTGCTGCCGCCCATCAACAGGCCGAGCTTCTCGCGTGTCGCATCGCGCGTGGCGAGCGGCTCCGACAGGCGGCCGTGGAACATCACGGCGATACGGTCGGCGATCTCGGCGAGCTCGTCGAGATCCTGGCTGGTCACCAGTACCGCGGCGCCCGCGGTTGCGAGATCAAGCAACGCCTGGCGAATGACGGCGGCGGCACCGGCATCGACGCCCCAGGTCGGCTGGCTCACCACCAGCACCGCCGGGTTGCGCAGGATCTCGCGGCCGACGATGAATTTTTGCAAGTTTCCGCCGGAGAGGGATGCTGCTTCCGGATCGCGCTTGGCCTTGCGCACGTCGAATGTTTCGGTCGCCTTGTCCACGGTCTTCAGCATGGCGGCGGTGTCGATGAATCCGTGGTTGACCATGCCGCTGGCGGCGTGTCCGGTGAGCAGCGCATTCTCCGACAGCTTCATGCGCGGCGCGGTGCCGTGGCCGAGCCGCTCTTCGGGCACGAAAGCCGCGCCGAGCTTGCGCCGTTTGGTGATCGAGAGGTGGCCGGCGGCGATGCCCTCGATCACGACCGTGCCGGGGTCCTTCGACAGCCGCTCGCCGGACAATGCGGCGAACAATTCGTCTTGGCCGTTGCCAGCCACTCCGGCAATGCCGAGGATTTCGCCGCCCTTCAGCTCGAGGGAGATGTGCTCGAGCCGCACTCCGTGCGCCTCGCTAGGGGCGAGCGAGAGATCGTTGACGACCAGTCGCGGTATCGTGGTCTGCCGGCCGGCGGCTGCCTTCACTTCCCTGATCTCGCCGCCAACCATCATGCGTGCGAGCGAGGCGGCGGTCTCGAGCCGAGGATTGCAGGTCTGGATCTTCTTGCCGCCACGCAGGATCGTGGCGGTATCGCAGAGCCGCTTTACCTCCTCGAGCTTGTGGCTGATGTAGAGTATGGCGCGGCCCTCGGCCTTGAGCCGTTCCAACACGATGAAGAGCTGATCGGCCTCCTGCGGCGTCAGCACCGCGGTCGGCTCGTCCAGGATCAGGAATTTCGGGTCCTGCATCAGCGCGCGGACGATCTCGATGCGCTGGCGTTCGCCGACGGACAGCTGCCAGACCTCGCGCTTGGGATCGAGCGGCAGGCCATAGGTCTTCGACACCTGCTCCAGCCGCGCCGACATGTCCTTGAAGGATTCCTTGCCGCCGAGGCCAAGCGCGACGTTCTCGGCGACGGTGAGATTGTCGAACAAAGAAAAGTGCTGGAACACCATGCCGATGCCGCGGCTGCGCGCTTCCGACGGGCCGGACAGCACGATTCGATCGCCCTGCCAGCGAATCTCGCCGGCAGAGGGCTGGATCAGCCCATAGATCGCCTTCACCAGTGTCGACTTGCCGGCGCCGTTCTCGCCGAGCAAGGCGTGGATTTCCTTCAGCCAGATGTCGATGTCGATGGAATCGTTGGCGAGGAAATCCCCATAGCGTTTGGTGAGCCCAACCGTCCTGAGCAACGGGGACTCGCCGGAATGCAGGCCGTTAGGCGTCGGATCAAACATTCGCTGATGCGCTTGCATGGGATGAAGTGCCTCAATAGTGGGCTAGTTTGAACCGCCGCGTAAGGTGTGAAAAAGCGTCATCCCTTGCTCAACGCTTCGGCAGGAGGCCGGTCGCGTGAGTCGCGGCCGTTTCCAGACGCAAGGCGTCCCAACAGCCCCTTGCATGGCCTTTGCGGTCGCGCGCTGCACGCGGCGGCTGTTGCAAATTTGTGACGGTTCAAGCCAAATCGGAACCCGATATGCACGCTTGACGTGAAATTGAGCAAAGCCGCGCTCTTCCTCGTATGCACTTCGCCGCGACCACGACGGCGGTCTTCGACAGCCGCGCTTGGATTGTCGCGTCGACGCAAAAGGCAAACAGAATCAAACAGGAATGTTCGGCAATGGCGTCTCCGGCGTGGTCGAGAGCCATTGATGGTGCGGCACCAAATCTCCCAAAATTCCGCAGCGAAACGCTGCGCGCTGCCGAAACAAGCGGCATGCCCTGAAAAAAGTTGAGGCTTCTCACCTCGGGACTTCGGCGCAAGGGTCGCACCAAGGGGCGTTGATTTTTACGTGTCCAAACTTGGGGGTATTGAGGATGTCGTTTCGTTTCAAGGCAATTGCAGCAACGGCGCTGTCACTTGCTACGCTGGCCATCGGTGGCTGGGCTCACGCGGCGGATCTGCCGGTCAAGGCGACCAAGAAGGCGCCTGACCTCCCGTTCTTCCTGGTGATCGATAACCGCGTGTCGTTCTCCTACATCTTCACGGCGGCCCAGCCTGGAGCGTGGTCGCTCAAGCCGGACGGCACGGTAAACGCCAAGACTGCAAAGCAGGTCTATTCGTTCACCCACTTCGATGCTTGGGCTTACGGTACAAATTTCTTCACCATCTCGCTGTTCAAATCCGACCAGAACGATCCGGCGGGGCCGTGTACTTCAACGGGAGTGATCCAAGATCCCTTGAACGGCTTTGCTACGGTAGCGGCAAACTGCGCCGGCGCGACCGAAATCTATGGACTGTTCCGATCGACCCTTGGCTGGAATCAGCTCTTTGACACCAAGGCCTTCAGCGTGGGCCCGCTGCACAACATCTCTTTCGAAGCGGGTATGGATGCCAATACCGAGAACAGATATTTCGGTGCGGCTAAGCGCGATGTGGTCGCCGGTTTGGAATTTGCCTTCGACCTGCCTTACAAGGGGTATTTCAACGTTTCGCCGCTGGTCTACTGGGAGTTCTATAACCACAATTCGTTCAGCCAGTGCGGCGCCGGATGGAGTCCGAACAATCCGGGCGTGACCTGTCTCGCGAACGGAAACACGAGTTACAAGCCGACGTGGGCAATCGAAACCAACTACTACATGGACTTGGGCTTCCTGCCAGAGAACATGCAGTATTTCTCGATCAGCGGCCGCTTGGCATGGTATGGCGCTAAGGGCACGGACACGGAGGGGTTGCCGTATAATCCGGGTAACAACGTTTATAACACCAAGGTGGAATTCAACTCCGAGCCGATCCGTTTGACCATGGATGCTTCCAAGGCGATCTGGGGTCCGAAGTATTCTCACTTCGTCGACGTGTGGGTGGCTTACCGTTACTGGCAGAATAAGTTCGGGCTCGATCACAACGCCCCATCGATCGCGTGTTCCGCCACCGTGGGCGGTGTAGCCCGGCCTAGCGGAGCCTGCACAGAGTCCTCGCTTTACTCTGGCATCACCGTGAAGTTCTGATCGCCCAACGATCTCAGGTAAATGGAGATGACGCCGCGCGGGAACGAGCGGCGTCATCCGTTTTTGAAGTGCCAGAGCGCAGGCTGGATTGGTCGAGGGTGTCATCCACCTCGTTGCTGTCCGCGAATGGGGAGGCGTGGAGGGTTATGATTCAGCGTCTGTAGAGACGCCTACCTCGTCCACACGCCGTCGTGCAGCGCTTCGGCCTCGTCTTCGAGCAGCGGGCCAACCACCGTCGTCGGCCGCTGGCCGCTGGCAAAAACCTCGCGGCAGGGCAGGTCGAGCGTCGGGTTCTCCGGGTGATTGCCGGTGACGCCGCGCAGGCGGTGCTCGCCGAGGCCATAGACCACGCGGCCGATGCCGGCCCAGTAGATCGCACCAGCGCACATCGCGCAGGGTTCGGCGGAGGAATAGAGCGTCGCCGTCGCCAGCACTTCGCGGCTCAGCGTGCGGCACGCTTCCGTGGCGGCCAGACGTTCGGCATGCCCGGTGCCGTCGTGGTCCGGCATGTAGCCATTCTCGGTCTCGATCAGCACCTTGCCGTCGGCATCGACGACGATGCAGCCGAAGGGATGGTTGCCGTGCGTGAGGGAGCGGCGGGCGACCGCGAAGGACAGACGCAAAAAGTGCTCGTCGCGTTCACTCTGGCCGTCCATCGATGCTCCGCGGTCAGTGGCCCGCCATGTGCCGGCCGACCTCGGTGAGATCGGCGTTGCTGGTCCGTGCTTCATACACGAATTCGCCGTGGAACATCACCACCAGCCTGTCGGACAGTTCGAGCAATTCGTCGAGATCTTCGCTGACCAGCAGCACTGCGGCACCGCGGTTGCGCGCAGCCATGATCTCGGCGTGGATCTGCGCCACGGCCGCGAAGTCGAGGCCGAAGCAGGGATTGGCTGCGATCAATACCTCG
Source organism: Bradyrhizobium genosp. A (assembly GCF_049949275.1). Classification (NCBI taxonomy): domain Bacteria; kingdom Pseudomonadati; phylum Pseudomonadota; class Alphaproteobacteria; order Hyphomicrobiales; family Nitrobacteraceae; genus Bradyrhizobium; species Bradyrhizobium genosp. A. The sequence goes on along the minus strand of NZ_CP188196.1, from coordinate 6,061,581 downwards.
ACATCGCCCGCAAGCTCGCGGGCGAGCACGGCGCGCTGCACGTTGCCCCCTGATAGCGCCGAGATCGGCGTATCCGGTGTGCGGGTCTTGATCTTGTACTGACCGATCTTCTTCTTCGCGTCGTCGCGGAAGGCGCCGCGGTTGAGCCACCAGCCCCCGCTCGCGAAGGGCGCGCGGTCGAACTCGCGGAAGGCGATGTTGTCGGAAACGCTCATGCCGCCGACGCAGGCGTTCTTCAACGGCTCCTCGGGCAGGAGCGACATCTTGTGGCGCCGCATCTCTTCGCGGCTGGCGTGATAGGGATCGCCTGCGACGCGGATTTCACCGCCCTCCGCTTCGCGCTGGCCGGCCAGGACTTCGACCAGCTGGCGCTGGCCGTTGCCGGAGACGCCGGCGATGCCGACGATCTCGCCGGCGCGCACGGTGAGGGAGACGTCATGCACGGCGATGGCGCCGGCATCGTCGAGCGCGCGGACCTTTGCCAGCTCTAACCGCGCCTGTCCGGCCTCGCCGGTCCGCGGCGGCTGCACGGTCAACTCCTCGGCGCCGATCATGGTGCGCGCCATTGCGTCCGGCGTCAGCTCGGCGACCCTGCCGGCACCGGCGAGCTTGCCGCGGCGCAGGATCGTGACCTCGTCGGCGAAGGCCATGACCTCGCGGAACTTGTGCGTGATCATCAGGATGGTCAGCTCGCCCTTGACGACCATGTCGCGGAGCATGCCGAGCACCTCGTCGGCTTCGGCGGGCGTTAGCACCGAGGTCGGCTCATCCAGGATCAGGAAGCGGCGCTTCAGATAGAGCTGCTTCAGAATCTCGCATTTCTGCCGCTCGCCGGCCGAGATGTCGGAGACTTTTGCAGAGAGCGGCACCTTGAAGGGCATGCGGGCGAGGAACGTTTCGAGCTCCTTCATCTCCTTCGGCCAGTTCACCACGGCGGGCACGTCATCGCGAGCCAGCACGAGATTCTCGGCGACTGTCATGGCCGGCACCAGCGTAAAATGCTGGTAGACCATGCCGAGGCCGAGCGCATGCGCGTCCTTCGGATTGGCGATCGCCTGCTCGCGGCCGCCGACGAGGATGTCGCCTTCGGTCGCGTGGTAATAGCCCATGATGCATTTGACGAGGGTCGACTTGCCGGCGCCGTTCTCGCCGAGCAGCGCATGGAACGAGCCGGGCCGCACCTTCAGCTCGACATTGTCCAGCGCCAGGAAATCGCCGAAGCGCATGGTCATGGCGATGGCATCGACGCCGAACGCGCCGGATGGCGGAGGCGGTTCGCCGATGATCACGAAATCGCTCCGATGAAGGCATCCGACGTCGAGACGGCGCCGAACACGCCGCCCTGCATCTTGATCATCTTCAGCGCATGGTCGTGGTTGCTCTTGTCGGTCGCGCCGCAGCAATCGTGCAGCAGCACGCATTCGAAACCGCGGTCGTTGGCTTCGCGCATGGTTGTGTGGACGCAGACATCGGTGGTGATGCCCGTGAGAACGATGTTCTCGATGCCGCGCACGCGCAGCATCAACTCCAGATCGGTGGCGCAGAACGAGCCCTTGCCGGGCTTGTCGATGACAGGCTCGCCCGGCATCGGCGCGAGCTCCTCGATGATGTCCCAGCCGGGCTCACCCCGCACCAGGATGCGGCCGCACGGGCCGGGATCGCCGATGCCGGCGCCGATCTGGCGCGAGCGCCAGCGCTTGTTGGCTGGCAGGTCCGAGAGATCCGGGCGGTGGCCCTCGCGGGTATGGATGACGTGAAAGCCTTGGCTCCGCATCGCCGCGAGCAGCTTCTTGATCGGCTCGATCGGTGCCCGCGTCAGCGACAGATCATAGCCCATCTTGTCGACATAGCCGCCGACGCCGCAGAAATCGGTCTGCATGTCGATGATGATGAGCGCGGTGTTTTGCGGGCGGAGATCGCCATTGTAGGGCCAGGCGTAGGGCTCGGACTTGATATAGCGCTCGGGCATGATTTCGCTTTCTAGCGGGTGATCGACAATTCGGCCGGGGCTCCGGTCAGCGTGCGTTTCGGCGAGCAGGTGATGATCATGATCGCCAGCGTCAGGATGTAGGGCGCGGCGTTGAAGAGGTGATAGCCGGAGGTAACGCCGACCGATTGCAGCGCCGGTCCGAGCGCCGCGGCGCCGCCAAAGGCGAGCGAGGCCCACAGGCAGAGCAGAGGATCCCAGCGCGCGAAGATCACGAGCGCCACCGCCGTGATGCCTTGGCCCGAGGAGAGGCCCTCGTTCCAGCTCCCGGGATAAAACAGCGAGAGGAATGAGCCGCCCATGCCGGCGAGGAAACCGCCGACCATGGTCGCACGCAGGCGGATCAGGAGCACGGAGTGGCCCATGGCACGCGCGGCGTCTGAGCTCTCGCCGGCGGTGCGGATGAGCAAGCCCCAGCGCGTGGTGCGGAACGCCCAATAGAGGATCGGTGCAAGCGCGACGCCGATCAGGAACAAGACGTTGACGCGCAGCGCGGCGCGCAGCTGCGGAATGTCGCTCCACCAGCCGAAATCAATCGCCGGCAGGCGCGGCGCGGTCGGTTCGATCAGCGGCTTGCCGAGATAGAAGGCGAGGCCAGTACCGAACAGCATCAGCGCGATGCCGACCGCGACGTCGCTGACGCGCGGCAGCGAGCAGATGCCGGCATGCAGCGCGCCCAGAAGGGCGCCGGTGACGCCGGCGGCGAGCACGCCGAGCCACGGCGATCCCGTGAGGTAGGAGATGCCGTAGGCGCTCATCGCGCCCATCACCAGCGTGCCTTCAAGGCCGAGATTGATGCGTCCCGCGCGCTCGGTGATGCATTCGCCCAGGCTAACGAACAGGAAGGGCGTGGAGACGCGGATGGCGCCGCCGAGCACGGCGAGCGGGACGGTCCAGAGTCCGATCGATCCGTCTGCCATCTCAGGATTTTCCCTTCAGAATACCGATGCGGCCGTAGAGCGCATCGCTGGCGAGCACGAAGACGAAGATGATGCCCTGGAGTACCAGGACGGACGCGTCGGGCAGTCCGAGGCGGCGTTGCAGGAGGCCGCCGCTGGCGCTGATGCCGCCGAGCAGGATCGCGACGGGAACGATCGCAAGCGGATTTTGCCGCGCCAGGAAGGCAACCAGAATGCCGGTGAAGCCATAACCGGCGGCGAGATTGGCGTTAGTGCGGCCTTGCACGGCCGCAACCTCGACCATGCCGGCAAGTCCTGCGGCGCCGCCGGCGAGGAAGCAGATGGTCAGGATCAGCTTGCTGACGCCGAGGCCGACGATCTTGGCGGCGCGGATGTTGCCGCCGGCGACGCGCGCGGCGAAACCGAAGACGGTGTGATAGATCAGGATGTAGGCGGCGATCGCGGCGATCAGGCCGAAGACAAGGCCCCAATGCACGTCGGTGCCGGGGATGGAGCCAATCATGTTGGTGGCGCCGATCTCGCGGGTTGACGGCTTGTTCAGGCTCGCGGGATCCCGCATCACGCCTTCGACGAGGTGATTGAGGATTGCGAGCGCGATGTAGACGAGCAGCAGGCTCGAGATCGTCTCGTTGACGCCGCGATACTGCCGAAGCGCGCCTGCCAGCATGATCCACAACCCACCGCCGATGACGCCGGCGACGACCATGGCAATCTGTACGACGAGCGGCGGCAGGCCCTGAAGCAGCAGTGCGGCGCTCGTCGCCGACAGCGCGCCAATCAGCAATGCGCCTTCGCCGCCGATGATGACCATGCCGAGTTGCGCCGGCAGCGCCGTACAGAGCGCGGTGAGGATGAGGGGCGCAGCACGCGTCAGTGTATTCTGCCAGGAGAACCAGGTGCCGAAGGCGCCGTAGTACATGTAGAAATAGAGGTCGAGCGGATTCTTGCCGAACATCGCGACGAAGATGCCGAACACCACGAGCGCGCCGGCGAGCGCCGCGCCCGGGATCAGGATATATTCGATCGTGCCGCCGTGGCGTTGGAGAAAGCCGGGGTCGGCGGCCGGGGCAATTGTCCCGACCGCCTCGGCAGAATCCGCCGCTTCCGCTGTCACGAAGTCGCTCCGATCACGCCCTCGACGAGGTAGTCCATCTTCTCGAGCTCGGGATCCTTCTGGCCGCGATCGGTGCCGGCTGCGATGACCGTCTTGCCCTTGTTGTCGACCAGTCCTCCCTTGAAAATGGCGTAGCCATCCGCGGACAAGAACTTGGCCTTGACGTCGTCAGCATGCTTTCGCGCTTCCGCGCCGACGGCTTCGCCATAGGGTGAGGTCTTGACGATCTCCTCCTTGAGGCCGCCGCGATAGAAGTTCGGGATGTTCTCGCCGGCGGCGATCATCTTGACGAACTTCGGGTAAAGCGCTTCCCAATTCCACTCGGCGCCGGTGAGATACGCCTTCGGCGCGAGCGGCGACTGGTTGACGTGATAGCCGCACACCATGGCGCCGCGGCGAGCGGCATTCTCGACCATGGTCTTGGGGCCGTCGACGTGGCAGGTGAGGACGTCCACGCCTTGGTCGATCAGGCTGTTGGTGGCCTCGGCTTCCTTGACCGGCATCGACCAGTCACCGGTGAAGATCACTTGCGTGGTGGCCTTGGGATTGGCGAGCTTGGCGCCGAGCGCGAAGGCGTTGATGTTGCGCAGCACCTGCGGGATAGGCTTTGCGGCAACGAAGCCGAGCTTGCCGCTCTTGGAGGTGTAGCCGGCGACGATGCCCGAGATGTACTGCGCTTCGTCGATATAGCCGAAATAGCTGCCGGCGTTCTTCGGGTCCTTGTCGGTCCAGAGGCCGCCGCAGTGCTCGAAGCGCAGCTTCGGGTACTTGGTGGCCATCTTGATCATGTGCGGATTGTAGTAACCGAACGAGGTCGGGAAGAGCAGGGTGGCGCCGTCGAGGTTGATCATGGACTCGATCGTCTTCTCGACCGCGTCAGTCTCCGGCACCTTCTCTTCCTCGACGACCTTCAGTCCGGGGATCTTCTTCAGCGCCGCCGCGCCCTGCGCGTGTGCCTGGTTGTAGCCGTAGTCGTCGCGCGAGCCGACATAGATGAAGCCGATGGTCGTGTCGGCCGCGAAGGCCGGGCGGGCGCCGGCTGCCGCGCCGAGGGTGAGGGCGGCACCGCCCTGCAACAAGTGACGTCGTGAAATCCTGCTAAAATCCATTGCTTGCTCCCCTTGGCGGCTGGACCGCCTTAATCTCGCGGCTGCGCCGGTCTGGCGGAGCCCGGGCTAGGATGTCGCAAGCTTCATGCCAGAGGCTGCGGAGCGGGCATTTCGAAATAAATCATTGAAAATAATCAAGTAAAACTAACGCAGAAATCCTGATCAGGAAATCGGCAGATTAAATCATGAGCAGTATTATCAGATTGTATGCAAGGGAGTTAAGCAGCCTTAACCGGCTCTCACGTGTGCATGATGGGACCGGCGCGGTCGGCCGACCACCCGCATTCATGCTAACCACGCGCTGGCTTGAAGCGGTGCCGGCCGCCTGAATTCGCTGGCACTGAACTTGTATCGATTGAAGTTGGGACCGCTGCACGGTCTCCAGGATGGAAAGCTTGACCGAGATGGCTGCCGTGACCGCCGTTCAACATGCATCGCTCGGCGAGAAGATCGTGCGCCGGATTAACGAGCTCGCGGCGATCTCGGAAGAAGACGGCAAGCTCACCCGTATCTATCTCACGAAGGAGCTGCGCACGGCCTCGGACCTCATCCTCGGCTGGATGCGTGAGGCCGGCATGAGCGCGCATCTCGATGCGATCGGCAATGTCTGCGGCCGCTACGAAGGCGAGCGGCCCGGCGCCGCCTGCCTGATGCTTGGCTCGCATTACGACACGGTGCGCGACGCCGGCAAATGGGATGGGCCGCTGGGCGTGATCACGGCGATCGCCTGCGTCGCCGAGCTCAACCGCCGCGGCAAGCGCCTGCCGTTTGCGATCGAGGTTGTGGGCTTTGCCGATGAAGAGGGTGTGCGCTTCGCCTCGACCCTGCTCGGCAGCCGCGCCGTGGCGGGCACTTTCGACGAGAGCGTTTTGAACACGCGCGACCGCGATGGCGTGTCGATGCGCGATGCGCTGATCGAGTTCGGTCTCGACCCTGACCATATCGGCGCGGCGGCGCGCGCGCGGCGCGAGCTGCTGGCCTATCTTGAATTGCACATCGAGCAGGGGCCGGTGCTGGAAGCGCAGAATCTGCCTGTCGGCGTCGTCACCGCGATTGCGGGCGCGACACGGCTGGCGGCGCGGCTCACCGGCACGGCTGGTCACGCCGGCACCGTGCCGATGGCGCTGCGACGCGACGCGCTCAGTGGTGCTGCCGAATGCATCGGCGCGATCGAGCAATTTTGCCGGACCGACGAAGGGGGGCTGGTCGGCACCGTCGGCTATATCCAGGCGAGGCCCGGCGCCACCAATGTCATTCCGGGCGAAGTATCCTTCACCATCGACATGCGCGCGCCGACCGATATGCATCGCAAGCGCGCGGTCGCCGACGTCGTCCGCCAGATCGAAGCGATCGCAAAGCGCCGGCAACTGGCGCTTCAGCTCGACGTCACCCACGAGAACCGCACCGCACCTTGCGCGCCCTGGCTGAAGGATCAGTTCGCACAGGCGATCGCCGCCGAAGGTTTTTCTGCCTTCGAGCTGCCGAGCGGAGCAGGGCACGACGGCATGGCGATGATCGACATCGCCGATGTCGGCATGATCTTCGTCCGCTGCCGCGGCGGCATCAGCCATCATCCGGACGAGCATGTGGAGCTGGCGGACGCCGATGCCGGCGCGCGGGTGCTGCTACGGGTGATCGAGAATTTCAGGCCGCGGGAGGGTAGATGAGCTCAGGTAAGGATGCTCAGGAGCCCGCAAGTTCCCGGGTAGAGAGACGAATCAGCAGCGTTTAGAATAAGCCAGCACCGAACCGCAGCCAGCACCGAACCGCCCGAGATATTGGCCGACTTAAGCATATGAACAGCGATATTCCTTTTCCGTCACACCGAGAGAACCGGTTTTACCAGGGCAAGGCTGCGACCTTTGTCGCGAATGCGCTTCAGGCGGTCAACTTTCTCGGTGATCGGTTCCTGAGACAGTCGCATCATTCGTTGTCGGCCATCGAGGACCTCTACCGGCACTCGATGGACAGCGCCTTCTCCGTAACCGAGTCCTTTCTCGTCACGGGCGCACCGCACGCCTCCGCCTATTACCCGCGCGACTTCGCCTGGTTCTATCCCGACGTTCTCGACCCTGAAACCATCATGGATGCACAGGATGCGGTGCGCCGGGCGCGACTGCTCGAAAAGAGCGTGCGCCTGTTGCTGGAGGCGGTTCGCGCCGACGTCGTCACGACGACCATCGTTCCCGCGGGACGCGGCCGGTATCTCGGCGTGAATTATTTCTCGCGTCCCTCGGATACGCTGCTCGGCATCCTCGCCGGCCTCCAGCAGATGCTCTCCGCCGAGGAGCGGACGTCGTCCTATCTGGCGATGTCGCAATGCGCGCATGCCGGTCGTCTGTTGCTGGCTGAATACGGCGGCGATCTGAAGCGCGCGATCCTGAAGCTCGCAAGCGAGCTCGAGCCGTTCGAGGCTGACGGCGCCAGATATTTGCTGTGCGATGCCAGCGGGCCTCGCTCTGCGGCAACGGACACCCGCGCCGAGCGCCGGCGTTTTGTCACCAATGCCTGCGTCTACACGACCTTCGTGTGGGGCGTGCAGCTTGGCGTCGTCGACGAGAACGAGCTGAAGCGGGCGCTCGGGCGCGACCTCGCACAGTACAAGCAGGACCTGCTCCGCCTGTTCGGCAAGGACGGCTATATCAGGCATTCCCTCGATGGTCCGGCGGGCTCGCCAGTATCCTCGGTCGCACTCGATTTCGTCAGCGTGCATCGCGGCTTCTGGGATATGAGCGATGCGAGCGAGCGCGCCTTGTTTGCGGCCACGACGGATTTGATCATCGCCGAACCGCGCTTCCGCATCCCCAGCACGTTCCACTTCCTGGTATCGGCGGATAATCCACGGAACAAGATGATCCACAAGATCGCGGCGCCGGCCTATCAGGGGCGCTCGTCCTGGCCGACGTTCAATGTCGAGTTCGCGGACCGCATGCTGGACTTTGACGAGTTCGCGGGGAGCGATACCTACCGCGCCTGCGCGCAAGGGATACTGAAGGACATTCGCACCGCGACCGAAGTCCACGGCGGTTATCAGGAGCTGATCTCCGAGCAGGGCCTGAAATATCGCACCTGGGCCTACAAGGGCGCAGTGGCCCATTCCTGGTTTCCGCGCTTCCTGTCGGTCTGGAACAGGGCGTACGGAACGCCGCTCCTCCAGTGGAACGACTGAAGGCACCTCAGCGCGTGCTTGGTTTCCTGCTCTCGCTGCGGCCCTTGGAAACCTGGAACCCTCGGGTGGCATCGCCAGCAAGTCATTGACAGCAATCCGTAACCGCCGGCCGATTGTGACAACGTGTCCCTGCACGCTGTCACAATCGCGTAATGCAAGTGACATTCTCACGCAGCATGTCTGACAAGTGCGACCCCTAGCTTGAAGTGCACTGAAACAATTTTTTCAGTGTTCAGAAACGAACAGAGGGGTGTGCAATGCTTTCGAGAACGACACGACGTCTACGCGATCGCACCGTGGTCACCGCCGCGATCCTGTCGCTGATGGGATATGACGTTTATGCGGCGGACGCCAATTCGCTTGGGGGGAGCAACCGGAACGGCGATCGGACTGAGTCGCCGATCAAGCATGTGATCGTTATCCTCGGCGAAAACCGCACGTTCGACCACGTTTTCGCCACCTATGAGCCGGCTCGTCCAGGCGAGCGTGTCGACAACCTCCTCTCCAAGGGCATCATCACCAAGGATGGCTTGCCTGGACCCAACTACGCCAAGTCGGCGCAATTCTCCGCCGTGGTCAACAACACCTACTCCATCAACCCCGGCCAGAAGACTGCCTACAACAGCACGACCAACAAAGTGCAGGCGCCGGGAACCTCCTACGCGCCGCAATCTTGCTACACCTCCGTTGATCAGGCCGCGCTCAATGGGCCCGGGTGCGTCGCAACGCTGCAAATCGCCCAGCAGGCGGATTACGGCCTCCGCCAGCAGGATCTGCCGCTGCTCACGACGGGCGCCACGGGACTTCCCGGCAATTCGCCGGACTCGCGCATACTTGATTTCGACAATCTGCCGAACGGAGCCTATCCGCTGGTGACACTGGCGCAGACCGGCGAAACCCCGACCAGCCTCTACAAGACCTATGGCGGCAGCCCGGTGCACCGGTTCTACCAGATGTGGCAGGAGCTGGACTGCGACGTCGCCAAGGCCACGCATCACAATCCGAGCGGCTGCCAGGCCGACCTCTTCACCTTTGTGGAATCGAGCGTTTCCTCGGGGAGCAACGGCAACCCGACCCCGCACGCCCTCAAGGAAGGCGCGATCGCGCTCGGCTTCTACAACGTCGCCAAGGGCGACGCGCCCTATTTGACCGAGCTTGCGCGCAAGTACACGCTCAACGACAATTTCCACCAGAGCGTGATGGGCGGCACGTTCGCCAATCACATGATGATCGGCTACGCCGATGCGCTCTATTATGCCGACGACAAGGGCGACCCCGCGAAGCCTGATCACGTGCTGGTCCCGGGTTCCAACCCGCCGCAATATGTCAACGAGATCGAGAATCCGAACCCGGCGCCTGGCACCAACAACTGGTATCTCAACGATGGCTATGGCGGCGGCAGCTATTCGAACTGCTCCGATCCGAACCAGCCGGGCGTTGGCCCGGTCGTCACCTACCTCAACGCCATCCATGTGTCGCCGCGCTGTGCGCCGAACGCCTATTACCTCCTCAACAACTACGTTCCGGCGTATATCGGCAGCGGTGCCACCGATCCGATCAACAATGGCCCCTTCACCTTGCCGCCCGTCATCAAGCAGCGGCACATCGGCGACGCGCTGACCCAGGCCGATGTCTCCTGGGCCTATTTCGGCGAGCGCTGGAATGACTTCAAGACCGCGCCGGGTGAAGGCACCAATTTCGGTGCTCTGGACCCGGTCGCCTATCTCTATTGCAACATCTGCAATCCGTTCCTGTTCTCCGCCTCGGTCATGACCAATGCGGCGCAACGCAATGCGCACATGAAGGATACGCTCGATCTTTACGACGCCATCGCCGATGGCAATCTTCCGGCCGTTTCTTTCGTCAAGCCGAGCACGTTCAACGACGGACATCCGTCGTCCTCCCGTGTGGATCTCTTCGAGTCCTTCACCCAGAACATCGTTGACAAGGTGAAGTCCAACAAGGAGCTGTGGAAGTCCACCGCGATTGTCATCACAATGGACGAGGGGGGCGGCTACTACGATTCCGGCTATATCCAGCCGGTCGACTTCTTCGGCGATGGCACGCGGATTCCGTTGCTGGTGGTGTCGAAATACTCGCGCGGCGGACACATGTCGCATGAATACGGCGATCACGTTTCGATCACCAAGTTCATCGAGCGCAACTGGCATCTCAAGCCGCTCGGGCCCAAGACGCGCGACACGCTGCCCAACCCCATAGCGTCGGACGACAATCCCTACGTTCCCGTCAACCGGCCGTCGATCGGCGATCTCTTCGGCAATTTCAACTTCGCCGATCGTCGTGACGATGACCGCGACGACGACTGACCACAACTGATCGGTCCACCGATCGACCCGGGGGCTAATTGGCCACCGGGTCGATTTCATCATTCAGCGTGTCATGGAGTCATTTGCGTGGATGTTGCGCTCTCGAGGAGTGCCGCTTCGATCGACGTCGCGCGTGACGCGTTTGCCGGAGGCGACGTGACTGCCGCGGAACAGATCTGCGCCAGGATTCTCGGCCAAAATCCCTCAGAGTGGCGGGCCTGGGCGCTGCTGACAGAGACGGCGCTCCTGCGGGGCAGGCAGGATGCAGCAGCCGTCAGCGTCGATCGGGCCGTCGCTTTAGCGCCGACAAACCCGATTGCGCTGGTGTTGCGCGCGAAATGCCTGTTCATGACAGGTGATACGCGCCAGGCCTGTGCGGCGACCGACGTCGCGGCACAGCATCTCGACGATGCGCCGGATGCGCTCGATGCGGTCGGTGCGATGTTCGGTCTGCTCGGGCTACAGCAACGGGCGAGAGACCTCTTTCGTCGCGCCGTCCTCGGGCGGCCGGACGTGCCGCAATATCTTTTCAACCTGGCCGCTACCGAGCGGATGATCGGCGCACTCGTCGATGCCGAAATGCATTGCGACGCGGCCATTGCCAGCGACCGCCATTACGGCCTTGCGCACTATTTGCGGTCGGACCTGCGTATCCAGAGCGCCGATCGCAACCATATCGACGAGATGGAAACGCTGATCGGTAAGGGTGGTTTGTCTGCTCCGAGTGAGATCATGCTGCGCTTTGCGGTCGGCAAGGAGTGCGAGGACATCGAGCTCTGGGGGCGCGCCTTCGATCATGTCGAGGCTGGCTGCAACCTGCAGCGCCGATCGCTTCCTCGCGACCCCGCCGCCGAAATTGGCGAGATCGATGCCATCATCCAGGCGCACACGCGACGCTGGATCGAAGCAGCGCCGCGCGGCTACGCCGACGCTGCGCCTGTCTTCGTCACCGGACTGCCGCGCACCGGCACGACGCTGGTAGAGCGCATCATCGCGAGCCACTCGGCGATGCATTCGGTAGGCGAGACCGGCGCGTTCGCGGCCGAGATGCGCCGTGCCATGGCAGAGCGGCCGGGCGGCCGCGACCCCGAAGGCATCGGCAGGCGCTATCTGGATTCGGCCGCGGCGCTTCGCGTGCCGGCCAATGTGCGTTTCATCGACAAGACGCTGGACAATTACCTCTATTGTGGTCTCATCCACGCAGCGCTGCCGTCTGCGAAGATCATCCTCGTGCAGCGGCATCCGATGGACTCGTGCTGGGCGATCTACAAGGCGCACTTTCGCGGCAAGTTCTCGTTCTCATATCAGCAGACCGAGCTTGCGGACTATTACCTTGCGTACCGCCGTCTGACCCGGCACTGGCGCACCGTGCTGCCAGCGAATACACTCATGGAAATCAACTACGAGGACATTGTGCGGGATCAGGCGGCGGCAAGCCGGGGTATCATCGGCTTTCTCGGGCTTCCCTGGGAAGATGGGGTGATGCGCTTTCATGAAAGCCCGGTGCCATCGGCGACTGCCAGCGCCGTTCAGGTGCGCCGCCCGGTCTACGCGTCTTCGGTCGGAAAATGGCGTCACCATGCCGAACGGCTGAGGCCGCTTCGCGAACGCTTGGCACGCGAGATTCCGGAAGCGGAGCTGGCGTGACGATGCTGCGGCTATCGATGCTCCTCGTGATTGCGTCTGCCGTCTTCCTGGCCTTCGGTCGAGCCGCGTCAGCCGAGGTGAAGGTCGAAGGTAAACCGGAGGCCGTGCATCTCGAAGTCCAGAGCGCTTCGCTCCGCGATGTGCTAACGGCGCTGCAAGAGCGCTTCAATCTGCGTTATCGCACCCTCGATGCGCTCGACACGCCGACGACGGGAGTCTTCGATGGACCATTGCGGCGCGTGGTGGCCCGGCTCCTCAGCGGTCATGATTATGCGATGGAGGTCACCGCTGACGGCCTCGACGTACTGGTGCTGGCGCCGCAACAACCCGGCGCCGCCCCGGTCGCTGCGGTGACGCCGGCAAATGCGGCCAGGCCTCCGCTGACGCGCGAGGAACGCAGGCATTTCGAGCGCGGGCACCTGCGCTAGGACGAACGACAATGCCTTAGCCTGCGGTCACATCCACCAGCTCGCCGCCCTCCAGAACCTTGGCTGCCTTGGCGCGGTCGAGGTCGCCTTCCCAGGCGGCCACGACGACTGTCGCCACGCAGTTGCCGATCAGGTTGCCGACTGCGCGCGCCATGCCGATGAACCAGTCGACCGACAACACGAGCACGAGGCCAATCGCCGGAATGCTCGGCACCGCGTTCAGCGTCGCCGCCAGGATCACGATGGCCGATCCCGGTACGCCATGCGCGCCCTTTGACGTGATCAGGGAGACCCCCAGCACCAGCAGGAGATCACCGAAGGACAGCGGCGTGTTGGTGGCCTGTGCGATGAAGACGACGGCAAGCGTGAGATAGATCGAGAAGGCGTCGAGATTGAACGAATAGCCGGTCGGGATGACCAGGCCGACGACCGAATCTTTCACGCCCATGCGCTCCAGCTTCTTCATGATCTGGGGCAGCACCGCGTCGGAAGAGGCGGTCGCGAGCACGATGGTCAGCTCCTCGCGGAGGTAGGCAAGGAATTTGAGGATGTTGATTCCGACGAGCGCCATCACGCCGCCGAGCACGCCCAGCACGAAGATGCCGACCGAGACGTAGAACAGCATGACCAGCGAGACCAGCTGCTTCAGCGAGCCGACGCCGTATTTGCCGACGGTGTAGGCGACCGCGCCGAGCACGCCAAGCGGTGCGACGCGAACGATAAGTCCCATGACGCGAAACAGCACGGTGGAGGCCGCATCGATGATCGAGGTGACGAGCTGGCCTTTTTCGCCGCCGACCAGCGCGAGGCCGACACCGAATAGCACCGCGAAGAACAACACTTGGAGCACGTCGTTGCGCGACAGCGCATCAAACGACGTGCTCGGAATGACGTTGAGCAGGAATGCGCCGACACCTGCGCCCTGCAGCTTGTGGGCGTTGTCGGCATAAGTGTTGAGTGCCTTGGCATCGAGCGTCGAGGGATCGATATTCATGCCATGGCCGGGGCCGAAGAGGTAGGCCAGGATGAGGCCAACCACGAGCGCCACCGTCGTCATCGTCTCGAAATAGACCAGCGCCTTGACGCCGACCCGGCCGACCTTCTTGAGGTCGCCGGCGCCGGCAATGCCGTGGACGACGACGCAGAACACGATCGGTGCCACGATCATCGAGATCAGCTTCAGGAAGGCGTCGCTGAGGATCTTGAGGCTGATGGCGAAATCCGGGGCGACCACGCCGAGGACGATGCCCAGGATCAGGGCCGCGAGGACCTGAACGAACAGCGAGGCGTAGAGCGGCTTACGCTCGGCGGCCGGGGCCGCGGCAATGGTCGACATGACAAGTCCCCCGATTCTGACGACGTTTGGTCCCAAGAAGGAGCAACTAGCGTGCCAGATTGTCGCGGATTATCCAGGAAAACGTCTGGATTTCCGGCCTTGTATCCCCGATACGGCGCCGGTTGCTGCGCCGGGTCCGGGGCTCGAAGCTTTCACTCCGCTGCCTTCGCGGTCTCGCCGAACATCCGTGTCGGCGCGGCGAAGCCGCAGGAGGTGCCGTCGGTGACCTTGACCTGATCCTCCCATGGCAACCGGTAGGTGCCCGTGACCATGTCCTGCATGAAGGTGTAGGGGCAGTCCATCGCGCCACCCTTCACCGCGACATAACCGCGGTGCCAGAGCTGGTAGACGTTGTTTTCGACGCCCCAATTGATGCGGGCTTCGCGCACAAGGTCGGGCCGGACCTCGGCGGTGATGATCTCGTCGGCGCGGCCGGTGGTGCCGTGCGCCAACACAGTGCCGTCGAAATTGACGATCATGCCTTCGCCCATGGAATCGAACGAGCCGTCCGAGCCGCACATGCAGACATTCGCGGTGACCATCAGGTTCTGGAACGAGTTGGCCTGGTTGGTGAACCGCCAGGCATCGCGGATCGGTGCGGTGTAGCCGGCCGTGCGGATCATGATCTCCGCGCCCTTGTAGGCGCATTCTCGCGCCATCTCCGGGAACATGCCGTCGTGGCAGATGATGAGCGCGACCTTCGCGCCGTTCGGACCCTCGATCACGGGAATGCCGATATCGCCCGGCTCCCACGGCTCGACCGGAATCCAGGGATGAAGCTTGCGGTAATAGAGCTTGATCTCGCCGTGGTCGTCGATGATCAGGCCGGAATTGTAGGGGTTGCCGTGCGGGTTGAACTCCATGATGGAGAAGCACCCCCAGATGTTGTTGTCGATGCAGGCCTTCTTGAATGCCGCGACCTCGGGCCCGTCGAGCCGGCACATGATCTCGGGATTGGTGTCCATCGAGAGGCCGTGCAGCGAGTATTCGGGGAACACCACCAGGTCCATGGTGGAGAGATTGCGGCGCGCCTTGCCGACCATCCAGACGATACGCTCGGTCTGCTTGGCGAGATCGGCCTTGGTCGCGACGATTGGCAACTGCAATTGAATCAGTCCGATGACCACGCCCTCAGGCGATTTGTTCAACCCGCCAAGCCCGTTCATGATCAGCTCCCTTGCCGTTCCCTTGCCGTCTGCGCGGCGTCGTTGCGCGCGATCAGTTCTCGGCAGAGCAAATCCGATTTTGGCGCTGCGCAAAAGTCCATTTTTCAGGCGGCGGGTGACAGTCGTGCTCGCGTGGGCCGCCGGCCGCCAAGGGCATGCCGACGCCCATTGTTGCGGCGCGGCGTGCCTCAAGTCTCGGCTTGACCCTCCAATCCGCCTGATGTCAGACTTATGACATGAGTACAGCAAAGCGACATATCGCCAGCCTTCGCGACGAATATGCCGAGATGACGCGGCAGCGCATCGTCGCAGCCTTTGTCGAGACGCTGGAAGACGAGGCGGCCGACGACATTTCCATGGCCGCGGTGGCCAAGCGCGCGAAGGTGGCCGAGCGAACCATCTATCGGCACTTCAAGACCCGCGCGGAGCTGTTTGCGGCTGCCGGCGAGTGGATCGAGGACAACGTCTTCAGCTATATTCCCTTTACCTCGCCCGACGAACTGCCGGATATTTTCCGCAAGCTGTGCAAGCGATTTGATCGCCACCCGCATCTGGCGCGTGCCATTGCGATGACGCGGGCTGGCCGCCGGGTGCGCGCTGGTTTCCGTCGGCACCTGATCGACCAGCATCGCAAGGCGATGGCGCCGCTGGTGCGGCATCTCCCCGCAAAGGAGGTCCGCCAGGCGGAGGCGCTCGCATCCTATCTCAACAACGTGCTGGCCTGGAACGCGATGCGTGAGGACTTTGGCATGTCCAGCGCCGAGATCGCCGACGCGATCGAGTGGGCGCTCACGACCCTTTTGAAGGATGTCCGTCAGCGCAACGCCGCTGCGGCGTGCAACGGCAAGGCTGGCAAATCGCCGCGCAAGCGAACCACTGCGCGCGAAAGCACCGGCGTAGAGTGAGGCAGGCCATGAATGCGATCCCCGACGACCTCCTGATCAATGCGCCCGACGAGGTTCGCATCCGCCAGGACCTGGTGCTGACGGCGCTCGGCCGGCGCCCGGCCGATCGCTCCTTGCGGGTCGGCAGGTTGCTCGATGTGCACAGCCGCACCTGGAGCGAGGATCAGGAGATCGTCTTCAAGGGACGGCGAATCGCCTGGGTCGGGCCGGCCGGCAGCTATCCCGGCGAGGTCCGCGAGCGGGTGCATCGGCCGGATCTTGCGGCCGTCCCCGGCTTCGGCGAGGTGCACAAGCACATCGAAAGCTCGCATCTGACACCGGAATGGGAGGCGGCGCTGGTGCTGCCGCATGGCAATACCTGGACCTGCGAGGCGAGCCACGAGTTCTCCAATGTCAACGGCGCCCGCAATCTCGCGTTCTGGTTCGAAGCACGCCGCCGCGGCTCGCCGCTCAAGATATTTCCGCAGCCGGGATCGGCGGTGCCGCCGACAGCCTATGAGTGGGGCGGCGGCTGGTATGGCCACGACGAGCAGGCGCGTTTTATGGCCGAGAGCCTGATGGTCACCGGGCTCGACGAAGTCATGGATTGGCCGGCGGTGTGGAATCCCGACAATCCCTCCTACAAGCGGCTCTGGGGGATGATCGAGGCGACGTTCGCAGCGCGCGGCGTCGTCGAAGGCCACGCCTCCGGCCTGCGGGATCTGCCCTCCATCAACGCCTTTGCCGCGGCCGGGCTCGCTTCCGACCACGAAGTGCAGACGCCGGAGGAGACCTGGGACAAGCTCACCCGCGGCTTGTTCGTCGAGCTGCGTGTCTACGCGATGGAAGAGATCGTGAAGTGGCTGCTCGCAAAGGGTTTGCAGGACTGGTCGCAGATCGCGTTCACGACGGATGACCGCAGTGCCAGCCACACGCTCGAGCTCGGCGCCAGCGATCACAATGCGCGGGTCGCGATCGAGGCCGGTCTTGCGCCTGAAATCGCAATCCAGTGTCTTACCATCAACCCGGCGCGGCACATGCGCCTCACGCCGTTCGTCGGCAGTCTGGCTCCAGGGCGTTTCGGCGATGTCGTGCTGCTCTCGGACGTAGCCAAGCTCACGATCGCCGAAGTGTGGGCCGATGGCGCGCAGGTCTCCGAGGGCAAGCGCTATCTTGGTCAGGTGCCTGAAATCCAGTGGCCAGATTGGGCAACGAAGACCGTCAACATCAGGCGCATAATCAAGCCTCAGGATTTCGAGCTGCCGGCCGAACCTGGCCGCACCACGATGAAGGCGGCGGTGATCCGTCCCTTCCATTGGCATCCCGAATTCTACACGCTCGAACTCCCGGTGCGTGACGGTGCCGTGCAGCGCGACGAGAGCGAGGCCATCACTAAATTCGCCATCGTCGATCGCTTTTCCGGCGACGGGCGCGTTGCAAAGATGTTCTGGCGAGGCTGTGGTCCGCGCACGCCGGAGACGGCTGTTGCGTGCTCGGTGGCGCACGACAAGCACAACATCTGGGTGGTCGGCTCGTCCGACGCGGCGATGGCAAAGGCGGTCAACGGGCTGATCGAGCTTCAGGGTGGCTGGGCGCTGGTGCGCGAGGGCGAGCTCGTTGCCACCGTGCGTTTCGAGGTCGGCGGGCTGATGAGCTGTCGTTCGGCGCACGCGCTCGATGCCGAGATGCAGGCGCTTTATGCGGAAGGTCGCAAGGTCGACTGGATGTACGAGCCGACGTTCCGGCCGCGCTGGTATCCGGGATTCCCGGAGCGGCTCATGTTTGCAACGCTGACCTGTGCGCCATGGAGCTGGGTGCTGGTGGCACCATGCGAGCAGGCGCCGCTCGGTTTCATCAATGTGCAGACCGGCGAAGCGCATCCGGTGGTCTGGTAGGGGGAGGACTGCGATGAACGAAATGACGAAGCCGAAAGCCGCTCCCGCCGAGCCGGCACCGGGCGCAGCCTTGGGACTGCTTGATCGTACCTTCGGCCTCACCGAGCGTGGCACGAGCGTCGGCCGCGAGGTGATGGCCGGCGCGACGACGTTCGCGGCGATGGCCTATATCATCGCCGTCAACCCTGCGATCATGTCCAACGCCGGGATGGACCGTGCCGATCTCGTCAGCGCCACGGCGCTCGCCGCAATCTTCGGCTCGGTGATGATGGGGCTGTGGGCCAATCTGCCGCTTGCGGTGGCGCCCGCGATGGGCTCGAACGTTATCTTCACCTATGTCATCGTCAAGCAGATGGGCATGCCCTGGCAGGGCGCGCTCGCCATGGTCGCCTTCACCGGCGTGCTGTTCCTGATCCTCAGCCTGTCGAAGCTGCGCGAGAAAGTCGCGAGGGACGTGCCGGAAGCGCTGAAGATCGGAATCCAGGCGGCGGTCGGTACCCTCATCGTCTTCATTGCGCTACGGGGCGCCGGATTCGTGGTCCAGAATCCGTCAACCTATATCGCCATGGGCTCCTTGCGCAGCCCGCCGGTGCTGCTGACGCTGTTCGGCCTTCTGCTCACGCCGGTGCTGGTGGTGCGCCGGGTGCCGGCGGCGCTGATCCTGTCGATCGCGGTGCTCACGCTGATCGGCTTCTTCGTCCCAGGCGCCAACGGCAAGATGGTGACGTCAGTGCCATCAGCCATCATGGCGTGGCCGCGCTGGCCGACCAGCACCTTCATGGCACTCGACATCGGCTATCTCTTCAGCCATTTCGTCGTCGCGCTGCCGCTGCTGTTCTATTTCCTGTGCGCCGAATTCTTCTCGACGCTGGGCACGCTGATCGGCGTGACGGGGGCGGCCAATTTGCGCAAGCCAGACGGCTCGATCCCGAATGCCACCGCCGCATTTGCGACCGATGCGACGGCTTCTATCGTCGGGCCACTGCTCGGAACCTCCGTCGTCACGGCCTATATCGAATCCATCACCGGTGTGCAGGCCGGCGGTCGCACCGGCCTGACCTCGTTGACCGTCGCGGGATTCTTCTTTCTCGCGCTGTTCTTCTGGCCGATCTTCGTCATCATCCCGCCGCAAGCGACCGCGCCCGCACTGGTGCTCGTTGGTGTGCTCATGATGCAAGGACTTGCCCGCATCGACATGACCGATCTCGTCAACGCCGTTTCAATCGTGCTGACGCTGCTGATCACCGTGCTGACCAATAACCTCATCAACGGGATGGCGTTGGGCACACTGAGCTACATCGCTCTGGAAGTGGCAGTCGGCCGGCGGTCGCAGATTCCGGCGATGGTGTGGGGACTCGGGGTTGTCTTCGTCGCATACGCGATCGTGATCGCACAGATCTTTTGACGCGTACGTTAAGCCGCGAGGTCCAGCAATCGGCATGATCCGCGCACCAGCACCTTGCGTCCGATCGGGGTCATCGCGGGCACGCCATCATCAATGACAACGAGACCAAGCTTGACGAGGCTGTCGACGAGATAGGCCTTCGAGAGGCGATTGTTCGCTACGGGATTGCGAAGTGTGCGCAGGGCTGCCCATTGATCTGGCGAAAGATCGAAGTCGAAATCGTCGTTCATGCTGCCTCAAGCGATAGTCACGTCCGTGCGCCCCTGTTAGCGGCGCTGCATGAAGACCATGCGACGACAATGAGTCGGGAATTCGGTGAGCTGTTTAGAACTTCTCTTCACGAATTGCCGCAGTCTGTTGCGCCACAATAGTTAAGATTGTTCGGATACGAATATCGCCCCATCGCTGATCACTAATTGATGATTTTGCTTGATGTTGCGCTGCGACGCAGCGCTGCACAGGAAGCGTTGCTGCCTCATTCTGCGTCGCGATATGCACAGAAATTGATGAGGCGAGCCGGCCAGCGTCTGTTAGCCTGATTCGCGGGGAATGGCTTCATACACAGGAGTGTGAGTGCATGAACAGGCTGGTGGAAGTTCGCAGTCAGGAATCCCTGTGCCGTGAGCGTGCGGCGCTCGATTTTGAGCGTCGGGTTTTCTGGCTTGCGCAAGCCCAGGAATGGGAAAAGCGCGCGCTCGACGAAATTGCCTATCACTTTCGCGAGTGCAATGTCGCTCACTTGGAGCTTGAGCGCTTGGAGCTTGCGCGAAGCTGACGTTGGCCGCGAGCTAAGGACTTACTGGTAAGTCGCAACGATATCGGAGACCGCGCGCTCAAGCTGCTGCGCGGTGGCGCATTGCCGCACTACGCTGCAAAAGGTCGCATAGCGCGGCATCTCGGAATCGCCAAAGCCCCAGGCTAGCCGTCCTTCGGGGTTGAGCCAGACCAGTCGCTTCGAGCGTTCGGAGATTCGGCGCAGAATGTCCGCACGTGGGTCGAGATTGTTGCTGCGGGCGTCGCCGAGCACGATCACTGTGGTCTGCGGCGTCAGCGTGCTCATGAAGTCTTTTTCGAAATCGACCAGCGAAGAGCCGTAATCGGACGAGCCGAAGCCGACTTTGGACATGATCTCGGCCATTGCTTCTTCGGGGGACTTCTTCTCCAGGATCTCGCTGACCTCGATCAGATGCGACGAGAATGCGAAGGAGCGGACGTCGTCCACGACCTCATGCAGCGAGTGGATCAGGAGCAGGAAGAAATCCGAGACTTGCGCAACCGAGCCGGAGACGTCGCATAGTGCCACAATCTTCGGCCGATCGCGGTGCTTGCGCTTCCACGCGGTGAGGAAAGGTACGCCACCCCAGGCGGCGTTACGGCGCAGCGTGCGGCGGACATCAAGGTGACCGCGGCGCTGCCGCTTGCGCGGCTTCGAATAGCGCTCACGCAGGCGGCGCGCGATCTGGCGGATGAGCGCCCGCATCTCCGCGACCTGGCGCCGCTCGATGCGGGCCAGCGGCGCGTTGCGCAGGATTTCGTTGCGGAGGTTTTCGGCCTCTTCGCGGGCATAGAGCGCAAGCCCTTGCGAGACCGTGTCGCGCACCGCTTCGCGCAGGGCGTCGAGCGCGGTTTGCAGGCGTTCGGCCAGCGACGGGTTGGTCGCGGTCAGCGCGTCGAGATCGTCGCGCAAGCGCTGAAGGCCCATGGCGTCGAGGATGCGGCTGGAGAAGATGCCGCGCTGGGTCGAATAGCGGATGTCGGACAGAGAGGCCGCACCGGAGGCGCTGGCGATCGCGGCTTGGATTGCGTTGCGGTCTTGCGACAGCAACATCTGGGCAAGCGGACCCAGGCCCTCGCGAGGTTGACCTTCGCCGACCTCACTCATCGAGCCTGATGACGGAGACTGATCAGCCTGTTGATCCGCATCCTGCGAAGCATCGTCGCTATTGGGCTCGGGCTGATCCTGCCGCGGCTCGGGCTGGCTGAAGAACAGATCGAAACAGTCGCCGAGCGCGAGCTTCTCGTCCTGCGACTTGGCGAGCGTCAGAAGCAGTGCGTCGCGCAGGATAGCACGGTCGGAAAAACCGACCTGCTTGACGGCGCGCATCGCATCGATGCTTTCGGCGGGCGAGACATGGACGCCGGCCCCGCGCGCCGCCCGAAAGAAACGATGGAGGTTCTCGCGCATCGGGCGTCAACCGAAGACGTTGGACCGTGCCGCCTTGGCAATAAAGGTCGTGATCTGCGGGTGAGCTGCCTCGATATCGGCCTCGTATTTCAGGAGCACGTTGAGGGTGTCCTTGACGATCTCGGTGTCGAGCTCGGAAGCCTGAAGCAGCACCAGCACGCGCGCCCAGTCGATGGTCTCGCTGACCGAGGGCAGCTTCTTCAAATCGAGCGAACGGATCTCGTGGATGAAGCCGACCATCTGCCGGCGCAGGGTCTGCGAGATGCCGGGGACACGGCTCTCGACGATGCGCTCCTCCAGCCGCTGCTCGGGGAAGCCGATATGCAGATGCAGGCAGCGCCGCTTCAGGGCGTCGCCGAGATCGCGCTCGCTGTTGGAGGTGAGGATCACCGTCGGCGGCGTGATCGCCGAGACAGTGCCGAGCTCCGGGATCGTGACCTGGAAGTCCGAGAGGATTTCCAGCAGCAGCGATTCGAATTCGGCATCCGACTTGTCGATCTCGTCGATCAGCAGCACGCAGCCGCCCGGCTGCTCCAGCGCCTGGAGAAGGGGACGCGGCTCGACGAATTCCTTGGAAAAGAAAACGTCGCCGAAATCGTGGAGCTGGCCGAGCGCGTCATGCAGCGTCTGCGCACCGCCGAGGACTTCGCCGAGCTTGTCCTTGAGGATCTGGGTGTAGAGAAGCTGCTTGGCGTATTTCCACTCGTAGAGCGCCTTGGCTTCGTCGAGGCCTTCGTAGCATTGCAGCCGGATCATCTTCATGCCCCGCCAGGCCGCAACCGCCTTGGCAAGCTCAGTCTTGCCGACGCCCGCGGGGCCTTCGACCAGAATCGGCTTCTCGATCTGTTGCGACAAATAGACTGCGGTCGCGATCTGCCGACTCGCGATATAGCCCTGCGCGGCGAGGCCGCTCTCCACCGCCTCGATCGAGGTCGAGGCCTTCTGTTCAGCCACGAAAGGGCGCTCCCAAAGGTCTTGCTTGAGGCTTGTTCTGCCTGCGTTCCCGGCAAAGAACAAGCCTCGTTTGGGACGGGCCTGATCCGCGCCGACGGCTGCTTTTTCCGTTCAGCGCAAATACTTAAGGGGCGACTTATGGTGCGGTCAGTGCCGCAGCAGCTCGCCTTTGCGGATGGTCTGCCGCACCTCGGCGCCGCAATCGGCGCATTCGTAGACGAAGTCGATCTTGGCAAGGCTCCAGTGCGGTTCGACCTCGCGCACATACATCGGCAGGAACCCCATGCACGTCGGGCAATTCACAGGCGCGATTTCGATATCCTGATGATGCTGTACATAAGCTGGCATCTCGGCTCTCCTTCGCAGGCGACCACCAAACCCGCGCAAAAGGCTACTGCCGGTCGCGCAGTTACCGTCATCAACTCTTTCGAACAGAGGCGGAACGGCGAAGGTTTGTCGTTCGCTGTGACATTCTTGTTACGTCTCGGTACTGTAACGGGCGGACCAGATGCCTATTTCTCCGGCCAATCCGCTTTTCTCGGACCATCAACGCAACGATAAGGGAGCAACGCCCATGACCCATGCCATTCGATTTCACAAGACCGGCGGTCCGGAAGTCCTGGTCTGGGAGGAGGTCAATGTCGGCAAGCCGGGGCAGGGCGAGGCGCGCATCCGCCACACTGCCGTCGGTCTCAACTTCGTCGACATCTACAACCGCTCGGGTGTGTATCCCGCGCCATTGCCGAGCGGGCTCGGGAGCGAGGCCGCGGGCGTGGTCGAGGAGGTAGGGCCAGGCGTCACCGATCTGAAGCCGGGCGATCGCGTCGCCTACGGTGCATCACCGCTCGGCGCCTATTCCGAGGCGCGGCTGATCCCCGCCGACCGGCTGCTGAAGCTGCCTGACGGCGTCGACGACAAG
Source organism: Bradyrhizobium genosp. A (assembly GCF_049949275.1). Taxonomy (NCBI): domain Bacteria; kingdom Pseudomonadati; phylum Pseudomonadota; class Alphaproteobacteria; order Hyphomicrobiales; family Nitrobacteraceae; genus Bradyrhizobium; species Bradyrhizobium genosp. A. Next base: position 6,038,136 of record NZ_CP188196.1, on the reverse strand, counting down.
ACCGCGGCTGCAATGATGCTGAAGGGGCTGACCACGCAGTACCTGATCCGGCAGACTTATCGCGTGAAGGCCGGCGACACCATTCTGCTGCATGCGGCGGCCGGCGGCGTCGGCCTGATCCTGAGCCAGTGGGCAAAACATCACGGCGCGACCGTGATCGGCACCGTCAGCAGCGACGAGAAGGCAAAACTCGCCAAGGCGCATGGCTGCGACCATGTCATCATCTACACGCGCGAGGATTTCGTGAAGCGCGTCGACGAGATCACCGGCGGCAAGAAGGTGCCGGTGGTCTATGATTCCGTCGGCAAGGACACGTTCCTGAAGTCGCTGGACTGTCTCGCGCCGCTCGGCGTTGCCGCGCTGTTCGGTGCGTCCTCCGGCGCGGTCGAGCCGCTCAATCTTGGCCTGCTCGCCCAGAAGGGCTCGCTCTACGTCACCCGCCCGACGCTGTTCACTTACGCCGCCAAGCGCGAAAACCTGGTCGCGATGGCGAACGAGCTGTTCGATGTCGTGAAGTCCGGTGCAGTCAAGATCGAGGTGCACCAGACTTACGCGCTAAAGGACGCTGCCAAGGCGCACGCCGATCTCGCCGCGCGCAAAACCACGGGATCGACCGTTCTGACGGTGTGATCTCAGATTGAACAGTGGCGCAGGCTCCCTGAGCCTGCGTCACGCCTTCTCGTGCTTGCGCAGGTCGCGGACGTGATCGTGGCGGATCGCCTGGAGGTCGACCTCTTCAGGCGGAATCTGGGGAAGGGCGGCCTCGGCCAGGATGGCCTCGGTCACGTCCTCGACCGAGTTCTCTGCGATTTCGTGGATGAACGAGATGTTCTGGTACTCGCCTGAGGTGATGCGGGAGATGATCTCGCGCCTTGTGATCTCCGGATCGACGATCGCCTCGCGACCGCGCCGCCCGTAGTCGATCATCACGACGAAATACTGCATGAAACGATCCTGCTGCGCACCCAAGGCCGGGTGCGCAGCAGATTATTTCCGAAAAACGGAATTAAGTCAAGCCGGATTTCCAAAAATCGGAAATCGATGCCTACTTGCCCTTCTTGCGGGGACGAGCCGACCTGGCGCGCAGCCGCTCTAGCTGCCCCTTCGGCATCGAGATGCAGATCTCCCCGACCCAATCGAGCTTCACGCCGACGATCGGTTTGGCGTTGAAGCTGGTGAGGTTGACGACGGAGGGAGATTTGCCCCGCTCGATGGTCTTCAGATAGCGCTCGCCGGTCTTGAGCCGAACCACGGCCTCCTCGCCGTAGAAGCTCGACAGGGGATGGCGCTGGTCCTTGTAGACCACGATGACGTCACCGCTCTGGTACTTGGGCAGCATCGAGTCGCCGACGATCTCGAAGGCGACGGTCTCTTCCATGATCGGGAAGGGCAATGCGATGTCGCCAAGTCCCTCCGGGGGGACCTGTTCGTAGTCGGGCTCGATCACGGCCCCGGCGCCGACCCGGCCCATGATCGGCGCAAGATTGAGCTCGAGATATTCCATGATCGGAACAATTTCCGAGGCCTTCACAAGACGTTCGCCGCCAAGGATTTCCGACACCGCGCCCGGGCGAACGCCCATGGCCGCGGCCAGCCCGCCCTTGCTCTTGCCCGTCTTCTCCAGGCCCCGCTCGATCATCGCAACGTCCAACATGGTGATTCCCTCGATTGCCCATTGGCTCTGCCTCTTGTAATCCGAAATTCGGAATTGATGCAATTATGAATATCAGAATTAGCGCTTGACTTTATCTTCGGAATAACGGAATGTCCGTTCCACCTCCGGATCGTGCGATTCGGGGCGCATCACAGGACAGCAGCATGGAACCGGGCCATTGGCCGTCGGAGCATTCCGACGCGCTTTGCGATTATTTTTTCAAGGGACTGTCATATGCCGAGATCGGAAGGGAGATTAACGCAAGGTTTGGAACGGCTTACACCCGCAATGCGGTGGTCGGTCGCGCCAAGCGGCTCGGGCTCGCCGAGCCCGAACGGACCAGTCCATCGATCGTGCCGTCCTTGCCGGGCGAGCCCGGTCCGCACTCGCCGCCTCGTGTTGCAATACCCGGCCTGAACCTGCCGCCGCCATCGGCACTAAAGCCGGCCAATCCGGTCAAATTACGCTGCGTCGGTGTTCAGCCGCGACTGATCACGCTGCTCGAGCTCGAGCGAGGCGAATGCCGCTATCCCTATGGCGGTGACAAGGAGGGAGAGGAGATCAGCTTCTGCGGTCACCCGCGTCAGCCCGGCTCGAGCTATTGCGCGCCGCACGCGCATCTGACCCGCGGTCCCGGAGCAGTCTCCGGCCGTACCGCCGGTGCGGTCATGCTGAGGCTGGTCTCCGCCGCCTGACCAGCCCGGCCAGTGTCCCTTCTGACGTCAATTCGCAAGGAGTTATCGAGTGGCACGTGCCAGACGCAACATGTCCTACAAATTGACCGGGCTTCACGACCGCCGATCGCGCGACCTGCCGTTCAATGCAGAATTGGCGGAGGTCGAGGTCGACAATCCGCTGGCGCTCGATCCGGACGAGAAGATCGTGGCGATGCGGTCGATCCGCAACGATCCGCTCGGCCGGCTGCACTCGCACCACCAGATCGACGAGTCGCAATATCGGGGTGGCCGGGCCTACCAGAGCGACTGGGAGCGGGCGGAACGGGGCCCGCAGGCCATGGATCCGACCCGCGAATATGTCGATGGCACGCGCTCCCGCGAGCCCGTCACCGAGAGCCAACGCCAGGCCGTATTACGGCTGAACCGGGTCGAGCGCGAACTCGGCACCGACGGCGCCGCGCTGGTGCATGACGTGCTGGTGCTTGGTTTGACCATGGACCAGATCGGGGAGCGACGCGCCGTGCGTACCCAGCGCTGGAACGACTATTTTGCGCGGCGTTTTCGCGAATGCCTCGACCGGCTGGCGCTGGTCTACGGCTTTGCCACCGATGCGTCGGCGCGGCGCCGCTGAATGTGGCTGCCGGCGGCTTCCGCCGCCGGCACTGTTCCGTCGCTCCTCACGGATGCGGCACAATCTGGTAGGGCGTGGTGTAGGGCTCGACGCGAAGCGAGGCGTTGGCCAGCAGCCCGATCTTGGCAGTTGGCGCCTGCTGCATCTCACCGTTCTGTCCGCGGTGCACGTTGTACTGCCAGACCGTGAGGTCGCCCTTCTGCGCCAGTGCGTGCGCGACCGCGCTCGCGTCATTGCCGCCGAGCGCCTGGAGCTCCTCGGGCGACAGCCCGATGATGATCTCGTCCTTGATAGTGACGATCTTGAAAAGGTTCATTTTGGTCTCCTGCGCCCATGCGCACTGTGCCGAGAGTGTCAGAAGCGCCACCGCGGCGCCCTTGATGAGATCGCAGCGAGAAAGCATGCCGTCGTCCTTTGGTGCTGACGCGCGCCCGAATCAAACAGTTCATCAGCCATGGCGCCCGTGATCTGCGTGGCCGTATCGCAACCGCTTGGTCGTACGATCTTGAACAACGGTTCACGGAGCGAGAAATATCGGGAGCGATGAACCCCGACGTGGGGCCTGCGGCCCGCATCAGGATGCTGGAGACCGGCTGCGAAGTCGACGTGCATTTGGCGGGAGATGCAACTGCCGAACTCGGAGCTCAACGATGACGTGTATCGCTGAAGAGGCTCTGGTCCGCGGTTGCCAGTTTCCGATCATCCAGGAAACAGGGTGAAACACAGGTCTAATTGACAGCGGTCAGGTCTGTGTGGTGACTGATTGCTGCTTCTTGACGCAGGTGGGTGACGGCAGCGCGTATTCCTGTTATTCGGAATCGCCGTGGCGCGATGCCGACGAAGCATCGCTAAGTCTACGGTTTGGCTTGCCTTAGGGGTTGTTCCTTGTCATAATTGCAACTTCTCGGGTCGGGTCGAGTCTCTCCAGAAGTGCAGCTCAGCGTACCAATCTGCTGGGGTGCCCCCGACCAGAGTTCGTCGTCGCCATGGCGTTCGGTGACGGCGTGCAGTTCTTGATCGGGCTCCCGGCGCCCGACCCCGAAGGGCCCAGTCCTGTCATAGGTGCGAGATGAAGAACCTCAATTTCGCGGCTGAACTGCACCTTAAGCTCGGCGCGCCCGCGAACGGTACTGTTGAAAGTCTGCGCCTGCTGCGCGCCTTTCTCAAGCTCGCCCCCCGGCAGCGCTTTGAGGTCATCAGGCTCGTCGAAGACCTCGTCACCGACGAAACCATCCCCGAACATCCGCTGTCTTGAGCCCGGCCACGGGCCGACATTGCGCTTTGGCCACCTTTCAGACCGGAAAGCGGGCCGCCAGCTGGCGTCCGTTGCCGGCGTTTGGCCGCTGGAAGGCGGTGCGACAAATGTGGTAATCAGTCAGGAAAAAGAGGGAGGAGTGCGACCATGATCGAACCGAAGCTCGAAGTTCCGGCCGAACTGCGCGACCTGGCTGAGAAAACCATCGACCAGGCCGAGAAGGCATTCGGGATGTTTTTTGATGCCGCCACCAAATCGATGTCGTCCGTTCCCGGAGCGAGCGCGGACGTGTCCAAGCAGGCACTTGCCTTCACCGAGCAGAACATGAAGGCGGCGTTCGAACACGCTCGCAAGCTGGTTCACGCAACCGACCTTCAGGAAGCGATGCGGATTCAGTCCGAATTCCTGCGCAGCCAGTTCACCAATGCCGGCGATCACATGCGCCAGATGACCGGCAACTTCATGCAGCCGGGCAAGGACAAATCCTGACAAGGGAAAGTTCTGATTTCCCGCGCCACGGCCGTGTGCTTACAAATTGATCTTGCGCAGTGACGCGCTGCGCATTTCAATTCCGGTGCAGGTCCATGATGGGCCACCGGATGAACCTCATTCGCCGTCCGTCATCCTTTCTGCGGATCCCTGTCGGTTCACCCGGCAGGGATTTGCATTTTGAGGGCTTGTTTGCGGGCTTGGCGCAAAGCTCAGCCGCAGCACGATCCCGGAAATTGCGAGAGGTCGATGCGGGCGATGATCGACCGCAGCAGCCTGCGGGCCGAACGATAGAGATGGCGTACGAGCCCGGGCACCCGCGCCGGGGGCAGGCCAAGGCCTCGAGTATCAAGGCTCGTGGTATCAAGCTTTTCGATCTGGTGCGACACGTGCCTCTCCATGCTGTACCGCCCTTCTATCGCGGCCGGCATGGAGCTGCGTTGATCTGCCGCAAAGGATCCCGGCTAGTAGTCGCCGGGATTCATGATCATCGGAGAGGTCGTATCGGCCGGCGCGAGCGCGCTGCTGGCGCTGTCGCGCAGGAAGCGGTCAAGTGTCGCCTGGATCTTCTCTTTGACCGAGTCGGGCCCGCGATCGCTCATCTCGGCATGCTGCGCACCGGTATGGATGATGTCGATGCCGCGCGCCCTGGCCTCTTCGGGTGTTGGCAGCACGCCGGGGTCGGTCTGGAAATGCGGATCCTTGGAGCGGAACGACAGGATCTTCATGCGGTCGTTGAGCACGAAGGGCACCCTGAGATTGTCGAGCGTGATCACCTTCGACACGAGCTCGGGATGCTGCTGGGCGACATACATCGAGACGTCGCCGCCGTTGGAATGACCGACCAGCGTGATGTGATCGTAGTCAGCGTTCTCCTGCCGCCCCTTCAACGTGTTCAGCACGTAGAGGATGTTGGCCTCGCAACGCATATAGACCTCGCGCCGGCCGACATATTGCTGGCCGACACGGGTGATCAGAGGCGGATCGCTCGGCAGATCCTGCTGGATGCTGGCAACGAGATAGCCGCGCGCGGCGAGTACGTTGGCGAGGAAGGAATATTCGGTGGCCTTGACCGTGTTGCCGTTGCTGATGATGGCGACCGGAAGCTTCCAGAGGCCGAGATTGGCCTTGGTCTCGTAGTCGCGCCGCACCGCGATCTCGACCAAGATCGGCCGCTGACGCGCGGCGTCGAACAAGGACAGCATGTCGTGACGGATCGCGAATTTGCTGACGACGACATATTGGCCCGCCGCGAGGACGCAGAGAAAGGCCAGGATTGCAAACACCCTCTTCATGGTTCCGTCTCAATCACTTTTGACTGAACATGGCTATTGAAAACCCCCGGATCGAGCGATCGTGAACACGTTACGGGACTAAATTTAGGCAAGTCTGTGAGAAGGACCCCAAAGGGCCGCATCGAGGCAAAGATCGCGCGGCTAGAGGCAACCGCCTCTGCCGCGTTCGGGGCAAAGCCGGAACGCGCTCGACAGGGTGAACAAGAAGCGCGGGCTGCGGCGCTCATTGTCCGGCGCCCGGTAGCTCAGGGGCACGGCCACGCCGAAATCCGCCTGGAAATCCTGCGGCAAGAAGAACCGCACGCCGGCACCGGCCGACGTCAGCACAAGGCCATCGCTCAGACGGTAGCCGTCGTTCCAGGCTGCGCCGGCGTCGCCGAAAGCGTAGAGTTGGTAGCCGCTCCAGTAGCGGAAATTGAGCTTCTGGTCGAAGCGCAGCTCGAGCGAGCCAGCAAGACCGTTGTCGCCGCTGATCTCGGCCGCACCATAGCCGCGGCCGAAGGCTGCGCCGCCGAGATAGAATTGCTGCGAGGTGAACAATGGCCGCGACGCGGTCTGGCTCGCGGCGGAGAGCTTGAGCGACCAGGCGTCGTTGAGGGTCTGGTAGCGCGTGAACCAGAGGTTCAGCACGGAGAAGTTCGAGGAGGCGCCGTCGCGCGACAGCAAATCGTCGGTGAGTTGCGAGGCGCCGAACACGTCGAGGCCCTGGCGATAGGTCAATGTCGCGTAGTTGGTGCCGCCGAAGGGATCCTGGAGGCGGTAATCGGCGGTGAGGCTCGCAGTCCTGATGTGGTCGTTGTACCAGGGGCCGTAGAGATCGTGCTCCGACACGTTGCTGAAAGTCCCAGCCATGGTGAGCGTCAGTCCCGACGATTGCGACATGAAGGGCACGGTGCTTGCCCGCACCTCGAAAGCCTCCGTCGTGGTGATGTCACTGTCGAGACGGCGCGCGTCGCCCGGCCGGACTGCGCTGTAGAGGACGGAGGCGCCGAGGCGTACGCCGTCGACGCCGACCGGTGCGTCATAGGATAGCCGCGCGAAGCCGAGCTCGCGCGGATCGTTGGCAATGGTCGACAGGTTGACCGCGAGCGTGTCGCCCGGCGTGAGGTAGGAGTTGAAGGCGCCCGTCGCATAGGTCTGCCACGGACCGACCGACGATGAGCCGAGATTGTCCAGGCCGAACGAGGTGAAGACGTGCCATGTTTTCAGATAGACGGTGAGGCGGAAGCGACCGGTCGCACCACCGATCTCCTCCAGCGCGGTATCAGTGATCCGAACGCCCGGCCGGCCGTTGATGAGGAGGAGCTGGCGTTCAAGCGTTGCCAGCCGCGACGGCTGCTCGGCCAGGACCGGCCCGAGCATGGGCCTCAGGCCGAACTGCTCGGCGCCGTCCCCCTTTAGATCGGCTTGCACGATGGCGCCTTCGATCACCTGGATCCGGACGCACCCGTCGGCGATGTCCTGCGGCGGCACGATCGCGCGGCTCAGATGGAATCCCTCGGCCCGGTAGAGATCACTGATCGCGCCGGCAATCGCAGCGAGGTCGGCTTGCGAGACTTTCTTGCCGAGATAGGGCTGATAGAGGGTCGCGATACGATCGTGGGGGATGACGTGGCCGCCGCCAATGTTGATGCTGCGCAGCACGAATTGCGTGCTGGTGTCGCCGCCAATGTTCGGCTGGCCTACCGAGGGCAGCCTCACCGGAGGCCGGCGAAGAGATTCCTGCTCGGTTTGGTTTTCAAAATACTTCTCCGGCTGGCGCGGATCGAACTCCGGCTGGTTCGCCTGCTGCGCGAACGCCTGCGGAGTTCCCGCAAGCGTCGGTCCAAACAGCACGAGCACGGCAGCGAGATACAGTCCAACCGCGCCAAGCGCGGACCGTTCTCCGTAGTTTGACTGAGAGGTCTTCAGGCGCCGGTAAGGATTCAGTAGCCACATGATTTTTCATAGTTTTTTATGGTCAACGATTGGTTAACGCGTGCTCCGGACTCGCCGGGTTTCGCTAAGCCAATCTTGAGTGATCTCGGATACGCATCAGGCTCGCGGTAACTCAGGCTGAGGGTCATGATGCTCGTTCGAATTGGAATGCGGTGCGCCTTGATGGCAGTGCTGGTCCTGGGGACGGCCCCGGGTGCATACGCTGCGGATGACGGCGTCTGGTCGGTCAGCAAATCGTCGGGCGAGGTCTGGCTCGCGACCAGCGGCGCCCAGCAGGTGTCGTTGAACCAGGAAGAGACGCTGAAGCCGGGCGATACCATTCGCACGGGGCGCAACGGGCGCGTCCTGCTCGTGCGCGGCGAAGAGACGATTTTGATCTCTCCCAATTCGGTGGTCGGTGTGCCGGCCGAGAAGAGGGAGGGGCTTTCGACCACCATCATCCAGCAGGCGGGTTCGATCCTGCTCGAGGTCGAGAAGCGCAACGTCAAGCATTTCGAGGTCGAGACGCCTTATCTCGCCGCGGTGGTCAAGGGAACGCATTTCAGCGTCACTGTGGGGGCTGGCAGCACCAAGGTCGGCGTGCTCCGCGGCCAGGTTGAAGTCTCCGATTTCAAGACCGGCCAGATTGCCCAGGTCATGCCGGGGCAGGTGGCCACCGCCTTCGAGCACGGCAAGCCGGGTCTCAGCCTGAGCGGCTCCGGCACGCTCAATCCGATCGAGCAGGGCAAGCCGCGCGCGTCGACGATCGAGCGCGTCCCTGTGCCGAAGTCGGGCCTGCCGGTGCCGCGCAATGCGGCGAGCGGCCATGCGATCCATGCGCTTGGTACGATCGACAAGGGTACCAAGACGGCCGGCGCGCCGACGCAATCGCGCCAGGCAAGCGAGGTTCACGCGCCCAAGTCCGGCGTCGTGCGCATCTCGAGTTCGCTCGGCGAGGTCAAGCTGAACTTCCACAAGGTCACGAACGGTCTCGCCCACGACGCCGTCGCACCGGGGCGGGTGCGTAACGCGAATGCCAGCACCGACACGGTGTGGAGCGAGAGCAAGTCGAGCGCGACGAACGCTGCCGCCAACAGCTCGACCATCACGGCGGTCACCGTGAGCAGCAGCACACCCGCTTCCAGCGCCACATCGGCGTCATCGAGTGTGGCGACGACTGTTGCGGCTACCAGCGGATCGACCAGCGATGCGCTCAGCGGGACCTCCGGAAGCGGGAGCAGCGGGACTAGCGCAACCGGCAACGGCGGCAAGGGCAATAACGGCAACGGGAATAACGGCAACGGAAATAGCGGAAACGACAATAGCGGCAACAACGGCAACCACTACGGTTGGTACAAGCATCACTAAGACCGTGCTGTCGTCATAAAGGGGGAGCACTTGGCGGCGTGTGCCGCTGGTGCAGGGGAGCAAGTTGAAACGCTATCGGCCACATATCCTTGTCGTGATCGCGCTCGCAGTCGTGCTGTCCACGGGATGGCACGGCGCGCTTCGCAACGCGCTCACCGACCTGCGCTTCGCCTGGCAGTCGCGCTCCGCCAGCGGCAACGTTGTCGTGGTGGCTATCGACGCCCCCTCGATCGATCAGATCGGCGCGTGGCCCTGGCCGCGCAGCCTGCACGCCGACCTCCTGCACAGGCTCGAAGCCGCCGGCGCGCAGGACGTGGCGTTCGACATCGATTTCAGTTCGCCGTCGGATCCAGCTTCCGACGAGGCCTTCGTCACTGCGCTTCGGGAGGCCGGCGGCTCGACGATCCTGCCGTCGTTCAAGCAGCCGGCGCCAAATGGTGGCGCGGCGCATGTCAACCGCCCGCTGAAATCGTTCAGCAATCAGTCGTGGCCGGCTGTCGTCAATGTCGCGGTTGAATCCGATGGACTCGTTCGCCGCTATCCGGTCGGGGAGAAGCTTGGCGATGCGCAAATGCCGTCGATGGCCGTCGTGCTGGCCGGGCAGGACGCCAATCGGCGGCCGCCCTTCCTGATCGACTTCGGCATTCGGGCGGCCTCGATTCCGAGTGTTTCCTATGTCGACGTGCTCCGAGGAGACGCCGCGGCGCTCGACAAGCTGAGGGACAAGAAGGTCATCGTCGGTGCCACGGCACTCGAATTGGGCGATCGGTTCAGTGTTCCAAATGGCCGCATCGTTGCGGGGCCCGTCCTTCAGGCATTGGCGACAGAATCGGTCCTTCAGAACCGGATGCTGCGCTGGACGTCCGATGCCGGCATGATCGCTGGCCTCGGCGTGATCTGTCTGCTGATGATGTATTCATGGCGCCGTGCTGCACCAGGTGTCCGCGTCGCGATCCTGGTCGCAGCCGGAGCAGGCATCGAACTGACTGCGGTGCTTGTGCAGGAACGTTGGCCGCTTGTCATCGACACGTCGTTGTTCCACATCGCGGTCGTCGCCTATCTGACCGCGATCGCGCTGGACGAGATCGATTTCCGCAGTCTTTTGGGTCGCATCGCGGAAAGCCGTTTTCACCGTATCGCGATGTCGCTCGGCGATGGTCTGGTCTGCACCGACGCAGATCACCGGATCACGGTCTGGAATCCCGGCGCGAGTGCGATCTTTGGCTACATGCCGACAGAGATGATCGGTCGACCGTTCGAGATGCTTTGCGCGCTTCCGACCGAAGCCGGCACAAAGACCTTAGCCATCCGCGACGCCGCGCGGCAGGCGCTGCTGGTCCCCGGTGGGGCCGTCGTCGTCGAGTTCGAGGGCAGGCGCAAGAATGGCGACACCTTCCCGGTCGAGGCGAGCTTCTCAGGTTGGCAGGGAACGGATGGCTTCCAATACGGCGCGATCCTGCGCGATATCTCCGTGCGCAAGCGCGAGACCGAACGCGTCAGATATCTCGCCGAGCATGATGCGCTGACCGGTCTTGCCAACCGCAACACGCTGCATGCGAGGCTTGCCAGCCTGATCACCGTGGCGCAGCGGCGGCCCTCCGAAGTCGCGCTGCTCGTGCTGGGACTCGACGGGTTTCAGCAGATCAACGACATGCTTGGACACTCGATCGGCGATCTCGTGCTGCGGGCGGTCGCTGAGCGCCTGCGGACCGAGGTCGATGGCAGGGCGGTGGTCGCCCGGCTCGGCGGCGACGAGTTTGCGATTGCGCTGAATTGCGATGAGAGCGACGAGCCGATTGCCGCATTCGCTGAGCGGATTGCACGCGCATTCGAGGCGCCGCTTGTGACAGGCACGCGCCAGCACCGCGTCAGGATCAGCATCGGCGTCGCGGTCTATCCGGAAGGCGGACAAAGCGCGGATGACCTCCTGAGCAACGGTCATCTGGCGCTGAGCCGCGCCAAGGCGACCCGGCGTGGCAGCCATGTGATCTTTGAGAGCGCGATCAGGCAGGAGCTGGAGAACCGGCTGACGCTAGAGAGTGAACTCGCGCTTGCCGCCGACCGCGGCGAGTTCGAGCTGTTTTACCAACCTCAGGTTCGCCTGATTGATGGTGGCCTGGTCGGAGCTGAAGCGCTGATCCGCTGGCGGCATCCGGTGCGCGGCTATGTCTCGCCCGGAGAGTTCATGCCCGTGGTCAACACCTCGGCCCTGTCCGAACGGATCGCGCACTGGGTGATGGAGACCGCCGGCCGGCAGGCGCGTGCGTGGGAGCTGTCGGGCAACGCTGTACGCGTCGCAATCAACCTCTCGCCCTCGCAGCTCCAGTCCGGCGATCTCGCGCATTCGGTTGCGGAGTTGCTGAAAACGACCGGGCTTACCCCCTCGCTGCTCGAGATCGAAGTCACCGAGGACATCCTGCTGCATGACGAGGGCCGGGTGCTCGACATGTTCAAGCGGATCCAGCAACTCGGCGTCCGCATCCTGTTCGACGATTTCGGAACGGGCTACGCAAGCCTGAGCTACCTCAAGAAGTTTCCGCTCGACGGGCTCAAGATCGACCGCTCGTTCGTGTTCGATCTGCTCGCGGATTCCGACGACGCGGCGATCGTCGGCTCGACCATCGGCCTCAGCAAGCAGCTCGGTCTTACGGTGGTTGCCGAAGGTATTGAGAATCGCGCCACCGCGGATTTCCTGGTCAGCATGGGCTGCGAAGAGGGGCAGGGCTACTTTTTCGGCCGTCCGATGCCTGCCGGCGCGTTCGAGAAGCAATTTCTGGCGGCCAAATTCGAAGCTGTCAGCGCTGCCTGAGCTGTCACGCCTTTGATTGTCAGCGCCGGCGCGCAACCGCTACGCCAACGAGGAAAGCGACGAAAAGACTGGCCAAGGGTGCTTCGCGCGTGATCGCCGCCACCGTCGAGAGCGGCCGTCCGGGCCTTCGCGCTTCATCGATCACATAGCTGAGGCGATCGACGGCGGCACGCAAACCTCCGGCGACCTCGCCGATGGTGTGGGACACGTCGGTCGCAGCATCGATGGCGCGCTCGGCCATGCCTGGCTGAGGATTGGGCTGCGGTATGTCCGTGCTCAAGCGCGACCTCCAGACCTGACGAAGAAACTGAGGCCGGCACCTTTGGCTATCCGCGCGTGCGCTCGTTTTGAACAGCGGGCCCGAAGACCTTTGGCTATCCGCGACAGGCGCCGTTTTGAACGGCGGGTGCCGGCCTTGCAGAGGAAATGCGGCGTGCGGGAATTTGTTCCGGCTTCTCCGTGAAACGACGGGTGCGAATCTCTGTTACGCTGGTGCAGCCTTGCTGATCTCAGGAGATAGCCGTGACCGATCGAACCAGCACGGATCGAGCCCGGCGCATCGCGTTGCTGGGGGCGCCCATCGATATGGGCGCTTCCCAGCGCGGCACTTTGATGGGTCCCGCGGCGCTGCGTACTGCCGGCCTCGCAACGCTGCTCGAAAGCCTGGATTTCGAAGTCGTCGACTACGGCGATCTGTCCGTGGCCGAGGTCAGGGATCTCGTCGACAGGCCGCCGGAGAAGGCCAATCACTACCGCGAAATCCAGCGCTGGACGCGCATGCTCAGTCGCCGCGGCTATGAGATCGCGCAAACCGGTGCCTTGCCGATCTTCCTTGGGGGCGATCACACGCTGTCCATGGGTTCGGTCAATGCGATGGCGCGGCATTGGCAGGAGCGTGGACGCGAGCTGTTCGTGCTCTGGCTCGACGCCCATGCCGACTACAATACGCCGGAGACGACGATTACAGCCAATATGCACGGCATGTCGGCGGCGTTCCTGTGTGGCGAGGCGGGCCTCGACGGCCTGCTGGGCGATGATCCGCGCGCCTCGATTGATCCCGACAGGCTCGACCTGTTCGGCGCGCGTTCGATCGACAAGCTCGAAAAGGAGCTGATGCGTGCACGCCGGATCAGGGTTGTCGACATGCGCCAGATCGACGAGTTTGGCGTCGCGGTGCTGATCCGGCGCGTCATCGAACGTGTCAAGGCGAGCAACGGCGTGCTGCATGTCAGCTTCGATGTCGATTTTCTTGATCCCTGCGTTGCGCCAGGTGTCGGCACCACGGTGCCCGGAGGAGCGACCTATCGCGAGGCGCATCTGATCATGGAATTGCTGCACGATTCCGGCGTGGTCGGGTCGGTCGACATTGTCGAGCTCAATCCGTTCCTGGACGAGCGCGGCCGCACTGCACGCACGGCGGTCGAACTGATCGGCAGCCTGTTCGGCCAGCAGATCACCGATCGGCCGACACCCAGCAATGCAATCGCGCCGGGTGAGTGACACGCGAGCCGTTTGTGCATTGCGAAGAATGGAACTGCTGTCGCGGCCGGCGGATTTAGGTCAGTCCTGATCTAAATTGCCTGCTTTTGAAATGCACGCGAATTGCAAATGCGCTTCGCGGAAGGTTTCATGCGGGCCGAGCTTTATCCGAGGGTCCGCTATGAGCAGCACGATCGACACCCGCGACAAACCCACGAGGTCCACACGGCGCCGCTTCCTGCAAGGGAGCAGCGCCGTGGCAGGTAGCCTTGTTCTCGGCGCCAGTGGATCGGACGCCGCGGAGACCGAAAATCTTCCGCCCAATGTCCCCGATTGGATGAAAGCGCCGGGCGATCCGATGGGAAGCCAGCCCTATGGCGCGCCGTCGCCGTTCGAGAAGGGCGTCGTCAAGAATATCTCGAAGAACCTCAAACAGTACATCTCCGCGTCCGGCCGGACGCCATTGCAGGAGCTCGATGGCATCATCACGCCGAATGGCCTGTTCTACGAGCGGCATCACGGCGGCGTTCCGACCATCGACCCGGCGCAGCACCGGCTGATGCTTCACGGCCTCGTCGAACGGCCTCTGATCTTCACCATGGACGATTTGCGGCGCTTTCCGTCGGAGTCGCGCATCCACTTTCTCGAATGCTCCGGTAATCCCGGTTACACCAAGCCCTATGGCAAGACGGCCTCGGACCTCGTTGGCCTGCTGAGTTGCGCCGAATGGACCGGCGTCAACCTGAAGCTGGTGCTTCAGGAGGCCGGGCTGAAGCCGGAAGCCAAATGGATCATCGCTGAAGGCGCCGACGCTGCCGCGCTGACTCGAAGCATCCCCATCGAGAAATGCCTCGAGGATGCCATGATCGTCTATAGCCAGAACGGCGAGCGGCTTCGTCCGCAGCAGGGTTATCCGTTGCGGCTGCTCCTGCCGGGTTTCGAAGGCAATATGAACGTGAAGTGGCTGCGGCGCCTGCACGTAACGGCGGATGCTGCATACTCGCGCGAGGAGACCTCGAAATACACCGACCTCCTGCCGGACGGCACGGCACGTGAGTTCTCCTTTTACATGGAAGCGAAATCGATCATCACGCGTCCCTCGGGCGGCCAGCATCTGGGCGCACCCGGCTTCCACGAAATCACCGGCATCGCCTGGAGCGGCCACGGCAAGATCAAGCGGGTCGAGGTGTCCGTCGACGATGGTAACAGCTGGCAGGACGCGCAATTGCAGGAGCCGGTGCTGACGCGTGCCCTCACGCGCTTCCGCCTGCCCTGGCAATGGGACGGCAAGCCCGCGGTGATCCAGAGCCGCGCAATCGACGAAACAGGGTATGTGCAGCCGACGCTCGCCGAGCTGCTTGCGGTACGCGGTGAGAATTATTTCTACCACAACAACGCGATTTGGCCCTGGCGCATCGCCGCCGACGGGGAGGTGACCAATGCGCTGGCGTGAGATATGCGGCGGCGTTCTCGCAATCTTGCTCTGCGCTTCAGCGAGCACCGCGCGGGCGCAGAGTCCTTCCGCGCAGGCGCAAAGTCGTTATGGCATCGGGCGACCGGCCACAGCTGCTGAGATCGCGGGCTGGAATATCGATGTCGGGCGCGATGGTAGCAATCTGCCGAAGGGAAGCGGTTCAGTTAGGCATGGACGCGAGGTGTTCGCTCAGCAATGTGCGTCGTGTCATGGCGACAATGGCGAGGGCGGTCTGGGCGATCGCCTCGTCGGCGGGCAGGGCACCATCGGGACTGCCAAGCCGATCCGCACAGTCGGAAGCTTCTGGCCTTATGCGCCAACGTTGTTCGACTATATCCGTCGCGCCATGCCGCAGAACGCGCCGCAGTCATTGAGTGATGAAGATGTCTACGCGGTGTCCGCCTATGTCTTGAACCTGAATGGGCTGGTAGGAGCGGATGCGACGCTCGATGCCAAATCGCTCGCAGCGATCAAAATGCCGAACCGCGACAAGTTCGTCGGTGATGCTCGACCTGACGTAAAGTGAATGAAGCGAAATGGTCAAGTTCCAGGCATTGGCTCGGAACTTGCCTCAGTCAGGTGCGGAACTCGCGGGCCGCATTTGAATTAACCTGCGTGAGGAAAAACTATGGGTCGCTCGATGACAACTGGCCGCTTCGCAAATTCCATGTCCTCAGCGCTTCGCCATCCCGGCGTGATCGCGTTGATTGTGGCCGGCGTGACGATTGCTGCGATGTTGATCGTTGATCACGGGCCGTGGAACCGCGCCAAGACCCAGCCGGCTCATGTGGCGATGTATGCGACCACGGGCGAAGCTGCTCACGCGGCAGGCGCGAAGGT
Organism: Bradyrhizobium genosp. A; assembly: GCF_049949275.1. NCBI lineage: Bacteria > Pseudomonadati > Pseudomonadota > Alphaproteobacteria > Hyphomicrobiales > Nitrobacteraceae > Bradyrhizobium > Bradyrhizobium genosp. A. The sequence goes on along the minus strand of NZ_CP188196.1, from coordinate 6,022,248 downwards.
GCTTCCGACCGAACCGAAATCGCCGGTCGAACCGGAGCGGCCGGGGCCCAAGACGTCCCCGACCGTCAATCCGGTGACGCCGTAAGCGTCAGTTCTTGCGGCCGTAGCTGAGGAGCCCGCCTGTGGTCTTTGGCGGATGGGCGCGAAGGGCCTCTTCGTTGGGCTGGGTGCCCCAGCCCGGACGGTCCGGAATGATCAGATGGCCGTTCTGGATCTCCGGCTCATGCGTGAAAAGTTCGCGGTCCCACGCCAAGCGGTCGATGTCGATCTCCATGATGCGCAGGTTCGGCACCGCCGCGCAGAAATGCGCGTTCATCATCGAGCAGAGATGGCCGTAGAAATTATGCGGCGCGACGTTGACCTCGAACGCTTCCGCGGCTGAAGCGATCTTGATTGACTGCCACACGCCATTCCAGGGTGTGTCGATGATCGCCACGTCCATCGCTTGCTCGTTGAAATAGGGCAGGAATTCGCGCAGGCCCAAGAGCGTCTCGCAGGACGAGATCGGATGCGGACTCTGCCTGCGGATATAGCCGAGCGCTTGCGGATTGAAGCTGTCGATCTCGATCCAGAACATGTCGAGATCTGCGATCGTGCGCAGGATCTTCAAATAGCCTTCGGTCTTGGCGTTGAAGTTGCAGTCGAGCAGGATGTCGACGTCGGGACCCGCGCCGTCGCGGATCGCTTCTAGATGCGTGCGCAGGTCGCGCAGGATCTTGCGGTCGACATTGATCTCGGGCGCAAAGGGCGAGCCGAAGCCGGGCCGCCAGCCGGTCGGTTTGCCGTCGTCATAGGAAAAGATGTTGGTCTTGAGCGCGGTGAATTTCTTCTCGCGCACCTCTCGGCCCATCGCCTTGACGCCGTCGAGGTTTTCGATCGGCGGCTTGTACCAGGACGGATGATTGATCCGCCAGGTCGCGCAATGCGACCAGTAGACCCTGACACGGTCGCGGACCTTGCCGCCGAGAAGCTCGTAGCAAGGGACGCCCAGGCATTTCGCTTTGGCATCGAGCAGCGCATTTTCGATCGCGCCGAGTGCTTGCGCCACGACACCGCCGGCCGCAGGGCGGGTGGCCGCAAACAGTTCGGCGAAGATGCGCTCATGCTGGAAGACATTCTGGCCGATCACGCGCGCGGAGAGGCGCAGGATCGCGGCACCGACGCCCGGCGAGCCGAAGCCTTCGTCGAACTCGCTCCAGCCGACGATGCCGTCTTCCGTCGTCACCTTGACGAAATGATAGTTTCTCCAGCCGGCGTCGCAGGCGAGGATATCGAGACTTGTTGCTTTTGATGATTTTGTCATGTCGCTCCCTATCGCCCGGCCGGGCGTTGTTTTTCTTATGGCGCGGTCACAAGCCCGGCCCAAGCCGCAATTGTTAAACTAACCACCGACTGCCGTGAAGCCTGCAAGCGCTTGGCCGGGCGTCGAACCGATCAAGGCGGGAATGCAGTTTTTAGCCATGATCTCGGTTTTGGCGCTCCTCACGATGAGTGGGGCCGCCGTTTCCGATCGGTTTCTGACAGCCGATCAGCGCGTCGCGCAAGAGGTGGAGTAGCGCGCACGCGCCAGGGCGCTTTGTCTTTGGGGAGAGAGCAATGCTTTCAGTCGACCAGTTCTTGCGGTTCATCAGCGTGCCGGCCGTGTTCGCGGCCTTCGTCATCGCCTCGCAAATTTCGGCAGCGCTGTCGCCGCTCTAACCCATCGCGGAGGAGCCGAGCAAGGCGAGGACGGCAAGCGCCATCAGCGCGGTGCCGAGCCAGCCTACCGTGACGAGCCACGACCGCGCCTTGAAGCGCCCCATGATTGTCCCGTTCGAGACGATCAACATCATCATCGCCATGATCGGGACGGCGACGATGCCGTTGAGCACGGCGCTCCACACCAGCATGTGGATCGCACTGATGCCGGTGAAACCAAGCCCGAAGCCGATCACGGTCGCGGCTGCGATGATGGTGTAGAAGCCGACCGCCTTCTCCGGCTTTGCCTCCAGCGTGGCACGCCAGCCGAAAATTTCCGCAACGCCATAAGCCGCCGACCCGGCCAGCACCGGGATCGCCAGGAGGCCCGTGCCGATGATGCCGAGCGCGAACAGCACGAAGGTGAAGTCGCCGGCGAGCGGCCGCAGCGCCTCGGCCGCCTGCGTCGCCGAACTGATGTCGGTGACGCCGTTGGCGTTCAGCACCGCGGCGGTGGTCAGGATGATGAAGAAGGCGATGCCGTTCGACAGCAGCATGCCGACGGTGGTGTCGGCCTTGATGCGCGCGATCTCGGGATCACCGCCGCTCGGCAGGTCGCGCAGCGGCTTGTCGCGCTTGCCCTGGTTCATCTCCTCGACCTCTTGCGAGGCCTGCCAGAAGAACAGATAGGGGCTGATGGTGGTGCCGAGGACTGCGACCACCATCATGAAATAATCGGCGTTGACGGTCGCCTTCGGCCACACCGTGGCAAGCAGCGCCGTGCCCCACGGGATCTTCACGGTGAAGGCGGTGGCGACATAGGCGAACAGCGATAACGTCAGGAATTTCAGCACCGGCGAATAGCGTCGATAGGGCACGAACACCTGGAGCAGGGTCGAGCCCGCCGCGAAGATCAGCGCGTGCTCGTGATTGAGCCCGCCGATGACCAGCGAGAGCGCCTCCGCCATCGCCGCGATGTCGGCGGCGATGTTGAAGGTGTTGGCGGCAACGAGCAGCCCCACGAGTCCCATCACGATCCAGCGCGGCGCGAGCTGCAGGACGTTGGCGGCCAGCCCTTTGCCGGTGACCCGGCCGATCCGCGCGCTGACGAGCTGGATCGCGATCATGAACGGCGTGGTCAGGAAGACCGTCCAGAGCAGCCCGTAACCGAATTGCGCGCCGGCCTGCGAATAGGTCGCGATACCCGACGGATCGTCGTCGGCCGCGCCGGTGATGAGGCCGGGACCGAGCCGCCGCAGCCACATCGGAGCGGACTTGGCCGGCGCGTCGGAGCGGCCATGCCTGGGGCGGCGGTGTTGCGATCGGTTCGACAGGGCTGACCTTCCGGAAATGACGAATTCAAGGCTCAAGCGCGATCATAGCCGCAAAGTTCCTCGGCCGGCCAGCGACATGCCGTGCCCACGGTCTTTCGCCGGCGGCGGTCTAGCTCCGCTTCAAGACAAGGCCGTGACCCCGCTTACGGCGCTGCGCACTACCCTTGCGAAAAAGCACGTTGAGATTGCAGGGAGCTTCATGAGCCATTGCCGGAACGGCGGAGGCGCGATGGCGTTCTCCTGTCGCTGCAACAGGCTGTCGACAAGGTGGGCAATTCGGCCGCCGCCGTCCGCAAGGAGCTGGCGGTTTAAGCCGGCCCTTTTCCGTCAGATGATTCCGCTCGCCGTCATCGGGGGGCGGGCTACTTGATGCTGACGAACATGCCCCAGGCGGCGGCGAGCGCCGCGCCGGTGAAGACGACCACCGGATTGTCGCAGAACGTGCCGCCATAGCTGCACACGTTCGAGCCGAACTGGCCGAGCTCGTGATGGCTCGCGGAATAGAACAGTCCTGACAGTCCCAGCAATGCGGCGGCGACGTAGTACATCGCGCATGTCTCCTCAAGACGTGTGTGCCAGCATGGCGCGGACAAATTTCATTTCGTCGAATCCGCTTCGTTGCTTTTGATTAAAGTTTGACCCGTCGGGGAAAGCAGCTGCGCCGATCGCGGCCGCGATTGAACCTGCGACCCCGCTTGCGACACCAAGACAGGCAGAGCTTTAGCCATGGCTGCCGCGACCCTGCTGGGCAATTCGGCCTGGTCGTCGCAGCGCTGGTGAACGGATGTTGTCATGAACCCCGCGCTCGATCTCCTCTATCGCCTCGTTGCGCTCGCGGTGTGCGTCTACTGCGTCCGCAAGGCCTGGTATGGCTATGTCGATCGAAAGATCCTGTTCGTCAGCGACGACTGGCTGGACTGGTCGCGGTGGTCGCGGCAGGAGTTTTGCCGGGACACCATGCCGATCCGGTACTGGATGCAGATGGGCGGCACGGCCTTCGGCGCGCTGCTCTGCCTCGTCGGTGCGATCATCGGGTGGCAGCCGAACGTCTGAAGCGCGCGTTGGTGTCGCGCGATGCAGCCTGCACCGAAACCGTTTTGAAACAGTCCTGAAACCAGATCATCCTGAACGCCGTCGCCGTTGGGCCCGACCAACGGAGCGAAAAGGAGATCACCATGATCCAGGTCGGCTCGAAGGAAGAAGTCGCGTTGCTGCTGGCGTTGTTCGGGACCCATACCCAGCCCGTCAGGAGACCTAAGCCGAAATCGCAGCAAGGCTGAGATTAAGAACCCATGCCGGGTCCATATCGAGCGGAAGCTGGCGGAGGAGTGAGGCGCCCAGGCACTTGCCCTGGTCGCTTGAAGAGCTGGCATCGGTTTTGCTGCATGACGTCCTAGTCCCCGGCCCGGCCCATCCGGCCGTTTCAGATTGAGGCGATCACATGCAGTCAACGTCCCGTTTCGAAGCGGCCGCGTCCTTGCAGCTCCACGCCCTGATCTCCGATCTGCACTGGCGCGTCCAGATGCTCGAGAGCGACATTGCCGAGGAGGAGCGCACTGCCGGGAATGCCGATCCCGGCAGTGCCACCTATTCGATGCTGGCCCTCGCGTTGCGCGCGCGCAGAGACAATCTGCTGACCTCGATCGCCTTGCTGCAGGGACGTGAACAGCGCGCGGCGGAGTTGTCGCGCGCTGCGTAGCGGCTGGCAGCTCGGTTGGGAACTTCCGGTTCTGAAGGTGGTTTGGTCAGGTGGTCGGCCTGTCCGCCGATTGACCGGCCTGGAATGGCGGCTCCGGCGCCCAAGCCCCGTCCGTGCCGGGGCCGTTTTTTGCGCTTTGACACGTCGGGCAAAACACTGGCAGAATGCCATCATCGGAAAATCGAAAAAGTCAGGTCGAGCCCGCGCGGAGGCCATCCGCCGCGGGTTTTTTGATGAGCTCCGAACGTTCAGCAATGCGCTAGGGGCAGCGATATTCGCTACGAAAGACGATTGGCACCAGTTCAAGGCCGCTTAGCATGAAAGCCCCGCCGAAGCGGGCTTTCACTTTCGTATATTCGGAGCCTATGCCTCCCCCGGCGTAGCTGGAATCAGCGCTCGTTTTGGCGTCAGATACCAAATCAGAAAAAGTAAGCCGGCCCCGTGGGAGAGAAGAGCCGTCGTCAGCGGAATATTGATGAACTGCTGGACTGCCATGGCAGACGAGAGAAGGACGAAGCGGGGCGGCAATCGCGCTGCCATTGAACTCGCAACTGCGATAATGGTGCCGCAGATCAGAGCTGACACGGGCGCCCACTTCACGCCGACTGAAGCAACTCCTTCCGTCGAGAGCATGGAGGCGTTGAAGTTTCCGAGCGGGTAAGCCTGCGCGATTTCGACGCCGAGCTGGGGGTCATAGGCGCACCCAACTATAGCCCTGATAAAGCCAACCTGGCAAAAATGGGTCGGCGCATGATTGGCGAAGAACGCATTGTAAACGTCAAGCGAAATCGATGGAATCGCGGCCAGTCGAAAATTGATCAGTCCAAATACTTGATAGACTGACCTGTGCGCAGAGGATTCGACAACCAGCGCGACCAGACCCAACGTAACAGGGAAAAGGATGGAGACAATAACGGCGCACCTTGCCTCAAAAAGCCGGCTCAAGCCAAAAAGAAACGCGAGCCAGAACGGGGCCAGCAATGCAAATTTCGTAAGAGTGATGGGGTACAGCGCAAGCATGAGGGCTAGAGCGGCGCACGCCATGACGGGGCGCTTCAACTCCACATAGGAGGCGAAGGCAAGGGGCAGAAGAGCGGATAGAACGATCCCGTTCGCGTATCTAATCGGAGCAGGAAACTCCAAGTCGGTCCGGAACCTGTAGATATCCGTTACCGCTATGAGACGAAAATTGTAGCATGCAGCAGCAATTACCGCGCCAGCGGAAATGAGCAAAAAAACATCCGGCAACCGTTTGGCTACTGCAACGGGGATCTCAAATCGAGGCAATTCTCGTGTGCCATTCGATGCCAAGAAGACGATCATCAGCCCAGAAATGAACGCTGATGCGATGGCCAACGGGTGGTCATACTGAAGTCGCGAGAACGGCGCGAGGCAGAGAAACCCGAATACGATCCAAAAAAAATAGAAAGCAACGACGTATCCAAAAGAGAATTCGCTGCGCTGCAATATCCAAAAGCAAATAGCTGCGAAGACGACGGGGGCGACCAATGCAGGCCCCACCTGCGCGGCATCAAATCGCGGCAGGATGAGGAGGACATTCCCGAATGTCTCTCCGACGCATGCAAGAGATATGCAAATTGAAACGCAGGTCGCCCAAAATAGCCCGGCGCGCATCAGTTGTCATCACGTGCGGGAATGACGTTTTTGAGCACTATAAAGTCAAGGCCTAAGACAATCACTGGTGCAAGCAGGCCCCAAAGAACGACCGACATGATCTCCCCATCTACTTAGGTTCCCGCTCGACTCTTTACACGAAATTCAAGGAATTTGCGCGCATCTTCTTATGGGCTTAATCAGAGGTCAAAGACCGTCCGCATCGTTCGTTTGACACGTCGGGCAAAACACTGGCAGAATGCCATCATCGGAAAATCGAAAGAGTCGGGTCTGGCCCGCGCGGAGCAATCCGCCGCGGGCTTTTTGATGTTGGACACCCGGCCTCGCGCCCAGAGGAACAGTCCGCGGCCTCGGATCTTGTACCGTCAGGAGGCTTCCATGCTGACAGACGCTCAGATCGCCTTGCTTTGCGACATCGGCCAGTCCATCGCCTTCAGCGATGACAGGCACGGCGAGGTGTTCGAGCTCATTGCGGACGGCTACGTCGAGAGGGATGGCAACATCTTCAAGCTCACCGCGAAGGAGGAAGCGGTCGTGATGGATCGCGGTGTGGGGTTGGACGAGGCGTGATCTCGGTTTAACCGAAATTAGGTTGACACGTGTCGGGCAAAACACCGGCACAATGGCGTCATCGGAAATCGGAAAAATTAGGTCGCGCCCGCGCGGAGGCAATCCGCCTCCGCGGGCTTTTCTTTGGAGCCGGCATTCGCTTGACGTCGCTTGGTGGCCAATAGCGGATGTCCAATGGCACTTGGTCAGGCATCGGCTTGTGATCCTAGCGGAAGTTTGCTCTAGCCGGAGCCAACCTGTCGTGCTCTTATTCAGGAGTGGCTTTTCTTTGGTCGCGCGGTCGCCTACTTCGTGGCGCGCTAACCCCGTGGAGTGGCAGCCATGGTGCAGAACCTCATAGCCGCATTTGTCGTAGTGGCTTTGATTATCATGGGCGTGCTTGCTTATGCCCAGAAACATGAAGGGTGCTTGCGCGGACGCTCGCTCCAAACCTTCCAGCCCTGCGGATCAGTCAGCACTGACATATAGCGCTGCCCGCGACGCCGCGGCAAACCTCGCGAGACCTTGATTAGACGGCCTGGGTCTGGTTGTGGCCCACTAGGCGCGATCGGGCAGTGACCGCTTTCAGTCCGACACCAGTCCTGATGCTGACGCCGGAAACTTGGCGAATTCATTCGTTTGCACGTCGGGCAAAACACTGGCAGAATGCCATCATCGGAAAATCGAAAAAGTCAGGTCGAGCCCGCGTGGAGGCAATCCGCCGCGAGCTTTTCGATGTCGGACACTCGGCCTCGCGCCCGGAGGAACAGTCTGCGGCCCCGGATCTTGTCCCGTCAGGAAGCTCCATGCTGACAGACGCCAAGATCGCCGTGCTCTGCGACATCGGCCAGTCCATCGCCTTCAGCGATGAATTGCAGGTGAAGATGCGCGTCGCTGAAGCCATCATGCACGAGCAGATCGGGCGGGACGAGGACTGCACCTTCGTGGCCGAAGAGATCATAAAGATGCGTGTGGTCCTGAGTGGCCTTGTTCGAGAGCGGAGCGCGCTGGGCGACAACGAGCCCATTCTCGTGCGTAGCCCTTTCATTCGCCGTCGTTCACGGGCAGTGGCACGGTCTCGTGTTGCCAAACGACGTCTTGTGCCCCACGGCTTTGAGCAGAGACGGGGTCACGCACACCCGTGAAAGGACATCGACAATCTCAGGCGGTTTCCAGCGCCATGGGTAATGGAAGAAGAGAAGGAGTGTTTTGAGGTCAAGGATGCGAGCGGCTTTATGATCTGCCGCGTTCATCATCGAGATGACCTGCACTCGTGGGGCTATCAGTACGCGCACCAATACCTGTCGCGCGATGAGGCAAGGCGGATCGCGAGAGCAATCTCCCGATTGCCGGAGTTGCTGAAGCGTCCTCAATATTAACATCGCTTCGGTTTATCCTCACAAAGAAGTTGACCCGTCGGGCAAAACACTGGCAGAATGGCATCATCGAAATTTTGGTTCAGCCCGCACGGCGCAATCCGGAGCGGGCTTTTTCATTTCGACATAGGCTTTGACACGTCGGGCAAAACACCGGCAGAATGGCATCATCGAAACGAGTTTGTCAGGCCCGCGCGGGAAGCATCCGCTGCGGGCTTTTTCGTTTCGATTGCAGGAATCGGACGGCGTCCCGCGCATCGCGGCCTCGCCCTCGTTGAAACGCGTTCATGGAGCGCCGACAAGCGCGCCGCCGTCCGAACCACTTTATTGGCCGAGCACGCGCGAACGTGCCGGCCCGCGGCGCGAGCCTTTGCTTGTGCCGCCGCGGTCTCCGGAGACGGGGATAAGGTTCGCGCCGAAACGATCGCGCGTCGTCTCGCGATCTGCCGCATTGTTGTTTTCGTTGGAGAGAAGATGACCGTCTATCTGATATCGCTCGCGCTTGCGGGCCTGGTCGCGATTGTCGTGTGGGAGATTTTTGCATGAGCGATGGTCTTGAAGACGAGCCTGGGGTCGCGCAAGTCTACCGGCCCGTCGCCAGGAAGGCGTCGAAAGCACGAACGCTAACCGAGATCCGATCGCTGGCGCGCAGCCACACCAGGACGGCTATCCGTGTCCTCGTCGGCGTCATGCGCAGCGACGATGTGACGCCGGCGGTGCGTGTCTCGGCCGCCAACGCGATCCTCGATCGCGGCTGGGGCAAGGCGACGCAACCGCTCGAGAACGGCGAGGACGACGTGCTGGAATTGATCCACCGGATCGAACGCATCATCGTGCATCCGGAACGTACTAAGGGCGAGGATGCCTAGCGCTATCGCTCGAGAAGAGGCGCGCTTCCATGTCGACCCTGAAAATTCCAACGGCTAAGATTTTTGCGCCGTTGCTGAAGCCTGCGCGCTACAAGGGCGTTTACGGTGGACGCGGCTCGGGCAAATCGCATTTCTTCGGTGAGCTCCTGGTCGAGACTTGCCAGGCCGAGCGCGGCACGCTCGCGGTGTGCATCCGTGAGGCGCAGCGGACGCTGGCGCAATCGTCGAAGCGGCTGATCGAAGGCAAGATCGCAAGCCTCGGGCTCGGCCACGGTTTCAAGCTCTATAGCGACAAAATCGAGACGCCCGGCGACGGGCTGATCATCTTCCGCGGACTCCTGGACGATGCCGGCAAATACCGGCTGATGATGAAAGCGAGGGATGCCGTCACGTCAAAGCCGATACCGCCGGTGCAAAGGCCGGGCATGGCGGCCAGCCGGGGTGAGCGCGATCAGCATGATCTGCGTGCGTTGAGCGCCCGGCTCTCCAGCTCAGGCGATCTCAAGGACGCGGTCGCGCTCTACCAGGCGAAGACAGCCGGCCGGCGGTGAGGGAGTCTGCGCGAGCAGCTCTTCGCCGAATGAAAGGCAATGAGGGTTTTTTTCTGGCTCTGAAGAGACGGTGTGCATACAGGAAAGGATGCCCATGCTGTTGAGACGTATTTTGCCCGTCATGATTGTCGCGACAGGCCTTCTCCGATCGGTCGATGCATTTGCCGGTGACTACGCCGTTTCCTATGCCTTCGACGGTGAGACGGAGGAGGGTGTCGCCACGGGTGCAACGAACCCGCTCAACGAAGTGGGAACCACGAACGAATGCCAGTATGACAGGCCTTGCACGATAGAGCTGACGAAGTCGGATCTGACGATATCGTTGAACGTACAACGTTCGGGGCGCCATAAGGTGGTCGTCTTTGCCGACGGCGGTCGTAGCCGCAGTATCGGTTGTTGCTATTTTTCGGGCGGGGAGCGGCGCGCCGAAGGCGACCTTACTCAGCCAACGCTTTGGCTGCGCATCTACGATGGGCACGCTCGCAAGAGAAACGAAGTCGTCCAAAATATCCATTTGGGGCTTCTGTATCTCCAATTTTCAAGTTTGAGATAGTTCGGCGTTCGAGAACGCCGCTAATCCACCTTCGCTGTCTTATTCGTCAGCCGTATCCTCCCGCGATCCTTGTCTTGATCGCGGGGCCGGGTCGGCATGCTTCCACAGGAGCTCATGATGGCCACCATCGAGCGACAATACCTGCCTCCCCTGAATCCCGAGACGACGATCGCGGAGGCGGATCGCCCACGTGTGTACGATATCGTTCGCAAGCAGTTGGCCGATCTCCTGGAAGGAGATCAGTCCTACTATCCGGATGGAGTCCAGAAGGATTGGCAGGCGCGGGCCGAAGATCTTGACGGCTTGATCGGATCGATTTCGAGCTTGCGAGGACGTGTCAACGATCCGGCTGATATCCTTGGAGATGTGATCAGACATCTTGGTCGGCATGCAGAAGACTTCCGCGACCGAATCAAGGGGGCAGGGCCATCCGATTCAATCGAGCTGCCGCCGACGCCGTCGCCCACAACCCGGGACAAGAACGAGCTGTACGTTGATCCAAATCCATTTGCTCCGCCGATGAAGGCTCTTCCGCGGCCGCGGCAAGAATGGCCGGTTTCGTCGACCGCTGGAGGCGCCGCGGGCAGCGGGACGACTACGCCGGAGCGGCGCATCGCGCCACCAATATTCTTCCCGTTTTAGGGAAGCTTCCGTCGGTCTTCTCGCCGTACCGACCGGCCGAGCAAAGTGAATCTAGCATAGGAGAACGCTCCATGAGCGAGGACGACAGAAATTTCATCGAACGCGCCGCCTCCATCACTGGAAATCTCTACGGCGAGCCGATGTCACCGGATCGGATCGCGGAGAACTTTGCGCTCTACGGCTTGACGAAGCGCGTCGCCGCGCTCGAGCGGTTCGATGCCGAGCTGGGCGGCGAGATCGATTCGAGCCCCCATAGCTTGCGGCGGCGCGTTCAGCTCGTCGATCTGCGCCGGCGTATGGGTACTCTCCACGAGGCGCTGCGCAACGCGAAGCGATGACCCATCCGTTGCTGAACGCGCTCGCGCAGGCGCGGCGGCGCGACGCGCCGATGTTCGTGAGATGGTGCGAGCTGAACAACGTGGCTCCTTGTCCGGCGACGCCTTCGTCAGTGGCGCGCTTCGTGGGCGATTGTGCATCCCTTGGCGCGGATCGCCTCTGGCCAGCCGTGCAGGAGATATCGCGGATGCACGCGTCGCTGGGTCTTGCCGATCCCACGCTTGGCAGCCCCGCCGCAAACGCGATGAGCGCAGTTGCGGCGGTCGCTCCGCCGCGATCCTGGCCGAGACAGTTCAAGCAACGGTTCGGCTCGCTGCCTTATGACATCCAGGCCTATCTCGCAGCTCACGAGACTCAGCGCGAACGTGCGCTTCGGCGAGCGCAGAACGAAGCGGCAGCCGCCAGCCGCAAGTCGGCGGCGCTTGAAACCCAATTGAAGGACGGAACGAGACATGGCGACGAAGCAGCAGCGCGCGATGAGACTTGAAGAGCGGATCGAGGACCTGCGCGCCGAGATCGATGGCATCATCGACGAACGGGTGGCGAAGATCGCAAGCCAGAGCCCCGGAGTGCCACCCGGCGTGATCCGCAACCTGCTCACGGCCCGCGCGCCGGCCTGCCGCTGTGCGCAATATCTCGAGCTGTGTGGCAGCGAGGCGAAGAATCCGGACTGACAGTCGCAGGGCAGGTGATGCCCTCCGCAACCATAGCGGCGACGATGATGCGCGCCTATAAATCAAGGAAGCAAGATGACTCTGTATAAGTGGTCCCAAACGGCCTCTGCCGACGCAACGGCGGACTCGACGATCAACTGGGCCGAGGGGCAACCCCCCTCCAGCGTCAACGATTCCGCGCGGGCGATGATGGCGGCAATTGCGAAGCACCGCGATGATATCGCCGGCGCGATCGTGACAAGCGGGACCAGTACCGCCTACGTCGTGAACTCGTACCAGGTGTTTCAGTCGCTCCCGCAACTGAACGGCCAGATCATCGCCTTCACGCCCCATACGACAAATGGCGCAACGGTCACGATCAACGTCGATGGTCTTGGTGCCAAGCCGCTTCGGTCCGCGCCAGGGGTTGAATTGCCGGCCGGTACAATTGTCCAGGGGACGCCGTATGCGGCGCTCTACAATAACGGCGATGGGGCCTTCTATCTGGCCGGTTTCTTCAACAATCCCTACAACGTCCCGATCGGCGCTTGCATCGATTTCTTTGGCGCGACGGCACCGAACAGCTCGTTTGTGCTGACGTATGGTCAGGCTGTCTCCCGAACTGGGTACTCGACGCTATTCTCGCTATTTGGGACAACATATGGTGTCGGGGACGGCTCAACGACCTTTAATATTCCGGACTGCCGGGGTCGCGTTATCGCAGGCAAAGATGATATGGGCGGGTCTGCGGCTTCGCGGCTTACATCAACCTATTTCGGAGGTTCGGCGACCAATCTTGGCGCGGTAGGTGGCTCCGAAAGTCACACTCTTACGACGGCTCAACTTGCATCGCATGCACACGCGAATAGCCTGACCGATCTCGGACATCAGCACGGCGGCGGCCAAGCCAGCACTCAAAATGCCTTTGGAGGCACTAACTCAGGTGCCCAGACCACTTGGGGCGGCGGGGCGGGAAATACGGGCTCTGCGACTGCGGGGATCACGATTACAAACGCCTCTGCCGGCAGTGGCAATCCCCACAACAATACTCAACCCACAATCATCGCTAATAAGCTTCTACGCATAATTTGAGGCTGGCGCAGCCGTTGTAGTCAACCTTCCAAGTTTCATGAAGCTTTGTTCGATGGCAACATAGAAGGTCCATGCCATCGGTAGCGTAAAGATGACGGCGAGACCAAAGATAAACATCCAGTTGTCTGAGGATCTTGCGGCCAGCGACAGGCCTATCGGATGTAGCAAGTAGAAACTATACGAAATTCGTCCAATGAAGCGAGCGGGCGGAGTATCCAAAATAGCGAAGAGACGATCTTTGGGGTTATTTGCAATCAAATAGATCAATGCAGCTGAGCCTAGTGTTTCGCCCAATATCGTAATCGCTGTTTGCTTGCGAAGGCCGCAAATAATGAGAATGGTAACAGCTAACGCTGCGTATCCGATCAGCGAGATTCGTTCTGCGCGCAGTGCGCAATAGACAAGAACTCCGACCACGAAGGCGTAAAGAGGTGCCAAATTAGTGAACCCACCTAATAGATGAACATAGGGTCCCCAAGATGAACAAGCGGTTAGGATCACGCAAATTGAAACGAGAGGCCTGGCGCCGAATCGTTGGTACGCCAGAAAGGATGCAAGGATTAGGGGAGATGCTGCACATTCAACGGTCATTGACCACATTGCGCCGTTTATGTCGCTGCGGATCATAAGTGCGTTCATGAGGACGTTTAGCGCATCAAAAGAGGCTTCGAATCCCACGACAAAGCCGAATCGCCAATGAAGAAACGTGAGCAGCAAAACTGTTGAGGCGGCGGCGGGCAGGAGGCGAAATAGTCGATTGATGAAGAATCTGCTCGGATTAGGATTTCGGTCGAGTGATCGCGCCAAGACAAAGCCGCTGAGCACAAAGAACAGCACAACCGGAGCCATACCGGTGACGACAGTGTCGTTCCGCAAGCCGTATGAATGATAGGCAACGACGGAAACCGCGGCTAGGCCCCGAAGCGATTCAAGGCGGGGAAGAAACTCGGCTTGGCGATCTGTATCGCGCTTTGGCATAGCTGCGCGTTTTCCAAATATTGCTGATTTGTATCTTACCGTATCGCCTCACCTCTAACCTGAGTCAACCCATGGTAGACCTCAACGCCCTCTCTGCGGCGAATGCGAAGCGCTGGGCGAATGCCAAGCCGACCCGGAAAGCAGAGGCTGGGAATGCTGCGTTGCGCCTTTACAAGGCGAAGCAGCGCTATCAGGCGGTCGAGCGACAGACGGGCGTTCCTTGGCCCGCTATCGCCGTCATCCACGAACGGGAATCGTCCCAGCAATGGAATGCCTCCCCGGCCCAGGGCGATCCCTGGAATCGTGTCTCGGTTCACGTCCCGGCTGGTCGAGGTCCTTTTGACTCCTGGGAGGCGGCCGCAATCGACGCGCTGGTCAAGTGTCCGCCGTTTCTGGCGCGCCACAAGGATTGGACCATCGCCGGAGCGTTGACTGCGCTCGAAGCCTACAACGGCATTGGCTACGCAGCTCGCGCTGTGCCTTCGCCCTATCTCTGGTCGGGGACCAACCAGTACCGGGCCGGAAAATACGTGCGCGACGGCCTCTACGATCCCGGCAAGGTCGATCCGCAGCTGGGATGTGCGGCGCTGCTGATAGCGCTGACGGAGCTCGATCCGGACATCAGCTTTGCAGGGACAAGGATCGCAAAGAGTTCTGCGAGCGGCGTTCCGGCCACGCCTTCACTGACGAACCCGTCCAAGGGCTCGATCGGCGCGTTCGTCGTCAATTTGATCCAAGCCATCTTTAGAAGGAAATGAACATGCAGACCATTTTTGACGTCATCGTTTTCGCCGCCGGCTTCGGCGCCTGCTGGACTTGCAAGGACACGATGCTCAGGTTCGTGACCGGAACCGAGGCCCAGGTCAAATCGCTCGAGACCAAGCTCGCTTTGCTGCGGGCCATGCTGTGATGCTTGTCCGGATCAAGGCGGCCTGCCTGCACTCCGTGACGATCGCCTGGAGCTACTGCATCGCGCTCGCCGGTGCATTGGCCATGATCGTCGATGACCTTGCCGACGCCCTGGGCGATCCCGGCATCAGGGATCAGATCAGCGCAGCGATCGGCGACGTCAAGGTCACGGGACGCATCCTGCTTGCGATCTCCGTCGTGACAATCATCGCCCGGCTGCGAACGCTGAGGAGAACAAACTCATGTGGATGACGATCATCTCGTTCCTTGGCGGTCCTGTCGTGAGGGCGCTGATCGACGCTTACAGCACGAAGCTGAAGGCCGAGAACGTCGACAGCAAGATCGCGGCGGATCTCGCCGCGAGCGAGATAGCGGCGCAGACGGCCGAAACCAAAGCCGTCATGCAATATCGAACGGCGGAGCTCGGCTATTGGCACGAGCCGGATAAGTTAATTGGATATTGCGTCACGATCTATTTCGCAAAACTCCTTGTCTGGGACAAGGTTCTCGGCCTCGGATCAACAGATCCCCTGGCGGGGTTCGCGGCGATCACCGCCAATCTCGTCGTCTCCTTCTACTTTGCCAAGCGTGGCTTTGAGAATGTTGCAAGGATCATCAGGCGGTGAAGATGCCAGATGACGAAATCAGGGCGATCGTGGCCGAGACGCTCGCCGAACAGCACAGGCTCCAGCAGGACAGCATCGATGCGATCGTGTTGAAGGCGCTGGCATCGGTGCTGGCTTCCTTTGGCATCGAAGATGATGACCGGAAGGAGGTGAGGGCGGATTTCCAACACCTGCGGCGGTGGCGTAAGAGCGTGGAGCAGGCGCAGAGCTACACCTTCAAGGCTGTAATTACGGTGATTGCGACCGGCCTGATGGGGGCCGTCTGGCTCGGCGTGAAGGTCGTGCTGAGCAAGTGAGCTTCTCGCGGCGGTGACGTCGCCGCGTGGTGGATCAGGTCGGTGCGATGTTGTGGGGCAAGCCATGTACAGAATTCGTATGGTCGATGCATCCGATGATGACGTTGCCGACACCTTAGATGATCTGCATCGCCTGACGTTCTTCGATGCCGCGGCCATGCCGCAGTTCGAGCTCGGAGTGTGGTGGCTCGCTTATCACGGCGATGATGCGATCGCCTTTGCAGGCGTCGTGCCGTCCACCTATGGACGCAATAGCGGTTACTTCTCCAGGGTCGGAGTCCTGCAGCGGCACTGGGGCAAGGGGCTCCAGCTCCGGCTGATGCGGGCCGTTGAAGCACGAGGGCGGCGCATCGGATGGGACAGTATCGTTTCGGACACAACGGACAATTGCTTCTCTGCGAATAACTTCATCAAGGCGGGCTATCGGCTTTTCGAACCCGAGGTGCCCTGGGCCTGGTCGCATACGCTCTATTGGCGGAGGTCGCTTCGCTGAACGGGGGTTTCCCGTGGTGCGGAAGGTGGTTCAAATGGCGCGCGCCGACGCAGGCGCAGCCTTGTTCACTTGGACCCGGCAGCTAGACCGCTGCCGGGTCCTTTTTGCGTATTGAAGCGTTGTTGCTGAAGCACTTGCGAAGTCGGCCCTCCCGGGCTTTAAGTTCGCTTGCAGGAAATTCGGCGAGCATAAGCCGATGTAAGGGAGCCCCAGGGATGTCCACCAAGCCTCAATTGCCGGAACGTCCGCTGCGGGCGGCGGGAGGACCGTCCGCACTTGATGGTCTTCTGGTCGTGGATTTCACGCGCGTGGTCGCGGGTCCCGCCTGCACACAGACGCTTGCCGATTTCGGCGCGCGCGTCATCAAGATCGAAAATCCCGATGGTGGCGACGATACACGCGCTTATGAGCATGCCGAGATCGGCGGGGAAAGCGCGGCCTATCTCAGCCTGAACCGCAACAAGAGCGGCATCGCGCTCGATCTCGCCGTGCCGGAGGCGCGCGAGATCGCGCTGGATCTGATCCGCAGGGCGGACGTGGTCGTTGAGAATTTTTCCAGCGGGGTGATGAAGAAGTTCGGCCTGGACTATGAGACTGTGGCGCCGCTCAACCCGCGACTGGTCTATTGCTCGATCTCGGCTTACGGACGCACCGGGCCATTCGCCTCGCGCCCCGGCTTCGATCCGATCACGCAAGCCGAGAGCGGCTTCATGTCGCTCAACGGGTTTGCTGATGGCCCGGCAGTTCGGACCGGCCCGCCGATCGTCGACATGGCGACGGGGATGTCGGCCTGCAATGCCATCCTGCTGGCGCTATTGGCGCGGGACCGGCTCGGCCGCGGGCAGCATGTCGAGGTCGCCCTGTTCGACGTCGCCATGGGAATGACCGGCTTCTACGGCATGGCCTATCTGATCAATGGCAAGAATCCCGGCCGGTTCGGCAATTCGCCGAGCGGGTCTCCGACCGTGGGCGTCTACGAGGCATCCGACGGTCCGCTTTACATGGCCTGCGCCAATGACCGGCTGTATCGGCGGCTGGTGGTCGAGGTGATGAACCGTCCGGATCTGATCAACGACGCCAAATTTGCGACGCGCAAGGCGCGGTCCGAAAACAAGGAACTCCTGCGTGCCGCCATCGCCGAGGTGTTCGCAAGCGACACGCTCGAGAACTGGATGGCGAAGATGAAGCTGGCCAATATTCCGGTCGGCTATCTCCGGACCGTCGAGGAAGGATTCAACGCGCCCGAAGCACGGGAACGCGCACGCCTGAGCCGGATACCGCATCGCACGGCGCAGTGGGTGCCGAACATCGAGCCGCCGATCAACATGAGCCTGACGGCGGCAATTGATCCTGTGGCCGCACCGATGCTGGGCGAGCATACCGAAGACGTCATGCGCGAGACGCTTGGTTACGACCAGAATCGGATTGCGGCTTTGACCGAAAAGGGGGCATTCGGGCTGCGAAAGGCCACGACATCGGACTGAGCGCGGCACCAGCTTGATTTGGCAAGGTTCCCGCCGCATAAATAGTTGAGAGCGAGGGACACGAATGGCGCCTGGTCAAGAGCCGAGTATGGGTCAGTCGGTAGCGACAGACTCCGGCGAACGAGCCTATGCGGCGATGATTGCCAGGGCCCGGTCGCTGCTGCCGCAATTGCGGGAACGTGCGGCTCGCACGGAGGAGCTGCGGCACCTGCCGCCCGAGACCGAGCGGGACCTGCATGATGCCGGCCTGTTCCGGATGCTCCAGCCGAAGCGCGTCGGCGGCGCCGAACTCGACTACGTCGCCCTGATCGATTGCGCCGAGTTGCTCGGGCGGGCCGACGCGTCGGTGGCCTGGAACCTGGCCAATCTGGCAAGCCACCACTGGATGCTCGGCATGTTCGAGCAGCGCGCGCAGGATCTGGTCTGGGGCCGAGATCCGGACGTGCTGATTGCGTCATCCTTTATTTTTCCCGCCGGCCGCGCGCGGAAGGTCGAGGGCGGATACCGGCTGCACGGAAGCTGGCCGTTCTCGTCGGGTGTCGGCTCCTGCGCGTGGAACATGCTGGCAAGCGTCGTCTCGTCCGACGACGAGGCTGACGGTATCGAATACCGCATCTTCCTTTTGCCCAACGCCGACTACAGAATCCTGGATACCTGGAACGTCGCAGGATTGCGCGGCACCGGGTCGTCGGATGTCGAAGTCAGGGACGCCTTGGTGCCCGAGCATATGACGGTCGCTGTCGGTGATTTGGCAGGGGGCGCAACGCCCGGAAGTGGTGTGAACCCCAATCCGCTGTACGCGCTGCCGGTGTTCTCGCTGTTTCCTTATGTTCTCTCCGGCGTCGCGCTCGGGAATGCGCAGGCCTGCCTCGACGATTATGCGGAGGTCGCGCGTCACCGCATATCGACATACAACCGCGCCAAGCTGAGCGACTTCCAGAGCACGCAAATCAAGATCGCGGAGGCTTCCGCCAAGATCGATGCTGCGCGCCTCATCATGCGCGCGGCCTGTCTAGAGGCGATGCAGGATGCGCGACGCAACCGCACGCCCGACATGGCAACCAAGACCAGATATCGGCGCGATGGAGCGTTCTCGGTCAATCTGTGCACTGATGCCGTCTCGATGCTGTTCGCGGCGAGCGGGGCGCGCGGCCTGTTCACGACGGGGGTGTTGCAGCGGCAGTTCCGCGATGCGCACGCGATCAATTCGCACCTCGCCTTCAATTTCGATGCGGCCGGAACCAACTATGGACGTGTGGCGCTTGGACTGCCGTCCGAGAATCTCACCTTGTGAGGCCGGCGGATGAATGATTTGCCAAAGCAGCCGGCCGTTCCCGATCCAGCCAACGAGCTTGCGAGCGACAGCTCACAGATTGATCCCCGCGATTTTCGCAACGCGCTCGGCACGTATGGAACGGGCGTAACGATCATCACAGCTACGGCCGCCGACGGTAAACCGTTTGGCATCACGTGCAACTCGTTTGCGTCGGTCTCGCTGAATCCTCCCCTGGTCCTCTGGAGCCTCGGAGTCTATTCGTCGAGCCTGACCGTGTTTCAGAACGCCAGCCATTTCACCGTTCACGTGCTAGGCACATCGCAGCAGGCGCTTGCAAACAAATTTGCAAAGTCGTCCGAGGACAAGTTCGCTGGCGTGGACTGGACGCCGGGCCTCGGCAACGCGCCGGTGCTTGCCGAGAGCGTGGCCAACTTTCAGTGCCGATCTGTCAATCGCTATTATGGCGGCGATCACGTGATCTTTCTCGGCGCGGTCGAGGCCTATGCCTACAACGCAAGAGAGCCGCTACTGTTTGCGCGAGGGACGTATGGCCGGTTTCTGACTGACGGCGAGCGCAAGAAGTCGCCGTAGGGCGATCCAGGAACGCTGGTCAGTTCAACGGTCTGTGGCCGAGAGCTTGTAGATTTCCAGAGCGTCCGCGCCTGCGCCGCGTGCAGCCTTGGCCAGCCTGAAGATCTGTCCCGCGAGGGTCGCCATCGGCACCGGCGTTGACGTTGCCTGGGCGACATCGGCGACCGTGTCGAGGTCCTTGAGCATCGTCGCGATGTGGCCGAGCGGCGGTGAGTGGATGCCCTGGACCATGCGCGGCACGAAGAGCTGAAGCGGGATCGAATCCGCAAAGCCGCCGGCGAGCGCCTCGGGCAGCCGGCTTGCATCAATCCCTGCATTCGAGGCAAGGCGCGTCGCCTCCGCAAGCACGGCCATTGCGCATCCGACGATCACCTGGTTGCAGAGTTTTGTGGTTTGCCCGGCACCGGTCGGACCCATGTGGGTGAACCTGCGGGCCATGGCCAGCACATAGGGCCGTGCCCGCTCGATGTCGGCGGCCTCTCCGCCGGCCATGATGGCCAGCGTGCCTTCTTCGGCGCCCTTGGTGCCGCCGGACACCGGTGCGTCGATCCAGCCTGCACCGTTCGCCGACTTCAATCGCGCAGCCAGTTCGCGCGCGGCGTCGGGGTGGATCGACGAGAAATCGACCACGAGCTTGCCTACGCCGGGAGCTGCCGCAAGACCTTCCTGCCCGAAGATCACCTCTTCGACGGCGGCGGCATCCGTCACGCACATGAAGACGATGTCGCAACTCGCCAACAGGTCACGAGGCGTGTCTACGCGCTTGGCGCCGGCCTCGACGAGCGGAGCTACTTTGCCTTCCGAACGGTTCCAGACGCTGACGTGATAGCCGGCCTTGAGCAAGCGTCGGGCCATCGGCATCCCCATCAGTCCGAGGCCGAGATAACCGAGCTTCTCGACGCCTTGCGGGTTTGCCTTGCTCGCATCAGCCATAGGTTGCCTCCTTGTGTCGCAGCGCGACCGCTGCGTACCATACAGAACGCATCCCGCAGCGAAACCGGCCGGCATGCATGGCTTGCTTGATTGTTTGAACCATGAAACATTTGGGCCGGTCGGGTTGGGTGGCGTCGGTCGGCGCCGGAGCAACGGAGTGGGCACGATGCGGGCAGTTTCGAGGTGGATGCTGGCAGCCGGGGCTGCGGCGGCCATGATTGCGGGCGCAAGCCCCTCACGGGCTCAGCATACGATCCGCGTGGGCTGGACTATCCCGGCCGAGGAATCCAAATACTGGATGATGCGCAGGCCGGCCGAATTTCCCGATATCGGCAAGACCTATAACATCGAGTGGACCCAGTTTCAGGGTACCGCGCCGATGACGCAGGCCTTGGCGGCCGGCGCATTGGATTGCGCGACGCAGGCGCCCCTCTCGCTTGCCAATGGCGTGGTCGGCGGCAATCTCAAGGCCTACATCGTGGCGCAGCACGTCTTCGAGAAGCCCGGTGGCTTCTCCGTGTATTGGGCGGTCATGGATGACTCGCCGATCAAGACGATTGCAGATCTCAAGGGCAAGACGGTCGGCATTTCCGTCATCGGCGGCGGCACGCAAGGCCCGTTCAACCTGCTCCTGAAGCAGAACGGCATCGATCCGGCCAAGGACGTCAAGCTGGTCGAGGTCGGCTTTGCCGTCTCCGAAGATGCGCTGCGCCAGGGCCGGGTCGATGCGGTCAACATGAACCAGCCGTTTGCGGCGCGTGCGGAGGCCAAGGGCGGCACTCGAAAGCTGTTCTCGCTGTCGCAGGCCATGCCGAACATCGTGCACATTCTGGAAGCTTGCCGCGCCGATTTCGTCGACAAGAACCCGGAGCTGGTCAAGGCCTATGTCCGCGACATCACGTCGGGCATGAAGAAGGCGCTGGCGAACCGCGAAGAGACGTTGAAGGTTGTCAATGAAGTCTTGAAAGCGCCCATCCCGGTGCTCGAGACCTATCTGCTCAAGGATAACGATTTCGGCCGCGATCCTGGTGCGGCGCCGAATTTCCCGGCGATCCAGAAGATGCTCGACATCTATGCGGAAACGGGAATGCTGCCGAAGCTGGATGTCGCGCAGTTCAAGCACCCGACGATCGTCGCGCCAATGCAATAGGCGATCGGGCTGTTCGCTGGACCAATGAGGTCGCAATGTCCCGCCGGGCGCGGGACATTGCATGAAGATGATGCAGGCATGAAGAAGTTGCGATCACGGATAACGACCGACGGCCTCGACCGGGCTCCGCACCGTGCCTTCATGCGCGCTATGGGGCTGGACGACGCGGCCATTGCCAAGCCGATGGTAGGCATCGTCAGCATGAAGGGCGAGCAGACGCCCTGCAACATGACCCACGATTTCCAGGTGGCGGCCGCCAAGACCGGGATCGAGGAGGCCGGTGGCACGCCCCGTGAATTCTCGACCATCTCGGTGTCCGACGGCATCAGCATGAATCACGAGGGGATGAAATTCTCCCTGTTCTCGCGAGAGCTGATCGCCGACTCCATCGAGGCCGTCGTTCATGGCCTCGCCTACGACGCGCTGATCGGATACGGCGGATGCGACAAGACACTTCCAGGCGTGATGATGGGCATGGTTCGTTGCAACGTGCCATCGATCTTCATCTATGGCGGCAGTTCGCTGCCAGGGCGTGTAGACGGGCGGACCCTGACCGTCCTCGACTCTTATGAGGCTGTTGGCAGCTTCATGACCGGAGAGATCGACGCTGCGACGCTCGAGCGGATCGAGCGCGCCTGCTTGCCGACCATTGGCGCCTGCGCCGGCCAGTTCACCGCGAACACCATGGGAATGGTGTCGGAGGCGATGGGCCTGACCATTCCCAATGTGTCGATGGTGCCCGGTGTCTATGCCGAGCGCGCGCAGATATCGCGGCGCGCGGGGCGGTTGATCATGGAGATGCTCGAACGAGGCGGGTCGCTGCCGCGTGACATCGTGACGCGGAAATCTCTGGAAAATGGAGCCGCGATCGTTGCCGCCACGGGCGGATCGACCAATGCCGCGCTGCATCTGCCTGCGATTGCGAACGAAGCCGGCATTGCGTTCACGATCGATGATGTCGGCGAGGTCTTTGCCAGAACACCGTTGATCGGAAACCTGCGGCCGGGGGGCAAATACACGGCGAAGGATGTTTACGACATCGGCGGTGCGGCCGTTGTGATCCGCGAGTTGATTCAAGGCGGGCATATCGACGGCAGCTGCCTGACCATCACGGGCCGTACGCTCGCCGAAGAATATGGCGCGGCCAACGCGCCCGATGGCGAGGTTGTTTACGCGGCTGGCTCGCCGATCATGCCGGACGGAGGTGTGGCGGTTCTGAAGGGCAATCTCTGTCCCGATGGCGCCGTCATCAAAATCGCGGGCCTGAAGAGCCAGTTCTTCGAGGGCGTGGCGCGGGTCTTCGAGGATGAAGAGGCTTGCGTCGCGGCTGTTCGTGGCCGTAGCTACAAGGCTGGCGAAGTTTTGGTGATCCGCAATGAAGGGCCGGTGGGTGGTCCCGGCATGCGCGAGATGCTCGGCGTTACTGCGCTGATCTACGGCCAGGGCATGGGTGAGAAGGTGGCCTTGATCACGGACGGGCGGTTCTCCGGCGCCACGCGCGGCATGTGTATCGGCTATGTATCTCCGGAAGCGTTTGTTGGCGGCCCGCTGGCGCTTGTCTGCGATGGCGACAAGATCCGGATTGATGCCGCCCGGCGTCGCATGGACTTGCTGGTCGATGAGCAGGAACTCGCTGCACGCCGACGCGATTGGAAGCAAGGCCCGCCGCGTCATCGCGCAGGTGCTCTGGCGAAATATGCGCGTCTGGTCGGCCAGGCACCGGGTGGAGCGGTCACGCATGAGGGACCGGCGGAGTGGCCGTGGTTCGACTGAGCGCGTGCGAAAATGGCGACCTGTTTGGCAAGTTTCTTGCTAAGCTCGTGCCGCTGATGGAGGAGATTCGGCAGATCGGTTGCGTGACGTTCGCGCGTGAGTGAAGCGAGAGACGGGATGAAGGTTGTGCCTTCGAGATCGAGCGAATGGATGAGACCGGTGACATCACAAAAGCCGGCTTCTGCGATCATCGAGATCGACCGCGTCTCGCAGGTCTTCCAGACCTCGGCGCGCAAGGACCATTTGGCATTATCAGACATCTCCCTGACGGTCGAGGAGGGGGCGTTCGTCTCCATCCTCGGGCCATCCGGTTGTGGCAAGTCGACGCTGCTTTACATCGTCGGTGGCTTCGTCAGCCCGACCAGCGGCGCGGCACGGATGAAGGGACAGGCGATCACTGGGCCGGGGCCGGATCGCGGGCCGGTATTCCAGGAGTTTGCGCTGTTTCCGTGGAAGACCGTGCTGGGCAACGTGATGTATGGTCCGCGTCAGCAAGGTGTCCGAGCCGCTGAGGCAGAAGCACAGAGCCGCGCTCTAATCGAGATGGTCGGTCTCAAGGGTTACGAGAACTTCTATCCGAAGGAGTTATCGGGCGGCATGAAGCAGCGCGTCGCGTTGGCCCGGACGCTCGCCTACCATCCCGAAGTCCTGTTGATGGACGAGCCGTTCGGCGCGCTCGACGCGCACACCCGGACGCGCTTGCAGAACGACCTTCTGAACATCTGGGAGCGTGACCGCAAGACGGTGCTATTCGTCACCCACTCGGTCGACGAAGCCGTCTTTCTTTCGGACAAGGTCGTGATGATGTCGAAATCTCCCGGCCGCATCCGGGAGGTCATCGATATCGACCTGCCGCGGCCGCGGCGCCGCAACGAGCTGTTGCTCGATCCGCGCTACCAGAAATACGTTGTCGAGATCGAGCGTATGTTCGATGAGGTCGACGAGAGCGGATCACCGTCGTGATCTCGCCGGCGGCATTGGTGAAACGTGGTGCGCCAGTGCTTGCCTGCATCGGGTTGCTGGCGGTGTGGCAGGTCGCGTCGCTCGCGTTGAAGAACGATAGTTTTCCGACAGCGCTTGAGGCGATCCGCGCAATCCCGGATATTCTCGGTGACAAGGAATCTCTGATCAATATCCTAGCCTCGCTACGCCGCATGGCGATCGGGTTCGGCATCGCGGTGCTGGTTTCGATTCCAGTGGGCCTGCTGATGGGCCGTAGCCGGGCAGTCGCAGCCTTCTTCAATCCGCTGCTGATGGTGATCTATCCGGTGCCGAAGGCCGCGCTGATGCCGATCATCATGCTGTGGCTCGGCGTCGGTGACATCACCAAGACGCTGGTGATCTTCCTCGGGGTCAGCCTTCCGGTGATCTATCACAGTTTTGAAGGCGCCAAGGCCGTCGAGGAGAAGATGCTGTGGTCGGGTGCGGCGATGGGGCTTCCGCCCTTGCAGCGCCTGGTCCGGATCGTGTTGCCGGCCGCGCTCCCCGAGATCCTGACCGGGTGCCGCACTGGCCTGGTGCTGGCGCTGATCACGATGATCACCAGCGAGATGATCGCGCGCCAGTCGGGGGCAGGGAACATCCTGTTCAATGCGCTCGATATGGGCCAATACGATACGGTTTACGCGATGATCATCATTGTCGGTGCAATGGGCATCTGTCTCGATTCGGTCTTCGAGCGCGTTCGCGCAAGGCTCGTGCGCTGGTCCGAGCCTCAGTTCGACATGCCGCTGAGCTTCTCATGATGCCACGTTCTCTCTCAGCAAACGTCGTCTTTGGGCTCGCGCCAATCGTGCTGGTGATCGCGCTGTGGCAGGGCCTCGTGTCATTCGGATTCGCGCCGGCGGTTTTGCTGCCGCCGCCGCGCATCGTCTTCAGCCGGCTGCTCCAGCAGCTCGTGACATGGACGTTTCAGCAGGAGATCGCGGCGACCCTGATCCGGCTGTTCGCCGGCTTCGCAATCGCAGTCGTGCTTGGCGTCAGCATCGGCATAGCGGCCGCTGCCAGTCCGGCGATCAACGCCATTGTTCGGCCGATCGTACGGGTGCTGGCGCCGCTGCCGAAGGTCGCGCTCTATCCGGCGCTATTGCTGTTGCTTGGCTTCGGCCACGGGTCGAAGATCACGCTGGTGACCGCGGACGCGCTCTTTCCCATTCTGCTGTCCACCTACTACGGGGCGTCTACGGTGGAGCAAAAGCTGATCTGGTCAGCCATGGCGGCGGGAACGCCGCGTTATGAAATCCTGTTCAAGGTCGTCTTGCCGGCAGCGATGCCGTCGATCCTGACCGGGTGCCGGATCGGTCTTGTCATTTCCTGCATCGTGGTGTTTTTGGCTGAGATGATCACATCGACGGACGGCTTGGGGCATGTGCTGGTCACGGCGGCCCGCACCTTCCAGGCGGTCGACATGTTCGTGCCCCTGATCACGATTTCGCTGCTGGGGTTGATGCTGAATGCGTTGTTGGGCGCCCTGAGGTCGTACCTCTTGCGAGGCTTCCCCGAAGCGTGAACCGACGAACAAGAAACCAGAAGACCGGGAGTGAACCATGCTGGCTGATCGTATCGAGGCAAAGTGGATCGACGCGTTTTGCGAGATCTTTGACCGATGCGCGGTCAAGGCTGGCGATACCGCAGCGATCCTCTCGGAGACGCAGTCGCGCGCTTTGAATGTGCACCTGGCAGAGCTGGCCTTGCTTCGAATGGGAGCGAAGCCGTTTCACGTCGTCATGCCGACGCCGCGTAACCGCAACATCGTTCCGGTCCGCTCAACCGGCGCCAGCGAAGCGATCCAGCGGCTCGGCCCGGTCATCACTGCGCTTCAGCAAGCTGGCTTCGTGGTGGATTGCACCATCGAGGGCCTGATGCATGCGGTGGAGACGCCCGAGATCCTGAAGGCCGGCGCGCGCATCCTGGTGATCTCCAACGAGCATCCCGAGGCGCTGGAGCGAATGGTGCCGGATCCGGCACTGGAGAAGCGCGTTCGGGCGGCGGCCAAGATGTTGCGCGGGACCAAGCGGATGCGGGTCACCTCGAAGGCTGGCACGTCACTTGATGTCGACATGGTCGGTGCGTCCACGGTCGGCGTGTGGGGCTGGACCGACAAGCCCGGCACGCTGGCGCATTGGCCGGGCGGCATCGTTGTCAGCTTCCCGAAGAGCGGGACGATCAACGGCACGCTGGTGATGGCCCCGGGCGACATCAATCTCACGTTCAAGCGCTACCTGACGTCGCCGGTGAAGATGACGTTGAAGGATGATTACGTGGTCGAGCTGGAAGGCGAGGGCACGGATGCGGCAATGATGCGCGCCTATCTCGCCGCCTGGGGCGATCGGGAGGCCTATGCCGTGTCGCATGTCGGTTTCGGCATGAACCCGGGGGCGCGCTACGAGGCGCTGTCAATGTATGACCAGCGCGACACCAACGGCACTGAGATCCGCGCCGTCTCCGGCAATTTTCTGTTCTCGACCGGTGCCAATGAGTTTGCCGGCCGTTATACCGCGGGCCATTTCGACCTGCCAATGATGGGAACGACCATCGAGCTTGATGGCGTCGCGGTGGTGCGGGAAGGCGTGCTTCAGGACGTTTTCGGCTAGCTGCGATCGAGCACGGGCGGGCGAGCGAGGTCGAAGTGCCGGAGCAGGTCCACCATGGCCTGGAGGCGCCTTGCGCGATAGGCGTCAACGTCCATGCCTGAATAATCGAGGAAGCCGGCGCCCGTGCGCAGGCCGATCCGGCCCTCATGCATGTTGCGCGAAATGACATCCGGCGCCCGGTAGCGGTCGCTGCCGAGTGCGCCCTCAAGATACCGGCTGGCGTAATACAGAATGTCGCCGCCGCCCCAGTCGATGAATTCCAGCAACCCGAGTACGGCATAGCGGAAGCCGAAGCCGTAGCGGATAGCCTTGTCGATTTCCTCCGCGCTGGCGACGCCTTCCTCGACCATGCGCGCAGCTTCGTTCATGGCGAGAGCCTGGATGCGGGGGACGATGAAGCCCGGTGTCGCCGCGCAGACGACAGGCACCTTGCCGATGCCTTCGAGCAGCGCCTTGACCTCGTCAATGATGGCGGGATCGGTAGCTTTGCCGGGCGAAACCTCGACCAGTGGGATCAGATAGGCCGGGTTGAGCCAGTGCACATTGAGGAAGCGGCGGGGATTTACGATCGCGCCAGAGAGATCGTCGACGAGGATGGTTGACGTCGTCGATGCAATGATCGTGTCAGGGCCGACCAGTTTTGAAGCCGTCCCCAGCACCTCCCGTTTGAGCTCGACGACCTCCGGAACGCCCTCGAACACCATTCCGGCTCCGGCTAGTGCGGTGCTGCTTTGGCTGGCCGGCACCACTGAAACCCGCGTGATCAGCGGATCAACGTCGGTCTCGGTCAGCAGCCCGAGCTTGGACAAGCTGGCAAAGGTTTTCCTGACCTCGCCGAGTGCATCCGCCTCAAGCTTGGCGAAGTCCTCGGTTGAACGGGCCTTGATGTCGATCATCGTGACCGTGTGCCCCGCATAGGCGAACGCGACGGCGATACCGCGGCCCATGCGGCCGGCGCCGAGACAGGCAATGTTGGCGCGGCTGTTCATCGGTCAAAATCCCTCGCGAAGCAGCATCTGCAATTCGGCCTTGTGAAGCTTGCCGAGCCCCAGGGTCTCCAAGGTCCGGCCGCCTTGCGTAAAATCCTCGCCGCAGATTGCGCCGCCGATGGCCAGGAACGCCTTGGCGAGCGGTGTGGCCACGCCCGCCAACCCGGCGACGGACACCAGCAGCGAAAGCCCCAGCCGCAGATCCTCGCGCATGTAGCGGTGCTCGGTCAGCACGATCCGCTCGCGCCAGTCGCCGGAATCGGTCAGCCGGTCATGCGAGCCGCGGCCATACATCCAGATCTCGCCTTCCCTCGCGTAATGGTGCGCAAGCGGAAAATGCGGGGCGCCATATCCGAGCGCCTTCCGCACGGCGATCCGCTCGGCGTCGAGGGCGTCGGTCACTCGCCGGATCGCGGCTTGCGTTCCCTCCTTGTGGATGTCCCACCGCTCGAAATGCTCGATCGGACCCGCGTTCATCACGATCAGCGGCGGATGGATGATGCAGCCTGCATTCATCAGCGCGCCGGACAGCGCGTCACCGCAAGGCTCGATCACATCGGGGAAGGCGCGTCCAATCACCTCGAGCGCACGTGGCGCCTGATCGAGTGGGAACACGCCGACCGGCAGCCGCTTGGCGCGGATGGTGATCGCGACCTCGAATGGCCCGTGCTTTCGGGTGAGCCATGGCAGTGTACCGGTTTCAGCGAAGCTCGCTTTGGCACGATTGCCTGCGTCCCGCATCGCCTGCGCGAATATCATCGAGCCGAATGTCGCTGGCGGCAGAAACACGACCTGGCCATCCCGCAGATGTGGAGCGAGGAGACGCGCGATATCCTGCTGAGCGAACGCGGGGGCGGGGCACAGGATCAGCTCGGCATCGCTGACGGCTTCGGCGATGTCGGTGGTTACCAGCACCAACTTCACTTCGCGCTGGCCATTGTGGTCCTTCAGCAGGATGCGCGACCCGGCGGCACGATGTGCTTCGACCTGTTCTGCGTCACGGCGCCAGAGTCGGGTCTCATGCCCCGACAGTGCAAAGTCGCCCGCGGCCGCGAAAGAGCCGTTCCCCCCACCCAGAACCGCGATCTTCAAGTTGCTTCTCCTTGCGCGCGCGACTGCGCATCAAGCTGCTTCAGCAGGAAATGCTGGACCTTGCCCAGCGCCGTGCGCGGCAGGTCCGTGACGAAGACGATGTCGCGCGGAACCTTGTAGCGGGCGAGCTGGGCCTGAACATGCGCTCTCAGCTCATCCGCTTCGAGCCGGCAGCCGGATCGTCGGATGACATAAGCGATGGGGACCTCGTCCCAGCGCGGGTCTGGCCGGCCGATCACTGCGCATTCGCTGACGTCTGGATGTTCGAGCAGGACGCGCTCGACCTCTGCGGGATAGACGTTCTCGCCGCCGGAAATGATCATGTTCTTCTTGCGGTCGCGGACCCAGAAATAGCCGTCCGGGTCGCACAGGCCGATATCGCCGGTGCGATACCAGCCGTCGTGCAGCGCGTCTCGCGTGGCGTCCGCATTGCCCCAATATTCGAAGAAGACGTTGGGGCCGCGGACCGCGATCTCGCCCGGCGCGCCCGCCGGCACCTCGTTGCCGGCCTGATCGATCACCTTCGCTTCACAGCACAGGCCGGCAAGTCCGGTCGATCCCACGCGCGAGAGATCGCCGCCGAGGCGGGTGTAGACGGCGATGGGGCAGGTTTCCGTCGAGCCGTAAACCTGTAGCACCGGCACGCCGCGTGCGACGAACCGATCAATCAGGTGGGGCGGCACGATGGTCGAGCCGGTGGCAACGGCCTTCAGCGATGAGAGATCGGTCGTGGCCCAGGCGGGGTGCTCGCTGACGGCCTGGATGATCGCCGGCACCATCACCGTCAGGGTCGGCCGATCATGCGCGATCGCGGCAAGCGCCTTGTTCGGCGTGAAGCGGGCATGGATTGTGACGGTCGCGCCAAGCTGAAGTGCCGCGGTCGTCTGAATATTGAGCCCGCCGACGTGGAAGAACGGCAGCACCGTCAGCACATGATCGTCGGATGTCATGTTGTGCATGTGCTGGCTCATGACGCCGTTCCAGAACAGCGCCTCCTGGCGCAGCACCGCACCCTTCGGCCGCCCGGTTGTTCCCGACGTGTAGACGATGAGCAGCGGGCAGGAGAGATCGGTGTGCGGGTTGCGTCCGCTGCTTCCCTTACGCGCCAGCAAGCTGTCGAAGGTCATGCCGTGTGGTGGCGCAAAATCGAGGCCGACGACAGTGGTGCCCGGCGCGAGTTCGGGAAGGACTCCCTCAAACGCCTGCTCGAGCACCAGCACCCTGGCGCCGGCATCGGTGAGGATGAAGAGCTGTTCGGCGACCGCCAACCGCCAGTTCAGCGGCACCAGCATCGCGCCGAGCCGCGCACATGCATAGAGCAGGACCAGATAGTCCGGCCGGTTCAGGCTGAGGATCGCGACGCGGTCACCGCGGCCGACACCGAACTCCTGCTTCAAGGCTGTTGCGGTCCGTTCGATGCGATCAGCGAACGCCGCGTAGCTCAGCCGCTCCCCCTCGAAGGCGATGGCGGTCTTGTCTGGCGAAAACGCCGCGTTGCGATCGATCAGACTGCAGAGGTCCACCGTCAGTCGTCCGTTTCGCCAGCCTCGTACAGCGCCTCGCGACCGATCCGGTCGAGGCAGAGCTCGGCCGTCCAGGGCAGCATCAGCGAGCCGCAGCGGCTGTCGCGATAGATGCGCTCCAGTGGCAGTGAGCGGAGCATGGCCTGCCCGCCGCAGGTGCGGATCGCAAGCGCGGCGAGCTCATTGGCGCCTTCCATCACCGAATATTGCGCGGCGTAGGCGCGCAGCACCTGCTCCTTGCTTGGATTGGCGTGTGCTTCGGTGACGGCCTGGAACCAGATCGCCTTGATCTGCTCGAGCTTGATCTGCATCTGCGCAACCGCGATCTGCTTGGTCGGGTACATCCGGCGCTTGACCGGAGGCATGCCCGGCACCTCGCCGCGCAGATAGCGCACCGTGAAATCGTAAGCGGCTTGCGCGAGGCCCATATAGGTCGGTGACAGTGTCAGGAACATATGCGGCCAGCGCAGCGCGGCCTGGAAATAGACGCCGCGCGGCATCAACGCGGAATCCTCCGGCACGAACACATCCTTGAACAGCAACGTCCGCGAGACCGTGCCGCGCATGCCGAGAGGATCCCAGTCACCGACGACGGATACGCCTTGCGACTTCGCGGGGATCGCGAGGTACAGCGTATTACGACGCGAGGCCTTCTCGCCTTCCTCGATCTCGGTGCAGAGCACGCCATAATAATCGGCGTGGCCGGACAGCGATGCAAAGATCTTCTTGCCGTTGACGATCCAGCCGCCTTCGACAGGCTTTGCTTCCGTACCGAAGGCGACGCCGCCGGCGGCTGCCGCGCCGCCCTCGGAGAAGGGTTGCGAATAGATCGCGCCGTCCTCGACGATGCGCTTGTAGTGGATGGCGCGCCGCTTTTCGTGTTCCGCGCGGGTCTCCGCGTCCATATCGAGGTCGTCAGCCAGCGGCCCGGACCACAGCGTCGAGCAGACATGCATGTTCCAGGTCAGCGCGGTCGCGCCGCAATAGCGACCGATCTCCGCCGCGGCCAAGGCATAGGTCTGATAGTTCGCGCCTAATCCGCCGTGCTTCTTCGGCACGGCGATGCCGAGCAGACCGACGCGGTGCAGGTCGCGATAGTTCCCGGTCGGGAAGACCGCCTCGCGATCGTAGCTCGCTGCGCGACCTGCGAACACGCTCTGGCCGATCTCGCGCGCCCGCGCGATGATGCCCGCTTGCTCGTCGCTCAGGCGGAACGCCACGGGATCGAAGATCGGCGCATCCAGCGCGACCTTATCGGTGGTGCCAATAGTCTTGCTGACTTGCATGGTCATTGCGCAGTCACCCGTGTTTTGCAGCAACGGAATCGACGAAGCTGCCGAGAGCTTTGTCGAATGCGTCAGGCCGCTCGAGGTTGGCAAGGTGGCCGACGCCGGGGAGTTCGACATATTCGGCTCCGGGAATGTAGGTTGCCGTTTTCGCCATCATCGGCGCGGGCGCGTTGTTGTCTTTGGAGCCAGACAGCAGCAGCGTCGGCACGGAAATGTCCTTGAGCGTGCTGCGTTGGTCGAATCCGACCAGCGCCAGCATCATGGCGCGATAGCTCGCCTCTGGCACGCTTCCCATGCACTCGCGCGCAAGCTCCATGCCTTTGGGATCGGGATCGTCGCCGACGAGCTCCTTCACCAGGGAGGGTGCCAGAGACTTCATGGTCTCGCCGCGATCGAGCGGGCCCAGCCGTGCCGCGATGAACGATTTCTGCCAGTCGCCGCCAGCCTTGCCGAAGGCCGGGCTGGTCTGTGCGAGGACGACAGCGCGCGCCAGTTTCGGCGATTGCACCAGCCATTTCTGGACGATCATGCCGCCGATCGAATGGCCGACCAGAATGGGGCTTGTCGCCCCGATCTGCTCGATGAATTGCTGGAGTGCATCGGCCAGGGCAGCGATGCTGACGCTGGGGAGCGGCGCCGAGCCGCCATAGCCCGGCATGTCCCACGCCATCGCGCGGAAACGATTGCCGAATGTGGCAAGCTGCTGCTGCCAGGCCCGCGCTGCGCCGCCAATGCCATGCAGGAAAATCAGGGGTATCGCACCCGGATCGCCCGCGGCTTCATAGGCGAAGCGTTCGTCCCTTGTTATCATTGGGGCAGGCTGCGACACGCGACATCCTTTTGCTTGGCCAGGCGATGCTAACAGGCCTGTGGGCGATGGGAAGAGATAATTTTATACTTAAAGCAATTTTCAGGCCGCTCTCTCGCGCGGGCGTTTGCGGCGTCGATCCGCGCTTTCGTTGCAAAAGTTTGAAGGTTAAAATATATCGGAGGAACGATCAGCAGATCTTGAGGGAGCCGCGCATGTCCGGATTACCGCATTCGCCGCACGCGCTGGTGACTGGTGGCGGTCGCGGCATCGGCCGCGCGATTGCGGCGTCTCTTGTCGGCGCCGGTGCCACCGTGACGGTGCTCGGCCGGAATGCCGCTACTCTCGAAGAGGCGGTGAGCGCGGGGGCCGCGCATTTTGCAGCCGTTGCCGACGTCTCGGACGAAGCTGCGCTGAAGGCAGCGGTCGCCGCAGCGCATGCGCGAAAGCCGATCGATATTCTGATCGCCAACGCCGGCAGCGCCGAATCCGCGCCATTTGCGAAATCGGACGGCGCGCTTTTTGCGCGCATGATGGTCGTCAATTTCATGGGTGTTGTCCATGCCGTCCAGGCAGTGCTTCCGGGGATGAAGGATCGCCCCTATGGGCGCATCGTCGCGATTGCATCGACGGCCGGGCTCAAGGGTTATGCATACGTAAGCGCGTACACGGCGGCAAAGCACGCCGTGGTCGGTCTTGTGCGTTCGCTTGCGCTGGAATTGGCCGGCAGCAACGTAACCGTGAATGCGGTCTGCCCCGGCTTCACCGACACCGATCTGGTTGCCGGCAGCATCGACAACATCATGAAGAAGACCGGGCGAACCCGCGAGCAGGCGATCGCCGAGCTCGCAAAGCACAATCCGCAGGGGCGCCTGATCACACCTCAGGAAGTATCCAATGCCGTGCTGTGGTTGTGCAGCGAGGGTGCCGGTGCGATCACAGGGCAGGCGATTGTCGTCGCCGGTGGCGAAATCTAGTGTGCGTGGCACAGGCGCAGAACAAGAAAGCTGAGGAGATCTCATGAGCAGACCAGCCAATCCTGTCACCGTGCCGCTCGTGGACTATTCGCCGCAACACTTCCTGCTGGCCGTGGTCGACGGCGTTGCTACCGTGACGCTTAATCGTCCCGAGCGAAAGAACCCGCTGACCTTCGAAAGCTACCGGGAGCTGACGGACTTCTTCCGGGCCTGCGCGTTCGATGACGCGGTCAAGTCCATCGTCGTCACCGGCGCCGGGGGCAATTTCTCGTCCGGAGGCGACGTGTTCGAAATCATCGGCCCGCTGGTGAAGATGGACACCAAGGGGCTGACGGCGTTTACCCGTATGACCGGCGATCTCGTCAAGGCGATGCGGGCCTGCCCGCAGCCGATCGTGGCCGCGGTCGAGGGCATCTGCGCCGGTGCCGGCGCGATCATCGCCATGGCGTCCGACATGCGGCTTGCCGCGAGCGGGGCCAAGGTGGCATTTCTGTTCAACAAGGTGGGTCTTGGCGGCTGCGATATGGGCGCCTGCGCGATCCTGCCGCGGATCATTGGCCAGTCCCGCGCCTCCGAGCTTCTGTACACCGGCCGGTTCATGACCGCGGAAGAGGGCGAGCGCTGGGGCTTCTTCAGCCGCATCGTCACGCCGGAGCAGGTGCTGCTCCAGGCGCAGCTGCTGGCCAAGCAGGTCGCGGAAGGACCCACCTTCGGCAACACCATGACCAAGCGGATGCTGGCGATGGAGTGGGCGATGTCGGTGGAGGAGGCGATCGAAGCGGAGGCCGTTGCCCAGGCCTTGTGCATGACGACGGCTGATTTCGAGCGCGCCTTCGAGGCTTTTGCCAACAAGGTCAAGCCGGTCTTCAGGGGCGACTGAGCGGCCTTTTCCTGCGGGAAGCGTGGAACGGGGACTTGCCAGAAATTATTTTAGGCTTAAAATAGTTTTCATGGCCGGGTGAATTGGCGAGGCTCCCATGAAAGTCGCGATCATCGGTGGTGGACCTGCGGGTCTCTACGCAGCGATCCTGCTCAAGAAGCAGCGCCCGAGCGCCGATATCACCGTCTATGAGCGCAACCGCGCCGACGACACCTTCGGCTTCGGCGTGGTGTTCTCGGACGCCACGCTGGACAATTTCGAAAAGCACGATCTTCCCAGCTACCGCCGCATCACCCAGGAGTTCGCCTACTGGGACGATATCGCAGTGCATTTTCGCGGCACGGTGCACCGGGTCGGCGGCAACGGCTTTTGCGGATGCTCGCGGCAAAAATTGTTGCTGATCCTGCAGGAGCGGGCGCGCGAGCTCGGCGTTAGCCTGCATTTCGAAGTGGATATCGACGATGAGTCGCGCTTTGCCGATGCCGATCTGATCCTGCTTGCCGATGGCGTCAACAGCCGTTTCCGCGAGAAATATGCCGAGCACTTCCAACCGGAAGTCGACCTTCGCACCAACAAGTTCGCCTGGATGGGCTCGACCAGGCCGCTCGACGCCTTCACCTTCATCTTTCAGGAGACGGAATGGGGACCCTTCATCGCCCACGCCTACCAATATGAAGCGGGGCACTCGACCTGGATTTTCGAGACCGATCCGCAGACGTTCGAACGTGCGGGCCTGACGGGACTGAACGAGACCGAGTCCGCCGCGCGGATGGCCGAGATCTTCGGCTGGTTTCTCGATGGGCACAAGCTGCTCACCAACCGGTCGATGTGGCGCAATTTCCCGATGATCCGCAGCAAGCGCTGGGTCAAGGACAACATGGTTCTGCTCGGCGATGCCAAGGCGAGCGCGCATTTCTCGATCGGCTCGGGCACCAAGCTCGCGATGGAAGACGCCATCGCGCTGGCCGAAGCGATGGCAAGGGCACCCGACATCAAAGCTGCACTGGATGTCTATGAGCACGGCCGCCGCGAAGAGGTCGAGAAGACCCAGCACGCCGCCGACGTCTCGCTGGTCTGGTTCGAGCACGTCGACCGCTTCTGGGATTTCGATCCCGTGCAATTCGCCTTCGGCGTGATGACGCGCTCGAAGGCCATCACCTACGACAATCTAAAACTCCGCGCGCCCGATTTCGTCGCCGAGGTCGAGAAGTCCTTCGCCAGGCAGGTGCGTAGCCATGGTTTCGACGTCAGCACCGACAAGCCGATGGTGCCGCTGTTCCAGCCATTCCGCTTACGCGAGATGGAGATCGCCAACCGCGCCGTGGTGTCGCCGATGTGCATGTATTCGGCGAAAGAGGGGGTGCCGACCGACTTTCACCTGGTGCATTACGGCTCGCGAGCCATCGGTGGCGCCGGCCTGATCTTCACCGAGATGACCTGCGTCAGCCGCGACGCCCGGATCACGCCCGGCTGCGCCGGATTGTGGAATGACGAGCAGGAGACTGCATGGCGGCGCATCGTTGATTTCGTCCATGGCAATTCGGCTGCAAAAATCTGCCTGCAACTCGGGCACGCCGGCCGCAAGGGCGCGACCAAGCTGATGTGGGACGGCATGGACCGTCCGCTGGAGGAGGGCGGCTGGGAGGTATTCTCGGCATCGCCGCTCCCCTATTTCCCCGACAGCCAGGTGCCGCGCGAGCTCGATCGCGCCGGCATGAACGCCGTGCGAGACTTTTTCGTTGCCGCGGCCGAGCGCGGCGAGCGCTGCGGCTTCGATATGCTCGAACTACACTGCGCCCACGGCTATCTGCTCGCGAGCTTCATCTCGCCGCTGACGAATAGCCGTACGGACGAATATGGCGGTTCGCTCGAAAACCGGCTGCGCTTCCCGCTCGAGATATTTGAGGCACTGCGGGCGGTGTGGCCGAAACACAAGCCGATGTCGGTGCGCATCTCAGCGACTGATTGGGCGGATGGCGGCATCACCGGCGATGATGCGGTGGCCATTGCGCGTGCTTTCGCCGAAGCCGGTGTCGATCTCGTCGACGTCTCGACGGGGCAGACGGTTCGCGATGCGCAGCCGGTCTATGGGCGCATGTTCCAGACGCCGTTCTCCGACCAGGTCCGCAACGAGGCGCGGGTGGCGACCATGTGCGTCGGCAACATCACGACCGCGGACCAGGCAAATACGATTTTGGCCGCCGGCCGGGCAGACCTCGTCGCGTTTGGGCGGCCGCATCTGGTCGACCCCTTCTTCACCATGAAGGCGGCGGCCTGGTACGGCGCAAACGACGCATTCTGTCCGCCGCAATATCTGCCCGGAAAGGACCAGATTTTCCGCAACAGCGTGCGCGATCGGCAGGATCTCGAGGAGCTGCGAATTAAGGCTAAGCCCAAGACCCGGGCCGAGCTCAAGGCGGAGGCGACAAAGCCGCTTGCGGCGGAGTGACCGCCCGTGCGACGTTAACTCAATTGCCTGTGTATTGAGTGGAGTAGGGGCGATGAAGGCGATTGTCGTCGGCGGCGGTATCGGTGGTCTCACCACGGCTTTGATGCTGCGGGCCCGCGGCATCGGGTGCGAGATTTTCGAGCAATCCGATACGATCCGCGAGCTCGGCGTCGGTATCAACACGCTGCCGCACGCCATGCGTGAGCTTGCCAGTCTTGGCCTGCTGCAGAAGCTCGACGACGTCGCGATCCGTACCGACCAGCTCTACTATCTCAACCGCCATGGCCAGGAGGTCTGGCGCGAAGCCCGCGGCGTCGACGCCGGCCACGACGTGCCGCAGTTCTCGATTCACCGAGGCCGTCTCCAGGGCGTCATCCATCGCGCCGTCGAGGAGCGGCTGGGAGCGGAGGCGATCCACACCGGCTGCCGGCTCGGCGCCTTCACGCAGGACGAGGGCGGCGTCACTGCGTACTTCTTCGATCGTGTTGGCTCGCATATCCATACCGCGCGCGGCGATATTTTGATCGGCGCGGACGGCATCCATTCGCGCGTGCGCGACACGCTGTTTCCGAACGAGGGACCGCCGTGCTGGAACGGCCTGATGCTGTGGCGCGGTGCACGCGACTGGCCGCTGTTCCTGACCGGCAAGTCGATGATCGTCGCCGGTGGCCTCAACGCCAAGGTGGTGATCTATCCGATCGCGGAGGGATCGAGCCCAGCGAGCCGCCTCACCAACTGGGCGGTGCTGGTGAAGGTCGGCGAGGGCAATGCGCCGCCGCCGCGGAAAGAAGACTGGTCGCGCCCGGGCCGGCGCGAGGAGTTGATGCCGCATGTCGCGCGCTTCTCGGTGCCCTATATCGACGTGAAGAGCCTGATCTCGGCGACGCCCGAATTCTACGAATATCCCACCTGCGACCGTGATCCCTTGCCCTATTGGTCGTCCGGGCGCGTCACCCTGCTCGGCGATGCTGCGCATCCGATGTATCCCGTTGGCTCCAATGGCGCTTCGCAGGCGATCCTCGACGCGCGCTGTCTTGCGGATGCGCTGGTGCGCGCCGAGCATCCGCGTCAGGCCTTGATGGAATACGAGAAGAAGCGCCTGCCGATGACGGCGGACATCGTCCGCTCCAACCGGCGCGGCGGCCCCGAGGGCGTCATCGACGCCGTCGAGCAGCTTGCGCCCGACGGGTTTGACAATGTCGACAACGTGCTGAGCTATTCCCAGCGCGAGGCGATCGTGCGCGGTTATGCCAGCAAGGCCGGATTCGCCGCGGTGCCGGGACTCGCGGCGGTGCGCGCCTAAAGCAGCTGTTAGCCGGCGCCGGGCGGCGGCGGCAGGAAGTGGATGTTGAACTCGGCGGCCATCGCCACCACGTCCTCCGGCTTCTGTTCCTTCATGTTGTGAAGGCCCCAGAACAGGTCGAACAGCTTTTTGGTCGGCGAGACCCAGAACAGAACTTTTGCGGTCTGTTCCGACTTGTTGAAGATGCCGTGCGGCACGCCCATGCCGAGACGGATCAGATCGCCGGGCGTTGCCTGCGCCTCCGAATTGCCGAGCACGAAGTCGAGCTTGCCCTCCAGCATGTAGAGATATTCGTCCTGGTCGGGATGAATGTGTGGCGGCACGAACGTGCCCGGCGGCAGCGTGGCGTGCCAAGAGAAGCTGTTCTCGGTGTTGCTCTTCGGCACATAGGTCTGGCCGAGGATGTTCCAGGAGATGCCCTGGATTCCTTCATTGGCCCGCGTGATGCCGGTGATTTCGCTCTTCATTGCAGTCCTCCCTGAACGCGACGCGCGGCCTTAGTTCGCCGCCTTGCAATCCTTGGCATAGCGGTCGCCGTAGTTCTCGAAAACCTTCTGGACGATCTCGGTCTGGAATTTGCCGTCCGGGCGCTTGGCGACCTTGGTCAGGTAAAAATCCTGGATCGGATAGCCGTTGGTGTTGAACTTGAACGACCCCCGCAGCGACGTGAAGTCCGCCTTCTTCAGCGCAGCCGCCACGGCCTCCTTGTTGGAGAGATCACCCTTCACGCCCTTGACCGCGCTGTCGATCAGCATCGCAGCGTCGTAGGCCTGGAAGGCGTACGTGCCGGGCACGCCATTATAGGCGGCCTCATAGGCGGCAACGAACTTCTTGTTCTGGGGATTGTCGAGATTGGGCGCCCAGTTCGCGCCGCCAAACATGCCAACGGCTGCATCCTGCTGCGCCGGCAAGGTGGATTCATCCACGGTGAAAGCCGATAGCACCGGAATGCTGTCGGCGAGACCGGCCTGCTTGTACTGCTTGACGAGGTTGACGCCAAGGCCGCCCGGCATGAACGTGAACAGCGCATCGGGCTTCTGCGACGAAATCTTGGAAAGCTCCGGCTGGAAGTCCAGCGTGTTGAGCGGCATATAAGACTCTTCGACGATCTCGCCCTTGTAGTCGAGCTTGAAGCCTGCGACCGAATCCTTGCCGGCCTGATAGTTCGGCACCATCAGATACATCCGCTTGTAGCCCCGATCCTGCGCGACCTTGCCGAGGATCTCGTGGACCTGATCGTTCTGATAAGACGTCACATAGAAGAACGGGTTGCAATCCTTGCCGGCAAAGGTCGACGGGCCGGCATTTGGGCTGATCAGGAAGGTCTTCGATTCCGTCACGGGCCGGTGGATCGCCTGGAGGATGTTGGAGAAGATCGGTCCGACTACGAAATCAACCTTGTCGCGCTCCAGAAGGCCCTTGACCTTGGTCACGGCGGCATCCGGCTTGAGTTCGTCGTCGACCACGACCACCTCGACATCGCGTCCGCCCATCTTGCCGCCGAGGTCCTTCACGCCGAGTGCAAAACCGTCGCGAACCTGCTGGCCAAGTGCTGCGGCGGGGCCAGACAGGGTCACGATAACGCCCAGCTTGATCTTCTCCTGAGCGAGGGCAGGGCTCATCGCGGTGCCGAGCAGCAACGCGGTCGCAGCCAAGGTCAGTTGTGTCTTCATAATCTATCCCCCGTGACATCAGGGCTTGCGTTGCA
Organism: Bradyrhizobium genosp. A; assembly: GCF_049949275.1. NCBI lineage: Bacteria > Pseudomonadati > Pseudomonadota > Alphaproteobacteria > Hyphomicrobiales > Nitrobacteraceae > Bradyrhizobium > Bradyrhizobium genosp. A. The sequence goes on along the minus strand of NZ_CP188196.1, from coordinate 5,982,162 downwards.
AGCCGCGTACTCCGATGCAAGCTTATGCCGATGACGGCGCCTGCGGCAAGCCAAGCTCAAGGCCTCACCGTCTTGCGGGCAGCGGTGCATGCAAGCGTCGCGCCAATTATTTGAAGCCTAAAGAAACTGGCGTGCGGTCGATTGTTGCAGCTTTGGGCTTGCGGCCGGCGTCGATTTATTTGAAGCTCAAAACGTTGGGGAATCCGTGCCGGCGCCAATGCCAGCCGTGAGTGACTGCATCGAGATGCTCGATTCCGAGACCAAGGCCGTCGAAACGCCGGAGGACCATGCCGAAGAGCTTCGGCTGTGGCTGCGCCTGCTCACCTGCACGACCCTGATCGAGGGAGAAGTCCGCGGCCGGCTGCGGCAGCGCTTCGATGTCACGCTGCCCCGTTTCGATCTGATGGCGCAGCTCGACAAGGCGCCCGACGGCATGACACTGTCAGATGTCTCCAAGCGCATGATGGTGTCTAACGGCAATGTCACCGGCCTCGTTGAGCGCCTGGTGGAATCCGGCCATCTCGACCGCCGCACCTCGGAGACTGACCGCCGCGTCCAGGTCATCCGCCTTACGAAACTCGGCCGGGCCGAGTTTCGCAGGATGGCTGCGGAACACGAGACCTGGATCGCCGACCTCTTCGCCGACCTCACGCCAAAGGACGTGCGCGAGCTGATGCGGTTGCTGGCCAAGACCAAGGTGTCGGCGCAGAAATCGGCCGGGCGTCGCCGGCTCTAGGCGCGGGCCGACGCGCCCTTCTCATCCCCCCTTGCCGCATGAAAATGCATGGGATGCCCAAAATCCACTATTGCGCCGAATTGTTTTAAGCCTAAAATGTTTCCCGAGTTAGTGCTGCCGGGTGCTTTCCATGCGCAAAGGAGCGTGCGATGGCCAACGCCGCCAAGGTTCAAGTCTCGGGCTCGCATGACGGCAACGCCGCGACCGCCCATGTCGATACGTTCGCGCGGCAGCATCTGCCGCCGCCTGAGTTCTGGCCGGAATTCATCTTCACGCGGCCGGAGCTGCTCTATCCGCCGCGTTTGAACTGCGTCAGCTATTTCCTCGACCGCTGGGTCGAGCAGGGGCATGGCGATGCGCCTTGCGTCATCAGTCCCGCCGTCAGCTACACCTATCGCGAGCTTCAAGCGTTGGTGAATCGTATCGCCAATGTGTTGGTCGGCAAGCTCGGTCTTGTCACCGGTGGCCGCGTGCTGCTGCGCTCCGCCAACAGTCCGATGATGGTCGCGACGTATCTTGCAGTGATCAAAGCCGGCGGCATTTGCGTGGCGACCATGCCGCTGCTGCGCGCCAAGGAGCTGTCCTATCCGATCCAGAAAGCGGAGATCACGCTCGCGCTCTGCGACGGAAAACTCTCCGATGAGATGGAGAAGGCGAAGCTGGCTGCGCCCGGTCTCAAGCACGTGGTCTATTGGGGCAATGGCGCGGTCGACTCGCTCGAGGCGTTGATCGCGGACGCGAGTCCGGAGTTCAGGGCCGTCGACACCGCCTCTGACGATATCTGCCTGATCGCCTTCACGTCGGGCACGACCGGCGATCCCAAGGGCACCATGCATTTCCACCGCGACATGCTGGCGGTGTGCGACGGCTACGCGCGTAACATCCTGCGGGCCGAGCAGAAAGACCGTTTCGTCGGCTCCGCGCCGCTGGCCTTCACCTTCGGTTTCGGCGGCGTGCTGTTCCCGATGCACATCGGCGCGTCCTTCGTCGTGCTGGAGAAGACGACGCCCGACGATATCCTCTCAGCAATCGAGCAGTACAAGACCACGGTCTGCTTCACGGCGCCGACCGCGTATCGCGCCATGATCGCCAAGCTTCCGGGCCGTGACATCTCCTCGCTGCGGAAGTGTGTCTCCGCAGGCGAGACGCTGCCCAAGTCGACATTCGATGCCTGGCTGAAGGCCACCGGCATCAAATTGATGGACGGGATTGGCTCGACTGAGCTGCTGCACATCTTCATCAGCGCGACCGAGGACGACATTCGTCCCGGTGCGACCGGCAAGCCCGTGCCCGGCTATGAGGCGAAGATCGTTGACGATGACGGCAACGATTTGCCGCCGGGCACGATGGGGAAGCTCGCGGTGCGCGGGCCGACCGGCTGCCGTTATCTCGCCGACGAGCGGCAGCGGAAGTATGTCCAGAACGGCTGGAACATCACCGGCGATACCTATCTGATGGATAGCGACGGCTACTTCTGGTACCAGTCGCGCTCTGACGACATGATCGTGTCATCCGGGTACAATATCGCGGGCACGGATGTCGAAGCAGCGCTGCTCACGCATCCGTCGGTTGCCGAGTGCGGCGTCGTCGGTGCGCCGGACGAGGCGCGCGGAATGATCGTGAAGGCCTATGTCATTGCCGCGCCGGGCGTGACGCCGGATGCAAAGCTTGCAGCCGAGTTGCAGGAGCATGTCAAACGTGAGATCGCGCCTTACAAATATCCACGCGCGATCGAGTTCGTGACGCAACTGCCGAAGACCGAGACCGGCAAACTGAAGCGCTTCGCCTTGCGGCAACTGGCGCAGGCGGCGGCGACGTCTTCGGGCGCCGCGGCAGAATGAGATGAGGATCAGGAATTGTCCGTGACGACGCCGAAAGGCCCACAACTTGCGGTGCTGCCGTCTGCTGCCGAGGCTGACACCAGCCCCAGGGTGCAGGTGCTCCAGCCCTCAGGCTGGCCGATGCCGAAGGGCTATGCCAACGGCATGGCTGCCGAAGGGCGCATCGTCGTCACTGGAGGCGTGATCGGCTGGGATGCCGAGGAGCATCTCGCGGTCGGCTTTGTCGCGCAGGTGCGCCAGACCCTGAGCAACATCGCGGAAATCCTTGGCGAGGCTGGCGCGCGGCCTGAGCACCTCGTGCGCCTGACCTGGTACGTCGTCGACATGGAGGAATACCTGACGAATCTGAAGGAGCTCGGCAGGATCTACCGCGCGGTCTTCGGTGCGCATTATCCCGCGATGGCGCTTGTCCAGGTCGTCCGCCTCGTCGAGAAGACGGCGCTGGTCGAGATCGAAGCCACCGCCGTTATTCCTCGCTGAACTGTGCTCAGCTTGCCTTGGTTAGCTTGCCTTGGCGAGATCGTCGTCCTCGGGCGAATTCAGATAGACGCCTGACATGGTGTCGACCCAGCACAGATGGTCGTGCACTTTCTTGACGCCCTCGACATTCTCCGCGGCGACGACCGCGGCCTGCCGCGCGCGGTCCTCGGTGATGACGCCGCTGAGGTGGACGATGCCGTCGCGGACGATGACGTTCAGCCCGAACGGACACCAGTCGTTCTTCTCCATCGCATCGATGATGCGCCCGCGGATGTGATCGTCGTCGGCGGTCGGATCCGGCACTTCGCGCGCGAGGCCGGCCACGGCTTGCAGCAGGTTGGCGCGTGACACGATACCGACGACGTTGTCGCCGCGAACCACCGGCAGCCGCTTCACGTTGTTCCGTTCCATGAGATCGACGATCTCGGCGAGCGCCGTGTCTTCGGTGATGGTCACAGGCGAGGCGGTCATGACCTCCGACACCCTGCGGCCGTGCTCATGGACGAAATCGCTGGCCGTCGTACCGGGGCCGAGGATGAACCGCAGCCAGCGGCCGCGCTTGCGCCCGGTGCCGATTTCGCTACGGCGGATGAAGTCGCCTTCCGAGACGACGCCGACCAGCTTGCCGTTGTCGTCGACGACGGTGAGGCCGCTGACGTGGCGCTTCAGCATGATGTTCGCGGCCTCGACGATGCTGGTGTCGGGCGTGATCGAGATAACCGAGCGGGTCATGACCTGGTGGGCGCGCATGGGGGCTCCGCAAGTTCACACAAAATATCGATGTGCAAAGCTTAGATCAGCGGCGGAGGCTTGGTTTGACTCAGGTCAAGCAGCGCTGGTGTCGAGCTAATCCTCCGGCTCCGAGTCCGGTGTCAAGTCGGAGGAGCGGATGGGCTTGGCCTTGTCCAGCTTGCGATAGGCCGTCGAAGCCGTTCGCAGCAGCTTCTTTTCTCGCTTGCGGTCGAGGAAGCGAATGCCGGCCTCTGGAGCGGCCTCGTTCAACGACGCGGCGAGCGCTTGACCGCGCGCATCGTCGTTCAACTGTCCGAGCGATTTTTGCGCCCTGCGCAATTGCTTGAGGATCGACTTCTGCTTCGTCAGCGACTTGTCGGCGAAGAGATCCTGCAGCGACTCGATCGAATAGGTCACTCGCTTGTTGAGAATCCGCAGCTTGTGCCGTTTCTCGACGTCGAGCTTGCGCAGTTTCCTGGCTTTTCTGAGCAGCGTATTTTCCCATTCGGCCAGTTGCGCCGTCGCATGGTCGGCAAGCGCGCAGCGGCGCAGCCGGATGGCTTCCTTGCTGCGCCTGGTTGACCAGGGGCCGCTCTCGATCCAGCTCGAGGTCTGCTCGACCAGGCGGCGATATCGTGCCGATTTCAGCGCGCGCGCCAGCAGGCGATGGCTTTCAGCCCGCTTCTCGTCCCAGCGCTGGAGCTCGGCGATCACGGCGAGCTCGTCGCCAACCTCAGCCACGACGCATTCGATGGCAACGTCGAGGTCCCGCACCAGGCCGAGCTGACTGTTCAGCCATTTCAACTCGGCCCAGACTTTGGGGCGGAGCGCATCGTCGACCATGGGAGAAAAGAAGCGAATGGCGGTCCGCAGACGGCTCAGCGCAACTCGGATCTGATGCAGCGCCTCCGGATCGCCACGACAGGTCCCGTCATGCTGGGCGAGGACGGCGGCGAGGTGACGGCGGGCGATGATCCGAAAGGCGGTGTCGCAGGCCATGCCGGGGCTCAGGCGCCCGGGCAGCATGTTACGGCTTGCCGCCGGCCTGACGCGGGCGGTCGCCGTCGAACTCGTGGTGGGTCGCGCCATCCTAGCCCGCGCCAATCAGATTACCTTACCTGCCTCAGCGATCGTGTCCTGGCAGCTCTGGAGCGTCTGCGCTTGTGTCCCGGATGCATCGATGGTCGTCCAACCGATATGGCCGATATTATAGTGCTCTTGCAACGCGGCAACCTCTTGCGTCGCATCGGATGCGTCGCCGCGGCGACCGCCGATTCGGGCCTGCCGGGTCGCCAGATCCGCCACCAGGAAGAGGCCGGTGAGAGGCACATTGCAATCCCGGGCCAGCGTGGCGAAGGCGTCTCGCTCGAAACCTCGGGCGAACACGCCGTCGACGATCGCCGAATGGCCGTGGGCCAGCACGCGCCGGGCGCGCTCGGCCAATGCCTCGTAAACCCGGGCCGCAAGCTCTGGCGTGTATGCGGATGGCGGCAGCCGGTCCGTGTCGGCGACACCGAGCATCTGTTTGCGAATGACGTCGCTGCGCAGCACGACGGCGCCCGGCTGCGGAGCGATGGTTGGCGCGAGCGCGCGTGCCAAAACCGTCTTCCCGGTGCCCGACAGTCCGCCTACCGCGATGAGGCGGGGGCCGGGAGGCTGTATCAACGCCCGGGCGAGCTCAAAATAGCGGCGTGCCTCGTCGAGAATGCTGGCATCGTCGGAATGCGGCGGCTTCAGCCGTGCGAGCGCTACCTGTGCGCGGATCGCTGCGCGAATGGACATGAACAGCGGCAGCGCGCCGAGCGCGTCGAGGTTTTCCAGCGGCGTCGCGGCAAGATACTGGTTCAGGACGGTGTTGGCTGCCAGCGGCTGAGCGTGGCGCAGCAGATCCATCAGGGTGAAGGCGAGGTCGTAGAGCACGTCGACAGTCGCCATCTGCGCGTCGAACTCGATGGCGTCGAACAGCACAGGCTGCTGTTCGATCAGCACGATATTCGCAAGATGCAGATCGCCGTGACAGCGGCGCACGAAGCCTTGGCGGCCGCGTTCTTCAAGCAAGTTGCGGGTGCGCAGGAACGCCGCGTGTGAGGCCTGCGCAAGCCGCTCGATCTCCGCGGCCGGCACATGATTGCCATTCCGCAGGCCAGAGCTGTTGCCGTCGATCAGGGCGGGGATGGAGCAAATCCATGCCTCATCGTCGGCGGGCGTTGCTGCTGCATGCGAAGCCGCGATCGCGTCGGCGATGGACGACGCAAAGTCCGCATCGAACTGTCCGGCCTTCGCCAGATGATCCAGCGTCCGGCTCTCGTCGAAACGTGACATGTCGACGGCATATTCGATCGGCCGGCCGTGGCCGGCGACCTTTACCGATCCGTCCGGCTCTTCCGTGATGGCAACGATGCGACGATAGATCTGGGGCGCGTGCGGCCGATTGATCCGGAGCTCCTCCTCGCAGGCCGCCTTGCGCTTGTCGAGGGTAGAATAGTCGAGAAATGGATATTTGACTGCCCGCTTGATCTTCAGCGCGCGCGTCCCGTCGAGGAAGACCGAAGCCGCGTGCGTGTCGATCCGCTTGACGCCGGCATGCGCGGTCAGTGCCGCGAAGATCCGTTCCTGGGTCGCAGAATTGTCTGTCATTCCTGCCGGCATATTGCAGATGGGGGCGCCAAGCGGTCCGGCCGTAAACCAGGGTAACCCTTAAGTCGAGACCGCGACCAGTCCTTGACTTCCGTCAAAGGCTGTCGTCGGCTGGTGACTTCGGAGTTTTCCCGGCTTGATGAGGATCAAGCATCCGGACCGAAGACGGCCTATTCTGGCCGGCAAGGAGAATCCGATGCCCATCAAGGACGTCTTTCTGCCGCTCGTTGGCGAGCCGCGTGCACCCACACTGGCCGCAATTGAAAAGTGCGTCGCCGTTGCCGCCGACCTCGGCGCCAGGATCACCGGCCTCGCGCTCGAGGACGATGTTTTCGTGCGGCCGAAGGTGGTATTTCCCGATGACCCGGAGGCCGCCGAACTCAGCGTTGTGCGCGAGGCCGGCGATATGCAGCAGCTCCTGAATGCATTCACCAATGCGGCCTCGCGTACCGGCATTCGGGCCCAAAGCCGATCGGGCAGGGTCCCGGCGGACCAGATCGCATCGACCCTGGCCGAGCATGCGCGCTTTAGCGACCTCACTTTGATCCCCGTGAAGCCGCACGACAGCCGAACCGAAAACATCGTTGAAACGTTCCTGTTCCAGTCCGGCCGGCCGCTGCTGCTCTGTCCGGAGCAGCATGTCGAGGCGCTGCGGCCGGAATTCGAGAATGTTATGATTGCCTGGGATCACTCGGCGCGGGCTGCGCGTGCGGTCGGCGACGCATTGCCGATCATTCAGGCCGCTACCTCAGTCCGCGTGGTGACTGTGGCGGACGACAAGACTGAAGCGATCGCGCAATCCGGCCTGAGTCTCGTTCACCACCTCCGGGAACACGGGGTTTATGCGTCTTTCGAAACCGTGAAAGGCAGCGGCAGCTCGATCGGCAAGGTGCTGGGCAGTTGCGCGCAATCCCATGCCATCGACGCCATCGTCATGGGCGCCTACCATCACTCACGCCTGAACGAGGTCGTCTGGGGCGGTGTGACCAAGACCGTCATCGGCCAGCCACCGTGCTGGGTGATGATGTCGCACTAGGGGCATTTCAACGCATATCCGGGTTAGCTTCGTAGCAGTCGGACCTGTCGCCCGAACGGACGAATGCAATCATGTCGACTTACCGCCTGAAAAACCTGTTGTCGCCCCGATCGGTCGCGCTGGTCGGCGCAAGCTCCCGCCCGGTCTCCGTCGGACGCGCGGTCCTGGAGAACATTCGCAAGGCGGAATTCAAGGGGCTGTTCGGTTTGGTGAACCCGCGCCATGCCGAGATCGGCGGCGTTGCGGCGGTGAGCAGTCTCGAGCAGTTGCCATTCGTGCCCGAGTTGGTGGTCATCACAGCGCCCGCGCGAGAGGTCCCCGACATCATCGACCAGGCCGGCCGTCGCGGATCGGCCGGCGCCCTGATCGTCTCGGCTGGGCTCGGTCATGGGCCTGGATCGCTCCAGGAAGCCGCCGTCGCTGTCGCCCGCAAATACGGCATGCGGCTGATCGGCCCCAACTGCCTCGGCATCATGATGCCCGGCGTAAGCCTCAACGCGAGTTTCGCGGCGCATATGCCGGGGGCTGGAAACCTCGCGCTGATCTCGCAGTCGGGCGCGATCGCGGCCGGGATGGTGGATTGGGCTACGCAACGCGGCGTTGGCTTTTCCGGCATCGTCACGATCGGCGATCAGATCGATGTCGATATCGCGGACCTGCTCGACCATTTCGCGATGGACCACAAGACCCGCGCGATCCTGCTCTACATCGAGGCCATCAAGGACGCGCGGAAATTCATGTCGGCGGCGCGCGCGGCGGCGCGCGTGAAGCCCGTCGTCGTGGTGAAATCGGGCCGCATGGCACAGGGCGCGAAGGCGGCCGCCACGCATACGGGCGCGCTCGCAGGCGCCGACGCGGTCTATGATGCGGCCTTCCGCCGCGCCGGCGTCCTCCGGGTGTCCGATCTGCGCGAGCTGTTCGATTGTGCCGAGACGCTCGGCCGAATCAGATCGCCGGCGGGTAAGCGCCTCGCCATTCTGACCAATGGTGGCGGCATCGGTGTCCTGGCGGTCGACCGGCTGGCGGACCTCGGCGGAATTCCCGCGCCCATGACACCCGATACGCGTGAGAAGCTCGATGCGGTGCTGCCGCCAACCTGGTCGGGCGCCAATCCCGTCGATATCGTTGGCGACGCCGATGCGTCGCGCTATGCCGCGGCGCTGCAGGTGCTGCTCGACGATCCAGGCAATGACGCGGTCCTCGTGCTCAACGTGCAGACCGCGATCGCATCGGCCGCGCAGATCGCGACGACCGTGACCGAGCTCGTCGGCAAATATCGGGAGAAGCACCGCAGTTGGGCCAAGCCCGTGCTTGCGGCCTGGGTCGGGGCCGATCAGGAGATCATTGCGACGCTATCAGGCGCGGGCATCCCGAACTATCCGACCGAAGATGACGCGGTGCGCGGCTTCATGCATCTGGTCCGGCATCGCGAGGTGGTGGACGAGTTGAGCCAGGTTCCCCCGGCGATGCCGGACACCTTCGTGCCGGATGTCGCGGCTGCGAGGCAGATCGTTGCGACGGCCATCGCTGACGGACGCAAATGGCTCGAGCCCGTCGAGATCAAGCATCTGCTTGGGTGTTATGACATCGCCATGGTGCCGACCTATGCGGCCGCAGATGTCGAGCAGGCGGTCGCCCATGCGGATGAGATATTCGTGCAAGGGGCGACAGTCGTGCTCAAAATCATGTCGCGCGACATCGTGCACAAGTCCGATGTCGGCGGTGTCGTGCTCAATCTGACCACGCCGGATGCAGTGCGCGCGGCGGCTGTCGATATTCTCGCCCGCGCCAAGAAGCTGCGGCCGGAAGCCCGCATTGATGGTGTCATCGTGCAAGCCATGGTCGTCAAGGCCAAGGCGCGCGAGCTGATCCTGGGCCTCGCTGACGATCCGACTTTCGGCACCGTCGTCGTGTTCGGCCGCGGCGGGACGGCCGTGGAGATCATCAACGACAAGGCCCTGGCGCTGCCGCCGCTCGATCTGCAGCTCGCCCGCGACCTGATCGAGCGCACCCGTGTGTCGCGGTTGTTGCCAGCGTACCGGGACGTGCCGGCTGTCAAGCAGGACGCAGTAGCTTTGGTGCTGGTCAAGCTGGCGCAGATGGCGACGGACATCCCCGAAATCCGCGAGCTCGATATCAATCCGCTGCTCGCGGATGAAACCGGCGTAACTGCTGTTGATGCCCGCGTCGCGGTGGCGCCGCCCCAGCGGAAGTTTGCGGGCTCCGGTCCCGCCAATTTCGCCGTCCGCGCTTATCCGTCGCAATGGGAGCGTCGCCTGGCCCTCAAGGACAGTTGGCGCATCTCGGTGCGGCCCCTGCGTCCCGAGGACGAGCCGACCATCCACGAATTTCTGCGCCACGTCACGCCCCACGATCTCCGCTTGCGCTTCTTCGCGCCGATGAAGGAGTTTACCCATGAGTTCATCGCGCGCCTGACCCAGCTCGACTACGCGCGCGCCATGGCGTTTATTGCGTTCGATGAGAACAACGAGATGGTCGGCGTGGTGCGGCTTCACTCGGACTCGATCTACGAGAGCGGCGAATACGCGATCCTGCTGCGGTCCGACCTCAAGGGCAGGGGGCTTGGATGGGCCCTGATGCAGCTGATCATCGACTACGCCAGGTCGGAAGGGCTCAAGACCATCTCGGGCGACGTGCTCAAGGAGAACGTCGTGATGCTGGAGATGTGCCGGCAGCTCGGCTTCGAGATCAAGCCAGATCCGACCGAGCCTGACATCTGCGACGTCCGGCTGAAGCTCTGAGGCGCGGCGGCTACGAGCGCACTTCGGTCGCTGCGTCTGCGGCGGGCTCTCTGGCCGTCTTTCGCATGTTCTTGACGATGATTGCGATCAGCGGCACCAGCACCGGCACGATCGTGCTGAGCGGATGATGCACCGCGCCGGTCAATTGGGCCTGAAATGTCCGGGCTTCGACCTGGAGGGCCTCGATCGACGTGCCGTGGATTTCATTGGCGAGCTCGATGTCGCGGCCCGAGGGCGGGCGTCCGGCGACGATGAACAGGACCGCCGCGATGGCGAAATTGATCGCTCCCAGGACGGCGGCTGCGGTGATTGCGCTCCAGATCTGGACGAGGGCGAAATAGGCGGACAGCTCCAGCATCAGGAGCCCGAACGCGGCGATCAGGGCCGCAAAGGCGCGCAGACCGAGTCCGATCAGCAGGTGCCGGAGCCTGATATCCGCGATGATCCTGTCGGTGCGCCACAGGGCACGCAGATGCTTGACGACATTCTCCGTATTCACCTAGTGCCTCCTCAGCATGAAGCCGACGACTACGCCGAGCGCAAAGACGGACGCGAGCGAGGCGACAGGGCGTTCTGTGATGAGATCATGGAGCTGCTCCTGCTCCTCGCTGACGGTTTCGCCAAGTTCGGCCAGCGCGGCGTTGATCTGATCGGCGAGGACCTCGGTACGGTCCTTTGACGTCTCGAACATCTCCTCGCCGGCGGTGCTCAGCAGACGTGCGACGTCGACCTTCAGTGCTTTCAGCTCGTCGCTCATTCTGCCGGTGTCGAACATTGGCGGTCTCCATTGAATGGCGAGAGCCTATGCGGGCGGGCCTGACGGCCATTGATTTGGGTCAAGGGGACGAGAGCGGACCTGTTTGAGGCAGGTCTGTTTGAGGCAAGTCAATCGAGCCGCCCTATGCCGGCCTAGAACACAACCATTGGGGCTGGTCGTCCCATGAGGATATGCGCGTGAATTCGGAACCTCTGCTGCTGGCAACTCCCTTGGGTGGTGCGCTCGAATTGCGGCCCGAGGGGTCGTGGATCGCGGCCAATGTCGCAAAGCTTGAAACTTTATCCCGATCGGTCGGGGCGGATGTCGATCGATCGCGAGCCGTGACCCTCGACATGTCTGGCATCAGCGCGCTCGACACGCTCGGTGCCTGGATCCTGGAGAAATTGTCGCGCAAGGCGGCATCATCCGGCAGGCCGGCCGAGATCATCGGTGTGGCAGATCATTTCAGCGGCCTGCTGGAGGAGGTGCGGCAGGTCAATCGCCACACGCCGGCGCCGGCGGCCGTGCCCAATCCGGTCCTGCTCAGGCTGAACGATCTCGGCAGGGCCACGATCGGTGCCCGCGATGACGTTACGATCTTTCTGCAAATGCTCGGCGCCTTGTTCATGGCCGCGATCCGCGTCGTGCGCAGGCCGCGCTCGCTGCGGCTGACATCGCTGGTCTATCAGCTCAACCGGATCGGGTTTCAGGCGATTCCCATCGTCGCGCTGATCACCTTCCTGATCGGCGCCATCATTGCCCAGCAGGGGTTCTTTCATTTCCGCAGGTTCGGCGCAGAGTCCTACACCGTTGACATGGTCGGCATCCTCGTCCTGCGCGAGCTCGGCGTGCTGATCGTCGCCATCATGGTCGCAGGACGTTCGGGAAGCGCCTACACCGCCGAGCTCGGCTCGATGAAGATGCGCGAGGAGATCGACGCGCTCTCGACCATGGGGCTCGATCCCGTCGACGTTCTGATCTTGCCGCGCGTGGCCGCGCTCGTTATCGCGCTGCCAATTCTCGCCTTCATCGGATCGATTGCCGCGCTCTACGGTGGCGGCCTGGTTGCGCAGTTCTACGGTGACATGGGGCCGGCGATCTACATCGCGCGGTTGCATGAGGCCATCTCCGTCACCCATTTCGAGGTCGGCATCCTGAAGGCGCCGTTCATGGCGCTGGTG
>NZ_CP188196.1:0-1165000 GCF_049949275.1 Bradyrhizobium genosp. A | reverse complement strand
ACGCTATCTGCAGCCGGACAATGATTAGAAAGACCAGCTTGCTTCGTAAGATCGTTCCGATAGCGAGGCGGTCAAGCTTCGCTAAAAGGATCATTTACAACTCGCTCGTCTTTCAGACGCAGCCTTGTGAGCTACACTGAAAGGCGCGCAAGCGCCGAAATGATCCGGAGATAATGAAGTATCGCGCAACAATTACTTGTTGCCCGATCCAACTCGGATCGATCTCCTCTTTACGATGTCAGAAATCACGCAACTTGCTGTCTATCCAGACTAGCAAGATGCGAAGTGATGTATCGCGGACGATTTAGGTGCACGATCAGTCGATGATCAAACCATCTGGTGGAGCCAGACGGGATCGAACCGACGACCTCATGCTTGCAAAGCACGCGCTCTCCCAGCTGAGCTATGGCCCCGTAACCAGAAGACGAATGCTCACTCGATGAGTGTGGTGGGCCTGGGAAGACTTGAACTTCCGACCTCACGCTTATCAAGCGCGCGCTCTAACCAACTGAGCTACAAGCCCCTAACGCATATCCCGTCAAGGACCAGGGATCCTGCGCATACAGGCCCAGCGCGTGTTCGTCCGCGAAGAAAGAGAAACGTAGACGGCGAAATCCCGCCAATGCAGCTCAACGATCCTGACGACCGTTGGCCACTGATGTTTCTAAAACGATCCGATAGTGAGCCGAAGCTCGCTGAAGGATCATCCTTAGAAAGGAGGTGATCCAGCCGCAGGTTCCCCTACGGCTACCTTGTTACGACTTCACCCCAGTCGCTGACCCTACCGTGGCCGGCTGCCTCCATTGCTGGTTAGCGCACCGTCTTCAGGTAAAACCAACTCCCATGGTGTGACGGGCGGTGTGTACAAGGCCCGGGAACGTATTCACCGTGGCGTGCTGATCCACGATTACTAGCGATTCCAACTTCATGGGCTCGAGTTGCAGAGCCCAATCCGAACTGAGACGGCTTTTTGAGATTTGCGAAGGGTCGCCCCTTAGCATCCCATTGTCACCGCCATTGTAGCACGTGTGTAGCCCAGCCCGTAAGGGCCATGAGGACTTGACGTCATCCCCACCTTCCTCGCGGCTTATCACCGGCAGTCTCCTTAGAGTGCTCAACTAAATGGTAGCAACTAAGGACGGGGGTTGCGCTCGTTGCGGGACTTAACCCAACATCTCACGACACGAGCTGACGACAGCCATGCAGCACCTGTGTTCCAGGCTCCGAAGAGAAGGTCACATCTCTGCGACCGGTCCTGGACATGTCAAGGGCTGGTAAGGTTCTGCGCGTTGCGTCGAATTAAACCACATGCTCCACCGCTTGTGCGGGCCCCCGTCAATTCCTTTGAGTTTTAATCTTGCGACCGTACTCCCCAGGCGGAATGCTTAAAGCGTTAGCTGCGCCACTAGTGAGTAAACCCACTAACGGCTGGCATTCATCGTTTACGGCGTGGACTACCAGGGTATCTAATCCTGTTTGCTCCCCACGCTTTCGTGCCTCAGCGTCAGTACCGGGCCAGTGAGCCGCCTTCGCCACTGGTGTTCTTGCGAATATCTACGAATTTCACCTCTACACTCGCAGTTCCACTCACCTCTCCCGGACTCAAGATCTTCAGTATCAAAGGCAGTTCTGGAGTTGAGCTCCAGGATTTCACCCCTGACTTAAAAACCCGCCTACGCACCCTTTACGCCCAGTGATTCCGAGCAACGCTAGCCCCCTTCGTATTACCGCGGCTGCTGGCACGAAGTTAGCCGGGGCTTATTCTTGCGGTACCGTCATTATCTTCCCGCACAAAAGAGCTTTACAACCCTAGGGCCTTCATCACTCACGCGGCATGGCTGGATCAGGGTTGCCCCCATTGTCCAATATTCCCCACTGCTGCCTCCCGTAGGAGTTTGGGCCGTGTCTCAGTCCCAATGTGGCTGATCATCCTCTCAGACCAGCTACTGATCGTCGCCTTGGTAGGCCATTACCCTACCAACTAGCTAATCAGACGCGGGCCAATCTTTCGGCGATAAATCTTTCCCCGTAAGGGCTTATCCGGTATTAGCACAAGTTTCCCTGTGTTGTTCCGAACCAAAAGGTATGTTCCCACGCGTTACTCACCCGTCTGCCGCTGACGTATTGCTACGCCCGCTCGACTTGCATGTGTTAAGCCTGCCGCCAGCGTTCGCTCTGAGCCAGGATCAAACTCTCAAGTTGGACTTGAACTTTGAACCGGCTGATCACAACGTTTGACGAGGTCCCACCATTTTTTCATCGACCGAAATCGATGTGCTGCCTGCGATTCACATCGCTGGCAACGATGGTGTTTCCTTTGAAACGTGTACCGCCGAAGTCTTTCGTCCGGTCTCGATCAGAAAAGCCGAAGCTTCTCAGATGCGAGACCCGCAAGGACTCCGCCGTCCACGTTTCTCTTTCTTCATCTTCACTTGTCAAACAGCCCGGGACCAGGAGGCCCCAACCTTCCAGAGTGGAAGGGTTCCGACACCCTTACCGGCGACGAATGAACTCCAACCGATTTGTGTCGGCTGTTGTGCACTCAACGAGGTGAGGAGCATCAGTGGCGCGTTCGCTCGCCTTGGTCAGTGACCCGGCGGCGCCGCGCTCAGTGGTCGGGTTATAGGCCCCCCCGCCCGGGATTGTCAACGCCCATCGTCAACAAATCGTCGCACAGTGGATTGTCGAAAATAATCCAGCGATTCCAATTGATTAGAAAACCGTGGAGACGGCGGAGCGAAGCCACGCGGTAAAAAATCTGAAAAAAAGTTTGGCCGCCAGGGGGGTCGGAAGGGGCTCGGAAGGGGCTCCGGAGGGACCCGGGATGGGACTCCCGGAAGCGGCTTGCGGCGCCCCTCGACCCCAGCCCCTCGCGCCTGGCCGTTCAGGAAACTTTTCCATATTAGGCGCCGTACTTGAGCCACAATCCCGCGGCGTTCTGCTAAGAGACAAGCTTGAATCGCGGGATGCCAGTGGGGGCTGCCGGCGATTTTCATGGGGTTCAGAGAAGGCGATCTGATGATGACGCGGCCTTCTTCGGACATTCGAAAGACATCGAGAGACCTTCAACTGCCTCGCTGTTCGTAATTTCGGCCGGGCCCTGATCCGGGGCCTCCTGAGCGCGAACACCTGTGCGGCACGGCTTTTTCCGCGATGCCCCTGCAAGAGGGCGACCGGGGAGAGGTTGAGGCGAAGGGTCTCGGGTCGTTGATTGGGGGACTTGGATTGAACCAGAGGACGTCACGCGGCGCTTACGGGCGTGAGACCGGGATCATCGATCTTGGCCACGAGCCGCCGCTGTCCGTCGATGGTTCCGAGGCCGCCGTCATCGATCGCCGCCGCGTCTCGGTGCAATGGTTCAGCGGCACAATTCTGACCGGACTCTGCGGCGCAGCTCTGATCGGCGGCGCCGTTTTCGCATCTCTCGACGGCGAAATGACCTTCGCCAAGGTGCCAGAGCGGGTCGAGGGCGCGCTGCGTGGTGCATTCGGCGCGGCCGATCGCACCGCCACGCTGCACAAGAGCGACCGCCTGCCGCCGCCGAATGACTCCACCGCCTCGCGCAACATCGTGCGCGTCTCGACGGTCGCCCGCGTCGGCAACCGCGACGTGATGCGTGTGCGCCCCTTCATCCGGATCGCCGGCAATCTGTCGATGACGACGAGCGACCTGTCGGCGAAGATTCCGCCGTTCAACGCGCAGCGTCTGCTCACTGACGTCGGCTCCGATCCGAAGACCGCCGCCGACGATCCGAACAATCCTGAAGCCGTCGAGCCCGACGCCGAGGTCTCCTTCGTCACCAGGGACCTCTCGCCGGTGCTGCCGAAGGCCAAGATTTCCGCGGTGGTGGCGCTCGACGACATCCTGATGCGGGTGCGCGACGCCGCCAATTGGCGCGGCAATGGCGGGGTGCGTTACGCCTCCCTCGCCAATGCCACCGCCGACATCTCCGGCGCGGCCGGCAAGTCTGACATCAACAGATCCGATATGAAGATGGCCTACGCCACCGAAGTGTCGCCATCCGATCCCTATGCCGGCTTCGAAACGCGCGTGGTGCCGGAAAACGTCACGCTGCTGCCGAAGACCAAAGAGCAGATCACCGGCGGCAATCCCAACGGCGAGCGCGTCCACGTCGTCAAGAAGGGCGACTCGGTCTCCTCCGTGCTGCGCGATCTCGGCGCGACGGCTGACGAGATCAAGGCGATCACTGCAACGCTCGGCCCCCGCGGCCGCGACGGCGGCATCAAGGAAGGCGAGAAGCTTCGCATCCTGATGGCGCCCGCGAGCCCCGGCGCCAGGCTGCAGCCCTACCGCGTCGTCGTCGCCAACGACACCATGGTCGAGGCGATCGCGGCGCTGTCCGATCTCGGCAAATACGTCGCGGTCGACGTTTCCAGCATGAACACCGTCGCTGAGGCCACGGCCAATGCCAACAGCGACGACGAGGAGGATGACGACGGCAGCGGCGTGCGGCTCTACCAGAGCATCTACGAGACCGCGATGCGCAACAAGGTGCCGATGCCTGTCATCGACGACATGATCAAGATCTACTCCTACGACGTCGATTTCCAGCGCAAGGTGCAGCCGGGCGACTCGTTCGACGTGTTCTATGCCGGCGAAGACGAGGGCTCGACGGCGGTCGACAAGAGCGAAGTGCTGTTCGCCTCGCTCACGGTCGGCGGCGAAACCAAGAAATATTATCGCTATCAGAGCCCCGACGACGGCGTCGTCGACTACTACGACGAGACCGGCAAGAGCGCGAAGAAGTTCCTGGTCAGGAAGCCCGTCAACAGCGCCATCATGCGCTCCGGCTTCGGCGGCCGCCGCCATCCGATCCTCGGCTATGTGAAGATGCACACCGGCGTCGACTGGGCCACCGCCTACGGCACGCCGATTTTCGCCGCCGGCAACGGCGTGATCGAGAAGGCCCAGCTCGAAGGCGGTTACGGCAAATACGTCCGCATCAAGCACAACAACGGCTACGAGACCGCCTACGGCCATCTGTCGGCTTTCGCCAAGGGCATGGAGCCCGGCAAGAAGGTGCGGCAGGGCCAGGTCATCGGCTTCGTCGGTTCGACCGGCCAGTCGACCGGCCCGCACGTGCACTACGAAATTCTCGTCAACGGCCGCTTCGTCGATCCGATGCGTGTGAAACTCCCGCGCGGCCGTTCGCTCGAAGGTCCGATGCTCGCGGGCTTCGAGAAGGAACGCGACCGGCTCGACGGCATGATGAGCGGCCGCAACGGCGCCATTGCCCGTATGTCGGACGCCACCGGCGGCCCGCTCCAGGTCACAAACCGGTAGCTAAGTCTCTTCTACATCGTCCGTTTTTCATTCGATTTCGCTGGAACCGCAGGGAACCACGCGAGGCGCGCTCCCGTTGTTTTGCCAGGCGAGGCAGGGGATCAATGGAGGATGTCATGGAGAATTGGACGAACGCAAAGCTTTGCGACGTCGCGAACCTGATCCTTGGCGCGTTCCTGTTCTTCTCGCCGTGGATCTTCGGCTTCGCTGCCGGAGCCGCCTCTCAGAACGCCTATGTCGCGGGCATCGCGATCGCCGTGCTGGCGATTGCCGCACTCGCGGCTTTCGCCGTGTGGGAGGAGTGGTTGAACCTGGTCGTCGGCCTGTGGACGCTGATCGCGCCTTGGGTGCTCGGCTTCCAGGGCAACAGGACGGCGATGACGGTCCACGTCGTGGTCGGCGTTCTGGTCGCGGCACTTGCGGCGATCGAACTCTGGATCATGTCCCAGCTCCCGCCGCGGCTGACCCCAAGCCGCTAAGAGGCCGAGCCAAGATCCCGCCCGCACCGCGCGGGCGGGGTCGTTACTTCTCGCGGGCGTTCAGCGCAGCGGCCCGGAACCGTTGGCCGGTGATCTCGATTGATGGCTCCGGTCCCAGACCGAACAATCAAGAGGAGGTTACGCCGATGAAGCACCTCTCACACGACGACGTGGCCCGGGCCATTCCGGGGGTCGATGACGTGACCATCGCCGCGATCATCGGAACCGGGGCGACTGCCGAGGAACTCGTCGAGGCCCGGGCCTGGCTCGCCAATGACGAGCCGATGATCAACGATCTCCGGCCTCTGGCGCACGGCCGCGTCCGCGACCTCGTTGACATCCTCTCCGAGCTCGAAGAGGACGCTGAGGACAATGGCGCCATCGAACCCGGCCCTGCCGGCGCCACCGGCCAGATCTGAAAAAACAACCCCATGCAAAGTACCGGTATTTCGGTAATGACGAAGCGGCGCGCGCCCCCAGAATCGCAATCGCCCCGGAGCGGCCAAGCCTCTCCGGGGCGATTTTCGTCGAAAACGGTCGTCGGATCAGTTCAGCTTGCGCTTCGATGCTGGCGCCTCGAACTGGGCGATCTCCGCGGTCTGCGCCGCCTTGCCGTTGAAGGTCAGCACGTTGCCTTCGGAGGAGATCGCAACATGATCCCCGTCTCTGACATCGCCGCCCAAAATCATCTCGGCGAGCGGATCCTGGAGATAGCGCTGGATCACCCGCTTCAGCGGTCGTGCGCCATAGGCGGGATCCCAACCCTTGGCGGCGAGCCAGTCGCGGCCGGCGGCATCGAGCGTCAGCACGATCTTGCGATCGGTCAGCAGCTTCTGTAGCCGCGCGAACTGGATCTCGACAATCCGGCCCATCTCGCTCCTCTGCAAGCGGTGGAACAGGATGATCTCGTCGACGCGGTTCAGGAACTCGGGGCGGAAATGTCCCCGCACCATCCCCATCACCTGCTCACGCACGGCAGAGGTGTCCTCGCCCTCGGGTTGATTCACCAGGAATTCCGAACCAAGGTTCGAGGTCATGATGATCAGCGTGTTGCGGAAATCGACGGTACGGCCCTGGCCATCGGTCAGCCGGCCGTCATCGAGCACCTGCAACAGGACGTTGAAAACGTCCGGATGCGCTTTCTCGATCTCGTCGAACAGCACCACCTGGTAGGGCCGGCGCCGCACCGCTTCGGTCAGCGCGCCGCCCTCGTCATAACCGACATAGCCCGGAGGCGCGCCGATCAGCCGCGAGACCGAATGCTTCTCCATGTATTCGGACATGTCGAGGCGGACCATCGCGGTCTCATCGTTGAAGAGGTACTCCGCGAGGGCTTTCGTCAGCTCGGTCTTGCCGACGCCGGTCGGGCCCAAGAACATGAACGAGCCGGTCGGTCGGTGCGGGTCCTGCAGGCCCGCACGCGAACGGCGCACGGCGGTCGCGACCGCACGCACGGCCTCGGCCTGGCCGACGACGCGCTGTCCGAGCTGCTCCTCCATCTTCAGGAGCTTCTCCTTCTCGCCCTCCAGCATCTTGTCGACGGGCACGCCGGTCCAGCGCGAGACCACCTGCGCGATGTGGTTGGCGGTAACAGCCTCCTCCATCATCTCACTGGTGCCTTCACGCGCCTCGATGTCGGCCAGCTGCTTCTCGAGCTGCGGAATCCGGCCATAGGCCAGCTCGCCCGCCTTCTGGAATTCGCCGCGCCGCTGCGCGTCGGCAAGATCGACGCGCAGGGCGTCGAGCTCCGACTTCAGCTTTTGGGCGTTGGAGAGCTTGTTCTTCTCCGCGCTCCAGCGCGCGGTCAGCGCCGCGGACTTCTCCTCGAGCTCCGCCAGCTCCTTCTGGAGCAGTTCGAGACGGGTCTTGGAGCCGAGATCGCTTTCCTTCTTGAGCGCTTCCTGCTCGATCTTGAGCCGGATGATCTCACGATCCAGCGAATCCAGCTCTTCCGGCTTGGAATCGACCTGCATCTTCAGCCGCGCTGCCGCCTCGTCCATGAGGTCGATCGCCTTGTCGGGCAGGAAGCGGTCGGTGATGTAGCGGTTGGACAGCGTCGTGGCCGCCACGAGCGCGGAATCGGTGATCCGCACGCCATGGTGCTGCTCGTACTTGTCCTTCAGGCCGCGCAGAATGGAGATCGTGTCCTCGACCGAGGGCTCGCTGACGAAGATCGGCTGGAAGCGCCGCGCCAGCGCCGCATCCTTCTCGACGTGCTTCTGATACTCGTCGAGCGTGGTCGCGCCGATGCAATGCAGCTCGCCACGCGCGAGCGCAGGCTTCAGCAGGTTGGACGCGTCCATCGCGCCGTCGCCCTTGCCGGCGCCGATCAGCGTGTGCATCTCGTCGATGAACAGGATGAAATTGCCGTCGCTCGCGGTGACCTCCTGGAGCACGGCCTTCAGCCGCTCCTCGAACTCGCCGCGGTATTTCGCACCCGCGATCAGTGCGCCCAGGTCGAGCGACAGCAGCTTCTTGTCCTTGAGGCTCTCCGGCACGTCGCCATTGACGATGCGCAGCGCCAACCCTTCCGCGATGGCGGTCTTGCCGACGCCGGGCTCACCGATCAGGACAGGGTTGTTCTTGGTCCGGCGCGACAGCACCTGGATGGTGCGGCGGATCTCCTCGTCGCGGCCGATGACCGGATCGAGCTTGCCGTCGCGCGCAGCCTGGGTCAGGTCGCGGGCATATTTCTTCAGCGCGTCGTAGGCGTTCTCGGCGGTCGCGGAATCCGCGGTGCGGCCCTTGCGCAGCGCCTCGATCGCAGCGTTGAGATTTTGCGGCGTGACGCCGCCCTTGGCGAGGATTGCGCCGGCCTCGCTGGTCTTCTCCAGCGTGAGACCGAGCAGGAGCCGCTCAACGGTGACAAAGCTGTCGCCGGCCTTCTCGCCCGCCTTTTCGGCCGCGTCGAAGGTGCGGGCAAGCTCGGGCGCCAGATAGATCTGGCCGGCACCGCCACCAGAAACTTTCGGCACCTTGTTGAGGGCGTCCTCGGTCGCCTTCAGGATTGCACGGGAATTGCCGCCGGCGCGGTCGATCAGACCGGAAGCGAGCCCCTCATTGTCGTCCAGCAGCACCTTCAGGACATGCAGGGTTGAAAACTGTTGGTGCCCCTCGCGCACCGCAAGCGACTGCGCGGACTGGACGAAGCCCCTGGAGCGTTCGGTATATTTATCGATATTCATGTCTTTTGTTTCCCTCGGCCTGCCCCTGGGGCCCTCTCAGGCACCCCAAACGGCATCTTCATTGGGTTTCCGCTTGATACGTTGACGTTCCTCAACGCATCAAGCGGTCGCTTTCAGCCGACGCTGGCGCCGGCCTGACCGAGATGTGGGAAGCATGGCCTCGGATCGAAAGAGGCGGCTTCACAATTTCGTGCGCGGATCGACCGCTTGGCGAGCGCAGAGCAAATCCTCTAAGTAGGCCTATGACAGCCAGCCAGACCGCCGAAATCACCGGCATTTACCGTTACCCGATCAAGGGCCTGACGCCGGAATCCCTGCTCCGGGTCCCCTTGCGAACCGGCCAGACCCTGCCCGCCGACCGCCGCTACGCCATCGAGAACGGGCCGAGCGGGTTCGACCCCGAGGCTCCGGAGTGGAAGCCGAAAATCCAGTTTCTGATGCTGGCCCGCAATGAGCGGCTGGCGTCGCTCGACGGCCGGTTCGACGACGCGACCAACAGCCTCACCATCCGCAAGGATGGCGAGATCGTCGCCAGCGGCGATCTCGAGACCGCGGCGGGGCGCGCCGCCATCGAGGGCTACTTCACGGAAAACTTTCAGCCGGAGCTGAAGGGCCCGCCCAAGGTGCTGTCCGGCCGCGGCCACAGCTTTTCCGACGTCGCCCGCAAGGTCGTGTCCATCATCAATCTCAACAGCGTTCGCGCGATCGAGACCATGCTCGGCGGTGTCGCCGTCAATCCCCTGCGCTTCCGCGCCAATCTCTACGTGAAGGGCTGGCCGGCCTGGTCCGAGCTTGACCTGGTCGGCCAGACGCTGGCGATCGGGCAGGCCCGGCTGAAAGTGGTCAAGCGCATCGTCCGCTGCCCGGCTACCAACGTCGATCCCGACACCGCCGTCCGCGATCTCGAGATACCACCGACGCTGTCGCGCAATCTCGGCCACATGGATTGCGGCATCTATGCCGAGGTGGTGGCAGACGGCGAGATAGGCGTGGGTGATGTGGTCGCGGTGGAAGAGCCGAGATTGGTGTGAGCTAGCACCGCTGCCGTAGGGTGGGCAAAGGCGCTCTTGCGCCGTGCCCACCATCTTGCCAAGCGGACGGAAGTGGTGGGCACGCTTCGCTTTGCCCACCTACGGCACTACGGCACCGTCACCGTCAATTCGGCATCACATACGCATAGATCCGGCCGCGCGAGATCGGCGCCTCACGGACGCGGTTGCCGTTGTTGCCGGAGATCATGATCGGATTCCCCTGCGCGTCGATGCCGGTGATGATGCCGACATGACCGCCGCCGCGCCGTCCCATGACCGCGATGGCGCCGACCTGCGGACCGGAGACACGCGTGCCGTAACGTGCGAACGAGCTCGCCATGTCGGAGCCGGTGCCCTGATGGCCGGTGTGCTGCAACACCATGTTCATGAAGCGCGCACACCACAGGCTGCCGCGGCCGGTCGGATTGCCACCGACATAGCGGCGTGCCTCGGACACGAGGCCCGATCCACCACCGAAGCCACCGTTTGCAGCCATGCCGTTGTTGGCCATGCCACCGCTATTGGCGTTCGGATCATAGCTGGCCTGCGTGTTGGTAAATCGACTCGCCTGCAACTGTGCCGCGCTGCGCTCAAAGCGTGATCCGCGTGCATGGTGGCGATAATGATGATGTCTGGCGTGATGCACGTAAGTGTGCCCATCCGCGCTATGACGATGATGCGGCCGCGCTGAGGCCGAAGAAACGAACGCGGCAACCGCCGCGAAGAAGATCGCCAGCGCGACAACAGAACGCGACAGGCGAGACGCAAACAACTCGAACATTCTTCATCCTTGGTTGACACCCCCACTTCCAATCGGCCCGTGCGGTGGCCGACATCCGTCTGGCCGTTAAGCCGCCCGATGTGGCGAGAAAAAGACGACGCGTCGGCGGATAGCTGGGATGATTTTGTGTGAGTGCTGGTCGGATGCCGCCTCATTGCGGACAACAGCATTAACTGCAATCCTGCAAGAGCGGCTCGAAGAGAGGGAAACGGTTAATGCCCCACGCCACGACCAGGGACGACGTCCGCGTCTATTTCGAAGAGGCGGGTCAGGGAACGCCGATACTTTTTCTGCACGAGTTCGCGGCCGACTACACCAATTGGGAGCCGCAGATGCGCTACTTCTCGCGCGGCCATCGCTGCATCACCTATTCCGCGCGCGGCTACACGCCATCTGACGTTCCGGCCGGTGAGGTCTACACCTACGAACATTTCTACACCGATGCGCTCGCCGTGCTCGATCATCTCAAGATCGGGCGCGCGCATCTCGTCGGTCTCTCGATGGGCGCCTACTCATCGCTGCAGATCGGATTGAACGCGCCGCAACGCGCGCTGTCGATGACGCTCGCCGGTGTCGGCTCAGGCTCGGAGGTCGAGAACCTCGACAATTGGCGCAAGCAGTGCCGTGCCAATGCCGAACAGTTCGAGACATCAGGCTCTGCCGAGGTCGCAAAAGTCACGCGCGAGGCCCCGAGCCGGATTCCCTTCCTGGTGAAGGACCCGCGCGGCCACGCCGATTTCTACGCCGCGCTGGCGCGGCACGATGCCAGGGGTTCGGCCAACACGATGCGCGGTTTTCAAGGCGGCCGTCCCTCGATCTACACCATGACGGATGCGATCAGAGGCGTTGTCAAGCCGGCACTGATCATCTGCGGCGACGAGGACGACCCTTGCGTCGGGGCGAGCCTGTTCTTGAAAAAGCACCTGCCCGCGGCAGGCCTCGCGATGTTTCCGAAGTCCGGCCACGTGCTCAACCTCGAAGAGCCCGCGCTGTTCAACGAGAGCGTGGAGCGGTTCGTGACGCTGGTGGAAGCGGGACGGTGGCCTGTGCGCGATCCGCGGTCGCTGGCGGCGCATTAGCTGCAATGGCCGCCACATACTCCGCCATTGCGAGCCAACGGGTCCGCGCGAAGCGCGGCCCGATGACAGGCTCCGCGAAGCAATCCAGAATCCCACCGCGGAAAGACTCTGGATTGCTTCGCTACGCTCGCAATGACGAGAAACTACTTCCCGCCGCCGCGGCTCAGCAAAAACACGCCCTGCTCGCCGAACAGATTCCACACCCACCATGGCAATCGCAGCCGCAGCGGGCGGCCGTAGAGGTCGAGCGCCTCGGCGCGCTCCATCTTGACGTGGATTGCGTCGCAGAGCTCGACGAAGTCCTTGATGGTGCAGAAATGGATGTTGGCGGTATCATACCAGCTCGCCGGCAGATTCTCCGTGCGCGGCATGTGGCCGCCGACCAGGAGCTGCAGTCGCATCCGCCAAAAGCCGAAATTCGGGAACGACACGATGGCGCGGCGGCCGATGCGCAGGAGGTTTTCCAGCACGACCTTGGGCTGCCGCGTCGCCTGCAGCGTCTGCGACAGGATCACGTAGTCGAACGCATCGTCGGGATAGTTCACGAGGTCGGTGTCGGCGTCGCCCTGCACCACCGCGAGGCCTTTTGCCACGCAACGGTTGACGCCCTCACGCGACAGCTCGATGCCGCGGCCGTCGATGCCGCGGGTCTCCAGCAACTGGAGCAGATCGCCGTCGCCGCAGCCGACGTCGAGCACTTTCGAGCCCGGCTTGACCATCTCGGCGACCAGCAGATGGTCGGCGCGAAATGGGCCGGACTGCTCCGCAGTGAAGCCATTGAGCGGCAGCACTTCCTGTACAGACATCGCGAGCTGTCCTTGTCAGTCATTCTTGCCGGTAAGCCCGCGCGCCTTCCCTGCCGATTGCAGGAAGGCGCGAGAGATGTCGAAGAACTCGGGCACGTCGAGCAGGAAGGCATCGTGGCCGCGATCGGTCTCGATCTCGGCGAACGACACCCGCGCGCTCGACGCGTTCAGCGCGTGCACCAGCGCGCGCGATTCCGAAGTCGGGAACAGCCAGTCGCTGGTGAAGGAGACCACGCAGAAGCGCGTCTGGATTCCGGCGAACGCCTTCGCCAGCACGCCGCCATGGTCGCCGGCGATGTCGAAATAGTCCATCGCGCGGGTGAGATAGAGATAGGAGTTGGCGTCGAAACGCTCGACAAAGGACGAGCCCTGGTAACGCAGATAGGACTCGACCTGGAAGTCGGCGTCGAACGAGAAGGTCGGCAGCTCGCGATCCTGCATCCGGCGGCCAAACTTGCGATGCAGCGCGGCGTCCGAGAGATAGGTGATGTGGGCCGCCATCCGCGCGACCGCGAGGCCGCGATGCGGATGGATGCCCTGATCGGCATAGGCACCATTGTGCCAGTCGGGATCGGCCATCACGGCCTGAC
This sequence comes from Bradyrhizobium genosp. A, assembly GCF_049949275.1. Taxonomy (NCBI): domain Bacteria; kingdom Pseudomonadati; phylum Pseudomonadota; class Alphaproteobacteria; order Hyphomicrobiales; family Nitrobacteraceae; genus Bradyrhizobium; species Bradyrhizobium genosp. A. Next base: position 1,151,745 of record NZ_CP188196.1, on the reverse strand, counting down.
GACCGAGCTCGTGGAAAGCGATGTTCTGCGCCGAGTGCCGTGTCGAACAGGCAATCGCCAGCGCCGAGTAGACGCGCTTGGGATAGGCCGCAGTCCATTGCAGCACCTGCATGCCACCCATCGAACCGCCGACGACGGCGAACAGCGTGTCGATGCCAAGCCGGTCGATCAGCATCGCCTGCGCGCGCACCATGTCGGGGATGGTGATGACGGGGAAATCCAGACCCCACACCTTGCCGGTCGCGGGATTGATCGAGGCGGGCCCGGTCGAGCCCATGCAGCCGCCGATCACGTTGGAGCAGATGATGAAGTAGCGGCTGGGATCGAGCGGCCGACCTGGACCGACCAGCGTCTCCCACCAGCCGGACTTGCCGGTGACCGGGTGCACATTGGCGACGTGCTGATCGCCGGTCAGCGCATGGCAGATCAGCACGGCGTTGGAGCGATCGGCGTTGAGCTCGCCATAGGTCTTGTAGGCGATCTGGAACGGGGTGAGATCGATGCCGCAATCGAGCCGCAGCGGCTGGTCGGCGCCGAACTTCGCGACCTCAGAACTCGGATGATCGACCTCATGCGACCGATCGTCGGCACTGATCGCGGGACTGGGGACAGACTTGACGCCAACCATCTCTGACCATCGACCTCGTTTGCGATCGGACTTCAGATCGCCAATGAAATCAGGCCATGAAAAACCCGGCCTGAACGATAGGTTCGGCCGGGATCGAAAGCGTCCCCGGCCTGTTTAGCGAATTTTTTAACGTGGCTGCAAGCCGGCCGGCTCAAATGACCACGGAACAGGCAAAACCTAGTGGCTTGGGCGCTTTTCGTCAAGTCGCGGTCCGGATTAGCCAAAATAGTCTCTCGCCCCGCGCCCCAGCGGGCCCAATTTCCCTTTGCATTTCTCTTTGCTTTCGCCGCCCCGACTGCCTAATCAGGACACTGACCGCAGCGGATCCGGCCTTACCAGTCTCCTTGCCCGATTCGCATTGGAATGCCTCTCAACAGCCTTGTCAGATATGTCCCAACGTCCGCCCGCACCACCATCGCTCCAGGAATTGCGCAAGGAGATCGACGCGATCGACGAGGGCATGCATCGCCTGTTGATGCAGCGCGGCGACATCATCGACCGCCTGATCCAGGTGAAGCAGACCCAGGAGGTCGGCTCGGCGTTCCGCCCGGCGCGCGAAGCCTCCATGATGCGTGACATCGTGCAACGCCATCGCGGCATCCTGCCGCTCGACACCGTCGAGAGCATCTGGCGCGTCATCATCTCCACGTTCACCTATGTCCAGGCGCCGTTCTCGGTCCATGCCGACATCTCGGTGAGCGAGCCGGCGATGCGCGATTCCGTGCGCTTCCATTTCGGCTTCACGGTTCCTTACGTCGCGCATTTCAGCGCGCAAGCCGCGGTCGAAGCGGTGGCGAAATCCAAGGGCGATCTGGCGCTGGTCTCGGCGACCTCGAGCCGCACGCCATGGTGGCTGGAGCTGGAAGCGGACGGCGCGCCGAAGATCATCGCGCGGCTGCCGTTCGTCGAGCGTGCCGACCATCCGGCCGCACTGCCGGTGTTCGCGATCTCGCGTGTCGCCGACAGCGCCGTGGTGACGGAGGTCGAGACCTTCAGCGTGCGCGTATCCGGGTGGAACGCCGAGGTCGCACGCGCCCTGTCGCCGCTCGCCGAGATCGTGGCGGTGCCCGATACCGCCTTCGACGGCGCGGCGCTGCTGGTCTCGGTCACGAGCGCCACCAGCATCGACAAGATCAGGGCTGCCCTGATCGACGCGGGGGCCTCGGTGCGCTCCACGGCCCTCGTCGGCAGCCACGCAACGCGCTATACGGTGCCCCCGACCGGGTCGAAATCGTAAATCGCGAACTGACCTAGCCACTCCGGAGTTGAAGATGTCCCGCCCCGTGCCGAATCCCGGCATTCTCGATATTGCGCCCTACACGCCCGGCAAGAGCCCGGTCGCGGAGCCGGGCCGCAAGGTGTTCAAGCTCTCGGCCAACGAGACGCCGTTCGGACCCTCGCCCAAGGCGATCGAGGCCTTCAAGAACGTGGCGGACCATTTGGAAGACTATCCGGAGGGAACCTCGCGCGTGCTGCGCGAAGCGATCGGCCGTTCGTTCGGGCTCGATCCCAACCGCATCATCTGCGGCGCCGGCTCGGACGAAATCCTCAATCTGCTCGCCCACACTTATCTCAGTCACGGCGACGAGGCGATCTCGACCACGCACGGCTTCCTGGTCTACCCGATCGCAACCATGGCGGTCGGCGCCAGGAACGTGGTCGCGGCGGAGAAGAACCTGACCTGCGACGTCGATGCCATCCTCAAGGCGGTGACGCCGAAGACGAAGCTGGTCTGGCTCGCCAATCCCAACAACCCGACCGGCACCTATGTCCCGTTCGACGAGGTCAAGCGCCTGCGCGCCGGCCTGCCCTCGCACGTGCTGCTGGTGCTGGACGCCGCCTATTGCGACTACGTCTCGCGCAACGATTACGAAATGGGGATCGAGCTCGTCGCCACCACCGAGAATACGGTGGTGACGCACACCTTCTCCAAGATCCACGGTCTTGCCGCGCTGCGCATCGGCTGGATGTTCGGCCCCGAGCACATCATCGACGCCGTCAACCGCATCCGCGGTCCGTTCAACGTATCGACGCCGGCGATGTACGCCGCGGTCGCCGCGATCGAGGACACCGCGCACCAGGCGATGTCGAAGCAGTTCACCGAGACCTGGCGCAACTGGCTGACCGAGGAGATCACCAAGCTCGGGCTGAAGGTGACGCCAAGCGTCGCCAATTTCGTGCTGATCCATTTCCCGCAAGAAGGCAAGACCTCGGACGCGGCCGACGCCTACCTCACCAAGCGCGGCCTCGTGCTGCGCGCGCTGAAGAATTACGGCCTGCATCATGCGCTGCGCATGACCATCGGCACCGAGGAGGCCAACCGCCTCGTCGTCGAGGCCTTGCGCGACTTCATGGCCGGCAAATGAGCGTGGACCCGCACTTCCAGCGCGTCGCACTGATCGGCTTCGGTCTGATCGGCGGCTCGATCGCGCGCGCTGCGAAGCTCCAGGGCTTGGCTTCCGAGATCGTCACCACCGCGCGCTCGGAGAAGACGCGCGCGCGGGTGCTCGAGCTCGGCATCGTCGACCAGGTCGTGGCGACCAATGCGGAAGCGGTGAAGGATGCCGATCTCGTCATCCTCTGCATTCCCGTCGGCGCCTGCGGGCCGGTGGCTCAGGAGATTGCTGGCTTTCTCAAGCCGGGTGCTGTCATTTCCGACGTCGGCTCGGTCAAGGGCGCGGTGGTCAAGGACATGGCGCCGCATCTGCCGAAGACCGTCCATTTCGTGCCGGCGCACCCGGTGGCGGGCACCGAGCATTCGGGTCCGGATTCCGGCTTCGCCGAGCTCTTCATCAACCGCTGGTGCATTCTGACGCCGCCGGAAGGCACCGACGCCGCGGCCACCGCGCACTTACGCGCGTTCTGGGCGGCGATGGGCGCCAAGGTCGAGGTGATGACGCCGGATCATCATGATCTCGTGCTCGCGATCACCAGCCATCTGCCGCATCTGATCGCCTACACCATCGTCGGCACCGCCGACGAGCTGCAGCAGGTGACGGAATCGGAGGTCATCAAATTCTCCGCCGGCGGTTTCCGCGACTTCACCCGCATCGCCGCCTCCGATCCGACGATGTGGCGCGACGTCTTCCTCGCCAACAAGGATGCGGTGCTGGAGATGCTCGGCACCTTCACCGAGGATCTCGCAAAACTCACCCGCGCGATCCGTCGCGGTGACGGCGAAGGGCTGTTCGATCACTTCACCCGCACCCGCGCCATCCGCCGCGGCATCGTCGAGATCGGCCAGGATTCGGCGGCAGCTGACTTCGGCCGCCAGCATGGGCAGCTAAAGCAGCCATAGCTCCACGTGTCATTCCGGGGCGCCCAAGGGGCGAGCTATGATGCGCAATTGCGCATCAGAGAATCCATTGGGCCAAAGCGCACGCGGTGAAATGGATTCCGGGTTCGATGCTACGCATCGCCCCGGAATGACGAGGCTCACGAGGTACGTCTTCAATATAGCGGCGGAATCTGGCCGACCTTGACCGGGCCAAGCAGCACGTCGCCGTCGACGAATTTCAGCGGGAAGCTGCGGGCCTTCTTGCCCTCGAGCGTGCTCTCGGTGCCGATCGAGTTGATGCCGGCGGCAACGCCGGCGTTGGCGTTCTGCTTGATGACCTTGCCGAGGCCGGGAACGGCACGGTCAAGCGCGCCAAAGAGATTGTTGAGGTCCTTTGACTTCACGCCAGGCGCGACGCGATCGAGCGTTGCCTGCGGCACGCCCTCTTCCAGCATCTTCTCGATGCCGAGCGCCGGGATGACGCGTTCGAGGCCGGTCACGGTCATCTGCAATTCGCCATCCAGTCGGCCATTGGCCGAGAGGCCCAGCGTGCCGGCCGCGACCGCGATCATCTCGCCCTGCTGGATCCGCGACTGCACGATCTCGATATGACCGCCGGCGGCCTGGATCTCGCGGAAGCGCTGCGGCCAGGGTTTTGGGGTGAGATCGGAGAGCCCGGTGATCTTCGCGCGCGTGTCGGCTTCGAACGGCTCTGCGAGCAGCGGGTGCACGCCCTGGATGCTGCCCTGTGCGACCTGGAACACGGTCTCGATGATCGGATGATCGGATCGCGATCCATCAGCGAGACGCCCGTGCAGCTCAATCTGCTTGGCGCGCGCGAGCGGCACCTGCACCGAACCATCGAGCCTGTTGATGCTGGGATCGTCGAACACGATGGACGCGCGCTCCGGGATAGCCGGCAAACCGATCACGCTGCTGCGGCCCTTGCTCCAGTTCACCACGAAGGTGTTTTGCGTGACGCCATCGGTCAGCGTTGCCGGCGCAGAAAACTCGGCGATGACGTGCTTGGGATCGTAGACCTGAGCCAAAACCAGAATGTTGTCGAGCTTGGCCGTGAACGGAGTCTTGCTCGCATTCTGCGACACCAGGGCGACGCTGGCGCCGGAGCACTGGACCTCGAAGCGGAACGGGAAGCCGGCAATCGAGCGCTTGGCGCAGTCATAGATGCGGCCGGATTTGGCCTCCTGCGCGCGCCAGGCATCGGCCGCGACCTCGGCCTGCGAGGCCGCATAGAACCAGAAGCCGCTCCAGGCGGCCGCAAGGATCAGGAGGAGGACGGGAGCAATGAAGAGCCCCCAACGGGAGCGCCGGCCTGCGGCAACGGTCATATCGGACATGCGGCGACCCTTTGACCCCAGATTTTGTCAAATGTAAGCGAGGCTGGCCCCGGACGAAAGGCGGAGAATTCGCTTCGCTTGGGGGCACGGTTCTGGTAGCCGTGCCCGAAATGTCGGAAATCACCCTCCCCTCCGTCACATCAGCCAAGGGCGACCTCTGGGTGTTCGGCTACGGATCGCTGATGTGGCGGCCTGGCTTCGAATTCGAGGAGCGCGTCCCGGCGCGGCTGGTCGGCGAGCATCGCGCGCTCTGCGTCTATTCCTTCGTGCATCGCGGCACGCCGGAGCAGCCGGGCCTGGTGCTTGGGCTCGACCGCGGCGGCGCCTGCCGCGGCATCGCCTTCCGCGTCGCTGAAAAGAACCGTGCCGACGTGGTCGCCTATTTGCGGGCGCGCGAGCAGGTGACGTCGGTCTATCGCGAGGTGATGCGCTCGGTGTGGCTGGAGAACGAAGCGCGTCAGCGCGTCTCCGCACTCGCCTATGTCGTCGACCGCGGCCATGTGCAGTACGCCGGCCGGCTGTCGCTCGCCGACCAGCACCGCCATGTGCTGCAGGGTCACGGCCAGTCCGGCGCCAATCGCGACTATGTGACGGCGACCGTGAAGGCGATCGAGGCCGAAGGCTTTCGCGACACGCAATTGCATCAGCTCGTGACGATGCTTCACGCTGCGCACGCGCCGGCCCCCGCGGAGGATCGAGAGAACCGCTAGCTCTCCGAGGGAGCGTAGCTCGGCGCGCTGCCGATCAACTGCTCCTGCTGCTTGCGGCCCGCTTCGACGATGCGAGCGGTCGCATCCTCGATGGCGGTTTGCACGCGCGTGAGAAATTCATCCTTGGGCAGGCCCGGCGGCAACGGATCGAGGAACTCCACCACCAGCGTGCCGGGATAGCGCATGAAAGTTCGGCGCGGCCAGAACAGGCCGGAATTGAGCGCGATCGGCAGGCACTGCACGCCGCAGGACGAATAGATCTGCGCAAAGCCGGTTTTGTAGTCCGGAGCAGCCCCCGGCGCGCGACGCGTGCCTTCCGGAAAGATCACGAGCTGGCCACCTGCGCGTACTGCCTTGCGCGCGCGCCGCGTCATGTCCAGCAGCGCCTTGACGCCGGCCTTGCGGTCGATCGCGATCATGCCGGTCTTGACCAGGAACTGACCGAACACCGGGATCTGCATCAGCTGGCGCTTGAGGATGAAGATCGGGTGATCAAAGAAACCCGGCAGCACGAACGTCTCCCAGAATGACTGGTGCTTTGCGGCGATCACCAATGGTCCCGTCGGGATTTTCTCGATGCCGCGGAATTCCACCTTGATGTTGCAGATCACGCGCATCAGGACCAGCGTCGCCTTTGCCCACCATTTGGCAATCGTCAGCATGGCGCGCGGCGGCAATGCGAAAGTCGGCAGCGCCACGATCGCAAGGCACACCAGCACGGCATAGAACAGCACGTTGAACAGCAGCGAGCGCAGGAAAATCAGGAACATCGAAAATCCGATCAATTGGCCTGCGCCGTGGCAGGCCGCCTGGATTGCAGACCTGCTGGCTGCTCCGACACTTCGGGCGAAAGGTCAATCCCGAAATCCTCCAGCCGCACCCTGAGCTCGGCAGCGATGTACTTGACATATTCTGACAACAGCAGCCGCAGCGTCGAGGCCGAGGTCCACCACGGCTCTTCGCGCCATTTGTCGCCGACCACGGCGAACGGGACCAGCGTCGTTTCCGGCATTGCATGCGAGAATTCCACCAGCGCGCGCGGCATGTGATAGTTCGAGGTGACCACGATCAGCGATTTGAAGCCGCGCCCCTCAGCCCAGCGCCGCGCCTCGGCCGCGTTGCCGCGGGTCGTGAGCGCGGTGCGGTCGAGATCGACGCAGCAGGTCATGAAGGACTGGTTCTCCGGCAGCGTCCGGGAGATGTCGCTCGCCGTCGAGGTCGGGTGCACGCCCGAGATCAGCAGCCGCTTGCCGTAGCCGGCCGCCAGCAGTTCCATCGCATCCGGCACCCGCGAGGAGCCACCGGTCAGGACCACGATGCCGTCCGCCTTGCGGTCGGGTGCGATCTCCGCGCCGCGCAATTGCGACAGGAACGCAACGAATCCCGCCGCCGCGCCGACGAAAACGAACGCGACCGTCGACACCACGGTCGCGCGCAGCCAGCCGCGTGGCAAGTTCGGCGTTTGATCATCGGTCGGCGAGGTCATGCGATGTCGGTGATCCCTTCCCCGGATTATTTTAGGACGTTTTGAGGCGAAGTGGAGTCCGGTTTATCGGGCTCGGCGAACGCAACGGACCACAAGTCTGTCCGCGTAGGTGGTGCGCTCCCTCGCCCCGCTTGCGGGGAGAGGGTTGGGGTGAGGGGGAGTCTCCGCGAGGACGGCAGCAGTTGGACTCGCGGAGAGTCCCCCTCACCCGGAATCCGCGCTTTCAGCGCGAATTCCGGCCTCTCCCCGCAAGCGGGGAGAGGCGAAGAAACCTCAATCGACGTCATTCAGCGTCGCGAACAAGGTCTGGCGCGAGGCGACCGCCGTGATCGCGCCGATCAGGACGGCCTGCACCGCGAGCACGACATAGCCGGACGGCCGCAGCGAGAAGGTGCCGAGCAGGGCCGCGAACTGGTCGCCGACCGGGGTGCCGGAGAACCAGCCGGCGATCGACTCGGAGAAGCCGAACAGCAGCATGGCGGCGCCGCCGCCGATGACGCCGCCTTCGAGGCCGAGCCTGAGGAAGTGCCGCAGGAAATGATTGGCGATGTAGCGGTCGCCGGCGCCGACGAAATGCAGGACCTCGACAATCGGGCGGTTCGCCGCCATCGCGCCGCGGGTCGCGAACGAAACCGAGATGATGGTCGCGACGATGACGAGCGCGAGGATGCCGATGCCGGCGAACACGGTGGCGTTGGTCATCGAGCGCATCCGTTCGATCCAGGCGCGGTGATCGTCGACGCTGGCGCTTGGCGCCACTTGCGTCACGCGGGCGCGCAGGGCGCCGAGATCGAGCGCCGTGCCCGGCTGCACGCGCGCAATGATCATGCGCGGCACCGGCAGATCGTCCATCGACAGACCCGTGCCGAGCCAGGGCTCGAGCAGCTTGCCACTCTCTTCCTTGGTGAACGGCTTGACCTCGACGATGCCGGCCTGCGCGCGCATCGCCTCGGTGACGGCTGCGGTATCCCGCTCGATGTCGCGTCCGGATTGCGGGCGGACCTGGATGGTGATCTCGCTCGCGACATCGGACTGCCATTCCGCGGCGGAGGCGCTGACCAGCAGCACCGTGCCCGTCGTCATCGAGGCGAGGAAGGTCATGATGGCGACAACGGCGACCAGCGCGCGGCCGTGGATCGAGGCGCGCGGCACGATCGGCGACATGTTGCGCGCCGTGGCCGGAAGCTGCGGACGTTCCTGTCCGAGATCAACCAATACGCCGCGCTCGTCGGTCCTATTCATAGACGTGCAGCCGGCCCTGATGCAGCACCAAGCGGCGTGCTTCGTACTGGTCCATCAGCGCAATGTCGTGAGTCGCGATAATGACGGCGGTACCGGATTTGTTGAGCTCGATGAAGAGCCGCAGCAGTCGGCGCCCGAGCGTCGGATCGACGCTGCCGGTCGGTTCGTCCGCGAGCAGCAGTTGCGGCCGCGAGATCACCGCACGCGCGATCGCGGCACGCTGCTTCTCGCCGCCCGACAGGATCGGCGGCAGCGCATCCATGCGGTCGCCAAGGCCGACCCAGCGCAGGAGATCAATGACCTCCTTGCGATAGCTCGATTCGCTGCGGCCCATGACGCGGAACGGCAGTGCCACGTTCTCGTAAGTCGTCATGTGGTCGAGCAGGCGGAAATCCTGGAGCACGATGCCGATGCGCTTGCGCAGATCGGCGATCTCGTCCTTGCCGAGCTGGGAGATATCGTGGCCGAACAGATTGACGAGGCCGCGCGTCGGCCGGTGCGACAGGAACAACAGGCGCAGCAGCGACGTCTTGCCGGCGCCGGACGGGCCGGTGAGGAACTGGAAGGAATGCGCCGGGATCTGGAAACTGAGGTCGCGCAGGATCTCCGGCCCCAGACCGTAACGCAATCCGACATTTTCGAACCGAACCAAGCTCAGCTCCGTTCGAGAGGTGACGTAGGTCGCGCGGCCAGCGAGGTTTCGCCGCAGGCGATCAAGGGGTTGTGCGACCGTTATGGTTTCCGGTTCGTTAACGATCGCCCTGTAGCATCCCCGGCAGCATCCTTAGAACTACCCATCCATTGGAAGTACCCCTGGCGCTCGGTTCCGCGCGACAAGGTCATCGTCGAGGCCGTCCATGCATATCGTCTGCCCGCATTGTACGACATCCTACGCCATCAAGCTTGCGAGCCTTGGGGCCAACGGGCGGACGGTGCGCTGCTCCCGCTGCAAGGAGACCTGGATGGCGCATCCCGAGGATGCCGTCGAGGAGGCGGCCGTGCCGGCCATGGCCGCGGCCAGCCAGGCCGACGACCAGTCCGACCTCGCCGAGCAGTGGAACTCCTACGCCAAGGACGACGGCGCCGCCGAAACCCCGGTGGTCGAAAGCCCCTCGATCGCCAGCGACTGGCCGACCGAGGACACCGTGGAGACCGAGGACGAGTGGTCAGCGGCGGCCCGGATCGCCGAAGATGAGGTCGTCGGCGCACAGCACCAGTCCTGGTTCAGCGGCCTGTTCAGCCGCCGCGGGGCAAAGGTGAGCCGCCCGGCCCCGGCCGTGGTTCGGCGGAAATCCCATTTCGGCCTGCCGACCGCCTGCGCCGCCATGGGCGCGCTGGTGCTGGCGCTGGTGATCTGGCGCGGCGACATGGTCCGGCTGCTGCCGCAGACGGCGGCGTTCTACAAGATGGTCGGCTTGGAGGTGAATCTGCGCGGGCTGGCCTTCAAGGACGTCAAGCTCTCGACCGAGACCGTGGACGGTAAGCAGGTGCTGGTGATCGAAGGCGTGATCGTCGGCCAGGGCAAGAAGCCGCTCGATATTCCGCGCCTGCGCTTTGCGGTGCGCGACGCGCAAGGCGCCGAGATCTACGCCTGGAATTCGGTGCTGGAGCAGACCGTGCTGCAACCCGGCGAGCGCGCGTTCTTCCGCTCGCGCCTGGCCTCCCCGCCGCCAGAAGGCCGCAATATCGACGTTCGCTTCTTCAACCGGCGCGACATTGCCGGAGGCAGCGTGTAATCAGGCTTGCAGAGTCCGCACGGGAGCTGGTCCCAAGGTTGGTGTCATGCCAAAAGTGTTGATCGCCGATGACGAGGATTCGATGCGCCAGCTGGTGGCGCGCGCCATCGCCATGGACGGCCACGAGATCGTCACCGCACAGGACGGCGCCGAGGCGCTCGAGATCCTGACCCGCGAGGACGGCGCGTTCGATCTGTTGCTCACCGACATCCAGATGCCTGTGATGGACGGCATCGCGCTCGCGCTCTCCGCCGCGCGTGACTTTCCCGAGCTGACCATTTTGCTGATGACGGGCTTTGCCGATCAGCGCGAGCGCGCCTCGAACCTCAATGCGCTGGTGCATGACGTCGTGACCAAGCCGTTCTCGGTCGCGGACATCCGCACGGCGGTCGCGGATGCGCTTGCGGCGAAGAAGGGGTAGCGGTTCCTGTCACGTATTCCGCTGTCATGCCCCGGCTTGATCGGGGCATCCAGTACGCCGCGGCCTCACGCTTCAATCACTGATGTCTCTGGAATACTGGATCGCCCGATCAAGTCGGGCGATGACAGTGAGCTTGTGGTGACTTCGCCTCAAAAATCCTTCAGCAGCCGCTCGATGTAATCGAGCTCGATTTGCGGGCGCGAGGGGTCGCCGAGGCGGCGGCGGAGTTCTTCGAGGATGCGGCGGACGCGCTGGACGTCGATTTCGCCGGGGATCTTGACCGTGTAATCATCGCCGAATTCGCGGCCGTGCAACGGACGGCCAAGTGGATCGGTTTGGTTGCCACCGCTCTGCTGACGGCCGGCGCGATTGCCGGGACCATCGCCCTGACCGTCGCCGTCGCCCTGCTGCATCGCCTCGGCCATCTTCTGCGCGCCCTTGCGCATCGCATCCAGCGCCTTGCCCTGGGAATCCACCGCGCCGTCGGCATTGCCATCGCCGAGTTTTGAGCCGGCATCGCCCATGGCGTTGTCGGCGGAATCGAGCCCGCCGTCATCATCACCCTGGTCGGCGTCCTGATCGCCATCCTGGCCGGGCTGACCCTGGTCGCCTTGCTGACCCTGCTGGCCCTTCTGTCCCTGCTGGCCTTTCTGACCCTTCTGCGAGAAGCCGCGCTTGGCCATTTCATCCTGGAGCTTCTTCAAGCGGTCGCGCAACGCCTGCTGATCCTGCTGCAGGTCCGACATCGACTGGTCGCCCTGCTGCTGCTTGCCGCGCATGCGATCACGCCGGGAGTCCTGGCCCTGCTTGTAGGTCTTGTCGCGCAATTGCTGCTGCTTGCGGATCATGTCGCCGAGCTCGTTGAGCGCCTGCTCCATGTCGCTTTCGCCGGACTGTCCCGGCTGCGCCATCTGAAGGCCCTCCAGCATCTGCTGGAGCTGGTCGAGCAACTGCTTGGCCGCATCCTTGTCGCCAGAGCGCGACAGGCGCTCCATGCGGTCGATCATGTTCTGGAGGTCCTGCTGACGCAGGATCTTGGTGTTGGGATCAAGCGGACGCGCGAGCTGCTGGGCGTCCTTGTTGTTACGGAACTGCTCGGCGAGCTGGCGCATGAAATTGTCGAGCGCCGCCCGGAGATCCTGCGTGAGCTTCTTGATCTCCTCGTCGCTGGCGCCGCGCTCCAGCGCCTGCTTCAGCGCGTCCTGCGCCGCGCGCAACGCCTTCTCGACGTCGGAGATGTTGCCGTCCTCGATCGTCACCGCGAGCGCCCACAGGCTCGCCACGACCTCGCGCAATGAATCATCCGTGCGCGCGGCCTCGAGCTGGCGCGCGACACTGTAGAGGCCGAGATATTGCCCGGCCTCCTGCGTGAACAGCTCGGGCGCGATCATCAGCGCGTCGAGCGCGGTGTAGACGTCGGAATTCCTGTTGGCGTCGAGAGCGAGGATGCGGCGCTGCTCGATCAGCGCGCGTGCGAGTGGCTTGGTGAAGAGACGCTCGGGTAGCCGCATGTTGAACGGCTCGCTCTTCGCCGCGTTGCCGGCCTCGTCCTTGGCAGTGAGCGTCAGCGTGACATCAGCGCCGGCATAGGGATCCTCGCTGAGATCCTTCACCGTCTGGCCGACGCCGTTACGGGTGCGCGCATTCGGCAGCACGAGCGGGAATTGCGGCGGCTGGAACAGCGGCCGCGCCGCGGTCTTGCTGTCGGTCTTGCCATCGCCGTCCTTGCCGGCATCGGCGGAACGCGCAGCGACGTGCGCCTCGGCGCCGGTGACGCCGTAATCGTCCTCGATCTTGTAGACGAGCTGGAGCGCGCCGCGCGCCTGGCGCTCCGGATCCTTGGCCAGCGCGATCGTCGGCGGGCGGTCCGGCGTCGCCGCAAAAGTCCATTGCGGCTGGCCCGAGGGCGCGCGGACATGCGCAGTGCCGTCGCCGGCGATGGTGAAATGCTTCTCGTTGGTGCCCTTGGGCGTGGCCTCAGTCGGCGCGACTTCGTTGAGGCCACCGGACACCACGACATCCAGGCTGCCGCCGGAGGAGCGCACGATCAGCGTCGAGCCGGCGGGAACGCCGAGCGGGCCGGAGGCCGGAAGCGCTGCGGCTTCCTTGTTGGCGGCCGACAGGATCACCGGCGGCTTTCCGGTGTAGAGCGGCGGCGTGACCCAGGCGTCGACGCGGACATTGGTCGGCGCCAGCACGCCGTTCCAGTCGAAGGCCGCGCCCAGCCGCAATCCACGCTCGTCGCCAGCGGCGAAGAAGGTCGCGACCAGCATCACCATGACCAGCGCACGCAGCGCCCAGGGGTCATGGATGGCGAGGCGCGGGTGCGGCAAACCGGCACGGATGCGCTTGAGCGAGGCCAGCGTGCGTTCGCGCTGCGCCTGCCACAGCGCCTGTGCGACCGGATCCTGCGAGGTCAGCGTGTCCGTGAGCGTCGTGGCGGGGCGATGACGGATGCCCGAACCGCGGTCGAGCCGGGCCAGCGCCTCTTCGCGGCGCGGCCAGCGAAACCGAATCAGGGGGAACAGGGCAGCAGCCGCAAGGCCTGCGAAAATGACGAGACCGATGGCACGGGCGACAAAGGGCAGCGCCAGCCAGAGCCCGGCCCAGGACACCACCAGAAACAGGCCGACGACGGTGAGAACACGCGCCAGCCCGGGCCAGGCACGCTCCCACGCGATAGCATAAGTAGACCGCTCGAGGGCCTGCGCCAGCTTCAACCGCGACAGAGCGTCGCCATCGCGGATCGGGTCTGACGGCTCGGGGGTGACGCCGTTCAATCGACTCTCCAGGTTGCCCGGTAGAGTAAAGCGTACCACAACGGCAGCACTGAGGCATCCGTTCCTGTACGGGACATCCCCCTTTTCCCGCATAACACGAGGACGTGACTGCTCCGGCTCAACCCCGTAGTTTCCGCGGCGCCATCCAAGAGAAATCAAGGGAAGTAAGGGAAACGTCATGGACAAGAAGATGCACGACAAGGGCCTCGAAGTCCGCAAAGCAGTGCTGGGCGAGGCCTATGTCAACAACGCGCTGAAGAACGTCGACGACTTCAACCGTCCGTTCCAGGAGATGCTCAACGAATATTGCTGGGGCACGGTGTGGGGCCGCGACGAGCTGCCGCGCAAGACCCGCAGCATGCTCAACATCGCGATGATCGCGATCCTCAACCGCCAGCACGAGTTCCGCGCGCATCTGAAGGGCGCGCTGACCAACGGCGTCACCCGCGACGAGATCCGTGAGATCCTGATGCAGGTCGCGATCTATGGCGGCATGCCGGCCGCGGTCGACAGTTTTCGCATCGCGCGCGAGGTGTTCGCGGAGATCGACGGCAAGGCGTGAGCCAAGCTAACCGCCCTTATTTATTCTATTGCTCCGTCATTGCGAGCGAAGCGAAGCAATCCAGGGATCCGTCCGCGGAAACAGCCTGGATTGCTTCGTCGCTTCGCTCCTCGCAATGACGACGAGAAGGAAATAACACCATGGACATCGGATTCATCGGCCTCGGAAACATGGGTTTCCCGATGGCGCGACGGCTGGTCGAGGCCGGCCACAAGCTGGTCGTGTTCGACACCCGCAAGGAGGTCGTCGACAAGCTTGTCGCGCGTGGCGCCGCGGCTGCGACATCGCCGAAGGATGTTGCCGACAAGGTCGAGACTGTGATGGCGAGCCTGCCGTCGCTGCAGGCCTCGCTCGAGGTCGCCACGGGCGCGAATGGCGTGATCGCGGGGAGCCGTGCAAGACGCTTCATCGATCTCTCGACCGTCGGCTCGACCATGGCTTCGAAGATTCACGCCCTTCTGGCCAAGCGCAACATCGTGCAGATCGACTGCCCGGTGTCCGGCGGCGTCGGCGGCGCCGAGAAGGGCACGCTGGCGGTGATGGTGTCGGGGCCGAAGGCGGAGTTCGAGCTGCTCAAGCCCGCGCTCGACGTCATCGGAAAGGTGTTCTTCATCGGCGAGAAGCCGGGTGCCGCACAGACCATGAAGCTCGCCAACAATTTCCTGTCGGCTACCGCCATGGTGGCGACGTCGGAAGCGGTGGTGATGGGCGTGAAGGCCGGGCTCGATCCCGCCGTGATGATCGACGTCATCAATTCAGGCTCAGGCATGAACACCGCGAGCCGCGACAAGTTTCCGCGTTCGGTGCTGCCGCGCAGCTTCGATTTCGGCTTCGCCACCGGCTTGATGGTGAAGGACGTGCGGCTGGCGCTGGAGGAGATGAAGCAGCTCGGCCTGTCGATGGAGGTCGCGGATGCCGTCGGACGGCTATGGGAGACGGTGATCAGCGCGGAAGGCGCCGAGTCCGATTTCACCGCGGCGATCAAGCCGATCGAGAAGAAGGCGGGCGTCGTGGTCGGCGGCAAGACCGGCGGCAAGACTGGCGGATTGGCGGGGAAGTAGCCGCTCGCCCCGGTTGTCGAGCCGCCATCGCGCCCCGGTCCTCACAACCGAGGCGCGAAGCTGCGATCTGTTTCGCGACGCGGCGCTTCATCCTTGAGTTGTAGTCGCTGTGAGCTATCCTGTCCGCCCTACACGACTGCAAAAAAATCAGGGAGGACGGAATGAAGCGTCATCGACACATACTTGTCGGTGCGACCACGGCACTGTTTGCCTGTGTCGCACTCGGTACTTCGCCCGCAATGGCGACGGCGTGCACCAATCTTCGATCCTTGCAACTGCAGCACACGGTGATCAATTCGGCGGACGACAACACGACCGGCACCTTCGTCCCGCCGGGCGGGAGCCCGATCACCGGCCTACCCGCGTTCTGCCGCGTCACCGCAACCCTGATCCCGAGCTCGGATTCCAGCATCAAGATCGAGGTCTGGCTGCCCGAGACCACGTGGAACGGCAGGTTCCTCGGCACCGGTGGCGGCGGCTTCCAGGGCGTGATCACCTACAACGAGCTCGCCATCGGCATTCGGGGCGGCTTTGCCGCGACCAACAGCGACCTCGGCACGGGGTCATCGGGGTGCAATCCGCTGTTCTGCGGTTCGGCCGGCAACATGGGCAATCCGCTCGCCATCGACTTCGGCGATCCGACGGCGCCATCGACAGGCTTGTTCGGGCATCCCGAGCGGATCAAGGATTTCGGCTATCGGGCGATCCATCTGATGACCGAGCGGGGCAAGGAGATCGTCAGCGCGTATTACGGCCATCGATCGCAACGGGCCTATTTCGCCGGCTGCTCCACCGGCGGCCAGAACGCCCTGATGGAAGCGCAGCGCTTTCCCAACGATTATGACGGCATCCTCGCGGGCGCTGCCGCATTCAACCGCACCCATTTGCACATGGCGGGTCTCTATGGCTGGCAGACCACGCATGCGACCCCGGGCCGGTTCATCCAGACGGGCCAGATGACGCTGATCAACCAGGCCGTGCTCAAGCAATGCGTCGGCCAGGATGGCGGCGCCAAGACCGATCAGTTCCTGACCGATCCGCGCAACTGTCATTTCGATCCGAAGGTCCTGCTCTGCACCGGCGGCAACGCGCCGCCCGCCTGCCTGACCTCCGACCAGGTCACGACCATGCAGCGCTATTACGCCGGCACGATCGACCCGGTGAACGGACAGCTCGTCAATCCGGGCTCCGAGCGCGGCAACGAGACCGACGACATCCCCGCCCTCGGCCTGGCGTTCCAGGAACGTTTGCCCGAGCCGGCCTTCGACGGCCTGTTCTACTGGGTGTTCGGCCCGAGCTTCGGCTATCCGGCGAGCGCGACCAATTATGCCAATTTCGATTTCCACCGCGACATCGACAAGGTCGACGACCAGCTCGCCGCGGTGCTGAACGCGACCAGCACCGATCTCGGCGAATTCAGGGGACATGGCGGCAAGCTGCTGATGTACCACGGCTGGGCCGACCCACTGATTCCGTCACAGAACAGCATCAACTATTTCCTGGCGCTGGTGGGGAATGAAGGCCAGGAGGTCCAACCGGTCGGCTTCTTCGATCACGGCAACGGACCCGGCAATCCGGCGCTGCGACGAACCCAGAGCTACGCACGTCTGTTCATGGTGCCCGGGCTGTACCATTGCTCCGGCGGGTCCGGCCCCAATACGTTCGATGCGCTCACACCGCTGGTCAAATGGGTCGAGGCCGGCGTCGCGCCGGAGACGATCCTCGCCACGAAGTTCGTGGCCGATACGCCGCCCGCGGTTCAGATGACCCGGCCGCTCTGTGTCTTCCCCAAGGTCGCAAAGTACAACGGCAGCGGTGACACCAACAATGCGGCGAACTTCACCTGCGTCACCGACGAGAACGACTTCAACCAGAAGCCGGCTCCGAAATACGGACCGTAACGAACTCGCGGCGTCGGCGAGCGCTTGCTCGCCGGCGTCCTCACAGCCACGGCGCCGGCGTATCCATCGCAATCAGCTGCTCGACATCGATGCGCGGGCGCACGACGGCGTATTGATCGCCCTTCACCAGCACCTCCGGCACCAGCGGCCGCGTGTTGTAAGTGCCGGCCTGCACGGCGCCGTAGGCGCCCGCGGTCATGATGGCGATGAGATCGCCCGGCTTCGGCGTCGGCAGCGTGCGGTCCAGGGCCAGGTAGTCGCCGGTCTCGCAGACGGGACCGACGACGTCGGCCCTGATGGTCGCCGCGCCCTTTGCTGGCTGCGTCACCGGCAGGATGTCGTGATGCGCCTCGTACAGCGTCGGACGGATGAGGTCGTTCATCGCAGCGTCGATGATGACGAAGTTCTTGCCGTCGCCGTGCTTCACATAGATCACTTTGGCGACGAGGATGCCGGCATTGCCGACGATCATGCGACCCGGCTCGAACATCAGGGTGCAGCCGAGATTGTGGCTGACGCGCTTGACCATCGCGGCATAGGCGTCCGGCGCCGGCGGCGCCTCGCGGTCCATGTAATAGGGAATGCCGAGCCCGCCGCCGAAATCGACATGGCTGATGTTGTGGCCGTCTGAACGCAGCGTCTGCACGAATTCGGACAGGATGCGGAACGCGGTCTCCATCTTGGAAAGATCGGTGATCTGGCTGCCGATATGCACGTCGGTGCCGGTCACCTCGATCCCCGCCAACCTTGCGGCACGCGCGTAGACCTCGCGGGCGTGGGCGATCGGAATGCCGAACTTGTTCTCGGACTTGCCGGTGGAGATTTTTGCGTGCGTACCGGCATCGACGTCCGGATTGACGCGGATGGAGATCCGCGCGGTCTTGCCCGTCTCGGTCGCAAGGCGCGACAGCAATTCGAGCTCGGGCTCGGATTCGACGTTGAGACAGAGGATGTCGGCGGCGAGCGCGGCGCGCAGCTCGGTCTCCGTCTTGCCGACGCCGGAGAACACGATCTTGCTGCCGGGAATGCCGGCCGCAAGCGCACGCTTCAATTCGCCGCCGGAGACCACGTCGGCGCCGGCTCCTAACTTGGCCAACGTGCGCAGCACCGACTGGTTGGAGTTCGCCTTCATGGCGTAGCAGACCAGCACCTTCTCGCCGGCAAAGGCATCGGCGAAGACGCGGTAGTGCCGCTCAAGCGTGGCGGTCGAATAACAGTAAAACGGCGTGCCGACGGTTGCGGCCAGCTCGGACAGGTTCACCGCCTCGGCGTGCAGCACGCCGTTGCGGTAGTCGAAATGATTCATGGCGTTGGCTCAGTTACCCCAGCCTATCGGCTGGGCTTTTCGTCCAGGAGCGGGTCGAGGATAAACGGTTTCTTCTTGCCCTTGGTCGCCGCCGGTGGGGCATCCGCGCCATAGGTCGGATTGAACACGCTCGGCGTCTTCTGGGCTTCGGTCTCGGTGTCGGTCGGTGCGGCGATGTTGGCCGTGGACGCGTTGGAAGCGGTCGGCGGCAAATCCAGCGGGCCCTTGCGGCCGCATCCGGCGAGCGCAAGCGCGCTCACGCTCAAGACAATGATGGCCCACCCCGATCCGGCCGGGCGAAACTTTGACGTCACGACGAAATCCCCACTACGCGGGGCGCACCATACAGAGATTGGCGCGCTCTGGCGAGAGCCGGATGACCATGAAACATAAGCGAAATTTTGCCTTCAGCCCAATTTTCGCTCTTTTTCCAGCCGCTTGGCCCAGGCCTTGGCCTGCGACGTCACGTTCTTCGGCGCGGTGCCGCCGAAGCTGGTGCGGCTCTTCACCGACGATTCGACCGAGAGCACGCCAAGCACGTCCTTGGTAATCTTGGGCTCGATCGCCTGCATCTCCTTGAGCGGCAGCTCGTGCAGCGCCACGCCGCCGTCGGCGGCCTTGGCCACGATGCGGCCGGTGACGTGATGGGCCTCGCGGAACGGCATCTTCAGCGTCCGGACCAGCCAGTCGGCGAGATCGGTCGCGGTGGCATAGCCCTCGCCGGCAGCCGCCTTCATCTTGGCTTCGTCAGGCACGAGATCGCGGACCATGCCGGTCATGGCGCGGATCGCCAGCGACAGCGCGGCAAAGCCCTCCATCGCGCCCTGCTTGTCCTCCTGCATGTCCTTTTGATAGGCGAGCGGCAGGCCCTTCATCACGATCAGGAGACCGTTGAGTGCGCCGATGACGCGGCCGGTCTTGGCGCGTACCAGCTCGGCGGCATCAGGATTGCGCTTCTGCGGCATGATCGAGGAGCCGGTGGTGAACTTGTCGCTGAGGCGGATCATGCCGACCAGCGGCGAGGTCCAGATCACGATCTCCTCGGCGAAGCGCGACATGTGCACGGCGCAGATCGAGGCGGCCGACAAGGTCTCCAGCACGAAGTCGCGGTCGGAGACCGCATCAAGCGAGTTCGCCATCGGACGGTCGAAGGCCAGCGCCTTCGCGGTGGCGTGGCGGTCGATCGGGAACGAGGTGCCGGCGAGCGCGGCCGCGCCGAGCGGGGATTCATTGAGCCGCTTGCGCGCATCCTGAAAACGGCCGCGATCGCGCGCGGCCATCTCGACATAGGCAAGCAGATGGTGACCGAACGTCACGGGCTGCGCGGTCTGCAGATGTGTGAAGCCGGGCATCACCGTTCCGGCATGCTCCAGCGCGCGGTCCACCAGCGCCGCCTGGAACGCGGCAAGCGCAGCATCGGTCTCGTCGACGATATCGCGGACATAGAGACGGAAATCGGTCGCAACCTGGTCGTTGCGCGAGCGCGCGGTGTGCAGGCGGCCTGCGGCGGGCCCGATCAGCTCCGACAGGCGGCTCTCGACATTCATATGAATATCCTCGAGCGCGCGCTTGAACTCGAAGCCGCCCTTGCCGATCTCTGACAAAATCGTGTCTAGACCCTTGCCGATATTTTTCGCATCAGAAGCCGTGATGATACCCTGGCTGGCAAGCATCGCGGCGTGGGCCTTGGACGCGGCAATGTCCTGGGCAAAGAGGTGACGATCGACGTCGATGGAGACGTTGATCTCTTCCATGATCTCATCGGGACGTTCCGAGAACCGGCCGCCCCACATTTTGTTGCTCATGATCCCCTGCTCACGCCTTGCTTTGCCGCATGTTTGCTGGTGGAGGCCAGCCGTATTGAGAGGCCTCTGATAGCCATATCTGCGACCGGATGACAAACGATATGCTCGACAAGAAGCCCTCCGCCACGCGCCGGATCCCCATCGTCATCGCCACCGTGGTGGTCGGCGGGCTGGCCGGCTTCGCCGCGCTATACGGGCTGGGCCTGAGCCGGGCCCCGTCAGGCGATCCGGCCTGCCGGGCCGCGGTGGCCACGGCCCAAAAAATCGCCCCGCTCGCCCATGGCGAGGTGGCGGCGCTGACCGTGGCGACCGCCCCCCTGAAGCTGCCCGACCTGGCCTTCGAGGATGCCGACGGCAAGCCGAAGAAGCTCTCGGATTTCCGCGGCAAGACGCTCCTGGTCAACCTCTGGGCCACCTGGTGCGTCCCGTGCCGCAAGGAAATGCCGGCGCTGGACCAGCTCCAGACCAAGCTTTCAGGCCCGAATTTCGAGGTGGTCGCGATCAATATCGACACCCGCGACCCCGAGAAGCCGAAGAACTTCCTGAAAGACGCCAACCTGTCCAAGCTCGGCTATTTTACCGATCAGAAAGCCAAGGTTTTCCAGGATCTTAAGTCGATAGGCCGGGCTTTGGGCATGCCGACCTCGGTGCTGGTCGACCCGCAGGGCTGCGAGATCGCGACCATCGCAGGACCGGCGGAATGGGCGAGCGACGACGCGCTCAAGCTGATCCGGGCCGCGCTAGGGCCGGCCGCTGCGGCTCTTTAATTATTTGCGCGTGATCCGATCGGAAAACCGGTACCCACTTTTCCGGATCAAGCGCTTTAAGCGGTGATGTTGAGGTTGCCGCCAACGCCAGCGCCGACATTGGCGAGCGAGGGCTGACCGGCGCCCAGCAGCGTCAGTACGGCGGATTTCTCCGCATCCGCATTCTGCTTCAGCAGCGTCGCCGAAATATTCGACTGCAGCGCGCCTTGCTGAGAGGCCAGCATGGTGCTGACCATCGCCATCGTGTCCATTACGCAAAACCCTCTTGCCGGTGGCAGCCTAGGGGCGAGCGGTTAACGCGACATGAATTGTCACAAGCCGAATGGCGCGGCCGCGCCGCCTTACCTTGTCGGAACCGGCTTGGCGCCGCGGTAGTCGTAGAAGCCGCGCTGGGTCTTGCGGCCGAGCCAGCCGGCCTCGACGTACTTCACCAGCAGCGGGCACGGGCGGTACTTGGAGTCGGCGAGGCCCTCATGCAGCACCTGCATGATCGAGAGGCAGGTATCGAGGCCAATGAAATCGGCGAGCTCCAGCGGGCCCATCGGATGGTGGGCGCCTAGCTTCATCGCCGCGTCGATCGCCTCGACGTTGCCGACGCCTTCATACAGCGTGTAGATCGCCTCGTTGATCATCGGCAGCAGGATGCGGTTGACAATGAACGCCGGGAAATCCTCGGAGACCGCGACCTGCTTGCCGAGCTTGGCGACGAATTCCTTGGAGGCCTCGAAGGTGGAATCGTCGGTGGCGATACCGCGGATCAGCTCCACCAGTTCCATCAGCGGCACCGGATTCATGAAGTGAATGCCGATGAAGCGCTCGGGCCGGTCGGTGGCGGCGGCCAGCCGCGTGATCGAGATCGAGGACGTATCGGAGGCGACGATCGCCTCCGGCTTCAACACTGCGCAGAGCTCGTGGAAGATCTTGCGCTTGACCTCTTCCTTCTCGACCGCGGTCTCGATCACGAGGTCGCAGTCGGCGAGGTCATCCAGCTTGTCGGCGAGCTTGATCCGCGCAATCGCCTTGGCCTTGTCGTCCTCCGAGACGGCGTTCTTGGAGACCTGTCGCGCCAGATTGCCGTTGATGGTGGCCATGCCCGATTTGAGCCGGTCGGCCGAGACGTCGTTGAGCACCACGTCGAAGCCGGCCAGCGCCGCAACATGCGCGATGCCGTTGCCCATCTGCCCCGCGCCGATCACGCCGACCTTCTTAATTACTGCCGCCATAATGTCATCCACCGGAACGGCGCGCATATCGCGCCCTGCCTATCCCCTGAGCCGGGAGAGGTCTGATTTCATCAGAAGCTCGATTAGATCAGAATCCTGGCTCGAAACCTAGATTGGATCGCTTCGAAGGCGTGCCCCACGCCAAAGAAAACGCCTCAAAAAAGAAAAACCGGCCGGAGTTTATACCTCCGGCCGGTGTTTTCACGCGTTTTACTTGCCGAGCTTGCCGAGTTCGGCGGTCAGCTCCGGAACCGCCTGGTAGAGGTCGGCCACCAGGCCGTAGTCGGCGACCTGGAAGATCGGCGCGTCCTCGTCCTTGTTGATCGCGACGATCACCTTGGAGTCCTTCATGCCGGCCAGATGCTGGATCGCGCCGGAAATGCCGACGGCGACATAGAGCTCGGGGGCCACGACCTTGCCGGTCTGGCCAACCTGCCAGTCGTTCGGCGCATAGCCGGCGTCGACCGCGGCGCGCGAGGCACCGACACCGGCGCCAAGCTTGTCGGCGAGCGGCTCGATGTATTTGGCGAAGTTCTCGCGGCTCTGCATGGCGCGGCCACCGGAGACGATGATCTTGGCCGAGGTCAGCTCGGGACGGTCGCTCTTGGCGACTTCCTCGCCGACGAAGGACGACAGGCCCGGATCGGCCGCAGCCGCAACGTTCTCGACCGGCGCGCTGCCGCCGGCAGCTGCCGCCGCGAAGGTCGAGGTGCGGACCGTGATGACCTTCTTGGCGTCCTTCGACTTCACCGTCTGGATGGCGTTGCCGGCATAGATCGGACGCTCATAGGTGTCGGGGGCGACGACCTTGGTGATCTCCGAGACCTGCATGACGTCGAGCAGGGCTGCGACACGCGGCATCACGTTCTTGAAGCGCGAGGTCGCGGGCGCGACGATCGCGTCATAGGACGGCGCTAGTGAGACGATCAGCGCGGCCAGCGGCTCGGCAAGATCGTGCGCGTAGGGCTCGCCTTCCGCGACCAGGACCTTGGCGACGCCAGCGAGCTTCGAGGCAGAGTCGGCCGCAGCCTTGGTGCCCTGCCCGCCACCGGCGACCAGCACATGGACGTCGCCGCCGAGCTGGGAAGCCGCGGTCAGCGCCTTGTTGGTGGAGTCCTTGAGGACCTCGTGTTCGTGTTCAGCAATCAACAGCGTCGTCATCAGAGCACCCCGGCTTCGTTCTTGAGCTTCGACACCAGCTCAGCGACGTCCTTCACCTTGACGCCGGCCTTGCGGCCCGCGGGCTCAGCCGTCTTCAGAACTTCGAGGCGCGCGGTGATGTCGACGCCGTAATCGGCGACGGTCTTATCCGCGATCGGCTTCTTCTTGGCCTTCATGATGTTGGGCAGCGAGGCATAGCGCGGCTCGTTGAGACGCAGATCGGTGGTGACGATCGCCGGTCCCTTGAGCTTGATGGTCTGCAGACCGCCGTCGACTTCGCGGGTGACCTTGAAGTCGGAGCCTTCGACCTCGAGCTTCGAGGCGAAGGTCGCCTGCGACCAGCCGAGCAGCGCCGCCAGCATCTGGCCGGTCTGATTGCTGTCGTCGTCGATCGCCTGCTTGCCGAGAATGATCAGGCCGGGCTGCTCTTCTTCCGCAACCTTCTTCAGGATCTTGGCGACAGCAAGCGGCTCGACGATGCCGTCGGCCTTCACCAGGATGCCGCGATCGGCGCCCATGGCGAGACCGGTGCGGATCGTCTCCGACGCCTGCGCCGGTCCGATGGAAACCACCACGACTTCGGTCGCCTTGCCGGCTTCCTTCAGGCGCAGCGCTTCCTCGACCGCGATTTCGTCGAAGGGGTTCATCGACATCTTGACGTTGGCGAGTTCAACGCCCGATCCATCGCCCTTGACGCGGACCTTGACGTTGTAATCGACCACCCGCTTTACCGGCACTAAGACCTTCATCGATCCTCTTTCACTCAATTTGGGAGGGGGGTATTCAACTGGCGCGGAACCTAAAGGCCTGATCCGGCCCGGTCAACGCGCGACAGGGCCAAATTCTAGACCTTAGAGATGCGCTGCTCAATGGGTCAGCGGTTCTGGCCCGGAACCCAGAGCACGTCGCCGGCGCCATTATGGTTGGCGGCGCGGCTGGCCACGAACAGGAAGTCCGACAGGCGATTCATATATTGGATGCCAGCTGCACCGACCGGCTCTCCAGGCTGGGCTGCCAGTTCCACCATCACCCGTTCCGCCCTGCGGCAAATCGTGCGGGCGACATGGAGGTAGGCGGCGGCCGGGGTGCCACCCGGGAGCACGAAGGATGTGAGTGGCGCTAGCTTGTCATTGAGCGCGTCGATGTCGTGCTCGAGCCGCTCGACCTGGCTCGCCACCACCCGCAGCCGTTCGGCTTTACCCTCGCGTTCGGGCACCGCGAGATCAGCGCCGAGATCGAACAGATCGTTCTGGATGCGGCCGAGCATCGCATCGAGCTCCGGCGCATCCCTGGTGTGAAGGCGCACCACGCCGATCGCGGCGTTGGTCTCGTCGACCGTGCCATAGGCCACAATGCGCAGATCATATTTCGGACGACGCTCGCCGGTTCCGAGCGCTGTCGTGCCGTCGTCACCTGTCTTCGTATAGATGCGGTTCAGGACAACCATGTTCAGCGCCCCATCGCCCAGACCGCGATCATGGCGATGACGATCGCCACGAACTGCAGCAGCACGCGCAGGCGCATCAGCTTCTGCGAGGTGTTGGGCGAGCCGCCACGCATCATGTTGACGAGTCCGAGCACCAGCACGATCGCCACGGCGCCGGCTGCCACTGGCAGGATGAAAGTACTCAGGAGAGATGCCATTTGGGGGTGATAACACCGTGTGCGGCGCTCCGCCATGGCGTTCCTAATCTGGCTTTTAGGCTAATAATGTCAGAAGCTCGCTCGATGATTTCCGACTTGCGCGCATGGCCCGCCCTCTTCGCCTCTCCACGCCTGCGGGGAGAGGCCGGAATGCGCGCGCAGCGCGGATTCCGGGTGAGGGGGAGTCTCCGCGAGTCTCTCGCTTACCGTCCCCGCGGAGAGTCCCCCGCACCCGCCGCGGCCGGACGATGCTGCGCATCGCTCGGCGCGCGTCGGCCTCTCCCCGCAAGCGGGGCGAGGCGAATCCGGGCCGCAAGCGGCGTGAGAGCAAGTTTGCTCTGGGGCAGGCCGTGAAGGTGATCCGTACCATCTATGTCGTCGTGGAGGACGCCTTCTACACCTTCCTGGCCGACGACGGCTGGGCGATCGCGAGCCACATCGCGCTGTCGACGCTGATGGCGCTGTTCCCGTTCCTGATCGTGCTGACGTCGCTGGCCGGCTTTTTCGGCTCCAAGGAACTGGCCGACCAGGCGGCCGGGCTGATGCTCGAGGTCTGGCCGAAGCAAGTGGCCGATTCACTGTCCGGCGAGATCCACGACGTGCTGACCACCACCCGCACCGGCGTGCTGACGATCGGCGCGGTGCTGTCGGTCTACTTCGCCTCGAACGGCGTCGAAGCGCTTAGAGTCGCGCTGAACCGCGCCTATGCGGTGGTGGAGATGCGGCGCTGGTACTGGCTGCGGCTGGAATCGATCGGCTATACACTGGTCGCGGCCTTCACCGCACTCGCCATGGCATTCCTGATCGTGCTCGGCCCGCTCTTCATCGAGGCGGCGCGGCGCCACATTCCGCTATTCGTCGAGTCCAACGAGAGCATCCTCACCTGGCTGCGCTACGGCATCACCGTCGGCGCGCTGGTGGTGGCGCTGCTCATCCTGCATGCCTGGCTGCCGGCGGGACGGCGCGGCTTCCTCCAGATCCTGCCTGGCATCGTCTTCACCATCGTGGCCTCGCTGATCTCGGGCGTCGTGTTCGGACAATATCTGGCGCGCTTCGCCAACAATTACGTCACGATGTATGCGGGGCTCGCCTCGGTGATCATCGCGCTGGTGTTTCTGTATTTCATCGCCGCGATCTTCGTTTTTGGCGGCGAGCTCAACGCCGCGATCATCAAGTCGCGGCTTCCTCACGGCGTCTCGCTTCAAGCAGCGCAGTCGCTAAAGCCCGCGGAGACACAGGCTTAACCAGGAAGGCGTCCGCGCCGGCCTCGCGCGACGCTGCCTCGTCCTCGCCGCGGCCGGACACGCCGATGATCGGAATCTGAGCCAGCGGCGTCTGCATCGTACGGATCCGCCGGATCGCCTCGACGCCGTTGATGCCCGGCAACACCATGTCCATCAGCACCGCATCGAAGCCGCCTTGCGCGAGCCGATTTACCGCATCCTCGCCGC
Source organism: Bradyrhizobium genosp. A (assembly GCF_049949275.1). Classification (NCBI taxonomy): domain Bacteria; kingdom Pseudomonadati; phylum Pseudomonadota; class Alphaproteobacteria; order Hyphomicrobiales; family Nitrobacteraceae; genus Bradyrhizobium; species Bradyrhizobium genosp. A. Next base: position 1,125,226 of record NZ_CP188196.1, on the reverse strand, counting down.
GCCCGATGAACTCGGCATGATGGCCGAGCTCGGTCAGAATCGTGTTGAGCACGACACGGCCAAATGGATTGTCTTCGACGCTGAGCACGCGCAGCGCCGCCAGCGCATCCGGCTCGTCGCTGTCCGCCTTGCGCGACTTCACCGGCCCTGCCGCATCGAGCGTGATGGTCAGCGTGAAAGTGGCGCCGCCACCGCGCCGCGGCGCGACCGTGATGTCGCCACCCATCGCGCGCGCCAATTGCTTCACCGAGGATAGACCGAGCCCGGCGCCGCCGAAGCGCGAGGCGATGGTGACATTGGCCTGGGTGAACGGGCGGAACAGACGGTTGATCTCGGCCATGGTCAGGCCGATGCCGCTGTCGGACACCGAGAAGGCAACGCCGACCCGGCGCTTGTCCTTATCCTTGCCCCTTCCCTTGCTTTTGGCGGGACGCCAGGGCACCGCCGAGATCGCCACGCCGCCCTGATCGGTGAATTTGACCGCGTTATCGATCAGGTTTTCGAGCGCGGCGCGGAGGCGGACGGGATCGCCGACCACGAGGCGCGCGAGCTTGTCGGAAATCTCGACCTCGGCCTGGAGCCCCTTGGCGGCGGCCCGGCCGGCAAGCGAATCGCCGGTGCTGCGGGCGAGCGCCCGCAGATCGAACAAATCCTGCCGCAGCGTGCCCCTCGCGGCCCCCTTCCCGGTCTTGGCGGCATCGACGAACAGCGTGGCAAGGTTCGCCAAATGCTCGGCACCGGCCTTGATGGTGTCGGCCCAGCGCCGTTCCCGCTCGCCGAGATCGGAGGTCGACAGCAAGTCGCTGATCGCGAGAATGCCGGTCAGGGGCGTGCGGACCTCGTGGGCAAACGCCGCGAGCGCCGCCTGGATCACGTCAGGCGCGACGGACTTTGCGCCAGTTCTGGTGCCGCGCTTGCGCACCCTCCCGGCCGCCCCGGACCGCTTCCGGGGCGGTTGCCTGGACTTTCGCGTGGTGCGCGCTGCGCGCGTTTTCGCCGCCATAAATCCCCTTCGAAGTATCCTCTTCGAACCCCGGGCTCCTGGCCCAAGCATGGCACGGCGGAACCCCCGGAGTCACGGCGGCGTTTGGCTAACCCCCAGAGAAACTTGACCTAATCCCACCAGCTGGCAGATGCCCGCAGGCGTGGTGCCGGCGGCGCGCAACTCCCGCAGGCCGGTCGAGCGGTCCGATTTCGACAGCTTCCGCCCGTCGGCGTCGCGAATCAGGGGGTGGTGGCGGTAGGTGGGGTCCGGCAGGTCCAGCAAAGCCTGGAGCAGGCGGTGGACCGAGGTGGCGTGAAACAGGTCCTGGCCGCGCACGATCTCGCTGACGCCTTGGATGGCGTCATCGACGACAACGGACAGATGGTAGCTGGTCGGGGTCTCCTTGCGGGCCAGGATCACGTCGCCCCACGCCTCCGGCCGTGCGGCGACCAGGCCGCGCTCGCCATCGGGGCCCTCGCCCAACTCGTTCCAGGTCAGGCCGGCGACGCGCCGGCAAGCGGCCGCCATGTCGAGCCGCAGCGCGTAGGGCACGCCGGTGTCGATCAGACGCGACCGCTCGCCGGCCGCCAGCGATTTCGCGTCACCGGGATAGAGCGGTGCACCGTCGGGATCGCGCGGCCATGGTCCATCGGCCTCGCGCGCAGCCACGAGCTTCGCGATCTCGGCACGGCTTTCGAAGGCGGGATAGACGAGGCCGAGCGCGGCGAGTTTTTCCAGCGTGCCGCGATATTCGGCGAGATGCTCCGACTGCCGCCGCACCGGCGTCTCCCAGGCGATCCCCAGCCAGACGAGATCCTCGTAGATCGCCGTCTCGAACTCCGGCCGGCAGCGCGCCGCGTCGATGTCCTCGATCCGCAGCAACAGCCGTCCGCCGGTTTCGCGCGCGCGGTCGAAATTCAGCAGCGCCGAATAGGCATGGCCGAGATGCAAGTGGCCGTTCGGGCTGGGGGCAAATCGGAAAACGGGTGGCGCCATATGCAAAGATCTCGTCATGGCCGGGCTTGACCCGGCCATCCATCTTCCAAGACTCTGTTACGATCGGAGATGGATGCGCGGGTCCCGCCTACGCCGACGGCTTCGGCGGGCTTGTCGGTATTGGGCCGGCGTAGCTCTAGCAGAGACGGCAAGCCCGCGTATGACAAGTTAGGCGACAATGACCATCCACCTCGAAACCCAATCCGATCTCGAAGAAGCCGTCCACGCGCTGGTCAAGCGCGATCCGCGCCTCAAGCCCGTGCTCGAGCTCGCCGGCATGCCGGCGTTGCGGCGGCGCGAGCCGGGTTTCGCGGGGCTTGCGCACATCGTCTGCGGGCAGCAGCTTTCAACCGCGAGCGCCGCAGCGATCTGGGGGCGGCTGTCGGCTGCCTTCGATCCGTTCGATCATGAGGCGGTGCGCCGCGCCCGCACCGACCGGCTGGGGCGGCTCGGCCTGTCCGCGGCCAAGATCAAGACGCTGAAACACCTCGCGCGCGAGATCAACGCGCAGCGGCTGAACCTCGACGTGCTCGCCGAAGAAGACGCCGAGGCCGCGCACCACACGCTGATTGCGCTGCCGGGCATCGGGCCATGGACAGCCGATGTTTATCTGCTGTTCTGCCTCGGCCATGGCGATGCCTGGCCGGCCGGGGACATCGCCGTGCAAGAGGGGATCAGGGTTGGCCTGGGGCTGACGGCCCGGCCGACGGAAAAGCAGATGGCGCCGCTTGCAGAACCATGGCGGCCGCTGCGCGGGGCCGCGGCGCATCTGTGGTGGAGCTACTATCGCGCGATCAAGAACCGCGAAGGCGTGATCCCGGGCACCCCACCGAACAACGTTTAAAACTATGTTGCTGTTGCAAACGACACGTGCGTGATCGATGAGATGCCGGCACAGACACAAGCCGGGATCGACATCATGACAGCCACCGACTTCATCGTTGCGCGAGACGATTTTGAAACCTGCAAGACGATCACAACCACGATACCCGCAGCCGACGCGCTGCCGCGGGATGCGCTGCTGGTGAAGGTCGATCGCTTCGCCTTCACCGCCAACAACATCACCTATGCCGTGCTCGGCGACGAGCTGAATTATTGGCAGCTGTTTCCCGCACCCGCGGGCTTCGGCAACATTCCGGTGTGGGGCTTTGGCGACGTCATCGCCTCGAAACATCCGAACGTGCCCGTGGGCGAGCGGCTGTTCGGCTATTTCCCGATGGCGACGCATCTCGTCATCGAGGCTACCGACGTCAGCAAGCGCGGCCTGCGCGACGGTGCCGCACATCGGCAAGGTGTGGCGCCCGTCTACAACGCCTATGCGCGCATCGGCGGCGACCCCGCTTTTGCTGGCAAGCTGGGCGACTATCAGGCGCTGCTGCGGCCTCTGTTCATGCTATCGTTCCTGGTCGATGACTTCCTGACCGAAAACGGCGATTTCGGCGCGCGCACCGTGCTGCTCTCGAGCGCATCGAGCAAGACTGCGTTCGGGCTCGGCCATCTCCTGCATTCACGCGGGCGCAAGGTGATCGGCCTGACTTCGGCCGGCAATACCGGCTTCGTCGCGTCGCTCGGCTGTTATGACGAGGTCGTCACTTATGATCGCATCGCGTCGCTGCCGGCGGATGGGCCCGTCGCCTTCGTCGACATGGCCGGCAATAGCGCACTGCGCGCCGAACTGCACCGGCATTTTGCCGACCAGATGAAATGCTCCGTGCGCGTCGGTTTGACGCATCGCGCCACCGAGCCCGACGAGGGCGAACTGCCCGGCGCAAAGCCGCGCTGGTTCTTCGCTCCCGACCAGATCCGCAAGCGTGCCAAGGAATGGGGTCCGGGCGGCGTCGAGCAGCGCTTTGGCGCGGCATGGTCTGGCTTTGCGCCGACGCTGGACATGCGCCTGACCGTAGTCGAGAGCCGCGGCCCCGACGCGGTGCGGCAGGTCTATCTCGACACGCTGAAGGGGCGCATTCCGCCTGAGCAGGGCCACATGCTCTCGCTGCTCGGGTAAAGCGCTTTCGACATGGGCTGATCCAGTATAGCGTTTGATCTCGAGGAAACGCCGCGAAGACGGCCACGAGGTCGCGCATGCTGGACAGGACGAAGAATATTGCCGTCTCCGCGCAAGCCTGGCTGGATGAATTCGAGCGTGCGCTGGGAAAAGCCGAAGCGCTCGAGCGCCTGTTCGTCGCGGAGTGTTTCTGGCGCGACGTGCTGGCGCTGAGCTGGACTCTGCAAACGATTGCCGACCGCGACGAAGTTGCGCAAGCCCTGACAGCGCTTCTGCCCAAGGCGGCGCCGACGAACTTCAAGATTGCGCCGAACCGTGCGCCGCCGCGCTGGGTGACACGCGCCGGCACCAACAACATCGAAGTCATCTTCAATTTCGAAACCACGGTCGGCCGCAGCAGCGGCATCGTGCGGCTCGTGCCCGATACCGCCGACGGCGATCGTCTGAAAGCATGGACGCTGCTCACCGCGCTCGACGAGCTCAAGGGCTTCGAGGAGCAGCTCGGTACCTTGCGGCCGCGAGGACAGGCCTACTCGCGCGATTTCCGCGGGCCGAACTGGCTCGACTTGCGCAACGCCTCGCGCGACTATTCCGATCGTGATCCCACGGTGCTGGTGGTCGGCGGCGGCCAGGCCGGGCTGGCGATCGCGGCCCGACTGAAGCAGTTGCAGATCGACACCCTGATCGTCGATCGCGAGGCACGGATCGGCGACAATTGGCGCAAGCGCTATCACGCGCTCACCCTGCACAACCAGGTGCAGGTCAATCACATGCCTTACATGCCGTTCCCGCCGAACTGGCCGACCTATATCCCCAAGGACAAGCTCGCGAACTGGTTCGAAGCCTACGTCGACGCGATGGAGCTGAACCTCTGGACAGGCACCGAGTTCGCGGGCGGCGTCTACGACGAGGCCGAGGAACGCTGGACCGTCTCGCTGCAGCGCGACGGCAACAAGAGCACGATGCATCCGCGCCATGTGATCATGGCAACTGGCGTCAGCGGCATCGCCAATGTGCCTGATATTCCAACGCTGAATGATTTCAAGGGAACGCTGCTGCATTCCAGCCGCTACGAGGACGGCGAGAACTGGCAAGGCAAGCGCGCCATCGTCGTCGGCACCGGCAACAGCGGCCACGACATCGCGCAAGACCTCCATTCCAGCGGCGCCGTGGTGACGCTGGTGCAGCGTTCGCCGACACTGGTCACCAATATCGAGCCGTCGGCGCAGCTCGCCTATGCGACCTACAATGACGGCACACTCGAGGACAACGACCTGATCGCAACCTCGATGCCGACGCCGCTTGCGAAGAAGACCCACGTGATGCTGACCGAGCAATCGAAGGAGCTCGACAAGGAGCTGCTCGACGGCCTCCGCCGCGTCGGCTTCAAGCTCGACTTCGGCGAGGCCGGCACCGGCTGGCAGTTCAAATACCTCACCCGTGGCGGCGGCTATTATTTCAACGTCGGCTGCTCCAACCTGATCGTCGAGGGTGCGATCAAGCTGAAGCAGTTCGAGGACATCGAAGGCTTCACAGCCGATGGCGCGCAGATGAAGGATGGCACGGCCGTCGCCGCCGATCTCATCGTGCTCTCGACCGGCTACAAGCCGCAGGAATATCTGGTGCGAAAGCTGTTCGGCGATGGCGTCGCCGGCCGCATCGGCCCGGTCTGGGGCTTTGGCAGCGGCTTTGAGCTGCGCAACATGTATGCGCGCACCGGGCAGCCCGGCCTGTGGTTCATCGCCGGCAGCCTCGCGCAGTGCCGGATCAACTCGAAATTTCTCGCGCTGCAGATCAAGGCGATCGAGCAAGGGATGTTGCCACGGGCCGCGGCAAACGAGCACGACAGAGGCAACTGAAGAGGGGACCACACATGCCAGCCATTCTCGGCGCCGGCGAACACCGCTACCGCGTCGTCGAAAATTTCGCAAAGATTCCCGACGGCTGGCAGCTCACCGACGTCGCCTCGGTGGCGGTCGACAGCAAGGATCGCGTCTACGTCTTCAACCGCGGCGCCCATCCGATGGTGGTGCTCGATCGCGAGGGCAATTTCCAGCGCAGCTTTGGCGAAGGCCTGTTCTCCCGCGCCCACGGCCTGCATATCGACGCTGACGACAATCTCTATTGCACCGATGACGGCGACCACACCGTGCGCAAATGCACCACCGAGGGCAAGGTGCTGCTGACGATCGGCATCCCGGCAAAGCCTGCGCCGTTCATGAGCGGCGAACCGTTCCACCGCTGCACCCACACCGCGCTGTCGCCGAAGGGCGAGATCTACGTCTCCGACGGCTATGGCAATGCGCGCGTGCACAAATACACGCCCGACGGCAAGCTCATCAAAAGCTGGGGCGAGCCCGGCACCGATCCCGGCCAGTTCAACATCGTGCACAATATCGCCACCGATGCCGACGGCTGGGTCTATGTCGCCGACCGCGAGAACCATCGGGTGCAGGTGTTCAATGGCGAGGGCAAATACGAGACGCAGTGGAACAATCTGCATCGCCCTTGTGCGCTGTGCTGTTGCGGCGGGGGCAAGAGCCCGACCTTCGTCATCGGCGAACTCGGCCCCGGCATGGCCGTCAACCGAAAAGTGCCCAATCTCGGCCCGCGGCTGTCAATCGTGGACGCCACGGGAAAGCGGATCGCGCGGCTCGGCGGCGAGGAAGGCCCGGGTGTCGCCAGTGGAAAGTTTCTGGCACCACACGGCATCGCGCTGGATTCGAAGGGCGATATCTATGTCGGCGAAGTCGGCGTCACCGACTGGAAGACCAGCTTTCCGGACGACGAGATGCCGGCCTTCGTCCGCAGCACGCGGTGCCTGCAGAAGCTGGAGCGGGTGCGGGAGTAGCTGTCACCGCAAAGCCGCCACACGGGGCAAAAGGCAGTTCCGCGCCGGCTCCCTGCCCCTCCCCGAATCGCGGCGTTTTTGAGCGTTTGCCACCCCGCCGCCGTATTGCTTGCGCCTGAATAAGTCGCTCAACGGGCTTCACAATCCCGTCACGCTGCATGTAGTATGTCAATACATGCTGCTTCGCAGCGTATATTGGAGGCCGGGAGCGTTACTTGAACGCACATGTCTCGCAAGGCAGTTGGCCGGTGCTGGTCCTTAACGCGGACTTCCGGCCGCTGAGTTACTACCCACTGTCTCTGTGGTCGTGGCAGGACGCGATCAAGGCGGTGTTCCTCGACCGCGTCAACATCGTCGCTCATTACGACCAGGCGGTTCACAGCCCTACGCTGCAAATGCAGCTGCCGAGCGTCGTTTCGCTCAAATCCTTCGTCAAGCCGACCACGCATCCCGCTTTCACCCGGTTCAACGTCTTCCTGCGCGATCGATTCGCCTGCCAATATTGCGGCTCGCCCGAAGACCTCACCTTCGATCACATCATCCCGCGCAGCAAAGGCGGCCAGACCACTTGGGAAAACGTGGTCGCGGCCTGCTCACCCTGTAATCTGCGCAAGGGCAATCTCACGCCGGTGCAAGCCAAGATGTTTCCGCGCCAGCACGCTTTCGCCCCGACCGTGCACCAGCTCCACCGCAACGGCCGGCTGTTTCCGCCGAACTATCTGCACGACAGCTGGCTCGACTATCTCTACTGGGATACCGAGCTGGATCCGTAGGGGCTGGCCTCACACCCCGATCGCATTCTTCGCCACCACGTCGCGGTAGAACGCCGCGCTCAGCTTCGGCACCCTCGCCTGCGTCTCGAAATCGACCCGGTAGAGGCCGAAGCGTTTGCCGTAGCCAAAGATCCACTCGAAATTGTCCATCAGGCTCCACAGGAAATAGCCGCGGATCGGCACGCCGTCGGCGATCGCGCGCTGCATCTGGGTCAGGTAGTTGCGCAGGAACATGATCCGGTCGAGATCGTAGACCTGGCCGTCGGCGGCGATCCTGTCCTCCGAGGAGGTGCCGTTCTCGCTGATGTAGATGGTCTCGATGTTCCATATTTTTGCGGCGATGCGCGGCGCCCAGTAGATCACCTCGGGGCCGACCCGCAGCCATTCCGAATTCATGTGCGGGAACGAGGTTGGGAACGGCAACACATGGAAGCCCGGCGCGCGGTCAGAGGCGGTGACGTAGAACTGCGGCGCGTAGATGTTCAGCCCGACGAAATCGTTGGGCGTGCCGATGATCTTCAGCTCTTCGGCCGTGAATTTCGGCGCATCCGCGCCGGCATAGGCGAGGAAGCCGTCGGTGTACTTGCCCTCCAGCACCACGCCGAGGAAGCCGGCATTGAGCTCGCGCGTCGCGATCTCGGCAGCGCGAATGTTCTCAGCCGTCGCGATCGCCGGCACGCAGGCCGCGATGTTCTCGGCCGCGCCGACGCGCGTACCGGCGCGACCCGAGGCGCGGATCGCCTGCACAGCGAGGCCGTGTGCCAACGCGACGTGATGGCGCGCCTGGTTCAGCTGCGCCGTCGGCAGCTTCAGGCCCGGCGCGTCGATACCCCAGCCATAGCCGAAATTCACGAAGCGCCCGACCTCGTTCACGGTGAAGATGTTCTTGACGCGATCGGTCAGGCGCGCGGCAACATGGGCAGCGTAGTCCGCAAAGGCCTTCGACGTATCACTCGACGCCCAGCCGCCGACGCGGTCCTGGAGCGCCTGCGGCAGGTCCCAGTGATAGAGCGTGGCATAAGGCTCGATGCCGCTCGCAAGCAGTTCGTCGACGAGTCGGTTGTAGAAATCGAGACCCTTTGGATTGGGCTGTCCCATCCCGTCCGGAAACACCCGCGGCCATGCGATCGAGAAGCGGTAGGCCTTGACGCCGAGCGCCTTGATCAGCGCGACGTCCTCCTTGTAGCGATGATAATGCTCGTTGGCGCGGTCGCCGGTGGAGCCGTCCTCGATCTTGCCGGGCGTATGGCTGAAAACGTCCCAGATCGACTTGCCGCGGCCGTCCTCGTCGATGGCGCCTTCGATCTGATAGGAGGAGGTCGCCGTGCCCCAGAGAAAATCCTTCGGGAATGGCGCGCCTGCCGGAGTCTCACTGCCGAAGGCGCTGGCGCGCGTGGTGAGGCTGAGCGCAGCAAGCCCGGTCAGCTTCGCGAATGAGCGGCGCGAGAAAGCCGACATCGTCATCTCTGCGCCTGTTCCATGTCGATCTGATAGGCGGAAATTCGGTCGATCTCGAACGCGACGGTCGGCGGCGATTCCGCATCGACGGGGCCGACCCCGACAAAGAATTTCGAGCCGATCGCGAGATTGACGATCATGTACATGGGATCGTCGAAGCCGATCGGCACCGTGATATCGGAGACCGGCTTGCGGTCGATGAAATAGACCAACCGATCCTGCTCCCACAGCACACCGTAATTGTGGAACGTGGTCGAGGCGTTGCCGACGGCGAAATCGAAGCCGCAGGATTGGATCTTCTGGGTAGACGGAATCCGCCAATGCGTCGTCATCACCATGTCGCCCGGCCGCTCACCGCGGCCTTCCAGCACGTCGACCTCGGGCGGCCAGCCGCCATCATCCGCCAGCATCCAGAATGCCGGCCACACCGCATGGCCGACCGGAATCTTGGCCCGGATCTCGAAATATCCGTGCTTTTGCGAAAAAGTACCCTGCGTCGTCAGGATGCCCGAGATGTATTCATTGTCGAACAGCACGGATTTCAAATCGGGTGGCGTGCGGCTCGCGACGATCGACAGCACACCGTTCTTCACCCTGAACGGATCGAGCCCGAGCGGCGTCGTCGCGCGACCGGCATAGCGCGGATCGACATAGATCTGCTGCTCGCCATTGGCGCTGGTCTTGCGCTTGAAATCGGAGCCATCGCCGCCCCAATAACGCGCCTCCGGCCACGCCGCGCCGCCTGCATAATGCGGCACCCAGCGCCCGCTCGACAGCGGATGCTCGTCGAAGTCCTCGTTAAAGGTCCGCCGCAGCGGCAGGAAGATCAGCGAGGCGGGATTGATCGCTTCGAGCTTGCGGCATTCGATCGTGGACGGGTCGGTTGTCACTTGCAGCGACAAGCTGCCCGGCGCGCCATCGAGGTCGTCCTGCGCGACGCCCGGCACGGATGCCATGAATAATCCGGTCGCGATCAACGCGCTTCTCGTCCAACGGTCGATCATCGCCGCACATCGCACATGCAAGGAAAGAGGCCGAGGATAACTCGCCTCTCTTCGCGCGGGCAAGAGCCGACGCTACGGCACGATGATGTCCAGCCGGTCGCGCGGCGGAATTGTTGCCCTGAACGCCTGAAGCGCCGAGCTCACCTCCGCCGCATCGGCCGAAGGTGCACGGTAGAAGGCGACATCCTGTTGCGACAAGGTTACGGTTCTCGTTCTCAGCACGGCAACCTTGGTCCAGCTCGACGGCACGCCCTTCGGGAACCAGACGTCGTAGATCATCACCAGGCCGATACCATGATCGTTGGCGCGGGCTTCCATCTCCGCGGGTCCATACTGCCCAGCGGTTCTCGCCTTCCGCACCTGTTCGGAACCAAGGCCCCAGAGATCGAGCGTGTAGTTGGGATTGCGGTAGGCGACCATGCCAAGATCGTTGACCCCAACCGCATGCCGGTAGAACGATTTGGCGAAGCGAGCCAGCTGGTATTGCTGCTCATAGATATCGCTGGCAGCGATCGGCGTGACCAGTGCGGTCGTCACATAGGGCATCGCCGCAATGCCGAGCCCAAGCACCAGCGCGATCTTCGTGAGCGACCATTGCAACGCGGGCAGACGCGGCCTGGCTTGCGCGGCGCTCCAAAGCAACGCGGCCGCCGCGAGCGCCATGATGTAGACTTCATAGCGGTTGAACCAGCCATATTGACCGAACACCAGATGAGCACCGATGGCGGCGAGAACGGTCAGACAGACGATCAGCGCCTTGCGGTCGGCACGCAGCCAGGAGGTGCAGCCGGCAAGGGCAAGGCCGAGCATGATGAGCCGCAAGCCATAGGAGCTGGTGATGCTCCGCAGCATGTTCTTGACGACGGCAGGCAGATTGCTCGCGGATTCGCCATCGAGATTTGCGAGATAGCCCTTCAGCAGCACCGAACTCGGCAGCAGCGGTAGGCCGCGCGAGGTCATCAATGCAAAATAGCCGGACAGGCTGACGGCAACGACGAGCGCGGCGCCGACAGCAAAGCGCCGATGGCCGAGCAGCGCGAAGCCGGCAATGGCCGCACAGGCAAAGGCGGCACCTTCGAAGCGGATCAGGGGAAGTAGCACCAGCGCAATGAAGTGCAGCCGCGTCGGCGCGGATCCGCGCGCAGCCGCGGCGAGACCGAGAAAGGTCACGACGGAGGCCCACACGTGAGCGCTGTGCTCCATGCCGGTCATCGGCAGCGCGACAGCGCTGACGTTAAAGATGAGGAGCAATGCGATCAGATAGCCGAACGAGCGATCATTGACGTCATCGAACAACCCGTTCGCTTCCAGCGCACGCAGAAGCGCAAACACTGTCGCACATGCGGCGGCGGCGTTGATCAGCAACGGGCCGAACGGGCCGAGATGCATGGCCTCGGTCAGCGCGAGAACATAAGGCCAGATGATCGAGGAGCTTGGCGATGAAAATTCACCGGCGTTGACCCCATATCCGCCGGAGAGAATTTGGTCGGCAACCGCAAGATGAATATACGCATCGTCCAGCGAGAAAACGAACCTGACGTCACACTGCGCAACCATTGCGGCGAGTTCCGCAGCAAACAGCGACAACCAAAGCAGCACCGCGACAGTCGAGGGACGGGTCCACCAACCCGCGCCGGAACCCGCAGACGACAGCCGGCCTGTCCGGTCCAGGCGATCGTAATGCTTCACGGCAGTCGTCACAGAGCTCTCCCCGCGGTCAAAGCCAAGCCCATGACAGTTCCCGGCCCTCGTCAGCCGCATCCGATACAATCAAGAGTTTAATCGCGCATTTCCGCCAGCTCGTGCCTGACCGTTACGTCAGCATTTCGTTAATGACGATGGGTGACCGGGCTCCCCCAACCCCGGTCGCAACGACTTTCGGGGCGCATGAACGACCCGTTACCGTCCGTTAATCCTCACGCGGCAAGCTCGGCTCCATGCGCGACGGCGCTTTCCGTTCTTCAATCCTCTCAGATCTGGGCTAGGTCGTATGCTCACCGCAACATTGGAGCAGATCCAGGCCTCGCCGCGGAAGCGGACAATTTACGTCTGCGTCATTCTCTCGCTCCTCGCAGCCATCCTCGCCTTCAAGGCCCTCCGGTTCTTCGAAGGCGGCCTCTGGTACGGCAGCCAGACACCCGACTTCACCGCCTTCCATATCGTCGCGCAACGGATCTGGCTCGGGGATATCGACCTGACCTACCAGTTCGAGTCGTTCGCGAAGATGCAGCTTGCGGCAGCCGGCGGCGCGGCCGAGGTCATGCCCTGGACTTATCCGCCGCAATTCGCCCTGTTGCTTGCGCCCCTCGCGTTCCTTCCGGGCTGGGCCGCCTATTTTCTCTTCACGGCGGTCACGCTGGCGGCCTATCTGATGACGCTCCGCGCCGTCGCCGGAAACAACTTCGCGCTGGTGCTCGTCGTGTTTTTCCCGGCCATCGCGATCACGATCGCGATTGGCCAGAACGGCTTTTTGACCGGCGCGCTGATCGGGCTGGTCTGCATCAATGCGAAACGGCGCCCGGTGCTTGCCGGCATCGCGCTCGGCCTGATGGTCATCAAGCCTCATCTGGCCGTTGCGGCCGGCATCTACATGCTGTTGACACGCCGCTGGCCGGCGGTGCTGACCGCCGCGATCGTGGTGGTCGCGAGCTCGCTCGTCTGCACGCTCGCCTTCGGGCTGCAAATCTGGGTCGCGTGGCTCGGCAGCATCCGGGAAGCCGCAGGCTTCCTGGAGGGAGGCCGCTACCAGCTGTTTCGGATGATCTCGGCCTATGCGGCCCTGTACAAGGCCGGCCTCCCCGCCGCTGGGGCGTTCTGGGGGCAGATGGCAATGGCAGGTCTCGCGCTGGTCGCCGTCGCACTCGCGGTTGCTCGCGGACCGTCTCCCCGTTTCGCGCTCGGCATCGTCGCGGTCGTCTCCGTGATGATCAGCCCCTACGCCTACGACTATGACCTGCCGATCGTGGGGATCGGGCTTGCACTGCTGCTTCCGGACTTTGCCAGCATGGCGAACCCGCGCGAACGCAGCGCGGTCTACGCCCTGCTCCTGCTGGCCAACGCCTATGGGCTGCTGCAATCAGCCCGGCTGTCCGCAGAGAACGTCACCGCGAGTGACCTGCAGAATTATACGGCTCCGGCCGTTGGTGGCTTCGCCCTCATGACGGTGCTCGCGATACTGCTGCGGTGCCTGCTGCGCGACGCCGGGCCTGCCGCCATCCGCCTGCATGGCGAGCGCGCATAGCGGCGGAGACCACACCGATCACAGGAGCGATGACGGAACCGGAAAGGCCTGCGCCCGTTCAAATCGAAGACCCCGCGGCGGCCGACGCCGCAGCACAACCGAGGGAGGCCCTCCATGCCCGCAGCCGAGAAGGATCATGTCTATAAGATCCTGGAACTGGTCGGATCGTCCGAGACCTCGATCGAGGACGCGATCAAGAACGCGATCAGCCGCGCGTCCAAGACCGTGCGCGAGATGAAATGGTTCGAGGTGGTCCAGACACGCGGCCACATCGAGAACGGCGCCGTGCGCCACTACCAGGTGACGCTGCGCGTCGGGTTCACACTGGATGGGTGATGCGGCGAATGCGAGGCGAACCATCCCGCCGCGGAAGCGTGGTTAACATCCGCCGACGAGAGTGGATAGAAACGCCGGCAATCCTCACCGGTTGACTACGGCCCCGCGCAATCATCACGGTTCTTGCAACAGGCCGTTAAGGCCAAAGTGAGAGGTTTGCACCGAATTGGAGCAAACCCGATGGTCACCAGCCGAGAACTCGGCAAGGCGCACCTTCCGCTCTGGGCGGCAGGATTCGTTGCGCTGATCTGCGTGACGATCCTGGGCTTGAGCGCCTGGCGCGAATGGGAAACGCGCAATGCGGCGCTCAGAAGCGCCGAGATCGACGTCACCAATCTGGCGCATTCGCTGATCCAGCACGCGAACGACACGTTCGAGCTTGCCGATACGATCCTGGTCGGGCTGGTCCACCGGCTCGAACTCGACGGATTGGGCCCGGACACAATCGCAAAGCTCCAGACCTATCTGCCGACCCGCAAGTCATCGGACCGCATCCGCGGCATCTTCGTCTATGACGAGACCGGCCGTTGGCTCGCCACGACCGAGCACGTCGACTTCTCCGGGCTCAACAACAGCGATCGCGAATATTTCCGGCAGCACCGCGCCTCCCCGGACAAGGGCACGCTGATCGGGCGGCCCGTCAAGAGCCGCTCCGGCGGCCAGTGGATCATCACGGCGTCGCGCCGGATCGACCATCCGGACGGCAGCTTCGCCGGCGTCGCCCTGCTCACGATCGACGTCGCCTATTTCTCGAAATTCTACGAGCGGTTCGACTTCGGGCCGAACGGCTCGGCATCGCTGCTCAACAACGCCGGCATCATGCTGGCGCGGACCGGTGACGAGAGCGAAGCTTTCGTCGGACGGGACCTGTCCAATGCGCCCTTGTTCAGGGATTGGAAAAGCCGACCCGCAGCGGCGATCTATTATTTCAAGTCGCCGATCGATGGCGTGCAGCGGCTGAGCTACTACCAGCGCAGCAGCAACTATCCGTTGATGGTGCTGGCGAGCAAGTCGCAGGACGACGTGCTGGCCCCCTGGCGACACGCCGCGGCCACCCGCATGGTCTTCGTCCTCGGGCTCGTGCTACTGATCGCGGTGATCGGCTTTTATCTGGTCCGTCAGTTGCTGCATCGGCAGCGCATGGCACAGGCCCTGGTCGCCAAGGAAGCGAATTTCCGCCTGCTGGCCGAGCAATCCAGCGACATGGTGACCCGGATCGGGCTGGATAACCGGCTCATCTACGTCTCTCCCTCCTGCGTGCGCATCACCGGCTGGTCGGCCGAAGAACTGCTGGACACGTCGGCCCTGGCCGGCATCCACCCGGACGACATGGAACGGGTCGAGCAGGTCATCGCCGCGCTGAAGAACGGCGAAGCCGAGGAGGCGCGGTTGGTCTATCGCCAGCGTCATCGCGATAAGGGCGAGATCTGGGCCGAGGCGGCACTGCACGTGACCCCGGCCTCTGACAGTGGCGAGATCGACGGCGTCGTCGCTGTCATGCGCGACATCACCGAGCAGAAGGACCTTCAGGACAAGCTCGCCTCGCTCGCGGCCACCGACGCTCTCACCGGCCTCGCCAACCGGCGCGCATTCGACGAACGCCTCGCCGACGAATGGGCGCGCGCCCGGCGCGACGGCACGCAGCTCTCGCTCCTGCTGATTGACGTCGACCATTTCAAGAAGTTCAACGACTATTACGGACATCTGGCAGGCGACGGGTGCCTGCGCGCGCTGGGCCGGATTTTATCCGCTATCGCCAGGCGCCCTGCCGACCTCGCCGCGCGCTACGGCGGCGAGGAATTCGCCGTGCTGTTGCCGAACACCGGTCCGGACGGCTGCGCCGAGGTCGGCGAAGGGATCCGCCAGGCGCTGCACGATCTCGCCATGCTGCACGCGCAAAATCCGCCCTCCCGCCTGGTGACTGTCAGCGTCGGCGCTGCAACGAGCCTTCCGTCCCAGGCCTCGGACTCAAGCACGCTGGTCGCTGCCGCGGACCGCGCGCTCTACGCCGCCAAGGACAGCGGTCGTGACCGGCTGGTGGTGTCGGGACAAGTCGTCCCCTGGCCCGCGAAGAGCGCGTGACGGGATCGAGTAGAGCAGTGCAAGGCCCGCGATTGCGGTCGGGAAGCCGTAGGCGGCACTGACGATGCCGACAACCAGCGGACCGAAGCCGGCAACCGCCCGACCGATGTTGAAGACCTCCAAGGACCTATGCACCGCGCAACTCAGGCCAGATGGCACGCCACGAAATGCCCGCCTGCGCCTTCCTTCAGTTCCGGCGCACTTTCCGCGCAGCGTGGCTGGGCGATCGGGCAACGGGTGTGGAAGTGACAGCCTGACGGCGGCTTCATCGGGCTCGGCACGTCGCCCTTGAGACGGATGCGGTTGCGCTTGAGCTTGGGATCCGGCACCGGCACGGCGGAGAGCAGCGCCTTGGTGTAGGGGTGCTGCGGATTGCGATAGAGGTCGCTCGCCTTCGCCAGCTCGACGATGCGGCCGAGATACATCACCGCGACGCGGTCGGAAATGTGCTCGACCACCGAGAGGTCGTGCGCGACAAAGAGATAGGTGAGGTTCAGCTCGGCCTGGAGATCTTCCAGGAGGTTGATGACCTGCGCCTGGATCGAGACGTCGAGCGCGGACACCGGCTCGTCGCAGACGATCAGCTTCGGTTCGACCGCGAGCGCACGCGCGATCACGATGCGCTGTCGCTGGCCGCCGGAGAATTCGTGCGGATAGCGGCGCATGTGCTCGGCCTTGAGGCCGACCTTCACCAGCAGACTTGCGACGCGCTCCTCACGTTCCTTGGCCGTTGACCCAAGCTTATGAATAATGAGGGCTTCGCCAAGGATGGAGCCGATCGTCATGCGTGGATTGAGCGAGGCGAACGGATCCTGGAACACGAGCTGCATGTTCCGCCGCATCGCGCGCAGATCGTTGCCGCCGAGCTTGCCGACGTCCTGGCCGTCGAACACGACCTCGCCGTCGGTCGGCTCGATCAGGCGCAGCACGCAGCGCCCGGTCGTCGACTTGCCGCAACCGGATTCGCCGACGAGACCGAGCGTCTCGCCGCGATTGACCGAGAACGACACGCCGTCGACCGCGTAGACAGTGCCGACCTGGCGCGACAGCAGGCCGCCGAGCACGGGGAAATATTTCTTCAGGCCGCTGACGCGGAGCAGGGGCTCGCTCATGCCGCGCCTCCCAACTGCGTATCTCCCAGATGGCAGGCCATGCGATGGCCGGGCGCGATCTCGCGCAGCAGCGGCTCCTTCTCGGTGCAGATATCCATGGCAAACTTGCAGCGCGGCGCGAAGCGGCAGCCGACCGGCGGATTGATCAGGATCGGCACCGAGCCGCCGATCGCTTCGAGCCGCGTCTTGTGCTCGCTGTCGAGATCGATGCGCGGGATCGAGCGGATCAGGCCCTGCGTGTAGGGATGGCCCGGATCGGCGAAAAGAGCGTCGACATCCGCTTCCTCCACCACCTTGCCGGCATACATCACGACGACACGCTGTGCGGTCTCGGCGACGACACCCATGGCATGGGTGATCAGCATCACCGCCATGCCGAAGCGTTCCTTCATGTCCTGGAGCAGGTCGAGGATCTGCGCCTGGATGGTGACGTCGAGCGCGGTGGTCGGCTCGTCGGCGATGATGAGCTTGGGCTTGCAGGCCAGCGCCATCGCGATCATCACGCGCTGGCGCATGCCGCCGGAGAACTGGTGCGGATAGTTGTGCACGCGGCCTTCGGCGTTGGGAATCTGGACCAGCTTCAGCATCTCGATGGTGCGCTCAAGCGCCTGCTTCCGGGTCACCGCCTCATGCCGGCGCAGGCTCTCGGCGATCTGCTCGCCGACGGTCAGCACCGGATTGAGCGAGGTCATCGGCTCCTGGAAGATGAAGCCGATCTCCTTGGCCCGGATCTCGTCGAGC
Organism: Bradyrhizobium genosp. A; assembly: GCF_049949275.1. Taxonomy (NCBI): domain Bacteria; kingdom Pseudomonadati; phylum Pseudomonadota; class Alphaproteobacteria; order Hyphomicrobiales; family Nitrobacteraceae; genus Bradyrhizobium; species Bradyrhizobium genosp. A. Next base: position 1,107,642 of record NZ_CP188196.1, on the reverse strand, counting down.
TGATTGCTCGTCAGCGGGACCAGATCGCGGCCCTCGAAGATGATCTCGCCGGCCGCGATGCGGCCCGGCGGCATCGCGATCAGCTTCAGGATCGACATTGCGGTCACGGTCTTGCCGCAACCGGACTCGCCGACGACGCAGAGCGTCTCGCCCCTGTTGATGGAGATGTCGACGCCGTCGACGGCCTGCAAGATGCCGTCATCGGTGGAGAAGTGGGTCTTGAGACCCTTGATCTCGAGCAGCGGCGCCATCAGATCACCCGTCGCGCATCAAGCGCGTCACGCAGACCATCGCCGATGAAGTTGATGGCGACCACCGCGATGAAGATCGCGCCGCCCGGAAACAGCGCCCAATGCGGGCCGATGTCGAGGAAGTCCTTGGCATCGTACAGCAGCCGGCCCCAGGTCGGGGTATCGGGCGGAAAGCCGAGGCCGAGGAAGGACAGCGTCGATTCCGCGATGATCGCGGCGGCAACGTCGATGGTGCCGGCGATGATCACCGGACCGAGCGCATTGGGCAGGATGTGCTTCACCACCTGCCGCACCGGGCTCGCACCGAGCGCACGCGCGGCCTCGACGAACTCCTTCTCACGGATCGACAGGAACTGCGCACGCACGAGGCGCGCCACCGGCATCCAGCGCAAGCCGCCGATCACGAGGACGATCAGGATGAAGATGCCGCCCTCGGGACCGAACACCTGCTTCAACCCATCGCGGAAGAGATAGATCAGCAGCAGGAGCAGCGGCAATTGCGGCAGCGACAGAAAGAGGTCGGTGAGCCACATCAATCCGTGCCCGACCGCACCGCGCGACATGCCGGCGAGCGCACCGACCAGCGTGCCGATGAAGACCGAGACCAGCATTGCGGCCAGCCCGACCGCAAGCGAGATACGCCCGCCATAGATCATGCGCGCCAGGATATCCTGGCCGAGATCGTCGGTGCCGAAGGGATGCGCGAGCGAAGGCCCTTGCATGCCCGCCACGATATCGATGTCGTTGATCGAGACGCGCCAGATGAAGGGACCGACCACCACCGCCAGAATCAAGATGAGGAGCAGAAGCGCACTGACCACGGCCAGCTTGTGGCGGCTGAAGCGCCGCCATGTCTCGCGCCACGGCGAGTAGACGCGCCGCTCAGCGGAGGGAGATGCGAGGGTCAAGCCAGCCATACAGCACATCCGCGATGAGATTGAAGAGCACCACCAGACAGGCGAACACAAAGGTCACGGCCATCACGACCGGGGTGTCATTGGAGAGGATGGAGGAGATCAGCAGCGAGCCGATGCCGGGAATGCGAAAAATCTGCTCGGTGACGATGGCGCCGCCGAACACGGCAGGCAACTGCAGTGCGATCAGCGTAACGACCGGGATCATGGCGTTGCGCATCACGTGCTTGACGATGACCTTGGCCTGTCCGAGGCCCTTGGCGCGCGCCGTGGTGACGTAGTCGAGCCGAATCACGTCGAGCATCGCCGAGCGCACGAAGCGCGTCATCGACGCGGCCTGGAACAGGCCGAGCACCGCCACCGGCATGATCGCCTGCCGGATCATTTCCAGCACATAGCGGACGCCGGTGGCCTTGATGTCGGTGGTGTAGACGAAGGGAAGCCAATCCAGCGTGACCGAGAAGATCAGGATGAACAGGATGCCGGTGAAGAAGGTCGGCAGCGAGAAGCCGACGAAGGCGAGCGTGTTCGCGATTCGGTCGAACAGCGAATAGGGCTTCGTCGCCGCATAGACGCCGACGGGAATCGCGATCAGGAGCGCCAGGATCTGCGCCGAGCCGATCACGTAGAGCGTGGTCGGCAAGCGCTGGAGGATGAGCGTATCGACGTTCATCCGGCTGACAAAGGAAAAGCCCCAATCGCCATGCAGCATGGCGGAGAGCCAGTGCAGGTAACGAAGATAGATCGGATCGTCGAGGCCGAACCTGGCCCGAAGCGCGGCTTGCACTTCGGGCGGCACATTCGGATTGGTTGCCAACTCCGAGAAAGGATCGCCGGGCGCGAGTGCCAGCACGACGAACAGCACCAGCGAAATGGCCAGCAGGCTCGGAATGGCGATCAGGAGGCGGCGGAGGACAAACTGGCTCATAGGGAAGAATCCCGTCTATGTCCGCGCGATCATGCCTCCCGGTACCAGTCCTGAATGTTGTCCGTTTCGTTCGCCCAGCCGCTAAGCGCCGGCCGTAGCGCGTTGGACGCGGCCTCCACCTTCAGGCGGTGCATCACCGGAATGAATACGGTGTCTTGCCACAACAGATCGTTGCACTTGATGTAAAGTGCGGCGCGCTTGACGGGATCGGTTTCGGTTTCGGCCGCCGCAATGGCCGCATCATAGTCCTTGTTGACATAGCGCGGGAAATTCTGGCCTTGCCACTTGTTCTCCTTGGTGGCCACGTTGGCGGAAATGTAGCGGCGCATGTGCAAGGCCGGATCCGGCTGCGTCATCGGGATCTGGAATTCCTCGATGTCCGCATAGAACTTGGGATAGGTGTCGGGGTTGGCGACGTCGGAAGAAAAGAAGACGGAAGCGACGACGGATTTCAGCTCCACTTCGATGCCGGCCTTCTGACAGGCCTGCTTGACGATGGCCTGCGTCTTCTGGCGCGGACCGTTGGTCGAGGTCTGATACAGGAGCTTCAGCTTCTTTCCGTCCTTCTCGCGGATGCCGTCCGCGCCGGCCTTCCATCCGGCGTTCTCCAGCATCTTCGACGCCTTCTCGACGCTGAACTCCCACGAGGTGTTCTTGGAGACGAACTTCTCCGGTCCATTGAGGTAGTTGGCCGTTGTGCGGCCGGCGCGACCGTAGATCGCCTTCTTGACGGACTCGCGGTCGACGAGCAGGGACAGCGCCTTCCGAACGGCGGGATCCGAGAGGATCGGATGCTTGGTCTTCATCGAGGACCGTTCGCCGTCGATCTCGACGTTGGGGTCGGTGAAGTTGATCGCGATGAACTCGATGTCGCCACCGACGGCATAAACGGTCTTGCCCTTGCCACCCTTCTCCAGCCGCAACAGGATGTCGTCTTCGACCTGCATGTTCCAGGCAAAATCAAACTCGCCGGTCTGGATCACCGCCCGCGCCGCAGAGACGGCATCGCCGCCGCCCTTCATCTCGATGGTGTCGAAATGCGGACGATTAGACATGTGGTAGTCGGGATTCAGTTGGCCGCGGACGAGATCGCCCGGCTTGAACTCGACGAACTTATAGGGACCGGTGCCCACCGGCGCCAGATTGTTCGGCGCCTCGCGGGATTTCGATCCCTTGTAGTCTGCAAACAGATGTTTCGGGATGACGCAGCCGTATGCGCCGACGAAGGCGTTAGCCCAGAATGGCGTGGGGCTCTTGAACAGGATGCGGATCGAAAGGTCATTAACCTTCTCGACCGTGATCTCACCGTAGGTGCTGATGGAGACGGCAGCCGTGGCTGGATCGCTGGCATATGCCCAGGTAAACACGAAGTCGTCGGCGGTGAGCGGCTTGCCGTCATGCCATTTGACGCCCGGTTTGATCTTCCAGGTTACCGACTTGCCATCGGCGGCCAGACCACCATTGGCAGCCGAGGGAATCTCTGCCGCAAGGATCGGGTTGAGATTGCCGTCGGCATCCCAGCTCGCGAGCGGCTCGTAGAACAGGCGCGATCCATCCTGATCCTTGGTGCCGGTGGCGAAATGCGGATTGAGCAGCGTCGGTCCCTGCCACCACAACAGCTTCAGCGGGCCGCCGCCGCCGCGCTTGGTCGGAGGATAGGGAGACGGGCTCTGGGCCATGGCGACGCCGCCGATGGCGAGGATCTGGTTGGCCATGGGGGCGGTGAGGCCGACGGCGGCCAGGCGCTGGATGAAGGCGCGGCGATCCATCCGCCCGTCCTTCACGTCACCGATCATCGAACGCAGTTCTTTATCCAGCATGGTTGTCCCCGTCTGGTTCCCGTATGGATGCAGGCGGCCGCGGGACGGCCGCCGGGTTTTGGCTGGCGGTAGATGGCACACTGAATAGGCCGCGCGTCAACTGCGACCGTGTGTGTGCAAACGGTGTTCTGGCTGTCTGTTGAGCAAAACTTCGTTCCGCAGCCCAACGGTTCGGCATTCCGGCGTCAAAATCCGCCGGAAACCAAGTTGCACTGCGAAAAATTTGTTCGCGAGATCAGACGAAGTATCGAGATGGAATTCTACGCCACGGACATATCGAGCGGCGGCCCGACGTGATCCGGCAGCGGGCAAACATAAGGCGTCTTGGCCGTCCGCTTCGTCAGGTCCGCCTTCGCAGCCTTGATCAGTTCCGGTTCTGTCAACGCCTTGATGCCGAGGCCTGCCATGGCCTTCGCCGCCTGCACCATCGCCTTATGGGCATGCGGGCTCTTGCCCTGCGCGACCACCTGCCAGGTGTGGAAAGGCGTGCCGATTGCAACCGTTGGTGCGTGAACTTGCACGGTCGGCACCACCCAGCTCACATCGCCGACATCCGTCGAGCCGACCAGCGGGTTGCGCTTGGCGTCGAGCGGCACCAGGAAGTCGGCCAGCGGCCGATCGGTCGGCTCCATGCCGATCGCGTAGTAGACCGACGCGATGTCCTTGTCGGTCAGCGTCGCGCGGATCTGGCTGGCAAAGCCCTTGTCCGTATCGTCGAAATGGGGAGGTCCAAGCTCTTCCATGACCCGATGCAGCGCCTGCTCCAGCGGCGTGTTCGGCAGAATGTTGGAGACCGCGGAGATGATCTTCATCTCGACCTTGGTCTCGGTCATCAAGGCCGCACCGTCTGCGATCTTGCTGACGCGCCCGACCAGCTCGTTCATGCCGGGGAGATCACGGGCGCGAATGGAATAGCGCACGCGGGCATGGGCCTGCACCACGTTGGGCGCAATGCCGCCGGTGTCGAGCAGCGCGTAATGCACGCGCGCATCGCTCGGCATGTGCTCGCGCATGTAGTTCACGCCGACATTCATCAGTTCCACAGCGTCGAGCGCAGAGCGGCCGAGATGGGGCGAAGCCGCCGCGTGCGAGGTGCGGCCGGTGAAAATGAAGTCGGCGCGGGTGTTGGCGAGCGACGGCGTCACCGCGACCTCCCAGAAACTATGCGGATGCCAGGTGATGGCGATATCGGCGTCCTCGAACGCGCCGGAGCGCACCATGAAGGCCTTCGCCGCGCCGCCCTCTTCCGCCGGGCAGCCGTAATAGCGCACGCGGCCGGGCACCTTGTTTTCGGCGAGCCAGTCCTTGACCGCGGTTGCAGCGAGCAGTGCCGCGGAGCCGAGCAGATTGTGGCCGCAACCATGGCCGTGGCCGCCGGTCTCGACCGGACGATGCTCGGCAATTCCGGCCTCCTGGCTCAGGCCCGGCAGGGCGTCATATTCACCCATGAAGGCGATGACCGGACCGCCCTCGCCCCATTCGCCCATCACCGCGGTCGGAATGCCCGCCACGTTCTCGGTGATGCGGAAACCCTGGTGGCGCAGCTCAGTGAGATGCTCGGCGGCGGAACGCGCCTCGGTGTAGCAGACTTCGGGCATGCCCCAGACCTTGTCGCTAAGGTCGATGAAACGTCCCTTGATCGTGTCGATGCCACGCCAGATGTCGCTGCGATTGTCCATGGTTTGGTCCGTGATCTCTTGGTCAAGCGAAGCGGCAATGGTTAGCAGCTTCATTGAACCCCGCCTAGCATCTCGCGGGACACCAGCCATGCGGCCGATGCCGGATTGGGCGGCGGCCGACCGACTTTAGGCGAACAATTCCTGTCATCTTCGGAGATCGGCGGCGCGACAACTGGAATAGTTGCGGTCAAGTCTTTCAAGACGGCCTCCTCCGGCCTAAATTATGCTTGCTTCGCACGTTGTTCCGCAGCCATGGCGGAGCGACGCTCTCAGCCAGGAGAACTCCATGCCCGCCTTGACCGAATGGAGAGTGCCGCCGGCCAATCAGCCGCGTGCGAGCGATTACGGCTTCGATCTCGACCGTGCGCTCGCCACCGTCGTCGGCCTGCACGCCATCATCCCGCCGGACGCCTTCAGCGCCGAAACGCTCGGCACCGAGCGCGCTGGCAACGGCGTCGTCATCGACGACGGGCTGGTGCTCACCATCGGCTATCTCATTACCGAAGCGGAATCTGTCTGGCTTCACCTCGGCGACGGGCGCGTGGTGGAGGGACATGTGCTCGGCTTCGATGCCGTCACCGGCTTCGGCCTGGTGCAGGCGCTCGGCCGGCTCGACATCGAGCCGCTGCCGCTCGGCTCGTCGGCGGAGACCCGGCTCGGCGACCGTGTCGTGGTCGGCGGTGCCGGCGGGCGGACGCGCTCAGTCGCGAGCCAGATCGTCGCCAAGCAGGAATTCGCCGGTTACTGGGAGTACCTGCTCGACGAGGCCTTGTTCACCTATCCGGCCCATCCGAATTGGGGTGGCACCGGACTGATCAACGAGCGTGGCGAATTGATCGGCATCGGCTCGCTCCAGCTCGAGCGTGAACGCGACGGCAAGGCCGAGCACGTCAACATGATCGTGCCGATCGACCTGCTGAAGCCAATCCTCGACGATCTCCGCAAGTTCGGCCGCGTCAACAAGCCGGCACGGCCCTGGCTCGGGCTCTATTCGACCGAGATCGACAACCGCGTGGTGGTGATCGGGATCTCCGCCAACGGTCCCGCCGCCCGTGCCGAGCTCAAGACAAGCGACGTCATCCTCGCCGTGAACGGCGACCCGGTCACGAGCCAGACCACGTTCTACAGGAAGATGTGGGCGCTCGGCGCCGCCGGCGTCGATGTGCCGCTTACCGTGCATCATCAGGGCGTCACCTTCGACGTTACGGTCACATCGACCGACCGCCTCAAGCTGTTGAAGGCGCCGCAGCTGCACTGATTCCACATCGAGGAAGCAGCAATGACCGAGGCCGTGGTCGACGACATCGTGGCCGTGCTGCCGCCGTTGCTCAACGCGCTGGAAGCGCTGGGCTTCTTCGCCCGGCATTTGCATCCGCCGGCATTCGCCTCGGTCATGAATGCAATCGGCGCGCCGGAGGATGCGCTACAGTCGGCACATGCAGCGATCGGAGCGTGGCCAGAACAGTTCACCGGGCTGCGCGACCAGCTCGATCGCGCCTGCAACGAGACGCTCGCCGCCTTTGCCGGCATCCGCGACGTCGAGCGCGGCAACGGCGATCTCGTCGCGGCGTTCCGTGCGCTTCGCCATCTGCCGCGCGCGCACGAGGCGCTTTATCCGCTGTCGATGCGGTTTCTGCCGGTCAGCGACTACTTCCTCAACGCCGCCAATCGAGAGAATGCGGAGCTGCTGTCACGGCTGGAAGTTGGCGCGAGTGAGCACACCGGCATCTTCCACGATCACAACGAGCCCGGCAGCCGTGGCGGCTTCTCGGTCTATGTTCCCGAATATTACACACCCGATCGCGTCTGGCCTCTGGTGATGGCGCTGCATGGCGGCATCGGCAACGGCCGCGGCTTTCTGTGGAGCTGGCTGCGCGATGCCCGCAGCATTGGCGCGATCCTGGTGGCGCCGACCGCGACTGGACAGACCTGGGCGCTGATGGGCGACGACACCGATACGCCTAATCTTGCGCGCATCCTCGAATCCGTGCGCGGCCGCTGGTCGATCGATGCCTCACGCATGCTGCTGACCGGCATGAGCGATGGCGGCACCTTCTGCTACGTCAGCGGCCTCGACGGCGCCTCGCCCTTCACCCAGCTCGCACCGGTGTCGGCGACCTTCCATCCGCTGATGGCGGAGATGGCCGACGCCACGCGCCTGCAGGGCCTGCCGATCTTCATCACCCACGGCAAGCTCGACTGGATGTTTCCGGTGCAGACCGCGCGGCAGACGCAAGCGGCACTCGCCGCCGCCGGCGCCGACGTCACCTACCGCGAGATCGACGATCTCAGCCACACCTATCCGCGCGAGATCAACGCGGAGCTGCTGCAATGGCTGAATGGAGGGTGAACGAGCTCTCCTTACCTGCGCCGCACTGTCGCGGAACTATCGCTCCGGGCCGACGTTATCCGCCCGTCACCGGAGGTTCGCCATGCAGACTTTTTTCGGAATGATTTTGGGTGCGCTGCTGCTCGGCTGCGGCGTGTATGTCTATGATTCCATGCAGACGTCGTCCGTCGCCAATGGCGAGGTCGCGACTGCCAATCGCACCATCGTGAACTGGGATGTCGCGAAGGCCGACTGGAATGCGCTGCGGGACCGCGCGCACAAGGACTGGGTCCGCATCTCGTCCAAGTAATTGCGATCGATCAGACATGAGCAAGGCGCCGTCGCATCCGCGACGGCGCCTTTGTAGTGGGTTGGCGTAGCTCAGTTCATCTTGGCCTTGCGGGCGTCGGCGATGACATGCTCGAACTCGGCCATGCTGAGCACACCAGGCACGCGGTACTTGCCGACAATGAAGGACGGCGTGCCGCGGAAGCCGAAAGCTTCGGCCTGCTCGTTGTTGCGCTTGAGGATGCCGTCGATGTCCTTGGCATGCGCGGTGAGGTCGCTCTTGAGGCGATCCATGTCGACGCCGGCAGTCGCGAGCAGCTCGTTGATGCGCGACTCGGTCAGGCGCGAGCTGACGCCCATCATGGCGTCATGGGCCTGATGATACTTGCCCTGGAATTTCGCGGCGAGCGCGATCCGGGCTGCCGTCACCGAGACCGGCCCGAGGATCGGCCAGTCCTTCAAAACCAGCCGGACCTTGCCGTCGTCCTGGATGACCTGGCGCAACTCCGGTTCGAGCTTGCGGCAATAGGGGCAATTGTAGTCGGACCACTCGATGATGCTGATGTTGCCATCGGGATTGCCGGCAACGGGAACAGCGGGATCGCGCAGCACCTTGGCTTCGGTCAGCACTTCGTCATCATCGGTGGCCGCGTGCGCCACCGCAATCCCGCCAGCCGCGAGGGCGCCCGCCCCGATCAACGTCAGCGCGGCGCGCCGCGTCGGCACAAGGCTCTTAGTCCTGAATCCAGCCATATCTCGTCCCGTTTCGGTCCCATCGCAGCAGTTACGGCTCAGGACCAGGAATTGTTACAGCTCATATAGAGTGTCGCGGCCGTGATGTCATCGCACCAGCAGGGTCACCACCATGGGGACCAGGAACGAGGTCACCAGAGCATTGAGGCTCATGGCGATGCCGGAGAAGACGCCGGCGATCTCGTCGACCTGAAATGCGCGGGCCGTACCGATGCCGTGCGCGGCCAGGCCGGCGGCAAAGCCGCGGGCGCGGAAATCGGTCACGCCGGTGCGGTTCATCAGCGGCGTGACGATGATGGCGCCCATGATTCCGGTGAGGATCACCGCGACCGCCGCCAGCGAAGGATCCGCATGCAGGGATTCCGCGATGCCCATGGCCACGCCGGCTGTGACCGATTTCGGCGCCAGCGACAGCACCACGTCACGCGGTAGCCCGGCGAACTCGGCGAGCAGCACGACCGACGCCACGGCCGTGACCGAACCTGCGATCAGCGCCACGAGCATCGGCACGATGGAGGCGACTACCCGCTTGCGGTTCTCATAGAGCGGCACGGCGAGCGCGACGGTGGCAGGCCCGAGCAGGAAGTGCACGAACTGCGCGCCGGCGAAATAGGTGGTGTAGGACGTGCCGGTCGCGAGCAGGAACGCGCCGATGATCCACATCGCATGCAGCACGGGATTGGCAAGCGGATGCCGCCGCGTCGCCAGCGACACCGCGTCCGTGGTCGCATAGACCAACAGCGTCACCGTCAGCCAGAGCAGCGGCGATTGCGAGAGATAGACCCACAGCGAGAACGGATTGTCCTTCATCGGGCGTCCTGTTGCTTGAGCAGGCGGCTGACCAGGCGGAAGGTCAGGACGGTCGCAAGCAGCGTAACGACGACCGAGACCGCGAGCACCAGGACGATGGCGATGCCGTGGGAGGCGAGCAAATCGAGTTTTTGCACGACGCCGACGCCGGCAGGCACGAACAGCAGCGATAGATGAGCCAGCAAGCCCTTGCTGGCGGTCTCCACGCCATCATTGCGCAGTGGTCCGCGTGCGAGCAGCGCAAAGCGGTCGCGGGCGAGCAGCAGGATCAGAAGCAGGAGCAGGCCGAGCACGGGCCCCGGCAGCGGCAGGCCAAGGCCGCGGACCACGGCCTCGCCGATCAATTGGCACAGCAGAATGAGGCTGAGACTCGCGAGCATGACGCATCAAGGGATGCGCAACAGGGCTTGTCAATTGGCGCGCTACGCGTGGACCGCAACGCGGGGCAGCATTGCCATCAGCGTTCCGGTCATCGTGGCGATGAGCGTGGTCTTGCCCTCGTGCTCGGCAAACGCCTTCGCCTCGCAGAAGGTCAACGTGCGGCCAGGCTTGACAACGTCGGCCTTGAACACAAAACGTTCGCCGCGGGCGGGGGCGAGCAGCGTGGTCTTGAACTCGACCGTGAGGATATCGGCCTCGGGCGGCATCAGCGTAAAGGCGGCGACGCCGCAGGCGTTGTCGAGCCCGGCGGTGATGATGCCGGCATGGACAAAACCGTTCTGCTGCGTGAATTCGGGCGAATGCAGCATGGCCAGCTCGACCTCGCCGGGCGCGAGGCGGACGATCACGATGCCGAGCGTGCGCATCGCCGGCTGTCCCTCGAACATCGCGATGGCCGCCGCACGATAGCCCGGGTTCTTCGGCTCGAACGCAGTCATCGCTATTTCCCTGCCCTTTGATTCTTGATACGGTAGCGTATCAGGGCCTTGTCAGACTAGCAATACGGCACCGTATCAAGAACCGGTGAGGCTTCCTTCATGAACGACGGCAAGGGCGATGTCTGGGTCGAGGCAGGGTTTACCGAGCTCGCCCGCGCTGGTGTCGAGGGGGTACGGGTCGAGGTGCTCGCCAAGAATTTGGGCGTCACCAAGGGCGGCTTCTACCGCCGCTTCGCCGATCGCGCCGCGCTGCTCGATGCGATGCTGTTGCACTGGCGCGAGGGACGCTCGGCATCAATCGCACACCAGACCAGCCTCGACGGGCAAGAGCCCCGCGAGCGGCTGAGGGCCGTGATCCAGCTCTATTCCGAGCGGCTCAATCCCGAGGGTATGGCGATCGAGCTCGCGATCCGGCAGTGGGCGCGCTCCGACGACAGCGCCGCTGCGGCGGTGGCGAGCGTGGATGCGGCGCGGCTCAAGCACGTTGCCGAGCTCTATCGCGCGACCGGCCTCGAGGCCGAGGAGGCCGAGGCGCAGGCTTTCCTGTTCTATTGCTTCATCTTCGGCCAAAGCCTCTTGTTCGTCGAGCGTGGCCCGCGCAAGCGGTCGCAGCTCGTGGCGAAATCGGCCGAAAAATTGCTGGACTAAAGCAAGAGGCCGGAGCTTGGCTCCGGCCTCGGCGTTATCTCGAAGCCTCAGGCGGCGCCCTTCAGCTTCTTGTTGCATTCGCTGTAATAGCCGCCGCCCTTCTCGATCCACTTCATGCCGCCATTGCCATTGGTGGTCTTGTTGGCGTTGTACTGATCGACGCAGGTGTGCAGGCGCGCCTTGCCGGCGCTCTCCTTGGCGTATTTCGCATCAACCGCGTTCGGGAAGACCGCGTTGCCCATCGGCATCGTCGGCGCCGGAGCAGTAGCGGGTGCGGCTTCCTTCTTGGCCTGCTTGGGCTCGGCAGCTGGCGGGGGTGCGGCCGGAGCGGCCGCGGTCGGTGCGGCGGCAGTCGGTGCGGCGGCGGGGGTTGCATCGGCACCGCACTGGGCCTTGCGGAAGTCATTCCACTTCATGGTGCCGAGCGAGCCGTCCTTCTTGGCGGCCTGGTATTTCGCGCTGCACTCCTGCGAGGTCAGCGCCTGGGCAGGCGCGCTCGCCACCAGCGCGGCAACGCCCGACACCGCAATCGCACACAACAATTTGGCTTGAATGGTCATCCTTGGTCTCCCTCAGGAAAGCAAAACGAGGATTGCTATCCTAGCGTGCCCGAGACTTCCGACAAGGAAGTGATGGTGCTCGGCGCCAAAATATAGTGACGCGCCGTTCAGGTTTATTCATGTCGCGTTCAGCAACGCGGGCCGACGTTCGCGACCTCCGCAATTCTCGCAAGAAGAGCCACATCATGACCCTCGCCTCCCGCCTCGCCGTCGTTGCGATCGCCTCTCTCTTCGCCACCGGCACCGCCTTCGCGCAGACCGCCGCGCCGGCCGCCAAGACAGATGCCGCTGCCACCACCGACAAGAAGGCGCCGAAGGAGCATTCGGCTGAATCGCTGGAATGCTCGAAGCAGGCGGATGCCAAGGGCCTGCACGGCAAGGAGCGCAAGAAATTCCGCTCCGAGTGCGTCAAGACCGCCAAGGGCGGAATGGCTGCTCCGGCCGCCGCCGACAAGAAGTAAATCCGTCACAATTCTTTCCTCGCTTTTGGCGGGAGGCGCGCGCATTGCGGCATGACGTAGCCGCAATTGTGCGCCTCTCGCCGATTTGCGATAAGGCGGCGTGAAGCAAATCACCGCCTCCCCTCCGTCCGAATGGCCTCGCCGTGCCAAGGTTTTGAGCACTGTGGAGACGCTCGTCATCGGCGCCGCCGGTGGACTTGCGTTCCTGGCCGTGGGCCTTCCGGGCGGGTTGATCTCGGGGTCGATGATCGCGGTCGGGATCGCCGCGATTGCCGGACGCCAGCTTTCAGTGCCGCCGCTCCTGACCCAGACCGTGCTGGTGCTGCTCGGAATTTCGCTCGGCTCGGTCGTTTCACGCCATCTGATCCAGCAGATCAGCGCCTATCCGCTCACCATCGGGCTCCTGGCGCTCGCCACCTTCTGCTCGACCTTCGGCTCGAGCTATTACCTCCAGCGGATCCATGGCTGGGACCGCACCTCGGCGTTCCTCGCTGGCAGCCCCGGCGCGCTGTCGCAGATCACGATTTTGGCGGTCGAGCGCGGCGCCGACCTGCCGGGCATCGCGGTGGTGCAGACCATGCGCGTGATCATCCTCACCGCGGCGCTGCCGATGGTGCTGGCGATCGCGGGCGTCGCGCCCTCCGTCGCGCCGTCGCTGACGACGGCGATTGCCTCGCCGCTCGATCTTCTGGAGCTGGTCGCAGCTTCGCTTGCCGCTTCGCTCGTGTTGCGGCTGATCAAGTTTCCAGCGAGCTGGATGTTCGGAGCGATGATCGCCTCCAGCGTGCTGCATGGCGCGGGCTGGGTCGAGGGCGGACTGCCAAACTGGGTGCGCGGCGTCGCGCTGGTCGGCATCGGCGCGCTGATCGGCAGCCGCTTTGCCCGGATGCGGATCAAGACGCTGGCCGGCCACATCAACGCCGCGCTGGGCTCGTTCGCCGTGGCGATCACCGTCTCCTCGATCTTCGTCGGCATTGTCGCACTCACCACGCAGGTAAAATTCTCCGACGTCGTCGTTGCGTTTGCGCCCGGCGCGATGGACGCGATGCTGGCGCTGGCGCTCACGCTGCACATCGACCCGATCTTCGTCGGCGCCCATCACCTCTCGCGCTTCGTATTCGTGACGATCGCGACGCCGGGCATCGTACACCTGTTCGGTCGCACGCAGGACGACGTGGACGATTAGCCCTCCTCTGCCGTCGTCTGCCCCTTCAGCGTCGCAACCTGCGCCTCGAGCTCCGCAATCCGCTGGTCTCTCGCCGCCAACGCCGCCGCCACATCCGCGGCGTCGAACTTCTGCGGAATGTGCTGCGGGCAGTTGGTGTCCCAGGCCGCGATCTTGAACACGATCACCTGCTCGGGCCGCGCCCTATAGCCTTTCGGCATCAGCGCGTCCGTCAGCGCATCGTCGTCCTCGACCACGCGCGCCTCGCCCCAGATCTTCACCCGGCGGCGATGGGCATAGTCCATCACGAAGATATAGGCCTTGGGATTCTCGGAGAGATTGCCCTGGGTCAGGTATTGCTGGTTGCCGGCATAGTCGGCAAAGGCGAGCGTCTGCTTGTCGAGCACCTTCAGAAAGCCCTTCGGACCGCCGCGGTGCTGGATATAGGGCTGCCCGTCTGCCGAGGCAGTGGAGAAATAGAAGCTGTTGGCATCGGCGAGGAAGGCCTCGAGGTTTTCATCGACCTCGGTGCGCCAGCCGCGCTGCTCGACGCGGCCATAGGCCTCGCGCGAGCCCTTGCGCGTCTGGACCGCCTTTACTGCGGGGGTAAAAGCGACGTCGCTGGCATAGGTATGGGCTGCAGTCATCGGAACATCTCCTGAAAATTCCGGCGCATCTCTGCGTCTTTCCGCCGCTAAAATGGCCTCTCCGGTGATCAAAACAATCAGCCTGCTTGACACTTCATCGTTGCAATATATGCAATAATTCCCATGGACCGCCTCGAAGCCATGCACGTTTTCGTCACCGTCGCCGATCTGCGCGGCTTTGCGCCGGCAGCGCGAAAACTGCGGCTGTCGCCCTCGGCTGTGACCAGGATGATCGCAGCCCTCGAAGACCATCTCGGTGCGCGACTGCTGCAACGGACCACCCGCCAAGTGAGGCTGACCGACGTCGGCACGCGCTATCTGGAACGCGCCCGGCGGATCCTCGCCGACGTCGAGGAGGCCGACGGCTCGGCGCGGGAGGAGCGCAACCGGCCGAGCGGACGGCTGGTGGTATCGGCGCCGGTCGGCTTCGGCAGGCTGCATGTCGGCCCGGTCATGACCGCCTATCTCAAGCGCTATCCCGAGGTCGCCTGCGAACTCAGGCTGTCGGACAATCTCGTCAACCTCGTGGAGGACGCTGTCGACGCGGCCGTGCGGATCGGCCACCTCGCCGACTCCTCGCTGGTTGCACGCCAGGTCGGCGAGATGCGGCGGATCACGGTGGCGACATCAGACTATTTGAAGCGCCACGGCGAGCCGAGGACGCCTGAGGCGCTGACCGAGCACCAGACCATCCTGTTCGGTCCCGCGACGGCGTGGCGCTTTGCTCAGGACGGCCGCGACATCGAGGTGATGCCGTCCCCGCGCTTCACCAGCAACAGCGCCGACGCCGCCCTGCAATACGCCGAGGCCGGCGGCGGCATCACGCGCGTGCTGGCCTATCAGGCCGCCGAGGGCCTGAAACGCGGGCGGCTGAAAATCCTGCTGGCGAAATACGAGCAGCCGGCGCTGCCGATCCACATCGTCTATCCGACCTCGCGGCTGCTCTCGGCCAAGGTGCGCGCGTTCATCGATCTCGTGGTGGAGACGGCGAATTGGAAGTTTGGGTAGGCTTCGGCACCACCCGGAACGTGCCGCTGGCCCGCGCGATCACGACACTGTCGGCCTTGATCAGGCTCTGGGCGAAGCAGATCGTCTTGCCGGCCTTGATCACGTCGCTCTCGATCGAACACCATTGGCCGATCTCGGCGGAGCCGACGAAATCGATCGACAGCGAGACCGTCACGAACGAGGTGGTCCAGTTCGTCACCTGCGCGCAGCTATAGCCCATGGCATTGTCGGCGAGCGCGGCGATGAGGCCACCATGGATCAGGCCGCGGCCGTTGGTGTGCGGCCGTGCCAGCCGGAGGCCGATAATGACGGCCCTCTCGGTTTTCTTTGCGTAGATCGGCTCCCAGGGTTCGGTGAGCGGGCTCTTGCGGGACAACGGCTCGAAGCCGTCGGGGATGGCGGTGTCGGTCATGCGTGTCTCGCGTCTGTTGCAATGATTGTCGCCATTGAACGCGATGGACGTGACGGACGCATCAATTACAAAGTTTTAAACGGGATTTGCGCGGGTGTTTGAAACGGGGCTCCGCCGTCATTGCGCGCACAGATCCCGTAGGGTGGGCAAAGGCGCCCTAGCGCCGTGCCCACCATCACGCCGCGAACATAAAATGGTGGGCACGCTTCGCTTTGCCCACCCTACGGGATCGACTCCGCTGCTCTAAAACGGCAACCCCACATAATTCTCCGACAACGAGGTCATCGCGGCGTGCGACTGCGTGACGTAGTCGAGCTCGGCGACCTGGATGCGGGCGCCGATGCTGCCGCTATCGGGGAATTTGTGCAGCATCGAGGTCATCCACCAGGAGAAGCGCACGGCCTTCCAGACGCGGGCCAGCGCCTTGGCCGAATAGGCATCGATGCCGGCGCTCGATTTATCGTCGTAGAACTCGCGGAGCGCGCTCGACAGATAATGTGCATCGCTCGCGGCGAGATTCAGTCCCTTGGCTCCAGTCGGCGGCACAATGTGGGCGGCATCGCCGCACAGGAACATCTTGCCGAAGCGCATCGGCTCGGCGACGAAGCTGCGCAACGGCGCGATGCTCTTCTCGATCGAGGGACCGGTGATCAGACTGTCGGCGGCCTCCTGGTCGAGCCGGCGCTTCAATTCGTCCCAGAAGCGATAGTCCGGCCACTGATCGACATGGTCGTCGAGCGAACACTGCAAATAATGCCGACTGCGCTTCATCGAGCGCATGGTGCAAAGCGCAAAGCCCCGTGCATGGTTGGAATAGATCAGCTCGTGGCTGACCGGCGGCGTCTCGGACAAAATGCCGAGCCAGCCGAACGGATAGACCCGCTCGAACTCCTCGATCGCCGAGGCCGGGACGCTGGCGCGGCTGATGCCGTGAAAGCCGTCGCAGCCGGCGATGAAGTCGCAATCGAGCGTGTGGGTGACGCCGTCCTTCGTCCAGGTTACGCGCGGGTGACTGCCGTCGAAATCGTGCGGCTGCACATACTTGGCTTCGTAGACGGTGGTGAGGCCGGCCGCTTCCCGCGCATTCATCAGGTCGAGCGTGACCTCGGTCTGGCCGTAGATCATGACGGTCTTGCCGGTCGCACCCTTCATGTCGATGCGATGACGGCGGCCGGCGAAGGCGAGCTCGATGCCTTCATGCACCAGGCCTTCGGCATGCGCCCGCGCACCGGCGCCGATCTGATCAAGCAACCCGACAGTCCCCTCTTCCAGCAGGCCCGCACGGATGCGGCCCAACACGTAATCCGGGCTCTGCCGCTCAAGAATGAAATTGTCGATGCCATATTGATGCAGAAGTTGCCCAAGCAACAATCCTGCCGGCCCGCCCCCGATGATTGCGACTTTTGTCCGCAATACTTGCTCCTCCCGATCCTGTAGGCTTTCGTCGCGGCTCGCTTGTCGCGGTCGTCCGCGCACGATAATTATAACATATAACGGTTGGGCAAAAGGGGAGTGCAGGTCGCCGCAGCGCGACAAATCCATGCAACATGGCTGACGTAGATGACGCGGCGGCAGTTCCGGCTTGAATGCGCCGGCCAATTAGATAACATGTTAATTAATGAGGCCGGGCCGGCGAAGCCCGCCGTCGAAAAGAGGGAGAGACACGTGATGAGAAGAGCCTGTCTGGCTTTGCTGCTGGCAGCAAGCGTGACGCCTGTGTTCGCGCAGGACAAGACCTTCGATTTGAAGATCTCGCATTGGGTGCCGGCCTCGCATCCGCTGCAGAAGTCGCTGGAGGACTGGGCGGCCGCGGTCGAGAAGGACTCCGGCGGCACTATCAAGGGCAAGGTGTTTCCGGCCCAGCAGCTCGGCAAGGCTTTTGACCATTACGACATGGCGCGCGACGGCATTGCCGATGTCACTTACGTCAATCCCGGCTACCAGCCCGGCCGCTTTCCGATCATCGGTGCCGGCGAATTGCCGTTCCTGATCTCGGACGCCAAGGGCGGCTCGATGGGGCTGGACGCCTGGTATCGCAAATATGCCGAGAAGGAGATGAAGGACGTCAAATACTGCCTCGCCTTCGTCCACTCGCCCTCCTCGTTCCACTCCCGCACCAAGAAGATCGTGATGCCGGAGGACGTGAAGGGTCTGAAGATCCGCCCGGCTCACGCCACCATGGCGAACTTCGTCACCTCGCTCGGCGGCACCAACGTGCAGTCCTCCGCGCCCGAAGTGCGCGACATCATCGAGCGCGGCGTCGCCGACGGCGTCACCTTCCCCTGGGGCTCGCTGGTGCTGTTCGGCATCGACAAGGTGACGAAGTACCATATGGAGGCTCCGCTCTACACGACGACGTTCGTGTTCGTGATGAACAAGGACAAGTACGATTCGATGTCCGACAAGCAGAAGGCCGCGATCGACAAGAACTGCTCGACCGAAATGGCCGGCGTGGTCGGCGAGCACTGGGGCAAGTTCGAGGATGCCGGCATCGACAAGGTGAAGGCGGAAGAAGGTCACGAGGTCTACAAGCTGGCACCGGCCCAGACCGCCGCCTGGAAGAAGGCGGCCGAGCCGCTGGTCAAGACCTGGGGCGATGGGGCGAAGAAGGCCGGCGCCGATTCGGACGCCGCGCTCGCGGAGCTGAAGGCGTCGCTGAAGAAGTACAACGCGCTGGCGGAGTAGCACCAAGACGCTGCCGGTCTCTCCTCCCCCTCTCCCCGTTCTTACGGGGAGAGGGGGAGGGGTGAGAGGCTGCTTCCACAGAGGTGGCGACTGCTCGATTCGCGGAGAGTCCCCCTCACCCGAATTCGAGCCGCGCTCGAATTCGACATCTCCCCGCACGCGGGGCGAGGTGAACTCCGCGGCGAGACCGAGATCAAACAATGACCGCACACGACGAAACCGTTCCCACGAAACGCAGTTGGATGGACCGCGTGATCGATTCGATCGAATGGATCGCAGCCGCGTTCGTCGGCATCGTCGCGCTCGACATCTTCCTGTCGGTCCTGCTGCGCAACACGCTGAACTATTCGATTCCCGATAGCTTCGACATCGGCCGCATGTTGCTCGGCATCCTCATTTTCTGGGGTATCGCGGCGACCTCCTATCGCGGCACGCACATCACCGTCGACCTGGTCTGGGGCAATGTCAGCCCGCGCTATCAGCGCTGGATCGACGTGTTCGCAACGCTGGTGCTGCTGTTCGTCGTCACCGTGCAGACCTGGACGCTGTTCGACAAGGTCCGCGGCACCTACAAGGACAACGTCCAGACCTTCGACATGCACATGCCGACATGGCCGTTCTTCGCGATCGCCTGGATCGGCGACGTCTCGGCCGTGCTGCTGATCGCGATCCGCACTTACCGATTGATCTTCCATCCCGAAGACATGCACGACCCCAAGCTGAAGGCGACGGAGTAATAGTCATCATGAGCACCGATGCCGTCGCCGTTCTCGGCTTCGTTTCCCTGTTCGCGCTGATGCTGTTGCGCGTGCCCGTCGGCATGGCGATGGGGCTCGTTGGCGTCTCCGGCTTCTCCTATCTGGTCGGCGCGACGCCGGCGCTGAAGCTGGTCGGCCAGACCTCGATGCGCACGGTCACCGACTACACGTTCGGCGTCATCCCGATGTTCCTGCTGATGGGCTCCTTCGTCAGCAATTCCGGCATGAGCCGCGAGTTGTTCCGCGCCGCCAACGGCTTTGTCGGGCACTTGCGCGGCGGCCTCGGCATTGCCACCGTCGGCGCCTGCGGCGGCTTTGCCGCGATCTGCGGCTCGTCGGTCGCAACCGCCGCGACCTTCTCCGCGGTCGCCTACCCCGAGATGCGCCGCTTCGGCTATCCGCAATCCTTTGCTACCGGCGTGATTGCGGCCGGCGGCACGCTGGGTGCGATGCTGCCGCCCTCCACCGTGCTCGCGGTTTACGGCATCATCACCGAGCAGGACATCGGAAAACTCTTCATCGCCGGCATCATTCCGGGCCTGCTGGCGATGAGCATGTACATGATCACAATTTTCCTGATCGGCCATTTCCGCCCCGACTTCCTGCCCAAGGGCAAGGTGCTGCCCTGGCGCGAGCGCTTTGCCGGCCTGAAGGACATCTGGGCGCCGGTGCTGCTGTTCGTGTTCGTGATCGGCGCCTCTACGGCCTGCCGTTCCTGCCGCGCTTCACGCCGACGGAGGCCGGCGGCGTCGGCGCCACCGGTGCCTTCATTATCGGTGTGGTCACGGGCCGGCTCGACCGTGAGAAGATCCTGGCTTCGCTGCTCCAGGCGACCCGCACGGCAGCGGCCGTGTTCACCGTACTGATCGGCGCGCTGATCTTCGGCTATTTCCTCACGGTGACGCAGACTCCGCAAAAGGTGACGGAATTCCTCACCGGCCTGGGCCTGGGCCCCTACGGCGTGCTGGCGCTGATCATGGTGATGTATCTCGTGCTCGGCTGCCTGATGGATGCGATGGCGATGATCATCCTGACCGTGCCGATCATCTTCCCCGTCATCACCCATCTTGGTTTCGATCCGATCTGGTTCGGCGTCATCATCGTCATGACGGTCGAGCTCGGCCTGATCCACCCGCCGGTCGGCATGAACGTCTTTGTCATCAAAAGCGTGGTGAAGGACGTCTCCTTCTCCACCATCTTCAAGGGCGTGATACCGTTCGTGGCGACCGACCTGGTGCGTCTGGTGATTTTGATCGCGTTCCCGTTGCTGGCGACCTGGTTGCCGACGCGCATGATGGCGCATTGAAAGGCGAAGCAATGGCCACACCGACACTCGAGACGAAATACGTCTTCACCATCACCGCTGAAATCGGCGACGTCATCACCGCCGGTGAAACCGGCATCGGCGTCCGCCGCATCATCCCGATCATTGGCGGCGAGGTGAAGGGTGCGGTCACCGGAAAGGTGCTCCCGTTCGGCGCCGACTTCCAGACCATTCGGCCCAACGAGTTGATCGATCTCGAGGCGAAATACGCCTTCGAGACCGATGACGGCGCCGTGGTCTATGTCGAGAACAAGGGCATGCGCTTCGGCCCGGTCGAGCTCTTGCAAAAGCTCAAGCGCGGCGAGCCGGTTGATCCAAAACTGATCTATTTCCGCACCGTGCCGAGATTCGAGACGGGGCACGAGAAGTACCGCTGGCTGATGGAGCACATTTTTGTCGGCTCGGCGGCGCGGCATACGGACCGCGTGGTGATCGACGTGCATCAGGTGGTGTGAAGCGGCTCCGCAAACCTCACTCGTCGTCCCGGCGAGGCCGGGATCCATACCGGGATCTGTCGATTGCCTCTCCCATGGAGCTCCCATATTGACTCCCACGAAATTCGTTATACAACATAACTATTCTGACAAGGACGCAAATGACACAGGGAAACGCCGAGACCGCTGACGCGGGCGCCTCCGGGCTGCTTCGGATCGAGAGGGTGGACCGGGTTCTGACCGTGGGTCTGAACCGGCCGGCCAAGCGCAATGCGCTCAACGACGGCATCATCCTGGAAATCGGCGAATGCTTTGCGTCCCTGCCCGAGGACATCGGCGCGGTCGTCATTCACGGCATCGGCGATCATTTCTCCAGCGGACTCGACCTCTCCGAACTTCAGGATCACGACGCCACGGGCGGCCTCTTGCATTCGCAGATGTGGCACCGGGTGTTCGACCGTATCCAGTACAGCCGCGTGCCCGTGATCGCAGCGCTCAAGGGCGCGGTGATCGGCGGCGGGCTCGAGCTTGCCTGCTCCGCCCACATTCGCGTCGCCGAGCCCACGGCCTATTTCGCGCTGCCCGAGGGGCAGCGCGGCATCTTCGTCGGCGGCGGCGGCTCGGTGCGGCTGCCGAGGCTGATCGGCGTCGCGCGCATGATGGACATGATGCTGACCGGGCGCGTCTATAGCGCGACCGAAGGCGCGTCCTACGGCTTTGCGCAATATGTCACCGAAGCCGGCAATGGCCTCACCAAGGCGCTGGAGCTCGCGACCAAGATCGCGTCCAACGCGCCACTGACGAATTTCGCCGTGCTCCAGGCCCTGCCGATGATCGCCGAAGCCAATCCACAGACCGGTCTCTTGATGGAATCGCTGATGGCGACGGTGGCGCAGAGCGACAAAGAGGCGAAGCGCAGGATCCGCGAATTCCTCGAGCACAAGACCGCCAAGGTGAAGCCCAAGTCATGAGCGTAAAGTCATGAGTGCGCAGCCGTCCTCTTCCAGCACAGAGCGCGGCGCGAGCAATTCTCCGCTGCGGCCGATCTCGTTCGGCGATCCCGTCGTCGACATCGAACGTCGCGCCGATGGTACAATCTATTTGCGGCCGAAGCAGCCGCTCGGCGACTATCCCGTCCGCATCACCGATCGCCTGCATCACTGGGCGACGACGACGCCGGATCGCGTGTTCATGGCGGAGCGCGAAGGCGGCCGCGGCTGGCGCAAGATCACCTATGCCGAGCTGCTCACCGCGAGCCGGCATATCGCTTCCGGCCTGATCCAGCGCGGCCTGTCGGCGGAGCGGCCGGTCGTCATCCTCTCGGGCAATTCGATCGACCATGCGCTGCTGGCGTTCGGCGCGTTCTATGCCGGCATTCCGTTCTGTCCGGTATCGCCGGCCTATTCGCTGGTCTCAAAGGATTACGGCAAGCTCTCTTACCTGATGAAGCTGCTGACGCCCGGCCTCGTCTTCGCCGAGGACGCTGACAAGTTTGCGGATGCGCTTGCCACCAATGTTTCGCTCGGCACCGAGATCGCAGCATCTTTCGGCAGCGTGCCGGGCCGCGACGTCACGCTGCTCGCCGACCTCATGGCGACGCCGATCCGCAGCGATCTCGACGCGGTGCACGGCAAGATCGGCCCCGACACGATCGCAAAATTCCTGCTGACGTCGGGCTCGACCGGCAATCCCAAGGCCGTCATCAACACCCAGCGTATGATCTGCGCCAACCAGGTGATGCTGCGCGAGACGCTCGCCTTCCTCAAGGATGAGCCGCCGGTCATCATCGACTGGCTGCCCTGGAATCACACCTTTGGCGGCAACCACAATATCGGGCTGACGCTCTACAATGGCGGCTCGATGTATCTCGACGCCGGCAAGCCGATGCCGGGCGGCATCGAGGAGACCGTGCGCAATCTCCAGGAGATCTCGCCGACGGTCTATTTCAACGTGCCCAAGGGCTATGAATCGCTGCTGCCTTACTTGCGCGACGACCCGGGCCTGCGCGCGAAATTCTTCGACCGGCTGCACGCGATGTTCTTCTCGGGCGCGGCGCTATCGCCCTTCGTCTGGAACAGTCTCGACGAGCTCGCGGTGAAAGAAAAAGGCTATCGCGTGCCGATGCTGACCGGCCTCGGCGCGACCGAGACCGCGCCGTTCTTCATGTCAGTCAATCCGCGTACCAGCCGTTCCGGCCATGTCGGACTGCCGGTCTCGGGCAATGACGCAAAACTGGTGCCCAACAACGGCAAGATGGAAGTTCGTGCCAAAGGCCCGAACGTGATGCCCGGCTACTGGCGCCAGCCCGACATCACCGCAAAATCCTTCGACGAGGAAGGATTTTACAAGATGGGCGACGCGCTCAAGCCCGCCAATCCTGACGATCTCAACGCCGGCTTCGATTTCGACGGGCGCGTCAGCGAGGATTTCAAGCTCGCGAGCGGCACCTGGGTCAGCGTCGGTCCGCTGCGTGCGCGCTTCGTCGCCGCCTGCGCGCCGCTGGTGCGCGACGTCGTCATCGCCGGCATCAACCGCGACGAGGTCTCCGCCCTGGTGCTGCTCGATCTCGACGGCTGCCGCCTGATCAATCCGACCCTGCCGGCCGACGATCTCACCGTCACCGCCCGCGACCGGCTGGTCCGTGAAGCTTTCCGCGAGCGCCTGACCCAGTTCCTTTCTTCGGCCACCGGCTCCTCGACGCGGATCACGCGCGCGATCCTGCTGGATGCGCCGCTGTCGATCGACAAGGGCGAGGTCACCGACAAGGGCTCGATCAACCAGCGTGCGGTGCTCGAGCATCGCGGCGCGCTGATCGAGGAGCTCTACGCTGCCAATCCATCGGACCGTGTGATATCGGTCGCTTGAGAATTCATCGAAGGAGAACGCCATGTTGTTGAAGGATCAGGCAGCCATCGTCACCGGCGGCGCATCGGGACTGGGCGCTGCGACCGCGCGAAAGCTGGCGGCACAGGGCGCCAAGGTCGCGGTGTGCGATCTCAATACCAAGCTCGCGGAGACCGTTGCCGCCGAGATCAAGGGCGTGGCCGTAACCTGCGACGTCTCCGACGCGGCCTCCGCTGAAGCCGCGATCGCGCAGGCGACCAAGGCGCATGGGCCGGCCCGCGTGCTGGTTAATTGCGCCGGCATCGGCGTTGCAAAACGTGTCGTCGGCCGCGACGGCCCAATGGCGCTCGCCGATTTCGACAGGGTGATCAAGGTCAATTTGATCGGCACTTTCAACATGCTCCGCCTCGCCGCAACCGAGATGTCCAAGCTGGAGCCACAGGCGACCGGCGAGCGCGGCGTCATCATCAACACGGCGTCCGTCGCCGCCTATGACGGCCAGATCGGCCAGTCGGCCTATTCGGCCTCAAAGGGCGGCATCGTCGGCATGACACTGCCGATCGCACGCGAGCTCGCTCAGTTCGGCGTCCGCGTGCTGACGATCGCACCCGGCCTGTTCCTCACGCCCCTGCTGGCCAATCTGCCGCAGGAAGCCCAGGACTCGCTTGCCGCTGCCATTCCCTTCCCGCGCCGGCTCGGCCATGCCGACGAGTTCGCCGCGCTCGCCTTGCACATGGTCGAGAATTCGTACCTCAACGGCGAAGTGGTGCGCCTTGACGGCTCGCTGCGCATGGCGCCCAAGTAGTAAGGCACGTAAACCGTATGTTCGTGAACCGGCGCGATGTCCAGATCCAGTGGGGCGACTGCGACCCCGCCAACATCGTCTATTACCCGCGCTATTTCGCGATGTTCGACGATTCGACGTCGACCCTGTTCGAGGTTGCCGGCTTCTCCAAGCAGGACCTGGTCCGCAAATACGGCCTGGTGGGCATCCCCATGGTCGATACGCGGTCCAAGTTCTACATCCCCTCGACTTACGGCGACTGGATCACCATCGAGACGAAGATCGAGAGCATCAAGCGCTCGAGCTTCGAGGTGAAGCACAATGTCTACAAGGGCGAGGCACTTGCCATCGAAGGTTTTGAGACCCGCGTCCTGGTCGGCCGCGATCCCGTTAACCCCGACAAGCTGAAATCGGCACCGTTTCCGCCGGAAATGGTAGCGAAATTCGTAGGCAATTAGATTCTAGAGCTCAATCGCCACATCGCCAAAAGACGGGGCTGAATTCATCCCCGATTTCTGCTTTCAAAGAATAACGTCAAGGGAGGAATCAATGAAACGCTTTTACCTGACCGCTACCATCGCGGCGGCCACGCTGGCGCTGCCGGCCCTGCCCGGGCTGGCCCAGACCAACGAAATCACCATCGGCATCAGCGTGACCACTACGGGTCCTGCCGCCGCCCTCGGCATTCCCGAGCGCAATGCGCTGGAATTCGTGCCGAAGGAAATCGGCGGCGTGCCGCTGAAGGTGATCGTGCTCGACGACGGCGGCGACCCGACGACGGCAACCACGAACGCGCGCCGCTTCGTTACGGAGTCCAGGGCCGACATCATCATGGGCTCGTCGACGACACCGCCATCCATCGCGATCTCCAATGTCGCCAACGAAGCCGGCATTCCGCATTTCGGCCTTGCGCCGTTCCCGATCACGCCCGAGCGTGCCAAGTGGTCGGTGTCGATGCCGCAGCCGATTCCGATCATGGGCAAGGTGCTCTATGAGCACATGAAGGCCCACAAGGTGAAGACGGTCGGCTATATCGGCTATTCCGACTCCTACGGCGACCTCTGGTTCAACGACTTCAAGGCCCAAGGCGTGCCGATGGGCATGACCATGGTCGACGAGGAGCGCTTCGCGCGGCCCGACACGTCTGTCACCGGACAGGTTCTGAAGCTCGTCGCCGCCAATCCCGACGCGATCCTGATCGGCGCCTCCGGTACCGCGGCCGCATTGCCACAGACCGAGTTGCGCGAGCGCGGTTATCAGGGCCTGATCTACCAGACTCACGGCGCGGCCAGCATGGACTTCATTCGCATCGCCGGCAAAGCCGCCGAAGGCGTGCTGATGGCATCGGGCCCCGTGATGGATCCCGAAGATCAGCCAGACGAGGCCGCGACAAAGAAGCCGGGCCTCGCGCTCAACACGGCGTATGAAGGCAAGTACGGCCCGAACAGCCGCAGCCAGTTCGCCGGCCATTCCTACGACGCTTTCGAGGTCCTGAAGCGCATCATTCCGACCGCATTGAAGACGGCGAAGCCCGGCACGCCGGAATTCCGCGAGGCCGTCCGCCAAGCCTGGCTGAGCGAAAGGGAAATCCCGGCGAGCCAAGGCGTCTACAACTTCACCGAAAAGGATCGCTACGGCCTCGACGACCGCTCGCGCATCCTGCTCACGGTCAAGGACGGTAAATACACGCTCGCGAAGTAACCGGCGACGGTCTCGGAAACAACGAGGGCCGGCCCATTGGGTCGGCTCTTTCTTTTTCAGGTCTGTCGATTGCGTCAGGCCGCCTGCCGCAGTGGCGTCCAGGCGAACTCCGGATAGTAGGTATCCATCATCCGGTCGACATAGGCGGTGAGGTTCGGAAATCCTTCCGCACGCTCGCGCAGACGGGATTCGAAGAACGGTGTGAGAATTCCGGCGAGCGCGCCGAACGCGGTCGCGTCGACCCCACTGGGCTTGTTGCCCATCAGATAGGATTTGTCGCCAAGCTGTACCGACAGTGCGAACAGCGAGCGGACCGCGAGATCGACGTCGTCATCGGGGGCGTGACGGCCGAGGCCGGAGAGCAGGTAATTCTCGGCAACGCGGAATTGCGCGTCCTCGCGCAGCTTCTCGCGGCTGTGCTCGGGCGTTCCGTCGAAGAAATGCGCAGGGCCCTTGGCGAAATTGGCAGCATCGACCCAGCGTGCGCCGACCAGCGACCAATAGACGTGGTGCTCGATCATGCGCTCGAACGCCCAGGCCTGGGCGCGTTCTTGCAGGGATAGGCCGGCGTCGAAGTCGAAGCCGTAGCGGCGCTCGATATGGGCACGGATGAAGGTGGAATCGGCCACCGCCTCGCCGCCGTCATCGATGAAGGGCAGCTGCCCCTTCGGTGAAGCCGGCGGCATCGCGCGCTCCTTCCGGTAGGGCAGTCCCGCCATCTTGAGCTGCACCTCCGTCTTGGTGACGAAGGGGCTGATTTCCGGCAGGCCGAAGCCGGTGCCAAAACCGTAAAGCGTGATCATTGGAGCTCTCCTGAACCTACCGAAAGAGTTGACGGAACCTAGTGCCGGGCTGCTGCCACCATGGTGGCAGCAGCCGTGATATCTTCTGCGAAACGGGCCCCCCGCCAGGCGCGGCCCATCACATGGCGGACCAGCGCGTCCGCAGCCTGGATCAGCGAGCGTGTCAGCATGGTCGCGAGCGCAACGCGGAGGTCGACGACAGTGAGATCGAAAAACGTGAGACGGCTGAGGGCCCAGGCATACAGCGAGGCATGCAACGAGGCCTGGCTCCGCCACAACGGACCGGCCGGACCGAGATGGGTTGGAATGATCATGGACAAATCCTCTTCAGTCGATGTGTTGTCCCGGTATAGAACTCCCCTGCTGCCAACATCCTGTCAGCAGCCTCGCGCTGTTTTTTGATCCGTCCCCGATGAGAGAATTGTCATGAGACGCGCCGACCGGCTGTTTCAGATCATCCAGGTGCTGAGGCGCACCCGTAAACCGCTGACGGCGGACGCGATTGCGGCCGAGCTCGAGACTTCGAAGCGAACGATCTATCGCGACATCGCAACGCTGATGGGCCAGCGCGTGCCGATTCGTGGCGAAGCGGGCATGGGCTACATTCTCGAGAAGGGTTTTGACCTGCCACCCCTAATGCTGACACCCGACGAGATCGAGGCGGCGGTGCTGGGCGCGCAATGGGTCGCGGGCCATGCCGATTCCACGCTGGCGCGCGCAGCTGAAGATCTGATGGCCAAGATTGCCGACACCGTGCCCGAGCGCCTGCGCCCCTTCGTGCTGGAGCCTGCGAGCCGCGCGCGGCCGAGCTGGAACAGGGAGCCGGACCGCCTGGACATGGCGCGCACGCGCGCCCAGATTCACGAGGGCAAGAAGATCATGCTACGCTATCGCGACGAGCAGGGCCGCCCCAGCGAGCGCATGATCTGGCCGATCTCGGTCGGCTATCTCGAAGCCGTGCGCCTGCTTGCCGCCTGGTGCGAGCTACGCAGCGATTTTCGCAGCTTCCGCACCGACCGTGTCGTGGATGCGACCTATCTCGACGAAAGATATCCGGAGCGGCGCGACGTGTTACGCGCCAAATGGCGGCAGAGCCTGGTCTGGGGTCCACCCAAAGATACCTGAAGGATACGTGACGACGATGGAAGAAATCGATCTGTCGAGCTGTTGCCAGAGCTGCGGCGCCTGCTGCGGCTATTCGCAGAACTGGCCGCGCTTCTCGATCGAGAGCGACGAGGAGCTTGCCTTGATCCCGGAAACGCTCGTCAACGAGCGCCAATCCGGCATGCGCTGCGCGGGCGATCGCTGTTCGGCGTTGCAGGGCGAGATCGGCAAGGCGACTGCGTGCGGCATCTACGCGATGCGGCCGGAGGTGTGCCGCACCTGCATGCCGGGCGACGCCGAATGCGCGATGGCGCGGCGGAAGTACGGGCTTCCGATTATCGAAACCGCTTAAGCAGGAACGGCTTCGCCGATCTCGTCGTCGATCTCGTCGTCCAGCGGTACGAGCACCGAGAGCGGCTTGGTCGATAGCGTGATCGGCTTGCGCCCCCCCGACAGCGACGGTGACGATTTGGCCGACCCCTCGCGCGACAGCGCATAGAGCGTCGAGCCGACACGGCCGCCGTTCTCGATCAAGTCGCGTTCGCTGCAGCTGGCTGCAATCGCGACCGCCAGCGAGTGAAGATGGCTGCGGCGATAGCAAAACAGCGCCAGCCTGGCGCGCGCGTCAGGGGAAACACTCTCAACCAGCCTCGGCAGGCCACTCTCGCTGGCGCGATACATTTCGCCAAGGAGTTCGTCGCGAACCGGGCAGAAATCGCTTTCAAAAGCGTCACGGCTTGAAAACATTGCAGTTCTCCCTCGTGTGGGGAAGATGCAGCGCAATTCTCTAATGAAAGGTTAACCACCCCGGGCGGTAGTCAACCGGGGTCGTTGCGCCCTGGCCGCGAACCAGCCGGCCCAGACGGGCCGAGGACCGGAGACAGAGGACCGGAAACAGCCGGCCTCAGTTCGCCGCCATGTAGATGGAGAGGCCGAAGCCGGTCAGATGATGCAGCGCCTGGTCGACGCCGATCAGGGTCCAGAACCAGGGGTGCTCCTGGTTGACGCCGAAATTGGCCGAGACCAGTCCCTTGGCGCGGTCGATCGTGATGTGAATGACGAAGTCGATCAGCGCCACGAACCAGAATTTCGGCGCGACGATCAGGATCAGCGGCAACGCAACCGCAAGGTGAATCAGGCAATGCACCAGAAGCGGCAAAGCCCAACCGTGCTTCTGGTCCTTGCCGTGCGCCATCCAGGCGGTCTGCAGCACGAAATCGGCGATGATGTGCTTGAAGGTGAGCAGCAACATCCAGCCAATGAGCGCTTCGACCGGAACCGCCGATGACAGAGGTGGAAACGACAAAGCTGACGCCCTCGTTGACTCGAAAGGAAAAAATGGAGCGTTCAGCGCAACTTCTTCTTGGACCCGTCAGAACATCGGGGACCGCTGATTTATGACATCTCCCGCGACGGAATGCAGCCCGGGGGAACTGGAAAATCGCCAACTGTGGCTAAACGGTGATAGCATGACCCAACGACGCGGATCGGTCGGGTAGGGTTACCTTCGGCGCGGAATTTGCATTCTCGTGCTGGAGCGCTATCATCCTCCGGTAGCATTATCGTTCTTTTTTCAGACGCTTACTAAATTTTTCGAGCGTGCCGCCGGCGATGGCCGTGCCGCCCGCCATCCAGAAATAAGGCCAGAGTGCTGCCATGAGTGCTGAAGGCCCGACCTCATCGACCGAGCTCCCGCCGCCACGGCGTCCCAAGGTGATCAAGACCAATCAGCAGCAGGTCCTGCTGTATGTCGTGCTGACCCTGCTGCTGTCGCTTGCCACCGTCTGGGCCGGGCGCGCCTGGTTGCACAATTCGGAGACGCTGACCTTTGCCGTCGGCGCTCCCAACAGCGATGACGCACTGTTCGCGACCAAGCTCGCCACACTGCTGAAGAACAACGCCTCGCGTTTCCGGATCAAGATCGTCAACAACGCCGACAACGCCAAGGCGCTCGCGCAGTTCGATCGCAGGCAGGCCGATCTTGCAGTCCTGCGCACCGACGCCAAGGTGCCGCTGCGGGCGCGCACGCTCGCGATCCTGGAGCACGATCTCGTGCTGCTGCTCGGCCCCGGCAACAAGAAGATCAAATCGCTCGCCGAACTCAAGAAGAAGAAGGTCGCCATTCTCGCCGAGAATGATTCGTCGCTCGCCTTCGTCCGCAGCATCCTCGACATTCCCGCCGACAGCCCCGACGCCGCGAAAATCCAGATGGCGCCGCAGGGTGCGACGCTGGACAAGCTGTTCGCGCCAGCCAACGGCTTCAGCGCGGTGATTGCCGTCGCCCACGCCTCCAAGGCCGTGCGCGACAAGGCCTATGAGCAGGTCGCCAAGCGCGGCGGCTTCACGCTCAATGCAATCGACGAAGCCAAGGCACTGGCGCGCAAATTCCCCGGCATTTCCGACGAGACGCTGACAGCCGGCACGCTGTCCGCGTCACCCGAGATTCCCGACGACGATCTCGACACGATCGGCCTCGAATGGCTGCTGGTCGCGCAGTCCAGGATGTCGGCGACCACCGCAGGCGACATCGCGCGCATCGTCTACGAGAACAAGTCCGCGCTCGGGCTCGACAACGGCTTTGCCACCCATATCGAGCCGGCCTCCGTCGAGAAGGACGCTTACGTGATGGCGCATCAGGGCGCCGCCGATTACATCAACGACGACACCAAGTCGTTCATGGATAAGTACAGCGACATGATGTATCTGGGCGCCGCAGCGCTCAGCGTCATCGGCTCGATCTTCGCGGCGATCTACGCCAAGATCACGCGGATCGCGCCGGAGAAGGCTGGCGAGCTTTCGACCGCTGTCCTCGACGTCGGCGAGCGCATCGAGCACGCCCATTCGCTGGACCAGATTGAATGTCTCCAGGACGAGCTGGAAGGCATCTTGCGCGGCGCCGTCATAGGTCTCAGGGATGGCACGATCAGTACCGACGGACTCGATACCTTCAAGCTCGGCTACGAATTCGTCCGCGACGAGATCGGCATGCGCCGCGACTACCTCAAGCGCCACTGCGGCGAACTCGAAAAGGCAACCTCCCCTGCAGCCCTCCCCCCGCCCGACGAAAGCAACGTTGTGGTGGTCAAGACAGCTCAGAGTGCCTGACCTATCGATTCGAGGCCTGCCGCGACACTCTGCCTATTTTTCCCGCGAATCGGCGCGCCGAATTCTGGAACCGTCCTAAAGCCACAACCGTTTGTTCCCGGATACAACCGGAGAACGCACCATGCGTCTACTCCTTCTCATCATCTTGCTGGGAATGCTGGTTGCGGTTGGTTACTTCGCCTACTCCGCGATGGCGGTCGGAGGCGAACCGATCCCGACGGGAGGTTACGTGGCACTGGCGCTAGGAGCGGGGTTCTCCGTGGTCGTGGGCATCGGCCTGATGATGCTGGTGTTCCTGAGCAGCCGCCGCGGCTACGACGAGCCACCACACTTCAAGTAGTCACTCAGCCTGGTCCTGCGTCAGATGCCGTCCTGAACGCCCCGCCCCGTCGTTGACGGCCTCGGTGCGGGCAGGCACTTTGGCGCCGAAGTCCCAGCCCGGGGCCGCCAGCACCAAGATCGAGCCGCCATTCCGCATGTCCAAGCCGATGTTTCCCGCTCTGGCCCAGCTCGTGGCCGCGACCGCCGGCCGCAACATGACCAAGGCGGCCTACGTGGCCGTGACCGTCGGCGTGGTCAGCATGGTGCTGCTGACGCTCGATCCGGCCTATGAGACGGCCCATCGCTGGGTCGATTTCCTGCTGTGGGCCTGTCTCGTCTATTTCGTGTTCGAATGGCTGGTCCGGCTGCGCCACATGGCGCAGCAGGGGCGGCTCGCCCTCTACATGTCCTCCTCCGCCGGGCTGGTCGACGCCTTGGGGGCGCTGGCCGTGCCGGTCGCCCTGATCCTCGGCGCCGAGCCCAAGACGGCCTGGTTGCTGAGCGTGCTCTGGGTGCTGAAGGTGGTGCCGGGCATTCCCGGCCTGCGCCAGCTCCGCCGCGTGCTGGTGCTGGAATCGGGGCCGCTGGTCAGCGTGCTCGTGATCTTCCTGATGGTGGTCTTCCTGGCCTCCGTCGCCGAATATTTCCTGGAGCGGGACGTGCAGCCGCAGACGTTTGGCAGCGTCCCTGCCGCGCTGTGGTGGGCGGTCGTCACGCTGACCACGACAGGCTATGGCGATGTTGTGCCGGTCACGCCGCTCGGCCGCATAGTGGCGGCGCTGGTGATGATCTCCGGCCTTGGCGTGTTCGGCCTCTGGACCGGTATTCTGGCGACCGGGTTCGCGGCCGAAACGCGGCGTGACAACTTCCTCAAGACCTGGGAATCCGTCAGCAAGGTGCCGTTCTTCGCGGCGCTGGGCCCGGCGGCCATCGCCGACGTCACCCACATGCTGCGCACCATGGAGCTGCCGGCGCGCACCATGATCATCCGCAAGGGCGCGCAGGGCGACTGCATGTATTTCATCGCAGCCGGCGCGGTCGAGGTCGACCTCCCCGGCAAGAAGGTCCAGCTCGGCGAGGGCGCCTTCTTCGGCGAAATGGCGCTGCTCGGCAACAACATGCGCGGCGCCAACGTCTCGACCACGAAAGTGTCGCGGCTTCTCGTGCTCGACCTCGTCGACTTCCGCGTCCTGATGGCACGGCACCCAGACCTCGCCGAGACGATCGACGCCGAAGCGAAGCGCCGCACGCTCGAAAACAAGTAAATGGAGACAAGAATGCCGGATGCAGCCGACGCGGCAAGTCCCCCCGTGTTCGAAATCAGCGGTGCACGCGCCACCATCCGCTTGAACCGGCCAAAACATCTCAATCGGCTCCAGGCGGAAGATCTCGGCGAACTTATAAGACTGTTCGACCGGGTCGAGGCCGATCCTGATATCCGCGTGCTGGTCCTGACCGGCACGGGACGCGCCTTCTCCGCGGGCTACGATCTCAATTCGGTCGCCGAGCGGGCAGCGAGCGCCAACGAACAACAGAGCGCGGGCTCGGCCTTCGAAGTCGTCGTCAACCGGCTGGAGGATCTCGGCGTACCGACGATCTGTCGGCTCAATGGCGGCGTCTATGGCGGCTCGACCGACCTCGCGCTCGCCTGCGATTTCCGCATCGGCGTCGACACCGCGGAAATGTTCATGCCGGCGGCGCGGCTCGGGCTGCATTATTACAGGAGCGGCATCAAACGCTACGTGACGCGGCTCGGCGTCGACAACGCCAAGAAGCTGTTTCTCACTGCACAGAAGATCAGTGCGCCGGAGATGCTGCGGATCGGCTATCTCACCGCCATGGTGCCGGTGGAGACACTCGACGAGGAAGTCGACAAGCTCGCCGACATCCTCGCCGGCAATGCCCCGAACGCGATGCGCGGCATGAAACGCGCAATCAATGAATTCGCCCGCGGCGAACTGGATGAGCGAGCTGCCGACCAGCGCCACCGCGACAGCATGCGCGGCGACGAGATCAAGGAAGGCATCAAGGCGTTCGCGGAGAAGCGAGCGCCGAGGTTTTGAGGATTAGCCCCGCTTCGACCGCATCGCGCGTACATGCGTGAGCTTTGGATCGCGCGCCAGCGCCTGATAGCGCTTGCTGTCGACGGCGTAGATCGCGATGCGGCCTTCGCTGTTGGCATGCACGCCCCACCCGAAGCGTTTGCCGAGGCTTGAGGCACGCATGCAGGCCTGCCCACGCGAGAAGAACGCTGCGCGGACGGCGCCCTTCTCCGCCTTGGTCGCATTGGCATCGAGTTCGCGCCCCGATGCTGAGGTCGCGAAGATCACGTCGTCGGATGTGTATTTGTAAGGTGCCTTCACGATCATCGCGTATTGCAGGCCGGCCACCGTCAGCTGTCCTGCGCGCGGCGGCGGCTCCTTGCCGGAGCGCACCGGACAGTCTTCAGCAACCTGGATGAATGTGTCGAAACAGTTGGTTGTATGGATCAGCTTGTTCATATGAGATTCGGCCTCTTCATCCTCCTGCGGCCGCAGCATGCTGCGCGGCCATCTCGCCATCCGCCGCATTGATCCGCTGGAACGCAGGCCGCGAGGTGATGCGCTCGGAATAGCGGACGAAGACGTCCTTCTTCGGCACGATGCCGAACATAATTGTCCAACTGAACGCCACGCCCCACAAGATATCCGCAGCCGTCATGCGCTCGCCGAGCAGATACGGCCCTTTCGACAACTGCGCCTCGAGCGCACCCAGCATGGTGTCGTAATCGGCGTAGGGTGACTGCGTGATCGGCGCAGGCTCGCGCTGCATGAACTTGTCGATCAGCGCGGGCTCGAAGGAGGAGCCGTAATAGGCGGTCCAGCGCAAATAGGGACCGCGCAGCGGATCGTTGAGCGCGGGCGTCAGGCCGGCCTGCGGAAACAGATCTGCAAGATAGATGTAGATGGCGACCTGCTCGGTCACGAGCGCCTCGCCGTGCCGGATCGCCGGTACCTTGCCGAGCGGATTGATGGCGAGATAAGGAGGCCTCCGCTGCTCGCCGGCCTTCATGTTGAGGACGTGAAGGTCGTAGGGCGCGCCGAGCTCCTCCAGCAACACCCGCGTGCCGGTGGCGCGACTCTGCGGCGAATAATACAGCGTGATGCGGTTCGGATCGGTCATGGCGAATCTCCCTTGGGCCGGCTTGCGATGGGCGCATCTGTAGCCGACCATACCTGACATCCTTTGTCAGGTATGGTTTAAGGGATCATGCGCGCGAGCCGGATGTTGTCGATCCTCACCACCCTCCAGGCCAAGGGGCAGGTCACTGCGCCCGAGCTTGCAGAGGCCTGCGAGGTCTCGGTGCGCACGATCTATCGCGACATCGACGCGCTCGCGGCATCCGGCGTCCCCGTCTATGCCGACCGCGGTGCGGAGGGTGGCTACCGCCTGCTCGACGGCTATCGCGTGCGCCTCAACGGGCTGTCGCAGAGCGAAGCGGGCGCGCTGTTCCTGGTGGGATTGCCGGGTCCGGCGGCGGCGTTGGGGCTGGATGCCGCGATGATCGCCGCCCAGAACAAGCTGATGGCGGCGCTGCCCGCAAACTTGCGCGAAGACGCCGGCCGGATGCAGGAGCGTTTTCATCTGGACGCGCCGGGCTGGTTCGGCGAGGCAGAAGAGCCAAAGCATCTGCGCGCGATTGCCGGCGCGGCTCTACGCGGGACACTCATCAAAATCCGCTATCAGAGCTGGCGCGCCGAGAAGCAGCGCCGTGTCGCCCCGCTCGGCCTCGTGCTGAAGGGCGGCAGCTGGTATCTCGCAGGCCAAGTCGACGGCAGTGTGCGCACCTATCGCATCGCGCGCGTGCTTGACTGCACGACGCTCGACGACCGTTTCGATCGTCCTGCCGATTTCGATCTCGCCGCCTACTGGCAGGATGCGACGCTGCGGCTCGAGGCCGAGATGCACCCGAACGTCGCGATCGTGCGGCTGTCGCCAATCGGCGTGAAGCTGCTTGATGCGCTGAGCCAGCCTTACGTCAGGGCGCGCACGCAGATCGAAGAGACGACTGATGCCGACGGCTGGCGCATCGCAAGGGTGCCGACCGGCAAGACCTCATGGCATGCCGCAGCCGAATTGCTGCGGCTCGGGTCCGAGGCCGAGGTGTTGGAGCCCGCCGATCTCCGCGAGAAGATGGCCGAGATGACGCAGGCGATGGCCGCGCGCTATCGCGTGGCGCGGAAAGCCTGACGGCGGCGCATCTCGCAGCAACCGACAAAATAATCCTGGAACACAATTCTCGCCTCATCGCGTGAACGCATTCACGCGTCGCCTCGACCGAGATGCAGGGACACAACAACGGCTTCGCGCCACACTGGAGAATGAAAATGTTTCGTAAGCTTGCTCTTGGTCTGATCGCCGCCGGTTCGCTCGGCGCTGCCGCCCTCGCGCCCACCGCCGCGTCGGCCCACGGCTTCCACCACTGGGGTCCCGGCTGGGGCTTTGGTTATGGCGGTCTCTACGTCAACACCGGCGTGAGCAGCTGCTACCAGGAGCGCGTCGTCCAGACCCGCCACGGCATGCGCGTGCGCGTCGTGAATGTCTGCGCCTACGGCATCTACTGATATCGTGCCGGCACGACAAAGCTCCGGTCGCGCTGCGGCCGGAGTTTTGCGTTGGCTAAACACTGTTCCGCTGCCGGCGAAACCAGGCCCAGGTTTCGCGCGTCGTTCTGATATAGCCGCGGCCGCGATAGACGATTTCACCATCGACGATGCCGTTCAGCTTCGGCAGTGCATGAAACGGGATCGAGGGATAGGCGTGGTGCTCGACGTGGTAGGGCATGTTCCACGCAATCCATTTGACGATGGTGCCGGTATAGGTGGTGCGGGTGTTCTGGAACGCGCTGCGGGTACGGTCGCAACCGGTGTGCTCGGCATAGAGATAGGGTCGCAGAAAGAATTGCCCGATGATCAGCGGCACGATCCAGACCCACAGAAGCAGCGCGGACGAGAACCACAGCGACAATGCGAGCAGCAACGCGTAGAACGCAACGTAGGCCCGCGCTTCGGCCACGATAGTGCCGCGCTTGCTCTCGGGGATCCAGGGCACGACCACTTTGCCGGTGATGGCATGGCCGAGCATCAGCCGGAGGCGGCCGGCAACCTGGAGCAATCCGCTATAGGCGATCGCGAGTTGCGTATCGGATGTGGGCTTCACGCCGACGATCAGCTCCGGATCCTTGTCTGGATCCTGGGTGTAGCGGTGATGATCCCAGTGAAACAGGCAGTAATATTCGTATGGCAAGCCGATGACAAAGGCCGAGAGATAGCCGACCGCGAGGTTGAGGTCACGGCTCCTGAACGCGGTCTTGTGTGCGGTCTCGTGCACCGCCATGAACAGGAAGGCGACGAGATAGCCCTGCGCCATCATCAGCGGCAGCGCCCAGAGCATGCCATAGCGCGACGACATCATCCAGATCAGCGCGCCAACCAGCACGATCAGGCCGTAATGACCGAAGCTTTGCGCGGCGCCCCTGAGGTTCGAGCGCACCGACAATTCGCGCAGCATGGCCGGGCTCAACGGCTTCAGGCGATGGCTGGGCTCTGAAACAATCGCGTCAGTCATGATCGGAGGCCTGCATTACTTGCTGAGAAGCGCTGCGACCTCGGCCTTGAGGAAGGCCTGATCGCGCGCATTGTTGACGGGGTTGCCGGCGCGATGGCCGTGCAGCGACGGGATCGGATGCAGCACCGCCGATTTTGCATTGACCAGCCTGCCGAGCTCATCCTCGTTGTCGCGGACGTCGAAATAGCGATCGGTCGCGCCCGGCATCAGCAGCATGTGCGCCTTGATCGCCGCGAGCGCCCGATCGACATCGCCGTCGAATGCCGCGCAGCGGCTGATATCGCCGCGCTGCCAGATGGCGACTTGCGCCAGTAGATCATTGGCGTCGCGCCGCGCAAACGCCGCATCCCAGGCGCGGACGAGATAGTCCTCCAGCGAGATGAAACCCGCTTCCCGCCAGAGTTCATCGCGATAGAACCCGTGCGACATCGCCCAGCCGGCATAGACGCGTCCCATGGCGCGATAGCCGGCAACCGGCTTCTCGACGAAGCGGTCGTCGCGGAAGGCGGGATCGCCGGTGAGCGCGGCCTTCACGGCTTCTAGAAACACATGATTGTAGGGCGCGCAGCGTGCGCTACCGCAGACGATTGCCGTACGCTCAACCATGTCAGGGTGCAGCGCCGCCCAGTGATAGGCCTGCATGCCGCCCATCGACCAGCCATAGACCAGCGCGAGTCTTGTGATGCCGAAGCGCTCGGTCAGCAGCCGATGCTGGGCCGCAATCGCGTCGTGATAGGTGAGTTGCGGGAACGGCCCGTGGCTAGAGTTCGATGGCGACGACGACAGGCCGTTGCCGAACAAGTTCGGAATGATGATGAAATAGCGGGTGGGATCGAGCACGCCGTCGGGCCCGATCAACCACTCGGTGTCGAAATGCTGCGCGCTGAACGAGGTCGGATAGAGGATGACATTGTCTTTGGTCGAATTCAGTGTGCCATAGGTCTTGTAGGCGAGCTTCAGCGATGGAAAGACGGCACCGGATTGAAGCGTGACATCGCCGGTCTCAAAAATATCGTAGTCGCGCTGCCCGGTCATGGGTCCAACTCCCGCTCACGAGGCCACAGAACGCGCCCGCCGCAACAACGATGCATCGATCGTGCCGGACCAGCAAACGCCTCGTTGCGTCGCCGCTTAATAACTGTACCAATAGTACATATATTTGATGAAGGCAATGGGATTCCGACCGTCAGGCGATCGCCGCGATGTATCGCTCCACCGACGCAGCGAAGGCGGCCTTGGCGCCTGAGGCGATGTTGCGGCTCCACCACGCACCATAGATGCGATCGAAGGCGAGCGGCTCGACGGCCGCCGCGATCCGCCGCACCGCGGCGGCGTTGAGCGGCATGTAGTTCGGATAGGAGTACATGAAGCTGAGGAAGCGGCGGTCCATCGTCACCTGCGCGATATCGCCTGTCAACAACGCGCCCTTGCCCTCGGCGCCGCGCGCATCGTGCAACATGGTGGCGCCTGCGAAATGGCCGCCGGTGCGCAACAGCAGCAGATCCTCTGAGATGCGGTGGTGATCGCCAGTCCAATGCACGATAGCGGGATGCGGACGAGTCACCCATTGGCGGTCATCAGCGTGAAGATAGACCGGCACACCGCCAAACGCTTCGCTCCAGTCGGCGAGCGCGCCATAGTAATGCGGGTGCGAGATTGCGATCGCGGTCAAGCCGCCGAGCGATCTGACATGCGCGATCGCTTCCGATGTTGCCAGCGGAATGCAGTCCCACATCACGTATCCCCCGCCATCGGGGACC
Source organism: Bradyrhizobium genosp. A (assembly GCF_049949275.1). Classification (NCBI taxonomy): domain Bacteria; kingdom Pseudomonadati; phylum Pseudomonadota; class Alphaproteobacteria; order Hyphomicrobiales; family Nitrobacteraceae; genus Bradyrhizobium; species Bradyrhizobium genosp. A. The sequence continues at coordinate 1,068,861 of NZ_CP188196.1, read as the reverse complement.
AGCAGCGCGCGTTGGCCGATGGCAAAGCTCGGTTCGAGCGCGATGCCGATGAGGCCGAGATCGTTGCGCCAGACAAGGCGGTGCCGCTCGGCGAGCGTCTCCCGGGCCAGGAAGTTCTGCCCTTTCCAGTTCACATACTGCCGCTCGTCTTCGCAGATCGGGCAGGGTGCGAGCGGCTTTTCGCTGTCCGGGAATTGGGCGCCGCAGGTTTCGCAGGTCCAGAGAGGCATGGCCGTGATCCAGAAATGAGACCGTCGCAGAGATGAAATGACATCGCGGTCCCGCGATCGCAAGTCCGGAGGAACCAACGCGGTTAGCACATGTTACTTTTTGGTCCGCCCCGGCACAAATGGCCGGCCATTTCCTCCTGCGCGAGACCACCGTCGGTCGGCAGCATCACGTTCAGCGTCTCGATGACATCGCGCCCCTCCTCACCTCGTCTGTGGCCCCTCTACGCCGTCAACTTCTTCATGGCCGACATGCAGTCGGGCATCGGGCCGTTCGTCGGCGTCTTCCTGCAGACAGTCGCTGTCCCCGGCATGGTCGCGCGCTCGCTCGACGGTACTGGCCGCATCAATCTCGGCCAGGGCGCCGTCATCACCGTGCAGGGCGTCGGTGCAAGTCTCAGTCCCGCGATCGGCGGTTGGATCGCGCAATGGATCGGCTACGGTCCGACGTTTTTGCTGCTCGGCAGCTTCGGCCTCGCCTCAACGGCGCTGTGGCTGGCGTTTGGCGTGCACGTGAAGAAGTATTGAGGCGCGTCCCCTCTCCCCATTCTTACTAGGAGAAGTGAAGAAGCATCGCCCGGCGCTCACGCCCCAAAGTTCTTCTGGATCACCTTGCCGAGCGTTTCTCCGCCAACGAAGCGCTGGCGCAGCTCGCGCTTGAGCAGCTTGCCGCTGGGATTCTTCGGCAGGCTGTCGACGAAGATGACGCGCTTAGGCACCTTGAAATGCGCCATCTGGCCGGCGCAATGCTGGATGACGGCATCTTCATCCAGCTTCTCACCGGTCTTGACCACGACGATCGCAGTCACAGCTTCGATCCAGCGCGGATCGGGCAGGCCGACGACGGCAACCTCCGAAACCGCAGGGATACGATAGACCATCTCCTCGACCTCGCGGCTCGCGACATTCTCGCCACCGGTCTTGATCATGTCCTTGACCCGATCGACCACGGTGATGTGGCCTTCTTCATCGACGGTGGCGAGATCGCCGGAGTGAAACCAGCCGCCGGTGAATGCGGCCGCCGTCTTCACGGGATCGTTGTAATAGCCGGACAGCAGATGCGGCGAGCGGTGCACGATCTCGCCGACCTCACCGACCTTGACGTCCTCCATCGACACGTTGACGACGCGGGTCTCGACATTGAGCACGGGCTTGCCGGCCGAGCCGGCCTTGCGCAGCTGGTCCTCAGGCCGCAGCACCGTCGCAAGCGGCGCGATCTCGGTCTGGCCGTAGAAATTCCAGAATTTTACGGCCGGCAGGCGGCGCTGGAGCTCGAGCAGCACTTCCACCGGCATGATCGAGGCGCCGTAATAGCCCTTCTGGAGCGTCGAAAGGTCGGTTTTGTCGAAAGACGGCGAGCGCAGCATCGCGATCCAGACGGTCGGCGGCGCGAAGAACGAGGTAACCTTGTGCGCCTGGATCAGCGCCAGAATGTTATCGGCGGTCGGCTTGCCCGTGATGACGCCGGACGCGCCGAGATAGATTTGCGGCCCGAGAAACACGTCGAGCTGCGCGCAATGATAGAGCGGCAGCGCGTGCAAGAACTTGTCGTCCACACTCATGCCGCCGTCGATGATGCAGCTGACATATTGCCACATCACCGCCTCATGGGTCAGCATTGCGCCCTTGGGCAGGGATTCCGTGCCGCTGGTATAGACGATCTGCGCGAGATCGCGGCTGTCGACGGACGCCTCGAGGTACGAGCCGTCGGCATGAAGCAGATCGTCGAAGGTGGTGAGGCCAGCAGGCGCCGCGGCGGGATCCTCGCCCGGCAGCCAGATCATCCTCTCGACCGCGCAACCCTTCGCGCTCGCGGCGCGTGCGGGCTCAACGAAATCGGGGCCGGTCGCGAGCAGCTTTGCCCCAGAGCTTTTCAGGATGAAATTGATCTCATCCGGATTGAGCATGAAGTTGATCGGCACCAGCACGGTGCCGATCCGCGCCACGGCAAAGCGCAGGGCGGCGAAGGCATGGGAATTGCGCGAGAGCACGGCGAGACGGTCGCCCTTCTTCACGCCAAGCCCGAGCAGGCCGCGGCCGAGCTGGTTGCAGATCGGATCCATGTCGGCGAAGGTCCAGCTCACGCTGCCGCAGCTCACCGCGAGCTTGGTCGGCTCACGACCCGCCGATCGGCGCAGGAGATCGCCGATGGAATGCTCGCGCGCTTTCGAGATGGTGGCTCCGATGTCGCCGGTCATGTGTCCCTCCGTGTGATGTCTTTAAGTTTATTGTTTGAAATCCTGCGTCTTGTCTGTTTGCGCTATCTGTGCCGGGCCGCCTGCGCGTGCTCCATGTACATGTGCTCGACCGACCGATCGAGTGAAGCGATCTTCTCGAAACCGCGCCGCCAGTCCTGCAAATGCCGCCGCGTCCACAGCACCCCGGCCTCGCGGTCGCGGCGACGGATCGCCTCAATGAGATAGCGATGCGCGGCGACGAGGCGCGGGCCGCCTTCGGCCACACCCGTCACGATCATCTCGGTGGTCGGATAGAACAACTGCGCTGCCGGCTCGCGCGCGAGCTGGAGCACGCGGTTCTGCGAGGCCTTTGCGACCAGCACGTGGAACTCGGCGTCGCATTCGGCAAGCGCCGCGGGATCGCCAACCACAGCGTCGCTGCGCACGAGGTTATCAGTGAGCTCCGCGAGGTTCTCCTCCGACGCGCGCTCGACCGCGCCTTCGATGCTGGCCACTTCCAGCGTCATCGAGGCCTCGTAGAGCTCGCGGAACGTGACCTCATGCAGTACCAGCGCGCGGCTGAGGCGGCTCGCGAGCCTGCTGTAGCGCGGCAGGCAGGCATGCAGGCGGCGCGAGGAGTCGCGGCTGATCAGCCCACCCTCCTCCAGCACGCGGATGCCTTCGCGAATGGTTGAACGGTTGACGCCGAACTGCCGCACGAGGTCGTGCTCGGTGCCGATGGGATCGCCCGGCTTGATGCGGCCATTGACGATTTCGCGCTCGATGGCGTCGGCGACCTTCTGATAGGCCGGCGCGACATCGATCGGACGGAACAGCGGCGAGACAGGCAAGAACGGCTCCCAATGGCGATTGTCCGACAAACTATAGGAGCGACCCAAGTGCGCGTCAAACTGCGTCATATGTCGCATGTGCAGCGCAAAATTGACTCCTGCGGAGCCTCACTCTAACTTTGTCGGACAAAGGGACGGAACAGTCCCGCAAGAGGAAACGCGTCCATGAAACCTTTCGCAGCACTCGTGTCTGCGGCCAGCTTGCTGTCGGCTGCCCTGATCACCCCCGCCTCCGCCCAGCAGACCCCGCTCAAGATCGGCGTGCTCTCGGACTTCTCCTCGGTCTATTCCGACATCGGCGGCCAGGGGAATGTCGAGGCCACCAAGATGGCGATCGAGGATTTCGGCGGGCAGATGTTCGGCAAGCCGATCGACATGGTCGCGGCCGATGTGCTCAACAAGCCCGACGTCGCCTCCACCATCGCGCGCAAATGGTGGGAGACGGAGAACGTCGACATGATCATCGATTTGCCGACCTCGGCCACTGCGCTTGCGGTGATGGAGCTGTCGAAGCAGTACGAGAAGATCATGATCGTGACGGATGCGGCGAGCTCCGACATAACAGGCAAATCCTGCTCGCCCTACACCGCGCACTGGACCTACGACACCTATTCCAACGCCCACACCGTCGGCAGCGCCATCGTCAAGAACGGCGGCGACAGCTGGTTCTTCCTCACCGCGGACTACGTGTTCGGCCACTCCATCGAGCGCGACACCGGCGACGTCGTAAGGGCCGCCGGCGGCAAGGTGCTCGGCAGCGTCAAGCATCCGCTCAACACCGCGGACTTTTCGTCCTTCCTGCTCCAGGCCCAGGCCTCCAAGGCCAAGATCATCGGCCTTGCCAACGGCGGCGGCGACACCATCAACGCGATCAAGCAGGCCGGCGAGTTCGGCATCGTCGCCGGCGGCCAGAACCTGGCTGCGATCGTGATGTTCATCTCCGACGTGCACAGCCTGGGACTGAAGCTCGCGCAGGGGCTGATCATCACCGAGGCTTATTATTGGGACCTCAACGACAAGACCCGCGCCTTCGGCAAGCGCTTCATGGAGCGCGTCAAGCGGATGCCGACGATGAACCAGGCCGCGACCTACAGCGCCACTCTGCATTACCTCAAAGCCGTGCACGCCGCCGGCACCAAGGATACTAAGACGGTGATAGCGAAGATGCGCGAGCTTCCGGTGAAGGATGCTTTCACCGACAACGGCGTACTCCGAGAAGACGGCCGCATGGTGCACAGCATGTTCCTGTTCCAGGTCAAGAAGCCCGAGGAATCCAAGGGCCCGTGGGACTATTACAAGCTGCTCGCCGAGGTGCCGGCCGACCAGGCTTTCCGTCCGCTGAAGGATGGCGGCTGTCCGCTGGTGAAGTAACGCTTTGTGATGGACCTCCGTTCGCGAGGCAGGTCCGCCACATTGCATTCCACGGAAAAAGCGAGCGAGCGCTCTCTCAGAAAATTCCGGTTCGCCCCTTTTCCGACTGCCACTCTCTGCGCTAGGAATAACGACAAGGGCGCAAAGCCCACGCCTGGATCAACAACAACGCCAAAAGGGTCCGGGATGAAATATGGGGAGGCAGCGTGAACCTCGCGCGCCGACGACCTTGGACGAATGCGTTCTCGACAGAAGCGCCGTGCACGCGCATTCTGGAACGTCATCGTGCGTCCATCCGCGTACAGAAGCCGCGGCTTGCCGTCGCAAATCTGACACGCATCATCGACGCCACTCTCGCGCTCTCCGACAAGCAGGGCTTTCACGCCACCACGCCGCGCCAGCTCGCGGAGGCCTCCGGCCTGAGGACTGGCACGTGAAACGCGCTAAGTATCGCAAACGCGGCACGTCGATCGACGGATACATCGATGGCCTCGGCCACTTCGTCAGCGCCGCATTGTCGAGCGGCAGCCCTATCGGCGGATGCACGTCCGCAAGGCTACGCTCGAGGCCAAAGCCGATGGCGCCCCCATAGCCCGCAGCAAGGATCAGGCGATGAAGCGTTTCCGATTGAGCCAGCAGGAGATCGTCTTCGCCGTCTTCGCGCTGCTATTCCTCATGTTCTCGATCTTCCTGAACGGCTTCCTGACGGCAGAGAACATGCTGACGCTGCTCCAGAACGTGGCAGTGCTCGGCATCCTCGGCCTCGCGATGGCGATCGTCGTGATCGGCCGCGGCATCGACATCTCGCTGATCGCGGCCCTCGCCGTGCCGCCGGGTCTCGTGCTTCAGATGGTGCAGAACGGCCATTCGCTGCCGTTCTCGCTGCTCATCGCAGTGCTGCTCACGATCGCCTTCGGCCTCGTCAATGGCTGGCTGATCGCCTATGCCGAGATGCCCTCGCTGTTTGCGACACTCGCAACAGGCCTGTTATTGGCCGGGCTCGGGCAAGCCGCGCTGTTCCAGCTCGACGTCGTGCAATGGAGCCCGGGCATGAACGGCTTCGAGCGGCTCGGACAGGGCACCATCCTCGGCATTCCGACATCGATCGTAATGTTCGCGATCGCCTGCATCGTGGTCGCCATCCTGCTGCGCCAGACCCGCTGGGGCGCCTATATCTACGCGATCGGTGACAATCCTTACGCCGCGCGTGTCACCGGCATTCCCTCCCGCCCGATCATCGTCCTGCAATACGTGGTTGCGGCCCTGATCGGCTGCTTCGCCGGCCTCGTGATGGCCGCTTCCGTCAATTCGATGCCAACCCGCGTCTTCAACTCGACCTTGATCTACGATGTGATCCTGGTGGTCGTGCTGGGCGGCATCGGGCTATCCGGCGGGCGCGGCGGCGTGCTGAACGTGATCATCGGCACGCTGCTGATCGGCACCATGCTCAACGGCATGACCATCTTGGACATCTCCTACGCCGGGCAAAATCTGATCAAAGGCGTGGTCCTGCTGCTCGCCGTCATCACGGACTCCTTCCTGAATCCGCGCAACGAAGAAACGGCCCAGCAAGGCGACATCTGAACGACCGACAAGAACGACAACCATAACCAAGGAGGAAGCAATGAAGACCTTTGGCAGCCCGACAAGGGCAACGCTCGCCGCACTGGCTCTCGCGGCACTGACCGGACCGGCTCTGGCCCAGCAGGGCCTGGACGAGCCGTTCCAGAAGCCGTTCAAGGAAGCGCTCGCCGGCAAGACCGTGGCCTATGTGCCGGTGGCGATGAACTTCGACCTCACCGAGGGTTGGTATGCCGGGCTCAAGAAGGAGCTCGAGCCGTTCGGCGTCAAGTTCGTGATCCGCGACGCCAACTGGAACACCAATGCCGGCGCGCAAGCCGTCACCTCTTTGATCTCCGAGAAGCCGGCGGTGATGGTGGTGCATAATCCGGACGTGCAGACCTACGCCAAGCTGCTGCAACGCGCCGAGAATGAAGGCATCTACGTCATCCAGATCAACATGGGGTCGGCCTATCGCAGCTCCGCCTTCGTCGGCGCCAACTGGGTCGAGATCGGCGAACGGCAGACCGAAGGCGTGGTCAAGGCCTGCGAGGGCAAGTCGAACAAGATCGCGATCATCCAGGGCGCGCTGTCGGCCGCCGCGAGCGCCTATACTCTGAAGGGTGTCGAGAACGTTCTCGCCAAGCATCCCGAGATCAAGGTGGTGTCGAGCCAGGCCGCCGATTGGGATGCCGCCAAGGCCAAGGCGATCACCCAAACCGTGCTGAAGCAGAATCCCGATCTCTGCGGCATCGTCGGCTTCTGGGACGGCATGGACATCGGCACCGCAGCAGCCGTCAAGGAAGCCGGCCTCACTGGCAAGGTGTTCCTCGCGACATCGGGCGGCGGCGAACGCAAGGGCGCGTGCGAGCTGGTGAAGTCCGGCGCGTTCGACCTCAATATGAGCTACGACGTGCCGACGCAGGCGGCGCAGATGGCCGGCACGATCAAATGGCTGCTGTCGTCGGGTGCCAAGCCCGGTTCGATCAAGGGATCGGAATACACCACGCTGATCCCGATTACCAAGGAGAACGCCGACAGCCCGATGTCCTGCTGGAATCTCAGCGACCTCAAGAAATGATCCGGCGCTGACACCCGAGATTCCCGGGACATCAAGGTCCCGGGGATCCCGCTCCCGATCGTTTCCATGCCTAGCTGGAATGCCGATGCGCGACACAATCACAAGACTGCGTTACCGCTACTGGCCTGATCATCTCCTCGGTGAAATCCTGTCCAAGCGATGGACCGAGACAGCCATCCCGGTCATCCTTCTTCTGATCGTTGGTTTCGCGTTCAGCCGATCGATCGACAATTTCCTGTCGCCGGCAAGCCTCGCCGACACCGCGCGCCAGGCCGGAGAGATCGGCTTCATCGCGCTCGGGCTTGCACTGGTCGTCATCGTCGGCGGCATCGATCTGTCCGTCGGTTCGATCTTCGCACTGACGGATTTCTGCGCGCTCTATCTGCTTGACGTCGCGGGCTGGCCGGTTCCGGCCGTCGTGGTCGCCACGCTGCTCTGCGGCGCCCTGCTCGGTGCCGTCAACGGCGTCCTGGTCGGATACCTGCGGCTGCGCGCCTTCATCACCACGCTGATCACGCTGATCATCTACCGCTCGGCCTACGATCTCCTGATCCAGCGCTACTCCAACGCCATCGCCTCAGCCTTCCCCGACATTCCGTCCTGGGATTTCATCGGCGCCGGTTCTATCTTCGGCATTCCGACCGTGGCACTGGTCTACATCGTCATCGCCATCTTCGGCCATATCTTCCTGACCCGGCTGCGGCCGGGCTGGCATATCACCGCGATCGGTGGCTCGCGCCGCTCGGCGTACAATTCAGGCATTCCCGTTCGCCGCACGATCGCGCTCTGCTACGTCGCGAGTGGCGCGCTGACCAGCATTGGCGCGCTGTTCTTCGCCTCTCGGCTCGGCACCGTCGGCGGCGACATCGGCGTCGGCCTGGAGGTGATCGTGCTGACGGCGACCGTCCTCGGCGGCATTACGCTCGGCGGCGGCAAGGGCTCGGTCGCCAAATCGGCGGTCGGGGTGCTGATCGTGCTCCTGATCACCAACGGTCTCACAACCATGAACGCGCGCGGCGGCGTCAACCGCATGGCGCTCGCCGGCATCCTGCTCGTTGCCGCCATGGTCGACATCCGCTGGCAGAAGAACCGGACCCGCATCATCAGCAAGGTCTATGTCGCGCCGACCTACCATGAGCTGCCACCGCCGCCACCGACCGAAATCGGACAGGGCGGCCCGTTCGAGCAGAACGACAGGCTGCGAAACGTCGAGGCGATCGGCCTCGGCCGCATCGAGGCACCGGAAGACGTCATCCTGGATCGCCACGACAACCTCTATGCCGGCTCACGCCACGGCGACATCATGCGCTTCCTCGCGCCCGACTACCAAAAAATGGAAGTATTCGCCCATATCGGCGGCCAGCCGCTCGGCATGGCCTTCGACCGCGAGGACAATCTCTATGTCTGCATCGGCGGCATGGGGCTCTATCGCATCAAGCCTGACGGCACCGTGGAAAAGGCGACCGACGAGACCAACCGCAGCATGCGCTCGGTCAACGACGACAGCCGGCTGCGGCTCGCCGACGACCTCGACATCACCGACGACGGCCTGATCTTCTTCTCGGAAGCGACGGTGCGCTACGAGATGGACGAGTGGCCGATCGACGGGTTGGAAGCACGCGGCAACGGCCGCATCATCTCCTACGACACCAAGACCGGCACGACACGCACCGAGCTGCGCGGCCTCAAATTCCCGAACGGCATCTGCGTCGCCAGCGACGGCCAGTCGATCCTGTTCGCCGAAACCTTTGGCTGCTCGATCAAGCGCTATTGGTTCGCAGGCCCCAAGAAGAGCGCCGTCGAGGTCGTCATGGACAATCTGCCGGGCTATCCCGACAACATCAACCTCGCCTCCGACGGCAATTACTGGCTGGCGCTGGTCGGCATGCGCAGCCCCTCGCTCGACCTCGCCTGGAAGATGCCAGGCTTCCGGCGTCGCATGGCCAAGCGCGTGCCGGTCGACGAATGGCTGTTCCCCAACATCAACACCGGCTGCGTGGTCAAGTTCAACGAGCAGGGCAAGATCGTCGAATCGTTCTGGGATCTGCACGGCGAGAACCATCCGATGATCACCTCGATGCGCGAGCATCGCGGCTATCTCTATCTGGGCGGCATCCTCAATAACCGGATCGGCCGTTACAAGCTCGACAATGCCGATCCGAATTTCGTCCAGTATGACAAGCGGTGGGGGAAGCTGTCGTGATCGCCGCCGTCAGAGAGTTCGCCAACCGCTTTCTCGGGCGCGGCGACGCCACCATCACCGTACCGTCATTCGACGGCGCATTGAAGCCCAACCAGAAGCTGGAATCGGCCGAGACACTGCTGACATGCGAAGCGCCCGAAGACCTTGCCACCGACGGCAGCAATCTCTTCATCGCAGACGGCCAGCGGCTGATGTGCCTGAGCGGCGGCACGGCATCGGAGGTTCGCCGTTTCGAGCAGCCGATATCGGCGCTCTGTGCCCTTCCCGGCGGCGGCCTGGCCGTCGCACTCAGGGGACACGAGGTGCGTGTGTATGCAAGCCCCTCGGCCGAGCAGCCGAGCGTGGCATTCGCCGATGCGGCGTTCAACGCCATCAACGCGCTGGCTCTGGCGGACGACAACACACTCATTGCAACGGACGGCTCGACGACATGCGGCGTCGACGATTGGGCACGCGACCTGCTGGAGCTCAATCGGACCGGGCGCGTGTTCAAGCTCGATCCCGGCAACAAAGCCGTGACACGGTTGGCCCAGGGTCTCGGCTACGCCTTCGGCGCCTGCGCCCACGGCAACGCCATGCTGATCAGCGAGAGCTGGCGTCATCGCCTCGTTCTCGTCTCGCCCGGCGCATCGCCAAAGGTCGTGCTCGCTCACCTCCCCGTCTATCCGTCGCGGCTGTCGAAAGCGTCCGGCGGCGGCTATTGGCTCACCGCCTTCATCGCACGGACCCAGCTCGTCGAATTCGTGTTGCGCGAGCCCGGCTATCGGCGCCGCATGATGGCCGAGATCGACCCAGCCTATTGGGTCGCGCCGCGCCTGCGTTCCGGGCGCTCGTTCAAGGAGCCGATGCAGGGCGCGCACATCAAGACCATGGGCGTCATCAAGCCGTGGGCGCCGCCACGCTCCTACGGCCTCGTCATCCGTCTCGATGCGGACGGCCAGCCGCTGTATTCGCTGCATAGCCGGGTCGACGGTGTCAATCACGGCGTCGTCGCGGCCGTCGAGATGGGCGACGATCTCGTTCTGATCGCCAAGGGACCGGGCCGTGTCCTGCGTTTGCCCCTTGCCGGCCTTGCCGAGGAGTTTCGCCCATGAGCGACATCGCACTCTCGCTGCGCAAAGCCACAAAACTCTACGCCGGCGTGCCTGCCATCGACGGGGTCGACTTCGACCTCCGCCGCGGTGAGATCCACGCACTGGTCGGCGAGAACGGTGCCGGCAAATCGACCCTCACCAAGGTGATGGCCGGCGTGGTGACGCTGACCTCGGGGACCATGACGGTCGACGGCGCCGATGTCGCGCCGAAGACGCCGCTGGAGGCGCGCAATCTCGGCATCGCCATGGTGTTCCAGGAGAACAGCCTGGTGCCGACCATGACGGTCGCGCAGAATCTGTTTCTCGGGCAGGAGAAGTTCTATAACCGCCTGCGCGGCATCTACATCGCCGCGCAGCAGTTCCTGCAATCGCTCAATTTCGACGTCACGCCGACTGCCACTGTCGGCGGCCTTGGCGCGGCCAAGAAGCAGATGGTGGAGATCGCGCGCGCGGTCCTGCACCGCGCCAAGGTGATCATCTTCGACGAGCCGACGGCATCGCTGACGCCGGAAGAGAAGAAATACTTCTTCGACCTCGTCCGGGATCTCAAAAAGCGCGGCGTCTCGATCGTCTTCATCTCGCATGCCCTTGAGGAAGCGCTGCTGCTCGCCGACCGCATCACGGTGCTGCGCGACGGTAAGCATGTCGTCACCGACGATGTCGCCAAGTTCGACCGTGCCGCGATCGTGCAGGCCATGGTCGGGCGCGACCTCTCCAACACGCTCTATGGCGCGCGGAAGAGCAGCGTGCGGCCGGCGGGTGCGCGCGTGCTCACGGTGCAGAATTTGAAGATGGCGCCGATGGTGAAGAACAATTCGCTATCGGTATTCGCAGGCCAGATCACCGGCGTGTTCGGCCTCGTCGGCGCGGGCCGCACCGAGACGTTCAAGATCGTCGCGGGCGTGCTCAAGCGCGACTTTTTCCACGGCGGCGAGATCCTGCTGCACGACCAGCCTGTGCGCTACCGGGTGCCGGCGCCGGCGGTCAAGGCCGGCATTGCCTATGTCACCGAGGACCGCAAGGTCGAGGGCTTCTTCGAGACATCCTCAATCGCGCGCAACATCTATCTAGGCCTGCTGTCGAAGTTTCCGCGAGGCCGCATGATGCTGTCGCGGCGGGAAACAGACGCAGTCGGCAAGCGCTGGATCGAGAGGCTCAGGGTTCGTGCCATCGGCGACGACGGCAAGGTGGTCGAGCTGTCCGGCGGCAATCAGCAGAAGGTCGTGATCGCAAAATCGCTGGTGCAGGAGCCCGACCTGATCATCTTCGACGAACCGACCCGCGGCGTCGACGTCGGCGCCATCGTCGAGATCCACGAGCTGATCAACCGGCTCGCCGACGAGGGCAAGGCCGTCGTGGTGATCTCGTCCTATTTGCCCGAGATCATGGCGCTCTCCGACCGCATCCTGGTCTCGCGCCAGGGCAAGGTCGTGGAAGAGTTTTCGGCGCTGGAGGCGACGGAGGAGAAGATCATGTACGCGGCGATTCACTAAGGGCGTTTACAGCTTGTGCCCCTTCTGGCGCAGCGCCTCGATCAGGCGTTGCTTCAATTGGTCGGCGGCCTTCTGGCTGGCGTCCTGGGCGATCTGCGCGGTCGCCTGCGCCAGCGCATCCGACTGCGCGAGAAGCTTCTGTCCGGCCGGCTGGGCGTAGAACGCCTCGATCTGGCGCAGCTCGTCCAGGGTGAAGCTTGTGGCGTAGACGGCGGCGATCTGGTCAATCATGGCGGTGAAGAACGGCGCGTAGATCTCTGCGCCCGGCGCGGTCATCGCGTCATAGTCGCGCTCGATCTCCGGCCTGTCCTGCGCCACCACCGGCCGCAGCTTGAGCAGCAGCTGCGGCAGCAGCGCGCGATATTGATCGGCGATCTTGAGCGTGACCACGAGCTTGCGCGCCGTCCCCATCGCCTCCGGCGACGGCGTCTCGGCGGACGCACCGCAGACGAGGAGCAGGAGAATGCCGGCGATCACCAACAGACGTCTGGACATGGACCTCTCCACTCAGCGGCTCGCATTGGCGGCCGGCGCGCTCTCGACGGCAGGTTCGGGTTCATCGACGTCGGTCACTTTCACGAACAGGTTCGGCACCCGCTCGGCACGATCGAGCAGCCAGGCGGCGCCGATCATGATGACGATGCCGAGGAGCGAGACCGCGAGCTGCTCCCAGACGCCCTTGGTGTATTGCGTCAGGATCCAGTGCGCGGAGAACGACAGGAAGACGCCGAGGCAGAAGATCGGCAGCGAATGCTGGCCGCAGAGGATGACGGGACGCAGCCACGGCGTATGCAGCGCCTTCCACTTGCGCGAGACGAAATAGGTCACCCAGATCGCCAGCGCCAGGAAATGCGTGAAGCGCAGCATGTCGAGGTCGGTCTTGTCGATCGGGTAGATCGCCTTGATCATCCATTTCGGGATCAAGGCCTCGAGCGCCTGGACGTGCCAGGTCATCACGATCAGGAGCGCGAAGACAATCCAGGCCGCGGCCAGCGTCATTGCGGCCTTCGACCACACCCATTGGCCGATCTTCTCGATCTGGCCGATGCCGCACCAGGCGGCGAACACGAACATCAGCTGCCAGCAGAACGGATTGAAATACCAGGTCGTGCCGGGCGGATAGGACGCGACGTTCCAGTCGAACCAGCGCGACAGCACATAGAGCACCACGGATCCCGCGAGCGTCAGGTTCGGCCGGCGCACCAGGCACCAGACGATGAAGGGCGAGGCGAACACCAGCGTGATGTAGAGCGGCAGCACGTCGAGATTGACCGGCTTGTATTTCAACACGATCGCCTGCCCGATCAGCTCGTCCGGATGCGCGAGGAAATTGAAGACGTTGAACTCGTGCTCGTACATCGGATTGTCGAAGCGGCGCGCGGTACGGGCGATCTGCGCCGTGAACAGCAGGAACAGCATGATGTGGGCGACATACATTTCCGCCGCCCGCCGCCACAGCCGCTTCAGCGCGGCGAGAAACCAGCCGCCGGCGACGATCGGCCCGTAGATCCAGCCGACCAGATAGCCGGAGATGAAGACGAAGAATTCGGCGGCATCGCTAAAACCGTAATTGCGCAGCGTCAGCCAGGCCACGACGTCGTGCGGAATGTGATCGAGGAAGATCATCCACAGGCCGATGCCGCGGAAGAGGTCGAGCCGCAAATCGCGCTCGACCGGCGCCAACAGTGCTGCCTGGTCCCGTATGATCATGGCCCCCGCCTCGTCCGGTGGGCGTCGCGCCGTCGCGGCGCCGATGAATTCGGATGCTAAAAAAGATCGATCAAATCGTCACCTAACCCTGCGGCTAGAACGCCGACGGTAGCCGACCTTGGCGCCCGCGCAAGGGACTTGTCATCACAACGTATGGGGCTCCGTCCAAAAGAGACAAAAACAACCCCATACACAGTAGCCAAGTCCTTGCATCGCCTGAAAAATTCATTTGACCCGTCGGGCAAAGCCCCAGGACGTCGCGCGCCCCGGGTCAGGTCGGCTGATCACCCCCGGCGAGCATGCTGTTCCGCATCGCCTCGGCCTTCTGTTGCAGCGGCTTCGCGCCGCTCTCGGAGGCGATCGCGATCGCGGCGCGCAGCGCGGACAGGATGATGGTCCGGTTCGCCTCGCTCGAAGGCGGCGTCACCACGGCCTCGCCGAACAGGGCCTCGGCCTCGAGGCCGGAAAAACCCTGCTGGCGCGCGGTGTTGCGCGCCTCGCGCAGCATGTTCTGGGCGGCCTGGGCATCGCCCAGCTGATTGGTCGCCAGCGCGAGGTAGATCGAAGAGCGCAGCACCGCCGAGGTGTAGCCGACGGCGCGCGCCTCTTCGCGTGCCTCGGCCAGCATGCCGCGCGCCCGGTCGAACAGCCCCTGCTCGAGATAGGCGATGCCGAGATGGCAGGCGAGCACCGGCACGAACAGCCGGATGCCGTGTTTCTGCGCCAGCACAAAACCGTCTTCGAGAATGGACGCGGCCGCGGCCGGATCGCCCCGGCCAAGCATCAGCGAGCCGCCGCTATAGGCGGCGGCAACGCGGTCATAGGGACGGCTGGTCTCGTCCGCAATCGCAGCGGCCTCTCGCTGCAGCTGCTCGGCGGCGTCGAGCTCACCCATGACGGTGTGGGTGAAGCTTTTCATCATGCAGCAAAGGAGGAGTGTGTATTTCGGGGGCGTGCCGAACGGCGCACTCGTCTCCGGCCCCATGAGATGGCTACGGGCTCGAGCGAATGTCTGCTCGGCGTCGCGATATCGCCCGGCAAGGAAATACGCCTGGCCGAGATTGTATTGGGCAAGGTTACGCCATCCCGGATTGCCCGACTCCTCGGCAAGACCGACGACTTCCTCGCCAAGAATGACGGCCTCGGTCGGCGTCCCATAGAAGTTCTGCCCACCCGCCATGACCGTCATGGCAGCAATCTTTCTGCCGACATCATCGATCTGGCTGGCCCGTTGGTCGGCCTCCTTTCCGAGATCGATCCACTCGGCGACGCGACCGGACCAGATGAATGCCATGCGCGCCTCCATCCGGAGATCGATGGCGTTGGTCTCCCGCGGGCGCGTCAACGGAGTCTTGTCGAGCGAATTCATCGCGGTCCGGAAGTAGTCGACCGCCTCGGCATAGGCCGAGCGCACGAGGCATTTCTGTGCGGCGCTTCTCCCATAGTTGAATGCCTTCGCCCAGTCCTTGGCGCGGATGGCATGGTAACAGAGGGCGTCGGGATCATCTCGCCATGTTTCGTCGCTCTCGAAAGCCGCGAGCACGCGCGCATGTACGCTTTCGCGCACCTTTTCGACCATCGACTCATAGGTCACCTGACGGACCATCTCGTGCCTGAACTCGAGCGAGTTCTCGAGATCGCTGTCGATCCTGACGAGCAGCTCGGCCCGGTCGAGCGACACGAGACAGTCCTGAAAGACGCCTTCAGGCAACTGCGAAACTTTCCGTACCACGGCTTCGCTCGATCGCGGCCCCAATGCGGCCGCGACTTGCAACACCATGCGCTGCTGCCTCGACACGCGGTCGAGGCGCGCCGCGATCACGCCCTGAATGCTGGTGGGAATACCGAGCTCGTCGATCGGCCGTACCAGAGCAAGGTCGCCCCACTCGCCGCGCAACGTGCCGCTGTCCTTCAAGCCGCGGCAGACCTCCTCGATGAACAGCGGTACGTTGGCCGTGTGGGAGATGATCCGGCTCTTCAGATCGGCGTTGGTCTCGGACGATCCGAGCATGTCGGACAGCATTTCCAGCCCCGAAACATCGTCGAGCGGCCGCATCGCGACGATTTCGGCGTGGCAACGCGCAATCCAGACCGGCATGCCGTTCGGACGGGAGGTCAGCAGCACGAGAAGATCGGGCACCGCCATCGCGGCAATGGCGGCCACGACGACGTCGCTGGCCCGGTCGATCCAGTGCAGGTCCTCCAAAAGGAGCACCGTCGGCTGACGACTGGCCAGGCTCCGGATGACGGCGCAGCTCGCATCGGAGATCACACGCCCGCGGGCATGAGGCTCGAGCTCGTCCCATTGCGGGTTCGCAATCGGCACATCGAGCACCGCGTCGAGGGCGCTCTGCTGGATCGCGGGCAGGTCCTTCAGGGGATCGCCGGGATTGCCGGGGTCCCTCGCGACTGCGTCGATGGTCGACAGCAGGATTCGCTTGAGCGTGCTGAACGGCGCTCCTTGCAGATTCGGGCTGCACTCGGCGTCGATCAGCCGCCAGCCCTCGGCCCGGAGCTTCTGGGCGAACTCATGCGCCAGCCGCGATTTGCCGATGCCGGCATCGCCGAGCAGCAGGACGGTCTGCCGGCTGGCCCTGGCCTGCCCGGCCGCGCGATCCAGCAGGGTTCGCTCGGTGGTGCGATCGACAAATCGGGAGACGCTGCGGGCTCGCCGTACCCGCCAGCTCGACAGGTCGCTGGCGCCGACGATCCGGTAGACGGGCACGGGCTGGCTGAAGCCGCGCAGCGATTTGCCGCCGAGGTGCTCGAACCGGACATGCCCGTCGGCTAGCTTTTGACAGGCTTCCGAGACGTAAATCTGATTCGCTTCGGCCACCTGCTCCAGCCGCGCGGCCAGATGCTGGGCGGCGCCGCCGATCTCGTAGACCTTGGAGAATTCGCTGGCGACCATGTAGGCGACGACATGGCCGGAGTGGAGGCCGACCCGGACCTGAAGCCCGGGATCGCCGAGGCTCGCGACGCGCCGGACCAGTTCGATAGCGGCATGACACGCCAGCGGCGCATGATTGTCGTCCGCGATCGGGGCGCCGAATACAGCGGAGAGCCCGTCGCCCAGCTCCTTGCTGACGATACCGCCGAACTGACGTACGGAGGCCCTCATGGCGGCCAGCGCCGGCTCGAGGCGCGAAACGGCCTCCTCTGGATCCAATTCAGCAACAAGACCCGTGGAGTCGATGACGTCAGCACGGAGAATCGTCACAAAGCGACGCTCGCTGTCAGGGTCGACCCGTTGACGCACTGCAGCCCCGCATTTGGAGCACCAGCTATCGTCCGGATTGATCGCCGACTGACACGCGAAGCAATGCATTCCTGCGCCTCAAAGGTACGGCCCGTCTATCGATCAGAATCCGCGAACGACTTTTGATGAGAATACCGATTGAGAACCACTTAGCAATCGGGCCCGCTCCGCGTCGTTGGCTGGGCACAGCGTGGGTGGCGATCTGGACGAAACACAGTCCTGAGTGGTAGCGTCAATACATCCCAGCCAAGGGGGCATATATTTCGGCAGCGCCAAGTTGGCCAAACCGACTGGCGTCGCGGAGCTGTATGTATTTTCGCAAAGCCAAAGATATATTGAGGGAAAAGGCGATGGGCTCGAGACCTTATAGAGGCAAGCCATTCAGAGATTTGATGAACAGCAACTACTACCCTCTGGCCAACATGAAGAAGAGCGTGGCCAAGCTGAAGGCATCGAAGGACATCGATCTGCCGACCTTGGAATACGGCCAGTACCATCTCATTCTTACGCCTGCCTCGAGGTGGCCGCAGGGAAGCGCCGAGCACTGGCACAAGGAGAAGGGCCGGGCTCGTGTCGACCTCAGCGCCCAGCTGAACACGGTCCCCCTGTCCAACGATGAGCCCGGCGTGATCCCGCTGACGCGATGCGACCTGCTCGATGCCAGCGTCCGGAAGTGCTTCAATTCCGAGCCACCGATCCCGATGAAGACAAACATCATTGCCCACGCGCCGAGCGATGCCTATGCAGACCGGCACGAGATCCGGCTGGAATGGGAGTACAAGAGGGGCTCGGACAAGCCGACGCTGCTCAATCTGACGATGGTCTGCCCGTATAAGCCGGAGAAGGGCTGAGCAAGATCGCAACTGCATCATCTGAGCGGCGCGGGCCGGCACTTTGCCAGCCCGCGTTTTTTTTTGCGGCGTATGGTGGACGCACAGCAAACCCGCACTGCGGCGGTGTGTCTCCGCACCTTCGCCCGTCATGGGCCTGTCGTACGAAGATGGCCCGCTGCCTTCGATTGCGTGTGCGAGTCGCATCGTCGAAGCGGCCGCGAAACTGATGTGGAGGGGCGGTCAATGCCGGTTGGATTGCTGGAAGTCGAAGGCACGATCGAGGTCAACCAGTTCTGGCCGGAGGGACGATCGGACGCCGACACCACGAAGGTCGTGGTGAACGTCGCCTCTGACGCGATCCGCTTCATTGCGTCCCGAGCGCAGTGAACATCTCCCAGAGCCTACCGTTTAAAAAGTCTCCTACAGACTGCGGCGGATTTCGCGCACGCCGCGGCCAAGCTTCCGGCGCAGCAGCATGCGTAGAGTCGCACCTTCAGCATAGCCGACTTCGGCGGCGATCTGGTCGACGCTTTCTTGGCTGGTCTCGAGCAGGTGCACGGCGCGCTCTATCCGCAGGTCCTGGAAGTATTCCAGCGGCGATTTGCCCAGCACGCTCTGCATCCGGCGCGACAGCGTGCGCTTGCTGGTGGCGAGCGCCGCCGCCGCCTGGTCGAGCGAGAAGCCCTCGGCCAGACGTTCCCGCGCCCAGCGCTCGAACTTTTGTACCAACGAATCGGTGTGGGCGAGGTGGGTGGGGATCGTGTACAGCGCCTGCGAGGTGCGCATGTCCGCCACCAGGTACTTCGCAGTGAGGCTCGCCAGTTCGGGGCTGGCGCGCCGGATCAGCGTCAGCGCCAAGTCCAAATGGCCAAGCGCAGCGCCGGCGGTGACCATTGCGTTGGACTGCACGATGAGCCGCGTTTCGTCCAGCCGCACACGCGGATAGCGTTTCCGGAACAGCGGCGCCAGCCACCACGTGGTGGTGGCCTCCTCACCGTCGAGCAGTTCCGCTTCCGCCAGCACGAAGGTGCCAACGCAGGCGGCAGCGGTCAGCGCGCCGCGCCCCGACCATTTACGCAGCACCGCACCGGCTTCGCGCACGTCGCTGCCGGCCAGCGCCTGTACCAGCGGCTCCGGCGTTATTCGGTTGATGGCAGGCGTCACGACCACGTCCGGTGTCTGAGCGCGAGCCGCTACAGCCACCGGCATGCTCAAGCCCTGCGCAGTGGTGACGGTCTTGCGCAGGCCCACCGCTTTCGTCTGGAAGCGCAGTGAAGAACCCGTCATCTCCGCCAGCGCGTTGGCAGTGCCGAACGCGTCGAGAACCGCGGCCAGCCCGGTGTCGAACACTCCGTCGAGAGCAAGGACGTGGATGCGCATGGCAATTATGATATCGAACTAGGCAATTCTGCCAAGACGGAAAGCGTTGCCGCAGCCGGATTTGCGCATTCCGATCTCCAAGCCCCTGGTCGGCCGCACGCATGGAGAATATGGCAGAATCGGTATCAAAATTGGCAACCTTGCCACTGCCGGCGCGAACGCTCGGCCCCTAAGTACCTGCGCACAACGCGGCGCCCCTGCCGCTAGCGGAGACCAAAGATGATCAAATGTGGATTGTTCGTCCGGCTTGAAGCCAAGCCGGGCAAGGAGCAGGCAGTAGCGGACTTTCTTGCTGCCGGCCTCGAACTGACAAATCGAGAAGCGACCACGCCGATCTGGTTCGCCCTCAAGCTCTCGCCGACGACGTTCGGCGTTTTCGACGCCTTTGCGAGCGAAGAAGATCGCAAGGCGCACCTCGCCGGCAACATGGCCAAAGCGCTGATGTCGAGGGTCGACGAGTTGCTGGCAACCCCGCCGTCGGTCGAGCCCGTCGATATCCTGGGCATGAAGAATCGGGCGGCCTGACGCCTTTGCGCCCCAGTGTGCGGGGCGCGAATTCGACCTGCAGCGCCCTGGTTAGCCGTCACCAGCCGATAGTCGTCCGCACCAGGACGGCTACGTGAACGACGGGCGAATCGAAAAACCCCTGGAGAGTCACATGTTCAAACTACAAAAGACTTCTGCAATCGCCCTGATGATCGCAATGAGCGGCGTCACGGCTCACGCCCAACCTGCCGCTGATCCGGCGCGGCCTGCGAAAGATGTCGTCATTGTTCATGGCGCACTGGTTGATGCCGCAGGCTGGCAGTCCGTCCACGACATCCTGGTCAAGGACGGATTCCACGTGACGCTCGTGCAGGAGCCGAACACCGGCCTCGCGGAGGACGTCGCGGCCACCAAGCGCGCCATCGATCAGCAGACGGGCCCTGTTGTGCTCGTCGGCCATAGCTATGGCGGTTCCGTGATCACGGAGGCGGGCATCGACCCGAAGGTCGGTGCGCTTGTCTATGTGGCCGCACTCCAGCCCGATGTGGGGGAAGCGAGCGGTCAGCTTCTGTCGAAGTTCGCCGCGCCCCACAACGCCATGCAGGCCGCCAGCAATCGGGGCACCGAGGACAAGTTTCTCTTCCTGCCGCCAGCGCAATTCCGCGAAAACTATGCACAGGATGTTCCTGCGCCGGAAGCTCAATTCCTGGCAGACTCGCAGCAGCAGCTCGCTCAGAAAGCTTTGGGCGCGGCTGTCTCTGCGGCTGCATGGCACACCAAGCCTACCTACGCCATCCTGACCACCCAGGATCACATGGTGAGCCCTGAGCTTCAGCGCTGGATGTATCAGCGTTCGGGCGCCAAGGTTACCGAAGAGAGCGCAAGTCACGCGGTCTTTGTCTCTCAGCCGGCCGCTGTCGCCCGAGTGATTGAGGCTGCCGCAAAAGATATCAAGGCTGCCGCAAAGTAGACGATCAACCGCCAACCGTTCTGCTGGTCATCTGACTCGTCCATCAGCGCACATACTTCGCTATTC
This sequence comes from Bradyrhizobium genosp. A, assembly GCF_049949275.1. Taxonomy (NCBI): domain Bacteria; kingdom Pseudomonadati; phylum Pseudomonadota; class Alphaproteobacteria; order Hyphomicrobiales; family Nitrobacteraceae; genus Bradyrhizobium; species Bradyrhizobium genosp. A. The sequence continues at coordinate 1,048,100 of NZ_CP188196.1, read as the reverse complement.
ACCAATACGCGAGGTATGTGCGCCTGGCGGGCAGCGCCCCGAACCGCCGGAGAAACTCGTGCCAGCGAGAATTACGCTCCAGCATGACATGAGGTGGCGTCGTGGCCCAAACACAGACTGAGGAACTATGGCGTGCCCTCGCAATGGGCGAGTTGCCCAAAGCCCGTCGGGGTCGATTTGCGCTAAAATTTCTTCCGAGCAACCCGCGGTGCAAGATGTGCAACGCTCCCTTCCGTGGCGTAGGCGCGCCCTTGATGCGACTGATCGGCAAGCGGCCGGCCAGGCAGAACCCGCGATTTTGCTCCTTTTGCGAGGAGGTGACGCGGGGGCACCCCGGCGGCGCGGAGGTCGAGATGAGTCTCATCATTGCCGATGTTCGCGGCTCGAGCCGGTTGGCCGAGAACAGCAGCCCGACGGATTTCGCTCGCTTGATGAACCGGTTCTATGAGGCGACGACGCGCGTGCTGATCGACACGGACGCGTTGATCGACAAGCTGGTGGGCGATCAGGTTGTCGCCCAATATCTCCCCGGCTTCGCCGGCCCCGCCCACGCGAAGCGGGCAATTATGGCCGCTCGGCGCCTGCTGGCTGAGACGGGGCATGGCCGGCCAGGTGGCCCTTGGCTGCCGATCGGCATCGGCGTCCACACCGGCACGGCCTATTGGGGCAATGTTGGTTCGCGCGAAACATTCACCGATGTCACTGCGCTAGGCGACGCTGTGAACGTAACCTCGCGCCTCTCCTCGCTCGCGCAGGGCGGCGAGATCTTGGCGAGCGCGGCCGCTTGTGATGTCTCCCGGCTGGACCTCTCTGGACTGGAGCGGCGCAAGCTCGATCTCAAGGGGCATAGCGAACCGATCGAGACCATTGTCTGGCACGCGGAAGCGGCCCCTGTCTGAGGGAAACTTCGTTCAAGTCTGGGATCCTCAGAAACAAGGGCCCACTCGGATGAAGAAACCCTCTGATGAGGGGACGCTGTACGCCCATTGCCCATCCGGATATCAGCAAGACGTTCTCTTAGAGCCGCCGACATCTGATCGACCGCAGTTGGTTGCGGGGTGATTTGAATCTACGAAACCAAGTCATTGACCTTTGTTGGGGCCGACATTTTGGTCCCAAAAGCAGAAACCCAGCAATCAATCGAGATTGCTGGGTTTCTGTTATCGATCTTGGTTGCGGGGATAGGATTTGAACCTATGACCTTCAGGTTATGAGTCGGATCCTATATTTGTAGAAACATTTGATTTTATTACTTAAAACGAGTTTGCAGGTTTTTTTGTGCTAGATTTTGTGCTAAAATCATGGAAACCCCTTTAAAATAGGCATTTTTCGCACGTCGCGAAACTGGCGTTTGTGCTTATAGTGCCGTTTTGGGCTAGAGAATCTAAGCTCCTCCGGGCGTGCCCCGCCCTAGAGAATGATCGACACATTGTGATCGATCCCAATGGAACAGCCGCGTTCACTATGCGCGGCTTGCTGGGTGTTTGGCCGGATCGCAGCATGATCTGAAGAATCGAGGAATATTCGCCAGACGATCCGTACCTCGGGCCGGCTGCAAGGTGGCGTCAACGTCACTTTGGTGGCGCGAAAGACGGTCGGTCGGACCTTCCGAACCATTACACCTGCGATCCGGCGCCGCCCGCGCGAACACCAGGTATGGTATGCGACAGAAGTCTCTCGACCACCTTGCGCGGCCAACACGGCAGCTGCGCTTTCCGTCCTCGGCAAGCCGCGCACCGAGGACGCTGCGGCGGTGATTGGTTCAACCGCAAGTCGGGCCGACATGCCACCAGCGACAGATGAACGCTTGAAAGCGCAGATGAGCCGGAGTCCCGCGCACAGTGCAGCTTGATGAAACGGCTTGGAGCTCGCCGCGGGTACTTCATATACATTGCCCGCCGCAACAGAGCACTTATATGTATGCTATTCTTCAGTCTTCACATGGATATTTGAGTTCAAGCAGCCTGCTGCCGAGGCGAAGGACATCTCATGAAGCGGTTGTCGGCGGGCGTGCTTGTTGTGAGCTGTCTGCTCCTGCTCATCGAACCGGCGCTCGGCGGCAAGCGTGTTGCGCTCGTCATCGGAAACTCTGCCTACCAACATGCCGCCAGTCTTGAGGCTCCTGCCAGCGACGCCAAGTTGATGGCGGATACTTTGCGCGGGCTCGGGTTCACATTGGTGAGCGGCTCAGCGTTGGTCGACGTAGACAAAGCAGGATTGGACGCCGCCATTCAGGACTTTGGCAACCAGATTTCGGGTGCCGAGGCCGCGCTCTTCTTCTATGCAGGCCACGCCATACAGCTGCGGGGTACCAACTATCTGATCCCTACCAACGCGAACCCAAGGAAGGATGCGGATGCGGACTTCCAGCTGGCCGACGTCGCGTCGGTCATGCATCAAATGGAGGGGGCGGGAATACGACTCAGGCTCATCATTTTGGACGCCTGCCGCAACAATCCCTTCGCAGGCAGAGGGCTGCATTCCAATGAAGGTGGACTTGCACCAATGGCGGCGCCGACGGGCACGCTGATTTCCTACCCTGCACAACCTGGTCGCATCGCCAGCGACGACAGTTCGTACACAAAGGCTCTGGTCCAGGCCGTTCAGCACCCGGGATTTGCCATCTTCGACGTTTTTAACGAGGTGGGGCTTGCAGTAGAACACTCCACAAATGCTGCTCAATTGCCATGGGTTTCATTTTGGGCAATCGACGGCACTTTCTCCTTTATGCCTGAGACCACGTCTGCCGATCAAACGTACCTTGGTGTTTCTCGCCAAGCCGCAGAAGCCTGGGGTTTGGCCAAAGATACAACCAGCAAGGCCGCGATCACGGCCATTGTTCAACGCTATCCAGGCACTTTCTACGCTGATCTTGCGCGCGAACGTCTCAAAGAGCTCGGGGCGCCCGCTGCGGAAAGGCCCGCACAGGCATCTGCACCGGTTTGGCCTCCCGCAACGAGCATGAAGACAGCTTCGGTCGCCGGCCTTCCGCGCGCAGTGCTGTATGAAGAGGTGCCCGGTACAAACGAGCAAAAGTTCGCAGGCACGGTGATCTGGCACACCGAACCGGGTGAGACATCGGACGGAAAGAGCGAACCTGTCGTACACGCCGACATCGAGATCCCAGATCGTAGAACGAAGATGACGCTGTCACTTCGTCGCAATGCCGATCCCGCATTGCACGCCAGCCACACCATCGATCTCACCGTCAGCACTCCAACCAATCCCATAGGGTGGCAGGTAAGCAGCATCCCGGGAATTCTCATGAAAGCTAACGAGCAGGCACGCGGAATTCCGCTCGCGGGCCTGGCAGTGAAGGTTACGGATGACGCATTTCTGATAGGTCTCTCGAATGTCGACGCCGATCGTGTGCGCAACGTCAAGATCTTGAAGGAGCAAGAATGGCTTAGCGTGCCGTTGGTCTACAGCAATCAGCGTCGCGCGATCCTTGCTATCGAGAAGGGGCAAGCCGGAGATCAAGCTTTCGAAGCGGCCTTCTCGTCCTGGGAAAAGATGCAGTAAGAAAACTGCCTTAGCGCACCGAAAATCGGAACCGGCGCGCTTTACGACCTCACTTCCGTGGTAGCGGCGGCAATTTAAGATTGGACGTGTTCTATGGATCGATCGTCGCGATGAATTGCAACGAGATCCATACGCAGCTCGAATACCCGGTAATCATGGGACTCTAGAAATGCCCTCAAACCATGCTTGTCCGACTTGATGAACTCCGCAACGACAATTGGCTTCGAGCGGTACAGGATGTCAGCCGCGCCCGCGAGCACCTCTTTCTCCATGCCTTCGACGTCGATCTTGATGAGATCGACGCGCTTCAGCCCAAGCGAATCTAACGTTCGGCAGAGCAATTTTTCCGTCGCTTCTTCTGAATAATCGACGGCCTGGCCAACAAATTCCGTCATCTCTTTTCGGGTGAGTTCAACACTGCCGAAACTTGCCGGGCGTGTATGGTCCAATACCGGCACTTTGATTGACCCGTTCTTATCTCCGACCGCTGCCAGAATCGCACGCGCATTGAAGCAGTTATTCAGGGCGATGTTTCCGGCTAAAGCATAGAATACGCGCTCCTGGGCCTCAATGGCGATAACTTCGCCCCAGCCGGTCATTGCCCGCGCCCATTCGATCGTGTGTACCCCGATATTCGCTCCACAGTCGACCGCCACCACTCCGTCACCGAAATAGCGGCGACGCAGCTCAAGCATGGAAAGCGCGAGGTCTACCTCCTTGGATGAAAACGATGACGTTTCGAGGAGCTCGAAACCAACACCAAAACTGCCACCATCGGGAACCGTACGATAGTCGAACCGGTTGACGATCATGGGGCCATGATCCGATGCCGCCAGAACGAAGGCGATCTTGCGCTGGATCCAGTTCTTCACACGCTGATCTCGTCGAGCGCCAAGCCAGACATCTCAGGAGCGGCCATCGCGCCGAAACGCCGGAATGCGGGTGATAGCAGCCTTTACTTGCTCCGCCGTGATCAGCCGGGTGCATTCGAACTGCCGGGAGGTGTCCTTATGACGCGGACACCACAGGAAATCCTTGTGATCGAAGCGCACCCGGACATCGTTCCAGCAGGAATTACAGGCGTGATAGTTGATCACTCTATAAGGCGTGTCGAATTCATTGGTCGGGTGCGTGAAACCCGAGATCATCACCACCGGCACGCCCGTTGCCCAGGCGAGCCACGATAGGCCGCTCGACAGCCCGACGAAAAAATCAGCATGGGCCAGCCATCGCGCGCGATCCGCCAGAGGTCGATCACCGGTCTGATCTTCGGCACCATAGGGAATGTGATTCCAGAGGAGCCCGTGCCCGTGCGTCGGCTTTTGATCGATGCAAATGACACGATAGCCGGCCTCTTTCAGGAAGGCGACGATCTCCCGCCAACCGTGCGGGTTGTTCCAGTACTTGCACTGGGTCGTGCTCTGCGCGGCGATGCAAACATAGCGATCGTCGATCGGCCGGCTCGCATCCGCCAATTCGAGACGCGGAGGCACCTCCGTTGGATCGACGCCCAGGATATAGCCCGCGGTGCGATGCAGGCCAACATGGCGAAAATCGCAAGGCTGCTGCACGCCATCCTTGTCGTCGAAGAACAGCCCCATCGAATAGGTCGCATAATAGCGGCTTGGCTCGACCTCTTCATGGGGAATAAAATTGATGTCGGGGTAGGCTGGTGCGAGCAGAGGAATGAGCTTTTCCCCGATCGCGCAGGTCAGCTTGCAGCCATGCTTGTCCTTGAACTTGACGGCATAGGGAAACCAGCCGAGCGAGTCACCGAGCGTCCCGACCGGAAACTGAACCATGACATCGCGGTTCTCGGCCGAATAGTCGTGGCTTAGAACTTCTCTGCCCTCGGTCCAGATCTCGATGCGCGCGCGCACGAAGTAGCGTTTGGTGCTGTTGATCCGTCCGGCTTTCAGGTCCGTTTCGAACAAGATATTTCCCGTGTCGAGATCGCTCAGGCGTACCCGCCAGAGATGTTCGGCTTCAGGAAGAAGGACACGACAGCCATCGTTGAAGTCATACTGAATTCCCATCGGCCCCTGCTGGGTCGGTGTTTCCGCAGGGGCCGGATAGGGGCGATTTGATGGTGCGCTCGCTGGTTGCGACGATGAAGTCTCCTCCGGCGGCGTCTGAGGTTCGGCTGCCGTGGTTGGAAATTCCTCGTCCGCCTTAACCTGTTTGAGATCGAGTACCAGGTTCACGTCAGGCCTCACATATTTCGTCGACGATCCGCGCCGAGGAAATCTCCTTCGGCGACGTTTCTATGCTTCTCAGCCATGCCATGCAGCAGCGAGCTGCCTTTGGGCGGTGGTGTCAGACTGAGAGGGTTGCGACGATGCCATAGGGTCCAGTCCAGCGCCTATGCTGTCATACCCCGCCATCGCACTGACCAGTCTCGACAGATCAGCTTCGAGTTGGACGCCGGAGTCGCTCGCGGGCTTCGCGGGTTGATGCGATGTGGCGGATTCGAACCATTCCGATAGGAAGGATCGTCCGCCAGAGCCGGGAACGACGATGTCCGACTGAGCCGAGCGCAGAAATTTCTCGATCGGTGTCAGCGCCTCAGCCCCAATGCTCGACGAATCCTGCGTGACCATCGCGGCGTTGTGGATCGGCGGATCGCCGACCAACGTGCCGCCATGGCCATCGGTTGCGGACGTAAACTGTGCCGTCACGTATTGGCCAAGCAGCGCGACATGCGCGGTGTGAACACCATCACTGACCGTCAAGGTACCGCTCGTGTTGCTTGCGGCCTCCGCATAGGACAACGTCGTACTCGAATTGTAGGCAATATCCACAAGGTCGATATGCTCCGGTTGCCCAAACCCGGAAATGCTGCGGGTGAACGTCTGCGATGAATCGAGCGTCAGGGTTCCGCCAGCGCTGACCGTGAAGCCCACGGAGGTTCCGATCGAGCCCCCGCTGGCGACTTCCAGGGTCCCGGCGCCAATGGTCGCGCCGCTCGCAACGCCACCCGAACTGACGTAGAGGAGACCGCCGCCGCTGACGTAAGTTGAGGAAGCGATACCTCCAGCGGAGATTGTTTCCGTACCTCCGCTACTGACGATCGTGCCGCTCGCATAGCCACCTGAAACGACGATCTGATTGCCGCCACTCGAAAGAGTGACTCCGAGAGCAGTGCCGCCCGAGCTGATCGACTGTCTTCCAGCGATCACGCTGCTCGACGCCGTACCGCCGGAGCTGACGATCTCCGAGCCGCCAGCATAGACCGTAGCGGCCCTCTCGATACCGCCGGCGGACACCGTTGCAACGCCGCCGCTGCTCACGATCGTGCCGCTGGCAACACCGCCGGACGACACCACCTCGCTACCACCGCTCGATATCGTCGTGTTCTTCGCGGTACCGGATATCATGATCCGCTCAATTCCACCGCTCAAGACTGTCGCAGCATTCGCGATGCCGCCGGATAAAACCATTTCGAGGCCGCCGCTCGACACGATGGTGGCGTTGGCCGTTCCGGAGACCTGGTTGGTGCCACCCTTTAGTTGCGTTGCGCTCGCTGTTCCGCCGGCCAGCTCGTATTCAAGACCGCCAGCATAAACCGTCGTGCCGCTGGCCACACCGGTATTATAGACCGCTTCGGTGCCGCCGCTGCTGATGATCGCGTTGATGGACGTCCCGCCCAATTCAACATACTCTCCATTGTGGGGGCCGCCCAAGACGACGGTTCCGCTGGCGACACCGTTCACCACCTGGTTGCCAAGGAGCTGCGTCCCGCTCGCCACGCCACCGGACGATACGGTCAGGGTTCCGCCCAAGAGCACCAAGCCGCTGACCATGGAGCCGCCGGACAGAACATAGCCCTGTCCTCCGCTGCTAACCGTCGCTCCACTCGCGACACCGCCGGACGAGACTGTCTCGGTGCCACTGCTGCCGACGGTCGTGCTGGTGGCTCTGCCGCCGGAGCTGACGACCTCCAAGCCGCCAGCATAGACGGTGGTCCCGCTGTCGGCGCCGCCGGCAGAAACCGTCGCAACGCCGCCGCTGCTTACAACTGCGCCGCTCGCGACGCCACCGGACAGGACCGTCGCATGGCCGCCGCTACTGACGGTCGCATTGATCGTCGTGCCGCCGGACGACACCAACAACGTCCCACTCGCGACGACCAGAATGCCCTGGTCGGATTGCCCAGACAGGACGCTAAGCGTGCCGCCACTGGACACCACGACAGAGCCTCCGGCAGCGACGATGGCGCCGCTCGCAACGCCGTTGATCAGCAATTGGCCGCCGGCAGCGACCGTCGTCCCGCTGGCGACACCGCCCGACGAAATGACCATCGCGCCGGCATTGGCGACGGAAACGCCGCGCACCGTCTGGCCGGAGAGCACATTCAGGTTGCCCCAGGCTCCAACGGACACAGTGCCTCCAGTTATCTGGTTGACGCCAAAGACCGCGCCATCGACGACCAGTGTGCCACCACTGCTCACGGTGGCGTTGGTCAACGTCCCGCCGTAGAGCACATCGAGTGCGGTACCGCTGTTGATGGTCGCACCGTTGAGGGTTTCTCCAGACCCGACTTCAAGCGTGCAATTTGCATTGGTCGAATACCCACTAGCCGTTCCGCCGACGAGCTCCAGATAGCTTCCGGGTGTAAAGCCCGCGGAATTGGCATTACCGCCGCCGAACACCTCGAGCGTTCCGCCGCTGGAGACGATCGCCCCGTTGGCAGTGCCGCCCGAGAGCACTTCCAGCGTGGTGCCGCTGGCGATGGTGTAGCCGGTCAACGTATCGCCGGCTCCAACCGCCACTATTCCCCCACTGCTGACGGTTGTTCCAGTCGCACTGCCGCCTGCGAATAGCTCCAGCATGCCGCCACTCGAAACAACGGTTCCGACCGCACTTCCTCCAGATAGGACAGCGAGAATACCATCCGCGGCAACCGTGACATTGCTGACGGTCCGCCCGGAGCTGACATCAATTTCACCGAATGCCGACACCACCGCGGTGGCGCCACTTAGGATGCTGACCGCCTGTACATCAGAGTTGTAGACCGCCAGGTTGCCTCCGCTGCTAATCGTGATGTTGGAGGCGGCTCCGGCGGAGTCGACCAGCAGCGTGCCTCCGTTGCTGACCGTCACGCCGCTCACCGTTGAACCGCGAATATCCAGCAGACCGCCGCTCGACACGACGGCACCTCCGTTCGCTATCGTTGCGCCGATAACGGCGCCATCGACGATCAACTGACCACCGCTGTCGACCGTCGTGTTGCTGACGGTGGCCCCCGATGAGACGACCAGATGTCCGACGCTGGTAACCGACACGTTCCAGTCGATCTGGCCCGACGTCACGGTGAACGTGCCGCCGCCGACGGTCGCGGCCCCGCCACTGACAATCGAAGCACCCGCAACAGTGCCATACGTCGTCAGCTGGCCGCCGCTGCTAACAAAGGTATTGCCGGCCGTTGCACCGCTTGAAACGACCAGCGTCCCGCCCGTCAGGACGGTGGCACCGTTGACGGTTTGGCCCGACGAGAGATTGAGGACGCCACCGCTGGCGACGAAAACGATCCCGTTTGACGAAGTCGCGCCATTCACCGTCCCCCAGACATCGAGTTCGCCGCCGCTGTTGACCGTAACATTGCTGACCACGGCGCCAGCGAACGCACCTTCCACAACACCGCTGCTGACGATATAGCCGCTTTGAGTAGCCCCGGCTTCGACGAGGAGTTGGGCGCCAGCTCTGATTGTCGTACTGGTCGCGGCGCCCCCAAACAGTTCCAGCACTCCGCCGCTTGAAACGGTCGTGCCGGAGATTGATCCGCCCGATGCCACCCCCACCGTTTGCCCGGCAGAAACGGTTGTGTTGTTCAACGAGGCGCCCGAGTTGACAAAGTAGATGGCGCCGGAGGTCAACGTGAGATTGCTGGTGGTTGCGCCGCCAAAAACTTCGATCGCGCCACCGCTCGACACGACTGTCCCGTTGGCTGTACCGCCGGAGTAGAGGGTAAGAAGACCGCCGTTTTGGACGGTGCCTCCACCGAGGCTTTGTCCAGCCGACACAATCAGGTCGCCGCCATTACCGACGGTCACGTTGGTTCCCATTCCCGCAGTCGCTCCGGGAACAGTGCCATAGACGGTAAGGCTGCCGCCGCTATTCACGCTGACGTTGCTTGCGACGCCACCGTTCGCGACAGTGATTGCATTTCCGCTCGTGACCGTCGCGCCGGTAACTGTTCCACCGGATCCGACGTCCAAGGCAACTCCGTTGCTGGCCGTGTAATTGCTCAGCGTGTAGCCATTCCAGACCTGGAGAATGCTGCCCGACTGGTATGTCGCTCCGTTTGCAATCGCGCCAGAGCCGAGGAGCAGCATTCCGCCGCTTGAGACAGTCGTTCCGCTGACGGTTCCTCCAGAATCGACCTGGACAATTGCCCCATTGGAGATAGCGAAGTTGCTCTCGGTAAAGCCGCCTCCAATCTCGAAGTATCCGCCGGATTGAACCGTAACCCCTGTCACGCTGGCGCCGCCAAAGACTGCCAGATCGCCGCCGCTCAACACTGTGGTGTTGCTGGCGCTTCCACCTGACGCGACCTGGAGAAGACCGCCATTGGCAATTTCACTCCCACTCACCAAGCCAAAGGCGACCGCTGTTCCAGCTCCGATCACGTCAATGACGTCGTTGCTTCCGCTGACTTCAACGTAGCTACCGCTTTCTACATAGATCACGTCATTGTTGCCGATGACCTGGTCCGGATCGGTGTAGGTGCCGACATTCGGGCCGATGGTGATCGTCGCGTTTGACGCTTGCGTGATCGGTGAGGCGCTGGTGTAGGAAAAGCCGCTTAGCGTGCTACCGGATCCGACGAAGATCTGATCACCGGTGCCCGACGTCAGGGTCAGCGATGTCGGACCGACCTGGGCGATCTGGTTGTTGTTTCCCGATACTGTCGCGACACCGCCATCCTCTACGGTAATCGCCGCATTGGACGCATTAATCGTCGCTGTCGGACCAGGAATATCGACTGCATTGTTATAGCCGTTCAGCGTTAGGACGCTCCCGTTCGTGGCCACCACCACGTTACTGTTGCCGTTGATCGTCATAGCCGTGCCGCCGGTCCCGGCAGCGAGATTGCCATCCTCCAGCCACTGACCGGAGTAGGCGTAAGTCCCCGACGTCGTGAGTGCAACGATCTTGCTCGCCGGGCTGATCCATTGTGGCGCGGTTGTGACGAGATCCTGGTTGCCGTCTATGATCGTCCGGTTGTTCTGCGCGCCCTGGTCCATCGCATATTGGGCAACCGCGACCGCCATATTTGCCAACTCGAAGGGCGTGGGCGCCTGATCGTGGACGAACTGTCCGAACGTTCCCATCTCGAGCGCCGTCGGAAGCCGGCCGAACGCATTCTGGAACGCGGCGGTGACGTCGAAACCATACCAAAAGAACGTGCCCGATGTAGGTCCCGGCACACCGTAGTTGGTCTGATAGCCAAACGTCTGCAAAATGCCAGAAGCAAGTGAAAGGCGATCCAATCGGCCGGCATCAATGAATTCGATGATGTGCTCGGTCTCCATGTCATCCATTGAGCGCCCGAGCAACGTTCGATAAATTTCGTTGGCGATTGCAATGTCCTGCTTCTCGGTCGCCACATCGATCGTGATCGTATGCGCCTGGCTGAACCCGTCGTTCACGGTCCATGTGTCGATGCCGTTTGCATCAATGATATGCGAAGCGGCACCGTTGCGAAGTCCTGATCCGCTCGTCGCTGCCGGACTATTGGGAGCCACGGTGCGCGACCACTCGTAACTGCCGTTGGCATTCGGCAGGATAACCGTCGTGTCGGTCGTACCTTGCGAATTCGTCAGCGTCGTGACCAATCCGTTTGCGCTAACCGAGTACGTATTGACGCCAAGGATGGTATTCGCCGTCGCGGTCGTGTCACCATAATAGGTCGAGACTTCGGTCTTGGAGCCATCGGGCGCGACGCTTGTCGTAACGACCTGGTTGAAGATACCGTTGCCGTTGTTGTCGACCTTGGTCACGGTCGTAAGACCATTGGCACTGGTCGTCTTGATCGATTCTGAACGAAGATTGGCAAAGCTGTTGCCGTACGCGGTTGTCATCACCTCGGTCTTGGTGCCGTCCGCATTCAGGGTGGTAATGTCCGACGCGATGATGTCGGTCGACAGCAGCGAGGACGGCAAGCTGCCGCCATTGAGGATGGCGGTAGCCGCCGTATCCAGGTTTGCCAGCGTCTCCAACCCCGTCGTGTCGTAAACGAAGCTCTTGACCAGGCCATTGCCGGAGACGTCGGCGACGATCTGGCCCACGGTCAACCAACCTGTCGGATCGTAAGTGATCGTCGTCACCGTCTTGCTGGCGTCGGCATTGGTGACGGTGCTGATCGTCTGCGTGAAGGCGATCGCGCCGAAAGATCCGGAACCAGTGCGGGTTTCCGTGGTGGTATTGTCGGCGTTCTTGACGAACGTATCCGTCACGACGTTCCACTGCGTGCCGTCATAGTCGCGATAGGACGTTTCAGAGATTGTCCGCCCGTCGAAGCTCGTCGAGACGATGTCCTGTCGCTCGATGAACGACGGGGTCGCCGAGTTGTAGTAGGTGGTCGTGTCGGTCTTCGAGCCGTCGAGCGCGGTGACCTTGGTCTCCTGGATCAGTGCCGAGCTCTGTCCGGCGAGGGTCATCGTCGACGTGGTCGAAAGACCGTTGGCCGAGGTGACGATCGTCTGGGTATCGCCGACGCCTGGATAGCCACTCGGCGTGACCGCGATCGTCTCGGTCGAGTTGCCATAATCGTCGATCGCGACGCTGTCGCTGGTCGTCGCCGTGGCGTTTTGCGTGAGCAGCTGGGACAGCGCTCCGGTCAGCACCATCGTGGTCAGCTTGGTCTGTGCGTTTCCGGAAACCTGGGTCTTCACGGATGTCTTGAGCGTCGTCGCGTTGACGACATCCGTGTCTTCCCAATCGATCAGGCGGCCGCCGTCACCATTCGTGTCGTAGGTCGTCGTCTCGCTCTGGGTGTCGACGGTCGTCCCGGCGCCATTCTTGTAGACCGTCTGAACCGACAATCCGTTCCCGCTGGTCGTCTTGACGATGGTGCCAAGCAGCGCATGGTTGGCGTCGTAGCTCGTCAGCGTATCGACGATCGACCCGTTGGCTTGGGTCTGCGTCGTTTCGGTCTGGTCGACCGTCGAGATCGTCCCGGTTTCATTGAAATAGCGGTTGGCCGAAATCGTCTGCTTGTCGGCGCTGACGGTGGTGGCGGTTTGGGTCGTCATGCCGCCGTTAGCGTTGAAGGTCGAGACGGTTTCCGTACGACTGCCGTCCGTCCGGTTGAGGACTGTGTTTTCGGTTGTCACCAGGTTGAAGATCGGCAAGCTGCCGTTCAACGCGCCATTGGCGTCGACCTTCGTCGTGATCGACAGCCCATTTCCCGAAGTAATGGTGACGGTCTCGTCGAGCAGCCCCGATCGGTTCGAACTGCTGATCGTTTCGGTTCGGCTGCCGTCGGCATTGAGCACGATCGCATCCGTCGTCGAGAAGTCCGCCGTCGTGTCGCCGTTGACTGCGGTGGCCACCGTCTTGGTCAGGCCAGTCGCATTTGTCGTCGCGATGGTTCGAAGCAGGAGTGCTCCGCCCGACGTCGTGAAATAATCGGTTGTATCGGTGGTGCTACCGTCGGTCCCCGGCAAGATGGTCTCGCTCTGGTACGTGGGCACCGAACCGTTGGATTGCCGGGTGATGGTCGTCTCCAAGCCGGCGCTGGTGACGATGATCCCACTGTGGACCGTCGTGACGTCCCGGACTGTTCCGGCCGTCGTACCGGTATAATCGGTGACCACCTCGGTCCGGCTGCCGTCGGCGTTGACCGTGGTCATATCGGTCGTCGACCGGTCGGTAACCCCATCACCATCGAGGTCATAGGATACGGTGCTGCCGAGCCCGCCCGCGCTTGTCACCGTCTGCGTCGAATCGATCTTGGTCGCATTATAGCTGTAGTCGACGACGTTCTGCGTCGAGCTACCATCGGAATTGAGTGTCGTCGCCGCAGACGTCTTCGTTGCGTAATGAGCGGTCGCATAGGGATTGACAGTCGTCGTGGTCGTCAACCCGTTGGCGGTCGCCGACGTCGTCGACGTCGACAGCAGCGTACCATTCTGGGACGTGGTATTGGTCGTCGCGCTTCGGCTGCCGTCGCTGTTGATTGTGGTCGTCGCCGTCGACGTCTGGTCGAAAGCGAGACCGCTCGATGAATAGACCGCTGCAGTCTGCCCCTGGATATCCGTTTTGACGGTCTTGACGAGCCCATCGGCGGTGGTGGTCGTGAGAGTCGCGCCGAGGACGTCGCCCTGTTGGTCGAAATTGACGACCTGATCCTGCAGCGTACCGTTGTTCTGCAACGTCACGGTCTCTACCTGCTTGACGAGACCGCTCGATCCGAGGGTTGTCGTCGTCGTGACAAGCTGGCGGTTCGCCGAGGTGTTGGTCTGCACGGTCTTGAGGGTGTGACCGGCCCCATCAGTGACGGTCAGGGTCTCGCCCAGGGCGCCGCCGGCGCTGATCGTCGTCAAGTCGGTTGAGACCTGATCCCAGGTCCCCGCGCTCGCCAGCGACGCTCCCACGAAGGCGCTGGAAACGATGGTTTCAAGGCCACCTGACGTCACCACCGTCTGGGACTGATCGATCTTGTAACCCGTCGACGATCCGTAGTGGGTCACGGTTTCCGTCGACGTTCCCGCCGAGGTCGTGGTGTTATCGGTGGTAATATGATCGAACACCGGCGCAGCAACAGTGCCGCTGCCGGTCGAATCGATCTGAATGGTCTTGGCCAGACCGCCGCTCGTCGTCGTGGTCACGACCTCGCCCTTGAGCGAGCCGTTGCCATTGAGGAGTTCGGCGGTATCCGTCGTCGTACCGGAGTTGACGGTCACGGTCTCATATTGCGTGATCTTGCCGTCGCCGTTGCCGTAGATCGTCGTGGTCCGCGTCGCGCTGCCGAGCGTGGTAGAATTGATACTCTTCGACTGCAGCGTTCCGTTCGCGCTGTTATCCACGATGGTCGTCGTCTGCGTCCCGCCGGCATTGGAGATGGTCGTGGTTCTGTTATCGACCACGATGAATGCGCCGTTGTCGAGCTGCGACGTCACCGCCGACGTGACGAGACCACCGCTGCTCTGTGGCGTCTGGGACGTGACGGTCTGGTCGAGAAGGGTGTTGTTGGCGCTCCGGTCGGTCGAGGTGGTGACCGAGCCGCCGGAATTCGTCACAGTTTGATCGACCGAGGTCCGATTGAGGGTCACGCCATCGGTCAGATCGCTGCTGGTCGTCCGGGTTACGGTATTCGACGTCGTCGAGGTCACGGTCTGGATCAGGCTCGTCACCGTCGAGCCCGCGGAGGTCGTCACGGTCTCGGTCCGCGTTCCGCCCGAGGCAACCACCGTGGCGTCGACCACCGTCGTCTCCATGGTGCTGCTGCCGTCGACGAGATCGACCGTCGTCCGGGTCAACCCGCCGCTGACGACGGTCGACGAGGTGACGTGGCTGACCGATCCGTCGGAATTGACGTTGGAGATGACGTAACTCGCAGGTCCCAACGCGCTGGTTGTCGAATCAACCTCTTTCTGGGTGGTCCAGCCGCCGCCGAGCTGGTCGCGCAGGATGGTGACGACGGTGCCGCCCGAGGCCACGACGGTCGTGGTGGTGGTCGCATTCAGCTTCTCGGAGTTCGACGTCCCGGCGCTGGTCAATTCGCCGGTCGAGGTGATAGCGCCGGCTGAGTAATTGACCAGGGTCTCCGACGTCGTGCCATTGGTCGACGAGGAGATATTGTCGGTCTGCAAGGTCAGGACGACTCCGCCATTGTTGACCGTCGCCAGCTCCTTGGCCGTCGTCGTGGTCGTCACGCCGCTGCTGACCGTCGAGGTGACGAGCGAATTCAGGATGCGCTGATGATCGACGCTGCCATCGGCGTTCGACGCAGTGTTGGCTATAGTCACCGACCCGTCGGCGTTGGTCGTGGTCGAGTTCGTAACCACGTAGCCATTGGCATCCGTGGCCAGAGTGACCGTGGCGGCCGTGCCGGTCGTTCCGCTCGTTGTCGTGTAGGTTGTCTGACCGTCGATCGAGGACCCATCCGGCTGCGCGACGTGCGTTGCGTCCTGATTGAGGTTGATCGAGGCAACGCCGAGAGTGGCCAGCGACTTCGCCGTCCGGGTACCGTCGGCGTTGGTGACCATCACATAGAATTTGCTGAAGTTCGCGTCGCCCGAATCGAGCACGCCATCATGGTTCGTATCAAACACGTCGAGCAGCGCCTGCATGTCCGACTTGGCGCTCGGATCCCAATCAGTGAAGATGACTTGGTTCGCCTGGGTCAGTTGCCCAGTGCCGGTCGAATCGTAGAACAGGACGCCGCTGCCCACGCCAGCCCACGCCGTCTGGTTCTGCACGCCGCTCCCGGTCGCATCGAAGAAGACGTTCGACGACGACAACTGAGTGATGTTGATGCCCTTGCCGGAGAGGTCGAGCATGACGGGTCCAAAACCGAAGTCTCCGCCCCCGCCATAATCGGAATAGCCGCCGGTATCGGCGCTCGCCGTATCGTAGCTGTAAGACGTGTCCGGCTGCGAGTAGGCGTAACTGGAAGTATCCGGCGGCGTATAGGTGTAGCCGGTGGTATCCGGTGGCGTATAGGTCGAGCTGCCGTACCCGTCGCTCGCTGCAGACGCGGTATCCACCGCCGGTGCGGACGGCTGAACGTCGGCGAAATTAGTCGACCCCGAACCGAGATCGCCGCGGACATCGCCGCTACCCCAATTAGGCGACGATTGAGGATCGGTAACGGGCGAAGACGCTTGCCCCGACATATAAGTGTCAGCGACATCGCTAACCGAGCTGCCAGGCTGGCTGCCGAGGGACGTCGAATTGTCGGAAGGGAGATAGCTAGGTTGGGACCAACTGGAGGAGTTCTGGAGGTCTGTGAAATCCTGCCCAACAGTACCATAAGCTTGATTGGCTGAGCTGACGACCGACTGATTCAGCGTAACCATGTCGTTCAGACCGCTATTCAGCTGGTCAGTCGCCATCAGATCGGAGAATTCTTGGCCTTGCTGAAGGTAAGAGACCCCGGATGTTGTCGGCGCCCCCGTCGACAGTCCATTTGCGGCATCGGGCGACAGAACATTTGGTGAGCCGGAGTTGCCAGATTGAAGCCAACTCATCGCTCCCAGGGATTGCTCTGCGGCCTGCGTTTGGTTGACGAAAGGAACGCTGTTGTCTGTTGACGAGTTACCAAATCCCGATGGGATGGTCACGCTAACTCGCCCGTTGTCTGACGTAGCAGCCCACCCGTTCGACAGTTGAAAGGAAGGGCCGCTTCTCTCCCATGCAACTCCGGAATTCGTTACCCCGACGTCGCCTTTCTCGAAAGGCCATCCCTGCGAAAAGTCGACCTTCCCGCCGGTATTTATTTGCTCAAAGTGATCATGAACTGGAATCGAACTACCGTTCGCCGATGCGCCAGTATTGCCCATATACCCAATAACGTCCCCGGCATTAACCGGCATTGTCGGATTTTGGGATGATAGCGTGTAGTTGTCGGCGAAGCCCGACTGGTGCGCATTCAAGAAATATGAATAGGTCCCATCGCCATTGTCTCTCTCGATGACGGAAGCATTTCCGTAGGTGCTCGAACGATACTGATAGACCATCGTTCCATCGACAGACGCAACGATCGGATCTCCGGCCACGCCGGGCGTCTGAGCTCCGAAGTCCGTTCCCAAATGTTGGTAGCTACCTCGATCCGCGCCAAATGGACTAGTGATTCGAAAGTTGCCTGCTACTGGAGGGAGAATCACGTCGCTCATTGTTGCTCTCCATTATTGAGCCAGCTCGGTCCGGCTTCGCCATTGCGGTATTCTCGACCGACAATGAGCGGATTTGTCCTGCTTCGAATGTTCAAAAAATTGCCGTCGGGACTTACTGATAGGCCATCTGCCCCATCCTGAGCCAGGCGAACGCAAATCGTATTAGCCGGCTCTAGCGGCCAAGAGCCGACGCGAAGAAATCGCGCACAGACGTTGGGGCGACTTGCTGCCGCCCTCTCGACGTCTGCTTGATCGTCTTGTTGGGATGCGAAATCCGCGGTCTCTGTAACTACGGCGAAGTCGCCGTGAAGGCTTAGCACCGGCACGATGAAGGAGGCTTGCTTCTGCCCAACTATTTCCGCCTGATCGAATGTTAACCGGCCCGCAGCGAAAGTGCACCGTGAGAGATAGAGGTCTAGTTTGAGACGACCATTGATTCGGCTCTCAGGCAACGAAGGATCTGGCTCAAGCAGGACGTAGCAATGCCTCGCGTCAAGAGCGAGTGCCGATACTCTGAGGCTCGAAGGTATCGCAGGTCCACCAACGACCGGCCACCGCTGAACTAAAGGCTCATGCAGAGGCCTGATGGTGAAGACAAGGTCGAGTCGCGCGCGATCGGTATTGACCTTTGTGTACAGGTAGTAGCCAACAGATGCGCCGGTCTCGCTCGACTTGCATCCCGGCCGACTCGTGGAGCAAACATAGCTACCCATGCTCCAGATCTCGGGGGCGGAAAATCCATAGAGCGGAAACAGCCCAGGCGGCCGTTTGCGCGAATCCGCATTGGCAAAGGTGATCTGCACTCCTTCGCGCACGACACTGTAGTCTTGACCAGTTGCGATCAGGGACGACTGCTTTGAAGGCACTATGCTATCAAGGTCTATGGCTTGACTTGATGCCTGCGAATACACGCTACCATCAGGGGCGGTTCGCAACGGCGCGCTGAATGCAACGCTGTCCCTGCGCAATTGCAACACGGGTGTAACCGATTGGGCGCCCACCCTCGGGCGAACATCGATGAATTGCGAGAATGGAACCTGCGCCGGCAATCGCGCATCGCTCGCCCTGGCACTATACAAACCGCCGCTCAAAAAGATATATTCGCCGTTCTTCACGCACTCGGCCCCGAACGCTGCAAATTCGGACACGACCAGTGGACGAATCTGCTGTGTCTCGATCATGAACATGTTCACAGTCGTGTCGCGTGAGTATTCAGGAGGAAACGCTGAGGACGCGTTGCGCGCTGGCCCATGCGTTAGGAAAGTAAATGTCTTGTCGTTGCACCAACTGACGTCGGAAGCGTTTTCACCAAACCGGTTCAAATAAAGAATTTCGTGCGCGCTCATCGCATTGATCGACGATACCGGCACGGATACTGCGACCAAAAGCATCGCTAAAAAAAACAATGTTGCGGGGATACCACGACCTCCTGCCAGCCTCGCAAAACGTGCCATTGATTGTTACTCCTGGATCTTTTTAGTCCCAAGCATTCCGTTCTCCATTACCCATTTGGGCAGGTCGCTACACCAAATTATTGGGCGGACGGCCCTCGAGGTCGACCTAAGTCATTTCCACTATCTGGCGATCGTTGAGAGCACCAGGCGGCGGCTTGGTGCGCCTAACCTAGGGTCGTAACTACTCGGTGTGAGGTGAAAAAACGGCAAGGCGTATCAGCATTCCGGTCAGGTCCGCCTGACTACGTGCGTGGGTCTTCGAGAACACCGCTTTCAAATGGGCGCGTGCCGTACCAACTTTAACCCCTCGGTCGGCTGCAATCTCGGATAGCGTTCTACCGGAGATGACCCCTATTGCTATGTCGGCCTCAGCCCGCGTGAGTGCGAACGCTTCCGAAAGGGTCTCTCGCGGCAGTGCGGCCCATCGGTTTGGATCGACCACAAGGAGAAGCAAGCCGGCCGAGCGCGCCGACCGAAGATCGTGTTGATCCAGGCGCAACAGGTGCGTCATAAGCGGAAGCCCGACAGGCCGCGGTAATACGACCGATACTGACGGACGCGTTTCGCGCCCTCCCAGTGCGGCGCCAATTACATGCTGTAGTCGATCGTTGGCGTCGCGATCGGCGGCGCACAAGTGCTCGCCAACAAGCAAGAGTCCGTTACCGATACAGCCTTGTGCAACGCTGTTAAGCGACAAAACCCGCCTCTCTGAGCCTAACAGAATTCCCCCACATCTCAATGCGTCAAGGACGTTGAGAAGATGCGTCGAATTCGAAGCTTGCGAGCATGCGAGCATGGCTGATCTATAACTTAAGCAATCTAAGATGACGTTCGCCACTCACAATCATCTCTCCCGCAAGCTCTCGTGCCTGTAGCGCATCAGCGGCGACAGCAGATATTCGATGATCCTTCGGCGGCCCGTCTTGATCTCGACCGTGACCGCCATGCCGGGCTCGACGTCGACCATCCGATCGTCGACGAGCATCTGCGTCTGGCTGAGCGCGATATGCGCCACGTATAGAAGCTCCTGGCCGGCGGGCTCGCTGGTGGCCGCGAGGTCGCTCGACTTTTGCGTGCTGTTCCCCTGCGAGGCCGGCCGATCGCGCGCAACGGCATCGCGTGAAACGCTGGTCACGCTGCCGGGCAGCAGTCCGTATTTCGTGAAATTGAACGTATCGACCTTAATTTCGGCTTCGTTGCCATCGCGGACGAAACCGATATCCTTGTTGGCGACCATGGCTTCGATTTCGAGTCTCGATTCGGCCGGCACGATGACCATCAAGGTTTGCGCGGGCGTGACCACGCCGCCGACGGTGTGAATGGCCAGTTGCTGTATCGTTCCATCGATCGGCGCCCGCAATACCTGGTCGTGCAGGCGGCGCTCGGCCTTTACGAGATCTTCGGTGAGTTGCGCCACCTTCTGTTCGGCGTCCGCGAGATCCGACGACAATCCGCGGGCGTAGTCGGCCTGCGCCTGATCGAGCTGGGCTACCAGCGATCGCTCGGCCGCCCCGGCCTCGACCGCATGGCGCTGTTGCACCACCAATTCATGGCGCTGCTCGGTCAATCGCATTTGCGCCTCGAGATGGGCGATGCGATTACCGTATTGAATCTTCATGGCCTTTTCGCGAATGTCGGCGGTCTCGATCAGCAGGGGCAACTCGGCTTCGATCTTATCGATGGTCGCTGAAATACCGTCGACCTCGGCGCGTTTCTGCGCAATCTGCTCATTTAGCCCGTTGACCTTGGCGATCTGCTGCTCGGCCTGGGCCACCGTCGTCGCGCGCGCGCGGGCTACCTCATGAGAGGGAATGCCGGTTGGCGTGGCGAAGCCAGCCGGCCGCAAATCGCCGGACAAGCCTGCGGTCAAGGCGGTGAGCCGCGCAACATCGAGGCGGGCATGCTGCAGCTCGGGCAGAATGCGATCGCGTTCTGCAGCGCTGGTGGTCTGATCGATCGTGACGAGTATGTCGCCCTGCTTCACCCGGTCGCCATCGTTGACGTTGATGACGGCGACGACGCCCGTTTCGAGGGGCTGCACCTGCTTGACCCGGCCGGTTGGCACCACCTTGCCTTGCGCGGTGGCGATCACATCGATCCTGCCCAGGCAGGCCCAGGCAACTGCAATCACTAGAAACGCCGTCATTGACGCCGCAACGGCACGCCCTAGAGGCGAAGGTGGCGTTTCCACGATTTCCAGCGCAGCGGGCAAAAACTCGAGCTCGTTCCGCCCCCGGAAACGGGGGCGCAGCTCGATCACCTTCGCGGCCGCCCTCTCAGCTGACGACTTCATGGAGCCCTGCCTGCAGCCGATGAAGATTGGCGTAGCGGCCATTGACACGGATCAGCTCGTCGTGATCGCCGTCCTCGACCAGGCGACCATGGTCCAACGCAATGATGCGGTCGGCCCGCCGGACCGTCGACAGTCGGTGGGCGATCACCAGGACGGTGCGGCCCTGCGCGATCTTGCGCATATTGTCTTGAATGATGCGCTCGCTCTCGTAGTCAAGGGCGGATGTGGCCTCGTCGAGAATGAGGATCCGCGGATTGGTGACCAACGCCCGGGCAATGGCGATCCGCTGCCGCTGTCCGCCCGACAGGTTGGCGCCGCGCTCGACGATGATGGTGTCATAGCCTTGGGGAAGCTGTAGAATGAATTCGTGAGCGCCCGCGAGCTTCGCCGCGTTCACGACGTCGGTCATCGAGAGCGACGGATCGGAAAACGCGATATTATCCCGGATCGAGCGGTTGAACAGCATATTCTCTTGCAAGACGACGCCAATCTGGCGCCGCAGCCAAGCGACATCGACCACCGCAAGATCGACGCCATCGATGAGGATACGGCCGCTCTCCGGAACATAGAGGCGCTGGACCAATTTAGTGAGTGTCGATTTTCCCGATCCGGAGGCGCCGACGATGCCGAGCACCTGTCCGGCCGGCACGTGCAAGCTGACATCCTTCAAGACCACCGGCCCGTCAACCTGATAGCGGAAGCCGACATGGTCAAAGACGACATCGCCACGAATGGCGGGCAAGGCCGTTCGCCCAGGCTGATAGGTCGGCTCGGGGATTGTGTTGAGAATGTCGCCCAGCCGCGCGACCGAAAGCCGGGCTTGATGGAAGTCCTGCCACATCTGAGCAAGCCGCAGGACCGGCTGCGCAACCCGCCCCGCCAACATATTGAAGGCAACGAGCTCTCCAACGGTCAGGTCGCCGTCGATCACCAGCCGGGCGCCAAAATAGAGCGTCGCTGCGCTGACGATCTTGCTAACGACCTGGACGCTTTGGCTGGCCCAGTTGCCCAGCGAAAGCACCTGAAAGCTTGAATGGACATAGGCGGCCAATTGCTCTTCCCATCGCCGCTGCATCTGCGGTTCTACCGCCATAGCTTTCAGGGTCTGAATTCCGGTGACGCTTTCGACCAGGAACGCTTGATTCTCCGCGCCGCGATTGAACTTCTCGTCGAGCCGGGCTCGAAACAGCGGCGTCACGCCTGCCGAGATCCCGGCATAAACAGGGATCGACGCAACTACGATCCAGGTGAGCGTCGGTGAATAGTAGAACATCACGGCCACGAAGACCGCGGTGAAGAGAAGATCGATCACTAGCGTGAGCGCCGAGCTGGTCAGAAAGTTGCGAATATTCTCGAGCTCCCGCACCCTCGCGACCGAGTCGCCGACGCGCCTTGCTTCGAAATAGGAGATTGGAAGAGCGAGGAGGTGCCGATAAAGCCTCGCGCCGAGCTCGACATCGATCCTGTTGGTCGTATGAGAAAAGATATATGTACGCAAAGCGCTCATTAGGCTTTCGAAGACGGATACGACGACCAGACCGAAAACGAGCACATCGAGCGTCGTTAGCCCCCGGTGGACCAGCACTTTGTCGATGACCACCTGAAAGAACAGGGGAGAAATTAACGCGAAGACCTGCAGCGCGAACGAGGCGGCGAAGACTTCCATGAGTAGCCCGCGATATTTATGGATCGCGGCGACAAACCAGCTGATATCGAACCTTCTCGCGAGGGAGTGCAATGACGCCCGTCGTGTAGCCAGAATGAGCTTGCCGCTCCAGGTCGCCTCAAACTCCGAACGTGAAACCGACCGCGGACCGCCTGCGGCTGGATCATGCAACAGGAGCTTGTCGTCCAAGGCCTTGGCGATGATGACGAAACTTTCGCCATCCAGCACGGCTATGCAAGGCAACGCGGTCGCCGAAAGCCGGGGCCATTGCGCACGGGCAAGCCTTGCCTTGAGGCCATACTCACGAAGTGATCGGATGATGTCGGCGGTTACGACTGTTCTACCGCCCAATTGATGTCGGACCTGATCTAAATCGATCGGAAAGTCCTGGAAGCGAAGCAGCAGTGTCAGGCAAGCTAGGCCGGAATCGATACTCGCTCCATCTCCCGACATACTTCCGCCTTAACACCGAATATTCGCATTCATCCGAGATGGTGACTGCCTTGATCAGAAGACCGCAACCAATCACAACTCGATAGCAATATTAAGACACGATTGATTGTTCCAATTGCGGCAACTTGAAATTGTTGCGCACCGACAACACGAGATCGTGAAATTTCTTTGGTCGCTGTGGTTTGATGAAAATAGCGCCCGCTAATATCGGATTTCTCCGGGCCGCTCTTTTGAACCGTGATACTGAGCAATGCTATCGCCCATGAGGCGTAGTGCGGATGCAAGCAAGCGCTCCGGTATGTGCTGACTTCTCGTCGGCAGGCGGACGTGGGTTTCATTCTCTGGGGCGAGGCGCGTATATTTGTGGCCGGACGATCCTTCCCAGTCAAAGCTGCTCATGTAGTCGAAATTCAGCCGCAGCGAGTCGCGCAGCCGACTGTTAGGATATTCCCTCGGGGGAATACCATCGTCATCTGGCTCGGGATTGAATAGGAACTGCAACGCCTCCTTGAGTTATTCAAGGCTTAGCTCAAGGGCGGCGTCCTTTCCGTATCACGGGCTTCTTCGCTTGAGATTAGTACGCGAAAAATGCGTGTGCCCATTGTGGTTCCGGTTCCCCGTAAATAGAGCCGTGTCAGGGGCTTCCCTTCCTTTGTCCAACGACGTCGAATGATTGGGGTTAGGCTTTCTCAGGCCGCCGCTTCGCGGCGCTCGCGTTGATACTGTTTGGCGAGTAGCGAGCTCCAAGAGTTTTATGTATAGCAGAGGTCCTCAACGTGGCCCTTGATGAATGAAGGGATGGATTGCGATATCAAGTGTACTCATTGCCACGAGACCTGAGACGAATCCTAGAAGGAAGCCGAGAGGCACATTCAATTTGGTGATCAGGTCAGGGTCTTCCATGGTCAGCGGTTCAGGCGATGTTAGCTGAAGTCGATCAAGCAGCCGTTGGAGGTCTTGAGGCTCCAGGTTGTGGGCAAGACGGTTGCGAAACGTATTGAGCGCTTCCAAAGCGTCAAAGCATAACTCCACATGCTTCACCGGCTCACCATCATCCGTCCGCCTTACGCAGAGCGCGCGAGCCAGCATGATATTCTGGACAAAGCGCAAGTTGAGCCGGTCGTACTGCGCCGGATTGGGAAAGAGCTGGCGCAGCTGATTGTAAAGCTCCTCTTCCAGCAAGAGATGGCATTTCAGGATCAAGAGTGTGAGGTCGGACACGCCGTCAAACAGTTCATCGGCGCGTTCGAGAATATCGAACCCAAGTGGCGGGGCTTTCTTTGCCATAACGTCTCCTCCGCGTCGTTATCGCGGTACTATGGGACTTCGCCTGCTCTCTTCGCTGCTTCCGCTCTGAGCGTTCCGATTTCGATGCGACGAGCGCGTTTGCTGTCCTGCGTTAGCGTTCGTTCGAGTTCTGTCGTTTGACTGAGAAACTGACAACCCTCCGCGACACGCTGGATCATGTCTTTGAGGTCCGGCCGCTGATCCTTGCGCAGAAGAGTCGTCAACTCGCTGAGATCGTAATTCTCGCCTTTTTTGATCTGCTGAGCGAACTGTTCGTAGTCGAGGTTGCCCTGATCGCTTTCCCAAAGTTTGATCACGGCGAGCGAGCGCGTTAGCTCACGATTAAGCGGCTTCCGCACCACTTCAGATAGATCGTGAAGGTCGCGTATCTTCGACCGCTGGCTGGCCGCCCTGATCTTCTCTGCAACGACTTCCTCGTATACCAGGCACGGGATGTCGGCGGGCTGGAACGGCAGCAACGCGAAGTAGTCCTGCGCGATTTGCGGCGTGGCGCGAACGGGCAAAACCGGCTTCTCGCGCAGACTGACCTCGAGCTTGATCTTGGTGCCCTTCTCGTTGTCGGCATGGGCGCAGACCGGGTTGGCGGCAAGACTCTTGTCCGTGAAATACCAGTCCTTATCCCTGTCGAAGCGAAAGGTGAGCCCATGGTACGGCTTCCCAAGAGCGTCGAGCATCTTCATCATCAAGTCTTCATCGCTGATGTCGGTTCGCCGCGTGAAGTCGAGATCGGTTGATAGGCGTCCGCGCGGACCGAAGACCATCTTGCGCAGCATCGTCCCACCTTTGAAGGCGATGTGCTCTGTTATGCCCTGCTCATGGAAAAGCTGAAGGAGGAAGGTGAGAATGACGTCGGTTTCGACCTTGTCGATGTCCCGCGCCCCGGATTGGTGGGCGATTCTTCGGATTTGCGCGATCGTGAGCATCAGGCGCCGGCTTTTCTGATGCGCGGCACCTCGGCCAGGAGATCTTTCTCACTTGCATGGACAATCAAGCCCCAGGCCGCGACATAGCCGATATCGCCATCCCGGCGCAGGCGGGCGC
Organism: Bradyrhizobium genosp. A; assembly: GCF_049949275.1. Taxonomy (NCBI): domain Bacteria; kingdom Pseudomonadati; phylum Pseudomonadota; class Alphaproteobacteria; order Hyphomicrobiales; family Nitrobacteraceae; genus Bradyrhizobium; species Bradyrhizobium genosp. A. The sequence continues at coordinate 1,022,519 of NZ_CP188196.1, read as the reverse complement.
CGAACGTCGAGCGCGTCGATTTCGGGATGGCGGCCCGTAGCTGCTCTCGCAACTTGTCGGGGAGCGGCCCCTTGACGAGATCCGTGAGGAAGCCAAGTCGCTTTAGTAGAGCCGTGGACTTCATCCGCATGGCGTCAGCGACGAGTTTGTCCGCATCCACTTCCGTCATGGCGGCATGGACGATGCGGGCTAACTCGGTTGGCCCGCCGGAAAGCTCGGGGCGGTCGATGCAGTCGACAACGGTCTTTTCAGGATCGGATATGAGCGTGGTGCGGCCATAAACGTTGTATTGCTTTGCCCCAAAGAACTTCCGTGGCGCGACGGTGATAAAGCGGATTTCGGTGTCTTCGATAGTCCGTACAGGAGCCTGCTGCTTGACGGCAACGAAAACCGTGACCGGCTTCTGTGTGGTGAAGCCGTGAAAGGCGGCCGCAGACCACCATCCGACATAGGACTCCTCGACAACGGCGGATGCCACCGCGAGAGGATTGTTCTCTCCGAGGTTTTCGGCCCCTCGCTCGGGCGGCAAGAACAGATAACGTCCGCCGGTCAAACGGGCGAACCATCCTTTGCGGATGAGATTGCGGATGACCTTGCGTGCCCTCTGCTCGGATTTAAGCAAACTGATGACGTCGCTCGCTTCGACGACTTCGCGGCCCTGTTCGCGGAAGGATAGGACGACCTTGGCCTCCGCCGGCCCCAAGGTGCGAATGGTCGTTTCCATATCATTCTAGTCCTTATAGGGCTAAAATTATATATAAAATAACTTTGGAAAGCAAGATATATAGCATCTATACTAGAAAATGGTCTTCAGGAGGCAATTTCTATATATAAATCGATCACAGAGAAAAAGCCCAAATTCTGGAGCAAATCAGACGGTCGGATCTTCTGCCAGACCGCCCTCTGGCATGGGCTCGGCGTAATGACTGCGCCGCATTTCCTGAATCTTCTGGGTCAGCAGCGTCAGTCCCGAGTAGGGCTGTTATCGACGGATTGAGATCGATGAGTATCTAGAACAATACAGGAACAGATTCAACGAGAAGCTGTGTGAGTACGGAGAAAGACTGTGGAGTTTCCGGACCTTAGTGCGGACATTTGGGTGTTGCAAAATCATGGTGTAAAATAGCTATCTAACTGATATTATGGCGTTATGAAAAAAGAAATGGAGGACATAAAAGAGGACATCCAACCGGTCGCGGATCGGGACGAAAGCGTCACTCAAATGGAGCCTCTGCTCATCTCGGAAGGGTCGCCCCACAGAGGTGTCCTGACCGATCTGGCAGTTGATCTTGCTGGCAAAGCCGCGGGCTTCCGCAGCAGCCTGGCTCCCGGCATCCGCGCGGCGCTCGCTGATCTCGTGCGATCGATGAACTGCTATTACAGCAATCTCATCGAAGGTCACGATACGCATCCTATCGATATCGAACGCGCTTTGAAAAATGATTACAGCGCGGATCGGCACAAGCGCGATCTTCAGATCGAAGCCATAGCGCACATTTCAGTGCAGCAGTGGCTCGATGCGGGCAACCTAAGCGGCCGTTCGGCTACGTCTGACGGCTTGCGTGAAATTCATCGGCGCTTCTGCGAACTGCTTCCGGATGACATGCTCTGGGTCGAGGAGCCCGATACACATGAGCGGATGCGGGTCGTTCCGGGTGAACTTCGGCGACGCGATGTCAAGGTGGGCCAGCATATCGCAATTAGCCCTGGCGCTATTTCTCGCTTCCTGACGCAGTTTGAAAACGCTTATGGCAAAGTTGGCAAGACGGATGCCATCCTAGCGTCAGCAGCAGCGCATCACCGGCTATTGTGGATTCATCCGTTTCTCGACGGCAACGGTCGCGTGACGCGATTGATGTCTCATTGCATGTTGCTGGATGCGCTCGATACCGGTGGTATTTGGTCGGCCTCGCGAGGCCTCGCGCGCAATGTGGAAGCTTACAAGGCGCACTTGGCTGCATGCGATCTCCGACGACGCAATGATCTCGACGGTCGCGGTAATCTGAGTGAAGAGACGCTGGCTGAATTCACGCGCTTCTTCCTCGAAATATGTCTCGACCAAGTGAAATTTATGGAAGGGCTTGTGCAGCCGGACCGGCTACGCACGCGCATACTGCTTTGGGCTGAAGAGGAAACCCGTCTCGACAATCTGCCCGCCAAGGCAGGGGCCGTTCTCGAGGCGGTACTCTATCGTGGTGAATTGCCGCGCGGCGACGTTGCCAGCGTTCTCAACCTTACCCCCCGGCATGCGCGCCGCATTGTGTCGACCCTCCTTGATCGCGGTGTACTCGCTTCCAAGGGCGCGCGCGATCCGCTCACGCTTGCCTTTCCGGCTAAGCTCGCCTCCCGCTGGATGCCTGGGCTATTCCCTGAGCAGATTGCCAACGTCGGACAGTAATAACCTTCTAGGGGTACTATGCCAAAGCAAGCTCGTCTCAGCGTGCATGGTGAGGGCGGCGTCGAAGTCTACGTGCCACGCAGGATGTTTTGGCAGTCTCTGGCTCTTGCAACCAACTGTTCAGCCAACACGGCGATGATAGCGTTATCCAGCCCTTCTTCCTTCGCTCTCACGCATACAGCGGTCACGTCGTCGGGAAGCTGCTCGGCCATCGAGGAAAGGCCGGCGATGACTTTATCGGCGTCGAAGCGGGTTTCGCGTGCGAACTTCTGCCAGCCGCGCAAGCTGATTTGGCTGAGCTTATACTCGCCGCCTATCTTCATCGCGAGCTTTATTTTCTGCGGCTCGATCTCGTCATAAGGAAGGATGCTGGCGATATCGTAGAGCGGTGCTAGCCGCACGGTAGGACCGCTGGCCAGCAGCAGTGAGTAGTTCTTTGCATGTGCATCCGTGCCCGCAATGAGCCAATTGAAACCAAGCGCATCGACAAATGTGTCGATGTCATCGACGCTATCCGTGGAGTAGGTGCGCAAGAGATCAACGATATCAGCGGGCGCCGGTCCACCTTCGTTTTGATATTTCTTGGTCGGCATGATGCCACGTGCCTGGCAGATATCTTCCTGATGGATGCGGATGATACTGTTTCCGCTGAACTGCCGGTCATAGCGTTCGATGACGATAGCAACTTCGTTTTCGAACCGCATGACCTTGGTTTCGGCAACGGGCAAGCCGAGACTGCGCGCGAGCCGGAGGCAGATATGCTCGTTCTCGGCATGGCCATCAAAGTGGCCGGTCGGCGGCTTCAGGATGTGGGTTGTCGGAATGCGTCCAGAAGGAATTCCCCACCGGTCCTCTTGCAGAAGGAGCGCGGTTTTCGGTTGAGCTCCGGCAAGGCTGAATTGCCCTGTATCACGCGGCAACCGCCATGCGGCATGATCCTCTCTCAACGCTTGCAAACGTTTGGCAATCGCGGCTTCGTCGAGCCATTCAACTTTGTCGTCCGTACCGCTTTGCAGTATCTCCAAACGATCGGGGGTAACGAACTGGACCGCGCCCGCGCAGTCCTCGCCGACATGGGAGATGAGGGCGAACACGTTGCGAGCCGAGACTTGGAATTTCTTGGCCCAACGATCAAGTACGCGCTCGTTGTCTGGCAGAAGTCCCCAAAGAAAAGCCTGGACAGCAGAAGGGCCATGTTCTTCAGCGGCGAGTGGCATGGAGAGCGAGAGGGGATACGCATCCTGCGCGTTGCGCCAGTAATTGTTGTAGACGAAGGTTAGTCGGCCTCGAGCATCGTTGTGGACGCGGCCAATTTCCTTCCCGTCCAAAAGAGCAACGAGTTCATTTGTCATGTTTTGCTCTTTTTGGCTTTTGCCACGATTGCATTAATGTCGACGGCAGGCTTTTCCGAACCGCGGCTTTTGGTTTGTTCGCTGCTGGCGTCTAGGCGAATGTCCAGGGCATCGAGGGCGCGGAGCACGAGGCCGAGTTCGGCACGCGCGTGACCGTGCTCGACTTCGATCACCCACTGACGGCTCACGCCGATGCGTTTGGCAAAGGTCGACTGATTGAGTTTCAGCCGCTTTCGTTTGTCGCGAATGACTGCACCGAGGTCGGCGGATGTGCGTATGAGCATGGACACTCCCAATGTCTACGTTCGCTAACATTAGCATATGTCAGCGTTCGACGACATAGAAAAAATGTTTACGAACGGCGACAATTCAAAATGTTGTCGTTCGCTTACATATTTTCAGGAAGTGGCTCGCAAGAGACTGATTTTATGTAGAAATTAGGGAGGTCGGCCCCTGTGGGTGACGATCTTTCTCTGAAGATGTTCAGTGTACAAGGCCCAAGAGCATCTTCTCTTGGCTCGCCGTTATGTCGAGCAAAAACTGCTTACCGCCATATTTGTCGTAGTAGCTGAAGGAGCACTTGTACGGTCCGGCAGCCGGACGGTCTGCTGTCGCGTAAGGCTGAGCGTCACTCAACCTGCCAAAGAATGTGCTCGATGCGCCTGCGGCAAGCTCCGGGTACTGCTTCGTCTGGCTCTTCGGATCGTAAAAATTAAATGTGAAGACCATACGGGAGTCGCCTTCCAGTTTGCCCGTACAAACAAAGTTGCTGATTAAAGTGGTGAGAGCGTGCCCCCGGTTGATCAGCAAGACCCGTAGAAGCGGCTCGTACTTCGTAACTTCGTCGACCCGTTTATCGGCGCTGCGATCGTCAAGACCAACATTGACGATGTCGGGATTGAGTAAATAGCCAAAGATGTTGGCGCCATCGAGCCTCAACCATCCCCGAACCGTCTCTGCGATAGGCGTATACAGCGCGGCGACAAGCGCGATAACGGCGGTTGGAAGGGCAACATAATCGCGCAGACCGAGCAGTTGCTGCCCGACGCTTTTCGGCTTCAGATCAGCTTGGCAATAGTGACACCTGATTGCGGAATCGGGAATGTCTTGAGCGCATTTGGGGCATTTCTTCAAAGGCCTCCTCCCTCTTGACGCAGAGCAGCGCAAGTATCTTGGGCCTTAGTCGAGCGCCTATCGGAGCCTATGGGACCACAAACGGATCTCGATCATCTCAGCCCCACAGCCGCCAGCGCTGGTGTTTCTTTGGCAAACATTTCAAGTGGCATCGGTCAGTCTAAGCTCGCAGCTTCGACAAGACCGTCCCGAAGAACGCTCGCAATACAGTTGTAACTCCAGTCATTCTGATGGAGCCAATTGCCGTCGAAATTGCTGATCATTTGGTCGAAGGGAATGCCTCGTTCAACATGCCAGTAGCGCATGATTTCAAATCGTCGAAATAAGGCGACACCCGAGTCCTTCGCGATAGACGCAATAATATCCAGCATCTGCTTCGTATCAGCCGTTGGTGTTGCCTGCGGATCGAGTAACGCGGGCGCGAACTGAAGATCCATCAGCACGACGTCGGTACCGATAGTCGAGAGATCGTTGAGACCCTTAACAATCGCGGCACGAACGTCGTCCAGCACATAGTGCTTCCACGCTGCATTAGTGCCCACTTGCCAGATCACGAGAGCGGGCTTGTTAGCCAGAACGTCCCTATCAAAACGTGCGACCTCATCCGCGGCCTCCTCGCCGCCGGTGCCGCGATTCAGGACGTGTATCGTTGGGGTAGGAAATCGATCCGCGAGGGCGACCTCTAGCCGTTTCGGATACGACGCATCGGGGCTGCCGGCGCCGTCGCCTTCGGTAGAGGAAGAACCGATTGCAACAATCGTCACAGCATCTTGACCGCGCAACGCCCTGGCAAAATTCGGCAGCGAACGCCCCAGTGCGACCAGATTGCTCGGTGTTTCACAGGTGAGCATGGCCATCGCCTCCGGGCTGCCTATTGGAGGGCCATATTGAGCAGATTGGCCAGTCGCGCCGCACCGAGCGCTGCTTGGTTGCGCGCGATGGTCCGGGCGTTGGTCTCGTAGTCTCTGGTTAGCTCCACCGCAGTCTTATCCGTACGAATGGGCGCCGCATACGCGTTCTGTTTTGCGAGTTCAAAGCTCTCCTGAGCCCAGACGTCAGGATCGAGGATCTTGGCCTCTGCGTCGTCCGGAGTGATACTGGAGATACCGCCGTGGGTCGCATCATAGATCGCACCGAACACGGATGAGTAACCTCCAAAAATGCGGTCCCAATACGCATGCAGTGCGATGGTCTCTCCCGTCGCAGGGATGACATGCTCTTCATTGCCGCCCCTGTCGCCAGTTGCGCCAGAGATCTGGGCCGTGTAGCGCGCAACGGCATGGAGCGGCTGATGGAGATCGCCAACGAGGTGCAGCATCCAGACAAGATCGTAGGATCGCAGATCATCCGTCGCACCTGACGTGGACGGCAGTACGTCGATCATCTTCTTGAGCTGTGTCACCGCGTCGACCGGCGGCGGCGGGGGCATGCGCGTGCCGTCGGGAGAGAAAAGAATATCCTTGAAGTGCCAGTAGTCGTGCTTCGAAAAGTCGGTGTATCCGACATTCTGCCCGGCATCGGCATCCGTGACATTGCCGTTGGTGTAGTTCGGCTTTTCCTTGATGTCGTCCGCCCAAGTTGCGGCATGCACGAATGCGTAAGTTTTCTCCATGCCCGCAGGCGCGCCCGCGGTCCACTGCCCATAGTCGGAATTGAGCTTGAGGAGGGTATCCACCCGGTCTTTCACGGCTGGTGTGAGCTTGCTGTAGGCAATATAGGCAATTTGCATGTGGCCTTCGTCCCACCAGGCGTGAGCAGGACCACAGAATGTCATCAAAGAAATAACCCCAGCGATAATGGCTCGCATCGCAACAATTCCCAAAATGGTCAAATCAATGGTCGCATGTTAGCGAACTCGACTTGAGAGTGCAATTTTTGCGCGCTACACTTTGTTCATGGTTCATCGCTGGATGTCATAATTCCTTTATTTTGTGGATCGGAGGGCACCCATGTCGGCCGACGGCAAACCTGATCGGCTTTATACGAGTGACGATCTCCTCCAGGGATATGAGCGAGATGAGCCGTCATCATGGGAAGTGCGCTTCTGGCATGCGGTCGAAATCATCCTTGAGACGCATGGCGATTCCATCGACACGTGGATTGGCGCGAACAACGTAAAGGCACCGAAGGAACTTTTGCCCGAATACAAGCACGCCGTCGAGCAAGCAGCGAAGGTTCGCGTCATCACTGCCGCCCAAGGGTTCAGAAGTCTGCCGAAGAAGGAACGCGAAGCGGCCCATGCAACGGCGAAGAGGCTGCGGCCATATGATGTTTATCGAGCGTTCAAAGTCTTGTCGCCCAACATTTGGGATTTGGAATGTCCCGCGTGCAAATCGAAATCGTTCCTTGCTGGAGTGCAATACAATGAAGAAATGGCAGACGACCAGGGTGACGCGGGGTTTCCGGATGAGGCGGTAGACGTCTACTACATCGCCGAAGATTCCATTGCCCCTCTTGCCTTCTTCACCTTGATGGCCGGGAGGCCATCGAAGCGGCCGACATCGAAGTCGAGCATATAGAGACTGAGATCCGCCAACGTGACTATGAGCCAGACTATGGGAACGACTAGGTAACGATGGCTGCCGTTAAAGGTGACATCGTCGCTGGACCAGAGTGAGATGACGCGAACGCCGTTGAAAGTCTTAGGACAGTTCAATCGAACCGTCATGGTTCGCAATATATAGTACCCACACCCTCCATAGACCGTCGGGCTGTGTTTCATGATCTTCATCATCGACATAATGAGCGAGCCCGAAAGCGGCGGTGAGTCCCACGTAATCGAGCGCCGGACGCATTCAGGGGCGACCGTCGAAGAGGCACTTCAAACCGCGCGAAGAAACCTTCGCGGACCTGCGGGCGCCTATAGCTTTGCCATGAGGACTTATAAGTATGGCAAGGAAGTCGGCAGATGGCGGGCATCAGACATCGTGCCTTTGAGTTAGGTCAGACTCGCGGTTTGAGCGGCCGGGCTTACGCGCAGGGAATAGCCGGCATTCTGCATTCATGGCAATTGACGCGAGCAAGCCGGTGCCCAGCTATGGCCTATGGCCGACCTCCTGGGCTTCCGGCTCTAGAAGGATATTGGCGGCGGCGTCGAGGTTTACTTGGCCGTTGCGGCGAACATGTCTAATGCTCGACATCTCGTTTGAGCCGCAAGCGGTCGCCGTTAATCTCGGCTTGACCTGCTGCTATGAGCCTCGCAACCACCTGATCAGCGACAATCTTCGTGCCGAACCGCCAGCCACCTCGCGAACGCCGAACAAAGTCGCCGAGCTGCAACAAACGTAGATAAGGAGCGTCATTGATAGCGACATTCCGGGTGCGTGAAAGATCATTCATTTCGACCATCGAAAAAATAACATGGCGGACAGCTCCATGCCGATAGCTGCTGAGCGTCATAACTTCAATGTTTAAGCGCACTGCATGACAACTTGCGTACACGAAGAAAGTTTTGATGACGAGGTCTTGCGCAAAACGCAACCGATGTGCCATCCATGACGCTTCAAGCGAGCGGCATTCGCGGGCTCATAGTTGGCGCTGTGAAGTGGTGCGGCAGATCCAAGCGGAAGCTTGGCAGAGCACTGCGTTACACTGCGCTCGACGCTCGAGCGAGTGACGGCTCCTTCAAAATCTCGCGGAGACGAAGCGCAAGATCTGCCTTGCGATATGGCTTGGTGAGAACGACGGATCCTTCGCGGTGGCTCCCGTGCTTGACAAGGGTCTCGAGCGCGTAACCCGAGGTCAGCAGCACCGGTAGTCCCGGCCGCATCTGCTGCGCGAGTTCGGCAAGGTTCCAGCCACTGATCCCGCCCGGCATCACGATATCGGTGAACAGGACGTCGACGCGAATACCGGTTCGGAGCTTTTCCAGCGCATCTCTGCCATCGACGGCGGCCAGGACCGAATATCCGAGGCTCTGCAATCTCGTAACTGCGTAGGATCGAACGAACGGGTCGTCTTCTACAACCAGTACCGTTTCAGTTCCCTTCGGAAGCGAGGTCTCTTCCGTCAGGATCGGCTCGGATGTCTTTGGCGCTTTCGACGATGCCTGCGGCAGGTACATCCGAACGGTGGTTCCAAGTCCGGGCTCGCTATAGATGGAAATGTGGCCGCTCGACTGCTTTACGAACCCGTAGACCATACTGAGACCCAATCCGCTGCCCTTACCTACCTCCTTGGTCGTAAAGAACGGCTCGAACACTCGCTCGATCACATTCTTTGGCATGCCCTCGCCGTCATCGGTGATGGCAACCAGGATATACTCGCCCGGAAGCACTTCCGGATGAAGGGACCTATAGTGATCGTCCAGCGACGCGTTACCCGTCGTGATCGTGAGACGTCCGCCGGCGGCCATCGCATCCTGTGCGTTGACAGCGAGATTCAAGACTGCAGATTCGAGTTGGGCAGGATCTGCATAGGCAAGCGCGACACCAGGATCGAAACTGGTGTTGATTTCAATGTCTTCACGCAATGTCCGCCGCAGCATCTTTTGCACGCCATCGAGCAGCTTGTTGCAATCGATCTCGACGGGGCAAAGGATTTGCCGGCGGCTGAAAGCGAGCAGCCGCTGCGTCAGTTCTGCGCCGCGGTCGCCGGCTCGGCCGATGTCTTCGGCGAGCTGCAGCAAATCCAGCCGTGACTTGAGCTGTTCGCTGAGAAATTCAGCGTTGCCGACGATGACGGTCAGGAGATTGTTGAAATCATGGGCGATCCCACCCGAGAGCTGCCCGACCATTTCCATCTTCTGCGCCTGCACCAACTGTTCTTCGGTGCGCTTGCGCTCGGTTAGATCGTGGATGATGCCGACGAAGATCGATCTGCCGTCTTGTTTAGCTTCGCCGACCGACAAATCCATCGGGAACGTCGAGCCATCCTTGCGCCGGCCAACCACCTCACGACCGATGCCAATGATCTTCTTCTGACCGGTGCCGTGAAAGTTGTCCAGATAACGATCATGCTCGTCACGATAGGGGGCGGGCATCAGTATTTTGACGTTCTGCCCGAACACTTCTTCGGCCGAATAGCCGAAGAGCTTCTCGCATGCCGGGTTGAACATTTGAACGAGCCCGTCTGCATCGATCCAGATCACGCCGTCGACGGCGGTCTGGACCACTGTATTGATGCGCATTCCCGCGTCGCGAATGGCCTGCTCGGCGCGGCGTCGCTCGCTGATGTCACGCGTGATCTTCGCGTATCCGAGCAGCAGCCCTTGCTCGTTCTTGATGGCATCGATCACAACACTCGCCCAGAACTTGCTGCCGTCCTTGCGAACGCGCCAGGCCTCGGCCTCATACCTGCCTTCCCGTCGTACCTTTTCCAGATTGCGCTCGGGCTCGCCGTTCAGACGTTCGTCCTCGATGTAAAACTCGCGAACGTGCCTGCCGAGAATTTCCGCAGTGGTAAACCCCTTGATTCGCTCGGCACCGCTGTTCCAGCTCGTCACCCGTCCCTCGATATCGAGCGTGTAAATCGCGTAATCCGTGACGCCCTCGACCAACAAGCGGAAGCTCCGCTCGCTGTCATGAACGGACTGCTCGGCCCGCGCGCGCTCGGTCAGATCGTGAATGATGCCGACAAAGATCGATTCACCGTCCTGCTTTGCCTCGCCAACGGAAAGATTCATCGGAAACGTCGACCCGTCCTTGCGCTGGCCGACCACCTCCCGGCCAATCCCGATGATTTTTCGTTCGCCGCTATCCAGGAAGTTCTTGATGTAGCTGTCGTGTTCAACACGGTACGATGACGGCATCAGCAGCTTGACGTTTTCATGCATGACTTCGTCGACGCTGTATTGGAATAGCCTTTCGCAGGCGGGATTGAACATGATGATGCGCCCCCGGGCATCGATCAGAATGACCCCGTCCACGGCGGTATCCACGACCGCCCTGAGCCGCGCAGCGCTCTCGCGCAGCGCTTGCTCGGCCCTTTCACGTTCGGTAAGATCGTGGATGATACCGACGAAAATTGATCCATCGTCCTCCTTGGCTTCGCCGACCGACAGGTCCATCGGAAACGTCGATCCGTCCTTGCGTTGGCCGAGCACCTCACGGCCAATTCCGATGATCTTGCGCTTGCCGGTTCTGGCAAAATTATCGAGGTACCGATCATGCTCCTCACGATAGTGCCCCGGCATGAGCATCTTGACGTTCTGCCCGACGACCTCATCAGACCGGTACTTGAACAGCTTCTCGCAGGCCGGGTTGAACATCAGCACCGTGCCTCCCGCGTCAATCAGGATCACGCCGTCGACGGCCGTCTCGACGACGGCGCGCAGCCACCGTGCGTTGGTCCCCTCGGGAATTGGGGCGTCGGTTTGAAAGTCCTTAGCCAAAGGCTTCGGTCCTGCGGCCGCCCGACTCCAGCAGACAGGCGGTGATGACGGCAAAGAGCTCGGTTGGCCCGAAGGGCTTGCGCAGACAGCGTGTGGCCCCAAGTTCGAGTGCCATGCGCAGAAAGTCCGGAGCCGGTGTTCGTTGCTCAGCGAAGACATAACCGGAAATGGCAATCAGCGGGACAGTTGGCGCGCGCTGCCGGAACAGCCGGATCGATTCAAAGCCGCGCATTTGCGGCATGAAGATATCGACGATCATCAAATCAATCGTCGGATCATCGAGAGCATCGAGGCCAGTTTCTGCGCCGTAAGCGACAATGACCTCAAAATCCCGCCTCTCAAGCCAAGCGCGGATGCCTGTACAAATCAGAGGATCATCATCGACAACGAGAATGCGTGGCATGACCGTAACCTCCTGCCCAACCACCTCCTCGACCGGCACCATCGTCAGGCTCTCGACGAGATGATGCACTTTCGAAGAAGTGATTCGGCACACGTCACTTTACACCAACACGCATCGTGTATTCCATAATGAAACTCAAGGTAGAGTATCGTCTGTACGGTAACGTGCTTAGTCTGTGGAATTGCTCAGGATTTCTTGGGCCACGCGGGCTACGAGGTGGAACGAAGCGCTCGATAGTCGAGCAGATTGGAACAGTAAGCGAGCAACATCCTCGCCCGCGTCACCCGGCTCCCTCGTTCCGTTCGGGATCGAGAAATCACCGTCAGCTTGGCCATGTCTTCGTCGCTCAAGGCCAATTCAACCGCCTGTCGCCATCTACCCATCGCAACATTCCTCGTTTCGACCAGCCCAAACGAAGCATCCGCCAACATATTCATCGTTCCATGAAGGCTGGTTTCATGGAATCGGTCGTCTAGATTCACAGAGGGGGCGGTGCTCTGGCAGCACCACGTGATGCATAAAACGGGACTATGCGTCACGGCCTCAGCCCGGCAAAATGCCGGAGGACGATCAGCCAGCCTCGGAGGATGAATGCGAAAGACCCTGCTTGATCCCGATGTCGCCGACAGAGCACCGTCAGATCCGGGTGCCCTTACCCCGTACGACCATGTGCACGCCATCACCTATTTGCGCATGTTGGATGCGGATGCCGAAGGCGCCGACTGGCGGGAGGTGACGCAAATCGTGTTGCACATCGATCCCGAGCGCGAGCCAGCCCGCGCCCGGCAAGCCTACGAAAGTCACCTCGCCCGCGCCAGATGGATGACCGAGATTGGGTACAAGCTGCTGTTAGGGTACGGCTGGCCACCATCGAATTGAGCCACAGCGCCCCCTAAACGGCGGTGCGCCCGAGGCGCATCGCCAATAGGCTGATCAAAGCCCGAAGTCACTCAGCGACGATCATCTGGCAGCACTGTCTCTCATCCGAGAGATCCTTGCGCAGAGCTACTTGGATGCCCTGCGGCCCTCCGGCCACGGGTAGATGCCGGCATGTTGGGGGGTAACGTCGATGACGTAGTCGGGCGGGTTGAAGGCGAAGAAGCCCGCCTTCTTGATCTGCACATCGAGATCGTCGACCGTACGGCCGGTATAGTCGAATATGAAGGTGAGAACCTTGAGCCCTGCTAGATTCTCGCGCATTGCGGTGTCGGACTTCTGAAGAAAATGTTTCGTGCCGCGAATGACGAAGACATGGCCGACCGAGATAACGGCCCTAATGACTTTCGCAGCGCGCCGTTCGTCGAGGCGCACGGCGTCGAATTGTTTCCGAAGGGTCGGGTCCTGGGTGTTGGCGAACTGCTCTTGTAACGCGTCGGACGCGCCGCCCGTGTAGTCGGACGCCCGATAGGCCATGTCATGGGCGGCGAGCCGTTTGGCTATTGTGACGTCGGCAACCGCACGAGCGCGCGTGACACCGGGCGGGCAATCGACGGCCACGGAGTTCACCTCGGCTTTGATCATTTTCTCGTCGAGTGCCTCAGCGGCCCGCCGCTGCTCGGGCGTCGGGTCTTTGACCAGGCTGTTGGCGATGATGCGGTCGTACCAGGGCTGAGTCTCCGCAGGCTCCTCGACGAAAGCGCCGACAAAATGCGCTTCGGCATGCATGGCGATCGTGGTTTCCGCAGCTAGAAATTCATACGGCTGCATCTGGCAGTGATTTTCGCCGAACAGCACGACGTCGGGCTGGCGTTCGTCGTAGATGGTCTTGAGCTGGGCGACGAGTTTTTCGAACTGCACCGGCGTCAAGCCGGAAACCGGGGACTGCGCCAGAGCGGTCGACGCAATCGGGGCCCACAGCCATACAGCAAGTATGAATGGCCCCACCACTCGGCAAAAATTGCAACGGAATGACCGATACTGTTGCAAACAACGCAGTAATTCTTGAATCTGGCAGAAAGATTGCGTAAAAAGCAGCATCCTATTCTGCCAAACATGAACTAACCCGCTGAAGACTCGGAGCGTTCCCGTGCTGAAACAGAATCGGTCATTCTGTTTCAGCCGAGGTAGTGATGCATGAGCAGCTTTGTTTTGGCGGCAGCCTTTTCGGTCCATCCGGCAACCGCAAATATCTGAACGCCGCCGAGCGGCGGCGCTTCTTCGAGTCGGCGGAGGGGCTTCCTCCGGCTGCGCGTTTGTTCTGCCTCGTTCTCGCCTTCAGCGGTGGCCGCGTCTCCGAGGTGCTCGCGCTGACACCGGCCGCGATCGACATCGAAAGTGGAGTCGCTGGCATTCAGACCCTGAAACGCCGTAAGCGTGGCGTCGTGCGACAAGTGCCGCTTCCGCCCGACTTGCTCGGCGACCTTGATCGCTTCTTCGGCCTGGCCGAGATGCAGCGCGATCCCGACCTGTCATGCATGCGTTTCTGGACGTTTAGCCGCACCACCGCGTGGAGGCTCGTCAAGGCGGTGATGGCAACGGCTGGGATCGTTGGCATGCCCGCAATGCCCAAAGGGTTGCGGCATGGCTTCGGTGTGAACGCCTTTCAGTCCAACGTGCCGCCGCATCTCGTGCAGCGTTGGCTCGGCCATGCCTCGCTCCGCACCACCGCGATCTATGCCGATGTGATCGGCTCCGAAGAACGCGCCTTCGCGGCCAGGATGTGGTCGTCGGCGTCGGGAGATGGTGCGAGCCAGATGCGAGCGTGCCCGACAGCGCCGCCGTTCGCGTCGCATCGGTCATCGTCTCGTAAACCTCATAGTCATCGCAACGAATGAATGCCGCGGAGCTTCGCGTACGCGTTCAGCATCATGCAGAATCCCCATTCTGCATACGCTAGCAACCGGATATTAATTTCTATTAACCAAAGTCGATGTCGACACGCAAATTCATCAAGTCTTAAGTATACGATGGTAAAAAGAAGATATTTTATACAACTGTACTTTCTCGTGAAATTGCCATGAAAGACTTTATCGGGGGCAGCAACGACCATAGTGAGAATGAACTCCAACGCCTTTCGGAGTTCATGCGCACGGCCGCCTATCTCGACAAACGCCAACAACAGATCCTTCAGTCCCAACAGGCGATCATCGGCCTCCAGCGCAGCATACGCAATGTGACGATCGATATCGCGCATTTGCTCGTCGCAGCGCCGTCCGCCGGCAATCAGGCGATGCTGGAACGGAGTCTCGGCGAGCTCAACGGCCTCGCGAACGCCGTCGCTCAAAACGCCGCCGCCGTTCCAGCCGGCGGCGATAGCGGAGCGAGCCGAGGCGCAGGCGTCGATCTGAACGGAATGAAAGCCGCGATTGAGACGCACGCAAATTCGCCGGGCGGAAACGCGTTGAAGGACATGGATGACAAAATTCGAAACAAAGCCGCGGAGATAAAAGAGCTCTCCGCCGCCGACCCCGCGGCGGTTCCGGGCACCGATCAAGCCGCGCCCGGTGACGCCAAACCGGCCGGCGATACGCCCGCCAGCAATCTCGATCGGGTCAACAAGCTGGCGCAGGCGGAGAGTCGCACCCAAGACAATCCGGCGGCGTCCGCGTCCCCCGACCCATCTCCGCTCCCGAATAAACCCGGATCGCGGTCGAACGTAGCAGCGCTGAAGCTTGACCATGCGGAGGTTGCAGCCAAGTCGGACGCGGCTGGCCAACATCGGGCGCAAGGCGTAGAGCCGACGGCGCAACTCGCGCCGACGCCCGCAAAAGTGGAGCCGACCGCCGCGGCCGCTGTCCGCAAACCGCCAAGTCCGGGCAGCATGTAAACGACCAGAGGAAAGCGGGCACGGCTTCCATCATCACGTCCTGGAAGTTGGAGCCTGGTCCGGCATTCCTAGGCGCGCCCTCGAAATGAAAGTTCATTTCAAAGTCGGAAGCAGAAATTCTGGTTTGACCAAGCGGGGGTGAACCCAACCTCGTTGCGGCTGTTGGGCAGATACTCTCGCCTCCCCACCGATTTCGGTCGTTCCCGAAATCACGGCATAACCCCGTATGACTGCGCATCCGTAAATTGCTGCCTCGCCCAGTATGCGAGCATACCCATGGACTCGTGACTGATCCACGACCCTTGCTTGGCCGAGCACCCGCGCATAACCGCCGACCATTGCTTGGTCCCAGATGCGTGCATCTTCGGACACACGCGCATTCCCGAGCACGGCCGCACCCATGGAAACCCAGCAATTGCCCTCATGCGATAGATTTTGGTCGTGTTGAAGGTAGCCGCCGAGATCGCCAATTCTGACATTCGGAATATCGCGAAGAGCGCGAATACGTCGAAGTCGAAGGCCGAAATAAAATATTTGGTCGTCTTCTACAAATTCATACTTTTTTGTTCTCATTCATTTGCCGAAACCAGAATTGCGAAAGTTCCTCGAACTTAATCCTTCTCCGTGGAGGTATCATTATACGGCCTCCTAATCGCAGTTTCAAGCCGATAATCGTCCGGCATGAAACTATCCATGTTCTCGGCAAATAATAGGAAAGGGGTCGAAGGCCCGGTCTGCCGTGTGATTCCGATAGCTCGACGCTGAAGTTCGAAGAGTAATTCGTATTGTCGAAGCCAGTTATTATCGAGCTCATCAGGTTTGCCGCGGATCGTCGTAAAGCTTGCATTCCAAATTAAACATTGCAGCTGGGTGAACCATGGAATCTCAGGTGCTTCTCCATCGAAATTAAACTCCTGATCAAAGTTGTTTTTTGTGACCTTCTGCTCGATCATCTTTTTTACGATATCGCGCCGATCGGCATCTGATATTTCTGGCTTCATCGTTTTGAACGTCTTGTGTTGTTCTGCCGGAATCACAACGACGCGCGCCGCGATCGGATTCTGACTGTCGTACGTTGATGTCACCGTGCCCACGAACCATCCGTAGCTTTCAAAATTCAGCAGTGCATAGGATCGCAAGCCTAGGCCTTTGTTCGGGTCGGTCTCCGCGACTGCATGCCCAAACAAATAGGTGATGGCCTCCACGACGATTCCAAATCCTCTAACGATCCAGTTCTTGCCACCGCGGCGATGCCAGTTTTCAAATCGCAAAATTCCTTCATCTAATAAATTTTCAACGTGCAGATGAGTTCGTACTATCTCCCCGTCGTTTGCACTTAGCCGGTAGCAAAAATAATCGCCATCCAAACCCGTTACGAGCGAGTAATGTCGATTAGTGATGCCGAAAAGATGCTGGAGGGCTACCCGAGTTATCTCTGAGGGAGGTATTGGCCGATCGAGTTGTGCAGCGATCACACGTGGACTTCCGCGGGTCGTCAGGTCGATTTTGGGGAGAGGAACATCCGCTTCATCGGCCCCGGATAAAGCGTCACGAACTCTACCGAGTAGATCGCGAGACGCCTTCGCTTTCTCCAGGAATGGGATCAGGTGCTTCTCATCATATGTAAGCATAAGCGCACAATGGGGCCCGTTCTTTGGAGGATGTTTCGCGTAACGAGTTTTCGAAGAGGGCGTTAGCGCGTGACCATTATTTTGAAAGAAACTCTCGATGTCGTTGGCCATGCTCCTTCGTAGATCATCGTTCTCGGCCACCAGGTCATGCGCATGCGAACAGCGTCTATAGCGCTCCGAATCCGGCGGGCCAGATTTGACTTTCTGCATCGATGTTTGTCCTGATGACGGGGTCGGAATGGACCGAGTGCGGAAGACCAATGTCGCGACAATAGGTTGCAGCAATATTTCAGGCAATCGCATGAGACGGCGAAATTTTCAGGGAAACGTGAAATTTGCATGTTCGCGCCCATCACATTGGCGATGCCTGTTGGGGCATGAAAATTACGGTAGGAGTATTTGCATCTTTATTCAGTTAACCAATTGATCTTTATATTGTTTTTTCAGCTTTGCAGGGTTAGCGTTGGTCAGGTTTGGTTCGATTCTGATCGGTTCTGAAACGGAGGAAGCTCATGACAAAATCTTCTTGGGGTTGGTTGCTGGCTTTGACTTTGGCCGCAACGTTCATCGCTGCGGTGGCGCCACTGGATCGTGATTGGCGGGTTGAGGAAGTCATTCGGCAAACCGACTTGGCGACGACGAAGGTGCGAAACTGGATCGAGAACATAGAAATCGCGATGACGGATGTGCGAAACGGAATCGAAAATATGGCCTTCATGAAGGCCAGGGTGCACAGTTGGATCGGGAATATGGCATTCACATTCCTGATCCTTTACGCGCTTTTCGGTCTTGGAGAGGTGGCGAGGCATTTCCCAAGCGCTTGGAGGCGCCTTGTCGCAAGATGGCGAAACCGCGAGTTTGGCCAAATGCCCAAGAGCGCGTACGGGATGTTGGTCGCGATTGGCCCTCTCTATATTGCTATTGAGGTGTTTCGCGACACGACTCGCTCGCTTTGATTGAGCAGAGCCAAGCATGATGGTTGAAACGGCCGTGGCAATTACCCGGCCGTTTCTCTTCATAACGATGCCAGCACCTTCGATGCTCGGTCTTCTGACAAGAATTCGGCGTGACGACTGGTCCCTTCAGGAAACGGACGGCAAGGCCCACGATACGTAGAAAATCGAGCAGGTTCTGCTGAATTCTTCAGACTCGCTTCCTCCATCTCACACCACGCCCAACTCCGTCCTTTTGTGGACTTTTCGCACCGTTCGTCGGCTAAGGCTGCAAGCGCTAAAGCGCTCGTCCTCTTCGTTTCCGTCGCAAGCGATGCAGCCGCCTCCTTCGTCGCAACGGCCTCCGCCAGAAGGCCGCGATTGGCGCGGTCGAAAAACGATGGAGGAATTCATGCATATCCTGACAATCAACGAACTGATGCGCCTGACGCGTACCGAGCTTTGCGGACTCCTGGCGCAGATCACAGTCGAGCTGTCGCTTCTTTCCAAAGGCTCACCCGAGCACGATGCGGCGCTGACGACCTTGCGCAACATCCGCTGGGCGCTAGCGCGTTGCGACCTCTCGCCCTGACACGGCGAAACCGGCTACGCTTCCGAGGAAGCGGAGCCGCTGGCTCGCGGACAGCCCTGCGCGGGAGCGCTCTTGGCGGCTCGGATCACGAGCTTGCCCGAGATCATGATGCCGGGCGGAATCACGATGTTCATGCCATCGCTGTCCTTGTGCTTCCAAGCCGCGTCGATCTGGGTCCAGTTGGCGTTATCGCCGTCGCCATCGACGACAAGAACGAGGTGGATGGGACGTTTTCGAAAGAAGACGCTACCCAACATCAAGGGATAGAACACGTCAGCTAGGATGGCTGACGCCCGTTGCGAGCGATCGGGAGAGGCACCGGGCGTTAAGCCAAGGCGCAGCCGCCGGCGGTCGCGCCGCGCGAAGGTCTCTCGGTCCTGCGCGGAATTGGCAAGGTGGACGGACGCGAATGCTCGATATAGGTGATACCGCGATCGAGTTGTTCAACAGTGAACTGCCGACAAATGAGCCACATCAAATAAAGCGAGTCCTTGCCGGCGATCTCGTCGGCCTCCCGCTCGGAGAAGAGAGGCAGGTCCCGCTTATCCGATTTGAAGATCTTGACCTTTACGGCAAAAGACGGATTTGAGGAACGTAGTATGACCTCTTCGCCATCGGCAATGTCGTGCTTGCCTATCATGAACGAGGAGTTGGTAGAGTTGATCCGTAAGTTGTGGTGATACGGCTCAATCATCGTGAATTCTTTCATCCTGGCCTCCTTAAAGTAGTTCCGGAAAGATGGTGTCGGTTGTGACTTTCCGAAATCTAAGCGTGTAAGGGAGGATAAGGAAGGACATTTTAAAGGCGGCCTCCTTGGTGATTCGGGCGCCTTTTGACTTCAGTTTCTCGGCCACATAGTAGGCATTTGGGATTTCGGCGTCGTTCATGAGCTCGAACGTAATGTCTCGGACGGCATTGAGATCGAATCCCTCCGGCAAGACGTGATCCTCGATCGCTCGAAGAAGTGCCTTATTGTACTGGTCGGGGCGCGCCGCGTTACGCCCTTGCGGCGAAATCTTGAGATGGCGAACTTGCCTTTCGTGGGTCGATTCCACGAGTCCGAGCTGCGTGAGAAAATCAACAAGTTCGCCGACGCGCGTAGGAGACACAATTTCCGGTTTTCCGTTAGGGCCAGCCTCGCGAGTCCAAAACAAGCGTTGCTTCTTGAGTGCGCCATACGCCTGACTGAACGTTTGACCACCCGGCACCGCGGCGCACTGAACCAAGATGGCGTGAAGTTTGCGGTAAATGGAACGGGCCGGGCTGAGCGCATTGAGCTCGTCGGGGACCGTCGGTTCGTACGGATAGATTACGTTCTCGTCGCCGATCTTACCAACCGTAACCGGAGGAGTTAGCATTTCATCCGCACCTGAGACATTGCGTATCGCCTCCATGAAGCACCGCGCAACGGTCATTCCGCGCTTGCGACGGTCGATCCGCTTGTCTGTGTTGTGCAGCCTCGAAACATCGAGTCGGGAAAGGACTGCTTCGGAAAGCAAACCCATATCGGAACCGCTTACCGCAGGTGCTCCATCGCTCGATGCGAAAATCCCGTAGACATGATTTTCGTAGTTGGAGAGAACGTTGACTTGCCGACCGGCGTGGCATGTGTCGAGGACGAAGTAGATCTTGCGAAAACCCGCGTTGACGAACTCCTCAACCAAATGTCGAAACGTGTGCCGTTTGTCTCGAAGGCGCGCGCCTTCGAGACTCAGGATAATGTCATCGCGATCGAAGATGTAGGCGTGACCATAGTAATAGAAGAATAGCTCATCGTCCGGCGTTGGATTGAGCCCGTCAAGACTCTTGAAGAGAGTTCCGCGCGTCGCAGGCAGCGCGCGATCCTCGTAAGGCCCTTCTTTGGATTCGCTGCTGATACGACTGCGAAACAACAGAGGAGATGACTGGTCTTTCCATCCAAATCCGAATTTTCCCAACGGGCCATCTCTGCCGATAGCGAGCGACCAGCGAGCGGTTAGGCGCTTGAGAGCTTCGGGACGAATCTGCATGCCGCCATCGGCGAGCCGTTCGTTCGAGCACAAAATCATGCCAAAACGCATGAGGGATCAACTGCGCTTGTTTGCTGCGCCTGCCTTGTCCAAGGCAGCAGCAATCTCGGTACGCAGCGTTACCATGTCTTCGTCCGACAGCGGCAGATTTCGTTCGATACGAACTTCGCCCTTCTCGGTTTTGAGTGAGAAGGCGACGCGTGGAATGTTCGGGGCCGGCTTATCTCCGATCTTACCCTGCTTCGGTAGCAAGGCCTGGACCAAGATATTGATGGTCTGCACGATCTTCACGGCCATCGCCGACGTATTCACGATCTGATCGAAATGCTGCACAACCCACGTTACGAGCGACAAGTCGCCCAGTTGGTTGTCTTTCGCGACGGTCTCGTTCTTTGTTGTTTTCGTCGGAAGACTGTCCACTTCTTTCTGTATTTGGTCGTAGAGAAGATGAATGTCGATATCGTTTGGAACGCCATGGGGGCTGGCAACTGAAATTTCGAGATTCATGTCTTGCATCCTTGCTCGCGCAACAAGCGAAAATTAAATGCCCGCAAGACTCGGGGAGACCTTTGCGGAATCACCAGTGATTGTATTGGGATACAATCACCACCAAATTGTCACAATTAGATGACGCCACGGGCGGATCGGAAGAGCGTGAAGCCGCTCTCACGATCCGCCTGGTCTAGTCCTTGCGAAGGTGCTTCTCGTGATCTCTGCGGAAGCCTGAGCAAAGGCCGCCGTTTCAAAGACAAAGCCGCAAATCGAGCAACGAGTTCACAGCTAGGCAACGCAAATGACAAGCGGCGCGCAAAATGATTCCCGTCATCAATTTGTATTCCACCGGTGATTGTATGAGAGCGCTTATCAAATAATCGGAGAAATTTGCTATGCGCTTAGATTTGGCGACAATCTGCACGTTTGGCGTTCCGAAGCTCAGGGCCAGCGTTCTTGTTACTGTCTCGCTTCTAGTATGCGATCCGCTATTAGCGTTTGCTCAGTCAACGAGCGGCGGGCAGGGCGACATCACTCTTAACGCGCAGACGGTATCGCTTTCCGATTTGCCGACTGCAGCATTCAATCGCCCTCCAGCAGATACCCAGATCGGCACATGGCTTGCGTCGCAGCCCGCGCTAATTTTGGATGGGGGAACGCTGGTCATCGGGCAACCCGGCTCGGCACCGGACGTGACATTGAGGCTCAAGCGCATCGAACTTCGAAACGGCGCAAAGATCATCACCAACGGCTCTCAGCTTGAGATTGATGCACTGCAAATCGTTTCGGAGAGAGGACAAATTCTTTCCTTCACCACTCCGGATATGCAGACCGCACCGGCGGTAACCGGAATAACTGGAAGAGCGGGAAATAGCGCGGGCCGAGTTCTTCTCGACGGAGGCCTCGTGGGCAACGGTGTCCTGACGGTCAATTTGTTTGGCCAAAACGGACAACCGGGTGGCGTTGGTCGTCCTGGACCGGCCGGCGCGCCCGGCGCTCCGGGAGACCATGCGGCTGATCATTTGTTTGACTGTGCTCATGGTGGTGGAGCTGGAGGCCGCGGTGAACCCGGCCGAGACGGAGAACAAGGAGCACGTGGCGGTCGAGGCGGAAATGGTGGAACGTTAGTTCTGAAGGGCCGTTTGGCCGTCCAAGTTGACCAAGTTGGATTTACTGCGCTCGAAGGAACGGGCGGCGACGGTGGTCCCGGCGGTCCAGGCGGTGCGGGAGGCCCAGGTGGGTCGGGCGGCGGTGGGTCCACCTACTGCTCTGGTGGGCCAGCCGGGCCGGCCGGCCCGAGTGGAAACTATGGACAGCGCGGCCCTAACGGTGATCCTGGTACACGTGGCCAGCTAATCGCGACAGTCGGATAATTTTGGTTTGCTGTATCGCAGACGGGAAGCCGAGAGGCCGAGTTCCTCTCGGCAAGGAGCCGAGGCGCGGGCGTCGATCTGAATGGAATGAAAGCTGCGATTGATTCCCGCGCGAATTCACCAGGCGGGAACGCATCGAAGGACGCGGGTGACAAAAGAGGAAACAATACCACGAAGATAAAAGAACTCTCCGCCCCTGACCCCGCGGCGGTTTCAGGCACCGATCAAGCCGCGCCCGGTGACGCCAAACCGGCCGGCGATACGCCCGCCAGCAATCTCGATCGGGTCAACAAGCTGGCGCAGGCGGAGAGTCGCACCCAAAACGATCAAGCGGCGTCCGCGTCCTCCGACCCGTCTCCGCTCCCGAATAAGCCCGGCTCGCGGTCGAATGTGGCAGCGCTGAAGCTCGACCATGCGGAGGTTGTGGCCAAGTCGGACGCGGCTGACCAACATCGGGCGCAAGGCGTAGAGCCGACGGCGCAACCCGCGCCGACGCCCGCAAAAGCGGAGCCGACTGCCGCCGCCGCCGTCCACAAACCGCCAAGTCCGGGTGGCATGTAACGACCAGAGGAAAGCTGAGCGCTCCGAAGCCGTGGTTCACGCTGATGAAGGCGTCTCGGAGCAGGCTATGATCGTACGCCGCGAATTCAGGACGCGCGCGCCTTTCCCATTATCAATTGGCCTGGCTCTTCGCGGCGCTGTAGGCGTCAAGGTTTGAAAAATACTCGTCGGTTGTTTGCAAGAGCTGGCATTCGTGCGTCGATCTATAGAAGGTGAGCGCCGCGCACCAATCGGCTAGCCCGCACATCGCTTCACATTGCTCAAAGGATTGGGCCGTCCGGCTCTGCTGTGGTTGTTTCGGAAAGCCTTTGTTGCGGTATCGATCGAAATGAACCCTGTTTCGTGAAGAGATCGGTACTGGTGCATCGCCTTTCAAGGCCGTTATCGAGCGAGCGTCGAGCAACAACTCACGGAATTCCGATTTCGGGTAACAACTCTTATTCCACTTGTCGTAACTGTAGGCGATGCAGTTCGAATCGGCACGGCAGGCAGCCTCACAGTCGGACAATTCGATTTTTCGGATGACTGCAATATCACCGCCATACATGTCCACATTGTTGTAAGGCCTGAACCTGACCGGGAGGGCGGCTTGTCTCTCGGCTGCAGGTGGTGATGCCGAATCCGTTACGCCTCGCGTGGATAGACGCCCGTCGGGGTCGGGGTTGGCCGCTTCGGTCGTTGCAGGGTTGGCAGTCAACGCCGACGGTACGGCAATCGTCGCACAATCTCTCTTTATTTGTTCGTCCAAGTCGGATCGATTGGGAAATACTACGTTTTTAAGCGTGCCCACGCACACGTTGTAGACTCGTTGCGGCGAGGCATCTTTTCCCAACGGCTCCTCACCGTTGAATTTGTTGACGAGTATATCGAACTCGCCCAGTTTTAGATTTGTGTATGTTTTAATGGTATTGGTAACGGGGCATCTGGCTTTGAACGAAGACATGCTTTCGCGGAGCGAGTCGGAAAATTGCCTGATGCGGTCATCGAGTTTGGTGAAGGTAAAGAACGTGTCGATGGGGGCAAGAATGGCCTTGAGTTCCTTGACACAGACAGCTTCCGCTTCCACCGTCCGGCTGGCGAATGTCGGATCGCAATCGCGCATCAACTGCATCAGTTTTTCATTGTCCTCCGGTATACCGTTCTTCGCCATGTCCTGCAGTTGCGGGAGGGGAATAGCGTTGAAAGCCGCCTGCATTCGTGCGGTACACTCCTCGGCGCGAATTTTCTCTGCCTGAGCCTGATTGACTTTATTCGCAACAGCCGCTTCTTCCCTTAACTTCTGCGTCTGAGCATCGTTTAATTCTTTTGCGACCGCTGCCTCCGCCGCCGTTTTCGTCGCCTGTGACTCGGCAATCGTCGTCTGAAAAATGATGTGCTGGTGCCACTCCTGCCAGGCGGCAAAACCGAGCACCGCCACAACGACCACCTTCACGACCAAGGATGCCGTAGCTCCGGCTCGAACAGGAGCCGACGCTGTTCTATCGAAGATGGCGGCAACATCGTCTCGGATCGAAAAAAGCGTACCGCGTGCATAATTGCCAATAGCTAGAAGGGAGCTTGTGACGTTGGACAAGACGCCCTGGCCGGCGAGTGCCGCCGGCTGCTGTGGAGTGCCGACTGCCCGCGCAATCAAAATCTGGCTGATTTCCGCGTCGGTATAACCGGCCTTGCGGAGCTTCGCGCGCTCGGCGTCGAGGGGGCTTGCTGCGGGTTTGTCCTCTTGATCCGGCGTTTCCATGCTCTTGCCCCGACCCGATCCGCAAATCTCGCGCTCACCCCGATGTATAAATCCGAGATAGGAAGGGCTATGATTTGCACCTTCCGACCCTCATCTCCTTAAGGTTCTTCGCCGCATACGTGTTGCCCTGATCGGCGGCAAGCTTGCGAAGGCGCATGGCTTCGCAAGCATCTTTTCGTAATCCCGCATCGCCTCGCTCATAAAAATCAGCGAGGTTCGATTGGCCGGCGGCATTTCCCTGATCCGCAGCGAGGCGGTACAGTCTCGCGGCTTGGCGCAGATCTTTCGGCAAGACATTTCCGTTCTCGTACATATAGGCAAGCTGCACTTGGGCCTCTGCATACCCCTGATCGGCGGCCAGCTTATAGAAGCGCGCCGCCTCCTGCGGATCGGACGGCAGGCCACCACGGCCGGCTTCGTACATCTTCCCCAAGTCGAGTTGCGCTTCTGCATCGCCCCGGTCCGCCGCGAGCTTGTACCGGCGCGCCGCCTCAATGTCCGGATCGGGAGGAGGACTGGCGGTTATAGGAGGCAGGGGTAGTACCGCTGCCGGTGTCGAGGCCGTCAGGCGCAGTGGCGAGGCCGGTGGCGGTGCCTCGGCCTTTACGGCGGGTGTGGAAAGACGCCAGTCCGCCGCGATCTCCTCCATCAGCGGATGCGTGATTCCGGCCTTGCGAAGCTCGGCAAAATCATCCGCGATCACCTGCTCCCATACCCGGCTACTTCTAATCTTTTCGCCTTTGTGGGCTGAATAAATCGCCCTTGCTTCGGCGGTTCGCCCCAGCATCATAAGGGCATGGGCGCGGTTGGTTTCTGGCACAAGATCGTTCGGTTTCAGCTCAATAGAGCGGTTGGCGGCGGCGATTGCCTCGGCATATTTGCGGGCAAACAGCGCGTGCCATGAGAGGTTCGCCAGTGCGCCGGCGGTTGCGTCACCGGCTTTGCCCTTGTCCTTTATTTCCCGCGCTTCTTCGGCGGCGACGTTTTTTTGCGAAAGCTCGAAAGCCTCGTCGTAACGACCAGCCTTGTGCTCTTCATTGATGTTAGCGATCAATCGAAGTGAAGCGATCAGCCGGCGGAAGTCCTGGTATTTTTTAGCCGCGATCTCACCGTCCGATTCAGCGAATTTGACCGAAAGCCCCCGGCATACGGTGTTGCTTTCTTCCATGACGCTTTGCCGCGCGCGGCTGTCGCCTGTGGGAATGGCTTTCGTCGCGCCAAACGTCGCACCCGCGACACATGAACACGCAAGAAGGTCAGCGTAACTCTGCCTTCGATCCGTACATTGCTTTATGTCTGTCGCGACATCCTGGCTCGCCCAAACATTTTTCGTTTTTTCGTCGGGAGCTTTGGAAAGATCGTGCGGTGAACCAAGGGCGACGTTCGTGATCTCTTCGAGCTTGTAAGCAAGATCGGCACCGCTACATACTGGAATGCTGTCGCCCACCATCCCATCCGAGCCTGCATCGCCGAGTTGCAAGGCCGTGAAGGTCCTTACTCCCATTAAGCAAGATGCAGATATCGACGCATCCATATCAGCAACCTTGTTGGGTGACCCCAGCGAATCCTCCATCAGTATCTTCTTGATACCTTTGTATCCCTCAACTGCATCATCAAAAGCCGGCGGTTTCGCTGCGGCCACATCTGGGCTACAATCCTTATTGTACAGCTCAATCATACGGGCCGTCCTTGACCCGGCTTTCACGGTGGATCCGTCCGCACTAAAGTCGCTTGGATACATATTCTGCGCCAACTGTTCCATGCGGGTTTTGCAGGCGCGAGCGACAGCTTCGTCGGCTTCGGCTTTCTGACGGCGTAGCGCTTCCCGGGCTGTGGCCTCTTTGATTTTCGCTTCGGAGGCCGCCGCTTCCGCCGTCGCGGTTTGCAGCACGGGTGCGTTCCGGGCGGTCTCTTGTTTGATTTGTACTTCTTGCGCCGCGATTTCCGGCGCACTGACGATGTGCTGCTTCCACTCCTGCCAGGCGGCATAGCCGAGCACGGCGATCACTATCGACTTCACGACCAAAGAAGCCGAAGCTACGGCGCGAACGGGCGTCGGTGCCGTGCTATCGAAGATGGCGGCAATATCACTCCGGATCGAAAACAGCGTCCCCCGCGCATAGCCTCCGACGGCAACCATCGAGCTTATGACATTGGACAGGACACCTTGGCCGCCGGCATTCGGCTGGCTCTGGCCGGTCACGCGGGCGATCAGAATCTGGCTGACTTCGGCTTCGGTGTAGCCCTCGTTGCGAAGACGCGTGCGCTCGGCTTCGAGCGGAGTTGACGCGCTCTTTTCCTCGACCTCCGGAGGTGCCATTCCCCAGCCTCCTGCCTGCACCGTTGCCTCAAGCTCGATTACTAGTCGCGTTTCAGGTCGCGCTCAAGTAGCATGGAACCTAACATTCGCGATAACACGCCATCGATATGCCTTCATGAATCTGTCATTTTTGTCGAGGCAATGACGCCTATGATGGACCGACGCCCGTTCGCTCGAATAGGAAAGATCGACAGGATCGGTCTGGCCCTGATGGCGGTGCTCGTCGCTCTCGGAATTCTGGCGGCTTTCGCAGCGCTGCGTTTCGGGTGGTTTCGGAGCCCGTGGGAATTGATCGTTTGGTTCGGTGTCAGCACGGCCTTCATCGCCGTCGGCCTTGGCGCTTCCAGCCAGCCTCTATCACGAAACACCGGCGTCTACGGCGCGGCCAAACCGGCTTCGGAGTCCGAAGCCAAGGCCGCCGCGCGCGGCGACAAGCAGTCGGCATCGCTGCATGACCAGAGTTTTCCGGATTGAGATCAGCCATGGCAGGCGGTGACGACGACGCGAAGGGTATTGTCCTCGGGCGGCATTACGACGACACGGCACAACGTGCTGGCGACAAAATCGCTTACGGGGGCGAACGGCATCTTCTGATGTTCGGGCCGAACGGAACGGGCAAAGGAACCCGGTTTCTCATACCCAACCTTCTCAGCATCGAAGATCGATCGGTGATCGTCATCGATCCCAAGGGCGAGTTGGCTGCCGTCACCGCTGACTACCGTCGCACGATCGGCGATGTGATCCTGCTTAATCCCTTCAATGTTCTCGGTCTCGGTTCGGCAGGCTTCAACCCGCTCGCTGCCCTCGATCCGAAATCCCCGACCTTCTACGACGACGCAGCGGCGCTCGGCGAAGCCCTTATCAAGCTCGAAGGCAAGGATCCGCATTGGACGGAATCCGCGCAAGGGTTGATCGTCGCTCTCATCATGTGGGAGAAGCTGAAAAAGGGCGACGCCGCCAATCTTGAAAATGTCCGCGCGCTGTTGACCGCGCCTGACCGCTTCGAGCGCTATACCGAAGACGGCAAGCTCATGGAGCGGTTGGTCGAAGGCCTCCGCTACACGGCGACACAGATGGTTGCGGATGGCGGCTATGAAATCGCCAGCCTTGTCGGACGCTTCTCGGGCCGCGATACCAACGAAATGGCGAGCGTTCGATCAACTGCCGATACCCAGACGCGTTGGCTACTCTCAAAGCCGATGCGCGACGACCTCCGAAAGAACGGGGTGGACTTTCGCGGTTTGAAGGACAAGCCGACGACGGTTTACGTCATTCTGCCTGCCGAACGGATGCGGACCCATAGCACCTGGCTGCGTCTTGTGGTCGTATCGGCGTTACGCTCACTCTACCGGGCGGGCGGTTTGCGGACGCTGCTCATGATTGACGAGATGCCGGCGCTCGGCCATCTCGGCCCGCTTGAAGATGCCTTCGGCCTCGTGCGCGGCTACAAGGTGCAGATAGCGGGAATTTGCCAGGATCTTGCTCAGCTCAAGGCGCTCTATAAGGAACGCTGGGAGTCGTTTCTTGCCAATGCCGGTGTCGTGCAAGGATTCGCGCCGAACGATCTGACGACGGCGGATTGGATGTCGCGCCGGGCCGGGCAGACAACACTGATCGCGGCAAACACCAGCGAAAGTCTGACTCCCGAAACCGGCCGCAAGAGCGAAAGCATGAGCTGGAATCAAGTCGGCCGAGCACTCTACCTGCCGCACCAACTGATGGGATTCACGGAAGGTACGGGCCTCTTCTTCCTCGCAGGCATGGAGAACACCACCCGCTTCTTCGCCCCGCCATACTGGAAGATTGACCAATGTGCGAAGCGCGCTAAGCATAATCCCTATTACGAAGTGTAGAAACCAAGTGGAAGACGCCGTGGTCGCTACCGCTCTCGTCCGCTTCGATCACGGTCAATCTCGGCGTCGCGTTCAATCTCTTGCGGCACCTCTCGATCAAGGTTGCTGAACAGTTGCGCGCGCCGCGTAACGTGCTCATTCTCGGTTTGCCGTGTTGAATGGTCTTGCACCAAGGGCTGCTTGTCAGGGACGGGCGGTGGTCTCTCTATCTCCTTCGACAAACCTCCCGATGATCCTCCAAACAGGTCGGCCAAACCGTCGGCGAGGGCCCCGACCGCGTTGCCTGCCATATCTGCGACGCCTTCCGCAAAGCGCGCAATGCCGGCTACCGCGCTGTCCAATTCGTGCCCGTGTTCGGTAGCGGCCTCATGCTCGTTCCCGCGTTCAAGCTGACGCTCAAAGCTTAGGCTCTCGCGGATAATCGCTTCAAGAGGCCTGTCGCCAACGGCACGCTTAAGCCCTTCAATGACAAAGGAGGCTTCATACTCAGTGCGATCGTCGGTCTGCATGGCCGTTTCGGGTGTTAGATTCGGAAACGCGCGTTCAAGCACGGCGAGATCACGGGCAACGTACAGCTCGTTGCGTTCTTCGGCGCCGACGTCCAGCTTGGCCCAGTCGAGTGCAAATCCGGCTTCCGCCGCCAGTTCGCGGGTAAACTCGCGAAGCGTCCGGCTATTGCCTTCGTAGAATCCGTGCGCATAGTCGAGATCGCTGTACAGTTCGGCGATGCGCGCCGCAGCGGTGTCCTGGGCCAGTCCCTTGATGGCTTCCGGACCGCCGAATTGTTCGAGTGTCGTTGCGATCTTGTCCTCCACGTCCTGGCTCACATAGGGAACGTCATAGGCAACCGGACGACCTTCGAGTGCGCGATGCTTGACCCATGTTTCCGCCGTATCATCGCGCATTACGCCCGGTTGATGGTGCGGCAAATCCTGAAAGATATAGGCGTGAACAGCCTTCAAATGGTTAGCGTCGAAGTCGCCTTTAATAGGATCGATGCGGAGTTCTCTGATGCGATTGGCAACAAGATCAGCCTCGCGCTCCTCCCGGGCTTTCTGTTGAGCAAGCTCCGCAGCTTCGTCCCTCATTGTTTGTGGTGAGCCAGGATCGCGGCGGTCAATTCTTCGCCGCTGATCTCGCCATCGATATAGCGCTGGTTCATTTCGTCGAAAAAAGAAGACACGACAAAACCCTCAAGGCGAACGCTGCCACGCGCGTAGTCAACCGACACTTTTCGCCGCGCACGTTCTTCGGCGCTTATTCGGTCCGTTGTGTTTGGCTCGCTGTCTTTCATTGTTCCTCCTGATTCAAAGCCTCTCGATTGAAGAAGATGTTAGCACAAATCGCATAGATTTGGAACGGTAGGGTGATGACCTATGACAATGTTGGACCGCCGCCGCCCCATTTCTGAAAATATTCAGCCCAGGTGATCTTGCCTTCCGTTGCAGCGATAAGATCGACAAGCTGTGCCTGGCTCATACCACCATGCCCGACAGGACGGTGGGGCATCATCCGTTGGGCGAAAGTTTCGTCGTTCGCTGCTTTGAACCTGACGACACAGAAGGCGCGGGATAGAATTCTGCTCGTTGCGAGGCTGCGAGCAGCGAGGCGAAAACTTCCGGATAGCGACGTCTTGCCCGACTTCTTCCGGGGCTGACTTGAGTTCGGCTCCGGCGATGCCCCTGCGCCGGGCCTGTTACCCCCGCGTTCGCTCTCGCCCGCGATCATGCTCGATGATCGCGTCATGTTCGGATTCTGGTGGCACTTCGCGCGACAATTGCCGGAACAGGTCTTGCCGCCGCTTCGACGCTTCCTGTTCTTCGAGACGCGATGCCGATATTGTTGGCTTCGGCGCTGGCTTCTCGCCAAGGAGCGCGTTGAACAGGGTGTCGCCAACCCGGACCGGCGACGGCTTCATGCGCGGCCCTCGCGGCGAGGCCGGCGCTTTTGCCTTTCCTGCGGCAAAGGGCTCTGGCCGACGGCCAGCCTCACGGGATGGCGCGGGCCGTTGGCGTTCGGCCTGTGCAACCCGTCCGCGCTGAACCTGCTTGGCATCGGCAACGCCCGGAAGATCCCTTGTATTGAGATCGGCAAAACGCTGACGGATATCGGCGACCTTCACGCCTTCGATACGGCGGGCGAGGCTGTGGATGCCGCCCAAAGGGTCGATCGCAACAAAGTCCCGGCGATCGCCGCGCGCCAGTATCCAGCCTCGTTCTTCAAGCGCGGCTTTGAACTCCGAACCGTTGCGGGTGGTTTTCCAAATTCCCGTCATCAGCTCTTTGGCCTGGTCGTTGCTGATGCCGGTGCGGTCGGCCTGGAGCATTTCGGAGTGGCTGGGGGTGCGCTCGGGCCGCGCCTTGCCGTCCCGTTCGACATGCACGCCCTGAACCCGCTCATGCCCAAATTCCCGCTCAAGGCTGCGAGCAACTTCCTCATGCTTGCGGTAATTATGGCTGTCACTGATCGCGGCCATGCGTTCGAGGTCGATGCGCGACCAGACGATATGGCAGTGCTCGCGGCCTTCCTTTTCATGGACGACGACGACCCGTGGCTGGCCGATAAGTCCCAGAGCCTTCTCCAGCTTGTCGATCGCGTACATGCGCTGTTCGTCGGTCAGGCGCTCGTCGGCACGGGTGTTGATCGAGCCGTGGTAAAAGGGCTTGGTCGAGCGCGTGCCGGCGGCGGTCGCCTCTATCTCCTTCAGTGCGCCGGCGAGGTCATCGGCGGCCGTGCCCCGGATTTCTTTCAGTGTGGCGCGTTCATTGGTATCGGTACGGGTCAGGTGGGCGGCCAGCCGGGCCGCCCCGGCGCAGGATGTGCCCTTAATAATCACGGCCCAGCGCCTTCATGAGCGCATCCCGCAGCTCCATCACATGCTCACGCATGGAGGTCAGCTCGGCCAGCGCTGGGGTCCGGCCGGACTGGTTAAAGGCATGGGCCAACTGGTTAAGGTTGGAGCCGACCTTGCCGAGATGGCCCAAGAGGCGGGCCAGCTCCTTGCGCTCGATCGGAGGCCGCCGCACCGCGCGCGGGCCTGCGCTACCGAGGGCAAGCACACGAAGGTATGCGCCGATGCTGAGACCGGCCTTGGTTGCTGAAGCGTCGATATCGGCACGCTCCTTGGCGGTACAGCGTACTGAGATAAAACTGGTCTTGGGGTCCTCAGCAGCCTTTCGGCCTCGCCGCGAGGCTGCCTGTCTGCTACCACCATGTCCCACCATTTCTCTCGCCACGCCGTACGACTCCTGCGTCGGTGTGCATGTGCGGAAGGAACGCTTCCGCCTAGGGATGCAACGGGGCTACGCCCCTTGCCAAGCTA
The DNA here is from genome assembly GCF_049949275.1 of Bradyrhizobium genosp. A. Classification (NCBI taxonomy): domain Bacteria; kingdom Pseudomonadati; phylum Pseudomonadota; class Alphaproteobacteria; order Hyphomicrobiales; family Nitrobacteraceae; genus Bradyrhizobium; species Bradyrhizobium genosp. A. The sequence continues at coordinate 990,312 of NZ_CP188196.1, read as the reverse complement.
ACCACCGAGCATACGGTGGTGTGATGTGACGTGGAATGCCGGAGGCAATTTCCGTGTAACATCACATGGCTTGCACACGTCCCTAACTGCCACATTCACGTAACAACCTACCAGATTTTGGTTGCAGCATCGCGAAGACAGACACACAAATGAATGCAGAATTCAGCCCGAGATGAATCCTCTCAGCCTTGGCGATTGCATACCTCAGTGTGCAACATTGGCATGACAAGCTTGCGTCACCGGACCATGACCGCCAGCACTCGGTGAAGCTCACTGCGGATGCCCCAGGAAGGTGACTACGTAGCGCGGTGCAGCCAAGCGACCTGTCGCCTGGCGGCTCAATCGGCGGTCAATCTGGGAGGCCGGCAGCGGCTGAATACCCCTGTGTTCAAATCGGGCCGGTAGGCTCGCCGAGATGGCACCGGCGGGTCCGGCTTCGCCATCTCACGCAGCCTCGGCGGAAGCGTCCACCTCGGGGGTCTTTGCAGAAAATCCGCCGCCCGCTGCGCATGGCAGCGAGCGGCGGCAGGTGGTCAATACTCGTCGGGCAACAGGAAAGTGGTGACGCTCCGGTCGGCCTCGGTGATGATCCAAAGCGTATTGTCGCCGAAGCCCCTGCACGGCTTCGCAGGATCGATCGGATGGCCGAGAGGATGCGGTCGCCGTCCTTCACGGCTTCATCGTTGGCCTGCCAGTCCGTGCCGCAAACGCAGCCCCAATCGCCAATCGAATGACGCTTGAGGCATTCGAGGCGCTGCGCGTTGGTGGTCATTTCCAGAGCGCCAGGGGTGGCGACGATCTGGCCGAGCTCGAAGCTCGGACGGCACGGAACGTAAATGGTCTTCATGGCTGAAATCTCCTTTGGTGATGAAAGAAAAGGGGCCGCCTCTTGCGAGGCGGCCCCGGAGGATCAGGCGGCTTCACCGGACTCTTCGGTCTCGGCCTTCGGCTTGCGGATGACGATGTCGGCGCCGTTGAGCGGGAGGTAGTCGAGCTTCATGCTGAAGCCCTCGCCGTCGTCGTGGGGCCAGATCGCTCCGATCGGTTGCCAGAAATTGCGCTTGCCGTTCTTGGTTACGGCGTAGACGCGGTGGCTCGGAGGGGTGGTGTTCTTGGTCATGGGATCTTCCTTTCGTCTTCAGTTTTGAAGCCATGCACCTTGCGCGGCTTCGATGGGGCACCGTGGCCCGCGCGAAACAGCGGCGCGTTCAAAGGTTGCCGCAGGCACCCCCGAAGGGGGCGCGGAGTTGGCAGGGAGCCGCAGGCGACCGAAACGAGCGGCCTTGAACGTGACGCGCGCGCGGGCATAAGCCCCATCAATTCGAAGCCGCCGGTGCTGGCTACCAAGTCGAAAGGATCGTCGAGGAAATGAGCGGCAACGCCCCCTGGCTCCTGCCGCGTCTTATGACTTGACCAACAAGGGCGAGCGGCTGGCTCCGTAAATGGAGCGCGGGACAACATTCGAAGCAAGGCGTGCAAAGCGAGGCGATACGGAAGCGATCATCCGGCTCAACGGCGCGGAGGGATGTTCGCAAACAAGGCCGGTTCGACCGAGAGGCCAGCCGCCGCACGCTGGCCGAGCGAGCGGCGACCGTCCTTCGCCTCAAGCTGCTGGCGGCACATCGGCTACCGGGCCGGTGCGCAGCAATTCCGGCAACCAGCCGGTTCCGCCGAGACGCCGCTCGGCGGCTTCGGCCATCGCCAGCTTCTTCATGTCCATCAAGTTGGCGGCGGCTTCAACCGAGACGCCTTCGCGCACGGCCTCGACGATGCGCTCCTTGGAGACGCGGCCAAAGTAGCTCTCAACGGTCGGCGTCCATGTGGCTGTCATGTCGAGACCGAGCGTCTCGGCGAGGCGCTCGGCATGCGTCGAGGCTGCTGTCTCCGTCCGGTGCTTTGGCAGGTGCATCGCGTTCAGCGTCAGCGAGGCGCAATGAGCCAGAAGCTCCAATTGCTCCGCCTGATCCAGCCGCGCCACGAATCCCCAAAGCTCGGCGGTGTCGTCCGGCATGCGCCGCTCCCATGCCGCATGCCGTTCGGCAATGACGGCCATCGCCGGACATTCGTCGATGCGGGGAGCATGGGACGCCAGCGAAGCCGAGCGCGGCGTGATCTCAAGGCACGACACCCTGTCGCTCCGCGAGAAAAACGCGGCGGCAGCAAGCGCATGCACAACAGCGGTCAGCGCCGTGGCCGGATGCAAGGCCAAGGCGTTGCGTAAGGCCACGGTGCGGTAAGCGGTCAGCTCGGCGACAAGCTTTTCCGAAAGCGGCTTGCGCGGATCGGTCGTTCCGCCTTCGCCGTCCGGCTCGGCGTTGTTCTTTGATGGCTTGGCCTTCCAGTCCTCGGCGCGGACGAAGCCGCGCTCGATGCGCGGTTCGCCGCGATGGTCGAGGCACACGAACGCGCCAGCGATGGCGATATCGTCAGGCTGATACTGTTCGGCTCCGGTCAGCGCGTCGATTTCGGCTTCAAGCTCTTGCAGCTCGGCAGCATTGTCATCGGAACCGTCATCCTCGTCAGAGAGCGCGTTGTGGCGTTGCTCAAGTTCGCCAAGCCTCGCCTGATCCTCATCGCTGAGCGGCGCGGCTTCGGGATAGACGCGGCGCATACCGGCAGTCATCTCGTGGTTAAACTCCGACTCCATGATGATCCATTTCCAGCCCTCGGCCTCGATCTTCGCCGCTTCGGTCGCGAGCTTCTCGCGAACGAGCCGGTTGAGCAACGCGGCATCGGCGAAGAATCCGCCGCCGTCCTCGTCGAACAGGTCGCGGATGATGGTGCCGCCAGCCGCCTGATAGGCTTCGGCTCCGACAAACGCCGCGCGGCGGTCGTCGGACGATACCTGTCCTTCGGAGAGCGCCCGAAGAATCGCATCGCGGCTGCGATGGTAAGGCGGCAATTCATCCCAGACCTGTTCCTGCCGTGCATGATCGTCGGTGATGGCGAAGGCGGTCAGCTCGTCGAGCGACAATTCTTCGTCGCGGTAGGCTTGCATCAGCTTGGGGCTGACCGCGCCGAGTTTGAGGCGCTGCCTCACCACGGTCGCGGTGACGCCGAACCGCGCGGCGATGTCCTCGGCCGCCATGCCGTCCTCGCGGTGCAGCTTGGCGAAAGCCTCGAACTGGTCGGCGGGGTGCATGGCGGAGCGGATCACGTTCTCGGCGAGGCTGATCTCATGCGCGTTGTGCGCGGTATCGAGGATGCAGCGCACCGGCTCGGCCTTCGTGATCTCCTTCCTTTTGGCGCGAAGCAGATGCGCGAGCCGCCGTCCTTCGCCGATGGTGACGAGGTAATAGCCGGTCGGTTTGCCGTCATCTTTCTGTTCCGGCTCGACCACGAGGTTTTGCAACAAGCCCTTGGCCGCGATGCTCGCGGCCAAGGCTTCGATGTCGGCTTTCGGATGCGGGGTCTTACGCGCGTTCTGCGGCGACTTCTTCAAACGGTGCAACGGAATGAATAATGTTGCTCCGGTTTGGGTGACGGCGGCTTCGGGGGCTTGTGTCGTGGCAGTCATGGTCTTTCTCCTTGTTGTTGGTTTTTGTTTGATGGTCTTGGCTGGTCTCTGTCGGTTGCTCATGTCGTAGCGCCATCCTTCGCCCGAACGTTGGAGACGAAAGGATCGACCTCGCGATGAATTGGCTGCGCTCGACCCATCCACGGATTGGGACGGATACAACGTACCCAGTCGGTGAAGCTCGGAATGAAGCCGAGGTCTTCGCGCACATGCTGTTCGCCGATCAACCGCACCGGCACGATACGTCCGGTCGAAACGGTTATGGTCGAGCCGAAGAACCGCTCCAACATGAATATGCCTTCGGCGTGATGACGGAGGGCGCGGTGCCGGAAGTCGGCGGTAATGGCCTTCGACTCGTCGAACCATTGATGCAGCGGGAGATAATCCTCCGCCAAACCGCCCCATTTTCTCACGGAAGAGAGGGCGTGGTGATAGCAATGTCCCATGTTCGTCCCCCTCACAATTCGTGCTGTGAAAAGACGGAATCCTCGACGCGCTGATTGTAATCGAGCGTGACGATGCGCGAGGCGACATCGAACGTGAATTCGCCATAGGCTCCTTCGTTGTTCTCCCAGCCGCCATGCGTTTCTTCCAAGCAATCGTAGGCGAGTTGCTCGATGGCATCGCGGATCGGGGTCGTGGCCCGCTCGATCTCGGAACCGCCCCACAGAACGCGCGCTAATTCGATCTGCCCTTCCGGCAGATCGGTCAGCTTGTCGCCCGTAAGTGCCGTGATGCGTTCGATCTGGCCGCTGTCGCCCGATCCGTCGAATTCGATGACCACGCGGGTGATGCCTGCGGCATCGAGTACATCGAACAGCGCAGCTTTGTTCGCGGGGCGAATGGCGGCCATAGCCACCTTTTGTTGTTGGTTGTTGTTGCGTGATGCTGGCCGCAGCGTGCTCGCACGCTGCGGCCACGCGGCGGCTCACGCGGCCACCTCGTTCGGAATGTCGTTTGAAATGCCGGACTGAAGCCCATGCAGGAAATCGGCGGCGCGTTGCGCATGCGACGCGGCGGCGAAGATCGCGCGGTTGTCGCTCTTCAGCGCCTTCAGCCACGAGTCGATGTAGGACGCGTGTTCGTCGCGAAGCGAGGGCGTCAGTTCGAGGTCGGCGGAAAGGAAGGCCGCGCCAAGCTCGGCGACAAGCTCTTCCATCGCGTAACCCTCGTCGCCCCAGCGCTTGCGCCCAAAGTCGCGGTCAAGGCGGGTCGGGTGTTTGGTCCAGTGGCAAGTTTCATGGCCGAGGGTCGCGTAATAGGCTCCGGCATCAGAGAAGCTCTCAAGCGGCGGCATCTGCACATGGTCGGTGCTGACGCTGTAATAGGCGCGGTTGCCGCCATGCCGCACGGTAACGCCGGTCGCGGCAAAGAAAGTTTCCGCCCGCGCGATGCGCTGGATGGTCGGCGTCTGCGGCGCTGGCTTGGCGTAATAGAGGTCGGACAAGCCCTCGATCTGCTCGGCATTAAAAACAACGTAGCCCTTCATGAAGGGAATGGCGCGGGTGCTTTCCTCGCCGGTCTTGGCGTCCGTCTCGGTGCGGGTGAGTTTGTCGGCATAGACGACAAGGCTGCCTTTCTCGCCCTTCTTCACATGGGCTTTTAATTCCAGCGCTTGCTTGAACGTCATCCAGACGGGCGAGGCGTAACCGCTCGCCATGGCTTGCATCCAAAGGGCAAGCACATTGACGCCGCGATAGGCCACGCCGTTATGGCGCAGCGGCAGGGCGACGCGCCCCTCCATGTGCGCGGCGTTCCATGGCTGGTGCCACGGCCTGACGCCTTGCTCTAACGCCGTAACGATCTGATTGGTGATGGTCTGATAAATATCTCGCATGGTTCGCCTCTTTCGGTGCTGGTTGCAGCTGCTGCTGCAACCCTGCCCGTCGGCGAGACCGGGGGTAGCAAGGGCAAGGAGGCTCCGAATGCGGAACGCCGAGGCTCCGCCCGAGGGGCCCCTTCTTCAGGGGATGCGGGTGGATGCGTCGTTCCGTGTTGGGATGCCTTGCGCGCGCGAGGGGCGGCCGCCCCTTAGAAAAACAAAAATGAAAAACAAAAAAAGGAAACGGCGTATCAGGCGGAGCGGAGCGACGACAACTCGCCAGTGCCGAGACCGGATTGAAAGGGCAGCCGCAGGAGCGACAGCATAGCGCCGCCGCAGGCGGAAAAGCGGGATCGACTGCCCCCGGCGAGAAGCACAATATGTCTTGCGTCAGGGATGGAAGCCCGAAGGGCGGAGACGGTTTTGGCTCCGTTCACGACAGCCCGTCCACGCTTGCGCGGGACGCCACAGGCGCACTATTTGCAAAGCAACCTCGCCGTGTGTGATGTGCGTGCCAGGTCTGTCGCTACGGTCAACGATGTCCCACAAAGCGGTCTTCCTCTTGAAGACGTCGACGACCTGGCCGACCTGTTAAATCACCTGCATTCGGAACAGATTTGCGCCGCTGCACACTAGGTTTCGTTGTCGCCGCGGTCTCGCGTTTGGTAGCGGCGCTTAGAAATGGCGGAGAAGAACCATATACCGCAGGGAGTTTCTGCGAGTCTTCGAACTAACGGCATGGTTTGGTCCAACCGTCCTCACCGCTCTAGAGGCGTATTTCCAAAGTTTTGAAAAGTCGCTGTGGGAGATTCCTCCGAAACTGAAGCAGAAGTTCAGCGATATCGACCGGGATTTGCAGGGGCTCGACGCGGAAGCGTGGGCCTTCTTGAAGGGTGAAGTTGTGCCCATTACTCGCGGCAAAAAGATCGCCGAAGCGAACCAGGTTCAACACCCGGCGGTGTTTGAACAAGGTGAGGCTTGCTTGCCGCGAGACGCGCCACTTGTTCTATCTATTTGAATCTAAAGGAATAAGAATAGTATTACATCCATAATTTCATGATATACTCTCTTCATGTCTAATCAATTTAAACTTTCGCCCGTCGCGACGTTCGGCATGGGGATCTCGGCATCTGCACTTGCTACAACTGTGGTGACAGTGTCGTATGAAGCTGCATATCGGATTCCTCATTTGGATGGTCCAATATTCCTTGGGTTCGGATTGTCTCTGGCCGGTGCTGGCATAATTCTACGTTGTGCCTACAATCTATACGTAGACGGGCGGGAGATTTTTATGCACACTCCAGACACGCCCGAAGGTAAACAAAACAGCCATCAATGCAATTTTGATCCCCGATAGGCTGGCCCTATTTTCGTATTACGACGCGGGCTCTAGAATGTCGCAGTCTCTGGAGCCGTGAGGCTGACCAGATGAGCGATAGCCAAGATCAAAGCGCAAAAACTTCCAATGAGACCGTCTCGAAAACGCCGTCAAGCATATTCGCTAGATTCAAACGACCTATCGAAATTTTTCACAAAACGATCAAAGCAAAAAGCAAGGAAGAGGATTTTCAAGCATGGGCCTTTATAGTAAATTCTTATCAGTGGATCGGAGCTATAATCATAGGTGTCTTAGTCTCCACGTTTTTTTATCGGCTCAGCATTCCTCCAGACGCGGAAAAACGACCGCCTGAACCAAGCGTTACTCACGATGCTCTTGTTATAGAGCCGACAAAACGAGAGTTTCTCGGTCATAAGGAAGATGCGCTTTCTTTCCGCATCACCGTGCTGCGCCCGGTTTGGATTTACTGCCTTTTGGAAGATATGTCGGACGGAACAGCGAGCCTGCTTTTCCCAGCCAATTCCCCAGCTTCAGACGCCGCAACTCAGCGACGGCGGATTGCCACCAAGCGATTCCAACCCGGGATCTACACTCTACCGTCATCAGAGTTTGGCTTGGATGCTCCAAATCTATTGCCCACCGAAGATCCTGGCTTCGCACAGTTATCATGCTTGAGCGCGAACAATCGCGCTCCAAATGCTCTCGAACAGCGATGGCTTGAGCTAGCCTCCTATGTTGAGCGCAAAAAGCTAATGTCGGCTGCCGAAAGCCGGCAACTGGTGGAAGATTTCCGGCAAGCGGGATTCGAGGTCGCGGCTGCAAAAGCAGCGATAGTGCCCGAACTGTCGATCACCAATAAATGACGCAACAAGCACATAGCCTGGCGGAGTCATATGATCCGGATATCTTATCTTATGTTGGCCGCCGCATTCGCGCTTGGCTGGTTCACTTGCCAAGCTGTGGCAGGGTCAAATGATGCTCTTCTAATCATAACTAACAAAAATTACGCAAATGGCGCCGATGAGGTGAAGTTTGCCGACCGCGACGGTGCTGAGTTTAAGCGCATGGCGCGCGAAGTGCTTGGTATTCCGGAGGCGAATATCACGTGGCTTTCCGACATGACCGCAGGGAAACTCCAGCTTTTATTCGGCCGCGGTGGTGCGGGAAGTAAGCAACTCAAACGACTATTTAAGCAACCCGATACCACGCTTTGGGTATTGTATAGCGGACATGGCATATCTGCAATTGCGCCCGGCGACACGCGCCCCCAACCGTTTCTTTTGCCCATCGATATACCAGCAGAAGATGCTGGCTCGCAGGGGCTACCCATTGCGGATATGGAGGATGCGCTCGTCAAGGCGCAGCGCGAGCAGTCAGCCGAAGGCCGCATTGTGCTTTTCCTCGAAGCCTGCTTCTCGGGAAAAAGCGGTGATGGCAGCGACCTAGTCAAAGGCGCAAGTGCAACTTTCAGAGTTGATCTAGACGCCCTGGGGCAAGCCGCCAAAGACAGAAGAGAGCAAATAGCCAAGGACGGAAGATTTTTAGAGTTGGCGGCAGCAGATTTTAGCGAGATTGCCTATTGGGATAAAGATCGGCGGCTCGGAGTGTTTTCTGACGCCGTGATCGAAGGTCTATACGGCCCCGCCGATGCCACCAAATATGGTGGGAACCACGACAAAATCATAACCTTTGGCGAGCTGAGTGCTTTCGTCAAACAGCGAGTCAAGCTTCGACTCGACTATCTCTATCCTGAACGAAACCGGTTGCAGACACCGGTCCCCACCGGCGATCTTGATGCGGTGTTGGTACGTTTCGGCACCAGGTATATGGTGCATGATCTTGCGGCCAACGCTCGCGAGCAAGCAATGTGCGACTCGCTCGGCAGCAATCGCGATGAGCTGGTAAAGTACCTTGCCCAGTGCAGTAGTGGCTTGAATTATTGTCTGTGCGAGGATCAAGCACGTATCAAGGTTCAGAAATTAGATAAATTGGATTACGAAGCAGAAGCCTGTCGAGCCGAGAATTTTCGGCTTGATGAGTTGTTACAACGCGAACCCAAGGATCGCGAAGCGCTTGCTAGCTTGGCGGAGCATTCCAGTTGTCCCGACGTCATAAAGCGGCTTCAAACGATTCAGAAATCAGATAAGCCTGCCGACACTGAAATACCGCGCCTGCTCCAGATCGAGCTGCACCGGGTTGGCTGCAACACAGGCGCGGTTGACGGCGACTGGAACGCAGCGGCGCAAAAGTCTCTTGGCCTGTTCAATAAGAATGCGAAAACCACCTTCGACGTAACGGTCGCCAGCCTAGACGCGCTTAAGGCAGTGAGCAATAAGCCCGCGCGGATTTGTCCCCTGATCTGCGACCATGGCTACAAGCCTGATGGTGATGCCTGCATCAAGATTACCTGCAAGGTCGGTTTCGAGGTAGGTGATGACAACGCTTGCGAAAGCATCCACCTCAAGAGAAGAGAAAAGCCGGTTGTCAGCGTAAGACCGTCGGGGGAGCCTAAGGCGACTGCGCCGCGTAGCAACCGATCAAACTCTGCAATAGATTATGGTCCAAAGGAATACGAACCGCCGGGCTCCGGAAAAGTCTCGAACGGACGGTGCAACTGTAAAGCTATTTGTGACAAATTCGCTTCGTTAGGACAGCTATCTGGTCCTAAAATTGGTCAGTGCAAGTCTGATTGCGAGCAGAAGTACGCCGGTTGCAACAAGGGTGCACTTCGTTGAGCGGGCGCCGGATGCACCGGCAAGCGGGTCGGAATTTCAAAGACCTCACCAAGAAGGCCCGCGATCTTGACCAGCGTCCAACCCGTCGAATCGGGCATGCTTTAAGAACGAATTGGAAAATGAGCCAGGAGAAACTCTCGATATTTGCAACTTAGGCGATTTGCATGGATTTGGGAATGCATCCCCAACGATATTTGACACTCAAAATGTGCGTTTCCGGAGTGGTCAGTTGGGGCCGCCGGAAATACCTTGTGCGTCGGAGCGTTATCGAATAGCCGAGACCGGCATCCCGTCTTCGGAAAGTACGCGGCTCGGTGATACCCGCGAGAGCGGGTGGAGCAGCACCCAACCGGCGCGGCCGGACGCACCTTGAACATTATGATGTGGGCGGCGTTTCTCCTGGCGTTTTCCTGCGATAGCGGGCAAGGCCCATTCGGGCAGCAGTCCACACGAGTTCGCAGCGCTCTGTCCAGAACCGCACAAATTTGGGCACGCTAGGCGGCGCACATCCCGGCGATCGAATAAACCCGCCGTTCCTCCGTCGCTTCAACCGACACCAACCGCATCCTCTTTAGGCCATCTCGCACCGTGCGTCGGCTGCATGGCTGCAAGTGCTTCCGCCTACGCCAAGGCTTCGGCGGACAGGGAAGCACTCCTCCACCTCTCCACTTCGTTTCGGTCGCGGGCGATGCACCCGCCTCCTTCGCCGCAACGGCCTCCGTCAGAAGGCCGCGATTGGCGCGGTCGAAAAACGACGGAGGAAACAATGCTAGTGCTGACAGTCAACGAACTGATGTGCCTGACAGCGAGCTCTCACCAGTATTGAACGATAGCTCTGCTTCACTTCGCTTCCGCTCGGCAGGTGGCGGCGCCAGCGCGCGGTCGACGCGATCGGAAAGTTTCTTGATTTCGACGCTCTGGGCATCGACCTTGGCGAGAAGCTTCTTTGTATCGATACTAGCTTGATCTCCTTGGTCGGTTGCACCGCTTGAAGATTTTGCTGCTGTACCATTGATGGTGAGCGTGAGCGTCTGCGCGCTGGAGAGACTTCCTGAAATAGCAGGTCCACCCCAGTGGCGAGCGAGGGCAATGATGCCTGCATTGCCGTTCTCGGTATAGGTAAACGCTGTCGTCAGAGTGAGTGTCTGAAGCTGTATTCGGGGTGTACCCTTTATGACCCTGACCTCCGACCGTGCAAACTCGGCGAGCCATTGGTGCAGTCGGAGCGTATCAACGTAGACCATGACGACGTGGCCCGGCGTATCGGGATAGGCTCCGTCTTGAGTACATAGCGTTACTGCGGCTCCTCTCTCCGTATACTGATCGATGAGAAGCTTGATGTCGCTCGTCACGCTTCCGTTGTAACCTGCGCTAAACCCCAGCGTTGCAAGAAACGGCAAAGGAGCGGTGGCTGACAGCGAACCGTTTGCCGTGCGCGTGAGCTGAGTCTTGATGTCGAGCGTGCCGCCCGCCTTCGGGTTAATGGCGAACCCCTTGTGAGCTGGGACATTTGGCTCATATTTATCGTAGAAATGATGCAGCTCGCATTTGACGGCGTCGATCAGACTGGGTAGCGCGACCGGATCGCTACTATACGGCAGTCCTCCGCACGCCGACAGCGCGCTTGTGCAAGACACAACGAAAAAAGTACGAAAGAGCACCCGCATTTCTCCGCCCCCTGGTTCATTCTGAAAACGTCATCAAGTAATGATCGTATCACGCTTACGTGAAATAAATTTTAAGGCTGCGCATCGATGTAAACGCACTTTCAGTTTCTATCGGTTTTTGCTCCATAAGGCTTGGTCGCGATTATCCGCTAGCACTTGAGCCGCATGTTCATCGCTCGAACAAGTCGGCTATCAGCCCGAGCCGAGCGATGACAAATCGCCAGCCCCGAGATCGTGTCAAAGAAGGCAGACTGCAGGAGAGCATAGCGCCGCCCGAAGGGCGGGACCGACCGCCCGGAGATCTCCACCACACCAACCCCATCCTTCTTCAGGCCATCTCGCACCGTGCGTCGGTTGCATGGCTGCAAGTGCTGAAGCACTGCTCCACTTCGTTTCGGTCGCGGGCGATGCACCCGCCACCTTCGTCGCAACGGCCTCCGTCAGAAGGCCGCGATTGGCGCGGTCAGAAAACGATGGAGGAAACAATGCAAGTACTGACAATCACCCAACTGATGCGCTTGACGCGGACAGAACTCTGCGCTCTCGCGGCGCGGATCACGACCGAGCTGGCAATATTGTCCGAAGGCTCGTCCGAACGGGAAACCGCGCTCACGACCCTGCGCAACATCCGTTTCGTCCTGGCGCGGCGCGATCTCTCGCCTTGAAAGGCGAGAACGGCCCCGCTTCTGGTGAAGCGGGGCCGTTTCGGCGCGGCTAAGCCCCGCTGGAGGCGCTCCTGGCGGGGCGGATCATGAGCTTTCCTGAGATCATGATGCCGGAGCGGGAAGGGGCGTCACCGAACGGCCAAGACCCGCCATCCCTACTCTTCCAGTATCTGCGAGACTTCGTGACGCCAGTGAAGCGGCAGAATAGAACCTAGGTCCCCCAGCCCAAAGGACTCAGACACATGCACGAGCTCACGCCGCACCTGGGCTCGTCGCTCTGTATTTCCAATTTCGCTCGACACGATCGACAATTTGAGCCAAGTCCGAGCGCTCAACCTGGTAGCGTATCGTTTCGAGCGGCTCAGACATCGTGGGGATACCAAACGTTCCCGTGCTACAAGGCGAAATACCCCAGGCGTACTTGAGGCTGTTTGATGCCAAATGCTTGCTCGGTGTGTCGAAGATAATGCGTTGCAATCCATGCGCCTCAAAGAAGCGTTCCATCGCCCGAAGGTAAGAACGATACCGATCCCGCGTCCGCGATGGTCTGCACTCCAGATGTGAGCGTGCATGATTGCGCTTACATTCGGCTCTATGTGGGTCAGTTCGTGCACGCCTATGCTTATGCCCCTTAGGCGAGTGGTGCCAGGTCCCACTCTTTCGGCTGGTCAGCTGCAATCCGTCGGAGAAGGGCGCTTGGACGAGGAATTTAGTCGTCAACTCCAGGCAAGTTGCACGCATCAAGATCTGACTTGTTGCTATCTTTAACGCTTGGTTACGGTCTTCTTTTTTTATTATTTATTATTGGGGAAGCATTTCATGTCCACGCAACTGATTGCCGTGCCGCCTGACCAGGATATTTGGACGACTAGCGTTTACTCCTATGCACCTGGAGGAGGCGGACCAGGCGGGGGACTGGCCGACGATCTGCTGAAAGTGGGCGGCTGGGGCGACTTATATTATTCGCTGTTGAAATTCGACCTCTCTGGATTACCGACAGTCGCTAGTGACGTCGAGCTTCGCTTGTATGATCTCAACGCTAACGCCGGAACACCCACACCTCTTAACCTGTATGAGATTACACAAGCTTGGAACTGGCAAACACAAGGGACTGGCTCAGATCATGATCGGCTCTGGTGGGCAGACCAGCCGAGCGCGGCCCTTGTAAGCACAAGCGTCTTACCCGCCCCGGCCGTCGGAGCTTACTATTACATAAACATCACGAGCTTATATAACCAATGGCAGAGCGGTTCACTTCCTAACTACGGGATCGAACTGCAACCCACCAGCAGTTGGGACAATTTCGACATATTTGCGAGCTCACGCAACTCGAATCCAGACTACCAGCCGGCATTGATCATTACGTCATCCAGCGTGAACCATCCGCCAGTGGTTGACCTCGCGGATTCGACCGTCGCCGCTACGATATCCCACGCAATCAAGAATGGGCCCGGCGCTTTGACGAACGCGAATGGAGTTGATCAAGCGACCGGCGTAATCATCTTCCAGGACCCAGATACGTCGGATCGGCCCACAGGCTCAATCACAACCCAAACGCTTGTCGTCAAAGACAACAATGGAAATTTGGAGAGCCTAACTCCCAGCCAAACCTTGACGCTCGATCATGCCTTCACAATTTCAGCCGAGGCCGGGAACACCAATAGCGGCAAGATCGACTGGACGTTCAGTGCGCTCAATCAATCGCTAGGATTTCTGCAGCCGGGCGATACCGTCGCGCTTACATCTAGGATCCAGATCGATGACCACCAGGGTGGCTCAGTCTCGCAAGATGTGACGGTTAATCTGGTTTTTGATCCATTTATTGCCTTCACTGACCATGTACCTGGGCATCCCACTGCTGCCGACGTGGTCGGGGCTGCGCTGCAGTATCGAGGCAGTCTGTGGAATTCTGACAACTGTACCGGATTAGTTTGGGCTGTTTCCGAGGCAGTGGCTCAGCCATTCGGCGTGAAGGCCTCGCGGATCGGATTCGATTTGAATTCGCTACACGTCCCAGACCCCGCGCTAGGCTCCCCAAAAGGCTACGTCGTTCCCCCGAATGTTCCATCGCAATACGGAGAGTGGATCACCGTCGAAACGTCAGACTGGCAATCCGTTGTCCAACCAGGAGATCTCGTACGCATTCCTGGCGGCGCAAACCTTCCGCACGATATGGCGGGTCATTCCTTTATTGTCATTTCAAAGGACAGCCACGGCCATTGGCTGGCCATCGATAACACCGACCCAAACCACCAACCAGGCGTGACGGGACCGATTATCGTTACTGAGCACACTTTCAATGACAACCCGAACAATGCATTCGAGCGGGATGTGCTCGATGCAAATGTCGCCTATGTCAGCAGACTGGAATCCGGTCCAAGCAGCTCTTTCTCAGGCGCAACAGTTACGGGAACGCCAGGGCAGCCGCTCAACTATGGAAACGCCGCCGCGTTTCTGGATGGAAGCCAACTACAGAATCAAACCATCAGGGCGGGGAACGGAAATGACTTCGTCGCAGCCGGATCGCACGATGCCATCAAATTGGGTCAAGGCAGCGACACGGTGCAGGCGGGAAACAACGACGCGATCTCTGCTGGAAATGGCAGCGATCAGATCACCGCAGGCTCCAGCAGCATCATTACACTCGGCAATGGCAACGACACCGTCGTCGCCGGGTCGAAAAGCACGGTGGTTGTCGGTAATGGTAACGACACGATCAGCGTCGGCCCACACAGCAGTGTAACAGTTGGCAACGGAAACGATCTAGTTGCAGCGGGAGCAGGCAGCAGTGTAACGCTTGGGAACGGTACCGACACGGTAAAGGCGATCAGCTCGCTGATCCACGCCGGCAATGGCAACGACACCATCGTCGCCGTGTCGAAAAGCACGGTGGTTGTCGGTAATGGTAACGACACGATCAGCGTCGGCCCACACAGCAGTGTAACAGTTGGCAACGGAAACGATCTAGTTGCAGCGGGAGCAGGCAGCAGCGTAACGCTTGGGAACGGTACCGACACGGTAAAGGCGATCAGCTCGCTGATCCACGCCGGCACCGGCTACGACACGTTCGTGTTCGTCGGTAATTTCGGCCAAAGCACCATTACGAACTTCAATGCAAAAAGGGATACGATCGAGTTCGATCACTCGAAGTTTGCAAGTATGGCAACGATCTTTGGCGATATGTCGCAGCATGGAGCGAACGTCGTTATCGACGACGGTCATGGCGACACCCTTACCCTAACCGGGCTTTCAGTTGCACAATTGCAAACGCATCAGAACGACTTTCATCTGATCTAATTGACTTCGCTCAGCCTGTACGATGGCTGCCTAAGTATTGAAACGTCCCTTGCGAAGCGTTTCTCGACGATGCGTCCTCCAAAAACAGCTGCGCGAATTACTCGTCTGAATCGCTCGAAGGAACCAAGTGGGTGGATATCGCGGTCTTCCGCGATATCTGAATCGTTCAATTCCAAGTGCGTGCGAACTGCTCGGCATATTCGTAATGAAATTGGCTCCTCTTCGTCGCAACGCGCCTCCGCCAGAAGGCCGCGATTGGCACGGTCGAAAAGCGACGGAGATCTTCCCGTGAAACGAGGCTCGCTTGAGCCAGCATAGTAGCGGGACGTCCAAGTTGATTGTGGCGACGTGTTGCGCATCGACGCTTTAATTCGTCGTTGGTGCGTCGGTTTTTCGACGGATTTCACCAAGCCCGTCGTCCGCGCGTATCAGGGGGACGCAGCCATTGGTATTTCGGATTTCAGAGAAGCCAAGTTGATCGTAAGCGCTTAGCCGTCACCCTATTGAGGCTGGCTTGACGCCTTGCGGAATCGCCACGGCATGAGGTCGTCGATCCTGCTACGGGGATGGCCGTCGATGATCGCCTCGAGTGTTTCTGCGATGTAGCCGGCCGGATTGACGTCGTTGAGCTTGCAGGTGGCCACGATGGATGCAAGCAAAGCCCAGTTTTCTGCCCCGATTTCGTGACCGGCGAAGAGAGCATTTTTCCTGGTCAAGCAAACTGGGCGGATGGCGTTCTCGACCGGGTTGGTGTCGAGCTCGAGACGTCCGTCTTCGAGGAAGCGGGTCAGCCCCTGCCAATGATTGAGCGCATAGCGGATGTCCTCGGCGAGCGTCGAACCGCTGGAGATCATCGACAGTTGTTTCTCGAACCACGACTTTAACGCGGCTACCATGGGCAGCGAGTGCTCCTTGCGCGCGGCCAACCGGATGTCCGGCGATGAGCCGCGCACTATGGCTTCGATGGCGTAAAGCTGCGCGATGTGCCGAACGGCGGCCTCGGCGATCGGAGACTTGCTGTTGCGCACCAATTTGACGAAGCGCCGGCGCAAATGGCTCCAGCAGTGCACGAGCGTCCACGGCCCTTGTGGTCGGGCGACTTCAGTTAGCCGGTCATAACCGCCATAGGCATCGCATTGCAGAAAGCGTCCGTTGAAGCCGTGCAGGAACTCCTCAGCGAAGGCACCACTGCGACTGGGGGCATATCGGAACAGCACGATCGGCGGACTTGGACCGCTGTGGCCACGGTCGTCGGAGACGATCGCCCAGAAGTAGCCTTTCTTCGTTTGGCCTCGCCCCGGATCGAGTACTGGCGCCGTGGTCTCGTCCATGAACAGACGATCCGCCATGGCCAGGCGACGGCGCATGTGGTCCGCGATGGGCTGAAGATGGAAGCAGGCGCGACCGGACCAGTTGCCCAGTGTCGCCCGATCAAGCCGGATGCCCTGGCGCGCATAGATCTCGGCCTGACGGTAAAACGGCATGTGGTCGCCAAACTTGGAGACGACCACATGCGCGATAGCCGCTTCGGTCGGCAGCCCGCCGGGCACGACGTGTTCCGGTGCGTGCGCCTGCGCGACAGGGCCCGAGCAGCGGCGACAGATGTATTTCGGGCGGCGTGTGACCAGCACGCGCCATTGCGCCGGGATCACGTCGAGGCGCTTGCTGACGTCCTCGCCGATCTTCGTCATGGCGCCGCAACCGCACGGACAGAGCGTGCTCGCAGGCTCGATGATCCGTTCCACCCGCGGCAAATGAGCAGGCAAGCAGCCGCGATTGCGATGAGAACCTTGATCCGGATCGCTCCGCGATCGGCCCTGGATGACCTTCTCGGCTCTCTCCTGCGCCGCGTCCAGAATGCCTTGCGCGATCTCCACGTCTTCGAGCGGCAAATGGTACTGATCTGGTCGTAGCTTCTCGGACTTCGAGCCGAACTTGTCGCGTCGTAATTCGCCGAGAATGACCTCCAGCCGGCGCCGAGCCTCCTCCGACGCCGCCAGCGCCCCCTGATGCTCGCTCAAGGCCGCCTGCGTTTGCGCCAAAAGCGCTTTCAGTTGTTCATTTTCGTCGCGCAGCGCCGCGATGCTCATGCGCTATTTCGAGCACATCGCCGCCGCGCGTGCCACGTTCAAAATAGCTTCCGAGTCATTCTGCCGCAGTTATCCAGCCGCCTGGGGACGCCGCGCTTCTTCCGGGCGGACTAACCTCCAATCCAGCCCCTCGAACAGGGCTGCGAACATCGCCGGCGATATGCGCATCACGCCGTCTGCGATCGTTGGCCAAACGAACTTGCAACCTTCGAGACGCTTGTGCACCAACACCAGGCCCGTTCGATCCCAGACCAAAATCTTGATCCGGTCCGCTCGTTTCGATCGGAACACGAAGGCTGCGCCGCTGAACGGGTCGAGACGAAGCATCTCCTGCACCTTCGCCGCAAGCCCATCGTGGCCACAGCGGAAGTCGATCGGCCGCGTCGCGATGTAAATCTTCAGATCGGCACCGGCCGCGATCATCGTGACGCTCGCACTGCGCGGATCACTCGGGACAGCTGCTCGCCAACTATGGCTGTGTCGGTCCGCAGCACGACATCGCCGATCGCGATCTCAAGCTTGATCGCCGGAACGTGACGCTCCTCCAACCCGCTTTCCACGACCAGCGGTGCGAATGTCGACTGCGATGCCTCGCACGGCGCCAACATGCCTCGCAGTCGAAAGCGTCGCCGCCAATCGTAAATCTGCCAGCGCGTCGCTCCGTGCTTGCGCGCCACCTCGGACACCTGGGCACCGGGGAGCAAACTCTCGGCCACGATCCGGGCTCTCTCAGCCTCCGAACGCACACGGCGCCCCGACGGTCCTTCAAGAACCTCCAGCCGGCTCACCGACCCTGCCGATGAGCCGTCCAAATGGACGTCTTTTTTGCTGTCCAATCCCATCCCAAACCTCCGTCCAAGCCGGAGGCTTCTTCGCACAGCTGTCCCGATCCCGAAGCGAGGGTTCCCGCTTAGCGCTTACAGTTGATCCGGAGCGCGCCGTGAATTCAGACTGCGCGGCAAGAAGCGGCGACCTTGAGGACGTCGGTCGATCCGTCTATGCGAACCCGTTCTTGCCAGCGTTCTTTGTGCTCAAACCCTTTATGCTGCCTGCACCGCTCTCGTACCGAAACGAAGCAATAGCTGCTCCACCTCGGTGGCCGGTTTCGCGGCGCTGAACAAGAAGCCCTGCGCCTCGTCGCAGCCCTCGGCACGCAACCAGTCGAGCTGTTCGACGGTCTCGACGCCTTCGGCGGTTGTTGTTATGTTGAGGCTGCGGCCGAGAGTTGAGATCGCACGGACAATGGCGCAGCAATCGGAGCGTTTCGCGAGATCGCTCACAAATGAACGATCAATCTTGATCTTGTCGAAGGGAAAGCTACGCAAGTAGCTGAGGCTGGAATAGCCGGTCCCAAAATCGTCCATTGAGATCAAAATCCCCAGCCCGCGCAGTTGGTGCAGGATCGCGAGATTGAGCTCGGTTTCAGCCAGGAAGACCGACTCGGTGATCTCGAGCTCCAGCCGCGTGGGCGTCAAACCCGAGTGAGCCAGTGCCGCAATCACCAGCTGAACCAGGTTGCGGCTGCGAAATTGAACCGGCGACAGGTTGACGGCGACTTTGATCTGCGTCGGCCACTTCGCTGCTTCGTTGCAGGCTTCCCTCAGCACCCACTCGCCAAGTGACACAATCAATCCAATGTCTTCCGCCACGGGAATGAACTCCGCCGGCGAGACCATACCTTTCTTGGGATGGCGCCAGCGTAGCAACGCCTCGAAACCCGATATCGTGTTGGTTGCGACATCGACGAGGGGCTGATAGTGCAGTTCGAACTCGCGATTTGCAAAGGCGCGGCGCAGGTCGAGCTCCATCTCGCGCCTCCGCTGCGCCTGCCGATCCATCTCGGGCTCGAAAAAGCGGTGCGTACCGCGCCCGTCCTGTTTGGCACGATAAAGCGCCATATCGGCGTTGCGCATCAGCTCCTCGCTGCTCGCGCCATCGCCCGGCGCGAGCGCGATCCCGATCGAGGCAGCGATCACCAATTCGTGGCCGTCGATTTCGTAAGGCGCGCTCAAGATCCGAATGAGCCGGGACGCGAAGTCGCCTGCCTCTTTCGGAGAGGGGTCGTTGGTGAGGATGACGGCAAACTCGTCGCCGCCCAGCCGCGCTGCCACATCATTTCCGCGCACCTGCTGGCGCAGCCGGTCCGCCACCTGCTTGAGGAGGCGATCACCTACGGGATGCCCGAAGGAGTCGTTGACGTTCTTGAACAGATCGAGGTCGATGCACAACACCGCGACGCGCTTGCCTGGTGAATTGCCGCCTTCAAGTTCTTCGCGTAGCCGCTCCTGGTAAAGAACGCGGTTGGCAAGGTTGGTCAATCCATCATGGTGCGCCATATGGGCGATGCGAGCCTCAGCCATGCGCCGCTCGGTGACATCGAGCACCGCAACCAAATATCCTTCGCGCCCGTCGAGGGCGAGGCGTCGTCCGAACGTCAGGACACAAATCTCGCTGCCGTCCGCTCTCAGATTGAGCCAATGCCGTTCGGGGTGGAAACTATCACCAACTCCCTGCAGCGCTTGCGCGTAGCTGATCCACTCGTCCTTGGGCCAGATCTCTTGAATTTTCATCCGCAAGAACTTCTCTCGAGTATAGCCGTAATGGCGGACAGCTGCGTCGTTGACGTTGAGAAAGTCCATCGTCTCCAAGTCGAACACCCACATCGGCATCGGATTGCTGTCGAACAGCAGCCGGAACGAGGTCTCCCGCCGTCTCAAAGATGTAACGTCGGAAATGACCAGCGAAAGGATATCGCCGAAGGCGGACACCCCCAACCGCAGGCTGCAATCATCGTTCTCGATCTCGAACTGGCTGCCCTGGCCACTCGCAAGCGCTGCGCACAGCCGCGCCGTCACCGCCGCCGAACAGAGGAGATTGTCTGAACGACTCAGACGCTTCCACTGCAGGTTTTCTCCCGCCAAGCCGAGCAGTCTCGCCGCGGCCGGATTGTGGTGCACGACTTGAAAATCGGACGGCTTGCCGGTCGGATCGCGAATGGCCGACAGCGCAACGACGCCATCATCGGTCTTGGAAACAATTGCATCGAGGAGGTTGTATTGCCCCTCGCGTTCATTGACGTAGGTGCCAACCAGAGCGTCCCCCCAGCGCGAGAGCGTCGGCAACGCCAGCACATCATAGGTCCGTACCATGCCATCCCGCACGCAATGCGCGGCGCCGAGATAGGGTCGCTTGTTGACGATCGCGTTCGAAGCTGTCTCGCTCAGGACGGTTGCGCAATCCGGAGGGAGCGCTTCCATGGGAATGTCCCAGCGTTCATCGCCCAGCCACTTCTGCGCATAACGCCCGGTGCGCGAAACGGTAAATGCGTTGCTGTCCCTCCTGAGCAGCACCATGTGATCGGCGAGCCGCCCGAGGCTGCCCAACAGAACGTCTTCATAACGGGGCAGCTTTTCGCCGGGCTTCAGCGCGGCCTGCCATTTACGCTGCAGGACCGGCACGTCTTCGAACATCCTCGCATTCGTATTGTCGGCCTGCTTCCTGGCGGCACCCATCGCACATCTCCGAGACCCAAATTGTCTGCCGGCGATATCAAACGGGTGCGAATTTAACTCGATGTGAACAAGCTGGATAACCCGCCGCAAATAGACGATTACGACAGTTCTAAGTCGACCGATGGTTAGCAGATGCGAGTCATCGCACACAAAGAGTTGTGGCCCCCGCGCGGCTTGCTTTGCCTGAATCCGCTCGAAACTCAGTATTCCGGCTGCGAAGCAGTCAGCAATTTACCGCGAGTCATCGTCGAGATGCGATCCGTCGCAGAAAAACCTCCGAAAACGCAGAGAGTACGACGCAAATCTGCGCGCGAGCGGCCAGTCGGAACGCGGCCGGTCGGAACGAAGGCTCCGAGCGCCGGCCGACGCATCTTGTCTCGCCGAACGACCAGTTCGGTCGATTGAGACCATGGTTGCTTGCTAAACCCGCCAAATGCCAGCGGCTGCTCAAGCCGAGCTCACCGTTGATTGTCAGCGCGCGCTCTCGCTAATTCGGCTCACCAACAGGGTGATGCTCTGGGAGCACCACGTGGTGCATAAAACGGGACTATGCGTCACGGCCTCAGCCCGGCAAAATGCCGGATGACGATCAACCAACCCTGGACGACGAATGCGAAAGATCCCGCTTGATCCCGATGTGGCCGACAGAGCGCCGTCAGATCCGTCTGCGCTGACCCCTTACGACCATGCGCATGGCATCACCTATTTGCGCATGCTGGATGCGGATGCCGAAGGCGCCGACTGGCGCGAGGTGACGCAAATCGTGTTGCACATCGATCCCGCGCGTGAGCCAGCCCGCGCCCGGCAAGCCTATAAAAGTCACCTCGCCCGGGCCAGATGGATGACCGAGATTGGGTACAAGCTGCTGTTAAGGTACGGCTGGCCCACATCGAACTGAGCAACAGCACTCCTAAACGGCGTGCGCCCGAGGCGCATCGCCCAGCAGAAATGGCACCCGGCACGCGTGAGCATAGCGACGGCAAAGCCGGCACGCGGGACCGAGTGTAGCGACGAGACCGGTTAAAAGGGCACCCGGGACAGGGGCAGTGATAGCGGTCGCCGAAGGCGAGCCCCTTTCCCGAGTGCCCCCGGCGACGAGCACATTATTCTTGCGCGATGGGATCGTCACCGAATGGCCAAGACCCGCCATCCCAACTCTTCCGGGATCTGCGGGGCTCGGTGAGCGTGCGCATAGAGCCAGCTCCGGCAAAGCCGGACGCGCACAAATAGTTGGACGCAAAAACGAAAAAGATACAACACCTCGCCTGAGGTTCAGCGGTCGCGCAAACCTGTACAAGCCGCGACCGTCTTGCCCGAAAGACAGGGGCACGGATCACTGCTCAAAAACTGCTTCCGATAATTCTTCACGACACCGTGCGCGAACCGGCGCGTCAGGCGCGTTGCTCGATCTGCCAGGGAAGCGATTTCATCCAAAGTTATCGGCATCCTGACGATGATATCGCAGCAAACGTCAAACAGTTTTTCCCGAATGATTTGCTGATCCGCAAGCCCCTTATAGGTCTTTGGTCCCAGTCCGATACATCGGGTCAAGTGACGCGTTCCGTGAGCGTCGATCGAGGACTCGGCCTCCAGCGTTGCTCCCCAGAGATCGCCGACATTCGGGTGCAAATACTCGCAAAGGACTTCATAGACGAGTCGCGTGCCGGCGACGGTCTTTTCAAGCCTGTCAACGGACTTGAGGATGTTGTCCGGAAGAGCGTTGGCGATGTTCGGCTTCTTGACGTATTGCACGTCCTTGACGGACGTTGTCCGAAAATCGGATTTGACCAGCTTGGCCCATTCACGCTGCGTCGCATAAAGTGCTTTGTGAATAGTCTCGCTCAGCTCCAGGATGGGCGTCAGTGGACCATCCAGTGGAGCATCGCCAATTCTTTTCAGCAGCGCGGCGGTTGCGACCGCATGCGCGATGCGCTCGATCAAGCCGCGCAAGGCTGTGTAAGTGAGGATGATGTGACCGGCCCTAAGACCAGCGAGCGTAGCTTCAGCCAATTCAACGCCAGCAACGGCGGCGACTTTCGTGAAGGCCCGTAGCTCCGAAGCGGACTCCGCCTGATTATAAACGGAAGCCCGCATTTCCGCGACGGAGGCCACAGGCTGCGGACCAACCTCGCCACCCTTGATCCACAGAGCGTAGGCTGCCGAATAAGGCAACGACTGGGCGGCGCTAACAAATCGAAACCGATGCTCTGGTTGCGCGTGCGGCACCAGTTTTGCGATGGTCGTCTCAAGGACGTCGATCAACCTATCGGTCGCGTTGGCGCTCGGTTCTGAATACAGCATTCGCAACTCGTCCCGTTCGTTTCAATTCGTCTCAGTCACGTGAAACTCCAGAGACCCAAGGTTAAACGTGTTCAAATTGTAGCATGGCAGTTGGAGCCGCACATCCACGGTCACGGGCAGCCGTGCTCAATATCAGCACCTGCTTCCTCCATCTCCACCACACCAACCCCGTCCTTCTTAGGCCATCTTGCACCGTTCGTCGGCTGCATGGCTGCAAGTGCTTCCGCCTACGCCAAGGCTTCGGCGGACGAGGAAGCACTCCTCCACTTCGTTTCGGTCGCGGGCGATGCACCCGCCTTCTTCGTCGCAACGGCCTTCGTCAGAAGGCCGCGATTGGCGCGGTCGAAAAACGACGGAGGAAACAATGCAAGTGCTGACAATCAACGAACTGATGCGACTGACACGGATCGAACTGCGCGCTCTCGCGGCGCAGGTCACGAACGCCTTGCCGGGCTATCCGGAAGGCTCGGTCGAACAACAGAATGCGCTTATGACCCTGCGCAATATCCGCTGGGTTCTCGCGCGACGCGACTTCTCACCTTGACGGGTGGGCAGCCCGACAAGGGTTCGGCCTCGCGAAAAATTATCGTCGAAGGATTCACAATCGAACCCGCACCTGCCATAGTGCGGAATCGATAGCAGAGCAGCCCCGATGACGATCAATCGCCGTACTCTTCTTGGTGGGCTTGCCGCCGTAGCGGCCATTCCGTTTGGCTTGGTGGATGCGGCTCAGCCCGTTCGCTTGTGGGGACCGGTTCGCCGTTGGGATGACGCTGCGCCTCATCCGTACCCCTATTATTGGACGCACCTTCGGCGTTGGCACAGAACGCGTTGGCACTATGACGAGACGAAGAACGGCGTACCGATCTTTCGTCACTGCGATAGCGGCCTTACCTACCTCGCGGTGGAAACCGCATGGTACGACCTGTTTTCTCCAGGCTGCACGGTCGCGACCGCCCTGCAAGAGATCCGGCCTGCCTCGGGTCTGCCATGGCGTCCCGGAGTTTCTTCCGACGAAGTCGTCGAGATCGGTTATGTCGCGGCAATGATGGTCTGGAACGTCGGAGCCTCGACCATGCGCCTGCGCCAATTGTTCGAAACGGCGGCCTATTGGGACTACAGGCTGCGCACTCCCGCGCTGGAAGCGCCGCCGCTGATCATCGAAGACGTTTAAGCGCCTTGGAGCGCGAGGAAGCCGCGCATGCATCGCATGCGCGGCTTCACGTTCGACGTGTCTAGAAGAGCGGTAGCTGGTTGCTATCGTCCTCTTTGGTCCGTCGTCTGGAGCGCATGAGCTCAAGAGCGACTTCGCGTGCAAACTCCTTCGGCGTTGGAGACGCTTTCACGTCCTCCATCGCAGCGAAGTAGTTCCGATAGCCGGTTTCGCTAACCGGTATCCGGCGAGGCGGCTTGTGCGGGCTTCGGAAGATGAGCTGGCCCATGTCGGCCATCCAGTTCGGCTTGTACTCGACGACCATTTTCTGGGCCTCGACCACGATGGTGAAGGTGGTGCGCCGGTCAGGGACCGGACCGGATTCACCTTCCTGCGCCGTGAGGGGGCGCTCATTGAGCGCTCCCGTTAGCGACCCGAAGGGGCACGCGGGACCGAGTGCAGCGACGAGACCGGTTAAAAGGGCATCCGGGATAGGGGCAGTGATAGCGGTCGCCGAATGCGAGCCCCTTTCCCGAGTGCCCCCGGCGAGGAGCGCCTTAGCTCTTGCGCGAAGGATCGTGACCGAAAGGCCGAGACGAAGACTCGGTGAGCGTAGCGAGTAGAGCTTGGCCGGCGACGCCGGACGCGCCCCTTCCCGGATCAAGACAAGAAGAGGAAGGATCGCGATCTCGAACCGAGCCACCTGGATCGCTAGCCACAACTCTAAGTACGTCTTTAAGTAATTGTCATCTCGACGTTAACATAATTCGACACAGTAACACTACAATAACGTTATGCATCATTTCTTTCCGATTTGCGCGCCCTTTGGCGATCAAAGCTCTTTTGCCCAAAGAGACCCCCTAGGCGCTTCTGCGTTATCTGGCAGTCGAACTGCACATGCGCGAGCAGCCGTAGTGAGGCAGATATCGAACGCGACACAAACCACGCCGCCTCCGAAATAGACATGATTTGATCCCTCGCTTGAATTCTTCCTACTGGAACCGGCTTGCTCACCCGATGCTCTTGGATTGCCAAATGATTAGAGGAGCTTTCTGACTACGATTTGAAGGCTTCGTCAGTGGAAGACCGGCAATCGCCCCTTCCTCATCGCTGCTTCTTCGGACGCCCGGACGAAGCGCCAACGCTAATCGCGCTAATGCACCAAACGACAAAGAACTGAGACAGACAAAACTGTCGTTAAACCGTCGTGCCGGGGCGGCTACTATGGCGCGGTTGATGCGGCGCTATCTAACACCGTTAGATAGAGTTATCTTTTTGCCAGGATTTCACGGGGGAAGCGATGTCGAAGGTATTTGGAGAGGGCATTTATAGCGCCTATCGTCAGAACGGCATTTTGCATGTCAGGGCGACGGGCTTGAAGCCGACGGCGCAGACAATCGTTACTCTCGAAGAACTGCCATTCCTGATTTACCCGCCTCGGCTGGGCCTGATGTTTGAAACGGACGGGATCACAAGCCCGGTTGTTCTTCCGTTCGACGTCGAGCGGGCGTTCCCAAACTATCCGTCCTCCGCCCAGGCGGTAAGCATTGTGGACAAGAATGGCGTCCATACGATCGATATCGTGGAGAAGCCGGCAACGGCTCCAAGCCTCTTGGTCGCTGATCCCACTGTCGCCGAGTTCGTGGTTTATCAGCAGATCGGCACCAACCACTACCTGATCGCCAAATCCGACGATGTCGTCCTCGCGATCTATTACAAGGTGTTTGGGCCAGATACCTACGCCAACTGCCAGGCGTACGTTGCCGAACATGCAAGGCCGATCATTCCTTCGGTTGAGGTCGTTCCTGGCACATTTGCGGCATGGATCAACCGGCAACCCGGCATCGACGCCGGTCCGAAGTTCGTCGCGACGGTCGATGTGATCGTCGAGATTGATTGGACGGTCACGCTGATTTCCGCCGTGCCTCAAGGGTTCAACCCGTTGATCAAGCTTTTGAGGTTTGACGTTCAGTTGCCGGCCGGATCCGTGCACAGCACTGCCATGATCAAACGGACTTTCCGCTACGAGGAAGCGCCCCCACAACATCCCTACACCGACTCCACGATCGAGAACGGGCCGGGCTCGATATCGACGCCTGTCAGGGAAGTGGTCTGAATCTACGCGGCGGGAACTGAGCAGGATCCAGGCACGCGGCTCCTGGGTGCCGCTTGGTGGTTTCCCATAGCCACCGCAGATCCACGCATACTTGCGGCCCTCGCAGGAGTTCGAGATGAATTTCAGAATTGCGTTAGCCCTTCTGGGCACGTTGATGCTGGCGCCTTCGGCTTGGGCCGATCCTGATGTGCCAATTCCGCTTCGATCGAAGCAGGCATGCAAGGATTGCCCGTTCCCCCTTACGCTGAACTGCGTTCCCTCGACCGACCCGCTTCTGGGAGGCCCGGGATCAACGAGCTTGCGGTGCCAATTTTTGCAAAAGCGCCGCCGCGCACCGGTGAGAGAGCTTCACTGCTCTGCTGCTGGGGGCTCGGATACTCCGTTTCCGTTGCGATGCAGCGTTGAACAGTGACGTGCTGAACCAGAGCCATATTGGAGGGACAAATGACGACGCTTCTTTACGATCATGTTATTGCGACGTTTGACGACAGTATTTAGCCGACGGGTACCATTCATTGGGGGCGCAGCGGCGGATTGATCCCGGTCCCGATTCCACACGTAGAGATGAAGAAGCTGCATCACGAATTGCATCTCGTCATATATGGCCCGACCGGAGCGGATGTTGGTCATTGTCTGCAAAGCGCTGCGGTCGTTGGTCTCATTGCCGGCGTCGTCGCTGCTTACGCGACGGGCGGCGCCGCGCTCCCGGCAGCGGAAGCGGCCTTCGTGGGCGCGCTGGAGGGATGTCTCGGCGCCAACTTCTCCGCGACATTCAATGACCAGTCCCACTGGATTACGTGGGACACCTAAAACCGGTCGCAAATCGGGCAAAATCTCGCACAGCGTGGCTTCGGTCTTCGCCAAAGACCGAAGCTATCGCTGCGTCGGTCAAACCCACGGCGGGAGAGACTCCGCAATCGGGCGGACCATCGGGTTGCAATGTGCGTCGTAGACGAGTTCCCCAAGGTCGATCGGGTCGCGGGCTCGAAGACGTTCAGAGAAAATGGTACGCGTTGCTATGATCGCTCCCGCACCCATCTCGTCAATCAGTGACTGGTCGTAGCCATACGGAAATCTCTGCTTCAGAAATGTCCACAGCTCCTCGTTGAGGGCGCAAATCGCTTCGAGCCCTTCTCGCTCGCTTGCGGTGCGAACCAGTTGCAGCGCCTTCGGGACCCGTAACCCGAACTCGGTCCTCGTCTCCGTCGCCTGGAAGACGATCCCGCTCATGTAGTGCCGGTAGAGCTGCGCCAATCCCCGATCATCATACTGCCAGCAGCTCACATGCCACCTCTGGATGTTCGGCCGATAAGGCGCCGGCAACTCGTCTTCATCCCGATAGACCTTCCCGTACAACCCGGTATCAGAAGCCGGAGCGGTCAAATCCGCGCTGTCGGCGAGGCTTCCGGGCAAGTGGCGGCAGTTGTCCATGAGCGCTCTATCCTCCGGCGTATATTCTCGACCTAAGCAGATTCGGATCCGACCACGAATCTCCGATGATTGGCTAGGCCGAATGCCCGATATAGCTCAGCCCACAATCTAGCGGCCGAGTTCGTAGCTAACGAGCCGCGCGCCTTGGCGGAGCTCAGGCGTGGCGAGAGGAAGCCTTGGCGGGTGGGCCGACCGGAAAAGCCCCGTGACGAAGGAGAATCGGCCACCGCAGCGCAAAACCCGCTCCTGGCAAGGGCTCTCTGTAGAGATTTGGAGCCCCATTGCGGGATGTTCTATCCGGGTTTCTTGCGCGCCGCTTGCAGGCGCGAGACGATCTCGTCGCCCGTTACGCTTTCGACATAGGGCAAGCCGAGCGCATGCAGCGCAAGTCGGTGGGCGATTTCGGCGGCAATGTTCTGCCGAAGCAGAGGGTCCGTGATGGGTTCATGTTCATCGACGATGCCATGTCTCTCGAAGACGTCGGCAACAATCCGATTGACCTCGCGTTCTCCCTGCGTTTCGACATGATGCCGCATGGTGCCTTCAAGGCGTTCGCGAGCTCGTCTAAATTCATCCGTATAGTCGGGGCTATCGAGCCACGCGAAATCGATGTCGATTTCGTCGGCAATGGTGTCGCACCATTGCCCTGGCTCAAGCGGGTTGGAAACCAGCCCGATGCGCGCGTCCGGCGTGCCGCCGGCCTCGGCCAGCACGACGTGCCAGCTCATAATATTGTAGAGCGTAAAGTGCGCGACGACACGACCTGACTCGTCGCTGCGCACATAAATCAGATTGAAGAATTTGCCGAATCTTCGAGTCAGCTCTTCGCTTTGTGGCAAATAGCGCGAATCGAGATGTGCGCGGGTCAGGTTAAAGGTCTCGTCTCCATTCACAATGAATCGTCGCACGGCTTCGTAGTGCGGCGTTTTGATCTCGTCGTTTCCGGTCAAGGTTGCCCAAAGCACAAGCGCCGATTTGGCGGCAGACCGAACCGCCAACGGCCCGCCGAACCCAAGGGAGTGATGTACGGTATCGGGCCGACGTTCGACATAAGAGCCGGTGGTTGATTTCAGGATCTGCAATACCTGTTCTTCCGAACAGCGAAGCTGTGCTGCAATGTGCGGGATGTACGGCGCGATTTCCTCGACCGATTTGGTCGTGACTTGGAGCTCGAAACGTCCGTCCTGCAGCTTGCGAACCGAGAACGGCTTCGCAACCAGTTCCGGTGTACCGTCGTTCATCAGATTAATGACATCGCCGCCTGACTGAATTTTGCGCAGCATGGGTGGCTCGTTACCTGTTCCCGAGTCCAACTGGAGCATGTTGCGCAGGACGGCGACCTGATTGCCGACCTCCTTGTCGATTGTGCTTCCGAACGTGCCATTGCACGCGGAGCAATCGACGCGCCTTGTTGTTTTGCGGCCTCCAAGCGCGTTGAGCAGAATGTGCTCAGGTTTGGTAGCCTCGGTCAGTTCATTGTCGCAGAAAATGCACTTTGCCACTTATTTTCCTGTGCCTTGTTCGCGCATGCAGTCGTTCTGAATTTGCGTCGGCCCGTGTCAGCCCGGACGCTTCTCGGGTGGGGGATCCCAATTCCTGGTATCTTGGACTAGCTAGTGGTGGGCTTGGTCACCCCTCCTTTGGGTGGACGCTTGAGCCGCAGCGTCAGACTTCCTTTTCCGCCGACCTTGGCCCCATTTCCTAAAAGACCAATTTGCCCCTCGGCCGACAACTCGAGTTCGATGTCGAGTGAATCGACGTCGAACGAGCCGATAGTATCAGGCATCTTGAGCGATCCCTCCAATGCCGCAATCACTTCCTGGAGGCTCGATCGAAGCTTGTCCACCGGGATGTCCCGAATTGAATCGCCCATCAGGCTGTCATCCCGCTTTCCCATCACGGTTTCGCCCGAAGATTTTGGCCTCCCGGCAGGCGTAGTGCCATGAGTGATGACGAGAACTGAGGTCATATTGCTCTCCTTAGATTGCCCCGATTGTGAGTATGGTCGGTTCTTGAATGAGGTCTCGTCAGCTACTTCGTCTCGCGAAGATCTGCGATAGCGGTAGCAATAGCTTGCGGAATTCCAGGCGGATGCAAACTCCTATAACGCGCCTCAAGCGCGTCGCCGAGCATCGTCGATAACGTGAACGTGCGGTCGTCACCATAGACGCCCACAGCGTACACTCGGAAGTCGCCCTCTATATCCCAAGCCTCCTCGGCAAACACCAGGCCCTGTTGCTGCGGCATGTCTCTCACGACCGTGCAGAGCGCCTGCTGAAGCGTTTGTTTGGGATTGATGCTGTCGGGATCGTCGGTAAAAAAGACTATCTGTCGAGTGCCCGATGGATATCTGAGAATCCCGAAGCGGATTTCATAGTTGTCTTCCCTGTCCCGCGTCGGATTCTTTTTCGTGAACTCCGCAACAAAGCGAGGCTCATGGTGCAGGATTGCCGTTGAAGGGTCGACGCTGGCAAGGTGGCAAATGTCCATCTCAGCAGTGCCGTCGCTGTACCCTCTCATCACCTGTTTGCACACCGCAAAAGCTCGTGCCACTGATGCACCATCAAGTATGCGCTCGTAGAATGAAACGGCGGTGGCGCGCGCGGATTTCACGTTGATTGGGGTCGTGCTTCCAATAGAAATTGGCACCCCCTGTTTCAGCTTATCGGCGATTTCCCTTGAGTTGCAGGCGTTCAGGTAAACCAGACGAGGCGGTGACACATCGCTCAAGAACGTCAGCAACATTTCGGCGTCGAGCCGGATCTCTTCATTCTTATGGTTCGCAAGGAACAGGGCTTTGTCAGATCCGTGGGCGGCGATGTGAAGTATATCGGGCTTTTGTTGGTGCAATGTGCTCGCCAAATCCTCAAACTTCAGACTTGGCATGGCAACGAATTCAACGGAGGTGGCGCCCAATACGCGTCGCTGAATTTCGGTAATCTCTGGGCTGAGGTCCAACATCTCCTGACTATCGGGGTTGGCCGCGATATAAAGAATCTTCATGGAAAAGCCTTTGAGGCCTTGAAAAGCAATATATAGCGCCTTCAAAGCGACAATCGCATGAATAGAGGTTAAATCGGCTATCTCGCAATGATTGAGCCGCAAGTTGTGCCCTTGAGAGGAATGACGGCCGATCCGACGGTAGGATGGTCGGGGTCGCAATCTCGCCGAAAGCGGCGAAGCGTAAGAGCGATGACAGGTACGATCCCAATCCGTCCCGGTATGGATCGCTATGCGAGATATCTCAAAGGCTAGTCTCTCATTTCTTTCGCAATATCGGCGGTCGGGTCGCTCGACCCGACCGCTCTCTTTTCGCCGTCAATATTCCTCGGCGAGCATGATCGTCAGGACACGCGAGGTTTGAGCGGGATCGGACGGATCGTTCGAGCCGTACTGAAGCGAAAGGTCGTAGTAGTCGATCTTCCAGAAGAGCTTGGTCTCATCGATAGTGATTGATCCGAAGTCGTGCTCGCCGTAGGGATCGTTCTCCGTCGTGAACACGTCGAAGCTTCGCACAAGAGCAAGAGTCTTGGTGGTGAAAGGTTCTCCAAGTGCCGATACTCCGGCGGTGAAGCAAGTCCGCCCCCCGGTGAGGGTCTTGCGAAAAGCGTCGTTGAGTTGCTGGACTTTGGAAGTGTAAGCGGATGTCATCATGCGGCTCCTTGGCACTGAGCCCGCGCCGATCGCGGCCTCGATGCCCGCCCCAGAGCCAAAGCGAACAAGCGGGACGGTCACAGGCTGACGAAGTCACCCGAAGGGCGTGGAGCTGCACGGAACGCAGTGGAGGAAGCGAACGGCCTTGACTGGCCCGCGCGCTTTGGCACACAGGCGGCACAAGAGAGGACGGTTGGTTGCGGTGCGCCACTGGCGCTGCATGAAGAATTTGATTTCACCCGCAAGGACTGCGGACAGTTCACGACGCTGCGCGAACGGCTTTCCAGGAGGGCATTGCATCAAGAAGAATCAAGACGGGGCTAAACCCCGGAGGAACCGCGCTCGGCAAGCGGCGCTCTCCTGACGAGCCGGTAAACGTCTCGTTGAAGATGAGCACGTACGTGCTCCCAGAACAAAGGAAGCAAATCCGTTCTTGCTTCGATTGCCTGGGCGCGGCATGATCCTCTCTCCAGATCGCGAGCCGCCAGCATAGCTTGCGTTGGCCGTTCGGATACAGAAATAGATGACAAGCCTTTTTAGCCGGGTTCGCCAGAACCCGCGCTGGGCCGAGGCCATTAAGCGGCGTTAGCGGTCAAGGTGTCAAATAGGCCATCGACAATGACCTAGATTGGCCGGGACGGTTCGAGCCAACAAAATATCGCTAGACTTGACCAAATGATGTTGATTTTGCGAACGGTTGCACGATATAAAAATTCAAGTTTTAATCGATTTCCTCCACCATATTGCGGATGTCCCCTTGCGAAAACACGTCAAAGACATTGAGGACTGGAAGCTGAACGGCGGCCTCAATCGGTTCATTGAAAAGTTGACTCAACAGTACCTCGCCCGTCGTAGTTTTTCGAAATACGACGTTCAAGTCGTCCGGAAAAAGATTGAGCTCGAGTTTAATTTACGCATCAACCGAGGCCTACTTTTCGGCCCGCCGAAAAACTGAGCGGGCCGTTTACCAGCTTAAACACGTGCGAGGTACTTATGTCGGCTGCAAGTAACGGTCATGGACCACGGCTTGTCAAATATCGTGCCAGTCGAAATAAGAAGAGCTTTCGAAAATCGCTGCGTCCTCATATCCGAGAACTAGCTGAAAGCTTCTACAAAGAAGCAGAAATTCCGATGGACTACTTTGGCCTTTTGCGGGTGGTGGACGGTATTGTTCATGACGTCTTCCGCAATGTTGAGACCGCAGACTTTAATTCCGATAACGCTGTGCCAAGTGTCGACCAAGAAAACCTTGTCGACTTCCTGCACTCGCAATTGGAAAAAACACACAAGGAAAAGCCATTCAGCTTCCTCACAGGCAGCGCGGGTTCCCAAACACCCTGAGATCGCCGCCGTGTCTAAAAACAGCTCAATAATTGGAACGTCTGCTAAGCGAATAGATGTGGCGGCGACTTGGGACAAGCTTCTCAGAATTCGTCGACTCGGCGTGGACAAA
Source organism: Bradyrhizobium genosp. A (assembly GCF_049949275.1). Lineage (NCBI taxonomy): Bacteria > Pseudomonadati > Pseudomonadota > Alphaproteobacteria > Hyphomicrobiales > Nitrobacteraceae > Bradyrhizobium > Bradyrhizobium genosp. A. Next base: position 957,560 of record NZ_CP188196.1, on the reverse strand, counting down.
TTTTCAAAGTACGCCCTGGTTTTAATCCCGATCGTCGCATCGTGCGTTTTGGTCGCTAACAAGCATGGCCTCGCGATCCAACTTCCAGTCTTTCTACTGAAGATCTACGCGGCGACTTTTTTATTTTATATCGGCTCAACGCTTGTAGACATTTTCGGTCCCGAGGAAGTGAAAGAGTATCATACTTATGAGCGATATTCGGAATCCTGCCTAAACGAAATCCTGAGGGTCAGCGACGCGATGGCCAATCGTCAAACGGAGGATGAGGCGCAAACAAAGGAGCTCAGAGGTGCGATGGGCGCTGAAGGGGCTACCGACAATGATCATTTAGTGGGAGCTTTGGAACGGCTTTCGATTGCGGAAGTCCGACGCTTCTTCGAGGACGATACTCCATCTCGTTGGAATCAAGCAATTCACTCTAACTCGTTAGCTCGTGCCTTGGCAGCCGCATCGTTCGTCGGATCGGCATGTATAGGCTTTTACGCAGCCGCTATCGAAGCGCCGTTGCACGTTATCTTGTCGGCGATTTAAGCTTCGCGACCTGAACTGGCTTTGATCGTGTTTTAGACCGAACTGCTTGTTGAATATGTTTGAGGGTGATGTCGCGCGCACACTCCGCGACGCGCGTCGCGAGTTGTGCTCTCGATTTCGCACCGGCTGACTTGAGGCGCCGAGCTATGTCTTGGGCCAGATTTCTTGTTTCCTTTTCAATATCAACACCCGATCTGCGCGCACCCATGAACACCTCCATGCAAATGAATCTGGATTCGTATCTTAAGGTCGTACTCCTGATTTGTCTAGATATGGTAAAGAAATTGCCTCAACTACCATTAGGAGCCGCTAAAGGGACACTTCATTGCAACCCAGCGGGTCTAAGTTATAAAAAAAACCGCCCGAAAGGCTCCGAACGGTCACGCTTAGACACGGCTCTTGCAGCTTTCCGTCGCATTTTCCGTCATCCCTCTTCGATAAATCGGCACTCTTCGTCCGCTATTTTTGCCGTCCTTCGCCGACGTTAGCAAGCGCCGCCATCGTCGGGGTATGATGAAAAGGTGCTCAAGCGGACATCATCATGCGGCTCCTTGTCACTGAGCCCGCGCCGATCGCGGCTTCGATGCCCGCCCCCGAGCCAAAGCGAACAAGCGGGACGGTCACAGGCTGACGAAGTCACCCGAAGGGCGTGGAGCTGCACGGAACGCAGTGGAGGAAGCGAACGGCCTCGACTGGCCTGCGCGCTTTGGCACACAGGCGGCACAAGAGAGGACGGTTGGTTGCGGCGCGCCCTTGGCGCTGCATGAAGAATTCGAATTGACCGTACAAGGACTGCGGACAGTTCACGACGCTGCGCGAACGGCTTTCCAAGCAGGAATTGCATTCACATGAATCAAGACGGGGCTAAACCCCGGAGGAACCGCGCTCGGCAAGCGGCGCTCTCCTGACGAGCCGGTAAACGTCTCGTTGAAGATGAGCACGTCCGTGCTCCCAGAATAAAGGGAAGCTAATCCGTTCTTGCTTCGACGGCCTGTCCGCGCTTGCGCGGTTTACGAACGTTGATGGACGAAGCATCGAGCATATCCTTGATATGCGCTGCGTAGAATTTCTGAATCATCTCGACACTGGTGCGGCAATTCTTTGCCAGTGCGTAGATGTCTGCCCCCTCGATAAGACGCAAGCAGATATAGGTGTGCCGTAGGCTGTATGCGGTGCGAGGCTTACCCTCGCGATCGAACTTCAGGTTCTCTTGTTCAAGAATTTTGTTGAAGAGGCCGCTGTGATCGCCGGGAAACACGAGGTCGGTTGGTTCCGGCAGCTTCAGCGGGGGCGGCCCCGGCAGGCGGGCCTTCTCTTTTTCGTTACGTGGCTTGCGGCCCTGCGGCTCCCATTTGCCGCGATTGAGCAGGCGCTGATAGGCCTTCACGGCTCCGGGCATGCTCTTGCAATAGCCAACGCCGCGCTTGCCGCGCACGTCAATCTCAAGAATGAGTTCGCCGGTCGCTTCGTCCTTCACCATCTCGATGTCGCGATGTTGAAGGTTCTTCGCTTCATCGGGCCGCAGGCCGGTGTTGGCCATGAACACCACGAAGTCATGAAGCTGCTCGGCATCCCAGCGAAAGCGATCCCTAATTGGCTGCCGCGCATATTGGCCGGTTGCCTTATAGAGCCGCTTGTATTCCTCAAGGCTGAACCAAGGCCGATGCTCGATCTTGCCCGATCCCTTATAGGGGGGCGACAGATCGGGCACATGCGCGATCCACTTTTTGCGGACCGCAGCCTTGAGCACGAGGCGCAAGGTGACGGTCTCGTCATGCAACGTGCTTCGCGCGGGAGGCTTGTGCGGCGGCGCGCTTTCGTCCGGCTTGGCGGCTTTCGCGCCAGGCTTTTTGCCCGTCATTCGAAAGACGCGATATTCCTGCGCCGTTCCCTCGTTGATTTCGGACAGACCCATGGGGCCGAAAAAGGGGAGCAAATGAAGCTTCAGGCGGATTTGATGGCCATCGACCCATTTCTTGCTGCGCTCGCCCTGGGTGATGGTCTCGTATTCGTCCGTGAAGATATCGGCTGCGTCCTGAAAGGTTTTCTCGCGCTTTTTGGAGAGGAGACCGGCGCGGGACTTGCCGCGAAGGGCCAAATACCAGTCTTCGGCGAATTGCTTCGCCTGGGGGAGATCCTCCTCCTTGGTGCTCTCACGGTATTGGCCACCCTCCATGGATGCGGAGCAGTGCCAGATACGGCCGCGCTTATAGACTTGGACTAAACCGCCGAGAATCTCATGCCTTGCCATGGCTTATGCCCCCCTGCACGAGAGAACATAGCACGAATCGGGGCGGGCGTCACGTTTGTGCTAGCTCTGTGCTAGGGCCTAAAATGAAATCAGCCGGTTAACGTTTTGCTAACTGGCTGATTTCATTGATGTTTGGTTGCGGGGATAGGATTTGAACCTATGACCTTCAGGTTATGAGCCTGACGAGCTACCGGGCTGCTCCACCCCGCGTTAAACCGTTGCGCGCCTTCAAAGAAAATGCCGGGGACGGTGGATTGAGGGCCGACGCCGTTGGCGTGGCTTGCTTCTCCCGTCCCGAAGGCTTCCCTGGAAGGCAATCCCGGGGCAAAGCCCATCGGGTGCGAGGGGTATGTACCAACCCGGACCGCCTTTGGAAAGGGCTAGGGGGACGTTTTTTTCGACTTTATGACAGAGCAGGTGCGCGGATTCCGGCCGATTTGCCACATACTTGCCAGAAGTTCCACAAACCGCCAGCTTGCGGCAACAAAACCAGCCTGCGGCAACAAAACAGAGGCGAAACGCCGATTTGGGGAGGACCGCCTTGGACAACGCATTGAACAGCCCCCTGACGAGCGCTCCGCTGGCGGCGCTCAACGAGAGCTTCCAGGCCATGGTCGCGCGGTCGCGGGCCGAGCCGGCGCCTGATTGCGCCGAGCGGCTCGACCGGCTGGCGCGGCTGCGTGCGGTGGTCGCGGACAACGAGGAGCGTTTCCGGCAGGCGATCTCGGCCGATTTCGGCCACCGCTCGGCGGTCGAGACCACCATCGCCGAGACGATGATGGTGTTCTCCGAGATCCGGCACGCCTCAAAGCACCTGAAGACCTGGATGGCGCCGCAGCGCGTGGCGACTGCGCTGCAATTCCTCCCGGCGCGCAACCGGCTGATGCCGCAGCCGCTCGGCGTCGTCGGCATCATCGCGCCCTGGAATTATCCGCTGCAGCTCACGCTCGCACCCGCGATCGGCGCTGTCGCGGCCGGCAACCGCGTCATCATCAAGCCGAGCGAGCTCGTGCCGCATTTCTCGGCGCTGTTGAAGGAGACGGTCGCGCAAAAATTCGAGGCCACTGAGCTGCTGGTCACCGGTGTCGAGGACGAAGTTGCGAAAGGTTTTGCGAGCTTGCCATTCGATCATCTCGTGTTCACCGGCTCGACCCGGGTTGGGCGGCTGGTCGCGGAAGCCGCGGGGCGCAATCTCACACCCGTTACGCTCGAGCTCGGCGGCAAGTCGCCAGCGATCATCGATGCCTCCGCCGATCTCGACGAGGCAGCCGAGCGCATCGCCTACGGAAAACTGCTCAATGCCGGGCAGACCTGCATCGCGCCGGACTATGCGCTGGTGCCGGAGGGCTCGTTGCAGGCTTTTGCCGAAAAGGTCCGCGCGCAGATGCGGCGGATGTTCGGCACCGATCCCGCCAACAAGGACTACACCTCCATCATCTCCGATCGGCACTATGCACGGCTCGAAGCGCTCGTCGCAGATGCCGCACAGCGCGGCGCAAAAATCCTGCAACCGGCCAAGGCGGATGATCCCAACTGGAAGGCGCACCGCAAATTTCCGCCGACGCTGATCGTCGGTGCGACCGAAGACATGGCGGTGATGCAGGAGGAGATCTTTGGCCCGGTGCTGCCGGTGCTCGGCACTCGCGATCCGGCGGAGGCGATCGCCTTCATCAACCGCCGCGACCGGCCGCTGGCGCTGTACTGGTTCGGCAAGGACCCCGACGCGCGCGACGAGGTGCTGGCACGCACGGTCTCCGGCGGCGTCACCATCAACGACTGCCTGTTTCACTTCGCGCAAGCCAACCAGCCGATGGGCGGCGTCGGCGCATCCGGCACCGGCGCCTATCACGGCGAATGGGGTTTTAAGACGTTCAGCAAGCTGAAGCCGGTGTTCTATCGCTCGAAGTTCAATCGCCTCGCCGATCTCTACCCGCCCTATGGCGGCAAGATCGCGCGGCTGGAGAAGATGATGCGGTTCATGTCGTAGCGACAGTCATTCCGGGGCGATGCGCAGCATCGAACCCGGAATCCATTTCGCCACGCGTATGCGGATGAATGGATTCCGGGCTCGCGCTTCGCGCGCCCCGGAATGACAAAAAGAGGGGGAAACATCAGTGATTGACACATTCGATTTCGTCGTCGTGGGCGCGGGCTCCGGCGGTTGCGCGGTGGCGGGGCGGCTGTCGGAGGACGCTGCAACATCCGTGGCGCTGCTCGATGCCGGCGGGCGGAACGACAATTGGCGGATCACCACGCCGTTCGGGCTCGCCTTGCCATACAAGGCGGCCAACTGGGCCTTCGATACCGTGCCGCAGAAGGGATTGAACGGCCGGATCGGCTATCAACCGCGCGGCAAGGGCCTCGGCGGCTCCTCGGCGATCAACGCCATGGTCTACATCCGCGGCAACAAATGGGACTACGACCACTGGGCCTCGCTTGGCAATGCCGGCTGGTCGTACGCGGACGTGCTGCCCTATTTCAAGCGCTCGGAGAACAACAGCGATTTCGACGGCGCGTATCACGGCAAGGGCGGCCCGCTGCATGTCAACAGGCTGCGCTCGAACAACCCGATCCATGACATCTTCCATCAGGCCGCGCGCGAGGCGCAGTTCCGCATCCGCGATGACTTCAATGAAGAGGACCACGAAGGGCTCGGCAGCTATCAGGTGACGCAGCACAAGGGCGAGCGCTGGAGCGCGGCACGCGCCTATCTGCAGCCTCACATCGACAAGCGCGCGAATCTGCGCGTCGAGACGGGGGCGCACGCCACGAAAATCCTGTTCGAAGGTGGGCGCGCGGTCGGCATCGAATATGTGCAGGGCAAGCAGACGAAACAGCTGCGCGCGCGCCGCGAGGTGATCCTTGCCGGCGGCGCCTTCCAGTCGCCGCAATTGCTGATGCTGTCGGGCATCGGCGATGGCGAGGCGCTTCGTGCGCACGGCATCGGCGTCGTGCATCATTTGCCGGGCGTCGGGCGCAATCTGCAGGACCATCCGGATTTCGTGTTCGTCTACGCCTCCGACTATCCGCACTTCGTTCACTCGTCGCTTGGCCGGTTGCCATCCCTGCTCCGCGCCATCCAGCGATACCGCAGGGAGCGACGCGGCCTGATGACCACCAATTTCGCCGAGTGCGGCGGCTTCCTGAAGACCCGACCCGACATCGACGTGCCTGACATCCAGCTCCACTTCATCATCGCGATGCTCGACGACCACGGCCGCAAGAAGCACAAGGAGGCAGGCTTCTCATGTCACGTCTGCCTGCTCAGGCCGACGAGCCGCGGCAGCGTGTGGCTGAAAAGCGCCGATCCGCTCGCTGCACCCATGATCGATCCGAACTTCCTGGGCGAGGCGGAGGATCTCGAGGCGATGGTCGCGGGCTTCAAGACCACGCGGCGGCTGATGGAGACGCCCGCGTTGCGCGCGTTGCAGAAGAAGGACATGTTCACATCCGATGTGCGAACGGACGACGACATCCGCGCCATCCTGCGCAATCGCGTCGACACCGTCTATCACCCGGTCGGCACCTGCAAGATGGGCACGGACGCGATGGCTGTGGTCGATCCGAAGCTGAAGGTGCAGGGCGTGGACGGCCTGCGCGTCGTCGACGCCTCGATCATGCCGACGCTGATCGGCGGCAACACCAATGCGCCGACGATCATGATCGGGGAGAAGGCGGCGGATATGATCCGGGCCGAGGTGCGATAGCTGTTTTCCCTCTCCCCGTTCGTACGGGGAGAGGGTTGGGGTGAGGGGCCTCTATCCGCAAGCAAAATGAGAGTTGGACTCGCGGAGAGTCCCCCTCACCCGGATTGCATCTTCGATGCAATCCGGCCTCTCCCCGCAAGCGGGCCGCAAGCGGGGAGAGGCGAAGAAAGGCCCGAGCGCCGGTCACGCGGATGGTTTCTTTACCGAGGTCGAATAGGCCTGATATCGCGCGGTCCCTGAACTCTCGGAGAGAAAAAATACCGACGATTTTAGCGATCTGAAACCGGAACGATCGGTTCGGCGTTCACTCGTTCCATCGACAGGGTTGCGCTCATGAATAGCTTCGATCTCGCGGTCTATGCGGCGCTCGCCATCGCGATCGGATTCGGGTTCAAGACGGGCCTGCTCCGCAGCGCCATGACCATTCTCGCCTATCTCCTCGCGGCCCCCATTGCGGTGTCGCTGATGCCGATGATCGTCCCGCAGGTCGCCGGCAATCCGAATGCGCCGCAGTTCCAGAACTGGATCTGGTTCTTCGGCATCTTCCTGGTCGTCGGCATGTTGCTCGGATATATCGGCCGCTTCGTGCTCGACGATACGATCCGCGACACCGGGATCGGCGACCGCCTCGGCGGCGCCGCGCTCGGCGCCATCCGGGTCGGGCTCGTCGCCACCACGCTGGTGCTGGTGTTCGACCAGATCGTGCCGGCCAACCGCCAGCCGCCCTTCCTCGCCGGCTCGCGTCTGCGGCCGCTGTTCTCGGCGGTCGGACAGATGGGCTTCAAGTCGCTGCCGCCGGAGGCCGCCGCCGCGATCGACCGCCTCAAGCAGGAGCGGCACATCTAGTCCGCATTTGCATCGCCCTGCCGCGCGCCATGCATTTTGACGCGGCTCCGTCTCTTATCAGCGGCACCACAGTTGGCTAGAGTGCGGCCCGTCCAAAAACCTGCCTGACATTACGGGAGTGAAACAGTGGATCTTGGGATCAAAGGTCGCCGCGCCATCGTCTGCGCATCCAGCAAGGGCTTGGGGCGCGCCTGCGCTATCTCGCTGGCCGAAGCCGGCGTTGACGTCACGCTGACCGCGCGCGGCGCCGAGGCGCTGAAGAAGACGGCCGACGACATCCGCAAGGCCTATCCGGGCGTGAAGGTCACCGAGATCGTCGGCGACATCACGACGCCTGCGGGGCGCGAAGCCGTGCTCAAGGCCTGCCCCGAGCCGGACATTCTGATCAACAATGCCGGCGGCCCGCCGCCCGGCGATTTCCGCAACTGGACCCGCGACGACTGGATCAAGGCGATCGACGCCAACATGCTCACGCCGATCGAGCTGATCAAGTCGACCGTCGACGGCATGATGGCGCGCAAGTTCGGCCGCATCGTCAACATCACCTCGGCCGCGGTGAAGGCGCCGATCGACATTCTCGGCCTTTCCAACGGCGCGCGCGCCGGCCTCACCGGCTTCATCGCCGGCCTGTCGCGCAAGACCGTGATCAACAACGTCACCATCAACGGCCTGTTGCCGGGCCCGTTCGAGACGGACCGCCTGACCGGCACGGCGAAGGCCGAGGCCGACAAGCGCGGCACGACGCCCGAGCAGATTTTGGCCGAGCGCGCAAAACTCAATCCGGCCGGCCGATTCGGCCAACCCGACGAGTTCGGCTATGCCTGCGCCTTCCTTTGCGGCGCCAAGGCCGGCTTCATCACCGGCCAGAACATTCTGCTCGACGGCGGCGCCTTCCCCGGCACGCTGTGAGGGCGATGCTGCTTTCAACCTCTCCCCAGCGGGGAGAGGTGGATTCCCGATGCCGTGCCTACTTACCCCAAACTTCAACTCGGAAAGTAGTCCAGATGAGAGCGGTCTGGTACGAGCAGACGGGACCGGCGGCGGACGTCCTCACCTATGGTGAGACGGCGACGCCGGTCGCGGGCCCGGGCGAAGTTCGCATCCGCCTGGAAGCTTCCGGCGTCAACCCGGCCGATGTCGGCCGGCGCGGCGGCAGTTATCGCGCAATGGACTATCCGCGCGTGATTCCGAACAGCGACGGCGCGGGCTTCGTCGACCAGATTGGCGACGCCGTCACACGCTTCAAGATCGGCGAGCGCGTCTGGCTGTTCAACGGCCAGCGCAACGGCCGCGCGTTCGGCACGGCGGCGGAATATATCGCGCTCGCCGAGCAGCTGGTAACGCCGCTGCCGGACAATCTCTCCTTCGCGGAAGGTGCAACGCTCGGAATCCCGGCGATGACCGCGTGGTGCAGCCTGTTTGCGGACGGGCCGATCGTCGGCAAGTCCGTGCTCGTCACCGGAGGCGCCGGCGCGGTCGGCCATTATGCCGTGCAGCTCGCGAAATGGGGCGGCGCACAGGTGATCGCAACCGTCAGCTCGGCGATGAAGGGCGAGCAGGCGCGGCGCGCCGGCGCCGATCTCGTGGTCAATTACAGGGATGAGGACGTCGTTGCGAAAGCGATGGCCTTTACCGGCGGGCGCGGTGTCGACCGCGTCGTCGATGTCGATTTCGGCGGCAACATCGCGACGACGCTGAAGCTGATGGCGATGAATTCGACGATCGCGGTCTATGCCACCAACGGCAACCGCACGCCAACGTTGCCGATGCGCGAGCTGATGGAGAAGTGCATCGCGCTGCGCGCGCTGGTGTTGTTCGCATTGCCGCCGGCGCTGCTCGCGGCAGCGCAGGCGGACATTTCAAAATGGCTGGCGGCGGGGCCGCGGATCCACACTATCGCGGCGCAGTTCGCGCTGTCGGATACGGCGCAGGCTCACCTCGCCGTCGAGAAGGGCGACAAGCTCGGCACCGTGATCGTCGACTGCGCGCGGTAGAGACTACGAGACCGGCGTCGTCCGCTCGTCGCTCCAGTCGATGCCGAGCTCGTCCATGCCGTCGGCGAGCAGATCACCCAGCATCGGCTCACCCAGCAGATATTGCACCGTCTCGCGCCGGGGTGCCTTGTACTCGGCGCGGGCCTCGACCGCGCGGCCGCGCAGATCGTCCCACTCCTCCACATCGCCGTCGCCGCGGCCGAGCCACATCAGCGTGACCAGGTCGAGCTGCTCGTCCTCGTTCAGCGCCCCGATGAAGCCAGCAAGCTCGGCTGCGACCGGATCGGAATTGGTGTCCTCGAGCACGTCAATCTCATCGTCATCGGCAGCATTCGAACCGGAATCCTGGTCCGACGCCGCGTCCTTGACGTCGAATTCGCGGGCCTTCTCGATGATGAAGGCGACCTTCTCGGCGGAAATGGCAAGCTCGGGCATGGGCTCCCCCTTTGGATCTCGATGGGTTCCCGCGATAACGCAACATCACGGCAGATGATCCATTGCGTTCGACGGCGGAAGACCGCATCTTTCGCGAAAGCAAAAAAATGAGGGGCTCGCCCGATGCAGTGGAAGGTAGGCCGGGTCAAAATCACTGAGGTGGTGGAATTGGAGACGGTCGGCTCCACCCGTTTCATCCTGCCGCTGGCCAGCAACGACGAAATCCGGAAGCTGCCCTGGCTGATCCCGCATTTCGCCACCGAAGAAGGCCGGCTGAAAATGTCGATCCATTCGCTGGTGGTGGAGACGCCGTCGCGCCGGATCGTCGTCGATACCGGGCTCGGCAACGACAAGCAGGGCCGCAACGCCCCGATCTGGAATAACCGCAACACACCGTTCCTGGAGATGATGGCGGCGGCGGGCTTCGAGCCCGACAGCATCGACACCGTGCTATGCACGCATCTTCACGTCGACCATGTCGGCTGGAATACGAAACTTGTCGGCGGCAAGTGGGTGCCGGCCTTCCCGAAGGCGCGTTACGTGTTCGGCCGAACCGAATACGAGCATTGGCGCGACCACTCGACCGAGCTGGACAAGCAAGCGGTCTTTAACGATTCCGTGAAGCCGATCGTCGATGCCGGCCGCGCCGATCTGATCGCGAGCGACCACCGGCTCAGCGAGGAGATCAGCACGATCCCGACGCCCGGCCACAGCCCCGGCCATATGAGCATTCTGATCCAGTCCGACGGCGAGCAGGGGCTGCTGACCGGCGATGTCGCCCATCACCCCTGCCAGATGGCACATCTCGGCTGGTCCTCGACTGCGGATTCCGACCAGACCCAGTCGGCCGCGACAAGGGCCGCGCTGTTCGGCCGGTTTGCCGATACGCAGACGCTGGTGATCGGCGGGCATTTCTCGGCCGGGCATATCCGGCGGGAGGGCGATGCGTTCAGGTTTGTGGCGGTGGGATCGTAGCAATCGTAGGGTGGGCAAAGCGAAGCGTGCCCACCATCGCGGGCCAACAGGAAGAAGTGGTGGGCACGGCGCTTCGCGCCTTTGCCCACCCTACGATCGCCTGAATCGGAGGTCTGCAATGCACCCCATTTTCGGCGGTTGAATTTCCCGCCGCGCTGTTCCATGAAGTTATTTAACCGATCAGTCCATCCCAAGGGAGAAACGAGAATGAAGCTTGTTCGTTACGGCGAAAAGGGTGCGGAAAAGCCCGGCCTGATCGACAAATCCGGCCAGTTGCGCGACCTGTCGGCGCATGTGAAGGACCTCACCGGCGAGGCTTATTCGCCTGATACCCTGAAGCAGCTCGCCGCCATCGACCCGGCCTCGCTGCCCACCGTCTCCGGCAAGCCGCGGTTCGGCGCGCCCGTCACCGGCATCTCGAAATTCGTCGCGATCGGCCTCAACTACAGCGACCACGCCAAGGAGACCGGCGCCGCCATTCCGACCGAGCCGATCATCTTCATGAAGGCCAACACCTCGCTGTCCGGCCCGAACGACAAGGTCGAGAAGCCGCGCGGCTCGACCAAGCTCGACTGGGAAGTCGAGATCGCCGCGATCATCGGCACCCAGGCAAAATACATCTCGGAAGCCGATGCACTGAACTACGTAGCCGGCTATTGCGTCTGCAACGATGTCTCCGAGCGCAACTTCCAGACCGAGCGCCTGGGTCAGTGGACCAAGGGCAAGTCGCACGACACCTTTGGCCCGGTCGGACCATGGCTTGCGACCAAGGACGAGATCAAGGACGTGCAGAACCTGTCGATGTGGCTCGACGTCAATGGTCAGCGCCGCCAGACCGGCTCGACCAAGACCATGATCTTCTCGATGGCCAAGTGCATCTCCTACGTCTCGCAGTTCATGACCCTACTGCCGGGCGACATCATCACCACCGGCACCCCGCCCGGCGTCGGCCTCGGCATGAAGCCGCCGACCTTCCTCAATGTCGGCGACGTCGTGACGCTCGGCATCGAAGGCCTCGGCGAGCAGCGCCAGGAGATTGTTGCGGCTTGAGGTCTCCCCTCATCCTGAGGAGCGCGCAACGCGCGCGTCTCGAAGGATGCGCCAAGAACATGGTCACCCGACGTTCGCGCCGGGTGACGAGAGAAGATCTCTCGTTGTCCATCCTTCGAGACGCGCGCCAAAGGGGCGCGCTCCTCAGGATGAGGTCTGTATGTCTGGATAGAGGTCATCCGCCATGAAACTCTCCTTCTCCCAAGCCTCGCCCTTCGCCCGCAAGGTGCGCATTGCCGCGATCGAGCTTGGGCTGATCGACAAGATCGAATTCACGCCCGCAACTGTCGCGCCCGGCACGGCCAACGAGGACTATTCGCGCATCACGCCGCTGAAGAAACTGCCGGTGCTGATCACTGATGACGGTGATGTCATCCTGGATTCCTACGTCATCGTCGAATATCTCAACGAGATGGCCGGCGGCAGCCTGATCCCGGACTACGGTCCGCGGCGCTGGAAGGCCAAGACCAATCACTCGCTGATCAACGGCATGCTCGATTCCATGCTGCTGTGCCGCTACGAAAAGATGGTGCGGCCGCAGGGTCTGCAATGGCAGGCGTGGTCGGACGACCACTGGAACCGGGCCTGGACCGGCATGGCGCGCTTCGAGAACATGCCCGAGGTGCTGAACGGTCCGTTCGACATTTCGCAGATCGGCCTTGTTTGCGTGCTCGGCTATGCCGACTTCCGCTTCGCCGATTGCGGCTGGCGCAAGGCCTATCCAAAGCTCGACGCTTTCCATCAGAAGATGCTGGAGCGGCCGTCGGTGAAGATCTCGGTGCCGCCGGCGGCGTAGGACCGGAACGGCGGGGAGAAGGACGATGCACGCTCGTTTCCTCCGCCTCAGCATTCTCGGCGCGAGCCTCGTGCTCGCGTTGACCGTCTCGGCCACTCCCGTGCAAGCCGACAGCATCGCGCCTGGACAGCGAAACCTCGCCTGCGAATCGCCATCGTCAACCGACGATGGCTGGACGACTGCGTCGCCCGACAGCGTCGGCATGGACGGCGCGCAACTCTGCGGCATCGCTGCACGGCTCGCGCAACGCGCGACCTCGGTCCATTCGGTTGTCGTCGCCCGCCACGGCAAGCTCGTGTTCGAGCAGTATTTTCCCGGCTACGACCAACCTTGGGGACAACCTGAGGGCCAGCACGAATTCACCGCGACGACGAAGCACGACATGCGTTCGGCATCGAAGAGTGTCGTTTCGCTCCTTATCGGCATCGCGATCGATCGCAAGCTGATCGAAGGAGCCGACGAGCCTGTGCTCAAATTCTTCCCCGACCATCAGGCGGTCAAGCAAGCAGGCTGGGAGACCATCACGCTGCGGCATCTGCTGACGATGTCCTCGGGGATGAAATGGGACGAGGCGCGGGCCTGGACCGATCCGAAAAATGACGAGCCGCATCTCACCTTTGAAGCCGATCCGATCGGCTATGTGCTCGCAAGGCCAGTCGCTGCGCCGCCGGATACACTATGGACCTACAATGGCGGCGGAACTGAACTGCTCGGCAACATCCTCGAACGCGTCTCGGGCAGGCCGCTGGAAGCATTTGCGAGCGAGGTACTGTTCCAGCCGCTCGGAATCACCGATTTCGAGTGGAAGGCCTACAAGAACGGCAAGATCGCGGCGGCCGCGGGCCTGCGCCTGCGGCCGCGAGATGCCGCCAAGCTCGGCCAGATCGTGCTCAGCCGCGGGCAGTGGAACGGCCAGCAGATCGTCTCGGCCGAATGGATCGCGCAATCGACCACGCCACGATTCCAGGCGATCGGCTATTTCGGCAGCACGCTGTTCTATGGCTATCAATGGTGGATGGGCCGCTCGCTCGCCGGCGGCAAGGAGATCAAATGGCTCGGCGCCTTCGGCTGGGGCGGGCAACGCATTTTCATCGTACCCGAGCTTGATCTCGTCATGATGACGACCGCCGCGCAATACGGCCAGCCGAAGGAAGGCCTGGCTGCGATCGACATCCTCTCCAACATCGTCATTCCATCCGTGCGTGACGCACGCTGAGTGCAAGTGAAGCGAACAAGGAAAGCGAGCATGAGCCTGAAATACTCGGTCGGCGATCTCACCATCCATCGCATCATCGAGCAGGAAACCTCGTTTTTGCCGGCGCTGGACATGCTGCCGGGACTGACGGCCGAGGTGCTGGCCGAGAACCGGGCGTGGATGAGCGCGGCCAGGGCACTCGACGAGCAGGACGTGCTCCTCCTGTGCTTCCAATCCTATGTTGTGAAGACGCCGCACCACACCATTTTGATCGACAGCTGCATCGGCAATGACAAGCCGCGGCCGCAGCGGCCGAATTGGAACATGAAGACCGACGACACGTACCTGCGCGGGCTCAACGCCGCCGGATTCTCGCCTGACGACATCGACTTCGTGATGTGCACGCATCTGCATGTCGATCACGTCGGCTGGAATACGCGGCTGGAGAACGGCCGCTGGGTGCCGACCTTCCCCAAGGCGCGCTATCTCTTCGCTAAGCAGGAATACGACCATTGGTTCGCAGAGAATGCGAAGGCAGAAATCCCGCCCTTCGCCGACAGCGTGCTGCCGGTGGTCGAGGCCAAGCGGCACGAACTGGTCAGCAACGATCATCAGATCGGCGATCATGTCCGCATCGTGCCGACCCCGGGCCACACGCCCGGCCACATCGCCGTCGCGATGGGACGCGGCAGAGACGACGCCGTGTTCTCCGGCGATCTCATGCACTCGCCGCTGCAGACGCTCTATCCGGAGCTGTCGATCAAGTTCGACGTCGATCCGGCCAAGGCGGCCACGACACGCCGAAGCTTTCTGGAACGCTATTGCGACACCGACACGCTGTGCTGTACCGCGCATTTTCCATCGCCGTCGGTGGGGAAGATCAAGCGCAAGGGCAACGCCTTCGTGTGTGCGGCGGTGTGATTGAGCTGAGATGCCGTAGGGTGGGCAAAGCGAAGCGTGCCCACCACGCCAAACGCGTTAAGAAATGGTGGGCACGGCGCGCGAAGCGCGCGCCTTTGCCCACCCTACGATTCCACCCGGGTGGAGAAAGCAATGACAACACTCCCCGACATCCCCCTGCCCGCCGGCATCCGCTCGCGGACCATCGACGGCATCAACGGCCTGCGCATGCATGTGCTCGAGGCGGGCTTCGAGACCAAGGGCCGTCCCTGCATCCTGCTGCTGCACGGGTTTCCCGAGCTCGCGTTCTCCTGGCGCAAGGTGATGCCGGCGCTCGGCTCGGCCGGCTATCACGTGCTCGCACCCGATCAGCGCGGCTATGGCCGCACCACCGGCTGGACCGCTGATTACGACGGCGATCTCACCCCGTTCTCTCTTCTCAACCTCGCGCGCGATGCGCTCGCCCTGGTGTCGGCGTTCGGCTACAAGCAGGTCGATCTCGCCGGACATGATTTCGGCAGCCCGGTCGCGGCCTGGTGCGCGCTGATCCGGCCCGACGTGTTTCGTTCGGTGACGTTGATGAGCGCGCCGTTCGGCGGAGCGCCGCCGTTGCCCTTCAACACGGTCGATAGTCCCGCGAAGCCGCCGGTCGAAGATCCCGTGCATCGCGACCTTGCCGCGCTGCCGCGCCCGCGCATCCACTATCAATGGTACTATGCGACGCGTGCGGCCAACGCCGACATGCAGCACGCGCCGCAAGGCGTGCATGATTTCCTGCGCGCCTATTATCATCACAAGAGCGCGGACTGGATCGACAACGACCCTTATCCGCTGAAATCGTGGTCGGCGGGCGAGCTCGCAAGGCTGCCGACCTATTACGTGATGGACCTCGGTGAGACCATGGCCGAGACAGTCGCAAAGGAGATGCCCTCGCCGGCCGCGATCGCCGCCAATCGATGGCTGCCGGACAGCGACCTCGCCTATTACAGCGCCGAATATGGCCGCACCGGATTCCAGGGCGGTCTGCAATGGTATCGCTACGGCACATCAGGCATGCTCAACAACGAAATGCAGTTGTTTGCGGGCCGCAGCATCGACGTGCCCTCCTGCTTCATCTCGAGCAGGCAGGACTGGGGCACTTATCAACGCCCCGGCGTGTTCGAGGCGATGCAGACGAGCGCATGCACGAACATGCTCGGTTGCCATCTCGTCGATGGCGCCGGCCATTGGGTGCAGCAGGAGCAGCCGGCCGAAGTGAGCCGCCTGTTGCTGCAATTTCTGCACCGCACTGCCGCGGACCGCACCTCCTGAAGCAGCGCCATGGTGCCGCCATAGGGCGTTCATCCGCAATTCAGGGAACACCCGGCAATATATGGCGTTACGGGATACCGGAGCTGCGTCCGGCGACCATGGAGAACGACGATGGACAAGAAGATCGCTGGACTGTTGGGAGCGGTGGCCGCGCTCGGCACGTTCGGCTCAGCCCAAGCCACGCCCCAAACCACGCCTGCACCGAGTGACGTCCTGCAAGCGAACTCATACGCCGACCTGCTGGAGCCGATTCCGAACGCCGGCGCCCTGCTCCAGGCCATCGACGAAGCGGCCCCGGCGAAAGCGGCCGACAACGTTCAGCTCGCTCAATTTTACCACCATCACCACCATCATCACCACCATCACAGCTTCTATCGCCGCTATCGCTACTATGACGAGGCGCCGGTCGTGGTGGTGCCGCGGTATCGGCGGTACTATCACCACCATCATCACCATCACCACCATCACAGTTTCTATCGCCGCGACTATTGACGTCGCCGACATCCCGGCAGTGAAACGGGCAGGACCTTCAGGTCCTGCCCGTTTTTGCGATCATGACGATCGGGAAAAATCGGCAGAATCACCTACTGCAATCCCCGCGCACAACGGAGGCGGAGATGCAGACGCGGTATCCGCCCTATTCGTTGCGCGCCTTCTCCTTCGCTGCACGGTGCAGGTGCCGGTAAGTGCCGTCAAACACCGTATCCGATGACGACGTCCACTCGGTGCCGGCTGCCAGTTTGGGGCGGCTGTTGTAGATCCGGCGGGCCTGAAGCTCGCGCTCCGCCGCTTCCTCCTCCTCCATCGGCTCAAGCTCGAAGTTGGCCTCCTCGGGAATAACGATGATTTGCGCGAAGGGCTCGTTCGGCCGGAAAATATGGGTTCGCCCCTCGGCCGGCGCCTTGAACACACAGAAGAACATCATCGGCCACCAGTTGCGGATCAGCGCAGGGACCGCGATCGGCACCGTGTCGGTGCGATCGGTATAGAACCGCGGATGCGGCTCCGTGCGGATCGCCATGCCTTTGTCGACCTTGAGATCGAGCAGGATCTGATAGGTGTAGAATGCATCACCAAATTTGCGAAACGGCGGCCATTCCGCTCCGCCTTCCGGCGGCTCACCCCAATCCGCCTCCAGAATCAGGCGGCCGTCCCTCGTCGTGACGTGAAGCTCGAAATCATAGGGGTAGAACAGTTCGATGCCGTATTGCGCGCCTTCGGAAAATGGCACGCAATGCCAGACCTGCTCACCCGAACCATTCGCGCGCGGCTCGCGCTTGCCGGCCCATCCGGGAATTTCGAGCTTGGTGCGGCGCGGCGCCAGCCGCGGATCGTTGAGCCGAAACTTGACCTTGTTCATCATTCACTCCCGCCCACCCTGCCAAGCCGAACCGCTCGGTCGCACCACGGTTCCATGCATTTGTGCGTAGCCAAGAGGTTTGGACTTCGCGGGGTGAATTGACCCTGAATGGATTGCAGCCTATACCAGTTTAGAACTGTTCTAAACTCAAGACAGGCGTTGATCCGTGAAGAATTTTGCCGATTTGACCGAGCGCGAGGTGCTTGCGGTCGCGATCTCCTCCGAGGAGGAGGACAGCCGCATCTATATGAGCTTCGCCGAAGACCTCAAAGAGCGCTATCCGGATTCGGCAAAGCTGTTCGAGCAGATGGCTGAGGAAGAGCGCGGACATCGCCACATGCTGCTGGAAATGTACGAGCAGCGCTTCGGTCCGCACCTGCCGCCCATCCGTCGCGAGGACGTCAAAGGCTTCCTGCGCCGCCGCCCGGTCTGGCTCACCAAGAACCTGCCGCTCGACACCATTCGCAGCGAGGTCGAGACCATGGAGATGCAGGCCGAGCGCTTCTATGTGAAGGCTGCCGAACAGGCGCAGGATGTCGGGGTGCGCCGCCTGCTCGGTGACCTCGCCGAAGCCGAGAAAGGCCACGAGCACACCGCCGCAAAGTTGACGGACCAGATTCTGAACTCCGATGTGCGCGCGGAGGAAGACCGCACCAACCGCCGCCTGTTCGTCCTGCAATACGTCCAGCCCGGCCTCGCAGGCCTGATGGACGGCTCGGTCTCGACACTGGCGCCGCTGTTCGCGGCCGCCTTTGCCACCCACCACAATTGGCAGACGTTTCTGGTCGGCCTCGCCGCCTCGATCGGCGCCGGCATCAGCATGGGCTTTGCCGAGGCGCTGTCGGACGACGGCTCGCTCACAGGGCGCGGCTCGCCATGGCTGCGCGGCGTCACCTGCGGCGCGATGACGACGCTCGGCGGGCTCGGCCATACGATGCCCTATCTCGTGCCGGACGCATGGCCCAACGCATTCTGGATCGCGACCGCAATTGCCGGAATCGTCGTGTTCTTCGAATTGTGGGCGATCGCCTTCATCCGCGCGCGCTACATGGACACGCCGTTCCTTCAGGCGGTGTTCCAGATCGTACTCGGCGGCGCGATCGTGCTGGCGGTCGGGATATTGATCGGGGCGGCCTAGGCGATGGCAAGGCAGCGTTCATCCACCGTCGCGGCCGCAAGCCTGACATGCGCATTGCTCCTGATCGCCTCGAGCGAGGCCGCGCACGCCACCGACGAGATCCAGGTCTATAACGCCGGGATTGCCAATGTCGGCCAGTTCACGATCCAGCAGCACCTCAACTATGTCGCGCTCGGACAGAAGGACCCGCCGTTCCCTGGAGGCTTCCCGTCCAACCACAGCCTCAACGGCACGCCGGAATTTGCCTATGGCATGACCGACTGGTGGGAGCTCGGGCTCTATCTGCCGTTCGCCGTGCAGGACCGGCAATTCCTGTCTGACGCCTTCAAGCTGCGCACGCTGTTCGTCTCGCCGCATGCGGAGCAGCGGAATTTCTTCTATGGCGTGAATTTCGAGCTGAGCTATGAGATGCCCAAATTCGCGCAGACACGATGGGGATTGGAGATCCGCCCGATCATCGGCGTACGCAATTCGCAATATGAGTTCATCGTCAACCCGATCGTCGATATCGGCTTCGGCAGCAAAGGCGAGGCCGTTTTCGCGCCCGCCGCCCGGCTGGCACGCAACTTCGGCAACGATGTGTTCGCCGGCTTCGAATATTACGCCGACTTCGGCGAGATCGGGAATTTCAGCAAGCTTCCCGACCAGCAGCACACGCTGTTTGCCGTCACCGATTTCAAGGCCGGCGTGTTCGATGTGAACTTCGGTGTCGGCTACGGGTTGACGCCGGCGTCTGACCGGTTCGTGGTCAAGACAATCATCGGCTACGCTTTCCCCGTGCCGGGACAGAAACCGGACGCCAACACGCGCATGAGCAGCGGGCCTGTCAATCCGTTCATCCATGCTGCAGCGCGCGGCTTCCAGCCCTGACCGGCGCGGGCACTCAACGCCAGGATCCTCATGACCATCCGCCTTCAATACGGCACTCCCGCCAAATTATTGCACTGGATCATCGTCGCCCTGCTCGCCGTGCAATATCCGATCGGCTGGTTCATGCCGGATATTCATCCGGGCATGAGCCCTGGCGCCGGCATGACGTTTCACCTGTCGATTGGAATGGTAATCCTGGCGCTGACGGCTCTCCGCCTGCTCTGGCGTCTCACCCATCCCGTCGCGCCCGAGAGCTCTCTCCCCGCCTGGAAGCGCTTGTCTTCGGAGGCCGTACACTGGCTGCTATACGCGTTGGTGCTGGCGACAACGATCTCGGGCTGGCTGTTTGCGTCCTTTCGCGGATGGTCTGTTTCATTCTTCTATCTCGTGCCGCTGCCGATGCTCGCGTCCGGCAACGCAGCCGCCGGCCGCACCATCGACGGCCTCCACCAGGCGATGGAATGGGCACTGCTCATCGCCATCGGAATTCACATCGCAGCCGCGCTCGTGCATATCTTCATCTATCGCGACCGCGTGATGCAGCGAATGTTGCCTGGGTAGCACTCTGGACAGATCAACCGCGATCAAACGCCGGTTGCGGCATTCCGCCAAACTGCGCATCATCCCTCCAGTGAAGCGCAGGAGCATGTCGTGGCCAAATCGGAATGGAGTTTCAAGAGCGCGGTCGAGCTGTCGGCCGCTTTGACGGCGAAGAAGGTCTCCGCCGTCGAGCTCACGCAGGACGCGATCGACCGCATCGAACGGCACGACGGCAAGGTCAACGCGATCTGCGCCAGGGACTTCGACCGCGCGCTCGACGCGGCGCGTGCAGCTGACGCGGCCCTTGCCCGCGGCGAGCGCAAGCCGCTGCTTGGCCTGCCGATGACAGTGAAGGAATCCTACAATATCGCCGGCCTGCCGACGACCTGGGGCATTCCCGCGCAGAAGGACTTTATTGCCAAGGAAGACTCGTTGCCGGTCACGCGCGTGAAGGACGCCGGCACCGTCGTTCTCGGCAAGACCAACGTGCCGCTCGGGCTCGGCGACTGGCAGAGCTACAACGATATCTACGGCACCACCAACAACCCCTACGATCTCGGCCGCACGCCGGGCGGCTCCTCCGGCGGCTCCTCGGCGGCGCTCGCCGCGGGCTATGGCCCGCTGTCGATCGGCTCGGATATCGGCGGTTCCTTGCGCGTGCCGGCGTTCCATTGCGGCGTCTACGCGCACAAGCCGACCTTCGACCTCGTCGCCATGCGCGGGCATACCCCGC
This sequence comes from Bradyrhizobium genosp. A, assembly GCF_049949275.1. Taxonomy (NCBI): domain Bacteria; kingdom Pseudomonadati; phylum Pseudomonadota; class Alphaproteobacteria; order Hyphomicrobiales; family Nitrobacteraceae; genus Bradyrhizobium; species Bradyrhizobium genosp. A. The sequence continues at coordinate 936,928 of NZ_CP188196.1, read as the reverse complement.
CGCCGCTGCCGCCCTTGCCTTTCGAGCGCGACCTCTCGGTGATCGGCCCGATGGCGCGCAGCGCCGCCGATCTTTCGCTGGTGCTCGACGTGATGGCCGGGCCAGATCCGATCGATGCCGGCATCGCCTACAAGCTCGAGCTCCCCGCCGCGCGCCACACCGCGTTCAGGGATTTTCGCGTGCTGGTGATCGACACCGATCCGGTGCTGCCAACCGACACCGCCGTGCGCGGCACTATCAACACCCTCGCCGACAACCTCGCCAAATCAGGCGTCAAGATTGAACGCAGCAGTCCGCTACTGCCCGATTTTGCGGCCTCGTCACGGCTCTACATGCGCATGCTGATGTCGTTCCTCGCCGCAAGTTTTGCACCTGACGTCTATGCCGGTGCAAAGGCAGCCGCAGCGGCGCTCCCCGAGGGCGACAACAGTCTCGCCGCGGAACGGCTGCGCGGCATCGCGCTCAGCCACCGCGACTGGCAGATGGCGAACGGCGGGCGCACACGCCTGCGCGCGCAATGGCGCGAGCTGTTCAAGACATATGACGCCGTGATTTGCCCGATCATGCCGACGGCGGCCTATCCGCACGACCATTCGCCTGACCAGGAAACACGGCGCGTCACAATCGACGGCAAGGAGCACGTTTATCCCGACCAGCTCGCCTGGCCCGGCATCGCCACGCTCCCCGGCCTGCCGTCGACCGCGATCCCGACCGGGTTCGCGCCGGATGGCCTGCCGGTCGGCGTTCAGATCGTCGGCCCGTGGCTTGAGGACCGCACGCCGCTGAAACTGGCCGAGCTGATCGAGCGCGAGTTCGGCGGGTTCGTGCGGCCGAAGATGTTTGGCGATTAAGCTTCGTCATTGCGAGCGAAGCGAAGCAATCCAGAGATCGTCCGGCGGACACAGTCTGGATTGCTTCGTCGCAAGAGCTCCTCGCAATGACGGAGTAAATAGCTTGGCTCAGCTGTCAAACACGATCACGCTGCGCAGCGTCTTGCCGGCTTTCATGTTGGCGAAACCCTCGTTGATCTCGTTCAGCTTCAGCTTGGCCGAGATCCAGTCTTCCAAATGCAGGCGGCCGCGCAGGTAGAAGTCGACCAGGCGCGGCATGTCGACGCGGAAATGGTTCGAGCCCATCGAGGAGCCCTGGATCCGGCGCTCGCGCAGGAAGTCAAAACCGTGCAGCTCGATCTTCTGGCCGAACGGGATCATGCCCACAATGGTGGCGGTGCCGCCGGAGGCGAGCATGCCAAAGGCCTGCTCCGCGGTTTCCTTGCGGCCGAGCACCTCGAAGGAATGATGCACACCGCCATTGGTGAGATCGCGGACCTGCTTCACCACGTCGCCATCGGCGGGGTTGATGATGTCGGTCGCGCCCAGCTTGGTTGCGAGCTGGAGCTTGGCCGGATTGGTGTCGATGGCGATGATGCGGCCGGCGCCGGCGATCTGCGCGCCGTTGATCGCGGCCATGCCGACGCCGCCGCAGCCGATCACCGCGACGGTCTCGCCCGCCGTCACTTTCGCCGTGTTCACCACCGCGCCGTAGCCGGTGATGACGCCGCAACCGATCAGCGCGGCGAGATCGAGCGGCATCTCGTTGCGGATTTTGACGATGGCGTTCTCGTGCACCAGCATCTGCTCGGCAAAGGACGAGAGATTGAGAAACTGGTTCAGCTTCTCCGGCCTATTCCACTGCATCCGGTTCGAAGCGCCCGGCAGCATCTTCACCGTTGTGTCGGTGCAGAGCACGGTGCGGCCGGTGGTGCAATTGTCACAGGTGCCGCAGAACACGGAGAGGCAGGTGACAACATGATCACCCGGCTTCACGTAGGTGACGTCCGAGCCGACCTGCTCGACGATGCCGGCGGACTCGTGGCCGAGCACCGCGGGCAGTGGATGCGGGTAGAGGCCTTCCATGAAGTGCAGGTCGGAATGGCAGAGCCCGGCGACTGACGTGCGGATCAAGACCTCGCGCGGGCCGGGCTTCGGCAGGCTGACATCCTCGACGACCAGCGGCGTGTTGACTTCATAGAGGACGGCGGCCTTCATCGGGCACTCCCTATCGCTTTTCTTGGTTTGAGCGTGGAGCGCAGCCTACGCTGCCAGAACCAGTTCGCCAACCTCGCTCATGGAGGCCACGCGATCGCCGAGCAGCAGTGCGGCGATCTTCGCCTGCACAGCATTTTCCGTCAGCCGGAACGGATCGCTGGGCGCCACGCGATGGTCGACCACCAGCCGGGACAGCAGCAGCCGGCGCGCATCGCCGCGCATGTCATGGATACGGTGCGCTTCCCAGGCGAGCGCAACGGCGCTGGCGACATGATAGAGCAGGCTCGTTGCGCGCCGCGCGTCGGCTTCGTTCTCGGCCTTGCTCGCGACCTCGCGCGCAAAGCCGACGGCGCGATCGACGAGGCCGCGCAGATTGTCGCGCCAGGCCTGCGGCACCGAGGCGCTGTCGTCGAGGCGGGCATGCAGATCGGCTGATAGCGCGGATTCTGCGCCGTGGCGGCCAACGGCGCGCCTCAGCGCGTCGATGGCGACGATGTTGCCGGTGCCCTCCCAGACGGAGCCGAGATGCGCATCGCGCAGCAGACGCGGCGTGGCAAACTCCTCGACATAGCCGATGCCGCCGCGCATCTCGAGCGCATCGCCACAGACTTTTCGCGCGTCGCGCGTGGCACGGAATTTCAAGGTCGGCGTCAGAATGCGCAGCAGCGCCGCCGCATCCTGGCTGCCGGCTTCCGCACGATCGAGCGCATCGGCGGTGAGAAAGCTCATCGACAGCGCCTGCTCGACCGGCAGCATGATTTTTAGCATCTGCCGTCGCCCGAGCGGCAGGTCGATGATGCGGTTACCGAACACGACGCGGTTCTTCGCCACCGTCATCGCATCATGATAGGCGCGGCGCATCAGCGCGGTGGATTTGACGCCGTTGGAGAGCCGCGACGAGTTCACCATCTCGGCCATCTGCACAAAGCCGCGGTCGAGCTTGCCGACGGCATAAGCAATCGCGCCTTCGAGCTTGATCTCGCCCGAGGCCATCGAGCGGGTGCCGAGCTTGTCCTTGAGACGCACGATCCGGTAGTGGTTCTGCGACCCGTCGTCGAGGAAGCGCGGCATCAGGAACAGGCCGACGCCGCGCGTGCCGGGGCCGGCGCCCTCGGGGCGCGCCAGCAGCATCACAACTTTCGCATCGGCATTCGAGCAGAACCATTTGTCGCCAGTGAGCCGCCAATGGTCGCCCTCCTGCACCGCGCGCGTGGTCAACGTGCCGACGTCGGATCCGCCCTCCTTCTCGGTCATGAACTGGCCGCCCTGGGTCAGCTTGCTCATGTCGGTCTGGGTCAGGCCGTCCAGATACTTTGCCTTCAGCGCGTCGCTGCCGAAATTCGCCAAGAGCTTTGCGCAACCGTCGGTAACGTTGATCGGGCAGCCCATGCCGAATTCGGTCTGGTTGAACAGGAAGGTGAAGGCGTGTTTTGCCACCACCGGATATTTGTCCGGCCAGCCCATGATGCCCTTGCGGATCGAGAGCGCGTGAATACCGAACTCACCGAACGCGGCGTTCTCCAACTCGCGATAGGCCGGGTGATATTCGATCCACTGCACGTCGCGGCCGAACTTGTCGCGCTGGTGCAGCACCGGCGTGTGCCGGTCGGCAAGCCGCGCGCATTCGTCGAGATGGCCGCCGGCCAGTTCGCCGAGGCGGTCGAGATGCGGCTCGATGTGACGGAATAGCGTGTCCGGCAGATGGATGTGCAGGAGATCCGTCAGCGCCTGATCGGCGCGATAGAGGTTCATGCCCGTAGTATCAGGGGCCAGCAGGCCGGATGGTGCGGCCGCGACATGTTCTGGCTGCGCTGTGGCCGGCTTGTGCATGATCGTCCTCTTCGTTTCCGCCCGGCGGCATTCTTAACGCTTGCCGCTTGGGATGATGTCGATCATGCTCCCATCGCGAGAGGCGATAAAGCCGCAAATTGTCAGGGAGGCATGATCACCGTGAAGGAGCAATTCGCTCTGCGGAATTGTAATCGACCCGACTGGTCGTCCGCTCGGGCGATGCATAGATCAGCGGCGTCCCGTCCCCGAGAGATCACGCCATGGAACATCCGACATACAAGATCACCCTCATCGTCGGCGCCGGCGAAGGCCTGAGCGCCTCGCTGGCGCGGCTGCTGTCTGCGCAAGGCATTCGCGTCGCGCTGGCCGCGCGCAAGATCGAGAAATTAGGCGCACTCTGCAGCCAGACCGGCGCCAAGGCCTATGCCTGCAACGCCACCGAGCCTGAGGAGGTCGAGCGCCTGTTCGGCCTGGTCGAGCGCGAGATCGGCACGCCGGACCTCGTGGTTTACAACGCCAGCGGCCGCGCGCGTGGCCCGTTCGTCGATCTCGTGCCGGCCGACGTCGCGAATGCGATCGCGGTCAGCGCCTATGGCGGCTTCCTGGTGGCGCAGCAGGCGGCAAAGCGCATGGTGCCGAACAAGCATGGCGCGATCCTGTTCACCGGCGCGTCCGCAAGCGTCAAGGGCTATGCGCAGTCGGCGCCATTCGCGATGGGCAAGTTCGCGCTGCGCGGGCTGGCGCAGAGCATGGCGCGCGAATTGTCACCGCAAGGCATCCATGTCGCGCATTTCGTCATCGACGGCGGCATCCGCAGCGCGGCGCGCACGGAAGCAGAGGACAAGCCGGATTCCATGCTCGATCCCGATGCGATCGCAGAGAGCTATTGGAGCGTGCTGCAGCAGCCGCGCAGCGCCTGGAGCTGGGAGATCGAGCTGCGGCCCTGGGTAGAAAAGTTTTGAGTTGAGCTGCCGTAGGGTGGGCAAAGGCGCAACGCGCCGTGCCCACCATCGATGACGAGGAAACAAATGGTGGGCACGCTTCCGCTTTGCCCACCCTACAAGAGTAGGGAGCGACAATGATCACCACCATCGACACCGGCACCAATGAACTGCTCTGCGTCATCCGCGACCGCGTCGCGGTCATCACGCTGAACCGGCCGGAGGCGCGCAACTCGCTGTCGGACACGCTGACGCCGGCGCTGCGCACGATGATCCGGAGCTGCGGCGAGAATCCCGATGTTGGCGCGCTGCTCATCACCGGCGCCGGCGAGGCGTTCTGTGCCGGTGGCAACGTCAAGGGCATGGGCGCGCATCGTGATCCCAAAAAGCTGGAGATGTCGCTGGAAGACCGCGTCGCCGATCTGCAGGAGCGGCAGCGGCTGCTCACCGGCGCGCTGGTGTCGGTGCGCAAGCCGACCATCGCGGCGCTGCCCGGCCCTGCGGTCGGCGCCGGCCTTGCCCTCGCCATGGCCTGCGACATCCGCATCGCCGCACAATCGGCCTTCGTCGCCACCGGCTATGCGCGCATCGCGCTCAGCGGAGACTACGGCATCGCCTGGCTGCTCACCCGGCTCGTCGGTACCGCGCGGGCACGCGAGCTGCTGTTCACTGGCGAGCGCGTCGATGCGACGCGAGCGGAGGCCATCGGCCTTGTCAACCGCGTGGTGCCCGACGACAAATTGCAGGCTGAGGCCTTCGCCCTCGCAAAATCGCTCGCCGAAGGCCCGCGCATCGCGCTGCGCTACATGAAGGACAATCTCGACGAGGCCCTGCTGTTCGATTTCGAAACCGCCCGCGACCACGAGGCCGAACGCCTGATTCGCCTGACCACCACCGCCGATCACAAGGAGGCGGTGCAGGCGTTCATCGAGAAGAGGAAAGCTGTGTTCACGGGGAAGTAGGGGCGAGGCGAGCGGAGACAAAAAAAATGCCCGGCTCAGATTTGACCTGAGCCGGGCCTCAGTGATGTCAGGCCGAGGCTGAGGGGCTATCGGCCTGACGGGAAAGTGCTGCGAGACGCCAGCTGGCGCAGGGAATGTCCTTCGGCGCGACGTGGACCTCCTTGTCGAAACGCACCAGCTTCCAGTCGTCAGGATGATTGACGAAGGCGAAGCCGGATTTGCGCGCGAGCGAAATCATCGTCTGGTTGGAGCGCAACGTGTCGCCGAAGATGTGCTCGGCGCCGAGCGCGGCGGCGCGGCATTCGAGGTTCTTCAGAAGCGCGGTGGCGATGCCATGCCCCTGCCAGCGGTCGTCGACCGAAAGGCCGAACTCCAGCGTCGAGGTCTCGGCATGGAAGGCGTAGCGCGCCTCGGCGACGATGGTCTCGAAACCATCGACCATCTTGGTCGCAACCACCGTGAAGCGCTCGCGCTCGCCGACCTGCAGAAACTCGTGCAACAACCCCTTCGGCAACTCGCTGAGCGCGCCGAAGAAGCGGTTGTAGCGCGACCGGGTCGTGAGCGATCGGAAATAGTGCTGAAGCTCCTCGGTGTCGCGCGGCTCGACGAAGCGAACGTAGAGCGCCTCACCCTCACGGGTGCGCAGCGTGTCCGAATATTGCTTCAAATCTTCCAGGCGATAGCTGCTCATGACACGAGCCTCAAGAAAAAGGGACCGCCGGCGCCCCTGTGATCAGGCGACGCCGGCCTGGCGGCCAATCAGGCCCGCCAGAAAGGTTTGTCGGCCTCGTAGGCGATGTCGGTCCAGGACAGGCCGACGTCGTGGAGATCGCGGGCGGTCCAGTTGGTCAGCTCGCGACGGGTCCGGTAGCGCTCGTGCCAGACATGGAGAGTCTCGCCGATCTGCTGGATCAGGCCCGGTGCATGATGATTTGTCATCGAATTGTCGGTCAAAGTAGACATTTTCAGCTCCTTGAGCTAACTTGCCTGCTAATATCTGTTTCTAAGTGCACTGCGACAAACGACAATTTGTACCTCTTCGCATGAATTAAGCTCATGCATCCTGCTGCCAGATGACTGCCAGATTGCCCTCCCTGAACGGATTGCGAGCCTTTGAGGCCGCCGCGCGCCATCTCAGCTTCACGCTGGCGGCGAGCGAGCTGAACGTGACGCAGACCGCGATCAGCCATCAGATCCGCCGGCTCGAGGAGGAGCTCGGCATCCGCCTGTTCATCCGGCAGAACCGCGCGCTGGCGCTGACGCCGGAGGCGCGCGACTACCTCCCCGGCGTCCGCGCCGCCTTCAACGATCTTCGCCTTGCCACTGACCGGCTGCTGCGCAAGGACGACGACAAGGTGCTGACGGTTTCGACGCTGGCCTCGCTGGCCGCAAAATGGCTGCTGCCGCGACTGACCGATTTCCAGGAGGCCCATCCCGGCATCGACGTCCGCATCACCACCTCGACCAGCCTGGTCGACTTCCAGCGCGACAATGTCGACGCCGCAATCCGCTATGGCAGAGGCCAGTGGGCCGGCCTGCGCGCCGACTGGCTGATGGCGGACGAGCTATTTCCAGTGTGCAGCCCGTCGTTGTTGCGCTGCGACGAGCCTCTGCGTACGCCTGCGGATCTCAAGGACCACGTGCTGCTTCACACCAACAGCACCGAGGACTGGCGGCTCTGGCTGACGGCGGCAGGCCTGCCGACCGACATTTCCCGACAGCCCGGCGTCACCTTCGACATGACTTTCGTGACCGTCCAGGCGGCGATCGACGGCATGGGCGTGGCGATGGGGCGTACCTCCTATGTGCGGGACGACATCGCCAAGGGCCGGCTCGTGGTTCCCTTCAAGATCGCGCTGCCGGCCGATGCCGGCTTTTACCTGGTCTCGCCAGAGGGGCGCCGCGAAGCGCCGAAGCTTGCAGCGTTCCGCCAATGGATGATCGCGGCAACGCAGAATAAAGCCTGAAAAATCATCAGCTTCCGCAGCAAAATGGGTTGACTCACAGGGCCCCGCGCGAGAGGGGTTAGACAGATTGTCGCACCAACAATCTGTCGCTTTGCCGTGAAAATGAGTTCCGGTCTGGCCACGTCTTCCAGGGGAGTAAACGTCAATGGCTGGACCAGCAGCATCAACCAATCCGCCCGCCATCAAGTCGCGCGTCGGCGCGATCCTGCGCGCAACGAGCGGCAATTTCCTCGAACAGTTCGACTTCTTCCTGTTCGGCTTCTATGCTGCGGCGATCGGTAAGGCGTTCTTCCCCTCGACCAACGAGACAGCATCGCTGCTCAACACCTTTGGCGTGTTCTGGCTCGGCGCGTTAATGCGCCCCGTCGGTGCCATCGTGCTGGGCGCTTACATCGATCGCATCGGCCGCCGTCAGGGCCTGATCGTCACGCTCGGCATCATGGCCATCGGCACGGTCGTGATCGCGTTCTGCCCGAGCTACGCCACGATCGGCATCGCCGCGCCTGTGATCGTCCTGATCGGTCGCCTGCTGCAGGGCTTCTCCGCCGGCGTCGAGCTCGGTGGCGTGTCGGTCTATCTCGCGGAGATCTCGACGCCCGGCAATCGCGGCTTCTATACCTCGTTCCAATCGTCGAGCCAGCAGGTCGCGATCTTCGTGGCCTCGATCCTCGGCTACATCCTCTCCGAGGTGATGCCGGCCGAGACGGTCGCCGCCTGGGGCTGGCGCATTCCCTTCTTCGTCGGCTGCCTGATCATTCCCTTGATCTTCTTCCTGCGGCGGACGCTCGAGGAAACGCCGGCCTTCCTCGCCATGAAGAAGCATCCGACCGCAAGCGAGGTGTTCGCCTCCGCGCTCGGCAACTGGCGCATCGTCATCCTCGGCATGATGATCGCGATCCTGACTACGACGACGTTCTACTTCGTCACCGTCTACACGCCGACCTTCGGCAAGACCGTGCTGAAGCTGTCGACGCAGGATGCGCTGCTGGTCACGCTGCTCGTCGCTGTCACGAACTTCATCTGGAATCCGGTCGGCGGCGCGCTGTCCGACCGCATCGGCCGCAAGCCGGTGCTGCTCGGCATCGCCACGTTGTCGCTGCTCACCGCCTATCCGGCGCTTAGCTGGCTGGTGGCGGCGCCGACCTTCGGCAAACTGCTCGCGGTCGAGATGATGTTCTCGTTCTATTTCGGCATGTACAGCGGCACCATGCTCGGTGCGCTGGTCGAGATCGTGCCGGCACATGTGCGCACGACCTGCTTCTCGCTGGCCTTTGCGCTCGCGGCCGCATTGTTCGGCACCTTCACGCCGTTCGCCTCGACCCTGCTGATCGAGCATACCGGCAATAAGGCCGCACCGGGTGCCTGGCTGATGTTCGCAGCCTTCCTCGGCATCATCGCGGCGTTGATCGTCTATCGCGGCGGCGGCAAGGCCGTGCCGACCTATGATGCGGTAGCGGAGCCGGTCGCGGGGCACTGATCGACGCGGGCTCTTTCTTTCACCTCTCCCCGCTTGCGGGGAGAGGTCGGATCGCCTCGGCGATGCGAAGCATCGTCCGGTGCGATCCGGGTGAGGGGGTACAGGTTTCTCGTCGATCTCGCGTGGGGAGCCCTCTCCCCGTAAGAACGGGGCGAGGGAGCGCACCGCCTGAGCAGCTACAACTCCACCACCACGTAGTCGCTCTCGACCTTCACCGTGACGGTCTCGGCGACATACGGCCCCTTCACCACGGTCGCGCCCGGCTCGACATGGGCCGGATAGGCCTTCACGCGGAAGCGGCGGGGGTCGCAATAGGACTGGCCGGTGCGGATATCGAACTCCCAGCCGTGCCAGGGACAGCGGATGATCTCGCCGAGTTTCGTGTATTCGATCTCACCGGGATCCTTTGACTGCGCGAGCCCGATCAGCGGGCCCTCGCACAGCGCCGCGCCCTGATGCGGGCAGCGGTTCATCAGGCCGAAATATTCGCCTTTGATGTTAAAGACGGCGATCGGCCGTCCGTCGATCTCCAGGAATTTTCGCGTGCCGGGCGGCAACTCATCGACCGCGGCAATCACATGCCGCGCCATCAATTGATCCCGTACAGCTTCTTGGCATTGCCGAGATAAAACGCCTCGCGGTTGGCGTCGCTGACGCCCGCCGGCAGCACGCGTGACGGCTCGTCGTAGTCCCAATGCGGATAGTCGGTTGCGAACAGCAGACGGTCCCAGCCGATCCAGTTGATGACGTCGAACAGGTCCTCGCGCCGCTCCGGGTCCTCCATTGGCTGAGTGGTCCACCACACCTGCTCGCGGATATATTCCGACGGCGGCCGCTTCACATGCGGCACTTCGCTACGCAGCCGCTGCCAGACCTTGTCGAGCCGCCACGCCAGCGACGGCGCCCAGCCGAAGCCGGCCTCGATCATCACCATTTTCAGTTTCGGGAAGCGCTCGAACACACCTTCCAAAACAAGGCTCGCCAGCGCGGATTGCTGGCACTGCGAGTGTCCCACCATCTCCTCGATGTAATAGGACGGCCAGCCCGACGGCGTGATCGGGTTGCCGCCGAAACCGAAAGCGTGCACGCCGACGGGAAGGCCAGCCTCTTCCGCGGCCTGATAGATCGGCCAATAACGGCGCTGACCGAGCGGCTCGACATTGCGGCTGAGCAGCAGCACCTGCACAAAGTTCTTGTCGCCGGCACGCTCGCGGATCTCGGCGGCCGCCGACAACCCATCCTCATTGGCGACGACGATCGAGCCCTTCAGCCGTTTGTCCTTGCTCGTCCATTTGTCGATCTGCCAGTCGTTGATGGCCGAGCAGAGCGCTGCCGAAAGCTCGTGATTGCGGATGCCCTGCCCGGAGTTGAGCGGATTGAGCACGCCTAGCTGCACATTGTTGGGATCGAGCAGTTGCTGCTGCATGAACGAGAGCGAGGAGCCCTGCGGGCCGCCTTCCGGCGGATAGGCATCGCGGCGCGAGGCATTGGGCTGGGCCTTCGGATAGGGCGGCCCTTCCATCATGCCCTGATAGGCATGGACGCCGTAGATCTCGAGGTGATGCTGCCAGCGTTTGGCGAGATAGGGATAGAGCTCGGTCCGGGTCGCGCGCGCCGGATGGATGTCGCAGTCCGCAATCGCGGTTTTCGTCGTCGGGGGGGAAGCGGCCTCTAGGCTCTCGCGGAACTGGATATTCATCGCCTTGCCTCCTTTGGCAGCGGGCTAAGTCAGGCGGGGATAGGTTGCATGCGGATTGTCGATCATGATCTTGCGCACGAGATCGGGGGTGAGACCTTCGGGCAGCGCGTCCTGGCCGTCGAACTGCCAGTGCGGATAGTCCGTGGAGAATAGGACCAATTCGTCGGACTGCATATGATCAAACAGGCGAATTAATGTCGCTTCGTCCGGCGGCGCATCAAATGGCTGTAACGAGAAGCGGATGTTGCTGCGCACAATTTCGAGCGGCGCGCGATCGACCCAGGGCGTCTCCATCCGCACCCCGCGCCAGAATTTGTGCAGCCGCCAGAGATAGGGCGAGATCCAGGAGACGCCGGATTCCAGCATCACCATCTTCAGCCGCGGATATTTGGCGAACACACCCTCGACAATCAGGCTGGTAAGCTGGGTCTGGAACGCCTGGGCCTGACCGACATAGTCCTCGATATGGTAGGAACCCCACCCCACCGCGGTCGGCGGATTGTGATAGGCGGAACCGGCGTGGATGCCGACCGGTAGGTCGAGCCGTTCCGCCGCCTCGTAGATCGGCCACAGCGCGCGCTTGCCGAGCGGCGTGTCGCCCATCACCAGCATCAGCACCTGCACGAAGCGCTTGTCCTGGGCGCAGCGCTCGATCTCGGCGACGGCCTTCTCGACGCTTTGCGTCGGGATCACGATCGAGCCGCGCAGCCGGGAATCGCGGTCGAGCCATTCCTTCGCGAGCCATTGGTTCAGCGCGCGGCAGAACGCGGCCTGCAAATCTTCCGAAAATACCATCTGCACGCCGTAGAGCGGATTGCAGATGGCATGCGAGAGCTGGAAGGGGTCGAGCACATGCCGCTGCATGTCCTCCAGGCTCTCGCCCGGCTTGCCATTCTCGGGCCGCCAATTGGGCCGCGCCACGATCGGCGAGTTCTTTGGATAGGATTGTGAGATGAGATCGACCATGCCGCGCGTCGTCACCTGATCGCGCCAATAATCGTTCAGGTACGGCAGCAGGCTGGTCAGATGCGGCACGGCCGGATGCACGTCGCAATCCACCCCGCCGGCGATCAGGGACGCCATGACGTCTCCCTTCTCACGTTTCCTCGTCGTATCTTGTCACGGGCAGCACTTGGCCGCTTCTTGTCCACCATTCAAGCAGGCCTGCCCTCCGCCCGCAACTCGGCCAAGGCTTCTGTCATATGCTAGGAAGGCTGAGCTCAGTTGCGAAGGAATGAGGGGTGATAAGATGAAAGAGCTCGTCGGCATTGCGGAACAGGTCGCGGCAAAGCTGATCGCGCGCAAGCAGACCGTAGCGGTCGCGGAATCCTCGACCGGCGGCCTGATCGCGGCGAGCCTGCTCGCGGTCCCCGGTGCGTCGGCTTATTTCCTCGGCGGCGCGGTGGTCTACACCCGCGACGCTAGGCGTGTGCTGATGGATATTTCGGACGAAGGAATGAAGGGCTTTCGTTCCTCCTCTGAGCCCTACGCGAAACTTCTGGCCGAACAGATGCGCGGCCGCTTCAACTCCGACTGGGGCCTGTCCGAAACCGGCGCAGCCGGCCCGACCGGCAACCGCTACGGCGACGCCGCCGGCCATAGCTGCATGGCGGTTGCGGGGCCGGCTACGGAGGTAGTGACGCTGGAGACCGGCGGCAACGACCGGTTCGCCAATATGCAAATGTTCGCGGCGACGGCGCTGAAGCTGCTGCTGAGGAAGCTTGAGGGGTGAGCTACTGCGCCGCCGAAGTGAGTCGCGACAGTCTTGCCACCAACACGACTGTCATCGCCCGACTTGATCGGGCGATCCAGTACTCCGAGGCAGTTGTGATTGAACCGATCGGGCGCAGCGTACTGGATGCCCCGGTCAAGCCGGGGCATGACAGCGGAGGGTGGAGCGGCAGTCACCGTCCCAAATGCCGCGTAAAAATCCGCACCACGTAGCCCTTGAATCGCGGCGCCTCGTCGTAGAGGTCTGAGGCCAGCCGCTCGATCGTCTCGCGCAGGGACATGAATTGCGCCTGGCGGGCGCTGCTTTCGGTACCCTGCATACCCGCAAGCTCGTCCATCGCGGCATCGCTGATCTGGCAATGCACGACGTCCCCGTCATTCATCATGGTGAAGCGGAAAGCCAGACGTTCGAGGTCGTGGCCGATGATCCTGTCGCGCGCCAGCGGCATCCAATTGTCCCGTTCGCACCCTCGAACGGGACAATGCAAAAAATCTGGCGGCTTGTCACCTTGGCCGCAAGAAGAGCCGCAAGACGAGCCGCGGCCCCTAATAGGCGAGCGCAGTCCCAGTCGGCTTCTCCAGTGCCGCGGCCAGCGATCGATACTCCGCGCAATCCGTCCCGCAAATGGCTGCAATCCGGCCGAGATGGTAGAGCGCCTGCTCGCGGTTGCCTCGCTCGAGCTGCCACAGCCCGTAATACTGCCATGTCAGAACGTGGTTCGGATCCGCCTTCAACGCGCGCTCGTACCAGACCTGCGACTGCTCGTAGTCGCCAAGCTTGCGGTAGGAATAGCCGATGAGGTTGGCGACGTTCGGATGGTCGTCATGGCCAAGCGATTTCAACTGCACGATCGCGGCCGCGTAATCGTTGCGCTCGTAGATGGTGTCATAGGCCACGCGGTAGCCGGTCGCGAATGCGGGATCGTCGGTGCTGGACTGGTTGTTCGGCTTCTTGCCTTTCTGGGTTGCCTTGGTGCCCGGGCGCCTTGGATAAACCGGCTGTGGCTGCGCTTTCTGGTCCGAATAGGTACTGGCAAAGGGATCGGCGCCACCGCCTCCACCACCCCCGCCTCCACCACCGCCGCCCGCGGCATACGCCGGCGAGCTCAACAGGGCTGCCGCAAATGTACCCAGCGTGACGAGCCTGATCATCCTCGTGAACATCGCCATCTCCTGTGCTGTTTCAAGCGGCCCCGGACGAATGGATAACCCTGCCTCAGCAGCAATATTCCCGGGATGCCGTGCGCGCGGAGACATCAGCGTTCGTATGACAGTTCTGTTGTCCTTTACTGGAACGCGACTTCGGCAAAGCTGCGCAGCTTGCGCGAATGCAACCGCTCCGACTCCTGCTGCTTGAGCCGTTCCAGCGCCTTGAGGCCAATCTCGAGATGCTGGCCGACGCGGCGGCGGTAGAATTCGCTGGCCATGCCGGCGAGCTTGATCTCGCCATGCAGCGGCTTGTCGGAGACGCAGAGCAGCGTGCCGTAGGGCACGCGGAAGCGGTAACCGTTGGCGGCGATCGCGGCCGATTCCATGTCGAGCGCGACGGCGCGCGATTGCGACATGCGGCGAATGACCTCGGGCCCGGAGATCTCCCAATTGCGGTTGTCGACGCTGGCAACCGTGCCCGTACGCATCAGGCGCTTGAGCTCGAAACCTTCCAGGCCGGTGACGTCCTCGACCGCCTGCTCCAACGCGACCTGCATCTCGGCCAGCGCCGGGATCGGCACCCACAGCGGCAGCTCGCGATCGAGCACGTGGTCCTCGCGCACATAGCCATGCGCGAGCACGTAGTCGCCGAGCCGCTGCGTGTTGCGCAAGCCGGCGCAATGCCCGAGCATCAGCCAGGCATGCGGCCGCAGCACCGCGACGTGATCGGTGACGTTGCGCGCGTTGGACGGACCGGTGCCGATATTGATCAGGGTGATGCCACGATAGCCAGGCATGACCAGATGGAAGGCCGGCATTTGCGGCATGCGGGCGGGCGCATCTCCAGTCGTCGCACCGCCGCCGCGCGTGATCACGTTTCCCGGCGCGACGAAGGCTTCGAGGCCGGCCTCGCCCGACTCAAGCCGCTGCTGGCAGAGCTGCGCGAAGGCATCGACATAGAACTGGTAGTTGGTGAAAATGACAAAGTTCTGGAAATGCTCGGAATCGGTGCCAGTGTAGTGATAGAGCCGGCGCAGCGAGTAATCGACGCGGGCGGCGCGGAACAGCGACAGCGGCTCGGGCGCACCAGGCTGGAGCTCGAAGGTGCCGTCGGCGATGGAATCGTCCATGGTGGCGAGATCAGGCACGTCGAACGCATCACGCAGCGATCGCGTAATGAGCGAATTCTCGCCGGTGGTGATGGCGGCTTCGATATTGATGTCGCGACGATAGGCGAAGTGGATCGGGATCGGCTCGTTGGACTCGCCGATTTCGACGGGAACGCCGTGGTTCTGAATCAGGAGGCCGATCTGCTCGGTGAGATAGGCGCGGAACAGATCCGGCCGCGTCACGCTGGTCTCGTGCACGCCTGGTCCCGCGACGAAACCATAGGAGAGACGCGAGTCCAGCCGCGCATGCGTCGCGGTGGTGAGGCGGACGAAGGGATAATAGGCCCGCACCCGCGTCGTGATCGCCTCGCCGATGACATAGGCTTCGAACCGGTCGCGCAGGAACTTTGTGTTGCGCTCGTAGATCTCTTCGAGACGGGCGACGGCGAGGCCAGCATCGGAGAAGGATTTCGTGGCGATGGAGGGCGGGGTCTGCATTGTTCGAACGCCGGGTTTGATGGGACCTGAGTTCGAACTATAGCAAAGAACAAAGTGCCGTAGGGTGGGCAAAGCGAAGCGTGCCCACCATCCTCGTCGCCGTGCAAGGAATGGTGGGCACGGCGCTTTGCGCCTTTGCCCACCCTACGGGATCGAGCATGGGGATCGAGATCCCGGATGCGCGCTAAGCGCGCTCCGGGATGACACGCTTTCGCGCGTCACTTCTCGCGGAAGGCCCGCATGAACTGGTCGTGCAGCGGCTTCAGGAGGTACGACAGCATGGTGCGGTCGCCGGTCTGAACGAAGGCTTCCGCGGGCATACCCGGGATCAGCTTGGAGTCGCCGAGCCGGGCGACCTCCTCGGCGGACAGCGAGACGCGGATGGTATAGTAGCTCTGGCCCGTACGCTGATCCGTGGTGACGTCGGGCGAGACGCGGCTGACGACACCGTTGAGCTCGGGCGTGGTGCGCTGGTTGAATGCGGAGAGGCGCAGCAGCGTCTTCTGGCCGATCTGGAGCTTGTCGATGTCAACCGGATTGACCTTGGCCTCGACCTGGAGGTCGTCGGCCTGCGGCACGATCAGCATAAGCGCATCGCCGGCCGTGACGACGCCGCCGACGGTGTGCACCGTCGATTGGAGCACCATGCCGTCCTGCGGCGCGCGGATGTCGACGCGACGGAGCTGGTCTTCGGCCGCGACCTTGCGCTCGATCAGCTCGCCGCTCTTGTCGTTGGTCTCGCGCAGATCCTTGGAGTCCTCGCTCGCCATGTCCTTGTCGACCTGAATGATCTGAAGCTCGGTCTCGGTGATCTTGCCCTTGGCCTGGGCCCGCGAGGCGATGTACTGCGCGCGCTCGCCGGTGAGGCGGGCAGAGTCGCGTTCCAGCGTGGTCAGGCGCGAGATCTGCACCAGATGCTTGTCATAGAGATCGCGCACGCCGGTGAGCTCCTGCTGCACCAGCGAAATTTCCTTGTCCTTGGCTTTCTCCTGCGCGGACAGACCTTCGATCTCCTCGTTGAGCTGCTGGATGCGCTCGCGGAGTTGCGCCTTCTGGCCGGCACGGCCGTTGACGCGGACGTCAAACAACTTGGTTTCGGCAGAGAGCAGCGCCTTGACGTCGGGATCCTCGGCGCGATCGAGCAGCGATGCCGGGAATTCGATCTTGTCGAGACCGCGCTGCTCGGCCTGAAGCCGTGCCGCACGCGCCTGCGCGGCGTCGAGATTCTTGGTGACGATGGCGAGATTGGCCTTGGTGACGGTGTCGTCGAGCCGCACCACGATGTCACCGGCCTTGACCACGTCGCCGTCGTGGGCGCGCACCTCGCCGACCACGCCGCCGGTCGGGTGCTGCACCTTCTTGACGTTGGATTCGACCACGATCTGGCCCGGCGCGATCAGCGCACCGGATATCTGAACCGTCGATGCCCAGCCGCCGAGGCCGACGCCCAGGACCAGCACGATCGAGATCCCGAGGATCAGGTGAAACCGGATCGACTGCCGCACCGTCCTGGTCGCGGCGGGCTTTGTCCCGCCAACCGTCATCGTGCTCATGGTTTGGCCACTCCGCCTTCGCTGACGATCTTGATCGGCGCCGGCGGCGCGACGCGGGGCTGTAACACCTGGGCGAGCACCTGCTCCTTCGGACCGAAGGCCTGCATGCGGCCGTCACGAAGCACCAGGACCTGGTCGACCGCCTCGACGCCGATGGGCCGGTGCGCCACCACGATCACGATGGCGCCGCGCTCGCGTGCGCTGCGGATGGCGCGGGTCAGCGCCTCGTCGCCTTCGGTGTCGAGATTGGAGTTCGGCTCGTCCAGCACGATCAGGAACGGATTGCCATAGAGCGCGCGCGCCAGCGCCACGCGCTGCGCCTGGCCGGCGGAGAGCGAGGTGCCCTGCTCGCCGACTTGCGTATTGTAACCCTCGCGCATCTTGATGATCATCTCATGCACGCCGGCTTCCTTGGCCGCGGAGATGATGCCGTCGGAAGTCGCCTCCGGATCAAAACGGCTTATGTTCTGCGCGATGGTGCCGCCGAACAGTTCGACGTCCTGCGGCAGATAGCCGATGTGGCGGCCGAGCACGTCGGACGTCCATTGGTCGAGCGCCGCGCCGTCGAGCCGGACCTTGCCGCGGACCGGATACCAGACGCCGACCAGCGCACGGATCAGCGAGGATTTGCCGGAACCGCTCGGCCCGATGACGCCGAGGCCGTTGCCGGCTTCGAGCGCGAAGGTGACGTCCTGGACGATGAGGCGTTGGTCGCCCGGCGCCACCATGGCGACGCCTTCGACCGAGAGGCGGCTGACGGGTGCCTGCAACTGGGTCTGCGTCGCCTGCGCCGGCATCTGTTCCAGGAGGCGACTGAGGCGGTGCCAGCTCTGGCGCGCCGCGACGAACGATTTCCAATGCGCGATCGCGAGATCGACCGGCGCCAGCGCGCGCGCCGAGAGGATCGAGCCCGCGATGATGATGCCAGCGGTCGCCTCCTGGTGGATGACGAGATAGGCGCCGACCGCGAGCACCGCCGATTGCAGCATCATGCGCAGCACTTTTGCGATCGCGCCGAGGCCGCCGGCGACGTCGCTCGCACGCTGATTGCCGACGAGGTATTTTTCGTTGGCCTCGCTCCAGCGCTGGTTGAGCCGACCGGCCATGCCCATCGACACCAGCACTTCGGCGTTGCGGCGGCTGGACTGGGCGAGGTCATTGCGCTGGGCGGCAAGGCCCATCGCCTCCTTCGCCGGCTGGCGGGACAGGAATTCGGTGACCAGCGTCAGCCCGACCAGGATGATGGCGCCGATCAAAGCGGTCACGCCGATCATGATGTGGAAGGCGAAGCAGATGGCGAGATAGAGCGGCAGCCAGGGCAGGTCGAAGAACGCGCTCGGGCCCATGCCGCCGAGGAACGAGCGGACATTGTCGAGATCGCGCAGCGGCTGCAGCCCCTCGTTGCGGCTACCGACCAAGAGCGGCAGGCGCACGATGGTGTCGAACACGCGCTTGTTCAGCGCCTCGTCGAGCGCGGTGCCGACCCGTCCCAGGATGCGGCTGCGAATCATGTCGAGCACGCCCTGCGCCATATAGAGGCCGCCGGCGAGGACGATCAGGCCGACGAGGGTCGGAATGCTGCGGCTCGGCAGCACCCGGTCGTAGACCTCCAACATGAAGATCGACCCGGTCAGATAGAGCAGGTTGATCATGCAGCTCATGAAGCCGACGCCGACGAACGCCGTGCGGCAGGCACGAAGCGCGTCACCGAGCTCTGAACGGCGGAGGCCGGGAACGGCTGCCATCAGTCTGATCTCTTTCGGGTAAGGGGGCAAAACCCCTGAATTCAAAGGCAAATCGAGGCGTACGCGCTCCGGATTAATATCGGGTTCTCCCCCGCGTGCAGCGCAATCGAATTAATCCCGACCCCGCCACATCTACCTGGGATGGCCTGATGCGCAAGTCCGGTATCTCACAGTCTTTGCGACTTTTTATGGCAAAGACAAGCGCCTCTCCCCAAGTCGCTGGGGAGAGGCGCAAGGTTCCGATGGGTGAACCAAGAACCCGCTAGAGCCGGCCGCCGCCGCGCACCAGCCGCACCACCAGCAGCAGGATGATGGCGCCGATGGCGGAATAGATGATCTCCGAGACCAGCCCGACGCCGATATGGATGCCGAGCTTCGGGAACAGGAAGCTCGCGACAAACGCACCGGCGATGCCGATCACGATGTCGCCGATGATGCCGAACCCGCTCCCTCGCACGACCTTGCCGGCGAGCCAGCCGGCGACCAGGCCGACGAACAGGATGATGATGAGGCTTTGGCCAGAAATATACATAAGTGGAAGTCCCTCTCCGTGAACGGGCCCATGGAACCGGAACCGGGATGAATGGGGTCTGAATAGTGGTCCCGGAGAGACCCCTCAAACAAGAATCGCGAAAACAACCCCATGCACAGTAGAAATGCCTTCGCCGGGATGCGCGTGGTGGATTGTGACAACTGGGTGTTGGCGCAGAGGATTTTTGAAGAAGCGCGCATTCCGCAAAGTGAGGGACGCACTGCTCTATCATTCCCTCCCCGCAAGGTGGGAGAGAGCGCAGTGTGCTTGGGGCGATAGCTGCGCTGAATTTCGAAAGGCTACGTCGCCGACACCGGCTCCGCCAGCACACACCGCGCCGCCCGGCCCGACCCGACCTCCACATTCGGCGGCAATTGCTCCAGGCAGCGCGCCTCGGCGAGCTTGCAGCGGGGAGCGAAGGAGCAGTTGCGGGGCTTTTCGGCCAGCGATGGCGGGGTGCCGGGAATGGTCTCGAGGCGGGCGCCCCGCTTGGCGCCGTGGATGGTCGAGGCGAGCAGGCCCTTGGCATAAGGGTGGACCGGCGAGCGGACGATGTCGCGCAGACTGCCCTGCTCCACGATCTGGCCGGCATACATCACCGCAACGCGGTCGCAGATCTCGATCGCAACACCAATGTCGTGGGTGACGAAGATGACCGACATGCCGAACTCGCGTTGCAGCTCGCGCAGCAGCAGCAGGATCTGGATCTGCACGGTGGCATCGAGCGCCGTGGTCGGCTCGTCCGCGAGCAGGATTTTTGGCCGGCAGGCGAGCGCCAGCGCAATCATCGCGCGCTGACGCATGCCGCCGGACATTTCGTGCGGATAGGCATCGAGCCGCCGCCTGGCCGAGGGAATGCGCACGACCTCGAGCATCTCCAGCGCCCGCGCGCGGCCCTCCGCGTAGCTTTTGCCTTCGTGGCGCACGACGCTTTCGGCGATCTGCGCGCCGATGGTATAGACCGGGTCGAGCGCCAGTGCCGGCTCCTGAAAAATCATCGAGACGGTCTGGCCGCGGAACGACGACAGTTCCTCGTCGTTCATCGCGAGCACGTCACGCCCCATGACGTTGACCTTGCCGGAAATCTGCGTGCGCTTCTTCGGCAACAGCCGCATCAGCGCACGCAAGGTCACGCTTTTGCCCGAACCGGATTCGCCGAGCAGGCCCAGCACCTCGCCGTCGCCGAGCGAGAGGTTGAGATCGTTCACGGCATAGACCGTGCGCTCGCCGGTGAAACGGATGTTGAGGCCTGAGATATCGACGAGTTTTGTCATGACGGCAGTTTGGGTACCCGGTCGTGATAGTCGGTGACGCGCTGGAACGCGGCGCCGATGGTGAGCAGGGTCGCTTCATCGAAGGAGCGGCCGATCAGCTGCATGCCGACCGGCAGGCCGCTTTTGGTGAAGCCCGAGGGCACGGTGAGCGACGGCAGGCCGAGGAAGTTCACGGGACGGGTGAACAGCGTCAGCCGCTGCAACAGCGCCGGCGCGTTCGGCCCGCCGCCAACGTCGCTCTCCTCGATCGTCGGGGCCGGCACGGGCGAGGCCGGCGCGAAGATCGCGTCCACACCTGCGGTCGCCGCATTGTGCGCGGCGAGTGCCGGCCCGCGCCAGCGCATCGCCTCCAGATAGGTGATGGCGGGAACGGCGAGGCCGTTCTGCAGCCGCATCAAGACCTGCGAGCCGTAATCCTGTGGGCGTTCGATCATCCAGCGTTTGTGGAAGGCAGCAGCTTCGGCCGCGAGCACGAGCTGGCTCGCCGAGGACAATTGTCGCTGGTCGGGCAGCTCGACTGCGAGGATGTCGGCGCCCTCCCGCTTGAGCACCGCGATGGTCTCGTCCAGCACGCGTCCGACCTCGCTGTCGAGATCGTCGACATAGAAAGACGCAGGCACGCCGATCTTGAGGCCCTTCAGCGAGCCTTTGGTCGCGGCCACATAGTCCGACAGCGGCTCATGACTTGTGGTCGAATCTTCAGGATCGGGGCCGGCCATCAGCGCCAGCAGCAGCGCGCAGTCTTCCGCGGTGCGCGCGAGCGGGCCGACTGTGTCGAGCGATTGCGACAGCGGCATCGCGCCGGCGCGGCTGACGCGCCCAACCGTGGTCTTCAGTCCCGTGACGCCGCAGAAATGCGCGGGTATGCGGATCGAGCCGCCGGTGTCCGAGCCCAGCGCCGCATAAGTCAGCCGCGCGGCGACCGACGAGCCGGACCCCGATGAGGAGCCGCCGGTGATATGCGCGACGTTCCAGGGATTGCGGACCGGGCCGTAATGGGCGTTATGGCCCGTCGGGCCATAGGCGAACTCGGCCAGATGCAGCGTGCCGAGGCGAACCTGACCGGCGTCCTTCAGCCGCTGCAAGGCCGTGGACGTCACGGTCGGCACGAAATCGCGTCTGATTAGCGAGCCGCAGGTCGAGACCTTGCCTGCGTCGTAATACATGTCCTTGTGCGCGAGCGGCACGCCGTGCAGCGGACCGCGCACCTCGCCCCTGGCGAGCTCGGCGTCGGCGGCATCGGCCGCCTTCAGCGCAGCTTCCGACTCGATCGACATGAAGGCGTTGAGATGCGGCTGCCATTGCGCGATGCGATGCAACAGCGCGCGCGTCGCCTCATGCGAGGACAATTGCTTCATCGCGATCGCACGCGCGACCTCGGTGAGCGTCATCAATGCAGGCTCGGAGCTCATTTCGACACTTTCTGCGTCTGCGCGAGCGGATAGAGCGCGGGCTCGAGGTCGAACGGCAGCGTGCCGGCGATGGCCGCAAAACCTTCGAAGGCAGGACCGATGGAATTGGAGATGCGCGTCGCGATCTCGTCGTTCACAGGGATACCCGCGACTTGCGCGGTCGCCTGGATTTCTTTTGTCGTTGGTCTCGTCATGCGGTTTCCTCTCGGGGCGAGCGGCTATGGCCTGAACCCGGTATCGCCATGTAGCACGCGGCTTCGTGGCCCATTCTATCGACCGCGGTGAGATTTGGTGTCGCATTTGCGCAGAGCGGCTCCGCAAACGGACAACGGGTGTGGAAGCGGCAGCCCGAGGGCGGATCGATCGGATTGGGTGGATCGCCTGAGATCGGCGGCTTCTCGGTGCGGCGATCAGGATCGGAGGACGGCATCGCAGCAAGCAGCGCGCGTGTGTAGGGATGCGCGGGGCTATCCCAGACCTGATCGACCGGGCCGAGCTCCACGACCTCGCCGAGATACATCACCAGCACGCGGTCGCTGATGTAGCGCACGACGTTGAGGTCATGGCTGATGAAGAGATAGGTCAATCCGAACTCGCGCTTGAGATCGGCGAGCAGGTTCAGCACCTGCGCCTCGACGGATTTGTCGAGCGCGGAGACGGCCTCGTCGAGGATCACCAGCCGCGGCGACAGAGCCAGGGCGCGGGCGATGTTGACGCGCTGGCGCTGGCCGCCGGAGATCTCGTGCGGATAGCGGTTGGCGAAGTTTTCGGGGCGCAGGCCGACCTTGCCGAGCAGCTCGCGCGCGAGGATGCGCGCCGTGCTATCGGCCATGCCGTGCACCTTGGGGCCGAACGCGATCGATTCCTCGATGGTGAGGCGCGGATTGAGCGAGGCATAGGAGTCCTGAAACACCATCTGCATGCCGCGGCGCAATTCCCGCAACGATAGCGACTGCCCGATGGTCATGCCGTCATAGATGATGTCGCCGGTGTCGCGCGGCATCAGATGCATCAGCAGGCGCGCGGTGGTGGACTTGCCGCACCCGGACTCGCCGACGATGCCGACGGTCTCGCCCTTGGCGACGGAGAAGGAGACGTTGTCGACGGCACGCACGGTGCGCTTCGCGGCGAACAGCCCGCCACGCACCGGGAAATGTTTTGTCAGGCCGTTGACCTGGAGCAGCAGCTGCGCGACGCCGCCGACGTCCTCGACCGGCTCCAGCATGGTGACAGAGGTGTTGGTCTGGCTCATGGCCGCCTTCCTTCACCTCTCCCCATCGGGGAGAGGTCGCGCCGAAGGCGCGGGTGAGGGGGCGCGGCATTCCCGGTGGAGCGAAACCCCTCACCCGGATTGCATCTTGCGATGCAATCCGACCTCTCCCTATGGGAGAGGTGTGGCACCGGCGCCGTGGCTACCTGCGTCTCTCTCATCATCGCTAGTTCCTGATGTCCATGGCGCTGCGCAGGCCGTCCGAGAGCAGGTTGAAGCAGATCGAGACCGCAAAAATCATCGCACCCGGCAGTGCCGCAACCCAGGGATTGACGTAGATCGCTGTGCGCAGCGTGTTGAGCATCAGGCCCCATTCCGGCTCCGGCGGCTTGGTGCCGAGGCCGAGGAAGGAGAGACCGGCCGCCAGGATCATCGAGACCGAGATCAGGCTCGTCGCATAGACAAAGATCGAGCCCAGCACATTGCCGAGGATGTGCACGCGCATGATGGTGAACGGCCCCGCGCCCGAGGCACGCGCGGCCTCGACGAAATCCATGTTACGCACGCCGGTGGTGACGCTTTCGGCGACGCGGGTGATCTGCGGCACGAACACGACCGTCAACGACACGATGGAATTGAGGATGCCTGCGCCGAGCGCGCCGGAGATCGCGATCGCCAGCAGCACGGAGGGGAAGGCATAGAACACATCGATCGTGCGCATGATCGCGGTGTTGAGCTTGCCGCCGACATAACCGGCGACGAGGCCAAGCGAGGTGCCGATACCAAACGCGAGAATCACCGGCAGGATACCGATAACCAGCGACAGCCGCCCGCCATAGATCAGCCGCGCCAGCATGTCACGGCCGAGCTCGTCGGTGCCGAGCGGATAGCCTGCCGTGCCGATGTGGCGGAGGCGGCGGATCATCGAGCCCTTGTAGGGATCTTCGAGACCAAGCCAGGGCGCCAGGATCGCCGAGACGAAGATCAGCAGCAGCACGATGGCGCAGGCCATGCTGACCTTGTCACGCAGGATGCGGCGGCCGACGGTCGCCCAATAGCCACGCGCTTTGGTGGCCGGCGCGGCCTGGAGCGCCGCATCGCTGGTCGCAGACAGCGGAAGCTCGCTCATCGGCTAGCCCCCGATGGGCATTGATACAATCGGTGCAAGCTCAGAACTCTGTGCACCTCGCCCGCTTGCCGGAGAGGTCGCGCCGAAGGCGCGGGTGAGGGTTCTATCCTCTGGGGGGTTCTCGATTGCGGAGAAACCCTCTCCCCGGCCCTCCCCCGCACGCGGGGGAGGGAGCGCAGCTTTTGCGTGGCAACGGCCGGGCTCATCCCGCTAGCCCCGCTTGATGCGCGGATCGATCGCGGCTTGCGCGATGTCGACCAGCAGATTGAGGAAGACAAAGAACAGCGCCAGCACCAGGATCGTGCCCTGCAACAACGGCAGGTCGCGCTGGAAGATCGCGGAGTTGAGCAGGAAGCCCGACCCCGGCCAGGAGAACACGGTCTCGATCAGGATCGAGCCGCCGAGCATGTAGCCGAGTTGAAGCCCCATCACCGCGAGCGCGGTCGGCGCGGCATTCTTGATGACGTGCCGGAACACGCCGGTTTCATGCAGGCCTTTTGCGCGCAGCGCCTCGACGAAATCCTGCGAAAGGATGTCGCCGGTCAGCGCGCGCACGGTGCGGGTGACGATGCCCATGGGAATCACCGATGTCGTGATCGCCGGCAGCACCAGATATCTCAGATGCGCCCAGTCCCAGGCCCAGGAGCTGGAGCCGTTGGGCCCAGCGCCGACCGCGGGCAGCCAGTTCAGCTCGACCGAGAAGATGATGACGAGCACCATGCCGAGCCAGTAATGCGGCACCGAGACGCCGGCGATGGCAAAGGAGGTCGCGAGCTTGTCGATCCAGGTTTCGCGGAAATAGCCGGCGATCAGGCCGAGCAGGATGCCCATGGTGAAGCCGATGATGGCCGCCGCAATCGCCAGCGTGACGGTGTTGCCGACCGCGCGCATGACTTCGGCGAGCACCGGGCGCCCGGTGGCGATGGAATTGCCGAGATCGCCATGCAGCGCACGCAACAGCCAGAGGCCGAACTGCACCGGCAGCGGCCGGTCGAAACCGTAGGCGGCACGGAGCTGCGCGGCGAGCTCCTGCGAGGCATCGGCCGGCAGCACCGCGACCAGCGGATCGCCCGGCGTGATGTGCACAAGCAGAAAGCACACCAGCGCCACGCTGATGACGATCGGGATGACATAGACGATGCGTCTGGCGATATAGGCGAGCACGTCGGATTCTTTCTTCCCTTCTCCCCTTGTGGGAGAAGGTGGCGCGCAAGCGCCGGATGAGGGGTTCTATCCGCGGGTACGATCATTCCAAAAGAGAGAGGGGCACTCGCGGAGAGAGACCCCCCGGCTTCGCTTTCGCGAAGCCACCCTCTCCCACAAGGGGAGAGGGTGCACCGAGTTCGCTGCGATCGTTACGGCGTCATCGAGATCGGCGAGAAGTCGATGAACCAGCTCTTCGGCTGGATCACGCCTGTCACCTTCGGGCTCATCGCACGCGGGCCGACGTCGTGGGCGACATAGAGGAAGGCCGCGTCGTCGACGGAGGCTGCGTGCAGTTCGGCAAGCGCAGCGTCGCGTGCGGCAGGATCAAACGTCTGGCGCGCTTTCTTCACCAGCTCGTCGAACTTGGGATTGTTGATGAAGCCCCAATTGTTCGAGACCGGCGGCGCCATGCTCGATTGCAGGAAGCGCACCAGCGCAAAGAACGGGTCCATCGCCGCATAGGTGACGTTGGTCGCGTTCGCACCGTTTGCCGAGGGATCCTTCACGCCGCGCCGCCAATTGGAGAACAGTGTGTTCCACTCGATGACGTCAAGTTGCACATCGAAATAGCATTCGGCGAGCGCCTGCTGGAGATATTCATTCATCGGCAGCGGCTGCATCTGGCCCGAGCCGGAGGTCGAGGTCTGGATCTTCACCGTCAGCTTCTTGTTCGGACCGAAGCCTGCTTCCTGCATCAGCTTCTGCGCGGCCGGCTTGTCATACTTGATCTCGAAAGTCGGCTTGCCGCGCCAGGGATGGCCGGGCTCGAAGGTGCCGGTCGCGGGCACCATCAGGCCGGCAAGCAATCCGTCCTTGAGGCCTTCGCGATCGACGCAGAGGTTTGCGGCCTTGCGCACGCGGATGTCGTTCCAGGGCGAGCCCTCGACACGTGAGAACTGCCACGGCCAGACATGCGGCTGCTCGTTGGCGTAGAGCTTGAAGCCGCGCTGCTTGAGCTCGGGCAGCGCATCGGGCGCCGGCGCCTCGACCCAATCGACCTGTCCTGACAGCAGCGCCGCGGTGCGCGCGTTGGTCTCCGGCATCGGCACGAGCACCATCTTGTCGATCTTGGGCACGCGGGCCTTGTCCCAGTAATTCGCGTTCTTGACCAGTTCGAGCCGTTCGCGCGGCGTGAAGCTCGCCATCTTCCACGGGCCGGTGCCCGCGGCGTCCTTGGCAAAGGCAGTCCACGCAGCCTGCGACTTCGCCTTGGCGTCGGCGCCCTCAGCCTTGTCGTAGAAGTGCTGCCATTTCGCCGGGCTCGCCATGAACAAATTGGTGAGGTTGATCGGCAGGAAGCTGTCGGGCTCCTTGGTGGTGAGTTCGACCGTCATGTCGTCGATCTTCTTGGCAGATACGAGCGTCGGCATGCGCGTAGCGGTGGCACCGACCTGGCTCGGATCAAATTGCGGCGCGTCTTGCTTCAACACCTTGTCGACATTCCACACCACCGCGTCGGCATTGAACGGCGTGCCGTCATGGAAGGTGACGCCGGGGCGCAGCTTGAAGGTCCATTTGGTCTTTTCGGCATCGTCGACCTTCCACTCGGTGGCGAGGCCGGGGATCACCACGCTGGCCTTCTCGGCGGAGGACAGGTCCCAACTGGTGAGCGCGTCGTACATGGTGACGCCGGTGAAGCGATTGCCTTCAAAACCCTGATCGGGCTGACCGAGCGTGCGCGGAACATCGGCAGCCGTCATGCCGACGCGCAGCACGGTTTCGGCACT
This sequence comes from Bradyrhizobium genosp. A, assembly GCF_049949275.1. Lineage (NCBI taxonomy): Bacteria > Pseudomonadati > Pseudomonadota > Alphaproteobacteria > Hyphomicrobiales > Nitrobacteraceae > Bradyrhizobium > Bradyrhizobium genosp. A. The sequence continues at coordinate 909,768 of NZ_CP188196.1, read as the reverse complement.
GGCCGCGCGCGGCCATGCGGCCGCGGTCGTCAAGGCCAGCGCCGCAATCAGCGCCGCGCGTGTCGTTGTCTTGATAAGCATCGCCTTAGTCCCTCTTTCGGCTTTCGATGATTAATTTTGATGCAAACGTATGCAATGGCTATGCCAATGGGAAACTTATTCTGCAAATTGCCCTGCGACGACAAGTCGTTGTGATCGCGTGGGCTTAAAGGCAACGCGCTGCCTATTCTGGCATCAAGATTGCACGTTTGGCCTCGAGTTTCGCTTGAGTTTTCACTTGAGTTTTTCGCTTGAGTTTTTCTTGGGAGCTTTGGGCCATGCGTATTCGGTTATCGACTTGTCTCGCCGTGCTTGCGCTGGCGTCGTTCGCAATCTCGGCGCGCGCTGAAACGGTGGTGCGCTACGGCATCTCCATGGCGGATATTCCGCTGACGACAGGCCAGCCCGACCGCGGCGCCGGCGCCTATCAGTTCACGGCCTACACCATCTACGATCCGCTGGTGGCGTGGGACATGGACGTCGCCGATCGCCCGGGGAAGCTGGTGCCGGGCCTCGCCACCGAATGGAAGGTCGACGACACCGACAAGACCAAATGGCGCTTCAGCTTACGCAAAGGCGTGAAGTTTCACGACGGCAGCGAGTTCAACGCCGACGCGGTGATCTGGAATCTCGACAAGGTGCTCAACGACAAGGCGCCGCAATTCGACAAACGGCAAAGCGCGCAGGTGAAGACCCGCCTGCCCTCCGTCGCGAGCTACGCCAGGATCGACGACTTCACCGTGGAGATCACCACCAAGACCGTCGATTCCTTCTTCCCGTATCAGATGCTGTGGTTCCTGGTGTCGAGCCCGGCGCAATATGAAAAGCTCGGCAAGGATTGGGACAAGTTCGCCAGCCAGCCCTCCGGCACCGGGCCGTTCAAATTAACAAAACTCGTGCCGCGCGAGCTCGCCGAGCTCAGCAAGAACCCGGACTATTGGAACGCCAAGCGTATTCCCAAGGTCGACAAGATCGTGCTGGTGCCGATGCCGGAGGCGCTGACCCGCACCAATGCGCTGCTCGCCGGCCAGGTCGACCTGATCGAGACGCCAGCGCCCGATGCCGTGCCGCAGCTGAAAGCGGCCGGCATGAAGATCGTCGACAACGTCACGCCGCATGTCTGGAATTATCATCTGAGCGTGCTGCCGGGCTCGCCCTGGACCGACATCCGGCTGCGCAAGGCGCTCAACCTCGCGATCGATCGCGAAGGCGTGGTCGGCCTGATGAATGGGCTGGCAAAACCCGCCAAGGGCCAGGTCGACCCGTCGAGCCCGTGGTTCGGCAAGCCGCGCTTCGACATCAAATATGATCTCGCCGCCGCCAAGAAGCTGGTCGAGGAGGCCGGCTACTCCAAGGCAAAGCCGCTGAAGGCCACGTTCATCATCGCGCAGGGCGGCACCGGCCAGATGCTGTCGCTGCCGATGAACGAGTTTTTGCAGCAGAGTTTCAAGGAGATCGGCATCGACATCGATTTTAGGGTGGTCGAGCTCGAGACGCTCTACACGCATTGGCGCAAGGGCGCGGCCGACGAGATGAACGCCGGCATCACCGCCAACAACATCGCTTATGTCACCTCCGATCCCTTGTACGCCATCGTCCGCTTCTTCGCCTCCGACCAGATCGCGCCGGTCGGCGTCAACTGGGGCGGCTACAAGAACCCGAAGGTTGACGCGCTGATCAACGAGGCCAAGCAGACCTTCGACACCGCCAAGCAGGACGACCTGATCGCCCGGGCGCATGCGCTGATCGTCGACGATGCCGCGCTGGTCTGGGTCGTCCACGACACCAACCCGCACGCGCTCTCGCCGAAAGTGAAGCAGTTCGTGCAGGCGCAGCACTGGTTCCAGGATCTGACAACGATCGGGGTGGAGTGAGGGCGGCAGCAAGCACAGCTGCCGTAGGGTGGGCAAAGCGAAAGCGTGCCCACCAGCTGGCTGCGGTGAAAACGATGGTGGGCACGGCGCTCCGCGCCTTTGCCCACCCTACGAGAGTTGATGGTGGCCGCGCACTAACGCGTCTCAGCTGTCGTCCCGGCGCAGGCCGGGACCCATAACCACAAAATTGAGTTTGGCGAAGATTGCCAATTCCGATCTCGAGCCACGACTGCTGCTGCGAAGTATGGGTCCCGGCCCCCCGTGCGCACTTGCGCACTAGGCCGGGACGACACTATTGTTGAGGCGCCGGCTAGCCCCTCATGGGCAACGGCTACTTCGTCAGCAGCGCATACGCCCCCGTCCACCCTTCCTCCGGCGGATTGACGCGAAACTCATTGATGCGCGCTTCATACAGCTTGAACAGCTTTTCCAGCGTGTCGGCATCCTCGCTGCGACGGCCGCGCTCGATGGCGTCGAGTGCGCCCTGCCAGTCGCGGCTGCGGTAGCAGCCGAGCATCTCGATGGTGACGTTGCGCAGGCGCTGGAACGCACCCGACTGCATCACGTCCTCGCGGCCGGCGATGGCATAGATCACCTCCGGCTCGCTCTTGCCCTTGACCATGATGAAGTCGAGTTCGAGGATCGCGAACTTGTCCTTGGCGGCGAGCGCCGTGCGGGAGCCGACGATGATCGGAAAGCCGTATTCCTTGGTCTGGCCTTCCAGGCGCGAGGCCAGGTTCACGCTGTCGCCCAGCACCGAATAGTTCTTCTTCAGGTCGGAGCCCATGTTGCCGACAACGCCGATGCCGGTGTTGAGACCGATGCCTACGTTGAGCGGAATATAGACGTGACCGCCATCGGCGGCTTCGCGCTCGCGCTCCCTGTTGACCACGTCGATCTTCTCGAGCATCCGGATCGCGGCCTCGCAGGCGTTGAGCTGGTGCTCGGCATCGTCGAGCGGCGCGTTCCAGAACGCCATGATGGCGTCGCCCATGTATTTGTCGACGTAGCCCTTCTCCTCGATGATCACGTCGGTGAGTGGCGTCAGGAAGCGGTTCATCAGCACGATGAGCCCTTGCGGATCGTGCTTGTAGCTTTCCGAGATCGTGGTGAAGCCGCGCACGTCGGAGAACATGATGGTCATCTCGCGCTCCTCGCCGCCGAGCACGACCTTTTCAGGCGACTGTGCCATCTGCTCGACCAGAACGGGCGACATGTATTGCGCGAAGATGCCGCGGATCTCCTTCCGCTGCCGCTGCTCGCGCACGAAGCTCGCGAAGATGAAGGTCAGGTAGATCGCGGTGGTCGACAGCAGCGGATAGGTGAAGTCGATGAGGTAGCGGGACCGCCAGTAGAAGAACCAGGACGTGCCGATCAGGATGGCGGCGAACGTCGCGCCCGCGAGCACGAGCCGGACCGGGCCGAGATTCGGCGTGAAGATGATGACGAGGATGCCGATGATCAGCGCGGCGAGCAGCTCGACGCCGAGCGCGTAGTTCGGCTGGGAGATCACGGCGCCGCTCAGCACGCTTTCGAGCACCTGGGCGTGGATCTCGACACCCGGCATGTTCGGGGACACCGGCGTGGTCTTGATGTCGTTCAGCCCGGCCGCAGAGGTGCCGATCAGCACCAGCTTGCCAGTGATCTTGCTCGGCGGCACGGTGTTATCGAGCACGTCCGCCGCCGAGACATAGATCGAGGGATCGCGGCGGGCGTAGTGCACCCAGAGCTGGCCGTTCTTGTCGGTCGGGATCTCGACGCCCTTGAGGCGGATGGCGCGGATGCCGGTCTTGTCAGTGCGAACCAGCAGCGTCGGCGTTGCCGTGACGACCCGCAGGATCTCGAGGCTGAGCGAGGGCATGATGTTGCCCTGGGCCCGCATGATCATCGGCACGCGGCGAATAAAGCCGTCGCGCTCGGTCTTGATGGAGAACAGGCCACGACCGGCGGCGACCTTCTCGATGACGGGTACGTTACGCAGCAGGCCGGGGAATTCGAACAGGAATTTTTCGGCGTTCTCCTCGCCGACCGTCGCGACGCCGGTGAAGGGCAGCGTCTTGTCGAGCTCCGACCCGACCTCCGGCAGTCCGGTTTCGCCGAGGACGACGTGCGAGCGCTTGATCGCTTCCGACAGAATCTGGTCGTTGCTCGGCAGCTCGCGCAGTTTGGTGCGGGTGGCGTCGTCCAGATCGCGCATCTGGTTGGCGACCAGATCCGGATTGAGCCGGTCCGCTTCCGAGAACACCACGTCGAAACCGATCGCCACGGCGCCGTTATTGGTGAGGCTGATGATCATGTCCGCGATCCGTGTCCGCGACCACGGCCATTGGCCAAACCTGGCGAGGCTCCTGTCGTCGATGTCGACGATGGTGACCGGCCGCACCGTCTTGTGACGGGGGTCGACCAGCTGGAACAGGTCGAAAGTGCGAAGCCGCAATTCCTGGACCGGCGGCGGATCCCAGAGGCGCAAGCCGGCGAAGACGACCAGCAGCGCAAGGCACACCAGCCGCGCAAAGCCGAATTTACGCGCGAACCACCGCTGCATCAGTCTTAGCCGCTTCATGCTAACCGGACTTCCTGTCCTGCATCACGTCATGCGCACCGATCATGGAGCGTCCGCGCGCGATTGGCTATTCCCTGACGGTGGAGGATTGCGGATTTTTTTCCGCGGTTAACATGCGGTCCAGTCCTCGCGAAGCCGGGGCATTCATCAGGCGACGTGGAGGATGAAATCGCTGGCCTGGAGCTTGGCGGCAATCACGTTCTTCAGCAGGATCGACTCATGCTCCGTGACCGTCGCACTCTCAGGTTGAGCGACCTGCTGCTGCCACGTGACCAGCGTGTTGCCGGACTGCTGGGTGATGGTGAGATTGTTCATGGAACTGACGTCCGAGAATTGTCGCAGGTCGATCTTGTCCAGGCCCGCCGCGAAATCGACGATAGTGTGCTGGGCGTCAGCTCCGGACGCGCCCGGCGCGAACACGAACTGATCCTTGCCGCCGCCGCCGATCAGCGTGTCGCCGGTCTCGGTTGCGAAGATGACGTCCTTGCCGCCGGTGCCTTGCAGCGTGATGCCCTGACTGGTGTCGCCGGCCTCTTTGAAGATGAAGTTGACGGTGTCGCGAACGCCGACATTGTTCGTCACTGTAAAGGTGATGATGTCGTTGGCGGGAGGCGAAGCTCCGGGTTTGTAGGTGACGCTGGCGATGTCGAAGTTGACCTGGTCCAGCGTGAGACTGTTTCCGGAGGACGGAGAAACGCTGCTGCCGTCGCCCTGCCCTGCGGTGACGGCACTTACGGTGTAGGTCTCCGCCGACGAGCCCGAGACGGACAGCCCCGTGATCGTATCGGTTTTGTCGGCGTTGTGCGTGTGCTCGAAATGCGTCGTGTCGATCACCGGCGACTGGTCGACGGTGAAGGACACCGTCGCGGTCGAGGTCTTGACGCCGTCGGAGATGGTGTAGGTGAAGCTATCGGCGCCGAAATAGTCAGTCGCCGGCGTATAGCTGATGATGTTGCCGTCGAGCGTGACCGCGCCACCATGGGCGCTGTGGCCGGAGAGATCGCCGACCGACGTGACGTTGATGGGGTTGCCCGCGGAATCGGTATCGTTGGTCAGCAGCTGCGCCGTCGTCAGCGTGGTCCCGACATTCTCCTTGAACGCGACCTGACCCTGCTGGCCGCCCCATTCTTCAAGGTAGGCACGACTATCGAAATATGGCGGCACGTCGTTCCAGTCGCGGCCGTGGTCCTCGATCACCATATAGGCGACGGTCTCGGTGCCCCAGCCGCTCGGCTCGTGAGCCCTCCAGGCCGCATAGGTGAAATCGGAACCGGCTTCGGGCCCGGTCACCCATGACCAGTGACTCGAAGCCTGCAGATTGTCGTCGAGGCTCTGGCCGCCGCTCCACACTCCGTAGCGGACATGGTCCCAACCGGCCAGCTTGGCGATGAAATCTTCCTCGCCCTGGCTTGTGACGGTCGCGAGATAGGCGCCGTCCGCAACTGCATTGGCATCCGCCTTAGCCCAGGTCACTTCAGACGCGACAATGCGGTAGAAGTGGCCGTTCTCCGCGTCGAGCACCCAGCCGTCAGCGGTCGAAGGTGTCGCGGCGTTGCCGATGGTGTCGTCGTTCGCGACCAGCACGTCCGGCGGCACGGTCACATCGATGCTGATCGAGGCGGCCTGGTCGGACACCGGCGTGGTCCCGCCATGGCCGGCGCCGGAAATATCGATCAACGCGGGCGATGTGGTGGTGGTGACGGTGCCGGCGTAGGTGTCGTCGAGCGCGTGAACGTCAAGCGTGCCCGGCGTGCCGGTGTAACCGTCGGCCGGCACGAAGCGGAGCAATGTGTCGGGGCTCAGCACCAAAGCATGCGCATCGTCGACAGATCCGATATCGACCCACAGATCGGTGCCCGTAATCTCATACTGCCAGATGCCTTGATCCGAGGAAGCATTGTCGGCGCTGACCGCAATCGCCTTCAGGCTCGCGCCGGCGTCGACATCGTGGAACTTGTCCGCGAAGAGATCGCTGACGGCGGCTCCGGTCGGATTGCTGTCATTCCCGCTGACCGAGGCCAGCACCGTGCTGTCCAGCGTCGGCGCGTCGTTGGTGCCGGCAATGTTAATGGTGACGGTGCCATTGCCGGTGCCGGTCGCCGTATGGCCGTCGTCCGGTACGATCGTGTATTGCAGCGACAGCGTCTGGCCGGCGGCAAGGAAGTCGAAGGCTTGGCTGCCCGAATTGAAATCCCAGGTGAACTGCGCGTGGGTGGCGGTGCCATTCAGGATGTCGCCAGACTGCACGGTGAGATAGTTCAGCAGGTCCGCGTTCGACAGCCCGTCGATCCCGTCGGCCTGCAGGACGCCATCGAGATAGACGGTGACGTGATCGAGCGCCACCGTGACATGATCGGTGGCGTCGGCATCGGACACCGCCAGCGTGCCGTGAACGACCTGTCCCGCATCGGTCTCCGTCAGCGAGGCCGTGACACCGCCGGACGCAGCGTCGATCCAGGCGGCATTGCCGTGAATGCCCAGATTGCCGCCACCGCTTGCGAGGTTCGTGACCGCTGTGCCGCCGCCGTCGTGGAGCGGGAAAAGGCCGACGAGATTGCTCTCGCTGCCGGTCAGCGTCGCAGCCTGGCTCACCTGGACCTGGGCCTGTGTCAGCGCGGCACTCCAGATGCTGACATCCGAGATGCTGCCCTTGAAACCTTCGGTCGCGAAGCCAGTACCGTCTTCCGTCGGGACGCCGCCGATCTCGGTGAAATCGTTGTAGCCGGCAGCCCCCGGAATGCTGTTGACACTGGCCGTCGTGGTGTATTCGGCGACACCGTCGACATAGAGTGTGAACAGGCCGTCGACATGCGTCAGCGCGATATTATGAGCGTGGTTGGCGTCGATGGTGACGCCGGTGTCGATACCGGCAATGCCGCCATTCTGGATCTGGAGGTCGAGCTTGCCCTCGTCGGTGACCACACCGTTGACGCCGAAGCCCGCGTCCGACGTGCTCCCGTTGTAGAACAGAAGCTGGGAATCGCCGGACTTGCCTTCCCCGCTCCAGTTGACCCAGCCCTGGAGCGAAACGCCGTCAGACCCATTGCCGGTATTTTGCGTCGATACCGTGCCGCTCACCGCTGTGGCGCCGTCGAACGCAAGATAGCTCGGCAAGCCATAGCTGATCTTCGGCGCATCGTTCGTACCGATGATCGTCACATCGACATGCGCCGTATCGGTACTGTTGTGGCCGTCATTCAGCGTGATGGTGGAGTTCACCTTCACGGTCTGGCCTTCGCCGAGGAAATCCAGCGCGCTGTCGGCGATCGAATAGCTCCAGCCAACTGCGCCGTTGTTCTTGCCGGTCTGCTGAAGCGTCAGCGCATGCTCGAGCGCGGCGATCTCGTCCGGCGACAGCGTCAGCTGGGTGGTGCCGTCGGTATCGAACCAGGTCACGGTCTGGGCGACATTTGTCACAGTCGGCCGGTCGGTGAGGTCGACGTCGGTGAAATGGATCGTGCCGGTCCCGCCCGAGACAGGGTCGAGCGCGGAGGAGCCGGTGGTGTTCGCGAGTTCGGAGAAGCTCACGGTCGGTGACGCCTCGGCGGCGGTGAACGCCGGCGTGTCGTCGTCGGCATTGAGCGTGATCAGCGTGCCACCATGGCCGTCGCTGCTGCCGGCGAAATGCCCATCGCTGTAATCGTGGCCAGTGAGCTTCACCGTGATGCTGTGACCATAGGCATCGCTCACGACGAGATTGCCGGTGTTGGCGTCGTAGGTTGCGGAGGTGCCGCCGTCATACTTGATGGTCGACAGGTCGAGCTTGTCAGTCGCCGCAAAGCCGGCGACCGAGCCGCCGAAGCTCGCTGTGTCGATCTGGAGCTTGCCACCGACGGCATCGAACGTGATGGTCTGCGAGACCGTGGCATTGACGTCGAGCGTCGCGTTGGCGTCGATCGTGACCGAGCCTGCACCGGACAGCGAACCGAACAACGACAGGGTGCCGGTGTGGACCTCGATCGTGTTGGTATTGGTAATGCTGCCCGTGATCGAATTGGTGCCCCAGCTCTCGATCTTGCCGGAGTTTGTGATGGCGAAGGTCACTCCGTCCGCGCTCGAGACCGAGGCGCCGTTCAGGAGATCGATCTCGCCGGCATTTTCGATCGTGGACAGCGTGCCGAACACGCCCGTCCCCGAGACCGTCCAGGTGCCGGCGCTCTCGTTGTCGAAGGTGGCGCTGGCGACCGAGATGTTGCCGTTGATGTGGTCGCTGTTGTTGATCGTGATGGCGCCACCGGTCTCGACGATCGCGTAGGTCGTCGCGGTCACGCTGCCGGCATCATCGGGCCCGATCGTGCCGGAATTGTCGATCAGCGCGGTGCCGGTCGCGTTCTCATGGATGGAGATCGCAGCATAGCCGCTGGCGCCGACGACGGAGCCAGTGTTGGTGATGTGCGTCGAGCCTGTCGCGCTGTCATCGTCCTGCGTGACGCTGATGCCGACGCGGCTCGTGCCGGCGAGATCGCCATCATTGACGATGGTGACGTCGCCCGCGCCGGTGGCAAGGGCCGACAGACCGACCGCACCGGTCGCGGAGCCTTCGTTGGTGACGCTGACGTTACCACCACCGTGATCGAAGGCGCCGATCGCGGTGCCTGCGGCGGTGATCGACGAAAGCGCGCCGGTCGTGACCGTGACCTTACCGACGCCCCAGGTGAACGCTTCGATACCGTAGCCGGCGTCCGCAGTGATCGCCGCGTCGCTCGCGACGGTGACGTCGCCCTTGACCGCGTTCGAGAAGGTGGCATTGCCGCCCGGCTTGTAGCCGGCGATGATCCCGCCCGGCGTGGTGGTGTCATTATTCGACGTGGAGCCAGAATGGATGGTGCCGTGCGCCTGAACGGAGATCGTGCTGTCCACGCCGCTTGCGATGGCGGTCGCATAATTGACGGCCACGATGCCGGAGCTGCCGGACGTGATGCTGTCGCCCGTCGCCATGGTGACGCTGATGTCGCCCGCATCGATGCTGTAGGCCTTGATGCCGTAGGCCGTTGCACCCGTGATCGTGACGTTCTTGTCCAGCGTGATGCTGATGTCGCCGGTGCCGCCGCTCAGGGCGGAGGCCTCGATGCCGTAGCTCCGGGTGCCGGAAACGGAAATCGTCGTGCCGGCGAAGCTGTTCACGGTGACGTCGCCATTCCCGTAATTGTAGGCGTCAATACCGGAGCCGGCTGCGGCGGTGATATCGGCGTAGTTGTTGACGACAACCGTCCCGTTGACGTCGGTGTTGGCGCCAGTGCTGTCCTTGGATCCGGTATACCCGGCCTGGATGCCAGCCGGCGGATTGCCGGAGAGATTAGCGGTATCCCCCGAATTGATCGTGCCGTAGGCGTTGACCGTGATGGTGCTGTCGTTCGACGCATCGAGCGAGATCGCCCGATTGACCGCGACGATGCCGGAGCTGCCAGAGGTAATGACGCTGCCGGTCTCAGTCGTGACCGTCTCGCGGCCGGCGCCATAGCTGCGTGCCCGGATGCCGTAGATCGCGCTTCCCGTGATCGCGCCGCCGGCATCGATGGTGACATCGCCATTACCCCAAGTGGCCACGTCAATGCCGTATGCATCACCTTCGGCGCCGCCGCGCTGGGTGATCGTGATGTCGCCGGCGTTGGCGGCATTGAGATTCTCGACGAGTACGCCCACCGAATTTGCGCCGGTGCCGGTCGCCTTGCCGGTAACGTCGTTGACCGTGATGCTGCCGGCTCCGGTTGCGCTGTCGCGCAGCATGATGCCGTTGCCGTTCAGGCCCGTGATGTCCCCGGTCGCCGTCAGCGAGATATTGCCGGCACCGTTCTGGGTCACAAGGACGCCGTTCAACGCACCTGTCAACGTGCCTGTCGGCGTCAGAACGATATTGGCGGCCGTCGTTCCGACGCCAGCCGTGAAGTCGAGCGCATCGCCGGTCGACGTTGTAATGTCAGCGTCGCCGTTGACCGTGAACGTACCATTGGTGCTCGACTGGCCTGCGATGGTGCCGCTGAAGCTCTCGCCCGCAACCTTGTCGAGCCGCAACGTATCGGTGCCGCCGTTGAAGGTGACGGTCTGGGCCGTAGCGCCCGCAAGCTCGAGCGTCGCGCCGTCGTCGATGATCAGCGAACCCACGCCGCTGAGGCCGCCGGAGAGATCGAGCGTGCCGCCCTGGACTTCGATTGTGCCGGTGTTTGCGACGGCGGCCGTGATGGTGTTGGGACCGGAGACAGCATAGAGGTGGCCGGCATTGCTGAGCGTCCCGTCATTGACCGTGACCCCGGTCAAGTAAAGCGCCGATGTAGCGTCGACCAGAACGGTGCCATCCTTGTTCGTGACGACCGCGCCTGTCAGCTTCAGCGTGCCGTGATGGATCGCCTCGAGCGTGCCGGTATTCGTAATGGCATCGTGGATAACGTCGATCTCGCCGCCATCGGCGGCCATGACGTTCTGGTTGACGATGGTGTAGACGGGATCGGGCGGATCGAAGGTGAGCGTGCCGCCGGCGATGCTGACCGTACCGGTGATCGTGACGTTGGCGTTGTTAATGGCACTGCTTCCGCTCGACTCCAGCGTGCCGGAGATCGTCACTGTGCCGCCGTCAATGGTGGCTTCATCGAGATCGAGCGTCGAGCCGGCATCGACCGACACTGTGCCGAGGGTATTGGTCACCTTGGTCGCGATCAGCTTCAGCGTGCCGTCGTTGATCGCGGCCAGCGTGCCGGTGTTGGTGACGAGCTCGCCGTTGATATCGAGTTCGGCGCCATTCGCCTGGATGATGTCGCCATTGGTAATGGCAGCGGCGGGGGTCGTCGCCAGCAGCGTCAAGAGGCCGCCGAGAGTCGCCTCGATCAGATAGCTGTTCGAGATGGTGGCGTCGGTGATGGTGGTGGTGCCGGAGGACGCGAGCGTACCGGAGACGGTAAGCGTGCCGCCGGTCAGGCTTGCGCCCGCCAATGTCAGTTTGCTGTTCGCATCGACCTTGACCGTGCCGCCATTGGCGATGGTGGTTGTGGTGACGGTGGTGTCGTCAAGCGTCAGCGTCGTGGTGGCGTCCACCGTGATGCCGCCGCCAGCCACGGAAGCGCCGGTGATAGCGGTGTCGCCGGTGACGTGGATGCTGCCGTTGTCGGTGAGGGTGCCGCCGGTGACGGTGGTGCCATCAAGCGTCAGCACCTTGCCGCTGTCGATCGTCAATTGATTATTGGCAAGGGCATCGTTGATGATCGCGCTGTCGGCGACGATCTCGACGGTGCCGAGATTGTTGACCGCCCCGCCGGTCAGCGTCACGCCGCTGAGGCTCAGGCTCTTCGAAGAGTCGACCTTGACGGTGCCGTTGTCGGTGATCGCGGTGGCAGTGACCGTGGTATTGTCAAGCGTTAGCGTCGTGGTGGCATCCACCGTGATGGCGCCGCCCGTGACGGCTGCGCCGTTCACGGCGCTGCTGCCGGTGATGTGGACGGTTCCGTAATCTGTGACGGTGCCGCCAGTGATAGTGGTGCCATCAAGCGTCAGCGTCTTGGCCCCGTTGACCGTCAGTTGAGCGTTGGCGAAGCCGTCGTTCACGATCGAGCTGTCGGCGACGATCTCGACCGTGCCAAGATTGTTGATTGCGCCACCGGTCAGCGCCACGCCGCTGAGATTCAGCGTCTTCGCGGCATCGACCTTCATCGTGCCGTTGTCGGTGATCGTGCCGCCGGTGATCGTCGTGCCATCAAATGTCGCCACCTTGCCGCTGTCGATCGTCAGCTGGTTATTGGCGAGGGCATCATTGACGATCGCGCTGTCGGCGATGATCTCGACCGTGCCGAGATTGTTGACCGCCCCGCCGGTCAGTGTCACGCCGCTCAGGCTCAGCGTCTTCGCGCGATCGACCGTCAGTTGAGTGTTGGCGAAGCCATCATTGACGATCGAGCTGTCGGCGACGATCTCGACTGTGCCGAGATTGTTGACCGCCCCGCCGGTCAGCGTCACGCCGCTGAGATTCAGCGTCTTCGCGGCATCGATCTTCGCCGTGCCGTTGTCGGTGATCGCGCCGCCAGTGATCGTCGTGCCATCAAGTGTCAGCACCTTGCCGCTGTCGATCGTCAGTTGGTTATTGGCGAGGGCATCATTGATGATCGAGCTGTCGGCGACGATCTCGATCGTACCGAGATTGCTGATCGCTCCGCCCGTCAGAGTCACGCCGCTCAGGCTCAGGCTCTTCGAAGCGTCGACCTTCACCGTGCCATTGTCGGTGATCGCGGTGGTGGTGACCGTGGTGTCGTCAAGCGTCAGGGTCCTGGCGGCATCCACTGTGATTGCACTACCGGCAACCGAAGCGCCGTTGACAGCGCTGCTGCCGGTGACGTGAATGGTGCCGCTGTCGGTGATCGCGCCGCCAGTGATCGTCGTGCCATCAAGTGTCAGCACCTTGCCGCTGTCGATCGTCAATTGATTATTGGCGAGGGCATCATTGATGATCGAGCTGTCGGCGACGATCTCGATCGTGCCGAGATTGCTGATCGCTCCGCCGGTCAGCGTCACGCCGCTGAGGCTCAGGCTCTTCGCGGCATCGACCTTCACCGTGCCATTGTCGGTGATCGCGGTGGTGGTGACCGTGGTGTCGTCAAGCGTCAGGGTCCTGGCGGCATCCACTGTGATTGCACTACCGGCAACCGAAGCGCCGTTGACAGCGCTGCTGCCGGTGACGTGAATGGTGCCGCTGTCGGTGATCGCGCCGCCAGTGATCGTCGTGCCATCAAGTGTCAGCACCTTGCCGCTGTCGATCGTCAATTGATTATTGGCGAGGGCATCATTGATGATCGAGCTGTCGGCGACGATCTCGATCGTGCCGAGATTGCTGATCGCTCCGCCGGTCAGCGTCACGCCGCTGAGGCTCAGGCTCTTCGCGGCATCGACCTTCACCGTGCCATTGTCGGCGATCGCGGTGGTGGTGACCGCGGTATTGTCAAGCGTTAGCGTCGTGGTGGCATCCACCGTGATGCCGCCACCGGCAACCGAAGCGCCGTTGACAGCGCTGCTGCCGGTGACGTGAATGGTGCCGTTGTCGGTGACGGTCCCGCCAGTGATGGTGGTGCCGTCAAGCGTCAGCACCTTGCCGCTGTCGATCATCAGCTGGTTATTGGCGAAGGTATCATTGATGATCGCGCTGTCGGCGACGATCTCGATCGTGCCGAGATTGCTGATCGCTCCACCCGTCAGAGTCACGCCGCTCAGGCTCAGGCTCTTCGAAGAGTCGACCTTCACCGTGCCATTGTCGGTGATCGCGGTGGTGGTGACCGCGGTATTGTCAAGCGCTAGCGTCGTGGTGGCATCCACCGTGATGCCGCCACCGGCAACCGAAGCGCCGTTGACGGCGCTGCTGCCGGTGACGTGGATGGTGCCGTTGTCGGTGACGGTCCCGCCAGTGATGGTGGTGCCGTCAAGCGTCAGCGTCTTGCCGCTGTCGATCGTCAATTGAGTATTGGCGAAGCCATCGTTGACGATCGAGCTGTCGGCGACGATCTCGACCGTGCCGAGATTGTTGACCGCCCCGCCGGTCAGCGTCACGCCGCTCAGGTCCAGCATCTTCGCGGCATCGATCTTCATCGTGCCGTTGTCGGTAATCGCGGTGGCGGTGACCGTGGTGTCGTCAAGAGTCAAGGTCTTGGCGGCATCCACTGTGATTGCGCCGCCGGCCACGGAGGCGCCATTGATGGCGCTGCTGCCGGTGACGTGGATGGTGCCGTTGTCGGTGACGGCGCCGCCGGTGACGGTGGTGCCATCAAGCGTCAGCGTCTTGCCGCTGTCGACCTTGACGGTGCCATTGTCGGTGATCGCCGTGGTGGTGACGGTGGTGTCGTCAAGCGTCAGGGTCTTGGCGGCATGCACCGTGATGCTGCCGCCGGTGACGGAGGCGCCATTGACGGCGCTGCTCCCGGTGATGTGGATGGTGCCGTTGTCGGTGACGGTCCCGCCAGTGATCGTCGTGCCGTCGAGCGTCAACACACCGGCAGCATCGATTGTGATGTCGCTGCCGGCATTTGTGACCGTCTCGCTGGCGAACTCCGCCGCCCCCTTGACGTTGACTGTGGCAAAATTGTTCAGCGTGCCGTTCTCGATCAGGCTGGTGCCGTCGAGCTCGAGCGTGCCGAGAATGATGACCGTGCCGCCGTCGATCGTCGCGGCATCCACGATCAGCGTCGTGCCGGCGTCGGCCTTCAGGGTGCCGCCGACGTTGGCGACATTGCTCTTTAGCGTCAGAGTACCGCCGGACAGGTCGATCATGCCGGAATTGGAAACGGTGGTCCGGGTGTCGATCGTGCCGCCCCCGGCCAGCGTCAGCGTACCTGCGTTCGTAATGATGCTGGTGTTGGTGACAGTGCCGGTACTCCTGGTCGTTGCCTCGACGTCGATCTTTCCGCCCACGAGGACATCGCCACCAACCGAATTGGTGAACTTCGAATCGGCGTTGAGCGTAAGCGCGCCCGCGATCGTCAGCGTGCTGTTGTTGATGAGCTCGGGCGGCGAAGTGTTGTAGTCGTCCATGATCAGCGACTTGGCGAACGCCGCCGCATCGATCGTGACCGGATAGGACGGCGTCAGTCCGCGCAGCTGGTCGGTGATGACCATGACGTCGTCGTTGATGGTCGGGACCGTGTGCGTTTCCCAGTTGAGCTTGTCGCCCCACAGGCCGCCGGACGGCGCGCCGGTCTCCTTGGTCGCGATCCACACCACGGCCGGGCTGTCGGTGCCCTTGATCGTGACGGTGATGGTCTGGGTCGAGGTCGCGCCCTGGGAATCGGTGAGCGTCACCGTGTAGGTCAGGGTCAGGACCTCGCCCTTGGGGATGAAGTCGGCGACATAGGCGGGAAGGTCGGCAAGCGACCAGTCGATGATGCCGGTGTTGTTGCCGGCCTGGGTGCTGTCCTTTTCGACCAGCACGGACATCGCGTGCTGAAAGATGGCAAGCGGGCCCGGCGGCACGGTGCCATCCGGCAGGCTCGCGCTGGTCAGCGCCACGGACACCGTATGCGTATCGGTGAGATCGACATCCTTGAACGTCAGCGTCCCCGCGGTCGGAACGTCGCTGATGAGCGGGCCGCCCGGCACGCTGGTGCCACCCGAGAACGTGATGGTCGGCACGCTGGTCGTGATCACCGGCTTGTCGTTGGTGCCGGTGATTGTGATCGTGATATCGATGAACGAGGATTCGGGGTTGACCGCGAAATTGTTGTTGACGCGGACCCTGTAGGTGAGCGTCAGCGTTTCTCCGGCCGCAAGGAAGTCGAAGGCGTGATCGGGGATCGTGTAGGTCAGGATATCCGAGCCGTTGTTATTGTTGCCGGCATCGGCGACGACGCTGATCTTGATCTGCGTTGCCGCGATGTCCTGCTTCTGGAGCGCGGTCAGCGAGCTGGTGACGTCGTGATGGCCGGCGTCTGTGTAGACGTAGTTTGGCGCGGCAGCGAGGTCCACCGACACCGTCGGCTGGTCGCCCAGGTTTTGGTCGACGAAGTTGACCCGGAAGATGATCGTGTCGGGAGGCACGGTGTCGCCGGTCGTGTCCGCGCGGTCACCGGTCGCGTTCGCGTGCTCGGTCAGCTTGAACGCTGTCGTCACATGTCCGTTGGCATCGAGGCTGCGCGCGTCGGGCGGCCCGGGAACACGGGTGCTGGATTGCGTGGAAAGGGTTGGCCCCTGCGAAGCCTGCGTATTGAGGTTCGTGAAGGTTGCGATCGCAGTGGCGCCGGACGGCGTCTTGATCATCAGACCATCGGGGATCTGCGTGATGGTGTCGGTGAAGTTCGTGGTCAGCTTGGTGTTGGTGTTGTTGTCCGTGAACTTCAGCGTGAACACGTCCGTGATCAGCTTCTGCACGTCCGGCGACAGCAGCGCATTGGTGACCGAGACGTTGCCGCCGCTGATCTGGATCATCTGGCCGGCCTGGTTGACCGTCGCGATCGGCAGCAGGGTCAGCTTGTCGAACAGGATGTAGGAGCCGGTGGTGCCGTTGGGCTCGACCAGCACCTGGAAGTTCGCCTGCGGCTGCGGATCGCCGCCGCCGGAGGGAACGACGAAATTGATCTCGGTCAACACCGCCGTGCCGCGGATGCCCATGGTGGCGACCGGCGTGTCGATCTTCATGTCGCCGTGCTTGGCGGTCTCGCCGGCAACGAAGGTGATGGTGCCCGCGACCAGGCTGAGCAGCGAGGAATTGTTCGACCCGTTAGGGTCGTAGACCATCTCGTTCAGCACCATCCGCGCGTTGGAGGACAAGCCGAACACAGTGCCGTCGATGAAGGTGACGCCAAGCGTCGAATCCGAACCGGTCGAGACCACGTCGCCCTTCTCGACGTTGTCGCCATTGTTCAGGATGACCGAGACGCCGTTGCGGATCGCAGTCGCGCTGCCGGTCAGCTTGGTGACGTGGCCGATGACTTGCGCCGCGGCGGCACCGGGCGCGGCCTGCGCATACTGGACGTGCCCCGTGAGCGCGCTGACGATGTCGCCGGTGAGATGGGCGCCGTCGGGCGAGGCGATCGCCGCGCGCTTGTCGCCCCTGAAATAATCGTGAACGACGAACTCATGGCCGTCGTGCGACAGCACGAGATCAAGACCCGTGCGCTTGAAGTCGCCGTGAAAGATCAGGTTGGGATCGGCAATGACGACCGCGCCTTCGGGCACGTGACCGTGCGCCTTGGCAGTAAAGGAATCGACGTGGTCGTGGCCGGGCAAACGGGAACCCTGACCATCCAAGGAGAGCGCGGCGTCAAATTTGCCAGCGTAATTCAACCGGGCACCATAAAAACGGTTAATAATTAGGTAAGTATCAACTGCCTAAGCTTGCATATCATTACCAAGTCCTTAGCGAAACCGTCTATTGCTTGTGTGATTTCGCATCACTTGGTCACCCACGACTATGCTTATGGCGACATCAACAGATAATCTGAAGTATTCCTTCGAACATTTTCAAGTCGAACCCGGCTTATTGCGCGCATTTCCAGTCGTCAAAAGCGATCAATCGTACAGATCTAGCGACAGATACTTGTGTCATCTCTTCTTCGTGGTCCCCCGCAGCATCCTGCGGCAAATACGGAGTTAAATCTGTGATCCAACTAACAGAACCCGTGAAATAACGGGGTCATTAGCCATAGGCGCAGAATCGGCTCGCCCACAATTTCTGCCCGCAGTTGGCTCCATTTCGCAACAGCGCGGCCTCTCCCAACCGGTGGATTGTAAAATTTTACGCAATTGGGACAGGCCCGGTTCAGCCTGCCCGGCGGTTTTGGGGTCCCGCCCGAGCGCGTTAAGCAGAACAAAACGGCCCACCTCCCACTATCTCCGCGAAAGCAACAAGCCCGGCACGTCAAGGTCGAGGGGACCTGGCGAAGCCGGATAAGGGGATGTCAGATGGAGACCGCTGCTCGCTCGCGCGCCTGGCGCGCTATCCTTGTCCTGTGCGGATTGATCTTGTTCGGATCGGCCGCCGACCTTCGTGCCGGCACGTTGCTGTCGCCGGGCGCCGGCGTGCTCGTGCGCAAATCGGCCGAGCCGTTCGGCGTGTTCGCCTTCGCCATTTCCACCGGTGGCCTGCGGCAGAAATGGTTCTCGCTGAAAGAGAGGCTCGACGACGACATGGTGCAGCTGGCGCTGTGCGATGGCGACCGCGACAATTGCGCCTCGCCTGCGGCGCTGAAACTGCTCGCCATCGTCGACCAGGCCCGCAGCCACGACGGCCGTGCGCTGCTCGCTGAGACCAACCGTGCCATCAACCTCGCCATCCGCGCCGAAAATGACGGTGCCGAAGACATCTGGAGCTCGCCGCTCGAGACCTTCCAGCGCGGCGCCGGCGATTGCGAGGATTACGCCATCGCCAAGCTGGCCGCGTTGCGGCTTGCCGGTGTCGCCGCTGAGGACCTCCGCCTCGTGGTGGTGCGCGACACCCGCAACGGCGAAGGCCATGCGGTTGCCTCGGCAAAGCTCGACGGCCACTGGCTGATGCTGGACAACCGCCGCATGGCGATGGTCGAGGATGACGACGCGCGCAACTACCAGCCGCTGTACGTGCTCTACCAATCCGCCGTGCTGAGATATGTCGACGAACCCGTGCGGGGCGAGAGCCAGCGGGTGTCGATGGTATCGGCCGAGGCCGAGGCGCGGTGATCCGGGTGTAACCACCCGCCACAAATCCATTTCGCCGCACGGTCCGGGACGCTAGCATGGCGATGGCCATGCTGGGGGCAATTGGAATGCGATGGATCGTGCTGACTGTGCTTGCGGTGCTGGCATTACCGGCGGCACCTGGATTCGCGCAATCCGGCACATCCGACCGCTCCGTTGCCGACAGGCTGCCGCTGTTCGCCAGGAACAATTGTGAGCAGATCCGCGACCCCGGCAATCAATTGCTCTGCGGTGATCCCGAGCTATCTGCCGCCGCCGAAAAGCTCAGCACCGCCGTCGAGGCACGGCTCGCCCGCCTGCCGGATCGCCTGCCTGGCATCGAAGAGAACGCGATCTGGATCCGCCAACGCAATCTCGGCTGCGGCATCGTCGGCCAGACCGCGATCCGCGCCGACGATTTCGACCGGGTGAAGACGTGCCTTCTCAAGGTGACCGAGGAGCGTGCCACGATCGTGCGCGATCCGGATTTCGACTGTCTTGCGGCCAACACCGCGGCCGGCGCGCTGATCTGTGCGGACCCGTCGCTGGCACTGACCGAGACCGAGCTCAACAGCCAGGTGCTCGGCCTGATCGGCAAGCTGGACCCGACCGCGGCACGCTTTGCCTTCGCCGAATACGGCCGCTGGACGCGAGAACGCGATCGCAAGTGCAATCTGGTCGGCAAGGAGAACGTGCCGCCTCAGGAGCTTGGCTCCGCGGAAGACTGCCTCGCCGACTATCTGAAGCAGAAGACCAACGAGATCGCGGCTGCCAAGGGCGATCCGAAGAAGGTGTTCGGCCGGCAGGTCGCGGCCAGCGAGCCCGACACCGATGCCGTCGATTTCTGCGCCGCGCGCATCCACGCCGCCAATTCGTGCGGCAATTTCCTCCGCATCAACCGCGTCGACGCGCTCGACAGCCAGGTGACGGATCAGGAGGCACAGGTCACCGGCGAGATCGAGATGGTCGTGCTGGCGCCCTTCGCCGCCTGCAGCAAAGTCGCCTCCACCTGCACCGGCACCTGCTGGGACCCCAGCACCGGTCGTCCGCAACCGGGAGCCGGCAACAAGGAGCGCTCCGCAGCAGCCTTCAACGTGACGCGCCGCCTGAGGATCCAGCGGACCTTCGTCTTCGTCAAAGCCGCCGACGGCTGGCGCTGCCGCGAAGACGCGCTGGCGCCGGTGAACTCGGGCACCGCCGGCGGGGGATCGTAGGCTGCCTCCTCTCCCTCTCCCCGTTCTTACGGGGAGAGGGTCGGGGTGAGGGGCTGCTTCCGCAATCACGGTGAGAGTCGGACTCGCGGAGACTCCCCCTCACCCGGAATTTGCTTCCGCAAATTCCGGCCTCTCCCCGCACGCGGGGAGAGGCAAGGATCAAAACATCAGATTGTCCTTCACCAGGACCCAGCGGCCGCCCTTGACCTGCTGCACCTGGGTGATGGTGTTGGCGAGGTGATCGGTCTTGGAGAATTTGGTCGGCGGCGAGTTGAAGATGTCGAGGAATTTCTCGCCTGCCTCGAGCGAGTCCAGCATCTTCTGTCCGGTCAGATTCTTGCCGGCCTTGTCCGCGTAGAACGCAAACGTCATCACCGCGTTGTAGCCGATGATCGCCTGCGTGTTGGCGTCGGTGTTGAACATCTTCTTGTAGTTGACCAGCCAGTCGTGGACCTTGCCCTTGGCAGTGTCCTCGTAGGGGATCTCGAAGCCCGAGGCCGCATAGAGGCCTTCGACCGCCTCCTTGCCCAGCGTGGGCACCTCCAGCACGTTGGTCGGCGTCGCGCCGAGGAAGGTGACGTCCCAGCCGAGCTTCTTCGCCTCCGTCATCGCGCCGATGGTCTCGCGGATCACGGTGCCGAGCACCACGAGATCGCAGCCGTCGGACTTCATCTTGGCCACTTGCGCGCTGAAATCGGATGCGCCGCGTTTGTAGCTCGTGACCGAGGCGGGCTGCATCTTCATCGCGGCAAGCTGCTGGTTGAAGCCGTCGAGCACATTCTTTCCGTACTCGTCGTCCTGATGCATGATGCAGGGCTTCCGGAAATTCTTCCACTCCATCATGTACTTCAGCGCGGCGCGGGTGCTCTCGACGTAGGGCAGCAAATTGTTGAACTTCAGCCGCTCCTGCGGCTTGGCCGGGTCGAACTTGAAGGTGAACTCGGCGGCCGTCAGCGGAAACAGCTGGAGCACGCCGGCGTCGAACAGGATATCCTGGGCGGCAAGCACCGTGGGCGAACCCATTGGTCCGATCATCGCGAAGATCTTGTCGCGCTCGACCATCTTCTGCGAGGCCAGCACCGCCCTCTTCGGATCGTAGCCATTGTCCTCGAGGATCATCCTGATCTTGCGCCCCTGGATGCCGCCGGCCGCATTGATCTCCTCGACCGCCATCTTCATGCCGTTGGAGACCGGCACGCCCCAGACCTTGATCGGGCCCGACAAATCCTGATGGGTGCCGATGACGATCTCGCCCGCCGAGATGCCCTCATTGGTGACCTTGGTTTGCGCTAGGGACGGCTGACAGGTGAGCGCCACCGCACCCACAGCAAGGCCGAACGCTCTCAACGATCTCGACATTGACGTCTCCTCCTTAGGCCCATGTTGCACGAAGGGCGTGGCCATGGCTCCTCCGCTGTTCTCACAGACGCGGCTCAAGCGACTGCGCGTTGGCGATACATCGCATCGATCTCCGCTGCGTAGCGCTTGTTCACAAAGTTACGCTTCAGCTTCATGGTCGGCGTCAGCTCCTCGTCCTCCGGGGTGAGCTGGCGTTCGATCAGGTAGAATTTCTTGACGGTCTCGACGCGCGCGAAGTTCGCGTTGACGCCTTCGATCTCGTGCCAGATCAGGTTCTGGACCTCGCTGGCCCGGCACAGGCTTGCGTAATTGGTGAAGGGGATGTCGTGGTCCTGGGCGAATTTCTCGACATTCTCCTGGTCGATCATCACGAGGCAGGTGAGATAAGGCCGCTTGTCGCCGATCACGACGGCATCCGAAATGTAGGGCGAGAATTTGAGCTGGTTCTCGATCTCCGACGGCGTGATGTTCTTGCCACCGGACGTGATGATGATGTCCTTCATCCGGTCGGTGACGCGGACGAACCCCTCATTGTCGATGGTGCCGACGTCGCCGGTATGCAACCAGCCGCGATGGTCGATGGTCTCAGCCGTCTTCTCGGGCTGGTTCAGATAGCCCATGAACAGGAAGTCGCCTTTGATCAGGATCTCGCCGTCGGGCGACAGCGCGACCTCGCCCCAGGGCACCGCCGTGCCGACCGAGCCGAGCTTGATGCGCGACGCCGGCATCATGGTCGCGACCCCGCAATTCTCGGTCTGGCCGTAGACCTCGTGGATGTCGATGCCGAGCGCCAGGTACCAGCGGATCAGATCCGGCGCGATCGGCGCTGCGCCGGTGAAAGCGATGCGGCAACGGTCGAGCCCGATCATGCGTCGGATGTTGCGGAAGGCGAGCTGGTAAGCGACGCGGTTGGCAATGCGTAGCGCCAGCGGCGGTGTCTTGCCCTCGATCCGGCAGTCGACCATGCGGTAGCCAATCCCGATGGCGCGGCGATAGACCCATTGCTGGAGTGGCGTCGCGTCCTTCAGCGCGATGGTGATGGCCGAATAGAATTTCTCCCAGATCCGCGGCACCGCGAGGAACACGGTCGGCTGCACCTCGCGCAGATTGTCCGGCACGGTCTCGGGACTCTCGGCAAAATTCATCACCGAGCCGAGCGCGACCGAGATGTAGTAGCCGCCGACGCGCTCGGCGACGTGGCAGAGCGGCAGGAAGATCAGCCGGTCCTCGTCCTCCAGCGCCGGGATGAAGTCGTTGGCGTGCCGCATCTGGTGCGTGACGCTGCGGTTGGCGTGCATGGCGCCCTTGGGCGGGCCTGTGGTTCCGGAGGTATAGACGAGAACCGCCAGATCGCCGGCGCTGGGGCAATTGATCATCTCCTGCCACAGCATTTCGCGGCCGACCATGTGGTTGCGGCCGAGCGCGCGAAACTCGTCGAGCGACATCACCATGTCGTCGGAGAAGCCAGAGAGGCCCTCCATGTCGAACACGATGATCCTTTGCAAGCTGGGACATCGCGCGCGGCAAGCCAGGATCTTGTCGAGCTGCTCCTCGTCCTCGGCGAAGATCACCCGCGTCGCGGAATCATTGATGAGATATTCGACCTGGGCAGCAGCGTCGGTCGGATAGATCCCGGAGGAGACGCCGCCGGCACACAGGATGCCCATGTCGGCATAGACCCACTCCGGCACGGCGTTGGCCATGATGGAGCCGACGTTGCCGGGCACGAAACCGATCGCATGGAGGGCGTAGGCGATCTCCTTTGAGGTTGCCAGCCATTCGCGCCAGCTCGTCGGCTGCCAGATGCCGAACTTCTTCTCGCGGATCGCGGGCCTGTCGCCGCGCACCTCTGCGGCGCGCAGGAAACTTCTCGCGATCGTATCAGCGACCGTCAGCACCGCCGGTCGGGGCATGCGTGTCTCCTCGTTGCCGCCTTAAACGCAAACTCTTCATCGCCAAGTCTTCTTCTTTTTCCAGCGCCGCTCGCCTCGTGCGCCGGCTTCCTTGGCGCCAAGGTAGAATTCCTGGATGTCCTGGGAATGCATCAAGCGGTCGCAGCTGTCATTCATCACGACGCGGCCGATCTCGAGCACATAGCCGTAATGCGCGGTCTCGAGCGCCACGCGGGCGTTCTGCTCGACCAGCAGGATCGACATACCTTGCTCCTCGTTGACGCGCCGGATGATGGTGAATATCTCCTTCACCAGGATCGGCGACAGGCCGAGCGAGGGCTCGTCGAGCAACAACAGCGTCGGGCGGTTCATCAGCGCGCGGCCGATCGCGAGCATCTGCTGCTCGCCGCCGGAGAGCTGGCCCGCAGGCTGGTTGATGCGCTCCTTCAATCGCGGGAAGTAGCCATAGACGCGCTCCAGATCGTCCGCGACGCCGTCACGGTCGCTGCGTGGATAGGCGCCCATCATCAGGTTTTCGCGCACCGAGAGGAACGGGAACACCTCGCGCCCCTCGGGCACGTGGCTGAGGCCCAGTCGCACGATGCGATCGGCTTCCATGCGCTGGATCGGCTTGCCCATGAACTCGATCGAGCCCTTTTGCGGATCGAGAATGCCCGAGATGGTCTTCAGCACCGTGGTCTTGCCGGCACCGTTGGCACCCAGCAGCGTGACAATGCGGCCGCGCGGCACCTCCAGCGAGATGCCGCGGATCGCCATGATCGGCCCGTAATAGCTCTCGATGTTGGAGAGCTTCAGGATGATGTCGGGCGCCGGGGTCGCATCCATGCATCACGCTCCCAGATACGCGGCGACGACATCGGGGTGCTGCTGCACCTCGGCCGGCGAGCCCATCGCGAGCACGCGGCCGTAGTTCAGCGCGATGACACGGTCCGAGACGCGATTGACCAGCGACATGTCGTGCTCGACCATCAGCACGGTGACGCCGAGCTCGCTCTTCATGTCGCGGATCCAGAACGACATGTCGTCGGTCTCCTCGACGTTGAGGCCGGAGGACGGCTCGTCGAGCAGGATCAGCTTCGGCTCGGAGCACAGCGCGCGTGCGAGCTCGATCACCTTGCGCACGCCGTAAGGCAGGCCCGAGATCAGCTTGTCGCGATAGGGCTCGAGGTCGAGGAACTCGATGACCTGCTCGACCCGGCGGCGGTGCACCTTCTCGTTGGCGCGCACGCTCGGCAGGAACAGCAATTCTTGCCAGAGCTGCGTGGTGGAATGCCGGTGGCGCCCGACCAGGAGGTTCGACAGCACCGTCGCATTCTCGAACAGCTCGATGTTCTGGAAGGTGCGGGCGATGCCGAGCTTTGCGATATCGTAAGGCGGCTGTTCCGTGATGTCCTGGTCCTCGAAGAAGATGCGGCCCGAGGTCGGCCGGTAGATCCGCGAGATCAGGTTGAAGATCGAGCTCTTGCCTGCCCCGTTCGGGCCGATGATGGAGAGGATCTCGCCCTTCTCGACCGCAAAGGACACCGCATCGACGGCCTTCAGGCCCCCGAAATGCAGCGACAGGTTTTCGGCGCGGAAATAGCTCATCGGTTCCGCTCCGACTTCACGTAGATCTTCTGCCGCTTGAAGGTCGAGCGCTTGTAGAGCGGGAACAGCTGGAAAAAAAGCTTGATCTTGAGCCAACGGCCGTAGATGCCGAGCGGCTCGAACAGCACGAACAGCATGATGATGATGCCGTAGATCGCGCCCTTCAGCCCGTTCAGCGAGGCAAAGGCAGCGACCTTGGACTGGATGTTTGCCGCGGTCGCCGTGCCCGCGCCGAACATCGCGGCGATACCGGCGATGATGCCGGGCATGTCGTCCTTCAGATAGGTCAGGAACGGATCGATCATCACGATGAAGATCGCGCCCAGCACTGCGCCATGCAGGCTGAAGGTGCCGCCGATCAGGATCACGATGATGAACTCGATCGAGAGCTGCAGCGTGAACATCTCCGGCGAGATGAAGGAGAGCTTGTGCGCGAACAGCACACCGGCAAAGCCGGTGATCGCCGCAGAAATCGCGAAGGACTTGACCTTGTAGAGCGCGACGTTGACGCCCATGCTGCGCGCCGCCGTCTCCGAGTCCCGGATCGCGACGAAGGCGCGGCCGGTCGGCGAGCGCAGGAGATTGAGCGTGCCGACAATGGTCAGCACCAGCACCGCAAGGCAGAGGAAATAGAAGGTCGGACTGTCGCGCGAGACTGTCACGCCGAGCAGCGACAGCGCCTTGACCCGCAGGCCTTCGTTGCCATTGGTGACACTCTCCCAGCGCGCCAGAATCTCCTCGACGATGAAGGCAAAAGAGATCGTGGCGATGACGAGATAGATGCCCTGGAGCCGCAGCGCTGGAAAGCCGACCAGCGCGCCGACGCAGCCGGTCAGGACGCCTGCGGCAAGGAAATAGACCGGAAACGGCACATTATACTTCTGCAGATAAGCGGCCGTGTAGGCGCCGATCGCGAGGAATGCGGCGTGCCCGAGTGAGGCCTGCCCGGTGAAGCCGGTCAGGATCATCAGCGCCACGCCCACCGTCGCGTAGATACACACAAAGACCAGCTGGCTCATCAGATAGCTGGAGAGGACGTAAGGCGCGATCAGCAGCACGGCGAGCAAGAGGCCATAGGAGACCACATACCCGGAATGCGGGAAGAGCCTGATATCGTCCTCATAGTCGGTCTTGAACAGGAAGCGCATGCGTTCAGACCTTCTTGCGGGCGTGAAGGCCGAACAGGCCTTCGGGCTTCAGCAGCAGCACGGCCAGCAGCACGATGTAGGGCGCGACGTCCTTCCAGCCTTCCGCCAGATAAAACCCGGCCATGCTCTCGATCACGCCAATCAAGACGCCGCCAACGACGGCGCCGGGGATCGAGCCGAAGCCGCCGAGCACCGCGGCTGGAAACGCCTTCAGGCCGAGCACGAGGCCGACATTGGAGTGGATGAAGGTGATCGGCGCCAGCAGCACGCCGGCGCAGGTCGCGACTGCCGCGCTGATCGCCCAGACGATCGAAACCACGCGCTTGACCGGAATGCCCATGTAGTACGCCGCCAGCATGTTCTCGGAACTGGCGCGCATCGCGGTGCCGAGCATGGTCTTGTTGAAGAACAGCCAGAGCAGCGCGCAGAGAATGACCGTCGCCGCGATCACCGAGAGCTTGTCATGGGCGAGCACCAGCGAGCCGATGCGCAGCACGCCCTGGCTGAACGGCGTCTCGATCTTGAAATCGTCGGTGCCCCAGATCATGCCGGCGACCGAGCGCAGGAAGTAGCCCAGCCCGATGGTGGCCATGATGATGGAGAATTGCGGATAGCCGAGGATCGGCCGCACCACGATCCGCTCCGCCAGCATGCCGAACAGCGCCATCGCCGCCACCGCACCGGCAAACCCGATCCAGTAGTTCAGGCCCATCATGCCGATGAAGGTGAAGGCGAAGAAGCCGCCCAGCATCATCAGATCGCCCTGGGCGAAATTGACGACCTCGGTGGCCTTGTAGACGAGCACGAAACCGAGCGCGATCAGGCCGTAGACACAGCCGAGCGCAACACCGCTGACCAGCTGCTGAACGAAATCCAGCATCGCCGCGTCCTCCCGATGCAACCTGCGGTTCTTGACGACCGCCTTGCCGCATCTTGTGTCCAGCCGCTACGCTGCCGTTTCGCCGCGTTAGCTGCCATTTGTCCCGGCGCCAATTCAGCCTGAACGCCCGAGTGCTGTCAACAAACGGTGACTTGCCTTTAGTCCAAGGCGCAGTCGAAGTCGGATGCCGGAATTTGCGGCCGCGCGATTCACGGTGCCGAAACATCTTCAGGTCATGGTCGCGACCGATGCAAAACCGGATGGGGTGGCCGTCATGAAGCTGGACAGCTCGGCGCTCGAAGTCCGAGGGTTAACGAAGCGTTTTGACCGTTTGGCGGTCGATAGCCTCGATCTCACCATCCATGCCGGTGAATTCTATGCGCTGGTCGGCCCCAATGGTGCCGGCAAGACCACCACTTTGCGCATGGTTGCGGGCCTGTTGCGGCCCGATGACGGCGGCGTTTCGATTTTCGGCATCGATGCGCTTCAAAATCCGGTCGCGGCCAAGCAGGTGATGGCGTGGGTCTCCGACGAGCCCATGATCTATGACAAGCTCACTCCGCTCGAATATCTCGAATTCGTCGCCGGCCTCTGGGGCATCGCGCCGTCCGTCTCGGAACCGGTCGCCGAGCAGCTTCTGAGCTCGCTCGGGCTCGAGCGGCACCGGCACGAACGCTGCGAAGGCTTCTCCAAGGGCATGCGCCAGAAAGTGGCGCTTGCCGGTGCGCTGGTGCACGATCCCCGCCTCATCATCCTCGACGAGCCGCTGACCGGGCTCGACGCCGTCTCCGCCCGCCATGTGAAGGGCCTGTTGAGCGAGCGCGTTCAGGCCGGCTGCACCATCATCATGACCACGCATATTCTCGAGGTAGCCGAGCGCATGGCCGACCGCATCGGCGTGATCGCCGCGGGCCGCCTGGTCGCGGAGGGCACGCTGACCGAGCTGCGCCAGCAGAACGGCCATGCCGACACCAGCCTGGAAGATCTCTTCATCGCATTGGTGACGCTCCAGGAAGCCGCATGAGCTCGGCGACCGCGCTCTCCTGGTTTGCCCGTCACGAGCTCCGGCTCGCCTGGCGCGAATGGTTCGCCATGATGACGGGCGGCCGGCGCAGGCGCGCCCGTGCCGCTGTGATCGGCCTGCTGTTCTTCGCCGCACTGCTGCATGTGCCGGCCTGGGCCGTGATCGGCCGCTTCGCCAATCTGCAACTGCCACTCGACAAATCCTCGCTGATCGTGATCTCGGCGACGATCTTTCTCGCCTGGACCTTGATGCTGTCGCAAGCGATCGAATCCGTGACGCGGGTGTTCTATGCCCGCGCGGATCTCGATCTCATCATGTCCTCGCCGGCGCGGCTCGCCAATCTGTTCTCGGTGCGCATCGCCGCGATCGCGCTCACCGTCACGGTGATGGCGCTGTTGTTCTCGACGCCCTTCATCGACGTGCTGGTGATCGGCGGCGGAGCGCGGTGGCTTGCCGCCTTCGGCGTCGTCGTCGCGATGGGCCTGTCGGCTGCAGCGATCGCGATTGCAATCACCATCCTGCTGTTTCGCCTGATCGGCCCGGCGCGGACGCGCTTCGTGGCCCAGATCCTGGCTGCGATCATCGGCGCGGGTTTCGTCATCGCGCTCCAGGTCGCGGCGATCATCTCCTACGGCACGCTGTCGCGCTTCACCATCCTGACGTCAGGCACCTTGGCCGCCCACGCGCCCGACATCGACAGCATCTGGTGGTGGCCGGCGCGGGCGACCATGGGTGACAGCGAGGCGCTGCTGCTGCTCCTCGCACTTGGGCTGGTGCTGCTCGGAAGCGTGATGGCGATGTTCTCGAGCCGCTTTGCCGACACGGCAATCGACGCCGCCGCCTATGGCACATCCGGCCGCAAGCGCGCGAAGGAACGTCCGTTCCGCGGCGGGTCGCGGCAGCAGGCGATGCGGCGCAAGGAATTCGTGCTGCTCTGCCGTGATCCCTGGCTGATCTCGCAGACCCTAATGCAACTGCTCTATCTGGTGCCGCCGGCACTGCTGCTGTGGCGCAGCTTTGCCGACAGTTCTGCCGCGCTGACGCTGATCTCGCCCGTCATCGTGATGGCCGCGGGCCAGCTCGCCGGTGGGCTCGCCTGGCTGACGATCTCCGGCGAAGACGCCCCGGATCTGGTCGCGACCGCGCCGCTGACGCCCTCCAGCGTCATCCGCGCCAAGATCGAGGTGGTGCTGATCGCGATCGCCGTCATCTTCAGCCCGCTGGTGGCCGCGCTGGTTTTCGCCTCACCGTTCCAGGCCGCGGTCACGGCAGCCATGATCATCATCAGTGCGGCTTCCGCCACCGCGATCCAGCTCTGGTTCCGCATCCAGGCCCGGCGCAGCCAATTCCGTCGCCGCCAGACGTCGTCGCGGCTTGCGACCTTCGCCGAAGCCTTCTCCTCGATCGGCTGGGCCGCCACGGCCGCCCTGCTGCTGACGCTTCCGGTCGCCGGTGTCGTTAGCGGCCTGATCACCGCGGGCCTGGTTGCCATGACCTGGAAGTTCAGCCCAAGGCGGGAGTGAGTTCAGCGGTCATTTGTCCCTTCAAAGTCAGTCCGTTCTGCCTTATTGATGGGCAATGCAGACGTTCAAGGTGACTGCTGAAGGACAGGTGACGCTGACCGCCGAGCTGCTCAAGCACCTTGGTGTGCAGCCGGGCGATATGCTCGTCGCAAGTGAACTTCCGAACGGAAGCGTTGAATTGAGAGCGCCGCCAAAGGGCAAGATTTCAGACGCTTTTGGGTTCTTGCGCACGCAGAGGGAAGGCCCTCCTCTCTCGATCGAGGAGATGAATGAAATCATCGCTGCGGGTTGGGCAGGCGAACGGTAGACTTCGGCATTGACGCGCTGTTGATCGCGTCCTGTTGGCTACGCGCTGCGTTGCACGCTAGACTTTCCCTGACGTGATCGGGGACTGGACATGTGGCGATTAGTTTCGGCGGCATTTGCGCTGTTGAGCGCATGTCTCTCCCCTGCCCTCGCCCAGCAGCCGCCTCAGCGCAGCGAATGCCTGGCGATGGCGAACGCTGCGCCTCGCGTCATGCCGGCAGCCTTCCGGCAGGCGGCCGCCGCAGCCGAGGTCGAGATCACCTATGCCGGCCACTCCACCTATTTCATCGACACGCCGGGCGGTGTGCGCATCGCGACCGATTACAGCGGCGCCTATCAGGTCGGCCGGCTGCCTGACGTCGTCACCATGAACCGGGCGCACAGCACTCATTACACGCTCTTCCCGGACAAGCGCATTCCTCATGTGCTGCATGGTTGGGGCGAGGACGGCAAGCCGGCCATCGTGTCGGAGCGCATCGGCGACACCTTCATCCGCAACGTCACGACCGACATCCGCCGCTACTTTGGTGACGATTCCGGCGCCGACATGATCCGCGACGGCAATTCGATCTTCATCTTCGAGGTCGCAGGTCTCTGCATCGGCCATCTCGGTCATTTGCACCACAAGCTCGACGACAGCCATTTCGCCCAGATCGGACGGCTCGACATCGTGATGGTGCCGATCGACGGCACCTACACCATGTCGCTCGACGGCGTCTCGGAGATCACCAGGCGGTTGCGCGCCTCCGTGGTGCTGCCGATGCATCGCTTCGCCACCCCGCTCGACGAGTTCATGCGCCGCATCGGCCAGCAGTTCGAGATCGACCGCCGCACCGAGCGTTCCTTGCGGATATCGCGGGATACGCTGCCAGCGACGCCGACAGTGATCATCCTCGACGGGGTGTGACGCGCAATTTTCTCCAAGTCCGCCGCCGGCCGGTCGTGCTGATCTCCTCGCAACAGGAGATCGACATGACTGACTTTGCGAAACTATTGCACGCAGACGGGCCCAACCCCGAGCACGCGGCGGCGCTTCAGCTTTACGGCCGCTTCGTCGGCGATTGGGATGCCGAGATCACCGCCCACGGGTCCGACGGAACGAAACACATCGCGCCCGGCGAAATCCATTTCGGATGGGTGCTGGAGGGACGCGCGGTGCAGGACGTCTGGATCATTCCTCGTCCCGCTGACAGCCCCGCCTTTCCAATCGCGGGCAATTGGTACGGCACAACGCTGCGTGTCTACGATCCCTCCATGTCCGCGTGGCGGATTTCCTGGTTTGATCCGGGGCGCAGTGTGTTCCGTCAGCAGATCGGCCGTCCGCGCGGAGAAGATATCGTGCAGGAAGGCACGACCGAAGCTGGCGACCTCACGCGCTGGAGTTTCGTTGAAATCACGGGCGATTCTTTTCACTGGCTCGGCGAGGTCAAGCCGGCGACGGCAAGCGATTGGCGGCTGGTGGTCGATGTCAGGGCGATCCGCCGGGCGGCGATCGCTGCCAGCGCAGGCTAGGCAGCCGCAGCTTCTTTCAACGGCTTTGGGTCGAAATAGCGACTGCCGCGAACGTTGCGTCCGGCATCCACGCTGAGGGAACGAAAACTTGCCAATAAGCGCGATGTCATGCGCATGCGACAAGGGCCGGGATTTTCATCCCGGCCCCTCTCCTTCGTGGCCGCTGGGAAGCGTCCTTGAAGAATAAGACTAGCCGGCACCCATCAACGTCGCGGGGCGGCGCTCGCCCGGCGAGAGGAACATCCGCTTCAGCTTGTTGACGACGCGGATCATGAAGCCGATGACGGCCGGGTTGGTCTTGCGGCAGAAGGCAATCTTCTTGACGTGCCCTTCGACATGCCATTTGGCATGCGCGCCGTCGCGGAAGAAGATCACGTCACCGACACCGTAGCGCTTCGGCGGGAGCCCGTCGCTCTCCAGCACGATCGATCCTTCCAGGATCATGATCGTCTCGTCGAAATCATAATACCAGTTGAAGCGGCCTTCGGTGCAGGACCAGATGATGGTCGAGGAGGTGCCGTCGGCGCTGGTCGAGAGAATGTGCGAACGCGAGACCGGGTTGCCCTCGATGATCCAGGCCGGCTCGATCGGCTGCAGCTCCAGATCCACGTTGCAACTACCGATTTCAATTAATGCCCGCGACATCTGCTTCCCCAGGAGGTACAATATGATTAACCGGGCTTAATCCCGGATTGTTTCGAAAGATGTTTGGAACGCTAGTAGCCGGTTTTTAATTCTTCCTTACGCAGGCTCCGACAATCAGCCGCAAGTTGCAGATGCGAGGCGGTTAACGTTGAGATTTGCCCCGCAAATTCGCGCACATGAACCGATCTTTTCCGGGGTGCGACAAAGTGCGCGAAGCGACCCAGAAGGAGCCCCATCGATGCCCCTGATCCCAGAGGTTCTGACAGCCCAAGGCGAGGTCGTCGCCTGGCTCGGCAGCCTCGATGTCTCGTTCGCCCCGGACGAGGAGCCCTGGTTCACGATCGACGGCGTCGAAAGCCCCCGGCAGATCGGCAGTGACGGCTCAGGCGGCGCCTTCGTACTGCTGCCGTCGCAAAATGTGCTGTACGTCTCATCGGAAGGTCGCGCCGGGATCATCGCCGGCAGTTTCGAGGCGTTTATCCAGCTCGTCGTTGCCCGCCCCTATTGGCTCGACATCCTCAAATTCTCCGCCGGCGGCGATCTCCAGGAGATGCGGCGCGCGGCGGATGCGCTGGAGGCGACGCTCGACGACGAGGACGACGTCAACGAGGCGAGAGAGGAGATCCGCAGGCAGCTCGACCTGCCCGAGCTGGACGATCCGGTCGGCGCGCTTTACGAGGCGGTCGCGGCGTCCGACGCCATCGTGCGGGCCACCGACGGCAGCCCGTTCACGACACTGTTCAACCGCTTCAGCATCGAGATGCTGTGCAACGCGGCGGCGTGAGACGTGTTGAAGAGACGAACGTGCTCGGCCTTCATGGTTCGAGACGCGCCGCCGGGCGGCGCTCCTCACCATGAGGGTCTAACATTTCGCCGCGACACCAGACCTCATCCTGAGGAGCCCGCCAGCGGCGGGCGTCTCGAAGGATGGACCGCAAGGCGCTTTACTTCGCCCACTCGCCCTTGCGGAACACCGGCACCTTGCTGCCGTCGGCCAAAATGCCGTCGATATCGGTCTCGGCCGAGCCGATCATCCAGTCGATATGGATCAGGCTCTGGTTGCCGCCTTGCGCGGCGATCTGCTGCGGGGTGAGCTGCGCGCCGTTGATGAAGCACTTCGAATAGCACTGACCGAGCGCGATGTGGGATGCCGCATTCTCGTCGAACAGCGTGTTGTAGAACAACAGCCCGCTCTGCGAGATCGGCGAGGAATGCGGCACCAGCGCCACCTCCCCGAGCCGGCGCGCGCCCTCGTCGGTGTCGAGCACCTTGTTCAGCACCTCCGCGCCGCGCGAAGCCTTGGCATCGACGATCCTGCCGTCCTCGAAGCGCACCACGATGTTGTCGATCAGCGTGCCCTGGTAGGACAGCGGCTTCGAGCTCACGACATGGCCGTAGACCCGCCGGCAATGCGGCGTGGTGAAGACCTCTTCGGTCGGGATGTTGGCATTGCAGCTGATGCCGTTCTTGGATAGCGAGGCACCGCCTTCCCATTCATGGCCGTCGGCAAGCCCGATTGTGAGATCGGTGCCCGGCCCTGAATATTGCAGCGCGCGAAACCGCTGGCCGTTGAGCCAGTTGGTGCGCTCACGCAGCACCGCATTGTGGCTTGCCCAATTGGCCGTGGCGTCCTCGCGATCGACGCGGGACGCCGCGAAGATCGCGTCCGCAAGCTTGCCGACCGCGACATCTTCGGGATCGTTCGGAAAGACCTGCTTCGCCCAGGATGGGCTCGGATAGGCAATGATGTTCCAGTTGGTGTCGAAATTGACAATCTTTTCCAGCGCCGGCTGATACGCCATGGAATTGGCCTTGCTGGCGCGCGCGACCTTGGAAGCATCTTCGCCCGACAGCAGCATCGGATTGTCGCCAACGATGGCGAGACGCGCGGTGTTGTTCGAGAACGCCTTCGCCATGCCCTCGTAGAGCCAGTTGGCGGCACGATCAAAACTGTCGTCGTGGCCGTGGCGGTAGCGTGCCAGCGTCATCTCCTCGTCGGAGAGGATCGGCGTCACGATGCCGGCACCGGCTTTATAGGCGTGGACGGCGATGCGCCGCACCAGCGGCAGCGCCATCGCTGGCGCCGTCAGAAGAAGGTCCTGTCCCGGCCGCAAGCCCAATCCCACCTTCACCGCGACCTCGGCCAGCCGGTCGAGCTTCACGGGGTCGATGGACGTAGCGGAATTGCGTTGATCGGTCATGCCGGGTCCTCTGTCGAAATCTCTCGTTCAATCTAAGTCTAGCATCACGAGACACAAGTGCGCGAGCGTCTTGCGAGACGTGAAGATACGGAGTTTCACGCAGTTTGGTTTTCAACGCGTTGCCGATTTCAGCACCCGGTCGACCATGGCGGGCGCAAGACCGAGGTAATTTTTCGGTGAAGTGAGGGCCTCGATGGTTGCGCGATCGATTTGGGCCGCGACGCGCGGATCGGCCGACAGCGCGTCGGCGAGGCTGATGCCTTTCTCGTTGGCGAGCCGGCAGGCGTCGTAGACCACGTCGTGCGCATCCTGCCGGCCGATCTGCGGCGCGAGCCCCATCATGACCGCTTCGGCCACAATCAGACCGCGACTAAGGGCGAGGTTGTCGTTCATCTTTGTCTCGTCCACGATGAGGCCCGCGAGCGCGAACTTCGCCTGGTGCAGGGAGCCTGCGGTCAGCACGAAACTCTCGGGGATCGCCATCCATTCGGCGTGCCACGGACCGGTGGCGCGCTCGAAATCCTGCACCATGGCATCGAGCATGAGGCCCGCCTGCTGGCGCACCGCCTTGGAGGCTGCGAGCATCAGCTCCGAGGAGATCGGGTTGCGCTTCTGCGGCATGGTCGAGGAGGCGCCCCGCCCCTTGACGAAGGGCTCGTAGACCTCGGCGAATTCGGTCGAGGCCATGATCATGATGTCGAGCGCGATCTTGCCGAGCGAGCCGGTAACAAGCGCGAGGAAGTTGACGGCTTCGGCAAAGCCGTCGCGCGCGACGTGCCAGGTCGAGACGGGAACGCCGAGCTCCAGCTCGGCGCAGAGCGCCTCCTGCACCTCAAAGCCCTTGTCGCCGAGCGAGGCCAGCGTACCGGCGGCGCCCGCGAACTGTCCGACGAGGACGCGCGGCTTCAATTGATCGAGACGCTCGGCGTGGCGGTCGAACATCGCGAGCCAGATCGCGGTCTTGTAGCCGAACGTCACCGGCAGCGCCTGCTGGAGATGGGTGCGGCCCGCCATCGGCGTATCGCGATGACGCTGCGAGAGATCGGCGAGGATTTTTCGCAGCTCGGCGATGTCGCGCTCGATGATCTCGAGCCCTGCGCGCAATTGCAGCACTACGGCGGTGTCCATGATGTCCTGCGTGGTCGCGCCCCAATGCACGTAGCGGCCTGCCTCGCCGCACTGCTTCACCATCTGATGCACCAGAGGCAAGATCGGGTAGCCGACAATGTCGGTCTCCTGCCGCAGCAGATCGAAGTCGAGCGCAGCGACATCGGTCCGCGCCACGATCTGGTCGGCGGCTGCTAGCGGGATCACGCCGCATCGCGCCTCCGCTTTCGCCAGCGCCACCTCGACCTCGGCATAGCGCGCAACCAGCGCGACGTCGGAAAACACCTCGCGCATCGCAGGCGTGCCGAAGGCATCGCGAAACAGCATGGAGTCGAGCACGGTGGTCGAAGCGGGAAAGGCGGGCATGGGCGTTTCTTTGCAGCTGTTGTTTGTGTGGGAGGCAGCTTACGCGGGCCGCAGCGTTCGGCAATGAACATTCACCGTTCACCACACATTCGATATGCGTGCGATGGCTTCGCCGCGACTCAGGCCCTAAGCCCCGTCATCCTGAGGTGCGAGGCGCGCGATGCGAAGCAGCGTGCGCAGAGCCTCGAAAGGATGAACGGCCGCGATGCAGCCGGGCCATCTATCCTTCGAGGCCTGCGCTTCGCTCCGGCACCTCCAGCGACAACCGCATCGCGGTTGCCGCGGGGATGACGGTGATCAAACCCGGGTGAGCTGTCAAAAATGCCGTCGGCTACTTCGCCTTGGTCTGGATCGGCTTCGGCGGCGGCACTTGCGCCCATTCCTTGTCCGCACGGGGACCATTGAGATCGCCGGTGAGACCGATGAGCTGGCCGGGCTGTGCGTCGAGGGTCTGCTGCCAGGTCTGGGTCTGGCACAACAGCTTGATCAGGCATCCCTTGAGCTTGAGGCGGTCGGCGGATTCGCGCCACAGCGAGACCGAATAGAACTTGCCGTCCTCGGCATTGTGGATGTCGCCGGCGAACCGGCCATCGGTCGTCGCCTGCAGGCCCATGATCAACTGGTGGCCGAGTAGCGCGCGGGCGCGCTTGTCGGGGTCGGGATTTTCCTTGTCGCGATGAGGCTGGCCGCGCTTGTCGGCCGGCTCCTTCATCCAGACGATGAAGCCGCAGATGCGGTCGCGCGTCGGTCCGCAGCGCTCGAGCCTGATGCGGGCGCGGCCGTCTTCGACGAGCCAGGTGCCGCTGGGATCGGTGGGCGCGACGGCGCCGGCGCGGCCACCCAAAATCATCATCACGACGGTGATGACGACTCGCAGCACGAAGCGAAAGACAAAGTTCATCAGCGGCTCCTTTCGTTGGGAGGATCTAGAAACTCCTCTTGCGGCTTGTCGAACGGCAAAGGCGACCGCAGCCACGTTTGGGACCAGACGCGGCTGCGGCGCTCACCTTTGCCAGCCCAAGGCTTCGTCCGGGGCCATGTCAGTTGCCTTGGGCCGCCTCAGTGTTTCCACTTATAAACCGACCAGGCGGTTTGTAAATTACAAAAATGACCGCCCTGACGCATTTGGCCGCAGATGCGGTTTAGGCAGCGCCTGGTTGGCGGTTGTTAACGTTGAATCAGGCGCGCTTGCGCGGCGTTGCGGCCTTTGCCGCCGGCGCCGCCTTGACGGCACGCTGCCTGACGGGCTTTTCCAGCGCATTCCACTGGCTATCGTCCATCAGACGCTTGAACAGCCGCTGATGCTCGTCCTTGCCAAGCGGCGACATGCCGAACAGCCCGCTCAACAATAATCCCCTCGCCGCCGCCCAGCGCAACAGAGCGAGATCCGGGTCACTCGCCTCGGCCTTGATGGCCTCGATGATCTCGACATCGGCCGCACGCGGCAGTTCCATCAGGCTGGGATCCTCGACCATTGCCGCGAGCAGGCCGAGCGCTGCCGAATTCGGCTGGATGCTCGCCTCCCGCACAGTCGCGAGCTGCGCAGCCAGTTCGGGCTGGTCCGAAACTTCACGCGCCGTCGCCATATAGCGAGTGGTGAACTCCGCGAAATGCGTCATCTGCCGCTCCAGCAGCGCCTTCAGCACCGCCTGCTTGGTGCGGAACTGGTGCATCACGCCGCCCTTGCTCAGGCCGCTCTCGCGCGCGATCGCGTCGAGCGTCAGCCGGCCGGGCCCGTCGCGCGCAATGATGGCAAGCGCCGCATCGAGTGCAGCATTGCGGGATCGTTCGGAGCGTGTGGCGTTGTCCATGGCGGACTTGTCTCCGTGACAAGACAATGAATCAAGTGAAAACAGGACGCGCTGTACATTTTTTGTGCGAACACTGTCGAGACTTTCATCTTGCGGCGCGGAATGGGACTGTGTGAGCCTCGATGGTGGATGGGGACTGGGATGGGCCGGCCGTCGCTTCGCGCGCGAGGACGTCGCGAAGCGTTGACGGCTGGTCTCGCTTGAGAAAGATACGACATGTCGAAACGAGTGTTGCTTGGTCTCCTCCTGGCTTGCGGCCTCACGGCCTCGGCGCTGGCGCAAGAGCCGAAGACGGGGGGTGTGATCAATGCGGTGATCCAGCCCGAGCCGCCCGGCCTGATGCTTGCGATGATCCAGAACGGTCCGACCCAGATGGTGTCGGGCAACATCTTCGAGGGCTTGCTGCGTTACAGCCCCAAGCTCGAGCCGCTGCCGGAGCTCGCCGAAAGCTGGAGCGTCAGCGAGGACGCCAAGACCTACACCTTCAAGCTCAGGAAGGGCGTCACCTGGCATGACGGCAAGCCCTTCAGCGCAGCCGACGTGCTGTTCTCGGTCGAGATGCTGAAGCAGACCCACGCGCGCGCCCGCAACAACCTCGCGCAGGTCGACAAGGTCGAAGCGCCCGACGATTACACTGTCGTCTTCACGCTGAAGCAGCCGTTCGGCCCGTTCCTCGGCATCTTCGAGGTCGGCTCGATGCCGATGGTGCCGAAACATCTCTATGAAGGTACCGACTGGAAGACCAATCCCTACAACAACGCGCCTGTTGGCACCGGCCCCTTCATGTTCAAGGAATGGCAGAAAGGCTCGTTCATTCGGCTGGTCAAGAACCCGAACTATTACGAGAAGGGCAAGCCCTATATCGACGAGATCTACTGGCAGATCATTCCCGACGCCGCCGCGCGTTCGGTGGCTTATGAGACCGGCAAGGTCGACGTGCTGCCCGGCGGCTCGGTCGAGAATTTCGACGTGCCGCGGCTGTCCAAGCTGAAGGACACCTGCGTCACCGGCGCGGGCTGGGAGTTCTTCTCGCCGCTAGCCTGGCTGTGGCTGAACAACCGCCAGGGGCCGCTCGCGGACAAACGGGTGCGGCAAGCGGTGATGTACGCGATCGACCGCGACTTCGCCAAGGACGTGATCTGGAACGGGCTCGGCAAGGTCGCGACCGGTCCCTCGGCCTCGACCATCAAATACTACACCGACGACGTGCCGAAATACCCTTATGACCCGGCCAAGGCCAAGGCGCTGCTGAAGGAGGCCGGCTACAAGGGCGAGAAGATCCGCATCCTGCCGCTCGCCTATGGCGAGACCTGGCAGCGCTGGGGTGAAGCGGTGAAGCAGAACCTCATGGACGTCGGCATGAACATCGAGACGATCTCGACCGACGTTGCCGGCGGCAACCAGAAGATCGGCGACTGGGATTACGACATCGCCTTCACCTATCTCTACCAGTACGGCGATCCCGCACTCGGGGTAGGGCGCAACTACGTCTCCAGCGCCATTGCCAAGGGGCAGGTGTTCAACAACGTCGAGGGCTACTCCAACCCCGAGATCGACAAGCTGTTCGCCGACGGCGCGGTCGCGACGCCGGACTCCAAGCGCAAGGAAATCTACGAGAAGGCGCAGAAGATCCTGGTCGAGGATGTGCCGGTGGCCTGGATGCTCGAGCTGCAATTCCCGACCATCACCCGCTGCAAGGTCAAGAACCTGATCACCACGGGGATCGGGGTCAATGACGGCTTCAAGGACGCATGGCTCGACAAGTGAGAGCGCTCTCGACTTCACCTCTCCCCGCATGCGGGGAGAGGTCGACGCGCTCGCAGAGCGCGGCGGGTGAGGGGGTACAGGTCCATCGGCATTCTCACGCATGGAGAGAGGCCCCTCACCCCAACCCTCTCCCCGCAAGAGCGGGGCGAGGGAGCCCACTGCCCAAGTGGCCAAAGGTCACGTCACACCATATGAACCTCCAATAAGATGCTCTCCTTCGTCACCCAGCGTGTCGTGAAGGGCGTGATCGTCCTGCTCGCGATCGTCGTCCTCAATTTCTTCCTGATCCGGCTTGCGCCCGGCGACCCCGCTGTCGTGATGGCGGGCGAGGCCGGCGCCAGCGACCAGGTCTTCGTCCAGCAGCTCCGGGAAAAGTTCGGTCTCGACAAGCCGCTGCCCGAGCAGCTCTTCATCTACGTCAAGGGCATCGCGACCCTCGACCTCGGCTTCTCCTTCCGCCAGCAGGCACCGGTGTCGAAGCTGATCCTGGAGCGGCTGCCGGCGACGCTGCTATTGACGCTGACCGCGTTCGCGATCTCGCTCGCGCTCGGTGTTCTCTTCGGCACCTTCGCCGCGCGCTTTGCCGGAACCTTCCTCGACACCGCAATCACCATCTTCGCGCTGATCTTCTACGCCATGCCTATCTTCTGGGTGGCGCTGATGGGAATCCTGTTGTTCTCGGTCACGGTCGACTGGCTGCCGAGCTTCGGTTACGAGACGGTCGGCGCCAACCTGACCGGCTTTGCCCATGTGGTCGACGTCGCAAAGCACCTGATCATGCCGGCGATGACGCTCGGCCTTTTCTTCATGGCGACCTACACCCGCATGACGCGTGCCTCGATGCTGGAGGTGAAGCGGCTCGACTTCGTCAAGACCGCGCGCGCCAAGGGCCTCTCCGACGCGGTGATCCAGCGCCGCCATGTGTTGCGCAACGCGCTGCTTCCCGTCGTCACGCTCGCCGGCGTCCATGCCGGCACGCTGATCGGCGGCGCCGTCATCACCGAGACCGTGTTCGCCTGGCCCGGCATCGGGCGGCTGATGTACGACGCGCTGCTGCAGCGCGACTACAATCTGCTGCTCGGCGTCTTCGTGACCTGCTCGGTCATGGTGCTGATCTTCAACCTCATCACCGACCTCGTCTATCGCCTGGTCGACCCACGCATTGAATTCGCCGCATGAAACAGTTCTGGAAATCGATGCTGAAGAGCCCGAGCGGCGTCGTCGGGCTCGTCATCCTTCTGCTTGCCATCTCGGTCGCGGTGTTCGGGCCGTTGCTGTTCCCGAACTCGCCCTGGCGCATGGTGCAGCGCCCGTTCCTGCCGCCGTTCACGCTCTCGACCGTACCGCTCGGCACCGACGCACTCGGCCGCGACGTGTTCGCCGGCCTGATTTTTGGCGCACGCGTCTCCTTGCTTGTCGGGCTCGTCTCGACGCTGGTCGCACTCGTCGTCGGCGTTCCCATCGGCGCCATGGCGGGCTATTTCGGCGGCAAGGTCGATGATGCCCTGATGCGCTTCACCGAGTTCTTCCAGACCATTCCGAGCTTCGCCCTCGCGATCGTGCTGGTGGCGATCCTGCAGCCGTCGATCTATTCGATCGTGGCCTCGATCGCAGTGGTGAGCTGGCCGCCGGTCGCGCGCCTCGTCCGCGGCGAGGTGCTGTCGCTGCGCACGCGCGAATATGTCCAGGCCGCCGTGGTCACCGGTCAGAGCAACACCTGGATCATCCTGCGCGAGATTCTGCCCAACGCACTGTCGCCGGTGATCGTGCTGGCCTCGCTGATGGTGGCGACCGCGATCCTGCTGGAATCCTCGCTGTCCTTCCTCGGCCTCGGCGATCCCAACCTGATCTCCTGGGGCTACATGGTCGGCGCCGGCCGCACCGTGATCCGCCAGGCCTGGTGGATCACGGTGTTTCCCGGCGTCGCGATCCTGATCTCGGTGCTCGGGCTGAACCTGATCGGCGAAGGCCTCAACGACGCGCTCAATCCGCGCCTGTCGCGAGAAGGACGCTGATGATGACCGCCCCGCCAGCCGTCTCCATCAAGAACTTGCGGATCGCGCTGCCCAAGGGCGCCGAGCGTCCCTTCGCCGTCGACGGCGTCTCGCTCGATTTGCGGCCCGGCAAGATCGTCTGCGTCGTCGGCGAATCCGGCTCCGGCAAGTCGATGTGCGCGCATGCGCTGATGGGTCTCTTGCCCGACACGGTGTCGGTCACGTCAGGCGAGATCCAGTTCGAAGGCCGCGACCTGCTCAAGCTCGATGATGACGGCTGGCGCGACCTGCGCGGCCGGCGTCTCGCGATGATCTTCCAGGAGCCGATGACCGCGCTCAATCCCTTGATGCGGATCGGCGACCAGATGGCGGAGATGTTCGAGGCCCACGGCCTGCACACGCCCAGGGAACGGCGCGCCAAGGCGCTGTCGCTGGCGCGCGAGGTCGGCCTGCCCGACCCCGAACGCATCGTGCGCGCCTATCCGCACCAACTCTCCGGCGGCCAGCGCCAGCGCGCCATGATCGCGATGGCGCTCGCGCTCGAGCCGGCCGTGCTGGTCGCGGACGAGCCGACCACCGCGCTCGACGTGACAACACAAGCGCAGATCCTGAAGCTGATCCGCAACCTCCAGCGCAACCGCAACATGGCGGTGATGTTCATCACCCATGACTTTGGTGTCGTCGCCGATATCGCCGATCAGGTCGTGGTGCTCAGGCACGGCAAGGTCGTCGAGGAAGGCCCTGCTAGCTCCGTCTTCAACGAACCACAGCATGATTACACCAAGGCGCTGCTCGCCGCCGTGCCGTCGATGCACCCGCCGGCGCGTAAACCGCTCGACGACCAGGCCAGGGCCGTCGAGGTGATCGGGCTGGACAAGACCTACGTCACATCGGGCGGTTGGTTTCGCGAGGACCGCCGCGTCGATGCCGCGCGCGCGGTCAATTTCAACATCCTCAAGGGCGAGACGCTCGGCCTCGTCGGCGAATCCGGCTCCGGCAAATCGTCGGTGGCACGCCTCGTCATGCGACTGATCGAAGCCGATCGCGGTACAGTGCGGATCGGCGACACCGATCTCACACAGCTTTCGGGCAAGGCGCTGCGCGCCGAGCGCCATCGCATCCAGATGATCTTTCAGGATCCGTTCGCCTCGCTCAATCCGCGCCGCAAGATCGGCCACATCATCGCCGATGGCCCGATCGCGGCCGGCACCGAGCCGAAAGTGGCATTCGACCGCGCCCGCGATCTCCTGAAGATGGTCGGACTTGATGCCGGCGCGCTCGAGCGCTATCCGCATGAATTCTCCGGCGGCCAGCGCCAGCGCATCGGCATTGCGCGCGCACTCGCGCTCGAGCCCGAAATCATCGTCGCCGACGAAGCCGTCTCCGCGCTCGATGTCTCAGTTCAGGCGCAGGTGCTGAGATTGCTTGAGGACCTCAAGGCACGCCTTGGCTTGTCGATGCTGTTCATCACCCATGATCTGCGCGTCGCCGCGCAAATCTGCGACCGCATCGCCGTGATGCAGCGTGGCGCCATCGTCGAGCTGAAGCCGACCGCGCAGCTCTTCGCCGCACCGGAACATCCCTACACACGCGAGTTGCTCGCGGCCGTGCCGGGACAGAACGAACGTGCGCCGGCAGCGTGAGGCAGCCGATCGCGGTTGCTACTTGGCGGACGGGTTGGTGTTGTTCCAGGTGGGGACTGAGTTGGTCACGCCGACCGAGGGCCGGTTATACG
Organism: Bradyrhizobium genosp. A; assembly: GCF_049949275.1. NCBI lineage: Bacteria > Pseudomonadati > Pseudomonadota > Alphaproteobacteria > Hyphomicrobiales > Nitrobacteraceae > Bradyrhizobium > Bradyrhizobium genosp. A. The sequence continues at coordinate 867,088 of NZ_CP188196.1, read as the reverse complement.
TTCCGATCGACGGTGCCGTAACGGTCCCGACAGTCTGTCCGGAGCTTCCATAAGCCGCGCCTTGCGTTGCAGGCGCCCCGAAGCTTCCGCTCTGGCTGCTTTGCGTGCCCGCCGCGGACGTCTGCGCGCTTGCAGCGAATGGCGCGGCCACCAAACCGAGAGCGATGAGTGCAGCAGCGCAGCGTTTCGTTCTTATCATGACTGATCCTTTTTCGGTCGCTGTCCCTCAGCCGCGTCGGGCGTCGCTGGTCGAGCCGACCGTGCACTGAGCAGACTTACAACGCCACACGCGCGAAGATGTGCCGCAACACGCCATACTGCGGGTCCTGACAATCCATCACGATGCTGCGACGAGCGACTCCGGCCGGGCGCCAGTGAGCGCGCCGGCGGCATGAGGCGGGCGCTTCGCTCCGGTATCCCCGTCCCGCCTCCGCAACGGAGCGGTCACGGGCTTTTTATCTCGCGTGACCGAACTCCTGGCTGCAAACCTGAATTCCGCACCCCACATCTGCTTTGAATGATTATCATCATGTGATGATAGTTCGCCGATCGAGCGGAGCCGACATGGGCCAGGTTATTCAGTTTGTCTCGAAGTCCGAGCGCGAGCGCGTTCGCCTCATCCAGGAGGCGCGCGCGATCTATGACAGCATTTTTCCGCCAGTTGATCCGGTCGGCGAACAGCAGGACGAGGCGACGATCAGCCGCGCGGCCGGCCGCGGCGTGGGAAATCCGGCGTGATCAAGATCATCGCTGTGCTCTGCAGCCTCGCCTCGCCGTCGAATTGCCACGAGCAGATCGTCACCTCGTCGGACTTCGCCGAGGTCTCGATGCAGTCCTGCATGATGGGCGCGCCGCAGCTCGCCGAATGGATGAACCAGCATCCGGCCGAAAGGCTGGCAGGATGGCGTTGCGTGATCGGCCAACAGGGCGGCCGGGGAGCCTAGGGTAACACTCGCGTTCTTATCGCCGGTCTTGACCCAACAATCCATCTTCCGAAGGGAAGCGCGGACGGGTGACGCACGCGGCGATCAAGCCTATCTCACCGCGGGTTGGTATTGCTCCAGGTCGGGACTGCGTTGGTCACGCCGACCGACGGCCAATTATACGTTCCGATCGATGGCGCCGTGACCGTTCCGATCGACTGTCCCGAGCTTCCGTAAGTCCTGGGCTGCGTCGCGGTCACTGCAGAGCTTCCGTAGGTTGGGGCCAGCACGGTCGTGCTGGTGTGCCTGCCAGTCTGCCTGCTGGATCTGTGCCCCTTCGCTTCGGCAGCGAAGGGCGCCGCCACCAGCCCGACAGCGATAAGTGCCGCAATAGCAAGCCTGGTTCTTGTCATGACCGATCCTCTCGTTACCTGCCCCCGTCTCACAAGTCGTTCTTTGGCCAGACTGTTTCAATACACGAGAGGCTTACAACTCCGTGTACCTCGGCATGTACGGGAGCGCAGGCAACTGCGCGATCAGGGCCGCCGCGGACGGCTATCACGATCATGCCCGCCTTCGGATGGACCCGAATCAGCGCTACTGCATTCACCTCGACGACTTCGCGTATTGAGGTGACATGACCGGCCCCGAACTGAAGCAACTCCGCGCCGACCTCTCCGACGCCATCGAACGCAAGCTCACCGCGGCCGACATGGCGAAACTGTGTGCCTTGCCGGAGAAGGGCGGTGCCGACACGATCCGGCGCTGGGAGGTAAGCGGGCCGACGCTGGCCGCGACCAAGGTGCTGCGCGTGCTCGCGATGGCGAGCGAGCGCTATCCGATCCTGGAGAAGTTCGACATCTTCGATCGCCACGACGTGCGCGTGGAGGATCGGCCAGCGAAGCGCGCGGCCTTCCGCGCGCAGATGCGCGACGAGGTGCTGCGGCGTCTTGGTTAACGAAACGCGCGCACAGATTACCGGACGGCGCGCGAATTAAGCCTTCCTTCACCACTTCTTAAGCCGACATTAATCACGAAAATCATTTGGCGTCCAATACGTTAGGTTGGGTGCCGCTGTGCCATGCATGTGACAGCATTTTCGTCAAAAGCGAGCTATCTGCAAAACCAACGCGGCGCGGACAGCGCGCTTGCCGGGGACCTTAGTGTTGGAGTTAGGACTATGAAGAAGATTCTGTTTGCGACCGTTGCGCTGCTCGCATTGGGCGCGTCTGCGCCCGCCATCGGTGCCGATCTCGGCGCCCGCCCCTATTACAACAAGGCGCCGGCCTATGCCGCGCCGATCTACAACTGGACCGGCTTCTATATCGGCGCACATGTCGGCGGCGCGTTCTCGAGCGACAACAATTTCAACGGCCTCTCCACCGGCAACAACGGCAACGGCCGTTTCCTCGGCGGCCTGCAGGCCGGTGCGGATTGGCAGGTCAACCCGAACTTCGTGGTCGGCGCCGAAGCCCAGTATTCCTGGCTTTCCGGCAGTGTCGGCGCGGTATTTCCGGGCGGCGTGGCCTACACCAACGACCAGCGCGGCCTCGGCTCGATCACCGGTCGCGTCGGCTACACCTGGGGCCCGGGCCTGGTCTACGTGAAGGGCGGCTACGCCTATTCCGACAACAACGAGAAGGTGACGGTCGGAGGCGTGCCGTCCGGCTTCATCATCACTGGCGATCACCGCAACGGCTACACTGTCGGTGCCGGCCTCGAGTACATGTTCGCGCCGAACTGGTCGGCCAAGGCCGAGTACCAGTACTACAATTTCGGCGACGCGCACTTCACCGCGGGTCCGCTGGTCGGCACCGGCAACTTCACCACCGACGACCACACCTTCAAGGCGGGCCTCAACTACCGCTTCAACTGGGCGAGCCCGATGGCCGCGCGCTACTGATCGCGCCTTCCAAAGTCTCTTCGCTATCAAGGGCCGGCATCATTGCCGGCCCTTTCTCTTTCGCTCTGCGGAACTGGCCAAGCGATTGTGCAACTTGCGATTTTTTAACCCGCAGCAGGGATACTCCGCAGCGAAAACATAAGATTGCGGGTGTGGGGGAATTTTCGATGGAGATCCGTCTCAGCGTCGGCCGTTTCAAACCTCGTTTCAAAATGCCGAAATGGGGCCTGCGCGGCAGCCTGTTCGCGGCCTTCGCGGTGATCGCGGGCATGGGCCTCGTGATCGCGGCCGGCGCCGGCTTCGTGTTCAAGCATCTCGGCTCGACCATGATGGACCTGAGCGGCCGCGACATCCTGCGCCTTTCCGCCAGCCTTCAGCTTGCCTCGCAGAGTGCGACGCTCGCGGCGCAGGGTCCGGGTCTGCTCGCATCGCCGTCCGACGAGGCGCTGGCTGAGCGCACCAAGAAGGTTCAGGAAATCCAGCAACGGGCCATGGCCAAGGTCGGCGAGATCATCGAGCTCGGCGCCGACAAACAGGTCGCCAGCGCGCTCGGCGAGACCGTCAAGAGCATCGATGATGCCACCAAGAGCTTGGTGTCGGCGGCGAAGGAGCGCCTCGACACGATCGCGCTGCATGACAAGCAATACGAGGCGCTGCGCAAGGCGCAGCTCGCCTTCGTCGGCGCAGCCAACCCTGCAATGCTGGATACCCAGACACGGCTGAGCGCAATCCTGGCATCGACGAACGTGTCGCCAGACGACGCCATGGAGGCGGTCCGCTCCGTTGGTCAGATCAGCACGGTTCTTGCCAACGGAAATTTGATGGCCGCTGACATGATGGCCGCGTTGTCCGCCAACTCCAGCGACATGCTGGAGACGATCGAGCACGAATTCAAGGCGGTCCGCGACCGCGTCAAGTGGAACTTGGAGGACCTGCCCGACAATCCCGCAACCACTGCGGTGAAGGGCGCAATGCAGAAATTGCAGACCTTCGGCGAGGGCAAGACCGGCGTGTTCAAGATCCGCCAGAAGGAGCTCGATTCCATCGACTACGGCCAGACCATCCTGGACGAGACCCGCAAGCTCAATGTCGGCCTCGGCATCAGCGTGCAGGCGCTCGTCGACGGCGTGCAGAAGGAGACCAACGCGTCGACCTTCCAGGCGCGCCAGGAGATCTCGCTCGCCACCACCGCAATGCTGGCGCTCGGCGGGCTCACCTTGATCGGCTCGGCGCTGTTCGTCTGGCTCTATGTCGGCCGCAACATCCTGCGCCGCATCCGTGAGCTTCAGCGCGCCATGCAGCTGCTCTCGGCCGGCGATCTCGACACCGAGATCGTCCGCTCCCGGCAGAACGATGAGATCGGTGCGATGAAGGAAACGCTGACGGTGTTCCGCGACAGCATGATCGAAGCCCGGGCGCTCGCGAGCGAGCAGGACAAGGACCGTGTCGCCAAGGCCGAGCGTGCCGCGCATATGGAAGCCAAGATCGCGGAGTTCGAGGGCACGGTGCGCACCGCGCTCGACAATCTCGCGCAATCGGCCAATTCGATGCAGGCGACCGCGCAGAGCATGTCGACCACTGCCGACCAGTCCAATGCGCTGGTGAACGCAGTTGCCTCCGCCGCCGAGGAAACCTCGGTCAACGTGCAGACCGTGTCGTCGGGCACCGAGCAGCTGTCGTCCTCGATCGAGGAGATCTCAAAGCAGGTCGTCACCTCGGCTGCGATCGCCAAGAAGGCGGTGGATGAGGCCGGCGCCACCGACGCCACGGTGCAGAGCCTTGCCGACAGCGCGAGCCGCATCAGCGTCGTGGTCGACCTGATCCAGACGATTGCGTCGCAGACCAATTTGCTCGCACTCAACGCCACCATCGAGGCGGCGCGGGCGGGCGAGGCCGGCCGCGGCTTCGCGGTGGTTGCTTCCGAGGTGAAGAGTCTCGCCAGCCAGACCGCGAAGGCGACGGAGGAGATCCGAACCCAGATCGCAAGCATGCAGCAGGTCACGACCTCTGCCGTCGGCGCCATCCAGGGCATCGGCCGGATCATCGGCGAGATCGACAACGTCACGACGACGATCGCGGCTGCAGTCGAGGAGCAGGGCGCGGCGACCCGCGAGATCGCCCGCAACATCCAGCATGCGGCCGGCGGCACCAGCGAAGTCTCCAGCAACATCGTCGGCGTTTCCACGGCTTCGGCCGAAGCCGGTGCCGCGGCCACGGAAGTGCTGAGTGCATCGGACGCACTCCGCCGCGAGGCCGACATGCTGCGTGGAGAGATCGACGCGTTCCTCAACAACATGCGGGCGGCATAACCCGGCGCGTAGCCCGGATCGAGCGAAGCGTAATCCGAGCTACGGAAAACTACGCGGAATGACCGCCATGCAGGCGGGCCGCGCGTCCTTTTTCGGCTGGCGCCCCGCCCGCGCTGGGTTTAAGCCGGTAGCATGAACGCAAAAAACGACACCGTGCAGTCCTCGGCCGAGGCCTTGCGCTATCCCTGGGAACAGCATCCCGGCCCCGAAGAGGTCGTGGAAGTCAGGCCCGGCGTATTGTGGGCGCGGCTGAAGCTGCCGTTCCGCCTCAACCATGTGAACATCTATCTGCTCGCCGACGGCGACGGCTATGCGATGGTCGATGCCGGCTTCGGCAACGAGGAGACGATCGAGGCCTGGACAAAGCTGTTCGAAGGGCCGTTGAAGGGCGTCAACATTACGCGCCTCATCGTCACCCACTCGCACCCCGATCATGTCGGCCTTGCTGGATGGATCGTCGAGCGGTTCAACTGTCCGCTGGTGATGTCGCAGGTCGAATATCTGCAGTCGGTCTATCACCAGAACCGGGGCACCGAGGAGCGGCGCGAGGCGCAGCGGCTGTTCTTCCGCCGCCACGGCATGGACGAGTCGCTCACCGAAAAGCTGCTCGGCCGCGGCCAGGATTATCTCAAGCGTGTCTCGGTGCTGCCGCCGTCCTACCGCCGCATCGCGCATGGCGACGAGGTCGTAATCGGCACGCGCCGCTTCAAGGTGATCACCGGCGGAGGGCACGCGCTCGACCAGGTGATGCTGTATTGCGCCGACGACAAGCTGTTCCTCTCCGCCGACCAGGTGCTGAGCAAGATCTCGCCGAACGTCAGCGTGTGGGCTGTCGAGCCCGACCAGAACTCGCTCGGCGAATATCTCGCCTCGCTCGCGAGCCTCACCACCACTCTGCCCTATGATCTGCTGGTGCTGCCCGGCCACGGCGTACCGTTCTACGGACTGAAGACCCGCATCAAGCAGCTCGCCGACCACCATGAGGAGCGCTGCCGCCTGATCGCGGAAGCCTGCCGCGAGGTGCCGCAGACCTCGCGCGCGCTTGTGCCGGTCGTGTTCAACAAGCACGTGCTCGACGAGCACCAGATGGGTTTTGCGGCCGGCGAACTCGTGGCCCACGTCAACTACATGATTGTCGAGGGACGGCTGACCGCCGAGACCAAGGACGGCGTGCTCCAGTTCAGCACGACGTAAGGCGTTGTCTTCGCCTCGCCCCGCTTGCGGGGAGAGGCCGACGCGCCCCGAGCGATGCGAAGCATCGTCTCGCGCGCGGCGGGTGAGGGGGGACTCTCCGCGAGTCCAATTCTCACCGTCCCTGTCGAGACTCCCCCTCACCCCGACCCTCTCCCCGCAAGCGGGGCGAGGGAGCAGATAGATGGTGCAGAGCAGCATTAAAGGTCGCGCGGACTTGATCGGGATCAAGTTTCAAATCGCACGATAGGGCATTTTGCCCAAATGCCCCTCACGGCCAAATGTGGGATAGCGCATGGACATTAGAGTTCGAAAAGCTCTAAGTAGATGCACATTTTTGGTCAGTTCCGTCCCAGGTTGCACCGATGGATTACGCCCAGTTCTTCAATTCCGCCCTCGATCGCCTCCATACCGAGCGCCGTTATCGCGTGTTCGCCGATCTGGAGCGCACGGCGGGCCGGTTCCCGCATGCGGTCTGGCACTCGCCGAAGGGCAAGCGCGACGTCGTGATCTGGTGCTCCAACGATTACCTCGGCATGGGCCAGCACCCGAAAGTGGTCGGCGCCATGGTCGAGACCGCGACCCGCGTCGGCACCGGCGCAGGTGGCACCCGCAACATCGCCGGCACGCATCATCCGCTGGTGCAGCTCGAGGCCGAGCTCGCCGACCTCCATGGCAAGGAAGCGGCGCTGCTGTTCACCTCGGGCTACGTCTCGAACCAGACCGGCATCGCCACCATCGCAAAGCTCATTCCGAATTGCCTGATCCTGTCGGACGAGCTCAACCACAATTCGATGATCGAGGGCATCCGGCAGTCCGGCTGCGAGCGGCAAGTGTTCCGCCATAACGATCTCGCCGATCTCGAAGCGCTGCTGAAGGCGGCCGGTCCGAACCGGCCGAAGCTGATCGCCTGCGAGAGCCTCTATTCCATGGACGGCGACGTCGCCCCGCTCGCCAAAATCTGCGACCTAGCCGAAAAATATGGCGCGATGACCTATGTCGACGAGGTTCATGCCGTCGGCATGTACGGTCCGCGCGGCGGCGGCATTGCCGAGCGTGACGGCGTCATGCATCGCATCGACATTCTCGAAGGCACGCTGGCCAAGGCGTTCGGCTGCCTCGGCGGCTATATCGCCGCCAACGGCCAGATCATCGACGCGGTGCGCTCCTATGCCCCGGGCTTCATCTTCACCACCGCGCTGCCGCCGGCGATCTGCTCGGCCGCGACCGCCGCGATCAAGCATCTGAAGACCTCGAGCTGGGAGCGCGAGCGCCACCAGGACCGCGCCGCGCGCGTCAAGGCGATCCTCAATGCCGCCGGCCTGCCCGTCATGTCGAACGACACGCACATCGTGCCGCTGTTCGTCGGCAATCCCGAGAAGTGCAAGCAGGCCTCGGACATGCTGCTCGAAGATCATGGCATCTACATCCAGCCGATCAACTATCCGACCGTCGCCAAGGGCACCGAGCGCCTACGCATCACGCCCTCGCCCTATCACGACGACGGCCTGATCGATCAGCTCGCCGAAGCCCTGTTGCAGGTCTGGGACCGCCTCGGCCTGCCGCTACGCGAGAAGTCGCTGGCGGCGGAGTAGGCGTTTTCGCCGCTCCTTAAATCTACCCCCTCCCCAGCCCTCCCCCGCAAGGGGGGAGGGAGCGAGACGGTTGTGCCTCCCTCACGTTGATCTGCCGTCCGGCGTTGTCCCGTCCTTGTTGCCACAAGTAAGGCTCTCACCGTTCCCTCCCCCCTTGCGACCCCTTGCGGGGGAGGGTCAGGGAGGGGGGTGCCGCACGGGGACTCTCTCGTTAGCCTCAAGCCCCCGGCTTAACGCCAACCCCAGTTCCCGTCCCGGCCCGGCATTTCGCTGTCGCCTCTACCCGCCCAACGCGCTAGATTTGCAAGCGAAAATGAGAGCGGGCGCGGCCGGCGCCTTGAGAAGATCGGGCGCTACCGCGCCATGGGAGAAGCACGCTCGCCATGCTGCACGACTGGGGCGTGATCGCTGCCGCCTTCGGCTATATCGGCTTCCTGTTCCTGGTGGCGAGCCATGGCGACCGCCGCTCGCCGGCCGGCCACGGCCGCGCGTCCGGGCTGATCTATCCGCTGTCGCTGGCGATCTACTGCACCTCCTGGACCTTCTTCGGCTCGGTCGGCTTCGCCACCCGCACCTCGACCGATTTCCTCGCGATCTATGTCGGCCCGATCTTGATGATCGGCCTCGGCGCCGGCGTGCTCCGCCGCGTGATCCAGCTCGCGAAAGCGCACAACATCACCTCGATCGCCGACTTCATCGGCGCGCGCTACGGCAAGAGCCAGGCGGTGGCGGCAACCGTGGCGCTGATCGCGATCATCGGCTCGGTGCCCTACATCGCCCTCCAGCTCAAGGCGGTCGCCTCCTCGCTCGAAGTCATCCTGAGCGAGGACCAGGCGTTCTCCCACATCCCGATCCTGGGCGACATGGCGCTGATGGTGACGCTGGCGATGGCGGCCTTTGCGGTGCTGTTCGGCACGCGGCACACCGACGCCACCGAGCATCAGCACGGCCTGATGCTGGCGGTCGCGACCGAATCCACCATCAAGCTGGTCGCGTTCCTCACCGCCGGCATCTTCGTCACGTTCTGGATGTTCTCGCCGCACGAATTGATCGAGCGCGCGATGAAGACGCCGGAGGCGGTGCGCGCCATCGACTACTCGCCGTCGATCGGCAACTTTCTGACCATGACGCTGCTGTCGCTGTGCGCGATCATGCTGCTGCCGCGCCAGTTTCATGTCAGCGTGGTGGAGAATTCCTCGGATGCCGAGGTCAGCCGCGCGCGCTGGCTTTTCCCGCTCTATCTCGTCGCCATCAATGTGTTCGTGATCCCGATCGCGCTCGCCGGCCTCGTCAGTTTCCCGTTCGGCGCAATCGACCCTGATATGTACGTGCTGGCCTTACCGATCGAGGGCGGCGCGGGACTTCTCAGCGTCGCCGTCTTCGTCGGCGGCCTGTCGGCGGCCACCGCGATGGTGATCGTCGAATGCGTCGCGCTCTCCATCATGGTCTCGAACGACCTCGTGGTGCCGCTGGTCCTGCAACGACGCCCTGACGGCCGCGCCGGCGCCACCGATTTCGGCGACTTCCTGCTGCGCTCGCGGCGGCTTGCGATCTTCGCCATCATGGTGATGGCCTATTTCTACTATCGCGCGCTTGGCAACACCCAGCTCGCGGCGATCGGCCTGTTGTCCTTTGCCGCCATCGCGCAGCTCGCGCCCGCCTTCTTCGGCGGCCTGTTGTGGCGGCGCGCCACCGCGCGCGGCGCCATCGGCGGCATGATGGTCGGCTTCGCGGTGTGGCTCTACACGCTGTTCATACCAAGCTTCATGGATTCCTCGACCGCAGGAATCTTGCTGCTCCAGCACGGCCCGTTCGGCATCGAGGCGCTGCGGCCGCAAGCGCTGTTCGGCGCCGACCTGCCGCCGCTGATGCACGGCGTGGTCTGGTCGCTGTCGCTCAACATCCTCACTTACGTGCTGTTGTCGCTGGCGCGGCAACCCTCGTCCATCGAGCTGGTGCAGGCCGATCTGTTTGTGCCCAACACACTCGCCCCGATCGCCCCGAATTTCCGCCGCTGGCGCACCACCATCACGGTGCAGGACATCCGGACCACGGTCGCGCAATATCTCGGGCCCGATCGCGCCCGGCAATCGTTCGAAGCGTTCTCGGCACGGCGCAATATGCGACTGGAATCCGGAGCGCCCGCCGATTTCGAGCTGCTGCAGCACGCCGAGCACCTGATCGCCTCGTCAATCGGGGCTGCGTCCTCACGCCTCGTGATGTCGCTGCTGCTGCGCAAGCGCACGGTCTCCGCGAAAGCCGCGCTGAAGCTGCTCGACGATTCCCATGCGGCACTGCATTTCAATCGCGAGATCCTACAGACCGCGCTCAACCATGTGCGCCAGGGCATTGCGGTGTTCGACGCCGACCTGCAGCTGATCTGCTCCAACCGGCAATTCGGCGATCTGCTCAACGTACCCCCGCATTTCATCCAGTTCGGCACGCCGCTGCGCGAGATCTTGGAGTTCATGGGCGTCAGCGATCCCACAGATCATACCGACCGCGAGGCGATGATCGAGCAGCGGCTCGTGGCCTACACCACCGACAGCGAGCCCTATCTCGAACGCCTGCCGGAACGCCACATGGTGATCGAGGTGCTCACCAACCGCATGCCCGGCGGCGGCTTCGTCATCACCTTTACCGACGTCACGCCGACCTTCGAGGCGGCGGAAGCGCTGGAGCGCGCCAATGCGACGCTGGAAAAGCGCGTGCGCGACCGCACCGAGGAGCTGACGCGGCTGAACTCCGAGCTGGCGCGGGCCAAGAGCAGTGCGGAGGACGCCAGCATCTCCAAGACGCGCTTCCTCGCGGCCGCCAGCCACGACATTCTCCAGCCGCTGAATGCGGCGCGGCTCTATGTCACGAGCCTGGTCGAGCGTCAGCACAATGGCGAGGAGACGCGGCTGGTCGAGAACATCGACGAATCGCTGCAAGCCATCGAGGAAATCCTCGGCGCGCTGCTCGACATCTCCAGGCTCGATGCCGGCGCGATGACGACCTCGATCTCGAGCTTCAAGATGGCCGATCTGATGCGCTCGCTGGAGATCGAGTTCGCACCGATCGCACTTGCCAAGCGCCTCGACCTCACCTTCGTGCCCTGCTCGCTGCCGGTCGAGTCGGACCGGCTGCTGCTGCGACGCCTGCTGCAGAACCTGATCTCCAATGCGATCAAATACACGCCGCGCGGCCGCGTGCTGGTCGGCTGCCGCCGCCGCGGCGCCGCGCTCAAGATCTGCGTCTACGACACCGGCGTCGGCATTCCCGCGGCCAAACGCGGCGAGATCTTCAAGGAATTCCACCGCCTGGAGCAGGGCGCGCGGATCGCGCGCGGCCTGGGGCTGGGACTCTCGATCGTCGAGCGGCTGGCGCGCGTGCTCAACCACGGCATCGCCATCCACGCCAATGCGAGCGGCGGCTCGCTGTTCTCCGTGACGGTCCCGACGGCGAAAGCCGTGACGCTCACTGCGGCGGTGACCAGCGCGACACCGCTGGCGCGCACGCCGATCTCGGGCGCGCTGATCGTCTGCATCGAGAACGACGCTGCGATCCTCGACGGCATGCGCACGCTGTTGAAGGCCTGGGATGCCGAGGTGATCGCAGTCGCCGATCCCGAAGGCGCGATATCAGCGATCGAAGCCGCCGGTCGACGCGTGACCGGCCTGCTCGTCGACTATCACCTCGACCGCGGCAACGGCATTGCCGCCATCCGCGAGATCCGCCGCCGCTTCGGCGACACCATCCCCGCGATTCTGATTACCGCCGATCGCAGCCCCGCCGTGCAAATGGCCGCCCGCGATGAAAAGATCGCGGTACTGAACAAGCCGGTGAAGCCGGCGTCGCTGCGCGCCCTGCTCGGGCAATGGCGCACGCAGCAGATGGTGGCGGCGGAGTGAGACGTTCCGCCGATCAATGGTCTGTCGAGACGCTTAGCGCGCGCCATCTCTCCAGCTCGTCGAGCCGTTGCCGATCCGTCGCCGCGATCGCGTTCACGGCGTCGCTGCCGAGCGCGATCCGCAGAGGGGGACGATCCATGCCGACGAGTTGCAGAACGACGGCGGCGGCCTTGGCGGGATCGCCTGGCTGATGGCCATCGTAATCGCGCTGCATCCTGACGGCGGCGCCCACGACCGCGTCGTATTCCGCGCGGCCTTCGTCCGTGTCATGTGCGGCCTGGGCAAAGCCCGTCCGGAAGCCGCCGGGCTCGACGATCGTGACATGCACGCCGATCAACGCCATCTCGCGTGCCAGGGATTCCGAGAATCCCTCGATCCCCCATTTCGCAGCCGAATAGGCCGCACGGGCTGGCGCGCCGATCCGTCCGCCGACCGAGGAGAACTGCACGATGTGCCCGCGGCGCTGACGGCGCAGCACAGGGATCGCCGCCTTCGTCACGATGATGGTTCCGATCAGATTGGCGTCGATCTGCTGACGGAATGAGTCCAGGCTGGTGTCCTCGACCGATCCGAGCTCGCCATAGCCCGCGTTGTTCACGACCACATCGACACCGCCGAACGCCTCGACAGCCAGGCTGATCGCGGCTTGCGCGGCCGCCTCATCGGTGACGTCGAGCCGCGCGAGCCGCAGCTTCTCGCCAAAGCGCTCAAGCAGCGGTTCGAGCGGCCCGAGATTGCGGGCCGTTGCAACCACTTGGTCTCCCGCCACGAGCGCAGCTTCCGTGATGGCACGGCCAAGCCCGCGCGAGCTGCCGCTGATGAACCATGTCTTCAAGGTGAGGCCTCCGGATCGTCTCAGGGCGCGAGCCGCGTGAGGACGTAGTCGTGGCCCCTTGGCACGGGCCTCATGACAGGCAAAGTAGGTGCGGTGCTGCGCCTCGTCAACCGGCTTGCCGTTGATGAAGCGGGGTCTTGAACCGGCGCTTAGGCGCCGCCGTCGGCATCAATGACGGCCTTGGCAAAGGCTTGCGGCGCTTCCTGCGGCAAATTGTGACCGATGCCACCGGTGATCAGGCGATAGTCGTAGCGGCCGGAGAACCTCTTGGCGTAGGCGCTGGGATCGGGGTGCGGCGCGCCGTTGGCATCGCCTTCCATCGTGATGGTCGGCACGTCGATGACCGGAGTTGCCGCAAGCTTCTTCTCGATCTCCTCGTATTTCGCCTCGCCCTTGGCGAGCCCGAGCCGCCAGCGGTAATTGTGGATCGTGATCGCGACATGATCCTTGTTCTCGAAGGCCTTGGCACTACGATCGAAGGTGGCGTCGTCGAACTTCCACTGCGGCGAGGCCAGCTTCCAGATCAGCTTTGCGAAATCATGCGTGTATTTCTCGTAGCCGGCGCGGCCGCGCTCGGTCGCGAAATAGAACTGGTACCACCATTGCAGCTCGGCTGCCGGCGGCAGCGGCGCGTTGCCGGCGGCCTGGCTGGAGATCAGATAGCCGCTGACCGAGATCAGCGCGCGACAGCGTTCCGGCCACAGCGCCGCGATGATATCGGCGGTGCGCGCGCCCCAGTCGAAGCCGGCAACAACCGCCTTCTTGATGTCCAGCGCATCCATCAGCGCGATGATGTCGGAGGCGAGCGCGGCCGGCTCGCCGTTGCGCATCGTCTCGCCGGAGAGGAAGTTGGTCGAACCATAGCCGCGCAGATAGGGGATGATGACGCGATAGCCGGCCTGCGCCAGGATCGGCGCGACGTCGACGAAGCTGTGAATGTCGTAAGGCCAGCCGTGGAGCAGGATCGCCACCGGGCCGCTCGCGGGGCCGACTTCGGCGTAGCCGACATTCAGCACCCCGGCATTGATCTGCTTGATCGTGCCGAAGGATGCGTTGGTTGCAGAGGATCGCGGCGCCTCGGTTTCGGCGCGCGCGAGGTCGATTACGCCGAGGCCTGCGGCAACGGTCCCGGCGGCCACGCCGAGGAACTGGCGGCGATGCTGGTCGATAATCTGTGTCATGGTCCTGGTACCTCGTTGATGGTTGTCGAAGTTGTCAGACCAGATCGACGGCGACGTCGATGTTGCCGCGAACGGCCCTGGAATGGGGACAAGCCTTGTGTGCATCACTGACTATCAGTGGCTGAGCTCAGACGCCCGTTTGGAGTTGTGAGAAGTTGTGAGGCCGGCTGAGAACCTCGTTGGGAGGCCTGCAAGCGTGGTCTGCTTCCGGGCCAAAGCGGCTTTGTTGATGGCTGTCCGGGCTCACAACAAGCAAGATTTCGTGATGATCGAGCCGGCCGGGATCGCGGCAGTAACACTGTTGTTCGGGCAACCGGGATGCCATTGTCGCAAGGAAGCTGGCGATGGATCACACACGCTCTCTCCACGTCGTCACTGCGAGCGCAGCGAAGCAATCCAGAATGCCTCCGCGAAAAGACTCTGGATTGCTTCGCTGCGCTCGCAATGACGGAGTAAGGGGCGACGTCGCCATTCTCCAACAGACATTTCAACTCGCAGACACACCTTCTCGCAGACACACCTTCGCGTTCTCGCGGCGCATTTCGCCCGAGTTTTGCTGTTCGCTTCGCGCCCTCAGAACTAAGGGCGCAGGGAAGGCCGGGTGCCGGCTGGCACCCACGGTCCGCTGTGCGCTTGTAGCGCAAGGAAGAACTGCACAGCGGCATACAGGTGGTGCCGAACACACGGCCTTCCCTGCGCGATGGTCGGACGGCTTATGCCGTGCTCTCCCGGGAGCCGAGTTCCTTCTGGCCTCCCTTGCCCCACGGAATTCGCCGACACCGCGCCGGTTGGCGCCAGTGCCGCCTCCGCGAAGAGCTTGACCGTAGCGACGACGGCCAGGACCACACGGTTTTGCCGTACGCAAGCTCCCCGCTTAGCCCAAGGGCTTGGCAGGCATTGAGCGCCGTTCGTACAACGCGGCTTGCAAGCGGCTCACGAGACTCGGCTCAATCCACTGCCCCGCCCTGCCACTCGCATCCGCGACGGCGCCGCTCGCGTCCACCGCAACCCGATCCGCGGCTCGTGACGACGTACGACCGCCCCTTTTCGCCGGATCAGGATGGGCGATACATACGACAAATCCGAATTTCGGTAAAGTGGAATATTTTGATGCGCGCCGGTTGACCCAGCGCTTGCATGTTTTGCCCATCGGGCAGCGCAAGGGATTGTGGCAGGCCTACCCCATGGGTGTGCTCTGCTTCCACTGGCCGCCGGCGATTCGGGCGGCGGCGATTACCGCCTGGGTCCGGCTCTCGACGCCGAGCTTTTGCAGGATCGCGGAGACATGCGCCTTGATGGTCGCCTCGGAGACGCCGAGCTCGTAGGCGATCTGCTTGTTCAGCAGCCCCTCGGACAGCATCATCAACACCCGGACCTGCTGCGGGGTCAGCGTCACCAGACGGTCGCGCAGGCGCGTCATGTCGGGATCGGTGGCGGCCGTCAGGTCGGTATCGGCGGGAACCCAGACGTCGCCCTCCATCACCTTGAGGATGGCGTCACGCAGCGTCTCGACGCCGAACCGCTTCGGGATGAAGCCGGAGGCGCCGAAATCGAGCGAACGGCGAATCGTGGCGCTGTCGTCGGAGGCCGAGACGATCACCACCGGGATCGCCGGGTATTGCGCACGCAGATAGATCAGGCCGGAAAAGCCGGAGATGCCGGGCATCGACAGGTCGAGCAGGACCAGGTCGACCTCGGAGGTTTGCTCCAGCAGTTTCGTCAAATCCTCGAACGATCCGGCCTCGTCGATCTTCGCCGTGCTCAGGACACTCGCCACCGCCTGCCGCAGTGCATCGCGGAACAGCGGATGGTCATCGGCAATGACGAGATGGGTGGAGGGAGCGCTCATCGATCTCTTGCTGGGGTTCGTCAGCCGGGCCAGTAGTCCAGACCGGCGCCATGGTCAATTCTTCCCCGGCCGGCCGTGGCATGCAAGGGCACATTATTCCTTTGCGGGAAAGCGGTTAATGCGCAGCCGAGTGCCGCACTGCGGCACTATAGATCCGCTCCGCCAGTTGCGTGCCAGTGCGCAAGGCCGAAAGTCGTATTGGGGCGGGTTTCACGCCGATGTTATTTTGGGGGCAAGACCCAGGTTGATCCGGCATGCCCGGACAGGCGGGACGCGAGGAAACGAAATTCGGGGAGCGAACGCAACATGTCGACAATGGCTGTCTCTCAAACACGCGCGGGAGGTATGACGAAGGACGAACGTTTCGTCATTCTCGCCTCCTCGCTCGGTACCGTCTTCGAATGGTACGACTTCTATCTCTACGGATCGCTTGCCTCGATCATCGGCGCACAGTTCTTCTCGGCGTATCCGCCGGCTACGCGCGACATCTTCGCGTTGCTGGCATTCGCGGCGGGCTTCCTGGTGCGTCCGTTCGGCGCCATCGTGTTCGGCCGTATCGGCGACATCGTGGGCCGAAAATACACCTTCCTCGTCACCATCCTGATCATGGGTCTTTCGACCTTCATCGTCGGCCTGCTGCCGAGTGCCGCGACGATCGGCTTCGCCGCACCCGTCATCCTGATCGCGCTGCGTCTCGCGCAGGGTCTCGCGCTCGGCGGTGAGTATGGCGGTGCGGCGACCTACGTTGCCGAGCATGCGCCCCACGGCAAGCGCGGCTACTACACGTCCTTCATCCAGACCACCGCAACGCTGGGCCTGTTCCTGTCGCTGCTGGTGATCCTGTTCACCCGCACCGCGACCGGCGAAGCTGACTTCGCGGCATGGGGCTGGCGTATCCCGTTCCTGGTCTCGGTGCTGCTGCTCGGCGTCTCGGTCTGGATCCGGCTGCGCCTCAATGAATCGCCGATCTTCCAGAAGATGAAGGACGAGGGAAAGAGCTCCAAGGCGCCCCTGACGGAAGCCTTCGCCAACTGGCAGAACGGCAAGCTGGTGCTGCTGGCCCTGCTCGGCGGCACCATGGGCCAGGGCGTGGTCTGGTACACCGGCCAGTTCTACGCGCTGTTCTTCCTGCAATCGATCCTGAAGGTCGACGGCTACACAGCCAACCTGCTGATCGCCTGGTCGTTGTTGTTTGGAACCGGCTTCTTCATCGTGTTCGGCATGCTCTCCGACCGGATCGGCCGCAAGCCGATCATCCTCGGCGGCTGCCTGATCGCGGCGCTGACCTTCTTCCCGATCTTCAAGATGATCACCACCAACGCCAACCCGGCGCTGGAGAAGGCGATCGAGCAGACCAAGGTCGAGGTGGTGGCCAATCCCGCGGGCTGCGGCGATCTGTTCAACCCGGTCGGCACCCGCGTCTTCACCTCGCCTTGCGACACCGCCCGCGCGTTCCTGTCGCAGTCGTCGGTCAAGTACTCGACCACCAGCGGCCCGGCCGGCTCGGGCGTCAAGGTTGTCGTCAACGGCAAGGACGTGGCCTACGCCACCGCCAAGGACAGCAACCCGGCGGTACTCGCCGCGGTGCAGGCGGCCGGCTATCCGAAGGCAGGTGACACCGGGATCGTGAAGATGTCGAATCCGTTCGACATCTTCCGCCCACAGGTCGCGGCGATCATCGGCCTGCTGTTCATCCTGGTGATCTTCGTCACCATGGTCTACGGGCCGATCGCGGCGATGCTGGTCGAACTGTTCCCGACCAAGATCCGCTACACCTCGATGTCGCTGCCCTATCACATCGGCAACGGCTGGTTCGGTGGCCTGCTGCCGGCGACCGCATTCGCGATCGTGGCATCGACCGGCGATATCTATGCCGGTCTCTGGTATCCGATCATTTTCGCGGTGGTCACCGCCGTGGTCGGCTTCCTGTTCCTGCCCGAGACCAAGGACGTCGACATCAAGACGACCTGATCGGAAGCAACGATCCATCATCACGAACGGCCGCGGATTCCCGCGGCCGTTTTGTTCATGACGTCGCGCCGATGAATTGCAGCACCATCTCGCGCCGATGCGGGCGGCTGCGGTGCTCGATCAAATAGATCGCCTGCCATGTGCCGAGCGCGAGCTTGCCGTCGAGCACCGGCACATGCAGCGACGTCTGCGTCAGCATGGTCTTGACGTGTGCGGACATGTCGTCGGGCCCCTCGGTGTCGTGGGTCCACCCGGCATTCTCCGGCGCGAGCCGCGAGAGCGCCGTCGTGAGATCGGCGAGCACGGAGGGATCGGCGTTTTCCTGGATTGTCAGCGAGGCCGAGGTGTGGCGGATGAACAGCGTCAGCACGCCGTCGCGGGCGTGAGCCTCAGCGACGAATTTCGCGATCTCACTGGTGAGATCTGTGAAGCCGCGGCCTGATGTCTGTACGGTCAGAAGCGACGATACGATCGTGGTGGCTTGCACTGACGATGGCGCCGAGCGCGTGACGGATTTGGCTGATGTCATGAACGACTCTCGTGATGTCATGAACGACTCTCGTTATGTCGTCCTGGCGAAAGCCAGGACCCATTACCCCAAATGTTCTTGGAGGCGTACGGTGACAACGCGCACCGAGAAAAACAGCAAAGCCGCGGCGTATGGGTCCTGGCTTTCCAGGCTGTGCGAGAAGTCGCATTGTTTGTTGCGACGCTGGGACGATTGCGCGAGAAGCAAAAGTCTACTGTCAGGCCGCAGATGGCGCCAGCGCTCCCAGTAGGGCCGGCGGCACGCCGAGGATGTTGGTCACTCGCTTGATGTTGTAACAGAGGACGCCCAGGGCCAGCTCGGCCTTGGCCTTTTTCAGCCCCTTCACCAGGAAGCGGGGCCGGCCATCAGCCACTTCATGGTCCCGAACGGGTGTTCCACCGTCTCCCGCCGACGCTGCATCCAGATCGGGGCGGCGACGGCCCGCCGGTGCATCGCCTCGCGCGCGTCCTCGTAAAAATGACGCACGATCACCCGTCGCGCCGTGTTTCCGCCTCCAGCCGACGGCTCGCCCGCACCCGGTGCAAATACCCATAAATATCCAGCTTCAAGAGGTCGCCCGGCGCGTAGGGCGGCCGTCCCATATCCTCCGCAACAGCCTTGGAAAATCTAAGTTGCTCCAATTCCAGCCCCGCGACAAAACGCCTCAATCACCCGAACCGGATCGTCACGGCCTACCACTTCGTCCAGAACCTCGGGAAAAAGCGTCGCCTGGTATCGCGATTGTCCCGTCACGTGCGCCATCGTCGCCTCGAATCAAGCCATACCAAAACACCATAACTCACACGGTTTTCACACAGCCTGGAAGGCCGGGACGACGACGGGAGAAGTTTGCGCCTAGTCTTTACTCACATCCCCGACATCAACTTATCCCCGCATGCGCTCGCGTAAAACTTGCCGCCGCATTGGCGCTTGATGGCGGCGCAACGAGCGGCAGGAGATGCATTTTGCGGAAGCGAGAAGCCGCAGCTGAGGCCGTCGGCGCTGCGGCCCTTGCCGGCGGCGAAGGCGGCGCTCGAGGTGGCGATGCAGATGACGAGAAGCGCTGCGGCAGCGATTTCGATCAGCAGTCTCATGGGGCGTCTCCTCCACACTGATGGCTGAATCTGTGCCCAATGTAGCATCAAATCCACGGTGCTCCGTGCTCGTCCGGGTTCCCAAATCGGCCCGTTCCTTGCATAATTTTGCGCCAGCGCAGTGCACGGCCGCGCCAGCGATGGTTCCGGTGCAGGGGCAAGACGCGTAAGTTACATGCCGCGTAGGTTACAAGACGCGTAGGGTTAGTGGTGTTCTCGCGACCAGGAAGTGACGGCCTTGCAAGATCAATCGTTCCAGCCAAATTTCCCCGCCCCGGGTCAGCCCATCGACGAACTCGCGCTGTCGGAGATCAAGGGCGCGATCCTGGCGAAGCTGCGCCTTGCCATCGGCAAGGATGCGGGCATGGCGACCAAGCATGACTGGTACCAGGCCGCGGCGCTCGCGCTGCGCGACCGCATCGTGCATCGCTGGCTCTCGGCCGAGAAGCGCAGCTACGACGCAGGCCGCAAGCGCGTCTATTATCTCTCGCTCGAATTCCTGATCGGCCGCCTCTTCACCGACGCGCTCAACAACATGGGCCTCTTGAAGATCTTCGATGTCGCGCTCGGTGATCTCGGCGTGTCGCTGCCTGAGCTGCGCAAATGCGAGCCGGACGCGGCGCTCGGCAATGGCGGCCTCGGCCGTCTCGCCGCCTGCTTCATGGAGAGCATGGCGACACTGTCGATCCCCGCGATCGGCTACGGCATCCGCTACGATTACGGCCTGTTCCGCCAGATCATCAATCAGGGCTGGCAGCAGGAATATCCGGACGAATGGCTCGGCTTCGGCAACCCCTGGGAATTGCAACGGCCGGAGGTGATCTATGACATCAATTTCGGCGGCGGCGTCGAGCATGTCGACGACAAGGGCCGCGACCGCGCGATCTGGCACGCGAGCGAGACCGTGCAGGCGATCGCCTATGACACGCCGATCGTCGGCTGGCGCGGCCAGCACGTCAACGCGCTGCGGCTGTGGTCGGCACGCTCGCCCGATCCGCTGAAGCTCGACGCTTTCAACAAGGGCGACTATGTCAGCGCCAGCGCCGAGCAGTCGCGTGCGGAAGCGATCTGCAAATTCCTCTATCCGAACGACGAGAGCCCGGCGGGCCGCGAGCTGCGCTTGCGCCAGGAATATTTCTTCGTCTCGGCATCGCTTCAGGATCTGATCAAGCGGCATCTTGCCTCCGATGGCCAGCTGCGCAGCCTGTCGTCCAAGGTCGCGGTGCAGCTCAACGACACGCATCCGAGCCTCGCCGTCACCGAGCTGATGCGCATCCTCGTCGACCTCCACAATTTCCGCTGGGACGAGGCCTGGAAGATCACGGTCGCGACGCTGTCCTACACCAATCACACGCTGCTGCCGGAAGCCCTGGAGACCTGGCCGGTCGAGCTGTTCGAGCGGCTGCTGCCCCGCCATCTCGAGATCATCTACCGCATCAACGTGCAGCATCTCGCGCTCGCCGAAGCGCGCGCCCCCGGCGACATCGATTTCCGCGCCTCGGTCTCGCTGATCGACGAGAAAAGCGGCCGGCGGGTGCGCATGGGCCAGCTCGCCTTCGTGGGCTCGCACCGCATCAACGGCGTCTCGGCGATGCATTCGGATCTGATGCGCGAGACGGTGTTTCACGATCTCAACCATCTCTATCCCGGCCGCATCACCAACAAGACCAACGGCATCACCTTCCGCCGCTGGCTGATGCTGGCGAACCCGAAGCTGACCGATTTGTTGCGCGAGACCTGCGGCGAGGCCGTGCTCGACGACCCGACCCAGCTCTCGCTGATCGAGGCCCGTGCCAGCGACGCCGAATTCCAGAAGAAATTCCGCAGCGTCAAGCTTCACAACAAGACCGCGCTTGCGCGCCTGATCGGCGAACGGCTCGGCATCATGGTCGACCCGACCGCGCTGTTTGACGTGCAGATCAAGCGCATCCACGAATACAAGCGCCAGCTCCTCAACGTCATCGAGACCGTCGCGCTGTATCAGTCGATCAAGGACGATCCCAACGGCAATTGGGTGCCGCGGGTCAAGATCTTCGCGGGCAAGGCGGCGGCGAGCTACCGCTACGCCAAGCTGATCATCAAGCTGATCAACGACGTCGCTGAAATCGTCAACAACGATCCCGCCATCGGCGGCAAGCTGAAGGTCGTGTTCCTGCCCGACTACAATGTCAGCCTCGCGGAAGTGATCATTCCCGCAGCCGACCTCTCCGAGCAGATCTCGACCGCCGGCATGGAAGCCTCCGGCACCGGCAACATGAAGCTGGCGCTCAACGGCGCCATCACCATCGGCACGCTCGACGGCGCCAATATCGAGATCCGCGACCATGTCGGGCCTGAGAACATCGCGATCTTCGGCATGGAGGCCGGCGACGTGATGATCCGGCGCAAGCAGGGGCTCGATGCCTCCGACGTGATCCGCAATTCGCCAAAGCTCCAGCGCGCCATCAATGCGATCGGCGCAGGCGAGTTCTCGCCCGGCGATCCCGGCCGCTTCGAATCCATCGCGCATGCGCTGCGCTATATCGACCACTACATGGTCAGCGCCGATTTCGATTCCTATTACGAGGCGCAGCGCGCGGTCGACGCGCGCTGGCAGGTGGCGCCGGCATGGACCCGCGCCTCCATCCTCAATGTCGCGCGCATGGCCTGGTTCTCGTCCGACCGCACCATTCGCGAATATGCCGAGGAAATCTGGAACGTGCCGGTCAATCCGATCACGCCGCCGTTCCAGACGGCAGAGGACGTGCGCGACGCCGCGAGCTGATTTTTCCGCAGCGTGAAATCGGCGTTACCTCCGTGGTCATTGATTTGGCAGGATAGCCATCATATGACGGCGAGAGCTTTCTCGAGCCGGAGATGGTCGTGCCCGTCGGCGAATACACCAGCCCGGATGGGCAGCTTCAATTGCTCGTCATCTGTCCTGACGGCGACTGGACGCTGGGTTTCGACGGCTTCCCGTGGCACACGCACGGCAGCATCCTAGCCAGTCTCTCCGGGCAGGACGAGGAAACCGCCATCGACAACTTCGTTGCCGATTTAACCAGCGGCAAGAGCGTCATCGCAGTGAAGCGCATAAGCGGCTCGGTGGCGGATGTCTGGGTCACAGACGATCCGGCGGACGATCTTTCGAGTTCGCAAAAATATGGTCCCGATGATGAGACGATGGAATTTCGTCTTTGGGACGGAAGCATAGTGAAGGTTTGAGCCAATGCACGCCAAGCTCCCGCACCCCTTCGACGACGCCATCCGCATCACCGCCGGTGACTCCAGCTGGCAGGGGCACACCAGCGACGATTACTGGGCCTTCGTCGGCCCGTTCGGCGGCGCCACGGCCGCGACCATCCTGCGCGCGCTGATCGAGCATCCGCAACGCGCCGGCGATCCGCTGGCGCTGACCGTCAATTACTGCGCGCCGATCGCCAAGGGACCGTTCGATCTCGACCTCCGGCTGGTGAAGGCCAACCGCTCCAGCCAGCACTGGAGCGTCGAACTGTCGCAGGGCGGCGGCGAGGTCGCGACGCTCGCCACCGCCGTGTTCGCCGAACGCCGGCCGTCCTGGGAGCACAGAGTGGCGAAAGTCCCGGAGGCGAAGCCGTTCGAACAGATGATGCCGTTCCCGAAACTCGCGGCGTCCTGGGCCAACCAGTATGAATTCCGCTTCGTCGAGGGTGAGATGCGCTTCGGCCCGCCGCAGGCCGAGTTTGCGAGCACTTTCTCAAAGCTCTGGATCGGCGACCGCGAGCCGCGCAAGCTCGACATGTTGTCACTGATGTCGATGTCGGACGCCTTCTTCGCCCGCATCTTCCACGCACGACGCGAGCTGGTGCCGTTCGGCACGGTGTCCCTGACGACCTATTTCCACACCGACGCGGAAGAGCTCGCGGCTGAAGACATCACCCGCGTGCTAGCGACCGCCGATTCGAAGATCATGCACAAGAGCTACGCCGACCAGAACGCCGAGCTGTGGTCGCCGAACGGAAGGTTGCTCGCAACCACGACGCAGATCGCGTATTTCAAGGCGTAGCCTTCTTTCCCTCTCCCCTTGTGGGAGAGGGTCGCTTCGCAAAGCGAAGCGGGGTGAGGGGTTCTCTCCGCGAGCGAACCTTTATCCAGCGTACGGATAGAACCCCTCATCCGGCGCTTCGCGCCACCTTCTCCCACAAGGGGAGAAGGAAGAAACAAAAAGGGCGGCCTCTCGGCCGCCCTTTTGCATTCCAAGCGATACGAAATTACTCCGCCGCGAGCTTCACGTCGGGCGCAGCCGCGCGCACTTCGGCGTCGACCTGGGCCTCGAACTTGGCAAAGTTCTTCTGGAACATGCCGACCAGGCTACGTGCGGTCTTGTCGAACTCGTCCTTGTCCTTCCAGGTGTTGACCGGATTGAGGATCTCGCTCGGCACGCCCGGCAGCGCGGTCGGGACCGCGAAGCCGAAATATTTGTCGGTGCGGAATTCGACGTTGCGAAGCGAGCCGTCGAGCGCGGCGGTCAGCAGCGCGCGCGTCACCTTGATCGGCATGCGCGAGCCCGTGCCGTACTTGCCGCCGGTCCAACCGGTGTTGACCAGCCAGCAGTCGACATTGTGCTGGGCGATCAGGTCGCGCAGCATGTTGCCGTAGACGCTGGGGTCGAGCGGCAGGAAGGGTGAGCCGAAGCAGGTCGAGAATTCGGGCTGCGGCTCGTTGCCGAGGCCGCGCTCGGTGCCGGCGACCTTGGCGGTGTAGCCGGAGAGGAAGTGGTACATCGCCTGCGCCGGCGACAGCTTCGCAATCGGCGGCAGCACGCCGAAGGCATCGGCGGCGAGCATCACCACGTTCTTCGGCTGCGGCGCACGGCCGGTGCGCGAGGCGTTCGGGATGAAGTCGAGCGGGTACGCAGACCTTGTGTTCTCGGTCTTGGAGCCGTCGTCGAAATCGACGATTCGGGTATCTTCGTCGAGCACGCAGTTCTCGAGCACAGCGCCGAAGCGGGTCGACGCCGCGTAGATCTCGGGCTCGGCTTCCTGCGAGAGCTTGATGCACTTGGCGTAGCAGCCGCCTTCGAAGTTGAACACGCCGTTCGGGCCCCAACCATGCTCATCATCGCCGATCAGCGTGCGGTTCGGATCTGCCGATAGCGTGGTTTTTCCGGTGCCTGATAGCCCGAAGAAGATCGCGGTGTCGCCGTTGGCGCCGACATTCGCCGAGCAGTGCATCGGCATCACGCCGCGCTCGGGGAGATAATAGTTCAGCGTGGTGAAGACCGACTTCTTCATCTCGCCGGCGTAGTAAGAGCCGCCGATCAACACGATTCTGCGGGCGAAGTCGATCGCGACGACGTTCTCCGACTTGCAGCCATGGCGCTTCGGATCGGCGCGGAAGCTCGGCATGTCGATGATGGTGAGCTCGGGCGTGAAGCTCGACAGCTCGACCGCCTCGGGACGGATCAGCAGCGTGCGGATAAACAGCGAGTGCCAGGCGAGCTCGGTGAAGACGCGGGTCTTGATCCGGTAGGCCGGATCAGCGCCGCCATAGAGGTCTTGCGCGAACAGGCTCTTGCCTTCGGCGTGCTTGAGGAAGTCCTGATAGAGCGTCTCGAACTGCTCCGCAGTGATCGACTGGTTGCCTGCCCACCACATCTTCTGGTCGGTGGTGGCGTCACGCACCGTGAACTTGTCCTTCGGGCTGCGGCCGGTGAACTCGCCGGTGTCGGCGCAGAGCGCACCGTCGGCGGACAGCACCGCTTCGCCCGCGGAGAGCGAGTATTGATAGAGTTGCGGCGCGCGGAGGTTCCAGTGAACCTGTTTGAGATTCTTTAAGCCGAATTTGTCGGCGCCGAAGGCACCGTTGCGCACGCCCGTCTCTTGCACGAAAAATCCTCCTAGAACCCGCGACACATAGCGCGACCTAACCTTGGCGCCATCGCGGTCACCGTGAATTACAGGCCGTCGGCCTCGGTTGGACGACCTAATACTGATGAACGCTGACGTTGCCAAGCCGATCCCGCAGGATTTGGTTTATTCAAGGACCGCGCCAAACGTCGCGCATGTCAGCTCTGAGCAAGCCAATGCAAAAATCACGAATGATCGCGCAACCAAACGCGTGTTTCGACGTTGTCAGGTGTTTTGCGACGCACAATGCTGCGCCGGTCTATTGTACCGCGCCTTCACCGATCAGCGCGAACGGCCCCCATATCGCGGGGTAGGCATTGCGGGGCGACGAGGTGTCATCAACGTACGTTAACATCGCGCGCCGCAGAGCTTCGGCTCTGCCGATTTTTGGTTCGTTTTTGAGCAGATCGAAAGTCGAAGTGGTCAAGCGGGTGGCAGCCACCGAATCCACTGGCCCAGTGCGAAACCAAGAGCGCGCGCGCACCGGCATAGAAGAAGGGCGCCCGGCTTGTCGCCGGCGATCGTGTTGCAGGCCGACAGCACGACCCAATCGGCATTGAGCTTGAGCTGGGCGACTTCGCTCGCCGTGAGCAGGCCATCATCGAGCTCCGAGGGCTGATCGGGAATCGAGAGCGCAAGCGATGGCTCGCCCACACCCTTGATGTCGCCGGCGACGAGGCCGTGGGTCGCAAAGTAGATGATGCTGTATTGAGCAAGCGGTGCACGCTTGAGCGTCGTTTCGCTGGCATCGCGGCCGAGATGAATGTCGGCATCAGTCGCACCGACATCTTTCGCCACGGCATTCAGCTCGTCTGCAGTATCGGGCAGTTGCGGCAGCGCCTGCGCAAGCCGCGTGCGATCGACGCCGGCGCCGCGCCAGAAATCGGTATAGGCTGACGTCACGATGCTGCGCGCGGCAACCGTGCCGCTTGCAGCGCGGCGATCGGCGGGACCGCGCTCGGCCGGATTGAACACGGGATCGCCAAAGCCGGTCATCGGCTTGACGCCCTGATCCCTGCGCGCAAAGGCGCGCAGCGATTTCAGGCTGACCAGCGATGGCAGCACCGAGACAGCTTGACGCCGCAGCAGCCAGGCGGCGCTGCGATAGCCTTCGAGCGTCTCCGGGATCGCAGCTTGCGGTGTCTCCGTGACGAGCAGATGAAACGGCAGCGCAGTGAGCGCGCCCGACGGCACTGTGAGCAGGCTGCGCTTGTCCCTGGTCAGCGCCTCGACCGGGCCGAGCAGCGTGAGATAGAGCTCGTTGGCGAGCGCGAGATCGAACAAGCCGGATTTGCCGGAGCCATCGCGCGCCTTGCCGACATCGAGACCTCGGCGGAACGCCGTGACCTTCTGCGCCAGCGCGTCTGCGCCAAGCGGAATTTCCTTCCAGTCGGCGCCCTCGCGCGTGATGGCGATGACATAGCTGCGCTTGTCGACGACGGAATAGACCACCATCGCCTCGTCGGCCGACAGCAGGGGCTGGACGTCCTTGACCGTCACCGGCAGCGGGTTGGAGAGTGAGGAATAGTCGGGGAATTCAATGGCGAGCGTCTTCTGCAAGCCGGCGCGCTCGCTTGTGATGGCCGCGATCCGCGCGCGGCTGCGCTGCTCGGCGGCGACGTCGCGCTGCGCCGACGGCTTCGACACGGCCGCGATGATCGCTTTGTCCAGCGCCTCGGATTCGGCTCCCAGATCCTGGTCCTTGCGCACCAGCTCGGCGAGACGGTCGCTGCCGGCGGCGAGCCGCACCGCGAGCTTGTTCACGGCCGATGCGGCGGAGGATTGCGTGCCGCGCTGGATCGCGGCGAGCGCCTCGTCCAGCGCCTTGTCTTGCGGCAGCAGCGATTGCTGGCGCGCCGCAAGCAGGATCGGCAGCACCACGCGCAATTGCGCGCGGTCGTTCGCAAGCGTTTTTTCCGCGAGCGGCAACGCGTCCGCAGTTCGCCCGGACACAAAGAGGAAATAGGCAAGATTGCTGGTGGATGTCGCAACATCCGGATGATCCGGCCCAAGCGCACGCTCGCGGATGGCGAGCGCGCGGCGATACAGCGGTTCGGCATCGGCGTAGCGCTGCCGGTGCTCGTAGAGGCCGGCGAGATTGTTGAGGGACCGCGCGACGTCGGGATGATCGGGCCCCAGCGCTTTTTCCCGGATCGCAAGCGAGCGCTTGATCGGCGCTTCGGCATCGGCGTCGCGACCGAGGTCGCGATCGACCTGGCCCATGTTGTTCAGGACCGTGGCGACCGCAGGATGCTCGGGCCCGGCGGCCTTCTGGTAGATCGCGAGCGCGCGCTGAAACAGCGGTTCGGCTTCGGCCTGGCGCTGCTGCCGGACATAGAGCGTGGCCAGATTGTTGAGAGCCTGGCCGACATCGGGATGCTCGCGCGACAAGCTCCTTTCCCGGACGGCCAGCGCGCGCTTGAACAGCGGCTCGGCCTCGGCAAAGCGGCTCTGCCGCTGATACAGCGCGGCGAGATTGGTCAGTTCGGCCGCGACCAGTGCGTTGTCGAGACCAAGCGACTTCTCCATCAATGCAATCGAACGCTTGTAGAGCGGCTCGGCGAGGTCGTCCCGGCCCTGACCGGCATGGACCTGACCGAGATTGTTCAATGCGGCCGCAAGTTCGCGACCATTGTCGCTCTTCTCCAGGCTCGCGGCCAACGCCTGCGCCAGGGGAAGCGCTTCCGAATATCTGCCGGCCTTGGTGAGCTCGTTGATCCTGGCGCTCTCCGTCGCGAGATTGCCCTTCTGGGCAAGGCCCGGCGTGGCCAGCGATGCAGTGATCGCGAGCGCCAGGCCCGCGACCAATGCCAAACGACGCGTCATGAACCCTCTCGCTGCCAATCTCAGACCGATCACGATCTTGGGTCGCAGCGATGGGAGGCAACGTTCAAACTATTGCGGGTTAGTCCGTCTTCGCACGCGCTTCGCCCACCAGACGGACCAACATCTTGCGCAGCGCCGTGCCGTTGCTCACCCGCTCCGGAAAATCCAGCCGCAGCGCGGTCTGGCCGTCCTGCATGTCGAGGCCTTCGGGGTCGCAGCCGGTGCAGCGCCAGTCGCCCGCGGCCGCGCCGAGCAGCCTTGTTGCGTACAAGTCCATGGCGTCACGGTGGTCGGCGTTCATGTGCTCGACCGCCCCCTCCTCCGCCGCCAGCAGGTCCTCGGCGCCGGCGAGGTCCGTGAGGAACTGCTCCGGCTTGAGATCGACGATCCGGCCAAAGCCTGCGACCAGATGGGTTCCCGCAGGCCGGATCCGGAAGAAGGCAAAATCCTTAAATGAGACAAAGGCTTCCGCCGCCGGATGGGCATTGAGATACCGCCGCTGAAGCAGATCCTTCTCGTCCTCGGCCTGTTCGGCCCGGCCGGACAGCATGATCCGGGCGCCTTCCAGCGGATCGCCGGCGGAGCGCTCATCCAGCATCAGGGAAACCCGGCCGTCTGCGAGGATGTTCTTGGTATGAACCGCCAATCGGGAGATCAGCAGGATCGGCGAGCCGTCGGGGTGGCTGGCCAGATTGACCAGGGAACAGTAGGGATCGCCGCTGCCCGGCATGAGCGTAGCGAGCGCACCCTGCCGCGACCGCCTGAGCAGCGACTTGGCGAGCTTTCCGGCGTCAAAATCGGGGGGCGGTTGCATTGGCTTTCTCGGCTCAGGTGGTTGCAAGGCGGGCCGTTTTTCGGGTAAACGGGGGCCCGGTTATGGGTCGATATGCGGCGAATCCGCCGTGTTTCGTGGAACTTGGTCACACTTCAGCCCAGCTTGCATTGCTCGGTGACAAGGTTCGAACGCCAAATTCGGCACCCATCATGTATGCGGCGCATCACTGGATTGCTCGCCGTTTAAGCCACGACCCAAACGGAAAGCAGAAAGCAGAGGCTCATGCCCACAATCGCTTTGGTCGACGACGACCGCAACATTCTCACATCCGTCTCGATCGCGCTGGAAGCCGAAGGCTACCGCATCATGACCTACACCGACGGCGCCTCCGCGCTTGACGGTTTCCGCACCACCCAGCCCGATCTCGCCATCCTCGATATCAAGATGCCGCGCATGGACGGCATGGAGACGCTGCGCCGTCTCAGGCAGAAATCCGACCTGCCGGTAATCTTCCTGACCTCCAAGGACGAGGAGATCGACGAGCTGTTCGGTCTCAAGATGGGCGCCGACGATTTCATCCGCAAACCGTTCTCGCAGCGCCTGCTGGTCGAACGCGTCAAGGCCGTACTGCGCCGCTCGGCGCCGAAGGATCCGACCGTCGCACCGAAGGAGAACGATGCCAAGGCGCTCGACCGCGGCCTGCTGCGCATGGATCCGGAACGGCATACCTGCACCTGGAAGAACGAGCCGGTGACGCTGACGGTCACCGAATTCCTCATCCTCCAGGCACTGGCGACACGGCCCGGCGTGGTCAAGAGCCGCAACGCGCTGATGGACGCCGCCTATGACGACCAAGTCTATGTCGACGACCGCACCATCGACAGCCACATCAAGCGGCTGCGCAAGAAGTTCAAGGTGGTCGACAACGATTTCGAGATGATCGAGACGCTTTACGGCGTCGGCTATCGCTTCAAGGAAGCCTGAGGCGCACGCGCCTTCACGACAGATGAGGGCTGCGCCGGTTCTGATTCCATCGGAACCGGGCATGCTCTAGGATGCGGGGACCGTCGCACGAGCTGTCCTAACGCGGGCGTAAGCATTGCTTGACCGAACGCAGCCTGATCCGAGTTCGAACGCCGAGGACGTTACCGCCCACGGCGCCTCGGAGCATGAGGACAAGCCGGTCGCGCGAGGCTGGGGGCCGCTGAACTGGCTCAAGCGCGCCGGCCAGTTCTTCTTCGCGTTGTCCTTCTCGAGCCTGACCCGCCGCATCGTCTCGCTCAACCTCGCAGGCCTTGTCGCCCTGGTCGCGAGCATCCTCTATCTGTCGCAGTTCCGCGCCGGCCTGATCGACGCGCGCGCGCAAAGCCTGCTGGTGCAGGCCGAAATCATCGCCGGCGCCATCGGCGCCTCGGCGACGGTGCAGACCAATGCGATCACCGTCGACCCCGAGCGGCTGCTCGACCTGAAACTGGGTGAGAGCTATGGCGGGCCCGACGATTCGCTGGATTTTCCGATCAATCCCGAGCGCGTGGCGCCGGTGTTGCGCACGCTGATCTCGCCGACCAAGACCCGCGCTCGGATTTTCGATCCCAACGGTTCGGTGTTGCTCGACAGCCGTGACCTCGACGTTCTCAGGGCCTTTCCGCTGCCGCCACCGTCCGAGAAACCCGGGCTGGTCGAGCGCGCCATGGTCGCGACCCGGACCTGGCTGAATCGCGGCGACCTTCCGCTCTATCGCGAACTCGGGCGCGAAAACGGCAATGGCTATGTTGAAGTCGCCGATGCGCTCCAGGGCCAGAAGCGCTCCATGGTCCGGGTCAATGCGCGCGGCGAGGTGATTGTCTCGGTTGCGGTCCCCGTGCAGCGCGCGCGCGCCATCCATGGCGCGCTGATGCTGTCGACGCAGGGCGACGAAATCGATCAGATGGTCACGGCCGAGCGCCTCGCGATCCTGAAAGTCGGCGGCGTCGCTGCCGCGGTCATGATCATGCTGTCGCTGCTGCTCGCGAGCACGATCGCAGGCCCCGTGCGCCGGCTCGCCGACAGCGCCGAGCGGGTCCGCCGCCGGATCAAGACCCGCGTCGAGATTCCCGACTTCACCCGCCGCCGCGACGAGATCGGCCATCTCTCCGGCGCGCTACGCGATATGACCAGCGCGCTCTACAAGCGGATCGAAGCGATCGAGATGTTCGCCGCCGACGTCGCCCACGAGCTGAAGAACCCTCTGACCTCGCTGCGCTCCGCGGTCGAGACGATGCCGTTGGCGCGCAACGAGAACAGCCGGGCCCGCCTGCTCGAGGTGATCGAGCACGACGTCAAGCGGCTCGACCGCCTGATCTCGGACATCTCCGATGCGAGCCGGCTCGATGCCGAATTGCAGCGGCAGGATGCGATCCCGGTCGATCTGAGGCGGCTCCTGGGCACGCTCGTTGCGGTCGCCAATGAAACCAAGCTCGGCCACGACGTCGCCGTCGAGGCACGCTTCGAGGGCCGCAGCCCGACCGACATTTTCGCGGTCACGGGCCATGATTCGCGGCTCGGGCAGGTAGTCTCCAACCTGCTCTCCAACGCACAATCGTTCTCGGAAGCCGGCAGCAAGGTGCGCCTGACCTGCCGCCGCGTCCGCGGCGAGATCGAGATCGTGGTCGACGACGACGGCCCCGGCATCCGCGACGACGCGCTGGAGCGCATCTTCGAGCGCTTCTACACCGACCGGCCGCATCAAGGCTTCGGCCAGAATTCCGGCCTTGGCCTGTCGATCTCCAAGCAGATCGTCGATGCGCACGGCGGACGCATTTGGGCGGAGAATCGCGCCGGCCCCGCTGATGAAGACGGGGCGCCGACGGTTGCCGGCGCGCGCTTCGTGGTGAGGCTGCCGGCGCTATGAGCGACGGCGGGCCGAGCGTTCACGCCTCCGCGGTCAAGGTCGGCCCTCTGGCGGTGCTGATCCGCGGGCCCTCGGGCGCCGGTAAGTCGCGCCTTGCCTTCGATTTGATCATGGCGGGGCGCTCAGGCGTGGTCGAAAGCGCCGTCCTGGTCGGCGACGACCGTGTCCATCTGGCGACAGTCGGCCACGAAATTTCGGTTCGTCCCGCCCCTCTCCTGGCCGGCCTGATCGAGATTCGCGGGCTTGGCATCCGCCGCTGCGACTTCGCGGAGCATGCGACCGTCGGCCTCGTGGTCGATCTGGACGCCGACGACGCCGAACGGCTGCCGCCGTCGGAATCGCTGAAAACCACCATTTTGGGTGTCGAAATACCGCGAATCCCGGTCAGGCGCGGCGATTCACCGCTCCCCTTGGTTGTCGCAGCCTTGACCACTACCAAGAGTTAATCTCCAGCTAATCCTTCAGGCGATTGTTTGAAGGGAAATTGTAACCATATGAACCCCACACTCGCGACCGAGTAGACCGGCGCAGCTCCCCTTATCCATCCGTCTAGATTTAGGGAGATACGCAACATCCCCCCTTGCGCGGGGGCTCTGGATGGTCAAAGTGGCGCGTTCGTGCGGTGCACCAAAAGCGCCCGCGGGAGTTTTCCGATGATTGGTCTAGTACTTGTGACCCACGGGCGCCTTGCCGACGAATTCAAGGCAGCGCTTGAGCATGTCATGGGCCCACAAAAGCAAATCGAAGCGATTACGATCGGTGCCGAAGACGATTCCGATCTCTGCCGAAGCGACATCATCGAGGCGGTTAACCGCGTCGATTCCGGCGATGGCGTTGCGATCCTCACCGACATGTTCGGCGGCACTCCGTCGAACCTTGCGATATCCTGCATGAGCCGGCCCAAGGTCGAAGTGCTCGCGGGCATCAACCTGCCGATGCTTGTGAAGCTCGCCAAGGTGCGCGAGGAGCGTCCACTGCCCGACGCAATCGCGATGGCCCAGGAAGCCGGCCGCAAATACGTCACCATCGCCAGCCGGGTGCTCGCCGGCAAATGAGTGACGACGCGCCGCAAGCGGGGACAGGCGTGCCCGCGGGTGCGATCTCCAAAGAGCTCCTGATCATCAACAAGCGCGGCCTGCATGCGCGCGCCTCGGCGAAATTCGTCCAGGCGGTCGAGCGCTTCACCGCGCAGGTGTGGGTGACGCGCGGCGGCGAAACCGTCGGCGGCACCTCGATCATGGGCCTGATGATGCTCGCGGCCGGACCGGGCACGACGATCACGGTCGCCGCCGCCGGCGCCGATGCGGAAGCCGCGCTTGCGGCGATCACCGAGCTCGTTGAAAGCAAGTTCAACGAGGAAGGGGTTTAGGCCCCTCGCTCACTTCTCTGGCGGGGCGATGTAGACGTTCCACGTCATCGACGGGCCGGCCTTGCCGTGGGTGAAGCGGCGCGTCGTCATCACCATGCGCTCGGCGTTCGGCGCGATTTCGGACACCCATTTTTCGAATGCGGGCAGGCGGCCATCGGTCGGATCGAACACGCCGATAAAGCCGTACTTCTTGACGTCGTCGAGTGACGTCAGCCCGGACCCCCACGCTTCGTTCGGCGTGAACGCCGCCGGATGATCGGGGCTGTAGAACACCATCGGCTGGATCGATTCCATGGTGCCGGCAACGATCGCCCAGCGCGAGGCGAAGCGCGAATGCCAGGCTTGCGTCAGCTCGCGCGCGAGCTCCGAGCGTGCGCCATAGGTCGCCGTGTTGTCCGAATTCACCGCCATCTCGCGTGCGGCGATCCAGGGTGACGCGACAAGCGTCGCGACGCTGAGCACCAGCCAGATCGCGGTGATGTTGAACAGCACGGCACTCTGCACCCGCAGCGCCGGAATCGCGACCAGTGCGAGCGGCACCAGGAAGAACAGCGAGATGCCCCAATCGGTCTTCATGTAGATGGAGAACGCGAGCGCGCCGAGCGGCGGCCCGGCCGCGACGATGATCTGGATGATCCAGATGTTCAGCGCCTGGGAAACGTTGACGCCCAAATTGGCGCCGCGCGCCCAGGCCCGCGTGACAATGCGCAACGGCGCGCGCACAAGCAGCGCCGGCCAAGGCGGCACCAGCGCCATCGCAAGTGCGGCGAGCGCCACGGGCAGCGCCAGCAGCGCGGCGTTGTGCAGGACATAGCCGAACACGAGCTGCCGCACCTGGCCGGCATCCTCGATGCTGTAGGTGTCGCCGGCATAGGTCAGCGGCACGAAATGCGCATCCGCAAGCCAGACGATGTGCGGGATCATCGCCACCAGCAGCGTCACGATCGCGACCCACGGCGCCGGCGACAGCAGGAATTTTATACGCGCCGGATGGATCAGCGCGGCAAGGCCGATGGCGCCGATCATGGTCAGCACCCAGTATTTGGTCATCAGCGCCAGCGCGCCGGCGAGCCCGAGCCAGATTCCGGACTGCCAGCTCCGCTTCTCGAACGCGTTGAGATAAGCGAGCACGACCAGCGGCAGAGTGACGAGCTGAAGCAGATCGGGGTTGTACTTGAAACCCTTGAAATTGAAGATCGGATAGAGCGCGACCATTACCACGACCAGGAACGCGCGGCGCGGATCAACGACGCGCAACGCGACCAGCCAGCAGATCACCATGCCGACGCTGACGGTCGCCATCGCCAGGGCATAGGTCGCCCAGTCCGCCGCCGGGAAGACCTTGAACCAGAGCCCGGCGATCCAGCCCGACAGCGGCGGATGCTTGCCGTAGCCCCACAGGAATTTCTGGCCCCAGCCCCAGGCTTCTGCGACGTCCATGTGAACGTCCTGCGCCGCCTTGAGATTGATCAGGATGAAGGTCCAGATCACCGCATGCAGGATGGCGAGCTGGATCACCAGCCAGAGCCGGGCTGAGGGGCGGGTCGCGTAGGCAACCAGCCAGGCCCGGAAACGGTCAAAGCTGAGGCGGGTCTTCGCGCGCGCCCGGGCGGAGGGGATCGAGGTCGTTGACATCGGCGTTGCGTAGCGCGTTTTGGGCTCGCGTGGAATCAGCTTGGCGTGAAGAAAGGCCCTGAAAATACAGCAATATGGTTGCCGCACGGGGGTGTGAGTGGTATCCCGCGCCCATGACGACCGTCCCCATTTCCAACATCCGCAATTTCTCCATCGTCGCCCATATCGACCATGGCAAATCGACGCTGGCCGACCGTCTGATCCAGATGACCGGCGGCCTCTCCGACCGCGAAATGGCGGGCAAGGAACAGGTGCTCGATTCCATGGATATCGAGCGCGAGCGCGGCATCACCATCAAGGCGCAGACGGTGCGGCTCGCCTACCGCGCCAAGGACGGCAAGGATTACATTTTCAACCTGATGGACACGCCCGGCCATGTCGACTTCGCCTACGAAGTCTCACGGTCGCTGGCGGCCTGCGAGGGTTCCCTGCTGGTCGTCGACGCCAGCCAGGGCGTCGAAGCGCAGACACTCGCCAACGTCTATCATGCGCTCGACGCGGGGCACGAGATCGTTCCGGTCCTGAACAAGGTCGACCTTCCGGCCGCAGAGCCCGAGAAGGTCAAGCAGCAGATCGAGGACGTCATCGGCATCGACGCCTCCGACGCCGTGATGATCTCGGCCAAGACCGGCCTCGGCGTTCCCGATGTGCTGGAAGCCATCGTCACCCGCCTGCCGCCGCCGAAGGGCGATCGCGATGCAACCCTGAAGGCGCTGCTGGTCGACAGCTGGTATGACGTCTATCTCGGCGTGGTCGTGCTGATCCGCGTCGTCGACGGCGTCATGAAGAAGGGCAGTCGCGTGCGCATGATGGGCACCGGTGCTGCTTACGACATCGAGCGCGTCGGTTTCTTCACGCCGAAAATGACGCAGGTCGACGAGCTCGGCCCCGGCGAGATCGGCTTCATCACCGCGGCGATCAAGGAAGTCGCCGACACCCGCGTCGGCGACACCATCACCGACGACAAGAAGCCGGTGACCGAGATGCTGGCGGGCTTCAAGCCGGCCATTCCCGTGGTGTTCTGCGGCCTATTCCCTGCGGACGCCGATGACTTCGAAACCTTGCGCGCGGCGATGGGCAAGCTGCGCCTCAACGACGCCAGCTTCTCCTACGAGATGGAAACGTCGGCCGCGCTCGGCTTCGGTTTCCGCTGCGGCTTCCTCGGGCTGTTGCATCTGGAGATCATCCAGGAACGTCTGTCGCGCGAGTTCGATCTCAACCTGATCGCGACCGCGCCGAGCGTGATCTACAAGATGCGCCTGACCGACGGGCAGGAAATCTCCATTCACAATCCCGTCGACATGCCCGACGTGGTCAAGATCGAGGAGATCCAGGAGCCCTGGATCGAAGCCACGATCCTCACCCCCGACGAATATCTCGGCAGCGTGCTGAAGCTCTGCCAGGACCGCCGCGGTTCGCAGAAGGAGCTGACGTACGTCGGCTCGCGCGCGATGGTGAAATACGATCTGCCGCTGAACGAGGTGGTGTTCGATTTTTACGACCGCCTCAAATCGGTCTCCAAGGGCTACGCCTCGTTCGACTATCATCTCACCGACTACAAGGCGGCCGACCTGGTCAAGATGCAGATCCTTGTCAACG
Organism: Bradyrhizobium genosp. A; assembly: GCF_049949275.1. NCBI lineage: Bacteria > Pseudomonadati > Pseudomonadota > Alphaproteobacteria > Hyphomicrobiales > Nitrobacteraceae > Bradyrhizobium > Bradyrhizobium genosp. A. The sequence goes on along the minus strand of NZ_CP188196.1, from coordinate 830,854 downwards.
CCGAGCCGGTCGATGCGCTCTCGATGCTGGTCCACCGCACCCGCGCTGAGGGGCGCGGCCGCGCCATGGTCGAGAAGATGAAGGAGCTGATCCCGCCGCACATGTTCCAGATCCCGATCCAGGCGGCGATCGGCGGCAAGGTGATCGCGCGCGAGACCGTGCGCGCGCTGCGCAAGGACGTCACCGCGAAGTGCTATGGCGGCGACATCACGCGTAAGCGCAAACTTCTGGAGAAGCAGAAGGAAGGCAAGAAGAAGATGCGGCAGTTCGGCAAGGTCGACATCCCGCAGGAAGCCTTCATTGCCGCGCTGAAGGTGGATAGCTGAGGCCGATCAGGGTCCGGCCCGCCGGGGCCGGACACCGCAAATCTCGAAAACAACCCCATGCACAGTAGCCGACGCCTTGCCGGCATTGCACTTTTTCGATTTTTACGAATATCGTTTGACTCGTCGGGCAAAACACCGGCATGATAGCATCATGGCAGTGGTCAACTTGATTCGATTGTAATGACGAAGCTTGACGGGCTTCGCTTCCGCCTTCGCTCCTTGAGCTACGGCTGACAGGTCGCTCTCCCCATCTCACGAGCGTTGCTGCTGTCATGCAACGCGCCCAAATCATCATGGCCCGAACTGTTGAAGCACCGCGAACCACAACGCGAGCGGTTCTCTGAGGGCTCCGGGCTCGGACGGCTTCTGGCGAACGGCAGTGTGCACCATGACGAGCTTCGAGGCTGGATCGACCAGGATGACCTGACCGCGTATGCCGAGCAGAGCAAATCTGCGCTGCTCGCCAGGGAGTATCCACACCTGATAGCCGTAGCCGAAATAGGGTGTGGCTACCCGCGGAGCGAGATGGCCATCGCTCGGTCTGACGGTCGTGGCATCCAACAGCCACTGCCGGGGGATCAACTGACGACCTTCCCAAGCGCCGTCGTGTGCGAATAACCGGGCCAGGCGCGCATAGTCACGCAAGGTTGCGTTGAAGCAGCAAAAAGCAATCTCTTGCCCGCTACCGTCGATCGCCCACGAGGCATCCGCTTCGGTGCCGATTGCATCCCAGATGCGGTCGTGGAGATAGTCGGCAACCGGCGTGCCCGTGGCGGAGCGCAGGACCAAGCCTAATATCTCGGTCTCCACGCTTGCATAGTGCCATCTGGTACCCGGCGGTGCGGTTCGGGTATTGAATTGCGCGATGATGCCGGCGGGATCTTTTGTCTCTTCGACGAAAAGGGCGCGCCCAAGCCGGGCTATATCGTCGTGCCCGTCATAGACTTCCGAAAACTCGACGCCCGACGACATGTTCAACAAGGCTCGGATGGATGTGTTTCCATATTCCGTTCCTGCAAGATCAGGGACGTAGGTTGAGACGAGGTCGTCGATCGACTTGATCCGTCCCTCCGAGACCGCGATCCCGACCAGCATGGACACCAGCGTCTTGGCCATCGATTGCGAAAGAAAGCGGTCGTGATCGGTCCGCGAATATTGATAGTGCTCATACAAGATGGTGTCGTCCCTGGCGATCAGGAGTCCTGTCACCGGGTTGCGCTTGAGGTAATCCGCGATGCTCAGCCGCTCCGTGCCAAAGCTGTAGGCGATCGATGGCTCCGGCGCGCGTTTGAATTGCCAAGGCGTCGCCGCGCGACCGATCGGGCGCGCGGGGTAGATCTCGTCGAAATGGCTGTAGACCCCGACGAGCTTGTCAAGCTGTGTGGTGGTCGCCCGCGTACCGATTGGATAGCCGGAAGCCGCGCCGTAAATATCAGCATTGGGGCCGCTATCCGAAAAAGTCGGTCCCGCCTCGCCGGAAGTGCTTCGGACGTCCTTTGCGCATGCCAAGGCCGCCCAGACCGCGGAGACGAGAATGACAGGCAAGAAAAGCCCGCCGCAACCGCGCGGCCTGCAGCCCTTGCGAAACCCATCGCCTGACGGCCGGTCGCAGCTCGAGGATGATGTTCGATGGGGTTTCGCTTTCGCTTTATCCATCCGAGCTTGCTCTCACACCCAGCGCCGCACGCGCGCGACGTAGTCGTCATACTCCGCTTGGAACTGGCGGCGCATCTTGGCTTCCTCGAACGGGATATGGACCCAATTGGCCGTCGCGAACACCGCGACAGGCGCAATAAACATGGGCCAGGCGCCGACCCATATCGCGATGCCCAGAGCGAGAATCACGAGGCCCAGATACATCGGGTTGCGCGTGAACTGGTAGGGGCCGCTGGTAACCAGCTTGCGATTTGTCGGCGACGTTGGTTGGATCTCGGTGTCCTCACGCCGGAACAGAACGAAAGCCCAGACTGGAGCAATGAACGCCAGGGCGACCAAAGCCACTCCCAGCAGCGGAAGCGGGAAGCCCGGAAGCGCCGGCCAGCCGAGCGACCAACTGAGCACCGCGCACAAGACCAGGTAGATCAACGTCCAAATCGGCGGAGGGAGTCGGAGCATGGTCGAACCACCTGGGCCGGATGCCCGGTTACGATGCCGGAGCGCTGGTAACGCAAGAGTTTGTCCACTTTGGGCCGAATTCGTCCAGGATGACGGCGCCTTCCCTGACGAGATTGGGTTCGGGGTATTGGCGAATTGAACCAGCGCCAAACCCAGCCACACCACTTTCACCCGATCGCGAAATCGGCCGCTGTCTCCGCGTGGATGGCCGTCGTGTCGAACGTCTCGACCGATGTATCGGCGGCCCCCACCAGCATCGTGATCTCGGTGCAGCCGAGGATGATGCACTCTGCACCGCGCCCGACCAGCGCGGCCATCACGTCCTGATAGCGGCGGCGCGAGGGCGCGGCGACGATCCCGAGGCACAGCTCGTCGTAGATGATGCGGTTCACGTCGGCGCGCGCCTCAGCGGGCGGAACCAGGACCTCGAGATCATGCGCGCGCAGACGATCGATGTAAAAATCCTCCTCCATCGTGAACTTGGTGCCGAGCAGCCCGACCCGCCGATATCCTTTTGCCCGAATGCGCTGCGCCGTTGCGTCGCCGATGTGAATGAATGGAATGCTCACGCTGGACACGATATCGGGCGCGAGCTTGTGCATCGTGTTGGTGCACAGCACGATCGCACTGGCCCCTGCGCTTTCGAGCAGCTTGGCCACCTCCGCCAGGCTCGCCGCCGCCTCCGCCCAGCGGCCGGCATATTGCATCTCCTTGATCGCCTGGAAGTCGTAGGAGTACAGCAACAGCGGCGCCGAGTGCAGCTTGCCCATGCGATCGCGGACGCGCTCGTTGATGAGCTTGTAGTAGAGCGCGGTGCTCTCCCAGCTCATGCCGCCGATCAGGCCAATGGTTCGCATCTGCGGTGCCTTTCGAAATCCGACGAACCCGGATCGTAGACGAAGACACCAAGGCCCGCCATCACGATCCGGAAGAAACGACTGGGAGCTTGCCCCTATGAAGACATCGAGCCTTCATTTCTCGCGCCGCGCAGCCACGACGCTGTGGTCCAATGATCCTGTCGCCCCGATGCGCACGGTCGGAGAGGTCCCCGGCAAGAGTTGGCGTTAACGACGTTTAATGGTTCCAACGAAATCGCTTCGAAGTTTCTTAAATTTTGCCGGGTACCTCTTCAAGGCATAATGACTTGGGGAAAGACATGAGTAAGCGGGCCAAACGTGGAAAGGCAGGGACGTTCGCACTACCGATGGTCGCGAGAGTTGCCATTGGCGCCGTGGCCGTCGCCGCATTAGGGTACGGCTTGCTGTCTCGTCCGGCGAGCCTGCAACCGATACGGAAGCCATCCGCGCACGAAGCCCTGGCATCATCAACTCCGGTTTACGTGTCGAATCCTGCTCATGTATCAGCGCCAGCTGCGGCTCTGGTTTCGGCCCCGACGCCTCTGGTCGAACCACCAAGAGCCGCTGACGGTCCCGGAGCATTTGTCCGGCAGGTGGTTGACTACGCCAGCCGCCAGACGCCGGGCACCGTGATCATCGATACCAAGAACACATTCCTTTATTTGGTTCTGAACGACACGCAAGCGATGCGCTACGGCATCGGTGTCGGCCGCGAAGGTTTCGCATGGTCCGGCGAACAGACTGTGGCCCGTAAAACAGAATGGCCGGATTGGCGTCCGCCTGCAGAGATGGTTCTGCGTCAGCCTTATCTGCCGCGGTTTATGGCAGGCGGTCCCGGCAACCCGCTCGGCGCCCGGGCGATGTATCTGGGCGAGACCGAATATCGAATTCACGGCACCAACAAGCCCGATACGATCGGGAAGCGGGTTTCGTCCGGCTGCATCCGCCTGACCAATGAGGACGTCGCGGATCTTTACGAGCGGGTGAAAGTCGGGGCGAAAGTGATCGTGCTTCCGGCAGCGCCGTCGAGCCGGCCCTTGGCAACCAACGCGCAGATGCTGTCCTCTGGACCGAAGATCGCCGAGGTCCGGTAATTCAGTCCTCGGTTTTCGGTCCTCAGTCTGCAACTAACTCCGGTTTGCCTGAAGGGATCTTTGGTGCGATCTCCACGCCCTGAGCGTTGATTTGCTCGGACGACCGTATCACGCGCTGACGCGGTCGCCCCACTGGTCCTGATCGTAGAAGCGCAGGATGCGGACAAAATCGGCCATGCTGGATCGATTCTGGTTTTCGGCCATCGCCGCAACCTCAGGATTGGACGCGGGCTGGCTCCCTTGCCAAAACCGCACCAGGAGCTCGGCGATGTTTCTCATGGCGTGCTCCCTGAGCCAGGTGTGGCAGTAGACACCAATTGCTGCGGCATCGCGCCGTTCGATCAGGAGGAGGCCGGCGGGCGCTACGCCGCCGACCTTGTCCCGCAACTGCCGGCTCGTGGGCCGGTTCCGTTGCTTTTCACTCTGCGTTCACTGGTAGCACCGGGAACGTGGTTGACGCCATTGTGCGCGGGTATGACGTGACCATACTGAGGTAGGTCCGGACTAGTGAAACGGGATAGGTCGACCAAGCGTCGGTTTAGTGACCGGCTCAGCCTTACGACGCCTTCTGCTTCGCCTCGACGTATCGCGCGAAATTGGCGAGGATCGCCTGCCAGCCGCTTTGCTGCTGCTCGATCGAGTGGGTCTCTTCGCCATCGAAGACGACGCGGACGACGACGGCCTTCGGACCGGGCACAAATTCGACTTCAGCCTTGCGGTCGCCAAACGCATATTCGATCAGCTTGTGCTCGACGATCGTCGTGTAAGTACCGGCGAAGTCAAAACCCATGCTGCCGTCCTTGGCCTCCATGCGAGACGAGAACACGCCGCCTTCGCGCAGGTCGACCGTCGCCTTGGTCGTATGCCAGTCGTCCGACGCGGCGTTCCACTTCACGATGTCGGCAGGCGTCGTATAGGCACGCCAGACCTGATCGATGGGGGCGGCGACGCTGGTTTCGACGGTGATCCTCATGGGTATTGCTCCAGTTCGATTTTGACGGCTCGAGATGACGACATCACTTCACGTGTGTGGGGTCCATGCCAGCACGTCCGCGAAATGTCCACCCAAGGACGGTCGAGACCAACCCTTGCCGACATGGCCGAGCCGTCAATGTGGTAAAAAATGCAAAACGTGCTATCTCCCACTTTTGAGGCTTCTCAGAGCAGCCCGGCCATGCAATTACAATCGACCCTGACCTGTCCCGCATGCGGCCACAAAGCCACAGAGACCATGCCGACCGACGCGTGCGCGTTCTTCTACGATTGCAAGGGTTGCGGCACCAGGTTGAAGCCCAAGGCGGGCGACTGTTGCGTGTTTTGCTCCTACGGCAGTGTGCCGTGTCCGCCCATTCAAGAGACTGGCAAGAGCGCGTGCTGCGGTTAGGGCCTCCGCGTCGGCGCCGAGAGCTCGTCATTCACGCAGTCCATCTTGATGCCGTATGACCTCTCGGGCGTTGTTTGTCCATGGTGGCGACCGATTGCTTGAACAGCCGCTCGGCGTCGGCGTTGCGTCCCTGACGCGCGTAGAGTGCGGCCAGATTGTTCAGCGCCTGCGCGACATCGGGATGAGCAGGTCCGAATGCCTTCTCGGTCACTGCCGTCGCTCGCCATCGGGGGCGGCAATCGCTGAACCAGGACCGCTAAAAGCCCGCCTTCACGATTGCGCGCAGTAGTCCCGCGTTGCTGAAACCGATATCCTCGCGCGTCATCCCCATGCGCAGGATCACCAGCTTGCGCGAGGGGATGATGGCGATCACCTGGCGGAGATGCCCTTCCATCATGAAGGTGTCGGCGGGGAGATCATAGCCCAGGCCCTTGGCCAGCCAGATCTGTCCGCGGCCGTAGACCGGGCCGTGGCCCTCGTCGGACACGGGAGAGGGTGACCGCATATAGTCGACGAAGCCCACGGGAAGAAGCTGCTGGCCGTTCCATTGCCCGCCCAAGCGCAAAAATTCGCCGAACCGCGCCCAATCGCGCGCGGTGGCAAAGAGAAAACCTTCGCCGCGAAACGTGCCGACCTCGTCGGCCTCGAGCACGGCGCTGGTCATGCCCAACGGATTGAACAACCGCTCGCGCGGATAGGAGGGAGCGCCCTCGCCGACCGCGTCCTGCCAGAGCCGCGTCAGCAGGACGGTCTGGGCGCCGGAATAGTTGAATCGCGTTCCCGGCGGCGTGTCCAGCGGAAGGCCCCGCGCGAAAGCTGCGGTATCCCGCACCAGAAATTCCATGCGCCCGGGATCGGTGATGCGGCCCTCGGCTTCGCTCCATTTCAGCCCGGCGGTCATGGCCATCAGATCGGCGATCGAGATCTCCGCGCGTCCGTCTCCGGCCCATTGCGGAAATAGATGCTTCTGCTCGAGCGACAGTTTTCCATCCTTGATGGCCATGCCGACCAGAGCCGCGGTGACGCTCTTGGTCATCGACCAGCCGTGCAGCGGCGTTGTCGCGCCAAATCCCTCGCCATAGGTTTCGGCGATGATACGCCCGTCATGGACGACGACGATGGCGCGCATGCCCGGGCCTTGCAGAGCCGGATCGTTCACCGCCGCTTGCAAGCGTGTGTTCTCGGACACCTCCACCTTCTCGCCGGCGGGCCAGAGCGCATCCGCGCTCGCCCTGGGCGGAAGCGGCTGTGCCGCAGGGCGCTTCCAGGACTGGTCGTCCATGACGTTAGTGCAACCCCGGCCCTCGACATATTGGGCGTGACGTCTGGCGATGAACCCGAGAAGGGCGGCATCGACGCGGTGTTCAGCAGGGCTGACGTCGACCTTCACCAGATGAAAGATCTGATAGCCGAGGGCCAGCAGGTCGGCTTGCACGATCGCGTCCACCTCGCGCCTGGCCATGAAGACATTCGAGCAGACGGTCTTCGCCGTACCAGCGGTAACGAGCTGCAAGACGTCTTGGCGGGCGATGACGATCCAGGCGCCTAACCCCACGATCGTCAGCGCCAAAAGGCCGACGACGACACCGAAAATCCTGAGCGCCAAACGCATGATCTTTCACCCGTGCCGGGACGCTTTCTACTACAGCGGGAATACAGTTCCAAGGCACTCGCCCATGGCGGTCGAACGACCTCGGCGATAAAACAGCGCTTGCGGGACACTGGACGCACGGCCGATGGCATTCTGGATAGCTGTTACAGTTGGATCGGCGATCGCCTATCTGCTCGGCTTCAGAGCGCCGGCAGACCGGGCGGCGGCTTGCGCATGTTCGAGGCCTGCTCATAGGCATAGGCGAGGCGCAAAAGCTTGTGCTCGCTCCAGGCACGGCCCGCGAAGCTGACGCCGAGCGGATAGTCCGGCGTGTCCTTGCCGTCGGCCCCCGAGACGAAGCCTGCGGGCACCATGACGCTGGGATAGCCTGCCTTGGCTGCAATTGCTGCGCCGGTCGCACCGGGGAACAGGACGGCGTCCAGCTTGTGCTGGTTCATGTAGGCGTCCATGCCGTGCGTCCTGGCCGCGAGCAAATCCATGGCACGTGCGGATTTGTACTCGCGCTCGCTCAGATCGCCTTTGGTGAGGTCAGCGGCGAGAAACAGGTCCTGGCCGAAACGCAACGCCCTCTCCGCGTGCGCCGCGTTGAAGGCGATGATATCGGCCATGGTCTTGATGTCGGTATTGGTCGCCCAATCCTTCAGATAGAGGTTAAGACTGTTTTTCAGCTCGTAGAGAAACACGATCGGCGCGCCGGTCGGATTGCCCTTGTTGCTGCTCAGCGGATTGCGGTTGAGCACGGCCATGCCGGTGCCCGGCCCGGCGATCCAGCCGCGCGTCGGCATGTTGGCGCGCACGATGACGGCACCGAGATCCTCCATCACTTTGATGACGTCGGCCATCAGCCTGGCCCCGTCGGATGGCAACTTGCCGTAGTAGCAATCGTTCAGGGGGTCGGCAGGGTCGCTCGGCACGCCGATGCGCGCGCCCTTCATCGCATCGCGCGCGAGGTCGGCCGTGTAATCGGCCGGCCTGCGCTGCCGCTCCGTCATGGGATCGCGCAGGTCCTTGGTGGCCAGCACATTCAGCAGCATTGCCGCGTCGCGCACCGTGCGCGTCATCGGTCCCGCGGTGTCCTGGCTGTGCGCGATCGGCACGATGCCGGCGCGGCTGATCAGCCCGACGGTCGGCTTGACGGTGACGAGGCCATTCCGGCTGGCAGGATGCAGCAGCGAGCCCGACGTCTCGGTGCCGATCGAGGCCGCACACAGGCCTGCCGCCACGGCTGCCGCCGAACCCGAGCTCGATCCGCCCGGCTGCACGACCGGAATGCCGTGATCGCCCATCAGCGCCGGCACGAAAGGGTTCTTCACCTGGCCGCCCAGCGAGGAATAGCCGCCAGGCATCTCGATCGCGAGGATGTTGGCGAACTCGGTCAAATTCGCCTTGCCCAGGATCACCGCGCCGGCCTTGCGCAGCAGCTTGACGATTGTGGCGTCCCTCTTGGCGCGCGCGCCCTCCAGCGCCAGCGAGCCCGCGGTCGTCGGCTGCTTGTCGGAGGTCGCGATGTTGTCCTTCACCAGGATCGGCACGCCGGCCAGCGGCCGTTTGGCCGACGGCCTGGTGCCGTCGAGCTTGGCTGCGATCGCGAGCGCGTCGGGATTGAGCGCGCGGACAGAGTTCAGCGCCGGCCCAGCACGGTCATAGGCCGCGATCCGCGCGAGATAGGCTTTTGTGAGCGCCGCGGCGGTGACCCGGCCGCCGGCCAGGGCATCGACGATGTCGCTCAACGGCGCGTCCTCGAGCCTCAGCTCGGCCGGCGCCGCCGCGCTGCGGGTTGGCTTCTTCATCGCGTGCCTCTCAAGCGAAAATGATGGCGCAGGTCGAGCACATCGCACGCGCCCGAAACATTCTCGCATTGACGGTTCCATCATCGGTCACCGCCGAAAAATTTTACGCCCGGCTCGGGTTCAAGGCCGTGCGCGACAGCTATCATGGTGACGAACGCACGATCATCATGGAGCGGTTACTCAAATGACCCGGTGCGGACCTCGTGCTGCTTCATTTAAAGTGGAGCGTCCGGTGGCGCCGCCGCGCAAATTATCGGAAGCGCAATTATCCTGCTCCATGCGTGAGATCGAACACCTTTTTCTGGTGAGCCGCGGCTTGCTTTGCACTCGAAGTTTGCGTCAGCAACTGCAGCGCGCCCTCGTCATCATCATCCATGCGCGACAGCGCGTGATCCCTATAGTTCAAACGATCAGGATTCCGAGAAATCCTGATACCCAGAGAGGCAAGCCGTGACAGAGCAGCAATAGTCACTGCCGTCTTGCGCATGAGCTCGAACGTCAGCTTTGGCCAGAACAAGAAAGCGCTCTCGGCGGGAAGCTCGGGGCGCCGTTCGGAAGGATGACGCAAGCGCATGATCCCGCTCTGTAGCGGATGAACTTTCTCAATCCTGTTGGTCAACGAAAACGTAAGCAGCAGCTTCACCAGGCTGCTCATATTCACGCCGGTCGCTGCGCCGCGCAGCAGCAGCGTCTTCATGTGCTCGGGCGTATAGTACAAGGCCCAGGCATCCCGATAGATCGCCTTCCACTCGTCTTGCGACATGCGGGAATGCGCCGTGCATACGTGCTCGAGGTCATAATTGTTAAGATCGGGATCCATCGGGATTTTGGCAATCCAGAGATTCTTGTGATCCTCCGAGCCTGGCAGCGGCGTGAGGCAAAAGAACTCGAGAATATCAATCGGCAGCTCGCGCTTGATGATTTCAATATCGTTGCGGATGGATTCAGGCGTATCGGCGGGGAATCCCAGGATGTAGCCCGCAAGCGTGAGGATGCCCTGATCTTTCCAGGCCAGAAGCATATTGCGATATTCGGTGATCTTGTTCTGCCGCTTCTTTGCCGCCAGGAGATTGTCGGGGTTGATGTTCTCGAGCCCGATAAACACGCGCGTCACGCCGGCGCGCTTTGCCTTCTCGACAAAATTCGGAATCTTGTGACAAAGCGTATCCACCTGGATCAAAAGCCCAAGGGGAATGCCCTGGGATTCCCGCAGCCAGATCAAGCGGTCGAGGATTTCCTCCCAATGCTTGTTGCGCGCAAAATTATCGTCGGTGATGAAATACTTGTAGACGCCTTGTTTCCAATTGCTTCTGACCAGCGTCTCAACATCGTCTGGCGACCGGAAGCGCGATTTGCGTCCCTGCACATTGATGATAGTACAAAATGAGCACTGGTAGGGACAGCCGCGTCCGGCATCGAAGCTGGTACTCAGACCCAAGGTCCGCCTGACGTTTTCAATGGGAAGGAAGGGCGCCGGCGTGCCTTCAATGCCGGGCAAGTCGTTGAGGAAATTGTAGGTCGGCTGGAGCCTGCCGGAAGCGGCCTCTTGCAGGACGAGATCGAGGCGACCTTCCGCCTCGCCGGCAAAAAGGGAAACGCCCATTGCACGGCTGGCATCAAGATCGACCGCCCTGCCGTCGAGCATCGACAAACAACCCGAGACGTGAAACCCACCAATCGCGACCTGAATACCGGCCTTGCGGAGCGGACGGGCAATATCGAGGGCGCGTGGGTACTGGTTCGACTGCACGCCGACGAGCATGACCAAGCCAAAGTTATCGTGCCGCGAAAAACGTGCGACCAGCTTTGGAATGTCGACCCTGGCGCTGAATTCATCGGTCGCTTCGATATCGAACTCAACATCGGGTCCCAGCACATGACGTGCCAGGCTTTCCTGAGCAATTCCATACACGCTGGCGAGCGAATTCGAGGGGATCGCCGCCCGCCACCACCGGATCACATATCCGTCTTCGCCATAATGTGACGGTTTGACCAGGACCAGCTGGAATCGCCGCTTTGGCTGAACGAGCGAGGGAGACATTCGTCATTTCCTCTTGGGACCCTTGCAGCTAGCACGTTTAGACAGGGGAAGTCTTGTCCGAACCGGGTCATTCTCCGCGGATTTAGCGGGCATTACGCGCCGATTGATGTCCGCTTTGCTTCAGCTTGCGTCAATCGGGCGACGGCTTCGCGGCAATGAGTCCACGCTCCGGATACCGCGGCGAGATCCCGCGCGTCGCGCTGACGCGTCGCCCGGCAATGACAGCCGCAGCACCTTGATCCTCCCCGCCAAATAGACCACCATCGCGGCATTGACCGCTCACACCAAGAATGGGCGAGGAAACACTGACATGAACGCGACTCCGGGGTTTGGCCTGGTCGAGCGGGCGCAGGCCATCGCGCCGCTGATTGCGGGTGAGGCCAACGCGATCGAACGGACGCGGCGGCTGACGCCGGATGTCGTCAACGCGCTGATCGAGAACGGGCTCTATCGCGCGCTGCTGCCGCAGAGCCTGGGCGGCTCGGAAGCACCGCCAGACATCTTCATGCAGATGCTGGAGGAGATCGCGAAGGCCGATGCGTCCACGGCCTGGTGCCTCGGCCAATGCAGCGTCTGCGCCATGATCGCAGCCAGCCTCGACCACAACACCGCACACGAGATCTTCAACACCGCCCCCGGCATCCTCGCCTGGGGCGCGGTTGCGCATGAGGCGCGCGCAGTCGAGGGCGGCTACCGCGTCAGCGCGCGCTGGGATTTTGCCTCGGGCTCGCGGCAGGCAAGCTGGCTCGGCGCCCATGTTCGCATCGTCAATGCCGACGGGACGCCGCGCAAGAACGCCGACGGCGCGCCGGAGATGCGCACCATCCTGTTCCCGCTCGCGAGTGCCATGATGCATGACGTCTGGCAGGCGATCGGGCTCGCCGGCACCGGTACCGATTCCTATGAGGTGCGCGACCTCTTCATCCCCGATCGCTTCGCCGCATTCCGCGACGTGCCGGGCGCCTTGCGCGAGCCGGGCCCGCTCTACCGGCTTCCCACCGGCTCAACCTTCAGCCTCGGCTTCGCCGCGGTCTCGCTCGGCGTCGCGCGCGCGACGCTCGATGCGGCGATTGCGCTGGCGCGCGCAAAGCACCAGTCATTGGCGGCAAGCGCCATGCGCGACAACCAGGCGGTCCAGGGTCTGATCGGCCGCACCGAAGCGGATTTGCGCGCCGCTCGCGCCTATCTCTATGCGACGACAAATGCGATGTGGCGCGATCTCTCGGCGACCCGCATGTTCAGCCCGGCGCACCGCAGCGCAGTTCGCCTTGCATCGACCTGGACCATCCAGCAATCGGCCAAGGTGGTCGACACCGCCTATCACATGGCCGGTGCCACCGCCGTATTCCGCAGCAATCCGTTCGAGCGACGTTTTCGCGACATGCATGCGATCACCCAGCAGATCCAGGCGCGCGACACGCATTACGAGGACGTCGGCAAGGCGATTCTGTTGGGCGGTTGAGACGGAGTAATAGCCGCAAGGCCGGTATGCTCCCTCCCCCGCGCGCGGGGGAGGGTTGGGGAGAGGGTTTCTCCGCAATCGAGACCCCCCAAGAGGCGAGAGCCCTCACCCGGCGCTTCGCGCCGACCTCACCCGCAAGCGAGAGAGGTTAACCGAGAGAGCGGTGCTTCCCTTACTCACGCCACTAGCGCGGTGTCCCCATCGATGCCGCGCTGCGCCTTCAAGAGACTGATGATCTCGGCATTCGGCCGGGCCTTGCTGAACAGAAAGCCCTGGCCCTCGTCGCAGCCCTCGGTACGGAGGCAGCTCAGCTCGGCCTCGGTCTCGACGCCCTCGGCGGTGATGATGACGCCGAGGCCTTTGCCGAGGCTGACGATGGAGCGGATGATCGCCTGCGCCTCGCGATTGGCGCCGAGGTCGCGGACGAAGGACTGGTCGATCTTGATCTTGTCGAACGGAAAGCTGCGCAAATAGCTGAGGCTGGAATAGCCGGTGCCGAAATCGTCCATCGAGATGCGCACGCCGAGTGCGCGCAGCGCATGCAGCGTCGCCAGCACCTGCGCGCTCTTCTCGAGCAGCAGCGTCTCGGTGATCTCGAGCTCGAGCCGCCGCGGCGGCAGGCCGGAATGCTTCAGCGCGTCCGTCACCATCGAGAGCAGATTGCCGCTGCGAAACTGGAGCGGCGACAGGTTGACGGCGACACGGACGTCGTCGGGCCAGGTCGCGGCATCCAGGCAGGCCCGGCGCAGCATCAGTCCGCCCAACGGATTGATCAGCCCTGTCTCTTCCGCGACCGGGATGAACTCGGCCGGCGAGACCATGCCGCGCTCGGCATGCGGCCAGCGCACCAGCGCCTCGAAGCCGGTGATGCGGCCGCTCTGGAGATCGATCAGCGGCTGGTAATAAGGCCGCAGCACGTCGTTCTGGATCGCGTCGCGCAGCTTGACCTCGATCTTGCGGCGGCTCTGCGCTTTCGCGTCGAGCGCGGCCTCGAAGAAGGCGAAGGTGCCGCGCGCATCGGATTTTGCGCGCGACAGCGCCATGTCGGCGCTCTTGAGCAGCTTTTCGGACTCATCGCCGTCGCCGGGCGCCATCGCGATGCCGATGGAGGCACCGATCACCACGGAATGGCCGTCGAGCAGGTAGGGATCGGCGATGGCCTCGAGCAGACGTTTTGCGAGTCGCACCGCATCTTCCGGCCGGGTCAACCCGCTCTGCACGATGGCGAACTCGTCCGAGTTGAGCCGCGCCAGCGCGTCTTCGTCGCGCAAGGTCGAGCGCAGCCGCTTGGCGACACCGCGCAGCAGCTTGTCGCCGACCGCGTGACCCAGCGTGTCGTTGACCGCCTTGAAATTGTCGAGCCCGAGCATCAGCACCGCGACCTTGTCGAGGCTGCGCCGCGAATGCAGCAGCATCTCGTCCATGGTCTGGCGCAACAGATTGCGATTGGGCAGGCCGGTCAGCCCGTCATGCTGGGCCATGAAGGCAAGCCGCGCCTCGGCGCGCTTGCGTTCGGTAATGTCCATCAGCGCCAGCAGCACCGCCGGCCGCTCGGCATAGGTCAATTCGCGGGAATAGATCGCCAGATCGATCAGCGCGCCGTCGGCCTTGACGTGCTTCCAGGTGCGCGCGGCCTGCTGCTCGCCGGTCGGATCGGTGGTCCAGGGCGGCTCGCTGTCGAAGGCCTGCAGGGAGCGGATATTCAACTTCTCGAATTCGGCCCGGCTATAACCGTAATGCGCGACCGCGGCATCGTTGACGCCGAGGATGCGCTCGCCGTCAAGCGCGCAGACGATCATGGGGACGGGATTGCCGTCGAACAGCAGGCGGAACGAGGCCTCGCGCTGCTTCAATTCGGTGATGTCGACGCGCAGGCCGACCACGCCGCCGTCATCGGTGCGGCGTTCCTCGATCAGGATGACACGGCCGTCAGACAGCGTCTGCTCGTGGCGCTTGCCGGGCTCGTAGAGCTTCTTTAGCCGCTCGGCGATCCATTCGTCCTCGTGGCCGGCCGCTTCCGGATAGTCGCCGCGGGCAACGCCGACGCGCAGCGTGTCTTCGAGCCGCGCGCCTTCCCGGAACAGATCCGCGGTCTTGCTGTAGATCTCGGAATATTGCTTGTTCCAGAGGACGTAGCGGCCTTCGGGATCGAGAATCACGATGCCCTGCGGCAGCAGGTCGACGGCCTGGCGCAGCCGCTCATGCGATTTGCGCGCCTCGGCGATGGCCGCTTCGGCGTCCGCGCGGCTCTGCGCGAGTTGGCCGCGTTCGACGGGCGAATGAGGCGCGCGCGCAAATCGCGGCTGGCGCGGCTGTCGGCCGCCCCAGGCAAGCACGTTGCGCTTTCGCTTTTTTGTTTTTTTAGACCCCAAACTCAACTTCACACGTCCTAACCGCGCCCAGCGGACGCAAGTCTTGCTCCAAGTGTCTGAAAGAAAAGTAATCTTGGGTGGTCTCGCTCCCGAGAACGCGCCTTGCGGCGGCCGGGGCGCCGGAGCGTTTTGCCTGTTTGCGAGGCGCGACAAGCGTCATCGGGCGCGTCGAACCTGCTTGCTCGTCGCGATCGGTGAGAGAGGAGACGCAAAAACGCGCAATCTCCATGAATCAATTCCGGAACGCAGGCCGCTTGCATGCAGGAGGCAAGCGCATCTCGTTCCGCGCACGAATTTTCGTCAGTGCAGGATAGAGTTATCGCGCCGTTAAAAATCCAGCCGCAGCGGCGGCCAGGGGGAACGCGGCGCGCGTCGACCCTGGCGCGGCATTGGGCTATAAGGATGTCAGCATGAGTCCCCGCCGCATCGCCCCTCTCCTGCTTGTGATGACGCTCCTGGCCGCCGGCGCCGCGCTGGCCCAGGACAAGGGCAGCGTTAACCCGAAGCCATTGCCGCCGCTCGCCAATCCGAACGATCCCAAGATCGGTGCCAAGGAGCTGTTCGCGCGAAAGCTTCTGCCCTCAAGTGGCCCTGCGCACATCATCGGCTCGTACACCAAGGGCTGCATCGGCGGCGCCGTCGAGATGTCGATCAACGGAGATAATTGGCAGGTGATGCGGCTGTCGCGCAATCGCAACTGGGGCCACCCGGACACGATCGCGCTGATCAAGCGGCTGGCCGCCAAGGTCCACAAGGATGCCGGTTGGCCGGGAATTCTGGTCGGCGACATCGGCCAGCCGCGTGGCGGTCCTGCATTGTCCGGCCATGCCAGCCACCAGATCGGGATCGACGCCGATATCTGGCTGACGCCGATGCCGGACCATCGCCTCTCGCGTGAGGAGCGCGAGGAGATGTCGGCGGTGATGATGGTGCGCCAGGACCGGCTCGACATCGACCCGAAGGTGTTCACGCCAGGCCAGGTGCTGTTGCTGCGCGATGCGGCGCAGGAGCCGGCGGTGCAGCGCATCTTCGTCAATCCCGCGATCAAGAAGGCGCTGTGCCGCGAGGCCAAGGGCGACCGCTCCTGGCTGTCGAAGATCCGGCCGTGGTGGGGCCACGACTATCATTTCCACATCCGCATGCGCTGCCCGGCCGGCGCCGGTGAATGCCGGGGCCAGCCGTCGCAATCCGGGGACGAAGGCTGCAAGGCCTCCGATTTCGCCTACTGGTTCAGCGAGGGCGTGCTGCATCCAAAACCTCCGCCGGAGCCGCCGAAGCCGAAGCCGCCGATGACGCTGGCCCAGATGCCGGCCGCTTGCAAAGCCGTGCTGAACGCGCCCGATGCGAAGCCGTAGAGCGCGCGGATGGGCAGGCTGCCGCCTCATCCACCGCCGTCGTCCCGGAGCGCGAAGCGAGCCCGGGACCCATAGCCACATGGAGTGGTTGTGGCACGAGCTGATTGCTCCGAGCCTTCGCCAAACACCTTCCTGTGGTTATGGATCCCGGGCTCGCGCTGCGCGCGCCCCGGGATGACGAACTAGTTGGTTGGTTCGCACTACCCAAATGCGCTAGGATCGCCCTGCCGCTGGGCCGTAAGCCCGCGGCATTCCGGGATGCGCATCCTGTTCGCCAACGAAGCCTGACTGAAAGCCCGCGCGGCCGTCGCGTGGCCAACGATGAGATTTGACATGCGCGTCCTCGCTCTCCTTGCCGTGCTCTCGCTCGGCGCGACCTCCGCTCTGGCTGCCGAAGAGCCGAGCGGCTGCGACAAGTTCAAATGGCCGATCGAGCGCGACCGTGCCGCGCTGACCGCGCCGGACCGCGCCAAGCTGGCGTCGGGAAGCGAGCAGGCCGCGGTCCCGGCATCGGCGATCACGCTGGGGCTGGTCGCGCCTCAGGAGGCAAAGCTGCCGACGCCGCCGGAGCGGGCGCCGAAGGACGGCACCTTCGCCGGCTTCACCAGCATCAAGGCCGCGAAGGCCGGCCTCTACACGGTCAGCCTGTCCTCGGGCGCCTGGGTCGATCTGGTCCAGGACGGGCATTTCCTCAAGCCCGTGGCCTTCAGTGGCGCCACCGATTGTGACGGCATCCGCAAGACCATGAAATACGAGCTCTCGGACAAGCCCTTCGTGCTCCAGATCAGCGGCGCCAAGGACAATTCGCTCTCGATTTCGATCCTGCCGGCGCAATAGGTTGGACAAACGGTCGCCTTTGACCTGAGGCGCCGGCCTGCTATCTTCGCAACTGCGATATCCCCGCCGGCCGTAAGCCGTTGCGGGGACACGTGGAACGGCGCTTCCGCCCGTCGCGACTTAAACCCAGCCAACGCCAGATTTGCGCGCGCGTTTATGCGCGCGGGCTCGCACGGAGCGCCATCCATGTATCGCATTGCCGGACTTTTCACCGCCTTCGTCATGCTCGCGGGCGCGAGCCTTTCGCCCGCCGCCGCCGAGGACAAGACCATCACAGTCTTTGCTGCCGCGTCGATGAAGAACGCGCTCGACGACGTCGATGCCGCCTACACCGCCAAGACCGGTGTGAAGATCACCGCGAGCTACGCGGCGAGCTCGGTTCTGGCAAAACAGATCGAGCAGGGCGCGCCGGCCGACGTTTTCGTTTCCGCCGACACCGACTGGATGGACTACGCCCTCTCCAAGAAGACCATCAACGAGCCGACCCGGGTCAACCTGCTCGGCAACAGCATCGTGCTGATCGCGCCGAAAGATTCAGAGATCAACAACGTCACCATTTCGCAGGGCTTTGACCTCGCCAAGCTCGCCGGCGACGGCAGGATCGCGACCGGCGACGTCAAGTCGGTGCCAGCAGGCAAATACGCCAAGGCGGCGCTGGAAAAGCTCGGCGCCTGGACTGCCGCAGAGCCGAAATTCGCGATGGCCGAGAGCGTGCGCGCGGCGCTGACGCTGGTAGCGCGTGGCGAGGCCAATCTCGGCATCGTCTATTCAACCGACGCCAAGGTCGAGCCCGGCGTGAAGATCGTCGGCACCTTCCCGGCGGATTCGCATCCGGCGATCATCTATCCGGTGGCGGCGACCACGACCGCGAAGCCCGAGACCAACGACTATCTCGCCTTCCTGCGTAGCTCGGCCGCCAAGACCATTCTGGAAAAATACGGTTTTAAATTCCTGATCAGCCCGACAACTTAATCTTTCCGACCTGATTTTTACGATTTGATGCCCGACATCTCTCCCGCCGAATGGACGGCGATCCTGCTCTCGCTCAGGGTCGCCGTCATTGCGACGCTGGTGGCAACGCCGTTCGGCATTGCGCTGGCGTGGCTGCTCGCCCGCAAGGATTTTTGGGGCAAGTCGTTGCTCGACGCCATCGTGCATCTGCCCCTGGTGCTGCCGCCTGTCGTCACCGGCTATCTCCTGCTTCTCACCTTCGGCCGCCGCGGCCTCGTCGGCGCCTTCCTGGCTGACCATCTCGGCATCGTCTTCGCGTTCCGCTGGACCGGTGCAGCGCTCGCCTGCGGCGTGATGTCGTTTCCGCTGCTGGTGCGCCCGATGCGGCTGTCGATCGAGGCGATCGACCGCCGGCTCGAGCAGGCTGCCGAAACGCTGGGCGCCGCGCCTTTCAAGGTCTTCTTCACGGTGACGCTGCCGCTTGCGCTGCCCGGCGTGCTCGCCGGCATGGTGCTCGGCTTTGCCAAGGCGATCGGCGAATTCGGCGCCACCATCACCTTCGTCTCCAACATTCCCGGCGAGACCCAGACGATCTCGTCCGCGATCTATTCGCTGATCCAGACGCCGGACGGCGACGCCGCCGCGGCACGGCTGGTGATCGTCTCGATTGTGCTCGCGCTCGGCGCGCTGATCGCCGCAGAATGGTTCGCCCGCCGCGCCACCGCGCGCCTGCACGGGAATTGACCATGCTGCGGGTCGATGTCGAAAAGCAGCTCGGCGAATTCTCGCTCTCCGCATCCTTCGAGAGCGAAGGCCGGGTGACCGGCCTGTTCGGCGCATCCGGTGCCGGCAAGAGCTCGCTGATCAACATGATCGCGGGGCTCTTGCGGCCCGACCGCGGCACCATCGTCATCGACGGCGAGACCGTCGACGACACCGCCGCCGGCATTCATGTCCCGACCTGGCGCCGCCGCATCGGCTACGTGTTCCAGGACGCGCGGCTGTTTCCGCATCTCAACGTCGCGCAAAATCTCGACTATGGACGGTGGATGAACCGCCTTGCGCCCGATCCGGCGCAGCACACGCGCGTCGTCGATCTGCTCGACATCGGCGCGCTTCTCGATCGCCGTCCCGGAAAGCTCTCCGGCGGCGAACGCCAGCGCGTCGCACTTGGCCGCGCGCTGCTGTCAAAGCCGCGCCTGCTGCTGCTCGACGAGCCGCTTGGCGCACTCGACGAGGCCCGCAAGCTCGAGATCCTGCCTTACCTGGTGCGACTGCGGGACGAGGCCAACGTTCCCATGGTCTATGTCAGCCACGACGCCGCAGAGCTGCGCCAGCTCGCGACGCAGATCGTGATGCTCAGGCAGGGACGGGTGACCTCGTTCGGCGGCGTGAAGGTGCTGACGTGAGGGGCGAAGTGACTGTGCCGGTTGGAGCCGCCCCGCCCTTGCCTCACCACCGCAGTCATGCCCCGGCTTGACCGGGGCATCCAGTACGCCGCTGCTTCTCCGTATCGACGAACCGTCTCTGGAATACTGGATTGCCCGCTTTCGCGGGCAATGACAGCGAGGATGTATTGTGTCTACCAGCCGCGATCGACGTTGCGCACGTCGCCGGTTCGGGCATCGACATCGACCTCCATCCAGCGGCCGCGGCTGTCGCGGCCCTCGATCTGCCATTCGTCGCCGGCGAACTCGGTATGCGAAATGGTCATGACGCCGATGTCGGTTGCAACATCGAGCGCGGCCTGCATCGAGATCTGATCGCCCGTGTCATAAGCCATCGCCGGTGCCGCCGATCCCAAACCGATCGCGACGATGGCGGGCAAGATGAGTTTACGCATGGGTTGCTCCTGTCAGATGCGTTGACCGGTACGCGCTAAGAACGGATAGCGCCGCGAGACGTTCCGAAACCGGCGGTCACGAAGCCGCGCAAATCTTCGGCGGTTGCGGCGATTTGGTGGCGGTGTCTGGCGAGAGGTACCACCGTCATCAGAGCGACGCGCGGCTATCTCTCGTGCCCCGGACGCGACGCAGCACGAAGTGATGCGTTGCAGAGCCGGGGCCCACGGTCCTGGGTCCCGGCTCTGCGGCGCAGCGTTTCACGCTGCACCGCGTCCGGGACACGAGAGTGTTTAAACCCCGGCCACCGAGGTCCACAGCTCCGCCAGCTTGCGGCGTAGCGCCTGCGTGCGCGTCTCGGGCTCCGACGTCTCCTCGTCTTCCGGCAGGCGCAGGCCGACGACGTTGACGCGGCCGCCGGAGATGCTGCGTGCCACGAGCACGATGGTGTCAAGCGCGAGCTCGGCGCCCTCCTTCGGCGCGCGGTCGAGATTGACGTCGAAATAATCCGCGAGCGTGAGCTTGCCCTCGTCCTCGCTGACGTTCACGCCGTAGATCTCGGCGAGCTCGGCGAGCGTATGCTCGCCGGAGACCATGAAGTCGCCGAGCAGATGCGGGTCGGGCGTCGAGTCCGGCTGCATGTCGACGAAGAAGCGGTCGAGCGCTTCGGCCTTTTCCGGCGGCGCCAGCAGATAGATGTAGTCGCCGGGCGCGATCGGATCGGCTTCCACAGGCGTCAAAATGCTCTCTTTGCGGATCACCAGGGTCGGCTTGGACCAGGACGGGATCAGGCCGCGGCGGAAATAGAGACTTTTCGGTCGCACCGGATAGCCGACCAGCTGCTGCTCGAGCTGGCCGGGCAGATCCAGTTCGACACGGCGCGGGCCGCGCTCGGCGCGCGGCAGTGCCACGTGGAGCTTGCGCGCCGCGGGCGCCAGCGTCCAGCCCTGCAGCAGCAGCGAAATGATCACGACGACGAAGGCGACGTCGAAATAGAGATAGGCCTTCGACAGGCCGACCAGCATCGGGATCGACGCCAGGAAGATCGCGACCGCGCCGCGCAATCCGGTCCAGGCGATGAAGATCTTTTCGCGCCAGTTGAAGCGGAACGGCGCCAGACACACGAACACCGCGATCGGCCGCGCCACCAGCATCAGGACGAAGGCGACGCCGATCGCCGGCAGCACGCTGGAGCCCAGCCGGCTCGGCGACACCAGCAGGCCGAGCAGCACGAACATCACGATCTGCGCCAGCCAGGTCGCGGCATCGAGGAACGCCACCACCGAATTATGCGCGCGCGTCGGCCGGTTGCCGATGATGATGCCAGCGAGATAGACGGCGAGGAAGCCCGAGGCATGCATGATCTGCGAGCCGCCGAAGATCACGAGCGCGGCCGTGGTCACGAAAGGTGCATGCAGCCCCTGCGGCAATGCGACCCTGTTGAGCCCGATGACGACAAGACGCCCGCCAAGGAAGCCGACGACGGCACCCAGCACCGCCTCTTGTAGGAACTCCATCACCACATGGCCGGGCGAGCTCGAGCCCAGCGAGATGTATTCGACCAGCATCAAGGTGAGGAAGATCGCGAAGGGATCGTTGGTGCCGGATTCGGCTTCCAGCGTCGCACCGACGCGCGGGCGCAGGCGCAGGCCCTGGGTGTGCACCAGCAGGAACACCGCGGCCGCGTCGGTCGAAGCGACCACCGCGCCGACCAGCAGCGACTCCGTCCAATTCAGGTTGAGCGCGTATTTCGCGAACGGCGCCGTGATCAGTGCGGTCAGCAAGACGCCGACGGTCGCGAGCACCACGGAGGGCGCGAGCACGGTGCGGATGCTGGCAAAGCGCGTCTTCAGGCCGCCGTCGAACAGGATCAGGGCCAGTGCCACCGAGCCGACCAGATAGGTCGTGCCGACGTCGTTGAACTGGAGCTGGCCGGGGCCTGCATCGCCCGCCAGCATGCCGATCGCGAGGAAGACCAGCAGCAGCGGCGCGCCGAAGCGCAGCGCGAGCAGGCTCGACAGGATACCGGCCATCACCAGGACGGCGCCGAGCAGAATGGCGATGCTGAAAGAGTCGAGGGAGGCCATCCATCTTCCGGGTACAAATCGCTGGAATGGCATCCTTATCGTCGCCGCACCGGCGCGCCAACCCATTTTCGCCCGCTCGCGGCAATCGGCCCGTGTTTTGCGGCCTTAACGCGCTTCACTTCGCGGTGTATCGATGGCCCGGCCGCTGCCTTTGTGGGATTCTGCGGCGCCTTCGAATCAAACCCTCCCGCCCGTATCCCGACGAGACCGCCCGATGGACATGGACCTCAAAGACGTCATGGAGTTCGTGCAGACCACCGCGCGCAGCGTCGGGGCGGAAATCTCCTCGCCCTGGTTCTACCTGCAATTCGGACTCATTCTGGCGGCGGCCGGGATCGCCTATGCGGCGGAAGCCGCCATTCGCAATCGCGTCGACATGACCTCGCTGGCGATGCGCTGGCCGCTGCCGCTCCGGCACCTCGCCCGCGTGATGGTCTCGAGCGCCTCGACGGCGGTGTTCACCCTGCTCGTGATCGTCTCCCGCGTGGTGATGTATCACGCGACCTGGCCGAGCCGCAGCTACCTCTTGATGGTCGCCGCCAAGCTGGGGCTCGCCTGGCTTGCGATCCGGCTGCTGACCTCGGTGCTGCGCAATGCCTTCTTCGTCAAGCTGGTGTCGGTTGCGGCGTGGTTTGTCGCCGCCCTGTCCATCCTCGGCCAGCTCGATACCACGGTCGACCTGCTCGACTCCTACGCGATCGTGCTCGGCGGGTTGCGGCTGACGCCGCTCCTGGTGCTCAAGGCCGGCGCGCTGTTGATCCTCGCACTGTGGCTCACCAACATCGCCAGCAATTTCGCCGAGAGCAAGATCAACTCGGCGACGGACCTGACACCGTCGGTCCAGGTGCTGCTGGTCAAGATCATCCGCATCGGGCTGCTCGCAATCGCGATCGTGCTCGCGCTCGGCACGGTCGGCATCGACCTGTCCGCGCTTGCGGTGTTCTCGGGCGCGGTCGGCGTCGGCATCGGTATCGGCCTGCAGAAGATCGTCGCCAACTTCATCTCCGGTATCATCCTGCTCGCCGACAAATCGGTGAAGCCGGGCGACCTCGTCACCATCGGCGACAATACCGGGCGCATCAGCGCGATGAAGACGCGTTATATTTCCGTGGCCGCCGGCGACGGCCGCGAGTTCCTGGTGCCGAACGAGGATCTGGTGACACAGAAGGTCGTCAACTGGACCTACACCGACAAGAACACGCTGGTGAAGATCGCCTTCGGCACCAATTACGACGCCGATCCAAGGCTCGTGTGCAAGCTCGCCGCCGAGACCGCGGCCGCCCATCCGCGCGCTCAAAAGGGCAAGCCGCCGAACAGCATCCTGACCGAGTTCGCCGAGGCCGGCATGAAGTTCTCGCTGACCTTCTGGATTGCAGACCCCGACGGCATGGACAACGTCAAGAGCGACGTGATGCTGGCGCTGTGGGACGTCTTCAAGCGCGAGGGCATCCGGGTTCCCTATCCCGTCCGCGAAATCCGCATCCGCGGCGGGGCGCTGCCGGTCGAAACCACCGTAGAAGTCCCGAATTGAGCCTGCTTTCGGGCGCATGGCGGGCTGTGTTCTTTGTTTTGACGCGTTTTCTTCACGCGAACCGGTATCCACTTCGCTCGAAAACGCTCTAGCTAAGCTTGCACGAAGGCCCGCAATCATTAAATTGGGGCCTGAAATCAAGCCTTTCCGCCCATATCGGGCCCGAGCCAGAAGACCAGACCCGCATGAGCTACGTCGAAGCCACCGATACCTCCCTGCGCAAGACCGGACAGATCAAGCTGCATGGCCCGGCCGCCTTTGCCGGCATGCGCAAGGCGGGCGCCCTGGTGGCGAAGTGCCTCGACGAGCTCACCGACATCATCGGACCCGGCGTGCCTACCGATCGCATCGACGAATTCGTCCGCGAGTTCGCCTTCAGCCATGGCGCCTATCCGGCGACGCTGATGTATCGCGGCTACCGGTACTCGACCTGCACCTCGCTCAATCACGTGGTCTGCCACGGCATGCCCGGCGATCGTCCGCTGAAGGAGGGCGACATCGTCAACATCGACGTCACCTTCATCGTCGACGGCTGGTACGGCGATTCCAGCCGGATGTATGCGGTCGGCCAGATCGCCCGCAAGGCCGAGCGGCTGATCGAGGTGACCTATGAGGCGATGATGCGCGGCATCGCCGCCGTGAAGCCCGGCGCCACCACCGGCGACATCGGCCACGCCATCCAGAGTTTCGTCGAGCCGCAGGGCATGAGCGTGGTGCGCGATTTCTGCGGCCATGGCCTCGGGCGCATGTTCCACGACGAGCCGAACATCATCCATATCGGCCGGCCCGGCGAAGGCGTGCAGCTCAAGCCCGGCATGTTCTTCACCATCGAGCCGATGATCAATCTCGGCAAGCCGCATGTGAAGATCCTGTCCGACGGCTGGACCGCGGTGACCCGCGACCGCTCGCTGTCGGCGCAGTTCGAGCACTCCGTCGGCGTCACCGCCACCGGCGTCGAGATCTTCACGCTGTCGGAGCGGCGTGGCGAGAAGCAGATCGGCTGATCTGCGCCGCTCTGCGCCGTCAGTCCAGCGTGAACAATTCCGCGCCTTCGATCGCGTAATGCGCGAAGAGAAAATCGCGGATGTTGACGATGCTGCCGAGCGCCCTATCGCCGGCGGCGGAAGGACGACGGCGGCCGCTTGTAGGTCGCGGCAAAGGCATCGTTGAAGCGGCGAACGCTGCCGAAGCCGGCGGCGAAGGCGATCTCCGCCAAGGTCATGTCAGTCTGGTCGATCAGGCGCTTGGCCTCCTGCACGCGCCGGGTCGCCGCGATGTCGCTGGGGCTCGCCCCGGCATGGCGCAGGAACAGACGCAGCAGATGCCTCGGCCCGACGCCAAGAGCCTCGGCGAGCTCCGTCATGGTGGCGCGATCGAGAAAGCCGTCGTCGATCAGCCGCATCCCACGGGCGACAGTGGTGGCCGTCCCCAGCCAGGCCGGAGAACCGGGCGCGGTTTCCGGCCGGCAGCGCAGGCATGGGCGAAAGCCGGCCCGCTCGGCGGCGGCAGCCGTCGCATAGAAGGTGACGTTCTCCGAGCGCGCGGGACGAACCGGACAGACCGGCCGGCAATAGATGCGCGTCGAGCGCACGCCGGAGAAGAACAGGCCATCGAACGCGCGGGCACGTGCCAGCCGCGCGCGGTCGCACGTCTCCCAGTCGAGATGCGGTGGCAGGGTTTGCCGTTGCGCCGAGCCCGTCGTCATGCCGCGAGAATAGTTTCGAAGGGGCTCGCGGAGTAGCTGAAATCGGACTCGATCGGACGATGAGGTCCGAATTCGGCCAGCCTGCGCCTCCGCTTCCTGTTGATGCTGCCGGCAAATCACGGAGCACATCGCATGAGCACGCAAGGCCTGCAGGCAACATCAGCGCAGACCACCCTTGCCTGCGAGATCGCCCTGCTGCTGCTGCTGTCGCTGATCTGGGGCAGCTCGTTCACGCTGATCAAGGTGGCAATCCCTTCGATTCCGCCATTCACGATGGTCGCAGCGCGCGTGACGCTCGCGGCAGGTCTTCTCCTTCTTATTGCGACGGCGCAGGGATACGCCCTTCCTCGCCAACGATCGGTCTGGGCTGCGTTTCTCGTGCAAGGGGCGCTGCAAAGCGCGCTACCATTCACCCTGATCAGCTGGGGTGAGGCGCATATCACAAGCGGCCTCGCCGGTGTGCTCAATGCGACACCACCGATGTTCGTGCTCGCGATGGCCCTGATGACGGGGCGCGGACGACAGGCGATCAGCGGCCGCAAGATCGCAGGCGTCGCTCTCGGCCTCGCCGGCGTTGCCGTGACCGTGGGGATCGATGCGCTGTCCGGGATCGGCACGGCCACGCCGCTGGCGCAGGTGGCCGTGCTCGGCGCGAGCCTTTGCTACGCGCTCGCACCGCTATGGGGTCAGCGGTTCGCAAAACTTCCCGCGATCGTCACGGCGGCAGGCGCCATGAGCTGCGCCGCAATCCTGATGCTGCCCGCGGCCGCGATCCTCGAGCAGCCATGGGTGCTGGCGCTGCCGCCGGCGCCGGCGATCGCGGCTGTCGTCGCGCTCGCAATCGTCTGCACGGCGCTCGCGATGGTGATCTATTTCCGGCTGATCCGCACCATCGGCCCACTCGGCACCACCAGCGGGAGTTATCTGCGGGCGGGATTCGCGGTCATCCTCGGCACAACCCTGCTCGGCGAAAGATTTACCTGGTCAATTCTCGCCGGAATGGGGCTCATTCTCACCGGGGTGGTCACTGTCACGCTGCCCCTGCCGGCGCGACACGATCAGAAACCGCGGGGCTGATTGTCGCCATCTTCAAAGCCTGATCTTGCCATCCTGTTTGTCGATGACGATCTCTCGTCAAACAGACAGGAGAGACGGAGTGAGCACGTCGACGCGCCGCGGCTTTCTCGGATTCGTTTCCGCCAGCGCTGCGGGCCTGTTGCCAGGCCGCGCGGAAGCTGCCCCGGTTGCGGCGGAGACCGCGCCTTCCTGCATCCTGACGCCGCAGGCGGAGTAAGGGCCGTTCTATTCCGACCCGAAGCTCGTGCGATCCGATATCGCCGAGGGCAAGCCCGGCGTGCCGCTGACATTGCGGCTGCGCGTGATCGAGGCGGGATCGTGCACGGCGATCCATGACGCGCGGGTCGACATCTGGCATTGCGACGCCAAGGGGCTCTATTCCGCCTTCGCCGGGCAGAGCGACAGCCACAATGTCGATGCGATCGGCAAGACGTTCCTGCGCGGCACGCAAATGACCGACGGCGCCGGCTGGGTCAGCTTCAACACCATCTATCCGGGCTGGTATGACGGCCGCACCACCCACATCCATTTCAAAGTTTTTCTCGGCGACCGGACCGTGCTGACCGGGCAGACCTTCCTGCCGGATGCGCTCAACGAGTTCATCTATACCAACGTGCCCGATTATGGCGACCGCGCACGGCAGCGCATGGTGATCAACGCCAACGATCACGTCATCGAACGTTCCGATCCCGAGCATCGCGCCTTCTGCGCGGTGAAGGAGGAGCGTGACCGCTACGTCGCGACGCTCACGCTCGGCGTCGACCGCCGGGCGGAGGTGACCGTGGGGCGTGCCGGCCCGCCGCCACCGCCGCCGGGCATGCGCGGAGGACCGCCACCTGGTCCGCCGCCCGCGGGCCTGGGCGGACCGATGTTCGGCCGCCCGATCAAGGACCGTCTCGCAGCGCTGGTGCCGGGATTGAAGCGCTCGCAATGAGAAGCGCAGCCGCCTCGGCCCAATGAGGCCCTACAGCACGTAGCCGCCATCGATCGTGAGACTGGCTCCGGTCATGTAACCGGACTCTGGACCCGCCAGATAGGACACGAGCGCAGCGATTTCGCCGGGCTCGCCGATGCGCTTCAATGGAACGATTTCCTTGAGATGGGACTCCATCGAGCCTGTCATGTCGGTCTTCGTCGGCCCGGGTTGGACGTTGTTCACCGTGACCCGGCGAGGCGCAAGGTCGAGCGCGACACCCTTGGCCATGGCCGCAATTGCGGCCTTGGTCATGGCATACACGCTGCTGCCGGGAAAGCCGGTGCGGATCGCCGTATTGCTGCCGATCGTGATGATGCGGCCGCCGTCGCGGACATGCGCGGCGGCGGCCTGGATGGCGAGAAAGACGCCGCGGATGTTGACATCGAGCATGAGGTTCAGGTCCTCGAGGCCGAACTGCTCAATGGATCCGAGGCGGAGGATGCCGGCATTGACGACGACGGCGTCGAGCGTTCCAAACCGATCCACGGTCCCGGTGACGGCCGCCTGGATCGCGGCGGGGTCGGCGCTATCGGCCTTGATCGCGATCGCCCTGCGTCCGGCGGCCTCGATAGTGGCCACGACGTCAGCGGCGCGATCGGGCCGCGACACATAGGTGAGGGCGACGTCGAAGCCATCCCGGCCAAGACGGGTTGCGATGGCGGCGCCGATGCCCCGCGCGCCGCCAAAGACCAATGCGATACCTTTGTTGTCCATATGCTTGCTCCTTATTTGATCGTTCGTTCCAGAATTGGCCAAAAAAACTATCTGAGTGCACGCAACACAATCGCACCGAGCGCGCGCAACTGACGCATCTTCGCTCCGCCACGTGCGGCGATCCGAATACCGGCAATATTTGCCTGCAGAAACTCCGCCGCATCGTCCACGTCGAAGTCTTTTGCGACGTCACCGTCGGCCTGCGCTTCGCGCAAACGTTTCGACACGGCCCCCTGGATCGTGCGGCCCGCAGTGGTGTGGATCTCCACGAGGTCGCCTTGGGAGCGGCCGAACTCGCAGATCGAGCCGACACCCAGGCAGGCCTGATGCGCATCGCGAACAACGCGCTCGACCATCGCCCTGATCCCGTCCATCGCGCGCGGCGGCCCGCGCAACGCGGCCAGATGCGCCTCAATCTCGCCGGTGGCGTAGCGGCGGACCGATTCGCAGTAGAGCTGCCACTTGTCGCCAAAGGTGTCGTAGATGCTCTGGCGGCCGATGCCCATCGCGTCCACGAGCATCGGCGTCGAGGTGCCCTCGAATCCATGCTCGCGGAATACGGCGATCGCCGCATCAAGCGCCTGCTCCCTGTCAAATTGCTTCGGTCTCGCCATGAGGCGCACCATGACAATTCTGGAATGAACAGTCAATTACTATCAGATGCTGCAGCGTTGCCGCAGCAGGGCATTCCTGCTATTGAAGTCGCGCCGAAAAAGGCATGGCCGGATTGGTAAGCCCGGCCTGTTCCTGACCTCAGGAATTCTGCCACCGTATCCACGGTAGGACCCACGGCCGGACAGAGTGACGTGATCGTCACGCTGACCGGGGTGTCGTGTCACCGTGTCAACCCGGCCGCCGCATCAGCGTGGGATCTCGTTTCGTCCGTTCTTTCACCCTGAACGGAGAGCATCCATGCGACTGCAACATCTCAACCTGGCGACGTCGGACGTCCCGGCCCTTGCCGCCTTCTTCGAGCGCTTCTTCGGCTTCGCACCCTATGCCGGGCGCGGCGACGCGCTCGTCGTCTTGCGCAACAAGGAGGATTTCATCCTCACATTGATGCGCGGCAAAAAGGACGAACCGGCCGACTATCCCGCCAATTTCCATATCGGCTTCTATTATGACACCGTCGGTGAAATCGAGGCCAAGCACGCCGAATTGTCGGCAGCCGGCCTCAACCCGAAAAAGATCGCGTTCATGGAAAGAGGTGGCGGCATTCGCGTGCCGCACTTCTATTGCTCGGCCCCGGGCAATATCCTGATCGAAGTCTGCATGCCGCCGGGCGGGCTCGCGTCGTAGCGGACTGACTGACGCTTCGGCGGAAGCCTGAAAGGCCAGCCGCCGAAGCGCAACACTTCTTGGTTGCAAAACGCGCGCCGTACGGCATGGTTATGGCTGATGCCCGCCAAAACCAACGCCGACGACAGCAAGCCCGAGGACACGCCGCATTATCTCGGCCATCGCGAGCGGCTGCGCGAGCGCTTCTACAGCGCCGGCGCGGATGCGCTCAGCGACTACGAGCTCCTGGAGATGGCGCTGTTTCCGGCGCTGCCGCGGCGCGACACCAAGCCGCTGGCGAAGACGCTGATCAAGATCTTCGGCTCGTTCGCCGAGGTCGTCCACGCGCCGGTGGCGCGGTTGCGGGAGATCGACGGCGTCGGCGAAGCCGCCATCAACCAGCTCAAGCTGATTGCGGCGGCCGCGCACCGCGTCGCCAAGGGCGAGGTCAACAGCCGCAACGCGCTGTCGTCCTGGAACGAGGTGATCGCCTATTGCCGCACCAGCATGGCCTTCGCCGACAGGGAGCAGTTTCGCCTGCTCTTCCTCGACAAGCGCAACCAGCTCATCGCCGACGAGGTGCAGCAGACCGGCACCGTCGACCACACGCCGGTCTATCCGCGCGAGGTGATCAAGCGCGCTCTGGAGCTGTCGGCGACCGCGCTGATTTTGGTGCACAACCACCCTAGCGGCGACCCCTCGCCGTCGCAGGCGGACATCCAGATGACCAAAGCCATCATCGAGATCGCAAAGCCGCTCGGGATTGCCGTGCACGACCACATCATCGTGGGCAGGAGCGGGCATACAAGTCTGCGCGGCATGCGGTTGATCTAGGCTCCGACTTGCGCTCCTCGCAGAGCGCCGTTACGAATCCCCGCCGGATAGAACCAGTCGAGGCGCGCGAGATCGTTCACGCGCGCGCAGTGAGTTGACTGCCCGTTCGGCTGACAGGGCGGCCATTTGCCATCTGTTAGAAGTAGCCGGCCTGATAGCTGCCAACACCCATGCCGATCCAGCCGACGGTGGCCACCGCGGCCGTAGCAATTCCTGACAGGCGCAGCGGCGCGGCCTCGCGGGCGCAGATCAGGAGGCATGTCGTCACTCCCGCAAAGCCGAAGCCGGCAGCGCTCTTCGTCCGCGCGAAGAAGAACACGACCGAGATCTGCCGTTTCGAAGAGGACGCATATTCCGGCGCCTTGTCCGCTCTTACAAGGCGGTCTCGTAGCAGAGATACACGTTCCCATTTTCGAAGGTTCGCGACAAAGTGCACTTAAGGGTCGGCCTACCGCTGACGCCTTCAAACATCGTGCGCCCACTTCCAAGAATGACCGGCACCACGACGATCTTGTATTCGTCAATCAGCTTGGCCTCGGTCAATTGGGAAATGATAGTTCCGCTGCCCATAATGACCATATCATCGCCGGGCTCATTCTTGAGCCGACGCACTTCCCCCACCAGGTCGTCCTTCACGACGCGAGTGTTGTTCCAGGTTGCCTTATCGAGAGTGCGTGAAAATACGACCTTGGGGAGATTGTTCATCCGCTCTGCCACCGCTGGCATGCTCTGCATCGCCATTGGCGTCGGCCAGAACTGAACCATCAAATCGTAGGTAACTCTGCCGAACAGCATCGTTCCGCCGCCCCGCGCGTTGGTACGAGTAAAATCGAGCCACTCCTGATCATTCTTATGAGCCCAGCTCATGTCGCCTTGGCCATCAGTGAAACAGCCGTCGAGGGACACATTGTTGAAGACGCTAAGTTTAGGCATACGGAAACTCTCCTCGGTTGACGGTTTTGAGGTAGTCGGAAAGGCGATCGGTGCTCGCCGCGATCGGCTTGGTGAAGCCCATCCCGACGGCGACGTCGCGAGACGCAATCGACTCGAAGCGCGTGACCATTTCCCAAGCGGTCTGGTTGCCCAGGTCTTCAAGCGTAACTGTCGTAACCGAGACGGGCGGCCCTCCTTGACGGGTGCCGTGATCGGCATGCCGCCACACAAGCCGATGGGGAGCGTCGACCTCGACGAACACGAAGTTCATCTCGAGTTCTGTGCCATCGGGAAAGCGCATCACGTGATGCCAAAGGCCCGAGGGCCGCACGTCCATCTCGCAGACGGGGTTCGTAAACCCAGGACCGCCCCACCATCTCGCAACGTGCTCGGCCTCGGTCATCATCTGCCAGACGAGCGGACGCGGCGCTTCGAAGATGCGGCGCATCACAATGACCGCATCACCGGCGGGAATGTCCGTCACGATGTTCATTTGCACTCCCTTCGACGCTCAGGCTTTTTCGCCGGGGTCTTTTTGCTGGACGGTTTTCAGATAGTTCGCGAGACTGTCGAGGTTGCGCTCCCAGAACCGGCGATAGTCGTCGAGCCAATCGCTCACCGCCCGAAGTGGTGCCCCTTCGAGATGACAGGGTCTCCACTGCGCTTGACGCCCGCGTGAGACGAGGCCGGCGCTCTCCAAAACCTTCAGGTGCTTCGAGACAGCGGCCAGGCTCATGTCATAGGGCTCAGCCAACTCGGTCACCGTTGCGTCTCCGGTCGCCAAACGGGCCAGGAGGCCGCGGCGAGTCGGGTCTGCGAGGGCAAAGAGAGTGGCGCTAAGCGCATCGGTCGGCATGGCGTATTAAACCGTAAGGTTGATAACTTATCGGTTGAATACGATAGCCGGGCGGGCGTGTCAACAAACGAACACGGCCGGAAGCCGAAATTGGGAGCGTCGAGGCGTTGATGGTTCGGTCAAAGCCAAGAAACCTCGACCACCACGGGCTAGTGAGCCACGAGTTGTTGGCCGAATGCGAACCTCGACTTCGAGATCACTGATCTTGCAGCGAGCTTTCCACGGTAAGACAAGCCTCAGCGAGCAATATATTTCGCGGGAGCTGATGAGAACGATCTGTTACGACGAGATAAAGCCAATGACGTCGCACGTCTTTGCTGCGAGTCTCCGCCTCGCTCTTTCCGATTTGTAGCCGGGATTAGCCGTGGTCCCTACGCCCGCAGAAAAGGGCTTCCGCCGAACGCACTACATACCGCACCTATCCTGCACCTATCTTGGCATAGCAGTGTGAGCGGCCGGACGCCGGCAGGCCCAGTGATGATGTTGAGTGACGCTGGAGTCCGAAGATCGCTTTTGCTTTGTACGCTGCTCGCCGCGGGCCTGCCGGCGGAGCAGGAAGCAAAGCTGCGCGGGCTGGTGCGTGACTATGTCGGGCAGGCCGTCGCGGTGGAATGGCCGGAGATGGCGCATCAGGAAGCCTCGCTGAAGGCGACGCCGCCGGCGCTCGCCGAGGCCCTGCAGCTCGTCGTCACCATGACGCCGCAGGGTCGGGCACAGGAGACCACGCAGCACGAGATCGTCGCCGCGCTGGAGCAGGCGCTGGACGCGCGGCGGCAGCGGATCATCGTCAGCCTGGCCTCGGTCAACTCGGTAAAATGGTGGTGCCTGTATCTCCAGGCCCTGTGCGAGCTGCTGGTGATCGGCTTCGTTCATTGCGACAACCGCCTGGGATCGGCGATTGCGATGGGCCTGTTCGCGACCGGCGTCGCCACCTCGGTGCTCCTGATCGCGGCGCACGACCGCCCGTTCACCGGCCAGATATCGATCTCACCGGAGCCGCTGCGCCAGATCATGCCGGAAGCGCAGGCGGGACGAAATTGATTGCGACGGCGAGCAGTCTTCGGCGCTAACCGTGCGCCAACGTACAGTTCAGCATCCATTGCACACCGAAGCGATCGGTGAGCTTGCCGTAATAGTCGCCCCAGGGCTGGATCGCGAGCGGCGTCGTAATCGTACCGCCTTCGGCGAGGCGCGCGAACAGATCCGTCGTTGCCTGCGCGTCGTCCATCATCAGGATATGCGCCGAGCCGCGCATCGGCTCGGCATCGTCATTGTCGGATGCGTAGAATTGGAGACCCGGTCCTTCGAATTTCGCATGCAGGACCTTGCCCTGCATCGGTCCGGTGGCGCCGTGGCGCTTGATCTCGGTCACCTTGCCGAGGCCGCAGGCGGTATAGAAAGCGAGCGCCGCCTCGCAATGCGTCGTGAAGAAGAGATAATTCGACATCTGCATCTGCGGCTCTCCGCTTTTGAGCCGATCAGGTCTCGGCACAGGCCTTGAGCGCAGCCGCGCGACACGCAGACGCGATCGCCGCGCTGACATCCTTGTCGGCGACGGCCCTTGCCATCGTGACACCGCCGGACAGGATCGAGAGCAGCGCCCAGGCGCGCGCGCGCCTGTCGTTGGGCAAGCGGCCCGGCAAGCCATCCGCGACAGCGTTCACGACGCCCTCGATCTCGGTCTCGAACACGGTCCTGATCCCGGCGTCTGCGCGCTGCACCTCGGAGGTCAGGCTCTGCAAGGCGCAGCTCGAACCGAGCTCGCAGACCCGCTTTTGTCCGAGATAGAAATCGACGAATGCCACGACCCATTTGGCGCCGTGCTCGGCCCGCAGGCCTTCGACGCCCTGGCGCAGCTCTTCGAGGCCCGCCACCAGCGCGGCCTTGAACGCTTCGCCCTTGGACGAGAAGTGCCCGTAGAACGCGCCGGAGGTGACCTCGGCCTCCTTGGCAAGGCCGTCGACACCGATGCCGCCAAAACCCTGGCGGCGAAAGCCGCGGCCGGCAGCCGCCACCATCCGCGCGCGCGCTTCTTCCTTGTGTCCGGATTTGTATCGCACCACCGCACCTTTTTATATAACGATCGTTATTTTAATGTTGACGGCATCGCCCTCGCCGTGCGAATGCAATCGCGGTCGTTATATAACGATCGAAATGTTATCGCAAGCCGCGACCGCAGCCGGCGTTCGCGGCGCTCACATCACGAAGGGAGCTCCAATCATGCCGATCACCGTCGTCGCCACGGATGGCATCTTCAGTGCAGCCGCCGAGCAGACCATGTTCGCCGAGCTGACCGCCTCGTTTCTCAGGCATCATGATCTGGCGGGCAATGCGTTCCTCACGCCGAACGTGATCGGCGAGATCAGCACCGTCCCGAAAGGCCGGTCCTTCGCCGGAGGGACGTCGAACGACATCGTCGTGGTCGAATTGAAAGTCCCGTCCTTCGCGCTGGCGAGCCCTGCGCAAAAGGCAGGCTTCATCAAGGAGGCCACCGACATCGCGTTCAGGGCCGCGGAAGGCCACCATCCGCGCGAGCGGATTTTCGTCAACATGGTCTACGCAGTGGATGGCCTGTGGGGCATCGGCGGAAAGGCCTACACCAATGCCGAGCTTGGCGACGCAGTCAGCCGGGCCAGCACGGCTTAAGGCGCGGCGATCAGGCATGGCAGCGCCGGCGCGTGCGAGACGGCGCCGGCGCACAGTCTGTTCAGTAGCAATATCTCGGATCGACCGGGACATAGCGGCCGTCCGCGCGCTGCATGTAGCAGCCGCGCTGATAGGCGTAATAGCCGGACCGGCGACGCTCGCCTTCGGAGGCGATCGCAGCCCCCGTGCCGGCGCCGACGACGGCACCGATGGCGGCGCCGCGGCCGCCGCCGAGCGCACCGCCCAAGATCGCTCCACCCACGCCGCCGATGATGGCGCCGCCGACAGCGTCCTGCGCCACCGCGTCATGGACCGGTACGGCCATCGCGACTGCGAAACACGCTGCAATTCCAAGACGTCGAAGCATCCCGAATCCTCCCATCTGATGCGGCCATTCATAGCGTTTGGGACGATCCCCGGCCAGAATAATCGCGCGGATTCGGCTGCCTCCCGCCCCTTACGCCACGGGACCAGCCTGTCGCGACGACCATCCGATGCCTCAGATCGAGGGTACGGTGGCCACGGCTACGGATCGATCCAGCGCTGCACGGATTCCGCCGTGTCGGCAGGTGTCGTGTTGAAGCAGATCGCGGCCTGCGGCGCCAGACGGTGGACGAGGTTGAGCACCTTCTCGAACAGCAGCAGCCGCTCCTTCGGCTCGCGCAGGCCAGCACCGATGACGATGCAATCGAAGCTCTCGTCGCGTAGCGCGGCCGTCACGGCCGCTTCCGCGGCCACGTCGAGATCGATCAGGCAGCTCGTGACCTCGTAGCCGCGACCACGCAGGCGCAGGAGCTGCGCTTCGATGTGGTTGCGGACGAGCGCCGGCGTGAGCTGCGGGAACGCACTGTAGTCGGCATTGCCGGGTTCGATGCCGATCGCGAGAACGCGCTTGGCCATCGCAGGATTCCTTGAGCAGACCGTCTCCGTTGCTAACGGACGGCCACCCGGCAGGTTCCCGGACAGCGTGTGATGACTGCGCGCTCGCGCGTGCGTCGCTCTGATGTCCCGTCCTTTGACCGCAACCTTTCGCACCGCACCTGTAAGCCACTTCACATGGGCCCACCGATGACCTGCCACATTCGTCGGACTACGCCCGGAGCGGCTCACGCCTGATTTGCGCAACGAACCGCCGCGGCGCGGCGCTGCATCAGCGCGCGCTCACGTCCGTTGGTCGCAAGATGCGCGGCGGCCTCGAACGCCTGCCGCGCTTCTGCGAGCCGTCCGAGCTTTTGCAGGAAATCACCACGAACTGCCGGCAGATGATGATAGGCCGACAGCGACGGCGCGGGCGCGATCTGGTCAAGCACGTCGAGCCCGGCTTGCGGTCCCTCGGCCATGCCGACCGCGACCGCGCGATTGAGCTCGATGATCGGCGAGCGCACCAGCCGCGCCAGCTCGGCGTAAAGCTGCGCGATGCGCCGCCAGTCGGTCTCCGCGGCCGTCTCCGCCGTGGCGTGACACGCCGCAATTGCGGCCTGGAGCGCGTAAAATCGTCCCGCACCGCCGAGCCCGCGGGCACGTTCGAGCGCGCGCAGGCCGCGACGGATCTGCGAGCGATCCCAGAGCGAGCGATCCTGGTCCATCAGCAGAATGGGATCACCGCTTGCGTCGGTGCGCGCGCGAGCCCGCGCGGCGTTCAAATCCATCAGGGCGACGAGGCCGTGAACCTCCGGCTCATCCGGGGCGAGGCCTGCGAGCACGCGGCCCATGCGCAGCGCCTCGTCGCAGAGCTGCGGCCGCAGCCATTCCTCGCCCCGCGCCGCGAGGTAGCCTTCGTTGAAGATCAGATAGACAACCTCCAGCACCGAGGCGAGACGCTCTGACAGAGCCTCGCCGCCCGGCGTCTCGTAGGCAAGGCCGGATCCCGACAGCGTCCGCTTGGCGCGGACGATGCGCTGGGAGATGGTTGCTTCAGGCACCAGATAGGCACGCGCGATCTCGGACGTGGTCAAGCCGCAGATCATGCGCAGCGCCAGCGCCGCGCGTGCCTCGCGTGACAGGATCGGATGGCAGGCGGTGAAGACCAGCCGCAGCAATTCATCGCCGATGTCATCGTCGAGCGCAGCATCGAAATCGGGCACGATCTCCTGCTCCTGCAACATGTCGCGCGCCAGCATGTCGTGCTTGTCCGCCAGCATCTTGCCGCGGCGCAAGACATCGAGCGCGCGGCGTCTTGCGGTCGTCATCAGCCAGGCGCCGGGATTGTCGGGCACGCCGATGGTCGGCCACGCCTCGAGCGCCGCAACCAGCGCGTCCTGGGTCAGCTCTTCCGCAAGCGGCACATCGCGCAGCATCCGCGACAGCGTCGCGATCAGCCGCGGCTGCACGACGCGCCAGGTTGCGTGAATCGTGGCACGGATGATCCGATCGATGTCGGCGGCCGTCATCGCCGCCGACCGGGAGGCGCGGTGGTCACCATCAGGCGTGCGCGACTACCCCGGACCGTGCGTCGACCTCGCAGGCCCCGTCGACGCCCGGCGTGGCGAAGGCCCGCAACTCGCAGGTACCGTCCCAGCCCGGCATGTGATCGAGGTGCAGCTGCATGAATTCCTTGGCCATGGCCAGGGCTTCCGCCTTGTCGCGCAGCTCGAAAATGGCATAGCCGCCGACCACTTCCTTGGCCTCGATGAAGGGGCCATCGATGACACTGAGATCGCCGTCAACGATCCGCACACGCGCGCCGGTCGCAAGCGGCATCAGGCCGCCATTGTCGATCATCCGGCCGGCCTTGATTTCCCGCTCGGAAATCTTCTGCATGGCCTCCATCAGCGCCGGGGTCGGGCCGGTCATCGGCTGGCTGGAGGTGACGATGTACATAAAGCGCATGCAAAACTCCTGTTGAGGCGAGACGCGGCCGGTTCGGCCGCGCGATCAGCTCGCTACCCAGATGACGATCCAGCCGGGGCCGGATCGACATCGGCACGGGAAAAATTGGGAACGGGAAAAATTGCAGAAGCGTTCCGGCGCCTACTGGCGCAGCATGATCAGGGGATCGGCCGTATCGGGAACCCGCCGCCATTGCGCATTGTCGTCGGCCTCGAACTGCCAGACCTCGCCCGATTTCGACATCAGGATGATCTGGCCGCGCTCCAGCCGCCATTGCGTCGGGTTGAACTGGGCGATCGCCGCATCGCATTTCGGCTTGAGGAAGACCTGGAAATTGTCCTGATCGGCTTCCGTGTTGGTCAGCGTCAGCCCGCAGACCGGCTGGCCGTTGCCGCGCACCATCGCCCAGTCACCGATCATCTGGTCCATCGACTTGGCCATCGAGCGGGCGGCGGCGAGATCCTGCAAGATGTAGACGCCCTCGCCCTGGCGCAGGCCTTCGAAGATGCCGGCCTCGACCTCGGTGAAGTCGATCACGGATTCACCGGTCGCATCCTGCAAGCGGACGATGTCGAGGCCTTTCACGCTCCAGGCCACGATATCCTTGGTGAAAGGCAGCGCAGTCTTGCAGGCCGGCTCGAGCTCGAGCTTGAACCCGTGCGCCACCGCGTCGCCCTTGATCGTGACAACGCAGGTCTTGCTGCGCTCGGTGGTCGAGAGCTCCCACTGCCCGACCATCTCCTTCTTCAGGGTCGTCGCATCCTGCGCACGCGCAGCGCCGATCGCGGCGACACAGGCCGCGATCAGCCATGCAACGACCCGAAGAGCGGTCATCAGCGCCCCTTGAACGGCGTTTCCGCAACCGGCGTCAGCGGCGGCTTGCCGGCGAACCAGGACTTGAGGTTGTCGACCACGAGCTGGTCCATGGCGTTACGCGTCACCACGGAGGCCGAGCCGATGTGCGGCAGCAGCACCACGTTCTGCATGGTCTTGAGCTCGTCCGGCACGGTGGGCTCGGCCGCGAACACGTCGAGGCCGGCGGCCAGGATGGTGCCTGATTTCAGCGCCTGGACCAGCGCCGGCTCGTCGACCACGGAGCCGCGCGCGACGTTGACCAGCACGCCGCGCGGGCCGAGCGCCTTGAACACCTCGGCATTGATCATCTTGTTGGTCGAGGCGCCGCCCGGCACGATCACCATCAGCGTGTCGACCGCCTTCGCCATCTCGATCAGGTCGGGGTAGTGCTTGTAGGAGACGTCCTTGGACGGATTGCGCGAGTGATAGACCACCGGCACCAGCGACGCATCGAGCCGGCGCGCGATGGCCTGGCCGATCCGGCCCATGCCGACGATGCCGACCTTGCGGTCGCGCAGCGAGCCGACGCTGAGCGGATAGTTCTGCGTCTGCCAGAGGCCGGAGCGGACGTAGCGGTCAGCCTTGATGAATTCACGCACGGTGGAGATCAACAGGCCCATCGCAACGTCGGCGACCTCCTCGGTCAGCACGTCGGGCGTGTTGGTGACGATGATGTTGTGCTCGGCCGCGTATTTGGCGTCGATGTGGTCGTAGCCGACGCCGAAGCTCGCCACCATCTCGATCTTGGGAAGCTGCGACAGCGAATCCTTGTCGGCGCGGACGGTGTGATAGGTCACCGCCACGCCGCGGATCTTTTCGCGGATCGCCGGTGTCAGCCGCTCGAGGTCGCCGCGCGTCTCGGCCTTGTGCACGACGAAATGATCGGAAAACCCGTTCTCGAGGATCGGCCGCACCGGCCCATAGATCAGAAGGTCGATCTTGTCGGACGAAATCGAACCGGTAGACATCAGTTTTCCTTTCCAAGCGCGCTCTCATGCCAGCGCCGTAAAACGAGGTGGGAAACTAGCGCCAGCACCCCATAGATGACAATCCCGGCCAGCGACAACAAAAGCAGCGCTGCGAACATGCGGGGTATGTTCAATCGATAGCCCGACTCGGCAATTCTGTAGGCAAGGCCTGAGCCGGCGCCGGCCGTTCCCGCCGCGATCTCGGCCACGACCGCGCCGATCAGCGACAGGCCGCCGGCGATGCGCAAGCCGCCGAGAATATAGGGCAGCGCCGCCGGCAGCTTCAGGAAGCGCAGGGTTTGCGGCGGCGAGGCACCATAAAGCTGGAACAGGCCGGCAAGGTTGCGATCGACCGAATTCAGCCCAAGCGTGGTGTTCGACAGCACCGGGAAAAAGGCGACGATGAAGGCGCAGACGACGACCGCGGTCTGCTGCTCCAGATAGATCAGCAAGAGCGGCGCGATCGCGATCACCGGCGTCACCTGCAGCACGACGGCATAGGGGAACAGCGAATGTTCCACCCATTTCGAATGATTGAACAGCAGCGCCAGCGCGATGCCGCCGATGCTCGCGGCGATAAAACCTTCCAGCGTCGTCAGCAGCGTGGTGGCGAGCGATTGTGACAGCACTGACCAGTCCTTGATCAGCGTCAGGAAAATCACCGACGGCGCCGGCAGCACGTAAGGCGGGATCTCCCGGATGCGGACCACGAGCTCCCAGGTGGCAAGGCCCGCCGCAAACACGATGACGGGCAGCACGAAACGCACCACGCTTTGCGCGCCGGACGGCTTCGCGGTGACGGTGGGCTCTGCGCTCATAGCGTCAACTGTCCGGAATAGGACGGCGCCAGTGCGGCCGAGACGCGCCGGCAATAATCAGAATAGGCGGCCGAGGTACGAAACTCTTCGCCGCGCGGCTCGACGGTCTCGATGCGGATGTCGGCCTGGATGCGGCCGGGCCGCGCCGTCATGACCACGACGCGCTGCGACAGATAGACGGATTCGAACACCGAATGGGTGACGAAGATGACCGTCTTGCCAAGGCTGCGCCACAGCCCGAGCAAATCGTTATTGAGGCGGAAGCGCGTGATCTCGTCGAGCGCCGCGAACGGTTCGTCCATGAGCAGGATATCGGGATCGGTGACGAGCGCGCGCGCCAGCGACACCCGCATCTTCATGCCGCCGGACAGTTCGCGCGGAAAAGCGTCGGCGAAATCGGCGAGCCCGACGCTCGCCAGCGCCGCATCGGCCCGCGTCCGCCCCTCCGCCTTCGGGATGCCGCCGAGCTTCAGCGGTAGCCGCACGTTTTCGCGCACGCTGGTCCACGGCATCAGGGTCGGCTCCTGGAACACGAAGCCGATGCCGTGGCCGATCTGCGCCGGGCCTTCATGGCGCGACATCCGCACCGTGCCTGATGACGCAGCGCTGAGCCCCGCAATCAGCCTCAGCGCCGTCGACTTGCCGCAGCCGGAGGGCCCAAGCAGCGAGATGAACTCGCCCTTGCGGACCGCGAGGTCGAAGGGACCGAGCGCCATGACGCCGTTGTCATAGGCCTTCGTCACGCCGCGCAGGCTGACGGCAAGCGCGGTCAGGCTGGCCTCGACCGTTGGCGAAGTTTTGCTCTCTACCATCGATCGCTGACTGTCGGGTTTCGGACGCCTTTCACCTCTCCCCATCGGGGAGAGGTGAAGGATGCGGCGACATCTCGCTCCGATCGCAGCATACGGTTACGGCTTGGCGGGGCGCAGCTCGACACCGACGCCCTTGTTGACGAAGCGCAGCGTGTAGGACTTGCGGAAGTCGAGATCGCCCTTCACGACGCCGGCCTTCACCATCTTGTCGAAGAAGGAGGTGTAGCGATCGTCGCTCATCGCGCCGATGCCGTTCTTCAGGCTGTCGCCGGAATCGACGATGCCGTACTCCTTCATCTTGGCGACGGAATAGGCGAGCAGATCGTCGGTCATCTCCGGATTGAGCGTCTTGATCATGGCATTGCCGGCGGAATTGTCGCCGTAGATGTAATTGTACCAGCCGATCATGGAGGCATCGACGAAGCGCTGCACCAGGTCCGCCTTCTTCTCGACCAGCTCGCGGCGGGTCTCGATCAGGGTCGAATAGGTGTTGAAGCCGGCATCGGCGAGCAAGATGACGTTGGGCTTGAAGCCCGCGGCCTTCTCGACCGCGAAGGGCTCGGAGGTGACGTAGCCCTGCATCGCGCTCTTGGGGTTGGCGATGAAGGGCTGCGGATTGAAATTATAGGGCCGGACGTTCTTCTCGCTGAAGCCGTATTCGGACTTCAGCCATTGGAAGTAGCTGCCCATGCCTTCCTTGGAGACGAACAGCGTCAGCGGCTTGAGGTCCTCGATCTTGGTGACCTTCGCATCCGGCTGCGTCAGCATCACCTGCGGGTCTTTCTGGAACACCGCAGCGATGGTCACCACGGGGACGTTGTTGGCGACCGCATCGAACGACATCAGCGTGTTCGCGGCCATGAAGAAATCGATCTTGCCGGCGATCAGCAGCATCCGGTTGTTCTCGTTGGGCCCACCCGGAACGATGGTGACGTCGAGCCCATATTTCTTGTAGGTGCCGTCGGCGACCGCCTGGAAGAAGCCACCATGCTCGGCCTCGGCGACCCAATTGGTGCCGAATGTGACCTTGTCCAGGGTTTCCGCACGCGCCGGCAGGATCGACACGACCGTGGCCAGCAAGCCTGCCGTTAACGCTCGCCGCAGATGGGAAGGGCTCATGAATGCACTCCGTTGATCGAGTCTGGCCGATGTGAAAACAACACGATAAAACCGCAAGACATTCGGGGACGCGAGCCGGCCAGGCCCGCGTCCCCTCCATAACACCAAACTACGTGACAAATTCGGGCAAAGAAACCTTGATGACGCCTTCCCGCGACTGGACCGAGATCCGCTGGGCCGA
This sequence comes from Bradyrhizobium genosp. A, assembly GCF_049949275.1. Lineage (NCBI taxonomy): Bacteria > Pseudomonadati > Pseudomonadota > Alphaproteobacteria > Hyphomicrobiales > Nitrobacteraceae > Bradyrhizobium > Bradyrhizobium genosp. A. Next base: position 788,598 of record NZ_CP188196.1, on the reverse strand, counting down.
TGCGAACCCTGCGGACGTATCGCGCTGGATCGCAGTGCTGCCGCTGGCGGCGACCGAGCAGCACGGCCCGCATCTGCCGCTCGAGACCGACGTGCTGATCGCGGACGCCTATCTTGCACGCGTGCAGGAGGTGCTGCCAGCGACCATTCCGGCCACGTTCCTGCCCGTTGAACCGATCGGGATTTCCACCGAGCATATCGACTATCCGGGCACGCAGACGCTGCCGACCGAGGTGGCGCTGAAGCGCTGGACCGCCATCGGCGAGGGCGTCGCGCGACACGGCGTGAAAAAACTCGTCATCATCACCAGCCATGGCGGCAACAGCGCGGCCATGATGCTGGTGGCGCAGGATCTTCGTGCGCATCAAAAACTGTTCGTGGTGACGACGTCGTGGTCGCGCCTGTCGGGCGCGGAAAAACTGTTCCCGGCCGATGAAGTGCGCCACGGCATCCATGGCGGCGCGATCGAGACCTCGATCATGCTGGCGCGCTATCCCGAGCAGGTGCGCGCCAATGCGATCGCGGATTTTCCCGCGAGCAGCATCGCGATGGAGAAACAATATCGCTGGCTTTCGACGCAGCGGCCCGCGCCCTTTGCCTGGCAGGCGCAGGATCTCAACCCCAGCGGCGCCATCGGCAACGCAACGCTGGCCGTGGCCGAGAAAGGCGAGCAGCTTCTCGATCAGGGCGCGCGCGCCTTCTGTGAGTTGCTGACTGAGGTCGATAACTTCGACGTGAACAGGCTCGTCAAGGGCCCCCTCGGCTAACTCGCATCTATCTGAAATAATTCAGGAAAGAGCTGGAATCTCAGGCCACCTAGGGCGTTTTCGAACCGGTTTCGGCAAGCCTCCGTCCAATTGGGCACGCGGACCACAACGGACCGCCTCAACCCGGATGGAGTTTCACATGTCGATCAAGACCAAGATTGCCGCACTCGCGCTCGCGGCCCTCACTGTCACCGCTGGCGTCGCTTCCACGACTTCGACCGCTCAGGCCAAGCCGCTCGGCTGGGGGTGGGGCGTCGGCGCCGGCATCGCGACCGCCGCCATCGTCGGCACCGCAGTCGCCGCCAGCAGCCAGCCCTATTACTACGGCTATCACCGCTGCGGCTGGACCCCCCGCTACAACGCCTTCGGCCAGTATGTCGGCAGCGTTCGCACTTGCTACTGATCTAGGTATCTGAGGCCGATCTTACGTGGATCCTGCGTCCGACACGGGCGCCTCATCCACCCCGTGTCGTGCCCCCGACCCCGCCCGGCTGTCCCCCGGGCGGGGTCATCCTTTTTCACACCGCGACAATGCCGGCTGCTTTCGATTGCACGCTCCGCGTGCCACGATACGGATAGGTGGCTGGAGGGCGAGCATGAACTGGCGGGTCTCAATTGGATCGATCCTGATCGGGATCCTGGCATCGACGCAGGCATTTTCTGAGCCTTCGCAGGCACATTCAACGCGGTGCGACAGTTTGTTCCGAACCGGGCAAAACGCGCACCGGCTTCTTATATGAAGCGCTTGGTCCGGCGTCCGCCGGGCTCAATGTCCCTCCCCCTTGCGCACAATGTTGTCCGTCGAACTCACCATCGTCGTCGTCCTGATCGTCATCAACGGCCTGCTGTCTATGTCCGAATTGGCCGTGGTCTCATCACGCCCGGCGCGGCTGTCGCTGCTTGCCGCCAAGGGCGTGCGCGGCGCCGAGCGCGCGCTGATACTGGCCGCCGATCCCGGAAAGTTCCTCTCGACGGTACAGATCGGCATCACGCTGGTCGGCGTGCTCTCGGGTGCGTTCTCCGGCGCGACGCTCGGGCAGCGGCTGACGCAATGGCTGGTCGAGCTCGGCCTGTCCTCGGGCCTTGCCGATATCGTCGGCGTCGGCATCGTCGTCACCATCATCACCTATGCGACCCTGATCGTCGGCGAGCTGGTGCCGAAGCAGGTCGCGCTGCGCGATCCCGAAAGCATCGCGGTCAAGGTCGCGCCGGCGATGCATGTGCTGGCGCGGGTCTCGCTGCCGCTGGTGTTTCTGCTCGACCTCTCCGGCAAGCTGATCCTCGCGCTGCTCGGCCGCGGCGGCAAGGCCGAGGAGAAGGTGTCGGAGGACGAGATCCATCATCTCGTCAGCGAAGCCGAAAGCGCCGGCGTGCTCGAGCCCGGTGAGAAAGAGATGATCGCCGGCGTGATGCGGCTCGGCGACCGCCCGGTCGGTGCCGTGATGACGCCGCGCACCGAGGTCGACGAGATCGACCTGAGCGATGCTCCGGACATCATTCAAGCGATCATCGCGAAGAGCCCACATTCGCGCTTTCCCGCATCAGACGGCGATCGCGACAAGCCGATCGGCGTGCTCCAGGCCAAAGACCTGCTGGTCGCGTATATGAGCGAACGCACGCCGGATCTTCGAGCGCTTGTCCGCGAGGCCCCGAGCATTCCTGCATCGGCGGATGCCCGCGACGTGCTCGCCATCCTGAAGGCCGCGCCGGTGCATGTCGGCTTCGTCTATGACGAATACGGCGCGTTTGAAGGCGTGGTCACGGCGGCTGACATTCTGGAATCGATCGTCGGCGCCTTCCATTCCGAGGAAGGCCCGCCGGAGCCGGCCTACGTCAAGCGCGCAGATGGCTCGCTCCTCGTCTCTGGCTGGATGCCGATCGACGAGTTCGGCGAGCTCCTCGGCATCGAACTGCCGCCGTATCACCGCTACAACACAGTGGCTGGACTGATGCTGCAGCAATTCACCGTGCTGCCCAATGTCGGCGATGCCTTCGACCTCGGTGGCTGGCATATCGAGGTGGTCGATCTCGACGGCAGGAGGATCGACAAGATCCTGGCGAGCCGGTCGGGTGAAGTCGAGACCGGGTGAACAGGTGGCCGCGTGCCGCTCACCCGAACCTCACCCCGATCCGCTTCTCCTTGCGCCAGACCACAGTGCAGGGCAGATGCGTTCCGTCGGCCTTAATCGCCAGGGTGAACCGTTCGGGGATGCCGACCGGACTGGTGACATCGAGTGCCGCGCCGGTGTCGGAGAAATTGCGGATAGTGCAGTCGATCGCGCCGCCGCCGAACTCGATGGTTCCGGCTTTCAGCACCCGATGCCTGCTTTTGTCACGCCGTTCATCCATGGGGCCAATTTACACCCGAAGCTGACACAAACGTTGAAGCGCTACCCTATTCCTCATAAATTCGCGCCGCCGCAGGAACTAGCGGTATCATCCGGTGGCCGGGCGCTCACAGCGCCGGCTGAAACGAATCCGCCCGCGCCATCCGCCAGGCGTCGCGGAACCGAGGGTCTTCCGTGCCTTCGAGCAGCTCGCCCGGGCGCAGCACCGGATAAAGCTGCGCGAACGACTGCACGTTGGTCGTCGAGGTCCGCTGGCTGAAATGGACCGGACGCAGCTCCTGCGGATGGGTCAGGCCGGCTGCCGCGATCAGCTCGGTCAGCGAGTGCAGCGTGGCGTGGTGATAATTGTGCACGCGATCGATCTTGAGCGGCACGTAGAGCGCGCGCGCCCGCGTCGGATCCTGCGTCGCAACCCCGGTCGGACAACGGTCGGTGTGGCAGCTCAGCGACTGGATGCAGCCGAGCGAGAACATGAAGCCGCGCGCCGAATTGCACCAGTCGGCGCCGATCGCCATGGCGCGCGCCATGTCGAAGGCGGTGGCGATCTTGCCGGACGCGCCGATCTTGATGCGGTCGCGCGCATTGATGCCGACCAGAGCGTTATGGACGAAATTGACGCCCTCGCGCATCGGCATGCCCAGATGATCCATGAATTCCAGCGGCGCAGCACCGGTGCCGCCCTCGTTGCCATCGACGACGATGAAATCAGGATAGATGCCGGTCTCCAGCATCGCCTTGCAGATCGCCAGAAACTCCCAGGGGTGGCCGATGCAGAGCTTGAAGCCGGCCGGCTTGCCGCCGGAAAGTTTCCGCATCTCGGCGATGAACTGCATCATGCCGGTGGGCGTGGAGAAGGCGCGGTGCGAGGCCGGCGAGATGCAGTCCTCGCCCATCGAGACGCCGCGGATCTTGGAAATCTCCTCTGAGACCTTCGCTGCCGGCAACACGCCGCCATGGCCGGGCTTGGCGCCCTGGCTGATCTTGAGCTCGACCATCTTGATCTGGTCCTGGCTCGCAACGCGCGCGAAAGCCTCGGGATCGAAGGTGCCGTCGAGATGACGGCAGCCGAAATAGCCGGAGCCGATCTCCCAGATGATGTCGCCGCCCATCTCGCGGTGATAGGGGCTGAAGCCGCCCTCGCCCGTGTCGTGCGCGAATCCACCCTTCTTCGCGCCCGCATTGAGCGCGCGCACCGCGTTCGGGCTAAGCGCGCCAAAGCTCATCGCCGAGATGTTGAACACCGAGGCCGAATAGGGTTTTGCGCAGTCCGGCCCGCCGATCGTGACGCGAAACTTCTCCTCGGCATGCGCCTGCGGCGACACCGAGTGATGCATCCACTCATAGCCCTGGCGATAGACATCCTCCTGGGTGCCGAACGGGCGCTTGTCGAGCTGCATCTTGGCGCGTTGATAAACCACCGCGCGGATGTCGCGCGAGAACGGCATGCCGTCCTTCTCGCTCTCGAAGAAATACTGCCGCATCTCCGGCCTGATCTCTTCGAGCAGGAACCGGATATGCGCCGAGATCGGGTAGTTGCGCAGAACCGCATGGCCCTTCTGCATGAGATCGCGGACGCCGAGAACCGTCAGCGCGCCGAAGATCGCGATCGGGATCAGCAGGATGCCGAAGATCTTGCGGTCGGCGATGCCGATGCCGATCAGCAGTGCGGTGACGACCGCGCAGATCGTCAGGATGATGAAGCGCGGCGAGAATGGAAGCAGCAGGGTTTCCATGATCCCTTCCTCCGCCAGCGGCAGGCGCCTGGGGGATGGGGAGTTGGGCGCTTCCTGCATCTTGTTGTTGTCGGCCACGATTCCCATCCTCTCGCCAGCATGAGGCGGTACGATACGCCTTCGCCTGCCATACGGATATGACGCGGCCTTTGTTTCAAGGCTAGCGAATTCGGCCGGGACAAATCAATCAGCCCGATGGCGGTTATTGCAGTGCAACAGAGATGGCCTCAGGGGACCAGGGTGAGCGGCGGCGGTCTCAGCCGTGACCCGGATCAGCGTAGAGGCGGCCAATCGCCGCGGGAAGCGGCGCTTACCGCTCGACGAACGCCTTCTCGATCACGAAATGGCCGGGCTTGTTGCCGGAGCCTTCGATGAAATCGCGGCCTTCGAACATCACCTTCAGCTCTTCGAGCATCGCCGGGCTGCCGCACATCATGATGCGGTCTGTTGCGATGTCGAGCGGGCCCTGGCCGATGTCGTTGAAGATCTGCCCGGAGTTGATGAGATCCGTGATGCGGCCGCGGTTGCGGAACGGCTCGCGGGTCACGGTCGGATAGTAGATCAGCTTGTCCGCGAGCAGCTCACCGAACAGCTCGTCCTCGCGCAAATTCGCGACGAGCTTCTCGCCATAGGCGAGCTCGGAGACCTGGCGGCAGCCGTGCACCAGCACGATGCTCTCGAACTGGTCATAGACCTCGGGGTCCTTGATCAGGCTGGCGAAGGGCGCGAGGCCGGTGCCGGTCGAGAGCAGCATCAGCCGCTTGCCGGGGATGAGGTTGTCGGTGATCAGCGTGCCGGTCGCCTTGCGGCCGACCAGGATGGTGTCGCCTTCCTTGATCTTCTGCAGGCGCGAGGTCAGCGGACCGTCCTGCACCTTGATCGAGAAGAACTCGAGCTCTTCCTCGTGATTGGCGCTGGCCATGCTGTAGGCGCGCAGCAGCGGACGGCCGTCGACTTCGAGGCCGATCATCGCGAACTGGCCGTTCTGGAAGCGGAAGCCGGTATCGCGCGTCGCGCGGAAGCTGAACAGCGTGTCGGTCCAGTGCTGGACGGAAAGAACCTTCTCTCGGTAAAACGCGCTCATGATTTTCGATATTCCGAATAATTGCGGTTTTAGGGCAAAAGCGTTGCCCGGCCCTGAAAACGGGGCGGACACCATTGCCATGGCGGAGGATTTCGCGTGTGTGATCTACGCCATTGAGACCAATAATCAACCTCGTTCCGGATGCAATTGATGCCGGTCAAAGCGGCATTTACGGCGGAAACGGCCACATCATTAACGGATCTGCTGCCGGGGCTGCGCAGAGAGCAATTTCTTTTCCCTTTCGGGCGCAAAAGCAGCACTTAATTTCCGTTCTGCTCGCGAGAATTTCATTAAGAATAGCTCTGACCTTCACCCCGCTTTGGCGCTGTTTCCCGCATTTTTGCGGCTTTGGGCGACGGGAACGATCAGGACATGGCAAGCGGCGAGCGGATCTTCGTCCAGGCGATCAGGGGCTATGGTGCGCGCCATGGCATCGATGTCGATGTCCGCGCCAGTGGCTGGCTGATCGCGATGCGCCGTGGCGAGATGCGCCGCTTCGCCTTCGGCTACGACATCGGCCTCAACGGCGCGATCGCGCACCGCCTCGCCAACGACAAATCGGCGACCGCCGAGGTGCTGTCGCTTGCAGGCTTGCCCTGTATTCCGCATCACCTCTTCCTCAATCCGAAGCTGGGCGAGAAGGTTGTTGGCGTCACCTGGCGAGAGGCCATGCTTGGGCTGCTTCACGACAATCCGCAAGGCGTGGTGGTGAAGCCCAACGAGGGGACGTCAGGACGATCGGTCTTCAGGGTGACGACAGAGACGGAGCTCGACCGCGCGGCCGGCGAAGTCTTCTCGATGAGCACAGGGCTCGTGATCTCGCCTTATGTCGAGATCGAGGACGAGGTCCGCGTGATCCTGCTCGATGAGGTGCCCTTCGTCGTCTACAGCAAGCAGCGCGGCTCGGATTGGCGTCACAATCTCGATGCCGGCGCAAAGCCCGTGCTGCTGGAGCACGGCGAGGTCCGCACGGCCTGCGTGAAGCTCGCGACCAACGCCGCGAGCGCCATCGGAATCGTCTTTGCATCAATTGACGTGGTGTGCGTGGGTGGCGCGTGGAAAGTGCTGGAAATCAATTCCGGCGTGATGATGGAGGCGCTGGCGAAGCTGCATCCGGAGCTGGTGCAGGCGACGTATGACGCGGCGCTGGATCGGGTGTTTGGGGAGGACTAGGGCCGCGAGCACGGTGAACCCTCGCCCCTTGTGGGAGAGGGTGGCTCACCGCGTAGCGGTGAGCCGGGTGAGGGGTCTCTCTCCGCGCGTGAGCTTCTCGCGCCTGAATTCGCCGAAGCAACCCCTCATCCGGCGCTTCGCGCCACCTTCTCCCTCAAGGGGAGAAGGAAGTAAGACCTAATTATTCGCGCTGGCGGAATCGTCCATCGCCTTGAAGGCTTCTTCGAGTTGCAGCGAGATCGGCACGTTCATCCGTTCGCCAGTCGGCATCCGCGCGGTGAACCATTTGTTGTAGAGCGGAACGAGGTCGTGGTTGGAGCCGAGCTTGCGGAAGGTCCGGTCGACCACGGCTGACAATTGCGGCTCGCCCTTGCGGAACATGATGCCGTAGGGGTCGTAGGACAGATAGTCACCGGTGACGCGGAACTTGTCCTGGGACTTGTGACGAACAATCAGGCCCGAGAGCAAGATGTCGTCGGTCGCGAACGCGTCAGCCTTGCCGTCGACCAGCATCTGGTAGGACTGCTCGTGGTCGGCGCCTACGACGATGTTCAAGCCCAGCGAAAACTTCTTGTCGGCCGCCTGGATCGCCTGCTCGTTGGTGGTGCCCTTCGTCACCACGATGGTCTTGCCCTTCAGATCGGTCAGCGACTGGACGCTTGATGCCTTCGGCACCATCAGCTTGGTGCCGGCGACGAACATCAGCGGCGAGAAAGCGACGCGCTTGCCGCGCTCGGAATTGGCCGTGGTCGAGCCGCATTCCAGATCGATCTTGTTCTGAAGCACGGCGTCGATGCGGTCGTCCGAGGTGACCTTGACGTAGTCGATCTTCAGATTGGGATCGTCGACCTCGACGCCGATCTCCTCGACGATGGCCTCGCAGAGTTCGAGGCTGTAGCCGATCGGACGGCCCGACTGATCGAGGAAGGAGAACGGCGGCGAGCTTTCGCGATAGCCGAGCCGCACGGTGTGCGCGTTCTTGATGGCTGATAGCGTCGGGCTAAGCCCTTCGCTGCCGCCGGTCTGCCCCGAGGCGCCCGTTGCCAGCAGGCACGCTGCCAGCAACAGGCCACCCGAAATCGCCGTCAAAGGGCGCATGTCGCACTCCCGTCAGTGGCCGGCCATCGCAGGCACTTCGCCCGGCACCATGTCGCCGGGCACCACATCGCCCGGTCCCATCGCATGCTCGGGCCCGAGCTCGCCTTCCCACTTCGCCACGACCGAGGTCGCCAGCGTGTTGCCGATCACGTTGGTGGCGCTGCGGCCCATGTCGAGGAAGGTGTCGATGCCCATGATCATGAGCAGGCCGGCCTCGGGGATGCCGAACTGCGACAAGGTCGACGCGATCACGACGAGGGAGGCGCGCGGCACGCCGGCGACGCCCTTCGAGGTGATCATCAGCGTTGCCAGCATCGCGAGCTGCGTCGCGAGCGGCATCTCGATGTGGTAGGTCTGCGCGATGAAGATACTGGCGAAGGTGCAGTACATCATCGTGCCGTCGAGATTGAAGGAGTAGCCGAGCGGCAGCACGAAGCTCGAGATTCGCGACGAGGCGCCGAAGCGGTTGAGGCCCTCGAGCGTCTTCGGGTAGGCGGCCTCCGAGCTCGCGGTGGAGAACGCGATCATCAGCGGTTCGCGGATCAGCCTGAGGAGATGGCTGTAGCGCGGCCCGATCACGATGAAGCCGACGATGACCAGGATGCCCCAGAGAAGGAAGAGCGAGAGATAGAAGCCGCCCATGAACACGATGAGCTTCCAGAGCACCAGCAACCCGTTCTTCGCGACCGTTGCGGTGATGGCGGCCCACACCGCGAACGGTGCGAACAGCATCACATAGCTCGTCACCTTCAGCATGATGTGGCCAAGATCGTCGATCAGCGACAGGATCTGCTTGGAGCGCTCGGGCAGCGCGCCCATCGCCACCGAGAAGAACACCGCGAAGATCACGATCTGGAGGATCTCGTTCTGCGCCATCGCGTCCGCGATCGAGGTCGGGATCAGATGGGTCAGGAATTTCTCGATCGAGAAGGCGGAGACCGGCAGGCCGGTCGATTGCGCCTTGTCAGGCAGCGTGCCGGGGAAGTTGGCACCGGGCTGGAGCAGATTGACCATCACGAGGCCGAGCAGCAGCGAGATGAAGGAGGCGCTGACGAACCAGCCCATGGTCTTGGCGAAGATGCGGCCGAGCTTCGAGCCCGAACCCATATGGGCGATGCCGCCGACCAGGGTCGCGAACACCAGCGGCGCAATGATCATCTTGATCAGGCGCAGGAAGATCACGGCAATCAGGTTGATGGACGAGGCCCAGTCGGCCCGTGTATCGGGCATAAAGTTGAAGATCGCCGAGCCCATGATGATGCCGAGCACCATCGCCAACAAGATGTATTGCGTAAACCTGTTCGACATTGACTACCCCCGCTACACCGGCCGCTTCATGATGTCGCAGATATGACAGCGACGCAACACGCTTTGCGTGCAGTTGGATGGTTGGATGGTCGGATGTTCCCGTTGCGAAACTGGACGCAGCGATCTAGCCTTCATGCAGCGCACAACGAATGCGGCTTGCACGTTTTCTTTGCGGCGGCTGCATCAATAATCGTCAAATAATCAGTGAGGGGAACGCCATGAGTGGACAGATCAATCGCCAGATTCTTCTGGTGGAAAAGCCCAGCTGCAAGCTCGGCCCCGAGCATTTCAAAATGGTGGAAGGCACGATGCCTGAGCCGAAGGACGGCGAGGCCTTGTTGCGCGTTCGTTACATCTCGCTCGATGCCGCCAACCGTGCCTGGATGCACGGCGCGACGTATCGCTCGGCGGTCGAGGCGAATAGCGTGATGGCGGGAGGTGGCATCGCCGAGGTCGTCAGTTCGAAGGCACCGGAGCTTACGGCCGGCGACATCGTTTTCGGCGACACCGGCTGGCAGGAGTTTGCCGCAGTGCCCGCAAAGCATCTGACGAAAATGCCGAAGCTGGAGCCGATGACGCATCTGCTCAGCGTGTTCGGCATCGCCGGCCTCACCGCCTATTTCGGCCTGCTTGAGGTCGGCAAGCCCAGGGAAGGCGAGACCGTCGTGGTCTCGGCGGCTGCGGGCTCGGTCGGCTCGATCGTCGGACAGATCGCCAAGATCAAAGGATGCCGCGTGATCGGTATCGCCGGCGGCGCGGACAAGTGCCAGTGGCTGACCTCCGAGCTCGGCTTCGATGCGGCGGTTGACTACAAGGACGGCGCAACGTTCAAGGCGTTGCGCGCGGCCGCACCGAAGGGCATCGACGTCTATTTCGACAATGTCGGCGGCGACATTCTCGAAGCGTGCATTCCGCAGATGAACAATTACGGCCGCATCGCCTGCTGCGGTGCGATCTCGCAATATGACGGCGCACCGTCGGCGCACAGCCCGCGCGGCGTGCCCGGTCTGATCGTGGTGAAGCGGCTGGTGATGCAGGGCTTCATCGTGATGGACTACATGAAGGAGAGCCAGCGTGCGCTCGCCGATCTCCAGGCCTGGGTCAAGTCCGGCAAGCTGAAGGTGCAGGAAGACATCATCGACGGATTGCAGAACACACCGGAGGCGCTGATCGGATTGCTCGCCGGCGAGAACCGCGGCAAGCGGATGGTCAAGCTCTGATGACGTATTGTTTGAGCATGATCTTTTCGGAAAACCGCTGCACACTTTTCCGGATCATGCTCTAAGTTACGTCGCAATTCCGCGCGTATTATCTACTTGCGGTAGTGGCCAAAGTGGCCAAGGATAGCGCGCGGCATCAGCCACGACGATTGTTTGCATCATTTTTTAATAGTCCGTCGGCGTTACCGACAGGGCGGGATTCATCCAGATGTTCAACACGTTGAAGCATGTATCAACGCGTCAGGCGTTGCTCGCCGCAGCGCTCTTCGCAACTGCAACAAGCGCATTCGCGCAAGCGCCGACCGAGGCACAGAAGAGCGCCATCCGCTCCGCATGCCGCTCGGATTTCATAGCGCACTGCTCGAGCGTGACGCCCGGCGGCGTCGAAGCGTATCAATGTTTGCAGAGCCACATGTCGAGCCTGTCGTCGGGATGCCAGACCGCGGTTCGCGCAGTTGAGCCGGCTGCAGCGCCGAAGACCGAAGCAGCGCCCGCTGCCGAGCCTGCGGCGAAGCCGGCCGCAGAAGCCGCTCCGAAAGCGGCGGTGCCGAAGCAGCCGAGCAGCGCACAAGTTGCTGCGGTCAAGAGCGCGTGCCGCGCCGATTATCCCAAGGTTTGCGCCAGCGTGAAGCCGGGCGGCGCTCCCGCGCTCGAATGCCTGGAGAAGAACAAGGCCAAGGTTTCGGCGGCTTGCGCGAAGGCCGTGACCGCTGCGGCCGGTGGCGGCGGCACAGCAGCCGCGCCGGCAGCTGCTGCCGCACCCGCTGCCGGAGCCGCGCCGGCGGCCGCGCCCCCGGTGATCGTACTGCGCCCGCTGCGGCCGCGTGAAGAGCTGTTCATCGTCCGCTCCGCCTGCGGCGCCGACATCCGCACGCTCTGCGCCGGCGTCCAGCCCGGCGGCGGCCGCATCGTGCAATGCATCGCCAGTAACGCGGCGTCGCTGTCGCCGGGCTGCAAGGATGTGCTGGCACCATTTGCTGCGCGATAAGCGGCAAGCGGCTCACGCTGCCATTCGATATTGGGCGGCGCATGGATGAATTTTCGCGCGCCTCTTGCGACTAATCTTTGCCTATATCCGATTTCAATCACGACAAGACCGGGAGGACAACATGCGTTCAATCCTGCTCATCGCGTCCGCGCTCCTCGCTTTCGCCGCGACCATGACCTTCGAGCCCTCCGATGCCAATGCGGTGGTATGTGCCCGCGGCGTCTATCGCGCCGGTTGCGCCGGACCGAACGGCGCCGTCGTGGTCCGCAAGCCAGTGGTCCGCTGTACCAGGGTGCTGGTGAATGGTGTCTACGTGAAGCGCTGCGTCTGACGCGCGGGTAGTCAATCCGGCGCAGTTTGGCTATGATTCGCAACTGACGGTTTCGGGTACGCGCGAGGCGTGTGCCCGCGACTTTGCTGCGGCGCACCTCGCTTGCCGATAATTCCGCTGGCGTGGGAAGCTGGAGCCCATTAGTCTACCCTGAGATAGTAAGTATACTGTCAATTAGGGAGGCAGAATTTGCGGATCGCCGTGATTGGCGGGGGGCCCGGTGGGCTCTACTTCGCCTATCTCTGGAAGAAGCGTCACCCCGAGGATCAAGTCGACCTGTTCGAACAGAACCGGGCTGACGCGACCTGGGGCTTTGGCGTTGTGTTCTCCGACCAGGCCCTGGAGTTCCTGCGCGCCGACGACCCCGAGACAGTCGATGCGATCGCGCCGCATATGGAGAGCTGGGAGAACATCACGCTGACCCATGGCGGCGACAGCGTCGCCATCGACGGCGTCGGCTTCTCCTCGATCGGCCGGCTCGAGCTCCTGCAGTTCCTGCAGCAGCGTGCGCTCGATGCTGGCGTCACCCCGCGCTTCGACACCCAGATCCACGCGATCGACCAGCTCAACGGCCACGATTTGATCGTTGCCGCCGACGGCTTGAACTCGCTGGTGCGCCGCGCCTATGAGGGCGATTTCGGCACCTCGCTGTCCTATTCCTCCAACAAATTCGTCTGGTACGGCACCTCAAAGCGCTTCGACACGCTGTCGCAGACGTTCGTGAAGACCGACCGCGGCGCGTTCAATGCGCACCACTACCGCTATTCGCCGAACATGAGCACCTTCCTGGTCGAATGCGATCATGCGACCTGGCAGGCCTATGGCTTCGCCTACAAGGACGTCGAGCAGTCCAAGGGCGTCTGCGAGGAGGTTTTTGCCGATACGCTTGGCGGCCACTGCCTGGTCTCCAACAAATCGGTCTGGCGCAACTTTCCCTGGGTCTGGAACGAGCATTGGTCGTTCAAGAACATGGTGCTGATCGGCGACGCGCTGCATTCGGCGCATTTCTCAATCGGCTCGGGCACGCGGCTTGCGATCGAGGATGCGATCGCGCTGGTCAAGGCGCTGGAGTCGGATGTGCATCTGTCGACCGCACTGCATCGCTACCAGGCCGCGCGCAAGCCGGTGGTGCAAAAGCTCGTCAATGCTGCGCGCACCAGTGCTCTCTGGTACGAGCACTTTGCCCAGCACATGCAGCTTGGCCTGATGGACTTCGCCTACAGCTACATCACCCGCTCCGGCCGCATCGACGATTCACGGCTACGCGCGATGTCGCCGACCTTCATGGCGCGCTACGAGGCCGAGAAGAACGGCGGAGACGGGGCATGAGCAACGAGATACGCGACCAGGTACCTGCGGATAGCGCGGGCGCCCGCGAGATCGGCTTTGCTGTTCCGCAGGTCTACAACGCCAGCCGCGTGCTGTTCGACAATCTCGCCAAGGGCCGCGGCGACAGGCTCGCGCTGATTGGCCCGGCGGGCATGCGGACCTATGCCGAGCTCTGTGCCGAGGCTTGCCGCTGGGGCAACGGGTTTGCATCGCTCGGCCTGAAGCGCGGCGACCGCGTGCTGCTGTTCCTCGACGACACCCCGGCCTATCCGGCCGCCTTCTTCGGCGCGGTTCGCGCAGGCTTCGTGCCACTCTTGATCAATACACTGACGCCGCCGGACCTGCTGCAATTCTATCTCGCCGATTCCGGCGCGGCCGTTGCGGTGGCGGATGCCGAGTTCTGCGCGCGTTTCAACACCGAGGCCTGCAAGGACACGGAGCTGCGCACGCTGATCGTCGTCAATGGCGCGGTGGGCGATCACGCGGCGCCGAAGGCGTTGGCCGCAGCGGACTGGCTTGCACAATCTCCAGCCGAGCTGGCCGAAGCTCCGACGCATCGCAACGAGATGGCGTTCTGGATGTACTCCTCCGGCTCGACCGGCCGCCCGAAAGGCATCGTGCATCTCCAGCACGACATGGCCTACAGCGAGGCGGCTTTTGCGCAGAATGTGCTGAAGCTGACCCCGGACGACATCTGCTTCTCCGTGCCGAAGATTTTCTTCGCCTACGGCTTTGGCAACTCCGTCACCTTTCCGTTCTCAGCCGGTGCCGCGACGTTGCTGCTGCCGGGACAGCCGAAGCCGGCATCGATCTTTGCCGCGATCGAGCAGTACAAGCCAACGGTATTCTTCGGCCTGCCCACGCTCTACACGTCGCTGACCAAGGCCGAGGGCGCGGACAAGACGAATTTCTCGTCGCTGCGCATGGCGCTCTCGGCAGCCGAAGTGCTCTCCGCCGACGTCTTCAACGGCTGGAAGACGCTTACGGGCCTCGAGATCGTCGAAGGTCTGGGCTCGACCGAGGTGCTGCACATCTACCTCTCCAACCGCCCCGAGCGGAAGAAGCTCGGCGCGGCGGGCTTGCGCGTGCCCGGCTACGAGGTCGCGCTGCGCGACAAGGACGGGCGCGACGTCGGCGACAACGAGGAAGGCATCTTGTGGGTGCGCGGCGATTCCAACACGCCGCTGTACTGGAACCGGCCGGACAAATCCGCCGAGACCATCCGCGAGGCGGGGTGGATCTACACCGGCGATCGCTTCGTGCGCGATAGCGACGGCTTCCACTTCTTCCGCGGCCGCGCCGACGATCTCATCAAGATCTCCGGCCAGTGGGTCTACCCGCTGGAGGTCGAGCTGTGCCTCGCCGACCACCCAGATATCCGCGAGTGCGCCGTGTTCGCCGCCGAGTTGCCGGATCGGCGCATGACGCTGAAGGCGGTGGTTGTCATGAACAACCGTGCCACCGATCAGAGCGAGGCGACGCGGAGGCTGCAGGATTACGTCAAGGGCAAGCTGCTTCCTTACAAATATCCGCGCGAGGTGATCTTCATCGACGAACTGCCGAAGACCGGCACGGGGAAGATCGATCGGCAAGCGTTGTTGCGGATGTGAGGTGAGGGCAGAGACCCACACGCAGCAATCGTAGGGTGGGCAAAGCGAAGCGTGCCCACCGCTTCTAGTCCATTTGAGGAGCGATGGTGGGCACGGCGCAAGGGCGCCTTTGCCCACCCTACGAGATTCGCGCAAGCCTCGCGACCCGTATGGTCGTGACACCGCCCTCACCCCGTCTTCCCCAAATGCTCCAGCGCATCCTCGGCGCGCAGCGGCACGCGGGACGCCTCGTTGTTGAGATCGACGAGCTGCGCCATCAGCCCCATTAGCGCCTTGCGCTCGGTGGGCTTGAGCGGCTCCAGCATGCGCGCTTGCGCACGTTCGACCGCGGGGATGATCTCGCGCAGGATCGCGGCGCCCGGTTTGGTCAGATAGAGCAGCTTGATCCGCTTGTCCTCGGGCGCCGGCTTGCGCTCGACAAAAGCCTTGGCCTGGAGCCGTTCGATCACGCTGCCGAGCGTGGAGCGGTCGAAGGCGATCACCGCCGACAGCCGCGTCGCGTCGATGCCGGGATGGGTGTGGATCGCGATCAGCGCCGCATATTGCACCGGGGTCAGATCGAACGCCTTGCACTCCTCCATGAAGATCGAGACCGCGATCTGCTGCATGCGCCGGAACAGATAGCCCGGCGCGGCATAGACCGCGTCCATCGTGATCGGAGGCGGCGGCTTACTCGGCATCGGGCTGCTTCTCCGGTGCGGCATTGGCAAAGGCGGCCAGCGCCTTGGCGGCGGCTTCGGCTTTGAGCAGGCGCGGATATGCCGCGACATCGACGCCGAAGCGGCGCGCATTGGCAAGCTGCGGCACCAGGCAGAGGTCGGCAAGCGTTGGCGCAGCGCCGAAGCAGAACGGCCCCGGCTCGTCCCTGATCAGCGCCTCGCAGGCCGACAGCCCCTCGCGATTGACCCAGGCGGCCCAATCCTGGACCTTCTCTTCGGCAAGTCCGAGCTCGCGCAGCCGCGCCAGCACCTTCAAATTCTGCACCGGGTGGGTGTCGCACGCGATCGCCAGCGCGAACGCCCGCACCTTGGCGCGCTGCAGCGGATCCTTCGGCAGCAATGGCGGGTTGGGGTGCGTTTCGTCGAGCCATTCGATAATCGCGACCGATTGCGTCAGCACTGCACCCGCATCATCCTCCAGCGCCGGCACCAGGCCCTGCGGATTGATGGCGAGATAGCTAGGGGCGCATTGCTCGCCCTTGCGAAGATGATGCGGCAAATGCTCGGCACCGAGGCCCTTGAGGTTGAGCGCGATCCGCACGCGGTAGGCGGCGCTGGAGCGGAAATAGCCGTGCAGCTTCATCGGAACCCTCCCGTGAATTCTCTCGTTACTTAGCAAGAGCGGCTGCCATTGACGCTACAAAGATTGTCAGTATGCTGTCAATCTACAGAAAAACGACGGGAGCCGCGCCATGGAAGCCGTGACCAAGACGCCGGAACGCGAGGCGTTCTACAAGAAGATCGACGGCGAAAATCTCACCGCGCTGTGGACGGTGATGAGCGATCTGATCACGCCGGAGCCGAAGAGCGCTTGCCGCCCGCACCTCTGGAAGTTCGACATCATCCGCGACTACATGACCGAAGCCGGCAAGCTGATCACCGCCAAGGAAGCCGAGCGACGGGTGCTGGTGCTGGAGAACCCGGGCCTGCGCGGCCAGTCCAAGATCACGACATCGCTTTATGCGGGCGTGCAGATGGTGGTGCCCGGCGACGTCGCGCCCGCGCACCGGCACAGCCAGTCGGCGTTGCGCTTCGTGCTCGAAGGCAAGGGCGCCCACACCGCCGTCGACGGCGAGCGCACCGCGATGGAGCCCGGCGACTTCGTCATCACGCCGTCGATGACCTGGCACGATCATTCCAACGAGACCAACGAGCCGATGTTCTGGCTCGACGGCCTGGATATTCCGCTGGTGCAGTTCTTCGACTGCTCCTTCGCGGAAGGCTCCAAGGAAGACCAGCAGAAGATCACAAAGCCCGCCGGCGACAGCTTTGCCCGCTACGGCCACAATCTGCTGCCGGTCGATGTGAAGCGCTCATCGAAGACCTCGCCGATCTTCAGCTACCCCTATGCCTTCACCCGCGAGGCGCTGGAGAAAGCCAGGACGAGCCAGGAGTGGGACGCCTGCCACGGGCTGAAGCTCAAGTTCAGCAACCCCGAGACCGGCGATTTCGCGATGCCGACCATCGGCACGTTCATTCAGTTGCTGCCCAAGGGGTTCAAGACCGCACGCTACCGCGCGACCGATGCGACCGTGTTCTGCCCGATCGAAGGCCGAGGCCGCAGCCGCATTGGCGACGCCGTTTTCGAGTGGGGCCCGCGCGATCTGTTCGTGGTGCCGAGCTGGCAATGGGTGACACACGAGGCGGATGACGACGCCGTGCTGTTCAGCTTCTCGGACCGGCCGGTGCAGCAGAAGCTGGATCTGTTTCGCGAGGATCGCGGCAACGCTTGACGGTCTCGTAGGGTGGGCAAAGGCGCAACGCGCCGTGCCCACCATGCCTCCGCAAGTGATGAAAGAAATGGTGGGCACGCTATCGCTTTGCCCACCCTACGGCAGCGCGGATTGCAACTACCGCCAATGCAACAATCGCGTCTCCAGCAAATTAATCACCTTCCCCACCACAAGCCCGAACACCGACAGGATCGCCACGCCGGCGAGCAGCTGATCGGTCTGCATGAGATTGCCGGCCTGGAGCACGAAGGCGCCGATGCCGTATTGGGCGCCGATCATCTCGGCGCTGACGACGAGCAGCAGCGCCACCGACGACGTGATGCGGAAGCCGGCGAGGATCGCGGGCAGCGCGCCGGGCCAGACCACCTTGCGCACAATGGTGGCGAAGGGAACGTTGAAGCTTTGCGCCATGCGGATCAGGTTGCGCGGCACCGCATCGACGCCGCTATAGACCGAGATCGCGGTCGAGAAGAACACCCCGAGCGCAATGGTCGCGATCTTCGGCTCCTCGCCGATCCCGAGCCAGAGGATCAAGAGCGGCAGCAGCGCGATCTTCGGGATCGGGAACAGCGCGGAGATGAAAGTGATGCCGACGCTGCGCGCCAGCCGCGACAGGCCGATGGCGAAGCCGACGGCGACGCCGGCCGCTGTGCCGAGCAGCCAGCCGACGCCGATGCGCAGCAGCGACGCCGAGAGATGCTGCCAGAGCGCGCCCGACAGCGCGAGTTCGTAGATCGCCCGCACGATGGCCGATGGCGGCGGCAGGAACAGGGGGTTGACGAGGCCGGTGCTGCCCGCCGCTTGCCAGATCGCAATGACCAGCGCGAGCGCGATCCAGCCGCCGAAGCGGCTGCTGGCGGGCACGAAGCCCGCACCGCGGAAGCGGACACGCCGTGTCGCGTCGCCCTTGGATGATGTACCCGCCGCGCGATCAAGCATGCTGCACCTCGCGCTCGGCATCGATCGCCTCGTTGCGGATCAGCGACCAGATCTGGTTCTGCAGTGCGAGCAATTTCTCTCGTGCCGCCGCTTCGCCGCGCGCGGCCCGCGTCATCGGCACCGTCACGACCTCGCGGATGCGCCCGGGCCGCCGCGACAGCACCACGATGCGGTCGGCGAGCCGCGCGGCCTCTTCGAGATTATGCGTGACATAGACCGCGCCCATGCCGCCATCTGCGAGCAGGCGGACAAAATCCTCCATCAGCAGCTCGCGCGTCTGCGAATCCAGCGCCGACAGCGGCTCGTCCATCAGCAGTATCGCAGGCTTCACCGCAAGCGCGCGCGAAATGCCGACGCGTTGGCGCATGCCGCCCGAGAGCTGCTTCGGATAGGTCGCGCGGAAATCGGTCAGGCCGGTGCGGCGCAAGGCATCATCGACCAGCGCGCGGCGCTGCGCGGCCGAGAGTTGGGTATGCAGCAGCGGGAATTCGACGTTCTCCTCCACCGTCGCCCAGGGCAGCAGCGCGAAATCCTGGAACACGAAGGTCAGCGGATTGAGACTGTCTGCCGGCGGCACGCCGCGCAACTCGGGTGCGCCGGAGGTCGGCTGCAACAGCCCGCCGAGGATCGACAGCAGCGTGCTCTTGCCGCAGCCGGAGGGACCCACGATCGCCACCACCTCGCCGGCACTGACGGTAAAGGAGACGTCATCGAGCACAGCGAGATCGCCGAAGCGGTGGGTGATGTGGTTGGCGATCAGGTCCATAGGCGGCGCCTCACTGTCAGTCCGTCATCCTGAGGTGCGAGCATTGCGATGCGAATGCATCGCGATGGGAGCCTCGAAAGATGAGCGGCCCCGCTGCATCCGGGCCGTGCATTCTTCGAGGCTCGCTTCGCGAGCACCTCAGGATGACGGGTCTGGAAAGGTGAGCGCAGCATCAATCCGCCTTCACAAAATCCTTGGCGATGATCGTATTCGCATCAAAGCCCTTGTCCGCGAATCCCTGTTCCTGCAGCCATTTGATCTGGTTGTCGACGTTCTTGACGTCGAGCTTGCCGTCCGGATCGATATAGGCGCAGTTGCCGACCACCTGCTCGACCGGCAAATTGGTGTATTTGGCGATGATCTCCAGCAACGGCTTTGTCTTGTCGTTGATCGGAGCTGTGCCGTCCTTCATCGAAGCCAGGATGACGTCGTGATATTCGCGATCGGCCTTGGCCAGCGCGCCGAGCAGCTTGGTCACCAGCACGTTGTTGGTCAGTGTCTTCGGCGAGGCGAACACCGCGCCCAATTGCCAGGGCGTCTCGTCGCCGACCCAGCCCAGGAATTTCGCGCCGCCTTCGTCCATCAGTTTTCGTGCGGTGGAGATTGGCAGCAGCGCCGCATCGACTGTCTCGCCCTTCAACGCGGCGGCTGCGTTCGACAATGACTGGAGTGGCACGATCTTCACCTCAGCGAGCTTGAAGCCGTATTTGCCGGCGAGCAGGCCGAGCGAATAGTGGAAGGATGATCCGACCTGGGTCATCGCGATGCGCTTGCCCGCTAGGTCCTTCGGCGTCTTGAGGCCGCTCGCATAGGCGCTGTTGCTGGCGAAATAGCCGATCAGGGGATAGCCGGCCTTCTCGCGGCTCATACCGCCGATCACCTTCAGCACGCCCTTGCCGGCGAGATTGTAGAGACCCGCGGTGAAAGCCGTGACGCCGAAATCGACATCGCCCGAGGTAGTGGCGACCGCGATCGGCTGCGCCGCGTCGAAGAACTTCAGCTCGACGTCGAGGCCGGCCTCGCGGAAATAGCCCTTGTCCTGCGCGATGAAGACCGGCGCGGAGGATGACAGGCGAAGCACGCCGATCCTGGCCTTCAGTGCGTCTTCGGCCCGGGCCGTGCCCATCGCCATCATCGCCAAAAGGCCAGCTGCCGCGAGCCGCGCAATCCCGATCATCCCGCTTCCTCCAGTGGTTCTTCTTGCAGTCCGTTACAGGCCCTCGGGCACCGGCTGGTCCCGCCCGATGAAGGCGCCCTGTTGTTTCAACGTTTCCTGCAACTTTTCAACTTGTATCTCGCGCGGGATCCGGTTTCCGGACAGCGCCAGAGCCGCAGCGGAACCGGCCGCCTCCCCCATCACGAAACAGGCCCCGGAGACCCGCGCCGCCGACTGGCCCTCATGGGTCATCGAGGCGCAGCGGCCGGCGACCAGGAGGTTATCGACACCCTCGGGCACCAGCATCCGGTACGGCAGCTCGTTATAGCCGCGCGATTCCGGGATCGGCGGGAAGGTGAAGACGACGTCGCCGGGAACATGGGCCTCGATCGGCCAACCATTGACGCCGATGGAATCCTCGAACGAGGCGCAGCCAAGCACGTCCTCGCCGCTGAGCTGGTAGCCGCCCCTGATGCGGCGGGTCTCGCGGATGCCGAGTTGCGGCGGCAGGTCGACGATGTAGGATTTTTCAAAACCCGGCACGGTGCGCAAGAATTCAAAGGCGGCGAGCGCCTGCTTGCGGCCCTCGATCTCGCCGCGGGTGAGATCGTCGGGCTCGACACCATTGATGGCGTGGCCGTCTTCGCGGGCCACTTGTGTGAAATTCACCCGCCATTCGATGCCGGATTTTTGCGGCCGCACGATCGCGCTCTTGCGCGGGAATCTGTGCGTGCCGGCGGCAGTGGCCTCTTCCATCAATTGCGGGATGGTCCGCCAGGCATCGCCCGCCTTTGCGGGATCGATGCCATTGAGGCGGAGCATCATCGACGGGTACATCGGGTGACCGTGTTCATCGCCAATGTCGAACGGCGCGCCGGCCCAGACCGCGAGATCGCCATCGCCGGAGCAATCGATGAAGATCTCTGAGCGTACCGCCTGCCGGCCGGCCTTGGTCTCGACCATCAGCGCATCGATGCGGCGGTCATCGCCCATCACGACGCCGGCACCGAGCGCATGGAAGAGGATGTGGACCTTGTGGCTGGCCAGCAATTCGTCGGCCGCGATCTTGTAGGCCGCGGTGTCATAGGCCTGGGCAAAGACCTTGCCGAGGATCAGATGCGGCGCGTTGAGGCCATTCAGATGATCGATCCGCGCCAGCAGATCGGACGCCATGCCTTGCACGAGACGGCGGGCCTGACCATAGACATTGCCATGCAGGCCGCAGAAATTGGTGACGCCGGCCGCCGTGCCCATGCCGCCGAGAAAGCCATAACGCTCGATCAGCAGCGTCTTCCGTCCGGCGCGCGCGGCCGAGGCCGCGGCGACGATGCCGGCCGGACCGCCGCCGAGCACGACGACCTCGTATTCGCCGTAGAGCGGCACCTGACGTGCTGGTTCATTGATCGTCGTGGCCCGCATGGTGCGTCCTTCCCAAAACCCTTTGCTTGGGGGCGACTATGAATTAACGCGGCCCGCGCTACAATCCATCAGAATAAGCGATCAGCTTTCGCGAATTGAGAAAGGTCGACATGGACATCCTCGTGAACCTCCAGGCCTTCCTTGCCACCGCGGACGCAGCCGGCTTCTCCGCCGCCGCGCGAAAACTCGGTGTCTCGACCTCGGTGGTGGCAAAACGCGTCACGCAGTTGGAGGCGCGGATCGGCACGCCGCTGTTTCACCGCTCGACCCGGCAATTGCGGCTGACCGAGGCCGGTCAACGCTATGTGCATCGCGCGCGCGGCGTGGTCACCGACGCCACCGATTTGCTCTCGCGCATGGGCGAGAAGGGCCACGATCTCGTCGATCACCTCCGCATCAAGGCGCCGACCTCGCTGACGGTGGCGCGGCTTGCGGACGCGTTCAGCGCTTTCCAGACGCAGAACCCGCGATTGAAGCTCGAGATCGTGCTGATCGATCGTCCGGTCGATCCGGTGACCGAGGGATTCGACATCGCCATCGGCGCCTTCCCTCACGCCTTCGGTGGCGTCGTCGACGAACCGTTGTGCGCGCTGAAGCGGCTGCTCTGCGCCTCACCGGCCTATTTGAAGAAGCACGGCACGCCAAAGCATCCGCGCGACCTCGTCGAGCATCGCTGCCTCAGCTTCCTGCCGACCGGCCCGGAATGGATATTTGACGGGCCGCGCGGCCGCATCAGCATCCAGGTCAGTCCGCTACTCTCCTCCAACGAGGGGCATGTGCTGGCGCGCAGTGCGATCGCGGGCAACGGCATCGCGCTGATGTCGCACTATCTCGTCGCCGATGCGTTGCGCGACGGCACGCTCAGGCCGGTGCTGCGCGACTTTCCAATTCCGGAATTGTGGGTCAAGGCGGCGATCCCCGAGCGGCGACGCAACGCGGCGGCAGTGCAGGCGCTGCTGACTTTGCTGAAAACGTCACTCGCATCGTCGCTATAAGACGCGCGGCCGCTCACCTTTCAATGCCGCCCCAATTCGCCGCGCGCTTCTCGGCGAACGAGGCCAGTCCCTCCGCCGCCTCGGCGCTCTGGCGCTTGAGCGCATGCAGTTGGACGAGCCGCGTGTACGCCGCATCGTCCACGGCCATTCCACCGAATGAGCTCTCCAGCGCCAGCCGCTTGGTCTCGGCCATCGCCTCCGGGCCGTTGGCGAGCAGCTGCTCCACTACCTTGATGCCGGCGGCTTCGAGATCGGCAAGCGGCACCACCTCATGGACGAGGCCGATGCGGCGCGCGTCTTCGGCGCCAAAGCGTTCGCCGGTCAGCGCGTAACGGCGGACTTGCCGTACACTCATGGCGTCGCAGAGCTGGGGGATGATGATCGCGGCGGTCAGGCCCCAGCGCACCTCGGTGATGGAAAACAGGGCATTGTCGGCGGCGATCACGATGTCGCAGGCCGCGATCACGCCGGTGCCGCCGCCAAAACAGCCACCCTGCACCAGCACGACCGTCGGGATCGGCAATTTGTTGAGCCGCTGTACCGCCTCGAACGTCGCCCGGGACGCCGTCTCGTTGGCTTCAGGCGATTGCGGCCGCACGCCGTTGATCCATTTGAGGTCGGCGCCGGCCTGAAAATGCTTGCCATTGCCCTTGAGCACGACGACGCGGAGGTTAGGCTTCTGGCCGAGATCGTCCATGGCCGCGAGCACGCCGGCGATCAGGGCGCCGTCATAGGCGTTGTTGACCTCCGGGCGGTTGAGCGTGACGATCGCAACACCACGCTCGTCGAGGGTCCACAGGACAGGGTTGGCAGTCATCGGCGATCCTCCGGTCAACTTGATTGCCGCGTACTATGGACGAGGCGATGGACCCCGATCCATATCTTTCCGGCGTGGGGCGGTCGCGCCCATCGCATGGCGGCTTGTGTCATGCTGGCGCCGGGCGACGACCAAGAGACCAGGCCAGGCGATCAGGGACGGGACATTTCTATGCGCATCTGCATTTTCGGCTCGGGCGCCGTCGGAAGCCATCTCGCGGTCAGGCTCGCGCGCGCCGGCCACGAAGTCTCATGCGTGATGCGCGGCGCGCATCTCGAGGCGGTGCGCGCCAATGGCCTGAAGCTGCGCGTCGGCGATTCCGAGGTCTCGGCCAAGGTGAACGCCTCCGGCGACCCGGCCCAGCTCGGCCCGCAGGACGTAGTGATCTCGGCGCTGAAGGCCACCGCGTTGACCGGACTGGTCTCCAGCATCAAGCCGCTGCTCCAGGACGACACCGCCATCGTTTTCGCCCAGAACGGCATTCCCTGGTGGTACGGTATCGGACTGCCGCCGCGACACCCGACACCGCCGGACATTTCCTTCCTCGATCCGGGCGGGCGCCTGCGCGCCTGTATCCCGAAGGAGCGGATCATCGGCGGGGTGGTCTTCTCCTCCAACGAGGTGACCGCGCCCGGCGTGGTGCAGAACCTGACGCCGGATCGCAACCGCCTCCTGATCGGCGAATGCGACGACCGTAATTGCGAGCGCATCACGAAGCTGCGCGGCGTGTTCAACGACGCGCGGCTGGAATCGCCGCCGGTGGCCGAAATCCGCGAGGCGATCTGGTCAAAGTTGCTGACCAACATGTCGCTGTCGGTGCTGTGCCTGCTCACCGGACAGACCGCGCGCGGCGTGCGCGACGATCCCGCCTTCTCCGAACTCATCCCGCGCATGCTGAACGAGGCCAACGACATCGCCCAGCACTTCATTCCCGAGGTCAAGCGCGTGACGCGCAGCGGCCCCGCCCCCAACCACAAGCCGTCGCTGCTCCAGGACTACGAGCTCGGCCGCGCCATGGAGATCGACGTGCTGGTGAAGGCGCCAGCCGCCTTCGCGCGCACCGCCGGCCTGTCGACGCCGACGCTCGATCTCATTGCGGCGCTGGCGATCCAGAAGGCGCGCGACAAGGGGCTTTACGCCGCCTGAGCCTCAGGCGAGCGCATCGATCCAGGCCGTGAGCGTGTCGAGCACTTCCGCAAGCGCCTGTTCGTTGGTGCGGCCGGACTTCTTCAGCACCGCGAAGGAATGATCGCCGCCTTCGATCTCATGCAGCGTCGCCTTCGCCCCAAGCGCCGCGACGACGGGCCTGAGAAGGCCGAGATCAGCCAGCCCATCGCGCGTGCCTTGCAGGAACAGCATCGGAATCTCGACCTGGGTGAGATGCTCGGCACGCTCGGTCGACGGCTTTTTGTCGGCATGCAGGGGAAAGCCGAGAAAGGCGAGGCCCTTCACACCCAGCAATGGCGTCTTGGCTTGCGCCTGCGAGGTCATGCGCCCGCCGAACGACTTTCCACCGGCGATGAGCATCACACCCGGGCACAGCCGCGCCGCCTCCTCGACCGCCGCGCGAATCGTGCCATGCGCGACCGCCGGCTGGTCGGGACGGCCCTGCTTGTTTTCCATGTAGGGAAAATTGAAGCGGAACGTCGCGATGCCGCGATGGCTGAGGCCCTCCGCGATCTTGTCCATGGATGCATGCCGCATCCCCGCGCCGGCGCCATGCGCCAGTACGTAACAGGCGCGCGCATTGTCCGGCCGCATCAGGATCGCCGAGACCGCACTGACGCGGTCGATGCCGAGCTTGAGCTCTTGAGTTTTGACAGCCACAATCAACCATCCCATCAGACGCGTTTCCGGCCGCCTTGGTAGCGTCACCGGCGCAGCCTGAAAACACAATAATTGCCGCAGTGGACTGGCCTACCAGGCCGGCAAGCCGCATCAACCGAGGTAATCATGTCCTACCGTTCCTCCTGGATGACCGAAGAGCTCGAAATCTTCCGCGACCAGTTCCGGAAATATCTCGCCAAGGACCTGGCGCCGCATGCCGAGAAATGGCGCGAGCAGAAGATGGTCGATCGCTTCGCCTGGCGCGGGCTCGGCGAGATGGGCGCGCTGCTGGCGAGCGTCCCGGAGGAATATGGCGGGCTGGGCGCGACCTTCGCCTATGACGCCGCGGTGCTGGACGACCTCGAAAGCACGGTGCCGGAGCTGACGACCGGCGTCTCCGTGCACAGCGCCATCGTCGCTCATTACATTCTCAACTATGGCTCCGAGGAGCAGAAGAAGCGCTGGCTGCCGAAGATGGCTTCGGGCGAGATGGTCGGCGCCGTCGCCATGACCGAGCCCGGCACCGGCTCGGACCTTCAGGCGGTGAAGACAACCGCGAAGAAGCAGGGCAATTCCTACGTCATCAACGGCCAGAAGACGTTCATCACCAACGGCCAGGCCGCCGATCTCGTCGTGGTCGTCGCCCGCACCGGCGAGGCCGGCGCCAAGGGCATCTCCCTGATCGTGGTCGAGACCGCAGGCGCCGACGGCTACAAGCGCGGGCGCAACCTCGACAAGATCGGCCTGCATGCCTCCGACACGTCGGAGCTGTTCTTCGACAATGTCACGGTGCCGCCGGAAAACCTGCTCGGCAAGGAGGAAGGCCAGGGTTTTGCCCAGCTGATGCAGCAGCTGCCGCAGGAGCGCCTCGCGCTCGCGGTCGGCGCCGTCGCCTCGATGGAGCGCGCCGTCAAGCTCACCACCGAATACACCAAGGAGCGGAAGGCCTTCGGCAAGCCGCTGATGGATTTCCAGAACACCGCCTTCACGCTTGCCGAGCGCAAGACCGAAGCGATGATCGCGCGCGTCTTCGTCGACTGGTGCATCGAGCGCCTGGTCGCCGGGGATCTCGACACCGTCACCGCGTCGATGGCGAAATACTGGTGCTCGGACAAGCAGGTCCAGACCGCCGACGAGTGCCTCCAGCTGTTCGGCGGTTACGGCTACATGCAGGAATATCCGATCTCGCGCATCTTCATCGATTCCCGCATCCAGAAGATCTATGGCGGCACCAACGAGATCATGAAGCTGCTGATCGCCAGATCCTTATGATCAGGTCGCTGTAGGGCGGCGCTACCGCGCCCTCCGATCACAACCTGCTTGTCACGTGTGGCTCCCCGCCATACGCTGCCTGTCGTCGGCAGCCGCCGTCTGGTCTCGTTTGCCTCGAGTCGGGAGAATTGCGAATGGCTTACGTCTCGCGACGGAAACTGCTTCAGCTTGCGGCTGTTGCGCCATCGGCACTTCCTGCGGCCTGGACGTCGGTTGCATCCGCCGCGGGCGGAAAGAAGATCCTGATTGCGGTGATGCAATCGGATCTTCGCATCACCGATCCCGGCTTCACGACGGCCATCATCACCCGCGACCATGGCTACATGGTCTACGATACGCTGCTCGGCATCGATTCCAGCTTCAAGGTGCGGCCGCAAATGGCCGACTGGGCGGTATCCGCAGACAAGCTGACCTATACCTTCACCCTGCGCGACGGCCTGAAATGGCATGACGGCGCGCCGGTGACGGCGGAGGATTGCGTCGCCTCACTGAAACGCTGGGGCACGAGCGTCGACGGCATGGCGCGCAAGCTGATGGACTTCACGGCAGGCATCGAAGCCGCAGACGCCAAAACAATCGTCCTCAAGCTGAAGGAGCCTTATGGCCTTGTGCTGGAGACGATCGCCAAGCCATCGTCGATCTGCGCCTTCATGATGCCCAAGCGGCTCGCGGAGACCCCGATCAACAAACAGATTCCGGAGCAGATCGGCTCCGGCCCGTTCAAGTTCGTGGCTGCCGAATTCCAGCCGGGCGTGAAAGCTGTCTACGACAAGAACACCGACTATTTGCCGCGCAATGAGCCGGCCGAATGGACATCGGGCGGCAAGGTGGTCAAGGTCGACCGTGTCGAGTGGCTGACGATGCCGGACGCACAGACCGCGCTCAACGCGCTGCAATCCGGTGATGTCGATTTCGTCGAGACGCCGCCGTTCGACCTGCTGCCCACGCTCGAGTCCAATCCGGACATCAACGTGGCAATCCTGAACAAGTTCGGCTTCCAGTCGTTCGGCCGGATGAACTTCCTGCATCCGCCGTTCGACAATGTGAAGATCCGCCGCGCCGCGCTGCTCGCGATCAACCAGAAAGACGTGCTCGACGCGCAGATCGGCAATCCCAAATACTACAAGTTCTGCGGCGCATTCTTCATCTGCGACACCCCGCTGGCCAGCGACGCCGGCGGCGAGACCCTCATCAACGGCAACGGCATGGCGGACGCCAGGAAGGCGCTGGCCGAGTCCGGCTATGACGGCACGCCCGTGGTGATCCTGGCGCCGACCGATCAGATCCTGCTGAAGGCGCAGCCGGTCGTGGCCGCGCAGCTTTTGCGCGAGGCCGGTTTCAAGGTCGACCTTCAGGCGATGGACTGGCAGACCGTGGTCACCCGCCGCGCCAACCAGAAGCCCCCGAAGGAAGGCGGCTGGAGCATGTTCTTCACCTACCAGGGAGCCGCCGACTCGATGAACCCGCTCGTCAATGGCGCGATGGTCGGCAAGGGCAAGGAGGGCGGCTGGTTCGGCTGGTCCGAGGACCCCAAGCTCGAGCAGCTGCGCGACGCTTTTGCCCGCGCCACCTCGCCGGAGGAGCAAAAGAAAATTGCCCTCGACGTGCAGAAAGAGGCCTACGATCAGGTGATCTACGTTCCGCTCGGCCAGTTTCAGGCGCCGAGCGCATGGCGCAAATCGCTCACCGGCGTGATCGACGGCCCGGCGACGCCGATGTTCTGGAATGTGGACAAGAACGAGTGAGCGGCGGTTCAAGCGCAGCAAAGCGCGGCGTGGAAGGCGCCTCTCCCCGTTGTTGCGGGGAGAGGCGAAACCCTAGGTCGGATGCCACCAGCGGCCGCCGATGACGACGCCTTCGGAGACGATCTTGCGATCGCCGGTCAGGTGCTCGCCGACGACGTCCTCATAGTCGAACTGGCCTTGCTTGACCGAGATCAGCGTGGCATCGCCGACGCTGCCCGGCTTGAGGCTGCCGAGCTCGGGCCGTCGCAGCGCCATCGCGGCGTTCTCCGTCGACGCCGCGATCACGTCCGACAGCGACATGCCCATGCAGAGGAATTTCGACATGGTCGTCACCTGGTCGAAGGCCGGGCCGTCGATGCAGAGCTGATGGATGTCGGACGAAATGGTATCCGGATAGAAGCCGTTGGCCAGCATCGCACGCGCGGTCTTGAACGCGAACGAGCCCTTGCCGTGACCGATATCGAACAGCACGCCGCGCTCGCGCGCGTCCAGCACCGCCTTCTTCACCGTGCCCTGCGCGGCCGCCGGCGTGTTCGGGAACGGGCGGAACGCATGGGTCAGCACGTCGCCGGGGCGCAGGCGGGCCAGCACCTCTTCATAGGTCGGGGGCGGATGATCGATATGCGCCATCAGCGGCATGCCAACCTCGTCAGCAACCTGGAGCGCGATATCGAGCGGCACGGCGCCCGAGGTGCCCGAGGAGTGCAGTCCGACACGCACCTTGATGCCGACGATGAGGTCGCGATTGGCATCCGCGACCTTGGCCGCTTCGATCGGATTCATCAGCCGCAACTCCTCGCTCTCGCCGACCATGATCCGGTGCGAGAAGCCGAAAATGCCGGCATGAGAGACGTGCAAGTACGCGAGGATGCGGACCTGGCTCGGTTCGATCACATGCTTGCGGAAGCCCGCGAAATTGCCGGGGCCGGCGCTGCCGGTGTCGACCGAGGTGGTCACGCCGGAGGCGCGGCAGAATTCCTCGGCATCGATGCCGAGCGAGGTGCCGCCCCAATAGACGTGGGTGTGGAGATCGATCAGTCCCGGCGTCACGATGAAGCGCGCGACATCGCGTACATCAGTTCCCGGATCCGCCTTGAGCCCGCTGCCGACGGCGGCGACCTTGCCACCCGAAAATGCGACATCCGTCACGGCATCGAGCTTCTGCGAGGGGTCGACGACCCGTCCGCCGCGCAGGATCAAATCGAAAGGCATCATCGTCTCCGAATGTGGGCAAGCAATGTGGGCAAGCATGGACCGGGCTGGAAGGTGCGCTTCCAGCCCGGTCGCTGTTAGCAATTTTCGCGCCGTTCAAGCAAATCGGCTGCGATCAGTGCCCGTTTGGTCTGCGATCCGCGCGCGGCGCCTCCTCTTTCAACCGCTCCAGCGCATCGGGCATCATGCGGCCGAACATCGAGCTCAGCATCGCGGTCGGGATCAGGCCCGCATTGTTGCTCTCCGGCCCTTGCGCGCCGGACATCAGGAATTGCGGCACCAGCGGCTGGTTGATCTTGGTCAGGGCCTCTGCGAACTTCGCAAAGTTCTGCTCCGCCAGCCTGAACTCCGGTCCGCCATAGGCGTCGACCGAGAGCTTCGTCGATTGGGCATTGGCGGTACCGACGGCCAGCACTCGGTCGGCCTCGCCCTGGCCTTCGAGCCGCGACTGCTCGCCGACCGCGGCTGCGGTAACCTTGCGGGTCTCCGCATCCTTTTGCGCGCGGGCGAACGCCGCAGCACCCTCGTTCTCGTTGACCTTGATCTGGATGAGCGACTGCGTCAGCGCCGTCTGCGCTGCCGCCGTTGCCTTGGCCTCGTTGAGCGTGCGTTCCTGAACCGCGGCTTTCTCCTGCTCCTGATAGGTCTCGATCTGCTCGCGCGCGATCTGACGCGAGCGGAGCTGGATCAGGATGTTCTCAATCGTATGGTCGCCGGAGGCGGCGCGCGGCGTGCCGATCAGAACCTCCTGAAGGTCAAGCGAATAGCTCTCGAACTTCGCCTTCATTTGGGCGGCGGATTCCTCCTGGATCGACGCCCGGTTCTGCAGCAACTCGATCAAGGTCATCTTCTGCGCGATGTTCTTGAAGAACGCGCTGACCATCGGATCGAGCGTCTGCTCGACGAGCTTCTTCACGTCACCGAAACGCTGGATGATCATCGGCGCCTTCTTGTAGTCGATATGCATCACCACCGAGAGCGGCAGTGTCGGCTCGAACGCGTCCCGCGTGATCAGGGAGATCTCTGACAGGTTCTCATCCAGCTTCATCGCGCCGACCTCGCCGCGAACCCATTTCAGGATGAAGTTGACGGTCGGAATGATCTCGATCTTGCCGGCATAGGTGTTGAACGCGTATTTGCCGGACAGCAGCGGGTCCTTCCAGACGCCGCGGCTGCCGTTGAGGACCAGTTCGCCATGGCGATATTGCTCGCCCGACACGTCGTCGCTGTGCGGGCCGGTGTAGAAGATGACGACGCCGACATTGCCGACCGGGATCACGGTCTTCGGCACTGCCTCGACGGTTGCGAACAGGCGGTTGATGTACCAGGTGCCCTCGACGATGACCTGGAGCTGCCGGCCGCGATAGCCGCCGGCCGCCAGGAATTTCTCGGGCTCCTGGAAATTGTTGTGAAAGATATCGCCGTCGCGCAGATCGGTGCCGACTTCGGGCGCGATGATCTCGCCTGACGGCAGCGACGGGCCGTCATGCACGGTAACGATTCCGACCAGATCGTGATCGGCCGCGAGCACGACGGGCGTAAAGCCTCGGCGCTCGGCGATCGTGAGCTGCATGGCGTCGAGCACGCTACGCTCTTGCCCGCTGAGGGCATGGCCGTAGACACGTTCGTCGGTGATGATCGCGAACTGCGTCGTGTTGATCGCATAGGTGCCTTCGCGCAGGATCTTGCGCTGCGGCCCCTTCTGGCCACCGCCGAGCAGGAAGCGCCGCACGTCCTGGAAATCCGCCCTGTCCTCGGTGTCGTTGGCGCCGAGCACCTGCGATGGCTGAAGCGGCGCGCCGTCGCGCGCGAACACATAGGCGATCTTGCCCTGTCCGACCGTGACGAGATCCGATTTGTGGATCCGGTACATGAACGGAAAGAACACGTGCAGGCCGCCGCGCAGCACTTCCGGCTCGTAACCGGCTTCACCGTTGAGCGCGATGAAGCCTTCGTCGATCGACCCGGTCGTCGACCACAGCTTCTCGACGATGCCGACCTGATTGTTCGGAATGTAACGAAAGATATTGGCCGTTCGCAGCAGGATCACGAACGCGATCGCCGCCGCGGCCCAAAGCGCCGGCTGGATCAGCCAGGCGCCATTGAAACCATTGAGGTCCATAGTTCATCTCCACAATTCGCAACTGGGCGGTCTTGTTAACCAAGGCCACACCCCAGAATTGCGGGAGCGGAGATGTGAATACGGCCCTTCCTCCGCAAGCACGCTGTCGCGTAAAGCCGTGCCAATCTTTTTTTATTGGGGACTTGACGAGGGGCAAAAACCGGGAAAACCACAAGGCGCAGAGCGCGTCGTCACGCGGCCCTACCTCGTGAACGTGTTCGCGACCCTGCGGGAGCGAAGAACGTATGTTATCCAAACCGCAGCACTTATCACACCGACAATTGTTTGTCCGACCTGTCGAGGTTCGATGGTGAAAAAGTCGCCGAACGGACGATTCAGGGCGGCGGAAAAAATGAGGCGATGCAGAGGAGATCGACGAGCGGCATGAGCACCGCGCAGATCATCTGCACGATGAAAAAGGCTGGAAACCTGTGGGAATGTCTGAACAGGAGCACCGTTGTCCAGATCGCGAAGCCGATCATGGCGGCATTTATCAGCATTTCACTCCAGATCACCGTCGGAAAGTAAGTCCAGACTTCGTCGGTGATCGACTGCACATATTGTCCGACGTTGAAGACCAGGCGCAGGATGCCCATCACTTGGCCGAACGCCAGAAGCGCGAGCCAGCCGCCGATGCCGGTCGATTCGGGCTGTACATCTTTGAAGGCGGCAGCGTCTTCCGCGAGAACGGCAGGCTCCCGATTTTCGACGACCGGTAGTGGATCAAGCTGTGGAGGTCGGAAGAGCTGCTCTGCGATCTCACGCACCTCTTCGGCGGGCTTCCAGCCTCGAAATCCTTCCGCCGGATCATCACGCGCCGCGGATCTGCGATGCGAGCCAGCAGCGGAAGCAGCTCGGAAATCGTCATCGGGCCGCGCTGCTGCCCACCTTCCGCGTAGTACCAAGAATCTGCCATGCGAACGCCCCCTGCACCCGCCGCATCCTAGCCGACTACCGGTACACGTCACGATAGAAAATGATTAATGGGGGTATCAGCACCGCACGTCTGTGGCGACGCGTAACGTTCGGAAAATGGCGATCCCGGCATGACTCGAACATGCGACCTACGGTTTAGGAAACCGCCGCTCTATCCGGCTGAGCTACGGGACCGCGGAACCCGCCTGTAGGGCGGGTTGCCTGAACGCGTTCATAGCAAAGTGATGGCGGGATCGGAAGCCCTTCGGCTGAATTCGGTTCTGACGGCCCTTTTCAGGTCGTGCCGAAACCCGACCCCGCTTTCTTGTATTCAGGCCGTGGCGGACTAAAAATGTCCAGCACGCGGGCACCCACCGACAGCATGGCCTGCTCGCCGGAAAAGATGCGCGTCGTCACCCCCGCCGCCAGCTCGCGAAACAGCCCGTCGGCGGCATCGTCGAGATTGTGGAATTCGTCCTTCTGGCTCACGCCGTCCTCCCTGTCCTGCCTTGATTTACGACTTGCCGTAGGAGCCCTGGTAGCGGCCCTCACGGATCGCTTTCAGCGTGTCGTCCTCGCGCTTGATCTGGACACGCACTGCCTCCAGCAGCGCCGCTGCACCCGCGGCGGGAAACGATACCACGCCGTCTTCGTCACCAACCACGATGTCGCCAGGCGAGATCACGCTGCCGCCGATCGTAACAGGCACGTTGATCTCACCGGGACCATTCTTGTAAGGGCCGCGATGGATTACCGCGCGGGCGAAGCAGGGAAAGTCGTCGGCGGCGAAGGCCGCGACATCGCGGATTGCGCCGTCGATCACATAGCCTTCCGCCTTGCGCCACTGCGCGATGTTTTTCATGATCTCGCCGACCAGTGCCCGGGTCTCGTCGCCGCCGCCATCAACCACGATGACATCGCCGGGACCGACCAGCTCGAGCGCGCGGTGGATGGCGAGATTGTCGCCGGGGCGGGTGCGCACCGTGAAGGCCGTACCGATCAACCTGCCGCTGCGATGATAGGGTTTGAGCCCGACCGCGCCCGGCAGCCGGCTGAGATTGTCTGAAATAATCGAGGTCGGTGCATTCCGAAAACCCTCGATGATGTCGGCCGGCGGCTTCGGCACGCTGCTCACTGCGATGGTGATGGTCATAGACTTCAGTCCTTCTGCAATTTCTTACTCGGCGTGCGCCCGGGCCTTCGCGGGCATGATACGGAAGGCACGCCCCTCCTTCATCCACGCCGCGCGCTCGTCGCGCAATAGCGAGCGGCGAACCTTTCCGGAATCGTCGCGCGGCGGCGTGCTGACGATCTCGAAACTCTCGGGATGCTTGTAGCGGCTGAGCCTGTCTTTCAGGAAGTCCGCCATGCCGTCCGCAATCGCCTGGCCGTCCGCGTTCGCCTCCGGCTCGATGATGGCGTGCACACGCTGGCCCAACTCCGGATCGGGCAAGCCCACCACCACGCAGGACCGCACGCCGGGACATTCGGAGACGGCGGCCTCGACCTCGGCCGGATAAATGTTGGCGCCGCCGCGCAGCACCATGTCGGCGAGGCGGTCGCCGAGATAGAGATAGCCTTCGGCATCCAGCCGGCCGATATCGCCGAGCGATTCCCAGCCGTCGGCGCGACGTTTCGGCTCGGCGCCCAGATAGTGATAGGTGGCGTCCTTGCCGTCATTGTTGAGGAAGTAGATCTCTCCAGTCTCGCCCGGCGCGACGTCGTTGCCGTCCTCGCCGATGATGCGCAAGCGTGCCATCTCGCCGATCTTGCCGACCGAGCCCCTATGCGTCAGCCATTCCATGCCGGAGATGATGCAGGCGCCCTGCCGCTCGGTGCCACCATAGAGCTCCCAGACCCTGTCAGCCCCGAGCCAGGCGATCCAGTTCTCCTTGAGCCAGGGCGGCATTGGAGCTGCCATGTGGAAGACGGTCTGCAGGCTCGACACGTCGTAAGAGTTGCGGACGTTCTCCGGCAGCGCCCAGATCCGGTGCATCATGGTCGGCACGAAATTGACCCATTGCACGCGCTCGCGCTCGATCTGCCGCAGCGTCTCCTCGGCGTCGAACTTGATGAGGCCGGTGAGCTTGCCGCCGCCGAACAGCGCGTAGTGCGACAAGATGAACGGCGCATTGTGGTAGAGCGGACCGGGATTGAGCAGCGACGCGCCGAACGGGATGTTGAGCGGCAGCGGAAAAACGGTGTCGATCACCGCCGGATGGTGATCGAGGATGACCTTTGGGCGGCCGGTCGAGCCGCCGCTGGTCATGGCCTTCCAGTAGCGCGCCACCGGCGGATCGAGCTGCTCATCGGAAAACCCTTCCGGCACGAAATCCGCAGGCAGCCGGTTCGGCGCATTCCAGTCGGCCTCGCCGCCGACCACCAGCGCCGGCTTGAGAATCTCCAGCACGGCTGCGGCTTCGCCGCGCGGCAGCCGCCATGACAGCGAGGTTGGCGTCGCGCCGCATTTCCACACCGCAAACGTGGTCTCGAAGAACGCATTGCCGTTGGGTAATCCGATCGCGACGAAATCGCCGGGCTTGACGCCCTTCGCTGCAAATGCCCGCGCGCGCCGATTGGCACCACGCTCGAGCTGATCCCATGTCAGTCGATCCTGCCCATGCTGGACGGCGATGGTGCCTTCGGGTTTGCGTTGCGCGTACCAGCGCGGCACATCGGACAGGGGCAGTAGCATCAGGCGCTTCCACTTCGTCTTCTTGGCGTCGCCTCAGGATGAGGCGCCCGCGGGACGAAGTGTAACAGCCGGAGCTGGACCTTCAAGCGCAGGCCTTCAAGGCATAAGCCTTCGAGGCATCTGGATCAGCGCTCCGCGCCGCAGCCCGGACTATCGAACAGTGCCGCAAGACCGCATTTCGAGGTCAGCATCTTGTCGCCGTCATGGCCGACACCGGTGACGTCCCACACCCGGTGATTGGGCGTGCCATGATTGCGCTTCGCCATCGCGTCCGCATAGGCATGGCCGCGGGCGTAGCGATAGGCGCCTTGCTCCTTGGCCATGCAGCTCTTGTCGAGCGCAGGATGCTCGGGATTGGTATCGAGGGTGCCGAGCAGATAAGTCACGTCGCGCTCGACGTAACGCTGCTCGAGCGCGGCCGGTGTCGCATCCGCAAGATAGGGCGGGCGCTGGTCCATGCCGTATTTCCAATTGTTGTAACCTGGGCAGGACGCGGCAATCGCCGGCACCGGACGCTCACTGCTGAAATAAGCATAGGACGAGGGATTGGCGACAACATAGCGGATGTCGATGTGCTGGCGCGACAGCATCG
The DNA here is from genome assembly GCF_049949275.1 of Bradyrhizobium genosp. A. Classification (NCBI taxonomy): domain Bacteria; kingdom Pseudomonadati; phylum Pseudomonadota; class Alphaproteobacteria; order Hyphomicrobiales; family Nitrobacteraceae; genus Bradyrhizobium; species Bradyrhizobium genosp. A. The sequence goes on along the minus strand of NZ_CP188196.1, from coordinate 752,686 downwards.
CCTCGCCCTTGCCCGCGATGGCGTAGCGTTGCGCGACCTGGCCGCCGCCGGAATGACCGGCGACCACGACCTGCTTCAGGTTCGGGAAGATGCGCCGGTCAGAGAGTTTTGTCAGGATCGCGTCGAGCGCCTCGAAGGAGGAGACCGGATTCGGCGCGAGCGCAGCATCGCCGCCCTCCCATCCTTCCAACGACCAGCGCAGCGTGTCCGCGGGAAGCTTGTGCGCCTCGATATCGATCTCCGCCAGGAACTGCGGCACGATCATCAGCGCGCTCTTGCCGTCGTCGCCGGCTGCGACCTGCGCGGTATGCGCCGAGATGTAATATTCGTCGGCATTGCGCAGACGTCCGTGCAGCACGATGATGGCGCGGGAAATCGCCGGCAGCGGTACCGACCAGTCGCTGGAGAGATAGAGCGGCAAAATCCCCTGGCCGCCGACCGACAGCCGCGCATCGGCAACGACCTTCACCGGCTTGCGGTTCGGTGCATCCTCGTCCGCGGCGAGCGCACGGCCACAAACCAGCGCGAATGCGATTGTGGCGAAACAAGTCAGCGCTCTCATGACGAACCTTTCCCTTCTTGCTCGAACCGATAAACCTCTAAACGCATCATGTGCCGCGCGGCTGTGACTCCTGCGCCACGTCAAGCAAAAAATGTCAGCAACCCAGCCATGAAATTCCCGGGTTCCACGGGTGACAAGGCGGCGATAATGGAGCAAAAATCAGGCCCGACTCAGTTGGGGTTGAGTTTTGCAGGGAATGCTCTCGTAGAATGTCAGTCGTAGTTGCATCGCGTCGTGCGGCGCCGCTTCTCGTTGCCGCAGCAGGAGTTTTTCTGCTGACGTCGTCGCATGCCCACGCGCAATGGTGGAAGCGCACGCCGGTTGACTTCGAGGAATGCGCCGACGCTGCCGAAAAATCCCCAACCAAGGCCGAAAAGACCGCAGCGCTCGCTGACTGCAACGCAAAATTCGCCGGCCGGCGCAAAGCCGGCGGCGGCTATACCTATTACGACTTCCTCCAGGATCGCACCTTCGACATCGCCGGACCTAACCCGACGCCGGACGAGCAGAAGAAGATCGACGAATCCTACACCGCCTATCTCGCCAATCAGCGCCGCAGCAATGAAGCGGCCCAGGCCGCGGCACGGCAGCAGCGCGAGCAGCAGGAACAACAGGTGCAGCAGCTTCAGCAGGTCGCACTGCGAGCCGAGGTCGAGCGTGTGCCCGTGCCGGTGGAACGGCCGAAAGTGCAGCAGACGGTCGGCGCGCGACCGAAAGGCGCCCCCTGTACCAAGGGCTCGTTCTCCTGCGAATGGCCGAGGCTGTCGGAGAGCCTGAGCGATTTGAAAAAGCTATTCAGCCCGACGCCGAGCAAACCGGCGAAGAAGGGCTGAGGCCGCAGCCGTCATTGCGCCTCAGTTTGGATGCTTCTTCTTGCTGTGCTTGGGTCCGGGTACTGTCGGATTCACAGGCGCCGCTGGCGTCGCCGAGTTGCTCAACGCCTTGCGGCTCTCCTGCAAGCGCGCATCATAGCCGGGCGAGTTCATGACTGTCGGCGGCCGGGCATCGGCCAGCGGCGACACGCCGCAGAGTGCGGTCAGCGTGAGCACGGTCATCAAATAACGCCTCATCTCACATCTCCATCGCGCTCAGGCCACACCGCGGATTTGCTGCGGTGAGAGCCCCGGCGGGCCCAGGCCTGCCGTCTCCGCCTGTTTGATCAGCGTAACAATGCGGCGCATCAGCGGCACGTCGACATTGTTCCGCTCGGCGAGCGCAATGACCGCGCCCTGGAGATAGTCGATCTCGGTCTTGCGGCCTTGCTTCAGATCTTGCCACATCGAGGAGCGCGCCTCGGGATCGATCTTCATCGTCCGCCCCAAGATCGCATTGAAGATCAGGTCGGGCAATCTCAGCAAGGTTGGCGTCCAGTGCATCGGGATCGGCGTTGCAGAAACTGGCGTGATGCCGGCGGCCTTCAGCGCGGCCAGACCTTCCGCCATCTGGTCGGCGAACAGTCTTCGCCAGTCGCGGCTCGCCAGTTGCGCCGCGAGCGGCATATCGGACAGTGCGCTGAGCGCGTTGTTCAGATTGATGATCAGCTTGCCCCATTGCACGCCGGCGATGTCGCGGCTTGCGCGCAAATGAAGCCCCGGCACCGAGAGCGCCGCCGCCGTGTTGCCAGCATCTTCGCCGACATGGATGTCGCCGGAGGTCGAACGGTGGAAACGCCCTTCACCCATTGCGACCACATTGAACGGCACCATACCGGCGAGCACGCTCCGGCCGCCAAGCCGCTCCTGCAGCACGGCAACATTGCCGACACCGTTCTGCAGCGACACGATGACGGCATTCTGAGGCGCGTGCTGCGCGATCTGGTCGGCGACGTCTGCCGTGTCGGCGCTCTTGACCGTGACCAGCACGATGCTGGCGCTGTGGAAGATTGCGGGATCTTCGGACAGCGCAAGCCGGCCCGCATCCAGCTTCTTCTCGGCGCCGTCGAAATCCGTCAGGCGCAGGCCGAACCGCTCGATCTCGGTCTTCACCCGCGGCCGCACCAGCAGTGCGACCCGGCGGTCGGCAGCCGCCAGCTGGCCTCCGACAAAACATCCGATGGCACCGGCGCCGGCCACCACGATCGGTCGATCCGTAACCACCAGACCTTGCTCCCCTTAACGACCCACCTTCGATAGCAGAGGCGGAGCGGCCTGCCCATCACGACGCATCCGCCTTGTAACCGTCATGAGTGCCTCATATGCTTTTGCCCTGGGGGCTTTGTCACCGGCGAGAGCTCGCCGACGAGAACGCCAAAGGAGAGCACCATGGGTCTACTCGACGTCCTCAACGGCATGCAGAACGGTCCCCGCGGCCCGAGCACGCCGAGCTCACAGCAATCCTCCGGCAGCATGTCGCCGATGACCATGGCGATCCTCGGCCTGCTCGCCTGGAAAGCCTACAAGCATATGACCGCAAGCCAGCCGGGCACCGCGCCGCAGCCGGCGCCGACACCTGTCCCCCCGCCGGTGAATGCGGGCACAGGCGGTGGCGGCCTCGGTGACGTTCTCAAGGGCGGCCTCGGCGGCCTGCTCGCGGGCGGTGCGGCGGGCTCCGTGCTCAGCGGCGGGCTCGGCGATCTCCTCAACCAGCTCCAGCAGGGCGGCCACGGCGAGACAGCGAATTCCTGGGTCGGCAAGGGCGAGAACAAGGCGATCGCGCCCGGCGATCTCGCCAACGCGCTCGGCGCCGACCAGATCCAGAGCCTGTCGGCCCAAAGCGGGCTGTCGCGCGACGAGCTGCTCTCCGGCCTCAGCCAATATCTGCCGCAGGTGATCGACCATCTGACGCCGGATGGACGGTTGCCGACCGAGAACGAGATCTCGGGACGAATTTAATCCAAATTGGATCTACGCGTACTCGGCAAGGGGAGTACTGACATGAGCATGGGCGGCCTGTTGTGGATCATCGTCGTCGGCTTCGTCGCCGGCCTCATCGCGCGCTGGCTCGCGCCGGGACCGAACAACCCGTCGGGCTTCGTCCTCACCACCATCCTCGGCATCGTCGGCGCGTTTCTGGCAACCTTCATCGGCCAGGCCATCGGCCATTACGGCGCGGATCAAGGCGCGGGATTCATCATGGCCACGATCGGCGCGGTGGTGGTGCTGTTCATCTGGCACCGCCTGGTCGCGAGCGGCGTGATCAAGGGGTGACGGCGTAGCCCGTCGAATATCGGCGCGCCTGCCGCCTCGGATTCCGTCATTGCGAGGAGCTCTTGCGACGAAGCAATCCAGAGTGTCTCTGCAGAGAGATTTCTGGATTGCTTCGCTTCGCTCGCAATGACAAGCTCACGCAATCAAATGCATCCCCGCATCCATGCGCACGATCTCGCCGGTCATGTTGCTGGAGGCCGGCATCGCCAGGAAGCAGACGAGCTGCGCGATGTCCTCGGCGGATGACGCGACCTTAAGCGGCACCTTCGCCACCACGCTGTCTCGCACCTGCTTGGCGCCGGCTTCGCCGCGGCCTTTGGTGAACCACGGCGTGTCGATATATCCGGGGCACACCGTGTTGACGCGGATCAGCGGCGCGAGTGCGCGCGACAGCGACAGCGTCATGGTGTTGAGCGCGCCCTTGCTCGCGGCATAGGCGATCGACGAGCCGACGCCGCTGATGCCGGCGACCGACGACACGTTGACGACGGCGGACGCACGCCCCGATGCCTTCGATCCGGCTTCCAGTAAGCTGCGCGCGGCGCGCACCATCTGGAACGGGCCGATCGTGTTGACACCGTAGAGGCGCTGGAAATCTTCAGCCGACAATCCGTCGAGATCGGCATGGGCGACGTGCTTGGTGGTGCCGGCATTGTTGACGAGGATATCGAGCCGACCCCAGCCGCTCGCAGCCGCAACGATCCTGCGGCAATCGTCATCCTTCGAGACGTCGCCCTGCGCGACCAGCACGTCCGCGGCGCCGGCCTTGCGGCAGAGCTCTGCCGTGGCCTCGGCTTCCTTCTGGCTCGACGAATAGTTGATGACGAGGCGCGCCCCGCCCCGCGCGAGAATTTCCGCGGTCGCAGCACCGAGGCCGGATGCGGACCCCGTCACGATTGCGCACAAACTGTCCTTGGCCATCCGGATGTCCTTCCCCGTGATTGAATGTGGCGCCCTGTTTAGCGAGTTTGTCGCGCCCTGCAAATCGAGCAAACTCCGCTAAGCGGAATTAGTCCAGACCGGTGCTCAGGCTGTTTCTTGCCCCATGCCGGAGCCGCAGATGGGCCTGCGATCAACGCTTGTCAGGGCCATGGCTTTTTCGGATCATCGGGCGCAAGAAGACACCGCGCGCCGCATCGACCGGGCAGGACGCGCCAATGGCAAAACACGGGGAACGCTGTGGCGGAGAGTGACAATATCGTCGTCGAGACCGCGGAGAAAATCTTCGCCGATCTCGCCGATCCGCAAACCATCAACAACGACAAGACGAATTCGTGGCAGGGGCCGCTGTGGCAGGCGCTGAGCGAAGCCGGCTTGCCCTTGTCCTGGGTGCCCGACGATCTCGGCGGCTCCGGTGCGAGCCTCGCCGACGGTTTTGCCTTGCTGAACGCTGCCGGCCGCTTCGCGGTCGCGGTTCCCCTGGCCGAGACGATGCTCGCGGGCTGGCTGCTGGCGCAGGCGAAGATCGCTTCGCCCGAAGGCGAGATGACGGTGCTGCCGGCCTCGCCAAAGGATCGCATCACGCTCGATGCCGACGGCTCGCTCTCTGGCCGCGCCCGCGGCGTGCCCTTTGCCAAAGCGGCGAAGCACTTTGCGGTGCTCGCGCATGGCAAGGACGGCGTCTCGATCGCGCTGGTCGACGCCTCCAAAGGCCGGATCGAATCCGGGCTCAATGTCGGCTACGACCACAGCGATACCGTCACGCTCGACAAGGTCCAGCCCGTCGCCATCAAGGCCGCACCGGAGGGCGTTGACCAGACCACGCTGATGCTGATGGGCGGCGCCGCGCGCAGCCTTCAGATCGCCGGCGCGCTGGAATCCATGCTCGACATCTCCGTGCGCTACTCCAACGAGCGCGTCGCCTTCGAGAAGAAGATCTCGAAATTCCAGGCCGTGCAGCACAATCTCGCGCGCCTCGCCGGCGAAACCGCAGCAGCCCTTGCGGCCGCAACCTCGGCCGCCGACGCCATCGCGAACGCCACGTCGTTCAATGACGAGGTCTATCTCGAAGCCGCCTCGGCAAAGATCCGCTGCGCCGAAGCCGCGGAAAAAGGCGGCGGAATCGCACATCAGGTCCACGGCGCGATCGGCTTCACCATCGAGCACATTCTGCACCGCTATTCGCTACGGGCGCTGGCCTGGCGTGACGATTTCGGTTCGGAGAGCTACTGGGCCGTCGAGCTCGGCAAGCTCGTCGCCAGGCGCGGCGCAGATGAATTGTGGCCGCTCGTGGCGTCGCGCTGATCGGAGACGAAACACATGACCGCTGCCCTCCGTTTTGATCCGATCCGCCTGCCGCCCGAATGCGAACAACTGCGCAAGGAAGTACGCGCGTTCCTCGCCGAGGAAATCGCTGCCGGCACTTTCAGTCCGTTCAAGCCCAACCGCGAGGACACCGACGCGCCGGAATTTTCTCGCAAAGTCGGCGCCAAGGGCTGGCTGGGCATGACCTGGCCGAAGAAATATGGCGGCCAGGAGCGCTCCTTCCTCGAGCGCTACGTCGTGACCGAGGAGATGCGCGTCGCCAACGCGCCGACGCGGCGCTTCTTCGTCGCCGATCGCCAGAGCGGACCGGTGCTGCTGAAATACGCGCCCGAGCACATCAAGATGGACATCCTGCCGCGTATCTGCCGCGGCGAGATCTGCTTTGCGATCGGCATGAGCGAGCCGAACTCCGGCTCGGACCTGTTCGCGGCGAAGACGCGCGCCACCAAAACCGACGGCGGCTATCTCATCAACGGCACCAAGATCTGGACCTCATCGGCGCATATCGCCGACTACATGATCGCGATCTTCCGGACGTCGCCGCCGACCAAGGAAAACCGCCGTCACGGCCTCACCCAGTTCCTGGTCAAGATGAAGCAGCCGGGTATCAAGGTGAACCCGATCGGCCAGATCACCGGCCAGTATGAGTTCAACGAAGTCGTCTTCACCGACTTCTTCGTGCCCGACGATCACGTGCTCGGCGAGGTCGACGGTGCCTGGAAGCAGGCGACTTCAGAGCTCGCCTATGAGCGCTCCGGCCCCGAGCGCTTCCTCGAGACCTATTACGTGCTGACCGAGCTGGTCCGCGCCGTCGGTCCCAATCCGGATACGCGCAGCGCCGAAGGCATCGGGCGACTGGTGGCGCAGCTCCACACCATGCGGCGCATGTCGGTCTCGGTGGCCGGCATGCTGCAAGCCGGCAAGGAGCCGGTGGTGGAGGCGTCCATCGTCAAGGACATCGGCACGGTCTGGGAGCAGCAGCTTCCGCACCGCGTGCGCGATCTCGCCGCCTTCATCGAGGAGACCGCGACCAACCGCGAGACGCTAGAGCGCCAGCTCGACTTCGCCATCAAGACCGCACCGAAACTCACCATCCAGGGCGGCACCACCGAAGTGCTGCGCGGCATCATCGCCCGTGGATTGGGTTTGCGCTGACGCTGATGGGGGACGCTATTGCGGCTTGCTCCGTTCACCTCTCCCATGGGGAGAGGTCGATTTGCGCCAGCAAATCGGGTGAGGGGCTATGCGCTATCGAGGGGCCGAAACCCCTCACCCGGCGCTACGCGCCGACCGCTCCCTATGGGAGAGGTGGTTCTTCGCTACGGCTGTATAGAGACACTGGAGACAGCAAATGAGCACCTACAAAGATATCGGCGTCGAGAAAGTCGGGCACGTCGGCACCATCGAGATCCGCAGGCCGCCGCTCAACTTTTTCGACATCTCGCTGATCAACCAGATCGCGGATGCGCTCGACGAGTTCGATCGCGACATCGAGATCCGCGCCTCAGTTCTCTCGGCGCAAGGCAAGGCGTTCTGCGCCGGCGCCAATTTTGGCGATCCCGCGCGGCAGGCGCAGGAAGCTCAGGAGGCCGAGAAAAAGGCAAAGGGCGATCCCGCGGATAATCTCGGCCCGATCAACCATCTCTATATCCAGGCCGTGCGCATCTTCCGCGCCAAGAAGCCGATCGTCGCTGCGGTGCAGGGTGCGGCCATCGGCGGCGGCCTGGGCCTTGCGGTGTCGGCGGATTTCCGCGTCACCTGTCCCGAAGCGCGCTTCTCCGCGAATTTTACAAAGCTGGGCTTCCATCCCGGCTTCGGCCTGACGACGACGCTGCCGGAATTGATCGGCAAGAACAACGCCGAGCTGATGTTCTACACCAGCCGCCGCGTCACCGGCGAAGAAGCCGTCAAATGGGGCCTCGCCAATGTGCTGGTGCCGCAGGACCAGGTGAAGGCGGAGGCGATTAAGCTCGCCGGCGAGATCGCCGAATGCTCCCCGCTCGGCCTGCTCTCCACCCGCGCCACGATGCGCGCCGGATTGGCCGATCGCGTCATGGCCGCGACCAATCACGAGCTCGCCGAGCAGACCCGTCTGCGCGCGACGGAAGATTTCAAGGAAGGCGTGAAGGCCACAGAAGAGCGGCGCGTGGCGAATTTTAGGGGAAGGTAACCTCTTTCTTCCTTCTCCCCTTGTGGGAGAAGGTGGCATAGGCGGCCTTCGGCCGCCGTTCTTGAGAACGCCGATGCTTCGCATCGGCTATGGCGCCGGATGAGGGGTTGCCTCCGCAGATTCAGCTGAAGCGGTTCGGAGCGCGGAGAGAGACCCCTCACCCGTCTCGCCGCTGCGCGGCGAGCCACCCTCTCCCACAAGGTCCCACAAGGGGAGAGGGTTTAGCTCCGCCTCACCACCTGCGCATCGACGATCGTCACGGCTTCACGCGAAAAGTCACTCCGCCCAGCAGAAACTCGTTCCCCGCAACCGCGAGCCCCTTTGACCTCGCTACATGCAGCACGTGCGCGGCATCGGCCACTCGAAATTCCAGCGCACTCATGATCTCGCTGGCACCCTTCACGAAGTGGAACGTCGCATTGGGCAGCTTCAGCTCGGAGCCATCAGCGGGAACCCCGATGATCTTCCCCCAATGCGCCGCCAGCGCTATCGGATCCGGGCTCTGCATTTCCACGCCGGTCAGGGCCTGCGTCACATCCTTGCGGATGAAGTTTTGCCAATCCGGCCCGGCCGGCGGATAGGGACCCAGAATGTCGTCGCTGCCTTCGGTGTGGTTGAACTCGATGAAGGCGGCGCGGCAGTCGCGGGGGTGGAGCTGGACGCCGTGATAGGGCGCGTGGTCGATGACGTTGGCGGTGCGTACGCCAAGCGCATTGGCATTGCGGCCGCACTCGTCCGGGTCGTTGCAGCAGAAGATCGCCATGTAGCCGCCGCGGCCGCCGATCTTCTCGATGAAGCGGCCGGCCGCGGTGCCGTCCTTGAAGGGTGCGACGACCTCGAGCAAGATCGTGTCGACCGGGAGCAGCGCGTTCTCCAGGCCATATTTGGCGACATTGCCGTCGCGGTAGCAGACGGCGAGGCCCATGATCTCGGCGATATCGGAGACGACAGGCGCGAGCTGCGGCGCGACCAGACAAATCTGCCGCAGCCGCACATAGGGCGCCATCGTCATGCGCCCCTGAAGGCCGGCTTGCGCTTCTCGACGAAAGCCTTGGCAGCCTCCTTGTGATCCTCGGTGTCGCTGCAGCGGGTGTGATGGATCGCTTCACCGTCGAAGCAGTCTTCCAGCGGCAGGTGCTCGGCATTGTTGATGTTGCGCTTGATGTAACCGAGCGCAATCGACGGCCCCTGCGCCAGCGACAGCGCAAGCTCGTGCGCGGCGGCATCGATCTCGGCATCGGGAACGACCTTGGTCACCATGCCGATCGCATGCGCTTCCTTGGCCGTGAGCACCGGCGACATCAGATAGAGCTCGCGCGCCCGCGCGCTGCCGAGCAGCTGGGTGAGAAAATAGGTGCCGCCGTAATCGCCGGAGAAGCCGACCTTGGCGAAGGCGGTGGTAATCTTGCACGATTCGGAGGCGATGCGGAGATCGCACGACAGCGCCATCGAGAGACCAGCGCCGGCCGCGGCGCCATCGAGCTGCGCCACCACCGGCTTCGGCATCTGATGCAGGATGCGCGAGACTTCCATGCCGCGGCGGAGGTTCGCCATTTTGACCTCGAACGGCAGCGGCGCGCGACCGGCCGCCATCGACTTGACATCGCCGCCGACGCAGAACGAACCGCCGGCGCCCTTGAACAGCACCGCGCGCACCTCGGGATCGTCGGCGGCGCGCCGCGCCGCCTCGACCAGACCGGCGACCATCTCGGGGTTGAGCGCGTTCTTTCGCTCGGGACGGTTCATGGTGATAGTGAGCAGCCCGCCTTCGAGCTTTTGCAGGACCTTATCGTTCATGGGACGTCTCCCTTGTTGTTTGTTTGTTTCGTCATTCCGGGGCGCGCCCTTGGCGCGAACCCGGAATCCATTTCTCGACAGTCACCGCGGCCCGATGGATCCTCAGATGCGCAATTGCGCATCATAGTTCGCGCTACGCGCGCCCCGGGATGACGCCGCGACTTCGTCACGCCGTCATTTCTTCACCAGCGGGCAGCGCGACTGCTCCAGCGACTGGAACGCCTCGTTGCCGGGCACGGTGGCGACCAGCTTGTAGTCGTCCCAGCGGCCCTTGGACTCCGACGGCTTCTTCACCTCGAACAGGTACATGTCGTGGATCATGCGGCCGTCCTCACGGATCTTGCCGTTATGGGCGAAGAAGTCGTTGATCGGCGTGTCCTTCATCACCTTGATGACCGCAGCTGCATCGGTCGTGCCGGCCGCCTTCACCGCCTTCAGATAATGCATGACGGAGGAGTAGACGCCGGCTTGCGCCGAGGTCGGCATCCGCTTGGTGCGCTCCATGAAGCGTTTCGACCACGCGCGGGTGTCGTCATTGAGATCCCAGTAGAAGGCTTCGGCCAACAGCAGGCCCTGCGCGGTCTCGAGACCGATCGAATCGATGTCGGAGACGAAAGCGAGCAGCGGCGAGACCTTCTGGCCGCCCTTGGTGATGCCGAATTCGGCCGCCTGCTTGATCGCGTTGACGGTGTCGCCGCCGGCGTTGGCGAGCCCGATCACCTTGGCTTTCGAGGCCTGCGCCTGCAGCAGGAACGATGAAAAGTCCGACGTGTTGAGCGGATGGCGCACGCTGCCGAGCACCTTGCCGCCGGTCTTCGTCACGACCGCGCTGGTGTCCTTCTCCAGGTCCTGGCCGAAGGCATAGTCGGCGGTGAGGAAGAACCAGGTGTCGAGGCCCGACTTCACGGCCGCAAGGCCGGTCACGTTGGCCTGGCCGTAGGTGTCGAACACATAGTGAATGGTGTAGGGACCGCAGGCCTCGTTGGTGAGACGGATCGAGCCCGGACCGTTGAACATGATGATCTTGTTGCGCGCCTTCGCGATCTCGCCGGCGGCAAGCGCGGTCGCGGACGCCGCGACGTCGTAGATCATTTCGACGCCCTGATTTTCGAGCATGTCGCGGGCGAGGTTGGCGGACAGGTCGGCCTTGTTGAGATGGTCGGCCGCGATCACCTGGATCTTGCGCCCCAGCACCTCGCCGCCAAAATCTTCCACGGCCATCTTGGCCGCGGTCTCGCTGCCGGGGCCGGTGATGTCGGCATAGAGACTCGACATATCGAGGATGCCGCCGATCTTCAGGGGTGGCTTGTCCTGGGCCTGCGCAGCATTCGCGCTGAGAGCCAACGCGGCGGCAAAAATGCCCGACAAAATATGTTTCATTGAAAAGGCCTCCCTTGATCGCCTGGCTCTGAATGGCGGCTTGATTATTGCTCTTGGCAATCGCTATTCCCGCAATCATGCCGCATGCGCAAGAGCGCAGCAAGCAGAAGCGCGATGCGCGTCTCGCGACGGTCTTATGTTTTCCGCAAAGCGGAATGGTCGGAAGACGCAAGATGTTTCCGCATCGTCATTGCGAGCGCAGCGAAGCACTGACGATGTGTGACGCAATGACGAAGCATCACGCAAACTGTCGTAGGGTGGGCAAAGGCGCGCTCTTCGCGCCGTGCCCACCAGCCGGCGCGAAGAACCAAAGAGGTGGGCACGCTTCGCTTTGCCCACCCTACGAGTGCCCCTTCGTCGTTTGCGACGTTTGGGTTAAGGTTGAAGCGCAACGCAACCTCGCCGGGCAACGTGACGCGACTGCTTCATCTCATCATCGCATTTGTTCTCGTCGCGGGTCACGCTGCGTTCGCCACCCCGTGCCAATTCGAAACGCAGGGCGAAGGCCGCGTCGCGGGAATCATCGACGCACGCAGTGTCCGTCTCGACGACGGTCGTGAAGTCCGCCTCACCGGGATCGAGGCGACATCGACGACGAAGCAAGCGCTGACTTCGCTTCTCGTCGGCCGCGACGTGACGCTACGCAGCGCGGACGACACACCCGACCGCTACGGCCGCCAGGCCGCGCTGGTGTTCATCGGCGAAAGCGACACCTCGGTACAGGCCATGCTGCTCGCTCAAGGCGACGCCCTCGTCTCGGCCGAAATCGCGGACAAGGCGTGCGCCACCGCCTTGATGTCGTCGGAGGCCGAGGCGAGGCGCCAAAAAAAGGGCAACTGGGCTGACCCGTCGGCCATAAAAAACGCGGAAAGTCCGGACGATATTTTGGCCGGGATCGGGCGCTTTATGGTGGTCGAGGGCAAAGTCCTGTCGGTCCGGCAAGCTGGGGCAATGACCTACCTCAACTTCGGACGGAACTGGACACGCGGCTTTGCCGTGACTATTTCAAAGCGCAATCTGCCGACGTTCGAAGGCGCCGGAATGACCCTTAAGTCCCTGGAAAATCGGCGTATTCGAGTCCGGGGCTGGGTTGAGGGGACGACGGGGCCGCGTATCGATGTGCTCCGGGTGGGACAGGTCGAGTTGCTGGGCGCAAACGAGCCGACAGGGGTAAGGCCTTAAACAAGGGCCAGGCACGGGTTAAACGACGTGAATGGGGTGCTAGAACAGCTCAAAAAAGGCGAAAGACGCCGCCTTCGGGCTGCGACGGCCGCGCTTTGCCTTATGCTGGGCGCCGCGCTCGCCGGCTGCGGTGACATGGGCCGGTTCCAGACCCCGGCGGCCCCGCCCACCGTGGCGTTGCCCAAGCCAAAGCCGGCTGTCGCCCAGACCCCCGCCACCGAGAAAGAGCACGAACGCATCCTGGCGAGCTATGGCGGCCCCTATGACGACCCCAGGCTCGAATCACTGGTCAGCAAGACCGTCGACCGGCTGGTTGCCGCCTCCGACCGTCCCGACCAGGGCTACAAGGTCACCATCCTCAATTCCGGCGCGGTCAACGCCTTCGCGCTGCCGAACGGCCAGCTCTATGTCACCCGCGGCCTGCTTGCGCTCGCCAGTGACACCTCGGAATTGTCCTCGGTGCTGAGCCATGAGATGGCGCACGTGCTGGCCAAGCACGCCGCGATGCGCGAGGATCAGGCGCGCCAGGCCGCGATCGTCACCCGTGTCGTCACCGACATGAGCAACGATCCCGATCTCACCGCGCTCGCACTCGCCAAGACCAAGCTCACCATGGCGAGCTTTTCGCGCAATCAGGAGTTCGAAGCTGACGCCATCGGCGTCGGCATCTCCGCCAAGGCACATTTCGACCCGTATGGTGCCGCGCGTTTCCTCTCGGCGATGGAGCGCAATGCCGAGCTCAAGGCCGGCAAGAGCTCGCTCGATCCGCGCGCGCAGGATTTTACCTCGTCGCATCCGGCCACGCCGGAACGGGTGGAGAATGCGCAGACCATCGCGCGGCAATATACAGCGCCCGAGGGCGGCGAGCGCGACCGCGAGAGTTATCTCGCCGCGATCGACAACCTCGTCTATGGCGAGGACCCCAGCGAGGGCTTTGTCCGCGGCCGGCGTTTCCTGCATCCAAAACTCGGCTTCACCTTCCAGGCACCGGACAATTTCACGCTCGACAACACTGCGCAGGCGGTGATTGGCGTGCGCGAGGGCGGCTCGCAGGCGATGCGCTTCGACGTCGTGCGGGTGCCGGCCGAGCAGTCGCTCGGCGACTACCTCAATTCCGGCTGGATGGAAGGTGTCGAGAAAGCGTCCACCGAAGACATCACCATCAACGGCTTCCCGGCCGCGTCTGCCGCCGCCAAGGGCGACCAGTGGCAGTTCAAGGTCTATGCGCTGCGCTTCGGCAGCGACGTCTATCGCTTCATCTTCGCCACGCGGCAGAAGTCGACCGAGAGCGAGCGCAATGCGCGCGAGACCGTCAATTCGTTCCGCCGCCTGACGCTGGACGAGATCCAGGCCGCGCGTCCGCTGCGCATCAAGGTCATCACCGTGCAGCCTGGCGACACCGTGGACTCGCTGTCTCACCGGATGGCCGGCGTCGATCACCCGGCCGAGCGATTTCGCGTGCTGAACGGCCTCGATCGCACCGCGCAGGTGAAGGTGCGTGACCGCGTGAAGATCGTGACGGATTGAGACGCGGCGGCTACTTCGCCTTCTCCTTCAAAAACGCGATGATGTCCGCGCGATCCTGCGCATCCGGCACGTCGAAGAACATCTTGGTTTCCGGGACCATGGCCTGCGGTCCGGTCAGCCATTTGTCGAGATTCTCCTCGGTCCAGACGATCCCCGAGTTCTTCAGATCGGGCGAGTAGTCATAGCCGGGAACGCTGCCCGCCTTGCGCCCGACCACGCCCTTGTGCATCGGGCCGACGCCGTTCTCGGCGATCGAGTGGCAATCCGCGCAGCCCTTATAGAGCGTCTGCCCGCGCGCGGCATTGCCGGTCGCGCCGGCGGGGCCGGCTGCGCAGAGAAGCGCAATCGCGATCGCGGCGAGAGCCGGGCTTGTCGTGCGTCGCGGGAGGACGGAATTCGACCGGACGTTCATGTGATCTCCTGTTTGCGGCAGCAAGCAGGATCGTCGGGGTCGAATTCTATTCCCGTCAGTTCGAAGATTCGCCCGCGTCCATGTCACCCACCTCGCGCTGGCCGCTGAGCCAGAGCGCGAGCAGGGTCCAGAACGCGCCGGAGAGCAGATAGGCACCCGAGGCGATGACGCCGAGATTGGTGGCGAGCAGCAGCGCGACCAGCGGAGCGAAGCCGGCGCCGAACAGCCAGGCCATGTCCGAGGTCAGCGCGGACGCCGTGTAGCGGTACATCTGCTTGAAGTTCGAGGCGATCGCGCCCGACGACTGGCCAAAGGAGAGGCCGAGCAGGATGAAGCCGATCACCATGTAGATGGTCTCGCCGAACGCGCCGGCGTCGAGCAACTGCGGGGCGAAGCCGCTGTAGATCGCGATCGCGATCGCCGATCCCATCAGCAGCGACTTGCGGCCGACCCGATCGGCGATGACGCCGGAGGCCACGATCGCGGCGACGCCGAACACGGCGGCGACGATCTCGATGATCAGGAAGCGCACCGGGCTTTCGCGGGTGAACAGGAACACCCAGGACAGCGGAAACACCGTGACCATGTGGAACAGTGCGAAGCTTGCAAGCGGCGCGAAGGCACCGAGCATGATGTTGTGGCCTTCGCGCGCAACCGTGTCCGAGATGCGCGAGGGCTGCAGTTCGCGGGTCTCGAACAGCGATGAGTATTCCTCGGTCGTCACCATGCGCAGGCGTGCGAACAGCGCCACGACGTTGATGGCGAAGGCGACGAAGAACGGATAGCGCCAGCCCCAGTCGAAGAAATCGTCGGCCGAGAGGTTGCCGGCGAAATAGGCGAACAGCGCGCTCGCCACGATCAGCCCGAGGGGTGCGCCGAGCTGCGGCACCATCGCGTACCAGCCGCGCTTGGAAGAGGGCGCGTTCAGCGCCAGCAGCGAGGCCATGCCGTCCCAGGCACCACCCCAGGCCAGACCCTGCGCAATACGCGCCAGCGCCAACAGCCAGATCGCGGCGACACCGATGTCCTGATAACCAGGCAGGAACGCGAGCGCCACGGTGGCGGTGCCGAGCAGGAACAGCGCTGAGACCAGCTTGGCCGTCTTGCCGTACTCCCGGTCGACCGTCATGAAAATGACGGTTCCGATCGGCCGGGCGATGAAGGCCAGCGCAAAAATCATGAAGGAATAGAGTGTGCCAGTCAGTTCGCTCGTGAACGGGAACACCAGCCGCGGGAACACGATCACCGAGGCGATCGCGTAGACGAAGAAGTCGAAGAATTCCGAGGTACGGCCGATGATGACGCCGATGGCGATCTCGCCGGGACTGGCCAGGTCGTGGCCGTGCTCGCCCGAGTGGAGGTCTGCCATTGCGGGGGTCTGTGCCGTCGCCATGCGTGCGCCCTTAACGTCCTGAAAACCAAAGCCGACCGCCCGGCGGGACGCCAGGCAATCTGGCCCTGTTTGACCCAACATGCCGCACTGCAACATTGGACAAATTGTCCAATGTCCGGATTGTTGCGCCGCAGCTACCCGTTGGCCCCGCAAAGGAAACTCATTCTCAAAGGCTCGCCCCGTGTCCCGTCTCAAGATCCTGGCGCTGCTACCCCTGGCAGTTGCGCTCAGCGGCTGCAACTACGTCGTGCTGGCGCCAGCTGGCGATATCGCGGCGCAACAGCGCGACCTCGTCATCATCTCCACCGTCCTGATGCTCCTGATCGTCGTCCCCGTGATGGCGCTGACGGTGCTGTTCGCCTGGCGCTACCGTCAGTCCAACGCCTCGGCCCGCTATGAGCCGGATTGGGACCACTCGACCAAGCTCGAGCTGGTGATCTGGTCGGCGCCGCTTCTGATCATCGTCTGCCTGGGCGCGCTGACCTGGATGGGCACGCATCTGCTCGATCCCTATCGCAACATCGGCCGCATCCATGCGGAACGCGCCGTGGACCAGTCCAAGGCTCCGCTCGACGTCGATGTCGTCGCGCTCGACTGGAAGTGGCTCTTTATCTACCCCGATTACGGCATCGCCACCGTCAACGAGCTCGCCGCGCCGGTGGACCGCCCGATCAACTTCCATATCACCGCCTCCTCGGTGATGAACTCTTTTTACATCCCCGCACTTGCCGGGCAGATCTACGCGATGCCGGGCATGGAGACGTCGCTCCACGCCGTGATCAACCACACCGGTACCTACAAGGGCTTTTCGGCGAACTATAGCGGCGCCGGCTTCTCCGGCATGCACTTCAACTTCCAGGGGCTCGACGACAAGGGCTTTGACGCCTGGATCGCGCAGGCCAAATCGGCCGGCGGCTCGCTCGGCCGCGCCGAATATCTCCAGCTCGAGAAACCAAGCGAGAACGAGCCGGTGCGCCGCTACGGCACGGTCGATACCGATCTCTACCGCCTGATCCTCAACATGTGCGTCGAGACCGGCAAGATGTGCCAGAGCGAGATGATGGCGATCGACGCCAAGGGCGGTCTCGGCCATGAGGGCCTGAACAACACCCTGCCGCTGGCCTACGACAAGTACGCACGCCGCGGCACCGTCCTCGGGCCCGAGCCGACCTTCGTCGCCGGCACCTGCACGCCCGAGGCGCCGCAAGGCCAGACGACGGCCGCGATCAAGGCGCCGCTCGACACCGCGCCGCTCCTGGGTGCCGGCCTGAAGCGGCCGACCTTCGCGCCGCTGAAGTCCTCATCCTTCTTCCTCGGACAACGTCCCAAGTCAAACTCCTGAAGTCAGACTCCTGAAGTCAGACTCCTAAAGAGAGCTCGCATGTCTCCTGATCTTCTCAAGCTCATCTTCGGCCGTCTCGGCATCGATTCGCTGCCGCTGCACGAGCCGATCCTGGTCGGTACCTTCGTGATGGTCGCGCTCGGCGGCATCACGCTGTTCGCCGGCGTGACCTATTTCCGCCTCTGGGGCTATCTGTGGCGCGAGTGGTTCACCACTGTCGACCACAAGCGCATCGGCATCATGTACATGATCCTCGGCATCGTGATGCTGCTGCGCGGCTTCGCCGACGCGCTGATGATGCGTGCGCAGCAGGCGCTCGCGTTCAACGGGTCCGAAGGCTTCCTCCCCGCCCATCACTACGACCAGGTCTTCACCGCCCACGGCGTGATCATGATCTTCTTCGTGGCGATGCCGCTGGTCACCGGCCTGATGAACTACGTTGTTCCGCTCCAGATCGGCGCGCGCGACGTGTCATTCCCGTTCCTGAACAATTTCAGCTTCTGGATGACGGTCGGCGGCGCGGTGCTGGTGATGGCCTCGCTGTTCATCGGCGAATTCGCCCGGACCGGCTGGCTGGCTTATCCGCCGCTGTCGAACATCGGCTACAGTCCTGACGTCGGCGTCGACTATTACATCTGGGCGCTGCAGGTCGCCGGCGTCGGCACGACACTGTCCGGCATCAACTTGATCTGCACCATCGTCAAGCTGCGATGCCCCGGCATGACCATGATGCGGATGCCGGTGTTCACCTGGACCGCGCTCTGCACCAACATCCTGATCGTCGCCTCCTTCCCCGTCCTGACCGTCGTGCTCGCGCTGCTCTCGCTCGACCGTTACGTCGGCACCAACTTCTTCACGAACGATTTCGGCGGCAGCCCGATGATGTACGTGAACCTGATCTGGATCTGGGGCCATCCCGAGGTCTACATCCTGGTTCTCCCCGCCTTCGGCATCTTCTCCGAAGTGACCTCGACCTTCTCCGGCAAGCGGCTGTTCGGCTACACCTCGATGGTCTACGCCACGGTGGTCATCACCATCCTGTCGTACCTGGTCTGGCTGCACCACTTCTTCACGATGGGCTCGGGCGCCAGCGTCAACTCGTTCTTCGGCATCACCACGATGATCATCTCGATCCCGACGGGCGCGAAGATGTTCAACTGGCTGTTCACGATGTATCGCGGCCGTATCCGCTTCGAGCTGCCGATGCTGTGGACGATCGCCTTCATGTTGACCTTCGTGCTCGGCGGCATGACCGGCGTACTGCTCGCAGTGCCGCCGGCCGACTTCGTCCTGCACAACAGCCTGTTCCTGATCGCGCACTTCCACAACGTGATCATCGGCGGCGTGGTGTTCGGCGCGTTTGCCGGCATCAACTACTGGTTCCCGAAGGCGTTCGGCTTCAAGCTCGATCCGTTCTGGGGCAAGCTGTCGTTCTGGTTCTGGGTCACCGGCTTCTACATGGCCTTCATGCCGCTTTACGTGCTCGGCCTGATGGGCGTGACCCGCCGCCTGCGCGTGTTTGACGATCCCTCACTCCAGATCTGGTTCGTCATCGCCGCGATCGGCGCCGGCCTCGTCTTCCTCGGCATCCTCAGCATGCTGATGCAGTTCGCGGTCTCTTTCCTCAAGCGCGAGCAGCTCAAGGACGTCACCGGCGATCCCTGGGACGCGCGCACGCTGGAATGGGCGACGTCTTCGCCTCCGCCGGACTACAACTTCGCCTTCACGCCCGTCGTTCACGACAATGACGCGTGGTGGGACATGAAGCGCCGCGGCTACCAGCGTCCGCTCACCGGCTTCAAGCCGGTCCACATGCCCAGCAGCACCGGCACCGGCATCATTCTCGCCGGCTTCGCCACCGCGATGGGGTTCGGCCTGATCTGGTACATCTGGTGGCTTGCCGCCGTCAGTTTCGCCGCGATGCTCGTCGTCGGCATTGGTCACACCTTCAACTATCACCGCGACTTCGACATTCCGGCTGACGACGTCATCCGGACCGAAGATGCGCGCACCAAACTGCTCGCCGGAGCCAAGTAAATGACTGTCGCTGTCAATCCCACCCAAACCGGCGAGCCGGTCTTCTACCTCGCCGACGAACATCCGCATCCGGAAGGCTACAGCACCGCGCTCGGCTTCTGGATCTATCTGATGAGCGACTGCCTCATCTTCGCGATGCTGTTCGCCGCCTTCGGCGTGCTCGGCGCCAACTACGCCGCCGGACCCGCGCCGAAGGACCTGTTCGACCTCAACCTGGTCGCGGTCAACACCTCGATGCTGCTGCTGTCGTCGATCACCTATGGTTTTGCGATGCTGACGATGCAGCAGAACAAGATCGCCCAGACGCAGATGTGGCTCCTGATCACCGGCCTGTTCGGCGTCGCCTTCATCAGCATCGAGCTCACCGAGTTCGCCCACATGATCCATGAAGGCGCCACGCCGCAGCGCAGTGCCTTCCTGTCCGCCTTCTTCACCCTGGTCGGCACCCACGGCCTGCACGTCAGTTGCGGCCTGATCTGGCTGGTGACCTTGATGGTGCAGGTCTGGCGCTTCGGCCTGATCGAGGCCAACCGCCGTCGCCTGATGTGCCTGTCGATGTTCTGGCACTTCCTCGACGTGGTCTGGATCGGCGTCTTCACCTTCGTCTATCTCCTGGGAGTTCTGCGATGAACACCGACACCCACGCCGCCCATGCGGACGGCCATCATCACGACGACGGCCACGCCCATGGCACGTTCTCGACCTATATGCTCGGCTTCGTGCTCTCGGTGGTGCTCACCGCGATCCCGTTCTGGCTGGTGATGAGCGGCACGCTGCCGAGCAAGCAGATCACCGCGCTGGTCATCATGGCCTTTGCGGTCGTCCAGATCGTCGTGCACATGATCTACTTCCTGCACATGAGCCCCAAGTCCGAGAACGGCTGGAGCATGATGGCGCTGATCTTCACCATCGTGATGGTGGTGATCGCGCTGTCCGGTTCGCTGTGGGTGATGAACCACCTCAACAGCAACATGATGCCGATCCACGAGATGACGGGAATGAAGTGAGCGACCTCGTGAGGCCCGGGGATAACGAACCGCGCAGCCCCGCAAGGGCTGCGCGTCCGCACCTGTGGCTCACGGTTCTCTCGCTCACCGCCCTCGTTGTTCTGATCGCCCTCGGCGTCTGGCAGGTCGAGCGCCGCACCTGGAAGCTCGCGCTGATCGACCGCGTCGAGCAACGCGTTCATGCCCCGGCGCAGCCGATCCCCGCGCGTGCAGCTTGGCCGGCGATCACCGCCGCCGGCGACGAATACCGGCGTGTCAGCGTCTCCGGCCGCTTCCTGCACGATCGCGAGACCCTGGTTCAGGCCGTCACCGAGGAAGGCCCCGGCTATTGGGTGCTGACGCCGCTCCAGCGCGCCGACGGCACGCTTGTCCTGATCAACCGCGGCTTCGTGCCATCCGAGCGGCGCGACCCATCGACGCGCCAGGCCAGCAATCCGGACGGCCAGATCGAGGTCACCGGGCTCCTGCGCATCACAGAGCCGAAGCGCGGATTTCTCAGGGACAACGTGCCCCAGCACAACCGCTGGTATTCGCGCGATGTCGCCGCGATTGCGGCCGCACGCGACCTCCAGGACGTCGCGCCCTTCTTCGTCGATGCCGACGCCGGATCACAATCCGGCGGCGGTCCCATCGGCGGATTGACCGTGATCCGCTTTCCCAATAACCACCTGATCTACGCGCTGACGTGGTTTGCCCTGGCTTTCATGCTGGCCGGTAGACTTCTCGTCACATTCGGCGGCGGGCTGTTCCGCTGCAGGCGCTTCGTCCACGAACCGGCCGGCGGCCCCGATGCTTCCGCCCGCAGGACGGGATCAGATGCTGGAACGATCGTCGAACCGACCTGACGACGGGAACAATTTTGGCGAGCTGGCCGTCACGCTGCAGTCGCAGGCGGACGCGCGCAGGGAGCTGGCCGGCGCAGCCCCGACCGACGACGAGACCAACCGCAAGAACATGGCGCTGCTGATCCAGCTGCGCTGGACCGCGGTGGTCGGCCAGATCGTGACGATCGGCGGCGTGCATTTCTGGCTCGGCATTCCCCTGCCCCTCACCCGCATGGGCGCGGTGATCGGCGCGCTGGTGCTGCTCAATGTCTCGAGCCTGGTCTGGGTGCGCCATCGTGCCGCGATCACCAACAATGAGCTGCTGGTCGCGCTGATGCTCGACGTCGCCGCGCTGACCGCGCAGCTTTACCTCAGCGGCGGCGCCACCAATCCCTTCACTTCGCTGTTCCTGCTCCAGGTCACGCTCGGTGCGGTGCTGCTCGATGCCCGCTCGACCTGGTCGCTGGTGGCGCTAAGCTGCGCGAGCTTCGTGTGGCTGACGATGGCCTACCGGCCACTCGACCTGCCGCCGAATCCGCTGAGCGAGACCTATACGCTCACCGTCACCGGCATGCTGCTGGGCTTCATCCTCAACGCCGTGCTGCTGGTCGTGTTCGTCACCCGCATCAACAGGAATTTGCGCGAGCGCGACGCGCATCTGGCGGCACTGCGTCAGCATGCCGCCGAGCAGGATCACATCGTCCGCATGGGCCTGCTCGCCTCCGGCGCCGCGCATGAGCTCGGCACGCCGCTCGCCTCGCTCTCCGTCATCCTCAGCGATTGGCGTCGCATGCCGGATCTCGCCGCCGATCAGGAGCTCGCCGAGGACCTCACCGAGATGGAAACCTCGCTGCAACGCTGCAAGACCATCGTGACGGGCATTCTGGTGTCGGCCGGCGAGGCCCGCGGTGAGGGATCGTCGCCGACGACGGTGACCGCCTTCGTCACCGCGCTGGTCGAGGAATGGCGCAACGCGCGATCGGCGCGGACGCTCTATTTCGTCAACACCTTCGGCGAGGACGTCGCGATCGTCTCCGACGTCGCGCTGAAGCAGGTGATCTTCAACGTCCTCGACAACGCCTATGAAGTCTCGCGCGAGTGGGTGGAGCTGCTCGCCGAGCGCGAGGGCGACAATCTGGTGCTCTCGATCAGCGACCGCGGCCCGGGCTTCGCGCCGGAAATGCTGGCACAGCTCGGGAAGCCCTATCAGTCGAGCAAAGGCCGCGCCGGCGGCGGGCTCGGCCTGTTCCTGGTGGTGAACGTGGTGCGCAAGTTAGGGGGCAGCGTGACCGCCGAGAACCACAGGAAGCGCGGCGCCACCGTCCGCCTGACCTTGCCGCTCGCCACGCTCGCGATCGGAGGCAGTTTTGACGCCTGACCGTTCGCTCATCGTCGTCGAGGACGACGAAGGCTTTGCGCGCACGCTGAAACGCTCGTTCGAGCGCCGCGGCTACGAGGTCGTGCTCGCCGCCTCGATCGAAGACGTCCGGAAAGTTCTGGAAGGACGATCCTTCGGCTACGCCGTGGTCGACCTCAAGCTCGGCGGCGCCTCCGGTCTCGCTTGTGTCGAGCTGCTGCACACCCACGACGAAGAAATGCTGATCGTGGTGCTGACGGGCTTCGCCAGCATCTCGACCGCCGTCGAGGCCATCAAGCTCGGTGCCTGCCACTACCTCGCAAAACCCTCCAACACCGACGACATCGAAGCCGCCTTCAACAAGGCCGAAGGCAACGCCGAGGTCGCGCTGGACGTGCGGCCGACCTCGATCAAGACGCTCGAATGGGAGCGCATCCACCAGACGCTGATCGAGACGGATTTCAATATTTCGGAGGCGGCAAGAAGGCTGGGCATGCACCGGCGCACGCTGGCGCGAAAGCTCGAGAAGCGGCCGGTCAAGTAGTGCAAGCTTGGCTCGGTTACCCTTGCCGTGGCGCTAAGCGCGGTCCGCTGGCGTAACCCACCTTGCTCTTTTTGCGTGGACGCAAAAGAGACCGATTAAGCATCGCCAACCCCTACGAAGCGAAGCATCGAACAAAAAGCCCGGCCGAACGGCCGGGCTTTTGATCTATTGCGATCGATGCGAGAGGCTTACGCGGCCTCGTCGGCGACGGTGGTGTCGTCGCCATCGGTATCGCCCTCGGCATCCGCCTCGCCTTCGCCCTCGGTGGCTTCCGCCTTGGCGTTGCGGCGCGGGCTCTTGGCGAGCTGGGCCTCGATCTCCTTGACCGCTTCGGTCTCGGTCGAGTGCTGCACCACCGCGATCTCGCGGGACAGACGATCGAGCGCGGCTTCATAGAGCTGACGTTCGCTGTAGGACTGCTCCGGCTGCGACTCCGAGCGATAGAGGTCGCGCACGACTTCCGCGATCGCGACGATGTCGCCCGAATTGATCTTCGCTTCGTATTCCTGGGCGCGACGCGACCACATGGTGCGCTTGACGCGAGCGCGGCCCTTGAGCGTCTCGAGCGCCTTCCTGACCAGCGCGGGCTCGGACAGTTTGCGCATGCCGACGTTGGCGACCTTGGCGGTCGGAACGCGCAGCGTCATCTTGTCCTTGATGAAATTGATGACGAACAGCTCGAGCTTCGCGCCGGCGATCTCCTGCTCCTCGATGGCCAGGATCTGGCCGACGCCGTGAGCGGGATAGACGACGAATTCATTGGCCTTGAAGCCCTGACGCTGAGTCACGACCTTCTTTTCCTCGACCTTCGGCGCAGGTGCGGCGGCCTTCACGGCCGGCTTCGCAGCAGCAACGGGAGCCTTGGCAGGGGCGGCAGCAACAGGGGCCTTCGGAGCAACAGGCTTGGCAGCGGGAGCCTTGGCAGCGGGAGCCTTGGCAACGGGCGCCTTGGCAACAGCAGGCTTGGCAACGGTCGCTTTCGCGGCCGGTTTGGCAGTCTTGTGAGGCATTGCGCTTCTTTTGTTCTTCGAGGACTTTGCAGCCGGCGGCGCCTTGGCAGCGGCCCGACCCTTGGATGCGCTACGGCTGGCCGCGGCGACTTTTTTGGCCTCCTTATGGGAAGCCCTCGCTGAAGTACTCTTTTTACGCGTTTTCTGTGACACAGCCTGCGCGCGGAAACTGCCACGCCCCTGTTCGACATTTGGTTTCACGGGAACCCGGCGGGGCCAACTGGGCTGACCGGGGTTCAGCTTAATGTGCCCAATATAGCACATTTCCCGCAAAAATCAATGATTTAGGGGTCTTCAGGGCTGGTTTTCGACACTAACGAAGGTATTAGGGTTAAGTTTGCGACGGAATTTAGTCTCCGGAGCCGGGGTTCGGAGAAAAATATTTCTCGAACTTCCCTTCCATCCCATCGAATTCCTTGGCGTCGTCGGGTGATTCTTTCTTCTGGGTGATGTTCGGCCAGCTCTTGGCGTAATCGGCGTTGACCTGGAGCCACTTTTCCAGGCCCGGTTCCGTGTCCGGCTTGATGGCGTCGGCGGGGCATTCCGGCTCGCACACGCCGCAGTCTATGCATTCGTCAGGATGGATGACGAGCATGTTCTCGCCCTCGTAGAAACAGTCGACCGGGCAGACCTCGACGCAGTCGGTGTACTTGCACTTGATGCAGGCTTCAGTGACGACGTAAGTCATCCAACGCTCCGGAAAGCTTATTCAAAAGTCGCGGCTTGCGTAGCGCGGATGGCCCGGCGCTGCAAGGTCGGGAAGCCCCGATCATGACGGCTTTATGTGGTTGATCGACCAAGAAATGAACGGGACGCGCAATTAATTGCGCTTTACGTCGCCGAGCTCCTCATAGAGCGCGCGCGCCGATGCCGCATCGCCGCGGCGTTCGTTGAAATCAGTCACCTTCAACACGCGCACGGTGCGGTCGAGCGCGACCGTGATCACATCGCCGACCTTGATCGCATGGCCCGGCGACTTCTCGCGCGTGCCGTTGATGCGGACATGGCCGGACTCGACGAGCTCAGCGGCAGAGGTGCGCGCCTTCACCACCCGCGCGTGCCACAGCCATTTATCGAGGCGCTGCCGCTCGGTCGTGGGATCACTCCTTGCGACCGGCGAGTTGCTCTTTCAGTGCGGCCAGTTTTGCAAACGGCGAGTTCGGATCGACCGGACGGTCGCGCTCGCGCGGGTTCGCGCTGGAGGCGTAGGGACGCAGCGACGGACCGCCCTGGCGGTCGCGGCCCTTGTCGCGGTCGCGGCCACGATTGTCGCGGCCCTTGTCGCGATCGCCACCGAACTTCTTGTTGTCGCGGTTGCGATCCTTGTTGTCACGGTCCTTGCCTTCGAAGCGGCGGTTCTTGTCGTCGCGCCCCTCTGGACGCGGCGCGCCTTCGGCACCACCTTCGCGCGGCTTGCGGAAGTCCTTAGCCCCATCGCGACGATGACCGCCGCCATGACGATGACGCTCGTTACGCTTCTCGCCGTCGGCAGCTTGTGCTGCTTCACCCTCGGCGGGCGCGGCGCCAGCCTCAACACTGGCCTGTGGACGCTGGTTGTTGTGGCGCTGATGGCGATGGCGCTCGTGGCGCGGCTTGCGATCCTCGTGACGGCCGCCGGGACGCCAGACCTCGATAAGCTCGGGCTCGGCGGGCGTTGCCGCTGCTTCAACAGGCGCAGCAGCATCGGGTGATGCGGCAGCTTCCGTTGCGGCGGTTTCGGCGGGAGCAATTTCAGCGGCGGCCTCTGCGGGTGCAGCGGCCTCTTCCACCGGCGGCGCGATGCCGGGGGCATCTTCGGGTGTGACGGGCGCCTCAGGCGAGGCTTCGAGCGCCGGCTCTTCTTGCGCGGGCTCGTCGTGCTGCTCCATGCCGGGCGCGTCTTCGACGGTGACCGGTTCGGCAGCGGCTTCGATTGCAGTGTCTGCGGCGACTGCGGCCTCCTCGGTCGCAAGCGTCTCGGTGGAAGCTTCATCCGCCGGCGTCTCCGCAGCAGGCGCGGCCGGCTTCGGCGGCAGCGGCGCACGTTTCTCCATGCGATAGCCGAGCGCGCGCAGCACCGAGGCAAAATCCTCGCCGGCGGAGCCGGTGAGCGAGGTCATCGCCTGCGTCACCACAAAACCGCGGCCGTCGAACGCGCCGGCCGGTTTTTCGCCGGGCGAGTTGTCGCGCCAGGCCAGCGCCGGGCGGATCAAATCGGCCAGGCGCTCCAGAATGTCGACGCGGACGGCGCGCTCGCCGGCCTGCTTGTAGCCGAGCACGCGATAGGCATCGCGCGGCAGGCTCTTGTCGACCGGGAATGAGGTGCGACCCGACGATGCCAGATGCTGCGCGCCTGATAGTGCCGAGAGATCGACATTGTCCTGCTTCAGCGCCCACAACAGCGCTGCCAGCGCACGCGCGGCGGGCTTCAGAATGCCGGGGAAATAGATGTGATAGGCGCCGAAGCGGACGCCGTATTTGCGCAAGGTCGCGCGCGAAGGCTGGTCGAGATCCTTCAGCTCGTTGGCAATCTTCGGACGCTCGAGCACGCCGAGCGCCTCGACGAGCTGATAGGCGATGCCGCGGGCAATGCCGGTGACGTCCTCGGCCTTGGACAGCTCGAACATCGGCCCGAGCAGCTTTTCGATATGCGTCTTGAGCCAGAGGTCGAGCCGCGCCTGCACCTTCTCACGGGGCGCACCCGTCAAACGCTCATCCGAGATGATGCGGATGCGCGGATGCAGCGCCTCCTCTGCGGCGGTCAGCCGCGCCACCGCATCGCCGGTCCAGCGGATGGTGCCGTCCGAGGTCAGCACGAACTGATCGTCCGGAGCGTTGCCCAGCCTTTCGGCACGCGTGTTGATCTCGCCGGCGAGCACCGCTTGCGCGGCAGCCTGCAAGGCTTTCGCATCGGAGCCGGCTTCCGCCGCATCCGGTGCAAAGGTGAAGCCATCGAGGCGGCCGATGACATGGCCTTCGACGATGACTTCGCCGGTCTTGCCGATTTCCGTATTCAAGCTCGTGTTCTCCCGCAGGCGGCGCATCAATACACTGGTCCGGCGATCAACGAAACGCTCAGTCAAGCGTTCATGGAGCGCATCCGATAATTTATTTTCGACCTCGCGGGCGATCCCCTGCCAGCGTTCGGGGTCTTTCAGCCAGTCCGGGCGGTTGGCGACGAAGGTCCAGGTGCGGATCTGCGCGATTCGGGCCGACAGCGTGTCGATGTCGCCGTCGATGCGGTCGGCCTGGTCGATCTGGGCGGCAAACCAGGAGTCGGGAATGCATCCCTTCTGCATCAGGAAGCCGTAAAGCGTGGTGACGAGCTCGGCGTGGGCCGCCGGCGACAGTTTTCGGTAGTCAGGGACCTGGCAGGCCTCCCAGAGGCGTTCCACGGCGGCCTTGCCATGCGCGATATCGCGCACCTCGACGTCACGGGCGGCGTGGTCGAGCACGCGCATGTCTTCCGCGATGGGCGCCCGCGTCAACGTCTCATGGCCGGGGGACAGGTTCAGCGACACCTGCAGCGCGCCGAGCGAGGAGAAATCGAGCTTCGCGTTGCGCCATTGCAGCATCTTCACGGGGTCGAAGATGTGGTTCTGGAGCGCGTTCACGAGCTCGGGCTCGAACGGGCCGCAGCGGCCGGTGGTGCCGAAGGTTCCGTTGCGCGTGGCGCGGCCGGCGCGGCCGGCAATCTGCGCGAACTCGGCCGGCGTGAGCCTACGGAACTGATAGCCGTCGAACTTGCGGTCGGAGGCAAAGGCGACGTGGTCGACGTCGAGATTGAGGCCCATGCCGACGGCGTCGGTGGCGACGAGATAATCGACGTCGCCGTTCTGGAACATCTCGACTTGTGCGTTCCGTGTGCGCGGCGACAGCGAACCCAGCACCACCGCGGCGCCGCCATGCTGGCGCTTGACCAGCTCGGCGATGGCGTAGACCTCGTCCGCCGAGAACGCGACAATCGCCGTCCGGCGCGGCTGGCGCGTGATCTTGCGGTCGCCGGCGAATTCGAGCTGCGACAGCCTGGGACGGGTGATCATGGAGACGCCGGGCAGCAGCCGCTCGATGATCGGGCGCATGGTGGCAGCGCCCAAGAGCAGCGTCTCGTCGCGGCCGCGGCGGTTGAGGATGCGGTCGGTGAAGACGTGGCCGCGCTCCAGGTCGGAGGCGATCTGGATCTCGTCGACGGCGAGGAAGGAGACGTCGAGGTCGCGCGGCATCGCCTCGACCGTCGAGACCCAATAGCGCGGGTTCTTCGGCTTGATCTTCTCCTCGCCGGTGATCAGCGCGACGCTATCTGCGCCGACGCGCCCGACGATCTTGTTGTAGACCTCGCGCGCCAACAGCCGCAGCGGCAGCCCGATCAGCCCTGAGGAATGCGCGAGCATCCGTTCGATGGCGAGATGGGTCTTGCCGGTGTTGGTCGGCCCGAGCACCGCAGTGACGCCGGCGCCAGGCACGCGATCGGAAGGCGCGCGCTCGGAAGCGAAGGGGGAGGGAGAAAAGGCCATGTCTGGTTGATTAGGTAATGGCGATTGGGGCGAATGTCAGTGCTGTTTGGGGCGGCGGGGTGTGGAGCGCTCGCCATACGCACAACTGTCATCGCCCGGCTTGACCGGGCGATCCAGTACGCCGAGGCGACTGTGGCTGAGCCGAGGGGCCGCGGCGTACTGGATGCCCCGGTCAAGCCGGGGCATGACAGCGGAGTATGCGGTGGCGTTCCCCCAAATCCCGCGCAACTGTCTCACTTTGCGACGCTTTTCCTTGTGGCCTTAAGCTCCGGAACGACTCTAGAACGAATCGCGGCCGAATCGCTGACTCCCCGGTGAGTCCTGTTACGTTCACGCAACATGTCGCGGGACTCTGATTTCCATCGCACTAGATGGAGTTTTGGGCTGTCGCACAAGCGACGATTTGATGACGGATTTCGTTAAGTTGGGGACGGCACGGAGTCGAATCAGAATCGGGCAGGAGTCAAATGGATTCCGGGATCCGAGGCCCTCTCAGCCCATGTCGCGAAAACAACCCCATGCACAGTAGGTAAGTCGTTGATATCACTAGGATGACCGCAGCAGCGGCGGCTACTGCGTCTTCGCGACCCTTGGCGGCTGGGCGGTGGTGATGAAGCTGGTTGCTTCCAGCATCGCCGGCCCCAAGGGCGTCGGCACTTTCAGCCAGAACGGGACCAGAATCCGCGTGCCCGCGACCGGCGCGAAGGCGATCTCGATGTTGCGCTGGGCGGCGAGGTATTTGATCACGGGGCGGTCGGGGATGTAGCCGGCGACAGGCACGAAATAGAGCGCGCAGACCACGACCGGCCCGCGATAGCCCTTCTCGGCCTTAACGGTCTCCATGCGCTTGAAATCGAGCTTGAGCTCGTAGCGCATGCGGCCGTCGAACACGGCGGCGCTGCTGTGGCAGGCCTCTGCGGACAGCACATCGCCGGTGCCGGGCACGCGCAGCAGCGAGGCCGTCATCGGATCCCAGACGCCGCGGCGATGGGCCTCGGTGACGACGATGCGGTCGGCATCAACAGGCGGCTCCGGAATGATGCCGAACTCCTTCACATTGCCCTTGTCGAGGGTGATGTGGATCTCTTCGGTCTTCTTCGAGGTGGTGGTGGAGGCCTGGTAGGCGGTTGCGACCAGCGCGCCATTGACGACGCGGCCTTGGCTAGCGCCGGTGCCGGACCCGCCCGCGAACGATTTCAGGATCCCGGTGGTGCCACCGGAGGCGGCGGCGGAAAACAAATCGTCCTGGATATCGATGTTCCAGGCGCCGCGGCCGACCGGAATGCCTGAGAGCGTCGCCTCATACTGCGCCTCGAGCTTGCCCTGAGCCGCCGCCGGCTCCGCCGCCCACGCCACGACCAGCCCGCCAAGAGCGGCCAGCGCCAGCCGGCCGGCCGAGCGCAGCCGGGGCGGAAAGAGGGGTGAGGCGTGCACGAGACGATCCAATCGGGAAGCGAGTGTCTGTTACTTAAGCCTGTTACGGCCGCAAGCAATGCATCCGGGCGCCGAGAGCCGGGAACTCAGTGGACTCTTTCGGCGGTGAATACGCCCTTTATGTGATGGTAAGGCGTTTCAAACATTGCCGTTTTGGTGGTCGGCCCGCGCTCTCGCCCCGGGCTCCAACACCTCTCCCGCGTGCGGGAGAGGTCGCGCGCAGCGCGGGTGAGGGCTCTCTCCTCTTGGGGGCACCATCCCTGCTAGCAACTGCCCCACCGTTGAGGCACCCTCTCCCCACCCCTCCCCCGCAGGCGGGGGAGGGAGCGCACCTATTCTGCGGCTTGAGACCCCGGGTTCGGTCTCGCGCCCGCCCCGGCACGACGGGCCAAAAACGGCCCGTCGCCTTGACGTCCCGCCGCTTCCCCCCTATACGTCCGCCCGCTCCCTGCAAGGACAGAGAATTTGCCCCCGTGGCGCCCCGGATGGCGGCCGCAACTCGTTGGGGGCTTAGACTGAAGGATTTGTGACATGTCTCGCCGCTGCGAACTGACGGCCAAGGGCCCCCTCGTCGGCCACAAGGTCAGCCACTCCAACATCAAGACCAAGCGCCGCTTCCTGCCGAACCTCGTCAACGTGACGTTCATCTCGGAAGCCCTGGAGCGCAACGTGCGCCTGCGCGTCTCGACCAACGCGGTCAAGAGCGTCGACCACAATGGCGGCCTCGACGCCTTCCTGCTCAAGGCCAAGGCCGACGTGCTGTCGCCGCGCGCCCTCGAGCTGAAGCGTGCCATCCAGAAGAAGGTCGGCCCGACGCCTGCGCCGGTCAAGAAGGCCAGCTAAGCGAATTTTGGAATCGGGCGGGGGCTAAGTTGCGTCGCGTGGCGTTCTTAGCCAAGTTGAGTTTTGCGTTGCGGCCGGATCGAAAGATCCGGCCGTTTTTGTTTTTGGGCACCGCCGATCAAAAACATGCGGCGGTCAGATCGCGACCTCATCTCGCCGAGTCTCAGCCGAGACTACGGTGTGAGTACTTTCAACACCTTCAATCAGGACCTTTCTGAGCTTGCCATGCTCGAGAACGAGATCAACTTCGTCCCCCTCTTCGGCCATCAAGACGGCTTGGCCGAGAGGTGTCCCCACCGAGAGCCTTCCCTTATCCAAATCGTTTGCTCCCTCCACCAACCGCACCGACAATCTTTTCTGATCATCTGCGAAGACAAGCACAACCTTGTCCCCTATTCTGATCTTGCCCCCAATTGGGGCAGAGCTCGATGTGTCGATCTCAGCGCCTTCGGCTTGCTCAACAAGACTGGCGACAAAGTCCTGCGACGGCATCTGAATGACCCGATGTTCAGTGTACCTGTGAACTAAATCTCCTCTAGCGTCATTTAGAATTGGCTCAATGCCCATACGCGAAAGCAGCCCGCACAGATCACCTAAAATCGCATCAGGATCTCGATAGAAGCTAGAGGCGAAACACCGCCAGAACCGCCAACCAACACGCTCCAATGTTCGCTGCCGTCGCATGTCTTGCTGCCAATGTTCTGGCCCATGATATCGATCACCATCGCACTCAACAGCAAGCCGAGCTCCGGTCGCACCTTCAACAACCATATCGATTCGATATCCAATCGAACCCACCTGACCGTGAACGCGGTAACCGCGCTCCAGCAATCGCTGCATTAAGTCGCGCTCAAAGTTCGACTCACATGTCGATAGAGCGTCCGAAACCTTTTCGCGATCTGGCATTGGTCTTTCGAAGTGCGCAATAAGGCGAGCCTTCAGATCGTTCGGATTCAACTCCTCTCGCCGCACCGATCGCACCAAAACTACACGATCGCGGGCTCGCGAGACCGCCACGTTAAATCGCTGCTCGTACCGCAACATGGTGAGCGCAGTTTTATGTGACGAGTCAGCAACCATCGAAAGATAGACAACATCTCGCTCTGAACCCTGAAACGTTGCACTGTCGCCGCAGAGGATGGCATGGCGCTGCATGATTTCCTCGCCGACCGCCTCCGAAAGCTTCGTACGAATGTGTTCGGCTTGTTCTTTGCCGACCAGAGAAATAACCCCAATGGTGCGCTCTCGCATTTCAGGCAATCCTGTTAGCCTTGCGATGTCCTCCACGATGACTTCGGCTTCTGCCGAATTTATTTTTTTGGAGCGCCCTCGGGAACCATGAGGAACAAAAATGTCAACGAGCGGAGGATCTAATCTTTCGCTAGCAGATGGTATCCGAAGCGGTAGCATTCTCTCTGGATAGAACTGCATCGAAAACTGTATGATAGGTTCAACGCAGCGAAAATGTTCTTTCAGCATCAACCTCTGATCCGGA
Organism: Bradyrhizobium genosp. A; assembly: GCF_049949275.1. Taxonomy (NCBI): domain Bacteria; kingdom Pseudomonadati; phylum Pseudomonadota; class Alphaproteobacteria; order Hyphomicrobiales; family Nitrobacteraceae; genus Bradyrhizobium; species Bradyrhizobium genosp. A. Next base: position 720,466 of record NZ_CP188196.1, on the reverse strand, counting down.
AAAACCGCTCGCATCAAATCATAGATACTCTCACCCGGTTCGAGCAGACTCTTGAACGGCATATCCCCCAGGTAATGATGACGAAGCTGCCCGATCTTCTCCTGCGTTACAAATGGAGCCGTCGGACTAACCTGCCGATCATCACCAACGACTAGAATTTTCTTTCCGCGCAACAGTGCTGGCAGCTCTGTAATGTCCGACTGCGAAGCTTCGTCAATAATAACAAGGTCCAGAACACCAATATCTGCCGGCAACTGCTCTGCTACTCGCCATGTCGGCATAATCCAACACGGCACGGCACTGTAGCAACGGGCCATTGCATCGCGGGCCGTTCTCCGATGGGTCCATGCTGCTTTGCCTGTACCTCGACCAATCCTGGCCAAGGCCCGCACAAATTCGACAAGAGCCGCCTTTATCGCAGGAGAGAGTCTTCTTTCGAGCGCATAGAACGTACGCTCGCGAACAATTTCACCAAACAGCTTCCGACAGCGCTTATCGTCCTCTTCTCGCTCTCTCATAAGGTCGATCAAACGATGCCGCGCATCAATTCGATCAAGCAGAGATTCTGATGCTGCATAGTCCCACGAATCGCGCCAAGAACTGCGAGCGATCACTTCGTCTGGCCCAGCAATCTCCACCCGCAGCCGATTTGCCCAGCTTGGAGCTCCTGCCTCGGCGAGCCGGCTCGTAGTTTGCTTGATTGTCTCAAAATCATTCGCCAGACTCTTGAGCTGATCCAGTCGCCTCAAAACACCGTTCCAGGCTGCCGCTATCCTTTCTGAATCGATACTGACATTGCCCAACGCCTCCGAGAGCAGCTGCTTTGCCAATACCGATGTTCTATCCTCGCTCTGATCGAAGTAAGCCAACGTTCGCTCACGGAGCTTGCTAGCGCCCGCAAGATTGGCCGAACTCGCAGCAGCACGAAGTTGCGTTGCCAAGCCGAGGCAGATTTCCGGCTGCTCCGCCAGATCCTCGATGACGAAGCTATCGCCTGCAAGAGCTCCTAGAATACCCCGCTTCTTCCGTGCATCGTCGCAAACTCTGAGCACATGAGCGGACAAGTCGATCGCGGTTTTGAAACCGCTACCGGTCGGCGCTCCTATTTCCTGAGCAAAGGCCTCCCATCGCCCCCTGGCTTCTCTCTGCCGCAACATATTTGCGATTACGTCAGCTACATGGCGCCAAGCACGTTGATCATCCTCTTTTGGGAACACACCATCTAGACGAATGCTCCCTACATGCGCCTTCGCTGCTCCGCGCCCAAAGCTCACCAAGGGCCACAGCCTCTGACCATCAGCTGCTCGTTCAACGGCCTCTATCGCGCCCTGATCGTCGAGCAAGCCGTGAGGGATCTCTACTGGTCGACGCAATAGAGTAGCTCTCTCTTCGGTCAACCGCTGCGATTCGGCTATACGCTCCCTTAAATGCGCTATCCACGGATGCGCTCGCTCTGTGAGCGCAGATTGTCGAAACGATTCCAACCAGATTGCTGACGTCGCGCAAACCTCTCTAACCCTTACCAACGCATCGAGCGATTGCGCCAACTCGACCGTTTGGGCTGCATTGCCGGCAGTCACCCTAAGTCCAAGAGCCGGACCACGCCCCGCCTCAGTGCTGTGACGAGCCGCGGCGACTAAATCGCCGTGACATGCCGCAATGTCGTTACCGCTCGGAAGATCGGCTGATGATGGAAAGGAAACATCGATGTGATCGAGCAAACTCCCCGATCGAGTACGGGCTTCGTAAAGGGAAAAAATATCCCGATCATTAAGATCGATCTCTGACGAGAAGCGAACAGGCCTATCAACGAACCATTCGTGGACCGCTCGCTCTCGAACTAAGCGCTGAGCCAATTCGGCGGGGCTTTCGTTCTTCGGCCCGATCTTTGCAAGATGATTGGAAGCGATCTCATCAAGTTCGCGATCAATTGTCGCAACCCGTATCTGCAGTCCTTTCAGCTCCTGCTCCAATCGAACGATCGCTGCTCTTCGGCTCTCGGGCTGCGTTCCTTCGACTACACCTTGAACTTCGCGTATGGCACTCTCAACTTGCCGGAGGCCCTCCCTCTCGTTCGACAGGACAGAAATTGCAAGCTGCTGAACCTCCTTCGGGAGCTGTTGCTTCAGCACGGCGAGGGCAGCTTCTCCGCGGGACACGACAAGAACGCGTTGCCCCGTCGCCATGGCATGACAAATAAGATTTGCGATCGTGTGAGTCTTTCCGGTCCCAGGAGGGCCCTGAACAACTAGTCCGTCTGACTTTGACAGCCGTCGTACGATTTCAAGCTGATCATCATTGAACGGCTTTGGGAAGAAGACGTCTGACGATTCGCGCTCCTCCAGTCCTTCGGTGCCGGCGGCCGACGTCTCACCAATCCTTGCACCCAGCGGCCGCCATCCATCGCTGCCCACGTCGGACGAAGGGGGTGTAACGAGCCTCTTCGCAAGACCTTCCAATGGACGTTCACTGTCTTCCGCTGACTTTCGAATTCGATCAATGTCGTGCAGAATGACGTGTTGAGATCGTGGACGAGCAAAAATGACCCATTTGTCACTCACAACAAGCCGCGATGGAGACGACGCTGTGGCTGACGGTGGCTTTACGCCCACTTCAGGGGAGTAAACTCCTTCGGGGTCTAAGCGAGCGCCAGCAGCAGACAAGATGGGCTCAAAGCTGTCGCGCGAGAACGGCGAAATTCCTTCATTCTCGCCGGCGCGCTGAATCTCGCGCCGCATCATATCCGACAATCCAGCGAGATTAGCTACGCCGACCTCCTCGTAGGGCTTCAGATCAAACGCCGCGTCGGCGCTTGTCGGACGAATACGAATCATCCCGCCGCGACTATCATCAAGTTCGATCTCGGCTCTTCGCTCAAGCAGCGGACGATTAATCGCGCGGCCCTCTTTCTGCCACTGTACGATGCCGATGCCCCATATCAGTTCAATCGAGCTTTCCGCTCCGCCGACTTCTAGGAGCTGAAATATCTTGTAGAGCACCTGATAGAGCGCAATCGTGCGACGTCGAGGTTGCTCGACGACCGCCCATGGGCTCCAAATTTCCGTGATCCAACGCTCGATGGACGCAGCAAGCTCCGGGCGGTCCTCAAGGCGGAGCTTGAGATCAAAGAGAGCTACTTCGTTCTCTCCTCGACGTTTGCGCGGTGCTTCGAGAACGTCATCCGGCCTGACCTGGCCGATAGAGAGCGCGGCGTCGCGCTCGCGAGCTGAGACTGTGACTATACGCTCGGGTCGCACGTCTGGTACACGATTAGGATCAGCGGATAGCGCTATCCAGTCGGCGAGTTCGGCCGGCGGAACTGGCGGCTCCCTCCGCGAAAGCCGATCTATTTCAAGCCACACTGGGCCTTCTTCATCACGAGTGTCGTGTCTAACCGAAGGCAAATTGTGTGTATCTGAGTTTGTAACGGCGAAAGTCGAACCATCCGGCAGACGGTATTCAGATAGTTCGTAAGCTACTTTCTCGTCGAGCCGTATTACCTGCTCAACATAGTCAAGCAGACCTACCAACTTTTGTCGCACGTCAGTCATGAATCCCCCTCCCGCGTGGCATCACAGCGCGTAGGAGGTCAGGATTCAACCCTTAGTATCCGAAAGTAGGGAGGATCTGTTGATCGTCTCGCCTGATCTGGGACCAAATTTGCTATAATTGCTGTCGTAGAGCCGACGGCTACACGCTCGCCGCCCTACCCCCGAAAATCAATACTCCGCAGCACGATCCCCGGTGGCGTCCCCTCGAACTCCGTCGCGCGGTACTTGCTCGCGGCGCGGGCTTCGATGCGGTCGCGGAGGCGGATGAACTGGGCTTCGCGCTGCTCGGGGCGGGATCGCGGCCCACGTTCGAGATCGTCCATCGCCGAGGTCGAGATCGCGCAGGGAACCTCCCTCGCGCCGTCCTGCATCGAGAACTGGACGATCCCCCGGTCCTGTTCGTGGCCGACAAAGCGGCCGCTGGTGAGGGTCATGTGTGTACTCCTGTTGCGCGGGTTACGGTTCTCGGGGCCGAAGCGACACTCCCCGGGAGGAGAGAGCCCTCACCCGCCGCGCGGGACGATGCTTCGCATCGCCCGGGGCGCGGCGACCTCTCCCGCGAGCGGGAGAGGTGAAGCAGCCGCAACGCCCGGCGCGCATGCACGTTCCTCGCGACCGCAACTTGCCTCAGCTGTCGCCGGTGAGCCTGGCGAAATCGTCGAACAGGGCTGCCACCAGCGCGCGATGCCGACTGTCCTCGGAGGGCAGGCTCGCGGCGTAGATGTTGAGCAGATAGCGCGCCTTCGCGGCCGCCTCCGGCCACGACGATGCGGGCACGGTGAGCAGCTGGTTCTCGAGCGCGGTCTCGCGCTCGCGCAGCTCCTTGAGATTGGTCTCGACCTCGGCCAGCGCGCGGCGCAGATCGGTCGCCTTTTGGGCTGCCATGCCGCGGTGCTTGTCGAGATCGACGGTACGGTCAGTCATTGGCGACGCTCGCGTCGGACGCTATCGCGTCTGCCAGGTCGGGCGCGCGGATCGACAGCATCTCCACCGAACCGAGCACGCCGTCCACGGGCACGATGATCGACGTGCCGACGCGGCGCCAGGCCGAGAAGGTCTCGCTCTCGATCGTCTCCTCGTCGGCGATGACAGGATAGGCGCCCGCGGGCAGCACTCGATCGATGCCGTGGATGCGGAACGGATGGCGGAAGGTGACGGTTTCGCGCCGCGAACGGATGGTCATGAACGCCTGCCTTGCCTCGCGAGAGCGGCCCCAACCGACGCCAGCGATCGCGACCATGCGCTTGTCGCGCTGCAATAGCCAGCACTATCGTTGTCGCGGATAGCGCGCGCCGAGGCCGCAGCGCACGCGTGTGTTTTAGTCCTCGCTATCGGCCCGAGGCAGGCGTACGCTCGCCTGCATCACCGCGACTTTCGCTACGGCATCGACCGGTGACTGAGGGTCACGTGCGCTCCCGCCGAGAAACCAGTCACTGGAGCACGACTTCGCGGTGCTCGTGCAGGAGCATACGACACCGCCTTTTCGCGCCTCGGAATGGATCGTTCCGCCTGTTATCGTTCCGCTGTTTCTTCTGCTTCTCGTCGGCGCGGCCGCCCTGTTCCATGGCTAGGCCGATCCGGGTGCCCTATCTGGTCTGGGCGACCGGCGAATACGGCAGCGCCAATCACGGCCGCGGCAACGCGACCGTCGCGCTGCGGCTGGCGCGAAAGCTGCTGCGCGACGGCTTCATGGACGTGCGCGTCTGCACGCCGCGCGGACGCGTGCTGCAATCGGACGAACTGGACGAACTCAAACCCCAAGATAGATCTCAAGACAAAGCTCAAGAGGAGACCGACGCCATGGCCAAGGGACAGCAACGCAGCAATCGCGAAGCCAAGAAGCCGAAGAAGGACAAGACCAAGGTGATCGCCGCGGCCCCGAGCCGCAAGGACGCATGGCAGCCGGAGATCGGTCAGGGGAAGAAGAAGTAGGGCGGAGGAGGCGGGGCGCGCTTCTTCACCTCGCCCCGCTTGCGGGGAGAGGTCGAATTCGAGCGTAGCTCGAATTCGGGTGAGGGGGACTCTCCGCGAGTCCAGCTGTCACCTGCCTTGCGGAGAGTCCCCCTCACCCCAACCCTCTCCCCGCAAGCGGGGCGAGGGAGCTCACCGCCTTCGCCGCACCATCGTCTCCTCCCCGTCGCGCTTTTCGGCTATACTCGCCCCGGTAGCATCACCGGGAGGGGCACACCGTGGAGCACGAGCGCAAAACCGAACCGAAAAATCTCGTCATCTGCTGCGACGGCACCGGCAACGAGATCTCCGAAAACATCTCCAACGTCCTGAAGCTCTATCGCTGCCTGCGCAAGACGGACAGGACCGAGCCGCGGCAGATGGTGTTTTACGATCCCGGCGTCGGCACGGTGACGGAGCCGTCGACGTGGAATCGCTGGAAGTCCAACATCAAGCTGGTGCTGGGGCTCGCCACCGGTTACGGGCTCGATGACAATTTGCTCAACGCCTATTGCTTCCTGGTCGAGCATTACGCGCCGGGCGACAGGATCTACCTGTTCGGCTTCTCGCGCGGTGCTTACACGGTGCGGGTGCTGGCGGGGCTGATCCACAAAGTTGGTCTGATCTCACCGGAGCAGGCCAACCTCGCAGGCTCGGGCCTCGTCGCCTACAAGCAATATTCCGGGCTCGGGCGCGGCAACGACATCGCGGACGTCGAGAACATCACCGTCGACGACCAGGGGCCGCTGCCGAAGGACGCATTCGATCTCGCCGCGCAATTCGCCCGCATCACCTCGACGCGCTGGCCGACCATCCATTTCATCGGCGTCTGGGACACGGTGGCGAGCGTGATCGTGCCGCGGCGCGACGTCTTCTTCCTCGTCTTCAGCCTGGAGGAGCTGGCCTTCACGCTGCGCAATCCCAGTGTCAACATCTTCCGCCAGGCGATCGCGATCGACGAGCGGCGCTGCATGTTCCGCCTGAAAGAGTACGAGGAGCCGCAGGACTACTGGAGCAACCGCTACGTGCCCGACGAGAAGAAAGAGCCGCAGGACATCCTGCAGGTTTGGTTCGCCGGCGTGCATTGCGACGTCGGCGGCGGCTATCCCGAGGCCGAGAGCGCGGAATCGAAATATCCGCTGCTGTGGATGATCGAGGAGGCCGCGAAAGCCGGGCTGAACTTCAACCCGCGCACCGTGAACCAGCTCGCCTGGGGCATCCAGCGCAAGAACTCGCCGTTCCAGTACGTCCCGCCTGCTTTTACCGGCAAGGCGGGCCAGCTGCACAATTCGATGAGCGCGGCCTGGCGCGCGCTGGAATTTTTGCCGAAGCGCGCGACGTACAAGGAATGGCCGGAGCGGAAGGTGTTTTTGGGTTTCTACATCCCCGATTGCGAGCCGCGCGTGATTCCCGAAGGCGCGCATGTGCATGAGAGCGTGTTGAAGCGGATGGCGGTGGAGCCGGGGTATCGGCCGGTAAATATGCCGAAGGAATTCGTGACGGTGCCGATGCCGGTGGCGCCGGGGGTGGGGGTTGAGGCGGAGGCGGAGACAGCGGGAGTGTGAGCGGGGCTCGCGCCCCGGGCTCGTCATTGCGAGCGAAGCGAAGCAATCCAGAGTCTCTCCGCGGCGGCAGTCTGGATTGCTTCGCTGCGCTCGCAATGACGGTGGTTGGGGCGGCGCCTCCCCATCCCGCTACCGCCACTTTCCGCCATCGCCGCTACTTTTCATTAAAATTCTCGCGCCGAGCTTAGTCGGATCGCATCATCTCTGCTGCATCATTGGAACCTGCCACCCACCGCGACCGGCGGACTTGGAGGAGAGTGCCAATGCATCCGCGCCGACATGCCCGAGTGAAGCCCGCAGGCATCGTGTCCCGCCAGGCCAAGATCATCACCGACCCGCGCGCGCCTGTTATCGTCTGCACGCTGATCGACTATTCGCCGGGCGGCGCCTGCGTCGATCTCGGCGGGCAGGTGAAGATCCCCGACAGGTTCGAGCTGCTGCACGTCAACACCAAGAAGCGCTGCCGCATCGCCTGGAAGCGCGGCACGCGCGTGGGCGTGGTGTTTTAGGATTCTTGCTTACCCTCCCCTGAAGAGTAAGAGAGCTACCCCCGCATCCGCGCCTTTGCGCCCGCGACGATCTGCATCGCGACGCCGCCGATCCAGCCCAGCAGCACCAGCCAGGTCAGTGCGCTGTCTGTATCGAGCCGCAGCACGATGACGGCGACCGAGGCCAGCGCTGCGAGCGTGGCGCAGAGGGTGCCGGCGGAGCTCAAGAGTTCCGCGGCGTCGATCTCGCTGTGCGCCTCGTCGAAAGGCTGCTGCGGCGTGTCGATGCCGAGATAGAAGCCGACCACGCCGAGCAGCATCATCAGCAGCAGAAAGCCCTGCGTGGTGAGCGCGGCAAACGCCGATCCGACATAGGCGCCGACGAACAGCCCGCACGCGGCGCCCGCCATCGCGAGGCCCAGGCGCTCGAACACGTGGGCAGTCTTGCGAACACGAAACCGCATGGCCGGCCTCCGCGATGCCCCGGATGAGCGGAGGTTAGGCCAGTTTTGCGGCAGGCGGAAGGTAAGGAGGGTTACGGATGCGTGAGGTGGATCCTCTCCCCGCATGCGGGGAGAGGTGAAGAGCTACCTCGCCCCGAACGTGGTCTTGCCGAAAAGCGCCTTCTGCGTCGACGGCTGCGAGCGCCAGTATTGCGGCGGGGCTTCGACTTCGCCGCCGACATCGGCCGCCGCGTGCCAACCCCAGCGGGGGTCGTAGAGCATGCCGCGGGCGAGCGCGATCATGTCGGCCTTGCCGCTTGCCACGATCTCTTCGGCCTGCTTGGCTTCCGTGATCAGGCCCACCGCGATGGTCGGCAAGCCGGTCTCGCGCTTGATGGCTTCCGCAAACTGCACCTGGTAGCCGGGGCCGAGCGTGATCTTCTGCTGCGGCGAAACGCCGCCGGAGGAGGCATCGATCCAGTCGACGCCGCGCGCCTTCAGCGCTTTCGCGAATTCAATGGTCTGCGCCAGATCCCAGCCGCCCTCGACCCAGTCGGTCGACGACACCCGCATGCCGACCGCCTTGTCGTGCGGAAAAACGCTGCGCACCGCGTCGTAGATTTCGAGCGGGAAGCGCATGCGATTTTCGAGCGAGCCGCCATATTCGTCGGTGCGCTTGTTCGAAATCGGCGACAGGAATTGATGCATGAGATAGCCGTGCGCGCCGTGCAGCTCGATCGCGTCGATGCCGATGCGCTCCGCGCGCTTGGCGCTGTCGACGAAGGCCTCGCGGATGCGCTTCAGACCGCTAGCATCGAGCGCCAGCGGCGCAGCTTCGCCCTCCTTGTGCGGTAGCGCCGACGGCGCCACCGTCTGCCAGCCGCCCTCGCTGAGCGGGATCAGCTGGCCGCCGTCCCAGGGCCGCGCGCTCGAGGCCTTGCGGCCCGCATGCGCGAGCTGCATCGCGACCGCCGTGCTCGAATGCTTGCGGACGGAGCTGAGGATCTGCTTCAGCGCGGCTTCCGAGGCGTCGTTGTAGAGCCCGAGACAGCCCGGCGTGATGCGGCCGATCGCCTCGACATGGGTGGCCTCGATGCAGAACATCGCCGCGCCCGACAGCGCGAGATTGTTGATGTGGGTGAAATGCCAGTCGGTGGGAACACCGTCTTCGGCCGAATACTGGCACATCGGCGACACCACCAGGCGGTTCTTCAAAGTCAGGCCGCGCAGCTTGATCGGGGAAAACAGGGCGCTCATGCGGGGATCCGGGGATGGAGGAATGGAAGCGATTGCATGAAGTTTAGTGAGCGAATCGCGAATTGCCAGTTGCGCAGGCGGCATGGCCGCCCGCGGCGCCATGCATTGCGGGTTTGACGGGAGGCCGGGACGACAGCAGGGCTAGTCCGCCAGCGTGAACTGCAACAGCAGGGTGCGCTGGAGCATCGAGAAATTGTCGTCCGACACCATCGTCAGCACGGTCTCGCCCTCCGCCGTGACATGGGCGTCGATGCCTTCCATGTTGTCGACCTCGTGGCCGAGATCGGCCTCGAACAGCACGGGGCCGTCGACCAACGCGCCTGGCGCGATGGTCCTCAACGGGATCGATCGGATGCGGATGTTGATGCCGGTGAACCAGGAGAATTTGCGTTCGAGGATCAGCAGCTCACCTGAAGGCAGCAGCACGGCGTCGCTGATGAACTGCTCGTCGGTGCGCTTGATGCTGAACTGGCCGGGCGACGGGCCGCCGATCAGGAAGCCGATCAGATTGCCGTCGGCATCGAAGCCGCCTTCGGACATCGCGATCAGCGTGCCCGCGAGCGGCTGTCCCTTCATGTCCCTGGGCACGAACACCATCGCCTCCAGCCCCTTGTTGTAGGGCAGCTTGCGCAACGCGGCCGGTGTCGGCACCACCTCGCCGCGGGCGCGGGTGCCGCCTTTGGCGAAGTCGAAGCGCATGATCTGGTTGACGCGTTCGAGCCCGACATAGACGAGCGAGCCGTCGCGCGCGAGCGACTCGGTGTCGTACCAGAGCCGCTTCTCGGTGATCGGCCGCCCCTCGGCATTGAGCATCGGCGCAGCCTCGACGTCGTCGAGCCCGACCATCTTGCCGCCGGAATAACGGATGGCGCCCGTGAACCAGCTGCCCTGGTCGGACAGCGCGAGGAAACGCGCGCCCTTGTCGTCGAGGAAGCGGAAGCCGGACAGGCCACCGAAGCCGCGATGCGGCGAGGTCAGCACCAGGCCGCTGCGATATTGCAACGAGCCGAAGCGCACGCGCGCTCGATCGCGCGGCTCGAAATGGGGAATCGGCCGCGCGTTGACCTCGATGGTGACGGGCTCGGTGACGGCGTGCTCGGCCTGCGCCGGCTTCGCCTGCGCCAACCGAGCGAGCGCGAGAGTGGAGAATCCCGCCGCCGCGTGGCCGATAAAGCTGCGGCGGGATGAAAGCGTGCTCACGAATGCAGTTTGCGCCGCGGGCGACCGGCCGGCTGCGGCGGCGCCGTGTTGGTCTCGCTGAAGAGTTCGGCGAGCTTTTCGGTGATGGCGCCGCCGAGCTCTTCGGCGTCCACGATCGTCACCGCGCGGCGATAGTAGCGCGTCACGTCATGACCGATGCCGATCGCGATCAGCTCGACCGGCGAGCGGGTCTCGATCTCCTCGATGATGTGGCGCAGATGCCGCTCGAGATAGTTGCCGGGGTTGACCGACAGCGTGGAATCGTCGACCGGCGCGCCGTCCGAGATCATCATCAGGATCTTGCGCTGCTCGGCCCTCGCCAGCAGGCGCTTGTGCGCCCAGTCGAGCGCCTCGCCGTCGATATTCTCCTTCAGCAGCCCCTCGCGCATCATCAGGCCAAGGTTCTTTCGCGCGCGACGCCACGGGGCATCCGCCGACTTGTAGATGATGTGGCGGAGATCGTTGAGGCGGCCGGGATTGGCCGGCTTGCCGGCGGCCAGCCACGCCTCACGCGATTGTCCGCCCTTCCAGGCCCGCGTGGTGAAGCCCAAAATCTCGACCTTGACGCCGCACCGCTCCAGCGTGCGCGCGAGGATGTCGGCGCAGGTCGCCGCGACCGTGATCGGGCGGCCACGCATCGAGCCGGAATTGTCGAGCAGCAGCGTCACCACGGTGTCGCGGAACGTCGCCTCCTTCTCGTGCATGAAGGACAGCGGGTGATGGGGATCGGTCACCACGCGCGACAGTCGCGCGGGATCCAGAATGCCCTCTTCGAGGTCGAACTCCCAGGCCCGGTTCTGCTGCGCCATCAGGCGGCGCTGCAGCCGGTTGGCGAGACGGGCGACAATGCCCTGCAGATGCGCGAGCTGCTTGTCGAGATAGGCGCGCAGGCGCTCCAGCTCGTCATGGTCGCAGAGGTCTTCGGCGGAGATGACCTCGTCGAATTTGGGCGCGAAGGCGTGATATTCCGGCCCGCGCGGCTCGTTCTTGCCGTGCGCGTTCGGACGCGTCGCCTCGCCCGGCGTCTCGTCGTCGCCGAGCTCGCCGTCGTCGAAGGTATCCGAGGTCGAGGCCTGCGCGCTTTCCATCGCGCTGTCGCTCATCTCTTCGGACGACGCCTGCGCCTGGTCGGCGCTCATCTCCTGGGCGGCATCGGAATCGGGCGAGCCCTCGGCGCCGGACTGATCGTTGTCGCCGTCCTGGTTCTCGTCGTTGTCGTCATTGTCTTCGCTGTCGGCGCTGCGCTCGTCGCCGAGCTCGAGCGCCGTCAGCAGATCATGCACGGCGTCGCCGAACCGGGTCTGGTCCTCGACCAGGCCATCGAGCCGGTCGAGCCGCTTGCCGATCTTGTCTTCAAGAATGGGACGCCAGAGATCGACCATCTTTTTCGCGGCCGTCGGCGGCGCCATGCCGGTCAGGCGCTCGCGCACCAGCATCGCCAGCGCGTCGGCCAGCGGCGCATCGGCGCGGTCGGTGATCTCGTCGAACTTGCCGCGATGGAAGTGGTCGTCGAGCATCGCGTTGAGATTCTTGGCGACGCCGGCCATGCGGCGCGCGCCGATCGCCTCGACGCGGGCCTGCTCGACCGCCTCGAACACGCCGCGCGCCTGCGGATTGCCCGGCATCAGCTTGCGATGCAGCTTGGCGTCGTGACAGGCGAGCTTGAGCGCGATGGAATCGGCGTGGCCGCGCACGATCGCCGCATCGCGCTTGGTCATCTTTCGCGCGGGTTCGGGCAAACGGGCTTTGCCCGGCGCCAGGCCCGGGCGCTCGGCCGCGAAGGAGACCTCTAGCTCAGGCGTCTTTGCGATCGCCTTCAGGCAGGAGGCCACCGAGCGCTTGAACGGCTCAGTCGGGGCTTCCTTGCTGTTGCGGAATTTGGAATTGGAGGGCGTGCTCATCTCGATCTCACCGTCGTCCCTGCGGAGGCGGGGACCCATAGCCACCGACGGTTGGTGCGTCAGGGAAAACTATCAGCGTCGCTTCATCGAGAGACCTCGCGGCGCCCGTCCCTGCTTTCGCCGGGACGACATGCCGCGAGAGAGATCAGGACAGCGCCACATTGACTGCCGATTCCGGCAGCTCAGCGTTGAAGCAGCGCTGGTAGAACTCGGCGACCAGGGGACGCTCGAGCTCGTCGCACTTGTTGAGGAAGGTGACCCGGAACGCGAAACCGATATCGCCAAAGATGTCGGCGTTTTCGGCCCAGGTGATCACCGTGCGCGGGCTCATCACCGTCGACAGATCGCCATTGGCGAAGGCGTTGCGGGTGAGATCGGCGAGGCGCACCATCTTGTTGACGATGTCGCGGCCCTCCTGGGTGCGATAGTGCTTGGCCTTGGCCAGCACGATCTCCACCTCCTCGTCATGGCTGAGGTAGTTGAGCGTGGTAACGATCGACCAGCGGTCCATCTGGCCCTGGTTGATCTGCTGGGTGCCGTGATAGAGGCCGGAGGTGTCGCCGAGGCCAACCGTGTTGGCGGTCGCAAACAGGCGGAACGACGGGTGCGGCTTGATCACCTTGTTCTGGTCCAGGAGCGTCAGGCGGCCCGAGACTTCCAGCACGCGCTGGATCACGAACATCACGTCCGGGCGGCCGGCGTCGTATTCGTCGAACACCAGCGCGACGTTGTGCTGCAGCGCCCAAGGCAAAATGCCGTCACGGAATTCGGTGACCTGCTTGCCGTCGCGGACCACGATGGAGTCCTTGCCGACGAGGTCGATACGGCTGATGTGGCTGTCGAGGTTGACGCGCACGCAGGGCCAGTTCAGGCGGGCGGCGACCTGCTCGATATGGGTGGATTTGCCGGTGCCGTGATAGCCGGTCACCATCACGCGGCGGTTGCGGGCAAAGCCGGCGAGAATCGCGAGCGTGGTGGCGCGGTCGAAGCGGTAGTCGGAATCGACTTCGGGCACGTGAGGATCGACTTCGGAATAGGCCGGCACTTCGAGATCGCTGTCGATCCCGAACACCTGGCGCACCGACACCTTCATGTCGGGCAGACCGGAAACTTCCTCAACTTTGGACAGGGCGGCGGTCGTCATCAATCCTCCGAGGTCCCGGGCGGTCCCGAAACCAGTTATTTGCACGTTGGCTGCGGCTGGGTGCGGCTGCGAACCTATCAGAGACAACGTGCCGGCAGAAGCCCGCCCCACAATCAAAGTTCCATTGTCTTTTCATTTAGATAGGCAAGGAACGCGATTTTTGGAAGGCTGCCCTGCGAATCACGCGCGAAATTCGGGCGAAACCGTCCGCTGCTCGCGCCGATGGCACTTTTCCTGCCGCTCCTTACTTATAGGGCCTGAACCCGAATGGCCCCACCCAACACAGAGACGATGTGACTTCCTTTCTCGATCCCCTGATATCGTTCGTTTCGGCCCATGCGTGGCTGGCCTATCTGACCCTGTTCCTGGCAGCGCTTCTCGAGGCCGTCCCGGTGGTGGGGTCGGTCATCCCGGGCTCGACCATCATCCTGGCACTCAGCGCCCTGGTTCCCGGCGGCGACCTGAAACTGCAATGGGTGCTGCTGGCGGCAGCGGTCGGCGCGGTGCTGGGCGACGGCTCGGCCTACTGGCTCGGGCACCGGCAGCAGCGCAAGATCCTCAACACCTGGCCGCTGACCAATTATCCGCGCGTGGTCAAGGAGAGCGAGACCTTCTTCCACCGCTTCGGCACCTGGGCCGTGTTCTTCGCCCGCTTCGTGCCGCCGATCCGCGCCTTCGTGCCGGTAACGGCCGGTGCGCTCGGGATGGCGCCGACAAGATTTTACGCGGTCAATATCCCGGCGATCCTGGTCTGGGCGCCGGCCCATGTGCTGCCGGGCGTGCTGGCGGTGTCGGCCCTGCACAAATATGCCGGCCTGCCGCACCACGGGCATCCCTACAAGCACATGTGGATTCTGACCGTGGTCGGCGTTGCGATCGCGGTGGGCGTGGCGATCTGGATCTATCGCCGCCGGAACGGTGGCGGTGTCGCTGCGGTGAAGCCGCCGGCTTAATCAACCTTGGGTGCGTAACGCGACGGAGGTGCGCTCCCTCTCCCGCTTGCGGGAGAGGGCTGGGGTGAGGGTCTCGCGGCAATCGAGAACCCCCAAGAGGAGAAAGCCTCACCCGGCGCTTGGCGCCGACCTCTCCCGCAAGCGGGAGAGGTTAAGAACCCCCCGACCGCCGCCCAGGCGCAGGCCCCACATATCTTGCCCGCGGGCGGATCAATCTGCCGAACTGCAATTGCTCGCTGGCATGGGCGATCCAGCCGACGCTGCGGGCCATGGCGAACAGTGCGAGCTCGCTGCCGGGCGGCAGCCGGAGCGCGTGCACGAGCACGGCGAGCACATAGTCGATATTGACGAACTCTCCGGTCGCCTCCGCGATCCGCTCCGGCACCTCGCGGGTGAATTTGCGCGGCGCGCCGGTTCGCGCCAAGGCGTTCAGCAGCGACTGCGCGCGGGGATCGCCGCGCTTGTAAACGCCGTGGCCGAAGCCCGGGAAACGCTCGCCGAGCGCAACGCGCTCGCGCACCATCGGCTCGACGTCGCGATCGACCAGCGTCTTGACCAGCTGCGAGGCCAGCACGCCGGCGCCGCCGTGCTTCGGCCCTTTCAAGGCGGCGAGGCCGACGATGACCGAGTCATAAAGATTGAGCCCGGTCGAGGCCGCGCAGCGCGCGGTGAAGGTCGAGGCGTTCAGTTCGTGGTCGGCCAACAGCACCAGCGCGCGCCGGATGAGATCGGGCGCGTGCTTGTTGTCGCCTGCCCAGGCCCGCGCGATCTGCTGATGCAGCGGCTCGGCTGACGGCTCGGCATTGAGCATGGTCGCGACCAGCAGCCGGACGATGCGCGCGCCGACCAGCGCGCGGCCATCGGGCGCGCGCGTGAAGGCGCGGGAATCGGCGCTGGCCGCGAGCGCGAGCACAGCGATGGCGCGATCGATCGGAGCTGCGCGGCGCGCGGCTTCCGCAATCGCACGCATCTCGTCGGACATCGCAGGCTGGTTGTCCGGCACAAAGGGATCGACATCGGAGACGTCCCAGAGCAGCGTTGCGGTGTGCTCCAGCGTGTCGTTCTCGGCGAGATCAATGCAGTTCACACCGCGGTAGATCGCGCCCTCCTCGGTAATGGTCGAGATCTCGGTGTCCATCACAGGCAGATCGGCATCGAAGCTGCGCAGGCCGCGCGGCTCCGGCGACGGCACCCGGCGCTCCTTCAGCGCGCGGACGTCCTCGGCGCGGTAGCGATTCTTGCGCGAATCCGGCGTCGGCTCAGAGCGGATCAGGCCGCGGCTGACATAGGCGTAGAGGGTGGCCGGCGAGATCGCGAGCTCGGCCGCGGCTTCCCGGGCGGAGAGGTAGAGACCTTCCGAATTTTTCATATTGATTGATGTAATCAAGATTGATCAATCTGTCGAGAGGCCTGATTTTCTCCTGGTGCACTGCAAAGGGAGAATTGGGCCATGAATACCCACCTCACGAAAAGCCAAATCGGGCTGGACGACGTTCTCGCGGCCGAAACCGTGCTGAGCCATGTCGACGGCGAGCGCGGCGAACTGATCATCGCCGGCGAGCATCTCGGGACCCTCGCCGCCAAATCGAGTTTTGAGGGCGTCACCGCCCGGCTCTGGAATGGCGTGAGCCAAGCCACCCTCACCGAAGCCAATGTCCGGGCGAGCCTGGGCGCGGCGCGCGAACGCGCCTTCGCGCGGCTCTCCGAGCTGCTGCCGGCAACCCAGGGCATGGGCATCATCGACGGGTTTCGTGCAGCAGTCGCGGGGCTTCGTGCGGAGGATGGCCTCGAGCATGAGGCAACAATCGTCGGCGCGTTTCCGGTGATCGCGGGCGCGCTGGTGCGCCGCGCCAAGGGGCTCGACCCGGTCGCACCCGACCCGAGCGCGAGCCACGCCGCCGATACGCTGCGCATGCTGCATGGACGCACGCCTGCGCCGCGAGAGGTCACTGCGCTGGATGCCTATCTCGTGACTGTCTGCGACCACGGCATGAACGCCTCGACCTTCGCCACGCGCGTGGTGGCCTCGACCCAGGCCGATCTGTTCGCTGCGGTGACTGCGGGGTATTGCGCGTTGACCGGCCCGCTCCATGGCAGCGCGCCGGAGCCGGTGCTGGACATGCTCCATGCGATCGGCTCGCGCGAGCGGATCCAGCCCTGGGTGGATGCGGCGCTGGCGCGCGGCGAGCGGATGATGGGCTTTGGCCACCGCGTTTATCGCGTGCGCGACCCGCGTGCCGACGTGCTCAAGACCGCAGTCGAGGCGCTGGCGTCCAACGGCACCGACCTGCAGTTTGCCGGCGAGGTCGAGGCCTATATCCGCGCAGCGCTGCGCAAGAAGAATCCGGAGCGGCCGCTGGAGACCAATGTCGAGTTCTTCACCGCGATCCTGCTCGATGCGCTGGCGATCCCAAGGCAGGCGTTTACGCCGATCTTCGCGGTGGCACGCGCAGCAGGCTGGACCGCGCATGCGCGCGAGCAGCAGCGAACGGGGCGGTTGATCCGGCCGAGCTCGTCCTATGTGGGGGCGATGCCGGTGTGAGGCTTAGCGCGGATGAGCGGCGCACTTTCCCTCTCCCCTTGTGGGAGAGGGTGGCTCGCCGCTTTAGCGGCGAGACGGGTGAGGGGTTCTCTCCGCGGATACCCAGCAACCCCTCATCCGGCGCCATAGCCGAAGCTTTGCTTCGGCGTTCTCAAGAACGGCGGCCGAGGGCCGCCTATGCCACCTTCTCCCACAAGGGGAGAAGGGAAGAAAGCGAGCTCGAGGCCCTACGCCTCCCGCACCACGGTCTTCAGATAATTATACGCCTTGATGATCTCGATCAGGCGATCTTCGGTGGAGCGGTCGCCGCCATTGGTGTCGGGGTGGTGCTGCTTCGCCAGGGCCTTGTACTTGGCCTTGACGTCGGCGAGCGTGGCGTCGGGGCCGAGGCCCATGACCTGGAGCGCCTTGCGCTCGGCATTCATGATCTTGCGCGTCTCGGCCTTGGGCTGGGCCTCCGGGCCCTTGCGCCAGCTGGCGCGGCCGTTGATCTCGGAGAACATGCTGAAGGGATCGAAGGCGCCGTCGATCTCGGCTTCCGCACCCTTCTTGACGCCGCCATTGGCGCCCATCTTCCAGGTCGGACGGTGGCCGGTCAGTGCATCCTTCTGATAGCGCGCGACCGCGTCGGCATTCATGCCGGAGAAGAAATTGTAGTTCTGATTGTACTCGCGCACATGGTTGAGGCAGAAGTGCCAGTACTCGCGCTGGTTCTCGCGACCCTTGGGTGCCCGATGCGCGCCCTTGTTCTGGCACCCGGTCCATTCGCAGGTGACCACGGTCTCGCGCGGCTTCACCTCGGGCTGCTTGCCCCGCGGCTTCACGCGGATGGAGTCGAAGAACTTTGATGAATCGATCGGCATGGCTGACTTTGACTACGCAATGCAAAAACCTTCAAGTCTTGACATTGCAATTAGCTGACTACCCGTAGCCGAAGTTTCACTTCGGCGTTTTTCAGAACGGCCGCCAGAGGCGGCCTGTGGCAATTGACGGAGCGCGATCGCAGGCTTTAATGGCACTCATGGTAATGAAAGACACTATCAGCAACAAGTTGCAGGAAGCTTTCACGCCGGAAAGCCTGCAAGTCGTCGACGAGTCACATTTGCATGAGGGCCACGCCGGCCATCGGCCGAGCGGCGAGACGCACTTCCGCGTTTATATCGTGTCCCAGGCCTTCAAAGGGAAGAGCCGGGTCGACCGTCACCGCATGATAAATGCGGCGCTGGCCGCGGAACTCTCGGGTAGCGTGCATGCGCTGGCAATCCACGCACAGGCGCCGGGGGAAGACGGGCGCTGAACCAACCAGCGCGCCGGCTGCAATTTCTCCCCTCATCCTGAGGAGCGCGCTCTTGCGCGCGTCTCGAAGGATGCAGGCCCCGCTGCGGCATCTTGGCCTTCATGGTTCGAGACGCGCCTGACGGCGCTCCTCAAGGAGCAAGAGCTCAAAACGACGTCCCGGCCCGGCGCGGCTTGGCCTCTTCCAGCTCCGCGTCACGTGGCACCGGTGAAATACGGAGCGCGGTGATGCGGTTGCGTTCACGGCGGAGGACGCGGAAGCGGAAGCCGTGGAACGTAAAGCTCTGGCCGCGGTCGGGGATCGAACGCGCCTCGTGAATGACGAGGCCGGCGACGGTGGTTGCCTCTTGATCGGGCAGGCGCCAGTCCATGGCGCGGTTGAGGTCGCGGATCGGCACCGAGCCGTCGACCACGACGGAGCCGTCCGGCTGGGCGCGCACGCCGGCGACCACGACGTCGTGCTCGTCGGAGATGTCGCCGACAATCTCTTCCAGGATGTCCTCCAGCGTCACAAGACCTTCAACTTCGCCGTACTCGTCGACGACGAGCGCGAAATGGGTTTTGCGACGCCGGAATGCCTTCAACTGCTCGGAGACAGGGCGCATCTCGGGCACGAACCAGGGCGGCAGCGCGATGGTGGAGACGTCGATGCGCGAAGTGTCGCCGTCGGCGGCGCGGATCGCGCGCAGCAGATCCTTGGCGTGGAGCACGCCGATGATGTTTTCGGGCTTCTCGCGCCAGAGCGGGATGCGGGTGTATTCGGTCGCCAGCACCTCGCGCACCAGCTCCTCCGCCGGCAAGTCGGCGTTGATCATCATCATCTCGGTGCGATGGATCATGACGTCGGAGACCTGGAGCTCGCGCAAATCAAGCAGGCCGCCGAGCATGTCGCGGTCCTGCTTCTCGACCTTGCCCTCGTGGTGCAACAGGTCGACCGCGCCGCGCAGGCGCTCGGTCGGCGACAGGATCGCCTGGTGCTCGCCGGCAAGGCCGAACAGGCGCATCAACAGGCGGACGATAACCTCGACGATCCGCAGCAGCGGCCCCAGCACGTACATGGTCAGCCGCATCGGGCGCGCGACCGCCAGCGCCATGCGGTCCGGCGCGTTGATGGCGAGGGTCTTCGGCAGCACCTCCGCGAAGATCACGACCAGCGCCGTCATCACGCCGGTGGCATAGAGCACGCCGACATCGCCGAACCAGGCGGTGAAGATGCTGGTGGCCAGTGCCGAAGCGGTGATATTGGCGATGTTGTTGCCGAGCAGCAGCGCGCCGATCAGGCGCTCGCGCATGTCGAGCAGCTGCGAGACCACGTCGGCGTCGCGATTACCCTGCTTGGAGAGCCGCAGCATGCTGGCGCGCGAGGCGCCGGTCAGCGCGGTCTCGCTCGCGGCGAAGAAGCCCGAGACGAGCAGGCAGATAAGGACGATGGTGAAGCCGAGCCAGTCCATGAGACACTCTGGTTTCTTGTTTTAGCGCCGTTCAGCCGCGTCTCACGCCTTGAGGGCGAGCTTGTCCTTCAGGAAGTCGCGCACCGGCGCCGGCTCGACATCCTTGGCGATGACGGCACGCCCCACGGCCTCCAGCAGGATGAAGGTGAGCTTGCCGCGCTTGACCTTCTTGTCCTGTGCCATCAGCCCCATCAGCGCGTCGGCATCGGCAAGGCCTTCCTGCGCGAAGCCGGCGATGTCCTGCAGGCGGGTCGGAAGACCTACTTCGACGAGATGGCGCTCGACGCGGGCCGCATCGGCCTCGCCGATCATGCCGAGCCTGGCCGAGAACTGCGCCGCCAGCGTCATGCCGATCGCAACGCCCTCGCCGTGGAACAGGCGGTCGGAAAAACCGGTCGCGGCTTCCAGCGCATGACCGAAGGTGTGGCCGAGATTGAGCAGCGCGCGTTCGCCGGTCTCGCGTTCGTCGCGCGAGACGACACCGGCCTTGGCGCGGCAGGAGGTCGCGATGGCGTGCTCACGCGCCGAGCCTCCCTTGAAGATGTCCGCGTGGTTCTTCTCGAGCCAGGTAAAAAAGGCCTCGTCACCGAGCACGCCGTATTTGGCGACTTCGGCATAGCCGGCGCGGAATTGCCGTGGCGACAGCGTGTCGAGCACGGCGGTGTCGGCGATGACCAGCACCGGCTGGTGGAAGGCGCCGAGCAGATTCTTGCCTTGCGGCGAGTTGATGCCGGTCTTGCCGCCGACGGAGGAATCGACCTGCGCCAGCAGCGAGGTCGGCACCTGCACGAAATCGACGCCGCGGCGCAGGATCGCGGCGGCAAAGCCGGCGAGATCGCCAACCACGCCACCGCCCAGTGCGATGACGAGATCGTTGCGCTCGATTTTTGCGGCGATCAGGGCTTCGCTGACCTTTTCCAGCCCCGCATAGGTTTTGGAGATCTCGCCTTCGTCGACGACGACACGCGACGTCGGAATGCCGCTGGCCGCGAGCGAGGCCTCGGTCGGCTCGAGCCAGTATTTTGCGACGGTGCGGTCGGTGACAACAGCGGTGCGCACGCCGGGGCGCAAAGCGGCAACGCGTTCGCCGAGCGAAGACAGCACGCCGCGGCCGATGACGATATCATAGGCGCGATCGCCGAGCGCGACGTCGACGTTGACGGGGTCGGAATGTTTCAGAGGCGCGGTCATCGAACGGCACTCGCGACGTCGGCTGGTGGTTGGGACGCGCTCTCGCCGCAGAGATGGGCGTGCAGCGTCTCGATGGTCTCATCGACGATTCTGTCGTGCGGCACGTCGCGCGAGGCGATCGTGATGTCGGCATGGCTGTAGACCGGCTCGCGCTCGGTGAGCAGGCGCGTCACCGTTCCTTCGGGATCGGCAGTCTGCAGCAGCGGACGGTCGGCGCGGCGACGGACGCGGCGCATGATCACGTCGTGGTCTGCCTTGAGCCAGATCGAGATCGCCCTGGCCGCGATGCGGCTCCGCGTCTCCTCGCGCATGAAGGCGCCGCCGCCGGTCGCCAGCACGATCGGCCCGCCCTCGAGCAGGCGCGCGATCACCCGCGCCTCGCCATCGCGGAAATACGGCTCGCCATGGCGCTCGAATATCTCCGGTATGGTCATGCCGGCATGCGCGACCTCGATCTCGGTGTCGGCATCGATGAAGGGCAGCTTGAGCCGCGCCGCCATGCGGCGGCCGATGGTCGACTTGCCGACGCCCATCATGCCGACCAGCACGATCGAACGCGCGCCCAGCGCCGACAGGATGTCGGCCTCGGGGCTCGCTTGTGCTGGCAGCGCGGCGTCGGACATGGATCTTGCTCTGGATCTCGCTCAATTTGCCGCCAAAGGCGGCATCTGGGCCACGTATACGACCCCATTGGGGCCCTCGCCAGAGGACTCTTGCCACGAAACGGCGAACATGTTGGATGATTTCATTGGTTAATTTGCCCGTTCGTGTCCTTCGTCGAGACCCTGCTGATGCCCAGCCTGTTCCGCTTCCTGACGGTCGTCGCCGTGATCGCCGGCATCGTCTATGGCGTGGTGTTCGCGCTGGCCAATTTCGTCAATCCGAAGCCGCGGGAAATGACGGTGACGATCCCGCCGGATAAATTTCTCAAGAAATAGGAGCTAGCCTCCAGGGCATGCGCAAATCCTCCGCCAGCAAGCCCTCAGACGCCAAGCTCACCGGCCTGTTCCTCGACATGCTCGCCGCGGAACAGGGTGCCGGCTCCAATACGCTCGATGCCTACCGCCGCGACCTCACCGATTTCTCGGAGTTTCTCGACCGCGTCGGCCACAGCTTTGTGGACGCGGAGACGCAAGTCCTGCGCGACTATCTTGGCGACCTCGATGCGCGCGGCTTCAAATCCTCCAGCGTCGCGCGGCGGCTGTCGGCGATGCGGCACCTGTTCCGCTTTCTCTTGAATGAGCGCATCAGAACTGAGGATCCCGCGGCGATCCTGTCCGGGCCCAAGCGCGGCCGCGGCCTGCCAAAAGTACTGTCGATCGCCGATGTTGACCGCATGCTCCGCTGCGCCAAGGAGATGAGCGAGGCGGCGGATGCCTCGCCGTCGCAGCGGCTGCGCGCTTTAAGGCTCTATTGCCTGCTCGAGGTGCTCTACGCCACGGGCTTGCGCGTTTCCGAGCTGGTGTCGCTGCCGCGCTCGGCCGCCAAGCGCGACGCCCGGATGATCGTGGTGCGCGGCAAGGGCGACAAGGAACGGCTGGTGCCGCTCAATGAAGCCTCGCGGCAGGCGATGGCGGATTATCTCGCGCAGACGGAAGCCGCGAAGACGGAGAAAAAGAAGGGCAGTGTCGCCGCCTCGAAATGGCTGTTTCCCTCGTTTGGCGAGAGCGGGCACCTGACGCGGCAGCATTTTGCCCGCGACCTCAAGGAGCTCGCGGTCGCCTCCGGCCTGCAGGCCCGGCTGGTCTCCCCGCACGTGCTGCGCCACGCGTTTGCCAGCCACCTCCTGCACAACGGCGCCGATTTGCGCATCGTGCAGACCCTGCTCGGCCACACCGACATCTCGACCACCCAGATCTATACCCATGTGGTCGAGGAGCGGCTGAAGAGCCTGGTGCGCGACCTGCACCCGCTGGCGGAGAAGTAGGGAGGTGCGCCCCCTCTCCCGCTTGCGGGAGAGGGTTGGGGAGAGGGTGTCTCGACAACGAAGAACCCCCAAGGGGAGAAAACCCTCACCCGGCGCTTCGCGCCGACCTCTCCCGCAAGCGGGAGAGGTAAACTAACCGCCTTGACTTCGGCCACATCTCCGCAGAAAGAGCCGTGGCCTTATCCGTGATTTGCCGCGCTTCCGCGAGCGCACAGGTCAAGCCTTTGAAGAAGCTACACTTCTTTACGAGAAGCCAACCTCGCTTCGCCTCGTAGCCCCGTCCCGCTATATTGAGTTGATGCCAGACCAGATGCGCAGCTATCTCGACTTCGAAAAGCCCGTCGCCGAGCTCGACTCCAAGGTCGACGAGCTCAGGACGCTGGCGGCCTCCGGCACCGACATCGCCGAGGAGATCGGCCGGATCGAGGACAAGGCGGCGCAGGCGCTGGCCGACCTCTATCAAAACCTGACGCCGTGGCAGAAGACGCTGGTCGCGCGGCATCCGCAGCGGCCGCATTTCAACGACTTCATCAGGGGCCTGATCACCGAATTCACCCCGCTCGCCGGCGACCGCAAGTTCGGCGAGGACGAGGCGCTGGTCGCGGGCTTCGGCCGCTTCCGCGGCGATGCGATCTGCGTGATGGGCCAGGAAAAGGGCGATTCCACCGAGAGCCGCATCAAGCACAATTTTGGCATGGCGCGGCCGGAAGGCTATCGCAAATGTGTGCGGCTGATGGAGATGGCCGAGCGGTTCGGCCTGCCGGTGCTGTCGCTCGCCGATTCCGCCGGCGCCTATCCCGGCATCGGCGCCGAGGAGCGCGGGCAGGCCGAGGCGATCGCACGCTCGACCGATGCCTGCATGGCGCTGACCGTGCCGAACGTCGCCATCATCACCGGCGAGGGCATGTCGGGCGGCGCCATCGCCATCACCACCGCCAACAAGGTGCTGATGATGGAGCACGCGATCTACAGCGTGATCTCGCCCGAGGCCGCCTCCTCCATCCTCTGGCGCGACGGCAGCAAGGCGCAGGAAGCCGCCAACAACATGAAGATCACCGCCCAGGACATGCTGCGCTTCGGGGTGATCGACAGCATTTTGAAGGAGCCGGTCGGCGGCGCCCATCGCGACCCCGCCGCCATGATCGCCACCACGGGCGATGCCATCGCAAAAGCCTTCGACGAGCTGCGGGGCCTGGACGGCGACGCCATCCGCAAGCAGCGCCGGCAGAAATTCCTCGATATCGGCCGGAAACTGGGCTGATTCAGGCAGATTTCGGTATTGTGGTGCGCTCCCTCCCCCGCTTGCGGGGAGGGTCGGGGAGAGGGTATCTCCCCTCGCGACACTCCCAATGCGGCGCGCGCCCCCTCCGGGCCTCCCCCGCAAGCGCCCGCAAGCGGGGGAGGTGAAGAGCCCCGGTAACCCCGTATTAACCCTTTTTTTGCCCAAATCAGCGATCTCAGTAGCGGTTTGGCTGCAAAGCCCAATTAAGTCCCAAGTTCCGGCCCAGTTTAAGTCTCTGTTGACCACGCCTGTCGGCCAACGGGCTCGTGATCCCCGGTCGGGTTGCGACCCCCAGGCGCGGAGGTTAGAATTTTAATCAATGGCTTCAGGGCATAAGCGCTGGGGCTTGGTCTGAATGAAGTCCGGAGTTCCGGTCAGGCCATGCCCGAGAGATTGGGGTACGCGCTCCTTGCCCGGCACGTTGTGGGGTCCATCTTGAATTCTCGTTCGCTTGCCCGTGCGCTTTTGGCTTCGGTCGCGCTTGCTGCCAGCGTTGTGCTGGCCGGCTGCGACACCGACCAGGTCTCGCTCGCGACCAACGCCAAGGCCAACCAGCCGGTCTCGCCCAAGCTCGTCGCCGCGATGGGTGAGAAGGACATGGATCTGCAATCGCCGATCCTGATCCGCCTGTTCAAGCAGGAAGCCGAGCTCGAAATCTGGAAGCAGACCCGCTCCGGCCAGTTCGCTCTGCTCAAGGCCTATCCGATCTGCCGCTGGTCGGGCGACCTCGGTCCGAAGGTGCGCGAAGGCGATCGCCAGGCGCCGGAAGGATTCTACTCGATCAACCCGAGCCAGATGAATCCGCAGTCGGCCTATTACCTCTCGTTCAACACCGGCTTCCCCAACGCGTTCGACAAGGCGCTCGGCCGCACCGGCTCGCAGCTGATGGTGCATGGCGATTGCTCGTCGCGCGGCTGCTACGCCATGACCGACGAGCAGATCGCGGAGATCTATTCGTTGGGCCGCGAGTCCTTCTTCGGCGGCCAGAAGGCGTTCCAGTTCCAGGCGTATCCTTTCAAGATGACGCCGGTGAACATGGCCAAGCACCGCAATAATCCGAACATGGCCTTCTGGAAGATGATCAAGGAAGGCTATGATCATTTCGAGGTGACACGACAGGAGCCGAAGGTCGACTTCTGCGAGAAGAAGTACGTCTTCGACGCCGCGAAGACGCCCGACGCCAAGCGTGATCCCGTGTTCGACGCTTCGGCAAAGTGCCCGGCCTATGTCATCCCCGAGGACATCGCCAGCGCGGTGCGCGAGAAGGAGCAGCGCGACGAAGCCGAGTACAACAAGCTCATCGCCAAGGGCACGCCGGTGGCGCGCATGAACACCGGTATCGACGGCGGCATGAACAAGATCTTTGCCGCGAAGATTCCGGAGGGCTCGACCGGCCTGTCGGAAGGCGCCGAAGGCAATACGCTGCAGATGCTGGCGATGTCGAAGGCGCCGGGCACCATTCCCGGCACCGTCAACCCGCCGAAGCCGAATCTCGAGCCCGCCGCGGCCGCGCCGCAGGAAGAGCCGGTCGTCGCGGTCGCCGCACCCGCGACCAACACCCGCGTCGCCTCGGCCGCACCGGCTGAAAAGTCGGGGGGCTTCTTCTCGAACCTTGGCCGCAAGATGGGCCTCGGCACCGCCGACACCACAGCGACCACGTCTCCGCCGCAAGCGACTGCCTCAGTGACCCCCACGCCGGCAGCGCCGAGCACGGCCTCCAAGCTGAAGGCCGCAGTAGCGCGCTTCGTGCCGGGTCATGACAAGTCCAAGGATAGCACCGTCGCGGCCGCGAAACCCGCCGAGCCGGCCAAGCCCGCCGAGACCAAGGTCGCCGCGACGCGGCCCGCGCTGAAGCCATCGGTGAACGATGGTGCAGCTGACGGCGCGCAGATGGCCGGCGCAGCACCGGTGGTATCGTCGAACTCGTTCGACAGCCGGTTTGGCGCGGTGAAGTAGGCGGGCGTTCCGCCCGCAAAATTTACGGCGCCAGGTACCGCATCAGCTCCGGATTGCCCCTCACCTCGCCCGCTGCGCCTTGCAGCGCGACCCTGCCACGATCCAGCACGTAGGCATAATCCGCAACACGCAGCGCGAGGTCGAGGTGCTGCTCGACGATGATGACCGCGATCTCCTTGGCGAGCTCGATCAGGCGCTCGGTGATCTCCTCGATCACGCCGATCCAGACGCCTTCGGTCGGCTCGTCCAGCAGCAGCAATTTTGGATCGCCGAGCATGGCGCGGCCGATCGCGAGCATCTTGCGCTCGCCGCCGGAGAGCGTGCCGGCGGGCTGGTCGAGGCGCTGGCCGAGTTTCGGGAAGATCGCCAGTACGCGGTCGACCGCGGTGGCGTCCTGGTTGAAGAGCGAGCCGACGGCGAGATTGTCGCGCACCGATAGGCGCGCGAACACCGAATGCTCCTGCGGCACGTAGCCGATGCCGGCGCGGACGCGCTCTTCAGGCCGGCGGCGGCTGATGTCGCGGCCGTCGAAGCCGACCTCGCCCTTCCACGCCGGCAGCTCGCCGACGATGGTCTTCATCAGCGTGGTCTTGCCGGCGCCATTGCGCCCGAGCACCGCGACGCCGCCGCGCCAGGGAATGCCGAGATTGAGATCGAACAGGACCTGGCTGCGGCCATAGCCGGTGTCGAGATGCTTGATGTCCAAAAATTCAGCCACGGCGCAGATAGATCTCCTGGACGGATGTGTTGGCCTGGATCTCGGACACGGTGCCCGATGCCAGCACCTTGCCCTGGTCAAGCACGGTGAGGCGATCGCAGATGTCGCGGATGAAATCGAGGTCGTGCTCGACGATGACGAGCGAGCAATGTTTTTTGATCGGCTGGAGCAATTCGCCGGTGACGCGACGCTCCTCCAGGCTCATGCCGCCGGTCGGCTCGTCCAACAAAAGGAGTTTGGGTTTGCCCGCGAGCGCCATTGCGATCTCCAGCCATTGCTGCTGACCATGCGACAGCGCCGCTGCCGCATCGAAGGCGCGGTCGGCGAGACGGAATTGCGTCAGCATGGTCATGACCTGATCATGCAGCAACCCGCGCGTACGCGAGAATACGAGGTCGAGCAGCGAGGACTGCGCCTGCAGCGCGAGCAGGATGTTGTCGTAGAGCGTCAGCGACGGCAGCACGCTGGTGATCTGGAATTTCAGGCTCATGCCGGCCCGCGCCCGCTCGGTCGGCGTGAAGGCGGTGATGTCGCTATTGACGAACGAGACCTTGCCCTGCGTCGGCACCTCGGCGCCGGCGATACACTTCATCAGCGTGCTCTTGCCGGAGCCGTTGGGGCCGATCAAGCCGTGAAACTCGTTCTCGCCGACGGTCAGCGCGGCGCCGTCGAGCGCGGTGAGCTTGCCGAATATCTTTGAGATGCCCGCGGCTTCAAGGAGCGGCATTTTGCTTCTCCTTGATCCTGGCACCAAAACTGCCGACGCGCTCCCGCTCGCCCAGGACAAAACTGATCAGGCCGAGCGGCCGGAACAGGATCACGAGCAGCAGCAACAACCCCAAAATGATCGGCCAGATGTCGCGATAATTGTCCGACAGCCAGAAGCTGACTCCCTCGACGATCACGGTACCGATGACGGCGCCGATCAGCGTGCCGGCGCCGCCGAACAGCACGTAAAGCACGACCTGTGTCGAGACGACCACGCCGACCATATTGGGCCACACGAAGCCCTCGTGGAAGGCGTAGAGGCTGCCGGCCAACCCTGCGATGGCGCCGCCGATCGCAAAAATGATCGCCTTGAGGTGCTGTACCTTGTAGCCGAAGAAGGCGATGCGCTGCTCGTTCTCGCGCAAGCCTGCCAGCGCGAGGCCGAATTGCGAGCGCACCAGGAAGCGGCAGAGCAGATAGACGACAACGAGGATGCCGAGCACGAGATAATAGAACGCCGGCCCTTCCGAGAATTCGTAACCACCGAGCGTCATTGACGAGATCGAGGGAATGCCGTTCTGGCCGCCAAGATAGTACCAGCCGCGCGCGAGGCGATCGGCGGCGTAGGAGCCTGTCAGCGTGCCGAGCGACACGAAGATCACGCTGGAGGGATGCCGGCCCAGCAGCAGGAAGCCGCCGAGCAGGAGCGCAAAGGTGAGGCCGATGATGGTGCCGGCCGGCAGCACCAAGAGGATGCTGGTGATATCGAGGTCGCGCGCGAGCAGCGCGACACCGTAGCCGGCCGAGCCGAAGAACAGGGCCTGGCCAAAGCTCATGATGCCGGCATAGCCCCAGACCAGATCGAACGACAACGCGAACAGCGCGAGGATGATCACGCGGGTTGCGAACACCGTGAGGTAGTCCTGCAGCACCAGCGGTGCGACCAGCGCAGCGACGAGCACCACGCCCTCCACGATCGGCAGGACTTTTCGCGCCGACGATCGTTTGACCGGTGCGCTTTCCGCCACCGAGACGTCTGTCTCACCCCCGACGTCGGCGTGGACGGCCTGCTTAGCTGCACCCATGGATTTCAGCATTCCAAATTAGAGCACCTTGTGGCGGTCTCTGCACCTCTCCCCAACGGGGAGAGGTGCAGAGAGTCACTCTAGCATTCCTTGGGATCGACCAGACCGTCGCTGCGTCCGACGATCTCGTAGTTCCCGGCCTTGGCGACGGCGGTGTACATCTTCATCTTACAGTGACGCTTGCCCGGCACCATCTCGGCCGGTCCGCCCGGGCCCTCGGCGATCTTGGCGTGGTCGAGCGCGGCGGCGACCGAGTCACGGTCGATCTTGCCGGCTTCCTTGACGGCCGCTTCCCACAGCTTGAGGCCACGATAGGTGCCGGTCGCCGCACTGCCGGCGGCGAACAGGAAGTTGCCCGGAAAATCCTTCTCGTAGGCCGCCTGGATTTTTGCGTCGAACGGGTTCTCCTTGGTCAGCACCTTGAAATAGTCGAGACAGCTCGCAAGGCCCTCGATCTCGGCGGCCTGATTGATGTTGAGCGTGTTCTCGTCGTAATAGACGCAGGCCAGACGGCCGCCGTTCTTGAGGAAGCCGGCTTCATAGAGCTGCTTGAAGAACGGGCCGACGCCCGGCGGGATGACGGTGTTGAAGACGACGTCGACCTTGTTGGAGACGATGCGGTTGACGGTCGCGGAGAAGTCGACCTGGTCGAGCGGGTAATACTCTTCGAACACGACCTCGCCACCGTTGGCTTCGATCACCTTGCGGGCATAGACATTGAGCGTGTGCGGCCAGACATAATTGGCGCTCGGCAGCGCGAACTTCTTGCCGCCGTTCTTGATCAGCCAGGGAATGAATTCGTCGCATTGCTGCGCCGGCGTCGGTCCGGTGCAGAACAGATAGGGCGTGCACTCCTTGCCCTCATAGAGTTGCGGATAGATGTAGAGCGTCTTGCCGCGCGCCACGATCGGGTCCTTGATCGCATTGCGCATCGACGAGGTGATGCCGCCGAGCACCATGTCGACCTTGTCGCGCTGGATCAGCTTGCGCACGTTGCCGACGGCGACGGATTCGTTCGAGGCGGTGTCCTCGATGTAGAGCTCGAGCGGACGGCCGAGCAGGCCGCCCGAGGCATTGATCTCCTTGATCACCATTTTGGCGACGTTGGCGTCAGCATTGCCGGCATAGGCGATCGGGCCGGTGAGGTCGGTCGCGATGCCGACCTTGATCGGGGCTTCGGCCGCATTGGCCCAGGGCGCCGGAAACACCCAGCTTCCGACCCCGGTCGCGACCGCACCGGAGGCGAAAGCGAAATTGGACAAAAAGCGGCGGCGTGAGAGTTGACGATCGAACATATGACTAAACCCCTTTTCCAGCGATGAGGCCCTGCGGCCGGAATTTGATGAAGGCAATGGCGAGAACGAAGACGAGGACATCGGCGACCACGGGCGCCATGACCCAGGGCAGCGCGGCGCTGAGCGTGCCGATCACACCGGCGCCGGCGACGGGGCCGATGAAGGAGCCGACACCGCCGACCATGACGGCGACAAAGCCCTGGATCAGGAAGCGGATGCCGAGATCGGCATAGAGGCTGAACACCGGCACGATCAGTGCGCCGGCAAGGCCAGCGAGCGCCGACCCAAAGGCAAACGTGGCGCCGTACATCAGGGGCGTGGAAATGCCGGATGCGCGCGCCAGCGACGGGTTCTCCAGCGTGGCGCGCATGCGCAGACCAAAGCTCGTGCGCGACAGCAGGAGATAGCAGCCGCCCATCACCAAAAGCGTGATGACGATGATGGTGAAGCGCCACGCCGAGATGTGCATGGTGCCGATATCGATCGAGCCGCCGATCGGCTCGGGCACCGTGAGATAGAAACCGCCGATCAGCCCGCGCACGGATTCGCGGATGATCAGGCCGAGCGCGTAGGTGCCGAGCATCGCGACGATCGGCGCGGCGTAGAAGCGGCGGATGATCAGCGCTTCCAGCACGAAGCCGAACGCGCCAACGACGAAGGGCGCCGCAACCATGCCGCACCAGATCGGCAGGCCCTTGGCGTAGGCGAGATAGGTGATGTAGGCCCCGAGCAGGACGAACTCGCCCTGCGCGAAGTTGAAGATGCCCATCATGCTGGCGATGATCCCGAGCCCCAGCACGATCAGGACGATGATCGCGCCAAAGCTCAGGATTTCGAACGCCGCAACGAACGCGTTAGCCATGCGCCGGAGCCTTTCCCGTTCCGATGGAATCGGAACGGGGCTCTGGATTCTGGTTTTGACGCGTTTTCTTGACGCGAACCGGTATCCACTTCGCTCGAAAACGCTCCAATGTTCCGTCCGTCTGCATCAATGCCTCGCTCACATCTTCTTCCAGTCGCCGATCTGCTCGAAGGCGTGCGCGGCGCGGTAGATGGTGGATTCCTCGAACATCCGGCCGACCAGCATCAGCCCGACGGGCAGGCCGTCGACCATGCCGCAGGGCAGCGACATCGCGGGATGATGGGTGATGTCGAACGGCGCAGTGTTGGAGATCATCTCCAGCGCGCGCGCGACGTAATCTTCGCGGCTCGCGGTCGGCTCCGGCAGCTTGGTCGCCTTCATCGGCGTCGTCGGCAGCAGCAGCAGGTCGTAATCCCCAAACGCCTTGTCATAGGCCGCGGTCAGGCGCCGGGAGATATTGAGCGCCTTGCCGTAGTAGCGGGGACCGAAGGCGTTGTTGATGTAGGTGCCCAGCAGCAGAAACAGCTTTGTGGTCTCGGACAGGGAGTCCGCCTGCCGGCGCCAGCCGCGGTGGAAATCCATCAGCGTGGTCGAGTAGAGGTCACCGCGGGACAGGCCGTAGCCGTCGCCATACATCATGGTCTGGGTCATGCCCTCGGTGCCGATCGGCGTCCAGATCGCAGGGCCGACGAGATGCATGGGGATCGACACGGTCTCGACGGTTGCACCGAGATCCTTGAAGCGCTTGGCCGCCTCACGCACGCTTTCGTTGACGGCGGCCTCCGCAGTCACCTGCTCAAAGCCTTCCTTCAAAATGCCGATCTTCATGCCCTTGACGCCCTGACCGAGCGCCTTGGTGTATTCCTCGACCTTCGGTGCCTTGATGCGGGGATCGTAACCGTCGTCGCCGGCGAGCACTTCGAGCAGCAGCGCGTTGTCGGCGACGGTCGCCGTCATCGGGCCGGTGTGATCGACAAAAATCTCGATCGGCATGATGCCGGTATAGGGCACGAGGCCCCAGGTCGGCTTCATGCCGTAGGTGCCGCAGAACGAGGACGGCATGCGGATCGAGCCGCCTTGGTCGCCGCCGATCGCCATGTCGACTTCGCCCAGCGCGACGACGACACCGCTGCCCGAGGACGAGCCACCGGCCGAATAGCCCATCTTGTGGGGATTATGGACCGCGCCAACCGCGTTGGTGTGGCTGCCGCCGGACATGCAGAAGGATTCGCAATGCACCTTGCCGGCGATCTCGGCACCGGCATCGAGCATGCGCGTGACGATGGTGGCGTCGAAATCGGGAACATAGCCTTCGAGCGTGGTCGAGCCGTTCATCATGGGCACGCCGGCGAGCATGATGTTGTCTTTCAGCGCGACGGTCTTGCCCTTGAGCTTGCCGCTGGCGGCGCCCTTGACCGTCGATTTGCGGTACCAGGCGTTGCGGGGGTTCTCTTCCGCCGACGGCCGATAGCCCGGCGTGCGTGGATATTTGACCTCCGGCACCTCGTCCGGCATCGCGCCGACGAGGTTGTAGGCATCGATCGAGCCCTGCATCAGGCCGCGAAACGAGGCGACGTCATCGTCGGTCAGTGCGAGGCCGCACTGCTCGGCGACGCTGCGAAGTTGGGCTGGCGTGGGAAGGACAACTGTCACGGCGCTCTCCTGAAGTTTCTTGAAACGATCCCTTGAAACGCTCTTTCGGAACGTTGGGCGTGGCCGCCCCGGCACGACGCACGCACCACCGGCCTCGCTGAAACATTCAAAACGGAAATATTTTCCTTTTCAAGTATTATTTTGCAATGGCGGACACATCGATTGCCCCACGTGTCAGATCGGCTTGATCAGCTTGAAGTCGAGACCATCGGCCGCGGCGAGATGCATCGGCATCCGCGCGTGCCCGTTGCGGACGGTGACCGGTCCGCGGGCGCCGCTGTAGACGATGTTGCGGCCGGCAGTGAGCATCGGCTCCAACGCCAATGTGCCGGCCTTGTTGGCGACCGCTTCGAGAAAGCGCAGGCCCTCGTAGCCGGACTGTCCGACCGAGCCGATCGGCGGCGCATTCGGCCCGAACATCGCGCGATAGCGGCTCTGGAAGTCGTCATTGGCGCGCGCGCCGGTGCCGGTGAAATAGCCGGAGGCGCAGAACATGTTCTCGCTGTTGTCGGCGCCGATGCCGAGCAGCACGGTCTCGTCCATGGCGCCTGCAAGCCGCAGCGTGGTGGCGCCCAGGCCGCATTCGCCGAACGCGCGATTAAACGTACTACTGTCGGTGCCAATCAGCGAGATCAACACGACGTCCGGCCTCGCGGCACGGATACGCGCCAGATGCGGCTCGTGATTGTCCTCGCCGAGAGGGACGAACTCCTCGCCGACGACGTGGCCGCCGGTTTCCTTGATGTAGTTTTTCACGGCGCGGTGCGATTGCCAGGGCCAGACGTAATCGCTGCCGATCAGGTACCAGCGCGACGCCTTCTTGACGTCCGCGAGCCAGTGGATCGACGGCCGACTCTGCCAGCGCGGAGTCTCGCCGATCGCCATGACACCGGGTGTGCGCTCGCCGCCTTCATAGACCGGGGTATAAATATAGGGGATGCGATGACGCGTGGTGACGTCGCGCAGGCCGACGCGGACGGCGCTGGTGTGCAAGCCCACGATGAGATCGACCTCGTCGAAGGCGATCGCCTGTTCGGCGCGGTCCAGCACCTCATCGAGCGGGCCGCCGGCGTCGTAGATGGAAAGCTCGACCTCGCGGCCGAGAATGCCGCCGCGCTTGTTGATCTCGGCGACGGCGAGCTGCGCACTGTTGGTCGCGCAGGGACCCCAGACGCCGGGAGATCCCGTGCAGCAAATGAAGCCGCCGACGCGCAGCTTGTTCGCGCCGCGTCGCTTGAAGAAGGCGTGATCGCTCGGCGACAGCGCGCCATCAGCCGCCGATGACGACAGATTCCTGAACAGCAGGGACGGCGGCAACGCCGGACCGCCGTGAGCCGGGAAGTTTACCGTCGCGCGCACGCCAACTCCTGTCTGGCACCAGACCTGAAAGCACATTGAGCAGGCGGCCGCGGCATCCGCCCTTTTGTTGTGCAATCATTCTATTTTGAAAATATTGAATATTCAAGAATTGAAGTGCATATAGAAGCAGCATTGATTGCAAGACATTCACTCATTTGGGTCAAGACGAAGTCTTAGCCGTGGCAAAATCCAACGCTCCCATCACCGAACACCTCGCTTATCTGCTCGCGCAAGCCAACCGGGAGATCAACCGGCAGCTCGAACTGCGCCTCAGCAAGGAGGGGGTTCCCGTCGAGCAATGGCGCATCCTGAAGGTGCTGTCGGACGGCGATGGCCATTCGATGGGCGAGCTTGCCGACGCCGTGCTGCTCAACCATCCGACCCTGACCAAGATGATCGACCGCATGGTCTCCGACACGCTGGTCTATCGCGTGCAGGACCCGAACGACCGCCGCAAGGTTTTGATGTTCATCTCCGACCGCGGCAAGGTGCTGTGCAAGAAGCTCAACTCGCTCGCGGTGGACCAGGAGGAGCACATCCTGGAGAGCTATGGTGACAAGTCGACGAGCGAGTTGAAGCGGCTCTTGGAGAGCTTGATCGACAGCTCGAATTGAGGGGCTGGTTACCGCATTTTCTCAACACGTCGCGGACAAGCGCAGCGCAGAATCCGGACCCCATTGCCACACGCACAACTGTCATCGCCCGATTTAATCGGGCGATCCAGTATTCCAGAGACGTTTGATTGAACCGATAGGCCGCAGCGTACTGGGTCGCCCGGTCAAGCCGGGCAACGACAGGGGAAGATGAGGCGCCGGCATTGCGCCTCACCGATAATTCAGGCCTTACGCGTACCGCCCGTGGCAGTGCTTGTACTTCTTCCCTGAGCCGCAGGGGCAGTCTTCGTTGCGGCCGACCTTGCCCCAGCTTGCCGGTTTTTTGGGATCGCGCAGCGCTGCGTCGGTGGCCTGCGGGGCGAGCGTGACGCTGGCAAGCGCCATCTCGTCTTCGCCGGTATCGGGGTTGAGCTTGTGCGCTTCCATCGCGGGCAGCATCGGCGCTTCCTGCTCCGGCGGGACGATCTCGACGCGCATCAGTTGCGCGGTGACGGCTTCGCGCAGATGCGCGCTCATCTCCTGGAAGAGGTTGAAGGCCTCGGTCTTGTACTCCTGCAACGGATCGCGCTGGCCGTAGCCGCGCAGGCCAATGACCTGGCGCAGATGGTCGAGCATGATCAGGTGCTCGCGCCAGAGATGGTCGAGCGTCTGCAGCAGGATGGTCTTCTCGACGTAACGCATCACGTCGGGACCCCATTGCCCGACCTTGGCCGCCATGTGCTCGTCGGCGCGGGTCTCGATGCGCTTGAGCAGCTCCTCGTCGGCGATGCCCTCTTCCTTGGCCCAGTCGTCGACCGGCAGGTCGAGATCGAGCACGCGCTTCAGCTCTTCCTTCAGGCCGGCGACATCCCACTGCTCGGCATAGGCATGCTCGGGCACGTGCTTGGCGACGAGGTCATCGATGAAGGCATGGCGCATGTCGGTGACGGTCTCGGCGACGCTGTCGTCCTTCATCAGGTCGACGCGCTGATCGAAGATCACCTTGCGCTGGTCGTTCTGGACGTTGTCGAACTTGAGCAGGTTCTTGCGGATGTCGAAGTTGCGCGCCTCGACCTTCTGCTGCGCCTTCTCCAAGGCCTTGTTGATCCAGGGATGGATGATGGCCTCGCCCTCTTGCAGGCCGAGACGCTGGAGCATGCTGTCGAGACGATCCGAGCCGAAGATGCGCATCAGATCGTCTTCCAGCGACAGGAAGAACTTTGAGCGGCCGGGGTCACCCTGACGGCCGGAACGGCCGCGGAGCTGGTTGTCGATGCGGCGGGATTCGTGCCGCTCGGAGCCCATGATGTAGAGGCCGCCGGGCTTGGTCACCGTCTTGGCGGGCTTGGAGCCCTTGGCCGGCTCGATCTCCACGATCTCTTCCGCCTTGAGCACGATGTCGCGGAAACGCTCGACGTCGGCCTTGATCTGCTCGACTTTCTTGGCCTTCTCGGCCTCGTCCTCGATGCCCGCAGTCTCCTTCGGGATGCGCATCTCGAGCGAGCCGCCGAGCTTGATGTCGGTACCGCGGCCGGCCATGTTGGTCGCGATCGTGATCGCGCCGGGCACGCCGGCTTCAGCGACGATATAGGCCTCCTGCTCGTGGAAGCGCGCGTTCAGCACCGCGAACAGCTTGGCCGGCTTGCCGGCGCGGGCCGCGGCATAGAGCTTGTCGAGCGCGTTCTCCTTGCCGAAGTCGATCTGCTTGTAGCCGTTTGATTTAAGGAATTCGGCAAGCACTTCCGATTTCTCGATCGACGCGGTGCCGACCAGCACCGGCTGGAGCCGGGCGTTCGCCCGCTCGATCTCGGCGAGGATGGCCTGGTATTTTTCTTTCTGGGTGCGATAGACCTCGTCGTCCTCGTCGAGGCGGCCGACCGGCACGTTGGTCGGGATTTCGACGACCTCGAGCTTGTAGATGTCAAAGAGTTCATCGGCTTCGGTCAACGCCGTGCCGGTCATGCCGGCGAGCTTTTCATACATCCGGAAATAATTCTGGAAGGTGATCGAGGCCAGCGTCTGGTTTTCCGGCTGAACCTGCACATGCTCCTTCGCTTCCAGCGCCTGATGCAGGCCTTCGGAATAGCGGCGGCCGGCCATCATGCGTCCGGTGAACTCGTCGATGATCACGACCTCGTCCTCGCGGACGATATAGTCCTTGTCGCGGGTGAACAGCGTGTGGGCGCGCAGCGCCTGATTGATGTGGTGCACGACCGAGACGTTCTCGACGTCGTAGAGCGACTCGCCCTTGAGCTGGCCAGCGTCGCGCAGCAGTGTCTCGATCTTTTCCATGCCGGCTTCGGTGAGCGTCACCGTGCGCTGCTTCTCGTCGACCTCGTAGTCGGTCTTGTCGAGCTTGGGCAGGAAGCCGTCGATGGTGTTGTAGAAGTCCGAGCGGTCGTCGAGCGGGCCGGAGATGATCAGCGGCGTACGCGCCTCGTCGATCAGGATGGAGTCGACTTCGTCGACGATCGCGTAGAAATGCGGCCGCTGGACCATGTCTTCCAGACGGTACTTCATGTTGTCGCGCAGATAATCGAAGCCGTATTCGTTGTTGGTGCCGTAGGTGATGTCGCAGGCATAGGCCGCCTTGCGCTCGGAATCGTCGAGGCCGTGGACGATCACGCCCGTGGTCATGCCGAGGAAACCGTAGATCTGGCCCATCCAGGCGGAATCGCGGCGAGCAAGGTAGTCGTTGACGGTGACGACGTGGATGCCCTTGCCGGCGAGCGCATTGAGATAGACCGCAAGCGTCGCGACCAGCGTCTTGCCTTCGCCGGTCTTCATCTCGGCGATGTCGCCTTCGTGAAGCACCATGCCGCCGATCAGCTGGACGTCGAAATGGCGCTGGCCGAGCGTGCGCTTGGCGGCCTCGCGCACGGTGGCGAAGGCGGGCACCAGCAGGTCGTCGAGCGTCTTGCCCTCGGCGAGCTGCTTCCTGAACTCGACCGTGCGGGCCTTGAGCGCCTCGTCGGAGAGTTTTGAGACCTCGGCCTCCAGCGCGTTGATTGCGCTGACGCGGGACTGATATCCCTTCACCCGCCGGTCGTTGGAGGAGCCGAAAAACTTGCGGGCGAGCGCGCCGATCATGACTAGTTCCTGTGTTCGCGATTTAACCGCGTTGCAGCCAAAAGGTTGTCACCCGCTTGCCTATCAACACACCGTGACGCCTGATGGCGCCAGAGCCCGGACTGCGGGGATCATCCGCCATATGGGTGGGAATTGGGCAAGTCAGGGTTCAACGGCCAAAAACGCAGCAAAATAAACGCCATCGCCATGGTCGCGACCGGGCAGAGATATGGCCCGGTCAGGGCCTTGTCAACGGCGGGCGCATTGCGGCCAATTCATCATTTTGACAGACTTTTCGCGTTGCCAAGCCCCCCTGAATTGGGCGAGTGTCCGCCCCGCTTAAGCAGCCCCTGCTTCAACATAAGGATTTTGCATGACCACCTCGTTCCCGGTAACCACCGGCCAGCGTTTCCGCCACGCGTCCGCCCTGGCTGGCTGCTTTGCCCTGGCGCTGTCCCTGGCGGTCGCCGGCCCGCTCCGGGCCGCCGACGATCCCGTTCTGGCCAAGGTCAATGGCGCTGACATCAAGAAGAGCGACGTCGCCATGGCCGAGGAGGAGCTCGGACCGAGCCTTGCCCAGATGGATCCGGCGACCAAGGACGAGAACGTCCTGTCGTTCCTGATCGACATGAAGATCGTGGCCAAGGCTGCCGAGGACAAGAAGGTCGCGGACGGCGAGGAATTCAAGAAGCGGATGGCGTTCGCCCGCAACCGCCTGCTGATGGACAGCCTGCTCGCCCAGGAAGGCAAGGCCGCAACCAACGACGACGCCATGAAGAAGGTCTATGAGGAGGCCTCCAAGCAGATCACTGGCGAGCAGGAAGTGCGCGCCCGCCACATCCTGGTCGAGACCGAGGACGAGGCCAAGGCGGTGAAGGCCGAGCTCGACAAGGGCGCGGATTTCGCCGAGCTGGCCAAGAAGAAGTCCAAGGATCCGGGCTCCGCCGACGGCGGCGATCTCGGCTTCTTCACCAAGGAGCAGATGGTACCCGAATTTTCGACCGTCGCGTTCGCGCTCGAGCCGGGCAAGATCTCCGATCCCGTGAAGTCGCAGTTCGGCTGGCACATCATCAAGGTCGAGGAAAAGCGCAACCGCAAGGCGCCCGAGTTCGACCAGGTCAAGGCCCAGATCGAGCAGTACGTCACCCGCAAAGCCCAGGCCGACTACGTCGCCAAGCTGCGCGCCGAAGCCAAGGTCGAGCGGACGGCCGACGCGTCGAAGGACGCCAAGCCTGCCGATGCCAAGCCTGCCGATGCCAAGCCTTCCGATGCCAAGCCTTCCGATGCCAAGCCTGCCGACAGCAAGATGGCGCCGCCCGCCAAGAAGTAAGAATTTGCTGTCACTTCGGTGACGCCAAGAGTATCTAAGCATCGCAATGGCCGGGCCTAAAGTGCGCAGCACGTCTTCGCACTGGAGGCCCGGCCATCTGCATATCCAGACCTCATCAAGGCACAAGCGATGTCCTCAACCGTCTCCCCGCTCGCCCCGAAGAACGTTCCCGACATGCCCGTGATCGCGGGCGTCCGCCTCGCGACGGCCGAGGCCGGCATCCGCTACAAGAACCGCACCGACGTGCTGCTGGCGATCATGGACAAGGGCACGGCGGTCGCCGGCGTCTTCACCAAGTCGAAGTGCCCGTCCGCGCCGGTCGAATGGTGCCGGGCAA
Organism: Bradyrhizobium genosp. A; assembly: GCF_049949275.1. Lineage (NCBI taxonomy): Bacteria > Pseudomonadati > Pseudomonadota > Alphaproteobacteria > Hyphomicrobiales > Nitrobacteraceae > Bradyrhizobium > Bradyrhizobium genosp. A. The sequence continues at coordinate 681,360 of NZ_CP188196.1, read as the reverse complement.
AACTGAAGGGCGGCAAGGCCCGCGCGCTGGTGGTCAATTCCGGCAATGCCAACGCCTTCACCGGCAAGACCGGCCGCGGCTCCACCGCCCTGACCGCGAAGATCGCGGCCAAGGCCGTCGGCTGCAGCGAGAGCGAGATCTTTCTGGCCTCGACCGGCGTGATCGGCGAGCCGCTGGATGCGACCAAGTTCGACGGCGTGCTGGGCCGCCTCGCCGAGACCGCCGAAGCAGGCGATTACCTCGCCGCCGCCAAGGCGATCATGACCACCGACACCTTCCCCAAGGTCGCGACCGCGACCGTGAAGCTCGGCAAGGCCAAGGTCACCATCAACGGCATGGCCAAGGGCGCCGGCATGATCGCCCCCGACATGGCGACGATGCTGTCCTTCATCTTCACCGACGCGCCGATCGCGCCCGCCGCGCTCCAGGCGCTGCTCAAGGCCGGCGTCGAGGACACCTTTAACGCGGTCACGATCGACGGCGACACCTCGACCTCGGACACGCTGCTGGCGTTTGCGACCGGTGCCGCTGCCGAGCATGGCGCGCCAAAGATCAGCCGCGCCAGCGATCCGCGCCTGAAGGCCTTCACCAAGGCCTTCAACCAGATCCTCGCCAATCTCTCCGAGCAGGTCGCCCGCGACGGCGAAGGCGCCCGCAAGCTGGTCGAGATCACTGTCGAGGGCGCCAAGACCAAGGCCTCCGCTCGCAAGATCGCCATGTCGATTGCCAACTCGCCGCTGGTGAAAACCGCGATCGCGGGCGAGGACGCCAATTGGGGCCGCGTGGTGATGGCGGTCGGCAAGGCCGGTGAGCCCGCCGATCGCGACAAGCTGTCGATCGCCTTCAACGGCATCCGCGTTGCCAAGAGCGGCGCGCGCGATCCCGACTACGACGAGGCGCAAGTGTCGGAGGCGATGAAGGCTCCGGAGATCGCGATCAAGGTCTCGCTCGGCCTCGGCAAGGGCCGCGACCGCGTGCTGACCTGCGACCTCACCAAGGAATATGTCGCGATCAACGGTGATTACAGGTCGTAGCTCAAAGCCAATGACCGATCTCAAACTGACATTGGTAGTGGCGTGCGCGCTCGTCGACGCCGACAAGCGCGTGCTGATCGCGCAGCGTCCCGAAGGCAAGACGCTGGCTGGACTCTGGGAATTTCCCGGCGGCAAGTGTGAGCCCGGCGAGCGGCCGGAGCAGAGCCTGATCCGCGAGCTCAGCGAGGAGCTCGGCATCACTGTCGCCGAGCCCTGCCTGGCGCCGCTGACCTTTGCGAGCTACGGCTACGAGACCTTTCATCTCTTGATGCCGCTCTATATCTGCCGGCGGTGGGAGGGCCAGGTCACGGCACGCGAGGGCCAGAACCTCGCCTGGGTCCGCGCCAACAAGCTACGCGACTATCCGATGCCGCCCGCGGACATTCCGCTGATCCCGCATTTGATTGATTTGCTGATCTGAGGCTTGCCTGCCCCGGACGCAGCGCAGCGCTTCTTCAGCGGTGCGCTGCAGAGCCGGGGCCCATGGTAGCCGCAGACTGGGTCCCGGCTCTGCGCAGCAGCGTAAGAACGCTGCAGCGCGTCCGGGACACGCGTCACTCCTTCCCAGCCTTCTTCACCGCCTCCGCCAGGCTCGCCTTGGCCGAGCCCGGCTTCAGCGGCTGCTGCTGGCTTGCATGCGGGGCCCAGCCGGAGAGCCAGATGATGTCGAAGGTCGCGCGGATGCGGCCATCGGCATCGGCAAAACGCTCGGCATAGATTTCGGCCATGCGCAGCAGCGTCGCGCGCCGGCTCGGCGCACGCCGCCGCTCGATCAGCACATTGGCCGCGCCCATGCGGCGGAGATCCTGCATCAGCGCGAACGCGTTGCCATAGCGCACCACGACGCGATCGACGTCGGTGACCGGCAGCGCAAATCCAGCCCGCTGCAACAGCGCGCCGATGTCGCGCAGATCGGCGAACGGTGCCACCCGCGGCGAAACACCGGCTTCGCATTCGGCCTCCGCCGCGGCAAAAGCCTGGCGCAGCTCGGTCAGGCTGTCGCCGCCAATCATCGCGGCGAGCAGCAGCCCGTCCGGCTTCAGCGCACGGCGAACCTGCGCGAGTACGCCGGGAAGATCGTTGACGAATTGCAGCGCCAGCGCGGAAACGACGAGATCGAGGCTTTCCGGCGCGAGGGGCAATTTCTCCGAGCCCGCTGCATCGAGCGCGATCCGTTCGATGGACGGCAGTCGCGTGCGCAGCGCGGCAAGTCCCTCACCGGGCGTCCAGAGATCGACTGGCGCGTGAAATTCGCGCATCACCGCGGCCAGCCGGTCGGACATGTCCTCGGCGACCCGATCGAGCAGGAAGGAGGCCGGCCCCTGCGCCAGCGCACGCTGCTGCCGCGCGTGCAGGAGAGCACGATCAAACAAGGCGGGCGGGGTCTGCGGGTTCTGAGCCATGCCGCTGGTTACGCCGATCATGACAGTTCTGGCAATCACCTCTCTCTTGTCCCGGGCGCGGTGCGGCACGCAGTGACGCTCCGCAGAACCGGGACCCAGAGCCATCGCCGTACGATGCGGTGAGATGGGCCCCGGCTCTGCAGCGCACCGCCGAAGTGGCGCTGCGCTGCGTCCGGGGCACGAGAGCGTGGCTTGAGCGGATTGGCGCGGAACGCTAGCCTCCCCTCATGGACGCCAACGCCGCACCCACCCGCTCGATCGCCGCACCCTTGCGTGCCGCATGGACGGCCGGCCGCCATGTGCTGTCGCGCGCGGCGCGGCTCGCGCTCGACATTGCGCTGCCGACCTTGTGCGTGTCCTGTCGCGAGCCGGTCGACGGTGAAGGCGTTTGCGCGGCCTGCTGGTCGCAGCTGTCCTTCATCGAGCGGCCTTACTGCCCGCGGCTCGGCATCCCCTTCGTCTATGATCCCGGTCCCGACATGCTGTCGATGGAGGCGATCGCGAGTCCGCCCGCCTACCAGCGGGCACGCGCGGCGGTGCGCTACGACGACGTCGCGCGCACGCTGGTGCATGCGCTGAAATACCAGGACCGCACTGATCTGGCGCCCGCCATGGGCCGCTGGATGGCGCGCGCGGGCGGCGAACTGCTTGCCGGCGCCGACATGCTGGTGCCCGTTCCCTTGCATTGGCGCCGGGCCTGGCGGCGACGCTACAACCAGTCCGGCGCGCTGGCGCATGTCATCGCGCGGCAGAGCGGGGTCAAGGTGAGAGCTGAGGTGCTGCGCCGGGTGCGTGCCACCGAGCAGCAGATCGGCCTGTCGCGGGCCCAGCGCGCCACCAATGTGCAGGGCGCATTCCAGGTATCCCCCGACCGTCAGGCCGAGGTCCAGGGCCGGCGCATCATCCTTGTCGATGATGTCCTGACCTCAGGTGCGACGCTGGATGCCTGCGCGCGCGCACTTCTGCGCGCCAAGGCGGCCCAGGTCGACGTGCTGGTCTTTGCCCGGGTTGTCGAGAGCCGGTAAACTCCCATATAATTCAACAAATTCATGACATGAGAGCGCTGGACGCCATGACCGCTGCTGTCGAGATCTACACTAGGCCGGGATGCGGCTATTGTTCCGCTGCCCGGTCGCTGCTGACCCGCAAGAAGGTGACCTTTAGGGAATTCGACGTCGCCCGGAACCCGTCCTGGCGCGAGGAGATGTACGACCGCGCCGGCGAGGGCTCGACCTTCCCGCAGATCTGGATCGGCGGAACCCATATCGGCGGCTGCGACGACCTCTACGCGCTCGATCGCGAAGGCAAGCTCGACGGCCTCCTCGAAAGCATCAAGGCGGTCTCATGAGCGACAACAGGACCTTCACCGCCGCCATGGTGCAGATGCGCACCGGGTTGATGCCCGAGCCGAGCCTCGCACAGGCAACAAAACTGATCCGGGAGGCGGCTGCCAAGGGCGCCGACTACGTGCAGACGCCCGAGGTCAGCAATATGATGCAGGTGAACCGCACGGCGCTGTTCGAGCACCTCCAGAGCGAGGAGGACGACACTTCGCTCAAGGTGTATCGCGCGCTCGCGGCCGAGCTGAAGATCCACATCCATGTCGGCTCGCTGGCGCTGCGCTTCTCGCCAGAGAAGGCCGTCAATCGCTCATTCCTGATCGGGCCCGAGGGCCAAGTGCTCGCGAGCTACGACAAGATCCACATGTTCGACATCGAGCTGCCGGACGGCGAGAGCTATCGCGAATCCGCCAACTACCAGCCGGGCGAAACCGCCGTGATCTCCGACCTGCCCTGGGGTCGCGTTGGCTTGACGATCTGCTACGACGTGCGCTTCCCCGCGCTCTACCGGGCGCTGGCCGAGAGCGGCGCGTCTTTCATCACCGTGCCGTCGGCCTTCACCCGCAAGACCGGCGAGGCGCACTGGCACATCCTGCTGCGGTCGCGCGCGATCGAAACCGGCTGCTTCATCTTCGCAGCTGCCCAGGCCGGCACCCACGAGAACAAGCGCGAGACCTATGGCCACTCCCTGATCATCGACCCCTGGGGCGAAATTCTCGCCGAGGGCGATGTGGAGCCCGGCATCATCATGGCCAAAATCGATCCGGCCAAGGTCGAGACCGCGCGCCGCGCGATCCCCTCGCTCCAGCACGGCCGCCGCTTCGGCGTCTCCGATCCAAAGGCCGGGCCGGATCATCTGCATCTGGTGCGGGGATCGGCATGATCCGCTACGCGCTCCACTGCGACCACGACCACCAATTCGAAAGCTGGTTCCAGAGTTCGTCGGCTTACGATTCGCAGGTGAAGCGCAAGCTCGTGACCTGCCCGATCTGCGGCTCCGCCAAGGTCGACAAGGCGATCATGGCGCCGCGCATCGTCGGCAAGAAGGGGCGCGGCCGCGCGACACCGCCGCCGGAGCCGGCCACGACAACTGCGCCCGAGGCTGCGCCGTCCGGATCGACCTCGCTGATGATGGCGCAGGAACGCGAGTTGCGCGCCAAGCTGAAAGAGCTGCGCGACCACATCGTCAAGAACGCCGACAATGTCGGCGAGCGGTTTGCGAACGAAGCCCGCGCGATGCATTACGGCGACAAGGAGCACCGCCCGATCTATGGCGAGGCCTCGCCCGACGAGGCAAAATCGCTGATCGACGAAGGTATCGAGGTCTCACCGCTGCCAACGCTGCCGGAAGACCGGAATTGAACCTTCCCATTCTTCGTCATGGCCGGGCTTGGCCCGGCCATCCACGTCTTTCTTACAGCATGAAGAACGTGGATGCCCGGGACAAGCCCGGGTATGACGGCGAGATATCTGCCTAAGCCCCCACCAGCAGCGCCACGCCGACCACGATCAGCGCGATACCAAAGATCTCACGCGGCGCGATCGGCTGCTTGAACGAGTAATATGCCACCGCTTGCGCGAACAGCACCTCGATCAAAGCGAGCGTGCGGACATTGGCGGCTGCCGTCAGCGCAAAGGCCAGGAACCAGAATTGCGAAGCGAAGGCGCCCATGAAGCCCGCAAGCAGCGACGGCCTCCAGAGTCCCAGGATCGACTGAAGCACTTTTGGCGCGCGCCAGAGCAGATAGATCGTCAGGATCAGCGTCTGCACGAACAGGCCGAGCACCAGCGTGAACGACGCCGCCGTCACGAATGAGACGTTCGGCACGTTGATGATCGCGCCGCGGAAACCAACCGCCGACAGCGCGAACGCCGCTGCCGCGACGAGGCCGGTGACGGTCGGCTTCAGCTCGGCAAAGCTCTTCTCGCCGCCCGGCCGCAGCGCGGTGATGACGACGCCGACGGTCGCGATCACGATCGCCAGCACCTTCAGCCATGTCAGGTGATCGCCGAGGAAGACGAAGCCGAAGATCGCAGTCTGAATCGCCTCGGTCTTCAAATACGCCGTCGTCACCACGAAGGAGCGGTCGTTCATCGCGAGCAGCATCAGCCCGGTCGCAACGATTTGGCTGAGCGCACCGAGCAGCAGCCACGGCCAGAACACGGTCGGCGGCATGCCGAGATGATCGCCCGTCGCCACCAGCACAACGCCCAGAAACAGCAGCGAGAACGGGAAGCCGAACAGGAAGCGGATATTGGTCGCGCCCCAGGTCCCCAGCGGCTTCGTGAGCGATCGCTGCATCGCATTGCGCGCGACCTGGCCGAGCGCAGCAATGACGGTGAAGGGAATCCAGAGGCTGGTGACGGTGAGCATGGGGGTGGGAGTGGGTGAGGTGAGATTCAGCCAAACTGCCGCCAGCATTGCAGCAGGTCAATCACGCCCACGTCATGGGAGCATTGCTCTTGCTACAGTGTAGTCCCGGCCCCCCGTGCGCAATTGCGCACGGGGGGCCGGGACGACACCGTGTTTGTGGACGCAGTTCGCCGTCGCTCTACGTCCCCCTCATACCATCCCTTCCGCCACCACCATGTAGTTCACGTCCATATCCGACGAGAGCGTCCATTTGTCGGCGAAGGGGGAGTAGACGACGCCGGTCTGCTCGGTGATGACGAGGCGGTTGTCGAGGAGATGCTTGGTCAGCTCGTCGGGGGTGACGAACTTGTTCCATTCGTGGGTGCCGCGCGGCAGCCAGCGCAACACGTATTCGGCGCCGACGATGGCGAGCGCAAAGCTTTTCCAATTGCGGTTGAGTGTGGACACCACCATAAGGCCGTTCGGCTTCAGCATCGAGGCGCAGCGCTTGAGGAAGACGCCGACGTCGACGACGTGCTCGACCACCTCCATCGCCAGCACGATGTCGAAGCGCTCGCGCGGGTCGATCTCCTCTACCGTGGTGCAGCGATAGTCGATCGACAGATGGCTCTTGTCGGCATGCAGCTTCGCCGCGGCGATGTTGCTCGCCGACGGATCGACGCCGATGACCTGCGCCCCCAGCCGCGACAGCGGCTCGCACAGCAGGCCGGCACCGCAACCGATGTCGAGCACGCGCAGGCCGCCGAGGCAGTTGAGGCTGCGCACATTGCGCTCGAACTTGCGGCAGGCGGCGTCGCGGATATAGCCGAGCCGCAGCGGATTGATCCGGTGCAGCGGTGCCATCTTGCCCTTGGGGTCCCACCACTCGGCCGAGAGCTTTGAGAATTTCGCGATCTCGGCGGCGTCGACGGTCGAGCCCGGCGGGGGGCTTGCGGTTGCGGAAGTATCTTGCTGCATGCTCATGGTTACGCGCGGTCCTACCGCGTGGTGATCGAACTACGGAAGGCCAGCGGCGAGGCGATGGTCTTGATCGTCTCGATCCCCTCGCCGACGCCGCGAATGGTCACGTCGCCGTAGTTGAGAATTCGTCCAAGAATGGTCTGATTGACGTCGACACTCTCGACCTTGTCCAGCGCCATCTCGAAGGTGCGGCGCTTGATGAAGCCGGTCTTGTGGACAACCCGGAGGTTGGTGACGTCAGTCTCGGTCGTGAAGCGGTGGAACCAGCCCTTCACGGTCCAGAACAGGGCGGCCAGCGCCACCAGGCCGGAAGCGACGAGACACAACAGGACGAGCCCCTCGACCGTCGTTTGCCGAGAAGCCACAAAGAGGGCCAGGGCCACGATCCAGGCCACGATCGCCGGAAAATAGAAGATCCAGTGCGCATTGGTCGAATACAGCACCCGCTCGCCCGGTTGCAGAATCTCGTCGATATAGCGCGCCATAAGCTCGATTAACCCATTGCCCGGATTGGCCCCGCAGGAACCCGCTTGCTCCCGGCCCCGCCCCTCTGTATACGCGCGGTCGGAATCCGCGAGGCGTCCGTCCAGCGCGGGTCACCATACTGATCCTTCTGAAGGAATGCACGCGTCGTCATGAGCCGCCTCGTGATGAAATTCGGCGGCACGTCCGTCGCCAACATCGAACGTATCCGCAACGTCGCACGCCATGTGAAGCGTGAGGTCGACGCCGGCCATGAGGTGGCCGTGGTCGTCTCGGCGATGTCGGGCAAGACCAACGAGCTGGTGGCCTGGTGCACCGAGGCCTCGCCGATGCACGACGCGCGCGAATACGACGCCGTCGTCGCCTCCGGCGAACAGGTGACCTCGGGCCTGCTCGCGATCGTGCTCCAGGGCATGGGCATCCAGGCCCGCTCCTGGCAGGGCTGGCAGATCCCGATCAAGACCAGCGACGCCCATGCCTCGGCCCGGATCGAGGACATCGACGGCAGCGAGATCATCACCCGTTTTAAGGATCGCAAGGAGGTCGCGGTCATCGCCGGCTTCCAGGGCATCGATCCCAAGACCAACCGGATTACCACGCTGGGCCGCGGCGGCTCCGACACCTCGGCCGTGGCGATCGCGGCCGCCGTCAAGGCCGACCGCTGCGACATCTACACCGACGTCGACGGCGTCTACACCACCGACCCGCGAATCGTGCCGAAGGCCAAAAGGCTCGACAAGATCGCGTTCGAAGACATGCTGGAACTGGCCTCCCAGGGCGCGAAAGTGCTCCAGGTGCGGTCGGTGGAACTCGGCATGGTCCACAACATGCCGATCTTCGTCCGCTCGAGCTTCGACAAGCCCGAGGATATCGACCCGCATGCCAACCAGCCGCCCGGCACGCTGATCTGCAGCGAGGAGGAGATCATGGAAAGCCACGTCGTCACCGGCATCGCCTTTTCGAAGGACGAGGCCCAGATCTCGGTGCGCCAGATCGAGGACAAGCCCGGCGTCGCCGCGTCGATCTTCGGCCCGCTCGCGGATGCCAATATCAACGTCGACATGATCGTTCAGAACGTGTCCGAGGACGGCAAGACCACCGACCTCACCTTTACGGTGCCGGCGGCCGACTACAACCGCGCCAAGGATACGATTACCGCCGCCAAGGCCACGATCGGCTATATCAGGCTCGATACCGCTACCGACGTCGCCAAGATCTCGGTGATCGGCAGCGGCATGCGCAGCCATGCCGGCGTCGCCGCCCAGGCGTTCTCGGCCCTCGCCAGACGGAATATCAACATCCGGGCCATTACAACCTCCGAGATCAAGTTCTCGGTTTTGATCGACACCGCCTATACCGAGCTTGCGGTGCGCACCTTGCACACGCTCTACGGCCTCGATCAGGCTTAGACTAATTTTCTCTTAGCGGTCGCAGCAAACACGAAGGTGTACACACCTTCGCGTTTGGCAGGCGTTTTGCTTGGCAAAACAAGCCCCAATTCGCTATACGGCGAACAGGGTGGGCTGCCGCAGACTGTGTCCCAGTTCAGGCTGCTGATTCGGTGCAAGCGGTGGTTTGCGCCTGCGCCGGACAGACAATTTGATTGTTTTTCTGGAATTTTGGGCCAGCCGCCGGCCAATATCGCCGGGCCGGGCAGACGGAGGAGATTGACGGTTCATGCGGAGCGCGTCGGGAGGTCCCCGCGTCTTGTTGAGACGGCTCCGCGAAACCATGGCGGAGCAGGTCTCGGCCCAGGAGCGGCTGGACAAGATCGTGGTGCTGATCGCCGCCAACATGGTGGCCGAGGTGTGCTCGGTCTATGTGCTGCGCATCGACAACACCCTCGAGCTCTACGCCACCGAAGGCCTCAACCGCGAGGCCGTGCACCATACCGTGCTGAGCGCCCATGAGGGCCTGGTCGGCCTCGTCGCCAGCGAGGCGACGCCGCTCAACCTGAACGACGCCCAAAGCCACCCGGCCTTCTCGTTCCGCCCCGAAACCGGCGAAGAGATTTACCACTCGTTCCTCGGCGTGCCGATCCTGCGCGCCGGCAATACGCTCGGCGTGCTGGTGGTGCAGAACCGCGCCAAGCGCACCTATGTCGAGGAAGAGCTCGAGGCGCTGCAGACCACAGCCATGGTGCTGGCGGAGCTGATCGCGTCGGGCGAATTGTCCGCGCTCGCCCAGCCTGGCGCCGAGCCCGCCGCGCGCCATTCCACCGAGAAGGCCGGCGCAATTCTCTCGGAAGGCATCGCGCTCGGCCACGTCGTGCTGCACGAGCCGCGCGTCGTCATCAAGGACTACATCGCCGAGGATCTGCCGAAGGAGATCAAGCGGCTCGACACCGCGCTTGCCAAGCTGCGCTCGGATCTCGACCGGATGCTGGAGCGCGGCGACGTTGCCGAGGGCGGCGAGCATCGCGACGTGCTCGAAGCCTACCGCATGTTCGCCAACGACCAGGGCTGGTCGCACAAGCTGCACGAGGCGGTCGCCACCGGCCTCACCGCGGAAGCCGCGGTCGAGCGCGTCCAGTCCGACACCCGCGCCCGCATGCTGCGCGTGACCGATCCCTATTTGCGCGACCGGCTGCACGATCTCGAGGACCTCGGCTATCGCCTGATGCGGCAGCTGGTCGGCCAGGACCATGCGCCCTCGCGCGAGCAGATGCCCGACAATGCCATCGTCATCGCACGCGCGATGGGACCGGCGGCGCTGCTCGACTATGACCGCAAGCGCCTGCGCGGCATCGTGCTGGAGGAAGGCACCGCCAACTCCCACGTCTCGATCGTGGCGCGCGCGCTCGGCATTCCCGCCGTCGGCGAGGTCCCGAACGCGACCGGCATCGCCGATCCCGGCGACGCTATCATCGTCGACGGCACCTCGGGCGCGATCTATGTGCGGCCGTCGCAGGAAGTCGAGGCTGCCTATGCCGAGCGCGTGCGCTTCCGCGCCCGCCGCCAGGCGCAATATCTGGCACTGCGTGACCGCCCCTGCGTCACCAAGGACGGCCAGAAGGTCGAGCTCCTGATCAACGCGGGCCTTGCCATCGACCTGCCGCATATCGAGGACACCGGCAGCGCCGGCATTGGGCTGTTCCGCACCGAATTGCAATTCATGGTCGGTCAGAGCCTGCCGCGCACCAGTGACCAGCTCGCGCTCTATCGCGCCGTGCTGGATGCCGCAGGCCACAAACCCGTCACCTTCCGCACCCTCGACATCGGCGGCGACAAGGCGCTGCCTTATATGGAGACAGTGATCGAGGAGAATCCCGCGCTCGGCTGGCGCGCGATCCGGCTCGGGCTCGACCGTCCCGGCCTGTTGCGTGGCCAGATCCGCGCGCTGCTGCGCGCCGGCGGCGGCCGCGCGCTGCGTATCATGTTCCCGATGATCTCGGAGGTCGCCGAGTTCGATGCTGCGAAGTCGCTGGTCGAGCGCGAGCTGACTTATCTGCGCCAACACGGCCACACGCTGCCGGAGCGCATCGACATCGGCACCATGGTCGAGGTGCCGGCGCTGCTCTATCAGCTTGACGAGCTGCTGCAGAAGGTCGACTTCATCTCAGTCGGCTCCAACGATCTGTTCCAGTTCCTGTTCGCGGTCGACCGTGGCAATGCCAAGGTCTCCGAGCGCTTCGACACCATGTCGACGCCGATCCTGCGCGCGTTGCGCGACATCGCGCGCAAGTCGCTGGCGGCGCAGAAGTCGCTGTCGCTTTGCGGCGAGATGGCCTCGAAACCGATCGGCGCGCTGGCGCTGATCGCGATGGGCTACCGTTCGCTGTCGCTGTCGGCGACCGCGCTCGGCCCGGTCAAGGCGATGGTGATCGATCTCGACGCCAAGAAGGCCGAAGCGATGCTTGGGCCACTGCTGGATGCGCCGGCCGGCAGCGTCTCGATCCGGCAAAAGCTGACGGAATTTGCCGAGGCCGAAGGCCTGGCGTTGTAGCGGGCCTGCCGCCCGTCTTCGCCGCCTCGCCTTCCTCCGCCTTTTGAGACCAAACCGATGTCGTCACTCCCCGAAGCCAAACTTGACGTCCTGCTCGCGCATCACGCCTCGCTCGAGGCCGAATCGCTGGGACAGCTCTCCTCCGAGCGCTATGTGCAGGTTACGCGCGAGCTCGCCGAGATCACTCCGCTGATCGAGGCGGTAAAGACTTATCGTGCAGCCGTGAAGGAGCTCGCCGACACCGAGGCGCTGATCGCCGATCCTGCGACCGATCCCGAGATGCGCAGCATGGCGGAAGCCGAGCGCGACGAGCTCAATCCGAAGATCGATGATCTCATCCAGAAGATCCGCGTCGCGCTGCTGCCCAAGGACGCCATGGACGACCGCAACGTCGTGCTCGAAATCCGTGCGGGCACCGGCGGCGACGAGGCCTCGCTGTTCGCCGGCGACCTGTTCCGGATGTACGAGCGCTTTGCCGCCTTGCAGGGTTGGAAGGTCGAGGTGATCTCGGCGAGTGAAGGCACCGTCGGCGGCTATAAGGAAATCATCGCGGAGGTGCAGGGCCGCGGCGCGTTCTCCAAGCTGAAGTTCGAATCGGGCGTGCACCGGGTGCAGCGGGTGCCCGACACCGAGACGCAGGGGCGCATCCACACCTCGGCCGCCACCGTCGCGGTGCTGCCCGAAGTCGAGGATGTCGACGTCGAGATCAAGAATGACGATCTGCGCATCGAGACCATGCGCGCGCAAGGCGCCGGCGGCCAGCACGTCAACAAGACGGAATCGGCGATCCGCATCACTCACATTCCGACCGGCATCGTGGTGATGATGCAGGACAGCCGCTCGCAGCATAAGAACCGCGCCTCCGCCATGAACATCCTGCGCTCGCGCATCTACGATGCCGAGCGGCAGCGCGTCGACGCCGCGCGCTCGGCCGAGCGCAAGGAGAAGGTCGGCTCCGGCGACCGCTCTGAGCGTATCCGCACCTATAATTTTCCGCAGGGGCGCGTCACCGACCACCGCATCAATCTGACGCTCTACAAGTTGCCGCAGGTGATCGCGGGCGAAGCGCTCGGCGAATTGACCGATGCGCTGACCACCGAGCACCAGGCCGCGCAGCTCGCCGCGCAAGGCGCGGCGGCGTGAGCAATCCCCTCACCGGACGAACGATCGAGGGTGCGCGGCGCGCGCTGGCGGCGCGGCTGCAATCGGCCGGCATCGATGAGCCGTCTCTCGATGCGCGCCTGCTCGTCGGCGCCGCGCTGGGGCTCGATCTGACCGGCCTGATCACGCGGGCGGCGCGATATCTCACACCCGAGGAGGCTGTTCGGCTCGAAGCTTATGCGCAGCGAAGGCTCGCGCATGAGCCGGTCGCCCGCATTCTCGGCACGCGGGAATTCTGGGGCTTGCCGTTCCGCCTCTCCGAGGCGACGCTGGTGCCGCGGCCGGATACCGAGACCGTGGTCGAGCTGGCGCTCGATATTTTTCGCGAACGCACGGCCGCGGGACGGCGCCCACGCATCGCCGATATCGGCACCGGATCCGGCGCCATTCTGCTCGCGTTGCTGCACGAGATTCCGGATGCTTTCGGCGTCGGCACTGATCTCAGCCTCACCGCACTCGGCACGGCAAAAGGCAATGCCGCCGCTCTCGGCCTTGCCGATCGCGCGGGGTTCGTCGCCTGCTCCTATGCAGCGGCGCTTCACGGCCCGTTCGATTTGATCGTGTCCAACCCGCCCTATATTCCTGCCGGGGAAATTCCGAAACTGAGCATCGAGGTGCGCGAGCACGATCCGCATCTGGCGCTCGACGGCGGCAATGACGGCTATGACGCCTACCGCGCCCTGATTCCACAGGCGGCCGAGCGGCTCGCCCCCGGCGGCGCCCTGATCGTCGAGGCCGGCCAAGGCCAGGCCGGAGATATTGCAACCCTAATGGCGGCTGCCGCGTTATTGCAGGACAGGCCGCCCAAGGCCGACCTGGCGGGCATTCCCAGGGCCGTCTCGGCCCGAAAAATGCCTCCATAAAAGCCGGATTGGGCTGCAAAAAACCTCTTGGAATATCCCTTGGGAACGACTACCTTTCGTCTAGCACATCGGTGTCGGCCCCGTAGACCCACGGGCGAAAGCCGGGCTCTCAGGCGAGAGCTTCACTGATTTTAGGTTCCAAGCCGCAGGTCCTGTTAAGCGCGATGGCCCACTGAGGTACGCTGCTTTCCGACCGCAACGTGAACGAAAGCCTGATATTGCGCTTGAACACTTACGCAAGAAAGCTGGGCTTGTTTCGGCAGGCGATATGAATGGGTTCGCTGGCAATGGATGCTGGCGGGTGGGGAACGCGTCTTTGTTGAACGCGACGGTCGACGAACATCGGCAGGGTTCAATCCCGCTCTTGCGCGCGGTGCGCGTGAGGCATGTGAACCGCTGTCATCAGGTCACTCCAAGCAATCAGTAATGCGTGCAACCTTTAGGGCTGGAATTAAAGGCAGGACATGAGAAACGGTCAGAACAAGCAGCGGATGCGCAACCGCAACAACAACAACAACAACAACAACAACAATAACCGGCGCGGCCAGAACCCGATGACCCGGGTCTTCGAATCGAACGGCCCCGACATCAAGATCCGCGGTACCGCCTCGCACATTGCCGAAAAATATCTGCAGCTTGCGCGCGACGCGCGCTCTTCGGGCGACCCGGTCGCCGCCGAAAACTATTACCAGCATGCCGAGCATTATTTCCGACTGATCGCGGCAGCCCAGGAACAGTTCCGCCAGAACCAACAGCCGCGCGGCGACGAGCCCGTCAGCACCAGCAGCGACGACGGCGAGGATGACGGCGAGAATTTCTCGAATTTCGGCCAGGAGCCGGGATTTGTTCCGCAACCGCAGCAGCAGAATTTTGCGCGCGACGGCCAACGCGATCAACAGCAACGCGATCACCAGCAGCGTGATTATCAGCAGCGTGACAACCCGCCCTATCAGCGCGACAACCAGCAGCCGCGCGAGCACCGCGAGCGCGACCACCGTCCGCAGCCGCAATATCAACCCCAGCCGCAGCCCCAACCGCAACCGCTGAACCAGCCGCAGCCCGTCATTGCCGATGCCGGCAATGTCGACCGCCTGCCCTCCTTCATCACCGGCGCACAGCCGCAGGTGAATGGTGCTCCGGGCGGCCTCGAAGGTGGCAATGGTGGTGGTGGCGAGCGGTTTCCGCGGCGGCGCCGCCGGCCGCATAGCGGCCCGCGCCCCGAGCGCGAGGCAGCTCCTGCCGCTTCCGGCGACGATCTCGCCCCCAGCGAGTAAGTTGCAGCCAAATTTCAGATTTGCGATGCATGATCGTCCCGGCCTCGCCGGGACGATTTGTTTTTAGCCCCGCGTCACCGACGTCGAGGACGGCACCAGCACCGGCTTCAACGAGGGAATCAGCCGCGCCCGTTCGCGCTTGGCGGGGATCGCGCGATAGACCTGCTTGGTCGCTTCGACGATGTGGACGCCGGCAAAAGGCAGCGACAGCGCAGCACCGGCACGCTCCCACATCTGCGCCGATTTCAGCACCCAGCGGCCCGCATAAGGCGGCATGAACAACGCCTCGCCCCAGCCGGTCGGCGTGAACCAGGTCTGGCGCAACAGGTCTGTGATCTGCGAGCGCGAATAGGGACGACCATGGCCGAACGGCGTGTTGTCGCTGCGCGTCCACACGCCGCGCCGATTCGGGATCACCGCCATGACGCGGCCGGACGGCGACAGCACCCGCCAGACCTCCCGCAACAGCGCGGCCGGATCGTCCGACATCTCGAGGGCATGGACCAGCAGGATGCGGTCGACCGCGGCATCGGGGAGCGGCAGCGAGAACTCGTCGATCAGCGCGGCCAGCGCCGGCCGCCCCGTGGGCCATTTCAACACGCCCTGCGCCGCCGGCATGAAGGCGATGCAGCGCTCCGCATCCTCGCGGAACAATCCCAGATAGGGCGTGGGATAGCCGATGCCAAGCACACGCTGGCCCTCGGCTGTCGGCCAGCGCTCCCGGATGCCGCGGTTGATCATCTGCCGCGCCACGATGCCGAGGCGCCGGGAATAGAACTCGCGAAGGTCGACGACGTCGATGGTCATGACGGCAATGTAACATGCACAAGGCGGCGGCCGCGCGCTGAATATTGCATTGCCTGCGCAACGTTAACGCCATATCTGTCTGACGGGGCTGAGCCCGATGGAGATGTCATGGCCGCCGAAATTCGTACTTTCGCCTGTTTAAACGACAATTTCGGTTATCTGATCCACGATCTGGAAACCAAGGCAACCGCCTCGATCGACGCTCCGGAAGCCGGTCCCATCATCAAGGCGCTGGAGCGGGAGGGCTGGCAACTTACCGATATCCTGATCACCCATCATCATGGCGATCATGTCGGCGGGGTCGCCGAACTCAAGCAGAAATACAATTGCCGCGTCGTCGCGCCGCATGACAAGACGGCAAAAATTGCCGATGTCGATTTGCGTGTCGCCAATGCAGACGTGGTCAAGGTCGGCACGCTGCTCGGGCGTGTGCTGGAAACGCCCGGCCACACGCTCGACCATATCTCCTACGTGTTCGACACCGAGAAGACGCTGTTCGCCGCCGATACGCTGTTCTCGATCGGCTGCGGCCGCGTGTTCGAGGGCACCTACCCGATGATGTGGGACTCGCTATTGAAGCTGCGGGCCCTGCCTGACGACTTCAAGCTCTATTGCGGCCACGAATACACGGCGTCCAATGTCAAGTTCGCGCTGACCGTCGATCCCGATAATGCGGCCCTCCAGGCACGCGCGGCGGAAGTGACGAGGTTGCGGGCGGAGAACAAGCCGACCATTCCCTCACTGCTTGGTGATGAGAAGCGAGCAAACGTGTTCCTGCGCGCTGATGAAACGTCGGTCGCAGCCAGGCTACACATGAAGGGCGCGGATGCCGCCGCAGTGTTCGGCGAGCTGCGCGAGCGCAAAAACAAATCCTGAAGTACAAGTCCTGAAATACAAGTCCTGACGGGGATCGATGCCGACCGCAGCCGAGATCATCGCACGCCTTGAACTCCGCCCGCACCCCGAGGGCGGACATTATCGCGAGACCTTTCGCGACCAGACCACCGACGCCAATGGCCGCTCGCGCTCGACCCTCATCTACTTCCTGCTCGCACGCGGCGAGCGCTCGCACTGGCATCGCATCGATGCGGTCGAGACCTGGCACTATTATGCCGGCAGCCCGCTGACGCTGCGCATCGCCCATGACGGCTGCTCCCAGCACGAGGTGCGGCTCGGCGCGGATCTCGTGAGCGGCGAGCGGCCGCAGGCCATCGTGCCGGCGGACGCGTGGCAAATGGCGGAGACCACCGGCGAGTGGACGCTGGTCGGCTGCACCGTGGCGCCCGCCTTCGAGTTCGCAAAATTCGAGCTCGCGCCGAAAGGCTGGGAGCCGTAGCGATTGTCATTCCGGGACAGCCCGAAAAGGACTGGGCCAAGAATGTTTCTCATCGCCGTTGACGCGGATAAATGGATTCCGGATTCGCGCTCCACGCGCCCGGGACGACAGTCATCGCTTCCTCAGCACCATATCCTTTGCCGCAATCAGGCCGCCGCCGGCGATCAGGATTGCTGCAATCGCAATGTTGGCGCTGGCTTTGGCAAAGCCGGCGGCGATGAGAAAGCCGGTCGAGAGCAGCGGCGTCGCGTAGGAGGCGGCGCCGAGCACGCGAATGTCGCCGCGCTTCATGCCGATGTCCCAGGCATAGAAGGCAGCGCCGACGGGACCGATGCCGAGTGCGATCACGGCGAGCCATTGCAACGTCGTCTCGGGCCACACCGTGGTTTCGAGCAGACCATGCATCAGCGCGGCGAGCACTGACGTGGCGAGGCAGAAGCCCGCGACCGCGTCGGTCGGCACCGCCTTCAAGCGCCGCGACAGCACCGAATAGGTCGCCCAGACGAAGGCAGCGATGAAGGCCGCGACCAATCCCGGCACCGCGCCGGGCGCGAAGCCGGACGTATTGCCGGCAAACAGCAGCACGGTGCCGACGAGGCCGAGCACGGCGCCGATGATGTGATGCACGGCGAGCCGCTCGCCCGGCAGAAACGACGAGAACAGCACGATCAGCAGCGGCCACATGTAGTTCAGAAGGCCGGCTTCGGCCGGCGGCGCGAAGCGCAGCGCGAGGAAATAGAGCGCGTGATAGCCGAACAATCCGCCGACGCCGACGAGCCACACGACGAGCGGCTGACGCAGGCTCTTCGCCGCGTCGCCCCGGCCGATCCAGGTGAGCAGGCCGACGAGACCGCCGATCGCAAAGGTCATCGCAGCGAGCTGGAACGCCGGGATCTTTCCGGTCGCCACCGTCATCACTGACAACAACGACCACATCAGGATCGCGGCCAGTCCGATCAGTGTGGCGGTGCGCGGGGTCATGGATCAAAAGGCTCTGAGGACGATGATGCCCGGCACGAGGCCGGGCATTTGCGTCTTCACTATCGCCTTGTCGCGCCTGAAGCTACAGGCTTTTGGCTTAAGGGCTGCTGCCCCATCAGACCTGGTACTGACCACCATTGATGGTCATCGTCGATCCCGTGATGAAGCCGGCCTCGTCGGCCGCGAGGAACACGACCGCGCGCGCAATCTCCTCGGGCTCGCCGAGCCTGTTGACCGGGATCTGCGGGATCACGTTCTTCTCCAGCACGTCCTTCGGCACGGCCTGCACCATCTCGGTGTTGATGTAGCCAGGCGCGATGGCATTGACAGTAATGCCGCCCTTGGCATTCTCGATCGCGAGTGCCTTGGTGAAGCCGATGTCGCCGGCCTTTGCCGCGGAATAATTGACCTGGCCGAACTGTCCCTTCTGGCCGTTGATCGATGAGATCGAGATGACGCGGCCGAATTTGCGCGCACGCATGCCCTCGATCACCTGGCGCGTCATGTTGAACAGCGAGCCGAGATTGGTGTTGATCACGGCGTTCCACTGCTCGAGCGTCATCTTGTGGAAGGCTGTGTCGCGGGTGATGCCGGCATTGTTGACCAGGACGTCGACGGGACCGAGTTCGGCCTCGACCTTCTTCACGCCTTCGGCGCAGGCATCGAAGCTGCTGACGTCCCATTTGTAGACGGCGATACCGGTCTCGGCCTTGAACTTCTCCGCCGCCGCATCATTGCCGGCATAGCTCGCCGCGACCTTGTAGCCGGCCGCCTTCAGCGCCTTGCTGATCGCAGCTCCGATCCCCCGCGTACCACCCGTCACCAATGCCACTCGTGCCATGCTGCTTTCCTTCCCTCAACTTTTCCTTGGATTCTTTCTCGGACGTCCAGCGATCGTTTTAGATTTGGATTATGGGCGGCGTTTGACGGACATCAAGAACAAAACGCCCGGCGTTGAGCCGGGCGTTTGTATTTAGTCGAGGCTTGCGCCGTTGCGAAGAATATTTGATTTGCAACCGCTGCCTTTTTAGTCGCGTGCAACGCACTCAATCAGTGTGCAGCGCACGCGCAAGTGACGCGTAAGTTACGCATCAGCTATCTTCAGTCGCGCGCCAGACACATCGCGATACCCATGCCGCCGCCGATGCACAGCGTGGCGAGGCCCTTCTTCGAATCACGCTTCTGCATTTCGTGCAGCAGCGTCACCAGCACGCGCGCACCGGAGGCGCCGACCGGATGGCCGATCGCGATCGCACCACCGTTGACGTTGACCTTGGAGGTGTCCCAGCCGAGGTCCTTGTTGACGGCGCAGGCCTGCGCCGCAAAGGCTTCGTTGGCCTCGATCAGATCGAGATCGCCAACGCTCCAGCCGGCCTTCTTCAGCGCGGCGCGCGAGGCCGGGATCGGGCCCGAGCCCATGATCTTCGGATCGACGCCGGCCTGCGCCCAGGACACGATGCGCGCGAGCGGCTTCTTGCCTTCCTTGGCGGCCTGCTTGGCGGTCATCAGCACCACGGCAGCAGCGCCGTCATTGATGCCGGAGGCCGAACCTGCGGTGACCGTGCCGTCCTTTTCGAAGGCGGGACGAAGCTTCGCCATTGCGTCGAGCGTGGCGCCATGACGCGGATATTCGTCGGCGCTGACGACGACATCGCCCTTGCGACCTTTGATGGTGACCGGAACGATCTCGTCGTTGAACTTGCCGGCCTTCTGCGCGGCCTCGGCCTTCTGCTGCGAGGCGACCGCGAACTCATCCTGCTGGGCGCGGGTAATCTGCCACTGCCGCGCGACGTTCTCGGCGGTGTTGCCCATGTGGTAGCCGTTGAAGGCATCCCACAGGCCGTCCTTGATCATGGTGTCGACGAATTCGACGGGGCCCATTTTGACGCCGCCGCGCAGGTATTGGGCGTGCGGAGCCATGCTCATGGATTCCTGGCCGCCGGCGACCACGATCTCGGAATCGCCGTTGAGCAGCGCCTGATAGCCGAGCGCGACCGTGCGCAGGCCCGAGCCGCAGAGCTGGTTGACGCCCCAGGCCGGGCTCTCCACCGGAATGCCGGCCATGATCGAGGCTTGGCGTGCGGGGTTCTGGCCTTGGGCCGCGGTCAGGATCTGGCCCATGATGACTTCCGAGACCCGGCCGGGCTCGATGCCACCGCGCTCCAGCGCGGCCTTGATAGCGATGGCGCCCAGGTCGTGGGCGGGAAGGGTCGCGAACGCTCCGTTGAAGCTTCCGACCGGGGTGCGGGCGGCGCTGACGATGACGACATCGTCTGACATGGGCATCTCCTGAGGTTGAATGGGGGCAGACGGGGCTGGGGAAACGGCTCGCCAGTCTCGGATGGCATCCTGTTAACGTCGTTGAGGCATGTCAATCGGCGGGTGACCGAATTGATGCCGCAGCGCATTCAAAATAGCGTTCTTGGCGATTTCGCAAGCACGTTTTTGCTATGCAATTAACCGTGCCGCACAAAACGGTAGCGTGACCCCTTTGAAAATGCTTATTTTGTTGCGTTGCGTACTCTTCCGCCCTGCGGCATTGCCCCTGCAGGTTCCCGTTCTCAGCGTCTTTGAAGTGAGAGCCCATGGCGAAATCAGACCAACCCACCACCATCAAGAAATACGCGAACCGCCGGCTCTATAACACCGGAACGAGCACCTACGTGACGCTGGAAGATCTCGCTGCCATGGTCAAGGACGGCGAAGATTTCCTGGTCTACGACGCCAAGTCCGGCGACGATATCACCCGCTCCGTGCTCGCCCAGATCATCTTCGAGCAGGAGAACAAGGCCGGCCAGAACCTGCTGCCGACCACCTTCCTGCGCCAGCTCATCCGCTTCTACGGCGACAGCATGCAGATGGTGGTGCCGAAATATCTGGAGCAGTCGATCGCGACGCTGACCCAGGAGCAGGAGAAGTTCCGCAAGCAGATCGCCAACACGCTCTCGGGCACGCCCTTTGCCCCGCTGGAAGAACAGGTCCGCCGCAACATGGAGCTGTTCCAGCAGACTTTCTCGATGTTCAAGCCGTTCGTTCCGCCGACCGGTCGCCCGGCAACGACCGAGCCGGAGGCCGATGCCGGCGCCGAGCCGGCCAAGGACACCAACATCGACGATCTGCGCCAGCAGATGAAGGAGATGCAGGAACGCCTCGATCGCATGTCGAAGAAAGACGAGTAGGTCTCTCGTTCGCATCGCCGCGTCCGCATCCGGCGGGCGCACGAACTCCCGATTGATCGCGGCATCGCCATTTGCGCGCTGCCCTCCCGGCCAAGGCCGGAGCCGCCATGTCTGACCGAACCACGCACTGGCAGAATGTCTACGCCACCAAGGGCGAGGCCGAGGTCAGCTGGTTTCAGGACAGTCCAGCGATCTCACTCGAGATGATTCGTGCGGCGAGTCCGGATCGTGCTGCGGCCATCATCGATATCGGCGGCGGCGCATCGCGATTGGTCGATGCACTGCTTCAAGACGGATTCCGCAATCTCGCCGTGCTGGACCTTTCCGCCAACGCGCTCAACGCAGCGAAGAAGCGAATCGGCGCGGCCGCCTCAACAGTCGACTGGATCGTCGCCGACGCCACCACTTGGCGCCCGGCGAAGACCTGGGACATCTGGCACGATCGCGCGGCGTTTCACTTCCTGACTGATCCGCACGACCGCGCCGCTTACGTCGAGCGCTTGCGGTCGGCGGTGGTGCCGGACGGGCACGTGATCATCGCGACGTTCGCGCCCGATGGCCCGGAGAAATGCAGCGGCTTGCCGGTGCAGCGGCACGACAGCGCGAGCCTTTCAGCGGAGCTCGGGCCGGAGTTCGAGCTGGTCGAGGCGCGCAGCGAGACGCATCACACGCCGTGGCATTCGACGCAGGCGTTTCAGTTCAGCCGATTTCGACGGCGGGGCTAGCTCCCGTCAAGCCGCCAGCTTCACCGCATGCGCAAAATCCCAATAGAGCTTGCGCGCCCTGGTGTAGAGCGGGCCCGGCTTCAGCTCGCGCGCGTCGATGCGAATCACCGGCGCGACTTTGGCGAAATTGCCGGTGGAGAAGATCTCGTCAGCGGCAACGAAATCGGCATAGCGCAGCGTCTTCTCGACCACGGTGACGCCGTCGGCGCGGAGCAGGCTGATCACGCGCTGGCGCGTGACGCCGTTGAGGAAGGTGCCGTTCGCCACCGGCGTGAAGACCACGCCGTCCTTGGCCATGAACACGTTCGAATTGCCGAACTCCGCGACATTGCCGAGCATGTCGAGCATCAGCGCGTTCTGGAAGCCGCGCGAGGCCGCTTCCGCCAGCGCCCGCGAATTGTTCGGATAGAGACAGGCGGCCTTGGCTTCGACCGGCGCACATTCGGCGGTGGGCCTGCGGAACGGCGACAGCGTGATCGCGTTGCCGACCGGCTTCGGCATCGGCGCCTCGTAGATACATAGACACCAATTGGTGGTTTCAGGGTCGAACAGCACGCCGCCGCCGGCACCGTTCTGCGCCCAATACATCGGACGGATATAGAGTTCGGCATTCCGCGCAAAGCGCGCGATGCCTTCGTTGGCGAGCGTGAGCCAGGTGGCGGCATCGACCACGGGCTTCAGACCAAAATTGATCGCGGACTGATTGGCGCGGGCGACGTGCCGGTCGAGATCCGGTGCCACGCCCTCGAACGCGCGCGCACCGTCGAACACGACCGAGCCGAGCCAGGCCGCATGCGTGCGCGGCCCCATGATCGGCACGTTGCCGTCATGCCATTTGCCCTCGAAGAAGGTCCAGCTCGGCGAATATTCGATCGGCTTCTTGATCTCGGCCATGATCGGCCTCCCCTCGAAAAATATCCGGGCATTATTGTCCCCAATTTCTAAACGATTTGCTGCGGGGAAGCACCAACTCTCCCTCCAGGGGCGATCGCCTGAGCGCGCGCCTCGTCCTTCGAGACGACCGCTCCGCGGTCTCCTCAGGATGAGGCTAATCGGCATTGGTCTCCGTTGAAACTGGCGCCGCATGCTCCGCCCTCATCCTGAGGAGCCCGCCCAAAGCGGGCGTCTCGAAGGATGGCCGCAGCAAAAAGCGCTCAAATGCGATAGCCCTGCCTCCAGGAGGCTAAGACAACGGCGCGACCAAACCGGCTATAGTGGCGGGCACGTCACGGAGTCTCCCATGCCGCTCGATCCGCTCGCAAAGCGCCTGTTGACCATGATGGCTGCCGCCGCGCCGCAGGCGCGGAGCCGGCCGAGTGTCGAGGCGCGCCGACAATCGCTGTCGAAGCTGATGCAGTTCGCGCGGGCCGAGGCACCGAACGTGACGGCCTTCGACGGCATGCTGCCCGGTCCCGGCGGAGAGCTGCCCTATCGCCTCTATTCGCCGGCGTCTGCCGGCGAGCGCGCGCCGGGCTTCGTGTTCTTTCATGGCGGCGGGCTCGTCGCCGGCAGCATTGCGACGCATGACCGTATCGCGGCGGCACTGGCGCATGCGACCGGCTGCCGCCTCGTTTCGGTCGACTACCGCCTCGCGCCCGAGCACAAATTTCCTGCTGCTGTCGACGACGCGATCGGAGCCACCGAGTGGGTGGCGCGCGAAGCTTCATCTCTCGGCATCGCCGCCGACCGGCTGGTTGTCGGCGGCGATTCCGCCGGCGCGACGCTGGCTGCGATCGTATGCCAGGAGGCGGCGCAGAGCGCCGGCCTCTCTATCGTCGCGCAATGCCTGATCTGCCCGGTGCTGGATTTCGAGGAGACCTCACCCTCGCGCGAGGCCTTCGCCGAAGGACATCTGATCGACCGCGTGACCATCGAGGCCGATCTGTCCGACTATCTGCCCGAAGGCCTGGACGCCGCCGATCCCCGCATCTCGCCGCTGCGCGCGACGCGTCTCGCTGGCCTGCCGACCGCGATCATCCACACCGCCGAGTTCGACCCGATGCGCGACGAAGGCAATGCCTACGCGCGCAAGCTGCTCGCCGCGGGCGTCGCGGTCGAGCACGTCTGCCATGACGGCATGGTCCACAATTTCCACGCCATGGGCGCGATCCTGCCGCAGGCGCAACTCGTGCTGTCGCAGATCGGCGAGCAGGTCAGGCGGGCCGTGGAGAAATGAAGGCGCGAATCATGCCCGCGCATCGAGCACGGCCCTGGCTGCCACGACATAGTCCGGCCAATGCGCGTCCGCATAGCGTTCGGCCTGGCGTGCGCAGGCGACATCGGGCGCATGCGCGGCGGCAATCATGCGCGCGAAGCGTTCTTCGGCAACTGTCGTATCGGCAATAGCCGGTGCCGTCGCGGCGGCCACGGCGGTCGGAGCCACGGCGAGCCCCGCCATTCCAGCGAGCAGGATGCGGCGTGACGTGGTCATGGCTGTCGTCCTCTATTGTCGGCCTGCACAGTGCCGGGCGCGTGTGTCCGTACGATCACGACAGGGTAACCGCGCACACGCGCATCGTCCATTGCCCGTGGAGAGACCTTGACCACACGAACGATCACGTTCCATCTAGCGAGCGGTTCCGTCACTAGAACGCCACCGTCGGATTGCACGTGTCCCACCGCAGCCCACGCATCGCCCCGCGCGAGGCACGGCTCTGGTTCGCAAGCAGGGCCCCGGAATGAGTATCAGAGCCGCCTCTATTCCGGCACCGGCACGTCGAACGTATTCAGCGTGACCGAAACCATGCAATAGACGCCGACGAGATAGGACAGCTCGGCCGCGCCGTGCTCGCCGAATTCCTTCACCGCAGCCCGATAGGTCAGCTCAGGCAGCACGCCGCCGCTGACCAGGGCAGACGCCATGTCGTAAGCGACCGCCTCCTGCTTGGTGAGATCCACCGGCCGTTGTCCGGCGACGATGGTCGCGAGCTTCTCGTCGGAGAGGCCGCGCTGCTCGGCCACCAGCACGTGAGCATAGAGCTCGTAGCCCGAGCGAAAATGCGAGCCCGTGACGAGGATTGCGACCTCTCGCACCGGCGCCGGCAGCAGCGGGTTCGACGCGATCGCCTTGACCAGCTCCCACACCGGCCCGCCGAAGCGTGGCTCGCGGATCCAGGGATTCCAGGGGCCGAGCAGCGCGCCGTCGCCGCGCATGTTCACAAAGCCCTTGAAGTGGTCCTTGATCCCCGCCTGCATGTCGGCATAGAGCGGCTTCTGTTCGTCGGTCAGGTCTTTTGGATCGAGAATGGGAAGGCGCACGGCAGGATCTCCTCGTTGAGAAGGTCGAAAGCTCGCCCGCGTGCGCGCGCAAGGCAAGTGAAGTTGCCGTGACGACCGTGCAATTTCGCAAATGGCAGACAGACGCCGCCATGACGCCTTCAGGGCATCATGGGCTCTGCGGATTGACCACATCGTCGACTGCAAGCGCCAGCGGCTGCGCGGTGTCGAGGAACGACGACAAGGTCGCCTCGAACGGCGCCGGATCGAGACCGCGCGCGGCGAGCCAGGCGGGCTCATAATACGTCTGCCGGTAACGCTCGCCGGAATCGCAGATCAGCGTCACCAGCGATCCCGTCTGGCCTGCCTTGCGCATCTCCGAGGCGAGCCGGCACAGCGCGAGGAAATTGGTGCCGGTGGAACCGCGCACCGCACGCCGCAGCCGGCGCGACAGCACGTTCATCGCCGCGATCGTCGCCGCATCCGGGATCTTCATCATGCGGTCGACCACGCCCGGCACGAAGGACGGCTCACAGCGCGGCCGGCCGACGCCTTCGATCAGCGAGGGGCGTTCGCAAACATGGGAGCGGTCCTGCGAGCGGAAGCAATCGAAAAAGGCGGAATGCTCGACATCGGCCACGCACAGCCGCGTCGGATATTGGCGATAGCGCAGATAGCGACCGATGGTGGCCGAGGTGCCCCCGGTGCCCGCCCCCATCACGATCCAGTCGGGAAGCGGACGCGGCTCGCCCTTCAACTGAGTGAAGATCGATTCGGCGATGTTGTTGTTGCCACGCCAGTCGGTGGCGCGCTCGGCGAAGGTGAACTGATCCATGTAGTGGCCGCTCAGCCGGGTCGCGAGCGCGGCGGCCTCCGCATAGAGCGCGCGGCCGTCGTCGATCAGATGGCAATTGCCGCCATAATGCTCGATCGCGGCGATCTTTTCCGCCGAGGTCGTGCGCGGCATTACGGCGTAAAAGGGCACGCCGATCATCTGCGCGAAATACGCCTCCGACACCGCGGTCGAACCCGACGACGCCTCCACGACGGGCGTGCCTTCGCGGATATGGCCGTTGCAGAGGGCGTAGAGGAACAGCGAGCGCGCCAGCCGGTGCTTCAGGCTGCCGGTCGGATGCGTGGACTCATCCTTCAGATAGAGGTCGATGCCTGATAGCGCCGGCACGATCAGCCGAATCAGATGGGTGTCGGCCGTGCGGCACTGGTCGGCTTCGATCGCAGCGATGGCCTCGTCGACCCAGCCGCGCCGGTAGGCCGGGGCGACGGGATCATGCTGGCGAAAGGGAAGCGGCTGCATCGGGCGAATCTTGTCATGATGCGTATCGCGCATCAATAGCTCCGGCTCAAAACTCCAGCGGCGCATTGTCGACGACCTCCTTCATCACGAAGAAGGTGCGGGTCTGGCGCACGCCGGGGAGCGCGATGAGCTGCTCGCCATGAATGCGGTTGAAATCCTCCATGTCGCCGACGCGGATTTTCAGGAAATAGTCGAAGTCGCCGGCCACGAGGTGGCAGTCGAGCACGAATTTCAGCCTGGCGATCGCCTGCTCGAAGGTCGCAAAGCTTTCCGGGGTCGAGCGGTCGAGCACGACGCCGACCATCACCAGCGTGCCCTTGGCCACCTTCTTCGGCGCCACCATGGCGCGGACCGCGGCAATAAAGCCGTCCTCGAACAGGCGCTGGGTCCGACGGTGGCAGGTGGCGGGGCTGATCGCGACGGTTTCGGCCAGCTCGGCATTGCTGAGCCGGCCGTTATTCTGCAACAATCTCAACATCTTGAGGTCGATGCGATCGAGACGGGCGGACATGGAAGAAGCTTCCGGCTTTTGACGTTATTGCGGAAGGAATACTACCAAATTTCATCATCGTCGCAAGATTATGTGCAATATGGGTGCAATATTCGAGAGCACCTTTTTGCAGTGCGATGCTAGCCATCTCCCAGACCAACGCCAATCGGGATGATCCAATGAGACTGGACAAATTCGCGCGTTATCCGCTGACCTTCGGCCCGACGCCCATCGAGAAACTGGAGCGGCTGTCGAAGCATCTCGGCGGCAATGTCGAGATCTACGCCAAGCGCGAGGACTGCAATTCCGGCCTCGCCTACGGCGGCAACAAGCTGCGCAAGCTCGAATACATCATCCCCGACGCGATCGCGTCGAACGCCGACACGCTGGTCTCGATCGGCGGCGTGCAGTCGAACCACACCCGCATGATCGCCGCGGTCGCCGCCAAGATCGGCATGAAGTGCCGCCTGGTGCAGGAAGCCTGGGTGCCGCACGAGGACGCCGTCTACGATCGCGTCGGCAACATCATGCTCTCGCGCATCATGGGCGCGGACGTGCGACTGGTCGACGACGGTTTCGACATCGGCATCCGCAAGAGCTGGGAGCAGGCGATCGAGGAAGTGAAAGCTGCGGGCGGCAAGCCCTACGCGATCCCGGCCGGCGCCTCCGTGCACAAATTTGGCGGGCTCGGCTATGTCGGCTTCGCCGAGGAAGTGCGCAAGCAGGAGAAAGAGCTCGGCTTCAAGTTCGACTACATCATCGTCTGCACCGTGACCGGTTCGACCCATGCCGGCATGCTGGTCGGCTTTGCCGCCGACGGCCGCGCGCGAAAAGTGATCGGCATCGATGGGTCGTTCACGCCGGCGCAGACGAAATCGCAGGTCCTCGAGATCGCGCAGAGCACCGCTGAACTCGTCGAGCTCGGCAAGGAGCTCGTCGCCGACGACGTCGTGCTGATCGAGGACTATGCCTATCCCGCCTATGGCGTGCCGTCGGAAGAAACCAAGGAAGCGATCCGCCTCACCGCGCGGCTCGAGGGCATGATCACCGACCCCGTCTACGAGGGCAAGTCGATGCAAGGTCTGATCGACCTGGTGCAGAAGGGCCATTTCGAGAAGGGCGCGAAGATTCTCTATGCCCATCTCGGTGGCGCGCCGGCGCTGAATGGGTATGCGTATGCGTTCAGAAATGGCTGAGTGAGAGGCGCGCGCTACCGCGTCCGCACGATCTGCAGCAGCTCCTCGCCGTAGTGCTCCAGCTTCTTGTCGCCGATGCCTGGGACGTTGCGCAGCTCGTCCAGCGTGGTCGGCCACGCCCGGACGATGCCGTCGATGGTGGCGTCGTGCAGCACGACATAGGCGGGCACTCCACGTTCGCGCGCGATATCCGAGCGCCAGGAGCGTAGCCGCGCGCGCAGTTCGGGATCGACATCGCCCTGCGGCGCGCTGGCGGCCGGCGCAAGATCGCCGCGGCGGGATTTTGCGCGGCTTGACCGAACCCGCGTGCCAGGCGCTTCCTCGCGCAGCCACACCTCGGTCTCCCCGCGCAGCACGCCGCGCGCGGTCTCCGTCAGCTTCAGCGCACCAAAGGCTTCGCTGTCGCTCTGCAAATGGCCCATGGCCACCAGCTGCCGCAGCACGGTGCGCCATTGCTTCTCGTTGAGTTCGCGCCCGATGCCGAACACCGACAGCTTGTCGTGGCCGAACTGCGTCACCTTCTCGGTCAGGCGTCCGATCAACACGTCGATCAGATGCATCGCGCCAAAACGCTGACCGGTGCGATAGGCGCATGAGAGTAGTTTTTGCGCCAGAACCTTGCCTTCGCGCATTTTTGGCGGCGTCAGGCAATTGTCGCAATTGCCGCAGGTCTCGCCATGCGATAGCTCGCCGAAATAGCCGAGCAGCCGCTTGCGCCGGCACTGCGCGGTCTCGGCGAGCGCGACCAGCGCATCGAGCTTGCCGATCGACACGCGCTTGAAATCGTCGGAGCCGCTGGACTCGTCGATCATGCGGCGCTGCTGCACGATGTCGGAGAGGCCGTAGGCCATCCACGCCGCCGCCGGCTTGCCATCGCGCCCCGCACGCCCGGTTTCCTGGTAATAGGCCTCGATGCTCTTGGGTAAATCGAGATGGGCGACGAAGCGCACGTCGGGCTTGTCGATGCCCATGCCGAAGGCGATGGTCGCGACGATGACGATGCCGTCCTCGTTGAGGAAGCGGTCCTGGTTGCGCGAGCGAACGTTACTGTCCAGCCCGGCATGATAGGGCAGCGCCGCAATGCGGGCCTCGGCGAGTGCGGCAGCAACCTCCTCGACGCGGTTACGGGACAGGCAATAGACCACGCCTGCGTCTCCGGCGTGGCGTTCCCGGATGAACTCCTTCAGTTGCGACACCGCATTGCGCTTGTCGACGATCTCGTAGCGGATGTTGGGCCGGTCGAAGCTCGAGACGAATTGCGGGCTATCTGTCAGCTGGAGCCGCTGGACGATCTCTTTCCGCGTCAGCTCGTCGGCGGTCGCTGTCAGCGCGATGCGTGGCACGTCGGGGAAGCGTTCGGCGATGATGGAGAGGCCGACATATTCGGGCCGGAAGTCATGACCCCATTGCGAGACGCAATGCGCTTCGTCGATCGCGAACAGCGCCACCTTGGCCTGCGCCAGCATCGACATACAGCGCGGCGTCACCAGGCGTTCGGGCGCCACATAGAGCAGGTCGAGATCGCCCGCGATCAGGCGCCGCTCGATGTCGGAGGCCTCCTGCAATGTCAGCGACGAGTTCAGTGCGGCTGCGTTGACGCCGGCCTCGATCAGACCTGCGACCTGGTCGCGCATCAGCGCGATCAGCGGCGAGACCACGATGCCGCAGCCTTCGCGCAACAGGGACGGCAATTGATAGCACAACGACTTGCCGCCGCCGGTCGGCATCAGCACCAGGCAATTGCCGCCGTCGGTGACGTGCCGGATGATTTCGCCTTGAGCGCCACGGAACCCCGGCAGGCCGAACACCGAATGCAGCACCGACAGCGCATCGCGGCCATCGGCCGGCGCGGGCAGCGGAGCGGTGGAAGGGGCGGACATGGGCGTGTCGGGGCTTTGCGAGATTCGTCACAAGGCCAGTCGCATGACGGCGCGGGCGTTGCAAGTCCATCTTCTCCCTCTCCCCCGCAACCGGGGAACAGGTGAAAGCTACGCCCCAATCCTGCGCAAGGCCTCGGCGACCGTCACGACCGGCATGTTGCGCTTTTCCGCAGCCTTCAGCGCGTGGCGCAACAGATCGGGCGTGCAGCCATAGGGGCTCGGCGCGTCGACGACGTCGTGGCCGTAGAAGATCAGCCAGCCTCCGCTTGCGGTTGCCTCGTCGCAGTAACGGTCGACGCCCGCCGTATCGATCTCGTAATTGACCAGCGGCGAAGCGCGCAGAAACTGGAGATCGATGACGTCGCTGTTGACACCCGGAAGGATCCCTCGCGCGGAGCGGAAGTTTTGGGCGAGCTGCGGTTTGCGCCAGACCGAGGCGAGGCCATAGGGATAGGCAAAATTCTCAAGCCGGATCGAGGAATCGATGCTGCGAAAATGATTGCGGTTCCGCTCGATCTCGCGCGCCATCGCGCTTTCGTCGAG
This sequence comes from Bradyrhizobium genosp. A, assembly GCF_049949275.1. NCBI lineage: Bacteria > Pseudomonadati > Pseudomonadota > Alphaproteobacteria > Hyphomicrobiales > Nitrobacteraceae > Bradyrhizobium > Bradyrhizobium genosp. A. The sequence goes on along the minus strand of NZ_CP188196.1, from coordinate 650,855 downwards.
GTCGACCGCGCGCAAATGTGAAAAGGTGTGACAGCCGATCTCGTGACCGCCGCGATGCAGCCGGACGATCGCATCGTTCGACAGGCCGTGCCAGTGATCCCCCGGCTGATCGATCAAGCTGCCGGAGAGATAGAACGTGCCGCGCCCGCCATGCGCTTCCAGCAGCGAGGCGCCCTCGCCGGCGGCGCTGTCGGGGGCGTCATCGAAGGTGAAGCTCACCATCGGTGCGTGTGCCGGCAAGTGATGTGGCGCGGCGCGGAAATGCCGGGCCAGCCGATTGCTCACGCGTCCGTTGAGGGCCGACAGCACGGGTGCATTCCCTGTGAGTTCGTATTCCTGTACTGAAACATTTGCCCGCGGCCTGAGGCAAGCTTAACGCCTGGGTAATCCTAACGCGCAACCGACAGCCCTGGGTTAACGCGCCAGCAGCGGAGCTTCAGCGTCCGCGCCGAGATATTGCAGCCAATTGCGGAAAAGCGCGGCCGCAGCGCTACCGGCCGCAATATCGGTGCGCAAGGTCAGCGCAGGCAGCTCGTTGGTCAGGGCGGGATGCCGCTGGTGCTTTGCGCGCTTCTCGAACCGAGCCAGTTTTTCCTCCGTCGCTGCGTCAAAATAACTCACGGGAAGCGCCGGATAGGCCTCCCGCTCACGCGCGAGGTAGCGGCCGATGTCGCGAAGATATTCGCGCTGGAGCGATAGCGCGTCATATTCGGGATGCCCCTGGAAGAATACGAAGCGGCTGTCATACTGTCGGACAAAGACATCGACCCCGGCCCGGGCCGACCGGGTCAGCACCTGATAGCCGGCCCGCGTGAGATCTCCCTCGATGACTTCGTTGAGGCGGGAATGCGAGACCTTGAACGGCGCCGGGGCATCGCGCGTCAGCGGATCGCTGGTCACGGCCTCGCAGTCGAAGATGCCATGACATTTGGACGGCAGGCGGTGCCGTTGGATGCGATCGAGGTGCAGCACCGCCGCATGCGCGGCAAGGCATGACCAGATCGTCGAACGGGTATTGGTCCTGGCCCAGTCGACCAGCTCGGTGAGGTCGCGCCAGTACGGCTCCTGGTCGAGCTCGGGTGCGACCGGTTCGGCACCGGTTACGATCAGCCCGTCGAATTTCTGGCGCTTGAGATCGGAGAGATCGGAATATTCGCTCTCGACATGCCACTTCGCTTCCGGCGAACGCGTCACGGACGGCAGCGAGAAGCAATGGAAGCGGATGCGGCGCGGCCCTGCAGCGGCCTGGAGCAGCTTCATGAACTGCCGCTCGGTCGCCTTCAGCGCCGTATCAGGCATGTTGTTGATCAGCCCGATGGTGAGCTCGGCGCGGGCATGACCGCGCGCGAGGTCGCCCTCGGCTGGGACCAGCGCCGGGCTTACAATCCCTTGATCCCTGTCGATCAAGACGCTCATCGGCCCGAATGCCTACTCCGCCGCTTGAAGACGCGCGGACGGACAAGCCTTTTCCAGTGCCTGGTCGATGTCCTCGATGATATCGGCGGCATGCTCGATTCCGATCGAGAGGCGGATCGTTTCCGGCAGCACACCGGCAGTGCGCTGCTGCTCCGGCGACATTTGCCGGTGCGTGGTCGAGGCCGGATGGCAGGCCAGCGACTTGGCATCACCGATATTGACGAGGCGCGTGATCAGCTTCAGCGCATCATAGAAAGTCTTGCCGGCCTCCATGCCGCCCTTGATGCCGAAGGTGAACAGCGAGGAGGCGTTGCCGTCGAGATACTTCTGGACTAGCGGATAATAGGGGTTGTCCGGGAAGCCGGTGTAGTTGACCCAGGCGACGCGCGGATCGTTGCGCAGGAATTCGGCGACCTTGCGGGCGTTCTCGCAATGGCGCTCCATGCGCAGCGCCACCGTCTCGATGCCCTGGAGCAGCAGGAATGCGTTGAACGGCGACAGCACCGAACCCATGGTACGCTGATAGACGCTGCGCGCGCGCTCGATATAGGCGGTCTTGCCGAAGCGCTCGGAATAGACGAGCCCGTGATAGGAGGCGTCCGGCTTGTTGTAGGCCGGGAAGCGCTCAGCGTGCTTGGCCCAGGGGAAGTTTCCGGAATCGACGATGGCGCCGCCGAGCGTGGTGCCGTGGCCGCCCAAGAACTTGGTCAGCGAATGCACGGCGATGTCGGCGCCGTAGTCGAACGGCTTGAGCAGGATGGGCGTGGCGACCGTGTTGTCGACGATCAGCGGTACGCCATGGGCATGCGCGATCTTGGCCAGCGCCTCGATGTCGCAGACATTTCCGGCCGGATTGCCGATGGTCTCGGCGAACACGGCGCGGGTGTCCTCGTCGATCAGCTTCTCGATCGCCTCGGGCTTGTCGCTCTCGGCGAAGCGGCCGGTGATGCCCTGCCGCGGCAGGATGTGCGAGAGCAGCGTATGCGTGGTGCCGTAGAGCTGCGGCACGGACACGATGTTGCCGCCGTGGTCGGCGACATTGACGAAGGCGAAATGCAGCGCGGCCTGGCCGGTGGCAACCGCGAGCGCACCGACGCCGCCTTCGAGCTGGGCGATGCGCTTCTCCAGAACCGCGCTGGTGGGATTGGCGATGCGGCTGTAACGGAAACCTTCGGCCTCGAGATTGAAGAGGGCCGCGCCGTGATCGGCGCTGTCGAAGGCGTAGGCCGCGGTCTGGTAGATCGGCACGGCAACCGCGTGCGTGGTGGCCTCGGGCTCGTAGCCGGCGTGAATAGCAATCGTCTCGTTGCGCATCGTACCACCTCCGCGTGGGACGGGCCGCACTTATTGACCTGTATGAGGCATGTGCGTTGTCCGCCGTCCCTCTGTTAGAGGCGGGCGGTAAAGCGGACAATAATTCGCTTAGAGATAGAGGAAGTAACCCTAACGGTTGTTGGTGAATTGGCTAAAATTTGAGTCAATTTGGATTAATGATCTCACCCGGCCGGGCGACCAAAAAGCCTGCGCGCGAAAAGTCGACGACGCTTGCCTCGCATCTGACGAACTGATCTCGCCGGCTCATCGGGGCTTCGCGCGTGTTGCGCGAAAGCCCCGAGAGCCAGATCAGGCCATCGCCTCCCAGAGCCGGTGGGTCAGCACGCCGGCGCGCTTCTCGATCGCGGCGGCAGCGTCCAGCGCCAGATCCTCGCGATAGCGGCCCGCGATGAGCTGCACGCCGATCGGCTTGCCGTCGTGCACGGCCACCGGCACCACGGCGCCGGGCAGGCCCAGCACGTTGATCGCGGAGATGAAGCGGATCTCGCCCCAGAAGATTTCCTGCACGCGCTCGGCGCTGACGGTGTCGTCACGCGGCCCCGGCGTCGGCTTCACCGTGGTCGGCGCCAGCACCACCGGATACTCCTCGAAGAACAGCTGCCAGGCACGGATATGGCCGTTGCGCGCGGCTGTCGCCTGCATCCACGTCTTGAGATCGAGCGTGCTTGCCTTGGTCTTCATGCCGCCCCACGCCTTGTGGAAGTCTTCCGACGTGACCTTCAGCATGCTCGCCTCCTGCATCATCACCGTCTCGTTGGTGATGATGTCGCACCAGGTTTGCCAGACGCCGTTGATGTCGGGCACCTCGACCTCGCTGACGCGATAGCCGGAGCGCTCGAGGTGATCAGCGGCCTGGCGAAGCGCCGCGCTGACCGCCGGATCGACCGCCATGTCTTCCGGGATCCTGGCCAGCGCGACCTTGATCGGGCCCTTCGGCTTCGGCCCGGTCAGCGGCGCCGGCACCCACCAGGGATCGCGCGGATCGCGCTGGCTCATCACCTCCAGCGCAAGACGGACGTCGCCGACGTGGCGGGCGAGCGGCCCCTGCGCCGACATCAGATGCGCCAGCATCGGCCGCTCCGCCGTCGCGCTGGCGTTGAAGGCAGGAATGCGGCCCTGCGTCGGCTTGATGGTCGCGACGCCATTGCAATGCGCCGGCCAGCGCAGCGAGCCGCCGATGTCGTTGCCATGCGCGATAGTGCCGATGCCGGCGGCAACCGCCGAACCCGCGCCGCCCGAGGAGCCTCCGCAGGTGATGTTCGGGTCCCAGGGATTGAGCGTCAATCCGTGCAACGGATTATCGGTGAAGCCGCGGAACGAGAATTCCGGCGTGTTGGTGAGGCCGATGACGATCGCGCCGGCCTTCTTCAAGTTACGCACCACAGGCGAGTCCGACGGCGCGACGAGGTTCTTGTTGGCGGGAACGCCATTGAAATTGGGTCGGCCTTCGTAGTCGACGTTTTCCTTGATAGTGACAGGCACGCCGTGCAGAAGGCCGAGTTCGCCGCCCTTGGTGCGCTGCTTGTCGGCCGCATGCGCGGCCTTGAGCGCGTCCTCGCCGAGATCGACGACGACCGCGTTCAGCCGGGGATTCACCGCATGCATCCGCTCCAGATGTGCCTCGACGGTTTCCACCGCGGAGATTGCGCCGGAGCGGATCGCAGTCGCGGTCTCCACTGCCGACCATTGCCAGGCGGGGCCCTTGGGACGGCGCGCCGCGGTCGATTTGGACGAGGGCGACGCGAGCTTCTTGGTCGTCTTCCTTGTCGTCTTGGCGACGGCCCCCTTGCGGACCGGGCTCTTCTTGTCAGAGGTTTTCGCTACCTTCTTTGAAACGCTCTTCTTCTTCGCCGTCTTTTTCGCCACGCCGCATCTCCTGAAATTGCGCGGCGAAAGTTACGGAGGACATGCGGCCCTGTACAGGTGCGATTCTGCATGGCGCATTGGCGGGAGCAGCCAATGCGACCAAATGTCAGCGATGACCGCCGCTCAGACCGGTGGCGGGTTCAGTCGCGCAAAGCCTTCCTGGATGCGGTAGGGATAATAGGGATAGGGCGGCATCACCGCGCTGACCTCGTCGAGGCGCTTGAGCTGATCCGCGCTCAACGACCAGCCGACGGCGCCGAGATTGTCGCGCAACTGCGCCTCGTCGCGGGCGCCGACGATCACGGATGATACCGTTGGGCGCGACAGCAGCCAGGCGATCGCAACCTGCGGCACGGTGCGGCCGGTCTCAACGGCAATCGCGTCGAGCACGTCGACGATGGCATAAAGCCGTTGCTCGTCCACGGGTGGACCGAACTGCGCCGTCGCATGCAGGCGGCTGTTTTGCGGCAAGGGCCGATCGCGCCGGATCTTGCCGGTAAGCCGGCCCCAGCCGAGCGGGCTCCAGACCAGCGCGCCGATACCCTGGTCGCGTGCGAGCGGCATCAGCTCCCACTCATAGTCGCGGCCGAGCAGCGAGTAATAGACCTGGTGCGCGGCATAGCGCGGCCAGCCGTGACGATCGGCGACGGCGAGCGACTTCATCAACTGCCAGCCGGCAAAATTGGAGACGCCGACATAGCGCAGCTTGCCGGCGCGCACGAGCGTATCGAGCGTGGACAACACCTCCTCGATCGGCGTGAAGGCGTCGAAGGCGTGGAGTTGCAGCAGGTCGATATAATCCGTGCCGAGCCGCCGCAGCGCCGCCTCGACCGAGGCCAGCAGGCGATGCCGCGACGAGCCGGCGTCGAGCGGGCCATCGCCCATCGGCAGGCTCATCTTGGTCGAGATCAGCACTTTGTCGCGCCGGCCCTTGATCGCTGCGCCGAGAATCTCCTCGGAGGCGCCGTTCGAATAGACGTCGGCACTGTCGAACAGATTGACGCCGGCCTCGAGGCAGATGTCGACCAGCCGGCGCGCCTCCTCGGCGCCGCTGCGTCCCCAGGCCGAGAATAGCGGGCCTTGGCCGCCAAACGTGCCGGTGCCGAAGCTGAGAACGGGCACCTTGAGTCCGGAAGCGCCGAGATGACGGTATTCCATGTGCGCCTCCCCTATTCCGCCGGGCACGCCGCGACAGCGGCCTGCCTGCGGTCGAGCTGAAGGCTCCACAGCGCCAGCACGAGTCCGATCGCGGTGATGCCGGCCGCAACCAGCGGCAGCGCGGAGAGGCCGAGCCCGCGATCGATGGTGACGCCGCCGGCCCAGGCACCGAGCGCATTGCCGAGATTGAACGCGGCGATGTTGAGGCTGGAGGCGAGCGTGCGGCCGCTGGGGCCGGCCGCTTCCAGCACGCGCAGCTGCAGCGGCGCGACGGTCGCAAACGCCGCGATGCCGAGCAGCAGGATCAGCGCAATGGTGGGGATCTTGACCGACAGCGCGGCGGAGAGACCAAGCAACACGATGGCGAGCGCGGCGAGCGTGCCGGTCAGCGCGCGAGCAAGACCACGGTCGGCGAGCTTGCCGCCGGCGACATTGCCGATCGCAAGCCCGGCGCCGAACACCAGCAGGATCGGCGAAACGGCGGCCTCCGAAAATCCGGTGAAGTGCGTCAGGATCGGCTGGATATAGGTGAAGACGACGAACAGGCCGGCAAAACCGAATACGGTCATGGCGAGGCCGAGCAACACCTGTCCTCGCCCGAGCACGGCAATCTCCTCGGCCAGCGAGATCGGCCTGTCGCCGTGACCGACATGACCTGGCACCAGCGCTGCCACCACCGCAAAGGCGATCACGCCGATCACCGTCACCGCCCAGAACGCCGCGCGCCAGCCGAGCATCAGGCCAAACCAGGCGCCGAAGGGCACGCCGAGCAGTGTCGCGACGGTGAGGCCGATGAACATGGTGGCAATGGCGGAAGCGCGCTTGTCCTCGGCGACGAGGCTGGTCGCCACCACCGAGCCGACCCCGAAGAAGGTACCGTGGGCCAGCGAGGTCAGCACCCGCGCGGCCATCAACAATTCGTAGTTCGGCGCGAGCGCGCAGGCTGCATTGCCGAGCGTAAAGATCGCCATCAGCGCCAGCAGCACGGTCTTTCGCGGCAGCCGGCGGGTCGCGAGCGTCAGCACAGGCGCGCCGACAAACACGCCGAGCGCATAGCCGGAGATCAGCAGGCCCGCGACCGGCACGGAGACATGCATGTCGGCGGCGACCTGGAGCAGCAGGCCCATGATGATGAATTCGGTGGTGCCGATGCCGAAGGCACCGGCGGTGTGCGCGAGGACGGCGGGAGGCATGCGTGGCTCCGATGGATGAATACGAGCCACGCAGATAGCCGAGCCTGCATAAAACCACTAGAATGTCCGCAATCCAATCATTTGTGACGTGAATTCAACATGGCCCGTTTCGATACCAACCGCTCTGCCGAGATGGACGTTTTCGTCCGCGTCATCGACCTCGGCGGCTTCACCCAGGCCGCGCGAAAGCTGCGCCTGACGCCATCGGGCGTCAGCAAGCTGATCTCACGGCTGGAGGCGCGGCTCGGCTCGCGGCTGATCAACCGCACCACGCGCAAGCTGACCCTGACGGAGGAAGGCCAGGCCTTCTACCAGCGCGCCGTGCGCATCCTCGGCGAGATCGAGGAAGCCGAACGTGAAGCCGCATCCGGCGCCACGCCCCGCGGCCGGCTCACGGTCAACAGCAACATCCCCTTCGGCATGCTGCATGTGATGCCGCTGATCCCGCGCTTTCTCGCGCAGCACCCCGACGTCACGATTGATCTCGTGCTGACCGACACGCTGATCGACCTGATGCAGGAGCGTGCCGATGTCGCCATCCGCGTCGGCCCCCTGCGCGCCTCACGCCTCGTCGCGCGAAAACTCGGCACCAGCCGCATGGTCGTGGTCGGCGCGCCGGATTATCTGGCGCGCGCGGGCACGCCGAAGACGCCGGCGGATCTCGCCGACCACTGTGGCATCGGCTGGACCTTTCCGCGCTCGATCCGCGGCTGGCCGTTCAAGCGCGGTGACCGCACCGAGGAAGCCGTGCCGCCGCCGGCCGCGCGCGTCAGCGACGGCGAAGCCGCCCGCCGTCTTGCGCTTGGCGGAGCTGGGCTTGCTCGCCTCGCCCTGTTCCACATCGGCCCCGACATCGAAGCCGGACGTCTTATTCCGGTTCTTCAAAACTACAATCCCGGCGACCGCGAAGACATCCACGCCGTCTATGTCGGCCACACAGCACCGCTGCCCGCGCGGGTGCGCGCCTTCATCGATTTTCTCGCCGAGCATGTACGGGTGAGCGATCCGGCACTGAAGCGCGCGGGGGATGGGCGGTGGAAATTGGTCAGATGAGGTTGATGGCAGAGAGAGTGTCAGTCAACTCCCACTGAAAGATAAAGCACTTTCAACTTTCTGGGCCAAAAGCCGTCAGATCAGTGCGTCACCACAGATACCGCATCACGCCCTTGCCAGCGTAGGAATTGGTGACGCTGGAGAACTCACCCTCGAAGGTCGCCGCCGCCGACCAGCCATTCATCCACTTCATCTCGAGCGAAGCTGTGGTGAGTGCCGATACACTCGCCTGTGCCGCGCCGTTGACGACGAAGCTTGCGCCCGGCAATGCCTGGAACGTTGCGGCGATCGCGCGGTCAGGATCGTAGTCGTGCGCCCAGGCGAAGCGGCCGCGCAGGGTCAGCACGCCATTCTGGACCGCGAAGGACTTGTCGGTGCGGATGCCCAACTCGCTGCGCAAGTCCGTCACGCTCTTCGCGGCATAGGCAAGTGCAAAGGCCGGCGCGCCGGAGACTACGCTCTCGGCATAAGCCGGCAGATCGAAGGTGGTGAACTGGCCGGCGGCATAGGGCGTGATCCCGACGCCGCCGATCCATGGTGCGACAAAGCGATAGCCGCCCTCCACGCGCCCGGAATACGCATTGGCATTGAACTCGGCGCGCAACTGATCGATGCCGGCGATGGTCACTGTTCGGTTGGTGGTGATGTCCTGCCAGCCATAGGCCAGCGCGCCGGTGATGTATGCCGCGCCGTTGGCGTGGCGCACATACGCGCCGGCCTGGAACAGATCCGATCTTCCCGAGCCGAGATTGTTCACACTGAAGCTGGTGCCGCCGCCTGCGAGCGCAAAGCCTGCAATCGTGTCCGGCGAGAACAGATAGTCGGCGCCGACCGCAGTCCCGGCGATGCGGCTCATGGTATCGTTCGAGCCGACGATCGCGTTGCCACTGGTCGACTGCGATCCGCCATAGCCTGCCGCCCATACACTCCAGCGCTGCACGAAGGGCGCCGGCGGCGCCTTGGTGAACATGGCGAACGCATCGGTCTTCTTGCGCGCGGCATAGGCGCCGGCCTGATCGCCCTCCTCCGCAAAGCCGGCCGGCGATGGCGCGCCATTGATGCCGTTGCCGCGGCCCATGAAGGGGTCGGTGAGCAGGCCCATGAACTGGCCCATCGCATTGAACGTCGTCTGCTGCGAGCCCGCGGCGCTCTCGCCGGAAGCCTGCGTCAGCCCCACGGCGGAGAGCGCGCCGTAAGTCAGCGGAATGCTGCCATTGGAATTGAAGAAATTGGTCAGGGCATTGCCGACGGCCTGCTTGTTGCCGTTGAGTCCGCCGGGAATCGCAAAATTCAGGACCAGGTTGAGATAGGCGTTGTCGGCGTCGTAGCTTAGCGTGGTGTGGAAGTTCGCCGGCAGGTTGGTGTTGACGAGCGAACCGAACGTGCCGGAGACGGCGCCGCTCGCAGTCAGGATGGTGTACTGCTTGCTGACATAGCTGCCGCCGGCAAAGATCGCATTCACGCCGGCGCCGCCGAGCGTCGCCGTGCCGGTGACGTTCGCGAACGAAGCGGTCGAGGGATTGAGCATCACGACGTACATCGCGCCCGACTGAAAGGCGAGATTTCCGACGATCGTGGTCGAAGAGCCGGTCGTGCCATTGCCCGGCGCAAAGCTGCTGCCGCTGTTGAAGATGACGGTCAGGGGGTCGATGGTGCCGATGCCCGTCAGCGTGCCGCCGGCATTGACGGTGACCGACGCGGTGCCGGTGATGCTGCCTTCGACATCGAGCACGCCGCCGTTGACGGTGGTGGCGCCGGTATAGGCGTTGATGCCGAACAACGTCGTGGTGCCGGCCGTGGTGGTGACGCTTGCCGAACCGTTGAGGCCGTTGATGGCGCCGCCGGTCGACGTGATCGGCGCGTTCAGGTTGCCGTTCTGGATCGTGCCGCCATTGAGGTTCAGCGCTGCCTGCGTCTGCGTGGTGCCGCCGAGATCGAGGGTGCCGCCGGTGTTGACGGTGGTTGATCCGCTCGCAGCGCCGAGCGTGCCGGCGCCGAAGAGTGCCAGTGTGCCGGCATTGACGATGGTGCCGCCCAAATAGGGGTTAACGCCCGACAGCGTCAGCGTGCCGAGGCCGATCTTGGTCAGTCCGCCGCTGCCGGAGATCGTACCGGAAAATGTGGTGCTGGTACCGTCGCCGGTGGTCAGCGCCGCCGCACCAAGCGTCACGCTGCCGGCGCCCGCCAGCGAGCCGATGGTCTGGTTGAAGCCGTTGAGGTCAAGGACCGCGCCGCCTGCCACGGTATAGGCGCTGAAGGGCGAAAACCCGCCCGCAATGCCGGCTTGCAGCGTGCCGGCATTAACAAGGGTCGGTCCGGAATAGGTGCCGGAGCCCGAGAGCGTCAGCGTGCCGGCGCCGACCTTGGTCAGTCCGCCGGGCCCACTGATCGTTCCCGACAGCGTCGCGTTGTTGCCCGATGTATCGAACGTGCCGCCGGCGGCCATCAGTGTGATCGGCAGCGCACTGGTAATATTGGCGCCGGCGAACTGCAGGGTGCCCCCGGTGAAAACCGGGCCGCTGGCCCCGGTCGGGCCGGACGCCTGGGTGCAGCCCAGCGCGCCGGAGGTGTTGGCCTTGAACGTCAGTCCCGCCGCCAGCAGGGCATTGCCGTTGCCGCAGATGCCGGGGAAAAACGGTCTAGATCCCACGGCCAGCGTGGCCACCACCGTATCGGTTGCGGTATCGATCACCGAAACGGTGTTGTTGTTCTCGTTGGTCACATAGACGCGGCTGCCGTCGGGACTGACTACGCCCCCCCCCAGGGGTTTGAACCCCGACGGTGGCGACGACTGCGTTGGTCGCGGTGTCGATCACCGAAACGGAGTTGCCGGCCTTGTTGGTCACATAGGCGCGGCTGCCGTCGGGGCTGATCGCGACCCCGTCGGGGTAAGCTTGAACCGCGACGGTGGCGACGACCGCGTTGGTCGCAGTGCTGATCACCGATACAGTGTTGCCAGCCTCGTTGGTCACATAGGCGCGGGTGCCGTCGGGACTGACCATGACCCCGAAGGGCTGATTTCCAACCCCGACGGTGGCGACGACCGCGTTGGTCGCAGTGTTGATCACGGAAACGGTGTTGCTGCCCGCGTTGGTCACATAGGCGCGGCTGCCGTCAGGGCTGACCGTGACCCCGGAGGGGTTAGTGCCCGCCCCGACGGTCGCGACGACCGTATTGGTGGCAGTGTTGATGACGGAAACGGTGTCGCTGTTCGCGTTGGCCACATAGACCCGGCTGCCGTTGGGACTGACCGCAACCCCGCGGGCGCTATTGCCGACCACGACGGTGGCGACGACCGTATTCGTGGCGGTGTCGACCACGGAAACGGCGTTGCCGGAGTTGGTCACATAAACCAGCGACTCGTCGCCGCGCACCGCCGCCGCAAAGGGTGCAAAGCCGACGCGGATCGTGGACCCGGCGACCGTGTTCGTGGACGTATCGATGACCGAAACGTCGTCACCGGTAACGCTGTTAAAATTGGGCACATAGACAAAGGGGCCCGATTGCGCCTGCGCCTCGCCGGCGGCGAGCAGCAGCGTTGCGCATACGACTGTCGAAGCGAGCCCTCTCATTGGTAGACCTGTGGTAACGGGCCGTTCATCACCACGCATAGCGCACCACGCCTTTTCCCGCGTAGCTCGCGGTGACATTCGAGAACTCGCCCTCGAAGGTCCCGGCCGCCGACCATCCACTCATCCATTTCATCTCGACGGATGCAGTCGTGAGTGCCGAGTCACTCGCTTGTGCCGCGCCGTTGACGACGAAGCTTGCGCCCGGCAGTGCCTGGAAAGTCGCGGCGATCGAACGATTCGGATCGTAGTCGTGCGCCCAGGCGAAGCGGCTGCGCAGCGTCAGCACGCCGTTCGACATCGCGTAGGATTTGTCGGTGCGGAAGCCGAGCTCGCTCCGCACGGAGGTGACATCCTTCGCACCATAAGCCAGCGCAAAAGCCGGCGATCCCGATACCACGCGCTCGGCATAGGCCGGCAGATCGAAGGTGGTGAACTGACCCGCCGCATAAGGCGTGATGCCGATGCCGCCGATCCATGGTGCGACAAAGCGATAGCCGCCCTCGACACGGCCGGAATACGCATTGGCGTTGAACTCGGCGCGGAGCTGGTCGACGCCAGCGATGGTCAAGGTGCGGTTCGTCGTGATGTCCTGCCAGCCATAGGCGAGCGCGGCGGAGATGTAGGCCGGTCCTTCGTTGTGGTGGAAATAGGCGCCGGCCTGGAACAGATCGGAGCGGCCGCTGCCGCTGCCCGCGACGGAGAAGTTCGTGCCACCGCCGGCGAGCGCGAAGCCGGCAATGGTCTTCGGCGAGAACAGATAGTCGGCGCCGACAGCCGTGCCGAAAATGCTGCTACGTGTGTCGTTCGATCCAGCGGCTGGATCACCGCTGGTCGATTGCGAGCCGCCATAGCCGGCCGCCCACACGCTCCAGCGTGGCACGAAAGGCACCGGAGGCGCCTTGGTGAACATCGCATAGGCGTCGGTCTTCTTGCGCGCCGCGTAGGCGCTCGCAGAATCGCTCTCGTCGGCATAGCCGGTCGGCGCCGCCGATCCATTGATGCCGTTGCCGCGGCCTATCAAGGGATCGGTGAGCAGGCCCATGAACTGGCTCATCGCCTGGAACGTGGTCTGCTGCGAGCCCGTGGCACTCTCACCGGAGGCCTGGGTCAGCCCGGCCGCGGTCAGCGCGCTGTAGATCAGCGGGATCCCGCCATTGCTGTTGAAGAAATTGGTCAGGGCATTGCCGACCGCCTGCTGGTTGCCGGAAAGGCCGCTGCCCGGCGGCGGAACGAAGGCGAGCGTCAGATTGAGGAAGGCGTCGTTGGCATCGTAGCTGAGGCCGGTCTTGAAGTTGGCCGGCAAATTGGTGTTCACCACGGTCGGCGCAAAGGTGCCGGAGACGCCGCCGGTCGCGGTCAGGATCTTGTAGGTCTTCGCGACATAGCTGCCGCTCGCGAACACCGCATTCACCGTCGCGCCGCCAAGCGTGGCCGCGCCCGTGACACTGGCAAAGCTCGCCGTCGACGGGTTGAGCTGCACCAGATAGATCGCACCGGACTGGAAGGCGAGACTGCCCGAGATCGCAAGCGAGATGCCGGGGGTGCCGTTGCCGGGCGCGAGCGTGCCGCCAGTATTGATGGTGGTCGCGCTCACGGTGCCGCTGCCGGCGAGCGTGCCGCCGCTGTTCACCGCAACGGCGCTCGACGACGCGATCGAGCCGTCGACCTCGAGGACACCGCCGTTCACCGTGGTCGCACCGGTATAGGCGTTGACGGCCGACAGCGTCAGCGTGCCGGTGCCGGTCTTGACCAGCGATCCACCGGTGGCGCCCGGGTTGCCACAATCAGCGCCGCCGCCGCAGTCGCTGATGACGCCGCTGACCGCGGTGCTCAGATTGTTGCCGCCGATGGTGACCTGGTCGGCGCCCAGATAGAAGTTGCCGCCGCCCGCGATCGAGCCGGCGGAAAGCTTGCCGTCGTTGTTCGGGCCGGTACCGAAGGAGAAATCGACCGCGCCGGCACTGCTGTTGGTGATCGCAGCGTTGCCGCCCGTGCCGTTCATCTCGAACGACAGCAAGTTGTTGTTGGTGATGGCGGCGCCGCCTGCCGTGCTGTTGCCCTGGAAAACGAGGAGGCGGTTGTTGGTGATGGAGGCGTTGCCGGCGGTGCTGGCGTCGTTGAAAAAGAGCAGCTGGCCGTTGGAGATCGCGGCGCTGCCAGCCGTGCTGGTGTTGGCGAAAGCGAGGGCGCCGTTGCTGGTGGTGATGGAGGCGTTGCCGGCGGTGCTGGCGTCGTTGAAAAAGAGCAGGAAGCCGTTGGCGATCGCGGCGCTGCCAGCCGTGCTGGTGTTGGCGAATGTGAAGATGCCGGTGTTGCCGATGGTGGCGCTGCCGCCATTGACGACAATGCCGGCGCCGTTGAGGATCAAATGATGGTTGTTGCTGAAGCTGTAGGCCGCCGCACCGGGATTGAAGGTGAAGCCGCCGAGGGTGGTGTCGGCCGAGAACGACAGGCTGGTGGTCGCCGACGAACCGAAAAAGGCGGTGCCCGTCGGTATCGTAGCGGGAGTCCAGTTCCCCGCCGTGTTGAAATCGTTGCTGGCACCGGTCCAGGTCGCGTCCTGCGCCGCGACAGGCCCTGCCCAGATCAGCACGAGGCCTGCCAACATTGTCCGCAGCGCGGGCATCGCGTTAGCCATACCCCACCGCCCCTTCCAACGCTTACCAGACATAGCGCACCACGCCCTTGCCGGCGTAGCTCGCGGTGACGTTCGAGAACTCGCCTTCGAAGGTCGCTGCGGCCGACCAGCCATTCATCCATTTCATTTCGACCGAGGCCGTCGTCAGCGCGGAGTCACTCGCCTGCGCTGCGCCGTTGACGACGAAGCTTGCCCCGGGCAGCGCCTGGAAGGTCGCGGCGACGGAACGATCCGGATTGAAATCGTGTGCCCAGGCCACGCGACCGCGCAGAGTGACGACGCCGTCAGCCATCGCGAAAGCCTTGTCGGTGCGAAGACCAAGTTCGCTGCGCGAGTCGGTGACGGTCTTGGCACCGTAAGCCAGCGCAAACGCGCCGCCGCCGGACACCACGCTTTCGGCATAGGCCGGCAGATCGAATGTGGTGAACTGACCCGCGGCATAGGGCGTGATGCCGATGCCGCCGATCCATGGTGCGACGAAGCGGTAGCCGCCTTCGACGCGCCCGGAATACGCATTGGCGTTGAACTCGGCCCGCAATTGATCGATCCCGGCAATCGTGACGGTACGGTTGGTGGTGATGTCCTGCCAGCCATAGGCCAAAGCACCGCTGATGTAGGCATTGCCTGCGGTGTGACGCACATAGGCACCGGCCTGGAACAGATCCGACCTGCCCGAGCCAAGCCCGTTCACGCTGAAATTCGTGCCGCCGCCGGCCAGCGCAAAACCTGCGATGGTCTGCGGCGAAAGCAGATAGTCGGCGCCGACCGCCGTACCGGCGATGCGGCTCGTCGTGCCGTTCAATCCCGCCGCGGTGTTGCCATCGGTGCTCTGCGATCCGCCGTAGCCTGCCGCCCACACGCTCCAGCGCGGCTCATAGACCTTTGCGAGCGGCGCCTTGGTGAACATCGCATAGGCGGTGCGCTCGGCTCCAAGCCGCTTCTGCGCGGCATAGGCGCTGGCGCCCTCCTCATCCGCATAGCCCGGCGCCGACGTCGCGCCGTTGATGCCACCTCCGTGGCTCGCGAAGGGATCGGCGAGCAGGCCCATGAACTGGCCCATCGCCTGGAATGTCGTTTGTTGCGATCCGGTCGCGCTTTCGCCGGAGGCCTGAGTCAGCCCGGCCGCGTTGAGCTGGGCATACGTCATCGGGATGCCGCCGGTTGTGTTGAAGAAATTGGTCAGGGCGTTGCCGACCGCCTGCTGGTTGCCGGTGAGCTGGCTCGGAATGCCGAAGTTGAGCGCCAGGTCGAGATAGGCGTGGGTGGCGTCGTAGCTCAGGCTGTCGTGGAAATTCGCAGGCAGGTTGGTGTTGACGAGCGAGCCGAACGTGCCGCTCACCGCACCCGCGGTCAGGATGGTGTATTGCTTGGAGATGTAGCTGCCGCGCGCGAACAACGCATTCACCGTGGCGCCGCCGAGCGTCGCCGTGCCGGTGACGCTGGTGAAGCTTGCCGTCGACGGATTGACCTGCACCAGATAGATCGCACCGGACTGCAACGCGAGGCTGCCGGAAACCGCAAGTGAGCTGCCAGGCGTACCGTTGCCGGGTGTCAGCGTGCCGCCATTGTTGACGGTGGTCGCGCCGACCGTGCCGGTGCCCGTCAGCACGGTGCCGCTGTTGACCACAACTCCGCTCGACGAAGCGATCGAGCCGTCGGCCTCGAGTACGCCGCCGTTAATGGTGGTCCCACCGGTATAGGTGTTGAAACCCGACAGGGTCAGCGTGCCGGTGCCGGTCTTGGCAAGCGACCCGCCGGTGGCACTACAGCCCGTGTAGCAGTCGCTGATGATCCCGCTGACCACCGTGTTCTGACCGTTGCCGCCGACCGTGAGCTGGTTGGCGCCCAGATAGAAATTGCCGCCGCCCGCGATCGAGCCGGCGGAGAGCTTGTTGTCCCCGTTCGGGCCGCTGCTGTTGTGGAAATCGACGCGACCGGTATCGTTGTTGGTGATTGCGGCGTTGCCGGCCGTGGCGGTGTTGTAGAATCTAGTAAGGCCGGTGCCGGCGTTGCTGATGGTGGCATTGCCGGCCGTGGCGCTGCCTGCGAATAAGGCGACGCCGCTGTTGACAATGACGGCGTTGGCCGCCGTGCCGTCGAAATTGAGGCTGCCGCCGGTGGCGACGGTGATGACGGCGCTGCCAGCCGTGCTGGAGCTGTTGAACTGGAGGATTCCACCCGAGCCGACGCTGACGGCGGCGCTGCCGCCGTTGATGCCGGCGCCGGTAAAGACCAAATCATGGCTGCTAATGCTGAAGCTGTAGGCCGGCGCGCCGGGATTGAAGGTGAAGCCGCCCAATTGGGCGTCGGTCGATAACGACAGGCTGGTAATCGTCGACGTACCGAAAAAGGCAGTGCCGTTCGGCACAAAATTCGGATTCCAGTTCGTCGCCGTGTTGAAATCACCCGAGCCGGGCGTGGTGCTCCAGGTCGCGTCCGCCACCGGTGCAGCCCCTGCCGGTGCAGCCCAAATCACCACGACGCCAGCCAGCAGCGCTCGCAGCAAGCGCATTCTCTCAGTCCACATACTTAACCCCACCCCGCGGCCGGCCGTGCGCGCATCCATTGGCGGAGCGCGGGGCAGCCCGGGGGCCAAGCTATCAGCCGTCGAGGGCTACCGGTGGATCCACGCAAATTGTTCCGTTTTTGCAGTGACGAAATCGCCGGGGTGTGGCGCGAAGTCCACGGGTTTCCTTGGCGGAACAGGAAGTTGCCGGCCAAGGAACCACATCCTGGATCGTTTCAAGCCCTCACCTGCTCAATATTCGAGCAGCGTCCCGCTTGAAAGTTTACGCCAAGCCGATAGCAGGGCGGCACGAAGCCGCGAAAGCCACCCATGCCCTCCCCCGCCCCGTCCGTCGCCAGCGCCATCCTCACCCCTGACGAGATTCTCCACCATCCGCGCTTCGCCGCCGGCCGCGCGACCTTTGTCGATGGGGTGATCGCGCTGCACGAGGGCGATGCCTATCACAGCCGGCTGCTGGTCGAGGCGATGCGGCAGGTAACGTTCAACCTGATTGTCAGCCTTCATCTCAGCCATGACGTGGCCGACCGGACGACCTGGCCGACGCCGCGCCGTCTCAAGGACGAATTGAAGACGTTCGGGCTGTCGAGCGAGCGCCGGGTCGATGCACTGCTGTCCCGCTTCGTCCAGCTCGGCTATGTCGAGTCGCTCCCTTCCGAGCAGGACGGCCGCATACGCATCCTCAAGCCGACGCCGAAGATGATGTCGATCGACCGTGAATGGCTCGTCTATCACTACGCGCCGTTGCATGCGATGTTTCCGGAGCGCGGCTATCGCGAGCCGGTGGCGCGCGATGTCGCGTTCCAGCGCGTCCACCGGCTGATCGCGCTGGATTTTTCCAGCAAGGGCGCGGAGATCATGGCGAGCCATCCACAGGTGATGCGGTTCATGACTCGTGATGCCGGCATGCTGGTGCTGATCAAGCTCGTACAGATGCGGATGACCGCCGGGGACAGCGACGCAGGCCTCACCTATGCGGATATCGGCAAAAAGTTCGGCGTGTCACGCACTCACGTGCGATCGCTGCTGGAAGACGCCGCGCAACACGGCGACATCACTCTTTCCGGGCGCGGCGGAAGCCTGGTCGAGCTCAACCCTCCCCTCCTGCAATCTTTCGACCGCTTCGTCGCGGACGCGATGTCCGGGCACGACATGCTCTACAGGTTGGCCATGGAGCGGATGGCAAAGGAACCGCAGCAACCGGGCGCTTGATCGCGCCCCGACGGCCCGGACGCGCGCCCCATTCTCAGCGAAGCGCAAGCGACGTCCTTGTCCTCGCGGTCATCGCGTCTGAAGCTGCGAACTGAAACGAGACGCGGATGTTTCGCGCAAATCTCGATGGCGCGTGGCCGCGGCTACTTTCGTCACGCTGTTGATAAATTCATCCAGCAAGATGCACGCATATACACGTCACGGTCTTCAACAGCTGAAATCGCGCGAGCATCCGTTCAAAACTTCGTTGAGAAGTGACGGCCGCTTGACAGACATTTTCGGCTATTGCACTTTTAAGTTGAATAGCCCCCGAATGATTTTTGCTTTGCTCGTTTGATTTGACAAGCAACGAACGTGGATCATTCATATGACAGCTATTCCTCCCGCCAGTGGCGTTACCCTCCACAACGGCGACACGATGAACGTCAGTTACGGCGCTTCCGTCGATAGCACGACGATTCAAACTGGCGGCTTGCAGACGGTCGGCGGCTCTTTCGCAACAAGCACGGCAACCCACACGCTCATCGATGGCGGAGAACAGGACGTCATCCTGGATGGCGTCGCCAGCTATACGACCATCAACTCGGGCGGCATCCAGCGTGTAACTGGCCAATTTATCCATGAAGGTCCTACCCCCGGCGCGGTTGATCACACCACGATCAATAGCGGCGGCGAGCAGGACATCGACACGGGCAGCGCAACGACGACGACTGTCAATTCCGGCGGCGTCCAGAATGTGACGAACGGTGGCCGCGCCAGCGGCACCATCGTCAATTCCGGCGGAGTTCTCAAAGTTTCGGGTGAAACTGTAGAAACGGCGCCGGTGTATCCGCCGCCGGTGATCCAAAGCGTGGCGACCGCTGCAACCATCAACTACCAGGGCGAATTCGACGTCACCGGCGGCGGGACCGCCGTGAACGCCATCGTCAATGGCGGGGTCATGACTGTGTCGGGATCGATACCGGATCCGTTCGCCAACGTCCCGGGACAGCCGGCTGTCGATGTCAGCATGGCGAGCGGCACCACGGTTGAAAGCTTTGGGCTCCTAACGGTATCGAACGGAGCGTCGGTGTCCGGAACAATGCTCCAAAACTTCGGCAGGCTGAATGTGGATGCAGGTGGCACAGCGACCGGCACGACAGTCAATTACGGAACGATGCAATTGTCTGCGGGCGCGACGGCGATCAATACGACCGTTGATCAATTTGGCGTTTTCATTGTGCTGGGTAACGCCCATTTTTCCGGAACAGTCTTCAACGCTGGCAGCACCTTCGAGATCGGCGACGGTACGATTGAAAGCGGATTTACTGTTGCGAACAGGGTGACGCTGGACGTTTTGGATGGTGGGGTCCTCAATAACAGCGTCGTCTCCGCAGGCGGAACACTCTTCCTGGAAGCTGGCGCGACGCTATCCAATACGACTTTCCAAAGCGGCGCAACGCTGGTTGCCGACTATGGCTACACGGAAAACGGCTTCACCGTATCGAACGGCATATTGTTCAAGGTGTTCGGCACAGCCACGAACACGACGATATCGGCCGGCGGCAAGCAAGTCGTAGGTGAGAACGATTTGAGCGGAATCGCCAGCAACACAATTGTCAATGGCGGCGAACAGGATGTGGGGCTGAGCTCCACCGCGAGCTACACCACGATCAACATGGGCGGCATTCAGCGTGTCGCCGGCGTTTACATCCACGATGAGCCGGGTCCAGGACGGGCCGATCATACCACCGTCAACAGTGGCGGCGAGCAAGATGTCGATACTGGCATCGTCACATCAACCATTGTCAATGCCGGCGGCGTCCAGAATCTCACGAACGGGGGTATTGCCAGCGGCACCGTCGTCAAATCGGGCGGTGTCATCAAGGCTTCGGGAGAGACGGTCTATCATTCTCCCGGGGGCCAATACGCCACCGTCATCAGAAGCGAGTTCGATTCGGCTGTTGTCGGCAGCGGCGGCCAATTGCACCTGACCGAGGCTGGGATCGCCAAGAACGCCACCATCAATGGTGGTGTGATGACGGTTTCGGGGTCAATTCCGGACCCCATCACGAGCGACCCAAACGCTCCGGCGGTCGACGCCAGCGCGGCGAGCGGAACGATCCTCAATTCAGGAAGCCTGTCCGTATCGGAGGGCGGCATCATCACCGCCACGGCTCTGAACGGCGGCACGCTTGACGTGCTCGATCAGGGCACCGCGAACGTTTCGACAATTCATCTTGGCGCCACGGAACTCGTCGAGGCGGGTGGCATTGTCGGCGCAACCACGATCGCCGGCGGCACGCTTGATCTCAAGGCAGGCGCGATGTCCGACGACGCGATCACCTTCTCCGGTCAAAGCATACTCAAGATCGAGCAGAAACTGGTTTCGGGTCCATCGACCTTCGCAAGCCAGATCAAGGGCATTGCGCTCGGCGACCAGATCGATCTTTCCGGGCTGTCCTATACCAGCGGCGCAACGGCGACCGTATCCGGCTCGAAGCTCACCGTCAGCAACGGTGCGTCCAGCGAGACTTTCACTCTGGCGGATACGTCGGTCACAAATTTCGGCATCACGAATGACGACTCCGGCGGCATTCTGCTGACAGCCGCGGCCCTGCCCTCCATCGCAGGAGCCGTATCGGGACAAACGACCAGCAACGAAGCTGCGATCAAGCCGTTCGCGACAGTCACGGTCACAGATCCAAACGCGGCAGCAACGGATCACCTCGTCATCACGCTCGCGGGCGCGGCCGGCATTTTGTCCGGGACAGGACTGACCTCGCTTGGAAACGGAACCTACGAACTTGCAGCGACCGGCGCTGACAAGCTGACCGCCGAGCTGCACGCCCTCACCTTTGTGGCCTCGCCGCACGGAGACGGCAGCGTAACGACCACGTTCACTCTGAGCGACACTAGCAGCGTGGGCTTGACCGTCAGCGACGCCCACACGTCCGTCATAGACACGCATCAAGCCGGTCCCACGATTATCAACGGCCCGGCATCCGGTTATGCGACCATTCAGGGCACGACGGGCAACGACATCATCCACGCCTATGGCATGTTCAATATCATCCACGGCAATGGCGGGAACGACACGATCTATGCCGGACTATACGGTACGGTTGATGTATCGAGCGGCGACAGCACCGTCTATCTGGAGGGATTCGGCAACCGCGCAACCGGCGGCGACGGCAACATCACGGTGACGGGATCGACAGGCGCCACCATGATTACGCTCGGCAACGGCAACGACACCATCGACGCCAGCGGATACGGGAACATCATCACGCTGGGCAACGGCAAAGATATTGTCCATCCGGGTGACGGCGCCAGCACAACGACGGCCGGCAACGGCAACGATCAAGTGACGCTCTCCGGATTTGGCAACACGGTCATACTTGGAAACGGCAATGATCTTGTCACCGGCGGAGGCGGCGCCAACAGTGTCACGCTCGGCGATGGCAACAACACCGTGAACTTCGGCGGCATGGTCAACCAGATCACCGTCGGTTCGGGAACAAACACGATCATCGCCGGCAACGGAGCGGATAACGTCGTTGCTGGCGCGGGCCACGATACGATCACACTTGGCGGGGTCGCCAATCACGTGGTGCTTAACGGGTCCACGGCAACTGTGACAAACCAGATTGGCCTGGACGTCGTTACGGCCAATGGCGGATCAGACCAGTTCAACTTTGTCGGGTTCGGCAATCAGGCGATCATCAATGGCCCTGCCCATGTCAACATCAGCGATCACAGCACCGGTCTGACCATCTCGATCAACTCCAGCAACCAGGTCGATACGATCTCGGGATTTGGCCATGACCCGTTCGGCGTCGTCGATGTTGCAAACGGCGTGGGCAATTACCACTCCGTAGCCGACATCATGAACGCGTTAAAGAACGACGGGCATGGTGGGACCCTGCTTGCCCTGGGCAGTGCTCCCAACGCCGGGTCTGTCGATTTCGTCGACATCGCGATCAGCCAATTGCACGCATCGAACTTTATGATCGCGTAAAAGCCAGGCTTCTTTGCAACGCGCGCCGGCGCGTTCGCATGGATTGAGCGGCCCGAGACATAGGTGACAGGACGTACCGGACACATGGGTTACACTTTCCGCTTTTGTTCTGCGGGAGGTGTGGATGCCGTGGAAAGCGAGTTCGGTGATGGAAGAACGCCTGCGCTTTGTGGCCCGTTTGTTGGACGGGGAAGCCATGACCGAGGTCTGTCGGGATTTCGGCATCTCCCGTACGACCGGCTACAAGATTTTTGATCGCTACAGAGACCACGGCCTGGAGGCCCTGAACGATCGGTCGCGCCGGCCGGTGCGCTATGCCAATCAGTTGCCCCAGCAGATCGAGACCCTGGTCGTCCGGCTCAAGAGCGAGAAGCCACATTGGGGTGCGCGCAAGATCCGGGAGCTTTTGGTGCGGCGGCTCGACGGCGACATCAAGGTTCCGGCCAAAAGCACCATCCATGCGGTCCTCGACCGTCATGGCCTGGTCAAGCGCTCAGGCGGGCCGCGCCACCGCGCGCGCGGCACGCCGCTCTCGGAAGGCGCTGTTCCTAATGACCTCTGGTGCGCCGACTTCAAGGGCGAGTTTAAGCTCGGCAATGGTCACTACTGCTATCCGCTGACCGTCACCGACCATGCCTCACGGCTCCTGCTCTTGTGCGAGGCGCTCGACTCCACCCAGGAAGAGCCGGCCATCACGGCCTTCGAACGGCTGTTCCGGGAGCGCGGCCTGCCGATGGCCATCCGCTCCGACAATGGCGTGCCGTTTGCCAGCCCCAATGCCTTGTTCAATCTCTCAAAGCTCTCGGTGTGGTGGCTCAGGCTCGGCATCGCCATCGAACGCATCAAGCCCGGCCATCCGCAGCAAAACGGCCGCCATGAGCGTATGCACCTCACCCTCAAGAAGGAGGCGACCCGGCCGCCAGGCTTCAACAGCCTGCAGCAACAGGCCCGCTTTGATGCATTCACTCACGAGTTCAATGTCGAACGCCCCCACGAGGCGCTCGACATGAAATGTCCTGCTGAACTCTACACACCATCAACCCGTGGCTATGACGGCCTGCCTGAGCTGAGCTATCCATTCCACGATCGCGAGGTTCTTGTCACCGCTTGCGGGCGCCTCTGCCTGCATCGCAAGCGGATCAATCTCTCCACTGTGCTGGCCGGACAAAAGCTTGGCATCAAGGAGGTCGACGACGGCATTTGGCTCGTCAGCTTCATGCACTATGATTTGGGATACTTCGATCTGGAGCAAAAAACCTTGCAGCCCCTCGACAACCCGTTCGGCACGAGGTTGTCACCCATGTCTTAGGTACGACCTGTTACCCATGTGTGCGGGCTGGACAAGATCGAAGCTGGCGGAGAGAGTGGGATTCGAACCCACGGTACGGTTTCCCGCACACACGCTTTCCAAGCGTGCGCCTTAAGCCACTCGGCCATCTCTCCGGAGCGCCTTCTCTTGAAGGGGCGCCGGTGATTTTGCAAGGGATCACGGGTAAATCGGGTGAATTTTCCGCAACATATTGTATTTGCAACAGAATATCTCGCGTCACGCGGTCGCCCGGAACCTGCCTCAGGCTGAACCAATCGCAGGTTTGGCGCGACGATTCACTCAGGGACATCCAACACGACCGGGGACGCCATGACCATCTGCAGGACCATTACCGCGCTGAGCCTGATTTTGGCCCTTGGCGCCGCCTTTAGCGCGTCGGCCAACGCACAGGCCTGCACCCGGCAGGGCGTCGATGTGACCTGCGACGACGGGCGGCGCGGGGTGCTTTCGGGCGATGCCATCCTCTGGCCGGACGGGACGCGCTCCAGTACGACCCCGCACCAAAGCGTGATCATCGGCAACAAAGGCACGGTACATGTCGGGCCCGGCGTGTTCGTCGGCCAGGGCAAGGGCATGGTGCCAATGGACGATCCGAACGCACCGAACAAGCGGCAGTGCGCGATTCTGGAAGGCGTGTCGTATTGCCATTAAGGGCTCGCCTCTCCCCGTAAGAACGGAGAGAAGAACTAGATTAACCGCACGCCCGAGATCGCCGACCTCAGCCAGCGCAGCGCTTGCGGCGGCTGCGCGGCGAGCGGGGCGGCCGCGACCTTCTCGGTACGGCACTTCTCCAGTGCGGCGACGAAATCCGACGACCATTGCTGGATGGTGTGACCGCGCAACGTCTTCATCATCGCGTCCCAGCGCATCTTGCGCTCGGTGAGCGGCATCGCGGCGGCAACCGCGATCGCGCGGGCCATGCCGTCGATGTCGTGCGGATTGACCAGCAGCGCGGTTTCGAGCTCGTTGGCGGCACCGGCGAACTTCGACAGCACCAGCACGCCGGGATCGGCCGGGTTTTGCGCGGCGACATATTCCTTGGCGACAAGGTTCATGCCATCGTGCAGCGGCGTCACCACGCCGACCTGCGCGGTGCGATAGAGGCCCGCCAGCACGGTCTGGCTAAAACCCTTGTTGAGATAGCGGATCGGCGTCCAGTCGACCTCGCCATGGCGGCCGTTGACGTCGGTGACGAGGCGCGCGACTTCGTTCTGAAGATTGCCATACGCTTCGATCGCGCCACGCGACGGATTGGCAATCTGCAGCAGCGAGATGCTGCGCGCAAACTGCGGCTGATCGGTCCAGAGACGATCGAACGCGCTGATGCGGTTCACAAGTCCCTTGGAATAGTCGAGCCGATCGACGCCGATCGCGAGCCGCTCGCCGTTGAGGCTGCGGCGCAGGCGCGAGACGTCCGGATGCGACGCCGACTTCGCGGCATAGGTTGCGAACTTCTCCGCGTCGATTCCGATCGGAAACACTTGGCAGCGCGTGCGTCCATGCTGCGAGAGCACGACGCCGTCCTCGACGACGAGGCCGAGCTCGCCACCGGCATAGCCGAGAAAGTTCTGGCAGTCTTCCTCGGTCTGAAAACCAAGCAGATCGTAAGCCAGCATCGCCGTGATCAGCTCGCGATGATTGGGCACGCCCTGCATCACCGCAGCGACCGGCCACGGCGTGTGCAGGAAGAAGCCGATGGGATCGTCAACGCCGAGATCGCGCAGCTCCGCGCCGAGCGCGAGGAAATGATAATCCTGCACCCAGAACGCGGTTTGCGGTTTGCGGAAGCGCATCAAGGCACGCGCCATGAACGCGTTGACCTCGCGATAGCTGACATAGTCGTCGCGCGAAACGCGGATCAGATCGCTGCGCGAATGCAGCGCCGGCCACAGCGCCGAATTGGCAAAGCCTTCGTAATAGCCGCCGTAATGCGCCGCCGGCAGATCCAGCGTCGCGATTGCACCCGATCCCAGCGCCTCGATCTCGGCGAACGGTTCCTTCTGATGGCCATCGCGCACGCGACCGGAGGAACCCACCCAGATGGCCCCCGAATATTCCACAACGGGAAGCAATGCCGCAGCGAGGCCGCCCGTCATTGGCTCGTTGGGTTTACCGCGCGCAACTCGATTCGAAACGACGACTAAATTCACAGGTCGTCCCCTCCTGTTCATTCCACCCCGTTTAACTGCCGTTCATCAATATGGTTCCTGTCATCATTTCTACGAAATGAAACCAAAGTCAGGCGCGCGCGTTGGAACCAGTTCTCTTTGAGGGAACCCGGCGTTTTCACTTGGGAATTCACTTGGGAAAGAGCGTCTTGGCGTGAAATTCACGCAGCATAAGTTACGCGCGCAATGGAACTGCGCAGGCAACAATGTGGCTCTGCGATGACGATGCCTTATTCCAACCGCGTGTCGTCGAGCAGGCGCGCGAGGAACGCGCGCACGTCGTTCGGCGCATCGAAGTGGCCGTTCACGCCGATGGCGCGGCGGCCGACGGAGAATGAGAGCCCGTTCATGTCAGGCATGATCGCGAACACGGTCTCGTCGGTGACGTCGTCGCCGATGAAAATCGGACGACGTCCCCTAAAGGGCTCGTGCTTCATCAACTCGCGCACGCCGGTCGCCTTGGTGAAACCGGAATGCTTGATCTCGCAGACGAACTTGCCGGGCAGCACCTCGATCGGCGCATTGGGCAGATCGGCCCGGACCAGCGAGACGGCTTCATAGATCGCCTTCTCCGCATGCGGCGCGAGGCGATAATGCAGCGCCAGCGAATAGCCCTTGTCCTCGAGCAGAATGCCGGGGCTGAGTTTTGCGATCGCGGCCAGCCGCCGCTTCAGCTCCTTGTCCATCGGCGGCGCGTGCACGTCGTCGGCTTCATTGCCCACCGACAGCCGCATCTCCGCACCGTGACCGGCGACGGCGCGAAACACATCGGGCGCGAAGATCAGGTCGATGTCGTTGAGCGAACGGCCGCTGACCATGGCCAGCGCGCCCGAGGTGCGCTCGGTCAGCCGGTTCAGCGTTTCCGACAGACCCGGCGGCACCCACACCTCGCGCGGCGTCGGCATCAAATCGAGCAACGTGCCGTCGATATCGAGCAGGATCGCGGTCTCGTCGAGATGCGGCACGAGTGCATGCGGCACTGGCACCGCGTCGGGCGTTTCATCGACGGACATGGCGCGTTTCTGGTCCAGTTCAGCGAATTCCGATGTCATAGTCTACTCCATAGAGGCGAGCGGCCGCGCGATGTGTTCGAGCGGTTTGCGCTCCGCGGAGATGGCATAGCGCCACGCCACGATCGCAGCCGCAATCATCAGGAAGGCCCCCAGCAAATAGCCGGCGAACACGCTGTTGCGTGATCCCGTGTCGATCAGGGCGCCGAACAGCGCCGGGCCTACGACGCCGCCGATGCCGGTGCCCACCGCATAAAACACTGCGATCGCCAGCGCGCGAACTTCGAGCGGGAAAGTTTCGCTCACAGTGAGATAGGCAGCACTCGCCGCAGGCGAGGCAAAGAAGAAGATCACCATCCAGGCAATGGTCTGCCCCTGCGCGCTCAGCGCGCCGATCGAGAAAAGATAACCCGACACCGCCAGCAGCAGGCCCGAGACACTATAGGTGAACATGATCATGGTGCGGCGGCCTAACGTGTCGAACAGACGGCCGAGCAGCAGCGGACCGAGGAAGTTTCCGGCCGCGAACGGCAGCAGATACCAGCCGACATGATCGGCGCTGATGCCGTAGAAGTCGGTCAGCACCAGCGCGAAGGTGAAGAAGATCGCGTTGTAGAAGAAGGCCTGCGCGACCATCAGCACGAGGCCGACCAGCGCGCGCTGACGATAGGTGAAGAACAGCGTGTGCACGACTTCGCTGATCGGGGTGTGATCGCGCATCTTCAGGCGCATCTGGGCGAAGCGCCCATCGCTCGCATCTTGACCATGCCCGATCACCGAACTCTCGATGTCGTCGACGATCGCGTGGGCCTGGTCCGGGCGGCCATGGATCATCAGCCAGCGCGGGCTTTCCGGGATCCACATCCGCATCAACAGCACGACGAGACCGATGGTCGCGCCGATGAGATAGGCGAGACGCCAGCCGAGGTCGGGGCCGATCACCGCGGGGTCAAGCAGCACGATGGCTGCGACCGCGCCCATCGCCGCGCCGATCCAGAAACTGCCGTTGATGACCAAATCCGTCCAGCCGCGATAGCGCGCCGGCACCAGCTCCTGGATGGTCGAGTTGATCGCGGTGTATTCGCCCCCGATGCCGGCGCCGGTCAGGAAGCGGAACAACGCGTAGCTTGCGATATCCCACGACAACGCGGTCGCTGCCGTTGCGGAGAGGTAGAGCGCGAGCGTGATGAAGAAGAGTTTTTTGCGGCCGATGCGATCGGTCAGCCAGCCGAAGCCGAGTGCGCCGAGCACGGCGCCTGCAAGGTAGGCGGAGTTGGCAACGCCAAGATCGAGGTTGGAGAAGTGCAGCGTCGGGCTCTGCTTCAGAGCGCCCGAGAGCGCGCCGGCCAGCGTCACCTCAAGCCCGTCGAGAATCCAGGTGATCCCGAGCGCCAGCACCACCCGGGTGTGAAAGCCGCTCCAGGGCAGCGCGTCGAGCCGCGCCGGAATGCTGGTCTCGATGATGCGATCGGTCGCGGCCGCGGCCGAGACTGCAGGTCCATAATTCAGCGCTGGGCTTTGCTGCAATTCCATCGCGTTGCTGGGTCGTGGGGGTGCGGCATTTCCGCCTGCCACCTGCGACAACGTCTGCGGCAACAGCAGGTTCCCTTAGGAACGGCGCCGAATGCTGGCCGTTTCCGCTGGAGCCGCAAGGAGTTGACGCATGGCTCATGTCAGAAAGACGACACATTCGCGCAAAACCGCAGCACGCAAGAAGACCGGCGCGAGGCGCAGCACCTCACGCAAAACCCCACGCAAGAGCACAAAGCGCGCCACGCCAAACGCTGGTCGCAGCGTGTGACAAAAGAGAGCGACGCGCTCGACCTCAAGCGCGGCGTGTTCACCCTCACGAGCCCGAAGTGGATCGCAGCGTCGCTGAAGCGCTCGGCCGAGCACAGCGCACGCCGCAAGACCGGCGCCTATCGCTCGGCGCTGTCGATGCTGACGTTCTATATCAACCGCGCCGGCAAGACCTTGCCGAAGACGCAGCGCGAGCGGCTGGAGAAGGCGAAGGTGGAGCTGAAGCGGGCGTTCGGGAGGGAGTGATTCGGACTCACCCTTCGCCGGGACGACAGCGGAGAGTGAGGCCGGAGCGGAGCGTCACCGCGCGACGAAGCCTACGCCGCCCGGATGTTCGCCATGAAGCGGTCGAGTTCGGCACGCAACCGGGTGCTTTCGGACGACAGCGTCTTCGCCGAGTTCAACACCTCTTCCGAGGCCGAGCCGGTTTCGGCGGCGCCGCGGTTGACCTGGACGATGTCGGTCGCGGCAGTCTGGGTGCCCTGGGCGACGGCCTGGACGCTGCGGGCGATTTCCTGCGTCGCCGCGCCCTGCTGCTCGACGGCGCTCGCAATCGAGGTCGAGATCGACGAGATCTGACCGATGGTCGCGCCGATCTCCTTGATCGCTGCAACCGACTCAGCGGTCGCGCCTTGCATCCCTGCGATGTGCGACGAAATCTCGTCGGTGGCTTTCGCCGTCTGGCTCGCCAAGGACTTTACCTCGCTCGCGACCACTGCAAAGCCCCGGCCGGCCTCGCCGGCGCGCGCCGCCTCAATCGTGGCGTTCAGTGCGAGAAGGTTAGTCTGCTCGGCGATCGCCGTGATGAGCTTGACGACCTCGCCGATCTGCTGGGCGGCATGCGAGAGTTTTCCGATGCGGCCATCGGTCTCCTTGGCCTGCACCACCGCAGCTTCGGCGATCCGGCTGGAATCGCGGACCTGGCGGCCGATCTCCTCGACCGAAGCCGATAATTCCTCGGTCGCGGTTGCGACCGACTGCATGTTGCTCGAGGCCTGCTCGGAAACGCCGGCGACCTGGCTGGACAGCGTCTGCGTGGTCTCAGCAGTACGGGTCAGCGTAGACGCCGACGATTCAAGCTGCACGGCGGAGGCCGAGACGTTCGACACGATGGCGCCGACGGCGCTCTCGAAATCATCGGCAAAGCGGATCAGCTCGCCGCGACGGCTGGCTGCCTGCTCCTTGCTCTGGGCTTCGCTGGCAGCGGCATCGCGCTCGGCCTTGGCCACGGCCTGAACCTTGAACTCCTCGACCGCGCCGGCCATCTCGCCGATCTCGTCCCTGCGGCCGAGGCCGGGCAGCACGACGTCGAAATTGCCCGAGGCCAGCTCGCGCATCGCCTTGCACATCGCGATCATGGGCCGCGAGATGCCATTGCCAAGCATCAGGGCCAGCACCGCGCCGACAGCAAGACCACCCAGCGCCAGCATCAGCATCAGCCGCTCGGTTTCGCCGATCGTCACATTGGCGCTCGCCTCGATGCGCTGCTGATCGGCCGACAGGTCCGACCGCAACTCGCCCGAGAGCTTGAGGATGGACGCGGCCGTCTTGGTCATCTCGCCGTTCGACTTCACGATGATTTTCACGTTGTCGGAGAGCTTTGCAAAGGACGTGCGATATTGCTTCAGCAGATTGCTGATCTCGGTGACACGGTCGGTGATCTTCTGGTCGTTGGCATAGATCGAGACCAGCAGTGTCTCCAGGAACTTGATGCGGGCGACCACGCCGTCGGCGGTCTTCGGCTCCGGCTTGGCGATGAAGGCGCTGACCGAGGTGGAGACCGCGAGATATTGCGAGGTGATGTCCTTGGCCGTGGTCTGGACCGATGCGAGCCCGGCAAGCGCCGCAGTATCGGCGAGGTCGTCGAACTTGAAGCGGATCTTGTTGCCGACGCTGTTCAGCTCGTCGGTCGCAATTTTGTTGTTCTCACGCGTCAGCGTGATGATATCGCTGAACACCTTTGCGAAGCGCTGGAACTCGGCCTCGAGCTTGCTGATCTGCTCGCGACGCGCCGCGCCTGTTGTGGCCGACATCGACTTGGCGATCGCCGCCTTCAGATTCTCTTCGGCCGCTTTCGCCGCCGTTTCGTCGTCCGCGGCGCCGGTCAGCGTGTAGGCCCGGGTCAGCCCCTGATAGCTGATCAATTCGCGATCGATGGTCCGCGCCAGGTCGGCTTCCGCCACGCTGGTCCGGTAGGAGGCGACGGCGCCCGCGATTCGCTCGAAGCCGAAATAGGCAAATGCCATGCTGACGGCGAGGATGGCCAGCACCGCCACGAAGCCGAGGATGATTTTTGCACGAAAACGCAAGGTGAAGAGCTTCGATGTGTTCGGCTTCGACGTCACGGGCATTCCCCCACCCCATTCCATTCGCGGAAAACCAGGCGCCGCCGGGAAACAGCCCCGCTCCCCGACTCAAATGCACGGTAAATGGCAAAGGATAAGCTGCGGTAAATTTATCGCGCCGCAACTTACGGTTAGGTGACGCGGGGTGACCCGATCCAGCCCCTACGCCGCCCGGATATTCGCCATGAACCGATCGAGCTCGGCGCGGAGGCGGGTGCTTTCGCTGGACAGCGTCTTCGCCGAGTTCAGCACCTCTTCCGAGGCCGAGCCGGTTTCGGCGGCGCCGCGGTTCACCTGGCCGATATCGGTCGCGGCGGTCTGGGTGCCCTGGGCGACGTTCTGGACGCTGCGGGCGATCTCCTGGGTCGCGGCGCCCTGCTCTTCCACCGCGCTGGCGATGGAGGTCGAGATCGACGAGATCTTGCCGATGGTCGCGCCGATCTCCTTGATCGCGGCAACCGACTCGGCGGTCGCGCCCTGCATGCCCGCGATGTGCGAGGAAATCTCGTCGGTAGCCTTCGCCGTCTGGCTCGCCAGCGACTTCACTTCGCTCGCGACCACTGCAAAGCCCCGGCCGGCCTCGCCGGCGCGCGCCGCCTCGATGGTGGCATTGAGCGCGAGAAGATTAGTCTGCTCGGCGATCGCCGTGATGAGCTTGACGACCTCGCCGATCTGCTGGGCAGCATGCGACAATTTTCCGATGCGACCGTCGGTTTCCTTGGCCTGCACCACGGCGGCTTCGGCGATGCGTCTGGAATCGCGGACCTGGCGACCGATCTCCTCGACTGAGGCCGAGAGCTCTTCCGTCGCGGTTGCGACCGACTGCATGTTGCTCGAGGCCTGCTCGGAGACGCCGGCGACCTGGCTCGACAGGGTCTGCGTGGTCTCGGCGGTGCGGGTCAGCGTGGAGGCCGAGGATTCGAGCTGCACGGCGGAGGCCGACACGTTGGAGACGATGGCACCGACGGCGCTCTCGAAATCATCGGCAAAGCGGATCAGCTCGCCGCGGCGGGCAGCGCTCGCCTCCCTGTTCTGGGCTTCGCTGGCGGCGGCGTCGCGCTCGGCCTTGGCCACGGCCTGAACCTTGAACTCCTCGACTGCGCCGGCCATTTCGCCGATCTCGTCCTTGCGGCCGAGGCCCGGCAGCACGACGTCGAAATTGCCCGATGCGAGCTCACGCATCGCCTTGCACATCGCGATCATCGGCCGCGAAATGCCGGTGCCGAGCAGGAAGGCAAGGACCGCGCCGAGCAGCGTGCCGCCGACGGCGAGCATCAGCACCAGTTGCTCGGTCTTGCCGATGGTCGCTTCCGACTCCGAATCCAGCCGCTGCTGTTCGGCGACCAGGTCCGCCTTCATGGCAGAGGCGCCCCGAAGGATCGCGCCCGCCGAGCCGCTCATCTCGGTGACGAGGTCTTCGACCAGCTTGGCGTTGGCGATCAGCTTCTCGAGCGCCTCGCGATAGGCGACGAGGATGGTCTTGGCGTCCTTCAGGCCGGCCACGATCTTATCGTCCATGGAATAGACCGCGCCGAGCGAGTTGTCGACGAACTTCAGCCGCGCCAGCGCGCTGGTCGCGATCGTCTGGTCCGACGTCAGCACGAACTGGGTCGCCGCCGCGCTTGCGGTCTGGAACTGGGCGTTGACCTGCTTGGTGCCGAACTCGATGGCCTGGGCCTCGGAATCGGAGGCGTTGTTGCCGATATCGTCGAGCTTGTACTTCAGCAGATTGGCTTGGCGCGAGAGCTGGTTCTGCACCAGCAGCGTGCTGTCGCGCTTCGCCTGGAGAACCTTGGCGAAGGTCGCAGAGAAGTTCGCAAACTCCTTGGCGAGCTTGTCGAGGCTGTCCTGCCGTGCCGGGGTCTTGGCGCTCTTGACGGCCTGGTCGATCGCGTTCTTCAGGCTGGCTTCGGCATCGAGCGCCACCTTGGCGTCATCTTCCTTGCCGGTAACGACGAAATATTTGACGGCCGAACGGTAGCCGAGCAGCTCGCGGTCGATGTTGCGGGCGAGATCGGCCTCCGTGACGCTCGATCGATAGGATCCGACGCCGGATGAGACCCGCTCGAAGCCGAAATAGGCGAAGGCCATGCTACCGGCGGAGATCGCCAGCACCGCGGCAAAGCCCAGAATGATCTTGGCGCGGAACCGGAGGGTCGGAAACATGCTGCGCTTGGACGGCGACGCGATACGCCCGGACATTCCCAACCCCCATCTATTCTCTTCAGCCGCAATCAAGAGGCGCCCCGCCCCGGACCCGGATGCGTAAAAGTAAGGCACAATGGATAAAGGGCGGTAAATTCGTCGCGCCGTCGCAATCCGGGGTTTTATCGGCCAAAGGCCGACCGGACGGGCCGGGGTGGCCAAAATCCTAGTTGCCAAGTCCGGGGGGCGCGGTCTCTAATTGGAAACAATCAAAATCAATTCCGGGAGGTACTCTGTGTCCACAATCAAACTGACGGTGAACGGCAAGGCCGTTGCTGTCGACGTCGAGGACCGCACCCTGCTGGTCCATCTCCTGCGCGACCATCTCAACCTCACCGGGACCCATGTCGGCTGCGACACCAGCCAGTGCGGGGCCTGCGTCGTGCATATGGACGGCAAGGCGGTGAAGTCCTGCACCATGCTGGCCGGCCAGGCCGATGGCGCCAACGTCACCACCATCGAAGGCATCGCCAAGGGCGACGAGCTGCATCCGATGCAGGCCGCCTTCCGCGACAATCACGGCCTGCAGTGCGGCTATTGCACCCCGGGCATGATCATGTCGGCGATCGATATCGTGCAACGCCATGGTGGCGAGCTCGACGAAGCGACCGTCCGCCACGAGCTCGAAGGCAATATCTGTCGCTGCACCGGCTACCACAACATCGTCAAAGCCGTGCTGGACGCAGCCGGACGCATGAAGGTCTCGCAGGCGGCCGAGTAAAGCGGTCCGCCTCGAATAAAAACCACCGCTGCAGCTTTCGAGGGAAAGCGCAGTCAAAGCAATTCCGGTCGGGAGGACCAGCCATGGGTGTTGAAGGCATCGGCGCGCGCGTCGTGCGCAAGGAAGACAAGCGTTTCATTACCGGCAAGGGCCGTTACGTCGACGACATCAAATTGCTGGGCATGACCCATGCCCATTTCATCCGCAGCCCGCACGCGCACGCCAAGGTGAAGAAGATCGATTCGTCCGCCGCGCTGAAGATGCCGGGCGTGGTCGCGGTGCTCACCGGACAAGAGCTGGTCGACGACAAGGTCGGCAACCTCATCTGCGGCTGGGCCATCACCTCCAAGGACGGTAGCCCGATGAAGATGGGCGCGTGGCCGGCGATGGCGCCGGAGACGGTGCGCTTCGTCGGCCAGGCCGTTGCGGTCGTGATCGCCGACAGCAAGAATCTCGCGCGCGATGCGGCCGAGGCCGTGGTCGTGGATTACGAGGAACTTCCGGCGGTGGCCGACATTCATGCCGCCATCAAGTCCGGTGCGCCGCAGCTCCACCCCGAAGCGCCCGGCAACCAGGTCTATGACTGGGTGATCGGCGACGAGGGCGCGACCGATGCCGCCTTCGCCAAGGCCGCCAATGTGGTGAAGCTCGACGTCACCAACAACCGTCTCGCGCCCAACGCGATGGAGCCGCGCGCGGCGATCGCCGATTACGACGCGGCGGAAGAGCACTTCACTCTTTATACGACGTCGCAGAACCCGCACGTCGCCCGCCTCGTGCTATCGGCGTTCTACAACATCGCCCCCGAGCACAAGCTGCGCGTGATCGCGCCCGACGTCGGCGGCGGCTTCGGCTCAAAGATCTTCATCTATCCGGAAGAGATGGTGGCGCTGTGGGCGTCGAAGAAGGTCGGCCGTCCCGTGAAATGGACCGGCGACCGCACCGAAGCCTTCCTCACCGATGCGCATGGCCGCGACCATGTGACCCATGCCGAGATGGCATTCGACGCCAACAACAAGATCACCGGCTTGAAGGTGAAGACCTACGCCAATTTCGGCGCCTATATGTCGCTGTTCTCGTCGTCGGTGCCGACCTACCTCTACGCGACGCTGCTGTCGGGCCAGTACAACATCCCGGCGATCCACGCCGAGGTGGTCGGGGTCTACACCAACACCACGCCGGTCGATGCCTATCGCGGCGCGGGCCGCCCGGAGGCAAGCTACCTGATCGAACGTCTCATGGAGACGGCGGCGCGGCAGCTCAAGGTCGATCCGGCCCAGCTGCGCCGGACCAACTTCATCACCCAGTTCCCGCACCAGACGCCGGTGATCATGGCCTATGACACCGGTGATTTTAATGCCTCGCTCGACGCCGCGATGAAGGCGATCGACTATGCCGGCTTCGCCGGGCGCAAGGCGCAAGCCAAGTCGCAAGGCAAGCTGCGCGGCATCGGCGTGTCCTGCTACATCGAGGCCTGCGGCATCGCGCCGTCGAAGGCGGTCGGCAGCCTGGGCGCCGGCGTCGGCCTCTGGGAGTCCGCAGAAGTGCGCGTCAACCCGGTCGGCACCATCGAGGTCCTCACGGGTTCGCACAGCCATGGCCAGGGCCATGAGACGGTGTTCGCTCAGCTCATTTCGGATCGCCTCGGCATTCCCATCAGCCAGGTTTCGATCGTCCATGGCGACACCGACAAGGTGCAGTTCGGCATGGGCACCTACGGCTCGCGCTCCGCGGCCGTCGGTCTCACCGCCATCCTCAAAGCCGTGGAGAAGGTCGAGTCCAAGGCCAAGAAGATCGCCGCGCACCAGCTGGAAGCGTCGGAGGCCGACATCGTCATCGAGAATGGCGAGTTCAAGGTGACGGGTACCGACAAGGCGATTGCCCTGCCGATGGTCGCGCTTGCGGCCTACACCGCACACAACCTGCCTGACGGGAT
This sequence comes from Bradyrhizobium genosp. A, assembly GCF_049949275.1. NCBI lineage: Bacteria > Pseudomonadati > Pseudomonadota > Alphaproteobacteria > Hyphomicrobiales > Nitrobacteraceae > Bradyrhizobium > Bradyrhizobium genosp. A. Next base: position 615,373 of record NZ_CP188196.1, on the reverse strand, counting down.
GGAGCCGGGCCTGAAGGAAAGCGCCTTCTACGACCCGACCAACTTCACCTTCCCGGCCGGCGCTTACATCTGCGAGCTCGAGATCGATCCCGGCACCGGCAAGACCTCCTTCGTCAACTTCGTCGCGGCCGACGATTTCGGCCGGCTGATCAATCCGATGATCGTCGAGGGTCAGGTCCATGGCGGCCTCGCCCAGGGCATCGGGCAGGCACTGCTCGAGCACGCGATCTACGATGCCAATGGCCAGCCGGTCACGGCCTCGTTCATGGATTACTCCATGCCGCGCGCCGACGATCTGCCCTCGTTCAACCTCTCCCACACCACGACGCTGTGCCCGGGCAATCCGCTCGGCATCAAGGGTTGCGGTGAGGCCGGCGCAATCGGCGCCTCTGCGGCCGTGATCAATGCGATCACGGATGCGATCGGCAAGAACAATCTGGAAATGCCCGCAACCCCTGACCGGGTGTGGCGCACGATCCACGCCGCTTGAGAGGAGAGAAAGATGTATCAGACCACTTATCATCGCGCCTCGTCAGTCGATGAGGCTGTCTCTCTCTTCGCGAAGGGCAGCGAAGCAAAGTTCCTTGCCGGCGGCCAGACACTGCTGCCGGTGATGAAGCAGCGGCTCGCGAGCCCCTCCGACGTGATCGATCTCGCCAAGATCAAGGAGCTGATCGGCATCGAGGCCGCCGGCGACACGTTGACCATCAAGGCCGCTACGCCGCATTACGACGTCGCGACCAGCGATGCCACGAAGAAGGCGATCCCCGCGCTCGCCTATCTGGCGTCACTGATCGGCGACCCCGCCGTGCGCTACCGCGGCACGATCGGCGGCTCGATCGCCAACAACGATCCCGCCGCGGACTATCCGGCCGCGCTGCTCGCGCTCGGCGCCACCGTGAAGACCAACAAGCGGTCGATCTCGGCCGAGGACTTCTTCAAGGGCCTGTTCACGACGGCGCTTGAAGACGGGGAGATCATCACCGCCGTGTCGTTCGCGGTTCCGGCGAAAGCGGGCTACGCCAAGATGCCGCATCCTGCCTCGCGCTTCGCGCTCACCGCCGTCTTCGTCGCGCAGACGAAGTCGGGTGAAATCCGCGTCGCCGCGACCGGCGCTTCGCAGAGCGGCGTGATGCGGGTTCCTGCCATCGAGGCCGCGCTGAAGGCGAACTGGTCGCCGACGGCACTGGACAACGTCAGCATTCCCGCAAGCGGATTGCTGGCCGACATCCACGGCACGGCCGAGTACCGCGCCAATCTCGTCAAGGTGATGGCGCAGCGCGCGGTGGCTGCCGCCAGCTGACATCGCGACCTAGCGTCTCAACACAAATCTTCCGCGGCGCGCAGCAATGCGCGCCGCTTTTTTGATACGCCTATGCATGAAAACCGCTTGCCTCGCTGGCGCGAAGGCGAGAAAAGTTAATCAGCCAATTAACTCGCCGCAGAGAGGAATGTCCGAGGCGAATGCCGAACCAACGGCATCGCCCGTGATCCGAGGAAACAACACGTGCTCGACAAACCAGCCCAGAACGCATCTGTCCGCACCACCGGCCCGCTCGCGGGTTTCCGAATCGTCGAATTCGCCGGCATCGGACCGGGCCCGTTCGCCTGCATGTTGCTGGCCGACATGGGCGCCGATGTCGTCACGCTCGACCGCGTCGGCGCGAAGAAGAGCATGAAGTCGGTGGCGGGCCGCGGCCGCAAGGTGATCGAGCTCGATCTCAAGGACAAGGCGGCAATCGCGCAGGTGCTCGACCTCCTCGCCGGCGCCGATGCGCTGGTCGAAGGTTTTCGTCCCGGCGTGATGGAGCGGCTCGGGCTCGGCCCGGACGTCGTGCTCGCGCGCAATCCAAAGCTCGTCTACGGCCGCATGACCGGCTGGGGCCAGGAAGGCCCGCTGGCGAATGCCGCCGGCCATGACATCAACTACATCTCGATCACCGGTGCGCTCGCCGCGATCGGACCTAAGGAAGCGCCGGTGCCGCCGCTCAATCTGGTCGGCGATTTCGGCGGTGGCGCGCTCTATCTCGTCGTCGGCGTGCTCGCTGCACTGCTGGAAGCATCAAAGTCCGGCAAGGGCCAGGTGGTCGACGCCGCAATGTGCGACGGCGCGGCTTCGCTGATGTCATTCTTCTTCGACATGAAGACGATCGGCCGCTGGACCGAAGGCCGCAACCGTAACTTCCTCGACGGCGGCGCCCACTTCTACGGCGTCTATGAATGCGCCTGCGGCCATTTCGTATCGATCGGCTCGATCGAGCCGCAGTTCTACGCGCTGCTGCGCCAGCATGCAGGCCTGCTAGATGCTGATTTCGACGCGCAGATGGACCCCAAGGCCTGGCCCGCGCTCAAGGAGAAGCTGAAGGCCGTTTTCAAGAGCAAGACGCGCGAGGACTGGTGCAAGATCATGGAAGGCAGCGACATCTGCTTCGCGCCGGTGCTGACCATGTCGGAAGCGACCGAGCATCCGCACATGGTCGCCCGCGATGTCTTCATCGAGCGCCACGGCGTGAAACAGCCCGCGCCCGCGCCGCGCTTCTCGCGCACGCCGTCGGTGGTTCGCGAGCCGGAAGGCGCGGAGATCGGCGCCGTGACGAGTGCGTGGAAGGCGGCGAATTAACCTTCACTGTCGCCGGCATCTCCGCCGTCGTCCCGGCCTTCGCCGGGACGAAAATTTATTTGACGCGATCGCGATAGTGTGCCCGACAGAAGCCGCGCTCGTCACGACCCCGTGTTACCCACGTTGAGGTCTATACCCTGCGGGTCCCTTACGGTCGAGACCGCGACCAGCGAGATCAGCGACAACACCGCGATGTAGACGCCGATGCGCCAGGACTGGCCGGTGCTCGCGATGATCCATTGTGCGATCATCGGCGCAAACGCGCCGCCGAGGATGGCGCCGAGCGCGTAGCCGATCGAGACGCCGGAGTAGCGTACCTTTGCCGGAAACATTTCGGCATAGAGCGCCGCCTGCGGGCCATAGGAGAGGCCGAGCGGGATCGTGAGACCGACGGCGGCGACGAGAAACAGCAGCACATCCCTGCTGTCGATCAGAAACCACATCGGCACCGCCCATAGCACGAGCAGGGCGTAGCCGATCTGGAAGCAGCGCACGCGACCGATCCTGTCGCCGAGCAGGCCGCCCAGCAGCGTAAAGAAGAACCAGCTTACGGCGGCCAGCACGCTGGCGAGCAGAAGCTGGTCCGATGGCAATTTCAGCGTATTGGCGCCATAGCTGATCATGAAGGCGATCAGGATGTAGCCGGCGGCGTTGTTGGCCATGAAGATCAGCGCGGTGCGGATGATGTCCCTGGCATTCCCGCGAAGCAGCTCCGCTAGTGGCGCAGAGGATTCCTTGTGGCGGCGATGCATCGCCTGGAACACAGGCGACTCCTCGACGTTGCGGCGGATCACGACGCCCACGACGATCAGAACGAGCGAGAGCAGGAACGGAATGCGCCATCCGAAATCGATCATCGCCTGCTTCCCGAGCACGGCCGTCAAGAGCCACAACACGCCGGTCGCGAGGATCATGCCGAGCGGCGTTCCGACCTGTGGAAACACCCCGAAGAAGCTTCGCCGATCGACCGGCGCGGACTCGACCGCCATCAGCGCCGCGCCGCCCCATTCGCCCCCGGCGGAAATTCCCTGAAGGATACGCAGCAGGATCAGGAGCGCCGGCGCCAATGCACCGATCTGTCCATAAGTCGGCAACAGGCCGACCAGCGCGGTGGCGACGCCCATCAGCACGAGGGTGCCAACCAGCACATTCCGGCGGCCGAATTTATCGCCGAGGTGACCGCACACGATGGCGCCGAGCGGCCGGAACAGGAACGACAGGCCGAGCGTCGCAAACGACACGATCTGTGCCAGCAGCGGATTGTTCTGATTCATCGGCGCAAAGAACAGGCTGCCGAAAATGAGGCCGGCAGCCTGGGCGTAGACGAAGAAATCGTACCATTCGATGGTCGTGCCCACGAGCGTGGCGAGGACAACCTTGCGTTCCTCACTTGTCATGTCCGGGCTGCGCGCGATGGCAGCGGTCTCAATAGACATCATTCCCTCCATGGCTTTTTTGGTTGTGGTAGAAGCGCGACGGTACCGTCGCGCTTCTGGTGCATGAACGTCGCCGCGCCTTCAGGTGCTGCGGCGCCGCGCCTCAAAACATTCCATTGCTGTTTGAAACCGTTTCCGGCACCGGCTGAATGACGTCCCAATGCTCCACGATTTTCTGATTTTCCAGCCTGAATATATCGATGATGGCCGCTCCCCGGGTCCCCGGCTCCTGGATCGCATGCGAATGCACGATCACGTAATTTCCGTCGGCGAATACGTGCTTTGATTCCGAATGCGCCTGGGGATATTTTTGCCGGAGAAACTCGACGAACTTCTGAAATCCTTCGACTCCATCGGCAACCCCCGGATTGTGCTGCGTGTAATGCGCACCGAAAAATGCGGCCGCCGCGTCGGGATTCTTGCCGTTGAGCGCCTTTTCGTAAAACTCCAGAACGATCTGCTTGTTCTGCGCTTCCGCAGCCGACTCTTGCGCCCTGGCCAGTGAACCACTTCCTGCCAGGACGAGAGCAACGCTTACCAAAGTCATCACGCGAGTCATTTTCGATCCTTTTCGATTGAGCGCACCTCACCGAGCGCCCGCTGATTCGGGTCGCGCGGCAATTCCTTGCTGTGTTTCTTGGGAGCCCCGGTGCGGTTTCGCTCGTCCGGGGCGTCAGGCTTGTTTGATGTGGCGGTGTTGCCTCACGACGTCGGCCTTCAGCACGCCGCGCCGGATCTGGTCTTCCTCGATCGACTCGAACAGGGCCTTGAAATTGCCCTCGCCAAAGCCGTCGTCGCCCTTGCGCTGGATGAACTCGAAGAAGATCGGACCGATCGCGTTGGCCGAGAAGATCTGGAGCAGCACCTTGGTCTGGCCGCCGTCGACCACGCCCTCGCCGTCGATCAGGATGCCATTGGTCTTGAGCCGCGCGAGGTCCTCGCCATGCCCGGGCAGGCGTGCATCGATCCGCTCGAAATAGGTCTCGGGCGGCGACGGCATGAAGGGCAGGCCGGCCTCGCGCAGGCCTTCGATGGTGCGATGGATGTCGCGGCAGCCGCAGGCGATGTGCTGGATGCCCTCGCCGCGATAGGTTTTCAGATATTCCTCGATCTGGCCGGAATCGCCGGCGTCCTCGTTGATGGGAATCCGGATCTTGCCGTCCGGGCTCGTCAACGCGCGGGAAAACAGGCCCGAGGCACGTCCCTCGATGTCGAAGAAGCGGATCTGGCGGAAGTTGAACAGCTCTTCATAAAAGCGGGTCCAGACATCCATGCGGCCGCGATGGACGTTGTGGGTGAGGTGATCGAGATAGAACAGTCCGGCGCCGGCCGGGCACGGATCGCGCGCGCCGAGCCATTCGAACTCGGCATCATAAGCCGAGCCCTTGGCGCCATAGCGATCGACCAGATAAAGCAGGCTGCCGCCGATGCCCTTGATCGCCGGCACGTCGAGCGTCTTCTGCGCGGACGATACGTTGGCGGGTTCGGCGCCGAGCGCGATAGCGCGCTCGTAAGCCGCCCTCGCATCGACCACGCGGAACGCCATCGACGGCGCGCAAGGGCCGTGCGCGGCGACGAACTCGTAGCCGTGGGTGCCGGGCTCCTCGTTGACGAGATAGTTGATGTCGCCTTGGCGATAGACCGTGATCTTCTTGCTCTTGTGGCGCGCGACGGGCGCATAGCCCATCAGCTTGAACAACGCATGCAGCTCTTGCGGATGGGGATGCGCATATTCGACGAACTCGAAGCCGTCGGTACCCATCGGATTGTCGGCGGTGATCGTGGCCGGCGGGGCATCGTGCGGAAACGGACCCATGGTGCTCTCCCAAATTTGCTGCTGGGATGAACTATCCTTCACCGGACGTGCAATGAGCGTGCAAACGGAACGGGTTTTGGCTATCGTATGCATGATCCGTGCACGAAATGGACAAATGACGCATGATTTTGCTGGATGCCTTCGACCTCAAGATCCTGGGCGCACTCCAGGATGACGGCCGCCTCACCAACCAGGAGCTTGCCGAGCTAGCCGGCCTCTCGGCCTCGCAATGCTCGCGCCGGCGAATGCGGCTGGAGGAGGAGAAGGTCATCGCCGGCTACCACGCCGACCTCTCCAGCGAGGCCCTCGGCTTCGGCGTGATCGCCTTCATCCAGGTCGGGCTTGCGACCCACTCGCCGGACAATTCCAAACGCTTTCGCGCACTGGTGAACCGGATCGACGAGATCCAGGAGGCCTACTCGCTGACGGGGGATGCCGACTACGTGCTCAAGGCGGTGCTGCGCGATCTCAAGGGGCTGTCCAACCTCGTCAACGACGTGCTGATGCCGCACCAGAGCGTGGCGCATGTGCGTTCCTCGATCGTGCTCGACCGGCTCAAGGAAAGCTCGCGGCTACCGCTCAAGGAAATCAAGGTTGGCTGAAATCGAGGGAACTACGCCATTCGAGCTGCCGACACGATCTGCGATGATCCCGGCCAGCTTTCGGAGATTCACCCATGGCCCTCCAGCTTCGACCGAACTGCGAATTTTGCGATCGCGACCTGCCGCCTGATGCAACGGATGCACGGATCTGCTCCTATGAATGCACGTTCTGTGCGGACTGCGTGGAGACAAAGCTCTCCAATGTCTGCCCGAACTGCGGCGGCGGTTTTGCCCCGCGGCCAATACGTCCGACGCAGGAATGGCGCCCGGGCGTGTGCATGAGCAAGCAGGCGCCGTCGGACAAGCGGGTGCATTTGAAGTACAGCCTGGAGGACGTCGCTGCACATTGCGCGAGGGTCAAGGACGTGCCGCCGGAGAGGCGCTGAGCTGCCCCACACCGTCATTGCGAGCGCAGCGAAGCAATCCAGAATCCCTCCGCGGAAGGACTCTGGATTGCTTCGTCGCTTCGCTCCTCGCAATGACGGAGGTCGTGGTGACGGCGGAGCCTACTCCGCCGCCAGAATCGTCCCCTCGACCTCACCAAATCCCACGCGATAACCGTTGCCCTGGCACCAGCCGCGCATCACGAGGCTGTCGCCGTCTTCCAGGAACGAGCGCTTGGCGCCGCCGGGCAACTCGACCGGCTCGGTGCCGTTCCAGCTGATCTCCAGAAGGCTGCCGCGCTGGTTCTTCTCGGGACCTGAGATCGTCCCGCTCCCAAGGAGATCGCCGACATTCATGGCGCAGCCTGAGGAAGCATGGTGCATCAGCTGCTGCACCGACGACCAGTACATGTATTTGAAATTGGTCCGGCTGATGCCAACGGGCGCATTGGCGCCGGCGGCGCGCAAGGCAGCGTCGAGCTCGATATCGTAGTTCTGCGGCTTGCCTTGCTTCAGATAATCCAGCGGCACCGGCTCCTGCTCAGGCCCCTTCAGCCGGAACGGCTCCAGCGCCTCGCGCGTCACCACCCACGGGCTGATCGAGGTCGCGAACGCTTTGGCGAGGAACGGCCCGAGCGGCACATATTCCCATTGCTGGATGTCGCGCGCGCTCCAGTCGTTGAGCAACACGAAGCCGAAAATCATCTCTTCGGCCTGGCTCTCCGTGAGCATGCCGCCCATCGGCGAGGGCTGGCCGACCACGACGCCCATCTCCAACTCGAAATCGAGCCGCTTGCACGGCCCGAAGCTTGGCACCTCGACATTCGGCGGCTTCAACTGCCCGCGCGGACGCTTCACCTTGGTGCCGGAGACCACGACGGTGGAGGCACGGCCGTTATAGGCGATCGGCATATGCAGCCAGTTCGGCTGCAGCGCATTGTCCTTGCCGCGGAACATGACGCCGACATTGGTGGCGTGCTCTTTCGATGAATAGAAATCGGTGTAGCCGGAAACGGTGAATGGCAGATACAGCCTGGCGTCGCGCATCGGCACCAGGGCCTGCTTGCGTAGCTCCGCATTGTCGCGCAGCTCCGGATGATCGTGGCGCAGTAGCTCGCTGATCCGCGCCCGCGTCCTGGTCCAGACCTTTGGTCCGAGCGCCATGAAGGAATTGAGCGAGGGGCCGGAGAACACGCCGAGCGGACCGACATCGAGCCGCGAGTCCTGTTCCAGCTCCCAAAGATCGAGCACATAATTGCCGATCGCAACGCCGACCCGCCGCGTCGGATTGGCCGCGGTCGAGAACACGCCATAGGGCAGGTTCTGGATCGGAAAGTCGGAGGCGGGATCGACGTCGATGAAGGCGCGGAGGCTGGGATCGTTGGGGTGCGTTGACACGTTTGGCTCGGACCTTTCTTCCTTCTCCCCTTGTGGGAGAAGGTGGCGCGAAGCGCCGGATGAGGGGTCTCTATCGGCGAACTCATTGTAAGAGAGGTCGCGGAGACAACCCCTCACCCGTCTCGCCGCTACGCGGCGAGCCACCCTCTCCCACAAGGGGAGAGGGGAAGAAAGCTACGGCCGGTTCGGATCGAACCGCTTCTCCAGTCCCTTCCAGCAATCCGCGTAATCGTCCTGCAGCGTCGACGCATTCGCGGCATGCGCCGTGACGCGCTGCGGGTAGCGGGTCTCGAACATGAAGGCCATGGTGCCCGTGAGCTTCACGGGCTTCAGCTCGCCATTGCTGGCGTGCTCGAAGGCGTCGCGGTCGGGGCCGTGCGGCAGCATGCAATTGTGCAGTGAGATGCCGCCCGGCACGAAACCCTTCGGCTTGGCGTCGTAGACGCCGTAGATCAGTCCCATGAACTCGCTCATGATGTTCATGTGATACCAGGGCGGACGGAAGGTATTGTCGGCGACCAGCCAGCGCTCGGGGAAGATGACGAAGTCGATATTCGCGGTACCTGCGGTCTCCGAGGGCGAGGTCAGCACCGTGAAGATCGAGGGATCGGGATGGTCGAAACCGATCGCGCCCACCGGCGAGAAGGTGCGCAGATCGTATTTGTAGGGCGCATAATTGCCATGCCAGGCGACGACGTCGATCGGCGAATGGGCGAGTTGCGTCTTGAACAGCGAGCCGCCCCATTTCACGAACAAATCGGTCGGCGTGTCCTTGTCCTCGTAGTGCGCGACCGGCGTCAGGAAGTCCCGCGCGTTCGCGAGACAGTTGGCGCCGATCGGCCCGCGCTCCGGCAGCGTGAAGGCGCCGCCGTAGTTCTCACAGAGATAGCCGCGCGCCGGACCGCTCGGGATCTCGACACGGAATTTGACGCCGCGCGGGATCACCACGATCTCGCCAGGCTCGGCGTCGATGCGGCCGAACTCGGTGACGAGGCGCAGATTGCCCTGCTGAAGCACGAACATCAGTTCGCCGTCGGCATTGTAGAAGTGCTGGTCCACCATCGACTTGGTGATGAGATAGACATGCGCGGCCATGCCGGCCTGCGTGTTGACGTCGCCCGCCGTCGTCATGGTCTGCACGCCCTGCAGGAAGGTCGTGTCCTCCTTCGGGATCGGCGCCGGGTCCCAGCGCAGCTGCGCGATCGGAAAATCGTATTCGTGGCACGGCGCCGAGCGCCACAGGCCGGCATCGGCCTTCTCGAAGCGGCCGGAATGCTTCACAGAGGGGCGGATGCGATAGAGCCAGGAGCGCTCATTGGTGCCGCGCGGCGCGGTGAAGGGCGAGCCGGAGAGCTGCTCGGCATAAAGCCCGTAAGCGCAGCGCTGCGGCGAGTTGCGCCCCAGAGGCAGCGCGCCCGGCAGCGCTTCAGTCTCAAAGCTGTTGCCGAAGCCGGACATGTAGCCCGGCGTCACCTGCGCTGAGCTCCGGATGATCTGATCAGGCGAGGTATTGATGTTCATGACTATCCTCCTCCTTGCAGGGCCGCCCACATTTCCTGGTCGCGCTTGTCGGTCCAGATCACGGGATCATCGATGCCCGACGCTTCGTCATACGCGCGCGACACATTGAACGGCAGGCAGTGCTCGTAGATGGCGAAACTGTGGAATTTCGGATCCATCACCTCGCGCGTCGCCGCCATCGATTCCTTCAGCGTACGTCCCTTCGCGACCGAGATTTCGGCGGCGCCATAGAGCGACGTGACGAAGTCACGCGTCATCGCGATGGCTTCGCGCACCGTGGCTGTGCCCTTGAGCGCATCACCGCGCCCCGGCGCGATCGCCTTGGGATTGAAATTGCGGATCTCGTTCAGCGTCAATGGCCACTCGCGCAAATGCGCGTCGCCGCAATAGCAGGCCGAGTGATATTCGATGAGGTCGCCGGAAAACATGACTTCCGCATCCGGCACCCAGGCGACGATGTCGCCGGAGGTGTGGCCGGCGCCAAGCTGCATCAGCCGCACCTCGCGTTTGCCGAGATAGATCGACATCTCGCCTTCGAAGGTCAGCGTCGGCCAGGTCAGGCCGGGAATGCTCGATGCATCCTGGAACAGACGTGGAAACCGGCCATACTCGGAATCCCAATCCTGCTGGCCGCGCTCCTCGATCAGTCGATAGGTCTCCTGCGAGGCGACGATTCCTTGCGCCTTGTAGGCGGACGCACCGAGCACGCGGACGGCGTGATAATGCGACAGCACGACATATTTGATCGGCTTGTCGGTGACGGTGCGCACACGCTCGATCACTTTGTTGGCCATCGCCGGCGTCGATTGCGCGTCGAACACGAGGCAGCCGTCATCACCGACGATGATGGCCGTGTTCGGATCGCCCTCGGCAGTGAAGGCGTAGAGATCGGTGCCGATTTCGGAGAAGGTGATCTTCTTCTCGGAGAGATCGCCGGTGGATGCGAAGTTCTTCGCCATCAGTTCGTCCTTAAGTTCTTTGCTTCAGGTTTTTGGGTTATTGTTGTTGCTGCTGTTGCTGCTGGCCGTCGATCATGCGGCGCTTCGCCAGCACGAGCGCTTCCCGCAGTACGTCGATATCGCCGATATGGTTGGCGAGGATCAGCACCAGCGCCGCGTCGAAATCGGCGCTCTGCTCGTCGGTGAGACCGCGATGCGCTTCGACGATGGCGCGAAAGGCATCGTCAGGTCGCGCGAAGTTGGAGCTGGTGGAAAGCGGCATATAAAACCTCAATTCAGACCTGCGGCCCGCGACAGTGCGGCCGCGATCGCCTCGCGCGTCGGATGGCGGAAACGCGCCGCGACGTAGCCGTCGGGCCTGAGCAGATAGGCAGAGCCCGGCTCGGCGTCATAGCGCTTGGCGACGAGGCCCTGGGAATCGGCAAGCCCGCCCTCGCCGCCAATACGAATATCCTTCACGCCATCGGGCGTATTGTTCGCCGCGCCATTGCTGAACGACAGCAGGGTAAAGTCCGTTCCACCCTTGCGGAAGGCATCTGTCAGATAGGCCTGCTCACCTGTGCGGGTCGCAACCGGCGCATCGAGCATGGAGGAGCCCGGCGATGGTCCACTGCGCCAGGCATCCGCATCGCGCGATGACAGCGGGGAATCATAGCTGCACGGCACCGACAGCCGCCCGCCGTTGACCATGCGCTTGCCGAACTCGGTTTCCTTGGCGAGCGACAGCACCGCCTGGCGCAGCCGGGCTTCCTGATGCGAGTTCGGCGCCATGAAATCGGTCGAGCGGGTGGATTCGCGGATATTCTCGTCGGCAGCCCCGCTGCGCTCGACATGGTAGCTTTCGAGCAGGCCTGCGGGCGAGGTGCCGCGCAGCACGCGGTCGAGCTTCCACGAAAGATTTTCAGCGTCTTCGAGCCCGGAATTGGCGCCACGAGCGCCAAAGGGCGAGACCTGATGCGCCGAATCGCCTGCAAAAATCACACGGCCATGGACGAAGCGGTCCATGCGCCGGCACTGGAACTTGTAGAGCGAGATCCACTCGAACTCGAACTTGTCGTGACCGAGCATGCGTGCAAGCCGCGGTCGCACGTTCTCCGGCTTCTTCTCGACGACGGGATCGGCGTCACGATCAAGTTGCAGATCGATGCGCCAGACATTGTCAGGCTGCTTGTGCAGCAGCGCCGAACGTCCCGCATGGAATGGCGGATCGAACCAGAACCAGCGCTCGGTCGGGAATTCCGCGGTCATCTTGACGTCGGCAATCAGGAACTGATCCTCGAACATCTGTCCCGCGAACTCGGCGCCGACCATCTGTCGCAGCGAAGACCGCGCGCCATCGCAGGCAACGACATATTGCGCATGCAGGCGATAGGCGCCCTCCGGCGTTTCGATCGTCAGCGCAACGGAATCGTTGCGCTGTTCCAGCGCCGTCACCTTGTTCCGCCAACGCAAGTCGATCGCGGGCAGATCGCTGATGCGATCGACCAGATAGGCCTCGGCGTAATATTGCTGGAGATTGATGAAGGCCGGCCGCTTGTGGCCATCCTCCGGCAGCAGATTGAACTGATAGAGCTGAGACTCACCGCGAAAAATCCGGCCGACGTTCCACACCACGCCCTTGTCGACCATGCGGTCGGCGACGCCGAGCCGGTCCCAATATTCCAGCGAACGCTTCGAGAAGCAGATCGCGCGCGATCCCTCGCCGATGCGGTCGGCATCATCGAGAAGGACGACGCGCTGGCCGCGCTGGGCGAGATCGATCGCCAGCGACAGCCCGACGGGCCCTGCGCCGACGACCACGACGGGGTGCTCGGCCGGACTTTGGCCGGGGCGATCCTGGTCGGCATGGCGGCGATAGCCGAACTGGGTTTTGGCCTGATGCGTATTGGCGGCCGCCATATACTAACCTCGGCTCTGGTCAGGAGAGGACTGATCTGCTAGATAGTCTCACGTGCAACTATTTTGGACCGGAGCCGGCCGGCCGTCAACTGGAATTCGGAGCGCTCTTCTTGGCGAGGACATCCAGCGACATCGCGCTGAAGACACGGCAAGCCGATGAGGCTTCACCACGACCCAAGTCGCGGCTCGATCTGTTCAAGTTCGTGCCGTTCCGCCTCAACCGGCTCGCGGCCGAAGTCAGTTCCGCGCTGGCGGTCGAATATCAGGAACGTCACGGCCTCGACATTCCAGCCTGGCGCGTGATTGCCACGCTCGGCTTCCGCAACGATGCCTGTAGCGCGCAGTACATCTCGCAATGCACCCGCACGCACAAATCCACCATCAGCCGCGCGGTGACCACGCTGCTGCATGACAGCCTGATCGAGCGGGTCGAGAACGAAGCCGACCGCCGCGAATTCCGCCTGCAACTGACCAGGAAGGGCCGCGCGCTTTACGAAGAGCTGTTCCCGCAATTGCTGCGGCGGGAAGACGAGATCCTCGCCTGCCTCTCCGCGCAGGAGCGCAAGCAGCTCTCGGCCCTGCTCGGCAAGATCGAGGAAAGCCTCGACCTGATCCAGACCAGCGAAGAGGCCGACGCCAAGCAGGCGTATTAGTTTCCCCTCGCACAGCGCCAGACCCTCATCCTGAGGAGCGCGGAACGCGCGTCTCGAAGGATCGAGGCCCCGCTGCTGCAACTCGGCCTTCATCCTTCGAGACGGCCGCATGCGGCCTCCTCAGGATGAGGGTCTTGCGTCGCGTCACTTCGCAAACGACCGCGTCGGCGGCAAATGCAGCGCCCAGGCGTCGACCTTGTCGCTCGCACGCGAATAGATCTCGGTCACGATCGGATCGTGACCGGGAATGTAGCGATCGGGATGGCCGGCGAGACGTTCGATCGTCTCCCAGCCCACGGCCATGTCGCCGACATTGTAGACGATCGGGAACGGGCTGCGGCGCTGCAGATTGGCGTAGTAATGCGCGGCGTCAGACGCCAGCACCACCGGACCGCGCGCGGTCTCGACCTTGACCACTTGCAAGCCGTCCGAATGGCCGCCGACACGGTGCACCGTGACACCGGGCGCGACCTCGCCGTCGCCGGAATAGAAATTGACGCGCTCGCCATAGACATGGCGCACCATCTGGGTGACGTGCTCGACCGAGAATGGATGTCGCAGCAGTCCGTTGCACATGCAGCGCCCCGTCGCGTAAGCCATCTCGCGCTCCTGGAGATGGAAGCGTGCATTCGGGAAGCGATCGAGATTACCTGCGTGATCGTAGTGCAGATGCGTCACGATAATGTCGGCAATAGCTGACGCTGCGACGCCAAAGCGCTCCAGTGCATCGACCGGATTGAGCGTCAGCTTGCGCGCGCGCAAGGTAGCCTCCTCCGCATTAAAGCCGGTATCGACCAGGATATCGCGACCCTGCCCTCGGATCAGCCAAACGAAGTAGTCGAGGTCCTGCGCCGCACTGTCATGCGGGTCGGGCGCCAAAAAATTCATGCTGGGGGTGCGCGGCGACATCGTCGCATAGCGCAGGGCGTAGATTTCGTAGGCGTTTCCCATGACTTTGATCCCGGCTTTTTGCTTTTCCTGAGCGGGCTTGCCGCACACCAAGCCATCGACCGCCGCAAAGGTCAAACGTCCGCGGTCGCGGCGGATGCGGGTCCGCAATGTGAGACCAATCACATTTTCGTCGCCTGTACCGGCCTAACATGGCCGCCGGAACCATAAACGAGAACGCGTCGAGGAAAGCCGTGACCGCCGAATTATTCCCCTCGCAGCCGGCCCGTGAGTCGCGGTCAATTGTCGCGATAGTGCCGAATCTCCAAGCGGTTGACGCCCCCACTCCCCGGTTTGATAATGCACATTGCGTAAGTTAAGGTCGCCGCGGCGCAAGCTGGGAACGGCGCCTTTTTGGCTGGACCGCGCTGATTATGAAAATTCGCTTCCTTTTTCTTCTGCCCTTGCTTGTCTCGCTCGTCCCGACCGCGCCCTCGCAGGCGGCCGGCGACCGCTTCGCGCTGGTCATCGGCAATGCCAAATATCCGGACGCGGACAGCCCGCTGAAAGAGCCGATCAACGACACCCGCGATGTCGCCGACGAGCTCAAGCGCGACGGCTTTTCGGTGGAGGTCGGCGAGAACCTGACCGGCGACGGCATGCGCCGCGCCTTCGAGAAGCTCTACGGCAAGATCAAGCCGGGCTCCGTGGCGCTGGTGTTCTACAGCGGGTTCGGCATCCAGTCGGCACGCCAGAGCTACATGATCCCGGTCGACGCGCAGATCTGGACCGAGTTCTGACGTCCGCCGCGACGGTTTCAGCATCGAAGCGATCCTGGGCGAGCTCAACACCCGCGGCGCCGGCGTCAAGATCGCGCTGATCGATGCCAGCAGGCGCAATCCGTTCGAACGGCGGTTCCGCAGCTTCTCGGCGGGTCTGACCCCGGTCATCGCGCCGAACGGCACGCTGGTGATGTATTCGGCGGCGCTGGCATCGGTGGTGTCGGACGCCGGCGGCGACCACAGCCTGTTCGTCCAGGAACTGCTCAAGGAAATCCGTGTCCCCGACCTGATGGCGGAGGAAACGCTGAACCGCACCAAGATGGGCGTCACCCGCGCCTCGCGCGGCGAGCAGGTGCCGTGGATATCGTCCTCGCTCGCCGAGGATTTCTCGTTCATTCCGGGTGCCGCGGGATCGCGCCCGACGGCGACCACCCCGCCACCGGCGCCTCCCGCACCGCCGCCGGCGGTCGCCAACAACCCGCCTCCGGCTCCGCCCGCCCCGCCAGCACCGCCCGTGGCTGCGAATAATCCGCCGGCGCCTCCTGCACCTCCATCACCGCCGCCGGCACCGAAGCCGCAGGTTGAGGCCGCGCTGCCTCCGCCGCAACCGCCGGTCAAACCGGCCGAGACAGCCCCGGCGCCGAACGCGGATGGCGGGCCGAGCGCGGCCGCGCTGGCTGAGGATCCCACGATCAAGGGCCTGACGGCCAAGATCGCCGCCAATCCGGACGACGTGAACGCGCTGTACCGGCGTGGCCAGGTCTATGCCAGCAAGGGAGCCTACAGCCTCGCCATCAAGGATTTTGACGACACGCTCCGGATCAATTCGAAGGACGTCGAGGCGCTGAACAACCGCTGCTGGACCCGTGCCGTGGTCGGCGACCTCCAGGCCGCGCTGAAGGATTGCAACGAAGCGCTGCGGCTGCGGCCGAACTTCGTCGATGCGCTGGACAGCCGTGGGCTGGTGAACCTCAAATCCGGGACGGTGAAGAATGCCATCGCCGATTTCGACGCAGCCCTGAAGATCAACCCACGCCTGACCTCCTCGCTCTTTGGGCGGGGGATCGCCAAGCAGCGCAACGGCTCGGCCCAAGAGGGTGCGCTCGACATCGCCAATGCCAAGGCGATGGACCCGAACATCGTGGGGGAATTCGCAAGTTACGGAGTGCGTTGATATTTTTTTGACGTGAGGCGGGCGGCGTCTCGAACCCCTTGCGGCCCGGCCAAGACTAACGAACGGATGCCGCAGGCGGCCTTGCCGTGGGCCTATTGCAGGAATTTTGGAGCCGCGCGGGCTCGCGCAGGAGGGACTGGCAATGAGATTGGCTGCAAAAGGACTGACCGCAATCCTGTCCATCATCATCATCAGTGCCACACTGACGCTCCCTCCCGCCTTCGCCGGCGATGACGGCAACAGCAAGAACGTCACCGAGGACGAGATCGTCCGCGCGCTGGCGCCGCCGCCGAAGAAGCCCCTGACCCGCGGCCTTTTGATCTCTCCGCAGGCCGATCCGGCGCCGAACCCGGCGGAAACCAAGCTGATCCAGTCCGTCCGCGGCCGCACCACCCGCTCGCTGTCGTCGACCGAGCGCGAGGAGATCGCCTCCGCCGCCAAGGACAAGCCGAATATCGATCTCGAAATCACCTTCGACTACAACTCGGCCGACATCAGCACCAAGTCGCTGCCGTCGGTGCAGGCGCTGGGCCGCGCGCTGACCAGCCCCGATTTGAAGGGCTCGACCTTCGTGGTCGCCGGCCACACCGACGCCGCCGGCAGCGAGGGCTACAATCAGGAGCTGTCGGAACGCCGTGCGGATTCGATCAAGCGTTATCTCGTCGAGAAGTACAGCATTGCCGCCACCGACCTCGTCACCGTCGGCTACGGCAAGAGCAAGCTGAAGGATCCGAACCAGCCGATGGCGGAGGTGAACCGCCGCGTCCAGGTCGTGAATATGGAAAACAAGACCACCGCATCGAAGTGACCACGACGTAATCCTTTGCAGTGACACGTCGTGATGTGGTGTAAAGTCCTGCTCCCGGCGCGCGTCCCGCAGCCCTGCGGGACGCCGCTTCGTTTCAGGGAAACGTTCCCAGCAACCCCGAGCCAGGCCAGGATGATCCGGCGATGAACATCTCCGAATATCTCAAGCCTGCGGGAACCGTGGCGTTCATCGTTGCGCTCGGCATCGGCTATTACTGGTTCGAGCATCGGCATCGCCCCGAAGCGAAGGAGACGCCGGGCGAGGCGCTCGTCATCGTGACGAAGTCGACCAATGCCTGCTTCTCCGACCTGGTGCGGGTCACCGGCTTCTTCGTGCCACGGCGCGAGGCCGTGGTCATGGCCGACCAGGAAGGATCGAAGGTCACCGACCTCTTCGTCACCGAAGGCGCTGTCGTCACCGACAACCAGGAACTCGCGCGCCTGACGGCGCCGCCGCAGATCCCGGGCCAGCCGCAAAGGCCGGGCCCGCAGGGTCCGATCTCGCTGAAGGCGCCCGCACCGGGTCTCATCACGGAAGTGCGGACCATTGTCGGCGCGCCGGCCTCGCCGCAGGCGGGACCGATGTTCCGCATCGCCGTCAACAACGAGATCGAGCTCGATGCGCAGGTCCCGGCCGTGCACATGCCAAAACTCAGCCCCGGCGCGACGGTGCGGATCAGCCGGGATGACGCCGCCGATTTGATCGGCCGGGTCCGGCTGGTTGCGCCCGAGATCGATCGGGCCACGCAACTCGGCCGCGTCCGCATCAGCGTCACCAACAATCCGTCGCTGAAGGTCGGCGTATTTGCCCGCGCCTCGATCGACGCCAAGCGAAGCTGCGGCGTCGCGGTGCCCAAGACTGCGATCGACCATCTCACCGTGCAGGTGGTCAAAGGCAACACCGTCGAGACACGCCGGGTGCGCGTCGGGCTGACATCCGACAGCCAAACGGAAATCCTTGAGGGGGTCGACGTCGGCGAAATCGTCGTGGCCGACGCCGGCTCTTCGCTGCATGACGGCGACCAGATCAAGACCATGTTCGCCGATGAACTCGATCGCACGCGGGTACGCTAATGGCTCTCAATATCTCGGCATGGTCGATCCGCAATCCACTGCCGTCGGTGGTGTTTTCGATCATTCTCCTGATCCTCGGCTGGACCTCCTTCACCAAGCTCGCGATCACGCGACTGCCTTCGGCTGACATTCCCGTGATCTCGGTCGCGGTGGCGCAGTTCGGCGCCGCGCCCGCGGAGCTCGAATCCCAGGTCACCAAGACGGTTGAAGACGCCGTCTCCGGCGTCGAGGGCGTGCGGCACATCACCTCCTCGATCACCGACGGCGTGTCGGTCACCACCATCCAGTTCGCGCTGGAAACCAACACTGACCGCGCGCTCAATGACGTCAAGGACGCGGTGACACGCGTGCGCTCGAACCTGCCGCAGAACGTCACCGAGCCGCTGATCCAGCGCGTCGATGTGATCGGCCTGCCGATCGTCACCTATGCCGCGATCTCGCCCGGCAAGACGCCGGAGCAGCTCTCTTATTTCGTCGACGACGTTGTCAAGCGCGCGCTGCAAGGTGTGCGCGGCGTCGCCCAGGTCGAGCGCATCGGCGGTGTCGAGCGCGAGATCCTGGTGTCGCTCGATCCCGACCGCCTGCAGGCCATGGGGCTGACCGCCGTCAATGTCAGCCAGAGCCTGCGCGGCACCAATGTCGACGTCGCCGGCGGCCGCGCCGAGATCGGCAAGAACGACCAGGCGATCCGGACACTGGCCGGCGCCAAGACGCTCAGCGACCTCACCGGCACCATGGTTCCGCTGTTCGGCGGCGGCGAGGTCCGTCTCGACGATCTCGGCACCGTGACCGACACCATCGCCGACCGCCGCACCTTCGCCCGTTTCAACGGCGAGCCGGTAGTCGCGCTCGGCATCAAGCGCTCCAAGGGCGCCAGCGACGTGAAGGTCGCCGAAGCCGTGCAGAAGCGCATCGACGCGCTCAAGGCCGCCTATCCCGATGTCGACCTCAAGCTGATCGACACCTCCGTCGAATACACCAATGGCAATTACGAAGCTGCGATCTCGACCCTGTTCGAGGGCGCCATCCTCGCCGTCGTCATCGTGCTGCTGTTCCTCCGCGACCTGCGCGCCACCATCATTGCCGCGGTCTCGCTGCCGCTGTCGATCTTCCCGGCGTTCTGGGCGATGGACATCCTCGGCTTCTCGCTCAACCTCGTCAGCTTCCTCGCCATCACGCTGTCGACAGGTATTCTGGTCGACGACGCCATCGTCGAGATCGAGAACATCGTACGGCACATGAACATGGGCAAATCGCCCTATCGTGCGGCACTGGAAGCCGCCGACGAGATCGGCCTCGCCGTGATCGCGATCTCGCTGACCATCATCGCGATCTTCGCGCCCGCGAGCTTCATGTCGGGTATCGCCGGGCAATTCTTCAAGCAGTTCGGCATCACCGTCTCGGTGCAAGTGTTCTTCTCGCTGCTCGCGGCGCGCTTCGTGACGCCGATGCTGGCGGCCTACTTTCTCAAACATGGCAATCATGAGGAGCCGCCGCCCGGCCGCATCCTGCGGACCTATCACGGCCTCGTCTCGTGGTCGGTGAAGCACTATTTCATCACCGTGCTGATCGGCTTCGGCATCTTCGCGGCCTCGATCTGGAGCATCACGCTGCTGCCGCAGGGCTTCCTGCCGGCGCAGGACAGCGCCCGCTCGCTTCTGGCCCTCGAACTGCCGCCGGGCACACAGCTCGCCTACACCGAAAAGGTCACCGAGGACATCGTCGCACGCCTGCGCAAGCGGCCCGAGGTGAAGAGCATCTTCGTTGACGGCGGGCGCGTTCCTCCGGGCACCCAGGAAGTCCGGCGCGCCGCCCTGATCATCAATTACACGCCCAAGAACGACCGCAACATCACCCAGCGCGAGCTCGAGTTCTCGATCAGCCAGGAGCTGGAGAACGTTCCCGATATCCGTTTCTGGTTCCTGGACGAGAACGGCCTGCGCGCGATCTCGCTGGTGGTAACCGGCGTCGATGCCAATATCGTCAATAACGTCGCCAGTGAGCTTGCGACGCAGATGAAGCGGATTCCAACCATCTCCGACGTGATTTCGGAGACATCGCTGGAACGTCCCGAACTGCGCATCGAGCCGCGCGCCGATCTCGCCGCGCGGCTCGGCGTCTCGACCGAAAGCCTGTCGCAGACCATCCGTGTCGCGACCATCGGCGACGTCGGTCCGGCGCTCGCCAAGTTCGACGTCGGCGACCGCCTGGTGCCGATCCGCGTGCAGCTCGAGGACGCCGCGCGCGGCAATCTCAAGACGCTGGAGCAGCTGCGCGTGCCGCTCGGCGAGCACGGCGAGAAGGGCGGCGTTCCGCTCTCTGTCATCGCCGACGTCAAGCTCGACCAGGGTCCGACCAGCATCAACCGCTACGACCGCGAGCGGCAGGCAACCGTCGCCGCCGACCTCGTCGGCTCGGCGGCGCTGGGCGATGCCACCAAGAAGATCTACGACCTGCCGGTCATGAAGAGCCTGCCGAAGGGCGTGAAGGTCTCCCCCTCCGGCGACGCCGAAAGCCTCAACGAGCTGTCCGACGGCTTTGCCACCGCGATCACGGCCGGCCTGATGATGGTCTATGCGGTGCTGGTGCTGCTGTTCGGCACCTTCCTGCAGCCGATTACCATCCTGTTCTCGCTGCCGCTCTCGATCGGCGGCGCGATCGCGGCGCTGCTGATCACCGGCAAGCAGCTCACCACGCCGGTGTGGATCGGCATCCTGATGCTGATGGGCATCGTCACCAAGAACGCGATCATGCTGGTGGAGTTCGCGATCGAATCCATCAATGCCGGCAAGCCGCGCGACGAGGCGATGATCGACGCCGGCATGAAACGCGCCCGCCCGATCGTGATGACCACGATCGCGATGGCCGCCGGCATGATGCCGAGCGCGCTCGCGGTCGGCGCCGGCGGCGAGTTCCGCTCGCCGATGGCGCTCGCGGTGATCGGCGGCCTGATCTTCTCGACCATCCTGTCGCTGGTGTTCGTGCCCGCGATGTTCATGGTGATGGACGACCTCGGCGCCCTGATCTGGCGCTTCGGCAAGCGGCTGATCGTGCATAGCGAGGATGCCGAGACGAGCGATCCTCACGGCGCCGCGCCTAAGGAGACGGCGCCGATGCCGAAGAGCATCGTGCATCCGGCGGCGGAGTAGTCGCGACTCGACGAGGCGCAGCTTGGCTGCGCGCTACTCGTTCCGTGCGATCGCCGTCAGCTTGGTCATGTTCCGCAGCAGAATGCGGCCGCGCTGGAGATCGAGGATCGCTTCCTTGCGCCAGGCTTGAAGCTGGCGGTTGACGCTCTCACGGGCGGCACCGACGAAGACACCGAGCTGCTCCTGCGAGATGTGCACCTCAGAGCCGAAATCGGCGGCGAGCGCGCAGAGCCGACGCGCCAGCCGCACCGGCAGCGGCTGCAGCATGGATTCCTCCATGCGCTCGCTCTGCCAGCGGATGCGCTGGCACAGAAGCGCGATGATCTTGATCGCGACCTTCGGCTCGCGCTCGAGGAAGGCGAGAAAGTCTTCGCGCCGCAGCACGAACAATTCGCTCACCTCGCCGGCGGTCGCGTCCGCGGTGCGGCTCTGGCCGTCGAGCACCGCGACCTCGCCGAATAGATCGCCCGGCCCCATGAAGTTCAGCGTCAGCCGGCTGCCGTCGGAGGCGCCGGTCTCGATCCGGACCTGGCCGCGGCGCACGCCGAACAGTGCGTCGCCGGGGTCGCCCTTCTGGAACAGCATCTCGCCATTCGCCAGATGCTGGGTGTGGCAGAGGTTGGACAACCGCTGGAGCTCGTCCGCACCGAGATCGGCGAACATGGCATTCATTTTCAGAATGACCGCAAATTCGGCCTGCTTGCTCATTTCAACGTCCTTGTGAATTCTTTGGCAAATCGCTTGGAAGCATTGACGTCAGAATCGCGTAAAACCGCGCCGGAGAAGTGTGCCATAAGTCACATAACTTTGCAGCACCTCCCGACTATTTTTAGTCGCTTGGAGCGGCTTCCCGTCCCGGGATAAACTCGGGCGTGAAGGACGGGCAATCTGCCGGATTCGACGCCGCTCGTCCGTCGTTGGAAAGTCGACATGAGAGCAGTGAAATTCGCCGGCGCAGCTTTGGCTGCAATCATCGTCGTGATCGCACTCCTGCTGGTGATCGGGATCCCTTCGGGCTTCCTGACCGCGACGATCGCCTCGCGCGTCGAGCAGGCGAGCGGCTATCGCCTGTCGATCGACGGCACCGCCAAGATCAGCCTGTGGCCGACGCTGAACGTCACGCTGAACGACCTCACGCTCCAGGACCCCAAGGACCGCAGCGGCATCACCCGCCTGACGATCGACAGCGTGCAGGCCGACATGTCGCTCGCAAGCGTGTGGTCCGGCCGCCCTGACATCAGCGAGATCGTCGTCACCCATCCCGTGATGTACCAGCCGCTGCTGCGTGAGCGTCTGCCCAACGCCGATGCGTCGCCGAAGCCGCTCGCGCTCGACATGGATGGCGCGAGCGTCGACCGCGTCAAGATCACCAACGGCGAAGTCGCATTTTCGCGCGTGCGCGATCGCATCGATGGCCGCATCAGCGCCATCAATGCCGACGCGATCATGGGCCGCGACCGCAAGGTCAATATCGCCGGCACCGCGCGCGTTGGCGAGCACCCGACCAAGTTCGACATCAAGGCGACCACATCGACGCCGCCGGTCGAGCGGCAGACCATGCCGGTGGATTTCGCCATCGACATGCCCGACGTGCTGAAGTCTCAGCTCGCCGGCCATGCCGAGCTGCGGCTCAACGGCGCGGTCGTGATGATCAATGGCGTCAACGGCACGCTCGGCGATGGCGCCTTCAACGGCTGGGCCTCGGTCGACATTGCGAGCAAGCCGCTGGTGAAGCTCGATCTCGACTTCCAGCGGCTCGCGATCCCGCTGGCGAAATCGTCTGATGGCGCGACCGGACAGCCCTGGAGCGATGCGCCGATCGACGTGTCCGGGCTCAACTATGTCGACGCGCAGATCAGGATCTCCGCGAACGAAGCCGTCATCGGCGACGCCCGTCTTGCGCCTGTGGCGCTCGATGCAAAACTCGCCGGCGGCATATTGAAGGCGGGAACGGCGAATCTCGGCGCCTTTGGCGGCCAGGTCTCGGGCGAGGTGATCCTGGATGCGACCAGCGGCGCGCCGAGCTTTGCGATGCACTCCGACCTCGTCGGCGTGCGCGCGCTGCCGCTGCTGCAGGGCCTTGCCGAATTCGACCGGATCGACGGCAAGCTGCAAGCCAAGCTCGCGCTGCGCAGCGCCGGCACCAGCCAGCGCGCGCTGATGGCGAACATGCAGGGCACGGCCTTCGTCAGTTTCCAGGACGGCGCCATCCGCGGCATCAATATTGCGCAGATGATCCGCTCGCTGACGTCGGGCACGCTGTCGGGCTGGCAGGATAGCCAAGAGCAGAGCACCGACCTGTCGCAGCTCTCGGCGTCCTTCCGCATCGACAAGGGCCAGGCGGTAACGACCGATCTCAATCTGATCGGGCCGCTGGTGCGCGTCACCGGCGCGGGCACCATTGCGCTCGACACCAAGATGATGGGTTTTCGCGTCGAGCCGAAACTGGTGATGACGACCGAAGGTCAGGGCCGCGCCTCCGATCCCGTCGGTTTCGGCATTCCCGTGATGATCACCGGCGCGTGGTCGCAGCCGCGGATCTATCCTGACATGGCCGGCGTGCTCGACAATCCGGATGCGGCCTATGCCAAGCTGCGCGAGATGGGCAAGGGCCTGTTCGGTCCCGATGGCGCCGGGCTCGGCAACATCCTGAACAGTTTTGGCCTCGGCGGCGCCGCCGCACCGGGTGGCGGCAACGCCGCCGGCACTGCCAATCCGCAGACGCAGCAGCAGGGGCAAGGACAGGGACAAGCACAAGGGCAGAACAATCTGCTCGGCGGCCAGCTGGGCGAGGCGATCGGCAATCTGATCCAGCAGGGGCTCTCAAGCGGCGCCGGAAACGGCACCGGCCGAAGCCGCAGCCTGCCCGGCGCGTCGACCACACCGGCACCCCAGGCTTCGCCGACCCCTCCGGCCCAGGACCCGCCTGAGGCGCAGCAGGACAGCCAGCCGATGAACGACGTGATGCGGCAGCTGTTTAACCGGTGATTGGCGGACCAAGAGGGCGAACTCCGCGTGCAGCCTTGCACCGCCTCGTCACACAGCTCTTCCTCCGAAAGGAGGAGACGGCCGGCCGGCTGCGACAATTCACCGCCCTGCAGCCGTCCCGGCATTCCCCGGCGGGTAACCACACCCGCCCTTGACTGGCTCCTTGCTAGTCCCTTGCCGGTCCAAAAGCCCAAATTGTGGTAGAAGGCCCATGGGCCTGTACGGCCCATAGCGCCGGCGCCGGTCGCGGCGCAAGAGGATCCGGATGGCAGGAGCGAAAGACAAGACCTGGTTTCTGCGCGAGGGCCTGTTCGCCAAATATGTCGTCTCCCTCGTCGGCCTCGTCGTGTTCGTGCTCGCCGTCAACGGCGCGATGGAGACCTGGATCTCCTATCGCGCCATCAAGACCTCGCTGACCGATGGGCTCGAGGACAAGGCGCAAGGAGCCGCCCGCCGCATCGAGCAATCGGTCTCCGAGCTCGAGCGCCAGATCAGCTGGGTGACGACGGCAAGCCGGGACACGCTCGAGAAACGTCGCGCCGACTACGCCCAGCTGCTGCAGCATGTCGCGGTCGTCTCCCAGCTGTTCCAGCTCAACGGCGACGGCCGCGAGGTGCTGCGCGTCTCGCGCCAGGCGACCACGACCGGCAGCAATGCCGACCTCTCCCGCGACATGCGCTTCACCGACACGGTCGCCCGTGGCGTCAGCTACTCGGCCGTCAATTTCGTCGATGAGAAGCCGGTGATGTCGATCTCGGTGGCGCATTCCGGCTTCAATGCCGGCGTCACCGTCGCCGACATTGATCTCAGCTTCGTCTCCGACTTCCTGTCCGATGCCCAGGTCGGCAAGGCGGCGTTTGCCTATGTGGTCGACGCACGCGGCCGTGTGCTGGCGACCTCGTCGAAGGGACCGGATGTCGGCAAGGATCTGTCGAAACTGCCGCAGGTCGCGGCTGCGATCGCACCCGGCCGCGAGCCCGATACGTCAGGCACCGACTTCAACGGCCATGCGGTGCTATCAGCCGCGAGCACGGTGCCGAAGCTCGGCTGGAGCGTGTTGTTCGAGCAGCCGACCGTGCAGGCGCTGACGCCGATCCGCGACCAGCTCGTGCGCATCGCGCTGCTGATCGGCATGGGCCTGCTGGTCGCGATCCTCGCCGGCACGCTGCTCGCGCGCCGCATGATCATCCCGATCACGGCGCTGCGCGACGGCGCGCACAAGCTCGGCGAGGGCGACTTCAGCCACCGCATCGACGTGCACACCTCCGACGAGCTGGAAGAGCTCGCCGGCCAGTTCAACCGCATGGCCGGCCAGCTCCAGGAGACCTATTCGGATCTCGAGACAAAGGTCGACGCGCGCACCCGCGATCTCGCGCAGTCGATCAACGAGCTGAAGGTGCTGGAAGAGGTCGGCCGCGCGGTCGCGTCCTCGCTCGACCTCAATGCCGTGCTGCCGACCATCGCCGCCCGCGCGCTGGAGATCAGCCACGCCGATGCAGTGGTGATCTACGGCTATGATGCCGAACGACATCGCTTCAACCTGGTCGAGGCCGACGGCATCGACAAATCGGCTGACGGCGCCCATGTCACGATCGACGAAGGCGAGAACATTTTGAGCGATGCCGCACATCGTGGCGAGCCGATCGCGATTGCCGATCTCGATCGCGCCGCCGCGCAGCCGCTGCGCGACGTCGCGGTCAATGCCGGCTTCCACGCGGTGCTGGTGGTGCCGCTGGTCGACCAGCAGGGCACGCTCGGCTCACTGGTGGTGCTGCGCCGTGCCAGCGGCGCGTTCGAAGGCAGCCTCACCGGCCTGATGCGCACCTTCGCCAACCAGGCGGTGCTGGCGATGCGCAATGCGCGTCTGTTCACCGAGGTCGACCATAAGAGCCACGCCTTGGAGACGGCGAACGAGACCGTGCGCGCCCAGGCCGACAAGCTGCGCGAGCAGACCGAGCAGCTCAAGAACTGGAACAAGTCGCTTGAGGAACGCGTCGAGACCCAGCTCGGCGAGATCGAGCGCATCCGCAAGCTCGAGCGTTTCCTGGCGCCGCAGGTGGCGCAGCTGATCGCCTCCTCCGACAGCCCCGAGGGACTGCTCACCAGCCAGCGCCGCGAAGTGACTGTGGTGTTCTGCGACCTGCGCGGCTTCACCGCCTTCACGGAAGCGACCGAGCCGGAAGAGGCGATGAACGTGCTGCGCGAATATCACGCCGCGCTCGGCAAGCTGATCTTCAAATATGAGGGCACGCTCGACAAATATGCCGGCGACGGCGTGATGATTTTGTTCAATGCGCCGATCCAGTTCGCGGACCATACCGAGCGCGCCGTGAAGATGGCGGTGGAGATGCGCGACACCATCGGCCCGCTGACCGAGCGCTGGCGCAACCGCGGGCACAGCCTCGGCTTCGGCATCGGCATTGCGCTCGGCTATGCCACGCTCGGCCAGGTCGGCTTCGAGCAGCGGCTGGAATATGCCGCGATCGGCAGCGTCACCAACCTCGCCTCCCGCCTCTGCGGCGAGGCCCTGGCCAACCAGATCGTGGTGAGCCGCCGCGTCTACGGCATCGTCGAACCTTTCGTCGAGGCGCGCGCACTCGACGACCTCCACCTCAAGGGGTTCAATCACCCGGTGCTGGCGATGGAGATTTTGTCCTGGCGCGAGGACGAGGAGAGCGTCGTTGACACCTCGGCGGCGCGGCGGAGAGGGTGACCTCGAACACAAAAGTCGAAAACAACCCCATGCACAGTAGACGGGGGCTGTGGGATCAATGGGTTACGCGGGCGCTAGGGCCAAGGGCGATCAGCGCCGTTTGACACGTCGGGCAAAACACCGGCATGATGGCATCATCGGGTATTGGGCCGGAGGTCGTCCTGCTCTTTACTGATCCGAACTTCGGCACGAATACCTGTAGCCTCGGTTGCGGCGACAATTTCGAGTTCGTCCCCGTCCTTGAGAGCAAGCTGGTTGATCAGCTCTTGGGGTAGCTCGACTGCCAAATCATCATTCCATTTGAAGACTTTCAAGACGACTACCACGCACCTGCTCCTCGTGCCGAGATCGCTTCAGCTTGTTCGACCGAGCAATCATGCTGTTCTCTCGTCGCGCTTTCCGAGTGGAGATGCAACTTCATCGTCGAATGTGCTGTGACTACGATTTGACCTGAACCGATGCTTCTTTTTGCTCGGGATCACCCACACCGGCCGATGGCATACCGTTTAGCGCCTTCGGCCGTCGTAGTTGGGCGGCACGAAAAAACGCCTCGGTTGCCTCCGGTATATCGGAGGTATCGACTTCGTGCTCCAAGGAATCTTCCAGCTCGGCCAGGCGCTCTTTTGAGATAGGCATTCAAATGGTTTCTGCGGCGTAGAATGATCGCTCGTCAGCGCAGAGATATAGACTACAAGTTTGCCCCAATAAGACGCGTTGTGGCAAGCTGAGAAGGGAGCGGCAAAGCGCAAACGATCTTATTTCTGGAAGACCCAAGTCCAATCATGACCCAAAGCAAGCGATCCAAGAAAAAGAAGTCCGCTTGATAGCAGCGGGACCGCTTAGCAACTCTGATTGCCACTCACGTCCCGCGCTTCGGTCCGATCGCCTCGAACCCTGCCCTTTGCTCGTCGCTCAGATCCGCCTCGAAATCATCGAGCGCATCGGCGACGCCCTTGACCGCCTGCTGCATCGTCTGCAACCGCGTCTTCACGGCGGCGAGACGGGCCTGCGGTGTGGCGGCTGCTTTGGTCGGGCAAGGACTGAGCGTCTCCATGGTGCGCAACGTGGTGTCCTGGAGCACGTCGAGCCGGGCGCGGCCGGTGTCGTCGAGCTTGAGCGTGGAAGCGATGTCGGCCGCGGGCCATTGCTGCTGCACGAGCTGCTCGTATTGACGCTGCGCCTGCACATCGTAGCGGGGATCGTTGTTCGGATCGCAGGCTGAGGCCGCCTGCGCGTCCTTGTGCTGAGCCGATGCGAGCGCGGCGCGGCGTTCGTTGGCCAGCGAATCGAGCTTTGCTTTCTGGGTGTCATCGAGAAGCTCGACGAATTTTGCAAGCGGCGCCACGAGCGCGTCCGTGGCCTTGATCATTGCATCGAGGCGAGCCTGCATCACGCCAAGGCGCTCCGCTGCCGTCATCGGCGCCTGCGCCGGGCACGAGGCGCGGATGGTATCGCGCGCGGCAGCCCAGGCGGCGCTGAGATCGTCGAGCGCGGTGCGCTGCATCTCGTTCGGCTGCACCGCGGCGGCGATGCGATCGACCGGCAAGCCGCCGGTGTCGCTGCCATCGCAGACCGCCTCCACCGACGGAACTCGTCGCGCATGACGGCCCTGCGGCGCGGTGTAGGCGGCGAGCTCCGGGGCCGCATAGGGCGCGAAGATCGCCGCATAGATATCGCCATAGCCATAGAGCGAGAGGCTGGTCGTATCGCCGAAGATCACCGCGGTGGTGAGATCGTCATGCGCGAACGGCCAGAACACGGGACCGATCCAGCCATAGCTGCCGTCGGGATGCCGCCACCAGCCCTGCGGACGGCGGCCGCCGTGCCAACCGGACAGTGCGGCACCGGCGGTCAGCGCAGCGCGCA
This sequence comes from Bradyrhizobium genosp. A, assembly GCF_049949275.1. NCBI lineage: Bacteria > Pseudomonadati > Pseudomonadota > Alphaproteobacteria > Hyphomicrobiales > Nitrobacteraceae > Bradyrhizobium > Bradyrhizobium genosp. A. The sequence goes on along the minus strand of NZ_CP188196.1, from coordinate 586,645 downwards.
AAACGTAGGGATTGGCGGGCTGGCCACGCTCGGCACCGCGAGGGTCCTGCGATCTCAACGCGGCGTCTCGGGTGCGGCCGCTTCGCACCGCCATCCGCGCGTGGCGCAACCGCGTCAGGCCGATGACATGGCCGACGGCGAAGCGCGCAACGCCGAGCGGCCCGCCGCGCAATCCGAACTGCGCTTCCGCTTGGTTCGGCAACAGCACTGTCAGAATCGCGAGCACCGCGCCAGCCAGCGCCAGTCCCATGCGGGGTCTCGACATGACAACTGAGCCGACCACTGAGCCAACCACTTTTTGGCCCTCCTCCAGCGCCAAGCGCACATCGCGTCGCATGGAGAAGACGCGCCGGGGAACCAAATGTTCCGCGGCGACACGGTCAAAGCGTCGCAGAGTGGTGAAGTGTCGTCGCCGCAAGCGCCGCGCTTTACCTCGCCCCGCTTGCGGGGAGAGGTCGGATTACATCGCAGATGTAATCCGGGTGAGGGGGTACAGGTCTCTCGACGATCTCATTCGCGGAGAGAGCCCCTCACCCCGGCCCTCTCCCCGTAAGAACGGGGCGAGGGAGAAAGACAAGCCGCCTCACTGCGCCTTTTGCGGCAGCACGACGGTCTGCCCGGGATAGATCAGGTTGGGATTGTGGATCTTTTCGCGATTGGCGTTGAAGATCACCGCGTAGCGGTTGCCGTCGCCGTAAGCGAGACGGCTCAATGCCCAGAGGCTGTCGCCGCGGGAGATCACCCGGCTGCCGCCGGCCTCCGCAGGCGTCGTGTTGAAGACCTCCGCGGGCGAGGCCGATGCGACCGTCGCACCCGCCGCCGGCACCCGCGCCATGGCTCTGGGCTTGGGCGTGCCCATCAGTCTCGGCCGCGCCGCGGACGTCGCGGCCAGGCGCGGCGACGGCAGCGATGCGACGATGTCCGATTTGTCATCGGGCTTTTCAGCCGGCTTCGCTGCCGCCGCGACGCGCGCGGGCGGCGGCGCGGCTTCGGCGATCGTCACCGGCATGGTCCGGCTGGATTGCATGATGGTGCCATCCGGCGCCTTGGCGCGCAGCGTCAGCTCGTAGCTGCCGGCGGGAAGCTTTGGCGGGGTCATCACGAACTGGCCCGACGCATCGGCGACCACGCTGTCGAGCGGCTGGCCATCACGCAGCAGCTCGACCTTCGCACCCGGTGCGGCCTGGCCGGCGATCACCGCGGCCTCGCCATGATCGTCGACGCGGGCGACGTCGAAACGGGGACCGGTGTCCGCAACGGGCGGCTGCGGCTTGGCCGGCGCGATATCGGCCAGCGCCGTGACCTGCTTCTGCGTCTCGGCCAAGGCGCCCGCCTTCGGCGCATCGACCGGTGCACGCGGCGCGGACGGCGCAACCGCGGCGAGCTTCGGTTCGTCAGCCTTCGGCTCTGTCTTGGGGTCGACTTTGGGTTCGACTTTGGCCCCAGGCTTGGCGGCGAGCGCGACCTCGGTGCTCGTGCCGCCCGGCAGCAGGCGGCGCAGCTCGGTCGGGCCGATCGCCAGCACGGTGCCGACCACCGCGAGCAGGCAGAATGCAATGAAGGCCTTGGATGCGGTGATCATCAGTCCTCAAACCCTAATCGAAACTCTGGGTCGCAAAATCAACCCCGGCAAATTGCGCCGTTTTGGCTACGGCGGCAAGACAGTCGATGGGATGAACCGACACGCCCCCCTCGGCGTCAAATGAGCGAGACCGCACCGCGGCAATTTCTTTTAAGGACTTTCATCGTGACCGCATTCTGCCGCGCCGCGCCATGGCTGGCGCTTGCCCTGACGCTCGCCGCCGCCCCCGCGCTCGCCGCCTCCGGCCCGCCGCCGGGGTTCGCCCTCACCGACAATGCCGATCTCGCCTTCACCTCGCCCGACGGCGCCACCAAGCTCGAGCAGTACATGAAGGACGGCGGCAATTGGGACGTCAAATGGCAGGCCTGGGCGCGGCACGGCGACCAGATGACGGAGCTGAAGCCGGAGCAGGGCTATGGCGCCGGCTTCCGCTTCACCAGCGACTCGCAATGGCTGGTGCGGATGCAGAAGACCGGCTCGGGCGAGCAGGACCTGTTTCTCTACCATGTCGAGAACGGCGCCTTCGTCAGCGCCACCAGGAAATCGCTCAGCGACCTCGCCTGGGCCTACTTCCACAACCGGCCCGACACGAAGAGGATGAAGCTCGACTGCCACATCTCGGCCAATCTCGTGAAGGGCACCGAGGATGCCTATCGCTGGCTCGGCGTCGACTGGCCCAACAACCGCTACCTCTTGATCTCGCTGTCGGGCGAAATGGACAAGCATCCGAAGAACGTCGCCGTGAAGGGGCTGGCCGACTGGAAATGCCGTTATGACCTCAAGACCGGCAAGTTCGACGTGCCGGCGATGTTCGCCAAGGGCAACGCGGAAGCGCTGAACTGGGAGATCAAGCGGTAAGAGAAGTTTCGTAGGGTGGGTTAGCCGAAGGCGTAACCCACCATTGTTGGTCTCCGCGGAAGCAGAAGAGGTGGATTACGCTACGCTAATCCACCCTACGGCGCCCACGGTCCCGCGCGCGAGAGGGACCAACTCCCTGATTCCGTTCCGATTCACATTTCCCTAACCCTCGCTGGTAACGCGGTGTTGTCGGTTTTGCTGCATCTTGCATCCCACGGGAGGACGGGATGGGCGCATCAATTCGATGGACCGCGCGACTGCGCGCGCTGCTTCGCCAATGGCGGGGTGCGCCGCTGACGTGGCTGATCGTCGGCGGCTTCGTGCTGATGGCCGCGATGGCCATCGGCACCGGGCTCACCGTCGACCGCTTCCGCCAGAATGCGATCGAGAGCGGCCGCGACAGCCTGGAAAGCTCCGTCCGTCTGCTCGCCCGCCATTTCGACCGCGAATTCGAGGATTTTGCGGTGCTCCAGAAGAGCATGATCGCGGAACTCGAAGGCCATGGCATCGATTCCGCCGACGTGTTCCGCAGCGAGATGGCGACGCTCGCCATGCACGAGGTGCTGCGCACCAAGGCCAGCGGCTGGTCCGACGTTGCCGGCGCCAACGTGTTCGATTCCAACGGCGTGCTGATCAACTCGTCGAAGCGCTGGCCCGTCGCCGACATCTCGGTGTCCGATCGCGGCTATTTCAACCGGCTCAAGAACGATCCGGCCTCGCAGGAAGAAATCGAGGTCGTGCCCGGCCGGCTCGACAGTGGCCCGGCGATCGTGTTCGCGCGGCGCGTATCGGGCCCGCATGGCGAATTCCTCGGCCTGGTGTCGCGGGCGATTACGCCGGAGCAGCTTGAATCCTTCTTTGCCTCGACCGGGCTCGGCGAGGACTCCTCGATCGCGATGCACCACCAGAACGGCCAGCTGCTGGCGCGCGTTCCGCATGTCGACGCCATGATCGGGCAGAACTACCGCACCGGCTCGCCCGAGCAGAAGGCCGTGTTCGAGCGCAGCTTCGTCACGACCGAACTCACCAGCCCGATGGACGGCAAGGACCGGATCGTCGCCTCGCGCATGCTGACCGGCGAGCCGCTGGTCGTGGTCGCCACCAGATCGCTGGATGCGACGCTCGCCACCTGGCGCACCCAGACCAAATTCTTCGTCACTGTCGCCGTGCTGTCGATCGGCCTGCTCGTGCTCACGCTGTTCCTGATCTTCCGGCAGGTGACGCACCGCGTCTCGCTGGAGAAACAGCGGCTCGACACCGCGATGAACACGATGACCCAGGGCTTGCTCATGTTCGACCAGGACGAGCGGCTCATCGTCTGCAACCGCCGCTACATCGACATGTACGGGCTCTCGACCGCGGTGGTGAAACCCGGCGCCTATTTCCGCGACGTGATCCAGCATCGCGCCGACACCGGCTCGTTCGACGGCGACGTCGATTCCTATTGCGACGACATCCTGAACAGCGTCGGACGGATCCAGAGCAACATCGTCGAGACCTCCGACGGCCGCCTGATCGAGATCAAGAACCAGCCCGGCGCGGCCGGCGGCTGGCTCGCCACCCATGACGACGTCACCGAGCGCATCCGCGCCGACGAGCGCATCGCGCATATGGCGCATTACGACGCGCTGACCGACCTGCCTAACCGCGTCCTGATGCGCGGCCATCTCGAACGGCGCGTGGCGGAGCTTGCCCACGGCAAGCCGTTTGCGATCCTCTATATCGACGTCGACGAGTTCAAGGGCGTCAACGATTCGCTGGGACACGAGGTCGGCGACGAATTGCTGCGCCAGGTCGCCAGCCGCCTGCGCGCCTGCGTCAGCGGCAACGATCTCGTGGCGCGGCTTGGCGGCGACGAGTTCGCCATTGTCAAGGCCGGGACCTGCGACCACGCCGAGCTGACGACGCTCGCCGAACAGATCCTGAAATCGCTGCGTACGCCGGTGGACTGCAAGGGCCAGGAGATCGCGACCGATGCAAGCATCGGCATCGCAATCGCGCCCGATCACGGCGACAATCTCGACGACCTGCTCAAGCGCGCCGATCTCGCAATGTATGCGGCGAAATCGGAGGGCCGCGGCACCTTCCGCATCTTCGTGAGCGAATACGACGCCAAGGCCAGGCTGCGCCGCCAGCTCGAGCTCGATTTGCGCCAGGCACTCGCCCGTGGCGAGTTCGAGGTGCACTATCAGCCGCTGGTCGATCTGTCCGCCAATGTCGTCACCGGCTGCGAGGCGCTGCTCAGGTGGCACCATCCCGAGCGCGGCATGGTCTCGCCCGCGGACTTCATTCCGGTCGCTGAGGACACCGGCCTGATCGGCGAGATCGGCGAATGGGTGCTGAAGCAGGCCTGCACCGAGGCGGCAAGCTGGCCCGGCGACATCCACATCGCGGTCAACGTCTCGCCGGTGCAGTTCCGATCCAAGACGCTGGCGCTGAAGGTGGCCGCCGCGCTCGCCGAGTCAGGCCTGGCGCCAGGACGGCTCGAGCTCGAGATCACCGAAACCGTGCTGATCCGCGACGACGAGGAGGCGCTGACCGTCCTGCAGCAGCTGCGCGAGCTCGGCGTGCGCATCGCGCTCGACGATTTCGGCACCGGCTATTCGTCGCTGAGCTATCTGCACCGCTTCCCCTTCGACAAGATCAAGATCGACCGCAGCTTCATCAGCGATATCGGCCAGTCTGAGGATTCCTCGCCGATCGTGCAGGCCGTGGTGCACATGGCCGCCGCCCGCCACATGGCGACGACGGCGGAAGGCGTCGAGACCGAGGCCCAGCGCGACGTACTGCGGCAGCTCGGATGCAGCCAGATGCAAGGCTGGCTGTTCAGCCCGGCGGTGCCGCCGGCAAAGCTGAAGCAATTGCTGTCGAAGCAGGCGGAAGCGGCTTAAGCCGCGCGCATAGGCGGGATCCGGACATCCAAAGCGCTGCGCGCGACGACCGAGGCAAGCGCGGTCATGCCGGGATGCTCGTTCAGGGTCCGCTCAGACAGGTGCTGTTACGTTCGTCTCGAACTTCTGCATCTTGTATTCGCGCGGCGTTTCCATATCTCATCGGCATGATGAAGCTCACACTCGTCCAGGACCAGGCGATCCAGGCACTGACGGCAGGCGCCGTCGGCGCCGAGACGTTCGATCGCCTTTTTGCAGGCATCCGTTTCGACAAGCTCGACGGTACGATGCTCTACGCCTTCGCCAAGGACGAGGAGATCGCGTCCGACATCGAGGATGGCTATTCGATCTATATCGCCGCCGTCGCATCGCGTGTGTTGAAGCGACAGGTCGATGTCGTCGTCGTGATGCCAAAGGTTCTGCAATAGGCGTATCAATATCCTTGGCTCAGTCGATGAAGGCCGCAAGCTCTTCGGGTGTTCCGGAGGGAAACGCCTCCTTGAGACAGTCGAGGAAGGCGGATACGCGCGCACTCAGCAGTCGGCGGGATGGATAGAGCGTCCAGAGAGCGATCTCGGGTCCATCGACATCACCCCAGTGCACGAGCTTGCCCGCTGCCAGGTCGTGACTCACCAGCGAGACAGGAAGCCGGGCGGCGCCGACGCCTGCCCGGACCGCATCGCGGACCATGATGAGCGACGACAGGCGAAGCACTGGTTCGGCCGCGATCCGCAGGTTTCCACCCGGCGCGACCACATCCCAGCTGGACGTCGGATCACCCGTTTCGCGCACCACGGCTGGAACGGCACGACCGCCGGCAGGCAGACCCAGGCTCGGGCTCGCCACGACCACCAGCCGATCGCGCAGAAAGATTCGTCCGACAAGACTTTCGTCCGGATCCGGATTGACGCGGATCACCAGGTCATAACCCTCTTCGATCATGTCGACGGCACGATCTTCCGTCGTGACCTCAAGCCGGACCTCCGGATATTTCAGCGCGAAATTTGCGGCCAGCTTTCCCATCGCGGTTTGCGAGAAGAGGAGCGGCGCGCTGATCCGCAGCCTGCCGCGCGGCCTGTCGCCGCCCGAAGCGATTGCGGCTGCGGTCTCGTCGAGCTCGGCGAGCAACGTCCCTGTCCGCTCATACAGCGCCCGCCCTTCCTGGGTGAGTCTCAGGACGCGCGCTCCGCGCTCGAACAGGCGCAAATCCAGGCTGCTCTCCAGGTCAGAGACCCGGCGGGACAGCGTCGCTTTCGGCCGGCCGGTGGCCCGCGCGGCCCGTCCAAACCCTCCGTGACGGGCGACCAGATTGAAATCGGCAAGCGCAAGCAGGTCCATTCGTTCCACCAGTGAGACGCTATGTCTAGATATACCGTCTATCGGGCCGAATTTGGATCACTAATTTGCGGGGGTGCCTCTTAAAACCTCAAACAGGAGTGACCCCCATGACCATCCTCGTTACCGGCGCCACAGGCCGTGTCGGCAGCCACGTCGTCCAGCAACTCGTCAAGCGCGGCGCCGACGTGCGCGTGCTGTCTCGTGACCCCGCGAAGGCCGATGTCCCGAGCGGCGTGAAGGTCGCGAAAGGCGACCTGCTCGATATCGACTCGCTGCGCGCCGCGTTCAGCGGCGTCAACACGCTGTTTCTGCTCAATGCGGTGACAGGCGACGAATTCACCCAGGCGCTCATCACGCTGAACATCGCGCGCGACTCGGGCGTCGATCGGGTCGTCTATCTCTCGGTGATCAACGCCGATCGCTTCGTCAACGTACCGCACTTCGCGGTGAAGTTCGGCGCCGAGCGGATGCTCGAACAGATGGGCTTCAGCGCCACGATCCTGCGTCCGTCCTACTTCATCGACAATGATCTCACGATCAAGGACGTCATCTTCAACCACGGCGTCTACCCGATGCCGATCGGCAACAAGGGTGTCGCCATGGTTGACACCCGCGACATCGCCGAGGTCGCGGCGATCGAGTTGATCCGACGGGGGCAAGCCAAGGACAAGCTGCCGATCGAAACCATCAATCTGGTCGGCCCCGACACGCTGACCGGTCCGGACGTGGCCGCGATCTGGTCGGACGTCCTGGGCCGCCCGGTCGCCTATGGCGGTGACGATCCCACAGCCTTCGAGCAGAATCTCGCGGGTTTCATGCCGAAGTGGATGGCCTACGAGATGCGCCTGATGGCCGAGCGCTTTGTCCGCGACGGAATGATCCCCGAGAACGGCGACGTCGGGCGCCTGACCAAGATCCTGGGACGTCCGCTGCACTCCTACCGTAGCTTCGCGACCCAGATCGCCGCGGGCGCCGCGAAGCCGGCCTGACTGTAACGGCAGTCCGAACACGCTCTCGTGTCCCGGGCGCAGCGCAGCGTGCAACGATACGCTGCTGAACCGGCACCCAGCATTGCACGGCGCTATGGGCCCCGGATCAGCAGCGCATCACGCTGCAAGGGCGGCGCGATGCGCAGCATCCGGGGCACGAGAGCTGAGCGCAGTTGCGCTACGCCGCCCTGAGATCCCCGACGAAGCGATCGACGTCGCGCTTGAGGTCGTCCGACAGGCGCGCCAGCATCTTGGCGGAATCCAGCACCTCGCCGGCGGCTGCACCGGTTTGGCCTGCGGCCTGCGACACGCCGGAGATGTGCCGCGAGACTTCGTTGGTGCCTTGGGAAGCCTGCTGCACATTGCGCGCGATCTCGCGCGTTGCGGTGCCCTGCTCCTCGACGGCGGCCGCGATGGCTGCGGCGATCTCGTTGACGCGCTGGATGGTGGTGCCGATCGACTGGATCGCGGTGACCGACGATTTGGTCGCGCCCTGGATCGCGGCGACCTGGCCGGTGATCTCCTCGGTCGCCTTCGCGGTCTGGGTGGCGAGGTTCTTCACTTCCGATGCGACCACCGCAAAGCCGCGGCCGGCTTCGCCGGCGCGCGCGGCCTCGATGGTGGCGTTGAGCGCGAGCAGGTTGGTCTGCTCGGCAATGCCCGTAATCAGCGCAACGACGTCGCCGATGCGCTGGGCGGCATCGGCCAGCGCCTGCACCTCGGCATTGGTGCGATCGGCTTCGCTGGCGGCGGCACCCGCAATGCTGGAGGATTCCGCGACCTGACGGCTGATCTCGCTGATCGAGGCCGACAGCTCTTCCGTCGCCGCCGCAACCGTCTGCACGTTGGAGGAGGCATCGCCGGACAGGCTCGCCACCGAAGCCGCCTTGGACGAGCCCTGCTCGGCGGTCGACGACATCGATTGCGCGGTGGCATTGAGCTCGCCCGAGGCCGAGGCGAGCGTGTGCAGCGATTCCGTGACGGTCTTCTCGAACTGCTCGATCAGGCGGTCGACGGCAGACTGGCGCCGCTCTTTCCGGCCCTGCTCCGCCGCCTGCTCCTCGGCGAGGCGATCGCCGGTGATCATGTTCTCCCTGAACACCGACACCGCACGCGACATTTCCCCGATCTCGTCGCCACGTTCGATCCCCGCAAGCTCGATCGCATAGTCACGCTCGGCCAGCGATCGCATCGCCTGCGTCAGCTTGCGGATCGGCGCGCTGACGCGGCGGCTCACCAGGATGAAGCCGAACAGGGTGATGGCGAGTGCGACCAGCATCATCCCGCCATTGAGCGCGAGGCTCCATGTCGCCGATGTCATCTGCCGACCGGCACGGGAGACCATTTCGGCCAGCGCGACCTGCCCGGCCTCGACACTGTAGTTGAGGATCGCGGTGTTGAGCTTGGAGAGATCCTCGATCTTGATGTCGATGGTCTGGTTGTTGCTCAGCGCCTTGATGAAGCCCTGCTGACGCTCGGTCATGGCGGCGGCATCGCCCTGCTTCGAGCGCGCGATCACGTCCGTGAGACTCGCAGGCGCGTCGGCACGACCGGCGACTTCCAGCACCTGGCTCCAGGCCTGTTTGGAGCGGCCGGTATCCTCGGCAGCGCCGACCATGTCGGCGGCGCTCCAGGGCTTGCCGCTGGCCGCCGCAGCTTCGAGCCGGATTGCGACCAGACCGCCGAAATTGCGCGCATTCCATGCCGATTGCTTCGCGCCGAGGAGATGATCGACCACGGGATCGGTGAGCTTGAGTGCGTTCTCGAGCTCGCCGGTCAGCGCCAGGATGGCGTCGAGATAATCCTGAGCGGCTTTGCGGAACTCGTCGCCGACCTTGGGATCGCGCTGCGCCTTGGCCTGATGGATCTGGGTTTCCGCCTTGGACCGCATCGGCACGAGCGCATCGTGGATCGCGATCAACTTGCTGGCGGCGGCGGCCAGGCGGGCATCGCTCACGCCCGCGAGGCGCTCGAGCACGTTCTTGTAGGCTGCTTCCGACAATCCCCGGTTGGTGGCGATGCGATCGTCGGCATTGGCGTTGGCCGGGGCATCCGCGACCAGCGCCGACAGGAAGGTACCGCGCTCGAGCCGGAAGCCGAGCAGGGTCGCAAACAGCTGCTGGTCGGTGCTGGCGAAGCGTTCGACCTTTTGCGCGGCGCTGTTGCGCTCGACGGCGCCGAACAGCCCGGTCGAGAGCTGCCCGACCAGGAACAGGCCGAGGACGCCGATGATGGCGCCGAGAACCGAACGAATGGAGGGATTGCCGAACAATGCCATGGGGAGCGCCGGATCTCTGAATCTGAAAAAGATGCAGAAAAATACCGGCATGCCCCTAAGATTTGGTTCACCAAATGCGCCCGCGCCCGCAGGCCACGCGCCAACCAAGCCCATTTGCGGCTGTTGGGGGTGGCGACCTCAGGTCCCGCAGCGGCTCACTTCACCCGCCTTGCGGCCTGGATCTCGACGAACTCGGCGTCCGGATGGGTGACGATGGTGGTGAACATGATGCCGCTGATGATGAGCGACCAGGCGGTGTCCCAATAAATCCAAAACACTTTCCAGCCTCCGTTTTGGCGTCCTCCGCCCGCGAGACCGGGTAACGGCGGGACAAGGCTGCCGTTCCCTGGGAATCCCGAGGTCGGGACCTGCGGCTTGAGCAAGAGCAGGCAAAGCTTAGCGCTTTCCGGTGTTGGTCGGCGAGACCTTGCGATCGGTTTGATCGGCTTTACCGGTGTGGCGCTTTGCCACGACATCTTCGTCCCTCCGGCCAGTTTTAGCGTCAGGGTCTTGGCGCGGACGCGGCGTCGGCTTGGGCTGGCCGGATTGGCCGCCGTGCTTGCCGCCCATGTCGGGTTTGCCTTCGAGGTCGTTTTCGCGGGGCATGCCCGGTCAATGCACGCGCCGGGCAATGGTTCGCAATCGCGTGAACGATTTCCGGCTGTGAACGAGTTCATATTGCAGCTGCGATATGGGGCGCAGGATCGCTGTCGCGCGACACAGCGCATCATTTTCAACAGACGGATTTTGACCATGGACATTGCAGAACGTGCACCTTCGCATGTGGTCTCACCCCGAGCGGCCGTCCGCAATTATGACGGTTGGATCATCGCGGGCTATGCCGCCTTCGCGATCGTCGCCTGCGTCGCGATCTATTTCGCTTCCGGAGGACCGGGCATGAGCGATGCAGAGCTCGCCATCATGGCCGGGATGCCGCTGCCGTGATGCGCAAGCGCCTTGTCGGCTGGACCATCCTGACCGCCACGCTGATTGCGGTGGCGGTGTGGACCATGCTGGGGCCGCCCGAGCATGCGGGCGCCCCGCATCGGCCTTTGCGGGACCTTACGGCCGCGCGGTAGCGCTCACAACCGAACCGATACAATTTCGGCATCGATCAATCCCAATTGGAATTTGGTGCAACGGAACACCAGCCGCTATCCTCTGCCGCAAAACGACAAGCCACACCGGCTCAAGGAGGACGGCCCATGATCAAACCGACACGCCCCGCATCCCGCGCGGCGATCGCCACCACACTCTTCACCGCTCTTGCCCTCGTTTCCGGAGCCCGTGCCGGCATGGCCGAAACGTTCGCCTATGTCGGCAATGCCGACTCCAACGACATCAGCGTGTTCAAGATCGCCGAGAGCGGCGAGATGACGCCGGTGCAGACCGCCGCCTTCACCGGCGTGGAAAAGCCGGGCTCCTCGACCCCGCTCGCGATCACGCCCGACCGTCGCGTGCTGATCGCCGGCATCCGCTCGCAGCCGTTCCTCGCGGTGAGCTTTGCGATCGATCCCAAGACGGGCCTCCTCAGCCATATCGGCAACGGGCCGCTCGCCGACAGCATGGCCAACATCGTCATCGACCGCGGCGGCAAGGTGCTGTTCAGCGCCTCCTATGGCGGCAACAAGGTCGCGCTGAATCCGCTTCAAGCCAACGGCGTCGTCGCCGAGCCGAAGCAGGTGATCCCGACCGGGCTGAACGCACACGCCTTCCTGCCCTCGCCCGACAACCGTTTTGTGTTCGCGACCAATCTCGGCTCCGACCAGGTGCTGAGCTTTGCATTCGATGCCGCCGCCGGCACGCTGACACCGAGCGATCCGCCTTCGATCAAGACACCGGAAAAATCCGGGCCGCGGCACTTCGTGTTCCATCCCAACGGCAAGTTCGTCTATCTCATCCACGAGCTGAACGGCGACGTCGCAGCGTACAGCTATGAAGCCAAGAGCGGTGCCTGGGGCGAGATCCAGCGCACGACCGCGCTGCCAGAAGGCTTTAACGGAAAGGACTCTGGTCAAAAGCCTTGGGCCGCCGACATCCACATCACCCCGGACGGCCGCTTCCTCTACGCCTCCGAGCGCACCACCAACACGCTCACCGCCTTCAAGGTCGATGCCACCAGCGGCAAGCTGACCACGATCGGCAGCGTGCCGACCGAGAAACAGCCGCGCGGCTTCAACATCGATCCGACCGGCCGCTACCTCGCCGCCGTCGGCGAGCTGTCCGACGGCATGACGGTCTACGCCATCGACCAGACCAGCGGTGCGCTCAGCAAGCTGAAATCCTACGCCACCGGCAAGAAGCCGAACTGGGTGGAGTTTTTGAAGCTGCAGTGAGGGCTTCTTCTTACCCTCCCCTGGAGGGTAAGAGACAGCGAACCTCATCGTCATTTCCGCGACTAATTCAACAGGCGGCATCGCGCCGCCTGCGCTGCGGCATTTCTCATCCGGTCAGCCCATGGCCCGCTGCTGCCGCTTCTGCTATCGATTGAGGCCTTATCGATTGAAGCCTTGCGGCCAACCGGAATGACCGATGCGTTCATTGCCTGCGCGTTCCTTTCCCCAGACCTTCGTTGCCCTTGCCGGCCTGGTGCTGGTTTCCGCCCAGCCCGTGCTCGCGGCCGATGACGACGCGCCCAAAGGGCCGGCGGTCACGGTGCTGAAGGCGGCAAAATCCTGCTTCTCCGATATCGTCGAGGCCACCGGCTCGATCATCGCGCGCGAGGAGACCTCGGTGCGGCCCGAGCGTCCGGGGCTGAAGGTGACGGAAGTGCTGGCCGAAGCCGGCGAGACCACGACGGCCGGCCAGGTGCTGGCGCGGCTGGCGCTGCCCGAAGGCGGCACGCTGCAGGTCACCGCTCCCGTCGCCGGCGTCATCGCCACCTCGACCGCGCAGATCGGTGCGCCCGCCTCGGCCAAGGGCGAGGCGCTGTTCACGATCGTGGCGCGCAGCGAATATGATCTCGTCGGCCTGGTCGCGACCAACGATGTGAGAAAGCTTGCGGTCAATCAGCCGGCCACCGTGCGGATTGCCGGGACCGGCGATATCGAGGGCAAGGTGCGCCGCATCGGTCCGACCGTCGAGCCGAACATCCAGCAGGGCATGGTCTATATCGGCATCACGTCGCAGAAACGGCTGCTGCTGAATGCGAGCGGGCGCGCGCTGATCAAGACCGGGCAGAGCTGCAACGTCGCGGTGCCGCTGACGTCGGTGCAATATTCATCCGCCGGCACCGTGGTGCAGGTGATCCGCCGCAATCGCGTCGAGACCAAGCGCGTCGAGACCGGTTTGATGTCGGGCGGCAATATCGAGGTCCGCGACGGCCTCAGTGAAGGCGATATCGTCGTCGCCCGCGCCGGCGCGCTGCTCCGCGAAGGCGATCCCGTGCGCCCGGTAATGGCGAGCGAAGCGGCGAAGTAGCAGACGGTCTCGTAGGGTGGGCAAAGCGAAGCGTGCCCACCAATTCTGTCAGCGATTTTGGAAAGATGGTGGGCACGGCGCTTTGCGCCTTTGCCCACCCTACGATCGCGTCACAAGACGATAGGCCAAAAAAATGGCCCCGGCTCAGCGTCGCATCATTTCATGATGCGCCGCGTCCGGGGCACGAGACCTCGCAAGATCTAAGAGAAAAAAAACTAGCCGCCGGCTTCGTTGAAGTGCACGTCCTCGAGCAGCGAGGAGGAGACGGTCGGAACCTGGTCGCCTTCGGAGGCGCGGGAGATGGCGACGCGGGTCTTGTTGAAGACGCTTTCGGCGCTGCCCTGCGCATCGAGATTGTTGAGGAGCTCGCTGACCAGCGTGCTGTGCTCGCCCTTGCCGTCGTCGACGACCTTGCCGGGCGAGGCCGAGGTCAGGATCAGCGCGTTGTCGGGCGTGCCGATCGGCGCGAGACCATGCGAATAGGAGCGGAAGCGGCGCTCATAGGGATTGCGGCGGGACGCATCGACCACGACGAGCTTGGCCTTGGCGCCCTGCTCCTTCATCATGTTGAGCACGCCCTCGATGGAGACGCCCTGGCGGCGGACGTCGCTCTCCTTCCAGATCACGGCATCGACCGGCAGCATGTAGGTCTCGCGGCCGGCCTGCACGCCATAACCGCCGAAGAACAGCATGACGACGGTGTCGTGCGTGATGCGGGACTTGAGGCGGTTGACGGCGCGGACCATGTCGTCCTTGCTCGCGTCTTCCACCATGTCGACGTCAAAACCGTTCTTGCGCAGCGACGAGGACAGCGCGCGCGCGTCGTTGATCGACTGCGCCAGCGGTGCGCTGGCGTCGGGATAATGACCATTGCCGATGACGAGCGCGAGACGTGAGGTCTGGCCCACCGAGCCAGTGACCTGGTCGGTCGAGACGGCCTTGGCAGCGTCGAGCGCGCGCATGTTGAGGGCAGCATGGGCGCCGATCGCCAGCGACACCGTGCCGATGAGGGCAGCGGCGAGGGCTATCGAACGTCGGGAAATGTCGAGCTGCCTTACATTCATCTCGGTTCATTCCTGTCAGTGCCAAAGGCCGGCCAAGCGCGCGCACACTGTTTGAGTAGCGCGATGGCGTCGTTGGGTTTGAGGGATTGGCCGGGGGAGTGCCCCCGAATTGCGCGCAATTTGCGGCGCCGCACCAAACAAACCCTTAACCGGATATCGCCGGCTCGGCAATAGATCGCTCCAAATTTGATCTAAGTCGCTGAATATATTGGTTAATTAGCAGAACCCAATTCCTCCGTTTTTTGGCTCCCAGTAGCCTTCCGGGGGTCGATCGTGCAGCCCTTGTGCCGGGTTTTTCCGTGACAACAGTCACATTTGTGTTTTCTGCGAATCCGGGTAGCTTTTTCAAAGACTTGAAGGGGGACAGGTTGCCGACCTGGCCCCGCGAAAGTCCCCCGCGACCAGGTATTTCATGAGCTTTCATTATTTCGCAGGTGCCGCGTGCCGGGCGTTGACGGCGCGGAAAGACGGCCCCTCCCTTTATGACGTCTGTGATCCCGTATTGTCGGGCCAAGCCCGCGGCGACCCGCATCTGGCGAAATTCTACAAGACCGCGCTCGGCAATCCCGCGTTGCGGGTGCTGCTGCGCCGCGCCGGCCTGCCCGAACTGCGTAACGAGGCCAAGCTGACCCGGCTACGCGAGGCTTTGGTCCACGCCCGCGACGATGCCGAGCCTGACTGGGCGGCCGTCGGCCAGCCCATTGCCGAACTCGTCGACAGCATCGCGCTCGACCATCCCAGGCCGCCGCCGGCCAAGTTCGTCGGCGCCATGCCGGCACAGGCACAGATCGACGGCGTGATCCGCGATTGCGCGCAGCATCTCCTGGGCTCGTATCGCAAGAACGGTTTCCTGCCGACCTATGCCGCGTTCAACCTGATCGGCGATCCTGACTTCCGCGGACGCGAGCTGATCATGGCGCTCACCGGGCTGAATGCGCGCGGCTACAAGAATTCGTCGCTGCTTTTCAACCTCGCCCGCGTCTTCATCGCGCGCTCGAAGGCTGCCGCCGTGGTCAATCCGCCCTGGCGAGGGATTGCCGAGCCGATGTGGGAGCCGGTGCAGATCCGCCACCGCTCGGCCTATTACGACGCGTTCTTCATCGAAGCACTGCTCAGCTTTGTCGAGACCGGGCTCGCCGCGCCGGCCGACAAGATCGCGGCCGAGCGGGCGATCGCCGACATGGTCGATTTCTGCGTCAACGCCAGCCGCGAGGAGGTCGAGGGCATCGGCGGTCAACGCTTCAACGTCATCACCGCGCTCGCACCCCCGCCGCATCCGCGCTTCTCCCGCTATTTCGCCCAGATCAAGCAGGACCTCGGTTTCGGCGTCTATGTGCCGGATTGCGACACTACGGCGTGCTCGATTTCCGCGGCGACGCAGGCCGGCTGCACCGATGCGATCATCGACCAGCCGCTGCTGGATTTCTACGCGGGCTATCAGGTGCATGCCGGCGTCAACGAGCCGCGCGTGACGGTGCCGCTCAACGACAATATCGATTACGAGGGCGGCGTTGCGACCTGGATCGACAATCTCAGGGGCGAGCGCCCCTACGGCAACGATCTCGATCCGACACTCAATCTCGACATTCTCGAGGTGAGCTTTCGCAATCTGGCGCGCTGGAGGATTTTGGAGACGCCGGCGCGGCTCGCGACCGTGCATCGCATCATCGGCTTCCAGAAGCGCTTGGCTGCGAGCGGCGCCTTCGCCAATCCGCGCTCGCACATCTATTATCTGCCGGAACTCTACAGCGCCTATTTCGGCCGCTGCTATGCCGCCTTCCTGGCGCTGCCGCTGGCAGCCCAGGCCGCGATCGATCCCGACGGGGATTTCGATATCATCCGCCATCGCGTGCTCTCCTACGTCAAGGGCGAGCTGATGGCCGCGGAGATGAACGTGTTCGACGCGGCGCTGGCGCTGATCGCGCTCGGCCATCTCGGCGCCGACCCGCGCGCCTTTGCACCCGCGCTGAACGTGATCGTGGCGAGCTTGGGTGAGGGTGGCCGCCGCGGCCCGTTCCGCGCCTATGAATGGAACAAGATGAAGACTCCGACGCGGATCCTGGTCGGCGGGCCGGAGGTGACATCGGCGTTCGTATTGATGGCGCTGGCGGTGGCGAAGCGGGCGATGGCGGGGCGGTAGGACGCACTCCATCCGTGCCCCGGGCGCAGCGCAGCACGTAGTGATGCGCTGCTGAGCCGGGGCCCATGCCAGCGAAACGCTCGCCCGCGATTTTCTGGGTCCCGGCTCTGCGGAGCGGCGTTGCACGCCGCACCGCGTCCGGGACACGAGAGGCCGCCGCAATGACGGGAAGTTGAAAGCCTCTCCGTTAGGCATAAGCTGGCCGCGCGGCCCAAAGCCGACCACAATTGCGCGGCTTATCAAGGTGTTCCCAAGACCATGCGGACAAGTCAACGCGGACAAGACAATGCGGACCGGCATGTTGCGAAAATTCCTGATTGCGCTGTCTTTACTCGCTGTCCCGTCGCTGGGGCAGGCGGCTGACATCACCGGCACCGCAAAGGTCCGCGACGGCGATTCCGTCCTGATCGGCAACACGCGGATCCGGCTCGGCGGCATCGACGCGCCCGCGGCCGACCAGCTTTGCCTCAACACCAAGGGCGAGCGCTGGACCTGCGGCGTGGCGGCGCGCGACGAGCTCGCCAAATACACCGAGGGCAAGAGCTGGGTCTGCCATGCCCGCTCGATCGACCGGCGCGGCCGCACCGTGGCGCGCTGCGAGGTCGGCGGCGAGGACATCCAGAAATGGCTAGTGCGGAGCGGCTGGGCGCTGGCCTACACCCGCGTGTCGCACGATTACGACGCCGATGAAGCTGCAGCGCGTGAGGCCAAGGCCGGGATGTGGCAGGGCGCCTTCATCGCGCCATGGGACTGGCGCGTGCGCAACAAGAAAACGACGATATTGGGCGCCGCCAAGCCGCCCGAGGGGGCACATTCGGTGCTGCTGGCTTCAGCCTCCGGGCCGGTCGCGCCGTCGCCGGACTGCACCATCAAGGGCAACGTCAACACCGCCGGCGAGTGCATTTACCACACCCCGACCAGCCGCTGGTACACCCAGATCAAGATGAAGATCAGCAAGGGCACCCGCTGGTTCTGCTCGGTCGAGGAGGCCGAGGCCGCCGGCTGCCGCGAAACCAAGCGTTAGGCGCATCTGGCGTGCGTTTTACGTGCTTTTCTCGGGCCGCCCCGCCGCGTAAAAGCATGAATCAGCGACCCACCAGCCTGTTCTCAAGCAACAAGGACCAACAGCAATGACCGTTCGCGCGGGCCGGGAATTTCTGGCCATCCCCGGGCCCACCACGATGCCCGACGCGGTGCTGCAGGCGATGCATCGTCCGGCGATCGACATCTACTCCAAGGAGATGCTCGACCTGACCGAAAGCCTGCTCCGCGACATCTCGAATCTGTTCGCGACCAAGGGCAAGTCCTACATCTACATCGCCAACGGCCACGGCGCCTGGGAAGCCGCGCTGAGCAACGTGCTGTCGCGCGGCGACAAGGTGCTGGTGCTGGAAAGCGGACGGTTTGCGATCGGCTGGGGCAATGCGGCAGCCTTGATGGGCGCCGAGGTCGAGGTGCTCAAAGGCGACTGGCGCCGCGCGGTGCGGCCGCACGAGGTCGAAGAGCGGCTGCGCCGCGACACCGAGCACAAGATCAAGGCCGTCGTCGTCGTCCAGATCGATACGGCCTCAGGCGTGCAGAACGACATCGAGGCGATCGGCAAGGCGATCAAGGCGGCCGGGCATCCCGCGCTGTACATGGTCGACACCGTCGCCTCGCTCGGCTGCATGCCGTTCGAGATGGACAAATGGGGTGTCGACGTCGCGATGTCCGGCTCGCAGAAGGGCTTGATGACGCCGCCGGGCCTCGGCTTCGTCTCCGCCAACGAGCGCGCGCTGGAAGCGCACAGACGCGCGAACATGTCGACG
The DNA here is from genome assembly GCF_049949275.1 of Bradyrhizobium genosp. A. NCBI lineage: Bacteria > Pseudomonadati > Pseudomonadota > Alphaproteobacteria > Hyphomicrobiales > Nitrobacteraceae > Bradyrhizobium > Bradyrhizobium genosp. A. Next base: position 568,277 of record NZ_CP188196.1, on the reverse strand, counting down.
CCCTATTGGAGCTGGAGCGAGCGCGAGGGCACCGAGCACTATCGCAAATATGCCGGCACCGCACCGGTGCATCTGTTGTTCGCATTGCGCCAGGCGATCGATCTGCTCCACGAGGAAGGGCTGGAGAACGCCTTCCGCCGCCACAGCTTGCTCGGAGAGGCCGCACGCCGTGCGGTCGGCGCATGGACGGAAGGTCAGGTGCTCGGCTTCAACGTTGCCGAACCGCATGAGCGCTCCAACACCGTGACCACGGTGACCATGACCACCGGCCATGATCCCGCGGTGCTGCAGCGCTATTGCAAGGAAAAGTGTGGCGTCGTGCTCGGCACCGGCATCGGCGACCTCTCGGGACAAGCCTTCCGCATCGCCCATATGGGCCATGTCAACGCGCCGATGCTGCTCGGCACGCTCGGCGTCATCGAGGTCGGGTTGAATGCGCTGAAGATCCCGCATGGCAAAGGCGGGCTCGAGGCCGCGGTTGCGTATCTGGGTGAGCAGGTGGCGGTGTAGCCGCCGCGGACGCCGTGCAGGCGTCGGTGGCGGTGTAGCCGCCGCAGACGCCGTGCAGGCGTGACACGCGGCCGAGCCAAGCATCCCTAACCGGATCAGACGATTGGCCCGCCCCTCCTTCGGGGCTTGCCAACGCGCCAGCAATGAATGTAATGTTATAACATTACATTCATTATGACCTCGCGCAGCGGAGCGGCCATCTTGTTCCTGTTTCGTCGTAACGATACGCCGGACGCCGACCGCAAGCGAGCGGCTCACATCGAGGCGGTGGTCCGCTCCATCCTGGACCTCGAAGCAGACGCCATTGTCCGCGTCCTGCGCCGCCACTGCGCCGACCAGGGTTGCGGTCAGACCACGATCCTTCTCGCGCGTCCCAATCTCCCGACGCAGGCGCTGGGAGTCGACAAGCCGATCAACGACATCACCGAGGCCGATCTGCGCATCGCCTTGCAGCCGCCGATTTGAGCCGCCCGCACGCGGCTCGCAACCACCCCCTGACCCCACCTGGAGGCTCCCCAATGGTTCAACTCTCGACGCAAACGCCTGTGACGGTGCTGACAGGATACCTCGGCTCGGGAAAGACGACTCTCTTGAACCGCATCCTCACCGAGCAGCACGGCAAGCACTACGCCGTGATCGTCAACGAGTTCGGCGAGATCGGCATCGACAACGATCTCATCGTCAACGCCGACGAAGAGATCTTCGAGATGAACAACGGCTGCATCTGCTGCACGGTGCGCGGTGATCTGATCCGCATCCTCTCCGGGCTGATGCGCCGCAGCCGCGCGTTCGACGGCATCTTAATCGAGACCACGGGACTTGCCGACCCGGCGCCGGTGGCGCAAACCTTCTTCGTCGACGAGGATGTCCGCCAACGCACCAAGCTCGACGCCATTGTCACGGTGGTCGACGCCAAGCATCTCCTGGACGAGATCGATCGGGCGCATGAGGCGCAGGAGCAGCTGGCGTTTGCCGATGTCGTCCTGCTGAACAAGACCGACCTGGTCAGTCCCGAGGAGCTCGCCGCGGTCGAGGCCCGCATCCGCCGGATCAATCCATACGCCAGGATTCATCGCACCGAGCGCTGCTCCCTGCCTCTCGATGAAATCCTGGGACGGGATGCATTCAATCTCGAGCGCGTTCTCGAATTCGAGCCGGGCTTCTTGACCGAGGAGCACGGCCACGAGCACGACGACGCTGTGGCGAGCTTGTCATTGACGGCGGAGCAGCCGATGGACCCGGACCGATTCCTGCCATGGATCCAGACCATCACGCAGCAATTCGGGACGGATATCCTGCGCATGAAAGGGATCATCGCCTTCAAGGGCGACGATGACCGTTTTGTCGTTCAGGGCGTGCACATGCTGCTCGACGGCGGCCACCAGCGCGCCTGGCGCGCAGACGAAAAGCGCGACAGCCGGCTGGTCTTCATCGGTCGCGACCTGCCGAAAGATCTCCTCAAATCGGGATTTGAGGCCTGTCGCAGCTGACAGGCAAGGAGGGCGCGGCGACAGGGAGTTTGTTGCGCCTACCTGGCCTCACAGCCAGATTCGCCTTCTTTAAATCCCCCGCATTCGATCCGATATAGGGGCGAGACACATCTCTTCCCCGAGGATCGATTTGCCCAAATCCGCCAGCACGACCCCGACCGCTCCCGTCGCTCCGCGCCGGCCGCATCCGTTCACCCGGCACGGCATCACCGTCGCCGACGACTATGCCTGGCTAAAGGACGCGAAATGGCAGGAGGTGCTGCGCGAGCCCAAGGTGCTCGATCCCGACATCCGCAAATATCTGGATGAAGAAAACGGTTACACCGAGAGCCTACTCGGCCACACCGCGACTCTGCAGAAGACGCTGGTGCGCGAGATGCGCTCCCGCATCAAGGAAGACGATTCCAGCGTGCCGTCGCCGGACGGACCCTTCGCTTACTTCCGCAAATTCCGCGAGGGCGGCCAGCACGAGCTGTTCGGCCGCATGCCACGCGATGGCGGCGAGGGCTATATCGTGCTCGACGGCGATGCGCTCGCCAAGGACCACAAATATTTCAAGTTCGGCGGCAGCCGCCACTCGGACGATCACAAGCTGCAGGCCTGGAGCGCCGACACCAAGGGCTCGGAATATTTTACGATCCGCATCCGCGACTGGGCGAGCGGCAGCGACCTCGACGACGTCGTCGAGGAGACCGACGGCGGCGTGGTCTGGAGCAAGGATGCGAAGTCCTTCTTCTATGTGAAGCTCGACGACAATCACCGGCCGATGCAGGTGTGGCGGCACAGGCTCGGCACCAGACAGGCCGACGACGCGCTGGTCTACGAGGAGCAGGATTCCGGCTGGTTCACCCATCTGCATGAGAGCAGCAGCGGTCGCTTCTGCGTGATCGCCGGCGGCGACCACGAGACGAGCGAGCAGCGGCTGATCGACCTCGCCACCCCGGAAGCGCCGCCGCGCCTGGTCGCGGCGCGCGAAGAGGGTGTGCAATATTCGCTCGCCGATCGCGGCGACGAGCTCTTCATCCTCACCAATGCCGATGACGCCATCGACTTCAAGATCGTCACCGCGCCGCTTGGCCAGCCCGAGCGCAAGAACTGGCGCGATCTGATCCCCTATCGTCCCGGCATCTACATCATCGATCTCGATCTCTATGCCGGCCATCTGGTGCGGCTCGAGCGCGCCAATGCGCTGCCGGCGATCGTGATCCGCGACCTCACGACCAGGGAGGAGCACGCGATCGCCTTCGACGAGGCCGCCTATTCGCTGGACACGATGGGCTCCTACGAATTCGACACGACGAATTTGCGCTTTGCCTATTCGTCCATGACGACGCCGTCGGAAGTCTACGACTACGACATGGCCAGGCGCACGCGCACCTTGCGCAAGCGCCAGGAGATTCCGTCCGGCCACAATGCGGCCGATTACGTCACCACCCGCATCATGGCGAAAGCCCATGACGGCGCGGAGGTGCCGGTGTCGATCCTCTATCGCCGCGGCCTAAAACTCGACGGCGCGGCGCCGCTGCTGCTCTACGGCTACGGCTCCTACGGCATGGCGATGCCGGCCTCGTTCAACGCCAACCGCCTGTCGCTGGTCGACCGCGGCTTCGTCTACGCCATCGCCCATATCCGCGGCGGCGCCGACAAGGGCTGGGGCTGGTATCTCGACGGCAAGCGCGAGAAGAAGACCAATTCGTTCGACGATTTTGCCGCCAGCGCGCAGGCGCTGATCGATGCGAAATACACGAGCCGCAAGCGTATCGTCGGCCATGGCGGCTCGGCCGGCGGCATGCTGATGGGCGCGGTCGCGAACCGTGCCGGCGAATTACTCGCGGGCATTGTCGCAGAAGTGCCGTTCGTCGACGTGCTCAACACCATGCTCGATGACACGCTGCCGCTGACGCCGCCGGAATGGCCGGAATGGGGCAACCCGATCGAGAGCGAGAAAGATTTTCGCACCATCCTGTCGTACTCGCCCTACGACAATGTCGCGGCCAAGGACTATCCGGCGATCCTGGCAATGGGCGGGCTGACCGATCCGCGTGTCACCTATTGGGAGCCCGCCAAATGGATCGCCCGCCTGCGGGCGACCATGACGGGAGGCGGCCCGGTCCTGCTCCGCACCAACATGGGCGCCGGCCACGGCGGCGCCTCGGGACGCTTCGACCGGCTCGATGAAGTCGCGATCGTCTATGCGTTTGCGCTGTGGGCGACGGGGATGGCGGAGGCCGGGGTGTAAGCTCTCCCTCTCCCCGTTCTTACGGGGAGAGGGTTGGGGTGAGGGGCTTTGTCCGCGTAAGCAGCGCGAGATGGACTCGCGGAGGCTCCCCCTCACCCGGAATTTGCTGCGCAAATTCCGGCCTCTCCCCGCAGGCGGGGAGAGGCGAAGATCACTACCTTCCGTTCTTCTTCCGCCATGCCGCGAAGTCGGTGAGCGTCTGCGGATCGGTCGCGGGATAGAGACCAAAAATGCCGCGGCCCTTGCCGACTTCCTCGGTGACGAAATCCTCGAACGCGGTCATCTCGAAGGTTTCGTTCGCGATCTCGTCCGCAAGGTGGGCCGGGATGACGATGACGCCGTCGGCATCACCCAGAATAACGTCGCCTGGAAACACCGGCGCATCGCCGCAACCGATGGGCACGTTGATCTCGATGGCCTGATGCAGGGTCAAATTGGTCGGCGCCGAGGGGCGATGATGGTAGGCGGGAATGCCGAGCTTTGCGATCTCGGCGGAATCGCGAAAGCCGCCGTCGGTGACGACGCCGGCGACGCCGCGCTTCATCAACCGCGTCACCAGGATCGCGCCAGCCGAGGCCGCGCGCGCGTCCTTGCGGCTGTCCATCACCAGCACGCTGCCTGCCGGACAGTCCTCGACCGCCTTGCGCTGCGGATGCGAACGATCCTTGAAGACGTCGATGGTGTTGAGGTCCTCGCGCGCCGGCATGTAGCGCAGCGTGAAGGCCTCGCCGACCATGGTCGGCTGGTCCGCACCTAAGGGATGCACATCCTGGATCATCTGGATGCGCAAGCCGCGCTTGAACAGCGCGGTGGCGACGGTGGCGGTGGAGACGGATTTGAGCTTGTTGCGGGTGGCTTCGCTGAGTTTTGTCATGTGCGTCCTTTAGTAAATCGACGGCTCGCCAATCGGCGCGCCGAAATCGGTCTCGAGGAAGTCGAAGTCACAGCCGTCATTGGCCTGCTTGATGTGCTTGGTGAACATCCAGCCATAGCCACGCTCGAAGCGGCGACCGGGCTGCTTCCAGACGGCGCGGCGCTTGTCGAGCTCGGCCTCGGGGACATCGAGATTGATGGTGCGCGCGGCGACGTCGAGCGTGATGCGATCGCCGTTCTGCACCAGCGCCAGCGGACCGCCGATATAGGACTCCGGTGAGACGTGCAGGATGCAGGCGCCATAGCTGGTGCCGCTCATGCGCGCATCCGAGATGCGCACCATGTCGCGCACGCCCTGCTTCACGAGTTTTGTCGGGATCGGCAGCATGCCCCATTCCGGCATGCCCGGTCCGCCCTGCGGGCCCGCATTGCGCAGAATGAGGATGTGGTCCTCGGTGACGTCGAGATCGGGGTCGTCGACCGCCTTCTTCATCGCGGGATAGTCGTCGAACACCAGCGCCGGCCCGGTATGCTTGAGGAAGCGCGGCGCGCAGGCCGACGGCTTGATGACGCAACCGTCCGGCGCGAGATTGCCCTTGAGCACAGCGAGCGCGCCCTCCTTGTAGATAGGATTGTCCACACCGCGGATGACATCGGCATTGTGAACCTCGGCGCCGGCGATGTTCTCCCCAAGGGTCTTGCCGCTCACCGTGATGCAGTCGAGATGCAGATGCTGCTTGATCTGGCCCATCAGCGCCGGCAGGCCGCCGGCATAGAAGAAATCCTCCATCAGATAGGCATCGCCGCTCGGGCGGACATTCGCGATCACGGGCACCTTGCGGCTCGCGATCTCGAAATCGTCGAGGCCGATGTCCTGGCCGGCGCGGCGGGCCTGCGCGATCAGATGGATGATCGCGTTGGTCGAGCAGCCCATCGCCATCGCCACCGCAATCGCGTTCTCGAACGCCTTGCGCGTCTGGATCGTCTTCGGCGTCAGATCCTCCCAGACCATCTCGACGATGCGGCGGCCGCATTCGGAAGCCATGCGGATGTGGTTGGCGTCGGCGGCGGGAATCGAGGAGGCGCCCGGCAGCGTCATGCCGATCGCTTCCGCAATCGCGGTCATGGTCGAGGCCGTGCCCATGGTCATGCAGGTGCCGTAGCTGCGGGCGATGCCGGCTTCGATGTCGAGCCAGTCCTTGTCGGAGATCTTTCCGGCCCGCCGCTCGTCCCAATATTTCCAGCCGTCGGAGCCGGAGCCGAGCGTCTTGCCCTTCCAGTTGCCACGGAGCATCGGGCCGGCCGGCAGATAGATCGCCGGAATGTTCATCGAGGTCGCGCCCAGCAGCAGCGCCGGCGTGGTCTTGTCGCAGCCGCCCATCAGCACGACGCCGTCAACGGGATGGCTGCGCAAAAGCTCCTCGGCCTCCATTGCCAGGAGATTGCGATAGAGCATCGTGGTCGGCTTCAGCAGCGATTCCGAGAGCGAGAGCGCCGGCAACTCCACCGGCAGGCCGCCGGCCATCAGAATGCCGCGCTTGACGTCGTCGACGCGCGTCTTGAAGTGCATGTGGCACGGCTGCGCCTCCGACCACGTGTTGATGATCGCGATGCATGGCCGATCCTTCCATTCTTCAGGGGCGTAACCCATCTGCATGGCGCGGGAGCGGTGACCGAACGAGCGGAGATCGTCGGGCGCGAACCAGCGCGCGCTGCGGAGCTGGTCGGGTGTCTTTTTGTTCTTGGTCATTGTCCTTGTCCGTCGAGAAATCCATTTTGCTCTTCCCACAGGCTGTCCACCCCTCGCAAGATGCCGGACGGCCGGCATGGTGTGCCTCTGGTATGCACCCAGACGTGCATAAAAGGAGGTGCGGCGCAACATCGGGCAAACCATCTCGGCAGGAACCGGAAGCGCTTGCAGGCAGACAGGAATCCGCGCAACAATTTCACATTTGATGGCTTGATTTGGGTCGCAGGGAACTTCCCTGCCCGACCCGGAGGGTTTGACGTGGCCAACATCCTGATCGTGGATGACGACCCGGCCGTCCAGCTTACGATCCGGCTGCTCCTGGAGCGGGCCGGTCATCACGTGACGGTCGCCGGCGACGGCCGCAAGGGGCTCGCCCTGTTCGAGGGCAGCCAGTTCGACCTGCTATTCCTCGACATCTTCATGCCCGGCATGGACGGGCTGGAAACGATGCGCCATGTCCGGGCGCTGCAGCCGAATATCCCGATCGTCGTCATTTCCGGCCGCTCGATCACGCCGGACGCCTATGCCGAGCCGGACTTCCTGAAGATGGCGACCAAGCTTGGCGCGGTCGCGAGCCTGCAGAAACCATTCCGGGCCGACGCGCTGCTGGCGGCGGTCGACGGCTGCCTGAAGGCGGGCGAGTCGGAGGGCTCCAATGTCAACGCCAGCCGCCGATGAAGGGGGTGTCTCCTCCGCTCAACGCCAGAACAGGCGCGGTCATCCGGGAAGACCTGCGAATATCCCCATGACGCTCGCAACACGGCTGGCCGTCGCGATGATTTTGCTGGTGGCGGTCACGGTGGCGGCAGTCGGCTGGCTGGGCTATCGCAACACCACGCAAGCCGTCATTCCGCGAGTCCTGGAGCGGGTTGAAGCCCAGTCGCGCCTGCTGGCCAGCAATCTTGAATCCTACGTTGCCGGCGTACGCGGCGATTTGATCGGCTACCGCTCCGCCGCCGCCATCAATGGTCTGATCCGCGCCCACATCGGTGGAGGAATTGACGCTCTTGACGGCGTGTCCGAGCAAACCTGGCGCGATCGCATCGCGGCGCGGCTCGCGGCCGAAATCGAGGCCAAACCCAGCTACGGGCAGTTTCGAATCATCGGTGTTGACGACGATCAGCGCGAGCTGGTCCGCGTCGATCGCTCCGGCCCGAATGGAGCAGCGCGGATCGTCCCCGACAGCGAACTGGAGCGCAAGAGCGAGCGAACCTACTTTCAGGAAACGATCCGGCTCGCGCCGGGCGAAGTTTATGTTTCGCAGATTGATCTCGCAACCCGCCAGGGCGGGACCACGGCCTTGCACATTCCGACTCTGCGGGTCGCGACGCCACTGTTCACGCCGGACGGCAAGCCGTTCGGCATCATCATCGCCAATATCGATATGCGTCCGGCACTCGACCGCGTGCGCTCGACGGCGAGCTCCGGAGGAGAGATTTACGTCGTCAACGCGCGTGGCGATTATCTCGTTCATCCCGATCGCGCACGAGAGTTCGGCTCATTGCGTGGCCACCCCACCAACTGGCGCGATGATTTTCCTTTCTTTGCAGCACTGGTCGGCACCCGGGACGCATCCACGCAGCTCCTGACCGATGGGTCGGGCCGGCCGAATGGTGCGGCAATAGCGCCGGCGCTGCTCGCGGGTACGGAGTGGGTCGCAATCATCGAGACCATTCCCCCGAACGTGTTCGGGCGCGTGCCGGCCGCCATTCAGAATACGTCCTTGCTGGTCGGCGTGCTTGCCGTCCTCGCCGCAGCTTCACTCGCGGTGCTGGTCGCGCGCTCATTGACGCGCCCGATCGGGCGCCTGACCGCGGCGGTGGAGGCTATCGGCAACGGACGGCCGGCCGACATTCCGGTCGATGCAGCGGGCGAGACCGGCGCGCTGGCGCGGGCTTTTGCCGCGATGGTCGAAGAAACGCGGTCGAAAGCAGCCGCGCTCGAACGGGAGGTCCAGGAGCATCGTCGCACCGAGGCCGCGCGAAACCATCATGCGGCGCGCGAGCTCCTGTTCAGCGCCGCCGTCGAATCATCCGACGATGCGATCGTGATGCAGTCCCTCGACGCCATCATCACGGGCTGGAATCCGGCCGCCGAACGCCTTTATGGCTATTCGGCGAATGAAGCGATCGGGAAATCCACCTCGATCATTGTCCCGCCCGACCGCCGCGAGCAGGGCAAGGACTATTTGAAGAGGATCGCCCGGAGCGAGCCGATCGAACGCTTCGAGACGGTGCGGCTGCGCAAGGACGGCACGCCGGTCGAAATCTCGCTCAGCCTGTCGCCGATCAGGGGGCCCTCGGGCGAGATCATCGGCGTCTCCGGATCCGCGCGCAGTTTGACCGAAGCACGACGCGCCGAGCGGGCGCTTCAGCAGCAATTGGAGGAGCGGCGGCAGCTTTTTGACACCTCGCAGGATCTGATCATGATCATGAACTCGCACGGCGAGGTCGTGCAGATCAGCCCGAGCACCGAGACCATTCTTGGCTACAGACCGGACGAGATGATCGGCCGCACCGGCGTCGATTTCATTCACCCCGCCCATCTCGATCGATCCCGCGAGGAGATGCGCGAGCTTCGGCGCGGCGAGCATCCCAAGCTTGCCGACACGCGGTGCATTCACAAGGACGGCCACGAGGTCTGGCTCTCCTGGCTCGGCAACTGGTCGGATCAGGCCAATCGCTTCTTCTTTGTCGGACGCGACATGACCGAGGCGAGGCACGCCGCCGAATCCCTGCGTGACAGCGAGCAGCTTGCGCGCAACATCGTCGAGACCGCGCTCGACGCTTTCACTCAGACAGACCAGACCGGTACCATCCTGAGCTGGAACTCGCAGGCCGAGAAGCTCTTCGGCTGGCCGCGTGAGGAGGCGATCGGCAGGAATGCATACGATCTCTTCGTCGCCCCCAGCGAACGGGAAGGAGTCAGGGCCAGACTCCAGCTCTTTCTTGAATCCGAGGAACAAACGCTACCCAGCCCCCGTCGCGAACTCCTCGTGCGGCGGCGCGACGGCAAGGAATTCAGGGCCGAGCTGAGCGCCACGGCGCTCCGGCAACGCGAAGGCGTCCTCTTGAATTCGTTCTACCGCGACCTCACCGACAAGATCGCCTCCGAGGAGCGCATCCGCCACGCCGAGAAGATGGAGGCGGTGGGCCAGCTCACCGGCGGCGTGGCGCACGATTTCAACAACATCCTCACCGTGATCACCGGGACGATCGAGATCCTCGCCGAGGCCGTCGCCAAGGAGCCGGGGCTTGCCGCGATCACGAAGATGATCGACGAGGCTGCGGGCCGCGGCGCCGAGCTGACCCAGCATCTGCTGGCCTTCGCACGCAAGCAGCCGCTGCAGCCGCGCGAGATCGACATCAATTCGCTGGTCGTCGACACGGCAAAGCTGTTGCGGCCGACGCTGGGCGAGCAGATCCAGATTGAATCCGTGTTCGAGGACGAGAGCTGCGTCGCAGTCGTCGATCCAAACCAGCTCACCACGGCGATCCTCAACCTCGCGCTCAATGCGCGCGACGCGATGCCCGGCGGCGGCAAGCTGATCGTCGAGACCGGCGCCGCCTATCTCGACGAGGTCTATGCCAACATCAACGACGTCCAGCCGGGGCACTACGTGCTGATCGCGGTGAGCGACACCGGCACCGGCATTCCTTCCCATATGCTGGCACGCGTGTTCGACCCCTTCTTCACCTCGAAGGGCCCGGGCAAGGGCACGGGCCTCGGTCTCTCCATGGTCTACGGCTTCATCAAGCAGTCCGCGGGACACATCAAGATCTACAGCGAGCAAGGCCACGGCACCACGATCAAGATGTATCTGCCGCCGGGCAAGACGCCGACGGCCGTCGCCGATGGCGTGATGCCGGCCTCGATCGAGGGCGGACACGAGATCATCCTCGTGGTCGAGGACGACCGGCTGGTGCGCGACTACGTGCTGGCCCAGCTGCATTCGCTCGGCTACGTCACCCTGCAGGCCGCCAATGCCGCGGAGGCGCTCACCATCGTCGCGAGCGGCGAGCCGTTCGACCTGCTGTTCACCGACGTGATCATGCCCGGCAAGATGAACGGACGGCAGCTCGCCGACGAGGTGTTGAAGTCGCGCCCCGACCTCAGGGTGGTCTACACGTCAGGCTATACGGAGAACGCGATCATCCATCACGGCCGGCTGGATTCAGGCGTGCTACTGCTGGCGAAGCCCTATCGCAAGTCCGATCTGGCGCGGATCATCCGCAAGGCGCTGCAGGGATAGCACGCGATTTCGTTTCCCGGCTCAGCGGCGCATCGTTTCATGATGCACCGTCCGAGGCACGAGACCATTTTACGACGCGCGCTGGGCCGCGGTCATCACGATGCGGATCAGATCGGCGGCATTGCGCGCGCCGAGCTTCTTCATGATGTTGGCGCGGTGATCCTCGATGGTGCGCGGGCTGATGCCGAGGGTACGACCGGCTTCCTTGTTGGAGGCACCGGCAGCGAACTGCTCGAGCACCTCGCGCTCCCTGCGGGTCAGCGGCTCGCGTCCGGGGAAATGCAGCGAGCCGAATTTCGGCGACGCATTCTCCGTCTGCCGACGTGCATAGGCGCCGATCGCCTCGTCCAGCCGGCCGACGATCTCGCTGCCGCGGAACGGCTTCTCGATGAAATCGAGCGCGCCGCTCTTGATGGCGCCCACCGCCATCGCGATGTCGCCCTGGCCGGAGATCATGAAGATCGGCGCAGGATAGTCTTCGCCGTGCAGCTCCTTGAGAATATCGAGGCCCGACTTTCCGGGAATGTGCACGTCGAGCAGCACGGCGGCCGGCGTGCGGCTTCGCGCGACGGAGAGCAGTGCTGCGCCGTCCGCAAAACAGATCACCTCATAACCCGCCGCCTTCAACACCATCGACAGGGTGTCGCGAACAGCCGGGTCGTCGTCGACCACGAAGATCTCACCACGAGGGGTTTGTTCGACCATGTGCCATGTCCATTCGCCAAGTCGATTGCCAAGAACGTCCGGCATTCAAGGACTCGCGTCCGCGCCTAACGTTATGGCTTTCGGCGCAGATTCGGCCCACCCGCATTTGTACGGGACATGAACTTAACGCACAAGTAGCGCTGAGGTGCCTTATTGCGGGGAAGGGAAAATATCCATGCCAAATTACGCCGGCACACCCCCGCTCGCCTCGATGGCTGAAACCGACAGCCGTCAGTTGATCGCGGCCGAACTTCGCTCCCTGATCGCGCGCATCGAGATCAGTGCGCGCCTGATCGACGCTGCCATGACCTCGGACGATATGGAGCCTGAAGACGATAGCGCCATTTTGAGTACTATCTCGGGTTCCACCGAGATTGTCGTGCTCGACGACGTCACGCCCCGTTATGCTACGGCGAGCGCCGCCCTCAACACCTGCCGGGCGGAGCTCGGCCACGCCCTTCAAAAGCTGTCGGAATCTGGCAACGCCGCGTAGGCCGCAATCAGCGCGGCTGATTTGCCGCAGCCGATTGCATGGCAGCTCCGCGCCTCAGGCGCGGTGCCGCTCCACGATCGCGTCGGTCGCGACGCCGCCCCAGGTATGGATCGTCGGCAGGCCCATCGCCGTCTTGCCGAGATTGGCGAGGCTGATACGCAGCGCAGCGAGATCCAGCGGCTTCGGCAGGCTCTGAAGCTCGATCCCGACGGAGCGGGCGAAGCTGCGGGCGGCGCTGCGGCGCTTGCCGTCCATGCCGCTGATGACGATCACGGAGCCCGTGAATTTCGCCGCCGCCATCTCGCGCAGCACGTCGATGCCATCGCCATCCTCTAGCACGAGATCGAGCGTCACGCAGTCGAAGCGAGCGGCGCGCAGCTTTTCGATGGCTTCGGCAACCGACGGCGCAACGGCGACTTCGTGGCCCGCCTGCTTGGCGGCAACCGTGATCAGGCTGCGCTGCGTGGCGTCGTCATCGACCACCAGGAGCTGAAGCGCGCGCCGTTCGGCGACGTCGGGCAGGTTTGACGGGATGGGGGAGAGAGAGCTTCTTGGCATGTCCGGACCCTGAAATTGCGACCGTCCATTGATACACGGTGCGCGCTTAGACCGCGTAAAGCCGGGCCTGCGAATTCGTCCGGATGTTTTCAGAAAATGTGAATCAACGCGTCAGGAAAGGGCAACACACTGCGCGTGGCGATCACGCCACCGCATCATGGCCGCTGGCCGCGCCGCGCTTCTTGCGGTTCTTGCCGCGCAGGAACTGGATGTCCATCTCGGCGCCGTTGACGCGCACCAGCTCGCAGCGGCGGTAGGCAAGGCCGGTGGACGACAGCAGCAGGAAGAACTCCTTGAGGTTCAACCCCTGGATCGAGCCCTCCACCGTGAGGATGGCATCGGTGTCGGAAATCGCATTGAGGGTGCAGTCGCGCCGCCACGTGCCGTCGATGGCCATGATGCAGACATCATAGCCCCGACTGAATGTGACGCGCTCGACGCCCTTGCCATCCTCGGCCATGCTTATCGTCCTGCCATCGCCGCCATGCGCGGCGCTTCGGCAGCCGGCTTGGCCACTGCTGCACGCGGATCGTTCGGCTTGTAGAGGCCGCGGCGATCGGCAATCGGCCTGAACGTATCGGTCAGTCCGACCACGGTTTCCGCCGCGCCGAGCACCAGGAAGCCGTCGGGCTCGATCTGGCGGGCCAGGCGGTTGAAGATGTTGATCTTGGTTTCCTGATCGAAATAGATCAGCACGTTGCGGCAGAAGATGACGTCGAAGGTGCCGAGGTGGGAGAAATCCTGCAGCAGATTGAGCTGCCGGTGCTGAATCATCGCCCTCAGTTCGGGGTTGATCTGCCAGGTTTCCCCGTTCGGCTTGAAGTACTTCACCAGATGCTGAATCGGCAGGCCGCGCTGCACCTCGAACTGGCTATAGACGCCAGCCTTGGCCTTCTCCAGCACTTCCTGCGAGAGATCGGTCGCGATGATCTCGACGCGCCAGCCGGTTAGGGCCGCGCCCATCTCCTTCAGGGTCATCGCAAGCGAATAGGGCTCTTGCCCAGTCGAGCCTGCGGCGCACCAGATCCGCACGCTGCGGCGGCCGACACGGGCCTTGAGGACTTCCGGCATGATGGTGTCGCGGAAATGGTCGAACGGGACCTTGTCGCGGAAGAAGAAGGTCTCGTTCGTGGTCATGGCTTCGACCACGCTGGTGATCAGCGCGCTCGCGCCGCCTTGCAGCTTCTGCACGAGCTCGGGGATACCGGAGAGCCCGGCCTTGCGCGCCAGCGGCAGCAGGCGGCTCTCGATCAGATATTGCTTGTCGGCGGACAGGTCGAGACCGGAGCGCTCTTTCAGCAACTTACGCAGATACTCGTAGTCGGGCGAATTCACAGGGAACCTCTTGACGCTACTGGCAGGTGTATTTTCAGGCAGCTGTCTCTTCTTCGCGTTCGATCAGTCCGACTTCCTGGAATTTCGCCATCACGATGTCCTTGTCGAACGGCTTCATGATGTACTCGTTGGCACCGCCGCCCATCGCCTTGGTGATGTGGTCGATGCCGGTCTCGGTGGTGCAGAACACGACCCTGGGCTCTTCGCCGCCGGGCATGCGGCGCAGCGTGCCCAGGAACTGGAAGCCGTCCATGACGGGCATGTTCCAGTCGAGCAGGATGGCTTCCGGCATTGCCTTCTTGCAATGGACCAGCGCCTCGACGCCGTCTTCCGCTTCGATGACGTGAAAGCCCAGCGATTCGACAATGCGACGGGCGACCTTGCGAACGATGCTGGAATCGTCGACCACCAAACAGGTCTTCATCTTGGTTCTCCGGCTTTGAATGTCTTTCGTGAAAGTTCAGGCAGCCATTTGCACTTCGGTCTTGAGCTCGAGGACGCGATCGACGTCGAGGACGACCATGAGCTGGCCGTCGAGACGGTGGACACCGCCGGCGAGCTTGGCCATGCGGGGGTCGAGATTGACCGGGTTGTCTTCCTTGCCGTCCTCGGACAGGCGCAGCACTTCGCCGATCTGGTCGATCAGCAGGCCATAGGATTCGCCGCGCATGTCGACGCCGACCGCCATCGCCGTCTTGCCGTCTTCCGGCTTGGGCAGGCCGAGCCGGGCGCGCATGTCGACCACGGTGACGATGCGGCCGCGCAGGTTCAACACGCCCGCGATCTCGCGCGAGGACAAGGGAACGCGGGTGACGCGCTCGGGCATGAACACGTCCTGGACGCGGGAGATCGGCAGGCCGAACAGCTGGCCGCCGATCATCGCGGTGACGTACTCGACCATGGCGCCTTCGCCGGTTTGCATCTTCTTGGTCATATCGATCTCTCCTCAGGTCCCGCTCAGGCTGCCGCGCGGCTCAGATCGGAGGCGCCGGCGGCACCCGCGGTCTGTTCCTTCAGCGCCGCGATCAGACCGGGACGGTCGAACTTGGCGACATAATCGTGGAAGCCGGCCTGGCGGCCGCGCTCGATCGCGGCCGGCGACACCAGCGCCGAGAGGCCGATGATCGGCATCGAGCCCAGATTGCTGTCGGAGCGGATCACTTCCGCAAACTCGAACCCGTTCATGTCGGGCATCTCGATGTCGGTCAGGACCACGTCGAAGCTCTGCGCGCGCAGCGCTGCCAGGCCCTCCTGCGCGGTCGGCGCGGTGCGGACGCGGTAGCCGGCGGCTTTCAGCACCGGCGCCAGCATGTTGCGGAAGAAGGCGCTGTCGTCGACCAGCAGCACCGCCTGCGAGTGCATCGACGGCTTCATCTCCTTGCGGGTGAACCAGTCGGCGAACGCCATCGGCAGGAAGTGGCCGACGTCGATCACCTCGGTGGCCTGGCCCTTGATCACGGCCGAGCCCAGGATGCCGCTAGCCGAGCCGCCGACCTCGATGTTGAGCCGTTCCTCGACGATGTCGATGATCTCGTCGACGACGAGGCCCATGGAGCGGCCGTCATCGGCGAACACCAGGATCGGCTGGACGCCCTGGGTCGCGATGGTGACGCTCTCCATGGCGACGAGCGGCATCAGCTGCTCGCGGTACTGCACCATGTAGCGGCCGTTGGAGAACTCGATCTTGTCGGCCGGGAGCTCTTCCAGACGGGTGACGAGCCCGAGCGGGACCGCCTTGGGCTGGGCCGAGCCGGCGCGGAAGACGAGGAGCGAGGTGGTCTGCTCGCCCGAACCGATGTGATGCGCGCCATTGTCGTCGGCCATGTCATGGGCCGAGGAGCCGGCAGCACCGAGCGCCTTGGCAATGCCGTTGGGGTCGATGATCATGATGACCGCGCCATCGCCTAAAATCGTGTTGCCCGAGAACATGTCGATGTGGCGCAGTTTCGTCGACATCGGCTTCACGACGATTTCTTCGGTATGGAACACGCCGTCGACCACGATACCGAAGGTCTGGCTGCCGACCTGCGTGACCACGATGAAGCCGTTCTCGGGATCGCTGGCGGCGCCGTCGTCGATCTTGAGGAGCTTCTTCAGATGGATCAGCGGCAAGAGCTTGTTGCGCAACCTGAGGACAGCGGTGTCCTTGATGCGCTCGATGCGGTGCTCTGAGTTGGCGCGGGCGCGGACCAGCTCGACCACCGAGAGCTGCGGGATCGCAAAACGGTCGCCGGCGGCCTCCACGATCAGCGCGGAGACGATCGCCAAGGTCAGCGGGATCTTGATGGTGACGGAGGAGCCTTCACCGGCCACCGACTTGATGTCGATGGTGCCGCCGATCTGGTCGATATTGGTGCGGACCACGTCCATGCCGACGCCACGCCCCGACACCGAGGTGATGGCGGCCGCGGTCGAGAAGCCCGGCGCGAAGATGAACTTGTGGATCTGGGCTTCCGACATCTTCTCCAGCTCAGCCTCGGTGACGAGACCGCTAGAGATCGCCTTGGCCTTGATCTTCTCGGTGTTGAGGCCGCGGCCGTTGTCGGCGATGCAGATGATGATGTGGCCGCCTTCATGATAGGCGGAGAGACGGATGGTGCCCTGCTCGCCCTTGCCGCTGGCAAGACGCTCGGCGGGGGTCTCGAGACCATGATCGGCGGAGTTGCGCACCATATGGGTGAGCGGGTCCTTGATCAGGTCGAGCACCTGGCGGTCGAGCTCGGTGTCGGCGCCGTGCATCTCCAGCTCGATCTGCTTGCCGAGTTCGCTCGAGAGATCGCGGACGATGCGGGGCAGCTTCTGCCAGGCATTGCCGATCGGCTGCATGCGCGTCTTCATGACGCCTTCCTGCAGCTCGGCGGTGACGTTGGAGAGACGCTGCAACGGCACCTTGAACTCGGTGTCCTCGTTGCGCCTTGAGATCTCCAGCAGCTGGTTGCGGGTCAGCACCAGCTCGGAGACCATGGTCATCAGATGCTCCAGCGTATCCACGTTGACGCGGATCGACTGGTTGGCGACACGGTCGCCTTCGCTGGCTCCCTCGTCGGCCGTCGACTTCTTCGGCGCGGCCTTCTCCTTCGCCTTGGCAGCTTCCTTTGCAGCTTCTTTGGCAGCTTCCTTGGCGGCGGGCGCGGGCGCTTCAGCAGCCGGCGCGGGCTCAGCCTTCGCTTCGGCGGGCGCCGGGGCTTCGATCGCGGTCTCGCGGAAGGCGCGCTCGAGATCGTCGAGCGAGACCTCGCCCGGACGCAAGGGTCGCTCCAGGGTCTGGTCGATCAGCGTGCCCGTGGTCATCTCCTTGGCGGGAGCGGGCGCCGCGGCGGCGGGCGCTTCCGGCACCAGCGGCGGGGCTTCAGCAACGGGAGCGGCAGCGCCGGCAGCCATTGCCGCCATACCCTGCTCGACCATCGCTTCGAGCTTGTCGATGAGATCGCGGTCGTTGCCTTCGGGCTCGGCTTCGGTCGCTTCGAGCCCTGCGAGGATCTCCTTGATGCGGTCGATCGACGACAGGATCAGCGTCACGGCCTGACCGGTCACCGGCATGCCGTCGCGGAATTTGCTCATCAGCGTCTCGCCGGCATGCGCCAGCGCTTCAAGCCGCGGCAGTCCGAGGAAGCCGCACGTACCCTTGATGGTGTGGACCAGGCGGAAGATGTTATCCAGGATCTTGGCGTTGTTCGGCTCCTGCTCGAACTTCACCAGCTGATTGTCGACGGTGTCCAGGCTCTCGCTGGTCTCCGTCAGAAACTCCCGCAACAGATCATCCATGAGCTACGCCTTGACTGAGCTGGACCTCGACGCCTGCGCCGCCCCTGGAATCGGCGGAAGTCCGCTCCCTAGATCGTTAGACAACCCATTTCACGGTCCCGTTAATTTCATCCTCCGTGCTAATACGGATATTGAAGCGAAGTTTGCTGTTCGACCGCGCGAGGCTGCGGTTGTCGGCAAGTCCCGCACGCGGCATCGGGCCGGAAGCGCAACAGGTAAACGCGCCGATAACAGCGTCACGACATGCGCAAAAAAATCCCGCCAAAATCGGGAGATATGCACGGTCCGCGCGAATTGACTCAAATCACGCGCGATTGGAATCGCGTGTGCGACTGCCTGTCGATGTTGTGCTGAAATCCGCAAGGGCTGCGCTCGCGGTAAACGGACTCTTACCTCACGAGCGTCGCGGACAATAACGCGCTAACCCAGCCGCGCAGCAGCGGCATGACGCTCGGCAAGACAGTCCTTGACGGCTGCCAGCAGCGCATTCGGCGTGAACGGCTTGCGCAGGCAGCGCGCGGCGCCGAGCTCGAGCGCCATCCTAAGGAAGTCGGGCGCGGGCGAGTTCAGATCTGCGAAGGCATAGCCGGACATCGCGATCAGCGGAATGGCGGGTGCTTTGTCATGAAAGAGCCGGATCGATTCGAACCCGCGCATATGCGGCATGAAGATGTCGACGATCATCAGGTCGAACTGTTCATGCGCAATCGCGCGAAGTCCCGCTGCTCCTCCGTCGGCAATCGTCACCCGAAAATTTTTCCGCTGGAGATAGATCTCGATGGCCATGCACACCATCGGGTCGTCGTCGACAACGAGAATATGGCGCGGACTTTCTGTGTTCGTTTGAATTTCTCGTTTCGGCGATCCAATAATTGAACCGTGGCGCACGCCTTTCTCCTCTCGCTTGCACTGAAATGGTGATGACCGCACGCACAGTCGGCCTTGCGCAGCGTGCGAACGGGATGAACGCAATATCTGCGGCGAGGCCACGCAATGGCGCGAAGCAATTTCTGATGGCTAAGAAGAATCGATGAAGGAGCGAAATGGTGCGGATCGGCGGACAACCGACGGACATGCGGATGCATTGTCTGCCATCGATTGCGCGTTTCCAGCTCACGAAAGCCCCCTTGCCACTTGTTCCCGGCCAAGGACGCAGGACTGGCTTGCCGGTCGCACGCACGAATCAGCACGCAGTTCCTATTTCCGCCGCAAATGCGGCAGGCTGTCTGCCCCTCAACAGGTATATAGACAGCCGCACAACCATTAATATAAATTTATTTTAGTGCGCAACCGGATGTCGAATGCGCGGCGTCGACGTCGCATCGAACGCTGGATGATCCTGCATGATCGCGAGCGGACCACCGCCCAACCGATTGCTGCAAATGCTCGACGCTGCCGACTTCGATCTGTTGCGCCCTCATCTCATCACGATTGAATTGGTCAGAGAGACTGTCTTAGGTGAAGCAGGCGCAGCGCTGAGACACGTCTACTTTCCTCATAATGGAACCGTTTCAATCACGGTCGGTCTTTCCGAAGGACAGGCGATCGAGGTGGCAATGCTCGGCCGCGACAGCGTTGTTGGCGGCGGTGCGGCGCTCGCTGACGGGATCGCGGCGTCGGACGCCGTCGTGCTCTTCCCCGGGACCGCGTCCATGCTTGAAATCACGGCTTTTCGAACCATCGCCGCTACCAGCGCGCCGTTCCGCAGCCTGATGATCCGGCATGAGCAGGCGCTGCTCGCGCGTGCGCAGCAATCCCTGCTCTGCAATACGCTGCACCCGATCGAGGCACGGCTGGCGCGCTGGCTGCTGCGGGCCCGGGATCTGTCCGACAGCGAAACCCTCCCGCTGACGCAGGAGACTTTGGCTCAGATGATGGGCGTCCGGCGCAATGCCATTTCACTGGTCGCCCACGCGCTGCAGCGTGCCGGCATCATTCACTACAGCCGCGGCCAGATCGAGATCATCGATCGTCGGGCCCTGGAGGTGACCTCCTGCGATTGCTATGCCGCCGTGAAGGCCCACTGCGTGCGTCTGCTGGAGAGACCGCGATGAGTGCCACCATGGCCGGCTGCATGCCGGTGTGCACACCAATCAGTATCAGACGATTGGGGGCGCAGCTGTGAACAATGAACCAATTGCCAATATATCCCGCCGCGAACATGATGGAACTTACCCGTGCAGGGAAGTAGCGGACTCGGTGACGAGCGTTCCACCGGCGGATGAGACGGGAGGCAGATTTGGAAACGATGGTACGCCCATCCAACGGTTTCCTGTCGGCACTGTCGGCAGACGATTATGAATTGATCCGTGCACATCTGCACACGGTCGATCTGCCGCATGACGCCGTGCTGGTCGAAACCGGTGAGACGCTCAAGCGCGCCTATTTCCCGCACCGTGGCGTGATCTCGCTGGTCGTGAAACTTGCCAAGGGCGAGCATGTGCAGGTGGCCATGATCGGCCGCGACAGCCTGCTCGGGACACTCTCGACCATGGGCGATGCCTGCGCGCTGAACACGGCGGTCGTGCTGGTTCCCGGCGTCGCGTCGGTGATGGACCTCGACCGGCTGCGCATCGCGGCCGAACGGAGCTCCACCCTGCGGACGCTGCTGACGCGCCATGGGCTCGCGGTCTACGCGCAGGTGCAGCAGACTGCGGGCTGCAACGCGGCGCATCCGGTGGAGGCGCGGTTGTCGCGCTGCCTGCTGCACACCCATGATCTGTCGGGCGACTACCGATTGCTGCTGACCCAGGAGGCCATGGCGCAGATGATCGGGGCGCGGCGCAACAGCGTGTCGCTGGTCGCCAATACCTTGCAGCAAGCCAATTTCATCCATTACAGCCGCGGACACATCCATATCCTCAATCTGGAGGGGCTGCGCCAGACGGCGTGCGAATGCTATGCCACGGTCAAGGCCCAGTACGACCGGCTGCTTGGGCCCTGAGGGGCGCCCGGACGCGGCGCATGGTAAAGCAAGTGCTTAATCCCGCCTACAAACACCACACATCTCGGGACCAGAACCGAAATCGGAATGGCGTAGATGTCCCGGACGCCTCGCACCGCGACGCGCATTACGGGGACCGGGACACCATGTTCGACGCCGCTTTCGCGCCCGTGCAGGGCGCGCTCGATACCGCGCCCCTGCGCGAGCCCGGCGCGTTCAACGTGCTGGTGCGCGAGATCGGCGAGGACGGCGCCTGTGAAGTGCGCGCGGTGTTCTGGAGCGAGACGAGCGCGCGGCTCGAGCTGTTTCACACGCTCGCGCTCGGCCAGCATCGTGGCCGGATCGCGCGCGAGGCGCATTCGCTGAAGAGCACGGCCGGGACGTTCGGCTATGTCAGGCTCGCGGCGCTGGCGCTGCGGCTCGAGAGCACCGCCGACACCCTCGATGACGCCGAATTCAGCGATTTGCTGCGGCAGATGGATGAGGCCTTCACCGCCGCGAAGGCGCAGGAACCGCAGGGCTGACCATCCCCGCCTGCACCCCGCCGTACTTATACGGTTTGCAATTTTCACGGATGACTAATCATAGGCGGCGATAGTCGCCGGAAACCAGGAGGGTTTCCATGTTCACCTATGAGACTGCGGACCAGAAAGAGGTCCGTCGCTTCCGCATCGCACAGTTCAACGGCCGGATGGCCACTGTGAAGGCGGGCGAGTCCACGGTGACGGGTTTTGTCCGCTCGGTGCTGGAGCAGGATTCGACGATCCCGCCGCGCTGGACCATCACAATCATCCCGACTGCGCCGAAGGAAGAGCCGAAGGCGCTGCGGCCCAATTCGCGCGTGCGCCCCTTCGCCGAAGACTATTTCTAGGTGGTGCGCCGCCGCGAAGGCGGCGCGAGACCACAGCTTCAATCGATCGAATGCAGCAGCGCCGCGCGGACGAGGTCGGCGGTGTTGCGCGCGCCGAGCTTGCGCATCGCTTCGGCCCGATGGCTCTCGAAGGTGCGCGGGCTGATCTGCATCCGCAGCGCCCCCTGCTTGTTCGAAAAACCCTCGCTGATCAACCGCAGCACTTCACGCTCGCGCTTGGTCAGCCGCTTGCCCGACAGGCTCGACAGTTCGGAGCCCGTCTCGCGCGGCGCCGGCAGCGCGCGGCCGGCCTTCAACTCGGAATCCCCGGTCTTGGACGGCGCGGGCAAGGCGCCCTTGTGGGTCCCGGCGAGCTGCTTGACCAGGCCGCAGACGCGCTCGGTCTGCGCCAATGCATTCTCCACCACCTGCTGCAAATAGGCGCGGTCAGCCGAGACAGGCGCGAGCAGGCCGCTGTGGTGCTTGATCTCGCCCATGTAGAGCAGGAGTGCGGTCAGGGGACCGTTGAGCTCGCGGGCAATGGCCGCGGCCATCTCGTCGGCCGCCTTGGCACGGGCGGCGTTCAGCCGGACGAAATCAAGCTCCTCGGCCGGAGCAGCGCTCTCGAACCATTCCGACGGCCGCGAATCAGCAACCGTATCGTTCTGTGACCCCATGTGACTCGTTTAGCGGAACCCGGGGCGATCCGGGGTTAACTTTCTGCTCCGTAAGACTACGGTGATTTTGTCAGTTTTGTGCTGAAATGCCGACATCGGCACAATTTGTGCTTGCATCCCTGCGTCATCGACTATGTCAGGGTTGATATTTCGACCTAGACCGTCGGCAGAACGGCAAAGGCCTTCTTAACGATCACCGCCGCGCCCGGCCTAGAGCCCCCGGATTTTACGGATTAATTAACGGCGACCTGCTTCTCTTTGTCACAATTGAGAGCGCGCAAATGCCTCCATGCACTGGGCCACCGTTAGGCCTGCTGGAATCGTTGCGAGAGATTGCGTGCCATGAACGAGGTCGACCAGCTATCGGAGTTCCTGCAGAAGCTGACGCCGTTGTCGCGCAGCTGTCTGCTGAGCGAGCTCGAGCGGCTCGAGCTGTGCGGCATCGACATGCCGGGCGCGGCCGAGATCCAGGCCAAGCTGCGCGCCGAGTTTCGCAAGGACGGATCAACCCAGGCGCGCGCCACCAGCCCGTCCCGCTATTTCTTCGCTCCACTCGAGCTGCTGCTGATCGACGGCGCGCCTGAGCACGCCAATGCGGGACGGATCTCGCGCAACACGCTCACGCCGATCTGGGAATGGATCTGCCGCGACCTGCTGCCGACCATGGCGCGCGACTACGTCAAGGCGATCAACGACCAGGTCACCGCCAACAATCCCAAGGAAGTGCTGAAGATCGCGACGACCTTTCAGGTCAAGGTCGTCAAGGTGCTCGAGAACACGCTCGCTTCAGCCGAGAGCACCGAACTCGCGCGCGGCAAGCTTGCGCAATACACGGCTTCGCGCACCGCCTTCGACGACGTGAAGAAGATGCAGCAAGTGCTGCGCGCCGGCGACGCGCTGCCGAAGTTCAACGAGAAGCTGCCCGAGACCATCACGAAATTCGACGACGGCCAGGTCGCCCAGATCACCGCGCAGCTCGACGCTTTCAAGAAGGCGAATCCCGGTGCGCTGCCCTTTGCACTGACGCTGGTGGCGAGGCGCCTGAAGACGTTCTGGCAACTCGCATACCTTGCGACCAAGGCGGCCGCGAGCAAGAGCGCTGCCGAGGTTGCAGCGGCGCCCTATGCTTGCGTCGTTCCCATGGTGCTCGACCGGCTCGACGACAAGCGCCTCGCCCTGCGGATCGCACTCCGGCACAACCGTTTCCTCGTCGCACGCGACCTGCTCACCGAAATCTACGACGCCGAACATGCGCTCAAGCTTCGCATCGACGGCATCGAGCAGAGCCAATGGGGCGTGCGGCTTCAGCAATTGATGGACGCGATCGCGGCACTGGTGTCGGCCGAGGTCAGCCGCTTCCCCGCCAATGTCGGTCACATCCTCGGATCACGCCGGCTGCGCAGCCAGGATACGCTGGGCGGCAAGCTGAGCCATCTGGCCTGGAAGGGCCGCGACGCCGTGCAGGACGGCGCGGCGGCGCTTCGCAAATTGATCGGGGCGACTTAGAGCATGATCCGGAAAAGTGTGGAGCGGTTCTCCGACAAGATCATGCTCAAATAGAAAACGTTCCCCCTGGGCTATTCGGGCGCGTGCGGCAGGCACAGGAAGCGATCGAGAAATCGCCCTGACATGACGAGCCTGAACCACCAATAGATCATCCGCCGCGTCGTCATAGCTGCAATCCCTGACAGCCCACCACCCACCGGCTGGTCGGACCAATAGCGCAGGTGCAGCAATACGCATGTGAGGTGCTTCACACCCGTTGGCTCAGCAGCCGGGCGAGTTGTCGCATCACTGTCACGCGCGATGCCGGAACATGCGCGCATCGCGCGAAAATGAATTCATCGACGGAACGCGTCGCCCCTATTCTCCGATGCACCGCATGCTGCATTGTGAAGGACATAAGCGATGAGATCGATCCGACTAGCGTTGATGGTGACGGCGTGGCTGACGGGCGCATGCGCGCTCACACCGGCGACGATGGCGCAGACAGCGCCGCCCCCGGGCAACGCCGCGCCGACTGCCGACAATGCCGTCCTGCTCACCGTCTTCTTCAAGCACGACCAGTCGCGCCCGCTCGGCGAGCTGAATGCGCAACTCGACAAGCAAGGCTTCCGCAAAGCCTTTCCACCGGCGGGTGTGGAGGTCGTGAGCTGGTACGTGATGATGGGCATCGGCCAGGTGGTCACGCTGCGGCTGCCGGCTTCGCGGCTGCGCGAGGTCAACCGCATCATCGAGGACACGGCATGGGGGCCGTACCGCACCGAGTTCTATCCGACCTATGACTACAAGCCGGTCGGCATGGCCGAGCACGACAAAGCCGCAGCCAATTGAGGCGTTCATTATTCAATTGGGCGAAGCGCGCGCAGCTTCGTCCAATTACAGGACACGGCCGCGCTCGCTGCCAAACTTCACGTTGCGAAAATCCTGCATGATTGTCGCACGCAGGTGCGCAACGCGCGGCCAGACGTAAAAACTTCTCGAAGGAAATCCGAACAATTTTAGAATTGATGGGGGCTTTAACGTTACCCAGATAATTCAACAATCGGCCGAAGCCCTCCTTATTTGAAACTGCTCCCGTCGCTAACACCGGTCGCGGAACGGGAGTGGTTTAAGATGAACGATGAAATTGTTGAGTTCGCCGGACGAAGGCCCAAAACCTTCGGACGGCGAAAAGTAACGCCGCGCGCATGTGTCGCCGACGGCAAGCGCCATCTGCGCGCGTTCCTCGCCGAGGTGCTGGAGGATATTGGCTTCGTCACCAGCGAATGCGCCAGCGCCGACGAGCTGAAGACCGTGCTCGCCGGTGAGCTGCCGGATCTGATTCTTTTCGGAGTCGCCGCTGATGGCATCGAGCCCGGCACATTTCTGGAGACGCTGGTGCGCGAGGCCTTCGACGGCAAGGTCCTGACCGTCGGCGCCCGCGAGTCGATCATCGTGAAGGCCGTGCAGCAGGTCGGAGAAGAATACGGGCTCGCGATGCTGCCGCCGCTCACCACGCCCTTTGCCGCGGAGACGCTGCGCGATCGCGTCGCGATGCTGCTGCCGGACGAGCCGGCGCCGAGCCCGGCCGTTCATGTCGGCGAGGCCCTGCATGCGGGCTGGCTCGAGCTCTGGTACCAGCCCAAGATCGACGCGCGCACGCTGATCCGCAGCGGCGCCGAGGCACTGGTGCGGATGCGCCATCCGACCTGGGGCGTGGTGCCGCCGGCCTATTTCATCCCGGAAGAGCATGATCCGCATCTGCGCGATCTCTCGGAGTTCGTGATCGAACGCGCCATGCAGGACTGGCACTATCTGCTGGAGCAGCAAAGCCCGGTCGATCTCTCGATCCACCTGCCGGCGTCGTATTTGAAGGAACCGCAGGCCGTGCGCGACCTCTGCCGCCGCGTGCCGACGCATCCGGCCTTCGGCGGATTGACGATCGAGATCAACAGCGAGGAAGCGATTCGCGATCTCGAGCTCCTGACCGAAATCTCGCGCGAGATGCGCCTGCACAATATTGGCCTGTCGATCGACAATCTCGGCGCCAATTGGCCGTCGCTGATGGATCTCGACAAGATCCCTTTCATCAAGCTGAAGGCTGATCGCCACTTCGTGACCGGTAGCGCCAACGACCGCCTCAAGCGCACGGTGTGCCGTCACATTGTCGAACTGGCTCAGGGCTATGGCGCACGCGCTGCCGCCGAGGGCATCGAGAGCCGCGCGGACCTCGTCGCAGCAAACGAACTCGGTTTCGATCTCGTGCAAGGCTTCCTGTTCGGAAAGCCGATGCCGCTCAAGAAATTTGCGCGGAGCGCGCTGACGCGGACGGTGATGGATCAGGCGTGATGCATGCAGTCTCAGGCATACCGCCGCGCAAAGAACACGCAGACGACGACCAGCGCGGTCGCGGCAGGCGCGGCCCAACCGCTAGTACCACGGCTCCTCATAGACCGGCTCGCCGTCGAGCAGCAGCCGCTTGATCGCGGCGCGGCCCGAGGGCAGCACGGCGGCGACGACGCGCAGCTTCTGCTGGTTGCGGGCCTGCTCGAGCTTCCTGCCCTCGCCTTCCGGCACGAAATAGCTTTCCAGGCCGTATCTGATCGTCAGCCTGTCGCAGAAGGTGCGGCTGGTCGAGCCGCAGGAAGAAGCGATGCGGCCCCGGATCAGCACGTCGGGCGCCGCGACCGTCACAGGCGCCGCATGCACGGAAACGGCCTGATAGAGGCCGTTGGCATCGGGCGCGAGCTTGACGAACACGACGGGATTGCGCTCGGCGGTCGGCTGGCCGGCGAGCGCGCCTGCCGGCAGTTGCGAGATGTCGTAGCCGAGCACGACATAGTCGCCGCGCAGGAGATCGCGGGGATCGACCGGCCGGGTCTGCAAGGTCACCTCCGTGCCCTCGCGCAGGATCCGCACGCGATCGGCGACCATCAGAACCAATATCGCACATTGAAGCAGGATGGCTGCACCGAACAGCACGCTTTCGGGATGCGCTGCCAGAGCGCGGCGAGCTTCATCATCGTTCAGCCCTCGGCAGCGCGCGATTGAGCGCGGTTGCGAAGACGACGGCGATGACGCCAGCCACCGCCAGGAAGGCCGAGCGGCGCAGCAGCGAGCCCTTCACCGCCCAGGTGATCGCAGCGATGACGCCGGCGATGCCGAGCCAGCCGGCGACGATCCTTGGACGCACATCGTCGAGCACGCCGGAGACCACGAGGCACAGCATGGCGCAGAGCAGCGCGGCATAAGCGAACCAAGGCTCGCCGGCCGCGGATGCCGGCCAGATCGGCGCCGCGAGCAGCACGAGCCCGATCGCGCATGCCGCGAGGATTTCGCCGACACGCTTCGTAACGCCGGCGGATGCGAGCGCGAGGATCACACCCGCGATCCCGCACAGGATCGCCCACAGCGGCTGCGCCGGCGCCGTGCCGGTCCGGAACCGCAAGAAGAGATCATCGACCGTTGCCACCTCCAGGAAGGCGACGACGGCCAGCGCGAAAGCCCCATAGACCGCCAGGACGGACCCAAGCCGGAGCGCCCGCGGCGATGGCGCCGCGGCGATCGCGAGCCCGGCGCCGAACAGCAGGGCCGCGCCGTTCGCCAGCACGAATGACGGTTCGGCAGCATCGAAGTCGTAGCGAAGCGACGTCGCGATCCACCATGGCAGCACGGCGATCGCGACGAGGTGAGCCGCGACCTGTGAATTCCACGCGAACGCGACGGCGGCGGCGATGAGCCAGGCCACCACGAACTGAAGATGAAGCGCGTCCGGCGCATCATAGACGCGCATGCAGGTCCAGATGCAGGCGGCGGTGAGCCCGACCGCGAGCGCGCCGCGCGAGCCGGTCAGCAGCGCCGCGGCGAAGGCGCCGATCGACCACAGCAGCATGCCGCCGGCAAAATCGTCGCCGAGATGATACATCTGGCCGACCAGCGCGATGCCCGCACCAAAGATGATCGCGCCGATGCTGGCACAGAGATCGGCAAGAACAACGCGGCCCGTCGCGGCGAACCACGCGCCCAGGCCGCCGGCGACGATCATGCCGGCAAGCAGGATCACGAACCGCAACAGCCGGGCGATCTCGGTCCAGTGCGCCGCGACGAAGGCGAGGAATGCGGCCGCGATCAACAGGCCGCCGACGATGGCAACGACGACCGCGATGTTGATGCCCGGCGAGAGCGGCGGCAGCGCATTGCGAATGGACGCGGCGGCCGCCGGCGCGATCACGCCATCGGCTTCCCATTGCGCGAGGTCAGCCTCGAGGCGTTGGCGATAGGTCTTGTCGAACATCGTGGTGGATCACCTGGCTGCCGGCCGTCGGCGGGATGTTGGTCGGACCGCGCCGGTGGCAGGTTCAACCTGGCTCCGTTGTGGGTGCGGGGCTGTCGGTTGCCGCGGGATCATGATCAGGCCCAAGTCGAAAACAACCCCATGCACAGTAGGCGGCCACTGCCGGCACTGCGCTCGCTGCATCCAGCGAAATATCTGATCCGGCGGGCAAAATGCCGAAAGCGAGGCATACCGGACGCTGGTATGCGTCAATCGCTGACGCGGACATCTTCCCGAGCACGCTCGTGCTTGGCGAGATACGAAAGGGCGGCAAAACCCTGCTGCCTGCCATCTGTCCCGATCTCAGATCTGGCAGACTTGCTGGTGCGAAACGGCAACAGGCGTCGCCTTATTTTTTCGCTTTGCAAAACCTGCATTGACGAGGCCCAGCAATCAAATATTGCTGCAACCTGATATTGCGGAAATCGGTTCGTGTACACCTTTCGGGTGGGATACTTTGCCAACATCGGCTTTCATAGCCGCTTTGCGCGGCAAGGCCGCGCCGGCGGCGATTGCCATATTGGCGATGATGTGGGCGATGGCGCTGTCGGCCACGGCCGCATCGGCGGGACCGGCGACCCACTTCTTGGTCTCGGCCCCTTCCTCCGCAACCGCGGGCACGGCTTTCAATTTCACCGTCACGGCGCTCGATTCCGGCAATAGTGTCGACACGACCTACAGCGGCCCGGTGCATTTCACGAGCACTGACGGGGCCGCGACGCTGCCCGCGGACTCCACGCTGACCAACGGTGTCGGCACGTTCTCGGCGACGCTGAAGACTGCGGGCAGCCAGACCATCACTGCCACGGATACGGTGACCTCCTCGATCACCGGCACGTCCAGCACGATTGCCGTTTCCGCGGCTGCGGCAACGCACTACACAGTGTCCGCGCCCGCTTCGGCAAACGGCAACGTTGCATTCAGCTTCACCGTCACAGCGCAGGATCAGTTCAACAACACGGCCACCGGCTATGCCGGCACCGTGCATTTCACGAGCACTGACGCCCAGGCCGTGCTGCCGGCGAATTCCACGCTGACCAACGGTACCGGAACGTTCTCGGCGACGCTGAAGACCGCAGGCAGCCAGACCATCACCACCACGGATGCGGTGACCTCCTCGATCACCGGCACCTCGGGTGCGATCAACGTCTCAAGCACCGGAGTCACGCATTTCACCGTTTCGGCACCGGCGTCGGCAACCGCCGGCACCGCTTTCAACTTCACCGTCACGGCACTGGATTCCTCCAACGCCGTTGTGACCAGCTACAGCGGCACCGTGCATTTTACGAGCAGTGATGCGGCGGCCACACTGCCCGCGAACGCCACGCTGACCAACGGTACCGGAACGTTCTCCGCCACGCTCAATACCGCGGGCAACCAGACCATCACCGCCACCGATACTGCGAATGCAGCGATCACCGGCACCTCGAGCGCGATCGCAGTCAGTGCCCCGAAACCGACGACGACCACACTCGGTTCATCGCCCAATCCGAGCGCCGCCCGCCAGACTGTTACGTTTACGGCGACTATCACCAGCAGTGGCGGCACGCCGACAGGAACAGTCACTTTCAGCGACGGCGGAGTGGCGATCGGATTGGCGTCACTCTCGGGCGGCATCGCCGTGTTCGCGACGACGCAGCTATCGACGGGTAATCACACCATCACCGCCACCTATGCGGGGGCTGCAGGCTTCGCTGCCAGCGCGTCGGCGGCACTTCTCCAGGTCGTCAATGCTCCTTTGGACAGCCTGAAACTGCGAGCGATGCAGGTCATGACTACCCCCGTGGTGGCGCAGGTGTCCGGGCAGGCGATCTCTGGCGCGGTCGATAGCGCAATCGGAGAGGCGTTTTCGCCGGGTGGCGCGCTGATCACGCCGAGTGCGAGCGGAATCCGCGTCAACTTCGCGGCGTCTACCGACGGGCAAGCTGCGGCCAGTGCGTCGCAGGCGATCGATCGCAGCGCGCCGCTCAATCCGGCCGAACGCGATGGGGCATCTTCGCGCGTTCAGGATGCGTTCAGTGCGCTGGCCTATGCGGGGCCGACCAAGGCGCCGCCGATGCGGGCAACGGAGCCAAGAGACTGGCTCGCATGGGCCGAGGTCCGCGGAGCCGTTCTCGATCACTTGTATTCCCCGACTCTGGGTGCTGCGGCCCTTTACGGCGATCAGGTTAACCTGCTCGCGGGCGTCTCCCGAAAAATCCTGCCGAACTTCGTGATCGGAGTCCTCGGCGGGTGGGAGACGTTCGACTATCGTTCGGACGGGCTCTCCGGACATCTGAAGGGCGATGGCTGGACTGCGGGTGCTTATCTCGGTTGGAAGCTGACCGACAGCATCCGCTACGACCTCGGTGCCAGCTACTCCGGCATCGGCTACGACGGCACGGCTGGAACCGCGGCGGGTTCGTTTACGGGCAGACGTGTGCTGGCGGTGACCGGTTTCACGGGCACCTACGGCCTCTGGGGTGCCGTGCTTGAGCCGTCGGCCCGTGTGTACGCCCTGTGGGAGCATGAAAATGCCTACACGGACACGCTCGGGACACTCCAGGCGGCCCGCAACTTCTCGACCGGTCGCGCCAGCGGCGGCCTCAAGCTGATCTTTCCATTCCAATGGACCGCGTCGGTGGGGCTGACGCCGTATATCGGCGCCTATGGCGACTATTACTTCAACACAGACGACGGAAGGGCCGCGATTTCGAGCCTGGTCCCTGCGGCTCTTGTGCAGGACGGCTGGTCGGCCCGCGCTGTCGGCGGCATCTCCGCGAGATTTGTCGGTGGGGCCCAAGTCGCCATCGGCACCGAGCGCGCGGGTATCGGCAGCAACTTTGCGCTTTGGACTTACCGGGCACGCGCCTCGATTCCCTTCAGCGCTCAATAGTCGCGTTCGCTTCCGGCATGGCGAACGCGCTTCGCTCCGCCTGCAACCACTCCGCCGCTGCTATTGGTCAAATTCATGATAACGCACTCCTTGGTTGGGCGTCCGGGAGGGAGCCGGTTGCCGCGAGATGGATTGAAAGCCTGGAAAGAGGCTGTGCGAGCGGGCTTAGCGCCCCTCGGACACCCACTTGAGCGTGGCGGATGTCC
This sequence comes from Bradyrhizobium genosp. A, assembly GCF_049949275.1. NCBI lineage: Bacteria > Pseudomonadati > Pseudomonadota > Alphaproteobacteria > Hyphomicrobiales > Nitrobacteraceae > Bradyrhizobium > Bradyrhizobium genosp. A. Next base: position 536,940 of record NZ_CP188196.1, on the reverse strand, counting down.
CGATCGCGGGTGGCAAGATCGCTTGCCATCTGGCCTTGGGGCTGGCCAGCGGCGATCGCCGCGCCGGCCAGTGTCGCGAGCATGGTCGCTGCGACCAGGACTGCGGCCTTGGCCAAGCGTAACGACTCCGTCGGTTTGCGCGCTTCGCGCGCCGCATCGATTGACGTCTGCATTGTCTGTCTCCTTATGTGCTGGAATGTCATCACCGTCACTGCTGCCAATGGGCCCGCAGGGATGCCTAGACGAGGACGCTGGGCTTCAGCAGGTCGGAGAGACCGACCCGATGAAGCATCTCCGCACGCAGGCGGTCGAGCACGATGAAGCCGACATTGGCGCCGTCTTCGGTCGGATCGTAGTGGATCCGGAACGGACGCTTGCCGAAGGGCATGTCGACGACCTTGACAATCTCGTCGGCCACGCCGCTGGGCTCGGCGTCGTCGGGGACGATTGCGGCGAACGCCTTCAACACCTCTTCGCCGAAGCCCTTGTAGGGGCCAGCTTCATATTCCGCGACCCGCGCCTCGTCTGCCGGACGCCCGGAATGCGCGAAGTGGTTCGTGCCCTTGGTGAACGCGCCCGGCACGACGATCGTCGTCTCGATGCCCCAGCGCGACAGCTCGCGCGCATAGAGGACGGCCAGCGAATCCATCGCCGCCTTGGCCGCGAAATAGGGCGCGAGATAGGGCGGCGTTCCGCCAGCGGAGCTGCTGCTCGAGATCCAGAGAACCAGACCCTGTTTCGCCGCGCGCATGTGCGGCAGGACGGCCCGGTTGACGCGTTGCGTGCCGAGCACGTTGACGTCGTACTGCACCGCGAATTGCTCGGGCAAGAACGCCTCGGCCGGGCCAAACATCATGTGACCCGCATTGTGGACCAGCACGTCGATCCTGCCGCTCTCAGCCATGATCTTCTTGACCGCCACATCGATCGACGGCTCGGACTGAACGTCGAGCTCAATCGGGCGCAGGTCGACGCCATCGCGCTTCGAGGTCTCGGCCATCTCGGTCGCGTTCTTGGCGTTGCGGCCAGCGATGTCGCGCATCGAGGCGTAGACGGTGTTTCCGGCCTTGGCGAGCGCTTCGGCCGTCAGGCGGCCGAAGCCGCTGGAAGCGCCTGTGATGAGAATGATCTTCTTGCTCATGATAGAATCTCCATTGTCAGCGTGTTGAAGTTTGAAGGGGATGCGGGTCAGATGATCCCGCCATTGGCGCGCAGCGTCTGGCCGTTGATCCAAGCGCCGTCCGGGCCTGCGAGGAAGGCCACCGCGTCGGCGATATCCTGCGGCTGGCCGAGACGTTCCAGCGGCGCCAGCTTGGAGAGGCGCTCGATCACCTCCTGCGGCTTGCCGTCGAGGAATAGCTTGGTCGCCGTCGGGCCCGGCGCGATCGCGTTGACGGTGATGTTCCGTCCCCGCAGCTCCTTGGCGAGAATGCTGGTCATGGCCTCGACCGCGGCCTTGGTGGCGGCATAGACGCCATAAGTCGGCTGCAGCAACCCGGTGACGCTGGAGGAGAAATTGACGATCCGGCCGCCGTCGCGCAGGCGGCGCGCCGCTTCGCGCAGCGTATTGAAGGTGCCCTTCAGGTTGACCTTGATGTGGCGATCGAACAGTGCGTCACTGCTGTCAGCGATGGTCGCCAGGCTCATGATGCCGGCATTGTTGATCAGCACGTCGACGCCGCCGAACGCGGTTTCAGCCGAGTCGAACATGCGCGCCACCGCGGCGACATCCGAGATGTCGGCCTGGGCCGCCACGGCGTGGCCGCCGGCCGCTTCGATCCTAGCTACGACTGCCGCAGCCGAGACGGCGTTACCGGCATAGTTCACCACCACGGTGAAGCCGTCTTTGGCCAGGCGCTCGGCGACCGCAGCACCAATGCCGCCGGACGCGCCGGTGACGATGGCTATTCTGTTAGTTTCGGTGGTCATGATCCGTCTCCTTGGAGTTGGGCACCGGTCATCGGCGCTCGATGAAAGCAAGATGCTCCTTCCCATTCGGCGGATAATCATGCATATTTCGACATCATAATTCGAGCTGCCGAATAATGGATCGTTTCGACGCCATGCGCGTCTTCACCCGTATTGTGGAACGGCGCAGTTTCACCCAAGCCGCTGACGATCTTGGTCTGCCGCGCTCCTCGGTGACTGATGCCGTGAAGGGACTGGAGGCGCGGTTGGGGGTACGGCTATTGCGGCGCACGACGCGGCAGGTCAGTCCGACCCTGGATGGCGAAGCCTACTATCGGCGCTGTGTGAACCTGATCGCGGACATGGAGGACGCGGAAGGCGCCTTCGTCGGAGCCAAACCTTCGGGCCTCGTTCGTGTCGACGTTCACGGCACCCAGGCGCGGTATTTCCTGTTACCGGGCCTGCCTCGATTCCGGCAGCAATATCCCGATATACGGCTGCACTTCAGCGAAGCGCACCAACCGCTGGACATGATCCGGGAGGGACTCGACTGCATCCTTCGGGCCGGCGAGCTGAGCGACAGTCCGCTGATCAAGCGGCGCCTGGCGCTGCTCGACAGGGGGACCTTCGCCAGCCCGGATTATCTCAGCCGTTTCGGCATGCCGCGAACGCCTGACGACCTCGCAGGTCATGAGATGGTCGGATTGCTTTCGCCGGACTCCGGCGAAGTCGCTTCGCTCGTCTTCGGCGTCGCCGGCAAGGCGCGTCAAGTCACGTTGCCAGCGATGGTGACGGTGACCGGTCCAGAGACCAACGTTGCGTGCGCGTGCATGGGCCTCGGACTGATTCAGGTGCCGCGATATCGCGTCAGCTCCGAGCTTGCCAGCGGCGCGCTGGTCGAAGTGCTCGCCGGCTTTCCACCGTCGCCGCTGCCTATCCACGTCCTCTACTCCCATACGCGGCAACTGTCGCCGCGCCTGCGTGTGTTCATAGACTGGATGGCAGAGCAGTTCCGCGACCGGCACTCGCCGACTGAATGACATGCGCATGAGACCCGTTCCCCTTTTGTCGCCTGCCGCGACGACCCGGCGAAGAACGCATGCGCTGGTTTTTAATTTTGCCTCGGTTGGGCGCGAGGCTCTGCTGGATAGCCGCTTTGCGCCATAAGCAGTCGTTCGATGTCTCGGTGTAGCGTCGTTGTTCCGGCGTGCCTTATCTTGAACAAGCCCAGAAGAACCCCGATTCTGAATGACGGGCCTCCGAGCGCAAATCCCTGCCCTGTCACCGCGGCCTCCAACCAACAGCCGCAGCTACGCGGGCCGTGCGGTTCGATTGGGGAGGATTCGATGCTGATTCCACTTTGACTGGCGTCTCAATGATGGCAATTTGGGTCACCCCGGTGCTACACCGTGGTGCTCCACCGTCATTTTCCGGCGGTTCGAGAAACGCCTGATTTCAAAGGACTTCTGCGCTGTCGAAAATCGGTGGCGGAGAGGGAGGGATTCGAACCCCCGATAGGCTTGCACCTATGCCGCATTTCGAGTGCGGTGCATTCAACCACTCTGCCACCTCTCCTGAAGGCGCCATAGTAGGAGCAGGGCCCCTGTGGTTGGGGGCGTTAATAGGCGAGGATGGCGGGCCAGACAAGGCGCGAAAGGGGAAAATCCGCTGCCTCTTTTGGCTGGAGCTGAATCCGGACAAGATTGAAGTCGAATCGGGCTTGGTCAACGGCAGGGCTCGCTGCGTTCCCTCCGCCCTTGTGGGGGAGGGCAATCGCGTATGGAAGCGGCTTCCCTGCGGCCATCCTTCGAGACGCCCGCCTTTGGCGGGCCCTCAGGATGAGGACGGTGTACGCAGCAGCAGTTTCAGCAGGCAAAGGTGCCGCTTAGCCTCATCCTGAGGAGACCGCGGAGCGGTCGTCTCGAAGGACGAGGCGTGCGCTCAGGCCGTTTGCCCACAACGGGGGAAGGGAACGCAGCTCCATCGGGGCGCGGGTCCAGGCTCATCTCAGCATGTTTTAAGAGAACGGGGTGGGACCGCCAGACGCGGTAAAAACTGGCGGTCCCGTGCCGCTCATCGAAATGCCGGCCAGGAAGGGCGGCTTCGCAGGCCTGCGTGAGGCGACGATTCGACCCTAGCGTGCAGGCGCTGCGCCGCAACGCAATCCGTCCCTTAACCTAACCAGTCAAGGTTACTCCTTGTCGGCCTTGCTGCTTTCCTTATTGTTTTCCTTGGTCTTTTTCTTCCCGTTCTCCGTAGAGTCACGGTCCTTGCCGTTACCCTCCTTGCGCCGGTTGGTGAAGCGGGCATTGCCGAGGCCGGTGCCGATGGTGAGCACGCCCCAGCGCTCGACATGCTGCATGAACGGCACCTCGGAGAGGCCCTGAACCAGGCCATCATTGTGCATCAGAACCGCGGTGTCGTGCTGGCCGATCTGCGGGATGCCCTCGATCAAACTCGCCGGCAGGTTGAATTTGCTGCTCTCCCAATTGCCCGGCAGGTTCTGGGCGCCCTTCTCGATCGAACCGTCCTCGTTGATCACGCCGGGACAGGCAATGCCGATGAAAGGCGCCAGCTTGAAGCCTCCGGTCTCGGCTTCCTCGATCAGTCCCTTCAGCATTTTGATGAGACGCTTCACCGCGCCCTCGCGCGTCGGCTCGTCGTCGGCGTGACGCCACAGCTCGGACTTCACGACCCGTGCGTTCGACAGGTCCTTGGCCTTCTTCCAGCCCGTCTCCACCAGGCCGCAGCGGATGTTGGTGCCGCCGATATCGACCGCGAGGATGCTGTCATAGGCCTCGAAAATCCACGACGGCGCCAGATGCAGCGTGCCGAGCAGGCCGGCTTCATCGGGGTGATGCCGGATCGGCACCATGTCGATCTTGAAGTCCTCGGATTTCAGGATGATCTCGGTGCGCGCGATCGCAAGCTCGCCGAGCCGGGAATCGCGAAAGCCGCCGCCGACCACGATGCGCTCGGTCTTGGCCCAGGCCTTGGTCTTGAGGAAGCGGCGGGTGACATAGGCGAGCTCCTGCGCGAACTCCTCGATGGCGCTGTGCACCACCGCGGAGGCCTCGGTGTCGTCGCCGACCAGGATGGCATCGAGCGTCTTCTTGCTGATGTTTTCCGAGGGCTCCTCGCCGAACGGGTCCTGGCCGGTTTTGTGCAGCGGCTTGCGCCAGCGGTCGAGAATCTCGCGAAACGCGCCCTTGCTGGCGCGGTCGCCGAGAAAACCCTCGTCGTCCTTGATCTCGATGTTGAAGCTGTCGACATCGACCGACGGCAGCCGGCTCGCCCCGTGCTGGGCGATGCCCGTCGTCTTGACCAGTTCGTCGGTTGCCATGGAAAGCCCTTGCCCGAATGCCAATTTGCCGGGACAACGGCGGGGGAACCCGTTGGTTGCTGTGCAGGGCGAGATTGCATGTCGAGATTCATGGTCAGCTTGGAAATGGCCCAAATCCTTCTAATCCGGGCCTTTTCGCCCGCTTTTCCTTGACTCTGAGCCGCCGGCGGCTATAAGTCCCACAACCGGCGCGGGTCGTTTCTCGCGCCGCTTGTTTTTGCGTGGTTTTTCAAAGGGATAGTTCCCGCCCGCACAAAACTCGCATAAACCCATAGCGACTGACAAAAAGCCGGCCCCGACGATCTTCGTCGCGAGGCCGGGATTGAACACGAAGGAAAACAACGATGTTCGCAGTCATCAAAACCGGCGGCCGGCAGTACCGCGTCGTTCCGGATGATGTTCTGGAAGTAGGCAAGATCGAAGGCGAAGTCGGCACGATCGTGCAGCTGAGCGAAGTCCTGGTGGTCGGCGGTGATACGCCGGTGCTGGGTCTGCCCACGGTTGCCGGCGCATCCGTCGCCGTCGAGGTGCTCGACCACAAGCGCGGACCGAAGGTCATCGCGTTCAAGAAGCGCCGCCGCAAGAATTCGCGCCGCAAGCGCGGCTACCGCGACGAGATCACAGTCGTGCGCGTCAGCGAGATCCTGACGGACAACGCCAAGCCCACCAAGGGCCCGCGTCCGAAGCGGGAAAAGGTCGCAAAGGAAGCGACCACGGAAGCCGACGCAGCATAAATCGATCACGCCAATTCACGAATTGATGCGTGAGACGTTTTGAAATGATTCCGTCAAGGAATTGACCTAGACATACGCAGGATTTCGGAGACGAGCCATGGCTCACAAAAAAGCAGGCGGTTCATCGCGCAACGGACGCGATTCAAAGGGTAAGCGCCTTGGCGTCAAGGTGTTCGGCGGGGAGCACGTGATTCCCGGCAACATCATTGCACGTCAGCGCGGCACCACCTGGCATCCCGGCCTTAATGTCGGCATGGGCACGGACCACACTCTGTTCGCCAAGATCGAGGGTCGTGTTGAATTCCAGGCCAAAGCCAACGGACGCACCTTCGTAGCGGTGCTCCCGCTCGCAGAGGCTGCTGAATAGACGGTGGACCAAATTGGAGTCCGCCGGGTCCTTGACCGAACCGGCGGAGTCCCAGAGATCATAGAGATCGAAGGCTCCAGGGGAGGCAGGGAAACCGGCCTCCCCTTTCGTTTGACGAGCTCACTTTTGACTTAGTGACTTTGACGGAGCCGGACATGTTGCAGGATTTCTCGAGCGTGACCTTGCGGGAGGCGAGACCCAGCGTCGTCGCCACCGAACGGCTGACCTTGCGGCGGCCGACACTCGCCGACGTCAGGACCATCGCCCGCCTCGCCAACGACCGCCGCGTCGCGGAAAACACCCGCCGCCTCCCCCATCCCTATTCGCAGGACGACGCCGTCGAATTCATCCGCGCCACCGCCGCGCTCGGCAGCGAGACCGTGTTCCTGATCGAGTACGACACGACGCCCGTCGGCATGGTCGGCATCGACTGCTCCACGCCCGACAATGCCGAGCTCGGCTACTGGCTCGGCGTCGAGCATTGGGGCCAGGGCTTTGCCACCGAGGCCGCGCGCGGCGCGATCGACTTCTTCTTCGAGGAGTTCGAGGACGATCATCTCTATGCGGGCGCGCGCGTCACCAATCCGGCCTCGCGCAAGGTGCTGGAGAAGTGCGGCTTCCAGTGGAGCGGCGTGCAGCTGCACCGCTTCCTGGCGCTGGGCTCCTCCACGCCGGTCGACTGCTTCCGTCTCTCGCGCGGGGTATGGTCGTCGTTGAAGAGCTGGAGCAGTGCGCGGCGGATGAGGTAGGGCGCGAGGCGCGGCTATATTCTCCGCTGTCGTCCCGGGCTCGCGCTGCGCGCGCCCCGGGACGACACTGTGCATCACGCCGGTGGATTGACCTCTTCGCTGGCGCGGCCGAGATCGCGCTCTCGCAAGTAAATGTAGAACCCTGCGCCGATGATGATCGCGGCGCCGACAATCGTGGCCATCGACGGCACATCGCCAAACACTGCGAAGCCGAAGATCACGGCCCAGACGATCATTGAATATTGGTAGGGCACCACCACGCTCGCCGGCGCAAGCTTGAGCGACCGGTTGACGCAGAACAGCGCCGTCACGGAGATACATCCGGCCAGCGCGAAGAACACGAGGCTGCTAGGGGTCGGCGGCACCCAGTGGAACGCGGACAGCAGCGCGCCCAGCGAAAACGTGCCGATGAATTGCGAGGACGCCATCACGATATCGGGCGTCTTGCGCAGGCTGCGGGTGATCAGCATCAGGGTTGCGAAGGAGAGGCTGCCGCCGAGCGCGATCAGCGCCGGCAGGCTCACCGTCTGCGCCGACGGCCGCAGCGCGATCAGCACGCCGCAGAAGCCGATCAGGATCGCCGTCCACCGCCGCCAGCCGACCTTCTCGCCCAGAAAGATCGCCGACATCGCGGTGACGAAGATGGGACCTGCGAGATAATAGGTGATGACGTCGGCGAGCGGCAGATAGACGGTCGCGAGGAAGAAGGCGGCGACCTCCAGCGTCGACAGCACGACGCGAAACAGCTGCAAACCCGGCCGCTCCAGATGCAGGAACTGATGACGCTGCCGCCAGATCATCGGCGACAGCAGCAGCAGCGCCGCGCAGGCGCGCAGGAACAAGAGCTGCCCCACCGAATACGTCCCGACCAGGAACTTGCCCATGGCGTCGCCGAACGAGAACATGAAGATCGACAGCACCATGAGGGCGATCCCGGCCAGCCGTGCCGAGCGGTCGTCATAAGCGGAGAGATTTTTGAACAAGGGCATTGGCGTCGTTTTAATGAAGCAGACGCGCGCGACAAGCCCGTGGCAGCCGAATTGAACGGATTGTCGCACTCTTCGCGCCGCGGTAGCGATAAGCACCTCACCGATGAAAGAGCTTAAGTCATGACCGACTTCGACCCGGCCCAGCACCGCATGATCACCGCGCAACGCTGGTTTGAGGATTTCGTGGTCGGCGAACGTTTCGTGTTGCCGAGTCGCACCCAGACGTCAGCGGTGTTCGCGGCGTTCCAGACCGCGAGCGGCGACACCCATCCGGTGCATTATGACGTGGAATATTGTCGCAGCCGCGGCATGCCGCATCTGCTCGCCCACGGCTTTCAGACGCTGATCCACACCGCGCCCGGCGCGGGCCTGTTTCCGTTCATGGTCGAGGAGTCCCTGGTCGGCTTTCTCGAGCAGTCGAGCCGGTTCCTCAAGCCGGTCTTCGCCGACGACACGATCTATCCCGCGCTCGAGGTCACCGAGCTCGTGCCGGGACGCACGACAGGTGCGGTGACGCTCAAAAGCACCGTGTTCAACCAACGCAAGGAGCTGGTGCTGGAAGGCATGCAAAAATTCCTGATCCGGCGACGCCCCCTCTGAAGTCGTCTTGCTGGTTAAGCAAGGGGCCAAAATCGCGGAAATTCGGCCGATTTACGGATAAGTCCGGGTTGCCGCGGGGGACCGGCTGGCCTACCTATGGCCGATGAAATTCCTCGACGAAGCAAAGGTCTATATCCGCTCCGGTGACGGCGGGAACGGCTGCGTGGCGTTCCGCCGCGAGAAGTTCATCGAATTCGGCGGCCCGTCCGGCGGCAATGGCGGCCGCGGCGGCAATGTCATCCTCGAGGTCGCCGACGGCCTCAACACGCTGATCGACTACCGCTACCAGCAGCATTTCAAGGCCCAGAAGGGCGAGAACGGTTCTGGCTCGGATCGCCATGGCGCCAACGGCAAGAACATCGTGCTGAAGGTCCCTGTGGGCACGCAGATCTTCGACGAAGATCGCGAGACCCTGATCCATGACTTCACCAATGTCGGCGAAAAATTCGTGCTGGCCGAGGGCGGCAATGGCGGCTTCGGCAACGCGCATTTCAAGACCTCGACCAATCGCGCGCCGCGCAACGCCAATCCCGGCCAGCCCGGCGAAGAGCGCTGGATCTGGCTGCGGCTGAAACTGATCGCGGATGCCGGTCTCGTCGGCATGCCCAATGCCGGCAAGTCGACCTTCCTCAGCAAGGTCAGCGCGGCGCGGCCGAAGATCGCGGACTATCCCTTCACCACGCTGCATCCGCAGCTCGGCGTCGTGAACGCCGACGGCCGCGAATTCGTGCTCGCCGACATTCCCGGTCTGATCGAAGGTGCGCATGAAGGCACCGGCCTCGGCGACCGCTTCCTCGGCCATGTCGAGCGCTGCCGCGTGCTGCTGCACCTGATCGACGCGACCTGCGAACACGCCGGCAAGGCCTACAAGACCGTGCGCACGGAGCTCGACGCCTATGGCGGCCTGCTCACCGACAAGATCGAGATCGTCGCGCTCAACAAGATCGACGCGGTCGAGCCGGACGCGCTGAAGAAGCAGAAGGACCGGTTGAAGCGTGCGGCCAAGAAGACGCCGCTGCTGCTCTCCGGCATCACCGGTGAGGGCGTCAAGGAAGCGTTGCGCGCGCTCGTGGATGTGATCGGCGAGGCCCCGGTCTCGGCCAAGGCCAAGAGTGCGGCCGAAGCGGAGCCGTGGTCGGCCTGAGCAATCCTGCTTACAGACCCTCATGGTGAGGAGCGCGGAACGCGCGTCTCGAACCATGAAGGCCCGGCTCTCGCCCGCGGCCATCCTTCGAGACGCCCGCTACGCGGGCTCCTCAGGATGAGGTCGGTGGTTGTGACGTAGTCTAATTAGGCACTGACTTGTCTTCGCTAGCGCGATAGCGCAGCATCAAAAATCAAGAAAATGCAGGGGCGAAGCATGGCGCGCGCGAAGAACGTTCTCTGGATCATGTGCGACCAGCTTCGCTATGATTATCTCGGCTGCACCGGCCATCCCACCTTGAAGACACCGAACATCGACGCCATAGCCAGGCGTGGCGTGCTGTTCTCGAAAGCCTACGTGCAGTCGCCGATCTGCGGCCCGTCGCGGATGTCGTTCTACACCGGACGCTACATGCGCTCGCACGGCTCGCACTGGAACGGCTGGCCGCTCCGTGTCGGCGAGCCGACCCTCGGCGATCACCTCAACAAAATCGGCGTGCGCAACGTGCTGGTCGGCAAGACCCACATGGCGCCCGACCTCGAAGGCATGAAGGCGCTCGGCATCCCGCCGGAATCGATGATCGGCGTGCATGTCGCCGAATGCGGCTTCGAGCCCTATGAGCGCGACGACGGCCTGCACCCGACGGGGCGGCCACGCCCGAAATACGATGAATATCTGCGCCAGCAGGGTTTTGAAGCGACCAATCCCTGGGAGCACTGGGCGAATTCAGGCGCAGCCGAGGATGGCTCGTTGCAGAACGGCTGGCTGCTGGTGCATGCCGACAAGGCGGCGCGCGTGCCGGACGAGCATTCCGAGACGCCCTACATGACGCGCCGCGCGATGGACTTCATCAGCGAGGCCGAGACCGACGGCCGGCCGTGGTGCCTGCATCTGTCCTACATCAAGCCGCACTGGCCCTACATCGCGCCAGCGCCGTACGCGAGCATGTATTCGACCGATGACATGATCCCGGTGATCCGCTCCGAGCGGGAGCGGCAGAATCCGCATCCGGTATTCGGCGCCTATATGGACATGCGCTACTCCCGCAACATGGCGCGCGACGATGCCCGCGAGAAGGTGATCCCGACCTATATGGGCCTGATCACCCAGATCGACGACCAGATGGGCGTACTGATGAAGTTCCTGGAGGAACGCGATCTGCTGGAAACGACGATGATCGTGTTTACCTCCGATCACGGCGATTATCTCGGCGACCATTGGATGGGCGAGAAGGATCTGTTCCACGAGCAATCGGCAAAGATCCCGCTGATCATCATCGATCCCTCCACCGAAGCCGACGCGACGCGCGGCACGCGCAGCGATGCGCTGGTCGAAGGCATCGATCTCGCGCCGACCTTCGTCGATTATTTCGGCGGCAAGGTGCCGGGCCACATCCTCGAAGGGCGCTCGCTGCTGCCGCTGCTCCGCGGTCCCACGCCGGTGGATTGGCGCAAGGTGGCGTTCTCCGAATACGACTATTCCATGCAGGACGTCCGGCTGAAGCTGAATCAGCCGATCGAGCGCTGCCGCCTGTTCATGGTGTTCGACGGCCGCTGGAAATACATCCACGCCTCCGGCTTCCGCCCGATGCTGTACGATCTCGAAACCGATCCGGACGAGTTCTTGGATCGCGGCGACGATCCCGAATGCGCCGGCATCATCGCGCGGTTGCAGGCCGAGCTGTTCGACTGGGCGCTGCATCCGAACGACCACATCACCACGCCGCGCGAGAAGATCGCGAACTATGCCGACAACCAGCTCCAGGTGAGGGGCGGGATTCTGATCGGCATCTGGGATGAGGCCGAGCTCGCGGCGATCAAGGACGGCATCGCCCAGCGCGGAAAACTCTAAGACCCTCATGGTGAGGAGGCGCGAAGCGCCGTCTCGAACCATGCAGGCCCGGCTCTCGCATCTCGGCCTGCATCCTTCGAGACGCGCGCAAGAGCGCGCTCCTCAGGATGAGGGGATGGAGCGGAGCGCGAGCTCAATTTTCGATCTTATACCCCGTCGCTTTCACGATCGGCTGCCAAAACGCAGTGTTCGCTGCGAGCTCCTTGGTCAGTCCATCCGCGCTGCTGCCGACCGGAATCAGTCCGATCGCGGTGAGCTTCTCCTTCACCTCGGGCTTGGCCAGTGCCGCGCTCGCGGCGGCGCCGAGCTTGCTCGCAAACTCCGGCGGACTGCCGGCGGGAAGCCACATGCCGTACCAGGCGTCCGCAACGAGATCGATGCCGCTCTCCTTCAGCGTCGGAACGTCAGGCGCAAAGGGCGAACGTTCTGCGCTCGCGACTGCGATGATCTTCACACCCTTGGCGCGATGCTGCGGCAGCGCATCGGCCAATGTGGTGATACCGAACGAGATGTGGCCGCCGACGAGATCGTTGAGCATCGGCGCACTGCCGCGATAGGGCACGCGCGTGAGCGGAATGCCAACATCCTTTTCGAGCTTGGAGCCCATGAAGTGCGGAATGGTGCCGTTGCTCGGCACACCAAACGACGTCTTGTCGGGGTGCGCTTTCAGCCATGCGACGAACGCCTTGAAGTCAGCGGCATCGACCGCCGGACCGATCACGAGCGCGAACTCGAACCGCGCCAGCAGCGACATCGGCATGAAATCCTTCGCCGTGTCGAAGCTTGGCGTCGTCTCCACCATCGGCAGCAGGTACATGGTCGGCCCCGTCGTCACCAGCACCATGCTGCCGTCGGGGCTCGCGCCCTTCACCGATTTGATGCCGATCAGACCGTCGCCGCCGGTGCGGTTCTCGACCACGATGGTCCGTTGCAGCACCGGCGCGATCTCCTGTGCGATCAGCCGGCACAACGTGTCGCCGCCCGCCCCCGCAGCGAACGGAAAAATGATTTTGCTCAGCCCGGCCTGCGCTTGCGTCCCACCTGCCTGCGCCAACAGCGGCAGACCGAGACATCCGGCGATGAAGTTGCGGCGGTCCATTCGTTTCCTCTTTCAGCCCCTTATCGTTGGCGGCCATTAGAGCCAGCCGGGCACGCGACACAAGGCCGACATTGGTGGCGTTTACCATTCTGGCTGCCTTGCGCCGGCCATCGTCCTGCTGCAAAAGCAGGCCCTACCGGCGCCGCCTGTCGCTCCGCCGTTTCCAGAAAAACTCGCCTTGTAGTGCCCATGGCCAGCCCCGAACTCAGTCAATTCCGCCGCATCGTCGTCAAGGTCGGCTCCGCGCTGTTGGTCGATTCCGACAGGGGCGAGGTGCGGGCGTCCTGGCTCGCCGCGCTCGCCGACGACATGGCCAAGCTGCACAAAGAGGGCCGCGATGTCCTCGTCGTCTCCTCCGGCTCGATCGCGCTCGGCCGCAGCCGCCTCAAGCTGCCGCGCGGGCCGCTGAAGCTGGAGGAGAGCCAGGCCGCCGCCGCCGTCGGCCAGATCGCGCTGGCGCGGATCTGGTCGGAGGTGCTTGGCGCGCACGGCATCGGCGCCGGGCAGATTTTGGTGACGCTCCAGGACACCGAGGAGCGCCGCCGCTATCTCAACGCCCGCTCCACTATCGGCAAGCTGCTGGAATGGCGTGCCATTCCCGTGATCAACGAGAACGACACGGTCGCGACCAACGAAATCCGTTACGGCGACAATGACCGTCTCGCCGCGCGCGTCGCCACCATGGCGAGCGCTGACCTTCTGGTGCTGTTATCCGACATCGACGGGCTCTACGACGCGCCGCCGAAGAACAATCCGAACGCCAGGCTCATTCCAGTCGTCGACAGCATCTCCTCCGAAATCGAGGCGGTGGCGGGGGACGCCGAGTCCGAGTTGTCGCGCGGCGGCATGCGCACCAAGGTCGAGGCGGCCAAGATTGCCACCACCGGCGGCACGCATATGCTGATCGCGTCCGGCAAGATCGAGCATCCCCTCCAGGCGATTGCGAATGGCAGCCGCTGTACCTGGTTCCTGACGCCCGCCAATCCCATCACGTCGCGAAAACGCTGGATCGCGGGCACGCTGGAGCCAAAGGGGACGCTGATCATCGACGCCGGCGCGGTGACGGCGCTGCGCGCCGGTGCCAGCCTGCTGCCGGCCGGCGTGATCAAGGTCGAGGGCCAGTTCGCCCGCGGCGACGCCGTCATCGTCCGCGGCCCCGACACCAGCGAGGTCGGCCGCGGGCTGATCGCCTATGACGCCGAGGTCGCCGAACGGATCAAGGGCCGCTCGTCCCCGGACGTGATGTCCATCCTCGGCATCAGCGGGAGATCCGAGATGATCCACCGCGACGATCTCGTGGTGGGCGGGTAAGGGCCGCTGCGGTCCTTTTACTGGGCCAATGACCCAGCCGGCCCGCCGCCGGGAGACCAGCCATACCCTCCCCGCGCTTCGCAAAAGCGGGATTTCCGTGCTAGGACACTGCCTTAGCAAAAGGTTGAACTCCCCATGGCCGCCCCCCTCAAAGCCGTCGACGGCAATGCCGATCTCCAGGCCCTGATGTCCGATCTCGCCACCCGTGCTCGCGCCGCCGCGCGCGTGCTGGCGCTGGCGCCGCCGGAGCAGAAGAACCGGGCGCTGGAAGCCATGGAGCGGGCGATCCGAGAGCATGCTGCAGCGATCCTCGCCGCCAATGCCGAGGACGTCGCCGATGCCCGCGCCTCCGGCAATGCCACGTCCTCCTTCATCGACCGCCTGACGCTGACGCCGGCGCGTGTCGAAGGCATGGCCGAAGGCATCGCCGTCGTGCGCGGGATCGCCGATCCCGTCGGCATCGTCACCGAGAGCTGGCAGCGGCCAAACGGCATGACCATCGAGCGCGTGCGCGTGCCGCTCGGCGTCGTCGGCGTGATTTTTGAGAGCCGGCCCAATGTCGCGGCGGATGCCGGCGTGCTCTGTTTGAAGTCAGGCAATGCCGTGATCCTGCGCGGCGGCTCCGACAGTTTCCGCTCCTGCCGCGCCATCCATGAATGCCTGGTGCAGGGCCTGCGCGAAGCCGGATTGCCCGAAGCCGCGATCACGTTGGTGCCGACGCGCGACCGCGCGGCGGTCGGCATGATGCTGTCCGGCCTCAACGGCGCCATCGACGTGATCGTGCCGCGCGGCGGCAAGAGCCTCGTCGCCCGCGTCGAGCAGGAAGCGCGCGTGCCGGTGTTCGCGCATCTCGAAGGCGTCAATCACGTTTACATCGATGGCAGCGCCGATCTCGCCATGGCGAAGTCGATCGTCCTCAATGCCAAGATGCGCCGCACCGGCGTCTGCGGCGCGGCCGAAACGCTGCTGGTCGATCGCGCCGCTGCTGCGAAGAGCCTGAAGCCGCTGGTCGAGATGCTGATCGAGGCCGGCTGCGAGGTGCGCGGTGACGACGCCGTGCAGAAGACCGACGCGCGCGTCAAGCCTGCCAGCCAAGACGATTGGGATACCGAATATCTCGACGCGATCATCGCGGCGAAGGTGGTCGACGGCGTCGACGGCGCGATCGCGCATATCCAGAACCACGGCTCGCACCACACCGATGCGATCGTGAGCGAGAACGACGTGGCTGCGAAGAAATTCCTGAGCGAAGTCGATTCCGCGATCGTGCTGCACAACGCCTCGACGCAGTTCGCCGATGGCGGCGAGTTCGGCTTCGGCGCCGAGATCGGCATCGCCACCGGCCGCTTCCATGCCCGTGGTCCTGTTGGTGCCGAGCAGTTGACGAGCTTTAAATATCGCGTTCACGGCACAGGGCAGACGCGGCCGTAAGGCATGGCGCGAGGCGTGGGGCATTGAGTAACAATTTCGTCGCGCCACGTTTCTTCGCGCAGGCCATACCGCCCTACACCGAAGGCATGCGCATCGGCCTGCTCGGCGGCTCGTTCAATCCGCCGCACCAGGCCCATCGCGCGATCAGCCAGTTCGCGCTGAAGCGCCTTCAGCTCGATCGCGTGTGGTGGCTGGTGACTCCGGGCAATCCGCTGAAGGAGAACGGCACGCTGCATGAGCTTGGCGAGCGCATGCAGGCCGCGCGCGACGTCGCCAACGATTCCAGGATCGAGGTGAGCTGTCTCGAATCCGTCATTCGTACCCGCTATACTGTCGACACGATCAACACCTTGCGCCGCCGTCTCAGTGGCTTGCGCTTTGTCTGGATTATGGGCGCCGACAACCTCGCTCAATTCCATCGTTGGCAGCACTGGCGGCGCATCGCCGACCTGGTGCCGATTGCGGTCATCGATCGCCCTCCGCAAAGTTTTCGTGCCCTTGCCTCACCCGCTGCCCAGGCGCTTGCGCGCTATCGCCTTCCCGAGAATAAGGCAGCTTTGCTCGCGGATCAGCCGGCGCCGGCCTGGGTCTTCCTGACCGGATTGAAGCTCAACCTCTCCTCGACCGGGTTACGGAACCCGGACGGGAGCTGGAAAGGTACGAATTGAGACAGAGTGTGCGGATTGAGGGGCTCTCTGGCATATTGAAACCCTTAACCCCACATGATGTAGTGTAACCCGTGAGGGGCGGATTCGGTCCTCGCGATACAGTGAAAGGAATGGTCCCTGGCCACGTCTGTATTGTCCAAGTCAGCTTCACCGAAGTCTGTTTTACCCAAGGCTACGAAACCGACGCGTAAAACATCGACCAAAGCTGCAGCCTTGGAGGCGCAACCCGACGCCGACAAGACGCTGAACCTGATCCTCTCCCGCCTCGAGGACATGAAGGCGGAAGAGACGGTCACCATCGACCTTCGCGGCAAATCGGCATACTCCGACTACATGATCGTCACCACCGGCCGGGTGAACCGGCACGTTGGCGCGATCGCGGAGAACGTCGCAAAGGGCCTCAAGGAAACCGGTATCAAGAACATCCACGTCGAGGGCTTGCCCAATTGCGACTGGGTGCTGATCGATTCCGGCGATGTGATCGTGCACGTGTTCAGACCCGAGGTCCGTGAGTTCTACAATCTCGAGAGATTGTACACGCAGGGCCCAGGGGCGGCGAAGGCGATCTAAACGACCTGGCCGATTTCGAATCGGCTGGCGCGCATGCTAGCGTCGTGCGCGCGCGGAATGCGCGCGGTCTGGAAACGCGACCCTAAAACCTCATGCGTGTTGCTGTCATTGCGGTGGGCCGGCTGAAGCACGGCCCCGAGCGGGAGCTTGCCGATCGCTATTTCGAGCGGTTCGACGAGGCTGGCCGCAAGCTCGGATTCCGCGAGCTCACCATCCATGAAATCCCTGAGAGCCGCGCGCGCGACACCGCGACGCGAATGGCTGAAGAGGCCGCGGCGATCGCCGCGCATATTCCCGAAAAATCGATTCTGGTGGCGATGGACGAGCGCGGACAAAACCTCGATTCCACCGTATTCGCACGGAATCTCGGGCGCTGGCGCGACGAGGGCGCCGGTCATACTATCTTCCTGATCGGAGGGGCGGACGGACTTTCGCCCGAATTGCGCCGTAAGGCCAAGCTTGCGATCGCGTTCGGCTCTGCGACCTGGCCGCATCAAATGGTCCGCGTCATGCTTCTGGAACAGCTGTATCGGGCCGCCACCATTCTGGCCGGCCACCCCTATCATCGCGCGTGATTCGCGCCACAACGAGCACCTTGCCGACGAGATGCGAGCGCCGATCCTCAATTTGCTGCTGATTGCGAGCTGCGCCGGCGCAAGCCTCTTCGCTGAAGAAAGCCTCGCGCAAGCTCAGACGGCGGCGCCGGCGCCACAGACCGCGGCCATCTCGCCAGACGCCATCAAGCAGCGCGAGCAGGAGCTGGAAGCCGCGCGCGCAAGCAAGAAGAGCGCGGAGGACGCGCAGGCCAAGCTGAAGGCGGAGATCACCTCGCTCGGCCAGGACCGCACCCAGCTCAATCAGCAATTGATCGACACCGCCGCCAATGTCCGAACCGTCGAGACCAAGATCGACGAGGCCGAGGCGCGACTAAGGACGCTGAACGGCCGCGAGCAGCAGGCGCGCACCTCGCTCGATTCGCGCCGCGCCGACATCGTCGAGGTGCTGGCGGCCCTGCAGCGCGCCGGACGACGCACCCCGCCTGCGCTGCTGGTGCGGCCCGAAGATGCGCTGCAATCGCTGCGCACCGCGATGCTGCTCGGCGCCGTCGTGCCGGAATTGCGCGGCCGCGCCGAGAAGATCGCGGGCGAGCTCGGCGAGCTCGTTGGCTTGCGCAAGAGCATCGCTAGCGAACGCGACCAGCTCGCCTCCGACCGCGACAAGATCCGCAGCGACCAGACCCGGCTCACCGCCCTGGTCGACGAACGGCAGCGCCAGCAGTCCTCGCGCGAAAAGGACCTCGACGCCGAGAATTCACGCGCCATCACGCTGTCAAAGCAAGTCGGCGATCTCCAGGGGCTGATCGCCAAGATGGAGCAGGATCTGCAAAGCGCGGCCAAGGCGGCTGAGAAGGCGGCCGAGGCCGCAAAGCAGGCCGAGGCCAAGGAGGCCAAGGCAGCAGCGGCAAACGCGGCCGCCAATGCCAAACCCGGCCCGGCCGCGTTCAAGGACCGCTCCCGGACCAGCCCGGCCATCCTGTTCGCCTCAGCGAAGGGACTCCTGCCGTTGCCGGTTAACGGTAACAAGATCAGGGACTTTGGCGGTTCCGACGGGGTCGGCGGGGTCCAGAAGGGCATTTCGCTGGCAAGCAAGCCCGGTTCGCAGGTCACAACGCCGTGCGACGGCTGGGTGGTCTATGCCGGCCCGTTCCGCAGCTACGGACAACTCTTGATCCTCAATGCCGGTGGCGGGTATCATGTCCTGATCGCCGGGATGGAGCGCATTTCGGTTAACATCGGTCAGTTTGTGCTCACGGGGGAGCCGGTCGCGACGATGGGGTCGACCTCTCAAGTCGCCTCCATTCTCGCCACGAACGCGAGTCAACCTGTGCTGTATGTCGAGTTCCGCAAAGACGGCACTCCAATCGATCCAGGCCCATGGTGGGCCGCAAATGAAGGCGAGAAGGTTCGCGGATGATGCGCAAGACTTCAGTTATCCTCCTCAGCGCGGCCACCGGTGCGGCGCTGACGCTGTTCGTGACGCAGCCGCGCGCGGTGTTCATGGGCTCCAGCGCGCGAGCCGCGACCGCTGACACCTATCGCCAGCTCAATCTGTTCGGCGACGTCTTCGAGCGCGTGCGCTCCGACTATGTCGAGAAGCCCGACGACACCAAGCTGATCGAATCCGCGATCAGCGGCATGCTCACGGGTCTCGATCCGCATTCGAGCTACATGGACGCCAAGAGCTTCCGCGACATGCAGGTGCAGACCCGCGGCGAGTTCGGCGGCCTCGGCATCGAGGTCACCATGGAAGACGGCCTGATCAAGGTGGTCTCTCCGATCGACGATACGCCCGCCTCGCGCGCCGGCGTCATGGCCAACGACATCATCACCAATCTCGACGATGAAGCGGTGCAGGGCCTGACCCTGAACCAGGCGGTCGAGAAGATGCGCGGCCCCGTCAACACCAAGATCAAGCTCAAGATCATTCGCAAGGGCCAGGACAATCCGATCGACGTCACGCTGGTGCGCGACAACATCCGCGTCCGTTCGGTGCGTGCGCGCGTCGAGGCCGACGACATCGCCTATATCCGCATCACCACCTTCAACGAGCAGACCACCGAAGGCCTGAAGAGGGAGGTTGCCAACCTCTCGACCCAGATCGGCGACAAGCTCAAGGGCTACATCATCGACCTCCGCAACAACCCGGGCGGCCTGCTCGAGGAGGCCGTCACCGTGTCCGACTCGTTCCTGGAGAAGGGCGAGATCGTGTCGACCCGCGGCCGCAATGCCGAGGAGACCCAGCGCCGCACCGCGCATGCGGGCGACCTCACCAAGGGCAAGCCGGTCATCGTGCTGGTCAACGGCGGTTCGGCCTCGGCGTCGGAAATCGTCGCCGGCGCGCTGCAGGACCACAAGCGCGCGACCATCGTCGGCACGCGCTCGTTCGGCAAGGGCTCGGTGCAGACCATCATCCCGCTCGGCTCAGGCAACGGCGCGCTGCGCCTCACCACCGCGCGCTACTACACGCCGTCTGGCAAGTCGATCCAGGCCAAGGGCATCGTGCCCGACATCGAAGTGCTCCAGGACGTGCCGGACGAGCTGAAGTCGCGCACCGACACCAAGGGCGAGGCTTCGTTGCGCGGCCATCTCAAGAACGACGGCGACGAGAAGACCGGCTCGCAGTCCTACGTCCCGCCGGATGCCAAGGACGACAAGGCGCTCAAGCTCGCCGACGATTTGCTCCACGGCATCAAGAACAGCGCCTCCGCGGCGCCGACGCCCGGCAGCGCCACCGATAAGGCGGCAGCCGACAAGCCCAAAGCGGCGAACTAAGGCCGCGAATTAAGCGCGACCGACGCGACCTTACGAAAAGGGCGGCTCCGGGAGCCGCCCTTTTTGCTTGGAACTCCTGACGTCCCCGGCCTATCCCGGCCTGCCGCCGCTTGACCTCGGCGTGGTATCGTCGGTGGAGTGATTCGGGATCTCGCATGACTGAAACGGCCGATGATCTGAGCGCCCCGCTCGGACAGGACAAGCCGCGCCGGAAACGGCGGCTGCGGCTGCCGTTCACGGCCATGCAACTGCTGGCGGTCATGCTCGGCCTGTTCCTAGTCGCCTTCGCCGGCTTCGCCATCTTCAACAAGGACCCGCTCGGCGGCGAGCCGGTAACGCGGATCGCGATCCGCGATCCCAATGCCACAGACAAAGCCACCGACGAGAAGCCCCCCGCCGGCCATGGCGAAGAGCAGGCTCAAGAGAGCAAGCACGCGACCAAGGAGGCGCCGAAAGAGCCCGCCTCCGGCGAGCGCAAGACCGTCACCATGATCGACGGCTCGACCGGCGCGCGCCACGACGTGGTGATCGGCGCAGGCGAGGTCGCCGACAAGGGCGAGGCTTCCGCTGCGCCGGCCGTCATGGCCGGGATCGATCCAAAACTGCTGGAGAAATCCCGCTACGGCATGATTCCCGTGATGTCAGGCGACCTCAAGCCGTTCAACGTCTACGCCGCCGAGGCCGACCGCGCCAAGGCCGCGAAGATGCCTGTGGTGGCGATCGTGATCGGCGGCCTCGGTGTCGGCGCCGCCAAGACCACCGATGCGATCATGAAGCTGCCGGGCGCGGTGACGCTGGCCTTCACGCCCTATGGCGCCGACCCCGGCAAGCTCGCCGAGCGCGCCCGCGCCCAGCGCCACGAGATCTTCCTCCAGATCCCAATGGAGCCCTACGACTTCCCGGACAACGATCCGGGGCCGCAGACGCTGCTGACCTCGCTCACCGTCGACCAGAACACCGACCGCCTGTACTGGCACCTCAGCCGGATGCAGGGCTATGCCGGCATCACCAATTTCATGGGCGCCCGCTTCGTCGCGACCGAGGCGGCGATGCAGCCGATCATCCGCGAGGCCTCCAAGCGCGGGCTCGGCTTCTTCGACGACGGCTCCTCGCCCCGCAGCATCGCGCCGCAGGCCGCGGGCAGCCTGGCCGTGCCGTTCGGCAAGGGCGACATCGCGCTCGACGCGGTGCCGACCCCGACCGAGATCGACCGCGCCCTGAACAAGCTGGAATCGGTGGCCCGGGAACGCGGCGTTGCCGTCGGCACCGCCACTGCGCTGCCAGTCTCGATCGAGCGGGTCGGCGCCTGGATCAAGACATTGAGCGACCGGGGTATCCTTTTGGTGCCATTGACAACCGCGATGCTGAAATCAAAATCCAGCTAAATCAACGAATTGGTACGCCACGGGCGCAAGCGCCCGAAGGGCGTGCCGACAGTACGCGAGGGGTTTGGCGGAATGGCGCGTTATGAGGATCTGCCCTACCGAACCTGCGTCGGTGTAATGCTGATCAATGCGAAGGGCCTGGTGTTCATCGGTCGTCGTGCCGGCGGCATCGAGCATGTCGACGACAGCCATGTCTGGCAGATGCCGCAGGGCGGGGTCGATCCGGGCGAAGACAATTGGGACGCCGCGAAACGCGAGCTCTATGAAGAGACCAGCGTGCGCTCGATCGAGCGGCTCGGCGAGGTTCCGGACTGGCTGATCTACGACATCCCGCGCACGGTGGCGGGGCGCGCCTGGAAAGGCCGCTACCGCGGCCAGCGCCAGAAATGGTTCGCGGTGCGCTTCACCGGCAAGGACAGTGAGATCAACGTCGAGAAGCCCGGTGGCGGCGGCCACAAGGCCGAATTCGTCAACTGGCGCTGGGAGCCGATGAAAAACCTCCCCGAGCTGATTGTCCCGTTCAAGCGCCCGGTCTACGAGCGCGTGGTGAAGGAATTTTCGGCGCTCGCCGATGACTAAATCAAATTGTCATCCCGGCTTTGGTGCTAAGGCATCGCCGGACTGACAATGAAAGATCCCACGTGACGAACGAAAAACCCTACCGTCCCAACGTGGGCATCGCCCTCTTCAATGCCGACGGCCGCGTGCTGATCGGGCACCGCTTCAAGGGCGATGGCCCCGAGATCATCCTGCCCGGCCTCGACTGGCAGATGCCGCAAGGGGGCGTCGACGAGGGCGAGGTCTTGCGCGATGCCGCCATGCGCGAGCTCTGGGAGGAAACCAGCGTCGTCAGCGCCGACTATCTCGGCGAGACCGACTGGCTCACTTACGAATTCCCGCCCTATGACGGCCCGCAGACGCATCGGCTGGCAAAATTTCGCGGCCAGCGCCAAAAGTGGTTTGCGCTGCGCTTCACCGGCAAGGATGACGAAATCGATCCGCTGACGCCGCGCAACGGCCAGCCCGCGGAATTCGATGCCTGGCGCTGGGAGCGCCTCGACCGTGTCGCCGACATCGTGGTGCCGTTCCGCCGCGAGGTCTATCGCGCGGTAGCCGAGCGGTTCGCGCCCTTCGCAAACTGAAACCGCGAAAACAACCCCACGCACAGTAGAACGGGGTTGAGATCATTAGAGGATTTTCACCGGAAATTTGCGCGCGAGGGGTGCACCACTTTCTCGTTCCCCCCTTGCGGGGGAGGGGCAGGGAGGGGGGTGCCACACGGGGATTCCATCCATCGCACACCGCCTCGGTGCTTCACTAACCGCTACCTTTTTCCTGGGCTACCCCTCTCCCTAGCCCTCCCCCGCAAGGGGGGAGGGAACCTACCTCCGTCGGGGCGCGAGTCGGGCCTAATCAGAATTCGCGCTAATTCGTCGGTCCGACCGTGAACGGGCCGATCGCGATCACGTGGCAGTCGCTGTCGTGCTTGACGCAATCGGCAAGCGCGCCGTTGACGGCGGTCTGCTCGTCGGCGGCCTTCAGGCCGAGGCCGGGACGGCCCGCAGTGCCGACGGCAACCGCGTTCCAACCCATGCCGTCTCCGAGCTTGCGCACCACCTCATCACGCGCATCGGCCACGATCGAGGAATTGGTCGCGGCGTGGAAGAAGCCGTTGGGCTTGAGCAGGGTCGGGATCGGCACGACGAAATTGTCGTCGACCGCCACGATCATGCAGGCCGATCCCGCGATTGCACCGCACGATTCCAGCGAACGCCGCGCCGTCTCGTCGACCGATGACGCCCCCAGCACCATGTAGTACTGCCCGCCCGGACCGAGTGCGACCGAGCGGGATTTTGCCGCCGGCGCGTAGATGTTCTCGACCCGGGTCCTGGCCTGATCACGCAGCATTGGAAAGTCTTTCGACGCGAACGGGCGTTCGGTCATGGTGTCGTGCCGCACCCAGGGCTGTGGCGGCATTGGCGGACTGCCATGGCTGTACACGACCTTGTTGCCGACCGCGTAGAGCTCGCAGCGCCGCGGGTTTTGTGCGGCGTCCGAGCGCTTCTGGCACTGGTCGAGCGCGGCATTGCGCGCGGCCTCCTCGTTCGGCTGATTGAGCGATGAGCCGGTAAAGCCGCCGATGTTCAGGGCGAAGGCCTTGTAATCGCCGGCGGCGGCATATTCGTTGCCGAAATAGGCGCGCTGGCGCTCGCCGATGAACGGCACCGCGTCGACGAGGATCTTGCCGACTGATGCGGCCGGCGGCGACAAGCTCGGCGTTGCACCCGCCGCGGCAATCTGCGTCGGCGTCGGTGAGGGCTCCGGCGCCTTTGTCGCAATCGTCGGCGTCGGGCTCGGGGCTGGCGCAGTGACAGGGCTCGGCGCGGGCGCAGCCGCGGTCGATTTGACCTGGGTGGTCTCGAGCTTGGTGAAATAAAGGAAGCCGCCGACGCCGATCGCGACGACGGAGACCACGCCGACCACCAGCGGCCACATCCAGTTCGGCGCGGGCTCCGGCTTGGCGACCTTCTTCAGCTGCGGCGTCGCATAAGTCCCGTCCTCGCGCCGCATCGCCACCATATAGGCGTGCACCGGCGTCGGGATGTTCTTCACTTCCTGCGCGCCGATATCGGCGAACTGCACCGAGAGCTTGTTGACGACCTGCTCATGCACCGCGCGGGAGACGCAGATGCCGCCGACTTCCGCCAGCCCCTCGAGCCGGGCTGCGATATTGACGCCGTCGCCGAGGAGATCGCCGTCACGCTCGACCACGTCGCCGATGGTGATGCCGATGCGGAACGACATCTGCCGGCTCGGCGGATAGGCCATGTTGCGGGTTCGCAAGCTTTCCTGGATGTCGATCGCGCAGCGCACGGCGTCGACCGCGCTCGGGAATTCCGCGAGCACGGCATCGCCCGCGGTGTTGAAGATCCGGCCGTTCGCTTTTGCGATGAAATCGTCGACGACCGAGCGATAGGACGCCAGACGCCGCAGCGTCTCTTCCTCGTCTTCCGCGACCAGCCTCGAGTAACCGGCAATATCGGCTGCGAAAATCGCTGCGATCTTGCGTTTCATCTGTGACCCGCCCCGGAACAAATTGCGCGCGCGCAGAATGCCGCTATCTCCGGCGCGGTGCAACAAAGTTTCAGCGCCCGCCACTTTCGTGACGAGCGCTGAACTTGTTCAGGAATTTCTTGTGAGCCCCGAAGCGGTGCCCCGGGGCTTAGTGCATAGCCGTCGAGTTGAGCTGCTGCTGGATGCTCTTGTAGTGATCGAGCCGCTCGATAGCCTGATCGAGCTCGCTGCCTTCGTGCTCCTTCAGCCCCTCTTCCATCTCCGAGATGGTCTCGGCGAACTGGGCTCGGTCGAGCTCAGCCAGCGACGTCGCGACGTCGGCGAGCACGGTCAGGCCCTTCTCCGAGACTTCGGCAAGACCGCCGAGCACGATGATCTTCTCGTGCCTACCGCTGGTGGTGACGGTGAGGATGCCGGGGCGGATCGCAGCCACGACCGGCGCATGACCCGCCAGCACGCCGAAGTCACCCTCGACGCCGGGAATGTCGACCTGGTCAACCTCGCCCGAGAACGCGAGCTTTTCCGGAGAGACGAGATCGAAGTGGAAGGTGGCCATGGTGTACCTGCGAATAGCGAATAGCGAATGGCGAGTAGCGAACCGAACGGGAGCAGCCTCTATTCGCTACTCCCTATTCGCCATTCGCCCCTCAGGCGGCCTCGGCCAGCTTCTTGCCCTTCTCGACCGCCTCTTCGATGGTGCCGACCATGTAGAAGGCGGCTTCCGGCAGGTGGTCATACTTGCCTTCGCAGAGGCCGCGGAAGCCCTTGATGGTGTCCGCCAGGTCGACGAACTTGCCGGGCGAGCCGGTGAAGACTTCGGCGACGTGGAACGGCTGCGACAGGAAGCGCTCGATCTTGCGGGCGCGGGCCACGGTCAGCTTGTCCTCTTCCGAAAGCTCGTCCATGCCGAGAATGGCGATGATGTCCTGAAGCGACTTGTAGCGCTGCAGCACCTGCTGGACCTGACGCGCGGTGTCGTAGTGCTCCTGACCGACGACGAGCGGCGAGAGCATGCGCGAGGTCGAGTCGAGCGGGTCCACCGCGGGGTAGATGCCCTTTTCCGAGATCGCACGGTTCAGCACAGTGGTGGCGTCCAAATGCGCGAACGAGGTCGCGGGCGCCGGGTCGGTCAAGTCGTCGGCCGGAACGTAGATGGCCTGCACCGAGGTGATCGAGCCCTTCTGCGTGGTGGTGATGCGCTCCTGCAGCGCGCCCATGTCGGTGGCGAGCGTCGGCTGATAACCCACGGCGCTCGGAATACGGCCGAGCAGCGCCGACACTTCCGAACCGGCTTGCGTGAAGCGGAAGATGTTGTCGACGAAGAACAGCACGTCCTGGCCCTGGTCGCGGAAGTGCTCGGCGACGGTCAGACCGGTGAGGCCGACGCGGGCGCGGGCGCCGGGCGGCTCGTTCATCTGACCGAACACCAGCGCGCACTTCGACTTCACGCTCGGATCCGGATTGTGCGGATCGGCGTTGACCTTGGACTCGATGAACTCGTGATAGAGGTCGTTGCCCTCGCGGGTACGCTCGCCGACGCCGGCGAACACGGAGTAACCGCCGTGCGCCTTGGCGACGTTGTTGATCAGCTCCTGAATCAGCACGGTCTTGCCGACGCCGGCGCCGCCGAACAGGCCGATCTTGCCGCCCTTCGCATACGGAGCAAGAAGATCGACGACCTTGATGCCGGTGACAAGAATTTCAGCTTCGGTCGACTGGTCGGTATAGCTCGGCGCTTCCTGGTGGATGGCGCGGTTGCCTTCAGACTGGATCGGACCCGCTTCGTCGATCGGCTCGCCGATGACGTTCATGATGCGGCCGAGCGTACCGGCGCCGACCGGAACCGAGATCGGCTGGCCGGTGTCGGTCACTTCCTGGCCGCGCACCAGACCCTCGGTCACGTCCATCGCGATCGTGCGCACGGTGGATTCACCGAGATGCTGCGCGACTTCCAGCACGAGGCGGATGTTGCCGTTCTTGGTTTCCAGCGAATTGAGAATGGCCGGGAGGTGGCCCTCGAACTGGACGTCGACGACGGCGCCCATGACCTGGGTGACGCGACCGACCGGGTTAGCTGCTGTAGCCATGAAGCTCTCCTTCGAAATTCTGTACTTGAACGACCGTCGTTTGGTTCGTGCGTCAGACCGCCTCGGCGCCGGAGATGATCTCGATCAGCTCCTTGGTGATCTGGGCTTGACGGGTTCGGTTGTAGATCTGGGTTTGCTTGCGGATCATTTCGCCGGCGTTGCGGGTGGCGTTGTCCATCGAGCTCATCTGCGCGCCGTAGAACGAGGCGTTGTTTTCCAGCAGCGCACGGAAGATCTGGACCGCGATATTGCGCGGCAGCAGGCCGGCGAGAATCTCGTCCTCTTCCGGCTCGTATTCGTAGGACGTGGTGTTGGCAGCGGCGCCCGCCTCGACGACCAGCGGGATGACCAGCTGGGCGGTCGGGATCTGCGCGATCACCGAGCGGAAGCGCGAGTAGAACAGCGTGCAGACGTCGAACTCGCCGTTGTCGAAGCGCGCCAAAACCTTCTTGGCGATGTCCTCGGCATTGACGAAACCGAGCTGGCGAACGCTGCGCAAATCGAGATGCTCGACGATCTGCTTGTCGAACTGGCGGCGGAGCTGCTCGTAACCCTTGCGGCCGACGCAGAAGAATTTCACGTCCTTGCCCTGGTTCATCAGGGCCAGCGCGCGCTCGCGGGCAAGACGCACGATCGAGGAGTTGAAGGCGCCGGACAGGCCGCGCTCGCCGGTACAAACCAGCAGCAGGTGAACCTGATCGTTGCCGGTGCCGGCCAGCAGCACTGGTGCGCCGGGCGAGCCCGCAGCGGCGCTGGCGATATTGGAAATCACCGCGCTCATCTTGTCGGCATAGGGCCGCGCCGCCTCGGCCGCTTGCTGCGCGCGGCGCAATCTGGACGCCGCGACCATCTGCATGGCCTTGGTGATCTTCTGCGTCGCCTTGGTCGAGGCGATGCGAACCCGCATGTCTTTAAGTGACGCCATTCTTCGTTCACCCCGGCGATCAGCCTGTGGCTGGACCGCGACCCTATCCTGTCGTCATGCTCGGGCTTGTCCCGGGCATCCACGTCTTTGTCTCCACGCGGTGACGCGTGGCGGCCGGGACATCAAATGCGAAGACGCGCTTCGCGCTTTAGCCCGGCCATGACGGCTCTCAATTACACGAAGCTCTTCGCGAAACCTTCGACCACCGACTTCAGCTTGGCGGCGCTGTCGTCGGAGAGGTCACGGCTGTCGCGGATCGCATTGAGGATCTCGACGTTCTTGCCGCGCAGCAGCGACAACAAACCGTCCTCGAACGCGCGCACCTTGTTGACCGGCAGCGGATCGAGATAGCCGTTGGTGCCGGCCCAGATCACGCAAACCTGCTCTTCCATCTTCAGCGGCGAGAACTGCGGCTGCTTCAAGAGTTCCGTCAGGCGCGAGCCGCGATTGAGCAGGCGCTGGGTCGAGGCGTCGAGGTCGGAGCCGAACTGCGCGAACGCCGCCATTTCGCGGTACTGCGCGAGCTCGCCCTTGATCTTGCCAGCGACCTTCTTGGTGGCCTTAGTCTGCGCCGAGGAGCCGACGCGCGACACCGATAGACCGACGTTCACCGCGGGACGGATGCCCTGGAAGAACAGGTCGGTTTCCAGGAAGATCTGACCGTCGGTGATCGAGATGACGTTGGTCGGGATGTAGGCCGACACGTCGTTGGCCTGGGTTTCGATGACCGGCAGCGCCGTCAGCGAGCCCGAGCCCTGGTCCTTGTTCAGCTTCGCCGCGCGCTCGAGCAGGCGGGAGTGCAGATAGAACACGTCGCCAGGATAGGCTTCGCGGCCCGGCGGGCGGCGCAGCAGCAGCGACATCTGGCGGTAGGCGACGGCCTGCTTGGACAGATCGTCATAGATGATGACGGCGTGCATGCCGTTGTCGCGGAAGTACTCGCCCATGGTGCAGCCCGTGAACGGCGCGATGTACTGCATCGGGGCCGGATCCGAAGCGGTCGCGGCGACGATGATCGAGTACTCGAGCGCACCCTGCTCTTCCAGCACCTTCACGAACTGGGCAACCGTCGAACGCTTCTGGCCGATCGCGACGTAGACGCAATACAGCTTGATGTTCTCGTCGGGCTGCGCGTTGAGCGGCTTCTGGTTCAGGATGGTGTCGAGCGCGATCGCGGTCTTGCCGGTCTGACGATCGCCGATGATCAGCTCGCGCTGGCCGCGGCCGATCGGGATCAGGGCGTCGATCGCCTTGAGGCCGGTCGCCATCGGCTCGTTCACCGACTTGCGCGGAATGATGCCGGGCGCCTTGACGTCGACGCGCATGCGCTTGTCGGCCTGGATCGGGCCCTTGCCGTCGATCGGATTGCCGAGCGCGTCGACGACTCGGCCGAGCAGGCCCTTGCCGACCGGCGCGTCCACGATGGCGCGGGTGCGCTTGACGGTCTGGCCTTCCTTGATCTCGCGGTCGGCGCCGAAAATAACGATACCGACGTTGTCGGTCTCGAGGTTCAGCGCCATGCCGCGGGTGCCGTTCTCGAACTCGACCATTTCGCCGGCCTGGACGTTGTCCAGACCGTAGACGCGGGCGATACCGTCGCCGACGGACAGCACCTGTCCGACTTCGGAGACTTCAGCTTCCTGGCCGAAATTCTTGATCTGGTCCTTGAGGATCGCGGAAATTTCCGCGGCGCGGATGTCCATCAGCCTGCCTCTTTCATCGCGTGCTTGATCGAATTGAGTTTGGTGCGAAGCGAGCTATCGATCATGCGGCTGCCAAGCTTCACGACGAGGCCACCGATGATCGAGGGATCGATCTTCACGTTGAGCGCGACGTCCTTGCCGGTCACCGACTTCAGGGCAACCTTGAGGGCGTCGAGATTCTTGTCCGAGAGCGCTTCCGCCACGGTGACGTCGGCCGTCGCCTCGCCCTTGAACCTGGCGACGAGGGCGCGGTAGGCGCGGATGACGTCACCCACCACGAACAGGCGGCGGTTGGCGGTCAGCACTTTCAGGAAATTGGCGGAGATGCCGGCGACGCCCGCCTTGTCCAGGACGGCCGAGAGGGCCTTGGACTGGGCGTCAGCCGCGAAAACCGGACTGCGGACGAGGCGCTTGAGATCAGCGCTTTCGTTGAGCAGACCCTCGAACTTGTCGAGATCGGCTTTGACCTCGTCGACCACCTTCTGGTCGCGGGCCAGTTCAAACAAGGCCGTTGCATAACGGCCGGACACACCTGAAACGGACGTATCTTCTGCAGCCACAGACGCGCTCTTTTAGCTGTCAAATTCGCAAGGGAAAAACCGTCGCCACGAAGCGGCGCCTAGCGATCCAAGCCCTTGGAATTCAAGCGGGACTTTGATTTTCGGCCGACACGGGACATGCCGGGTCCGTTAAAATCGCGGCTTTGCTAACATAGCAGGCGCGCACGTGCAACATGACGGCAACTTAAAGGCTTGGTTGCTTATCGCCAGTTCGTCGCACGCCGGGATGATCAAATCGCCCACATCTCAGGGACCTGCCACGCCACGGAATTGCCGTGAGCCTTACGGCGGCAATCGTCCCATTCGTTCCTGTCCCCAGCGCATAGCGGCCATGAACACAGCTCGCTGAGCCGTGACTGCGGCCGCCTCGGCATCGTCCGCCGAATACTTATCCAATTCTAAACCTAAAGAATAACAAGCTTCGCTTTACAGTATTCATGAGTAATCGATCAGTTAATGAATCGTTAAAGCGAAAGATTACGGAACATCGAACGAATATCGTTTCAGATCACAAGATATTTCATCGCGACACGGAACGGATTTACTGCCCAATTCACGCCTCATTGCAAAAGGAAACGCCAACCCGCTCACAAACTGATGGGGGCTCCACTTGCCACATATGTGGCATTACTAGCAGGGACCACTAAATGCTATCTTTGAAGACGCTGGGCACTATGACCCGGCCGCGTACGGCGATCGCTTTCGTTGCTGCAACTCTCCTCGTCGGTGGAACTGCCACCGAAGCTTCCGCAAAATCCAGGCATCACCACCGCACCTCTCACCATCACCGCCAGGACGATACCAACGCGACCTCCGATTGGCGCAACGCCAATGCGGCGATGACGCCGTCCTCGGGCACCGGCCACAGCTTCTCGGGCATGGCCTCGTTTTACGGCAACGAGTCCGGCAGCCGGACCGCGTCGGGCCAGCGCTTCAACCAGAACGCCATGACCGCGGCGCACCGTTCGCTGCCGTTCGGCACCAAGCTGCGCGTCACCCATGGCGGCTCGAGCGTCATCGTCACCATCAATGACCGTGGCCCGTTCGTGCGCGGCCGCGTGCTCGACCTCTCCACCGGCGCTGCCCGCGCCATCGGCCTCACCGGTGCCGGCGTCGGCCGCGTCACCGCGGAAGTCGTCTCCTAACGGCGTTCGACGCGCCTCATCCCACACGCGCAGTTTTTATCATCGTCCGCAGGGACATGAGCAGTTTGATGCGCGCGTGAAACAAGCCCGTGGTCTTGGGGGACCGCGGGCTTTTTGTTTGGCTGGTCATTGCGAGCGCAGCGAAGCAATCCAGAATCTTTCCGGGGAGGGACTCTGGATTGCTTCGCTTCGCTCGCAATGACGTGGAGAGAGCGGTGGGGCCCTACAAAAAGCTCTGCGGATCGACGTCGACCTCGAGCTTCTGATTGCCCTTCGGCTTCGGACACACCGCGAGCCAGTTGCGCAAATAATCCGAGAGATCAAAACCGCGCGCCGATTTCACCAGGATGCGGAAACGATAGCGGCCCTTGATCACGGCGAGCGGGGCTTCCGCCGGGCCCAGCACCACCACGCGTTCGTCGCGCGGCGCCAGTGCAACGAGCCTGCGACCCAAGCCCTCCGCGCTCGGACGGTCGCCTGCAGAAATGATCAGGCTCGCGAGCCGGCCGAACGGCGGATAGAGCGTGCGCTCGCGCAGATCGATCTCGCTGTCGTAGAAGGCCTCGCGGTCGCAGGCGATCAGCGCCTTCATCACGGGATGATCGGGCTGATGGGTCTGGAGATAGCCGACGCCACGGCCCTGCTCGCGCCCGGCGCGGCCGATCACCTGGTTGAGCAATTGCCAGGTGCGTTCCGCCGCACGCGGATCGCCATTGCTAAGGCCCAGATCCGCATCGACCACGCCGACCAGATTGAGCCGCGGGAAATTGTGGCCCTTGGCGACGAGCTGCGTGCCGATGATGATGTCGACCCGGCCCTCGGCGATCTCGGCAAGCTCGCTGCGCATCGTCTCGATCGAGGTGATGAGATCGCTCGACAGCACCATGGTGCGCGCTTCCGGAAACAGCGCGGCCGCCTCCTCCTGCAGGCGCTCGACGCCGGGCCCGACGGCCACAAGCGATTCCTCCGCCGCGCAATGCGGGCAGGTCTGCGGGCGCGGCATTGAGAAACCGCAGTGGTGACAAACGAGGCGCTGGCGAAAACGGTGATCGACCAGCCAGGCATCGCAGATGGTGCAGGCGAAGCGATGGCCGCAGCCGCGGCACAAGGTCAGCGGCGCATAGCCGCGGCGATTGAGGAACAGCAGCGCCTGCTCGCGCTTCTCGATCGCGGTTCTGATCTGGCCTGCCAATCGCGGCGAGATGAAGCGGCCGCGCGCCGGCGGCTCGCGGCGCATGTCGATCGCCTCGATATGCGGCATATGCTGGCCGCCGAAGCGCGACGGCAGCGCGACGCGCTGATAGCGGTTCTTGCGCGCATTGACCTCGGATTCGACCGACGGCGTGGCTGAGGCCAGCACGATCGGGATCTTGGCGATATGCGCGCGCACCACGGCCATGTCGCGGGCGTGATAATGCACGCCCTCGTCCTGCTTGTAGGCCTGGTCGTGCTCCTCATCGACCACGATGAGGCCGAGATTGGCGTAAGGCAGAAACAGCGCCGAGCGCGCGCCGACCACGACCGGCGCTGAGCCTTCCGAGATCGCGGCCCAATTGCGTGCGCGGGTGCGCGGCGTCAGCTCTGAGTGCCACTCGATCGGCCGCACGCCAAAACGTTGCGCGAAACGGTCGAGGAACTGGCCGGTGAGCGCGATCTCCGGCATCAGGATCAGCGTCTGCTTGCCGCAGCGGATCGTTTCCGCGACCGCCTCGAAATAGACCTCGGTCTTGCCCGAGCCGGTGACACCGTCGAGCAG
The DNA here is from genome assembly GCF_049949275.1 of Bradyrhizobium genosp. A. Taxonomy (NCBI): domain Bacteria; kingdom Pseudomonadati; phylum Pseudomonadota; class Alphaproteobacteria; order Hyphomicrobiales; family Nitrobacteraceae; genus Bradyrhizobium; species Bradyrhizobium genosp. A. Next base: position 504,208 of record NZ_CP188196.1, on the reverse strand, counting down.
CGCGACGTGAAAGCTGCCGTTGGCCGCGAGCGCGCGCATCGCATCGACGCCGGCACGCTGTAGCGGCGAAAAATCCGGCCGGCCGAACTCCGGATCGGGCGCCGGCGGCGGTGGTGGCGGCGGCATCGGCTCGACCGTGAGCGTGCCTTCATCGACCAGGCCGTCGATCACGCCGGCCGACACGCCGGCTTCCTTGGCGGCCTCGGATTTGCCGTGCAGCAGCCGGTCCGACAGCACCTCGATCACGCGCTGGCGCGCCGGCGTCAGCCGCTTGGGGGGATCGCCGGCCAGGCGCACGCCGGCGCGCGTCCGCTCGGGACCGAGGTTCTCGCCCATGCGCAGGCACATGCGCAGCACCATGCCGCGCGGGCTCAGCGTGTAATTGGCGACCCAGTCGACGACCGCGCGCAGCTCACCCTTCAGCGGGGAAACGTCGAGCTTCTCACTGACCTCCTTGAGGCGGTTATGCAGGCGCGGATCGGGATTGGCGTTTTCCGCCCAGACCACGGCGAGCACCTCGCGGGCCCCAAGCGGCACGCCGACGAGATCGCCGGCCTTCAGCTCCATGCCGCGCGGCACCTTGTAGGAATAGGTCTGGTCGAGCGCGACCGGCACCAGCACGTCGACCATGAGGGTCGCGTTGGCGGGGGCGGCGTTGCTGCGCGACGATTGATCCATGAGCCGAGAATCGGAACCTTGGGGGCTTTGAGGCTAACGCCCCGGGGCGGCCTTAGCGAACAGTAAACGGGTGTGATGCGATATACTGTGCGGAATCATTACGTCCAGAGCGCATGAGCAAAGCGGCCGCCCCACCACTCGAGCTCGCCAGCGCCGATCCCTCGATCGCGCAGGAGATGACGCGCTGGCTGGCGCATCTCGGCGCTGAGCGGCGGCTGTCGCCGAAGACGCTGGAGGCTTATGGCCGCGACCTCAGGCAGTGCCTGGATTTTCTCTGTGCCCATTGGGGCGAGCGCGTGACGCTCAAGCGCTTCGCCGCGCTGGAAGCCACCGACATCCGCGCCTTCATGGCGATGCGTCGCGCCGACGATATTGCCGGCCGCTCCCTGATGCGCGCGCTGGCGGGCCTGCGCTCCTTCGGCCGTTTTCTCGAGCGCGAAGGCAAGGGCAAGGTCGGCGCACTCTCCGCGATCCGCGCGCCAAAGGTCGCAAAAACCTTGCCAAAGCCGCTGCCGATGGCATCGGCCAAGCGCCTGGCTGACGCCGACGAGCGCGCCGGCGAGGATCGCGAGACCTGGATCCTGGTGCGCGACGCCGCCGTGATGGCCTTGCTGTATGGATCGGGCCTGCGCATCTCCGAGGCGCTTGGCCTGAAGCGCCGAGAGGTGCCGAAGGCAGGCGAAGGCGACGTGCTCGTCGTAACAGGCAAAGGCAACAAGACGCGCATGGTGCCGGTGCTGCAAAACGTGCTGGCGCTGGTGCAGGACTATGTCTCGATGTGCCCGCATGCGCTGCCGCCGGAGGGACCGATCTTCGTCGGCGCGCGCGGCGGTCCGCTCAGCCCGCGGATCATCCAGCTCGCGATGGAGCGGCTGCGCGGCGCGCTCGGCCTACCCGACAGCGCTACGCCACATGCGCTGCGACATTCCTTCGCGACGCATCTGCTGTCGCGCGGCGGCGACTTGCGCGCCATCCAGGAATTGCTCGGCCATTCCTCGCTCTCGACCACGCAGATCTATACCGGCATCGATTCCGAGCGGCTGCTGGAGGTCTACGCGAGCGCGCATCCAAGACGCTGAAGAGCCGCTGAAAGAGCCGCTGAAGAGCTCGCTGATTCCTGACATCAAGCTGTCATAGCCAGCTCCTGCCCCGCATGCCTCTTGCGCAGGCCGCGCGGTTCGGTCAATCGTGCGGAATCGACACAGGAGGGACTCATGAGCGCACACGAAAGCATGGAGCACGCCGAGCATGCCGAGCACGCATCTGCCGAGAACAGGAAGATCGCCCTCCTGATCGCGGTGCTGGCGCTGTTCCTGGCGATCTCGGAAACGCTCGGCAAGGGCGCGCAGACAGAATCCATCAGCAAGAACGTCGAGGCTTCCAATCTCTGGGCGTTCTTCCAGGCCAAGAGCATCCGCCGCACCGTCGTGCAGACCGCCGCCGACCAGGGCAAGCTGACGCTGGGCAGCGCCACCGACGACGCCATGAAGGCCGCGGTGCAGAAGCAGATCGACGATTGGCAGAAGACCGCGGCGCGCTACCGCTCCGAGCCCGAGACCGGCGAAGGCACCGAGCAGCTCGCCGAGAAGGCCAAGCACGCCGAGCATGAACGCGACGAGGCAACCGCGAAATACCACCACTTCGAGCTGGCCTCGGCCGCCTTCCAGATCGGCATCGTGCTGGCATCCGCCACCATCATCACCGGCATGCTGCCGCTCGCCTGGATCGCCGGCCTCTTGACGCTCGCCGGACTCGGCATGACCGTGCTCGGCGCATGGGCGCCGCACCTGTTGCATCTGCACGGGTAGGCACCGCTACGCGCACCGCTGTCATGCCCCGGCTGGACCGGGGCATCCAGTACGCCGCGGCTTCCCGGTTCTAATCTCGCTGTCTCTGGAATACTGGATCGCCCGGTCAAGCCGGGCGATGACAGTGTGTGTGGCGAGAAGTTTAGCGCGCCTCGTGCACGCTCTTGCGAAAGCGCTGGATCAGACGGAGCGTGCGGGAGGACCAGCCTTCGCCGTTGCCTTTGATCAGCTCGCGAATGCGACACTTGACCGGCTCGACCAGCTCGGTCGCCTTGGCACGCAGCCGTAGCACCAGCTCATAGAGCCGCTCGAACCAGTGCATCTCCAGCAGCTTGTCGCGGGTGACGTCGAACAGGAAGGCGGTGACGCCGACGCCGAGCATCTTTGCGAACAGAAACGTGGATACGCCGGTCAGCCAATATTCGTGGGTAAGCAGCCACAGGCCGATCAGCTTGAGCGGAAACAGCGGCAAGATCGGAACGGCGAACACGATCAGCGTCATTGCCGGCGACAGCGCATCGACGCGCTCCGCCAGCCATTCCTTTGCGCGCGCGAGCGGGATGCGTGCGACAACCCGCGCGACGATCGGTTCGAGGTGGTCCCACAGCCAAGCTTCGATCAGGAAGATGATCGCCAGCAGGACCCAGACCGGTTGAAGAAGGCGGCGCAGCATATGTTTCCCGCCCGATTCGGCTCTGGGCGCGCTCCTACATATGGATGGCCCGCTTGCCGACTGCAAGCGCGGCTTCCTTGACGGCCTCCGAGCGGGTCGGATGCGCGTGGCAGGTGCGGGCGAGATCTTCCGCACTGCCGCCAAACTCCATGAGAACGCAGGCTTCATGGATCATTTCGCCGGCCTCGATGCCGATGATGTGTACGCCGAGCACGCGATCGGTCTTCGCATCTGCGAGAATCTTCACAAAGCCTTCGGTGGTCTGGTTGACCTTGGAGCGGCCGTTGGCGGTAAAGGGAAACTTCCCGACGGTATAAGCGACGCCCGCCTGCTTCAGCTCCTCCTCGGTCTTGCCGACGGAGGACACTTCCGGGGTGGTATACACGACGCCTGGAATAACGTCGTAGTTCACGTGGCCGGCTTGCCCGGCGATGATCTCCGCAACAGCCACGCCTTCATCCTCGGCCTTGTGCGCGAGCATGGGGCCCGCGACGACGTCGCCGATGGCATAGACGCCCTTCAGGCTGGTGGCGAAATGCGGATCGATCTGCACGCGACCGCGATTGTCCAGCGCAACGCCGGCTTCCTTGAGGCCGAGCCCATCGGTGTAGGGCACGCGGCCGATGCAGACGAGCACGACATCAGCCTCGATGGTCTCGGCCGCGCCACCCGCAGCAGGTTCGATCTTCGCAAGTAGTGCCTTGCTGTTCACTTCGACGCCGGTGACCTTCGAACCAAGCTTGAATGCAAATCCCTGCTTTTCCAGGATGCGCTGGAACTGCTTCGCGATCTCACCGTCCATGCCGGGCAGGATGCGATCGAGGAATTCGACGACCATGACTTCGGACCCGAGTCTGCGCCACACCGAGCCGAGCTCAAGCCCGATCACGCCGGCGCCGATGACCAGTAATCTCCCCGGCACCTTCTCCAGCGACAGCGCGCCGGTCGACGACACGATACGCTTCTCGTCGATCTCGATGCCCTTGAGACGCGCGATGTCCGAGCCGGTGGCGATCACGATGTTCTTGGTCTCGATCGTCTGCGACTTGCCATCGGCGGAGACTTCGACCTTGCCGGTGCCCAAAATCTTGCCGGTGCCCTTGAGCACGTCGACCCTGTTCTTCTTCATCAGGAACTCGACGCCCTTGACGTTGCCGTCGATGCCCTGCTGCTTGAAGTTCATCATCGCCGGCAATTCGAGCTTCGGCGCGGAGACGCTGACGCCCATCTTGGCGAAGGAGTGCCCGGCTTCCTCAAACATCTCGGAGGCATGCAGCAGCGCCTTGGACGGCATGCAGCCGACATTGAGGCAGGTGCCGCCGAGGGTGGCGTCCTTTTCGACCACGGCGACTTTCATGCCGAGCTGGCTTGCGCGCACCGCGCAGACATAACCGCCAGGTCCGGTGCCGATGACGACGAGATCGTAGGTAGCCATGAGAGAAAGTCCCGTAAGTTTAGCGTGGTGAGGATGTGTCAGCGTCCGCCGGACACATCGAGAATGGCTGAGGTGACGTAAGAGGCATCGTCCGACATCAGCCAGACGATCGCGTTGGCAATTTCATCCGCAGTGCCGACGCGCTTCATCGGCACCATATGGGCCAGACGATGGGCGCGGTCGGGCTCGCCGCCGGCGGCGTGGATTTCGGTGTCGATCAGGCCTGGGCGAATACCGGCGACGCGAATGCCTTCGCTGGCGACCTCATAGCCGAGGCCGATGGTGAAGGAATCGATCGCACCCTTGGACGCGGCATAATCGACATAGGTGTTCGGCGCGCCGAGCTTGGCAGCAACCGATGACAGATTGACGATGACGCCGCCCTTGCCGCCATGCTTGGTCGACATCCGCTTGACGGCTTCGCGCGCGCACAGGATCGAGCCGGTGACGTTGACCGCCATCACGCGCTGGATGCGCTCGGCCGACATCTCGTCGACACGCACGCCGCTCTTGCCGACGATGCCGCCATTGTTGACGAGTGCGGCAAGCGTGCCGAACTCGTCGGCTTCCTTGAACAGATCGATGATGTCGCTTTCCTCGGCGACGTCGCACTTCACGGGAATCGCCTTGCCATTGCCGGCCGCGATCTCGGCGACCACCTCGGCGGCGGCCTCCTTGTTGCTGGCATAGCCGACGACGACGCGGTAGCCGCGCGCGGCCGCCGCAAGCGCGGTCGCGCGCCCAATGCCGCGGCTGCCGCCGGTGATGACAACGACTTTATCTGTCACACGCGCCTCCATGGTTCGACACGCGCCGTCGCGCGAGAGGGCGACGGCGCTCGCAAAGCATCAGGGATCAGAGATCGAGCACCAGGCGGGCCGGATCTTCCAGGCTCTCCTTGACGCGAACCAGGAAGGTGACGGCTTCCTTGCCGTCGATGACGCGGTGATCGTAGGACAGCGCCAGATACATCATTGGGCGAACCTCGATCTTGCCGCCGACGACCATCGGGCGCTCCTGGATCTTGTGCATGCCCAAGATGCCGGACTGCGGCGCGTTCAGGATCGGGGTCGACATCAGCGAGCCATAGATGCCGCCATTGGTGATGGTGAAGGTGCCACCCTGCATCTCGTCGATCTTGAGCTGACCGTCACGGGCGCGGCGGCCGAAATCGGCGATGCCTTTTTCGATGTCGGCGATCGACTTGTGGTCGCAGTCGCGCACCACGGGCACGACCAGGCCCTTGTCAGTGCCGACGGCAACGCCGATGTGGTAGTAGTTCTTGTAGATCAAATCGGTGCCGTCGATCTCGGCGTTGACGGCCGGGATGTCCTTCAGCGCCTGCACGACGGCCTTGGTGAAGAAGCCCATGAAGCCGAGCTTCGAGCCGTGCTTCTTCTCGAACGCATCCTTGTAGTGTGCGCGCAGCGCCATGACGTTGGTCATGTCGACCTCGTTGAAGGTCGTCAGCATGGCCGCGGTGTTCTGCACGTCCTTGAGGCGGCGCGCGATGGTCTGGCGCAGGCGGGTCATCTTGACGCGCTCTTCGCGGGCAGCGTCATCGGCCGGCGAGGGGCTGCGCATCTGCACGGCGGCGGCGGGCTGGTTGACCGGAGTCGGCGCAGAGGCCGCGCGCTCGATCGCGGCGAGCATGTCGCCCTTGGTGACGCGGCCGTCCTTGCCGGAGCCCGGAACGGTCGAGGCGTCGATGCCGGTCTCGGCGGAAAGTTTTCGCACGGAAGGCGCGAGCGGCGCATCGGCCGGCGGCGCCTTCGGCGCGGCGGGAGCAGTAGCCGGAGCCGCGGCGGCGGGCGCCGGAGCAGCAGCAGCGGGCTTGGCGGGCGCAGCGGCCGGCTTGGCGCCGGCAGCACCGTCCGTGATCTGGCCGAGCAGCGCGCCGACCGCAACGGTCGTGCCATCGGCGGCGATGATCTCGCTCAGCATGCCGGCAGACGGCGCCGGGACTTCGATGGTGACCTTGTCGGTCTCGAGCTCCACCAAGGGCTCGTCGACGGCGACGGCGTCGCCGGCTTTCTTGAACCAGCGGCCGATGGTGGCCTCGGTGACGGATTCGCCGAGCGTCGGCACACGAATTTCAGTCATGGTCTTTTCCTTAAGGAGATCGCGAGTAGCGGTCATGAATTCCGAATGCCATCGGCCGGCGAAAAGCAGGCCATCCAGCAAACCGGGACGTATCGCATTCACGAGGACGTCACGGGTTACTGGATGCCCCGCCTTGTGCGCGATTGCGCACTGGGGCGGGGCATGACGCAGTTCAAAAAGTTCAGCTCAGTGCTTCGTCCAGGAACGCCTTCAACTGCGCCTGATGCTTGGACATCAGACCAGTGGCGGTCGCGGCGGAAGCGGCGCGGCCGACATAACGCGGACGCCGGCTCACGCCGTTCACCTGGTTCAGCACCCATTCCAGATAAGGCTCGATGAAGTGCCAGGCACCCATGTTGCGGGGCTCTTCCTGGCACCACACCACTTCGGCCTTCTTGAAGCGGGACAGCTCGGTCACCAGCGCCTTCAGCGGCACCGGATAGAGCTGCTCGACGCGCATCAAATAGATGTCGTCGATGCCGCGCTTCTCGCGCTCCTCGTAGAGGTCGTAATAGACCTTGCCCGAGCAGAGCACGATGCGGCGGATCTTGTCGTCCGGAACGAGCTTGAACGCCTCGTTCGGCAGCATCTGGGCGTCATCGTACAGGATGCGGTGGAAGGTCGTATCCTTGGCGAGCTCCTCGAGGCGCGAGACCGCGCGCTTGTGACGGAGCAGCGATTTCGGCGTCATCACGATCAGCGGCTTGCGGATCTCGCGATGCAGCTGGCGGCGCAGCACGTGGAAGTAGTTCGCCGGCGTGGTCGGATAGACTACCTGCATGTTGTCTTCCGCGCACATCTGCAAGTAACGCTCCAGACGCGCCGACGAATGCTCTGGTCCCTGACCCTCATAGCCGTGCGGCAAGAGGCAGACGAGACCGGACATGCGCAGCCATTTGCGCTCCCCGGAGGAGATGAACTGGTCGAACACGACCTGCGCGCCGTTGGCGAAGTCGCCGAACTGGGCTTCCCACAGGGTCAGCGTGTTCGGCTCGGCGAGCGAGTAGCCGTATTCGAACCCGAGCACGGCCTCTTCCGACAGCAGCGAGTTGATGACCTCGTAATGGCCCTGCTCGTGGCCGAGATGGTTGAACGGGGTGTAGCGGCTCTCGTCCTCCTGGTCGATCAGGACCGAGTGACGCTGCGAGAAGGTGCCGCGTTCCGAATCCTGTCCGGACAGACGGACGTGATGGTTTTCGTTGAGCAGCGTGCAGAAGGCCAGCGCCTCGCCGGTCGCCCAGTCGATGCCGGCACCGGTGTCGATCGCCTTCGCACGGTTGTCGAGGAAGCGCTGGATGGTGCGGTGAACGCGAAAACCGTCCGGCACCTTGGTGATCTTGCGAGCGATGTCCTTGAGCACGGCGGTGTCGACACCGGTGACGCCGCGCCGGGCATCCTCTTCCTGGTCGGCGATCTTGAAGCCGGCCCACTTGCCGTCGAGCCAGTCGGCCTTGTTCGGCTTGTAGCTGGTGCCGGCCTCGAACTCGGCATCGAGTCGCACGCGCCAGTCGGCCTTCAGCTTGTCGACCTCGCCCTCGGTGACCACGCCTTCGGCGATCAGGCGCTTGGAGTAGAGCGTGAGGGTCGAGGGATGGGCCGCGATCCGCTTGTACATCACCGGCTGGGTGAAGGCCGGTTCGTCGCCCTCATTGTGGCCGTAGCGGCGATAGCACCACATGTCGATGACGACGGGCTTGTGGAACTTCTGCCTGAACTCGGTCGCGACCTTGGCGGCGAACACCACCGCTTCCGGATCGTCGCCGTTCACGTGGAAGATCGGCGCGTCGATCATCTTCGCCACGTCGGACGGATAGGGCGAGGAGCGCGAGTAGCGCGGATAGGTGGTGAAGCCGATCTGGTTGTTGACGATGAAGTGGACGGAGCCGCCGGTGCGGTAGCCCTTCAGGTCGGACAGACCGAAGCATTCCGCGACCACGCCCTGGCCCGCGAACGCCGCGTCGCCATGCATCAGCAGCGGCATCACCGAGATGCGCTGGTCCGGCGGATCGCCATGCTGGTCCTGCTTGGCGCGGACTTTTCCGAGCACCACGGGATCGACGATCTCGAGATGCGAGGGGTTCGCGGTCAGCGACAGATGGATGCGGTTGCCGTCGAACTCGCGGTCCGAGGACGCACCGAGGTGATATTTGACGTCGCCCGAGCCTTCGACCGCGTCGGGATTGGCCGAGCCACCCTTGAATTCGTGGAACAGGGCGCGATGCGCCTTGCCCATCACCTGCGTCAGCACGTTGAGGCGGCCGCGATGCGGCATGCCGACCACGACTTCCTTCACGCCGAGATTGCCGCCGCGCTTGATGATCTGCTCGAGTGCCGGGATCAGCGATTCGCCGCCATCGAGACCGAAACGCTTGGTGCCGGTGAACTTGGTGTCGCAGAATTTTTCAAAGCCTTCGGCTTCGACCAGCTTCATCAGAATCGCGCGACGGCCCTCGCGGGTGAACGAGATTTCCTTGTCCGGACCCTCGATGCGCTCCTGGATCCAGGCCTTCTGCGCGGCATTGCTGATGTGCATGAACTCGACGCCGAGCGTCTGACAGTAGGTGCGCTCGCAGATCGCAGTGATTTCGCGCAGCGAGGCGTATTCGAGACCGAGCACGTGATCGAGGAAGATCTTGCGGTCGAAATCGGCTTCGCTGAAGCCGTAGGTGCGCGGGTCGAGCTCTTCGCGATTGCGCGGGGCTTCGATGCCGAGCGGGTCGAGCTTGGCGTGGAAGTGGCCGCGCATGCGGTAGGAGCGGATCAGCATCAGCGCGCGGACCGAGTCGCGCGTGGCCTGGAGCACTTCGGCGGACGAAATGCTGACGCCCTTGTCGCCGTCCTTGGCCTGCGTCTTGGCGGCGATCTTGCCGCCGATGGCCTTCTCAACTTCCGCCCAATTGCCGTCGAGGGCGGAGGTCAAGTCATCCTGCGGCGTCAGCGGCCAGTTGGTGCGCTCCCAGGACGGGCCCTGGGCGTTCTTGCTGATATCAGCGGGCTGGTCGTTGAGGCTTTTGAAGAACTCCTGCCACTCGACGTCGACCGAGGACGGGTCCTTCTCGTAGCGGGCGTAGATTTCGTCGATGTAGGTGGCGTTGGTGCCCTGCAAAAAGGAGGAGAGGGCAAAGGCTGCGTTCGCGTCTTGGCGAGACATACTTGAGTTCCTGGCGATTTTGGTTCGCGCATAACAAACGGCGCTGGCGCTGAGCTCCCGGCAGAGGCTCAGCGCGACAGAGACCATTTATCCTATTTGCTGCGAAACTTCGCCCGGAAAAGCACGAAGGAGTGAACTAGCCCTTCAATTTTTCGGCAAGCGTGTGGCCGAGGCGCGCCGGCGACGGCGACACTGTAATCCCTGCGGATTTCATCGCGTCGGTCTTGGAACCGGCGTCGCCCTTGCCGCCCGAAATGATTGCACCGGCATGGCCCATGCGGCGGCCGGGAGGTGCCGTGACGCCGGCGATGAAACCGACCATCGGCTTCTTGCGGCCGCGCTTGGCCTCGTCCTTGAGGAACTGGGCAGCGTCTTCTTCGGCGGAACCGCCGATCTCGCCGATCATGATGATCGATTCGGTCTTGGGGTCGGCCAGGAACATCTCCAGCACGTCGATGAACTCGGTGCCCTTGACCGGGTCGCCGCCGATGCCGACCGCGGTGGTCTGGCCGAGGCCCTCCTGGGAGGTCTGGAATACCGCTTCGTAAGTGAGCGTGCCGGAGCGGGAGACGATGCCGACAGAGCCGGTCTTGAAGATGTTGGCGGGCATGATGCCGATCTTGCACTCGCCGGCGGTCATGACGCCCGGGCAGTTCGGCCCGATCAGGCGCGACTTGGAGCCGGCCAGCGAGCGCCTCACGCGCACCATGTCGATCACGGGAATGCCTTCGGTGATGCAGACGATCAACGGGGTCTCGGCGTCGATGGCCTCGCAGATCGCATCGGCCGCGCCCGGCGGCGGCACGTAGATCACCGACGCATCCGCGCCGGTCTTCTCACGTGCCTCGCGCACGGTGTCGAACACCGGCAGGTTCAGATGGGTCGCGCCGCCTTTGCCCGGCGAGGTGCCGCCGACCATCTTGGTGCCATAGGCAATCGCGGCCTCCGAATGGAAGGTGCCGTTCTTGCCGGTAAAGCCCTGGCAGATGACCTTTGTGTTCTTGTCGATCAGGATGGACATGAGGTCTGCTTTCGCGAAACTAACGAGTGAGAGATCAGTGGATGCGGCGGTAGACGCCGGTGAGCACGTCGGCCCAGCCTTCCGCGTCCGGCGAGAACTGGATCTTCAACGAGTAGGAATTGTCGTCGATGATCTCGTAGACGTGGCGCGCATTGCCGCGGAGCGAGCCGCGCACCAGCGTCAGGGTCTTGCCGACCCACCCGCCCGAAGCGGGCGAGGGCGGCGTATAGCCGAGTGAATCGTACCAGAACAATTTGTAGGTCCGATCGTCGCGGTCCCAGGTGAAGATGCCGTGGGTGGCAAAGCTCTGCTTGCCGTCGCGGATCTGGACCGCATCCTGGATCAGGTAGAATCCGTTGAGGTCCATGCGCGCGACGACGTGCGAGGTGGCCGGCCCGCCGGCGGTCCAGCGGGACGGGAAGACCACCTCTTCGCCATCCCATTCGCCGGCGAACGCGGCGAGGCGCGCGTGCTCTGCAAGCGGAGATGAAGCGGCGAGATGGTCCTGGGTCATGGCCTTAGCCTCCCTTGACGGCCTTCACGATCTTCTGCGCGGCGTCGTCGAGATTGTCGGCGGGCACCACGTTCAGGCCGGATTCACGGATGATCTTCTTGCCCAGCTCGACATTGGTGCCTTCGAGGCGAACCACCAGCGGCACGCTGAGGCCGACCTCGCGCACGGCAGCCGTGACGCCCTCGGCGATCACGTCGCACTTCATGATACCACCGAAGATATTGACCAGGATGCCCTTCACGTTGGGATCGGCGGTGATGATCTTGAAGGCGGCTGCGACCTTCTCCTTGCTGGCGCTGCCGCCAACGTCGAGGAAGTTCGCCGGCGCCATGCCGTAGAGCTTGATGATGTCCATCGTCGCCATGGCGAGACCGGCGCCGTTGACCATGCAGCCGATGTTGCCATCGAGGGTGACGTAGTTGAGGTCGTACTTGGACGCCTCGATTTCCTTGGCGTCTTCCTCGGTCTCGTCACGCAGCGCGAGCACTTCAGGGTGACGGAACAGCGCGTTGTCGTCGAACGACACTTTTGCGTCGAGCACGCGGAGCTGGCCCTGCTTGGTCACGACCAGCGGGTTGATCTCCAGCATCGACATGTCCTTGGCGACGAAGGCGGCGTAGAGCTGCGCGGTGAGCTTCTCGGCCTGCTTGGCGAGATCGCCGGAGAGCTTCAGCGCGTCGGCGACGGTACGGCCATGATGGCCCATGATGCCGGTCGCGGGATCGACCGAGAAGGTCACGATCTTCTCAGGCGTGTTGTGCGCGACGTCCTCGATGTTGACGCCGCCTTCGGTCGAGACGACGAACGAGACGCGCGAGGTCTCGCGGTCGACCAGGATCGAGAGGTAGAATTCCTTGTCGATGTCGGAGCCGTCCTCGATGTAGAGGCGGTTGACCTGCTTGCCGGCGGGGCCGGTCTGGATCGTCACGAGGGTGGCGCCGAGCATCTGCTTGGCGAATTCGGAGACCTCAGCGGCCGACTTGGCGATGCGGACGCCGCCCTTGTCGCCAGCCGAGGCTTCCTTGAACTTGCCCTTGCCGCGGCCGCCCGCATGGATCTGGCTCTTCACCACCCAGACCGGGCCCGGCAGGGCCTTCGCGGCAGCTTCCGCGTCAGCGGCCTTCAGGACCGGAACGCCCTTCGAGATCGCTACGCCGAACTCGTTCAGCAGCGCTTTGGCCTGATATTCATGGATATTCATATGGTCGCTCCCTGAACCCGCCGGCGGTGCCCCCTAGGGGCCCACCTCAGTCTTGTGGCTGGCATACCATATACCACAGGAACTGCAACCCGGATTCGTTGACATCGATATCTGCGAGATGAGTGGACTTGCCCGGAACCCGTCCCGGTCAAGCCGGGGTCCGGAAGTGAAGCCGCCGAAGACCGGTTTTTCGATCTTCGGCGGGGTTTGTTTAGGCTTAGCGGCCGAGGAGATCGGGGGCGATCTTCTTGCAGGCATCGACGAGGCCCTGGACCGCGCCGACCGACTTGTCGAAGGCTTCGCGGTCCTTGCCGGCGAGCTCGATCTCGACGACGCGCTCAACGCCCTTGGCGCCGATCACGACGGGGACGCCGACATACATGTCCTTCACGCCGTATTCGCCGTTGAGGTAGGCGGCGCTGGCCAGCACGCGCTTCTTGTCGCGCAGATAGCTCTCGGCCATCGCGATCGCGGAGGCTGCCGGGGCGTAGAAGGCCGAGCCGGTCTTGAGCAGATTGACGATCTCGGCGCCGCCGTTGCGGGTGCGGTCGACGATCTCGTCGAGGCGCGCCTGCGAGGTCCAGCCCATCTTGACGAGGTCGGGCAGCGGGATGCCGGCGACGGTGGAGTACTTCACCAGCGGCACCATGGTGTCGCCATGGCCGCCGAGCACGAAGGCGGTGACGTCTTCGACCGAGACGTTGAACTCGTCGGCCAGGAAGTAGCGGAAGCGCGACGAATCCAGCACGCCGGCCATGCCGACGACCTTCTTGTGCGGCAGGCCGGAAGCCTTCTGCAGCGCCCAGACCATGGCGTCGAGCGGGTTGGTGATGCAGATGACGAACGCGTCGGGGGCGTACTTCTTGATGCCGGCGCCGACCTGCTCCATGACCTTGAGGTTGATGGAGAGGAGGTCGTCGCGGCTCATGCCGGGCTTGCGTGGCACGCCGGCGGTGACGATGCAGACCTTGGCGTTGTCGAGGGCTTCGTAGGAGTTGGCACCGGTGTAGTGCGCATCGAAACCGTCGACCGGCGAGGACTGCGCGATGTCGAGCGCCTTGCCCTGCGGCACGCCCTCGGCGATGTCGAACATCACGACGTCGCCCAGTTCTTTCAGGCCGATGAGGTGAGCCAGCGTTCCGCCGATCTGGCCGGAGCCAATCAAAGCAATCTTGTCGCGCGCCATGTGAACCTGTCCTTTAGACACGTGAGGGAAAACTGATGGGTGGTTATCCCTTTCGCTTCCCCCGTTCAAGTCGGGGGATGCCCAATTGTCGGGCTTGCCGCCGCCTCCGGCAAGCAGCCCCGTCATTCCGGGGCGTCGCGAAGCGACGAGCCCGGAATCCATCGGGCAACACAGCGCGCTGATCAATGGATTCCGGGCTCGCGCTCCGCGCGCCCCGGAATGACCGAGGCAAATAGGACTTAAGTCTCCACCAGGCCCTTGGTGGAGCCGCTGGCGGTGGAATCCTTGCGGCCGTGAGGCAGCGCCAGATAGGATTCCGAACTCATCTCGATCAGGCGCGACGAGGTCCGCTTGAACTCCATGGCCTCGTTGCCCTCATCGGCGAGGTAGAGCGAGATCGGGTTGGCATCGGCGGAAGCCATCAGCTTCACGGCATTGTCATAGAGCGTGTCGATCAGCGTGATGAAACGCTTGGCGGCGTTGCGCTGGGAGAAGTCCATCACTGGAATATGGTCGACCAGGATGGTGTGATAGTCGTGCGCCAGCCTGAGGTAGTCGGATGCGCCTAACGGCTTCTCGCAGAGATCGGCGAAGGTAAAGCGCGCGACGCCATGGGCCGAGCACGGCACGTGCAGGGTGCGGCCCTTGATCGAAATGTCGCGCGACTTGCATTTGGCGCCGCCGGTCATCTTCGCCCAGGCACGGGCGAGCGCGGCGCCGGCATCGCCATCCGCCGGCGTCAGCCACATCGACACGCCCTGAAGTTTTTCGAGCCGGAAATCGGTGCGCGCATCGAGCCGCCACACGTCCATGTGATCGGTGATCTGCTTGATGAAGGGCAGGAACAGCGCGCGGTTCAAGCCGCCCTTGTAGAGATCGTCGGGCGCAACGTTGGAGGTGGCGACCACGACGGTGCCGAGCTCGAACAGCTTTGCAAACAGGCGGCCGAGGATCATTGCGTCCGCAATGTCGGTAACGTGGAATTCGTCGAAGCAGAGCAGCCAGCTTTCCTCGAAGATCGCATGCGCGGTCAGCGCGATGACGTCGCCGTCGGCGATCTCGCCGCGCGCGATGCCCTGGCGATAATCGTAGATGCGCTCATGCACGTCCGCCATGAATTCGTGGAAATGCGCGCGCCGCTTGTGCTCGACGGTCGAGTGCTGGAAGAACAGATCCATCAGCATGGTCTTGCCGCGGCCGACCTCGCCATGGACATAGAGCCCGCGCGGCGCCTCATCCTTGTCGCCACCGTTGAACAGGCGGCTGAGCAGCCCCTGCTTGCGCAGCGGCTTGTAGTTGGCGAGCCTCAGGTCGAGCGCCGCATAGGCCTCGGCGATTTCAGCTTGCGCGGCATCGGGCTCGATCGCGCCGGACGCGATCTGGGCCTGATACGCTTCGCTGAAGGAGGAGTTTGGGGTGGAGAGCATCGCTCTTTACCGCCAGAGACCGGCGGAAATTGCAAGCCGTGAATTGGTGCGGGGCGCTATGCGTTCGTGTCCGGGACGCGCTGCAGCGTGCCAAGAGCGCATTCACGTGCGTCTCCGCCGCGCTATCGCTACTGCGCAGAGCCGGGACCCACTGTTTCGTACATCGATTGTGGAGCGATGGGCCCCGGCTCTGCGGCGCACCGCTACGCGCTGCGCCGCGTCCGGGGCACGAGAGCGCTGCTATTCACAGAGCTCGTAGGCGTCCTCGACCACATACGGCCCGCCGCCGGTGGACGCGCGCGAGGAAAACAGCACGAACCGCTCCGCCATGAATGCCTTGCTCGGGAAGTAGCCGCGGATCGAGAGATAGTCAGCGACGTCGCGGTCGGTGGCGTCGTACAGTCGCGCCAGCGTGACATGCGGGATGAATTTGCGTCCCTCCGGATCGAGGCCGATCCGCTGCATCATGCGTTCGAGTTCGGCCTGCAAATCCATCAGCGGCTTGCTCGGCGCGATGGTGGCGACCACCGCGCGCGGCTTGCGGCCGCCGAAGCTCGTGAGCCCCTGCACCTTCACCTCGAACGGTTTGCGGTCGACGCGAAACAGCATCGATGCGATCTCGTTGGCGGACATGCCGTCGATGTCGCCGATGAAACGCAGAGTGACGTGATAATTTTCGGGATCGATCCACCGGGCGCCGGGAAGGCCGCCTCTCAAATTGGAAAGCGTCTGGCTGACTTCAGCCGGAATTTCCAGACCAGTGAACAAACGCGGCATCGTTTCGCACTCCCGATGCTTGGGCATGATCCCAGGGCAAGATCATATCCAAATTTTAGAGCCGGTGACGAATCACCGGTACCCTGATTCCTATCGCAGTTGTGTGACTCTGCGAAGAGTGCCCAAGGCTACACCGGGAAAACCCTGGTTGTTAGGGTTAGCGTTGCCTGCTTTTCAACGGCGTTGCTCGCCGATCGCGCGCAGGAATGCCTCCACCGTGGGCAGCAGGTTGTTGACGACGATGTCGACGCCCTCAGCGGTCGGGTGAATGCCGTCGGCCTGGTTGAGCTTCGCATCGGCGGCGACACCGTCGAGGAAAAATGGATAGAGCGGCACGTCGAACTGCTTCGCCAGATCCGGATAAATCGAATTGAAGCGCGCGCCATAGTCGGCGCCGAAATTCGGCGGCGCCAGCATGCCACACAGCATCACGGCGATCTTGCGCGCCTTGAGACGTTGAACGATGTCGGTCAGCGCCGCGCGCGTCAAGTCGGGATCGATGCCGCGCATCGCGTCGTTGGCGCCGAGCTCGAGAATGACGCCCTCGGTTCCCTCCGGCACCGACCAGTCGAGCCGGTCGCGGCCCCCGGACGAGGTGTCGCCGGACACGCCGGCATTGATCATGTCCACGGCTATACCTTTGGCCTGCAAGGCTTTTTGCAGCTTGGCCGGAAACGCGTCCTGGGCCGGAAGGCCGAGACCGGCACTCAAGGAATCGCCCAAAACGACAAGCTTGATCGGTTTTGTCGTTTCTGCCCAAGCCGGGTTCACGACCGTCATCAAAGCGAGCATCAACACGGCTATGTGCATGAAGAATCCGTAACGCCTCTCGACCGCGCTATCGGAGTTGCCATATGACCGGACCATGGACACTCGCATCTATCCCTCTTCGCTCGCCGGCACTGCGCCGGACACCATCGCCATCTCCAACGTCAATCTCTCATTGGGGTCCGGGGCGGCACGCGTTCACATTCTCAAGGATATCAGCTTGCGCGTCGGCTCGGGCGAGACGATCGGCCTGATCGGCCCGTCAGGCTCGGGCAAATCCACGCTGCTGATGGTGATGGCGGGGCTGGAGCGTCCTGATAGCGGAGAGGTGGTGGTGTCAGGCACGCCTTTCAATGCCCTCGACGAGGACGCGCTGGCCCGCTTCCGCGGCCGCCAGATCGGCATCGTCTTCCAGTCCTTCCATCTGATCCCGACCATGACGGCGCTGGAGAACGTCGCCGTTCCGCTCGAGCTCGCCGGCAATCCCGACGCCAACAAGCGCGCAGCCGAGGAGCTGCAATCGGTCGGGCTCGGCGATCGCCTGCATCATTATCCGACGCAGCTCTCCGGCGGCGAGCAGCAACGCGTGGCGCTTGCGCGCGCGCTGGCACCCGATCCCGCCATCCTCGTCGCCGACGAGCCGACCGGCAATCTCGACGAGGCGACCGGCAAGCAGATCATCGACCTGCTGTTCAACAAGCACGCCGAGCGCGGCATGACGCTGGTGCTGGTCACGCATGATTCCTCGCTCGCGCATCGCTGCGATCGCGTGATCCGCCTGCGCTCGGGCCGCATCGACACGCAGACGACGAAAGCATGAGCGTCGCTGTCGAACCGTTTGCGAAGCCGAACGGCGTCGCACTGTCGCTGCGCTATGCGCTGCGCGAATTGCGCGGGGGCCTGCGCGGCTTTTACGTCTTCATTGCCTGCATCGCGCTCGGCGTGATGGCAATCGCCGGCGTCGGCTCGGTGTCGGCGAGCCTGAGCGACGGCCTCGCGCGGGAGGGACGCACGCTGCTTGGCGGCGACGTCTCCTTCGTGCTGTTCCAGCGTGAGGCCAAGCCCGAGGAAGTTGCCTTCCTGCGCTCGCGCGGCACCGTCTCCGTTGCCTCGACCTTGCGCGGCATGGCGCGCTCGGCCGACGGCAAGCTGGCGCTGGTCGAGATGAAGGCGGTCGACGACACCTATCCAATGCTCGGCCAACTCACGCTGGCGCCGCCACTGCCGCTGACCGATCTGCTCGCGGAGCGCGACGGCGCGTTCGGTGCCGCCGCCGATCCGACGCTGCTGGCGCGGCTCTCCCTGAAAGTCGGCGACCGCGTCACCATCGGCTCTGCGACCTTCCAGATCCGCTCTAGCGTCGAGGCCGAGCCCGACAAGCTCGCCGGCGGCATCGGGTTTGGTCCGCGCTTCCTGATCAGCGAGGCGGCCCTGCGCGCCACCGGGCTGATCCAGCCCGGCAGCCTGGTGCGCTGGGTCTACCGGGTCAAACTGCCTGACGCCGCCAACAGCGACCGTGCCACCGATGCCTTCATCGCGGATGCGCGCAACGCTGCGCCGCAGGCCGGCTGGGAAGTCCGCAGCCGCTCCAATGCCTCGCCACAGCTCGAGCGCAATATCGGCCGCTTCACGCAGTTCCTGACCCTGGTCGGCCTCGCAGCGCTTCTGGTCGGCGGCGTCGGCGTCGCCAACGCCGTGAAGAGCCATATCGACCGCCGGCTCGAGGTGATCGCAGCCTTCAAGGCCGTCGGCGCCACGGGACGCGACGTATTCGGTATTTATCTGGCGCAGGTCGTACTGCTCGCCGGGATCGGCTCGGTGATTGGCCTGGCGCTGGGCGCGGCGATGCCGTTTGCCATCGTCGGCCTGTTTGGAAAACTATTGCCGCTGCCGGTGGTGCCGGCGGTGCATGCCGACGAGCTCGCGCTGTCCTTCGTCTACGGCCTCTTGACCGCGCTCGCCTTCGGCCTGTGGCCGCTCGGACGCGTGCACGACGTGCCGGTGGCCGCGCTGTTCCGCGACACCATCAGCTCGGAATGGCACCGGCCGCGCTGGAGCTATCTCGTGTTCATGAGCGTCGTCGTCGCCCTGCTGGTTGCGGTGGTGATCGGCCTGTCGTTCGACAAGCGCATCGCCGCGGTGTTCGTGGCCTCCTCCGTCGTCGTGTTCGCAGTGCTGCGCGGCGTCGCCGCCATGCTGATGGCCGTCGCACGCCGACTGCCGCGCACGCGCTTCACCATGCTGCGGCTTGCGATCGCCAACATCCACCGGCCGGGCGCGCTGACGCCCTCGGTCGTGCTCTCGCTCGGGCTTGGCCTCGCCGTGCTCGTCACCATCACCCAGATCGACGGCAATCTGCGCCGGCAGTTTCTCGCCGCGCTGCCCGATCGCGCGCCGGCGTTCTATTTCATCGACATTCCGAGCACCCAGGCCGCACCGTTCGACGACTATCTGCGGCAGATCGCGCCGGGCGCGAAGGTCGAGGACGTGCCGATGCTGCGCGGGCGCATCGTCGGCGCCCGCGGCGTCCGCGCCGAGGACCTCAAGCCCACCACCGATTCCGAATGGGTGCTGCAGAGCGACCGCGGCCTGACCTATACCGGCGAGCTGCCGAAGGGTTCCAAGGTGGTCGAGGGCGAATGGTGGGGCGCCGACTATTCCGGCCCGCCGCTGGTCTCGATGGAGAAGAAGATCGCCGACGGCCTCGGGCTGAAACTCGGCGACGAAATCGTGGTCAACGTGCTCGGCCGCGACATCCCGGCAAAAATCGGCAATCTGCGCACCATCGACTGGCAGGGGCTCGGCATCAATTTCGTGCTGGTGTTCTCGCCGAACGCCTTCAAGGGCGCACCGCATACCCACATCGCCACGCTGACGGAAGCCGGCGGCGATGCGACCAGCGACGGCCAGATCATCAAGCAGGTGGCGGACGCCTATCCGATGGTGACGAGCGTGCGCGTGCGCGAGGTGATGGAGACGGTCGGCGCGGTCGTGACCAATCTCGCGCTGGCGATCCGCGGCGCCAGCGCCGTGACCCTGATCTCGGCGATCCTGGTGCTGGGCGGCGCACTCGCCGCCGGCCATCGCCACCGGGTCTATGACGCGGTGATCCTGAAGACGCTGGGCGCCACGCGGCTGCGGCTGCTCGGCGCCTATGCGCTGGAATATCTCCTGATCGGCCTCGCCACCGCGGTGTTCGGCGTGATCGCCGGCAGCATCGCGGCCTGGCTGATCGTGACGCGGCTGATGACGCTGACCTTCGTCTGGCAGGCCGGCAGCGCGGCCGGCGTGGTGGCCGCCGCCCTAATCGTCACCGTGGGGCTCGGCCTCGCCGGCACGCTGCTGGCATTGAACAAAAAGCCCGCCACAGTGTTGCGCAATTTGTGACAAAAGGTAGCGGGTGGCCTCGTGGGGGCCAAATCGCACGATTCCTGCGATTAACCACGTCCGCTCGTCAGGTTTTCGTCAGAATTGTGCGGGGAGGGCGACATTCGGCCGCGCGTGGACGGTTGCAGCGAATGTGGTAGTTTCCCACATATCGGATGGGTTCGGAGCCCCGATTGTTAGCCAAAATTAATGTCGGCAGACATCGGTATCCGAGATAGAATTTGACGAACCGGCGGCATGGCAACCCTCGTGCCGGACCGGGCAACCAACGGGAATTCGACCATGTCGGACCTAGACCGCAATTACGCTTCTCCTTTCGGCCGGGCCGCCGGGCGTGTTGACGCCGCGACGGTCGACGCCGGTCTGCGCGCCTACATGCTGCGCATCTACAATTACATGAGCATTGGCCTGGCTATCACCGGCCTGGCCGCGCTCGGCGTTTACATGGCTGCCGTGACTGACGTTCCGACCGCGGAAGCGGTCCGCGTCGGCAAGCTGTTCCTGACGCCGTTCGGCTACGCGATGTTCGTGAGCCCGCTGAAATATCTGTTCATGCTGGCGCCGCTCGCCATGGTGTTCGTGATCTCGGCCGGCATCAACCGTCTCGCCCCTTCGACCGCCCAGATCCTGTTCTGGGTGTTCTCGGCGCTGATGGGCATCTCGCTGTCCTCGATCTTCCTGGTGTACACGCACACCTCGATCGTGCGGGTGTTCTTCATCACCGCGGCCACCTTCGGCGCGCTGAGCCTCTACGGCTACACCACCAAGCGTGACATGAGCGGCATGGGCTCGTTTCTGTTCATGGGCCTGATCGGTATCATCATCGCGAGCCTGGTGAACCTGTTCCTGGCCAGCACCGCGCTGCAGTTCATCGTCTCGGTGGTCGGCGTGCTGGTGTTCGCGGGCCTCACCGCCTGGGACACCCAGCGGCTGAAGAACGACTACATCTACGGCTACGCGTCGGCCGGCGGTGACATCGCCGAGCGTGCGGCGATCTCGGGTGCGCTGTCGCTGTACCTGAACTTCATCAACCTGTTCACGCTGCTGCTGCAGCTTCTCGGCCAGCGCGACTAAGCGCCAGACCGGAGAGAACGGACACGAACCCCGGCCGTGAGGCCGGGGTTTTTGTTTGGCACTGGTGTCTCCTCACACTCCGTCATTGCGAGCGAAGCGAAGCAATCCAGACTGCCTCCACGGGGATAGCCTGGATTGCTTCGTCGCAAGGGCTCCTCGCAATGACGGAGTATGTGGAAGCATCGTTGCCTCTTCCAGCCGCCGCGCGAAGCCTCTAATCTTCCCCCATGTCCGCACCCGAAATCAGGCCCGCCCTTGAGGCCGACCTCCCCGCCATCACCTCCATCTATCAGCAGGCCGTCCGCGAGGGCACCGCGACGTTCGAGATCGAGCCGCCCGACCTCGCCGAGATGACGCGCCGCTACCGCGCGCTGGTCGACGGCGGCTATCCCTATTTCGTCGCCATGCTCGACGGCCGCGTCGGCGGCTACGCCTATGCCGGCGCCTACCGGCCCCGCCCGGCCTATCGCTTCACGGTCGAGAACTCGATCTATCTCGATCCCGCCTTCCACCGCCGCGGCATCGGCTCGCTGCTGCTGGAGCGGCTGATCACCGAATGCGAGGCACGCGGCTTCCGCCAGATGATCGCGGTGATTGGCGATTCCGCCAATGCCGGCTCGATCGGCGTGCACAGCCGGCGCGGCTTCAAGATGATCGGCACGCATCCGAATGTCGGCCTGAAATTCGGCCGCTGGCTGGATACGGTGATGATGCAGCGCGACCTCGGCGAGGGCGCGAGCACGGTGCCGGGGACGTAACTGCACTCGTCATTCCGGGGCGCGCGAGCGCGAGCCCGGAATCCATTGAACGGCACAGACGGTGGATGAATGGATTCCGGGCTCGCGACTTCGTCGCGCCCCGGAATGACGAACGATGGTTGCTACACCACCGCCAGTTTCCGGTCGATCACCAGCAGCACGCTGTCGAGCTCGTGGCCGCGGCGCAGGATCAGGCCGGTCGCCGAGATCACGCTGTACATGCCTTGCTTGCGGGCCAGCCGCGGATCTTTCTCGATGCGGTAGATCGGCACTTCGGAGGCGCGACGATAGACCGAGAACACCGCGCGGTCCTTCAGAAAGTCGATGGCATAGTCGCGCCACGCGCCGTCGGCGACCATGCGGCCATAGAGGTTGAGAATTCGGTTCAGCTCGAGCCGGTTGAACGTCACCCGGCTCAGTTGGGCATTCGCAGCGGCGGGGCGCGCCACTGCGCGCTGCTCGCTCGGATCGGCATCCTCCGGCGTCAAACTCATGCAGCGCCTCCTGTCGCATCGGCACGACCCGCCTCCGCGAAGACCGTCCCCGGAGCCGCGGATCATGACAATTGCATGATTGCGCCAACTGTTCCCCGCCGCAAGAGGCTCTTGGAGTGCCCCCGAAGGAACCGCGGTTCACCTCGCCAACGGGTTGCGAATCATGACACATGCAACGGTGGAACTTCTCAGCGACAAACCGTCACGGGATCGTTAGCAGGAATCACAGGATCGCCGCTTTTCCGCCAACCGCCCGCCGCCCTGCACTGCGAAAAGACCTGTGTGCGTTGACCCGGTCCTTTCGGTTCCGGATTCCTCAGCCCCCAGCCC
Source organism: Bradyrhizobium genosp. A (assembly GCF_049949275.1). Lineage (NCBI taxonomy): Bacteria > Pseudomonadati > Pseudomonadota > Alphaproteobacteria > Hyphomicrobiales > Nitrobacteraceae > Bradyrhizobium > Bradyrhizobium genosp. A. Next base: position 481,423 of record NZ_CP188196.1, on the reverse strand, counting down.
CCCGGGGTCGAACAGGATCGGGTCTGTACGCACGACAAGGAGGGCCAACGCAAGTTGGTCCTTTTTTGTTTGTGTCGGGGTGTTGCTGCCGCGGCGAACTTCTCTCCGAACATTCGCGCGAAATATTCCCTCTGCTCATTCTGAAGAGTCGCGAACCGGCGTCCCGAAGGATCGAGGCCCCGACGCAGCAGCGCGGGCCTGCATGGTTCGAGACGCGCGCAAGGGCGCGCTCCTCACCATGAGGAGATAGAGCGAGCGTACTGTTAGAGAATCAGTGCAGCGACGTGTACGCCGCACCCAGCATCGCACCCGGCTTCTCGCGGCTGCCGTCCTGGATATAAACCACCGCGCCGTCGACGCCATCGCGAGAGGTGAGGTTCTCGAGCGGTACCGTCCAGCTTTCCGGATGTCCGTTCCAGTCACCGACCTTGAGCAGATTGCGCACGACGTTGTGGTAGGTGATCTGCTGTCCGCGATTCTCGCCGCGGCTGATTTCGATCGGCACCGATTTCGCAATCGAGCAGATCCAGACCTCGCCATGCGAGATCGCCGGCTCCTTGCTCGCCGCGACCGACACGTTGATCTGCTTACCCGCGAGCGACATCGTCACCGGCACGCTCATCACGCCCGTGCCCGTGTCCGTCTTGCCGATTGCGTTTTCGATGCCGGACCGGTCGCTGCCGATGACATGCACGGCGCCATTGACCACGACCTGCGGCGTGTAAACCTCGCGGTCACCGCGCATGCGTGAATAGGCGCGCTGCCGCGCCGAGAAACGTGAATCTGCCAGCGTGTCCTTCCAGCCGAGATAATCCCAATAATCGATCGGCATACTTAGCGCGATGATCGACGGATCCTTGGCGAGGTCGCCGATAACTTTGTCGGCCGGCGGGCAGGAGGAGCAGCCCTGGGAGGTGAAGAGCTCGACCACGGCGCGGGGATCGGCCTCGGCGGGACGGATCACGGCGACGACCGCGCAGATGCCGAGTGTTCCCGACCAGAATGCACCGGACCAGCGCGAAACGAAATTAGAAGCCGTCATTCCAGTCATGTCGAACGTCACACCTGATCATTCGTTGAGGGGGATCTTATCGCCTGATGGTCACCGTAGTCTTACGGGCGCAGCACATTCAACCGTCCGAGACGCATTTCTGCCGGACGGGCCCATCCAAAGCCTTAACGCACAAAGGCGGCCCTGTGATAGGCCGCCTTTGTTTAACCTTCTACTCACGTCGCAGTGAGCCACCGTTCACAAATTCGCGCTTAGGCCGCGAGCTTGCGCAGCACGTAGTGCAGAATGCCGCCGTTCCGGTAGTAATCGAGCTCGTCCAGCGTATCGATGCGGCAAAGCAGCGAAACGCGCTGCAACGAACCGTCGCCGGACACGATCTCCGCGGTCAGCTTCTGGCGCGGCTTGAGATCGCCGACCAGGCCACGCAGCGTGACCTTCTCGTCGCCCTTCAGGCCGAGCGACGACCACGATGCGCCGTCCTCGAAGGTCAGCGGCAGCACGCCCATGCCGACCAGGTTGGAGCGATGGATGCGCTCGAAGCTCTGGCAGATCACGGCGCGCACGCCGAGCAGACGGGTGCCCTTCGCAGCCCAGTCGCGCGACGAGCCGTTGCCGTATTCGGCGCCGGCGAACACCACCAGCGGCACCTGCTCCTGCTGGTACTTCATCGCGGCATCGTAGATCGACATCTGCTCGCCATCGGGCCAGTGCTTGGTGAGACCGCCCTCGGGGATATTTCCATCCGCGCCCTTCAGCATGAAGTTCTTGATGCGGATGTTGGCGAAGGTGCCGCGCATCATGACTTCATGATTGCCGCGACGCGTGCCGTACTGGTTGAAGTCGGCCGGACGCACCTGGTGCTCGCTGAGATATTTGCCAGCAGGCGAGGTGAGCTTGATCGAACCGGCCGGCGAGATGTGGTCGGTGGTGATCTTGTCGCCGAACATGGCGAGGATGCGCGCCTCGACGATGTCGGTGACCGGCTCCGGCTCCTTCTTCATGCCGTCGAAGTAGGGCGGGTTCTGCACGTAGGTTGAAGACATGTTCCAGCGATAGGTCTCGCTCTCGACCGTCTTGATCTTGCGCCAGTTGGTGTCGCCCTTGAACACGTCGGCATATTTCTTCTTGAAGATCGATGCGGTCACGAACTTCTTCATGAAGGCGTTGATCTCCTTCGTCGTCGGCCAGATGTCCTTGAGGTACACCGGCTTGCCGTCCTTACCTTCGCCGAGCGGCTCGACGGCGAGGTTCTTGGTGACGCTGCCGGCGAGCGCATGGGCGACAACCAGCGGCGGCGAGGCGAGATAGTTCGCCTGCACGTCAGGCGAGACGCGGCCTTCGAAGTTGCGGTTACCGGAGAGCACGGCAGCAGCGACGATGCCGTTGTCGTTGATCGACTTCGAGATCTCCTCCGGCAGCGGACCGGAATTGCCGATGCAGGTGGTGCAGCCGAAGCCGACCAGGTTGAAGCCGACCTTGTCGAGATCAGCCTGCAGACCGGAATCGGCGAGATAGCCCGCGACCACCTGGCTGCCCGGGGCAAGCGAGGTCTTCACCCACGGCTTTGCCTTGAGGCCCTTCGCCGCAGCGTTACGGGCTAGGAGGCCGGCGCCGATCAAGACGCTCGGGTTCGAGGTATTGGTGCAGGAGGTGATGGCGGCGATCACGACGTCGCCATGACCGAGATCGAACTTCTTGCCTTCGACTTCGAACCGCTTCGCCGGCTCCTCGGCCTTCTTGTACTCGCTGCTGAGCGCGAGCGAGAAACCTTCGGCGACCGACGGCAGCGCGATCCGGCCTTCGGGACGCTTCGGGCCGGCCATCGACGGAACGACATCGGCGAGATCGAGGGTCAGGGTCTCCGTGAACACCGGATCAGCCGACTTGGCGGTGCGGAACAGGCCTTGCGCCTTGGCGTAAGCCTGCACCAGGGCGACGCGCGCCGGGGCGCGACCGGAGGTCTTGAGGTAGTCGATCGCGGCAGCGTCGACCGGGAAGAAGCCGCAGGTGGCGCCATATTCCGGCGCCATGTTGCCGATGGTCGCCTTGTCGGCGACGGAGAGGTTGTCCAGGCCGGGGCCGAAGAACTCGACAAACTTGCCGACCACGCCGAGCTTGCGCAGCATCTGCGTCACGGTCAGCACGAGATCGGTGGCGGTGACGCCTTCCTTGAGCTGGCCCTTCAGCTTGAAGCCGACCACGTTGGGCAGCAGCATCGACAGCGGCTGGCCGAGCATGCAGGCTTCCGCCTCGATGCCGCCGACGCCCCAGCCGAGCACGGCGAGGCCGTTGACCATGGTGGTGTGGGAGTCGGTGCCGACCAGTGAGTCGGGATAGGCGACCTCGAAGGTGCCGGTCTTCTTGCCGACCGTCATCTTCTCCTTTTTGGTCCACACCGTCTGGGAGAGATATTCGAGATTGACCTGGTGGCAGATGCCGGTGCCGGGCGGCACGACGGAGAAGTTCGAGAACGCCTTCTGACCCCACTTCAGGAACTCGTAGCGCTCCTGGTTCTGCTTGTATTCCTCGGCGACGTTCTTGCCGAAAGCCTTGTTGTCACCGAAGAAGTTCACGATCACGGAGTGGTCGATGACGAGATCGACCGGCACCAGCGGGTTGATCTTCTCGGCATCGCCGCCGAGCTTCTGCATCGCGTTGCGCATCGCGGCGAGATCGACGACGGCGGGGACGCCGGTGAAGTCCTGCATCAGCACGCGCGCCGGTCGGAACGCGATCTCATGCTCCAGCGACTTCTTGCGCAGCCACTTCGAGACCGCGACGATGTCTTCCTTCTTGACCGAGCGGCCGTCCTCGTTGCGGAGGAGGTTCTCGAGCAGGACCTTCATCGAATAGGGGAGTTTCGAAATTCCCTTCAGACCATTCTTCTCGGCCGTAGGCAGGCTGTAATAGACATAGGTCTTAGCGCCGACCTTGAGGGTCTTTTTGCATTTGAAGCTGTCGAGCGAGGTCATGTAGGAAATCCCAATTGTTAGTTATACCCGGCAAAGGGTATTTTAACACCGTCAGCGTAACAGGCTGGGGTCGCTTGCAGGGGCAGGTTGAGTTGCTGCATCAAGTAGTTCCGGGCTTATAGAAGCTTTCTAACCGCGCCGCCACAGCCACAATCGAACCCAGCAAGTCGCGAGCCAAAAATTCTGATGCGCTACCCCAAGATTTCCTGAGGCCCGGCTTTGAACGGGTTGGTACCAGGCCAGATGCAGCTGTCCGGACGCAGGGTGATTTGCGTGCGGGGCGGCCGCGAGGTGTTTTCCGGGCTCGATTTCGAGGCGGCCTCCGGCGAAGCCGTGGCGGTCGTCGGCCGCAACGGATCGGGCAAGACCTCGCTGCTGCGGCTGATCGCCGGCCTGCTCATTCCGGCAGGCGGCACAATCGTACTGAACGGGGGCGACGCCGACATGACGCTGCCCGAGCAATGCCATTATCTCGGCCATCGCGATGCCCTCAAGCCGGCGCTGAGCGTGGCGGAAAACCTGTCATTCTGGGCTGATTTTCTCGGCGGCGAGCGTTGTGACGCCGCTGAAAGCCTTGCCACCGTCGGCCTCGACCACGCCACCCATCTGCCCGCGGCCTTCCTGTCGGCCGGCCAGCGCCGCCGGCTGTCGCTGGCCCGGCTGCTGACGATCCGCCGCCCGGTCTGGCTGCTGGACGAGCCGACCAATGCGCTGGATGTCGCCGGCCAGGACATGTTCGGCGTCCTGATGCGCGACCATTTGGCGCGCGGTGGCCTGATCATCGCGGCGACCCACGCCCCGCTCGGGATCGAATCGCGGGAGCTGCGGATCGGGGGGACGGCATGAGGATCGCGGACCCTCAGCTTTCCGAGTGGCTGGGCTCGGCTCTCGCGGTTCCCTCCCCCCTCGCGGGGGAGGGCCAGGGAGGGGGGTGCCGCACGACTCGCTCTCTCGGTTCTAGCGTTGGAGGGGCAGGCGCTCTGTTGCTGGCCTCCCAACTTCCAAAGGCATCTCTCCCGGGGCTACCCCCCTCCCCTGCCCTTCCCCGCAAGGGGGGAGGGAGCGCAGTGCCCTTGGGGCACGAGGGGAGCACCCCATGACCGCCCTCTCCGCTCTCATCCGCCGGGACATCCGAATCGCGCTTCGCGTCGGCGGCGGGGCCTTGATTGGCGTGCTGTTCTTCCTGACCGTGGTGGTGCTGATGCCGTTCGCGGTCGGGCCGGACTTGGCGCAGCTCGCGCGGCTCGGGCCCGCCATCCTCTGGCTCGGAGCCCTGCTGGCCAGCCTGCTGACGCTGGATCGGCTGTTCATGGCCGACCATGAGGACGGCTCGCTCGATTTGATCACGATGAGCCGGACCCCGCTGGAACTGGCGTGCGCGGCCAAGGCGCTGGCGCATTGGCTGGCTGCGGGCCTGCCGCTGATCGTCGCAACTCCCGTGCTGGGCCTGCTGCTCAACCTCGACATGGTCGCAACCGGTGCGGTGGCGTTGACCTTGCTCGCCGGCACCCCGGCGCTGACGTTTACAGGCATGATCGGCGCGGCGCTTGCGGTGACGCTGCATCGCGGCGGGCTGTTGATGGCCGTGCTGGTGCTGCCGCTGTCGATCCCGGTGCTGATCTTCGGGGTTGCGGCCTCGCAGGCCGCGATCACCGGGCCATTGTCATTCGGCGCGCCGTTCTCGATCCTCTGCGCGCTGTCGCTGGTCAGCCTCGTGATCGGCCCGTTCGCGGCAGCCGCAAGCCTGAAACATGGACTGGACTGACCTTGACCCCGATCAACTTTCGCTGCGCGCTTTCATGCTGATTGCGTGAGCAGCCCCCGGTGATTATCAGGATACGATGTCGCTGATCGACCTTGCCAACCCCACAAGGTTCCTCGCGCTGAGTGCGCGGGTGCTGCCGTGGCTCGCGGCCGCGACCGTCATCCTGCTCACGATCGGCCTTTATCAATCCGCCACCGCGCCCGACGATTATCAGCAGGGCGCGACCGTGAAGATCATGTTCATCCACGTGCCCAATGCGTGGCTGTCGATGTTCGTCTGGGGCGTGATGAGCGTCGCCTCGCTCGGCACGCTGGTGTGGCGGCATCCGCTCGCCGACGTCGCCGCCAAAGCCGCCGCACCGATCGGCGCGAGCTTCACATTCCTGGCGTTGCTCACGGGCTCGCTGTGGGGCCGGCCAATGTGGGGCACCTATTGGGAATGGGACGCACGGCTGACCTCGGTGCTGATCCTATTCCTGATGTATCTCGGCCTGATGGCGCTGTGGCGCGCGGTGGAAGATCCCTCGCGCGCGGCACGCGCCGCGGCCGTGCTGACGCTGGTGGGCGCTATCAATCTTCCGATCATCAAATTCTCGGTCGACTGGTGGAACACGCTGCACCAGCCGGCCTCGGTGATGCGGATGGGCGGCTCGACGCTCGACAAATCGTTCCTGATCCCGCTGCTGGTGATGGCGGTCGCATTCACGCTGCTGTTCGTCACGCTTCACTTAGCAGCGATGCGCAACGAGATTTTGCGCCGGCGCGTGCGCTCGCTGCAGATGATGCAAGCCAGTCGCGTAGCGTTTTCAAGCGAAGTGGGCACCGGTTCGCGTGACGAAAACGCGTCAAAAGGGGTTGCGTGATCATGTCGCTTGGTCCCTATGCATCCTTCATCGTGACGTCCTATGCGGCCGCCGCCGTCGTGGTCGCAATCCTGATCGGCTGGGTCGTGCTCGACTATCGCAACCAGACGCAGCGTCTGCGCGAGCTCGACCGCGGCGGCGTCACGCGCCGCTCGGGCCGCAGTGCTGTGGACACACCATGAACGAGCAATCGACCTCGGCACCGCCGCAACGCCGCACCTTCCTGATGGTGCTGCCGCTGCTCGCCTTCATCGCCCTTGCCGTGCTGTTCTGGTTCCGGCTCGGCAGCGGCGATCCTTCGCGAATTCCCTCCGCGCTGATCGGCCGGCCCGCGCCGCAAACCACGCTGCCGCCGCTCGAGGGATTGCAGGCCGACAGCGCACAGGTGCCGGGCTTCGATCCGTCCGCGTTCAAGGGCAAGGTCAGCCTCGTCAATGTCTGGGCCTCCTGGTGCGTGCCCTGTCACGACGAGGCGCCGCTGCTGACTGAGCTTGCCAAGGACAAGCGCTTCCAGCTCGTCGGGATCAATTACAAGGATGCGCCCGACAACGCGCGGCGCTTCCTCGGCCGCTACGGCAACCCGTTCGGCCGCGTCGGCACCGACGCCAACGGCCGCGCCTCGATCGAGTGGGGCGTCTATGGCGTGCCCGAGACATTCGTCGTCGGCCGCGAAGGCACCATCGTCTACAAGCTGGTCGGCCCGATCACGCCGGACAATCTTAAAGCCGTGCTCATGCCCGAACTCGACAGGGCGCTCAAAGCAGGAAGCTGACGCGGACCAGCTTCTCTGCGGACTGAGTTCACGAAACGTTGTCGCGACGATTGGTCGTGTCCGTGTTGCCTGCAAGCAACCCGGTCACGACATCCCAGCCCTTCTCGAACATATGGCCGACCTTGTGGCTGAAGGAATGGTCCGGGCGCAGCCGCGGCGATTCCAGAATGTGCGTCAAGTGCCGGTGATCACCCGGAATGCTGTCGATCTCCGCGTTGATGGCGGCCTGGACGGCTATCATCCGGTCATCCAGGTGCCGGGCCCAGTCGGACCCTTTGAGCTCGATCTGAGTTCTCAGCGCCTTCTCGATCCGGTAGATCTCGCCAACGATCTCCTTCGCCCGCACCGGACGGTTGTTCCTGAGCGCAAAGAGCAAGAGGAGGTGCTTTTCCTCGATCTGATCCAGCACCATCGAAACCGCAATCGCGAAGGGAGACGCCGCAATCCTCGCCGCAGCCCGGTCGTCGGCCGGAACAGTCGCGACGGACAGCAGCTCCCAAGGGGTTTCCAGACGATTCGTGACGATCGTGAGCGCAAACGGCACGGCATCGACGCGCTTGGCCTTGAGCGCGCTCAAGAGGCTAAGGACCCTGGCAAGGCTGGCGCCCTCGAGCCGCGCAATCTTCGGCGCAAGCGCACGGCCGAAATCCTCGAGCTCCCGCTGCATATCGAGATAGCGCAGCATCTTCTTCAGGTCGTCGAACGTCGCATGCGAACTGGTATAGGCCATCAGCCCATCGCGAATGCTGGCAGCGCCCTCGGCAGAGCCAAGCTGGCCGTTGAGGGAGATCAGGACCTTCTTCTGGAACGCTCGGGCCATCTGCCGCACCTCGGGCTGCTTGTCGGCAGAGATGACTTTCTTCGCATTGGCGATGTAGTCGGCGGCCATGCTGCGCAGCAATTGCTCCGTCACAAGGCTCCAGATCGGTGCGAGCGATCCACGGGCGATCTGGCCGCTATTGGCCCGCTCCGGCGCTCTGTCCACCAGGACCGGTTCGAGCGGCTCGAAGAAGTAGCGTGACGGATTTCCGATGCGATAATGATTCTGGCCCGTGGCGCGAAACTCGGCACGCAGCGCCGTGATCAATGGCTCGGAATGCGGAATGTCCTCGCCGAGGAGATGTAGCCGTTCCAATTCGGCAAGCAGGCGGCCCCGGACCTGCGGCGCGAGCTGCCGGAGGTACTGGATCAGCTGTTCAGCGTTGTGGTCCTGTTTTGCGCTCACCACCGGGCCCTCCGGCATGCCATGCTCCTCGGGCGTACGGGTCAATCCGTCTGCGACCTTTCCGGCACGGTAAAGAGCTCAACAATCTCAGCTTGCAGTTACTGAGCAATGAACAATCCTATCGGATTCGTCGCTCGATCCGATCGGCTTCGATTAAAAGAACGCGCGAAGTGCACGTCAGCGTGAATACGCTTGGTCCGGCTAAAGCGAGACGAGATCGTCATCGCGCTTCGGGCTGCTGGCGTCACCCTTTCCTGACGTCCCCCGCCTCCGCCTCGCTGGTCTCCAGCGACACCGGCTCGACACCGTAGCGCTTGGTCAGCGGCATCTGGGCGATGGCGAAGATCATGGTCAGCGGCGTGACACCGAACACCTTGAAGTTCACCCAGAAGTCCGTGCTCTGGGTGCGCCAGACGATCTCGTTCAGCACCGCCATGCCGGCGAAGAATAACGCCCAGCGCAGCGTCAGGATGCGCCAGCCCTGCGGGGTCAAATTGAACATCTGGTCGAACATGACGGCGATGAAGGAGCGGCCGAACAACAGGCCACCGCCGAGGATCGCGGCGAACAGGCCGTAGATGATGGTCGGCTTGACCTTGATGAAGGTCTCGTCGTGCAGCACCAGCGTCAGCGTGCCGAACACCAGCACGATCACGCCTGTCACGATCGCCATGATCGGGATGTGGCGCGTCACCACATAGGAGGCGATCATCGCCGCCACGATCGCGACCATGAAGGCGCCGGTCGCGGCGAACAGATTGAACTTCGCATTGACGAAGAAGAACACGAGCAGCGGACCGAGCTCGGTCGCAAGCTTGAACAGCGGATGCGGCTGGGTCTTGTCCATTCTCTAGCTTTCGATTCCGGCGATCGCACGGGCGAAATCGCGCGCGGTGAACGGCGCGAGATCGTCGACGCCTTCGCCGACGCCGATGAAATGCACCGGCAGTTTGAATTTTTCCGCGAGCGCCACCAGAATGCCGCCGCGCGCGGTGCCGTCGAGCTTGGTCATCACCAGGCCCGTCACCCCTGCGGTGCGATGGAAGGCCTCGACCTGCGACAGCGCGTTCTGGCCGACGGTGGCATCTAATACGAGTAGCACCGCATGCGGCGCCGAAGCGTCCACCTTCCGGATGACGCGCACGACCTTCTCGAGCTCGTTCATCAGCTCGGCCTTGTTCTGCAGGCGGCCGGCGGTGTCGATCAGGAGCACGTCGACGTTCTGCTCCTTCGCCGCCGTCAGTGCGTTGAAGGCGAGGCTCGCCGAGTCCGAGCCCTGTGCGCCTGATATGACCGGCGTCTTCGTCCGTTCGCCCCAGACCTTGAGCTGCTCGATGGCTGCTGCGCGGAACGTATCCCCGGCAGCGAGCATCACCTTGCGGCCTTCGGACGCGAATTTTTGCGACAGCTTGCCGATGGTGGTGGTCTTGCCGGAGCCGTTGACGCCGACCACGAGGATCACGAACGGCTTGTGCGCGGCATCGATCTCGAGCGGCTTCGCCACCGGCGCCAGCACTTTCTCGACCTCGGTCGCGACCACGTCCTTGACCTCGTCGGCCGAGATCGCCTTGTCGTAGCGTCCCGTGCCGACGGCGTCCGCGATCCGCACCGCGACCGAGGTACCGAGATCGGCGCGCAGCAGCACGTCCTCGATGTCGTCGAGCATGGCGCGGTCGAGCTTGCGCTTGGTGACGAGGTCGGCGACCGCGGTCCCGAGCGAGGACGAGGTGCGCTTCAGCCCGTTGGACAGGCGGCGCCACCAGCTCAGCTTGGGGGTCTCGGGGGTGGTATCGTTCATGGTGGCGGTGTGTTAGCCGTTCCCGCTGTTAAACGAAAGTCTTGCAATTGCTCGATGTTCCCGAATTGACCGCTGAAGAGATTTTGGCGCGCGTGCTCCATCGCGACGGCCTGATGCTGGTGATCGACAAGCCCTCCGGCCTGCCGGTGCATCGCGGCCCCAAGGGCGGCGCCAATCTGGAGGCCTCCTTCAACGCGCTCTGTTTCGGCCTGCCGCGGCCGCCGGTGCTCGCCCACCGGCTGGACAAGGACACCTCCGGCTGCCTCGTGCTCGGCCGCCATCGGAAGGCAACCGCATCGCTCGGCCTCCTGTTCAAGCACGGCAAGATCGGCAAAACCTACTGGACCGTGGTCGAGGGCGGGCCTGCCGAGGACGAAGGCACGATCGACATGCCGCTCGGCCGGCTCAATGCCGAGCGTGGCTGGTGGCAGAAGCCCGACCCCGAGGGCCAGAAAGCGATCACCAACTGGAAGGTGATGGGCCGCGGCGACGGGCTGACCTGGCTCGCCATGGAACCGGTCACCGGCCGGACCCATCAATTGCGGGTTCATTCGTCGGCGACCGGCTGGCCGATTTTCGGCGATAACATTTACGGCAACGGCCCGCGCTTCGGCGAGCCGCGGCTGCACCTGCATTCCCGCGAGATCGTGGTGCCGATCTCCCGGAACAAGGAGCCGGTCCGCGTGGTCGCGCCGGCCCCACCCCACATGCATGAGAAGCTCCGCGCCTGCGGCTGGAACGGGGAATAACGCTGCCGGACCCTCATGGTGAGGAGCGCGGAACGCGCGTCTCGAACCATGAAGGCCCGGATGCCGCGGCCATCCTTCGAGACGCCCGCTTCGCGGGCTCCTCAGGATGAGGAGAAGTGCGCCATGGTTTACGAAACGTTCAGTGCTTGTCGCTAATGATAGCGGTTGCTTAGAACAAGCTTCCGCCATCCGCTCAGGACGAGCCACGCGTCATGTCCACAGCCGAACTATCGATCATCGACGAAGTCGAATCCGCGATTCGACTCGGCTCGGCCGAAAAGGGCCTGGAAACGGCCCGGCGCGTCACCGAGCTGTTCCTGTCCTCCGCCGGCAGTTTTGACAACGAGCAGATCGCATTGTTCGATGACGTGCTCGAGCGCCTGATCGGCACCATCGAGCTGCGCGCCATCGCCGACATGGGCGCGCGCGTTGCGCTCGCCGAAATCAGCGCCCAGCTTGCGCCGGTCGCGCAGGCGCCGCCCTCCGTCATCCGCCGCCTCGCCAACAACGACGAGATCCGCATCGCTGGTCCCGTGCTGCAGGAATCCGCGCGCCTCGACGATGGCGAGCTGGTGAAGATCGCATCATCCAAAGGCGAGCCGCATCTGCTCGCGGTCGCCGGCCGCTGGTGGCTGAAGGAGATCGTCACCGACGCGTTGCTGGCGCGCCGCTATCCCAGTGTCAGCCGCCGTATCGCCGCCAATCCCGGCGCGCGCGTCTCGGGTAACGGCTTTGCCGTCATCGTCGGACAGGCCGAGTCCGATCCCGAGCTCGCCGTCAGCGTCGGCGTCCGCGTCGACCTGCCGTCGGACCTGCGCCGCCAATTGCTGCGTTCGGCGACGGACACGGTGCGCACGCGATTGCTGTCGCGCGCGCCGCCCGATCTGTTCGATGAAATCCAGGGCGCGATTGCCGCCGTCACCGTCGGCGTCGAGCGCGAGATGTCGGGTGTCCGCGATTTCGAGGGCGCCAAGCGGGCGATTGCAAATCTCAAGGCATCCGGCCAGCTCAATGAGGCGACGCTGCTCGGCTTCGCCAGGCAGCGGCGCTATGAGGAGACCGTGGCCGCTCTGGCGGCGCTGTCAGGATCGACCGTCGAGGTGATTCGTCCGCTGATGCAGAGCCTGCGCGAGGACGGTCTGCTGGTGCCGTGCAAGGCGGCACAGCTGAGCTGGGAAACGACTGCCGCCGTGCTCGAAAGCCGTTTTGCGACAGGTGCGATGAAGCCGGCGGATGTTGCGAGGGCGCAGAGCAATTTTGCGCGCATGTCGCCGGAGAATGCCAGACGCACGCTGCGCTTCTGGCAGGTGCGGGCGTCGTAGTTTTCCCTCTCCCCCTGTGGGAGAGGGTGGCTCGCCGCACAGCGGCGAGACGGGTGAGGGGTCTCTCTCCGCGCGTGAGCCTCTCGCAATCGAGTTCGCTGAAGCAACCCCTCATCCAGCGCTTCGCGCCACCTTCTCCCACAAGGGGAGAAGGAAGAAGGCGGCGGACTATGTGGTCAGCCGCTCGCCATCACTGCCGGCAATCATACGCGGCACGACGCTGCCGACGCGCTCGCCCGCAATCGCCACCGGCAGATAGTGCTCCGTGCGCCCCTGCGCCTCGCTCTCGATCAGCACATCGCGCGTTGCGCCGATTTCGGCTTGCAGCCGCTGGCGCAACGCTGCCTCGCCCGCTGCGCGCAGCCGCTTCGCGCGTTCCTTGATCGTACCGCCCGCGACCTGCGGCATCCGCGCGGCCGGCGTGCCGGGGCGTGGGGAATACGGGAAGACGTGGAGAAACGTCAGGCCGCACTCTTCGACCAGATCGAGCGAGCGCGAGAACATCTCATCCGTCTCGGTCGGAAAACCCGCGATGATATCAGCGCCGAAGGCGATGTCGGGGCGCAGGCGGCGCACCTGGTCGCAGAACGCAATCGCATCCTGCCGCGAATGCCGCCGCTTCATGCGCTTCAAGATCATGTCGTCGCCGGATTGCAGCGACAGATGAAGATGCGGCATCAGGCGCGAATCGTCGGCGATGGCGTCGAGCAGATCGCTATCCGCCTCGATCGAATCGATCGAGGAGATGCGCAGCCGCTTCAGCTCCGGCACATGCCGCAGGATCTGCCTGGTCAGCAGGCCGAGTTTTGGCGCGCCCGGCAGATCGGCGCCGTAGCTGGTGAGATCGACGCCGGTGAGCACGATCTCGGCATGGCCGCGCTCGACCAGCGCCCGCACCTGATCGACCACCGCGCCCATCGGCACCGAGCGCGAATTGCCGCGGCCATAGGGGATGATGCAGAAGGTGCAGCGATGGTCGCAACCGTTCTGCACCTGCACGAACACGCGCGGCATGCCGCTCGCATAGCCGTCGATCAGATGCGGGGCCATCTCCTTCACGGCCATGATATCGCTCACCGCGATCTTCTCGCTGGCGCCGATATCGAAGGCGTCGCGCGCCTGGCGCCACGCATCGCCGCGCATCTTGTCGTCATTGCCGACGACGCGATCGACCTCGGGCATGTCGGCGAACATGCCGCTCTGCGTCTGCGCCGCGCAGCCGGTGACGACGATGCGCGTACCGGGCCGCTCACGCTTCAACTTGCGGATCGACTGCCGTGCCTGCGCCACCGCCTCGTTGGTGACGGCGCAGCTGTTGATGACGATGGTATCGGACAGGCCCGCGCCCTCCGCCTCGCGACGGATCACCTCGGCCTCGAAGGCGTTGAGGCGGCAGCCGAAGCTGACGATGTCGACGGCCATCAGCCGACCGGCGCGAACAGCGCCGGATCGAAATGGCCTTCATATTCGAAGGTCGCCGTGCCCGTCATCAGCACGTGGTCGTCGCGCTCGCGCCATTCGATGCCGAGCTTGCCGCCGGGCAGCGTCATCTCGACCTTGCGCTCGGTGCGCTTCAGGCGCGCAGCCGCAACCGCGGTCGCACAAGCCGCAGAGCCGCAGGCCCTGGTGAGACCCGCGCCGCGCTCCCAGGTGCGCATGGTGATGTGCTCACGATCGGCAATATCGGCGAGCGTGATGTTGGCGCGGTCGGGGAAGATCGGGTGATTTTCCAGCAGCGGACCAAAACGCTCGAGATCATAGGCATTGACGTCGTCGACCCAGAAGATCGCGTGCGGATTGCCCATGCTGACCACCGAGGGCGAATGCAGGATCGGCTTGTCGATCGGCCCGATCTGCAGTTCGATGTAGCGGGTGTCGCGAAACTCCTCCGCCAGCGGAATGTCCTGCCATCCGAACTTCGGCGCGCCCATGTCGACGGTGTAGAGATCGGGCGCTGGGCCCTGCCAGGCATTGAGCAGGCCGGCCGCGGTCTCGAACGTCGCCGTGGTCTGGCCGCTCTTCTCGAAGATGCGGCGAACCACGCACCGCATGCCGTTGCCGCAGGCGCCGGCTTCCGAGCCGTCATTGTTGTAGATGCTGATGAAGGCTTCGGTGCCGTCGAGCCGCGGCTTCTGCAGCACCATGAGCTGGTCATAGGGCACGCCGCCGTGCGCGGAGGCCACCGCACGGGCGTCGGCCGACGTGATCCGGCCGGCGGAATCGCGCATGTCGACAACGACGATCTCGTTGCCGATGCCGTTCATCTTGGCAAATGCGTGGTTGGCCAGCGCGCTCATGAAAATTCCCGAATTTCGCCTGCCTTATATGGCGATCCTTGCCGGCTTGGCCAGAGATTTGGCGGGGACCCATGACGCATCTGTCATGGGACGAATTTGGCGCTCGCGTGTTAGAACGGCGCAGTTCGCGCGAACCGGGATGCGCGACCGGATTGGGCCCCTGGTGGATAAGGCCTTGATACGGAAGATATTGGGGAGAATAGAATGTTTGGGTTTCGTCGTTTTGCTCTGGTTGCGCTGGTCCCGGCAGCGGCCTTGTCGCTTGGCCTGTCCGGGGCCCTCGCGCAGACCCCGAGCCCGGCGCCCGCCGCATCGGCAAGTCCCTCGCCAGCCCCGTCAGCCGCCCCCTCTCCGGCCGCTAGCGCTTCGCCCGCACCGGGAGCAATGCCGTCTCCGGCGGCCAGTGCCTCGCCAACGCCTGCAACATCGCCATCCCCCGCGGCCAGCGCCTCACCGAGCCCGGCGGCTCCGCCACCTGCAGCGGCCGCCAGCCCCGCCCCGGTCCAGACCGCCGATCCCTTCGGCCAGGAGACCACGCTCGAGCCCAAGAAGGTCGTGATGGTCAAGGGCACCGCCAATTGGGACTCGGCCTTCGACACCCTGGTCGACGCCTTCAAGGCGTTGAACGCGCTGCTCGACAAGCAGGGCATCACGCACGCCGGCAATTCGATGATCGTCTACACCTCCACAGACGACACCGGCTTCACCTTCCTCGCCGAGATCCCGGTCGAGCAGGATCCGAAGAACCTGACCAAGGACATGAGCATCGGCAAATCGCCGGAGGGCAAGGCGCTGAAATTCGTCCATCGCGGCTCCTACGACAACATGGACAACACCTATGAGGCGATCACCAATCACCTCGACGACAAGAAGCTGGAAGCCAAGGATACGTTCATCGAGGAGTACCTCACCGATCCCCTGAAGACGGCTGAGGACAAGCTCGTGATCAACGTGTTCGTGCCGCTGAAGTGAGACCGATGAAAAAGCCTGTCGCCCTCGCCGCCATTTTCGCCGCCACAATGCTGGCAGCTCCTGCGCTCGCCGACGATTTTCCGTCCGCCATTACGGTGAACGGCGAAGCCACGATTTCCGCGGCGCCCGATCTCGCCCAGATCGATGCCGGCGTCGCCAGTGACGCCAAGTCGGCGAAGGAAGCGTCCGATGCCAACAACGCCGCGATGGGCAAGGTGCTGCTGGCACTGAAGGGCGCCGGCATCGCCGAGAAGGATTACCAGACCTCACGCCTGTCGCTGCAGCCGCAATATGCGCCGAACCGTTCGAACGGCGCCTCGCCGATCGTCAGCTTCCGCGCCTCCAATCGCGTCACGGTGAAGATTCGGGACGTGACCAAGGTCGCCGGCATCATCGACACGCTGGTCAGCGCCGGCGCGAATGATATCGGCAACATCTCGTTTGAAGTGACGCAGGCCTCAAAGCTGCTCGACGACGCCCGCGAGCAGGCCGTCGCCGACGCCCGCGGCAAGGCCGAGATTTACGCCAAGGCGACCGGTGTCACGCTGGGAGCGCCGCTCAGCGTCGCCGAAGGCGGCGCCCCGATGCCTTTGTTCAAGGGCCGCATGGCTACTGCGCCGATGGCAGCACCGGCTGCCGTTGCGCCCGGCGAGGAGACGCTGTCGGTGACGGTGAATGTGAGCTGGGCGATTAAGCCCAAGGAGCAGTAGGTCTCGTGTCCCGGACGCGCTGCAACGCGCGAGCGTTGCTGCGCAGAGCCGGGACCCAGCGAGCAACACGGTGCAATACGGCGACACGGGCCCCGGCTCTGCAGCGCACCGTCGAAGAGACGCTGCGCTGCGTCGGGGGCACGAGCTGTGTGCGAGAAGAGACTTAAATCTCCACCACCTGCCCCGGTTTCATCGCCACGAACCGCTCCTGCGGAATCTTCGCCGCATCCAGCGCCTCGACCAGCGCCTTGGCCGGCGCGTCGATCGCTTCGTCGGTGAGCTGGAACGTGCCGTGATGATGGCCAAGCGCCTGTTGCGCGCCGCAATCATCTAGCGCCTTCACCGCGTCTTCCGGGTTCATGTGCTGGTCACGCATGAACCAGCGCGGCTCGTAGGCGCCGATGGGGAGGATCGCCAGACGCAGTGGCCCGTGCTTCTCGGCGACGCGGCGGAAGTGCCCGCCATCGCCATAGCCGGAATCGCAGACGACGTAGATCTTGCCGGCCGGGGTCTCCAGCACAAAGCTCGCCCACAGCGCCTTGTTGCGGTCGGAGAGCCCGCGCGCCGTCCAGTGCCGCGTGGGCACAAGGTGCACGG
Source organism: Bradyrhizobium genosp. A (assembly GCF_049949275.1). Classification (NCBI taxonomy): domain Bacteria; kingdom Pseudomonadati; phylum Pseudomonadota; class Alphaproteobacteria; order Hyphomicrobiales; family Nitrobacteraceae; genus Bradyrhizobium; species Bradyrhizobium genosp. A. The sequence continues at coordinate 464,370 of NZ_CP188196.1, read as the reverse complement.
CGATGCCGCCGCCGAGATCGACGCGGTCGTGCCAGTCGAATGCCTCCGCCTTGATTGTGGAATCAGCGCTGCGCATCGTGACGTCGTTGCCGAACGGGGTGACCACGCGCGGCGCGAAATTCTTGGCGAGCCGCGACAGCGTCGCGACGTCGAGGTGATCGTAGTGCCCGTGCGAGACCAGCACGACGTCGATCTTCGGCAGCCTCTCGAAGGCGATGCCGGGATCGTTGTGCCGCTTCGGTCCGGCCCACCCCACCGGCGAGACCCGCATCGACCAGACGGGATCGACGAGGATGTTGAGGCCGCTGGTCTGGATCAGCCAGCTGGCGTGGCCGACGAAGGAGAGCCGCACCTTGCCGCCGTCGACGCGCGCCGGCGGGGTATCGGCATGAGGGCTGGGGGCCCAATCCGGCCATTTCGCGCGCTCCCGTCCGCCGCTGAATTGCCAGCGCAGCACTTCGCGGAGCGACTTTGGCGGCGAGCCGTCCGGATCGAAGAAGTGCAGGCCATTAAAATGGTCGGAGACGGGACCGTCATAGGTTTTCATGCGGGAGATCCAGAGAGACGGGACGCCGACCAGCGTGCCTGCTCCGGCAACGAGTCCGATGATGCGGCGGCGGCTAATCGGCACGGTGCGGACTTAGAGATGGTTAAGACGGTAAGACATCACCGCCTATATGGGCGGAGCCAACGGAAAAGGAACCCATCGTCGAAAATGTCATATTTTCAAGGCCTTGCCTTCAAAAACGGCTGCCGCCACCCTAACTTTCCTTGACTTTCGGGCGCCAGCGGCGTTTAACCCGCCCACCTTCTCGGAAAGGCTTTCTTTTCGACCCGCCCACTGGCCCTGGAGGCCAGAGGCCAACGCCCGACAGCGCGATGCGCCCTCGGGCGTAAAGATGTTTGGAAGATCCTCATCCTGAGGAGCCGCGAAGCGGCGTCTCGAAGGATGAGACCACGACGGCACCCTTCGAGACGCAGGCTTCGCCTGCTCCTCAGGGTGAGGGCAAGAACAGGACAACGGCATTGTTCGACAATCTGTCGGAACGGCTTGGCGGCATTCTCGATCGTCTGACGGGGCGCGGTGCGCTGACCGAGAAGGACGTCGACGCCGCGATGCGCGAGGTGCGCCGCGCGCTGCTCGAGGCCGACGTCGCGCTCGAGGTCGTGCGCAGCTTCACCGAACGCGTCCGCGAACAGGCAATCGGCGCCACCGTCGTCAAGTCGGTGACGCCCGGCCAGATGGTGGTCAAGATCGTCCATGACGAGCTGATCAACACGCTCGGCGCGGAAAGCCAGACCATCGACGTCAATTCCGTGCCGCCGGTGCCGATCATGATGGTCGGCCTGCAAGGCTCGGGTAAGACCACCACCACTGCAAAGCTCGCCCGCCGCCTGGTCCAGCGCGACAAGCGCAAGGTGCTGATGGCCTCGCTCGACGTCTATCGTCCGGCGGCGATGGAGCAGCTGGCCGTGCTCGGCCGCGACCTCGACATTCCGACGCTGCCGATCGTCGCCGGCCAGCAGCCGCCGCAAATCGCCAAGCGCGCGCTGGAAGCCGGCAAGCTCGGCGGCTACGACATCGTGCTGCTCGATACCGCCGGCCGCACCACGCTCGATGAAGAGATGATGGCGGAAGCAGCCGCGATCAAAGCGGCTGCGAACCCGCATGAAGTGCTGCTGGTCGCGGACTCGCTCACCGGCCAGGACGCGGTGAATCTGGCGCGCGCGTTCGATCAGCGCGTCGGCCTCACCGGCATCGTGCTGACGCGCGTCGACGGCGACGGCCGCGGCGGCGCTGCGCTGTCGATGCGCGCGGTCACCGGCAAGCCGATCAAGCTGATCGGCACCGGTGAAAAGACCGATGCGCTGGAAGATTTCCACCCCGATCGTATCGCCGGCCGCATCCTTGGCATGGGCGACGTGGTGTCGCTGGTCGAACGTGCTGCCGCCAATATCGACGCCGAGAAGGCCGCGCGCACCGCCGAGCGCATGCGCAAGGGTCAGTTCGACCTGAACGACATGCGCGAGCAGTTGCTGCAGATGGCCAGTATGGGCGGCATCAGCGGCCTGATGGGCATGATGCCCGGCATCGCCAAGATGAAGAACCAGATCGCGGCCGCCGGCATCGACGACAAGATCCTGAAGCGCCAGGTCGCGGTGATCGATTCCATGACGCGGGACGAGCGCCGTCATCCCGACCTGCTCAAGGCCAGCCGCAAGAAGCGTATCGCCGCGGGCTCCGGCCAGAGCGTCGAGCAGGTCAACAAGCTCCTGAAGATGCACCGGAACATGGCCGACGTGATGAAGGCCATGGGCTCGGGCAAGCGCGGCCCGCTTGCCGGCATCGCGCAGGCCATGGGCTTTGGCGGCGGCATGAAGATGCCGTCTCCGGACGAGATGAAGGCACTGCAGGAGAAGATGCAGGGCGGCGGCGGACAGGGTCTGCCCAGCCTGCCGAAGGATTTGCCGGCCGGTCTTCGCACCGGTCTGCCGAACGTTCCAGGACTGACCGGACTGAGCGGCAAGCCGACGCTGCCGGGTCTCGGGGGCTTTCCCGGCAAGAAGAAATGAGGAATTCGTCGCGAGGGATCGCATCGGTCTCACGCAACGCGGAATACCAATCAACCGAACAAAACGTACTTTGCAAACCGTACTTCGAAGGAGAACTGAATGTCCGTCGTTATCCGCCTCGCGCGCGCAGGCACCAAGAAGCGTCCCGTCTATCACGTCGTCGTCGCCGACTCGCGCTTCCCGCGGGATGGCCGCTTCATCGAGCGCCTCGGCTATTTCAACCCGCTGCTGCCGAAGGACAACGAGACCCGCCTGAAGCTCGACATGGACAAGGTGAAGGCCTGGCTCGCCAAGGGCGCGCAGCCGTCGGACCGCGTGTCGCGTTTCCTCGACGCCGCCGGCGTCAAGAAGCGCGAAGCGCGCAACAACCCCGAGAAGGCCGTGCCGCGCAAGGAGCGCAAGGCGCAGGCCGAAGCAGCTGCGAAGGGCTAAGGCTCATCCATGTCGGCGCTGATCTGCGTCGCGCGGATCGGCGCCGCGCATGGTGTGCGCGGCGCGGTCAAATTGTGGACCTTCACCGAAGATCCCTTTGCCGTGAAGCGCTACGGTCCGCTTCTCTCCAGGGACGGCAAGCGCCAGTTCGAGTTGGCGCAGGCACGTGAAGCCAAGGATCATCTGGTCGCGACGTTCAAGGGCGTCACGACCCGCGATGAGGCCGAGCGCCTCAACGGAATCGAACTCTACGTCGCGCGCGAAAAGCTGCCCGCGACCGATCAGGACGAATATTACCACGCCGATCTGATCGGGCTCGCTGCCGTCACCGCTGATGGCGATGCGCTCGGTCGCGTGCTCGCAATCCATAATTTCGGTGCCGGCGACATCATCGAGATCGCGCCCCCCAAGGGCACGACGATGCTGCTGCCGTTCACCAACGCAGTGGTGCCCGAGGTCGATATCGCCGGCGGCCGCGTCGTGATCGCGACGCCGCAGGAGATCGAGGGCGACGATCCCTCCGGCGAAGGCGGGGACCCATAACCACAGGCCGCGGTTTTGGCTAAGCTGACTGACATGACCAACCCCTCACCCTGGCGCGCGACCGTCCTCACGCTATTTCCGGAGATGTTTCCGGGGCCGCTCGGCGTGAGTCTCGCTGGCCGGGCGCTGGCCTCCGGCCTCTGGCAGATCGAGGCAAGGGACATCAGGGCTTCCGCCACGGACCGCCACCGCAGCGTCGATGACACCCCCGCCGGCGGCGGCCCGGGCATGGTGCTGCGGGCGGATGTTCTCGCTGCGGCGATCGATGCCGCCGAGATCAGGCCGGACCGCCCGAAACTGCTGATGAGCCCGCGCGGTCGGCCATTGACCCAGGCTCGTGTCGCCGAGCTCGCCCAGGGCCCCGGCCCCCTGATCGTCTGCGGGCGGTTCGAAGGGATCGACCAGCGGGTGATCGACGGGCGCGGCCTGGAGGAAATCTCGATTGGCGATTACGTGCTGTCCGGGGGCGAAATCGCAGCTCTTGCGCTGATCGACGCCTGCGTTCGGCTGCTGCCGGGGGTGATGGGCAAGGAAGCCTCTGGAACTGAAGAGAGTTTTTCGGACGGCCTGCTCGAATACCCCCAATACACCCGGCCACAGCTGTTCGAAGGGGTTCCGATCCCGGAGATCCTGACCTCCGGGGACCATGCCAAGGTCGCGGCCTGGCGGCGGGCGCAATCCGAGGCCCTGACGGCGGTCCGGCGGCCCGATTTATGGGCCCAAATCCCGCCCAAGGCCCCGAATCGGCCCGGACGCCAAAAAACGCCAAAAAACAAGACAGACGGGTGACAAACGCTCCGGCTTGCCTTATAGGAGCGGCCACATCCGCAATGGCTGGATAGACGAATTTCGCGCAGCCCCCGTTTCGCAAGGCTGGGCGCGCCGATGGAGATTTACCCATGAACCTGATCCAACAGCTCGAAAAAGAGCAATTCGACAAGCTGTCCGCCGGCAAGGACATTCCGGAATTCGGTCCCGGCGACACCGTGATCGTCAACGTAAAGGTCGTCGAAGGCGACCGCACCCGCGTGCAGGCCTATGAAGGCGTCTGCATCGGCCGTTCCGGCGCTGGCCTCAACGAGAGCTTCACCGTGCGCAAGATTTCGTACGGCGAAGGTGTCGAGCGCGTGTTCCCGGTGATGTCGCCGATGATCGACTCGATCAAGGTGGTGCGCCGCGGCAAGGTCCGTCGCGCCAAGCTCTATTATCTCCGCAACCTTCGCGGCAAGTCGGCCCGCATCGTCGAGAAGACTGAGCACGCCAAGGCCGTCAACGAGTAAGCTCCGCTTACAGACGAGTTTGAGAAAGCGCGGGGCCAACGCCCCGCGCTTTTTTGTTGCGTCAGCCGTGCGCGTCAAAGCCCTCGCGCTTCCAATTCGGCCTGCTATATATTCCTGGAATGTTTCCAGATCTGACCAGCTTGGTAACTCCCCAGCGCATCGTCATCGACGATCGATCGCGGCTGCCTGGCCGGTTCTTCGGACGCTTCGCGACCTCGGCGACGTCAGAGCTTAGTCCCGCAGCTTAAAGGCTGCGCCGAAGACTGCCCTGTTGCTTGCCCCGCGCGCCACCGCGCATATCCGCTGACACAACATTCCCGGAGCTGACGCTCATGTCCAAGCCGACCACATTGTACGACAAGATCTGGAACGACCATCTGGTGCACGAAGCCGAGGACGGCACCTGCCTGCTCTATATCGACCGCCACCTGGTGCACGAAGTCACCTCGCCGCAGGCGTTCGAAGGCCTGCGCGCCACCGGCCGCAAGGTCCACGCGCCCGAGAAGACGCTCGCCGTCGTCGACCACAACGTGCCGACCACCGACCGCACCAAGCCGAATCCTGATCCTGAAAGCATCGAGCAGATCAAGGCGCTGGCCGACAACGCCAAGGAATTCGGCATCGAATATTACAACGAGTTCGACAAGCGCCAGGGCATCGTCCACGTCATCGGCCCCGAGCAGGGCTTCACCCTGCCCGGCACCACGATCGTCTGTGGTGACAGCCACACCTCGACGCATGGCGCGTTCGGCGCGCTCGCACACGGCATCGGCACTTCAGAGGTCGAGCACGTGCTGGCGACGCAGACGCTGATCCAGAAGAAGGCAAAGAACATGCGCGTCACCGTCGACGGCAAATTGCCTGATGGCGTGACGGGCAAGGACATCATCCTCGCCATCATCGGCGAGATCGGCACCGCAGGCGGGACCGGCTACGTGCTCGAATACGCCGGCGATGCGATCCGTGCGCTCAGCATGGAGGGCCGCATGACGGTCTGCAACATGTCGATCGAAGGCGGCGCCCGCGCCGGCCTCGTTGCGCCCGACCAGAAGGCCTACGACTTCCTGCGTGACCGCCCGAAGGCGCCGAAGGGCGCGGACTGGGACGCGGCGATGCGCTACTGGGAGGGCTTGCGCTCCGACGAAGGCGCGCATTTCGATCACGAGCTTCGCCTCGATGCCGCCAAGCTGCCGCCGATCGTGACCTGGGGCACGAGCCCTGAGGACGTGATCTCGGTGACCGGGATCGTGCCCGATCCCGACAAGATCGCGGATGAGGCCAAGCGTCTCTCCAAGCATCGCGCGCTGAAGTACATGGGCCTGACGGCGGGAACGAAGATCACCGACATCAAGCTCGACCGCGTCTTCATCGGCTCCTGCACCAACGGCCGCATCGAAGATCTGCGCGCCGCCGCGAAGATCGCGGAAGGCAAGCAGGTCGCAGGCAGCGTCAATGCTATGGTCGTGCCGGGCTCCGGCATCGTGAAGGAGCAGGCCGAAGCTGAGGGTCTCGACAAGATCTTCATCAAGGCCGGCTTCGAATGGCGCGAGCCGGGCTGCTCGATGTGCCTCGCGATGAACCCGGATAAGCTGGCTCCGGAAGAGCGCTGCGCCTCGACCTCGAACCGCAACTTCGAGGGACGCCAGGGTTTCAAGGGCCGTACCCATCTGGTGTCGCCGGCAATGGCGGCGGCGGCTGCGATCGCCGGTCACTTCGTCGACGTCAGGGAGTGGCGCTGAGCCAAGTTTCTTCGTCTTGGCCGGGATAAGCCCGGCCAAGATGCTTTGCGAGTAACTCACATCACCAATAGCGGTACGGATAGTGCCAACGGTGCCAGCGGCAGATGCGGCGCGGGCCGTAATAGGTCCAGATGATCCGGCAGCGACGGGGATAGTGGTAGTAGGGATAGTAGCCGCCGTAATAATAGTGCCGGTGGAAGTGGGGATAGCCGTAATACGGGCGATAGTAGCCACCGCCCCAATGACGATGATAGCCGCCATAATGGATGCCGCCGTAGCGCAAGCCGCCGCCATGGAAGGCCGGCGCGGCATGGAAGCCGCCGAAATGACCTCCGCCTGCGTGGAAGGCACCGAAATGGCCTCCACCTCCATGGAAGCCGCCGAAATGTCCGCCGCCGCCATGTCCACCGCCGCCATGTCCGCCGCCGCCACCAAAGCGAACCGGCGTGATCATGTCGTCGCTTGCAGTCTTCGCCGCCGGCAACGCGGTCGGATTGATCGGCGTCATCGCTTCAGCGCGACGCGCAGTGCCGACCACCAGCATCAGCGTGGCAACGGCCGCAAGCCCGAGCAAGCGCAGCGTGCTTGTCCCGGGACCCAGGATCCTCAGCATGGAATTTCTCCCTGAATATGGACAGCGTCATTGCGGCGCAGCGCTTCGCGCCATCGCTGTTCAATTGCAGTCGCTCCCGAGATTAAACTAGGGACACCGACGTGAACGCCCCATGAATGTGCGAGGTGCTGGCGTCACCACCACGGCCCGTAGCCGAACACGAAGGGTGCGGGCACGCCATAAGGATAGGGACGGTAATAGACAGGCCGCGCGTAATAGTGCGGATCAGGACGCGGAGAGTATCGCGCGATGTCGTCGTATCGCACGTGTCGCCGCGCATCGAACACCGCGCGACCTGCAGAGGCATCCGGCAGCTTCGTCACCTTCTGCGCAGCGGAAGCATGAGACAGGCCTGCGGCGAGCCCGACAACGATGGCCAATGCGATCCATCTCGACATGACGACCTCCGCCCGAAAATGTGTGCTCGTCGTCAGCGCCGGGCTGGTCGGCGCGCTGCGCGGGCACTGAGCTCTTATCAGCCGCGACGCCAGTAGCAGCTCATATGCGGCACGATCACCGTGCCGCTCGGCCGGAATTCCTGGACATAGGTGGCGTTGCACTCGCGGACCGCATCCGGGCCGGGGTTGTAGCGCGGATAGACGCCGTCGGGGGTGTAATAGGGCGTGACGCGCAGGCGGGTCTGGGGTCGCCTGCGCGGCGGCGGGACGTCGTCGGACGAGACGGCCTGGGCCACGCGGACCTCGGTGCCGGCCGTCTGGGCCTGTGCGCCAACGCAAGACTGCAAAAACAACCCCATGCACAGTAGCGTCAGCGCTGTTTTTGCTCGCATTTTACTGCCCACCTGAACCGTCCCCCATCGAGGCCCCAAGCTCCCCGTTTTGGCGGCGCCCGTCAACCTCACGCGCTTATAAAGCGGGATGCATCGTCGCGGAACCCGCGCTAAGAGAGACGTATGTGGACGGACCTGAAAGCGCCCTCGCTGGCCGAGATGGAAGTGACGGCGCACGACATTTTCGAGCGCCTGCCGGCGGAATTCCGCGGCCTCTGCGAAGGCCTGATCATCCGCGTCGACGACTTCCCGACCGAGGAGGTCCTGGACGAGATGGAATGCGAGAGCGAGTTCGACCTGCTCGGCCTGTTCCAGGGCGTCGGCCTGCCCCAGCAGAGCTTTGGCGACGTGGCGCGGCTGCCCAACATGGTCTGGCTCTACCGGCGGCCGATCCTGGATTACTGGGCCGAGCACGACGAGAGCCTCGGCCATATCGTCCGCCACGTGCTGATCCACGAGATCGGCCACCATTTCGGCCTCTCGGACGACGATATGGCGGCGATTGAGGCTCAGGCAGAGTAGATCTGCCGAAATCGGCCTAGGATTCGCCCCCCGATCGCGATAAATACGCGGTCCCTAACCACCCTCGGGAAGCGCAACCATGGACAAGTTCACTACGCTGGAAGGCGTCGCGGCGCCGCTGAAGATCATCAATGTCGACACCGACATGATTATTCCGAAGCAGTACCTCAAGACCATCAAGCGTACCGGGCTTGGCAAGGGGCTCTTCTCCGAGCAGCGCTACAAGGATGACGGCAGCGAGAACCCGGATTTCATCCTCAACCAGCCCGCCTATCGCAAGACCAAGGTGCTGGTCGCCGGCGACAATTTCGGCTGCGGCTCGAGCCGCGAGCACGCGCCCTGGGCGCTGCTCGATTTCGGCATCCGCTGCGTGATCTCGACCTCGTTCGGCGACATCTTCTACAACAACTGCTTCAAGAACGGCATTCTGCCGATCCGCGTTGCCCAAGAAGACCTCGACAAGCTGTTCGACGACGCCGAGCGCGGCGCCAACGCGACGCTGACGATCGATCTGCCGAACCAGGAGATCCGCGGTCCCGACGGCGGCAAGGTCAAGTTCGAGATCGACCCGTTCCGGAAGCACTGCCTGATCAACGGCCTCGACGACATCGGTCTGACGATGGAGAAGAAGTCCTCGATCGATACCTACGAGGACAAGCTCAAGCGCGAACGCGCCTGGGCCTGATCGCGGATTTTCGTTCGAGCCCCGGCGCGTCATCCGTGCCGGGGCTTTTTCTTTGCCTACGTTATCCCTTATAGCTTTGCCTCATGCTGCCCGAGATCGTCACCTTCTGGCATGGCCCGATGGACGCGCTGCGCCAGACCTGTCTGCGCTCGCAATTGGCTGCAGGCCACAAGGTCACGGTCTACAGCTTTGACACCATTCCTGGTCTTCCGGCCGGCGTCGGCAATGCGGATGCCGAAGCGATCCTGCCGCATGCTTTCTCCGAACGGCTGCGGCCGCCGCAGCCGGACGGCAGCTGGCGCGACTGGACCACGCTGCAGTTCAGCGACTTCTTCCGCATGAAGCTGATGGCCAAGGGCCTCGGCCTCTGGCTCGATGCCGACGTGCTGCTGCTCAAGCCCGCTACGATCGATCCGGCAAAGCCTTACTTCGCCTGGGAGCGCCCGCGCCAGCTCGGCAACTCCGTGATTTATCTTCCGCCCGAACACGGCATCGTTGCTGCGTTCGAAGAGCTGATGGAGCAGGAGGAGCTGACGCCGAACTGGCTGTCGGTGCGCCACCGCATCACCTTCCTGATGCGCCGCCTGCGCGGCGGCTCGAACCGTCTTTCCGATATTCGTATCGCGATCTTCGGACCGGCGGCGCTGACCGCGCTCGCCCGCCGCACCGGCGAATTGAGATGCGCGCTGCCGAAGCAGTCGTTCTACGCCGTGCATGCCGAACCAAAACTGTTCTTCGATCCCTCGAGCTATCTCGGCCTCGTCACCAACCCCGAGATCATCGGCCTGCACATCTCGCCCAAGGGCCGCGGCGGCGAGAAGCCGATCCCTGGCAGTCTGTATGCCTGGGCGACGGAGCGGTTCGCTTAACTTCCGCGCAGGAAGTGCGCTCCCTCTCCCGCTCGCGGGAGAGGGGTGGGGAGAGGATGTCTCCACAACGGGACAATCCCCTAGAGGAGAAAGCCCTCACCCGGCGCGCGGGACGATGCTTCGCATCGCCCGGGACGCGCCGACCTCTCCCGCAAGCGGGAGAGGTGCAGCGGAGGCCGCGGCCCCATCCTCAATTTGATCCAGCGCAACGCGCCTCTGCACCATTGTGCCTAGTCTCGCCTCCATCGCACGCGCCCAATGGAGCTTCGCAATGAGCACCGCAAGCAGGCCTTATCCCGTCGTCCAGGACCTCATCGAGTCCTTCGCGAATTGGCTGAAGCATCGCCGCGAGCTGAGCGAGTTGCGGCAGCTCGATCGCTCCGATTTCGACCGGATCGCAAATGATCTCAGGATCGCGCCCGACGATCTCGAAGACCTCGTCCGTCACGGCCGCCACGCCGCCGACGAGCTGCCAAAGATGCTGGAGCAGCTCGGCATCGACGCGGAGCGGCTCGGACAGGCCCAGCCGCTGTTGTTGCGCGACATGGAGCGGGTGTGTGCGCTCTGCAATCACAAAGCGCAGTGCGACCGCGATCTCGCCAGCGGCACCGCCGCGGAGAACTACCCCGGCTATTGCGCCAACGCCTCGACGCTGGAGGCGCTTGATCGCGCCGACCTCGCGCCGCGCTAGCGAATCGCCTTTGGACATTCGCGATCGGGTTAGGGCCGGGAGACGGCGCTGCGTCCGCTGCGGCCCATGACATTGCCTTTCGATCCCGGCACGCCAGATGATTGCGCATCGTTGAAGCGACGCCGATAGTCACCGGGGCTGATGCCGGCGATCCGGCGAAAGCTCGCACGGAACGTGACGGTTGACTGAAACCCGCAAGCCGCGGCGATCTGCTCCACGTAAGTTGCGCTGCTCTCCAGCAGCTCCTGTGCCCGGCGAATACGCGCGTTCAGCAGCCATTGCATCGGCGTGATCCCCATCTGCCCCCGGAAATGACGCGCAAAACTTCTTTCGCTCATCCCCGCCTGAGCCGCCATCCGCGCCACCGTGAGCGGCTCCGCCAGATGAGCCACAACCCATTCGAGATGCCGCGCGAGAGAACCGTTCGAACGCGGCGGATCGCGTCGGATGAATTGTGCCTGACCGCCTTCGCGGTTGACGGGCACGACGGCCAGCCGTGCGGCGTGAGCTGCCGCTGCCTGGCCGAAATCACGCCTGACGAGGTGCAGACACATGTCGATGCCTGCCGATGCTCCGGCCGATGTCACGATCTCTCCCTCATCCACATAGAGGACGTTCGGATCGACCTTCACTTGCGGATAGCGGCTGGCGAGTTGATCGGCACACAGCCAATGGGTGGTTGCCCGGCGCCCAGCCAGAAGGCCGGCTTCGGCGAGAACGAAAGCGCCGGAACAGATCGAGGCAATTCTCGCTCGACGGTGGTGAGCCATATGCAACGCGCGGAGAATGGCTTTCGATTTTGGAGCCAGAGGATTCTCTATGCCGGGCACGATCACGGTACGGGCGCGGGCAAGGGCCTCGAGTCCGAAAGGCACCACCAGCTCGAATGCCCCAGCGTGGATGCGGGTCACCTCGGCGCACACGCGCACATCGTAGAGCGGCCTGCCTTTGTCGTCCTTGAGCCGGGCGAACACTTCATAAGCGAGCGTCAGGTCGTAGGGGATCACCTGATCCATCGCGACAATGCAAACCCTGTGAACCATGACACCTCGTCCCCGACGATATCCTTCGGAGGTCAGTATCACGTTTTGGCAGGAATCGATCACTAATCGGCAGAAGCGCCACTCACGGGCATCGATCAGTTCCGCTAACCACGAGCGGCGCGCGACAAGGCGCAATGGTCAGGCCATGAACAACGAACGCGACATCAACACCTTGCTGCTGGGCCAACTCAAGCTTGCATCGCTTATTGAAGCCTCGACGCTAGCTCTGCTCGTCTGCGTTGCCGTTCCACTCAAACACCTTTGGGACTGGCCGATCGGCGTGCGAGCGATCGGACCGCTACACGGCCTTGCGTTCGTCTTCTACGGCTGGACGCTACTACAGACCTCCGGTGCCGGACTCTGGCGGCGACGCCAGATCGCCCTGTTTGCGGCCTCGGCCTTCGTGCCGTTCGCCGGCTTTCTCGCCTCCCGGCACATTCAGCGACGCATCAAAGCCCTGCGCCGGGAAACTCCAACAGATGGCTGACTATTACACCTGGCTGAAAGCCGCCCACGTCGCAGCTGCGCTGCTGTTCGTCAGCGGCGTTATCGCAACCTCGTTGACGCTTGCTCTGCTGTCGACGATGCCCCAGGGGAGCCAGCAATTCATCGCGGGCATCCTTCGTTACGACCAATGGGTGACAGTTCCGGCCATCATCACGGTTTGGGCGATCGGAACAGGGCTTGCCGTATCCGGGGCGTGGTTCGGCCAGGGCTGGCTCAACGCAAAGCTCGGCTTCGTTGTGCTGCTGTCAGGCCTGCACGGCATCCAGAGCGGCCGTCTTCGGAGGATCGCGGCGGGCGCCTCACCCGCGACGTCGAGGTCCCTGCCGCTCGTTCTTGTCGCCGCGATTGCTATCGCGGTTCTTGCTGTTGCAAAGCCATGAGGGTCTCACCCCTTGGTCATCGCCGCAATCGCGTCCGCGATCTCGCTGATGACACCGCCGCGGAGAACTAGCCCGGCTATTGCGCCAACGCCTCGACGCTGGAGGCGCTTGATCGCGCCGACCTCGCGCCGCGCTAACGCGCGCGGAAAATTCCACTCGCCGCGCACTCGTCAATCGCTGCCTTGGATGGGCATGGATGTCCGCTCTACCGCTGATAGCGGCGGTTGGCAGATCTCCCTCAGAGGTGTGCGTTGACACCAAGGGCAGACTCACGCGCTGCCGCAACCGTCATTGGTCGATCACCTCGTGGACATCTCGCCGAGCGGCAAAGATCCTGAAAAGATCCTGAATAGTATGATGTATGCAAGTTCCTGTTTGCGCAGCGAGGATGCCGGTCAGGTCTCCGCAAATGTCCGTGCTTGATCTCGACTTATGGCTCTGTTTGGATGATTGCCGTTCGGCAATTCGAATTTCGGATCATCATGGTAAATGAAACAGATGGATTCCGTCGTTCATCGGGTGCCCGTTCACAAGCAGGCATCGTGACCGCCCGCCGCGCTGGCATCGGGAATCGGCTACTGGCGGCGTTGCCGCCGGCGGATCTCGGCTTGCTCACGCCCTACTTCCAGAAAGTCTCGTTCGAGCCCGATGCCGTCCTGGTGCGATCGGGCGATGAGCTCGACCCGGTTTATTTTCCCCATAGCGGCGCGATCGCCTTCATGCTCGATATGCCGGACGGGCAAACGGTCGCAACCACCTTGATGGGACGGGAAGGCGCTTTGGCCTCATTCTCCGTGCTCGGCCCGTCGCTTTCGTCCGTGACCGCGATTGGTCGCATGGCCGGCACGGCATCGCTGATTTCCGCCGCCAGATTTCGGGCTGCCTTTGCGCAAAGCGGAGCCATCAGGAACGTCGTGCAGGTCCACGCCCGCGCCGTGTTGTTGCAGCTCCAGCATGTAGCCGCTTGCAACGCGCTGCACCGGGTGGATGGCCGCATGGCGCGGTGGCTCCTGCAGCTTCACGACCGCGTTCCCGATAATCTGCTTCCCGTGACGCACGAGACGCTTGCGCAATTGCTCGGGGTGCGACGGACGACAGTGACCCTGACGATGAGCAAGCTACGCGAGGCCGGCGCCATCCCGTCCGACCGGCGCGGGATTGTAGAGATCGATCGGGCGCGGCTCGAGAAGGTCGCATGCGATTGCTATGCGCTCATGCAGTGCAAGATCGATCGGATGTATTGTGAAGAATTGGCGGCGCCGCAGCCTGCCCATGCGACGTTCCGGGAAAGCGCCATCGTCGCCTCCCATGGAGTGGGTGGCGAATCCAGAGCCGTTTCGCGGGCGGGAAAATAACGAGCAAAGCCTGGAATCGCGGTGACGATTGCCGCTCGGCGCGGAAAAGCGGATATCGCTTTTCCGCGTTGATGCCTCAGCCCTTCCCCATCGCCGCAATCGCATCCGCGATCTCGATCGTGCGTCGCGCCATGTCGGCGTGCAGGCGCTCCACCATCGCGCCGTCGAGGCGGATCGCGCCGCGCGAGACGTTTTCCGGCAGCTCGAACGCCGCGATGATTTTTCGCGCGCGCGCGACTTCCTCTTCGGGCGGCGTGAAGATCGCGTTACAGGCTTCGATCTGCGAGGGATGGATCAGCGTCTTGCCGTCGAAGCCGAGGTCGCGCGCTTGCGCGCATTCGGTGGCAAAGCCATCAGCGTTGGCGATGTCGCTGTAGGGGCCGTCGAGGATTTCGAGGCCATGGGCGCGCGTCGCCAGGATGCAATGGGTGATCATCGGGATCATGGCGGCGCGGCCGGGCATCATCTTGATCCGCGTCTCGCGCGAGACGTCGTTGGGGCCGAACACGAAGCCTGACAGGTGGCTCGATGGATCGCGACCGGCCGCGGCCAGCTCCTCGGCGTGCAGCACTGCGCGCGCGGTCTCGATCATGGCCCAGACCTTCACGGTCGGCGCGGCGCCGAGCTCGGCGAGGTGGCGGCCGATGGTCTGAAGATCCTCGATGCTTGAAACTTTCGGAACCAGGATGCCATCAGGCGATGCCTTGGCCGCCATCGCGACGTCATCGGCCCACCATTGCGTATCGAGACCGTTGGTCCGGATCAGGATCTCGCGTTTGCCGAACCCTTTTGCGGCGATCGCGGCGGAGATGCCGTCACGCGCCGCGGCCTTGGCGTCGGGGGCGACGGAATCCTCGAGATCGAGGATCAGGCCGTCAGCGGCGAGATTGCGCGCCTTTTCCAGGGCGCGGGGATTGGAGCCGGGCATGAACAGATGGCTGCGGCGCGGGCGGGTCATGCTGGCATTCCTTCCGGTTTCCTCGGGCGGACTCTAGAGCATGATCCGGAAAAGTGTGCAGCGGTTTTCCGATCAGATCATGCTCAAACGACAAGCCTCAGCCGATAGCATCTGGCCTGCCTATTCGAAAGGCTTGTTCGCCTTTGCGGTATATGATTAGGCATAGGCCATGATCACATTCCCGAAGCATTTGCTGAAAGGCTACAACGCCTTCGCCACTCAGCGGTTGCCGGCCGAGCAGAACCGCTATCGCGAGCTGTCGGTGAAGGGGCAGTTCCCGGAAGTGATGGTGATCGGCTGCTGCGATAGCCGTGTCGCGCCGGAGACCATTTTCGACGTCGGCCCGGGCGAATTATTCGTGGTCCGCAACATTGCCAATCTGGTGCCGGTGTATCAGCCCGACGGCAACGCGCACGGCGTCTCGGCCGCGCTCGAATATGCCGTGACGGTGCTGAAGGTGAAGCACATCGTCGTCCTCGGCCACGCGCAATGCGGCGGCATCCGCGCCTTCGTCGACAAGATCGAGCCGCTCACGCCGGGCGACTTCATCGGCAAATGGATGCAGATGTTCATCAAGCCGGGCGAAGTGGTCGAGCAGCGCGGCCACGAATCAATGGCGCAATTCGTCGAGCGCATCGAGAAGGCCGCGGTGTTCCGCAGCCTCGAAAACCTGATGACGTTCCCGTTCGTGCGCAAGGCGGTCGAGAACGGCCAGATGCAGCTGCACGGCGCCTATTTCGGCGTCGCGGAGGGAACGCTGTTCGTGCTGGACCAGGGCAGCAAGGAATTCAAGAGCGCGCGGAGCGTGGTGTAAGCCTGCGCTCTTGTAGGGTGGGCAAAGCGAAGCGTGCCCACCACTTCTAAAGCAATCGCAGCAAGATGGTGGGCACGCTTCGCTTTGCCCACCCTACGGCAGCTCGTCTTACGCCGCCTTCTTCTTCGCGGCTATCAGCCTGCGGTTGATCAGGACTTCTGCGATCTGGATCGCGTTGAGGGCTGCGCCCTTGCGCAGATTGTCCGACACGCACCACAGCACGAGACCGTTCTCCACCGTCGCGTCCTCGCGGATGCGGCTGATATAGGTGGCGTCCTCGCCGGCCGCTTCATACGGCGTGGCGTAGCCGCCGGGCTCGTGCTTGTCGATGACGAGGCAGCCGGGCGCCTTGCGCAGGATATCGCGCGCTTCGTCCGCGCTGATCGGATTCTCGAACTCGATGTTGACGGCCTCGGAATGGCCGACGAACACCGGCACCCGCACGCAGGTCGCGGAGAGCTTGATCTTGGGATCAAGAATCTTCTTGGTCTCCGCCATCATCTTCCACTCTTCCTTGGTGTAGCCGTCCTCCATGAAGACGTCGATCTGGGGGATGACGTTGAAGGCGATGCGCGTGGGGAATTTCTTGTTGACCAGCTCGCTGTTGGTATAGACGGCCTTGGTCTGCGAGAACAATTCGTCCATCGCGTCCTTGCCGGCGCCCGACACCGATTGATAGGTCGACACCACGACGCGCTTGATCGTCGCCTTGTCGTGCAAGGGCTTCAGCGCGACCACGAGCTGCGCGGTCGAGCAGTTCGGATTGGCGATGATGTTCTTCTTCTTGAAACCGGCGGTCGCATCCGCATTCACTTCCGGCACGATCAACGGCACGTCCGGATCCATGCGCCAGGCCGAGGAATTGTCGATCACGACCGCACCGGCGGCGCCGATCTTCTGTGACCATTCCTTCGACACCTCGCCGCCCGCCGACATCAGGCAGATGTCGACATCGGAGAAATCATAATGCTCGAGCGCCTTGCACTTCAGTGTGCGGTCGCCATAGGAGACCTCGACGCCGACGCTGCGGCGTGACGCCAGGGCCACGACCTCGTCCGCGGGGAATTTGCGCTCATCGAGGATGTTGAGCATTTCCCGTCCGACATTGCCGGTCGCGCCGACGACTGCGACTTTGTAACCCATCGTTCACTCTCCGATGAAAAAGCCCGTTCCTGAAGCTGACGCTTAAACAGGAAGAGCAGCGCTTCTATGCGAGAACCGGCCTCAAGACAACGTTGGACCATGCCCGAAGGCCGTGGATGCAGTCGCCTGAGGCCGGCACGGCCGCAACCCCCACCCAGATCCACTTGGCGCTCGCCAATTTCGCCGACGAGGTCGTCGGCACGCTGGCGCGCCTGTTCGCCTATGTGGGGACGCTTGCGCTGTTTGCCATCCTCGCGCTTGCGGGGCTCGGCCAGCTGCCTGATCTGCGCGACGATGAGCCCGCTTCGAGGCCGGGCTGGGCTATCGCGGAACGGTCGCACCCGGCCTTCGCCCTCAGCCGGCTCGATTCATCAGAGAAAACAGCCTCTTACGCCATTTTCAGACATCCCGAAGGCGGCCGGCGCGACGTGATGGGCTGGACCGGCGACGCCGACAAGCCCGTGGCCGAGCTCGAGATCTACCGGGAAGGCAACGAATTCGACGTGGCGCGGCCGGCGACTGCCGGCCTCGCCGCCCAGATGGGACTAGGCGCGGCCACCGCGCTCGAACAGGCCGGCCTGATCGACACCAAATTCGGTCCCGTCGCCCTGTTCCGGCCAACCGGCATGGTGGACGGGACACCGTCCTGCCTGGGCTACCTCAAGCGCAACGAGGAGCCCGCGCTGCAGATCTCCGGCTTCTCCTGCCAGGGCGACACAATGCCGGCCCGGCGCGCAGCGATCGCCTGCACGCTGAACCGGCTGACGCAGCTCGCCTCCGGCAATGAGCCGAAGCTGGCGGAATTCTTCGCCCATGCCGAGCTGAAGCGCCGCGCCTGCGATCCTCAGGGCTCGGCGGACTGGCTGCTGGGCGCCGCGAACGCGCAATTGCGCGGCGCGCTTTGACCGGCATCAAGCTCAAGTAGCTGGTATCCATGCAACTTTTGCCGGCACGCACGATTATTCCGGCGCGGTGTGACTGAATTGACCTAGTTGCGGCCACCCCGGCCGGGCTAGTATGGGGTGAAATCGACTGGCGGCTTGCCGCCTGAAGGGGACGTGATGAGCTCGAATTTTTTTGCCGCGAACAAACTGGCGACATGGCTTGCGGCGGGTACCGTGGTTGCCGTGGTCTTCGCTGCGCCCGCTTCGGCCGACACCAGGACCAAGCAGCGCCATGACGATCGCGGCCGGCCCGTCTACGGCCCGAGCGGCCCCAATGCGGTCTACCAGCAGGGCCGCACCCGTATTTACGTGAGCAAGCGCTCCTGGCTCGACGGCGGCACCGAGGTCAATCCGGGCGACCGCAAGTTTTCCGACTACGCCTTCCCGCCGGCCGTGGGCTATCCGTCCTTCGCGCGCGAGAACAACAATCGCCCGATCGATCGCCAGCCGCTGCCCACGCCGGCCGATCTCGGCGGCTATCCGCAGAATTTCCCGCTGTACTGAGCGGACGCATCGACCGAATCAAAAGGCCGGGCTCACGCCCGGCCATTTTTGTTTGTGCGAGATGCCGTAGGGTGGGCAAAGGCGCCCTTGCGCCGTGCCCACCATCTCTCTCCAATCGCGATGGAAATGGTGGGCACGCTTGCGCTTTGCCCACCCTACGATTCTGGGCGTGCGTCAGCGGCCGGGCGCAAAAGCCGGGTCGTAACGCCTGCAAAATTCGTCGATTGCCTCGGAGCGGAAATCGGCGAGGCGTTCGAAGATGAGCTCATCCGGCCAATCCCACCAGGCGATGCGGCGCAGGCTTTCAGCGACGGACTCATCAAATCGCTTGCGGATGGGACGCGCGGGTACGCCACCGACGATGGTGTAGGGCGCGACATCGCGGCTGACGACCGCGCCCGCGGCGATCACCGCACCGTCGCCGACGCTCACGCCCGGCAGCAGGATCGCGGCGTGGCCGATCCAGACATCGTTGCCGACGATGACGCGGTCGCCGCGGCGGTCCGCGAAGAAGTCGCGATCGCGTGTCGTCGTCGCCTCGTAATATTCCGGGACATAGGTGAAGCGATGCTGCGACGGGCGACCCATCGGATGGTTCGGCGCGCCGATCCGCACCGAATTGGCGATCGCGGTGAACTTGCCGATCACGGCATCGGCGACGTCGCAATTCTCGCCGAGATAGGAGTAGTCGCCGAGCACGGCATATTCGATGCGCGTATGGCTGAGGATCTCGCAGCGCCGCCCGATCTGCGCCTCGCGCTGGCGCACCGTGTCATGGATGATGGTTTCCGCGATCTTGGGGCGGGGCAAGGCGTCCATGAACAGGCTCCTGAGATTTCGTAGGGTGGGCAAAGGCGCGAAGCGCCGTGCCCACCATATCTCTCCAATCGCGATTAAGGTGGTGGGCACGATTCGCTTTGCCCACCCTACAGTCGCGGCGCAAGCCTTACGCGTGCAGCTTCTGCAGTTCCTTCAGGATCGCTTCGCCCATCTGCGTGGTCGAGGCGGCCGTGGTGCCTTCCGACTTGATGTCGGCGGTGCGCAGGCCGCTGGCGAGCACGGCGGCGATCGCGGCGTCGACCTTGTCGGCGAGCGCGCCCATGTCGAAGGAATAGCGCAGCGCCATGCCGAAGGACGAGATCATCGCGATCGGATTGGCGAGGCTCTTGCCTGCGATATCAGGCGCCGAACCGTGCACGGGCTCGTACAGCGCCTTGCGCTTCTTGCTCTTGACGTCGACCTCGCCGAGCGAGGCCGAGGGCAGCATGCCGAGCGAACCGGTGAGCATCGCCGCGATGTCGGAGAGCATGTCGCCGAACAGATTGTCGGTGACGATGACGTCGAACTGCTTCGGCCATTTCACCAGCATCATGCCGCCGGAATCGGCGAGCTGGTGCTCGAGCGTGACATCGGGATATTCGCGCTTGTGGATCTGGGTCATGACCTCGTTCCAGAGCACGCCCGACTTCATGACGTTGCGCTTCTCCATCGAGGTCACCTTGTTCTTGCGCTTCCTGGCAAGCTCGAAGGCGACGCGGCCGATGCGCTCGATCTCATAGGTGTCGTAGACTTGGGTATCGATGGCGCGCTTCTGGCCGTTGCCGAGATCGGTGATGGTCTTGGGCTCGCCGAAATAGACGCCGCCGGTGAGCTCGCGCACGATGACGATGTCGAGACCCTCGACCGCTTCGCGCTTCAGGCTGGAGGCATCGGCCAGCGCCGGATAGCAGACGGCCGGGCGGAGGTTGGCGAACAAAGCGAGATCCCTGCGCAGGCGCAGCAGACCGGCTTCGGGGCGCACCTCATAGGGCACCGCATCCCACTTCGGGCCGCCGACCGCACCGAAGATGATGGCGTCGGCTTCCATCGCCTTGGCCATGTCGCCCTCGGAGATCGACACCTTGTGGGCGTCATAGGCCGAGCCGCCGACGAGGCCGGTATCGGTCTCGAATTTGGCGATCCCGGCCGAATTGAGCCAATCGATCAGCCGCTTCACCTCGCCCATCACCTCGGGGCCGATACCGTCGCCGGGGAGCAGCAGCAATTTGTGGGTCGCCATAACGTTCTTCCTCCGTTTCGTCATGGCCGGGCTTGACCCGGCCATCCACGTCTCGCCTTGAGGCGAAAAGGGCGTGGATGCCCGGCGCAAGGCCGGGCATGACGGCATCTCGTGAATTTCGGCCGGAGTGCTAGAGCGGCATTGCGCGCTTGGCAAGACACCATTGCCGCCGCGCGGCTGTGCAAGGCGGGCGGGGCCTGCCACACTGCGCAGGCCGGAGTACCCTTTGCTCGCACCAGACCGTCCCCCGCTAGATGCACATCCCGCACGGCTGATCCTGACCCTGTCGCTGGCCGCGACGGTCGGGCTCGGCATCGGGCGCTTCGCTTATGCGCTGGTGCTGCCGGACATGCGGGAGGATCTCGGCTGGTCCTACTCGGCGGCCGGTTTCATGAACACCATCAACGCCGTCGGCTATCTCGTCGGCGCGCTGGTGGCGTCCCGGCTGATCCAGCGCGTCGGCTGGTCGGCGGCGATCCGCGGCGGAACCGTGGCCTGCGTCGCTGCGCTCGCCACCTGCGCGCTGACAGGCAATTTCGTTGCGCTGAGCCTGGCGCGCCTCGTGCTGGGCCTGGGGGCCGCGGCCGGCTTCGTCGCCGGCGGCGCGCTGGCCGCAACGATCGCGCAGTTGCGCCCGGAGCGGGCCAATTTCCTGCTCAGCCTGTTCTACGCCGGCCCGGGTGTCGGCATTCTCTCCTCCGGGCTGATCGCCCCGTTCACGCTGCAGCACTTCGGGCCCGGCTCGTGGTGGATCGTGTGGTGGGCGATGACACTGCTGTCGGCCGCGATGACTGTGCCGTTATTTTTGGTGCGCATCGAGAGCGGCGCGCGCTTCACGGAAGGCAGCCACGCCGCTTTCGCGATTCGTCCCGTGCTGATCTATCTCGCCGCCTACTTCCTGTTCGGCGCCGGCTACATCGCCTACATGACCTTCATGATCGCCTATGTCCGCGACGGCGGTGGCGGGGCTGCGGCGCAAGCGGGATTCTGGGGCTTGATCGGCATGAGTGCGTTCGTGACGCCCTGGGTCTGGCGTCGCGTGCTCGCGCTCGACCGCGGCGGGCTCGCCACCGCGATCATCCTCGGCACCAACGCGATCGGCGCCGGCCTGCCGATGCTCGGACATTCGACCGCGTGGCTTGCGACCTCGGCGGTGGTGTTCGGCGTCGCCTTCTTCGCCGTCGTCGGCTCGACCACCGCTTTCGTCCGCTTCAACTATCCACCCGAGGTATGGCCCCGCGCAATCGCGGCAATGACGATCTCGTTCGGCGTCGGCCAGACGCTCGGCCCCATCGTCGTCGGCGCGATCACGGATGCGCTGGGGAGCTTGAGCTACGCGCTGAATGTCTCGGCGGCGCTGTTGGCGCTGGGGGCTTTCGCGGCGCTGTGCCAGCGGAAGGTGGGGCCGGCCAGATCATCGGTGCCGTAGGGTGGGTTAGCGAAGCGTAACCCACCCTACAAGTTCGGAGCTAACTTCCGCTGAACGAATTATACCCCTGGTCTTCCCAATAGCCGCCCTTGTAGTCGTTGGTGACTTCCATCGAGACCACGTATTTCGGGTTCTTGAAGCCGAGTTTTGTCGGCACGCGGATCTTCATGGGGAAGCCGTAGGCGCGCGGCAAAATCTCGTTGGCGTACTTGAACGTCATCTGGGTCTGCGGATGCAGCGCGGTGCGCATGTCCAAAGGCGAGTTGTAGCCATCCTTGTCGGCGCACTGGAACCAGACGTACTTCGCACGCGTATCGGCGCCGATCAGTTTCAGGAAATCGCGCAAGGGCGTGCCGGTCCAGCTGCCGATCGCGCTCCAGCCTTCGACGCAGATGTGGCGGGTGATCTGGGTGAACTGCGGCAACTTGTAGAGCTCCGGCAGCGTCCAGGACTTCTTGTTGTCGACGAGGCCGCGCACTTCGAGCTTCCAGTCGTCGGCCGCAACCTCGGGCGCGTCGTCGAGATCGTAATAGGCGTTGAACGGGAACGGCTTTGTAATCGCGCTCTCGGGAAACGTCGGCGCCAGCGCGTCGGGATTGAAGATGAAATCCTGCACGGCGTCATTGAATTTCGAGACTTTTGCCAGCAACGCATCGGCCGACGAGGAATCAACCACGTCGCATCCGGTGAGCAAGGTCAGCGCGCCGAGGCTGGCGCCGCCTGCGATGAAGCGGCGGCGGGTGACATCAGGCATCGTCTTCAGCGAGTCCTTGATCAGCAGCCGCTTGTCGACGCCGGGAATGAGGAATGAGCGCTTGGCCATGGTTCTTCTCCCTCTCAACGGCCAATGATCATGGCGCGCAGGCTCTTCGGCACCAGCAGCGCGAGCGCAACGTGGACGACGAGGAAGGCGCAGATCGCGGCCATGCAGAAGAAATGCACGTAGCGTGCGGTCGGATAGTCGCCGAACAGAGTCACCAGCCAATGCAGTTGCACCGGTTTCCACATCGACAGGCCCGACAGCACGATCAGCACGCCGACCACGATGATGCCGGCATAGAGCGTGCGCTGCACGTAATTGTAGACGCTGAGATCGTCGTGGCCGAGCTTGAAAGTGAGCGCTGCCCTGACGTCGTGGATCACGCCCGCCGGCGTGATCGGCAGCAGCTTCTTTCGGAAGCGACCGGTGGCAAGGCCGGTGATAAGGTAGGCGAGCCCGTTAACCATCAGCAGCCACATCGCGGCAAAGTGCCAGAGTAGCGCGCCGCCGAGCCAGCCGCCGAGCGTGATGTTATGCGAGAACCGGAAGTCGAACAGCGGCGAGGCGTTATAGATCTGCCAGCCCGACATGATCATCAGGATCATGGCGACGGCGTTGGTCCAGTGCATGACGCGGACCCAGGCCGGCTGGATCACTTTGGCCGGGGTGGCGATCTGATCGTCGGTTACGGTGAGGCTCGACATCGTGGTTCCGTCCTGGGGATCGTGTGTCGATAATTATACGCCGATGCTTCCGCTTTCGTTACGCCCTGTCCGCCATCGAATCGATGCCTGCAGGCTATCATAGTCACAATAAAGCGAGCCGGGGTACCCCCGGCTCGCCTTGCCGTTCATCCCTGCTCAGGGGGACTAAAACAGGGGTGCGCGGTATTACGTCGCCGGCATCAGCACGGTGTCGACCACATGGATCACGCCGTTGGACTGGTTGACGTTGGAGATCGTCACCATCGAGGTGCCGCCCTTGGCGTCGACGATCCAGACCTTGCCGTCCTGCTTCTTCACCGTGAGCTCCTCGCCCTCGACCGTCTTGAGCTTCTTGCCGTCGGTGAGATCGGAGGCTTCGAGCTTGCCGGCCACGACATGGTAGGTGAGGATCTTGGTCAGGGTGGCCTTGTTCTCGGGCTTGACCAGGGTGTCGACGGTGCCGGCCGGCAGCTTGCCGAAGGCGGCGTTGGTCGGCGCGAACACCGTGAACGGGCCCTTGCCTTCCAGCGTCGGCACCAGGCCGGCCGCCTTCACCGCCGCCACCAGCGTGGTGTGGTCCTTCGAATTGACCGCGTTCTGAACGATGTTCTTCGACGGGAACATCGCGGCGCCGCCGACCATGACGGTCTTTTCCTCGGCACGGGCCGGCGCGACGACGGTCGCGGTGATGGCCAGGGCACTGAAGGCTGCGGCGGTGAGATAGGCAATGCGCTTCGACATGGAGAAACTCCCGATTGAATGCTGACCGGCAATTCGCCGGCGTTTGCGTTGGCAACAACGGCGGCTGCGACAGTTTGACGTGAGGCAGCAGCGCGTCGTTGGTCCGAACTACGGGACGGTTTGCGAAGCGGTTTCGAACAATAATTTATCGTGATGCGTGAAACTAAGCGCGGGGGAGTTCGTGGGGTGGCGAGCGCTGCCAAGCGACGGTGCTGTAGGGTGGGCAAAGCGCAGCGTGCCCACCGCGCACGACCGCAAATGCGGAGAGATGGTGGGCACGGCGCTTCGCGCCTTTGCCCACCCTACGGCGGTATGCTTCGCCTCAATCCCTATTGTGCGGCGTCTGGATAAACCCGCGATGGTGCGTCGGGCTGATCAGGAGCTCGTTGATGCAGACGCGCGGCGGCATGCTGGCGATGAACGCAATCGTGCGCCCCAGATCTTCGGATTGCAGCATCTTCGCCTGCTCTTCCTCGCTCGGCACCACCGGGCGCAGTTTCAGGATCGGCGTCGCCACCTCGCCCGGCATCAGGCAGCAGGCGCGCAGGCCATTGACGCATTCGTCCATGTTGAAGGAATGGGTCAACGCCAGCACCGCATGTTTGGTGGTGGTGTAGGCCGGGCCGGGCATCTTCGAGACGTGACGGCCGGCCCAGGACGAGACATTGATGATCGAGCCGTCCTGTTGCTTGCGCATCGTCGGCAGCACCGCGCGCATGCAATAGAGCACGCCGTTGAGATTGACCTGGACGAGCCTGTCCCAGCCGTCCAGGTCCATGTCCTTCCAGCTCCGCTTGGGGACATTGATGCCCGCATTGTTCACGAGCAGGTCGATACGGCCGTGCTTCGCGACGATGTGATCGGCGGCCTTCTGAGCCTCAGTGGCGTTTGACACGTCCAGCGCGAGGGCCTCGGCGGCCCCGCCGGCCTTGGTGATCTTCCCGACCACGATCTCCAGGGCGTCCTTGCGGCGGCCGGAGACTACGACGATCCAGCCGTCGGCCGCGAGCGCCTCGGCGCCGGCCTCCCCGATGCCGCTGCCGCCGCCCGTGACCCAGGCCACGCGTTTCCCGTTTTTTGCCATGCCAACTGTCTCCGTTGCTTCATTGGGGCGGTTTTTGCTAATCCAGCCCTCGGTTTTGACCGGCCTTGTCAGTCTTGCGGTCGAGGAAATCTTGCATGAACCACGCAGCCAACGCCAATCTGTTTTCCCGCCTGTTCGACGGCCTCGACGATCCCCAGCGCCTTGCGATCGAGACCCAGGACGGCGCCCATATCAGCTATGGCGATCTGATCGCGCGGGCCGGACAGATGGCGAATGTGCTGGTCGCGCGCGGCGTGAAGCCGGGCGATCGCGTCGCGGTGCAGGTGGAAAAATCCGTGGCCAATATCGTGCTGTATCTCGGCACGGTGCAGGCTGGCGCGGTCTATCTGCCGCTCAACACCGCCTATACGCTGAACGAGCTCGATTACTTCATCGGCGACGCCGAGCCGTCGCTGGTGGTCTGCGATCCCGCCAAGGCCGAAGGCCTCGCCCCGATCGCGGCCAAGGTGAAGGCCAAGGTCGAGACGCTCGGGCCCGATGGCAAGGGCTCGCTGACGGACGCCGCAGAGAAAGCCAACAGCGAATTCGCGACGGTCTCGCGCGAAAACGACGATCTCGCCGCGATCCTCTACACGTCAGGCACCACCGGCCGCTCCAAAGGCGCGATGCTCACCCACGACAATCTCGCGTCGAACTCGCTCTCGCTCGTCGGCTACTGGCGCTTCACCGACAAGGACGTGCTGATCCACGCGCTGCCGATCTACCACACCCACGGCTTGTTCGTGGCGACCAACGTGACGCTGTTCTCGCGGGCGTCGATGATCTTGCTGCCGAAGCTCGATCCGGATCTAATCATCAAGCTGATGT
Organism: Bradyrhizobium genosp. A; assembly: GCF_049949275.1. NCBI lineage: Bacteria > Pseudomonadati > Pseudomonadota > Alphaproteobacteria > Hyphomicrobiales > Nitrobacteraceae > Bradyrhizobium > Bradyrhizobium genosp. A. The sequence continues at coordinate 438,379 of NZ_CP188196.1, read as the reverse complement.
CGCGCGCGACCGTGCTGATGGGCGTGCCGACGTTCTACACGCGGCTTCTGCAAAATCCCGCGCTGTCGCGCGAGACGACGAAGCATATGCGGCTGTTCATTTCGGGCTCGGCGCCGCTGCTCGCCGAAACCCATCGCGAATGGTCGGCGCGCACGGGACACGCCGTGCTCGAGCGCTACGGCATGACCGAAACCAACATGAATACGTCGAACCCCTATGACGGCGAGCGCGTGCCTGGCGCGGTCGGCCTCCCTCTCCCCGGCGTCTCCGTCCGCGTGACCGAGCCAGAGACCGGCAAAGAGCTGCCGCGCGAAGAAATCGGCATGATCGAGGTCAAGGGCCCGAACGTCTTCAAGGGCTACTGGCGCATGCCGGAGAAGACCAAGTCCGAATTCCGGCCCGACGGCTTCTTCATCACCGGCGACCTCGGCAAGATCGACGACAAGGGCTACGTCCACATTCTCGGCCGCGGCAAGGATCTGGTGATCTCCGGCGGCTTCAACGTCTATCCGAAGGAAATCGAGAGCGAGATCGACGCCATGCCCGGCGTGATCGAATCCGCCGTGATCGGCGTGCCGCACGCCGATTTCGGCGAGGGCGTCACCGCCGTGCTGGTTTGCAACAAGGGCACCGATATCAGCGAAGGCGCGGTGCTGAAGGCGCTCGACGGACGGCTTGCCAAATTCAAGATGCCCAAGCGCGTCTTCGTCGTCGACGAGCTGCCGCGCAACACCATGGGCAAGGTGCAGAAGAATGTGCTGCGGGATACATACAAGGATATTTACGCGAAGAAATAGGGGCGCTGTTGCACACAGCTCTCTCGCCTCGTCATTGCGAGGAGCCCTTGCGACGAAGCAATCCAGACTGCCGCCGCGGAGAGATTCTGGATTGCTTCGCTGCGCTCGCAATGACGGAGGTTGTGGCGGCTACTGTCCGCCCAAAAGGCTGATCACGAACCTGCTGCCGACGATAAACAGATAGCACCCGAACGCGACTTCCAGTGTTCGCTTCGACATCGCATGCGCGGCTCTCACCCCGAGCGGCGCGGTGACGAGGCTCATCGGCATCACTAAGACCGCGCCGATCAGCGAGACGTAACCAAGCGCGAACGGGATCTGCAAGGCCGAGACGCTCGGATAGGTCGCAGCCGCCGGCCAGCCGGCATAGATGTAGCCGAGCGCGCCGGGGATCGAGATCAGTACTGCGAGCGCCGATGATGTCGCGACCGCCTGATGGATCGGGCGGCCGTAGAAGGTCATCAGCAAATTCGAGAACAATCCGCCGCCGATTCCCATCAGGGTCGAGAGAATGCCGACGCAGAAACCGTAGACGCGCATCAACGGGCCTTGCGGCAGGTCGTCGCCGAGCTTCCAGGTCTCGCGCGCGAAGATGAGGCGCGCTGCGGCCGAATAGGCCACGCAGACGAACACAATCTTGAACAGCCGCTCCGGCGCGTAGCGCGCGGCCACGCTGCCGGCGATGACGCCGATCAGGATCGGCAGCCACCAGACGTGCAGGATCGACATATCGACGGCGCCGCGCTTGTAATGGGCCTGGAACGAACGGATCGAGGTCGGGATGATCACCGCGAGCGAGGTGCCGACGCAAAGCGGCATACGCACTTCGAGCGGCACGCCGGCGATGCGGAAGCACTCGTAAAACACCGGCACGAGAATCGCGCCGCCGCCGATGCCGAACACGCCGGCGAGGAATCCCGACAGCGCTCCGACTGCGATCAGCAGCAGCGCGAGCTCGACCAGCTCCTTGATATCAAGACCTGCAATCACCCCTGATCTGCCCGGCGACTGGTCGCAACATCTCCGAGACGCACGTTCGGATTCGGCGGCGCGCCAAGCTGTAGGCGATCTGATTCCCGCGGTCGACACGCTGCGTCTTCCGGCTGGGGTGGAATGCAGGCTGCGCATATCCGCCGCCACGCGGAAAATCGATGCGCATGGCGGAAATTGCAGTTGGCGCATCGGCCAACCGCGCCGACCCGAGCGTCATGAACAGACTGGTTCGAACTGTGGCCGTCGATCGGCGGGTTGGAGCCGTTCCAATAGTAATTTCAATGCGCCTTGACCGTCGCCACAAGGGATGAATTAATATTCTGTTCTTGGTCGGTGCGCCACCGCTCTGGTATACCAAGCCCCTGATTGGGCTTGGTTCATCAACGCCGTAGCGCTGAACCCCGGTTCGATTTATGTCGATTTGGTGATTGCACAGGCCAAATCGACTCCGTAAATAGAGCTGAACCTTCGCGATCCCCGCGCGCCCCCTGCTGGGCCGCCATAAACATCAAAAGCCCATGACCGCACGGATCGAACGACCGCTTTCACCACACATGCAAGTCTACCGCTGGACGCTGACGATGGCGCTGTCCATCGTCCATCGCGCCACCGGTATCGCCCTCTACGTCGGAACCCTGCTGCTGGTCTGGTGGCTGGTTGCGGCGGCCACGGGCCCCGCCGCTTACGCCAACGTCCAGGCTTTCACCGGCAGCATCATCGGCCGGCTGATCGTGTTCGGCTACACGTGGGCGCTGATGCACCATATGTTGAGCGGCATCCGGCATTTCGTCTGGGACCTCGGCTACGGCTTCAAGGCCAATGAGCGCGAAGCGCTGACCTGGGGCGCGCTGATCGGCGGCATCGTGCTGACGGTGCTGATCTGGATCATCGCCTACGCGATCGGGGGTGGACGATGAGCACAGCCGATACGCCGAAGCGCAGCATGCGCACCCCGCTCGGCCGCGTCCGCAATCTGGGCGCCGCCCATTCCGGCACATCCGACTTCTGGCGCCAGCGCCTCACGGCGGTGGCGATGACGCTGCTGATGATCCCGGTGCTGGTGATCATCATGATGCTGCTCGGCCGCAACCAGGCCGGCGCCAAGCAGATCCTCGGCTCGCTGCCGGTCGCCATCATCATGCTGCTCTTCATCGTCGCCAGCGCATGGCACATGAAGATCGGCATGCAGGTCGTGATCGAGGATTACGTCCACAACGAGAAGCTGAAGCTCGCTTCAATCATGCTCAACAATTTCTTCGCGGCCGCGGTTGCGCTCGCCTCGATCTACGCGATTCTCCAACTTTCATCCGGAGTGTAAGCCATGGCCCCTGAGATGAATGGCAAGGGCAACGGCGCTCCCGCCACCAACGGCAAAGCCTATCCGATCGAAGACCACACCTATGACGTCGTCGTGGTCGGCGCCGGCGGCGCGGGTCTGCGCGCCGTGGTCGGCTGCAGCGAGGCCGGCCTTCGCACCGCCTGCATCACAAAGGTGTTTCCGACCCGCTCGCACACGGTTGCCGCGCAGGGCGGCATCTCGGCTTCGCTCGGCAACATGCACAAGGACGACTGGCGCTGGCACATGTACGACACCGTGAAGGGGTCGGACTGGCTCGGCGACCAGGACGCGATCGAATACATGGTGCGCAACGCGCCTGACGCGGTCTATGAGCTCGAGCATTGGGGCGTGCCGTTCTCGCGCACCGAGGACGGCAAGATCTATCAGCGCCCGTTCGGCGGCATGACCATGGACTATGGCAAGGGCCAGGCGCAGCGCACCTGCGCCGCCGCCGACCGTACCGGCCACGCCATGCTGCACACGATGTACGGCCAGTCGCTGCGCCACGCGGCCGAGTTCTTCATCGAGTTCTTCGCCATCGACCTGATCATGGACGACCAGGGCACCTGCCGCGGCGTCATCGCGCTCAAGCTCGACGACGGCACGCTGCACCGTTTCCGCGCCCAGACCGTGATCCTCGCGACCGGCGGCTATGGCCGCGCCTACGCCTCCTGCACCTCGGCGCACACCTGCACCGGCGACGGCGGCGGCATGGTGCTGCGCGCCGGCCTGCCGATGCAGGACATGGAGTTCGTGCAATTCCACCCGACCGGCATCTACGGCTCGGGCTGTCTCGTCACCGAAGGCGCGCGCGGCGAAGGCGGCTATCTCGTCAACTCCGAGGGCGAGCGCTTCATGGAGCGCTACGCGCCGTCCGCAAAGGATCTGGCGTCACGCGACGTCGTCTCGCGCGCGATGACCATCGAGATCCGCGAGGGGCGCGGCGTCGGCAAGAAGAAGGACCACATCTTCCTTCATCTCGATCATCTCGATCCCGCGGTGCTCGCCGAGCGCCTGCCGGGCATTTCCGAGTCCGCAAAGATCTTCGCCAATGTCGACGTGACGCGCGAGCCGATCCCGATCGTGCCGACCGTGCACTACAACATGGGCGGCATCCCCACCAATTATCATGGCGAAGTCCTGACCAAGAGGGACGGCGACGACAACGCCGTCATCCCCGGCCTGATGGCGATCGGCGAAGCCGCTTGCGTCTCCGTGCACGGCGCCAACCGCCTCGGCTCCAACTCGCTGATCGACCTCGTCGTGTTCGGCCGCGCCGCCGCGCTCCGTCTCGCCGAGAAGCTGACGCCGAACGCCAAGCAGCCCGAGCTGCCGGCGAACTCGTCCGATCTCGCGCTCGGCCGCCTCGACCATTACCGCTACGCCTCGGGCGGCACGCCGACCGCAAAGCTGCGCGAGGGCATGCAGCACGTGATGCAGAACAACTGCGCCGTGTTCCGCACCGGCGATATCCTGAGCGAAGGCCAGAACCTGATCGCGAAGGTCCACAGCGGCATTACCGACATCGCCGTGTCCGATCGTTCGCTGGTGTGGAATTCCGATCTGGTCGAGACGCTCGAGTTCGACAATCTGATCTCGCAGGCGGTGGTGACGATGAATTCGGCCGCCAACCGCACCGAGAGCCGCGGCGCGCATGCCCGCGAGGACTTCTCCGCGCGCGACGACAAGAACTGGATGAAGCACACGCTGGCCTGGCTGGACGATTCCGGCAAGGTCAAGATCGAGTACCGCCCGGTTCACGACTACACCATGACCAACGACGTGCAGTACATCCCGCCCAAGGCGCGGGTGTATTGATCGAACAGTAGCCTTCCGGGGCGATGCGCAGCATCGAACTATGGTGCGCAATTGCGCACCTGAGAATCTCGAGATTCCGGGTCTGGTCCTTCGGACCATCCCGGAATGACGAAAGGTTAGAGCAATGGTTGAATTCGCACTTCCGAAGAACTCCAGGATATCAGGCGGCAAGACCTGGCCGAAGCCCCCGGGCGCGACCGACGTTCGCGAATTCCGCGTCTATCGCTGGAATCCCGACGACGGCAAGAATCCGAGCGTCGACACCTATTACGTCGACACCCATGATTGCGGTCCGATGGTGCTGGACGGCCTGATCTGGATCAAGAACCACATCGACCCGTCGCTGACCTTCCGCCGCTCCTGCCGTGAAGGCGTCTGCGGCTCCTGCGCCATGAACATCGACGGCCAGAACACGCTGGCCTGCACCCGCTCGATGCACGACGTGAAGGACGGCGCGGTCAAGATCAACCCGCTGCCGCACCAGCCTGTCGTGAAGGACCTCGTTCCCGACCTCACCAATTTCTACGCGCAATACGCCTCCGTCGAGCCGTGGCTGAAGACGACGTCGCCGACGCCGCAGAAGGAATGGCGCCAGAGCCACGAGGATCGCGAGAAGCTCGACGGTCTTTACGAGTGCATTCTGTGCGCCTGCTGCTCGACCTCGTGCCCGAGCTATTGGTGGAACAGCGACCGCTATCTCGGCCCCGCCGCCCTGCTCCAGGCCAACCGCTGGGTGTCCGATTCGCGCGACGAGGCCACCGGCGAGCGGCTGGACAATCTCGAGGACCCGTTCCGGCTGTACCGCTGCCACACCATCATGAACTGCGCCAAGGCCTGCCCGAAGGGCCTGAACCCGGCCGAAGCCATCGCCGAGCTCAAGCTCAAGATGGTCGAGCGCCAGATCTAGGCGCCGTTCCATGCTACCGCCCCCGGCCCGAGCGGCCGGGGTATTCTACGATCGGGACGATTTCGGGTAAGATTTGTCCCATCCCGCGGCGCGAGCGAATTGACGAACCACAACCTCCGGTTCCTGCTACAAGCCGCTTCCTTCTCAGTGTCAGATTCAAGTAAGCTCTCCGGTCGGGGGACCGGAGCGACCGTGCAGGGCGCGCAACGCAATTCGCTGAGACTCTTGCAGTGGATGATGGCTGCATCCCTGGCGCTGCCGATTGCGCTGTTCGCCATCGCCTCCACGATCTCCTACAATTCGACGCTCGACATCGCCGACCGTGAGATCGAGCGCACGCTCGACGTCGCGCATGAGCATGCGCTCAAGGTGTTCGAGACCATCGATCGCAGCCTGGCCGAGATCAACGAGGTGGTGCGCGACCTTCCCGATGACGTCATCCGGTCGCGGGAACCTGCGCTGCACCGGCGCCTGAAGCAGCTGACCGACGCGCTGCCGCAGCTCAAGTCGGCCTGGATCTTCGACGCGAACGGAAAATCGCTGGTCAACAGCCTGGTGTCACCGCCGCCGGATCAGAGCTTTGCCGACCGCGATTACTTCTATGCGCATGTCGACCAGAGCATCGGCACCTTCATCGGCGCCTCGCTGACGCCGCGGCCTCCCTACCAGGGCGCGCACTTCTTCGGCGTCAGCCGCCGCCGCTCGTCCGACGACGGCAGCTTCACCGGCGTGATCCAGGCGTCCGTGCTGCCGGAATATTTCGAGAGCTTTTACGCCAGGATCGGCACCGATCCCGGCAGCTTCTTTGCGATGGGACGCGCCGACGGCGTGCTGCTGACGCATTTCCCGCGGCTCGATCGCGATTTCCGGCTAGACCCCAGCGGTCCGGTCGGCCGGCACATCGCAACCCATCCCGATCACGGGCTCATGACCATCGCCTGGCCCTCGGACGGAATCGAGCGGCGCATCGGCTACCGCCGCGTCGCCGAATATCCGATCTATGTCAGCGCCGGCCTCGAAACGTCGGCGATCCGCGCACGCTGGCTCGCCACCATGAGCCAGCATCTGGTGTTCGGCGTGCCCGCGACCGCGCTGCTGTTCATCCTGCTGGCCTTCGCCTTCCGGCGCACCCAGCATCTCCAGACCGAGGCGGCCAAGCGGCGCGAAGCCGAGGAGGCGCTCAAGCACAGCCAGCGACTGGAGGCGCTGGGTCAGCTCACCGGCGGCGTCGCGCACGACTTCAACAACCTCCTGACCGTGATCCGTGCCTCCGTCGATCTCTTGAACCGCCCGCAACTGAGCGAGGAGCGGCGGCAGCGCTACATCACGGCGATTGCGGAGGCGGTCGCGCGCGCCGCCAAGCTGACCTCGCAGCTCCTGGCCTTCGCGCGGCGCCAGACCTTGAAGCCCGAAGTGTTCGACATCGGCGATCGCATGCAGTCGCTGCGCGACATGCTCGCCACGCTGCTCGGACCAGCGATCGAGATCGTCACGCAACTGCCGGCCGAGCCCTGCCTCGTCAATGCCGATGCCGGCCAGTTCGAGACGGCCATCATCAACATGGCGACCAACGCGCGCGACGCCATGCTGGGCAGGGGCCGTATCGTCTTCACGGTCAACGCGGCCACGACCGTTCCTGACACGCTGGCGCACCTCGCGGGAAGCCAGATCTTGAAAAATATCGGATTCGTCTGCGTCACTGTCAGCGATACCGGCATCGGCATTCCCGCTGCGCAATTGGGCCGCATCTTCGAGCCGTTCTTCACCACCAAGCAGGTCGGCCAGGGCACCGGCCTCGGCCTGTCGCAGGTGTTCGGCTTCGCCCGCCAATCCGGCGGCGAGGTGACGGTCATGAGCGAGGTCGGCCAGGGCAGCACCTTCTCGCTCTATCTGCCGCGCGTACCGACGGCTCTGCTGCCCCGGAGCCAGGCGCCGACCACCGCACCGGCCGTCGCCGGCAGCGGCATGTCGGTGCTGGTCGTCGAGGACAACATCGAGCTCGGCAACTTCGCCGCCGACGGGCTGACCGAGCTCGGCTACAGCATCACGCTGGTCGACAATGCCACCGACGCGCTCACCGAGTTGGTCGGCGACCCCGATCGCTTCGATGTCGTGTTCTCCGACGTCGTCATGCCCGGCATGACCGGGCTCGATCTCGCGCAGGCCATCCGCGATCGTTGCATCGGCGTGCCGATCGTGCTGACCACCGGCTACAGCCACGCTTTGTCCCAGGACGGCGTCGCCGGCTTCGAGCTCGTGCAAAAGCCCTATTCGATCGAGGAGTTGTCGCGCGTCCTGCACGACGCCGCGCGGCTGAAACGGGTGCGCGACGGCGCCGCCGAGTGACCGGGGGCCGGCGGAACCCAAGGGAACCGGCTGATTTGTCTGGCGTTATCCGGCCATGCAAGAGCCAGCCGCAAAGCGCGAACAGGGCAAGAAGCCGCCCATCGTCGACCTCAAGGGCGAGGACGGCGACAGGATCGCGCCGCCGCCGCCCGAAGCGCTCGAGCCTGATTCAGAGCTCTCGCCCGAGGAGGTCGAGCAGGCGCGCAAGGATTATCTGCTGACGCGGTTCTGGATCAGCGCACGCGGCTTCTGGAACCGCAAGGGCGACCGCCTCGCCTGGCCATTCTCGATCGGCCTCGGCGGACTGATCATTCTGACCGTCGGTTTTCAATACGGCATCAATGTCTGGAATCGCGCGATATTCGACGCCATCGAGAAGCGCGACGCGACCACGGTCTTTCACCTCACCGGGGTGTTCTTCCCGCTCGCGATCGGCAGCATCGTGCTCGGCGTTGCGCAGGTATTTGCGCGCATGGGCATCCAGCGGCGCTGGCGCGCGTGGCTCACCAACAACGTGCTGACGCGCTGGCTCGCCAACGGGCGCTACTACCAGCTCAATCTCGTTGGCGGCGATCACAAGAATCCGGAATACCGGATCGCCGAGGATCTGCGCATCGCAACGGATTCGCCGGTCGACTTCCTCGCCGGCGTGACCTCCGCCCTGCTGTCGGCCGCGACCTTCATCGTCGTGCTCTGGACCATCGGCGGCGCGCTCACCATCACGATCAGTGGATCGAGCATCACGATTCCTGGCTTCCTCGTGATCGCCGCGATGCTTTATGCCGCAATCGCCTCGGGCTCGATCCTGGTGATCGGCCGTCAATTCGTGCAGGTCTCCGAGGACAAGAACCAGGCCGAAGCCGATTTCCGCTACACGCTGACGCGCGTGCGCGAGAATGGCGAGAGCATCGCGCTGCTCGGCGGTGAGGAAGAAGAACGCGGCGGCATCGACCGCAATTTTACCAGCGTGCTGCGGCAATGGGCGCGGCTTGCCGGTCAGCACATGCGGACCACGCTGGTGTCGCAGGGCTCGAGCCTCGTTGCACCCGTGGTGCCGCTTTTGCTCTGCGCGCCAAAATTCCTCGACGGCAGCATGACGCTCGGACAGGTGATGCAGGCGGCCTCCGCCTTCACCATCGTGCAGAGCGCGTTCGGCTGGCTGGTCGACAATTATCCCCGGCTCGCCGACTGGAACGCCTGCGCGCGCCGCATCGCCTCGCTGATGATGTCGCTCGACGGCCTCGAGCGTGCCGAACAAGGCGACGGCCTCGGCCGCATCAAGCGCGGCGAGACCAGCGGCGAGACGATGCTGGAGCTGAACGACCTCTCTGTGGCGCTCGATGACGGCACCGCCGTGGTCGGCGAGACCGAAGTGGCGATCGAGCCCGGCGAACGGCTCCTGGTCGCCGGCGAATCCGGCACCGGCAAGAGCACGCTGGTGCGCGCCATCGCCGGTCTCTGGCCATGGGGTGGCGGCAGCGTCAATTTCCATCCCGACCGGCGGCTGTTCATGCTGCCGCAGCGGCCCTACGTGCCCTCAGGCAGCTTACGCCGCGCCGTGGCCTATCCCGGCTCCGAGGATGACTGGACTATGGAGGAGATCGGCGAGGCCCTGCACAAGGTCGGGCTCGACCATCTCAAGGAGAAGATCGAGGAAGAAGGCCCATGGGACCAGACGCTGTCAGGCGGCGAGAAGCAGCGCCTCGCCTTCGCGCGGCTGCTGCTGCACAGCCCCGACATCGTCGTGCTGGATGAAGCGACCTCCGCGCTCGACGAGAAGAGCCAGGACAAGATGATGAAGATGGTCACCGACGAGCTGCCGAAGGCGACCATCGTCAGCGTCGCGCATCGCGTCGAGCTGGAGGCCTTCCACAGCCGCAAGATCGTGCTGGAGCGCCGCAAGGGCGGCGCAAAACTCGTCAGCGACATCGACCTGATCCCGCGCAAGGGCAAGCGCAAGCTGCTCGGGCGATTCCAGCGGCAGCGCAAGCCGGCGGCGAAAAAGGCGGCCTAAGCGCCGTTGGAGTCCCCGGCAAAACCGGCTATGCATGCGCCGCCTGCAACGAGGATCGCCTGCTTGACGCCCGACAATGCCCTTTCATCCGCGCCGTTCGGCGCGTTTGCGCCGAACGCAGCGCAGGCCGCAATCATTCGCCTCGCGCAAGGATCGGGGTTAAAGCGCGGCGCGTTCCGGCCCTGGATGTCGCGGCTGGTCAATCTGCTGCGCAGCGGCCCGATCGACGTGCAATATCAGGGCGCCTCGTTCCGGTTCTATCACCAGGGCAGCGCGACCGAACGCGGCGCGCTGTTCAACCCCGACTATAATCTCGACGAGCTCGACTTCCTGCGCCAGCACACGCAGGCCGGCGGCACGTTCGTCGATGTCGGCGCCAATGTTGGTACCTTCGCATTGGTGATGGCGCGGCATGTCGGCACCCACGGCAAGGTGGTCGCGATCGAGCCGCATCCGCTGACCTTTGGCCGGCTCTCGTTCAACCATACCGCATCGAACGCGATGCAGGTGCGCCTGGTGCAGGCCGCCGCGGGCGACAGCGACGGCGAGCTGATGATCGAAAGCGGCGGCGGCAATCTCGGCGCCACGCACGTCGTCACCGGCGCGGCCAGCGCTGAGGCCATCAAGGTGCCGTCGCTGCGGCTGACGCGCATTCTCGACGAGGCTGGCGTCACACAGGTCGACTCGCTCAAGATCGACGTCGAAGGGTTTGAGGACCGCGTGCTGATCGGCTTCTTCCGCGACGCGCCGCCATCGCTGTGGCCCCGCGCGGTCGTGATCGAGCATCTGTCACAAAACGAATGGCAGCAAGATTGTATCGCCGACATGGTCGCGCGCGGCTTTACCATCGCGCGCAAGACAAGAAGCAATACGTTCCTGTCACGCTGACGACGAATTACGGAGGTTACGATGATCGATCATTTGGGCCTCTCCGTTTCCAACTATGAGGCCGCGAAAGCGTTCTACAGCAAGGCACTGGCGCCACTCGACTACAGCCTGATCATGGAAGTGACGGAGGAGCAGACCGGCCACGCCGCGGCGGCCGGATTCGGCACCGGCGACAAGCCGGATTTCTGGATCGGCGGCGAGGGCGCGATGAACAAGCCGGTGCATGTCGCGATCCTCGCCAAGGACCGCGCCACGGTCGACGCGTTCTACAAGGCTGCGATGGCCGCCGGTGGCCGCGACAACGGGCGGCTCGGCCTTCGCCCGCATTATCACGCGAACTATTATGGCGCCTTCGTGCTGGACCCCGACGGCCACAACATCGAGGCGGTCTGTCACGCACCGGAATAGCGCGGCGCGATGCGGGAACATCGGCACGGCATCTTCGTTGTCGTTCTCCCGACAACTGATCTCGATGATGCCGATGCCGATTGAACCGCCCGAGATTCCACCATCGACACCCGGCACGCCCACCGAGCCACCGCCCGGAATTCCGCCGGGCAATCCGCAACCTGAAATCACGCCGCCGGTGCACGAGCCCGGCGAATCACCGCGGCCCGATGAATTGCCGGGTCGCATGCCTGAAGAGATTCCGTCGGGCGGACCGAACGGTCCGCTCGCGCCAAATCCCGCGACGGATGTCAATTCGTCGCAGCGTCACTCTTGAGACGAGAGCGATCACATGTGAGGCGATTGCAACCAGCGTCTGAATGCGCAATGAACGTCGCTAGAGTGACGTGATTTGCGTGCAGAAATAAATCGGGCCGCGACCGCTTCGCCCGCCACAATGCGGCCCAACGCGTAGACGTTCATTCCAACACTTCGTCAAACCAACACTTCGTCAAAGAACCTTCCGGGGAAGTTGAACCACATGACCAACCTTCGTTTCGTGCTGCTTGCCACGACGGCTCTGACCGCGATGCAATTTGCAAGCTCCGCATCGCATGCGCAAAGCGCGCCGCCGCTCGTGGTCGCGCAGGCCCAGCCAGAATTGGGCCCTGACGGAAAACCGAAGCAGCCACCGAAGGAAGCGCCAAAGGGACCGCCGCCTGCTGCGCCCAAGGCACCGGCCGCACCGCCGCCGGCGGCTGCGCCACCGCATCCGCCCGCAGCACCTCCGCCGGCTGCCGCGCCGTCTCACCCGACGCCGCCGCCACCGCCGGCTGCGCCGCCCGCGACCCATCAGGCTCCTCTGCCGCCCCCGCCGCCGCCTGCTGCACCCAAGGCGCCGACGCCGCCTCCGGCCGCGGCTCCGCAGCAGCATGCACCGACACCGCCGCCTCCGCCGGCAGCGGCCCCGCAGCAGCACGCACCGACTCCGCCGCCGCCCGCGGCAGCACCGGCGCATCCGGCTGCCACGCCGACACCTCCGCCTGCTGCAGCCACGCCACCTTCAGCGGCACCTGCGGCACGACCTGCGCCGACGGCTACGCCCTCTCCTTCGCCCGCAGCACCGGCTCGCCCGGCGACGACACCTGCTACCCCAACAACCACACCCACACCGTCGGCAACGCCAGCGCCTGGCACCACGCCGCCCGGACGTCCCGGTGCTCCTCCGGCTGCAGCAACACCGGCTCCAGGTGCCACGACGGCGCCAAGTGGCACCCCGACCACGCCGCCCGGACGTCCCGGCGCTCCCCCAGCTGCAGCAACACCGGCTCCAAGTGCCACCCCGACGCCAGGTGGCACCACGACGACGCCCGGACGTCCCGGCGCTCCCCCAGCTGCAGGAACACCAGCTCCAGGTGCCACACCGGCGCCAAGTGGCACCCCGACGACGCCGCCCGCACGTCCCGGCGCTCCTCCGGCTGCAGGAACACCAGCTCCAGGTGCCACCCCGGCGCCAGGTGGCACCACGACGACGACGCCCGGACGTCCCGGTGCTCCTCCGGCTGCAGCAACACCGGCTCCAGGTGCCACCCCGGCGCCGACAGCAACGCCGGCTCCCGGCGGCGCGGTGACGACGCCGCCCGGACGTCAGGGTGGAACGCCGCCTGCCGGCGCGCCCGCTGCCGGAACTCCACCTGCGGCTCCGCAGGCGGGTGCCGCGCCGCGTCCTCCGGCTCCCCCGCCCGGCGTCGCGGCACCCAGTGTCGTCCCTGCCACGGCGGCCGCGGCACCGCCGCCCGACAAGGCGCAATATGCGCCGCCGACCGTTGCACCGGCCTTCCGCGCTGCGCCGACAGTCGCCGCGCCGCTGCCGCCGCCGCCGCGTCCGCAGCAGCGTGACCTGACACCGCTTGCGTTCGGCGCGGGCGTGGTGGCCGGCGCCGTGATCGGCGCCACCATCGCCGACTACCGCAATCAGCGGCAGGAGGTCGTCGAAGGCGGCCGCACCGTCTACACCGAGCCGGATCGCATCATCATCCGCGATCCGGGCGGGCAGGAATATGTCCGCGGCGACGATCTCTATCGCTTCCGCTACGGCGCCCGCGACATCCGCACCGAGACCGTCGGCGGCGAAACCCGCACCGTCGTGATCCGTCCCGACGGCAGCGAAGTGATCACCGTGGTCGGCGCGGACGGTTCGCTGCTGCGTCGAATCCGCAGGGACCCCGGCGGGCGCGAGATCGTCATCATCGACAACAGCTATCGCGATCCGCGCTCGGTCGGTGGCTTCTATGTCGACGTCCCGCCGCCGGTCGTCAGCATTCCGTACGATCGCTACATCGTCGATGCCCAGGAAGCGTCGCCGGACGTGATCTATGAGACCATGGAGGCACCCCCGGTGCAGCGGATCGAACGGCGCTACTCGCTCGACGAGATCCGCTACTCGCCGAACGTCCGCATGGCGATGCCGAGCATCGACGTCAACACGATCAACTTCGAGACGGGATCGTGGACCATTCCACCGGATCAGGCGGCGCGGCTGCAGGCGATCGCCGACGGCCTCAACCGTGCGATCCAGCGCAACCCGCGCGAGGTGTTCCTGATCGAGGGACACACCGACGCGGTCGGCAACGACGTCGACAATCTGTCGCTGTCGGATCGCCGCGCGCAGTCCGCAGCCGAATTGCTGACCCAGCAGTTCGGTGTGCCCGCGGAAAACCTGACGTCGCAGGGCTACGGCAGGCAGTACCTGAAGGAGCAGACCGACGGACCGAGCCGGATCAACCGGCGCGTCACCGTCCGCCGCATCACGCCGCTGCTCAATGGCGGCCAGGCCTCGCTGCCGCCGCCCCCGCCCGGCACCACGCCGCCGCGCTGAGGCGATAGCCACAATGCAAAATGGCCGGGATCGCACCCGGCCATTTTTGTTTGAGGTCGTTGCGCGCGAGGTTAGGCTACGGTGCGAACTCGTAGGGTGGGCAAAGGCGCGTTAGCTGGCACCGTGCCCACCATTGCAGCGGTGGAAGGATGGTGGGCACGCTTCCGCCTTCGCTCTTCGAGCTACGGCGGACAAGTCGCTTTGCCCACCCTACGGCAGCGAGCGCTTTAACCCTTGTCGCTCTCGAGCCGGAAGATCTGCGAGCCTTCGCTGCCCGAGAGCAGGCCCGTGTCGGTGTAGAGCTTCAGCTTCGTCCGCGTGTCGGCGATGTCGAGATTGCGCATGGTGAGCTGGCCGATGCGATCGGCCGGTGAGAAGGCGGCGTCCTCGACCTTCTCCATGCTGAGCCGCTCCGGCGCATAGGTGAGGTTCGGGCTCTCGGTGTTGAGGATCGAATAGTCGTTGCCACGGCGCAGCTCCAGGGTGACCTCGCCGGTGACGGCGCGCGCGACCCAGCGTTGCGCGGTCTCGCGCAGCATCAGGGCCTGCGAGTCGAACCAGCGGCCCTGATAGAGCAGGCGGCCGAGGCGCATGCCGCTGATGCGATACTGCTCGATCGTATCCTCGTTGTGGATGCCGGTGACGAGGCGTTCGTAGGCGATGTGCAGCAGCGCCATGCCCGGCGCTTCATAGATGCCGCGGCTCTTGGCCTCGATGATGCGGTTCTCGATCTGGTCGCTCATGCCGAGACCGTGGCGGCCGCCGATCGCGTTGGCCTCGAGGAACAGTGCGACGGGATCGCTGAAAGTCCGGCCGTTCAGCGCGACCGGCTGACCTTCCTCGAAACGCACGACGACTTTCTCGGCCTTGACGTTGCAGTCGTCGCGCCAGAACGGCACGCCCATGATCGGGTTGACGATCTTGATGCCGCTGTCGAGGCTCTCGAGATCCTTGGCCTCGTGCGTGGCGCCGAGCAGATTGCTGTCGGTCGAATACGCCTTCTCGGCGCTCATCTTGTAGGCAAAACCCTGGGCGGTCATGAACGCCGACATCTCGGCGCGGCCGCCGAGCTCGTCGATGAACTGCTGGTCGAGCCAGGGCTTGTAGATGCGCAAGGACGGGTTGGTCAGCAGGCCGTAGCGATAGAAGCGCTCGATGTCGTTGCCCTTGAAGGTCGAGCCGTCGCCCCAGATGTTGACGCCGTCTTCCTTCATCGCCGCGACCAGCATCGTGCCGGTGACGGCGCGCCCGAGCGGCGTGGTGTTGAAATAGGTGATGCCGCCTGTCGAGATATGGAAGGCGCCCGACTGGATCGCGGCGATGCCTTCGTGGACGAGCTGCGTGCGGCAATCGACCAGCACGGCCTTCTCGGCGCCGAACGCTTCCGCCTTGCGCGGGATCTCGTTGTAATCGGCTTCGTCTGGCTGGCCGAGATTGGCGGTATAGGCGTAGCAGCGCGCCCCCTTCTGCTTCATCCAGAGCAGCGCCGCTGACGTGTCGAGGCCGCCCGAAAACGCGATGCCGACTTTCTCACCCTTGGGCAGGCTTTTCAGGATCGTGGTCATGGCGCTTCCAATCGGGTCTCAAGGGGCTGATGGCAAGGGGCTGATGGCAAGGGGCTGATGGCTAGTGGTTTGACCGCGCGAATATCAAATTTCGCTGACCTGAGCACGCATTTAATGGCTCAAATCGACGGTGCGGGGCCGGTCTTGCCGCCGAACAGGCGCTTGCGGAGCCGGTAAGCGGGCATGTTCAGCCGGGTCAGGGCGACATCGACCGCTTCGTCCGAAAACCGGGTCCGCGGCCAGCGGTAGATCAGCGCGTAGCCGAACCAGATCACGACGAAGGTGACGAGGCCGGCGGTCGCGACATCGGTGAAGAAGTGGCCGCCAAAAGCCATACGGAGCCCGCTGGTCGCGGCGCCGAACACGACCGCCCCGGCATAGGCGAGCGGCCGCCATGCCGGCGGTGCCAGCGCGGCCGGCGCCAGCGTCCAGAACGCCGTCGCACCCTCGCCCGAGAAGAACGAGCAATTGCGCGCACAATCGCCGCGCGGATCCCACCACGCCACGAACTGCTGGTCGCCGGCAAACTCGGTCACCACCACCGGCCGCGGCCGGCCCCAATAGGTCTTGAAGGTGAGGTTGGTGAGAATGCCGGCTGACAGGATGATCGTGACCAGCAGGAACACGATCGCACGCCCCGACACCATCAACGGACGATCTGGCCGGATCATCTTGACCACGAGTGCAATCAGCGCAGGCAGCACGAAGGCCCAGGAGACCCACATCGCAGCGTCCCGCGCGATGCCGGCCCAGCCGTTCAGCTTGAGCGGAAAGGTCTTTGTCTCGGGATCGAAGAACAGCGCGGCGAGCTTGAGATCGAGCTCGGGATAGAGGCCGAAAACGACGCCGATCACGAGCCACAGCGCCAGGGCGATGAAGAGTCCAGTCCGGTTCATGGCGCGCGGTTTAGCGGAGTGGGACGGGGATGGAAACCCTGGAATCCGTCATTGCGAGCGTAGCGAAGCAATCCAGAATGCCTCTGCGGTAACAGTCTGGATTGCTTCGTCGCAAGAGCTCCTCGCAATGACAGCGAGCCATCACCGCGCATCCGGCCGCGAATTCGAAGGCAACGGCGGAGGCGGCCGGCGTGGGGGCGGCGGGATGCGCCAGGCACCCGCATTGCGGCCGGCGATCAGCCAGTAGACGACGCCGGCGACGATGCCCGCACCGGTCATGATCTCCAGATGCCGGCGCACGATGCCCTCGAACTGCAACGTGTCGGAATGGAACGGGATCAGGCCGAGATAGCAGGCGAGCCCGACAAGGCCGCCGCCGACAGCATAGGCAAGCGCACTGCGGATATAGAGCGCCTCCGTGATCGCGGCGATCAGCATCGCAGGCACCAGCGCGAAACCGGAAACAAAAATGAAGCCGAAGCCGAGCAGGATGTCGATCGTGCCCTGGTCGACGGGACCTGCGCCGAGATCGGAAAATTCCGGAAATAGCAGCGCGCCCACGACGATCATGCCGCCGACGAAACAGGCGGCGAGGAAGCCGATGAAAATGACGATGAGGCGGCCGATCAGGGACATGACGTCACTCTCACCGTCATTGCGAGGAGCGTAGCGACGAAGCAATCCAGACTGCCCCCGCGGAAAGACTCTGGATTGCTTCGCTTCGCTCGCAATGACGAGGAAGCGAGAGCACGCACATAACTGGCTAATCCGTCATCGCCATGGCGCGCAGCGCCTGGCGTTCGCGAGCCGAGAGTTTTTCGGTCTCCGACTTGAGCTGGCCGCAGGCGGCGAGGATGTCGCGGCCGCGCGGGGTGCGCACCGGCGAGGAATAGCCGGCGTTGAAGATGTATTCGGAGAATTTTTCGATCTGGTCCCAGTCCGAGCACTCATAGGCGGTGCCGGGCCAGGGATTGAACGGGATCAGATTGATTTTTGCGTGAATGCCCTTGAGCAGTTTCACCAGCAGCTTGGCGTCGTCGAGCGAATCGTTGACGCCCTTGAGCATCACATATTCGAAAGTGATGCGGCGCGCATTGGAGGCGCCGGGATAGTCGCGGCAGGCCTGCAGCAGCTCCTTGATCGGATATTTGCGGTTGAGCGGCACCAGCTCGTTGCGCAGCTCGTCGCGCACCGCATGCAGCGAGATCGCAAGCATGACGCCGATCTCCTCGCCGGCGCGCACGATGTTCGGCACCACGCCCGATGTCGACAGCGTGATGCGGCGGCGGGAGATGCCGATGCCCTCATTGTCGCCGACGATGAGGAGTGCATCGCGCACCGCGTCGAAATTGTAGAGCGGCTCGCCCATGCCCATCATCACGATGTTGGTGACGCGGCGCGTGCCGTCCTCGCGATCGGCCCAATCGTTCAGGCGATCGCGCGCGACCATGACCTGGCCCACGATCTCGCCGGCGGTGAGGTTGCGCACCAGGCGCTGCGTGCCAGTGTGGCAGAACGAGCAGTTCAAGGTGCAGCCGACCTGCGAGGAAACGCAAAGCGTACCGCGATCGGTCTCGGGGATGTAGACGCACTCGACCTCGTGCGCCTTCTCGACATTGTCGCCGCTCGGCAGCCGCAGCAGCCATTTGCGGGTGCCGTCGTTGGAGATCTGCTCGGCCACGACTTCGGGCCGGTCGACCGTGAAGTGCTGGCCGAGCTCGGCGCGAATGCCCTTCGAGACCGAAGTCATCTCATCGAAGTTTTGGGCGCCGCGGAAATACATCCAGTGCCACAACTGCTGCACGCGCATCTTGCGCTGGGCCGGTGCGACGCCAATGTCGCCGAGCCGATCGGCAAGCTCGGTGCGCGACAGGCCGATCAGCGATGGCTTGGCCGGTGGCACATAGGTTTCGAGTGGAGTCTTCTCCACCAGGATTGCGTCGCGCGGCTCGGTCGTCGGTTGCATCGATAGGCCTAAGGTCAGTGCGGTCTAAACTCGTCATGCCCGGGCCTGACCCGGGCATCCACGTCTTTCGTCAATCGCGGAGGCGCGTGGATGGCCGGGACAGGCCCGGCCATGACGGCGAAAAATCTGGAACCGGCTCTATATAGCAACCGGAACGGCCGATTGCGACCTTCTCGCCCGCAGCCTTAACGCCTGCAATCTTATCGTCGGCAGTCTTGCGAAATCCGGTCGAGCGCCTGGGCGAGGCCCTTCAGCGAGAACGTGTCGGTCGTCTCCGTCCCCTTGGCCGAGACGCCCTTGACCACGAGATCGGCGGATTTGCGCATGGCCTCGACCATCCGCTCCTCCTCGGCCGCATTCTTGATCCAGAGGCCGTCGCCCTGCGTGTACATCGCAAACGCAGCGCCGCCGACCTCGACCGAGGATTCCGAGCCCGGCTTCAGCGCATAGCCGATCATGACCGAGACTTCATTGTTCACCTTCTCGGCCGGGCGGGTCGAGACGAAGGCGTAGGCGGGATCACGTGGCCGGTTTGGCGGATTGGTCTTCGACGACGAGGGCTTTGCCAGCGCAAAGCAGACCTTCTTGCCGTTGGGTGTCGCCGAATAGGCACCCCAGGTGCCGAACTGGCCGATCAGGGTCGGCTCTGCGCCGCCCGCAACCGCCGCGGGAGGGGCAGCCGGCTTGCTCTCGGGCTTGGCTGCCGTCTTTGCTGCCGTCTTGGCGGCGGCAGCGGCGGGCTTTGCCGCAGCCTTCGGCGCCGGTTGCGCCGTCTGCGCCCGCGCGGAATCGGTGATTCCACAGGCCGTCACACCAGTCATCAAAGCTAAAATCAGCACCCGCCACATGCTGGAGTGGTTCCCTCAATATTGTGACTGGAAGATGGCCCGGCCGTGCTTTGTCCCCGTCGCAGGGATAGCCGGAAAAGTCCAATTTGGGAAGGCAGTTAGCGCGTCAGCCTTTGGATCGCGCGGCGCGTTGCTCGGACCATTGTGCATCGGTCCAGCGCAACAGATCCTCGGCGCCGGAACTGCGCAGATGTGCGCCACCGTCGATCACGACCATCTCGCCGTTGATGTAGCCGGCGCGGTCCGAGACCAGGAAGCTGGCGAGGTCGGCGAGCTCGCTGTGCTCGCCCGTGCGCCCCATCGGGTTTCGCGCGGTCAAGCCGTCACGGCCTTCGGGGCGAAGCTGCCCCGATGCACCGGCGGTCGGGAACGGTCCGGGTGCAATCGCGACAGTGCGGATGCCCTTCGGGCCCCACTCCACCGCGAGGCTTTTGGTCATCGCCAGCACTGCCGATTTCGCCATCGCCGAGGGAACAGTGAAGGCGCGGCCGGTGATGGTCGAGGTCGAGAGGATCGAGAGCACGACACCGTTGTGCTTGCCATCGATCCAGCGCCTGCCGGCGCCGAGCGTGCAGTACATCGCGCCATGCAGCGTCGGCGCCAGGATCGCGTCCGCGGCGCGGAACGACAGATGCTCGCTCTGAGCGATGAAGGTTGCGGCAGCGTTGTTGACAAGGATGTCGAGCGGCGCCTCGCGCCAGATCGTATCCATCATGTTGTCGACAGCGGCGCCGTCACGAACATCGCACGCGATGGTCGTGACTTTGCCGCCGGTCTGCGCGCGCATCTCAGTCGCGGTTGCTTCGAGCCGGTCGAGCTTGCGGCCGCAGATCACGAGCTCGGCGCTAAGCGTGAGAAAGCGGCGCGCCATCGCGGCACCGAGGCCGGAGCCGCCGCCGGTGACGAGGATGCGCTTGCCCTTGAGCAGACCTGTTTCAAACATCGTTTGAATCCTTTCTCCGCGGATCTCGTCATTGCGAGCCACCGGGTCCGCGCGAAGCGCGGCCCGATAACAGGCTCCGCGAAGCAACCCAGACTATTTCCGCGGCACGGTTTCTGGATTGCTTCGCTTCGCTCGCAATGACGCAAGGATAGGCCTTCGTGCTGCTCTAGACAAAGAATCTAGATTGTCGGACCACGTTAAATCCGGCAGAAACAGCCAACCATAACTCCACCTCGAAACGCTTTAGGTGCCGCCATGAAAGCCATCCTCTGCTCGCAATATTGCCAGCCCGACGATCTCGTGCTCGCCGATGTGCCGGATCCGGTGGCGGGTCCCGGTGAAGCCGTGATCGCGATCAAGGCGGCGGCGCTGAACTTCTTCGACCTCCTGATGATTCAAGGAAAGTACCAGATCAAGCCGCCATTCCCGTTCTCGCCGGCCGCTGAAGTCTCGGGCGTGATCGAGAGCATCGGCCCTGGTGTCACTGACCTCAAGGTCGGCGATCGCGTGGTCGCCTCCTGCGGCCACAACGGCGCGCGTGAAAAGATCGCGCTGCCGGCGGCGTCGATCGTAAAGATTCCCGACAATCTCGATTATGACCGCGCGGCCGGCATCATCATCATCTACGGCACCGCGCTGCACGCGCTGGAAGATCGCGCGAGCCCGAAGCCAGGCGAGACGCTCGCGGTGCTCGGCGCTGCCGGCGGCACTGGCTTAGCTGCCTGCGAGCTGGGCAAGCTGATGGGCCTGAAGGTGATCGCCTGCGCCTCATCGGACGAAAAGCTCGAATTCGCCAAAGCACACGGCGCCGAGCTGACGCTGAATTACGGCAAGGAAGATTTGAAGGAAGGCCTGCGCAAGCTCACGGGCGGCAAGGGCGTCGACATCATCTTCGATCCCGTGGGTGGTGCGTATGCGGAAGCCGCGCTGCGCTCGATCGCCTGGGAAGGACGCTTCCTCGTGATCGGCTTTGCCGCCGGCGACATTCCGAAGATGCCGCTGAACCTCGCGCTTCTGAAGGGCTGCGACATTCGCGGCGTGTTCTGGGGCGCCTGGACGCGGCTCAATCCCGCCAAGAACCGCGCCAATCTCGAGAAGCTCGTGAAGTGGACGGCGGAAGGAAAAATCTCCTCGCATGTCGACCGCACCTTCCCCTTGGCGCAGACCGCCGACGCATTGAAGGTGCTCGCGGGACGTCAGGCCATGGGCAAGGTGATCTTGCATCCGTGAGGATGTGGGGGCGGAGGCGTGCTATGCCGCTTCCGCCCCATCCACCCCGCGCTTCAGCGCAGCACGCGCCGCGTCGCGATGCTCTGACGTGATGTGGCTGGCGACCATGCGAATGGCTGTCGCGAGCACGGCGGCGTCATCGGTGAAGCCGAGGACCGGCATCACGTCGGGGATGAAGTCGAACGGCAGGATGAAATAGGCGATCGCACCCAGCAGCGACGCCTGGACATGGCGCGGCGTCTGCCGGTCGAACGCGCAGTAATAGGCGGCGAGCAGGTCTTCGGCGAACGGTAGATGCGCGACGACGCGCTTCAGCTTGCGCCAGAAGCGGCGGCGCACGCTTTCACGATCTTCCGCGAGCCGATCGGCCGGCTCAAAGCCGACGCTGTGTTCGGCAGCCATGTTCGACAAACTCCCGTTCAGCCCGACGCGGCGGACGGCCGCATCCCGCGCTGATCACAACATGGGGATGCGCATCCTGCCTGCAAGACGTCAGCCAGGCGTCGGCTTTGCGATGGCGTTCATCGCCGTGGCGAGCTCAACGTCGAGTCTGGTGACGCCGCCGGCGTCATGGGTCGCCAGCACCACCTCGACCGTCTTGTAGACGTTGCGCCATTCGGGGTGGTGATCCATCTTCTCGGCGATGAGCGCCGCGCGGGTCATGAAGCCGAAGGCCTCGTTGAAATCCTTGAAGACAAAGGTCTTCCCGATGGCCTCCCGCCCCTGTACCTCGGTCCAGCCCGGGATACCGCCCAGCGCCTGCTTGCGTGCGTCCGCCGATAGCCGTTCTGCCATGATGGCCTCCGTTTTCAGGGGAACTTTACCCTAACACCGTGCCTGCGGCCGGGGTTCATACGGGATTTGGCCGATCCGCTAACCATGACGGAGATGTAACCCCGCCGGACAAGAAATTTGCTACAATTGCAGGTGTAAATCGCCGGCCAAGATGAAACTGAGCCCGAAGCGCCCGTTTGGGAGATCGATGACCGGGGAATCGAACCTGGCCGAAACGCCCTCTCCGCCTTCGCCGCGATCCGCGGCGCGGAAGACCGCGCTCGTGTCTCTGGCGCTGGTGCTCGCCATCATCGGCGCGCTGGCCGGCGGCTACTACTTTGCGATGCGACCGGTGACGCTGAAGATCGCGGTCGGTCCCGCCAACAGCGACGACGTCAAGGTGGTGCAGACACTGACGCAGGCCTTCGCGCAGAGCAAAGGCTTTGTGCGGCTGCGCCCGGTCCAGACTGACGGCGCCACTGCCAGCGCGGATCTGCTCGCGGAGGGCAAGGCCGATCTCGCCATCGTGCGCGGCGATCTCGATGTCCCCAAGAACGCGCAAGCCGTTGCAACACTGCGCAAGAACGTCGTGGTGCTGTGGTCCGTGCCCGGCAAGGGCAAGAAGAAGGGCGCGAAGATCACCAAGATCGCGCAGCTCGCCGGCCATCGCGTCGGCGTGGTCGGGAAGACGCAGGCCAACGTCAATCTGCTCAAGGTGATCCTGCAGCAATACGGCGTCGATCCGGCCAAGGTCGAGATCGTGCAATTCCCGGCGAGCGAAGTCGCCGAAGCGATCAAGACCCAGAAAGCCGACGTCTATCTCGCGGCCGGTCCCGTCAACAGCAAGATCACGTCCGACGCGATCGCTGCCTCCGCCAAGGATGGCGGCACGCCGACCTTCCTCGCGATCGATTCGGCGGACGCGATCGCGCAGAACCATCCGGTCTATGAAGCGTCCGAAATTCCCGCTGGCGCTTACGGCGGCTCGCCCGATCGTCCCGATGACGAGGTCAAGACCATCAGCTTCTCGCATCACATCGTGGCGCGCAAAGGCCTGTCGGAAACCACCGTCGCAGCCTTCACGCGACAGCTGTTCGCCGTGCGCCAGCAATTGCTGACCGATTTCCCGCAGGCTGCGAAGATCGAGACGCCCGATACCGACAAGGACGCGGTGATCCCCGTGCATCCGGGCGCAGCCGCCTTCGTCGACGGCGAAGAGAAAACCTTCCTCGACAAGTACAGCGATTACATCTGGTGGAGCCTGATGGCGCTCTCGGCCACGGGCTCGCTCGGCGCGTGGTTCGCGGGCTACCTGAAGAAGGACGAGCGCAACACCAACAGCCATCTGCGCGAACGCCTGCTCGACATGCTCGCCACCGCCCGCAAGAGCGAGACCACCGAGGATCTCGACCAGATGCAGGCCGAGGCCGACGAGATCCTGCGCGACACCTTGCGCTGCTACGATCACGGCGCGATCGAGGAAGGTGCACTGACCGCCTTCAACATCGTGCTCGACCAATTCCACGCCGCGGTTGCCGACCGCAAGGCGGCGCTGTTCAGCCTGCCGCAGAACCTGCAACGCACCGGCGCGCAATTCCGGGCCGCCGGCAACGCATAAGCGCTTGCGCGCGTAATTGCCCCGTCACATTGTCCCAATATCTTCCGCTGTCATTCCGGGGCGCGCAGAGCGCGAACCCGGAATCTCGGGATTCCGGGTCTGGTCCTTCGGACCATCCCGGAATGACGGCGCGAGACGCGCCTGAGACCGCTAGCCAGCGAGCGATCCATGAAGATCAGATTCTCCCGCCGCAATTTCCTCACCACCAGCGCCGGAGCGCTCGGCGCGATCGCGATGCCGCATCTGTCGCGTGCGGCCGACCGGCCTGTGGTCACCCATGGCGTGCAATCCGGCGACGTCACCGTCGACGGCGGTGTGGTCTGGGCGCGCACCGACCGACCCGCGCAGATGCTGGTCGAGGTGGCGACGACGGAATCTTTCAAGGACGCCCGCGCACTGCCGCCGATCGCGGCCCTGCCCGAAAGCGACTTCACCGCGAAGATGCTGATCGACAATCTTCCCGGCGGACAGGACATCTTCTACCGCGTTCGCTTCCGCGATCTCTCCCACACCGCGATCGAAGGCGAGCCGGTGGTCGGCCGCTTCCGTACCGCGCCGGCCGATCGCCGCGACGTCAGCTTCGTCTGGGGCGGCGACGTCGCCGGCCAGGGCTGGGGCATCAATCCCGACGACGGCGGCATGTTCACTTTCGCGGCGATGCGCAAGCACCGGCCGGATTTCCTGCTGCATTCCGGCGACACCATCTACGCCGACGGCGTGATCCCCTCCGAGGTCAAGCTTGCCGACGGCAAGATCTGGAAGAACGTCACGATCCCCGAAAAGGCCAAGGTCGCCGAGACGCTGGACGAGTATCGCGCCGCGCACAAATACAATTTCACCGACGACAATGTCCGCGCCTTCAATGCCGAGGTGCCGATCTTCGTGCAGTGGGACGATCACGAGGTGACCAACAATTGGTCGCTGTCGAAGGAGCTGCCGGCGACCTACAAGGTGCGCGACATCTCGCTGCTCGCGGCGCGCGCGGGCCGCGCCTTCCACGAGATGTATCCGATGCGCGAGAGCATCGTCGAGCCGGGCCGGGTCTATCGCAAGATCTCCTACGGCCCGCATCTCGACGTGTTCGTGCTCGACGAGCGCAGCTATCGTGGCCCGAACGGTGCCAACCTCGAGACGGAGTACGGCCCGGCCAGCTATTTCCTCGGGCCCGAGCAGATGGCCTGGCTGAAGCGCGGCCTGCTCAACTCGCGCGCGACATGGAAGGTGATCGCCTCCGACATGCCGCTCAGCCTGATCGTCTATGACGATGCCGCCAACAAGAAGGGGTCGGAAGCTTTCGCGCAAGGCGACGGCCCGGCGCGCGGCCGCGAGCTCGAGATCGCCGACATCCTGCGCTTCATCAAGACGGCGCCGATCAAGAATACGGTGTGGCTGACGGCGGACGTGCACTACGCCGCCGCGCACTACTACGATCCGAACAAGGCGCAATTCCAGGATTTCGAGCCGTTCTGGGAATTCGTCTCGGGTCCGCTGCACGCCGGCACGTTCGGTCCGAACGAGCTCGACAACACGTTCGGCCCCGACGTGCGCTTCATCAAGGCTCCGGGCCTCGACAAGCAGAACCTGCCGCCGTCCGCCGGCATGCAGTTCTTCGGTCACGTCAAGATCGACGGTGCCTCGGGCCAGGTGACCGTGACGTTGCGCGACCGCGCCGACGTCGCGCTGTGGTCGACCACGCTCGATCCGAAATTCGCCTGAGCTAAAGCGCCGTCACGCGCCGCGCCTCTGCAGCGCCGCCTCCAGCGCGTCGCCGGAGCACGGCTTCTGCAGCCGCGGACGCGCGGCAAATTGCGGGGGAATGCTGGTTTCCGCGCCGTAGCCGGTGACGAAGACGAAGGGAATTTCCAGCGCTGCGAGCCGCTCGGCGATCGCAAAGCTCTTCTCGCGGATCAATTCGACATCGAGCAGCGCGAAATCGGGCGCGCGTGCCGTAATCGCATTCAGCGCCTGCGCCACCGAGCCCACGCTGCGCACGCTCATCACGCCAAAGCCGAGCAGACGATCCTCGAAATCGATGGCGATGATCGGATCGTCCTCGACGACCAGAACATCGGCAGGGATGTCGGCCGAACCGTTCGGGGAGGCGGGTATCATGATCCTGGCTGTTGAGGGCTGCATGTGTTCTTTCCGATCCGGGCGGCCTCATGCCGACGCCCGCGCCCAGCGCATCGGAGGGTTCCCGGAACGAAACTCACCACAGAACAGTTTTGACTGTCTGTCCACATCTGCACACAGGGAGCAAACGGAACTCGCTAATGTGGAAAGGAGGCGGGAGTTCGCGATGGATGCGCGTATCAGCAAGGCAAACGAGATCGACAGCCGGCCCGCGAACAATCTGCTGCGGCGCTTGAGCGCTGTGGACTATGCGCTGCTCGCACCGCACATCGCCCTTGACGACGCTGCGGCGCACGAGTTGCTCTACAGCCCCGGCGACTACGTCCAGGTCGTGCACTTTCCCTGCGGGCCATCGCTCGCGACGTTTCTGGTCCCGAATGAGGACGGCCGCGATGTCGAGACCATTCTGGTCGGCCGCGAAGGCGCGGTGGGCGGCATCGTCAGTGAGGGATTTCTGCCGGCCTATACCCGCATCTGCGTGAAATTCGGCGGCCCGTTTGCGCGCATGCAGGTCGGCAAGCTGGAGGCGGCCAAGGCGCGTTCGCCGTCGCTGCGTAATATCTTCGCCCGCTATGCCGACTGCATGCTGGCGCAGATGTTTCAGTCGACCGCCTGCAACGCCATCCACTCGATCGAGCAGCGCACGGCCAAATGGATCATCGCCGCGATGGAGCGGACCGGCGACGAGAGCAGCGTGCCGCTGACGCATGAGCAGCTCGCCACATTGCTCGGGGTGGGGCGCAGCTATACGAGCCGCGTGCTGCAATCGTTCAGGGCCGAAGGCGTCCTCGACACGCGGCGCGGCTCGATCCTGGTCCGCAACCATGACGGACTGCGCCTGCGCGCCTGCCGCTGCAACGACGCCGTGAAGCTGCATTTCGAGGAGGTGTTGCGGGGGGTCTATCCGACCGAGGAAGCGGACCGAAGCTCGGCCCGGGGCTAGTTGGGGCGGCCATCGCGCGAATAAAGGGCCGGTTTGGCCCGGGATCGCTTAAGCTCCGGGGATTCCCGGACAAAATTCAGTCAACCAACCTCGAAAGAACGCATTGTTTTTTGGCGTTTTTTCCCTATATTGCGCCGCAAACGCATAGGGTACCCGGTCGATATGGCCGGGTTTCCTTTTTGGGCGTAGCAGGCCCCGTTTTCCACGTTTTCAGCGTTGTCCGAGAAGAGGTCCCGGCTTGACCGGCGAGATCGCGCTTAACCCATTGTCCGACCGCAAAGAAGCTCACTCATGAATCTTCGTAACGTCGCCATCATCGCCCACGTCGACCACGGCAAGACAACCCTCGTCGACAAACTCCTCCAGCAATCCGGCACGTTCCGCGAGAACCAGAAGGTGACGGATCGCGCCATGGACTCCAACGACCTGGAGCGTGAGCGCGGCATTACCATTCTGGCCAAGGCGGCCTCGGTGCAGTGGAAGGACACCCGCGTCAACATCGTCGACACCCCCGGCCACGCCGATTTCGGCGGTGAGGTCGAGCGCATCCTGAACATGGTGGACGGCGCGCTGGTGCTGGTCGACGCCGCCGAAGGCCCGCTGCCGCAGACCAAGTTCGTGGTCTCCAAGGCGCTCAAGGTCGGCCTCAAGCCGATCGTCGTCATCAACAAGGTCGACCGCCCCGACGCGCGCCCGACCGAAGTCATCAACGAGGTGTTCGACCTGTTCGCGGCGCTCGACGCCAGCGAGGAGCAGCTTGACTTCCCGATCCTGTACGGGTCGGCCAAGCAGGGCTGGATGGCCGAAAGCCCCGAGGGTCCCCAGGACAAGGGCATGGAGCCGCTGTTCGACCTGATCCTGCGCCACGTCGCACCGCCGACGGTCGAGGAGGGTCCGTTCAGGATGATCGGCACCATCCTTGAGGCCAATCCCTATCTCGGCCGCATCATCACCGGCCGCATCTCGTCCGGCATTCTCAAGCCGAACCAGCAGGTCAAGGTGCTGCATGCCGACGGCAAGCTGGTCGAGACCGGGCGCATCACCAAAATCCTGGCATTCCGCGGTCTCGAGCGCACGCCGCTCGATGAAGCTGAAGCCGGCGACATCGTCGCCATCGCCGGCCTGACCAAGGGCACCGTCGCCGACACCTTCTGCGATCCGACCGTCGAGGTGCCGCTGCCGGCGCAGCCGATCGACCCGCCGACCGTGTCGATGTCGTTCATCGTCAACAACTCCCCGCTCGCCGGCACTGAAGGCGACAAGGTGACGAGCCGCATGATCCGCGACCGTCTGCTGCGCGAAGCCGAGGGTAACGTCGCGTTGCGCGTCGTCGAGGCCACCGACAAGGATGCGATGGAAGTGTCCGGCCGCGGCGAATTGCAGCTCGCGATCCTGATCGAGACCATGCGCCGCGAGGGCTTTGAGCTCTCGGTGTCGCGCCCGCGCGTCGTGTACCAGAAGGACGAAGCCACCGGCGCCACCATGGAGCCGATCGAGGAAGTCGTGATCGACGTCGACGAGGAGCATTCCGGCGTCGTCGTGCAGAAGATGAGCGAGCGCAAGTCCGAGCTGGTCGAGATGAAGCCGTCCGGCGGCAACCGTCAGCGCCTGGTGTTCTACTCGCCGACCCGCGGGCTGATCGGCTACCAGGGCGAACTGCTCACCGACACCCGCGGCACCGCGATCATGAACCGCCTGTTCCACGGCTATGCCCCGTACAAGGGCGAGATCCAGGGCCGCCGCAACGGCGTGCTGATCTCCAACGACCAGGGCGAAGCGGTGGCTTACGCCATGTTCAAGCTGGAAGACCGCGGCCCGATGATGATCGAACCGGGCTGGAAGGTCTACAAGGGCATGATCGTCGGCGAGCATACCCGCGACAACGATCTCGAGATCAACGTGCTCAAGGGCAAGCAGCTCACCAACATCCGCACGACCTCGAAGGACGAAGCGGTGCGCCTGACCCCGCCGATCCGCATGACCCTGGAAAAGGCGCTCGCCTATATCGAGGACGATGAGCTCGTCGAGGTCACCCCGAAGTCGATCCGCCTGCGCAAGAAGCACCTCGACCCGAACGAGCGCAAGCGCGCGGAAAAGTCCAAGGAAGCGGTGGCGTAAGGCCGCCGCTCTCACCGTACTGCCGTAGGGTGGGCAAAGCGTAGCGTGCCCACCACTCGAAATCCCGGACGACAATGGTGGGCACGGCGCAAGAGCGCCTTTGCCCACCCTACGAAGCTCGACCGCTCTCTTGGGTCCCGGCTCTGCGGAGCGGCGTTACGCGCGGCACCGCGTCCGGGACACGAGAACGGGCATACCTGCCCGGCTTCAGCATGCTCAGCGAACGTGCTAGAGCCCACCCATGTCCCTCCCTTCCTCCGTCGATGTCGCGATCATCGGTGCCGGCGCGGCCGGCCTCGGCGCCGCGCATGCGCTGCGAGGCTCCGGCCTGTCCGTGATCGTGCTGGAAGCGCGGGACCGGATCGGCGGGCGCGCCTGGACCGTACAAGCCTCGCCGGACGTGACCTTCGATGTCGGCTGTGGCTGGCTGCATTCGGCGGACAAAAATTCCTTTGTCCCGATTGCCCAGCGGCTCAAGTTTGAGCTCAACACCGATCTGCCGCCCTGGGGCGATCGCGCTTTTGGCGACGTATTTCCGGAGCACGAGCGCGAGGCCTTCGTGCTCGCGATCGACGAATTCTACGAGCGTCTCTGGGACGCAGCAGCAAATGGCGAGGATCGGGCGGCCGACTGCTATCTCGAGCCCGGCAATCGCTGGAATCCGATGATCGATGCGGTCTCGACCTATGTGAACGGCTGCGAACTCGATCAGGTCTCGATCCTCGACATGGAGGCCTACGAGGACACTTACTTCAATTGGCGGGTGCGGGCCGGGTATGGCGCACTGGTCGCGGCCTACGGCGCGGCCGCGCCTGTGGTGCTCAACTGCAATGTTGCCCTGATCGACCATTCCGACCCACGCATCCGCCTCGAGACGTCGCTGGGCACGCTCGCCGCGGGGAAGGTGATCATCACAGTTCCGACCAACCTGCTCGCTGACGAAGCGATCCGCTTTCTCCCGCCCCTGCCAGCCAAGGTCGATGCCGCGCGCGGCCTGCCGCTCGGGGTCGACGACAAGGTGACGCTGGCGCTCGCTGATGCCGAAGCTTTCCCGCAGGAAGGCAATCTGCGCGGCGCCACCATGCGCACCGCGATGGGCACCTACCACATCCGCCCGTTCGGCCAGCCCTGCATCGAGGGCTTTTTCGGTGGCCGCTTTGCCCGGGAGTTGGAGGATGGCGGCGATGGCGCCTTCGCAGCCCAGAGCATCGACGAGATCGTCGACTATCTCGGCAACGACATCCGCCGCAAGCTCAAGCCGCTCGCGGAGTCCCGCTGGGCAAAGGACCCCTTCGCCAGAGGTTCCTATTCGCACGCGCTGCCGGGCCATTCCGGTGCCCGTGCGGTGCTCGCCGCTCCGGTGGACGAGCGGCTGTTCTTCGCAGGCGAAGCGACCTCGCCGAACTTCTTCTCGACGGCGCATGGGGCGAGGGACTCGGGCGAACGCGCCGCAGGGGAAGTGCTGGTGGCTCTGCGCAAGCCGTAACCGCACACTCCGTCATTGCGAGCGCAGCGAAGCAATCCAGAATCTCTCTGTGGAGACAGTCTGGATTGCTTCGTCGCTTCGCTCCTCGCAATGACGAGGAGGTGCTACTCGATCACCCGCGCCCGCAAATCGGCATCGGGCACGAAGCAGACATCGTACTTCCCAAAAATGCGATAGCGGTTGTGCGCGATGAGGCTGTAGACGGGGTCGCGCAGCAGCTTCGGCACGGCGAACAGTGCGCGCACCCAGCCCCAGCCCGGAAGCAGCGAAAGCACGGTCAGCGCAGCGTCGGACTTCATAACCACCTCACCACCATGGATCACTGCGTTAGTATCGGGATCATCCGGATCGATGTCGAAGGTGCGCGCGAGCTTCGACCCGTAATCCGACTGGATCGGCGTGAAGCGAAACCGCTTCTCGGTGTCGCGCTGCGCGACGAAGCGAACCCAGCGCGAGCAGAAGACGCAAACGCCGTCGAATAGGATCACGTCGTCATCAGGCCATTTTGGCATCAGCGATTATCCAGCATGAAAAGCGCGACCAGCATCAGCACGATCACCGGTCCTGTCTTCACCAGCGCACCGAGCGGCTCGATCCAGAGGTCGGGGGTCAGGATCGCTGCGCCAAGCATATAGCCGAGCGAGGCGACGATGCCAGCAACGAGCCCGATCGCCGCCGTGCGGCGGAAGGCGATCAGCACGCCGATGCTCAGGTCCATCAGGCTGGTGCCGATGGTGATGGGACCGACCAGTGCGGGCGGGAAGCTGTGCGTGGACAAGATCCCGGCGGCAGCGCGGTAGGACACGAACAGGGCGATGAAGCCGGAGACGAGCCAGAACGCGGCCAGGCTCGCGACGATCAGCGCCTTGATCAGGAACAGCCGTGCGAACCATTTGTCCTGCACGGTGGCGGGGTGGCGCCCGATCGCATCCGTCAGCGTTCTCGGCGCGATGCCGGTCGCGGCGATCCACGCCGAGGGATCACCGTTCACGCCGCGGCGGAGCTCGGCAATGGCCGTGGAGCGCATCGGGGGCATCCAGCCGAGAGTGTTGACGAGATCGCCGATTCCAGCGCCGAGATCGAGCATGAAGGATGGCATCGCAAGGTGCGGCCATCCGGCCGTGCCGAATGCGAGACGGAACTGCTTGATGACACCGGCCATCGTGATTGGCTCGGATTGCATCAGGTCCCAGCTCACTGTTTTCACGGACGCATCGTCGATATCGCGCACCGCGAGCCAGGCGATGGTCGCAGAGATATCCTCGACCGCGACGGGTTGGAAGCGCGTTGCCATCTCCTTCTCCGGCAGGTCGAGCGGGAAGGCGGCGAGTGCGCGCAGCATGGCGCTGCCGCCATAGGCTGACGGCGCGACCACGAAGCCGGGCCGCAGGATGGCGTGGGGAATGTGGGATGCCGCGATCAGCCGTTCAGCCTCGCGCTTGGTGGTGGCGAAGGCGGTGCGATCTTCATCCGCCGTCCCTGGAATCGAGATGTGCACCAGCCGGATCGCACGGCCGCTACCGGCAATCGCCTGAAGCAGCCGCGCGACGAAATCGCGATGCACGGCGTTGGTGTCGCTGCCGGGGCCATCCTGGAGCACGCCGAGGCAGTTCACGACGACATCCACGGCATGCTCGCTCAGCAAGCGTATCAGCGCGGACGCGTCGAGCGACAGGATCGGCTGTTCGATATCGAGTGCGCTCATCTTCTGCGCGGGCGACAGGCTGCGCGCGACACCGACCACGCGAAAACCTCGCGCGCGCAAATCGTCGGTGACGAAGCGGCCGATCAGGCCGGAGGCGCCGAGCACCAAAATGGTTCGCTGGTTCATCGCGTCTTTCAAAACGGTTTTGCGATCATCAGCCAGAGGATCGCCATCGTGGCGCCGAAGCCGGGGAAGCCGAACGCGAACCAGCGGCGGAACAGGGTGAAGTAGCGTTCTGGCAGCGCGACGTGCTGCTCGGCGGCCTTGCGCGCGAGATCGCGCATTTCGATCTGCATGAAGACGACGGGGACCCAGAACAAGCCTGCAACGACGTACAGCGCGAGCGAGGCCAGCAGCCAATTTTCGGTGATTGGCGTCGCCGAGAGCATCATCAGCAGGCCGCCGGTGACCGGCTGCAGGATCACGGCCGACAGCGTGAAGATCGCATCCGCCATCACTACCACCGACGCCGTGCGCGCGATGAACGCCGTGTCGTTCGTGCGATGTGCCATCAGCATGAAGAAGGCGATGCCGGTTCCAGTGCCGAGGATGACGATGGCGCCGAGCACGTGCAGATATTTGACCAGGAAATACAGCGTCATGGCTTCTTGGTCGCCACAGGTTTTGGCAGGTTCAGCGCGCGCGCGAACTCGCCGCTTGCGGCCTGGACGCCAGCCTCGGTCTCGATCATCCAGTGGCCCTCGCTGCCCGCGGCCGGCAACGTTCGAAAATCGTCCTTGCCGCCGCCGCTGCGAAACGCGTCCGCCAACGCTTTCGAAAATGCCGGCGCAAAATAGCTGTCATTGGCTGCGACCAGCGATGTGACGGGAATGCGCGCCGCCTTGCCGAATTCGGCCGCGGCCGCGAGAAGCGTATGTGGCGCGCAGACCTTGTTCGGTTCGTCATTGGCGTGACCGCCGCGTCCGGGTGCAAATGCGATGATCGCAGAAATCGCTTTGGGGTCGGCACTCGCCATCGCCAGCGCACCCCAGCCGCCCGCGGAATGACCGATCACGACCGCGCCATCCTTGCGAATAAAATCCTGCTTTTGCAGATAGTCCAGCGCGAGCGAAATTTCCTCCGCGGTGGCGCGGCCCGCGCGTGCGTAGTCCGCTTCGTCGCAGCCGCCCTGGTCCTCGACATAGCGGCCACCGGTCGCGCCATGGCCGAGCCGCTCCGGCACCAGCACGGCAAAGCCGCGCGCGACGAGAAACGCTGCGAGCGCGCGATATTCCGGCTGCGGCATTTGCGCGCGACGCAACACGTTCTGCGTCGATGCATGTGCGATCACCGCAAGCCGGAACGGACCGGCGCCGAGGGGACGAAACAGCAGCGCGCGCGCGGCAATGTCGGTATCCGGCGACGGCACCCGCCATTCCTGGTGGCGGAACGGCTCGCTCTCTGCGCCCGACGCGCCAAACGTGACCTGGGCGCACAGAGGCGGCGCCGTCAGCACGATCAGCAGAGGCAGAAGGGCAAAGGTGTCGAAGATCCGCATGAATGGCCGAGGGCGAGCACGGATGGTTCAGGCCAGACTAGTCGGAACGAATCACTCTGGGCGGACTTTCTGCGTTGCCATCGGCGTTCATTCGTTGCGGCACCGAAGTTTTGCACCGTCGCATGGCAGAGCGCTGCCGTTCGAAATGGCGTCTTGTCTTTTTTCGGTACAACATGGTTGAAATACTGATGCAGAAAGTCCACAGGTTAACCGATAATTAACGATAGGTCTTGCCGCCGGCGCGGCGACTTGGTTTGATCGCGTCCATGAGCACAACCCTGATCGAGGTCCGGCCGGCCAAAGCTGCAGATGCAACTGCGGTGGCGTCCACCCATGACGAAGCCTGGCGTTCCGCCTATCAGGGCATCATTCCCGGCGCCGAGCTGGAAAAGCTGATCAACCGTCGCGGTCCGCAGTGGTGGGACAGCGCAATCCGCAAGGGCAGCCGCGTCAGCGTGCTGGTGTTCGGCGACAAGATCGCAGGCTACGCCAACTACGGCCGCAATCGCGCCCGCAGCCTGCATTTCGACGGCGAAATCTACGAGCTGTACCTGCGCCCCGAGTTTCAGGGCCTCGGCTTCGGCCGCCGTCTGTTCACCGCCGCGCGCCGCGACCTCATGCAGAGCAATCTGAAGAGCATGGTGGTCTGGGCGCTCTCGGACAACGATCCTGCGACCGAATTCTATCGGGCGCTGGGTGGCCGCATGGTGGCGCGCTCTTCGGAGCGGTTCGGGCCGAAGTCGCTCGACAAGGTTGCCTTCGCCTGGACCAATTGAGCTGCTGAAAGCATAATCTCAGCGCTTCCCATCCGTCGATACCCGTTGCTTTTGAGCCGGTGATTGCTGGATTCATTATTTCACAAGAACACCATGGATCAGCGGGCCAAGCCCGCGTATGACAGCGCCAAAATCGCTGCCGGGCGAGATTTAACTTCGGCAACAACGGAGCCTATTGAATGCGTATCGATGCGGTCTCGATCGGAAAAAACGTCCCCCATGACGTCAACGTCATCATCGAAGTCCCCGTGGGCGGCGAACCGATCAAATACGAGATGGACAAGGAAGCCGGCACGCTGGTGGTCGATCGCTTCCTCTACACGCCGATGCGTTACCCCGGTAACTACGGTTTCATCCCGCACACCCTGTCCGATGACGGCGATCCCTGCGACGTGCTGATCGTCAACACCCGCGCCATCATCCCCGGCGCCGTCATGAGCGTGCGCCCGGTCGGCGTGCTGATGATGGAAGACGAAGCCGGCGGCGACGAGAAGATTCTGGCGGTGCCGTCGTCAAAGCTGACGCAGCGCTACGACAAGGTGAAATCGTATTCCGACCTGCCCGATATCACGCTGCAGCAGATCCAGCACTTCTTCGAGCACTACAAGGATCTCGAGAAGGGCAAGTGGGTGAAGATTTTGCGCTGGGGCGGCCCCGAGGAAGCGCAGAAGCTGATCCTCGAAGGCATCGAGCGCGAGAAGAAAAAGAAGGTCTGATCGTCATTCCGGGGCGCGCGACAGCGCGAACCTGGAATCCAGCGATCGAGGCGCGAGATTCCGGGTTCGATGCTCCGCATCGCCCCGGAATGACGACCAGTTATACCGCCGGCTTCGGCAAACCCGCGATCGCACAAGCCGCGCGCAGCGTGTTCACGAGCAGGCAGGCGACCGTCATCTGGCCGACGCCACCCGGCACCGGCGTCACCGCACCGGCAACGCCAAGCGCTTCCTGATAGGCGACATCGCCGACGAGGCGGGTCTTGCCGCCGTCCTTCGGAATGCGGTTGATGCCGACATCGATCACGGTCGCACCCGGCTTCAGCCAGTCACCACGCACCATCTCCGGCCTGCCGACCGCGGCATAGACGAGATCGGCCTGCTTCACGAGCCCGGGCAGGTCGCGCGAGCGCGAATGCGCGATCGTCACCGTGGCGTTCTCGTTCAGCAGCAATTGCACCAGCGGGCGACCGACCAGATTGGAGCGGCCGATCACGATGGCGTTCATGCCTTCCAGCGAAGCATGCACGGTCTTGGTCAGGATGATGCAGCCGAGCGGTGTGCAGGGCGACAGCGCCTCGAAGCCACCGGCAAGCCGGCCGGCATTGTTCGGATGCAGGCCGTCGACATCCTTGGCAGGATCGATGGCATTGATCACGGCCTCGGTGTCGAGGCCCTTGGGCAGCGGCAGCTGCACCAGAATGCCGTGCACGGCGGGATCGCCGTTGAGCGTTGCGACGACCGCCAGCAAATCTGCCTGCGAGACGTCCGCCGGCAGCTTGTGCTCGAACGAGGCCATGCCGGCGGCCTGGGTCTGCGTATGCTTGGAGCGAACATAGACTTCGCTGGCGGGATCGTTGCCGACCAGAACCACTGCGAGGCCCGGCACCAGATTGTGCTCGCGCTTGACGCGGGCGACCTCGTCGGCCACGCGGGCACGAAGGTCCGCCGCGATGACTTTTCCATCGATGATCTTGGCCGTCATGTCAGTTTCCTTGGTCTGTCGATTCGACTGAAGCGAGCTTGCGCAACGCCTCGGCAAGACGTGCCGGATCACCCGCGATGCCGACCTGCTTCAGCCGCGACGTCGTCCCGGACAGGAGACTGACGCAGGCCTTCGGTATGCCAAGCGATTTCGCCAGCAGCACCAGCACCGCGCGATTGGCCTCGCCGCCATCGGCGATGGCACGCACCCGCACCTTCAGCACGCTGCGGCCGTCGGAGAGCTGCTCGATCCCGTCGACGGCGTCGCGTCCGCCACGCGGCGTCACGCGCAACGCGATGCTAACGCCCGTGGTGGAGGTGCGCCAAGGAACCATCGAGGCTCCGTCAGCCTACGGCACGTTCGGATAGACGTACTCGGCGAGATAGAGCTGGATCAACCAAAGCACGAAGAAGGCGACGATCGGAGACAGATCGAGCCCGCCCATCGCCGGCAGCCTGCGCCTGATGGGGCCGAGGACCGGCTCGGTAATCCGATAGAGAAACTCCCACACCGCGCCGACGAACTGGTTGCGGGTATTCACAACGTTGAACGCGATCAACCAGGACAAGATCGCCGATGCGATCAGCAGGTAGATATAGAGATTGATGATCTGGATCAGAATGTAGACTATCGGGCGCATCAGCGAAACACTCTCTGGGCCTGTGTCATTGGGACAGTGCTTTGGGGCGGTCATGGCTAGATATCGGTTCCCCCCGGCCCTAACAAGGGAAGTCGGCGTCCGGATGGCTAAAACCGGGTTACACCCGTCCTTGACTTGACCTTGGCGGAGACTTAAATGGCGCCCGGTTGTCGGCCGCGTTTACCAGAGCGGCCAGCAAAGGGGCCATAGCTCAGCTGGGAGAGCGCGTCGTTCGCAATGACGAGGTCGGCGGTTCGATCCCGCCTGGCTCCACCACGCTTCGCCCTTCGGGCTTCGCGTGGCGCAGCCACGGGAAGCCCGAAGGACGAAGCGTGGTGTCCGGCGAAGCCCGCAGGGCGAAGACGGACTGGTTCAGCCAGCTCGCCTACCTCCCCGTAAACCTTGGCGGCCGCTTCTCCATAAAACTCGCGACGCCCTCCCGAAAATCGCTGCCGTTCAGCGCCACCATCATCTCCCGGTTGGCCTCGATGGTTGCCTCGCTGAGCGTCTGGAACGGCACCTCGTAGAGCTGCCGCTTGATCACGGCCATCGCGCTCGGCGAGACGAAATCGGCGAGATCGCGGGCATAGGCGTAAGTCTCCTCGCGCAGCTTTTCGGGCGGGCAGAGCCGGTTGACCAGCCCGATCCGCAACGCCTCCTCGCTTGGAACACGACGCGCCGAGATCAGCAGATCCATTGCGTTGGCATGACCGACGATACGCGGCAGCATCCATGAGATTCCGTGCTCGGCGATCAGGCCGCGGCGCGCGAAGGCGGTCGTGAACACCGTGTTGTCGGCGGCAAAGCGCAGGTCGCAATAGAGCGCATGCACGAGGCCGATACCGGCCGTCGCACCGTTGAGCATGGCGATGACCGGCTTGCCGATCGACGGATAGAAGCCGTAGCGCGTCTGCCAGTCCGGCCGGCGATTCATGTCGAAGGGCGGCAGGTTCGAGGTACGCCTGACGTCGTTGGGATCGAGCCCCTTCAGCGCGTCCATGTCAGCGCCGGCGCAGAACGCGCGGCCCGCACCCGTGAGCACGATGACGCGGACATTGTCGTCGGTGCTCGACGCTTCCATCGCATGGCGCACGTCGCGCTCCATGACCGGCGTCCACGCATTCATGCGATCAGGGCGATTGAGCGTGATGGTCGCGATCCGGTCGCTCACTTCATAGAGAATATGCTCATAGGCCATCGCGCTCTCCCTCTGTTGGCCGGCACGCGTTCGCGCGCGCTCGTTGGCAACGAGCCTAGCATAATCAGGATTGAAGCAAGGACTTGTGCCAAGGACTTGTGCCAAGGACTTGCGCGAAGGCGCGATCACTCGGCGGCTTGCGCCAGCACGGCGCGGCGTGCCCGCCAGCCGTCGATGAAATGATCGAGCCAGGCACGTTCCGCGGCGTCATAGACCGCGCGATCCGCAAAATGATGATGCCGCTCGCGCGCGCCGGGCGCGCTGAGGCCGTCATAGCCGCGCGTGGTCCAGCAATGCATCATTGCGTAGGTCACATCAGGATGAAACTGCACGCCGAAGGCATTGCCGGCACGGAACGCCTGGATCGGAAAATCATCGCCTTCCGCAAGCAATTCGGCACTTGCAGGCAACTGAAATCCTTCGCGATGCCAATGATAGACCTGCGCCGGCCAGTCCGGGCAGAGCGCGTGGCCAGCCGCGGTCGGGCGGATCGGATAATAGCCGATCTGGGTCAGTGCCTGCGCATGCGGCGCGACGCGTGCACCCAACTGCTTCGCCAGCATCTGCGCGCCCAGGCAGATACCGAGGAACGGCCGCTGTTCGCGGAGCGGAATTTCGATCCAGTCGATTTCGCGACGGATGTAGTCGTCGGGATCATTGGCGCTCATCGGGCCGCCGAAGACCACGGCGCCGGCGTGCCGGTCGAGCGTGTCGGGCAGGGGATCGCCGAAGCGCGGCCTGCGAATGTCGAGACGATGGCCGAGCGCGCGCAGCGCATTGCCGACGCGGCCGGGCGTCGAGGATTCCTGGTGCAGGACGATCAGAACCGGCCGAAGGGGTTCGGAGGCGGCCGCGCTCGGCGTCCTTCCGGGGAAGGGCACCAATTCTGCGCCACCAAACCTGTCCGTCCGAAACGACATGGCCTCTGCGAGTGCTATCAGTTCAAGCCCCCAGCATAGCTAAGCGACGGTTAACATCGTGTGAGTTCGCGCACACGCGCCCCGATCTTGAAGCAAGCTCCGGGCCACTACGGGTGCTTCGGGAGTACGTTAGCGTCTTTGCCGCTGGAACCGGCTGGTGGCGGACAGGATGAAGCCGCGCGGGAAGAAACGCAGTGCGAACGGCACAATCTTGATGCCGAGCCCCGGCAGCACTGCCCGTTTGTTCGCCATCAGGCCACGATAGGCCTGTTGTGCAACATCGGCGGCAGAAACATTGAGAAGGGCCGTATCATGCCCGGAGCCGACACCGGCGCGCCCTTGAAATTCGGTCTGCACCGGCCCTGGGCAGAGTACGGTAACGCGAACACCACGTGGCGCGAGCTCCGCCCGCAAGGCCTCGGTGAGCGAAATCACGTAAGCCTTCGAGGCGTAATAGACGGCCATGCCGGGACCCGGCAGGAAGCCCGCGACGGAGCCGACATTGAGCAGGCCACCCTTGTTCCTGATGAGCTGGTCGGCAAAGCGCAGCGACAGATCAGTCAGCGCCCGGACGTTGACGTCGACAATGCCGACCTGCTCGTCGCGGTCGCGCTCGATGGCATCGCCGAACACGCCGAAGCCGGCATTGTTGACGAGATTGTCGAGCTCGACCTGTTCGGCAGCGAGCGCGGCGGCGATCCGCTCGCCGGCATCGGCTTGCTGGAGATCGCAGGCGATCACGATCGGCTTCTTGCCGCACTTGGAGGTGAGCTCGTTCGCGAGCGCCTCGAGCCGGTCGGCACGTCGCGCCGTCAGCGCGAGCCGGTGTCCATTCGCGGCAAACACACGCGCCAGCTCCGTGCCGATGCCCGCCGAAGCACCGGTGATCAACGTTACCCGCTCAGTCACGATCGCAGTCTCTTAAATTGACGTTTTGGCCCCGTAATGGCGCGACTGGAGCATAGGCCACGCGCGACAGGCAAGCGGCGCTGGCAGCATGGCGGCTTGAGCGGGTAACAGGGAAAGCGGGAAAACCGCGGATCTGCAGGGGAATCCGGATCTCAGGCGGCGTGACGCTACATTAAAGTTTCGTCATGTGAGCCGCACAACCGGGAATCACGCCACGTTGGCGATAGCTCAGCCGCCGACAGCGTTGTCCTTGACCTGATCGCCGGCGCGGTCCGCGACGGCGTGCTTGAGATCGATCCGGTCGCGCTGGGAAATCCCGAGCAGGTCGGAGGCACGCCAGACGACGTTGTCCTCGAACTCGGTGACCTGGCCGTCGGCATAGACCAGCTCCCACATCATCTGGACGATGCGCTTGCGGCCCTCTTCGTCGAGCGAGCGCATGATGACGCTGGTGAAGTGATAAAGATCGACCGCCTCGCCCTCGACCTGGGTCGCATCCGCAATCAGCCGGTCGGCCG
The DNA here is from genome assembly GCF_049949275.1 of Bradyrhizobium genosp. A. Classification (NCBI taxonomy): domain Bacteria; kingdom Pseudomonadati; phylum Pseudomonadota; class Alphaproteobacteria; order Hyphomicrobiales; family Nitrobacteraceae; genus Bradyrhizobium; species Bradyrhizobium genosp. A. The sequence goes on along the minus strand of NZ_CP188196.1, from coordinate 397,627 downwards.
TGCCCCGGTCGAGTCCGAAATGGCTTTCGATCAGGGTGTGCAGCTTGCTCTGCTCGGCCTGCGACGGCTGGCCGTCCAGCGAAACCACGTGGACCAACAGCGCAGTGGCCGCCAGCCGATAGTCGCTATCGCCGAAGGCGCGATCCGCAGCGTGAGGTGCCACAATCTCAGCGATGAATTGACGCAGGCCGTCGAGCATAAGATCCTACCGAAATCGATGACGCCGCGAGGGCGCGGCCGTTACCAACATTATATGAGCGGGAAACTCAACCGGCGCAATGTGCGTCAGTTCCGCGCGCTGATTACGTTTCGGCAATCTGAGTAGCGCTCATGCGCGAAGGCCTCACGGTATCTCGTACACCACCATCTTGTCGGCAATGCCGCGCAGCGCCGCCTGCTTCTGGATCGGCTTGATCGCGCGCTGCTGCAAGACCTCGGCGACCGCCGGCGCGTCCAGCACCGGGCCGGTGATGTGGATCTCCCGCGCGGTCGACAGGCTCTGAACACGCGCGGCAATGTTGACGGTCTGGCCGAAATAATCCTGCCGCTCGTTGAGCATCACCGCAAGGCACGGCCCCTCATGGATGCCGATCTTGACGATGAGATCGTCGGTGCCGCGCTGCTTGTTGAGCTCGTCCATCGCCGCGCGCATGCGCAGACCTGCGACGATCGCGTGCTCGGGGCGAACGAAGGTCGCCATCACGGCATCGCCGATCGTTTTCACGACCGCGCCTTTCTCGGAGGAGATGATCTCGAGCAGCGCATGAAAATGCGCGCGCACCAGATCGAAGGCGGCGAGATCGCCGACGCGCTCGTAGAGCGCGGTCGAGCCCTTCAGGTCGGTGAACAGGAAGGTCAGCGAGGTGATCTGGAGTCGCTGGTCGAGACTGAGATTGTCCGCCTTGAAGACATCGCGAAACGTCTGGTTCGACAGCATGCGCTTGGCAGTGAGGAACGGCTTGCGCTTGCCGATCAGATGATGGAGCGCCTCGGCCGCGATGAATACCGACGGCAGCACCCGCACGCCGGCCTGGTTCTCCAGCGACAGCCGCAGCGGCCCCGGCCGCATCGTCGTAGTCCCCGTCGGCGCCTGCACCTTGTTGTACATGATGGCGAACTGCTGGCGATCCTTGGTCGGCTCGCCCTGGACGTCGATGAAATGAGCGGCGTGCGTTACCGGCTCGAAGATGATGATGAAGTCGTTCGGGAGTTGCAGCGACATCGTCGCCTTCTCGCCGGCCGGCAGCTCCATCGTATCCAGCGTCACCTCGTTGGCCAGTGTCGCAAACGATTCCTTGTTGAAGTCGACACCGGAACTCCAGAACACCTGCTTGAAATACTCCCACACCGGAAGCATATCGGGATCGTGCGCGGCGATTCGCCGGACGCGCGGATTCACGGTGAAGGAGACCTCGACCTGATCGTCGACCGAGGCCTTGTAGCCGCAGGCGCAGAGCGCGCAGTGATAATCGTCCGGCTTGAGCGCCTTCAGCGTCGTGTGGGCGCCAAGCACGCCGCCGCAGCCGGGGCACAGCACGTTCCAGCCGAGATCGAACAACCCGAGCCGCGCCGAATGCAGGAAGGCGGAAATCGCGTGCTCTTCATCGACGCCGTGCTGCGTGGCGAAGTCGAGAACATTGACGCGGTTGAGCTCGTGATCCTCGCCGTCTTCAATGAGACGCGCGATCGCATCGACCACCTTCGGGTCGGCGGTCTGCTTCAGAACGGAAAACTGGGCCTGGGTGTCGCTCATGGCGCAACTCTATTTGGGGTGGATCACGCCGACGGCCAGAGCCTGTCACCGGCGCGTGATGCGGAACAGGGGTGAGTGGTCAGGCTGGGTCGTGACGACGCCATACGGAATGACCGGCGTCGCGTCCGCCAGCTCGACGCGGAACGCGCCGATCAGCCGGGCCAGCGCCAGCACGGACTCGGCCTGCGCGAACGGCGCGCCGACGCAGACGCGCGGGCCCGCGCCGAACGGCAGATAGGCGAAGCGATCGGGCGGCTCCTTCGACATGAAGCGTTTTGGGATGAACGCGTTCGGCTGATCCCACAGCTTCTCATGCCGGTGCAGCAGCCAGGGCGCGATCATAATGATGTCGCCATTGCTGACCTCAGCACCGGCCACAACGTCCTTGTCGCGCGCGGCCCGGGCGACAAGGAAGGCCGGCGGATAAAGCCGCATGGTCTCGTCGACCACGGCGCGGGTGAATTTTTGCCGGTCGATATCGGCGATGCTGTCGAGATGCTCGCCGCGGGTCTCGGAGGCGACCTCCTCCTGCGTCTCAGGATCAAGCGCCAGCAGGTAGAGCGCCCAGAACAGCGCCGTCGCGGTCGTCTCATGACCCGCCAGGATCATGGTCGCGACCTCGTCGACGAGCTGCTCGTCGGAAAAACCCTTGCCCGTTTCAGGATCACGCGCCTCGTCCATGAGGTCGAACAGATCGCGCGGCGGCGCGCCGGCCTTCTTGCCCGCCGCCCGCCGCTCGGCGATCAGCATCGCGACGAATGCGGTCCAGCGCGTGCGGAAGCGGGCACGGGCCCGATCCATCGGCGTCCGCCAGGACACCGGCAGCACCATGTCGAGGAAGTAGGCCCGCCCGAGCCGCTCGGCATATTCCATGACGAAGTTGCGCAGGGTCGGGCCGTGCCGGTCCATCCCGAACGAGAACATCGTGCGCCCGGCGATCTCCAGTGTCATGCGCTGCATGATCTCGCGCAGATCGATCGGCTCGTTCGTGCGCGCATCCAGCTTCGCGATGGTCTCGTCGAGCACCGCCGTCATGTGCGGGACGAGATTGGCGGTAGCGCGCGGCGTGAAGGCGGGCGCGAGCGTCCGGCGCTGATGCGTCCAGGCATGACCTTCGGCGAGCAAGAGACCTTCGCCGAGCACGGGACGTAGCATGCGGATGCCGGCCGGCGTCCGCGTGTAGTTCTCGTAATTGCTGAGCAGGACATGCCGGATCGCATCCGGCTGGTTCAGGATGAAGCTCTTGTGCAGGAAGAAGCGGCCCTGGATGATCTCTTCCTCATAGGCGCGCTGTCCCCAGGTGGCGATCATGTTCTGCCTGATCACCGCAAGCCGGCCGAAGAACGACAGATTGTCCGGCGCGCGCGGCGGGGTCGGGGGGATGATGGGCCGACGCACGCTGGCGATGTTCATGGCTCTCTCCCGCAGATCTCATCGCAGTAAAAGGCTTGCGCAGACAAATAGCTAATAAGTCAATTCGGCAACCGCAATCCTGTTCTCCGAGGCCGGCCAGGCGCGTGCCACAATTCGTTCCTCGTTGAACTGGGCCACGATGTTACGCCGGCCCTCGCTGGCCGGAAGGCGCAAGGTTGCTGACGCATCCGTGGGCACGCCCGGATGGACGTCGGCGGGCTCCTGGCCGTCGAACAGGACGGTATCGCGCGGCAGGCCGAAATAGCCGCGCGGGCGCGACATGATCACGACCGCACCGGCATCCTTGTCCGCGGGAACGAACGGGCGCGCGGCGCGCAAATGCACGACATCGGAGGAGCGCGGGAAGGGCGAGCGGTAGAAATGCGTCGTCGGGGCGTCGGGTGAGGTCAGGACGAGCTCGAGCGGCAAGGTGGAATCGACCGTGGCCGGTCCCCAGCGGCCGTCGGCGCCCGTCGTCGAGCGATGCACCACGCCCCTGCGCTCCCCGCTCTCGCGGTCGACATAGTTGACCTCCACCACCGCCCCGGCCACCGGGCGGTTGGTCGGCACGCCGTCCACCGCGCCCGTGACCAATCCGCTGAGGCGGACGGTGCGCTCCGGCGTGATCGCGATGCGCGCAGGCTCGCGGCCGGCGATGAACTTGTAGATCTCGCGGAAGGCGCGCGGGTGATACGCTGTCTCGCGATGGTCGATCGTGCCGAGCACGAGATTGGTCGCGCCCTTCAGCTCCGGCCCCTCGGCAGTGACATTGGTCGGCACGCCCGGCCTGCCCGTGAAGCGGCCATCGGGTTGCGCATATTTGTCCATGCCGTCGCTGCGCAGCGTGAGGAAAGCTGTGCCTGGCGTCACCTCGCTGTCGCCGTCGTTCAGGCCGCGCAGGAAGGGGCCGCGTCCGTTGAACTCGTTGCCGAGGAGATCATCGAGCGCAAACACGCCGTGATTGGGCGTGCCGCACAGGACCGCGTGACTGACGTCGCCGGCGCCGCCGTTCTTGATGACGTTGCGGATGGAGTTACCGCCACGCGAATTGCCGACCAGCGCGACGCGCGGCGCACCGGTGCGGCGCTTCAGTTCAGTGATGGCGGCGGCAAGCTCGCGGCGTTGATCCTCGGTCGAGGAGCGGTTGGCCTGTTCGACCGTATCGTCGCTGCGCGCGGTGGGATTGGTGAAATTGATCGCCATCATGCGGTCACGGGCGATGCCGTTGGATTCCATCCGCCACAACGTCGTCATCCAGAGCGCGTCGTAATCGCCATTGCCATGGACAAACAGGATCGGCGGCACCTCGGGGTTCGGGACCGCGGACGGCGCTTGCGCCAGCGCATCGTTGCGGAAGCTCGCAACCGCGAAAGCCAGGCCACCCGCACCTTGCAGGATCGTCCGTCGTGACAGCTTCATCTGCTCCCCCCCCCCGTAAAACCATGTCTTTGCACCGCTTATAGCGGCCTAACCACTGGACAGCGAAGGACTTTCGCAGGCATCACTGAAGCTGCCGGAATCATTGAAGCCATTTCTGCCAGACGACTTGGAAGAGGATATGACCGAGCAGGCCAACCGCCAGAGACGTTCCGCCGACGGCATTACGGCCCCCCTGCGGTATACCGTGTTCCGGCGCATCTGGCTCGCGAGCCTGCTTTCCAATCTCGGCCTCCTGATCCAGGGCGTCGGCGCGGCCTGGGCGATGACGCAGATGGCGGCCTCCGCCGACAAGGTGGCTCTGGTGCAGACCGCCCTGATGCTGCCGATCATGCTGATCTCGATGCCGGCCGGCGCCATCGCCGACATGTACGACCGCCGCATCGTGACGCTGGTCGCACTCTTGATCGCGCTGACCGGCGCAACGGCGCTGACGATCCTCGCCGGGCTTCAGCTCATCGCCCCGGAATCGCTGCTGGCCTTCTGCTTCGTCGTCGGCAGCGGCAATGCGCTGTTCGGCCCCGCCTGGCAGTCCTCGGTCAGCGAGCAGGTGCCGCCCGAAGCCCTGCCATCGGCTGTCGCGCTGAACGGGATCAGCTACAACATCGCACGCAGCTTCGGTCCAGCAGTGGGCGGCGTCATCGTCGCCTCACTCGGCGCGGTCGCGGCGTTCGCCTGTAACGCGATCCTCTATCTTCCGCTTCTGATCGTGCTGCTGCTCTGGCAGCGCGTGGTCGAGCCCTCGCGACTGCCACGGGAAAAACTCAATCGTGCGATGGTGTCCGGCTTCCGCTACATCACCAATTCGCCGCCGATCAAGATCGTGCTGCTCCGTACGCTGGTGATGGGCCTGATCGGCGGCGCGATCATGGCGCTGATGCCGCTGGTCGCACGCGACCTGTTGCATGGCGGCGCGCAAACCTACGGCATCATGCTGGGCGCGTTCGGCATGGGCGCGGTGGTCGGCGCGCTCAATATCCACGAGTTGCGCAAGCGCATGAGCGGCGAGGCCGCGATCCGCGCCTGCACAATTTCGATGGCATTTGCGATGGCCGCGATTGCCTTGAGCAGCGAGCCGGTGTTGACCGCGGCCGCGCTGGTGCTGGCCGGCGCGGTCTGGATGGCCGCGGTGGCGCTGTTCAACATCGGCGTGCAGCTTTCAGCGCCACGTTGGGTCGCCGGGCGATCGCTCGCCGCGTTCCAGGCCTCGATTTCGGGCGGCATCGCGATCGGCGCCTGGGGGTGGGGCCACCTCACCGACTACGCCGGCGTCGAGGTCGCGCTGCTGGTCGCTGCCGGCCTGATGCTGGTCTCGCCCCTTCTCGGCATCTGGCTCGCGATGCCGCGCGTCGGTGCCCGCAACGAGGACGCCGAGGTGCTGGCCGATCCCGAAGTCAAGCTGTCGCTGACCGGGCGCAGCGGGCCGCTGGTGGTCGAGATCGAATACCGCGTCGCCCAAGAGAACGCGCGCGCCTTCCACAATGTGATGCAGGATGTGCAGCTCTCAAGGCAGCGCAACGGCGCCTATGGCTGGTCGATCGCACGCGACATTGCCGACCCGGAATTGTGGACCGAGCGCTATCACTGCCCGACCTGGTTCGATTATCTGCGCCAGCGCAACCGATCGACGCAATCCGAACGCGCGTTGCACCAGCAGGCGATCGATTTTCACATCGGCCCCGAGCCGGTGCGGATCCGCCGCATGCTGGAGCGGCCGTTCGGCTCGGTGCGCTGGAACGAGGCGACGCCTGACCGCGCCAGTGCCGAGGTGTTGCCGGTGGTCGCGACCGCGGCGGGCAGCAGCACGTAGTCCTTACTGCCCGTGCTCCGTCAGCACTTTTTCGCAGGCCTTGCTCAGCTTGGCGCGGTGTTCTTTCAGGCAGGCGAGCACGGCGCTATCGCCATTGTTCATCACGGCGCGGCAATGACGCGTGACGTCGCGCGCGCAGGCGTCGTGGCCGGGCTGCTGCTGCGCTGACGCACCCGATGCGCACAGAACCAAAGAGACAATGAAAAGAAATCTGGTCATCGCGTCATGCCTCGTGCCCGGAAGATGTGCGGGCGAAGCTAGTGCGACGATCCCTTAGCCGCAACGGCTTTGTTGGCAGGCTGACTTTGCAGGCTGCTCCGCGCGGCCGCGTGGCCCCGGCTTGACGCCGGGACACATCGCGAGGGGAGCTCACCGACGCAACGACGCACTCGTTGCGCTGTTATTGACCGTCCTGGGCGTCAGCGACCTTGCGCGAGGCGCCCTTGGCGAGGTCCTTGTCCATCACCGCGCGGCAGCCGGTGCTCAGATCCGAACGATGCTTCATCATGCACGCGGTGATCTTCGGGATGTTGGGGATCTCCGACGAGCACAGGCGGAAGGCATCGCCGGTGCACATCTGCTGCGCTTCGGCCGAGAAGGCGAAGCTGGAGGTCGTCGAGATGATCGAGACGATGGCGGCAAAGCCCAGAGCCAGGCCGATGTCGCGGATCTTGGCGGTCAAGGACTTGGTGTTCCGAGAGGCGGTCATTTGAAGCTCCCATTGGCACCGCGGGAAGCGGGGCCCGTTGTTGATGGGAATGACCATGCTCCCCAAAAATCCTTTCCACTGTGATCACCGTCACGGGCGGCCCACCCTTTGTGACGTCGGTCACTTTGGCGCACCCACCTGAAATTCCATCGCAACCGCTGTCGTGTTGGTGTCACGTTAACTGTTCCTTCGCATTAATGGCTCGTCCGCGGGAAACTCCGCTGGTTGGTTGCGTATTTGGAAAGAGTAGCGATGCGTAATGCGTTGGGCCTGATGCTGGCCAGTGTCCTTGCGGCGGTCGTGATCGCCGGAGGTTGGTACTTTTATTCCTCGCGCGCCGACCAGGGCGCCCCCAAGACAACGGCCGCCCGCGCCGCCGATCCTCTGCCGGCGCCGGCCAAGCTTGCCGCCAAGGATGACGTCGAGACCACTGCGGCGCTCGCGGGCAAGCCCGCCGCTCCGGCCGCCGCGCCCACGCCTGCACCGGCGCCGGTTCAGCAGACGACGACCTGCACCAATCCGAATGCATTGGGCGTCTCGCGCGTGGTCGAGATCGACACCACCGGCGGCCCCGGCTTCGGCTTCGACCATTTCAAGCAGTTCGACTTCCTCACCGACAAGGAGGTCGTGTTGACCTTCGACGACGGTCCCTGGCCGGTGAACACGCCCGCAGTGCTGAAGGCGCTCGCGGATGAATGCACCAAGGGCCTGTTCTTCTCGGTCGGCAAGCATGCGACCTATCATCCGGAAATCCTGCGCCAGGTGCTGGCCCAGGGCCACACGGTCGGCACGCACACCTGGTCGCACGTCAACCTGAACGGCAAGAAGATCACCGAGCAGATGGCGAAGGACGAGGTCGAAAAGGGTATTAGCGCGGTGAAATGGGCGCTCGGCACCAACCCGTCGCCGTTCTTCCGCTTCCCGCAGCTTCAGCACAATCCGGCGATCGTGAGCTATTTCGGCACCCGCAACGTCGCGATGTTCTCGACCGACATCGACTCCTTCGATTTCCGGAAGGGTGCGACGCCGGAGAAGATCATCGAGACGGTGATGACGCGGCTCGACAAGCTCGGCAAGGGCATCATCCTGATGCACGATTTCCAGAAGCACACCGGGGAAGCACTGCCGGCGCTGCTCGCACGGCTCAAGGCCGGCGGCTACAAGGTCGTGCAGATGAAAGCGAAGACGACGCTTCAGACGCTGCCGGAATATGACGAAGCGCTGATGAAGGACATGAAGGTGCCGACCGCCGGCACGAGCATGCGTCCGATCTCGAGCGTGGTGCAGACGGTCTCGCAGCGCTAAGCGCCTCAGGCTTCGACAAGCATGATGGCCGGGCTCAGCAGCCCGGCTCATTTTCATTTTGGGAGCTAGGTGCCGTCGCTTACCAATAGACGCCGTGGCGGTGCAGCTCCGCGATGATGCGGCCTTCGGTCCACCGCTTGTGCCTGGGCTTTTCGGCCTTCGCCGTCGTCTTTGCTGCAGGCCTGGTCGCGGCAGGCGCTGACGTCGTCGTCGTGACCGTAGCCGGCGCGGTGGCCGAAACCGCCGGCGGCCGATCGACATATTTCGGCGCGTCGGAGACTGGCGCGACTTCGCTCACCTGAGTCGTTGCGGTGGTCGGCGCAGCCGCTTGCACAGCCGGTACCTGCTCATTGGCCGTGGCCAGCGAAAGACTGCGTGAGCCACCTGCCTGGGCAGATGCGGAAGCCAGAACCATGGCGGCGACCAGAATGATCTTGCGCATGTGAAATCTCCCGTGTTTGCGTGACCGGGACACTAGGCGAGAGGCGCGCGAGGTTATGTGATGAGAATCACGCAGATGGATGGCGCAAGATCAGCCAGTTGGCCTTGTGCACGACGTCTTGAGCGTTTTCAGTCACCGCAGGCGATAACTTCTTGCTATCTTAGGCCTAAGGGTTTTGACGGTCGCGCATGATCGCCTGCGGTCGTCATGAACCGACCCTCTCCCTTAGAGCTAGCCCAAAACATTCGATAAGGGCGAGCGGCATCGGTTTCTCCACTGCAATCTTCACCACCTTGGCAGCGAGCTAGTTTCCGGATCGTCACGTGGGTGTGAAGAGACCACTTTGCCGCGACTCTAAGGAGGTACCTCTTGCTGGTGATGGCAGCTGGGACAATTGGCGGTGTTCATTCTCCTGCCTGACACACCATGACTGAACGCGGTTGAGCACTTGACGGCCCCAGCTTCCCTTCTGGCTGGGATCATTTTGTTTCTAGGTCCAATTCCCTTCGGCGTGTGCACTTCAAAAATCGGCCTCAACTCGAGGCTGCTGAGCTGAGGCCAAGTTGCTGAACTGACTAGGCTATCACCAGTCCAGTTACGTTAGCATGCACTTGAGGCAGCACCTCCGCTACCGGGCAACTGATCTACCTCGGATTTTCCGCAATGGTTTACCAGGGAGTTCCACCGCGGATGGTACAACTTCCACTCCGCCCTCTTCATCTTGGTTTGAAATTCGCGGCGAGCCTTTCCTCGTGCGCCTGGAGTGCCTCGCGCCAAACTTGGATCTCATCGATAAGCGCCATTCGCTCTTCTCGTCGTTCATAGCGTTCGGGTCCTCGAAAGGGCCGGCTGGTCCGCGGGCTTACCCCTTCGCCGCGGTGGTGCCTCAGTCGTCCCAGAGGCGCTTTCCGCAGCTGCATTCGAACATATGGATGATTCCACCGCTCTGAGAATCCACCACTGTTCGTACAAGCTTCATTTTCTTGCCGCAGATGCCGCAGGTTCTGGTGGAGTTGTCCTCGACAACGCAAATCCTCTCCGCGCGAAATATTTCCATGAAGCCCGCCTCCGTCCAAGGTGACCATGTTGGAAATTACAACTCTGTTGCAGCAAGAAAACTGGAGGAAATGGGGTGCGAGGTCGTGACTAATTTGTGACCGTACACAGGGCAAATTATGATGCGCGACCTACGACCCCTTTAATTGGGTACCTCGTTAGGAGTAATGCCTGATCAGATCTCCGGGCTAATGTAATCCCTGTGCAAAACGGTTGGTCGTTGGGCGCCATCGAACAGAACGGTGATGCCCGTAGTACGGGGGCTTACGTCGACAACGACGCCAGTCGTGCCAGGTGGCTCGCAGCTCAAGCAGCTGGCTCCGCTTGAACGGGGGCCCCTGCAGCTTGCGCTTAGCGGGCCATTTCAGAAATGTGTTCCCGCCCTTCGAGCCGCTCGATGGCCGCCTGTCGCTCATGATGCACCAGCCAGAGCATGAAGAGCACTAGCGAACCCGCGAGAGCAGCGAGGCCGTAATACCGATGATCACGAGGCCGCCGGTTCAGGCGGGCGGCACGCCGGTGTGATGAGCGTTGAAGAATGCGTGTGAAGTAGTTCACAATTTACAGGCATAAGCTTGGCGTATCGTCCCCGCCTCGATCGGAGGACGTGCCATGAAATCAAGTTGGACAGCCTCTCAAGCGCTTGCCCTGGCAGCCGCCGTTCTGGTGGTTGTAGGGACCACCATTACGTCCAGCCATAATCAGGGAGTCCCTGAACCGAGCCTGGGACCGGGTTGGCAATGCAGCCGAACCATGTTGTTCGCGACGACTTGCTCTCATTCGAGCGTTGGGCAGGAACACACGTCTCGACACCTCCTAGCCGCTGAATAATAGCCTCGAGGCGACCGGTTCCGTCTTACAGGCGCACGGTACTTCTACGGGTCACAAAAACTCAAAATTGAAATGGCAGGGTTGGGGCGCTGGGATTTCAACGCCCAGACCGGAATGCATTTCGGAACGCCGCCGAGCGAACATACTCCGCTCGTGCGGTGTCCACGTCCTCTTAGTATTTTGTGGGGTTGATGCATGTTCGATATGGAAACCACTGCGCTCCTCAGAGCGGTGCTTGAGGAAGTTTGCGAAAATATCCCCGTCAGCGAAACCGGCGCGAGAACGCACGTCGCCTCGAAAATCCTGGAGGCGGCAGCACGGGGACAACTCTCAGCGGATGCGTTGAGGGCGGCGGGTTGTAAAGCCCTGAACCCGCCCACCATGTGGCGCTGAAATCTTTCTCCCCTGGGGCATTGGCAACCAATTGGTGGCCAGTATCACAGGTTAAGGAGCCGATCGCCCGTCGTATGCATGTTGTTCCCAATTTTTTTCGGGCGCTTTTGGGAGTTTGTTCCGATGAGTGACAACACTTTTCAATCGAGATTTTTGGTTCGTCAAGGTGGTAAGGGCTGGATGGTTTACGATCGACAACGAAAAGGCCCGGCAATGATTGGTACGAACCCTGCCGTCAATCTGACTGAAGAACAAGCTCACCGCATCAAGCGGACCTTAGTGGTGTGCGGCGGGGAAACAGGAGACCGGGGACAGGCAATATCGGGGTAAGGCTGTAGACCTTGATCGGTCCCCCTCAGATGTGCGGCGTGTTCGCAGAGTTCGAACGCCGCATGACTCGCGAGCGCGTCAACGCTGGCCTGGCCCGCGCGAAGGCGAACGGCACCAAGCTCGGCCGTCCCACCATCGGCCCGGCAGTCGAGAAGCGCATCCGCTCCTTGCGGGCCGAAGGCATGGGCGTGCTCCGCATCGGCCGCGAGCTCGGGATCGGCACCAGCGCCGGCCAGCGCGCGCTAGGGCCGGGGTGATTTGGCCCCACCCCCGGGGCCAAATCACCCCGGCCCGGATGCGCGTCATAGTGGTCCGAGCAAAATATATAAAAATCTGATGAGCCATACATTGGGTAGTTACTTTCTAAGTCGGGCGAGCCACTGCGGTAACGTCGATAAGCCAAATCAAGGGAAAGAATAACGATACGACGAGCAACGAAGTTGACGCGCGTTTATATCGGCTGCTTCGACTTTCTGCTCTGCTCGGTGTTGGGACTGGCGGCGGCTTCCCCCTACGTCGTCTCGCAAATGATCGCAGAGCCATGAAGACTATGGTGCCAACTACAAGGCCACCCGCGATAGTCTTGATCGAATTGGTCAGTCTGCTGGCCTGCGAGTTTTGCCATTCGACGAGATCACGAAAATCGTATACGCGGCCCGCGCGCCGATCCCATACATACACTTGAATATATCCGCTTGCGCTTATGATCTGACGATTAGCGTCTAGGCTTGGTAACCGAACCACGCGGCCCATCCGACGCAAAACGCGACATAGATGCGAACCAGTCCCCCCTGAGCATCATTGCGACTTTCGATGTCAGAACTCGTTGATGAAAGTCATTGCGTCCTTTGCTCGCGCATGTGGCCCAGCGAGCGCCCAGCTTTCCGCGCGAACCTCGACACGATAACGCTAAAGGAACCGATCTGCGACGCCTGCATGACGGCATGGGCACGCAATGTCGACTTTCTGGTTAGGCGCGATGACGACGCGACGAAGCATTGAGGGTCACGTACCTATGGCGTACCTATCCGCCATTCGCGCAGACACAGCTTGAAGCTAACTGATTGAAAAGGCTGGTGCCGCAAGAGGGACTCGAACCCCCGACCCCGTCATTACGAATGACGTGCTCTACCAGCTGAGCTATTGCGGCGAACCCTGCCGGGCCCGGGCGATGCCGGCCCCGATACGCGCGCTCCTGATATCGGGCATGGCCCGAATTGGCAAGGACAAGCCGCAGGCGAAATGCCGCTCACGCGCCCCAGCGGGACCAGAATCCGCGCCAACCGCCGGCCTGGGCCTTTGCATGGGCCTTGGGCGTCCCGATTTGTTCCGTAAATTCATCGCTCGGACTGTCGTCATCGATGCCGGGATCATCCGGCGCGCGAACGATCGGGATGACGGCCTGGATCGGCACCTGTGCGGGCTTGCCGAGGTCGGCACGGGTCCGGAACACCGGGGTTGCCGCCACCGGCGATGATTCGGCGGCTTCAGGGGCGGAATTGACCGGCTCTGCGGGCGCCACCACCGGCTCTTCCTTGACCGCCGGCGGCGCATTGTCCTGCGCGGCCGGGATCGGGGCCGGCGCGATCACGACCGGTTCCGCCGGCGCTTCGCTGACCGCCGTCACCCGCTTCGGTGGCGGGGCGGCGAGCATGGCTTCCTCGAAGGCCGAGGACTCGATCGTCGTGCCCTTGTCCGAAGGCAGGCTCGCCACCGGCGTCTGCCACTGGAAGGCGTCGAGCCGGCCGGTGACCGGGGAGACCGGACGCCAGCGGTCGCTGACATAGCCGTCCGCGGTCCAGGCGGGGTCGTGACGGGCGCGCACCGCGCGCAAGGTCCAGGCGCGGGCACGGCCGCCGTCGCCGTCCTCGGCGCGCTCGAGCTCCGCCATCAACAGCGCCACGCGCTGGGTCGGATCGTTGACGTAGGGCGCCAGCACCTCGCGCGCACGGGCGAACTCGGAGGCATCGATCGCAGCGCGCGCGATCGCAAGCTGTCCCTCGACATGGCCGGCCTTGTCGGCGGGCGTTTTCGCCGCGAGCGTCTCGACCCGCTGCAGGCGTTGCCGCGCGGCATCGCCGAGTTTGACATGCGCATAGGCGTCGGCGAGATCGGGATGCGGATTGGCAAGCCAGGCAGCCTCGACCAGCTTCATGGCACGGCGCACCTGATGCGCCTCGCTCTCGAATTTCGCGGCAAGCACCGCGGCCGGCACCAGGGTCGGCGCGAGCTTGACGGCTTCCATCACGCTCTCGCGCGCGACATCGCGGTCCATCGTCTCCAATTCCAGCGCGCGCGCCGTCAGCAGCACGCCGCGCTGCCGGCGGTAGCCCTGCTTGTCGATCAGGCCCGCGGACAGGTTCGAATCCAGGATCGCGAGCGCGCCGCTCCAGTCGCCGCGCGCGCAGCGGAAGCCGAGCACCGCATGCGAGGCCCAGGTCGAGGACGGCGACAACTTGATCGCCTCCTCCGCGATCATCACGGCGCCGACCGCATCGTCGGCGCGCTGCGCTTCGATGAACAGGCCGCGCAGGCCGAGCAGGCGCGTATCCTCGCGCTCGGCCATGGCGCGGAAAGCGCGCTGCGCCTCATCGCGATTGCCGTCGAGCTGGGCCGATTGCGCATGCAGGAGAAGCGCGAGCGGATCGTTCGGCGCGTGTCGCCGCGCCGCTTCGGCGTGACGGCGGGCAAGCGCGGTGTCGCCATGGCCGATCGCGAGCAGGCCGTGGGTGATGGCGTGGCGGCCACGGGCATGACGCTTGTCATGCCGGCGGCGGCGCATCCGTCCGGGCATGCGCCAGATCACGGTCAGGATGCTCCAGAGCAAGACGATCAGGATTGCGAATATGCCGAGGCAGAGCACGAACACCGGAATGCTCGGTGAGGCCCGAAAACCGCTCCAGGTCAGCACGACATCGCCGGGCTGATCGGCAACCCAGGCCGCGCCGGCGCCTGCGAGCGCAATCAGAACAAGGAAGAGGACGATGCGAAGCATGACTATCCCTATACGCGCGGATTGTTGCGCGAATCTTATTGAGCCGGCTTATTGACCAGGCTTGGCGAGACCAGCCAGAGCGTCGTCGGCGAATTTGCGGGAGGCCGCGAGCGCGGCATCGCGCGCCTCGGCCTTGTCGAGCCAGGCTTGCGCGGGCGCACGATCGGCCTCGGGCAGCGTCTTCAGCTCGCGGCGCGCCTCGACGAAATCGTTGCGCAGTGCCGCGGCCGTGACCCGCGTGACAATGGCGCCGCGGTCGTTGCCGACGCCGTCGGTGCGCTCGATGCGGACAAGCTTTGACGCGCCGGCCTGAAGGCGCTCGACGATGCCGGCACTGCTGCTCGGCGCTTCCGGCGGCGGCGACAATTTCGGCACGATGTTGAGGAGCTCGCGGGTCAGCGTGACCGGCGTCGGAATGCCTGACGCGGCAAACGCATCGAGCGGCTTCAACAGTTCGGGCTTGGCCGCGAGCGCCCGCGCAGCAGTGAGCTGCGCCTCGTAGGGGTCGTTATGGCGAACGGCGACGTCGAGCAGGGTGGCGGCGACCACGTAGCGCAACGGCTTATCGTCCATCACCTTGGCGCCGGCGATCTTTTCGCCCTGCTGCGTGAGCTCCGCGCGCGCGGTGGTGCTGGCGCGCTCGAGCTGGGAGATGCGGTCGTCGAGGGCGCCGAGACCGGATGAGGCCGCGGTGTCGCGCGGTGTGGATTTCGCATCGTTCAATGCGCTCGCGGTCTTGTCGGATTGCGCGCGCAAACTGGCGATGTCGCCGCGCAGGGTACCGACGGATTTCTCCAGCGCATCGAGCCGCGCGACGATGGCCGGATCGGCGGCGGGCTTGCCCGCTTTGGCTTCGACCGCGGCGACGCGACCGCTCAGCGCGTCGACCGTGGCACTCGTCACTTGCGGCGCGGCCGGCGGCGCCTGCACCGCGGGCCAGCCCAGCACCCAGCCGACCGCGATCACGACCGCGGCAGCAACGGCGCCCGAAAATGGCGCGATGACCCAGGGAGAAATCGCGCCCGGTGCAACGGCGGCCTGCGCCTCGCTATGCTCCGGCTCAACCTGGGTAGCCTCGACCTTGGCAGTCTCAACCTTGGCCGTCTCGTCCTTGGCGTCTTCGGCACCGGCCCGCTCGGCGTTTGCCTGCTCGGCCGAGGGCTGTGCCTCCGGCTCACCCGCCACGTCCTGCGGCTGGGTGGAGACTTCGGTCGCCTCGAGGTCGATGGTGGGCGGGGTGCGCTTGGCACGGCTGGACTCGGGGGCCAATCCTGCGTCTTCAGGCTTGTCGTCGGCCATCGTGACGGTTCCTCACACTTTCATACCAGAGACGAGCCCGATTGCCTCGGATTCGGCCCGTCCTCTTACGCCAAACGGGTCCGCAAAGCACGCTCCAAGGCGTCAAACAGGGCATTTTCGTCCGGGGTCGCGGCCACCAGGACCTGCGATGCCCCGGCATCACGCAGCACGCTGGCGACCATCTCGGACAGGCAGCATTGCGGGATCGCCAGCGCCGAGATTTCAACGCCTTCGTCCCGGGCCGCATCCAGGAACGCCCGCGCGCTACGCCGGGAGTAATGCAGCACCGCCTCGATGCCATGCGCGGCAAAGCCGTCGCAGACGTCGCGCGGCAGAAGCTTGACCGGGGCCATCCGGTAGGTCGTCTGAGTGACGACGCTAAACCCTTCCGTGCCCAGCTCGCCGCCGAGATCCCGCGACAGGTCGGCGCCCGCGAGATAAAGCAGCGTGCTCTTTTTCTCCAGCACCTTGTCGCGCGCGCTCTGCATCACCTTGTCGCGCAGGGAAGCGGCATCGCCGCCGGCGACGATCACATCCGCAAAGCCGACGTCGCGCGCCACGGAAGCCGTGTGCTCGCCGACCGCGAACAGCGGCAGCTCCGAGAGGCCGAGGTCCCGCAATTGCGGCGCGACGGCGCGGATCGCATTGGCCGATGTGACGATGATGGCGCCATAGCCCGCCTCACTCTCGTCATGGAACGCGACCGGCTCGAACTTGAGCACTGGCGCAAGCAGCACCACATGTCCCCGCGCGCGCAGATTTTCCGCCGTCGCCACATTGTCGGGATGCGGCCGTGTGACAAGAATGGACATCGCTTGTGTTCCCGGACCACGTGGCGGTGACGCATTGACGAATGCTACCGGACGTACCAGAACTCTGCTTTACGGATGAGCGCAAGGGCGCAAATTGGATAACAATTCGCCAATGCTGGTACTGGGCATCGAGACCACCTGCGACGAGACCGCGGCGGCCGTGATCGAGCGCGCGCCTGACGGGAGCGGCAGGATCCTGTCCAATATCGTGCGGTCGCAGGTCGAGGAGCATGCCCGGTTCGGCGGCGTCGTGCCAGAGATCGCGGCGCGCGCGCATGTCGACCTGCTCGACGGCATCATCGACCGCGCCATGCGCGAAGCCGGCATCGGCTTTGCCCAGCTCGACGGTGTCGCAGCCGCTGCGGGACCGGGATTGATCGGCGGCGTCATCGTCGGGCTCACCACCGCGAAGGCGATCGCGATGGTGCATGACACGCCGCTGGTCGCGGTCAACCATCTCGAGGCGCATGCGCTGACGCCGCGCCTGACCGACGGCATCGAATTTCCTTATTGTCTGTTCCTCGCCTCCGGCGGCCACACCCAGATCGTCGCGGTCACCGGCGTCGGCCAATATGTGCGGCTTGGCACCACCGTCGACGACGCGATCGGCGAGGCCTTCGACAAGGTCGCGAAAATGCTGGGCCTGCCCTATCCGGGCGGCCCGCAGGTCGAACGCACGGCCGCGAACGGCGATGCGACGCGCTTCGCCTTCCCGCGGCCGATGCAGGGACGTCCCGATGCCAACTTCTCCCTGTCGGGACTGAAGACGGCAGTCCGCACCGAAGCGAGCCGGTTGGCTGAGATCACGCCGCAGGACGTCAACGATCTCTGCGCGAGCTTTCAGGCCGCCGTGATGGATTCGACGGCCGACCGGCTGCGCGTCGGTCTCAGACTTTTCCGCGAACAGTTCGGGGCGCCACGCGCGCTGGTCGCGGCCGGTGGGGTCGCCGCCAATCAGGCGATCCGCGGTGCGCTGTTTGATGTTGCCAGGGAAGCGCAGACGCAGCTGATCATGCCGCCGCCCGCACTCTGCACCGATAATGGCGCGATGATCGCCTGGGCCGGCGCCGAACGCCTCGCGCTCGGCATCTCCGACACGATGGAGGCGCAGCCGCGCGCGCGCTGGCTGCTCGACGCCAGCGCGACCGCGCCGGCAGGCTACGGCAAGACCCGGGCGGGATACTGAATGCTGTGGTGTCGCCACGAGCTCCGCTTCACCTCGCCCCGCCTGCGGGGAGAGGTCGGATTGCATCGTAGATGCAATCCGGGTGAGGGGGACTCTCCGCGAATCCAGCTATCACCTCCCTTGCTGAAACTCCCCCTCACCCCAACCCTCTCCCCGCAAGCGGGGAGAGGGAGTGGAGGGAGCGCACCATGACCGCGTTCCAGTCCGTCGCGGTGATCGGCGCGGGTGCCTGGGGTACGGCGCTGGCGGCGGTGGCCGCACGCGCCGGACGGAGCGTGACGCTGTGGGCGCGCAACGCCGAACATGCCGCGCGGATCGCCTCGACCCGCGACAATCCGCGGCTGCCGGGCGTGACGCTCACACCGGAGATCGTCGTGACAAGCGAGCTGTCGCTCGCCGCGCGTGCCGACATGCTGCTGATCGCGACGCCTGCGCAGCATCTGCGCGGCGCGGTCAACATGCTGGCTTCGCACCTCGCGAAGCCCGTTCCGGTCATCGCCTGCGCCAAGGGCATCGAGCACGGCACCCACAGATTCATGACCGATGTGATCGCGGAAGCCGCGCCTCATACGCAGCCCGCGATCCTGTCAGGTCCGAGCTTTGCCGACGATGTCGCGCGCGGCCTGCCGACGGCGGTGACGCTGGCCGCAAAGGACGAGGCCTTAGCGAGCGCACTGGTGCAGGCGCTGGGCTCGGCGACCTTCCGGCCCTATCACACGACGGATGTCCGCGGCGTCGAGATCGGCGGCGCGGCCAAGAACGTGCTCGCGATCGCCGCCGGCATCGTGGTCGGCCGCAACCTCGGCGCCTCCGCGCTCGCCGCGCTCACGACCCGCGGCTTTGCCGAGTTGATGCGCCTCGGTCGTGCGCTCGGCGCGCGCAGCGAGACGCTTACCGGCCTGTCCGGCCTCGGCGATTTGATCCTGACCTGCTCGAGCCCGCAATCGCGCAATTTCGCGCTGGGGCTTGCGCTCGGACGCGGCGAGTTGTCGCCTGCCGGCAAGCTTGCCGAAGGCGAATTCACCGCGCCGGTGTTGATCGAACTCGCAGCTTCGCAGAACACCGAGATGCCGGTATCAGAAGCGGTCGCTTCGATCCTGAGCGGCCGAAGCACGATCGATGCTGCGGTTTCAGGACTTTTGACGCGCCCCTTCAAGGCAGAGGAATAAACATGGCGTACTGGCTGGTGAAATCCGAACCATCGGCGTGGTCCTGGGACCAGCAGGTCGCGAAGGGCGCCAAGGGCGAGGCCTGGACCGGCGTGCGCAATTACACAGCACGCATCAATCTCGTGAACATGAAGAAGGGCGACAAGGCGTTCTTCTATCACTCCAACGAGGGCAAGGAGATCGTCGGCATCGCCGAGATCATCAAGGAGGCCTATCCGGATCCGACCGACAAGACCGAAAAGTTCGTCTGCGTCGACATCAAGGCCGACAAGCCCTTGAAGACACCGGTGACGATGGCCGCGATCAAGGCCGAGAAGAAACTCGCCGATATGGCGCTGGTGAAATATTCGCGCCTGTCGGTGCAGCCGGTGACGGCGGAGGAATGGAAGCTGGTATGCAAGATGGGCGGGCTGTAATTCGCTCCAATTGAAGGCCGACCTGTGACAGCTTTGTGATAGCGCGATAGCCCCGTCACAATCATTGATATCTGCCGTCAGAATTCCTAGATTCGGTGAAGGAATGGACGTTCAACAGGTCTTCTCGCGTCATGGCGATGCAGGAAAGGGACGGCGGCGAGCAATCGCCAGGGTCCACGGACGGCCCCACGGGGGTCTTTCCATTCCGTCCCCGACAAGATGCTTCATCGATGCTGGCGATGCTCCTGGCCGGCGCGGCGATGATCGGGGCCATCATGGGATGGTTCTTGACCACGCGCGCGGAGCCCGACGCACCCGTTATCGTGCTGGTGCCGCAGGAGCAGGTGGCTGATGCCATCCCGACCCTGACACCGGATGGCCAGCGGGTCGCGCAATCCGACAGCCGGCAATGCCGTTACCCCGTCGCATTCATCACGGTGTCGACGCCGGGCAATTCCGCCGGCGGGACCGTCACGTTTCGCACCAGCAAATACCGCTCGCCTTCGTTCCGCGTCACCGACCAGCCGCAGAGAATTGCCCTGCCAAACCCGCTGCCTGACAGCGGCGGGCTCGACCCGCTGACCGCGGACGGTGACGCCAAGGGTTTGCACGTATCCCTTTATCCGACGGCACGGATGGAGCCAGTCAGCGGCTCCAGCACCGTCACGGTGCGATGGCCTGCGCGCCCGCCGTGCAAGTGAGATTTGCAAGTGAGACTTGAATGCAGAATTTTCTGAACGCGCGCTTCATCCTCGCCTTCATCCTGATCGGCGTGGCGACGGCAGGGGTCAGCGCGCTGCTGTTCAATCCGCAGGTCGGCTTTTTCGGCTGGATCGGCTCGCTCTTCTCCGAGATGACCGCGCTGCGCTTCGTCGGCGTCGCGCTGACGATCGTCTCTGCGACCGGTGTCGGCTACATCGCTTCCCGCCTCGGAGCCGACCCCACGGCGTCGGGCTTCGTCCCGATCGGAAGCGGCTATACCTATGGCCGCAGGCTGACGACCGATTCCGCGACCGGCGAGACCCGGATGGTGACACGTACCGCGGACGACGCCCTTGACGATCTCGACATGATGGTCGGGCTCGCCTCGGTCAAGACCGAGATCAACAAGCTGCTCGCGAGCCTGGAGGTCGAGCGCCGGCGGCGCGAGCAGGGCCTGCCGGTGTTCGCCACGAGCCGGCATATGGTGTTCACCGGACCTCCCGGAGTTGGCAAGACCGTGGTGGCGCGCGCCATCGGCGACGTCTATCGCTCGCTCGGCGTGCTGCGCAAAGGCCACTTGATCGAAGCCGACCGCAGCCAGCTCGTCGCGAGCTATGTCGGCCAGACCGCGCCGAAAACGCTCGACGTCTGTCGCTCCGCGCTCGACGGCGTCCTGTTCATCGACGAGGCCTACAGCCTGAGCGCGGCGGAATGGAAGGGTGATTTCGGCCGCGAGGCCATCGAGGCGCTGCTGAAATACATGGAAGATCACCGCGATCGCCTGGTCGTGATCGTTGCCGGCTATCCCGCCGAGATGCACCGGTTCATCGCCAGCAACCCCGGACTTGCCAGCCGCTTCACCAAGACGATCGACTTCCCGCCCTACGATGCGCTCGAGCTCTGCGAGATCTTCCGGGCCATGGCGTCCGAGCAGCAATATCTGCTGCCGATCGGCTTCGAGGCGGCGCTCGCACCATGGATCGACTCGCAACGCGACGATCCGCAATGGGGCAACGCGCGCTCGATGCGAACGCTGCTCGAAAAGACCCGCGAGGCGCATGCCCTGCGCACGTCGCGGGACCCCAATGCGAGCGTCGCCGAGTTCGAGCTCAGTGACATTCAATCGGCGATCCGGGACAGCTGACCATGAAGACGACCGCCCGCATCGCCGCATTGCACGGCGCATTGTGGAGCATCGATCCCTGGTATCGATGGTCGTGGTACGCATGGCCCACCGCAATGGCCGTGCTGATCACAGGCTGGATCCTCGTCAGCAAGCCGGTCAATACCGGCGCCTGGGGCAACGCCGGAACCTGGGCCAAGCCGATCGCGCAGAAGGCTACGACAACAACCCCCGCAACGCCCATCAAGACGACGACCGTCAATCCGGTGGACCTCGAAGTGATGAGCTGCTTTGCCAATCGTGGCGAATCTTCGGAGAGCGCCTGCACGAAGGTGATCGATGACGGCAAGATATCCGGCTCGAGGCTGGCATCGGTCTATACGCAGCGGGGCTTCATGCGACGCGACAAGCAGCCGGACAGCGCGATGTCCGACTTCAATGCCGCACTGAAGATTCAGCCTGATTATGCCCCAGCCCTGAACGACCGCGCCTGGATCTACATGAACCGCGGAGATTACGACGCGGCGCTTCTGGATTTGAACAAATCGGCCAGTCCGACCACGCCTTGGCTGCAAGCGGCCGTCGCATACTATTATCGCGGCTTCGCTTATCTGCGTCAGAAGGAGTACGCGAAGGCGGTCGCCGATCTGAACGAAGCGATCCGGCGGCAAACCAACAACGCCGACTACTATCTGGCGCGCGGCGAGGCCCAGCAAGCTCAGGAGAGCTATGACGCCGCCTTGCGCGATTTCGACGAGTTCAGCAAGCGCGCCCCGAAAGATCCGCGCGGCCTGCTGGCGCGTGCCGTCATCTTCGAAACCACGGGCAAGCCGCGCGATGCCCTGGCGGCACTGGAGAGCGCGGTCACGCTGGCGCCCGACAACGATTTCGCCAAGTCGGAGCGCGAGCGGCTTCGCGGGCAAGTGAAAGACAATGATCCTGCGAAGAGCAATCCCGGCGAGCTGCCGCCGACCTGATTTCTAGACCGCCGCGGTCGCGACGACCTGCTGCAAAAGCTGCTCCATCCCGGCTACGATGTCCGTCCTTGCGTCTCCGGCAAGGCAAAGACCGCGCAGGGCGAAGCAATACCACGCAGCTTGTGCAATCCGAGCGCGATCAGAGGCATATCCGTCTCGGCAGCAAGCGCGCCCGACACCAGCACCGTCCTGCCGAGCGGCTTGCACAAACCTTCGAGCCGGCTGGCGAGATTGACGGCCGGGCCGATCGCCGTGAAATCGAGCCGGTTGGCCGCGCCGATATTGCCCCAGAGCATCTCACCGAGATGAAGCGCGGCGCCGAATGCGAGCAGCGGTAGTCCTTGCGCGCCGCGCTCCGCGTTGAGATACGCCATACCGGCTTCGGCTGCGCCTGCAGCACGCAGAGCAGCATCGCACGCCCGGCGCGGCGACGCCTCCACCACCGGAAAGATCGCGAGCACGCCATCGCCGATGAATTTCAACACCTCGCCGCCGAAGGCGTGAACGGCACCGGCGATGCGATCGAACCAGGCGTCGAGCGCGGCAATGACATCGGCCGGTGGACTGGTTTCCGACAGCGTCGTGAAGCCGCGCAAATCTGCATAAAGCAGCGCAGCCTGAATGGTCTCGCCAAGGTCGCGACGCAGCGGCGCCGCCAACACCCGCTCGGCGCTGCGCTTGCCGAGATAGGCCTCCAGCGTCGCCCGCAACGTGGCGCGTGCAGCGAGCGCGGCGAGCGGTGTCGCGGCAAAGCGCGCGGCCTGGCGCAATTGCTCGATTTCGCCGGGCGTGAATGGACGCGGCCCGATCCAGCCGAGCAGCGGACCATCGCGCCCGACAACATCTTCATGGATCTCGCCGCCCGCGATGTCGCGCAGCCAATGGCGGCCCGCATCGTTGGGCAAATCGGGCGCCGATCCCCCTGGTGCGAAGCCGAGCGCCTCGATCACCCGGCCGTTCGCTGCGCGCCAGAGCCAGGTCCGCTTCGCGATCAGCGGGTGCGGCACCTCCAGCGTCAGGGCGCCTGCCGCAAGCGGGACCCCGTCGGCGAGCAGATGCGCGCCGAGTTCCGCCAGCAGGCGATCGGCGCCGGGACTGTTCGAGGCGGCATCGACAAGCCAGGCGAGGGCCGGGGAAAGTTGCATGATCCGATGATGGCGAAGGAAGGCGGTCTTTGTCACGAGCAATCCTTGACGGGCTGCTTTGGCGCCGCCATGTGCCAGTGGCAGAGCGTTTTCAAGCGAAGTGGATGCCGGTTCGCGTAAGGAAACGCGTCAAAACAAGAAGCTAGAGCCTCGGTCCGACACCGTCGGAACGGGGCTCTAGCCCAGGGATGATCGCCCATGACCGAACCGTTCGTATTGCAACGCGAGACACAGATCGCCGCCCCGCGCGCCACCGTCTTCGCCTATTTGACGGACCCTGAGAAAATCCTGAGCTGGATGGGCTCGGATGCGACCACCGAGCCGCATCCCGGCGGGCTCTATCTGCTCAAGGGCATCGGCCCACGTGGCGGTGTCGCCCGCGGCGCCTTCCGCGAGGTCGTGCCGGTGCACCGTCTGGCCTACACGTTCGGCTGGGATGGCGGTCAGGAAGTGCCGCCCGGCTCGAGCCTGATCGAGATCGACCTGATCGAGCGCGACGGCGGCACGCTGCTGCGCATGACACATAGCGGGCTGCCCACCGAGGAACAGGTGGCCGCGCACGCGAAAGGATGGGCGCACTATTTGGGGCGGCTTACGAGCGCCGCCGCGGGCCGCGATCCCGGCCCCGACAAGGGTGTTTCGGACAATATGTAGCGATGCGAGCTGGTTAGACCGCCGCGGTCGCGACGACCTGCTGCAAGAGCTGCTCGCGTCTCGCCTGCGAGCGCTGCCCCTTCATGGTCGCGGCGAAACGCTCGAGGATGCCGTCCTCGAAGGCGGTGACGATGGTATCGTGGACATAGCTCTTGCGGCAGATCGCCGGCGTGTTGGAGAGCTTGTCGGCCGCGGCACGGATCGCGTCCAGTACCTGCTTCTTGCGTCCGCGCTGGCTGGTCGCCGGCGTGATCCGCGACAGCGATTCCACGACGACCGCCGAGGCCATCAGCGTTCGAAAATCCTTCAGTGAAATCTTGATGCCTGCGATCTCGCGCAAGAACGCATTCACCTGTGTGGTGCTGACCGCGCGCACGATGCCGTAGGTATCGCGATACTGGAACATGCGTTTGCCCGGAACGCCCTGCAAAATACCGATGGCGCGCACCAACTTGGCGGCGTCGCACTCCTTCCGCACCGCCTTGCCGCCCTTCGCCTTGAAGGTCAGCACGAAGCAGTCGTCTTCGAGCGTGACGTTGGACTTGAGCAGCGTGGTGGCGCCGCGGGTACCGTTGAGGCGGGCGTAGGATTCATTGCCGGGACGGATCGCGGTGCGCGCAATCAGCTCGATGACCGCCGACAGCGCGAATTCGCGCGTCGGCTCGTCGCCTGACAGGAACGCTGAGACCTTGCGCCGGATCTTGGGCAGCGCGCCGACGAGCTTTTCCAGACGATGCGCCTTGCGGTGCTCGCGGACCTTTTCCCAGTCGGCGTGATAGCGATATTGCAGTCGGCCCGCGGCATCGCGACCCACCGCCTGCAGATGCGTGCTCGGATCGGCCGAGTAGCGCACCTCGCGATAGGCCGGCGGCACCGCCATGGCGTGGAGCCGGCGGATGGTGCGGGCGTCCCGGATATGCGCCCCATTGGGGCGGACGAAGGAATAGCCCTTGCCGCGCCGGATGCGGCGGATGGTCAGCTCGTTCTGGTCGCCGAGCCGCAGCCCCAGCTCCTTGGCGAGCGCCTCGACCGTCGCCGCGGGCGCCGAATCGAACATTTTTTTCGGGCTGGGACGGGCGGAACCGGTCGGTTTCGGCCATTGTCCGAGGGCTTTGGCCAGCGCAATGGCAGCAGGATCGGCCGAAGCGGGCCGCATCGTCCCGAGATTCTGCTGATCCATCATAGTGTTAGCCTTAGCCCTGTCTGTTACCGGTCAATGCTGCTGTTCTGATTTTTGTTCCCAAGGGGACCCTCTGGACCCGGGTTGGCCATTTAGGGTGTTCCGAACCGCATTGCGAGTCCCGAATCAGTGAAAAGCGGTTGCTAAATACCGCCTGGGACGCATGGGCGCCCTGCGTGGGCCTATTCCAGAGATTTGAGTAAAGAGCTGAAAGCCCCGTCCGGCCTATTTCAGATTTGCGACAGCGGGCCGGCGCAGCTTGATTCTCCGCATGGCCGGCCGCTCACCGAAGGTCCAGCTTGTGGTTCTTGTCGGGGCCGGTTAGCCCGACGCATAATCGGTTCAACGATCAAGTCGGCTTGCGCGCCGCCAGCGTTTGGCTTGCCGTATGTGGAGGGAAACATGTCCGAGAAGATTTACGACGTCCCCGCGGAATGGGCCAAGCGCGCCTGGGTCGACCAGGCCAAGTACAAGGACATGTACGCCCGCTCGATCGCGGACCCGAACGCCTTCTGGGCCGAGCAGGCCAAGCGCATCGACTGGATGCACGCACCCACCAAGATCGAGAACGTCTCCTTCGCGCCTGGCAACATCTCGATCAAATGGTTCGAGGACGGCGTCCTCAACGTCGCCCATAATTGCATCGACCGCCACCTCGCCAAGCGCGGCAACCAGACCGCGATCATCTGGGAAGGCGACGATCCCTCGCAGTCCAAGCACATCACCTACAAGGAGCTGCACGACGAGGTCTGCCGGATGGCCAACATCCTGCGCACCCGCAACGTCAAGAAAGGCGATCGCGTCACCATCTATCTGCCGATGATCCCGGAAGCGGCCTTTGCCATGCTGGCCTGCGCGCGGATCGGTGCCGTCCATTCCGTGGTGTTCGCGGGCTTCTCGCCTGACAGCCTCGCCCAGCGCATCAACGACTGCCAGTCCAAGATCATCATCACCGCGGACGAAGGCCTGCGCGGCGGCAAGAAGGTGCCGCTGAAGGCCAATGTCGACGCGGCGCTCGCCAAGGCCGATGGCGTCGACTGGGTCGTCGTGGTCAAGCGCACCGGCGGCAAGATCGACATGAACCCGACGCGTGACCTCTGGTATCACGAGGCGGCTGCGATGGTGACGACGGAATGCCCGGCCGAGCACATGCACGCCGAGGACCCGCTGTTCATCCTCTACACTTCGGGCTCGACCGGTCAGCCCAAGGGCGTGCTGCACACCTCGGCCGGCTATCTCGTGTTCGCCTCGATGACGCATCAATACGTCTTCGATTATCACGACGGCGACATCTACTGGTGCACCGCCGACGTCGGCTGGGTCACGGGCCACAGCTACATTCTCTACGGGCCGCTCGCCAACGGCGCGACCACGCTGATGTTCGAGGGCGTGCCGAATTACCCGGATAATTCGCGATTCTGGAACGTCATCGACAAGCACAAGGTCAACATCTTCTACACTGCGCCGACCGCGATCCGCGCCCTGATGCAGTCGGGCGACGAGCCCGTGAAGAAGACCTCGCGCGCCAGCCTGCGCCTGCTCGGCTCGGTCGGCGAGCCCATCAATCCGGAAGCTTGGGAGTGGTATCATCGCGTCGTCGGCGACGATCGCTGCCCGATCGTCGACACCTGGTGGCAGACCGAGACCGGCGGCATTCTGATCACGCCGCTCCCGGGCGCGACAAAACTCAAGCCGGGTTCGGCGACGCTGCCGTTCTTCGGCGTGGCGCCGGAGATCGTCGACGCCGACGGCAAGGTGCTTGAGGGTGAGACCACCGGCAATCTCTGCCTGACCCGGTCATGGCCGGGCATGATGCGCACGGTCTATGGCGATCACGCCCGCTTCGAGCAGACCTATTTCTCGACCTACAAGGGCAAATACTTCACCGGCGACGGTTGCCGGCGCGACGCCGACGGCTATTACTGGATCACCGGCCGCGTCGACGACGTCATCAACGTCTCCGGCCATCGCATGGGCACCGCAGAAGTCGAGAGCGCGCTGGTCGCGCATGAGATGGTGTCGGAAGCGGCCGTGGTCGGTTTCCCGCACGACATCAAGGGCCAGGGCATCTACGCCTACGTCACCCTGATGGCCGGCGTCGAGCCGACCGACGACCTCCGCAAGGAGCTCGTCACCTGGGTGCGCAAGGAGATCGGCCCGATCGCATCGCCCGACCAGATCCAGTTCGCCCCAAGCCTGCCCAAGACCCGCTCCGGCAAGATCATGCGCCGCATCCTGCGCAAGATCGCCGAGGACGAGCCGGGCAGCCTGGGCGACACCTCAACCCTCGCCGATCCCGCCGTGGTCGACGATCTCGTGAAGAACCGGCAGAACAAGAAGTCGGCCTAAGCTCGAGCGTGCCCCGGACGCAGCGCAGCGCGCACTTGCGGTGCGCTGCAGAGCCGGGGCCCGTGTAGCGGCGGAATGCGTGGCTTTCTGGGTCCCGGCTCTGCGGCGCGGCACTGCGTGCCGCACCGCGTCCGGGACACGAGACCACCCGTGAAATAACAGCCGTTCACGCCCTCACGCGTTCGTCAGGGCGCGCAACGGCGCGGCTGCATCTTTCCCGCCGAGTGTTGTTTTCAAGTCATTTACTTTATTTCGAACATTTCCTTTGTTCCACCTGCTGGCTCGCCCTTGGCGGCCGCGCGTGGAAACCATCCGGTTAATAGGCGCGGTTAAGAATGTCTCGGCGAGCGGGCAATTGCCGGTTTTGCGTGAATTTGGACGATCCGTTCGGGGCAGGGGGAAAATTGATGTCGATGAAGATTGCACTGGCGCTGGCCGCCACCATCGGGGCAGGGGTCGTGATGTCGACGGCCGCCGAGGCGCGGCCGGAAATGGTGGGGACGCACGTCGCCGACTATTCGCCCGGCACCATCGTGGTCAAAACCAGCGAGCGGCGGCTCTATCTCATTCTCGATGACGGCCACGCCGTGCGCTATCCGGTCGGCGTTGGCAAATCCGGCAAACAGTGGGCCGGTACCACCCGCATCGACGGCAAGTACCGCAATCCGGCCTGGTCGCCGCCTGCCGAGGTGAAGCGCGACAAGCCGCAGCTTCCCGACGTCATCCCGGGCGGTTCGCCGCGCAATCCGATGGGCGTTGCGGCAATGACGCTGGCTGGCGGTGAATATGCCATCCACGGCACCAACGTGCCGGGCTCGGTCGGCGGCTTCGTCTCCTATGGCTGCATCCGCATGCTCAACGACGATATCACCGATCTCTACAGCCGCGTCTCCGTCGGCACGACGGTGGTCGTGGCGCGCTGATCGTCGCAACCAAAACAGAGGTTGCAAAACAGGGATTGAAAGAGCCGCGTTTCGACGCGGCTTTTTTGTTACCAGAAGCGCCAGCCGCGCGCGCACCAGCCGTCGCGGTGGCCGCCATTGTAGCTGCGTGCGTAGCCGCCCGCGAGCATCACCGCCGAAACATTGGCCGTCCGCTTGGTCGCGACATCGGCGAGAACGCGCCCATATTTCTCCGAGCCGAGATTGTAGATGGTGACGCCGCCCTGGCCGAGCAGATTGCGCAGCGCCTCGGTGGCTGCCTCCGCCCTGTCCAGCTCGTCCTGACAGGACGCCTTCATCTCCGGCGCATCGATGCCGCGCAGGCGAACCCGCGCCACGAGATCGCGCCCATCGCGTTGATGCACGCGCGCAAGAAAGGTGTCGCCATCGATAATGCGGATGACATCGATCGGCTGACGGATGTCGGGATTGCCGGACTGCTGCAGGATGATCTTGGCGTCCTGCGTGCGCTCGTCGGCCGGATAGGGAACCGGCCAGTTCGTCCCGTGCCGGAAGGTGAGCACGACCGCCACGACGACTCCGACCACGAACATCCACGGCACCAGTCCGGAGAGGCGACGGCCAAACGGGGAGCCGCCGAACTGCGGCCGATAGGCATTGGGGCGATCCTGGAAACGCATCAAGTCACGCTAGGACTGAGTCGGGAGGCCGGCAAGACACGACGACCAATGCACCCGGTACCCGGCCGATGCCGGATCGCGCCGGCGCTCGCCAGATCATTGCCCGAACCCAAAATCGCACCGGCGCCACGCGCTGTTCCAAGCGCTCTCCATTCGGCACCTCCTGTAGTTGTACGGAGTTTAATATTCACGCCGTATTTAGTATTAGGGCGGAGTACTCGGTTTGCGTGTGGGGGAGCGGTAGGCATGGCATCGTTCAAGTTTCGCATCGGTACAAAGCTGGGATTGACGGCGAGCGCGGGGGTTCTTCTCGTCGGCGGTATGCTCGGCAACCAGCTCGTCCGGAACGGGCAGATCGCGGGACTGAGCGAGTTGGTGGTCATCAACACCGCAAACAAGGCCAATGCCCAAGGCGCAGAGCTTGCGGTAACCCGGGCGCGCCTTGCAGTGGCAGAAATCGGATCTGCGTCCTCGGCCGACATGCTCACCAAGCATCTCGAAGCGCTGCGCAGCTCCATCGCCAATGCAACGACCGAAATAGACGCTGCATTGATCCGGTCCAAACGCGCTGAAGCCAAAGAGCTCTGTCGCGAGGTGAAGATCCAGCTCGATGCCTCTCTCAAGGCCGGCAACGATCTTGGCGAAGCCCGTGGCATCGCCATCGCACAATTCACGGCAGCAAATCAGATCGACGACGCCTGGAACAAGTCGCTCGAGAAGTTGCTGGCTTCGCCTACCCTCGCCGCGTCGCAGAACCGTCTCAACATCGAGGCCGAGTTGCGCGAAGCGGACGCGTCGTTCAAGGCGGTCAGCGCCGCCGATTGGCATTTCACAGCAACGGGCGACGCCGAGCAGAAGGATCGTATCGCCGGACATGCCGATGCCATGATCCGCGTCCTGAAACAGGTGCGCCAGTCCGCCGACAAGGATATCGCGGAC
The DNA here is from genome assembly GCF_049949275.1 of Bradyrhizobium genosp. A. Classification (NCBI taxonomy): domain Bacteria; kingdom Pseudomonadati; phylum Pseudomonadota; class Alphaproteobacteria; order Hyphomicrobiales; family Nitrobacteraceae; genus Bradyrhizobium; species Bradyrhizobium genosp. A. Next base: position 367,620 of record NZ_CP188196.1, on the reverse strand, counting down.
GGGATCGACGCGCTGGCGGCGCTCGCCGGACGCTACAAGGCGGCAACCAGCGCGGCCGTGAAGGCAGAGGAAACCAAGAGGCGCGTGCTCGAGGAGCGATTGCTTCCTGCCGCAAAGGAGATCACCACTCGCGTCGACAAGCTGGTCTCCGCTAACAATGAATACATGGCTCTGCGGCAGAATCAGCTCGTGACCGCGCTGGAGCAGGCGACCGAGGTCAGCCTGGTGGTCGGCGTCCTCGTGATCCTGGTCCTGGCCGGCTCGGCTCTGTTTTCGGTGCTGAGCATCGCCCGGCCGATCCGTCGCATCGGCGACGTGCTGTTGCAACTAGCCGGTGGCAACAAGGCCGTCGATATTCCCTATACCGCCCGCGGCGACGAAGTCGGCGATAACGCCCGCGCCGCCCGCACGTTCAGAGACAATCTGATTCGCATCGAGCAGATGGAGGCCGAGCAAAAGGATCAGGAGGCTGCAGTCGCCGCGCAGCGCAAGCAGGAGATGATTCGGCTGGCCGGCGCGTTCGAGGATGCGGTCGGCGGCATCATCAACTCGGTTTCGGTCGCCTCGCAGCAGCTCGAATCCGCGGCCGGCACGCTGTCGGGGACGGCGGAAGAGACCGAGCAGCTCTCCGGAATGGTGGCAGCGGCCTCCGAGGAAGCCTCTGCCAATGTCGGAGCCGTGGCGTCCGCCGCAGAGGAAATGAGCGCATCGGTCGTCGAAATCGGACGTCAGGTTCATGATTCCAGCCGCATCGCTGGCGACGCAGTCAAGCAGGCCGAGCACACCGACGCCCGGATCAATGAATTGCTCAAGGCCGCGGGCCGGATCGGCGACGTCGTCAAATTGATCACCGCGATCGCAGAGCAGACCAATCTGCTGGCATTGAACGCCACGATCGAAGCGGCACGCGCCGGCGAGTCCGGCCGCGGATTTGCTGTGGTGGCCAGCGAGGTCAAGGCGCTCGCGGCCCAGACCGCGCGGGCGACCGATGAGATCAGCGCACAGATCGCCGGCATGCAGACCGCGACGGAAGACTCCGTCGGCGCCATCAAGGAGATTGGTGCAACCATCTCCAGGATTTCGGACATCTCGACCACCATCGCGGCCACCATCGAGGAACAGGGGGCCGCGACGGCCGAGATTGCGCGCAACGTCAGCGAAGCCGCCAAGGGCACGGTGGAAGTCGCGGACAAGATCGCGCAGGTCAGTCATGGCGCCAGCGCCACCGGCTCCGCTTCGACACAGGTTCTGGCATCCGCGCGCTCACTCTCGACCGAGAGTGGCCGTCTCAAGAAAGAGGTCGCGAAATTCCTCGATACGGTGCGGGCCGCCTGAGGCCCCGCACCTCATGCAGCCGACCTGAGGCCGGCCGCAAGCCAACTTTCTGACGCATCGAATAACCAACGGCTTTGGGAGGCCCCCATGCCGAGCCCCCGCTCGCGCCTGGGTCAAACACGATCACTGGGGGATTGAGCGATGATCATCAGTATTGTCGGCGGCGGCGCAACCGGAATCACGATCCTGCGTCATCTGGCGGAGCTCGCCGCATCAGAGCGAGACATGGGCGCGATCAGCGGAATTCAGCTCTTCGACAAATCCGGCTTCGACGGCGGGGTCGCCTATCGCACCCAGAGCGACCGCCATCTGCTCAACATGAAGGCGGCGAAGATGTCGATCCGCCCCGGCGACGCGGAGGAGTTCCTGCGCTGGGCCTGGGCCAACGGCCTTGACTGCGGCCGCAACGATCATCTGCCGCGGATGGTCTACCGGGACTATCTGGACAGCGTCCGTAGCATCGCGATCGAGCAATGCCGCAATGCCGGCGTGCCGGTTCACGTCGAGCATGCCGAAGTGATCCGCATGCGGTTCTCGCCGGATCACAATGTGCTGCTGACGACCGACCGCAATATCACGCATATCTCGTCGGTGCTGGTCCTCTGTACCGGCCACAACGCGCCCGAGGATCATTATGGCCTCGCCAAACACCCCAACTACATTCGCGATCCCTACGCGCAATTCGGCTTCACCGACCGCGACGACACCGACATCGGCATCCTCGGCAGCGGCTTGAGCGCTGTCGATGCTGTCACCGCACTCGCCAAGACTCATCAGCATGTCCGAATGACCTGCTTCTCCAGAAGCGGTCTGTTTCCCACGGTCCAGCCGGTCGGGATTCCGGCAATCACCAACGATTTCCGCGATGCCGTGCATCATTATGTCGTCAGCCGCGAGCGGATCGGCGCGGACGCATTTGCCCACCGGCTCTCGGACTTGCTGATCGAGATCACCGGCCTGGACTGCGACCTGTCGCGCCGGGATATCGCCACCGATGCACTGACCGACATCGAGCGCAACATCGCAGAGGCCGAGACCAACGAGCCTAACGTCCACTGCTACCTCGCCAGCATCGCTAACGTGGTGTGCGACGCCTGGAGCCGGATGAACGACGTCGAAAAGGCGCGCTTCATGGACGTCTATAATTCCGGCTGGCTGCGCAACCGCTCTGCGATGCCGCTGGAGAACGCGATCCGCATCCGCGACCTAATGCTGTCAGGAAGATTGTCGACACGCGCACGCCTGCGCACGATGACCGAGATCGGCGGCCGTTTGCGCGCCCATCTCGGCCATGACGATCATCGCGACGTCGATTGCGTCATTGACGCGACCGGTCCGTCCTACCGGCTGGACGCCAGTCCGCTCTATCAGGACATGCAGCGGCAGGGCCTCGTTACGCTCGACGCGCTCGGCGGCATTCGCTGCAGCTATGACGACAGCCGCGTGCACGACCGGCGCGGCAATCCCTATCCGAACGTCTATGCGGCCGGCGGCCCCACCAAGGGCGCGCACTTCTTCTCCGGCGCCGTCGACATCAACATGCATCGCGCCGAAGCCGTGATCTCTTCCATCCTCAACCCGAAAGGTTCGCAGATGAGCCGCCTGAACACCTCCGTCGACGAAACCGACCGCCTCGCAGACTTCGTCCGCAGCGATCATCCATCGCTCGACACGATGGTGCTGGCGATGGACGGCAAATATCAGACGCGGCCGGCCGCGCTGGACGAATTAATGTGCGAAGTGAGGGACTGCCTCGGTGAAACATTCCGGCACTGGGCTCCCGAAGACTTTCCGACGCTCTACTGCGCGTGGGGACGCTGCCGTGTGGGTTCGACCGCGCTCACCAATCTGTTCGGGGTCGCCGGGATGCCTTCTTACTTCCAGCCGGTGAAGGTCGCCCTGCGCCATCGGCTCCTTGGAAATGCGGGCGAGCCCTGGGCGGCGCCGACGGCGGCCGAGCAGCCGCATATCTTCAGCAAGGAAATGGGCGGGCCCTATGTGCTGGCCGAAAGCCTGTTCCTGCCGCTCCAGCCGCTGATCGAGGCCGGCTGGCCTGTCGACAAGCTTCACATGATCATGCTCGACCGCGATCCCGCGAGCTCGCTCGCGTCCTGGCTCGAGAAATGGTCGGACCGGGTTCCCGAGGATCGCCTGATCCAGAACTACGTGATCTCTTCGCTGAACGCGCTTCGCGTCGAAAGCCATGCAAGACGGCACGGCGTGCCGGTGACACACTACGTGTATGAAGCCAGCAAGGACGCGACCGGTTCGGTGCGAAAGCTGTTCGACCGGCTCGGCCTCGGCGAACGCTTCACCGAAGGCGCCGTCACCGACTGGAAAGAGCGCGGACAGATCGAAACGAAGGGGTCGGGCGTTACCTTCCTGAGCGAGCCGAAAATCTACACCGTGGTCGGCCTTCACGGATCGGACACGGCCTACCGTTACCGGAGCCGCAAGACAGCATCGTTGAGCGAGGCCCAGCTCCAGGTCATCGGACGCTACGGCATCGACGACATGTACCGCGCCTCGGTCGCGGCCTGCATCCGCGATCTCTCGCTGGATGCCGACACCGCCGAGCGTCTGTTCGGCGATTGCCTGGGCACTGCGGCATGAGGCAGCCTGCGAGCGCATCATCCGCTACTTGCAAGAGCACCGCGATCTGTCGTGGCTGGTCGTAACCGTACCCGGGGGGACAGACCGCCCGGCCTCAGAAATCCGAGGCGATGCCTTTGCGCTCCCAATCGCCGTAGCGGGTGGGCTCGGGTCCCTTCGGCCCCTGCAATTCCTTCGGTGCCGGCTCGGGATTGGCCGCGGCGGCCTGCCGGCGCGCCTCGGCTTCGGCCAGCGCGCGCTTGGCGGCCGGCTGCAGCGGCTTGCGATCGGGAATGGAAGGCTGGTCACTCATCGTCTGGGCTCCTAGCGCAGGATCGCCAGCCGCGCGACGTCCAATTACGCATTGCTGAAATGGCCGCGACGGGCTGAAATCGCCAGAGGCCATTCTTACATTTGGCATATTCGCATGCGAGAGCTGGTGTTCTTAAGGCATGCGCCCATATTGGCGGAACTGCCGCTCGCTCAGAACCTTACGTCCGCATGCCATCTCAACGTTTTGCCCCTCCATCCGAAGTGCCCGGTCTCGCGGCGCGGCGGATCGCTGCCGACATCGTCGACGGCGTCCTGCACAAGCACCGCACGCTCGACGACCAGCTCGACGGCTCCGGTGCCCATCCCGGACTGAAGACGCTCGCCGACCGTGACCGCGCGCTGATGCGGCGACTGGTTGCAACCATCCTTCGCCGCCTCGGCACGCTCGGCCATGTGCTGTCGCGCCTGCTCGACAAGGGCATTCCCTCAGACGCACCGCGCGCGCAGAGCGCGCTCCTGATCGGCGCCGCCCAGATCCTCTGGATGGACGTGCCCGATCACGCCGCGGTCGATCTCTCCGTTCGCCTGGTGCAATCCGACCGGCGCGCCGCGCGCTATGCCGGCCTCGTCAACGCCGTGCTGCGCCGCTGCGCGCGCGAGGGCCAGGCGCTGGTCGAGGAGGTCGCCACGCAATCGCTGGACCTGCCGCCCTGGCTGCTGGCGCGCTGGAGCGCGCATTACGGCGAGGCGACTGCACGGGACATGGCGCTCGCGCTCGGCCACGAACCTTCGCTCGATCTCACCGTGAAGTCCGACGCCGCACAATGGGCGAGCCGGCTGCATGGCGAAGTGCTGCCAACCGGATCGGTGCGCACGCTGCTGCACGGCGCGGTGACCATGCTGCCTGGTTTCCCCGAAGGACAATGGTGGGTGCAGGACGCCGCCGCTGCGCTGCCGGTCCGGCTGTTCGGCGATATCTCGGGCAAATCGATTGCCGATCTCTGTGCTGCGCCCGGCGGCAAGACCGCGCAGCTGGCGCAGGCCGGTGCGCATGTCACTGCGATCGACCGTTCACCGGTCCGGGTCGCGCGTCTGCGCGAAAACCTGGCCCGGCTGTCGCTCCAGGCCGAAACCGTCGTCGCCGACGCCGTGGAATGGGCGGGCCCAGCAGATGGCCTCGATGGAGTCCTGATCGATGCGCCCTGCACCTCGACCGGAACGATCCGTCGGCACCCAGACGTCGCATGGCTGCGGCAGGATTCCGACGTCGCTGCGATGACCGTTCTCCAGCAACGGCTGCTGCGCAAATCCGTCTCGCTGCTCAAGCCCGGCGGGACTTTGGTCTACTGCACCTGTTCGCTGGAACCTGAAGAAGGCGAGCAGGCCGTCGCCACGCTGCTGGCCGCAGAGCCTGCGCTTCGCCGCGTGCCGGTCGAGGCCAGCGAGGTCTCCGGGCTCAGTGAGATCATCACCAGCGAGGGCGATCTCCGGACCCTGCCGAGCCATCTGCCGCACGCCGACCCGAAGCTCGGCGGGCTCGACGGATTTTTCGCGGCCCGGCTCGTTAAATCCTGATTTTGCACCGGATTTTGCTACCGCTGGACTGATTCGGGGTCATTCAAGGTAGTGTCAGCCGGCCGATTTTGGGATTAATAAGGATTCGTCGGAATCCTCTCCCCCTTCAAGGCAAGGCGTGTCGGTCGCTCAACGCAGACGTATCTCGACGCTGGTGATGAACCGCTTCGCGCGGAACATGCTCGCGCGCGCGAGCGGCGGTTCGGTTGCGCTGTCGCGGGTGTGGCCCGGCCGTACCGATCGGCTGATCATCGCGCCGCATGATTTGCGCACCGCGGACGCGACGCGCGCCGCCGAGATCTATGCCGGGCGCTTCGTGTTCGCCGGCAAGATCGTCAACTGCCACGGCCGCTCGATCTTCGATCTCGATCCGCCCTCGGAGGATTGGGAGGTCGCGCTGCTCGGATTCGGCTGGCTGCGGCACTTGCGCGCCGCCGACACCGCGCTGACCCGGGCGAATGCGCGCGCGTTGGTCGAGGACTGGATCAGCAACCCCGCCAACAAGCGCCGGCCCGTCGCGCGCCGCGCCGACGTGCTGGCGCGGCGCGTGATCTCGCTGCTGTCGCAGGCGCCGCTGGTGCTCAACGACACCGACAACAAATTCTACCGCCGTTACTTGCGCGCGCTCGCACGCGAGATCCGCTTCCTGCGCTACACCATGGTCAACATCCCCGACGGGGTGCCGAAGCTCCAGGTGCTGATCGCGCTGTGCTACACGACGCTCTGCCTTGCCAACCAGGCTCGTCACATCCGCAGCGCGTCGAAAAAACTCTCCGACGAGTTGCAGCGGCAGATTCTCCCCGATGGCGGACACATCTCGCGCAACCCGGGCGCGCTGATCGAGCTCCTGATCGACCTGTTGCCGCTGCGGCAGACCTTTGCCGCGCGCAACATCGCACCCCCGCCGGCGCTGCTCAATGCGATCGACCGCATGATGCCGATGCTGCGTTTCTTCCGGCACGGCGACGGCAATTTCGCGCTGTTCAACGGCATGAGCGCGACGCCGTCGGATCAGCTTGCCACGCTGCTCGCCTATGACGACGCCCACGGCGCGCCGATGGCGAACATGCCGCATACCGGCTTCCAGCGCCTCGATGCCGGCCCGACCACGCTGATCATCGACACCGGCCCACCGCCGCCACCTGGCGTCAGCCACGACGCGCATGCCGGCTGCCTGTCGTTCGAATTGTCCTCCGGCATCAGCCGCATCGTGACCAATTGCGGCATGCCGACCACCGGCCGCGACAATTGGCGGCCGTTCGCGCGCGGCACCGCGGCGCATTCGACGCTGACCTATCACGAGACGTCGTCCTGCCAGTTCGTCGAGATGTCGGCGATGAAACGGCTGCTGCGCGGCGCACCGATCACCAGCGGCCCTCGTGAGGTGGAGAGCTATCGCGAAATCGTGCAGGACGGCACGCTGCTCACGACCTCGCATGACGGCTATCTCGCCAAGTTCGGCGTGATCCATCGCCGCGTGCTGATGGTCGCCAATGACGGGGCGCGGATCGATGGTGAGGACACGCTATCGCCGCCGCAGGGCGCGCGCCTCAAGGGCGCTGACGCCGATTTCGCGCTGCGCTTCCATCTGCATCCCGCAGTGAAGGCAAGCCGGCTGTCGGATGCCCGTGGCGTCATGCTGGTGCTGCCCAACCGTGATGTCTGGACCTTTGAGGCCCTCGACGACAAGGTCGATCTCGAGGACAGCGTGTTCCTGGCCGGCAATGACGGCCCCCGTCGCACCGCGCAGATCGTGATCCGCCAGGATGCCCGCCAGGCGCCCTCGATCCGCTGGAGTTTTGTCCGTTCCACGGCCTCGCCGGCGGTCACCAATGCTCGCCGAAATGCGCGGCGCGAGCCGGAACTTCCGCTGTAAACAGGCGTGATCCGGCCCTATCTAGCCGTTGAGACGAGCGCCAAAAGCTGCTATCGAGCGCTCGTTCGCGCGACTGGCGACCTTGGATGGAGCACCATCGGGAAGCGCGACACATATCCGCCGCGCGCCTGGGCATAGACACTCCTTAAGACAGAGGATCTTGCTCATGACTGACCATCCCTGCCGCGTCACCCGTGCTCTGCTTTCCGTCTCCGATAAAACCGGCCTGATCGAATTCGCCAAGGCGCTTGCCGCGCATGATGTCGAGCTGGTCTCGACCGGCGGCACCGCCAAAGCGATCGCCGCTGCGGGCCTGAAGGTGAAAGACGTCTCCGACCTGACCGGCTTTCCCGAGATGATGGACGGCCGCGTCAAGACGCTGCATCCGAAGGTGCACGGCGGCCTGCTCGCGATCCGCGACAACAAGGAGCACGCCGAGGCGATGAAGGCGCATGGCATCGCGCCGATCGATCTGCTCGTCGTCAATCTCTATCCGTTCGAGGCGACCGTCGACAAAGGCGCGGGCTTCGAGGACTGCATCGAGAACATCGACATCGGTGGCCCCGCGATGATCCGCGCCGCCGCCAAGAACCATGACGACGTCGCCGTCGTGGTCGAGGCTGACGACTACAAGGCCGTGCTCGACGAGCTCGCGGCCAACAACGGCGCAACGACGCTCAAGCTGCGCCGGCGGCTTGCCGCAAAGGCTTATGCGCGCACCGCGGCTTACGACGCTGCGATCTCGAACTGGTTCAACCGCCAGCTCGAAATCGACGCACCCGATTTCCGCGCCTTCGGCGGCAAATTGATCCAGTCGCTGCGCTACGGCGAGAACCCGCATCAGACCGCGGCGTTCTATGCGACGCCCGACAAGCGTCCCGGCGTCTCGACCGCGCGGCAGCTGCAGGGCAAGGAGCTCTCCTACAACAACATCAACGACACCGATGCCGCCTATGAATGCATCGGTGAGTTCGACACCAAGCGCACCGCGGCCTGCGTCATCGTCAAGCATGCCAATCCTTGCGGCGTCGCCGAAGGCTCGAATCTCGTCGACGCCTACCGCAAGGCGTTGGCCTGCGATTCGACCTCGGCCTTCGGCGGCATCATCGCGATGAACCGCGCGCTCGACGCCGACACCGCGCGCGAGATCACAAAAATCTTCACCGAGGTGATCATCGCGCCCGACGCCAGCGAAGAGGCGATCGCCATCATCGGTGCACGCAAGAACCTCCGTCTGCTGCTCGCCGGCAACCTGCCGGACCCACGTGCACCGGGCCTGACCGCAAAAACAGTGGCGGGCGGTCTGCTCGTACAGAGCCGCGACAATGCCGTGGTCGACGACATGACTTTCAAGGTCGTGACCAAGCGCGCACCGAGCGATGCGGAGATGCGCGATCTCAAGTTCGCCTTCCGCGTGGCAAAACATGTCAAGTCCAACACCATCATCTACGCCAAGGATCTCGCCACCGTCGGAATCGGCGCCGGTCAGATGAGCCGCGTCGATTCGGCCCGCATCGCCGCCCGCAAGGCGCAGGATGCGGCCAACGAGCTGAAGCTCGCGGAGCCGCTGACCAAGGGTTCGGTCGTGGCGTCGGATGCATTCTTCCCGTTCGCCGACGGCATGCTCGCCTGTATCGAAGCCGGCGCCACTGCCGTGGTGCAGCCCGGGGGTTCGATGCGCGATGACGAGGTGATCAAGGCCGCCGACGAGCACGGCATCGCCATGGTGTTCACCGGCACGCGGCACTTCAGGCACTAAAGCGATCAGCGTAGCGAGCTGAGAGAGTTACAACAACCCCATCGACTTCGTCATTGCGAGCGCAGCGAAGCAATCCAGAATCTTTCCGCAGAGGAAGTCTGGATTGCTTCGTCGCTTCGCTCCTCGCAATGACGGAGACGGGATTTGCCTAGTGCGGCTACTCCCGCACCCGCATCAGCAGCACCAACCCCGCGACGAAAAACACCACCAGCACGGCCATGCCGGCTTTCTGGCTCGCGGTTGCCGCGGTGATCACGCCGATCAGAAGCGGTCCGATGAAGGACGTCACCTTCCCGGTCAGCGCGAACAGACCAAAATACTGCGCGATCCGATCCTTCGGCGCGAGGCGGATCAGGAGCGTGCGTGAGGCGGCCTGAAGCGGGCCGCCAGCCGCGCCGATCAGGCAGCCCAGCACGATATAGGCACGCTCAGCGGCGGCAGCGAACATCGGGCCGCCCGGCTCTGGTGGCGCGACCTTGACGAACAGCACGCTGTCCTTGTCGACCAGCAGGATTGCCGCGACCGCGAGCAGCAGGATCAGCATGCTGCCAGCGATGACGCGCTTCGGACCAAGGAAGTCGTCGAGCTTGCCGCCGAGCCACGCACCGAAGGTGCCGGCGATGGCGAGGATGATTCCAAACGTGCCGATCTGGATCGTGTGCCAGCCGAAGGTGCCTGCGGCATAGATGCCGCCGAACGCGAACAGCGACACCAGGCCGTCCGTGTAGATCATGTTGGCGAGCAGAAACGCCGCGAGCGATTTCTGCTGCGGCAGATCCTTCAGCGATCGCTTCAGATCCGCCAGGCCTTCATGCAGCGCCTCGCGCACCGGATGCTTCGCCGGATAATCCGGCGTGAACAAAAACATCGGCGTCACGAAGATGATGAACCACAGCCCTGTCAGCGGTCCCGCAGCACGATCGCCTTCGTGCATGGCAGGATCGAGCCCGAACAGCGGCGTGAAGCCGAGCAGCGTGTGACCGGTCTCTGGATTGGCGGCGAGGAAGCCGAGCACGATGATCAGGCTGACAATGCCACCGATATAGCCCGTGGCCCAGCCGGTGCCGGAGAGGCGGCCGATGCGCTCCGGCGGCACCAGGGTCGGCATCATCGCATTGTTGAAGACGGTGGCGAACTCCGCGCCGACGCTCGCAAGCGCGACCGCGAGGAGCAGCGGCGGAATGATGGCGTGATCGCCAGGCTTGCCGATCCACAGCGCGCAGGAGGCCAGCACGAGCACCGCCCCGAACGCGGCGATCCATGGCTTGCGGCGGCCCGAGGCATCCGCGATGGCACCAAGTACGGGCGACAACAGCGCGATCGCCATGCCAGCTGCTGCCATCGCAAAACCCCAGAGCGACTGGCCCGTGGCGGGATCCGGCGCGATGCTGGTGGCGAAATAAGGCGCGAACACGAAGGTCGTGATCAGCGTGAAATAGGGCTGCGCGGCCCAATCGAAGAAGATCCAGCTGACGACCGCGGCGCGCGGCGGATAGGTCCGCGGGGCGTCGGCCATGCGCGCATCCGAGGCGATTGTCGTCATCACGCAGTCCTCATCACAAACAGTTTTGTCTCTCTTAGCGCAAACCGTATAGCATTACAGCGACACGTTTGAATTGGCCTGAAGGCCCAGCGGAAATTTGATGATGTCATCATTTTCGACCCGGCGGAGTTTTTTCGCACTTATCGCCGCTCTGGCGCTTGGTCTTGCGTCGGCAACCGCGCAGGATGCGCGGCGGTCCTATGTCCCGCCGGCGCTCGACACGGTGCACGCGATCCCCGCCGAGCACGGCATCGTGGTGGCGCAAGAGAGAATCTCTGCGCAGGTCGGCGCCGACATCTTGCGGCGTGGCGGCAATGCCGTCGACGCGGCCGTCGCGACCGGCTTTGCGATGGCAGTGACTTATCCGCGTGCCGGCAATATCGGCGGCGGCGGCTTCATGGTGATCCATTCGGCCGAGCACAATGAAGACATCGCGATCGACTATCGCGAGACCGCGCCGGCGGCGACCACGGCGCAGATATTCCTTGGACCCGACGGCAAGCCTGATCCCGCCAAGTCGCGCGATTCCGGACTTGGCATCGGCGTGCCCGGCACGGTCGCGGGCCTGGCGCTCGCGCTCGAGAAATATGGCTCGGGCAAGTTCACGCTGGCTCAATTGCTCGATCCTGCGATCGTGCTCGCGCGCGACGGATTTATCGTCACCGACGATATCGCCGATACCCTGCCGGGCTGGTACTCTCGGCTGGCACGCTGGCCGTCCTCGGCCAAGATTTTCGCAAAGCTCGACGGCACGCCCTTTGGCGAAGGCGACAGGCTGGTGCAGAGCGATCTCGCCGACACGCTGGTGAGTGTCGCAACGCAGGGACCGCGCGGCTTCTACGAGGGTCCGGTTGCGGAGAAGCTCGCCAAGGCCGTGTCCGACGCCGGCGGCATCATGACCCCGGCTGATCTGAAGGCCTATCAGGCCGTGATCCGTTCGCCGGTGCGCGGCACCTATCGCGGCTATGACATCGTCTCGATGCCGCTGCCATCGTCCGGCGGTGTCGTGCTGGTGGAATCGCTCAATATCCTCGAAGGCTTTCAGCTCGCCGATCTGAAGCAGGGCTCACCGGCATCGCTGCATCTGCTGATCGAAGCCATGAAGCGCGCCTACGCCGATCGAGCGCGCTATCTCGGCGATCCCGCCTTCGTCAACGCGCCGATCGATGCGCTCACGGCGAAAGACTATGCGGCCAAGCTGCGTGCGAGCATCTCGACCGATCGCGCGACGCCGTCGAAAGAGATCGTTTCCGCCCCGCCCGCGCCGCGCGAAGGCAGCAACACCACGCATTTCTCCGTCGTCGATAGCAGCGGCAACGCCGTCAGCAACACCTATACCCTGAACTTCAGCTACGGCGTCGGCCTCGTCGCCGACGGCACCGGCGTGCTGCTCAACAACGAGCTCGACGATTTCACCGCCGCCGTCGGCGCCTCCAATGCCTATGGCCTCGTCGGCTACGAGCCGAATCTGCCTGGCCCCGGCAAGCGGCCGCTGTCGTCGATGTCGCCGACCATCGTGCTCCGGGGCGGCAAACCCGTGCTGGTGACGGGCTCGCCCGGCGGCAGCGGCATCATCTCGACCGTGCTCCAGGTGATCGTGAACGTGCTCGACTACAAGATGGACGTGGCGGCCGCGGTGGCCGCACCGCGGCTGCATCATCAGTGGCTGCCGGACGAAGTGCGCGTCGAGCGCGGCTTTCCCGACGATGTGCTGTTCGAGTTGAAGGCGAAAGGTCACCTCATCGTCGAGCCGATGGGACAAACCTCCGCCAATTCGATCGCGGTGACGGCCAACGGTCCGCTCGGCGCGCCCGATCCGCGCACGCGGGGCGCGGAGGCAGCGGGGCAGTAGCCCGTCCGCTGCATCGGCGTGTTGTTTCCTGGGACGTCACGGGTCCGCGTAAACCAGCAATGACGGCGAAATAGCTATCGTCCCACCTCGTACGGGCCGCCCTTCTCGAGCGCGCGGCTGTACGCCGGCCGTGCATGGATGCGTTCCAGGAACGCCATGGCCTTGGGGTGGCCTTGCTCGAGCCCGCCGCGCGCCTGGGCTGCTTCAAGCGGAAAGCTCATCTGGATATCGGCCGCGGTGAACTCGCTGCCGGCGAACCACTCGCTTTTTCCCAGCTCGCCCTCCCAATAGTCCATGTGCTGCTTGAGCTGCGGATTGACCAGGGCGGTCAGCGCCTGGTTCGAGACCTTGCGCACCAGCGGACGAAGCAGCGCCGGCGCGCGCTTCGGCATCAGCGTGAACAGCAGTTTTAATAGCAGCGGCGACATCGCCGATCCCTCGGCATAATGCAGCCAGTAAGTGAAGCGCAGCCGCTCCGGCGTGTTCGGCGGCGGGATCAGCCGACCATTGCCGTAGGTCGCGATGAGATATTCGATGATCGCACCTGACTCGGCGATCGTGTTGCCATTGTCGGTGATGACGGGCGACTTGCCGAGCGGATGGATCGCGCGCAGCTCTTTCGGCGCACGCATATCGGGCTGGCGCTGATAGCGCACGATCTCGTAGGGCACGCCCAACTCCTCAAGCAGCCACAGCACGCGCTGCGAACGCGAATTGTTGAGGTGGTGAACGGTCAGCATCGCAGGGTCCCCGGGGTAGGCGTGGTCGGTCAGGCGTTCGTGCCAGCCCGGGACCGCAATGTCGAGCCATCCGGACGGATAATTTCGCCCGGGTATATTGACTTGGGCAATTTACCCGGGTATTAAATCACCAACGCGATCGATATGGCAATGATTCCAATGCAAAAAACTTTCACCGCCTTCCAGGGGCAGCGCCGCCTCGCGTCAGGCCCGGCAGGAGAGGTCGCGCTGGTCGTCAAGCGGGTGGCGGCACGGCCGGAGGAGCCCATCATCATCTTCGAGGACGCTACGGGCCGATCGATCGACTTCGATCTGCGCGGCGGCGATCGCGAAGTGCTGGCGCGTCTGGCGAAGCTGATCCCGCCGCCGGTTGCGGAGACCGCACCGCCAGCCGAGCCGCGCGGCCGCGGCCGGCCGAAACTCGGCGTGGTCGCGCGCGAGGTGACGCTGCTGCCGCGGCACTGGGAGTGGCTCGGCGCGCAGCCCGGCGGCGCTTCGGTCGCACTGCGAAAACTCGTCGACGAGGCCCGGCGCGCCAGCGGCGACAAGGATCGCGAGCGACAGGCGCGCGATGCGGCCTATCACTTCATGTCGACCATGGCCGGCAATCTGGCGCAGTTCGAGGAAGCTTCGCGCGCACTGTTTGCAGATGACCGGCGCCGCTTCACCGGACTGATCGCCGACTGGCCGGCCGACATCCGCGACCACATCGTCAAGCTCGCTTATAGCGACCGCGCCTAAGCGCGATCTCCAACAACCCATCAACGGCCAGGCCGCGCGTGCTTTGCGCGGCAACGGCTTTGCTCGCCCTGATGAAAGGCACATCCATGTCCGCTCCAAAACCGCTCTGGAAAAGCTTCCTGCGCTTCCTCGCACCGTTGATGCTGAGCAACGCGCTGCAATCGCTGTTCGGCACCGTCAGCAATGTCTATCTCGGCCAGATGATCGGCGTGGACGCACTGGCGGCGGTCTCGACATTCTTCCCGGTGTTTTTCTTCCTGTTCGCCTTCGTCATGGGCCTGAGCACCGGCGCCACCGTACTGATCGGCCAGGCCTTTGGTGCGGGCGAGCACGGCAGGATCAAAATCGTCGTCGGCACCACGCTCGCAGTCGGCCTGCTGCTCTCGATGTCTGTCGGATTGATCGGCGGGCTCTTCAGCCGGCAATTGATGATGGCGCTCGCGACGCCCGCTGACATTCTCGACCAGTCAAGCGCCTATGCCCGCATCATGCTGCTGACCATGCCGCTCGGCTTCACCTTCCTGCTGATGACGGCGATGATCCGCGGCGTTGGCGACGCAGTGACGCCGCTGCTGGCGCTGGCATTGTCGACTGCGATCGGCCTGGTCCTGACACCGATGCTGATCCGCGGCGCGTTCGGCCTGCCGGCGCTCGGCATTGCGAGCCCGGCCTGGGCGGCTGCGATCTCCAACGCGGTGACGCTCGTCGTGCTGGCCGTCTACCTGCTGCGGAAGAAGCACGCGCTCGCGCCGGACGTCGCACTGCTGCGCCATGTGCGGCTCAATCGCGCTGTGATCGGACAGATCCTTGGCATTGGATTACCCAGTGCGGTCGGCATGGTCGTGATGGCGATCGCCGAGCTGGTTCTGCTCGGCCTCGTCAACGGCTTCGGTTCGGACGCAACGGCGGCTTACGGCGCGGTCAATCAGGTGATGGGCTACACGCAGTTCACGGCGATGTCGATCTCGATCGCGGTCTCGATCCTCGGCGCGCAAGCGATCGGCGGCGGCGACAGGGCGCGGCTCGACGGAATCGTCCGCACGGGCCTTGCGTTCAACCTCGTGCTGACTGGTGGGCTCGTGGCGCTGATCTATCTCGCACCGCGCGCCGTGCTCGGCATCTTCATCACTGATGGCGCCGTGCTCGATCTGG
The DNA here is from genome assembly GCF_049949275.1 of Bradyrhizobium genosp. A. Lineage (NCBI taxonomy): Bacteria > Pseudomonadati > Pseudomonadota > Alphaproteobacteria > Hyphomicrobiales > Nitrobacteraceae > Bradyrhizobium > Bradyrhizobium genosp. A. The sequence goes on along the minus strand of NZ_CP188196.1, from coordinate 352,182 downwards.
CGAAAAACTTACTCTATGTCGCGTTGTGGAGCTCGGTGCCGTTCGGCCTTGCGACTACGTTCTCCGGCGCGATGCGTGCCGCCGGCGTGGCGCTGACGCCGATGCTGCTGTCGATCTTCGCCATTGTCGCGATCGAGCTGCCCTCCGCGGTGATCCTGAGCCGCGCGATCGGCCTTGCGGGTGTATGGGCCGCCTATCCGATCGTGTTTTGCGCCATGTTCGTCTTGCAGATGGGCTACTATCTGCTGGTGTGGCGCAAGAAGGCGATCCGGCGCCTGATCTGATCGTCGAGATATTATGACCGTCATTAAACGGTGGACCTGTGGCGCGCCCTGCGCCACAATGGATGAAAAGCCAGTTCAAAAGTTAAGTCAGGGAGAACGATTTTGACCCGCACAGCCCCGCAATTCCTGTTCGATTTCGGCAGCCCGAACGCCTATCTCAGCCATCTGGCGATCCCGGCGATCGAGCAGCGCATCGGCGTCAAATTCGAGTATGTGCCGATCCTGCTCGGCGGCATCTTCAAGTCGACCAACAACAAGTCGCCGGCCGAAACGCTCGCCGGCATCAAGAACAAGCGCGAATTCCAGCAGGTCGAGACCGAGCGCTTCATCAAGCGCTTCAAGGTCGAGCCTTACGTCTTCAATCCCAACTTCCCAGTCAACACGCTGCACCTGATGCGCACCGCGATCGCGGCGCAGCTCGAGGGTGTGTTCGAGAAATACGTCGACGCCGCCTTCCACCATATGTGGCGCGAGCCGAAGAAGATGGACGATATCGAGGTCGCGGCGAAGGCGCTGGCGTCCTCGGGTCTCGATGCCCAAAAGTTGTTCGCCCGCGCCCAGGAGCCGGAGGTGAAGGGCAAGCTGATCAAGAACACCGAGGAGGCGGTCGCCCGCGGCGCGTTCGGCTCGCCGACCTTCTTCGTCGGCAACGAGATGTTTTTCGGCAAGGAGCAGCTGCGCGAGGTCGAGGAGATGGTGCTGGGACAATAATCCCGCATCTCCGGCGACAGAATGTGATCGCGGCGACATTCCGGGTTGCTTCGCTTCGCGCGCAAGGGCGACTATAGATAGACCGCCAATAGCAACAATAAGGACTTTCCCATGCGTATCCTCGTGGTCGGCGCCGGCGCCATCGGCGGCTATTTTGGTGGCAGGCTGTTACAGGCCGGCCGCGACGTCACCTTCCTGGTCCGGCCGGGCCGCGCCAGCGAGCTCGCGAGCGACGGCCTCGTCATCAAGAGCCCGAATGGCGACGTGACCTTGAAGAATCCGCCGACCGTTCAGGCCGACGCGCTCAAGGAAAAATTCGACGTCGTGCTCCTCAGCTGCAAGGCGTTCGACCTCGACGATGCCATCAAATCGTTCGCCGCCGCAGTCGGCCCGAACACCGCGATCATCCCGATGCTCAACGGCATGAAGCATCTCGACACGCTCGATGCCCAGTTCGGCAAGGAGCGCGTGCTCGGCGGTCTCTGCGCCATCGCCGCGACCTTGAACGAGAAGCGCGAAGTGGTGCAGCTGCAGCCAATGCAGTCGATCAATTACGGTGAGCGCGACGGCAAATTGTCGGATCGCGTCAAGGCGATCGACGAAGCCTTCAAGAGCGGTATCGTTGGTGCCACTGCCAGCCAGAACATCATGCAGGACATGTGGGAGAAGTGGGTGTTCCTGTCCTCGCTCGCAGCGTCCACCAGCCTGATGCGCACCTCCGTCGGCAACATCCTCGCCGCGCCCGGCGGCCGCGACTTTTTGCTCGGCATGCTCGATGAGACCAGCGCGATCGCCACCGCGTCCGGCTACACGCCGGGCGGACCGTTCTTCGAGCGCGTGAAGGGCAATCTCACGACCGAGGGCTCGCCGATGACGGCCTCGATGTTCCGCGACATCCAGGCGGGTCTTCCGGTCGAGGCCGATCACGTGATCGGCGACCTCATCGCACGCGCCGACGCCGCCAAGGTCCCAGTACCGAAACTGCGCATCGCCTACACGCATCTCAAGGCGTATGAGAAGCAACGGGCGGGTAGATAGCAGCCCCGCATTCCGCCGTCGTCCCGGACAAGCGAAGCGCAGATCCGGGACCTATTTGAAATACGCGAGGTAATGCGCGACTGCCGTGATTTCCTCATCGCTCATGTGATAGGCGACATCAGCCATCGCGGCGCCCCCGCCGCCGACGCGCTGGCTGGTCTTGTAGTCTTGCAGCGCTTTGAGCAGATATTCCTCGCGCTGACCCGCCAGACGCGCGACGGCCTTGGTGCCGGCGAAGCTATCCGTGTGACATGAGGCGCAGCGGCGGCCGACGGCAACTTGCGCGCCTTTTTTCGACAGGTCCGGATCCTTGTCCTCGTCCGGCTTCGGCGGCGTCATGGCCGCGAAATAAGCGCCGAGACTGCGGACGCCCTCGTTGGTGATCTCCGCCGCAACGGGCTGCATCTGCTCGTTCTTGCGCGAGCCGGCGCGGAAGAACACGAGCTGCCATTGCAGGAATTGATCGGGCTGACCGGCCAGCGAGGGAATGTTCTCGGTCTGCGAGATACCGTTCTCGCCGTGACAGCCGGAGCAAACCGCAGCCTTCTCCTGGACGGCAGAATTGTCGGCCGCGCTTGCGGAGAGGGCGCCAAGCGTGAGAAGCGCAGCCGCGCTGATTGCGTGCGAGATGAAATGCCGGCGCATGGTGGGAATTCCGATCTATCGACTGCGTCATTCCGGGGCGTGCGAAGCACGAGTCCAAAATCCATAACCCACGCTCGTGGGTATGGGTTCCGGACTTGCACGCAACTGCGCGCAATCCGGGACGACAGCATGAGACTTTGAAACGAGAGAGGCTGCGGCGCCGCTCGGCCACCGCAGCCTCCTGGTCATGTCGCGCTAATTCTTGCTGTAGCTGATGCGATAGATCGCGCCGGCCCAGTCGTCGGCGACGAGGATCGAGCCGTCCTTGGCAAGGATGATGTCATCGGGGCGGCCGAGATAGCCTTGGTCACCCTCGATCCAGCCGGAGGCGAACACCTCCTGCTTGGGATTCTTGCCGTCGGGCCCGACGATCACGCGCGTGATATTGCCGCCCTGGTACTTGTGACGATTCCAGGAGCCATGCTCGGCGATCAGGATGTTGTTCTTGTACTCGGCGGGGAACTGGTCGCCGGTATAGAACTTCATGCCGAGCGGAGCGACGTGGGCGCCGAGGTTCAGCACGGGCGGTGCGAACTCGGAGCATTCGTGGCCCATCGCGAACTTCGGATCTGGCAGGTCACCCTGGTGGCAGTAAGGATAGCCGAAATGCTCTCCCATCTTCGAGACCATGTTCAGCTTGTCCGAGGGCAGATCGTCGCTGACCCAGTCACGGGCATTCTCGGTGAACCAGTACTTGCCGGTGCGCGGATCGACGTCGCCGCCGACCGAGTTGCGGACGCCGAGCGCCACGATTTCGGCGTTACCGGTCTTGGGATCGACACGCCGGATCTGCGACACGCTGGTCGGCGGGATGCCGACATTGAAGGGCGGTCCGAACGGAATGTAGAACCAGCCGTCCTTGTCGGCCGCGAGGTACTTCCAGCCATGCGCGGCGTAGGACGGCATGTCGTCATAGACGACCTTGCCCTCGCCGAGATTGTCGAGCTTGTTTTCGACGTCGTCGTAGCGGATCAGCTTGTCGACAGCGATGACGTAGAGCGCACCGTCCTTGACGGCCAGACCCGTGGGCATGTTCAGCCCCTTGAGGATGGTCTTGACCTCCTTCTTTCCGTTGTTGTCCTTGATGGCATAGACGTTGCCGAGGCCGAACGAGCCGACGAACAGCGTGCCCTTGTCACCCCAGGCCATCTGTCGCGCGGCCAGCACGCCGGAGGCGTAGACCTCGATCTTGAAGCCCGCCGGCAGCTTGATCTTCTTCATCATCGCCGCGAGTTCGGCGTCCGAAGCACCGGTCGGCGGACCCGAGGGCGGCGCGAGGCCCTTCTGCGCCTCGGTCTCGTCGCCGAGGAACCAGTCATCCGGCGGATGGGTCCAGAATTCCTTGGTGCCGGATTCGTACTTCTTCAGAGCCCGGTCTTTGTCTTGCTGTTGCTGCGCGCTGACAACGCTGGTCCCGGCTAGAAGGGCCACGGCCACAAGCGCCAACACGGATCGATGGATCATCGATTTCATCGCGTCACTCCCCTAAGGCAGCCGTGAGGGCTGCACGTTCTTTGTTTTGCTGTTGCGAGTAGGCGAAGTTCGGAGTCTGTCGAGAGGGCAGACGCAAAAAGGTTAGCACATCTGCGAGCCGTGAGAAGCGCGTCGCATGCGCTGCAGTTGTGCTCAATAAAACTTGAGATGGATTTTCTCTCGCCGCATTCTTGGCGATAGCAGCACTCTCGCTGCAACGCGAAATCGCGATGATGTGCGCCTCATTTTCAGGCAGCGAAATGGTCGACCAATACAAAATCGCGAAAACAACCCCATGCACCGTAGAACGGTCGAGGCCGGATGGTGCGCGGTGACACCGGCCACACATCTGAAACATCGTGCGAATTGACAAAAGCGGCGACTATTTGGCGACGGGATACGGTCCATCCACAAACAGCGTGTCGTGATAGAATTTCGCTCCCACCTCGCGCGCAAGGGAGCTGCGGAAATCGCGCCCCTCGCGCAGGCTGCTCAGCACATGGGCGAAATCGAATTCCGGATGCCAGCCGAGCTCGCGCCGCGCGCGCTCGTTGACATAGACGCGGTCGATCCCGGGGAAGAGCCGCCAGCCGCGTGCCGCATAAAGCTGCGCGCAATCCGGGTACAGCTCGCGCACGACACCGGCTGCATCGCGGGCGAGGGCCGCGAGATGTTGCTGTCCAAACGGGGTTGTAGCCGAGACGATGTAACAGCCAAAGCCGATCTCCGGCGCACGCGCCACAGCAAGCAAATGGGCGCTGACCGCGTCCGCTATATCCTGCCGGCGATAGAGCAGCTCATTGGCTTGCGCGTTATCCAGCGGATATGCCGACCGCATTGCGGGATCATCATCGTCCTCCGGAAAGAACCGCGAGGTCCGCAACACCACGACCGGCAGCCCGCGCTCGCGAAAGAACAGCTCGCACAGATTTTCAGCCATCAGCTTGGTCGTGCCGTAGATGTTTTTGGGCACCGGCGGCAGGTCCTCGGTGACCCACACCGCCGCCTGTCCGGCTTCCGGCCGGAGCTGCGAGCCGAACGCACTGGTCGTGCTGGTGAAAACAAAGCTCTTCACGCCGGCGGCCACCGCTGCCTCGAGCAAATTGAGCGTGCCGGTGACGTTGGTGTCGACGAAGGCCTGCTTGGAGTTGGTCGCCACATGCGGCTTATGCAGCGTCGCGGAGTGGATGACGGCCGTGACGCCGTCCATCTGCTCCCGGACGAAGCCGGGATCGACGATCGAGCCCGTGGCATCGGTGAAGGGCGACGCCTTCAGATCGATCCCGCGCGCAGGCGTCGCGCGCCCTCGAAGCGTCCGGAGAATGGCCTCCCCGAGGTGGCCGGCACTGCCCGTGACCAGGATTGTCATGTGAGATCTAAATGTAGCGGCCCCAAGGGGGCGGAAGCGACGGTCCGTCCGAGGTATTTAGGTAATGCTTGCTCCGAATCCAAGCTGAGTGGAGTAGATACTCCCCCCATGCCAGTCCTATATTGATTGGGTACCTAGATAGTGACGCAGATGAAGAGCCCGATTCTAGTTCTGGCGACTGTGAATGCGCCGTACAGCAAAAAGCTGGACGCGCAGGGGCTCATCCATTGTCTGCTGGATCCCTCTGCGGCGAAGGCAGCCTGCGGTCCGATGTCGTCGTTTTTTGGGGATGTCGAACCCGAACTGCAAGTCGCGTTCGCCGAGATGTATGGCATCAACCACGATCAATTGGTTGCTGCAGCGAAGACGTTTGCCGAATTTTCGGGACAGTCCTATCCACTTGCGGCGTAACAAATGAGCGCTCAATCAGATTGGGCGCAACTGTTTCGCATTGCCCGTGCGATGATCCGGCAAGTCAACGCCGAACGGGAAATCATCGATCGTTGGACGTTCGGCGGCGGCACAGCGATGATGCTGCAAATCGATCATCGGATAAGCCACGATGTCGATATCTTTCTCGCGGACCCTCAAGTTCTTCCCTTTCTCGATCCACAAAAAGCATGACTTCCATTTCGAGGTTGGGCCTGCTGACTACAAAGGAGATGGTGTACGTCTCTTGAAGCTCGGTTTTGAATTTGGTGAGATCGATTTTATCGTCGCACCGTCGCTGACTTCCTCCCCGACGACGCGAGCGACAGTTGAGGGCGAAATGGTCCTCTTGGAGACAATCCCGGAAATCATTGCGAAGAAAATCTATCATCGGGGCGATAGCATCGCGCCGCGCGATATATTTGACGTCGCGGCGGCCGGCGAAAAGCACGCGGAATCCATCATCAGGGAGTTGGCCAGCTATCGCGATAACGTCACAAGAACGCTGGCCGCAATCGACAGACTGAAGCCTGACTTTGTCAGCGCAGTGATCAACCAGCTCTCGATCAAAGGCCCATATATGCCGATCGCGAACGTCGCGCTGGAAAGGACCATAGATCTCCTTCGCGCTGTATGACCAACCGAATGGCCGTGAATTGCGGATTGGTGCCCATTCGTCACAGCCCTGGGACTTCGAGCAACGACTCACACCAGAAATCGGTGCAGCGACTCGCCTTGGGCGTGGAGTAGTTAACTCATTTGGACGCTGGGGAAAAATTGGAGCGGGCGAAGGGGCTCGAACCCTCGACCCCGACCTTGGCAAGGTCGTGCTCTACCACTGAGCTACACCCGCATCCTGTGTCGGTCGCGTGACGCGCCGGCAACGGCTGTCGTATGCCAAAAGCGGGCGGCGAATGCAACAGCTACCGGCGGCATCAATTCGCTTTCGGAGCCCCAATATGAGCCCGAACCCGGCCGAATCGCCCCGAAGTACCCCGGAACCGCCGAATCGGCGCCGGTGGATTGAAATTCGGCCGTCCCGGCCCAATTTTAGGCCGACAGCGAAGCATATGCGATGGCGACGTGCTAAAGACCCGCCATTCCAGATATCAGACGAGGGGATCCCGTGACGATCATCGACCAGGGTAACGGAGCGGCGGGCCCGGCTGCGGCCGACCTGATCAAGGACACCACCACCCAGACCTTCGTGAAGGACGTCATCGAGGAATCGAAGCGCCAGCCGGTGCTGATCGACTTCTGGGCGGAATGGTGCGGCCCCTGCAAGCAGCTCACCCCCCTGCTGGAAAAGGCGGTCAAGGCTGCCAAGGGCAAGGTCAAGCTGGTCAAGATGAACATCGACCAGCATCCGGCGATCCCGGGCCAGATGGGCATCCAGTCGATCCCGGCCGTGATCGCCTTCGTCAACGGCCAGCCCGCCGACGGTTTTATGGGCGCGGTGCCCGAGAGCCAGCTCAACGCCTTCATCGAGAAGCTGACCAAGGGCGTCACGGCACCGGGCGAGGCCAATATCGCCGAGATCCTGCAGGAGGCCGAGGCCGTGCTCGCCGAGGGCGATGCAGCTGCGGCCGCGCAGATCTACGCTGAAGTTCTCCAGCACGAAGCGACCAACATCGCGGCGCTGGCCGGGCTGGCAAAATGCTACGCCATTTCCGGTGCAATGGAGCAGGCCAAGCAGACCCTGGCCATGGTGCCGGAATCCAAGCGCAACGATCCCGCGGTGAAGGCCGTGCAGACCGCGATCGACCTCGCCGAGCAGGCGCAAGCGCTCGGGCCGGTCACTGAACTGGAACAGAAAGTCGCCGCAAATCCGCTCGATCATCAGGCACGGTTCGACCTTGCGACCGCGCTGAACGCACAAGGCAACCGGGCCGCCGCCACCGAGCAGCTGCTCGCGATCGTCAAGCGCGACCGCAAATGGAACGACGACGGCGCCCGCAAGCAGCTCGTGCAGTTCTTCGAGGCCTGGGGCGGGGCGGACGAAGCAACCATCGAGGGACGCAAGCGATTGTCGACCATCCTGTTTTCGTAAGCGCGATGATTTGTTTGAGCATGATCTAATCGGAAAACCGCTGCACACTTTGCGCTAACGCGGCCCTCCGGGTCCGGATCATGCTCTATCCACGCGGGGACCAGATGCCGCTCAACATCGAATATCGCGGGCCCGCCGACCTTCCGGAGATCATTCCGGTGTTTCCGCTGCCGGGCGCGCTGCTGCTGCCGCGTGGCCAGATGCCGCTCAACATCTTCGAGCCGCGCTATCTGGCGATGGTCGACGACAGTCTTCGCGATGGTCATCGCCTGATCGGAATGATCCAGCCCGACATCGCGCATTCGCCGAAGAACTCCGACAAGCCGACGCTGTTCCGGGTCGGCTGCGTCGGCCGCATCACCCAACTCGCCGAGTCCGGCGACGGCCGCTACATCCTCGAGCTCACCGGGGTCGCACGCTTCAAGGTGCTCGAGGAGCTCGAGGTGCTCACCGCCTACAGGCAGTGCAAGGTCGACTTCTTCGCCTTCGTCGACGACTTCACCGCGCGCATGGGCGAGGAGGCGGTCGATCGCGAGGCGCTGCTGACGGTGCTTGCGGACTTTTTGAAGGCCAACAATCTCAAGGTCGACTGGGAAGGGGTCGAGAGCGCGCCCAACGAGGCGCTGGTCAACGCGCTGGCGATGATGTCGCCTTACGGCCCCGCCGAGAAGCAGGCGATGCTCGAAGCGCCCGATCTGAAAACCCGCGCCGAGATCCTAATCGCGGTGACCGAGATGGACCTCGCCAAGAAGCGCACCAGCGGCGATCCGCCGTTGCAGTGACGGCTTGAACGCTCACGCCGCGCGAACGGCTGCCTTGGCAGGTCGCAGCATTTTCGCGAAGCTGGATGCAGGCATCGGCCGGCTGAAATAGTAGCCCTGGGTTTCGATGCATCCCTCTTCACGGAGAATGTCCAGCTGCTCCTTGGTTTCGACGCCTTCGGCGGTCGTCGTCTTGCCGAGACTGACCGCGAAACGAACCACGGCTCGCGCGAGATGGCGCGCCTCTTCCCTCGCATTGGACAACTCATTGACGAAGCTGCGGTCGATCTTGATTTTGTCGAACGGGAACCTTTGCAGAAAGCTCAGCGACGAATAGCCGGTGCCGAAATCGTCGAGCGCGATTCGGACACCGAGCTCGCGCAGTTGCCCCAGTGCTGCGAATACGGCTTCGCTGTCGTGCATGATGACCGTCTCGGTGACTTCGAGCTCGAGCCTGTGCGGCGCAATGCCCGAACTCGCCAGTGCGCCGATAACGACCTGGACAAGCTCCTTGCTGCGGAATTGAGCGGGAGACAGGTTGATCGCGATCCTGAGATGGGCGGGCCATTTGGCGGCTTCGCTACATGCGGTCCTCAGGACCCATTCTCCCAAAGGCACGATCAGGCCGGTCTCCTCCGCAAGCGGGATGAAGTCACCGGGCATGACCAGACCACGCTTCGGGTGGTGCCAGCGTAGCAGCGACTCGAAGCCGCGGATCTCGCCGGTCGCGGCATCGACGAATGGCTGGTAGTGGAGCTCGAATTCACCGCCGGACAGCGCATCCCGCATGTCGCGCTCCAGATTGCGTCGCGCGTGCATGAGCTTGTCGAGTTCCGGCTCGAAGAAACGAAATGCACCGCGTCCGCCGCTCTTGGCCGAGTAGAGAGCGAGATCCGCGCCCTTCATGAGCACGTCGGAATCGTCGCCATCGCGCGGCGCGATGGCAATGCCGATGCTGGTGCCCACTGTGACCCGGTGATCGCCGAGATCGAAGGGGTCGCAAAGCGCCTTCCTGATCTTCTCGGCGAGGGCGGCGGCCTCCACGGCCGGGTTGGTCACGTAGTCGATCACCGCGAACTCGTCGCCGCCCAGCCGGGCGATCAACGCGGTTTCCGTGGTGCATTCGCGCAAACGCGCAGCCACGGCGCGCAACAGGGAATCGCCGGCCGGATGTCCCAACGTGTCGTTGACTTCCTTGAAGCGATCGAGATCGAGCATGAGCACGGCCAGATCGAGGCCGCCATTGCGCGTAACCGCAATGGCATGCTCCATCCGCTCTCTGAGCAGCACACGATTTGGCAGATCGGTCAACGCATCGTGCTGCGCCATGTGAATGATCTTGGCCTCGGACCGGCGTTGCTCGGTGACATCGAGATGGGTTGCCACCCACCCGCCGCCGGCCATTGGTTGTCGCGTCACGCAGATCAACCGGCCGTCCGCAAGCTCGTCGATTCTGCTCGAGACTGCGTTGAACGGCAACGCGGCCAATTTCGAAATGAATTGCCCGGCGGCGCCCTCGCTCGTGTCACCCTTGAGGATGCCGTTCACGACGCGATGCTTGATGATGTCGGTGTGCAGCGTCCCCGTCCTCAGCAGTTCCGGCGGCAGCCGATAGAGTTGGGCATAACGCTCGTTACAGACGACAAGTCGCTTCTCGGCGTCGAACATGCAGAGTGCCTCGACCATGTTGTTGATGGCCGTATCCAGCCTGAGTGTCTGGTCCTGGAGTTCCTTTTGCGAATCCTCGACCTGCTGCCTTGCGAGCGAAAGCTCCCTGATGATTTCTTCGAATTTGCTGGTTCTCATCGCAAGGTGCCGGTCCGCCAGCACACCGACGAGGCTCATCCCGAGCACCGAGAGAGCCACACCCGCAATTGCTACCGCGAGGAAGGCGGGAGAAAGCGACAGCGCATCGTTGTTCAGCGTCGGGTCTGGAACGATCTGCACGGCCCCCATGGCGGTGAAATGATGCGATACGATGGCGAGCGTCAGCAGCAGCGCAGCGGCGAGAGTCCCCCACTTGCCCTTGTGGCCGAGGGCGACCGCGAGGGCCGCATAGCCCAGGGCCGTGCCGAGAGCGATCGAGACGAATACCAGCTCCAGCGACCAGGTCACGTGACCTGGCACTTCGAGGGCCCACATGCCGAGATAGTGCATGCTGGCGATGCCGGCGCCGATAATGCCGCCGCCGGCAGCCGCGCGCGACCGGCCGGAATTGCTGACGGCAACGCCAAAGCCGACCGACGTCAGAATCATCGCCACGGCCAGCGACAGCGCCGTCAGAACGATGCCGTAGCCGGTCGAGACGCCGGGCTCGTAGGCAAGCATTGCGACAAAATGCGTCGCCCAGATCCCGTAGCCGATGGCGGCGCCTGCGATCGCAATCCAGATCAGGCGCGTCCTCGACCGCGACACGAGCGCGCGATGAAAGATGCTGACGGCGACAATGCTCGCAGCGAAGCAAACCAGGCCAGCGAGCATGACAAGCCGCCAATCATGCTCTGCCGTTAGACAGGTAAAAACGCGGAACATTCGCAATCGCTCCCTCGTCAATATTCTTGACGATGATCCGATTGCACTTTTGGCATGTTAATCTTTCGCAATTCTCGGTTGCATGCCTATCATGAGGTAAACGCCACCTCGACAAATGCGCCTCGCGCGGTAATCTGTGCCGCAGATGAGGTTCGATTCCCGTAGAACTACGTTGCGCACCCCCAAATTTTTCAGGCCTTAGGAGTGACCGCGGATGCGCTTGCGGCCGGTGATCATCGCGCGGATCAGGTTCTCGCGCTGAAGCATGCTCATCCCGACCACGCCGACGATGTGCAGCACAGCCAGGACGATGACGGCGTCCGATGCGTAGGTGTGGGTGTCCTCGATCCACCAGACGCCGAAGAAGGTGACGGTCACCGACAACGCGCCCGTGATGGTTGAGACGGCGAGGGCCACGAGCAGCGCCACCATCATCAAGGTGCCGGCGGGATTGAGCCCGATATAGCGGCCGGCGATGCCGCGGCGCAGATTCCAGAGATAGAAGGGCGCGGCACGAAGCCTGACGCCGATCATGCGAAAGCGCGAATAGCCGCTGCCCCAAAATCCTAAGATCAGGCGGAAGGCCAAAAGCCCGAGGACGGCATAGCCGACGATGCGGTGAAGGCTGTCATAGACGGTGGGCGTGAACCACGCGGCCAGGACGCTGGCCGCGAGGGCCCAGTGCCAGAGGCGCAGCGGCAGGTCCCAGACTGCGACCGTCCGGTCCGCGGGAGTCCGGTCGGACACCCCGCGCGTCTCTCGCAGCGCTTTGTCGTTCAAGCCCGGACCATCCTCGAACTTTGACTCAAGACCTTACTTGGCGATCGTGTGCTTCAGGCTGAGGTCCTCCGGGCTGTAGAACAGCTCGTAGAGCTTACCTTCCTTGACGCCGTAGACCTCATAGCACGAACCTTCGATCTTGGAGCGCCGTACCTCGTAGCCGGCCGCCTTGGCCTTGGCTTCAGCATCGCCCGCCGGCTTCCACGACGCCTTGTCGAGCTTGGTGCAGTTCTTGAAACCGTCGGCCATCGCCGTCGACCCCATGCCGATCCCGACCGTCAGTGCTATGGCAAGAACACGAATGACTCTCACGAATGTCTCCTCCTCTGTCGTGTGCGCGAAGCGCGCCCGAAGGAAGCAAAGGAGAGGGTGAAGTCAATCGGGGTTCCTGCGCGCTTAGAGATATTCTAACGGTCGCCAAGACATCGGCGCGGTCCGCATGCAGCGCATGTTTTGCGGCGCGCTGCGGCCTTACACCTCACGGATTCGATGGCGCGCAATTTCCGTCGGCCCTCAGTAGCCGGCCACCGCCATCGCCACAACCACGCTCAGCGCCATCCAGCCAAAATGCCGGCCACGCGTCGCCCAGGCATTGGCGAAAGCGGAGAAGCCGAACACGCAGATCATGGTGATGACAATCCAGCGGCGCGCCAACGCCGAATCCATCCAGGGCGTCGCGATCAGGAGCACACCGCAGCCGATCCAGGCGACGGTCGAGGCCTGCCAGACCAGGCGGATCAGGGTGCGGAGCCGTTCCGGCTCAATGGTGGCGCGGGGAAAGACCTTGGTCTCACCGAGGATGCCATGGATGAGCGCCACCACGATGGCGAGGATTCCGGCGCACTGGAGCAAGAGATCACGCATCGAGTCCTCCATACATCTATGTATGGTGGGATAGACGCTGGCCAACGGCCTGTCAATACACTAGTGTATGGTCCGATTTCGAGACCCGACATGACCGACCAGCTTTCCGCCGACGACTGGATCAGCCAGGGCATCAAGGCGCTCACCAGGAGCGGCTTTACCGCGCTGAAGGCCGACCCATTGGCAAAAGCCATGGGCGTCTCCCGCGGCAGCTTTTACTGGCATTTTACCGATCTCGGCGCGTTCCATGCCGCCATCCTGAAACGCTGGCGCGAGATCGCGGCCGAAGAGGTCATCGCCGGTGTCGAGGCCGACAACGACGAGCCGCTGACGGCGCTGCTGCGCAGGACCTTTGGCGCCCGGCTCGATCTGGAGCGCGCGGTGCGCAACTGGGCGGCGTTCGATCCGGGCGCGCAAGCGGCCGTCCGCGCCATCGACCGCCGCAGGCTCGATTATATCGAGGCGCTGCTGCAACGACGCGGACTCTCCGCGGCAAGCGCGCAGGCGCGCGCGCAGATCCTGTACTGGACATTCCTCGGTTTCGCGCTGTCGGGCTCGCCGGTGCCGCCCGCGCGGCTCCAGGGCCTGCTCGACGAGATCCAGAAGATGGTGGCGCCCTAGCGGACCGCGATGGGCGGCCGCCATTTTCTATGCTACAGGCAGCCGATCGCCGGAGACCACGATGAACGCGCCCACCGAACGCCCCGAAGCCAGCGTCGATCCCAAATTGCTGGAGATTTTGGTCTGCCCGCTGACCAAGGGCCCGCTGGAATTCGATTCCGCCAAGCAGGAGCTGATCTCGCGCAGCGCAAAACTCGCTTATCCGATCCGCGATGGCATCCCGATCATGCTGCCGGAAGAGGCGCGCAAGATCGATTGATCTATCCCTCATGGTGAGGAGGCGCGACAGCACCGTCTCGAACCATGAAAGCCCGAATATCTCACCTCGGCCTTCATCCTTCGAGACGCGCGCAAGCGCGCTCCTCAGGATGAGGAGCTAAGGTTGGCGCAATCGCTACAACGCCTCGCCCTTCAACAGCTTCGGGATCTCACCCGTCAGACCCGCGGCCTGGCGGATGAAGAGATTCTTCAACGGCGGGGTGCGGTCGACGATGCCGAGGCCGATGTCGCGCATGGTGCGCAGCAAGGTCGACTGGTTCGAGAACAGGAAGTTCAGCGAGTTGGTGGCAACGCCCATCGCCATGGTGTCGAAACGGCGCCAGCGCTGATAGCGCTCGAGCACATCGGCGCCGCCGAGATCCATGCCGAGCCGCGCGGCATCGACCACGACCTCGGCCAATGCGGCGACATCCTTCAGCCCCATGTTGAGGCCCTGTCCGGCGATGGGATGGATGACGTGGGCGGAATCGCCGACCAGCGCGAGGCGCTCGGCGACGAAGGAGCGCGCCACGAAATAGGACAGCGGGAATGCACGCGGCGTGTCGAGCGCCTTCACCTCGCCGAGATGCAGGCCAAAGCGCTGCTCGAGCTCGCCGTGAAATTCTTCTTCGCTCAAGCCGATGATGCGCGCGGCCTCTGCGCGGCGCTCGGTCCACACCAGCGACGACCGCTTGCCGGTAAGTGGCAGAATCGCAAACGGACCCGCCGGCAAGAAATGCTCTTCGGCGCGGCCTTCGTGATCGCGCTCGTGGCCGACGGTGACGACGATGCCGGATTGATCGTATTCCCAGCCGTGGGTGGCGATGCCGGCGCGCTCGCGCAGCTTTGACTTCGCACCATCGGCCGCGACCAACAGGCTCGCGGCAATCTTGCTGCCATCGCCGAGCGTCACATCTATGCCATCGGCGCTTGCGTCGTAGGATGCAACAATGGTGGCGCGGAGATCGATGCCTTCAGCTTCGGCGCGGACAACCAGCGCATCGATCAGGCGGCGGTTCTCGACCATATGCGCAAAGGGCTCGCCCGGCGCGACATCGCCGGCGAAATTCAGAAACGCCGGACGCGTGGCGTCCTCGAGCTTGGAATCGGTGACGACCATGTCGAGGATCGGCTGGGCATCAGCCTTGACATCGTCCCAGGCGCCGAGCGCCTCGAACAGGCGGCGGCAGGCCGCGACGATCGCGGTCGCGCGGGGATCGCGGCTCGGCCGTGTGGCGAGCGCGGGATCGGCGACGATGACGGGAATCTCAGGTCCCAGCCCCTGGCGCAGCGCCAGTGCGAGCGCCAGGCCCGCAAACGCGCCGCCGCCAATGACAATGCTACCCTGTACCGACATATCCAAATTCCCGGCCAATTCTTGGTCTTGCTAGCAGACTTGAGGTGGGCGAAACAGTGCGGTGAAACAAGGGCGGAACGGCCTCTTTCGGTCATTCCGGGGCGCGCAACGCACGAACCCGGAATCCAGAGGTTATCAGCTCGAGATTCCGGGTTCGCACTGCGTGCGCCCCGGAATGACAAGGCACCAGGAAGCACCACCATGTCCAAAAGCCTGATCGACCTGATTTCGATCCTCGACCTCGAGCAGCTCGAGGTGAACTTGTTCCGCGGCAACAGCCCGAAGACGAGCTGGCAGCGGGTGTTCGGCGGGCAGGTGATCGGACAGGCGATGGTGGCGGCCTGCCGCACCGTCGAGGGCCGTCTGCCGCATTCGCTGCATTGCTATTTCATCCTGCCGGGCGATCCGCAGATCCCGATCATCTACCAGGTCGAGCGCCTGCGCGACGGCAAGAGCTATTCGACCCGCCGCGTCACTGCGATCCAGCATGGCAATGCGATCTTCTCCATCATGGTGTCGTTCCATGCCGAGGAGGAGAGCGCGTTCGACCACCAGGAGAAAATGCCTGAGGTGCCGCCGCCGGAAAAGCTCACGGCGGAGGAAGTCGCGAAGCAGCCGATGTTCCGCGAGATGCCGGAGTTCATTCGCCGCTACTACGAGTCCGATCGGCCGATCGAGCTGCGTCCGGTCGAGCTCGGCCGTTATTTCGGCGAGAGGATCGAGGACGGCCGCATCCATGTCTGGATCAGGACGGCGGCGACGCTGCCGGACGATCCGGCACTGCACATGTGCGCGCTCGCCTATGCGTCGGACTTCTCGCTGCTCGACGCCATCATGGCGCGCTATGGCCGCACGCTGTTCGACAAGCGCATGATGCCGGCGAGCCTCGACCACGCGATGTGGTTTCACCGCCCGTTCCGCGCCGACGAATGGCTGCTCTACGCGCAGGATTCGCCGAGCGCGCAAGGCGGCCGCGGCTTGACCCGCGGCTCGATCTTCAAGCCCGACGGCACGCTGGTCGCCTCTGTCGCGCAGGAAGGCTCCGTGCGCGAGCGGAGAAGCTGATCGCTTAGGCGGATCTACGCGACACGAGTTCGGTCTGCGACGCCAGCCACTCCATCATCCAGCGATACATCCACGGGATGGGGATGATGAAGCTGCAGAGGATCGCGGTCACGAGCGCGCGCCAGAGAAACTGCAGGCCGGTGCCATTGAAGACGATCTCGTGCCGCGTGCCCTGGATGTTGCGGCAGAACCAGCGGATCTGCGCAACATAGACCCACGCCCAGCCGATGATGGTGATGACCGAAAGCACCAGCAGAATGTTCCAGCCAAGAAAGGCCCAGGGCGTACCCGAGAAGCTCAGGCCAAGCGGCTGTCCGTTGGAGGCGATGTTTCGCCACGATCCATCTGATGAAAAGCCAGTACAGGGCAATCTCGACCAGGCCCATCAGGTTGTTGAGCCAGGATATGCCGATCATCGCGACGGCAATCGCGAGAACGATGGCCCCGAAATACCAGGGCACAATGGTCATCGCGTTGCCGGTGAAGCTGATATTCGGACGGCCCGGGACGCGCACACAGGACATGATCCATTTCGTGTACCAGACCAGGAGCCACGGCACCGGTATGACAAAAATGGAGCCGATCAGGAACGCGAGGGTGCGCCAGGTGAACTCCAGGATGCCGAAATCGATCGACAGCACTCCGCCGCCGTGACCGCCGGAGGCCATCACCGGCGGGCCGCCGCCCACCGGCATCATCATCGGCGGCGCACCGCCGCCGCCGATCAGACCGGGAATTTCGGCGGCCTTCTGCCAGCCGGCCATACCCTCGGACCACACCAGCGTATCGCCGCGCACGACGCCCTGGGCGATCAGGTCTCGGAATTGCCCCTCCGGATAGGGCCCCTGCTGTCTGCCCTCGGATGCGTAGAACCAACTCGCCATGACGCGCCCCCCAAATACTTATGTACCGCTCGACAGGTGCGGGTTCACCGCATCCATGCCCAAAATGCATTGTGAAGGATGAACGGTTGCCCTGTACAGAGGCGGCCGTTCACATGGCCAAACGTTTTTCCGCTTCAATCTGCAAGTTTTTTGTGCCATTTGCCCGGAAAGATGCCAGATTGACGCAGCGCCGGGGACATTCGGCGCGGCGCATCCCGGGGAATAGGCCTGACCATGAAACTCGTCGTCGCGATCATCAAACCTTTCAAGCTCGATGAGGTCCGTCAGGCCCTGACGGCGATCGGCGTCCACGGCATGACCGTGACCGAGGTGAAGGGCTACGGCCGCCAGAAGGGTCATACCGAGATCTATCGTGGTGCGGAATATGTCGTGAACTTCCTGCCGAAGCTGCGGATCGAGATCGCGGTCGCCTCCGACGTCGCCGACAAGGCGGTAGCCGTGATCACCGCGACCGCCCGCACCGGGCAGATCGGCGACGGCAAGATCTTCGTCACGCCGATCGACCACGCGCTGCGCATCCGCACCGGCGAGACCGACAGCGACGCGCTCTAACACATCTTTCGATCGCAGCAGGCAACGACGCCACGCGTGCGACGCCATCACTATGCCGGGGGAAATGACATGGCGGGATTGTTGCGCCGCGCAGCTGCTATGGCTGCGCCGATCGGATTCGCTTTGGTCATGGCCGCGCCGGCGCGCGCCGCGACGGGCGAGATCAACACCGCCGACACCGCCTGGATGATCGTCGCCACCGCGCTGGTGCTGATGATGACGATCCCGGGGCTTGCACTGTTCTATTCCGGCATGGTGCGCAAGAAGAACGTGCTCGCGACCATGGCGCAGAGCCTTGCCGCGGTGACGATCATCTCCATTCTCTGGGTCGCGTTCGGCTATTCGCTGTGCTTCGTCGGCGACGGCCCGTGGATCGGTTCGCTCGACCGCTGGTTCCTCGCCGGCATGACCATGGACAGCGTCAACCCGGCGGCGAAGACGATCCCGGAAGCGCTGTTCATGCTGTACCAGATGACGTTTGCGATCATCACGGTGGCGCTGGTCGCGGGCTCGGTCGCCGACCGGATGCGGTTCTCCGCCTATCTCTTGTTTTCCGTCGCCTGGTTCATCTTCGTCTACATTCCTCTGGCGCATTGGGTCTGGGGCGGCGGCTTCCTCGCCAGCATGGGCGTGCTGGATTTCGCCGGCGGTCTCGTCGTGCATCTGTCGGCCGGCACTGGCGGCCTCGTCGCCGCCAAGGTGATGGGACGCCGCCACGGCTACGGCACTGAAAATCTGTCGCCGTTCGATCTCTCACTTGCGGTGATGGGCACCGGCCTGTTGTGGGTCGGCTGGTTTGGCTTCAATGGTGGCTCGGCGGGCGCGGCCAATTCGCGCGCGGTGATGGCGATCATCGCGACGCATCTTGCGGCCTGCTCCGGCGCGCTGACCTGGGGCGCGATCGAATGGTCGACACGGCGCAAGCCTTCCGTGCTCGGCATGATCTCGGGCGCGGTCGCCGGCCTCGGCACCATCACGCCGGCGTCCGGCTTCGTCGCACCGTGGCACGGCATCGTCATCGGCATCGCCGCAGGCGGGATTTGCTACTGGGCCTGCACCTGGCTGAAGCACCGTTTCAATTACGACGATTCGCTCGACGTGTTCGGCGTCCACGGCATTGGCGGACTGACCGGCACGCTGCTTGCCGGCGTGTTCGCAACCAGTGCGATCGGCGGCACGGCCGGCCTGCTCGAGGGCCATCCGCAACAATTGCTGATCCAGCTTTACGGCGTCGCCGTCACCTTCGTCTGGTCGGCGGGCGTGAGCTTTGTCCTGCTCAAGCTGGTCGGTCTGTTCGTGCCCTTGCGCGTGTCGCGCGAGCACGAGCTCGAGGGGCTCGATATCTCGCAGCACGGCGAAGCGCTTCAGTAATCGGGGCTTGCGCAACACATAAGTACGTGCTTATGTGTTGGCATGATCGAAGCCGATATCTTCAAGGCGCTGGCCGACCCGACGCGCCGCAAAGTCTTTGAGAAGCTCGCTGGCGGAAGCCTGAACGCCAGCGCCTTGCGCGACGGTCTGGAGATCAGCCAGCCGGCGATGTCGCAGCATCTTTCGGTGCTGCGCGCGGCAGGCCTCGTGCGCGAACAGCGGCAGGGCCGCTTTGTGAATTACGAAGTCGACCCGGACGGAATCGTGGCCATCGGGACATGGCTTGCGCGCTATCGCGCCTACTGGCCGAGGCGCATGGAAGCACTCGCCGATCTTTTGAAGGATATGGATCAATGAGCGACGCCGCGAAGCCTGATCCCTCCGATGCAGAACTGGTGCTCGAATATGAATTCGATGCGCCGCCGGCAAAGGTCTGGCGCGCCGTGACCATTCCGGCCTTGCGCGAGCGCTGGCTGCCGGATCGCGACCTCGCGGGCGCCGAGCCGGAATCAACGATCGCGGGCGAGGAGGTACGCTACCGGCTTCGCGATTCAGAGCCGCCGTTTCGCGAGAGCCACGTCATCTTCCGGATCGAGCCGAACGAGGACGGCGGCACCCGCTTCCGCATCATCCAGCAAGCCTGCGACGACCTCGGGAAATTGCCCCAGCCGGCCAACAGCAATTGCTGCCTGATGCGCGCGGCGGCCTAGTAAAAAAGACTTCATCACCTGCAGACATGGAGGTCGCCGATGCGCGACATGCTTCAGCTCGTCCCTATGGTTGTCGAACAATCGGCTCGCGGCGAACGATCCTTCGACATCTACTCGCGGCTCCTGCGCGAGCGCATCATCTTCCTCAACGGCGAAGTCAATGACGCGATGTCCGGACTGGTCTGCGCACAATTGCTGTTCCTGGAGGCGGAGAATCCGAACCGGCCGATCAATCTCTACATCAACTCCTATGGCGGCGTGGTCACCAGTGGGCTCGCCATGTACGACACCATGCAGTTCATCAAGGCGCCGGTTCATACGCTGTGCATGGGCACCGCGCGCTCGATGGGCTCGTTCCTGCTCATGGCGGGCGAGCCCGGTCACCGCGCCGCGCTGCCCAATGCCAGCCTTCACGTGCATCAGCCGCTCGGCGGCTTCCAGGGCCAGGCGTCCGACATCCTGATCCACGCCAACGAAATGCAGGAGACCAAGCGGCGCATCACCCGGCTCTACGCCCAGCATTGCGGGCGCACCGAGGCGGAGGTGGAACGGACCCTGGACCGCGACCACTTCATGACCGCGCAGCAAGGGGTCGAGTGGGGATTGATCGACCGGGTCTTTGCGGAGCGCGAGGCCGCCTGATGGTTGAGATCGGTTGCGCGTATCCCGTGAGCACGCCGCGAGCCGCTTCGATATTTCGCAGCGCGGCGAGGCCCTTCAGGCAGCGCCTTCTGTAGTAAAATACCTCTGCGTTGCCCGACGCGTGAGCAGCGAATGTGTCAGCAGCCTGTCATGCCTGCTTTTTGATCAAGCCTGACCATGGATTGAGCGCGACGTAATAGCGCACTGCACCGCAATACCCGTCAAACGCGAAAACCCCCGTTTTCATAGTCCGTTAGGCAAACCGCCCGTTCTGGCACGGCATTTGATTCTAAGGGTCCCGGCTGTGCCCGCGTAGTGAACTTCTCCCTCGTGGCGAACCAGTCGAGAAACGCCCGGCCACGTCCGGACCGGGCCCAAGCGGGGATAGGACCCATGAAAATTGTTATGGCGATTATCAAGCCATTCAAGCTGGAAGAAGTCCGTGACGCCCTGACCGCCATTGGCGTTCACGGTCTCACGGTGACGGAAGTCAAGGGATATGGCCGTCAGAAAGGCCATACGGAAATCTACCGCGGCGCCGAATATGCCGTGAGCTTCCTGCCCAAGATCAAGATCGAAGTCGCCGTCGCCTCCGAGCAGGTCGACAAGACCATCGACGCCATCACGACGGCTGCGAAAACCGGACAGATCGGCGACGGCAAGATCTTCGTCATCAACCTCGACCATGCGGTTCGCATCCGCACCGGCGAGGCCGACGCTGCGGCCCTTTGATTTCGCGCTCAACCAAAATTCAATCAGGAGTAAATGAAATGACGTTTAAGCGTCCCTATGGCGCGGGATTGGCGGCTCTCGCAGTCGGCCTGTTCGCTGCGACCGCAGCCTATGCCGAGCCAACGGTCAACAAGGGAGATAACGCCTGGATGCTGACATCGACAGTGCTCGTGCTGTTGATGACGATCCCGGGTCTCGCGCTGTTCTACGGCGGCCTCGTTCGTTCCAAGAACATGCTCTCGGTCCTGATGCAGGTGTTCTACACCGTCTGCGTCGTCACCGTGATCTGGGCCGTGTACGGCTACAGCCTCGCCTTCACCGGCGGCTCCGACTTCATCGGCGGCTTCTCCAAGGCCTTCATGATGGGCGTCACCACCGACTCGAAGGCCGCGACCTTCTCGGTCGACGCCAACATCTCGGAGCTCGTCTATGTGTGCTTCCAGATGACGTTCGCGGCGATCACGCCCGCCCTCATCGTCGGCGCCTTCGCCGAGCGCATGAAGTTCTCCGCGGTAGCCCTGTTCATCCCGCTCTGGGTGACGCTGATCTACTTCCCGATCGCGCACATGGTCTGGTACTGGCCCGGCCCGGACGCAATCCAAGATGCGGCCAAGGCTCTGGCTGCTGCGGCTGATGGTGCAGCGAAGACTGCGGCTCAGGCCAAGCTCGACGAGATCAACGCCGACGCCGGCTGGATCTTCAAGAAGGGCGCGATCGACTTCGCTGGCGGCACCGTGGTGCACATCAACGCCGGCATCGCAGGTCTCGTCGGCGCTCTCTTGATCGGCAAGCGCACCGGCTACGGCAAGGACCTGATGGCTCCGCACTCGCTGACCATGTCGATGATCGGCGCCTCGCTGCTCTGGTGCGGCTGGTTCGGCTTCAACGCCGGCTCCAACCTAGAGGCCAACGGCGGCGCCGCTCTTGCCATGACCAACTCCTTCGTCGCCACCGCAGCCGCCGCGCTGTCGTGGATGTTCGCGGAGTGGATCATCAAGGGTCACCCGTCGGTGCTCGGCGTCATCTCCGGCGCTGTCGCGGGCCTCGTGGCCGTCACGCCCGCCGCCGGCTTCTCCGGCGTGATGGGTGCGATCGTCCTCGGTCTCGTGGTCGGCGTGGTCTGCCTGTTCTTCTGCACCGTCGTGAAGAACGCGCTCGGCTACGATGACTCGCTCGACGTGTTCGGCGTGCACTGCATCGGCGGCATCGTCGGCGCCCTCGGCACCGGCATCCTGGTCAATCCGGCTCTCGGTGGTGCGGGCATCATCGACTACACCGCGATCCCGCCCAAGGTTGCCGATTACGACTTCACCGCGCAGATGATCTCCCAGCTCGAAGCCGTCTGCACCACGCTGGTGTGGTCGGGCGTCGGTTCGGCGATCCTCTACAAGGTCGTCGATGTGATCGTTGGCCTCCGCGCCAATGTCGAGAGCGAGCGTGAAGGCCTCGACATCACCGAGCACACCGAGCGCGCCTACAACATGTAACCACTTCTCCCGGGGCGCGATCTCTCCTCGGGGATCGCGCCCACAACTACGGTTCGGGCACATACCCGGCAATGCCCCGACCGTTGAGGGGCTCCAGCGCAAGTTGGAGCCCCTTTCTTTTTGATCGGCGGCTCTCCGGGACACGCCAGGCGGCTTCCACGCACGCACTGTCACGCGCGATGACAGGTCATCTCAATTGCATCGCGCTCCGGCGCTGCACGCCGTCGGCCGAATGAGGCTGGCGCGCGCCAGATCAAACTGGATCACAGGTTGGGCAGGCCAAAAGCGGAACGAGCGAATGCAAGCCTTTCCGGCCGCCGCTGCGATATCACAACAAAGACGATCTGTAACAAAGGCGATACCATAACTGTAAAGATCGACCGATAAGGCTCGGCTCGGGACGGCGTCAGCATCACATAAATTACATCATGAGACGTCCCCACCAATGCGATGCCGGATTGGTTCAGCAATCTCAGGTTCCGGGGATGTCTTGAAATGTCGTCTGCAGCTTTCTTGAAATCATTCAAATATGCGGCCCTTGGCGCCGCACTTTTGCCGTTCGCTGCGCAAGCCGGCAGCATTCCGACCGCCCCACCGGTGAATTTCACCAACAACAGCAGCGCTGCAGTCGGGTCCACCATCGTCAACCTGCTGGACTCCTATGCCCATCTGATGATCGCCAATCCGAAGCTGAGGCAGGGCGCGGGGGTCATGGACATCAACATCGAGACCGTCATCGAGATGACGCACCATCGCACGGCGGCGCAGACCCTAGCGGTGATCCATGACGATCGCACGGCGCAGCCCTACAGCGTCCTCAACGGACTCGGCGTGCTGACATCCTATTTCATGACCGGAATTGGTTCTTCCACCTCGGGTACCGCGCCCACGAGCCTGACACCGACCTCCTACGTGGCCACGACGCTGGACGACTATGCGCCGACCGCCCATGGCATCAACTACCTGAACGGCGCTACCATCGGCTTCACGAGCTTCGGCGACGGCACCGCGACGCCACTGGCGGGCGCCGCGAACTTCCTGAACAACACCATCCGCGCCAACGCCTCTACCGAACCGCCGAAACGCACGTTCGAGCGCTACATGGGCTCGACCGGCCCCGTGACCAATCCGGCCTCCATCACGGGTGGCGTGATCAGCCCGCTGGATCCGCGCTACGCGAGCTACAACGCCGTAACCAACAAGGCCGGCCTCACCACCCCCGACACCGCGCAGTTTGTGATTCCCTCCTACTTCGGTCATTTTCCTGTTCCGGCCGCGTACGGAAACAGCCTCACCTGGGTGCGAGGTTTCACCGTGACCCAAGCCATGGTGGACGCCGGTGGCGGCACGCCGATCACGGCCCCCAATGTCGGATCCTACGAAGCGTCGGGCAATTTCACGCCCGTGGCATTCAATGTCGGCGATCACGTCCCGGGTATCGGCACCGCGCCGCGGCCCTACCGGCTGTCGGCTGGAGTGAACGTTCCGACACAGCTCTGGCAGATCATCAACGGCACCAATCCTTATGCCGACGGCGCCTTCGTCAGCGGTCACACCAACCTTGCCTACAATCAGGCGCTCGGTCTCGCCTTCCTGGTGCCCCAGCAATATCAGGGCCTGCTGGCGCGCGCCGCAGACCTCGGCAACAACCGCATCCTTGCCGGCATGCATTCGCCGCTCGACGTGATCGGCGGACGCATCGAAGCGACAGCGATCGTCGCCACCAATATCTATAACGCGCTCTACGATGCGAACGGCAACCGGCTGGATTGGACCAATCCCGCCAACACCGCCGCTTATGCGATCTACCAGGCTCACACGCAGACCCAGAAATACCTGGCCCAGTCCTGCGGCACCAACAATGTGGAGAACTGCATCGAGCGGATGCACGCAGCCGCCGACCACGACCATCGCGGTGACCACGACCATCGTGGCGACCGGGAGCAGGAGGACTTCAATCTCGATCCCGACGACACCGCGGGTTACACCTATCGCATGACCTACGGGCTCGCTCTCGCCAACGCGGCGCATGCGCCCGAGAACGTGCCGGTGCAGGCGCAGGTGTTGCTGCTGACGCGCTTCCCCTATCTCACCGATCAGCAGCGCCTCGATATCCTGCGGGACACCGCGCTGCCGTCCGGCTTCGCCCTGCTCGACGGCAACTCCTGGGATGGTTGGGGCCGTCTCAATCTCTATGCGGCCGTCAATGGCTATGGTCCGTTCTTCCGTGCCGTCAGGGCGGCGACGATGCCGTCTCATTGATGCCATCTTGCGATCGCTGAACAACGCCGGCGCGGCACCCCCCGGTGCCGGCCGGGCAGGCGATACCTGCTCTCGGAACAGAGCAAAGCCGGCGCGAGCCGCGCGCCGAGGTGACTGCCGGCCGCGGTCCTGAAGGTCGGCGCACGCTAGACGAACCAGCCCAGTTCCATCCGCAGATGGCGATCTTTACCTGCGACAAGCAGGAGTTCCACGCGATCCCGTCTGGCATGGCGACGTTCGAGAAGCTGCCGGCGCACTGAAGCCATGATGACGGTGCGCTCCCTCCCCGCATGCGGGGGAGGGCAGGGGAGAGGGTTGTCGCAGCATCGGGACAGTCCCTTTCTGGAGAGAGCCCTCACCCGGCGCTGAGCGCCGACCTCTCCCGCAAGCGGGAGAGGTGGAGGAACCAGCTTCGCCCTATGGCCATCCATCCCGTTGTTATCCGGCCTCATTATTCCCGCTCTGGACGGGTCGGCCTGCCGATGGTTAATCGCGTCTTAACCTCGCCCTATCTATGGTGAACTGAACCGCTTCCCGCCGGCGCCTTGGTGCGACCGGCCGTTCCAAGAGTGCTGGCGCCCAGAATGGCTATGACCGCTTCATCCCGTGCGCCGCTAGCCGGTGGAAGCTCCGACAGTGAACGCTCGCCCTTCGTCCGGCTGAACGAGCTGTTGGCGCCGCATCAGCCCGGCAAGCCCTTGATTTCGCTCGCCGTCGGCGAACCGCAGCATCCGGTGCCTGACTTCGTCGGCCCGGTGCTCGCCAAGCACATCGCCGATTTCGGCCGTTACCCGATGAACCAGGGCACCGAGCCGTTCCGCCAAGCAGCGAGCGCCTGGTTGTCGTCGCGCTTCAGGCTGCCGCGACCGCTCGACCCCAAGAGCGAGATTCTCGTCCTCAATGGCAGCCGGGAGGGGCTGTTCCTCGCCGCGATCGCAGCAGTGCGCTATGTCGGCCCGCGTCCCGGCAAGCCCGCCATCCTGATGCCGAACCCGTTCTACCCGGTCTATGGTGCCGGCGCCGGCGCCGCGGCCTGTGAGCCGGTCTATCTGCCGACCACCGTCGAAAACGGCTTCCTGCCCGATCTCGATGCCATCGACGAAGCGACGCTCGCGCGCACGGTGGCGTTCTATCTGGCCTCGCCCGCCAATCCGCAGGGCTCGGTCGCGTCGCGCGATTATCTCACGCGCCTGAAGAGCCTCGCCGATCGCTACAACTTCGTGATCCTCAGCGACGAGTGCTACTCCGAGATCTACACCCGCGAAGCCCCGGGTAGCGCGCTCGAATGTGCGGGCCCCGATTTCAGCCGCGTGGTTGCGTTCCAGTCGCTGTCGAAGCGCTCCAACCTGCCGGGCCTGCGGGTCGGCTTCGCTGCCGGCGACAAGAAGCTCATCGGCATGTTCCTGGAGTTGCGCAACATCGCGGCGCCGCAGGTGCCGGTGCCGCTCCAGCATGTCGCGACCGTTGCCTATGGCGACGAGGCGCATGTCGAGGAGAACCGCAGGCTCTACCGGATCAAGTTCGATCTCGCCGACCAGATCATCGGCAATCGTTACGGCTATCGCCGGCCCGACGCCGGCTTCTGCGTCTGGCTCAATACGTCCGAGATCGGCGACGATGTCTCCGTGACCCTCAAGCTTTTCAAGGAAGCCGGCGTGCGCGTGGTGCCCGGCTCGTATCTGGCGCGGCGTCAGCCCGACGGCTTCAATCCCGGTGCCGGCTACATTCGCCTGGCGCTGGTGCAGGATAGTGAGACCACGGCGCAGGCGCTGCACCGGCTGGTCGAAACTCTGGGTTAGGCGGGGCCCATGAGCATGTCGGCAATCGAACGTGTGATTCCCCTGGTCGGCCATCTGCCGCCCTCGATCCGCGAGGTGCTGAGCCGGCGCATGCGCGAGCTCACCGGTCTCGGCCTGATCACGCTCTCAGGCGCCGCGTCCGCCGCGCTGATGACCTGGTCGGTGCAGGACCCGAGCCTCAGCCACGCGACCTCGCGGCCGATCCGCAACATTCTCGGCTATGCCGGCGCCATCGGCGCTGACCTCGCGATGCAGATCCTCGGCCTCGGCGCAATCATGCTGATCCTCACCGTCGCGGTGTGGGGCTGGCGCATGATGACCCATCGCCCATTCGACCGCGAGGCGCTGCGGCTCGGCTGCTGGATTCTCTGCACCGTGATCGCGGCGGGCTTTGTCAGCTGCTGGCCGCATGGCGGCGCATGGCCGCTGCCGACAGGGCTTGGCGGCGTGGTCGGCGATGCGCTGGTGCGTGCGCCCGCGGTGATCTTCGGGCCGCCCGGCGCGATCTATCGCATGGTGCTCGGAATCATCCTGTTCGTCGCGCTGGCTGCGACCTTCCTGATCGCTTGCGGGCTTGGCGCACGCGAGCATGACGAAGAGCTCGCGGAGATCGAGGACGACGACAAGCCGCTCGACGAAGACGAGGAGAGCGATCGTGGCTCGGTGTCGCTGGGCTGGCTGTTCCACGCGCTGATGAGCACCAAGGCGCGGCTGATCTGGCTGTTCGGCGCGGCCTACCGCTCGCTGGTCTCGAGCGGATCGAAGACCAAGGCAGTATCGTTCAGCCGGCAGGAACCCAATCTCGGCGGCCGTGCCGCGCCCTCGATCTCGCCGCAGTCCGAGGACGAAGATTACGAGGACGAGCACGAGGAAGGAGAGGAGGACGAGGAGAAGGAAGAGGCACCCGCGCGCGCGCCGCGCAAGAAGGCCGCGCCGAAAGCCGCTTCCAAAAAATCCTCCGCTAAGTTCGAGCTTCCCTCCGTGTCGGTGCTGGCCGCGCCCAAGGCCGGCGATCGCCAGCCGCTCAGCAAGGCCGAGCTGGAAGCCAACTCGCGCGCGCTCGAAGGCGTGCTGCAGGATTTCGGCGTTCGCGGCGAGATCGTGAAAGCCAATCCTGGCCCGGTCGTCACGCTCTACGAGCTCGAACCGGCTCCCGGCATCAAGTCGTCGCGCGTGATCGGGCTTGCCGACGACATCGCGCGTTCGATGAGCGCGCTGTCGGCACGCGTCGCCGTCGTTCCCGGCCGCAATGCCATCGGCATCGAGCTGCCGAACGCGCATCGTGAAAAGGTCTATCTGCGCGAGCTGCTGGTCGCGAAGGAGACCATCGACACCGTCGCGAAGCTGCCGCTCTGCCTCGGCAAGACCATCGGCGGCGATCCCGTCATCATCGACCTCGCGCGCACGCCGCACATGCTGATCGCCGGTACCACCGGCTCCGGCAAGTCGGTCGCGATCAACACCATGATCCTGAGCCTGGTCTACCGGCTGCGCCCGGACCAGTGCCGGCTGATCATGGTCGATCCGAAGATGCTCGAACTCTCCGTCTATGACGGCATTCCCCATCTGCTCACCCCCGTCGTGACCGATCCGAAGAAGGCGGTGGTCGCGTTGAAATGGGCCGTGCGCGAGATGGAAGAGCGCTACAAGAACATGGCCAAGCTCGGTGTGCGCAACATCGACGGTTACAACACGCGCCTGGGCGAGTTGAAAGCCAAGGGCGAAGAGCCGACGCGCACCGTGCACACCGGCTTCGACAAGGAAACCGGCAAGGCGATCTACGAGGAAGAAAAGCTCTCGCTCGATCCACTGCCCTACATCGTCATCATCGTCGACGAAATGGCCGACCTGATGATGGTCGCCGGCAAGGACATCGAAGGCGCCGTTCAGCGTCTCGCGCAGATGGCGCGCGCCGCCGGCTTGCATGTGATCCTGGCGACGCAGCGTCCGTCGGTCGACGTCATCACCGGCACCATCAAGGCGAACTTCCCGACCCGCATCGCCTTCCAGGTCACTTCGAAGATCGACAGCCGCACGATTTTGGGCGAGATGGGCGCCGAGCAGCTGCTCGGCCAGGGCGACATGCTCTACATGGCCGGCGGCGGCCGCATCAGCCGCGTGCACGGCCCCTTCGCCTCGGACGATGAAGTCGAGAAGGTGGTGCGCCACCTCAAGACGCAGGGCCAGCCCGAATATCTCGAAGCCGTCACCGCCGAAGAGCCGACCGAGGACGAGGACGGTGCGGTGTTCGACGCCACCGGAATGGGCGGGGATGGCGGCGGCGACCTGTTCCAGCAGGCCGTTGCCATCGTCAAACGCGACCGCAAGGCCTCGACGAGCTACATCCAGCGCCGTCTGCAGATCGGCTATAATCGCGCCGCATCGCTGATGGAGCGCATGGAACTGGAAGGCATCGTCGGACCCGCCAATCACGCCGGCAAGCGCGAGATTCTGGTCGAGGAAGAAGACAGCCATATGTGAGGCGAGCCGCCTCAAAGTCCTATTTCACGCAAAATCGTTATCTGCTTTTGCCCGAAATCACGCTAAAACGACGCCCAGCCACACAGGACGACGCGTTGACCCAACATCCGGACATTCGATTCGCGGCCTCCTTCGCTGCGCACAGCGCACGCGTAGCGGGCGTGCTGCTCGTCACCGCCGCGATGGTGACCGCTGCGTCATCTGCGCAGAACGTTCCCGTGCCGAAGCCTGCACCGAAGGCCCGCGACAGTGCTCCGCCCTCGGGCGGACCCGCGATCACTGGCGCAACACAGGCGCCGCCGAATCCGATCATTCCCGATCCGCGCCGCAACGTGCCGAGCAGCATCTTCCAGACCTTCGATGCGAACCAGAAGGCGCAGGCGGCCAAGGTCAGTGCCTATCTGTCCTCGCTGTCGACGCTGGTCGGGAATTTCGTCCAGGTCGGCCCCGACGGCAGCAAGACGCAGGGCGATTTCTACATCCAGAAGCCCGGCAAGATGCGCGTCGAATATGATCCGCCGAGCCCGATCGACATCGTTGCCGATGGATCCTCCGTCGTGGTGCGCGATCGCAAGCTCGCGACGCAGGACGTCTATCCGCTGTCGCAGACACCGCTCCGCTTCCTGCTGTCCGATCGCATCGACCTGATGAAGGACACCAACGTCGTCAGCGTCACGGCCGACGACCTCTTCATCAGCGTCATCATCGAGGAGAAGCAGGCGCTGGTCGGCACCAGTCGCCTCTTGCTGATGCTCGGCGCCAAGGACGGCCAGTTGAAGCAATGGACGGTGACCGATCCTCAGGGCTACGACACCACATTCGCAGTCTATAATCTGGACACGAGCAAGAAGCTCGATCCCAATATGTTCAAGATCGACTTCACCAATTACAGCGTGCCGTCACCGGGCTAGGTCCCGTAGGGTGGGCAAAGCCACCGGGTCGCGCGAATGCGCGCCCGATGACAGGCTCCGCGTGCCCACCATCAGGTCCCAAACCTCGAAAAGACGGTGGGCACGGCGCTTTGCGCCTTTGCCCACCCTACGAGAGCTTGCTAAGACGCCATTCTCATGCGTCTTTCCCTGACAACCTGGAACATCAATTCGGTGCGGCTGCGCATCGATCTGGTCGCGAAGTTTCTCAAGAGCGCGCGGCCGGACGTGCTGTGTCTCCAGGAGACCAAGTGCATCGACGACGCCTTTCCGCTGAAGCGCTTCAAGCGGCTCGGCTACGAGCACGTCGCGCTGAACGGGCAGAAGGGCTATCACGGCGTCGCCATCGTCTCGAGGATTCCGTTCGAGAACACCGACATCCGCTCCTTCTGCGACAAGGTGGATTCGCGCCACATCTCGGTGTCGTTCGGCGAAAAGGCCAGCATCGCAAAACCGCTGGTGCTGCATAATTTCTACGTGCCTGCTGGCGGCGACGTTCCCGATCCCGCGTCGAACGAGAAATTCGACCACAAGCTCCGCTTTCTCGACGAGATGAAGGCGTGCGAACCGCTGCATCCGCGCGGAGAAGATCGCCACATCCTGGTCGGCGATCTCAACGTCGCGCCGCACGAGAACGACGTGTGGTCGCACAAGCAGCTTCTGAAAGTCGTCTCGCACACGCCGATCGAAACCGAAAAGTTGCAGGCCGCACTCAGCGCCGGCGAATGGATCGACGTCGCGCGCGACCGCATCCCGATGTCGGAAAAGATCTACACGTGGTGGAGCTACCGCTCCGCC
This sequence comes from Bradyrhizobium genosp. A, assembly GCF_049949275.1. Taxonomy (NCBI): domain Bacteria; kingdom Pseudomonadati; phylum Pseudomonadota; class Alphaproteobacteria; order Hyphomicrobiales; family Nitrobacteraceae; genus Bradyrhizobium; species Bradyrhizobium genosp. A. Next base: position 321,277 of record NZ_CP188196.1, on the reverse strand, counting down.
GACTGGACCGTCGGCGACCGCGGCCGCAGGCTCGACCACATCTGGGTCTCGCGCGCGCTGAAAGACGCGGTCCAGGATTTCAAGATTTTGCGCGATGCCCGCAGCTGGGAGCGACCGTCGGATCACGTGCCGGTGACGGTGACGCTGGACGTTTAAGCCGGCTACGTGCTCAGCTTCGCACCGGCGATCAGAATGTCGCTTGCGATCTGGCTGGAGCGAACCGCGAATTCGTCGCGGAGGCGGACCGCGGCGGCGGGATCGCTTTCGAGCACGCGCTGAAACAGGCTGCGCGCGACGCGGATGACGGAGGAATGCTCCAGCGCAACCGCGCCCGAGGGCCGCTTCATCGGCACGACCAGCGCGAGCTCGCCAATCAGCGTGCCGGGACCTGCGATCATCTCGGCGCCGGCGCCGTCATCGACGCGAAAGGCGCCGCGCTGGACCACGAAGCCGGCATCGGCATCGTCGCCGAGATTGAACAGGATGTCGCCGCGGGCGAAGTCACGCTGCTCGGAGCCGATCGCGAGCATGCGCAGCGAGGCGTCTCCCAACAGGCGCAGTGTCGGGACACGCTCGAGCAGCGCTACGTCGTCGTCGATTGACATTCCGGTCCGAGGCTCGTGGAACGCGCTGATTTAAGACGAATCGCGCGCTCCTGGAACGTATCACGGCACCAGCTTGTAGCCACCGGCTTCCGTCACCAGGATTTCCGGGTTGGCGGCGTCCTTCTCGATCTTCTGGCGAAGCCGGTAGATGTGGGTTTCCAGCGTGTGGGTGGTGACGCCGGAATTGTAGCCCCAGACCTCCTGGAGCAGGGTCTCGCGCGACACCGGCATCTGGCCGGCCCGGTAGAGGAAGCGCAGGATCGCCGTTTCCTTCTCGGTGAGTCGGACCTTGCGCGCATTGGCCGCGGTCAGCATCTTGGAGCCGGGGCGGAAGGAATAGGGGCCGACCGAGAACACCGCGTCCTCGCTGGCTTCGTGCTGGCGCAGCTGGGCGCGGATGCGGGCCAGCAACACGGCGAAACGGAACGGCTTGGCCACATAGTCGTTGGCGCCGGATTCCAGGCCCAAAATCGTGTCGGAATCGGTGTCGTGCCCCGTCAGCATGATGATCGGCGCCTTGAAGCCGCCCTTGCGGAGAGAGCGGACCACTTCGCGACCGTCGGTGTCGGGAAGGCCGACATCCATCAGCACGAGATCGGGAGCGTTGGCCTTTGCGGCGCTGGCGCCCTTGGCGCCGGTATCGACGGCGGAGGCTTCAAATTCTTCGTGCAGCGATAATTGCTCCACCAACGTGTCGCGCAGATCGGTATCGTCATCCACGATCAGGATCTTGCGGGCATTGGCCATAGGGGATCATCCTTTTGGGGTCGACCAGGCGCGCATGCATGCCGCACCCAGCCGTGATGAGAAGTTTAAAGGGTCGCTGTCTTTATTGTTGTTCGTGTTGAAGTAGTGGGCTGTTACCGATTCACAAGCCGGAATTACTCTACCCCAGAATAGCAGGGCGAATTGATGAATGTCCTGTAATGAATTCGACATCGCACGTTCAGATGAAAAATGACGCTAATTCAAACGCTTATCCCATGAATCGACGCTTCCAGCAGCTCTCGACGATCCGCGTTAAGCCTGCCGCCGGCAATCCGCGCCGGGGCTGGCTGACAGCCGGACAGCTGACGATTCCGGTAGCGCTGGGGCGCGGCGGAATTCTGGCCAACAAGCGCGAGGGCGACGGCGGCACCCCCAGGGGCAGCTTTCGTCCCCGACGATTGTGGTGGCGGGGCGACCGCCACAGCCGTCCCAAGACGTTTCTGCCGGCCCGGATCATCACCGGCGCGGACGCCTGGTGCGAAGATCCCGGCGATCGCCACTACAACCAGTGGATCCGGCGCGGCGAGGGCGAAGGCGGCGACCGGCTCAAACGCGACGACAAGCTCTATGACTTCATCATCGAAATCGACCACAACACCAGGCCGCGCATTGCCGGCCGTGGCAGCGCGGTGTTTCTGCATCTGGCGCGCGACAATTTCGGCCCGACCGCGGGCTGCGTCTCCATGACGAAATCTGCGATGCTGCAACTGTTGCAGCGATTGGGGCCGCGAACGCGAATCATCATCGGGTGAGAGCGGAAAGTGTCGGTGAGATTCGGACGGACGCTACCCATCGTCGTCCTGGCTAACGGCTCCTACCGATGTCCGAAGATCGCGCTTCCGACGCGCACATGGGTGGCGCCGAGCATGATGGCGGTCGCATAGTCCGCGCTCATGCCCATCGACAGATTCTGCAATCCGTTGCGCGCGGCGATCTTGGCGGTCAGCGCGAAATGCGCCGCCGGCGGCTCGTCCACCGGCGGAATGCACATCAGGCCGGAGATCGTCAGCCCGTAGGTGTCGCGACAGCTCGCGAGGAAGGCGTCGGCCTCGCCGGGCGTGACGCCGGCCTTCTGCGGCTCCTCGCCGGTGTTGATCTGGACGAAGAGTTGCGGGTGCTTGCTCTGGGATTCGATTTCTTTGGCTAACGCCTGGCAGATGCTCGGGCGATCGACCGAATGGATGGCATCGAACAGCGCCACCGCCTCCTTCGCCTTGTTGGATTGCAGCGGCCCGATCAGATGCAGCGCGATGCCTGAGTAAACAGACGTTAACTCCGGCCACTTGCCTTTGGCTTCCTGCACGCGGTTTTCGCCGAACACGCGCTGTCCGGCGCCGATAACCGGGATAATTGCATCGGCTGCGAAAGTCTTGGACACCGCGATCAGCGTCACTGAGGCACGATCGCGCCGCGCATCCTTGCAGGCGCGCGCGATTTCGGCTTCGACCGCGGCGAGCGCGTTTGGTGAATCGCCGGTTACCGGCGCGGCATTGGCTTCTGTCATGACGTCGATCGACTGCACGAGTAACGGAGGTAGTTCCATTTTTACCGAGTTCAAGAAAGAGTTTTTGAACCCTTCGCTTTAACTTGCCCGCGGGGTGGGCAGCGAAGATGGCAAACGTCAGTTTCAACCGCAAACGAGCAAAACTCAAGCAGGTCCTCGGCATCAGGGCCCGGCTTGCGTTGCTCGCGGTGATTCTGGTCGCGCCCTTGATGCTCGAGCGCATTCGCTCGCTCGAGGACACCCGCACCAAACAAATCGCGCAAGCCACCGCCGAGTTCACCACGATCGCAAGGCACAGTGCGGACGCGCAGCGCGAGGTGATCTCGTCGGTCGAGACCATCCTGAAATCGGAAGCCTTTATCCGCGCCTCCGCCGGCGGCGTCAGCAAGAGCTGCGACGTGTTGCGCGCGAGCCTGCCGACGAGCCTCCCCTGGATCCGCACGCTTCTGATCGCCGGCCAGGACGGCCGTATCCAGTGCGCGACCAACAACATGTATGTCGGCCTCGATCTTTCTGACCGACCCTATTTCCAGCAGGCCCAGGAAACCGGCCGCTTCGTGCTGTCCGACTTCATCCTGTCAAAGCCCGTGCAGTCGCCGACCGTGATGGCGGTCTATCCGGTCTCCGCGTTCAGCGGCGTTGCCGATGCCATCGTGCTCGCAACCGTCAACCTCGACTGGATGTCGAAGGTCATGAACAATCTGGGCGGCCGCGCAGGCATCTCGGCGGTGCTGGTCGACAGCGCCGGCACCGTGCTGGCTGCGCCCGCCGACCAGCACAGCGCGGTCGGACGTCCGCTCGACAACATGCCGCTGATGTCGGCGATCGCCGACATGGCCTTGCGCTCCGACCAGGACGAAGGCTCGCTGTCGTTTCTCGCCGCCGACGGATCGCGGCGCGCAGTCAGCTTCATCCGCATCGCCGGCACCAATTCCCGCCTGATCGCCAGCATCGACGAGGACAAGGTGTCCGCAGCAGTGAGCCGCGACATCCGCACCGCCTATCTCCAGCTCGCCTTCGTCGTCGTGTTCGTGCTGCTCGGCGCGCTGATCGCCGCCGAGAAGCTCGTGATCAAGCCGATCGAAATGCTCGCCGACATGGCCAAGCGTCTCGGCGAGGGCGACCTGTCGGCCCGCGCGGCGCGCAACCGGCTGCCCTCCGAATTCGTGCCGCTGGCGCGCGCCTTCAACGCGATGGCCGCGCAGCTCAGCCAGCGCGAGCGCGAGCTGATCGCGACCAATGACCGGCTGACGGTGATGGCGTCGATCGACATGCTGTCGGGACTTGCCAACCGCCGCGGCTTCCAGAGCCGTCTCGACTTCGAATGGATGCGCGCGCAGCAATATGGCAGCGAGCTCGCGCTTCTGATGATCGACGTCGACCATTTCAAGCTGTTCAACGACACCTACGGCCATCTCGAAGGCGATTCCTGCCTGACCCGGCTCGGCGAATCACTGTCCGGCATCGCCGCCGACACGATGGGCTTTGCGGCGCGCTATGGCGGTGAAGAATTCTGCCTGCTGCTGCCGAATACCGACGTGCACCGCGCCGTCGAGATCGGCGAGCTGGTGCGCGCCGCCGTGCTGAAACTCTGCCTGCCGCACATCACCTCCGCCCACATGGTGGTCACGGTGTCGATCGGCGTTGCGGCGACTCGGCCGAACGAGGCCTTGCGCCCGGGCGACTTGATCGAAGCCGCCGACGCTGCGCTCTATGCCGCCAAACATCGCGGCCGCAACAACGTCGTCGAGCACGGCATTTTGCGGATCGAGGGCACCACCGCCGAAATCGCGATGGCGGGCTAGACCGCAGCGATCTCGCGATCGAGCTCGCTTTCGTCGACCACGCGATTGCGGCCATTGCGTTTAGCAAGATAGAGCGCCCGATCGCAGCGTTCGACCAAGTCGTTCATGGCTTCTCCCGGCTGAAACTGCGAAGCTCCGATCGAGACCGTGATGGACGGAAGAATCTCGCCGGTCGACCGGCGAGTGATCTGACACGCGGCGATGGAGCAACGGATGCGTTCGGCAATCGCCGTCGCCGCGGCGAGATCGGCACCAGGCAGTACGGCGATCAATTCCTCTCCGCCGTAGCGGGCCGGCAGATCGACCTCGCGGACCTTGTCGCGCAGCACCTGCGCCATCAATCGGAGCACTTGGTCGCCGACGCCATGGCCGAACCTGTCGTTGAACGACTTGAAGTGGTCGATGTCGAGCATCAGAAGGCTGAGCGGCTCGCCCTTCTCCATGGCGGCGATCTGCGCCTTGCGAAAGAACTCGTCGAGCGCGCGGCGATTGGGCAGGCCGGTGAGGGTGTCGGTCCTGGCGCGTTCCTCGGACTTGCTCAGCGTTTCCCGTATCGACTCGAGCTCCTGCGTCTTCTCAGCGAAACCGGCTTCGAGCTTTGCGGCGCGGCTGGCCGCCTTGGCGAGCTCGTTCATCAATTGCTGGACGAGCAGCATTGGATCGGAGCCGGCCTGGCCCCGATCGGCGACATCATGGATCGCGCGCATCTGTGCGTGATTGTCAGCAATGGCTGTTGCCAGGAAGACTCGGGCGGCGTCCATGACCGAATGCAGCTGCTGGGAGGCAAGGGCCGCCGCCGAGCCGTCCGGCGCGGCCACATAGGTCGAAAACAGGTCCCGGTTTATGGCCGCGTCGAACTTGCGCTTGTTGCCGATCAGAATATCGATGGCGCGCTGCAGATCGCTTGGAACTCCCATCGAATAGACGAACCAGACGCTAAAATTGTCCGGTGTTGCGGGCACGTGTTCGGCCGCCATGCAGTGCAAGGCCTTTTGCGCGACGGATGCTGCGTAGTCGTAGTCGAGCTCGTCATAGGGGCTGGCGATCATGACGAAAGGTCCCGGGCTTGGGCCCCGATAGCTTGGCAGCAGCCACCTTAATCGCTCCTTGAAATCAGGCCTGCCCCGTATTGGACCGGAGCTTTGAAACGAGCGGAGGAGGATTCTCGCTTTTCGGCAACCCATTGACCCGTTAAGGACTTCTATGGCCTAGTCCGGCCTCTTCAGGCGGCCGAAACCACGAAAACCCAACGATTCCATGACCTCCGAACGCTATAACGCCCGCGACGCCGAACCGCGCTGGCAACGCCAGTGGGACGAGCAGGCGATCTTCGTCTCGAAGAACGACGATCCCCGGCCGAAATACTATGTGCTGGAGATGTTCCCCTACCCGTCCGGGCGCATCCATATCGGCCACGTCCGCAACTACACGCTTGGCGACGTGCTGGCCCGCTTCATGCGCGCCAAGGGCTTCAACGTGCTGCACCCGATGGGCTGGGACGCCTTCGGCCTGCCGGCCGAGAACGCCGCCATCGAGCGCAAGGTCGCGCCGAAAGCCTGGACCTACGACAACATCGCCGCGATGAAGAAGCAGCTCCGCTCGATCGGGCTGTCGCTGGACTGGTCGCGCGAGTTCGCAACCTGCGATCCCAGCTATTACAAGCATCAGCAGAAGATGTTTTTGGATATGCTCGGCGCGGGCCTCGCCGAGCGCGAGAAGCGCAAGCTGAACTGGGACCCGGTCGACATGACCGTGCTCGCCAACGAGCAGGTGATCGACGGCCGCGGCTGGCGCTCGGGCGCGATCGTCGAACAGCGCGAGATGAGCCAGTGGGTCTTCAAGATCACGAAGTACGCGCAGGAATTGCTGTCGGCGCTGGATGGGCTCGACCGCTGGCCTGACAAGGTACGGCTGATGCAGCGCAACTGGATCGGCCGCTCCGAGGGCCTGCTGATCCGCTTCGCGCTGGATCAGGCGACCACGCCCGCCGGCGAGAGCGAGCTGAAGATTTTCACCACGCGCCCCGACACGCTGTTCGGCGCGAAATTCATGGCGATCTCGTCGGATCATCCGCTGGCGCAGGCAACCGCCGCGAAGAACCCGAAACTTGCGCAGTTCATTGCCGACATCAAGAAGATCGGCACCGCGCAGGAGATCATCGACACCGCGGAGAAGCAGGGTTTTGATACCGGCATCCGCGCGGTGCACCCGTTCGACCCGAGCTGGAAGCTGCCGGTCTATGTCGCCAATTTCGTGCTGATGGAATACGGCACCGGCGCGATCTTCGGCTGTCCCGCGCACGACCAGCGCGACCTCGACTTCGTCAACAAGTACAATCTCGGCAACACGCCGGTGGTGTGCCCCGAGGGCCAGGATCCCAAGACGTTCGTCATCACCGACACCGCCTATGACGGTGACGGCCGCATGATCAATTCGCGCTTCCTCGACGGCATGACGATCGATCAAGCCAAGGACGAGGTCGCGAAACGCCTGGAAGACGAGCTGCGCGGCAACGCACCGGTTGGCGAGCGCCAGGTCAATTTCCGCCTGCGCGACTGGGGCATTTCGCGCCAGCGCTACTGGGGCTGCCCGATTCCGGTGATCCACTGCCCGAAGTGCGACGTCGTGCCGGTGCCGGATGCCGACCTGCCGGTGGTGCTGCCGGAGGATGTGAGCTTCGATAGGCCGGGCAACGCGCTCGACCATCATCCGACCTGGAAGCACGTGACTTGCCCGAAATGCGGCGGCAAGGCTCAGCGCGAAACCGACACCATGGACACCTTCGTGGACTCGTCCTGGTATTTTGCGCGCTTCACCGATCCCTGGAACGAGAACGCGCCGACGACGCCCGCGGTCGCCAACCGGATGCTGCCGGTCGACCAGTATATCGGCGGCGTCGAGCACGCGATCCTGCATCTGCTCTACAGCCGCTTCTTCACCCGCGCCATGAAGGCGACCGGGCACATCGCGCTGGACGAACCGTTTGCCGGCATGTTCACGCAGGGCATGGTGGTGCACGAGACCTACCAGAAGGCCGACGGCACCTGGGTGCAGCCGGCCGAGGTCAAGATCGAGGTCGGCGGCAACGGCCGCCGGGCGACGCTGCTTGAAACCGGCGAGGACGTCCAGATCGGCGCGATCGAGAAGATGTCGAAGTCGAAGAAGAACACGGTCGACCCCGACGACATCATCGCGACCTATGGCGCCGACGTTGCCCGCTGGTTCATGCTGTCGGACTCCCCGCCCGACCGCGACGTGATCTGGAGCGACGAGCGCGTCCAGGGCGCCTCGCGCTTCGTGCAGCGGCTGTGGCGGCTGGTGAACGATGCCGAAGAACTCTGCAAGGAACTCGGCAAGGCTGCCCCAGCGGCCCGGCCGGCCTCGTTCGGCACTGATGCGACCGCCTTGCGCAAAGCCGCCCACGGCGCGCTCGACAAGGTCACGACCGGCGTCGAGCGGCTGCACTTCAACGTCTGCCTCGCCCATATCCGCGAATTCACCAACACGTTTTCGGAGGTGCTGCAGCGTCCCGGCCAACCCGCTCCCGATTTGGCTTGGGCGATCCGGGAGGCCAGCCAGATCCTGGTGCAGCTGTTCTCCCCGATGATGCCGCATCTGGCCGAGGAGTGCTGGCAGGTTCTGGGCCAGCCCGGGCTGGTTTCCGAGGCCAATTGGCCGCAAATCGAACGCGATTTGCTGGTTGAAGACAGCGTGACCCTGGTGGTCCAGGTCAACGGCAAGAAGCGGGGTGATGTCACAGTTGCAACAGCGGCCCAGAATCCGGAAATCGAGGCTGCCGTTTTGGCCCTCGATGCGGTAAAACTGGCCCTGGACGGCAAGCCCGTCCGCAAGATGATTATCGTCCCCAAGAGGATCGTGAATGTTGTCGGCTAGGATCCGCATCGCAGCCCGCCTGCTGGCGGTTGCCGTATTGGCGGCGCTGACGGCCGGCTGCTTCCAGCCGATGTATGCCGAGCATACCGACGGCACCCCCGGCTTGCGCGAGAAGCTGATGGGGGTCGATCTTCCGCCGATCGACAAGGCGAATGCCTCCCGCGAGGCCCGCGTCGGCGTCGAGGTCCGCAACGCGTTGGCGTTCAAGCTCTACGGCTCAGCGACAGGCATGCCGCCGACCCACCGCCTGGTCATCCGCTTCACCTCCAGCAAGTCGTCCCTGATCGTCGACCCCAACACCGGCCTGCCGAACAGCGAGAACTATGGCATCGACTGCCAGTACAATCTGATCGAGGTCGCGACCGGCAAATCGGTGATGACCGGCACGACGTTCTCGCGCGTCTCCTACGACATGCCCGGCTCCTACCAGCGTTTCAGCCGCAACCGCGCGGTGCGTGACGCCGAGGATCGTGCCGCCAACGAGATCGCCGAGAACATCAACACCCGGCTCGCCGCGTTCTTCACCGCAGGCACGTAGTTCATTTCCCGTCATTCCGGGGCTCGCGAAGCGAGAACCCGGAATCCAGAGATTGTAGATCGAGATTCCCAGGCGCGCGATTGCGCGCCTTAGTTCGCGCTCTGCGCGCCCCGAAAATGACGAACCTTGGGCAACATGGTCGCACTGCGCGGAAAAGAGATCGATGCCTTCCTCGCCCGCCCCGACGCGGGCCGTCCGATCATCCTGCTCTATGGCCCGGATGCCGGCCTTGTGCGCGAGCGCGCCGACGCGCTGATTGCGTCCGCCGTCGACGACCCCAACGATCCCTTCTCACTGGTGAAGCTCGACGGCGACGAACTTTCGGCCGAGCCGTCGCGGCTGGTCGACGAAGCCATGACCGTGCCGCTGTTCGGCGGTCGCCGCGCCATTCGCATCCGCGCGGGCTCGCGCAGCTTTGCCAGCGGCGTCGACACGCTGGCCGAGATGGGCGTGAAGGATTGCCGCATCGTGATCGAAGCCGGCGAGCTCCGCCCGGAATCGCCGCTGCGCAAGGCCTGCGAGAAGGCCAAGACCGCGGTGGCGATCGGCTGCTATCCCGACACCGAGCGCGACCTCGCAAAGCTGATGGAGGACGAGCTCCGCACCGCGAATCTGCGCATCGCGCAAGATGCCCGCGGCGCGCTGATGTCGTTCCTCGGCGGCGACCGCCAGGCCTCGCGCAACGAGTTGCGCAAGCTCACGCTCTACGCCCACGGCAAGGGCGAGATCACGCTGGATGACGTGATGTCCGTCGTCGCCGACGCGTCCGAGCTGAAGCTTGATCCAATCGTCGACGGCGCCTTCGCCGGCCGGCCCGATATCGTCGAGACCGAATTCGCAAAGGCCATGATCGCCGGCACCTATCCCGGCGTGATCATCTCGGCCGCGCAGCGCCAGGCCGCGTGGCTGCACAAATCCGCGCTCGCGATCGCCGACGGCACGCCGGCCTCCACCGTGCTCGACGGCGGATTTCCGCGGCTGCATTTTTCACGAAAGCCCGCGGTCGAAACCGCACTGCGCAACTTCAGCGTGGCAAGGCTCGCTGGGATCATCGAGCAGCTTGCGACCGCCGCGCTCGACACCCGCAAGCAATCGACGCTGGCCGCCGCCATCGCCCAGCGCACGCTGATGGCGATCGCCGCGAATGCGAAGCGGCGGGGATAGGCCCCCACTCTCTCCACGTCATTGCGAGGAGCCCTTGCGACGAAGCAATCCAGGATCCCTCCGCGGAGAGATTCTGGATTGCTTCGCTACGCTCGCAATGACGATGTGGAAACAGTTGCGCGTCCAATGACCGCGATAGTTCCTCATCCTGAGGAGCGCGCTCTTGCGCGCGTCTCGAAGGATGAAGGCCCGGGGCCCTCGCCCTTCGAGACGCCGCTTCGCGGCTCCTCAGGGTGAGGGAGAGAGAGCGCGGGAATAGGGCTACAGCGCGCCCTTCGCCAGCCGCTTCATCACCTCGTCGAGCTGATCGAGGTTGCGGTAGTTGATCTGGACCGAGCCGCCGGGATCGCGGTGATTGACGGTGACCTTGAGGCCGAGCGCGTCGCTGACGCGCTTCTCGAGATCGACCGTGTCGGGGTCCTTTTCCTTGCCCCCGGTGGCGCGCGCCTTTTGCGGCTTGCGCTCGGGCACGCCCTCTTCATGCGCGAGCGCCTCAGTCTGGCGGACGTTGAGGCCCTCCGCGACGATGCGCTTGGCAACCGCCAGCGGATCGGGCACGCCGATCAGCGCCCGGGCGTGACCGGCGGTCAGCTCACCGGTCGCGATGAAGGCCTGCACCTCAGCCGGGAGCTTGGTCAGCCGCATCATGTTGGCGACGTGGCTGCGGCTCTTGCCGACGACTTTTGCGATGTCGTCCTGGCTGCGTTTGAACTCGTTGGCAAGCGCGTGATAGCCCTGCGCCTCTTCCATCGGGTTGAGGTCTTCGCGCTGCACGTTCTCGACGATCGCGAATTCCAGCGCATCGCTGTCGCTAATGTCGACCGGCACGATCGGCACTTCATGCAGGCCGGCCATTTGCGAGGCACGCCAGCGCCGCTCACCGGCAATGATCTCGAAGCGGTCCTGCGCGCCCTTCACGGGGCGCACCACGATCGGCTGGATCACGCCGTGCTGCTTGATGGACTCCGAGAGCTCCTTGAGCTCGGTGTCCGAAAAGGCGCGGCGCGGGTTGCGCGGATTGGCCTTGATGAATTCGATCGGCACCTTGCGCTGCGCGCGCGGACGATCGACGTGCTGAGCCTCGCCGCCGACATCACCAATCAGACTCGCAAGACCCCGGCCCAGTCGCGAACGCGCTTCGTCGGCCATCGCCAGCTCCCTTGGATTCACGCTGCAGCACTCCAGAACTAAGTTTCGAATTGTAGGGTGGGTTAGCGAAGCGTAACCCACCATTGCTTTTGTTCGCTGCGGAAAATGTGGTGGGTTACGCCTTCGGCTAACCCACCCTACGGCACCTTCAATGTGTCGTACGCAGCTCGCGCTCGCGCTGGATCACTTCCGTGGCGAGCCGCAGATACGCTTCGCTGCCGACGCATTTGAGATCGTAGACCAGCACCGGCTTGCCGTAGGACGGCGCTTCCGAGATACGCACGTTGCGCGGGATCATGGTCTTGTAGACCTTCTCGCCCATGAATTGGCGGACGTCGGCCACGACCTGGTTCGAGAGGTTGTTGCGCGAGTCGAACATGGTCAGCACGATGCCGTGGATCGACAGGTTCGGGTTGAGCGTCGAGCGCACCTGCTCCACCGTCTGCAGCAATTGCGACAGACCTTCGAGCGCGAAGAACTCGCACTGCAGCGGCACCAGGATCGCATCCGACGCAGCCATCGCGTTGACCGTGAGAAGGTTGAGCGACGGTGGGCAGTCGATCAGCACATAGGTGTAATCGGACTCCGGCGAGACGTTGTTGTTGAGCGAGGAGATCGCATCGCGCAGCTTGAAGGCGCGGCCGGGCGTGGTGCCGAGCTCGAGCTCGAGGCCGGAGAGATCCATGGTCGAGGGCGCGATGTGCAGCCGCGGCACCGCGGTCGAGACCACCGCTTCGCGCAAGCTCGATTCGCCGATCAGCACGTCATAGGTCGAGCAGGAGCGATTGCGGCGATCGATGCCGAGGCCAGTCGAGGCGTTGCCCTGCGGATCGAGATCGACGATCAAAACGCGCTCGCCAATCGCTGCGAGCGCCGTGCCGAGATTGATCGCTGTGGTTGTCTTTCCCACGCCGCCCTTCTGATTCGCCAGCGCCAGGATGCGCGGGTGACCATGCGGGACTTCAGCCTTTTCTTGGTCGGTCTGGTCTTGCTGCGGCTCGTCAATCATGGTCATCGAAATTCCCCCACCCAACCCCTGAACGCTCACCCGCGGCGTTCAACTGAAGTCAGCTCGACGATCCACCCGTCACCCGTCAGGCTTTGGTGGAGCTGCGGCCGAATATTCCAATATTTAGCGGCTTCGGTCAATTCAGCCTCTACATCTTGACCCTTAAGAAATAACGCTTTTGCACCCTGGCGCATCAGCGGCTCCGCAAAGCCGATAAGTTGATGTAGCGGAGCCAGCGCGCGGGCGGTGACGCAATCGACGGGGCCGGTGATTCTATCCACATTATCCCCGATTTCAGCGAGATGTACGACTCCCGGAGATGTGGTGAGGCGGATCGCTTCGCGCAAAAAGGCGGCCTTCTTGGCGATTCGCTCGACGAGGTGGACGCTGGCGCCCGGTGTCCCGGCCATGGCGCAAGCCAGCACGACGCCGGGAAAGCCGCCGCCGCTGCCGAGATCGGCCCAGCGCTTGGCTGATGGCGCGAGGTCGACGAGCTGAAGCGAGTCGGCAATGTGCCGGGTCCAGAGGTTTGGCAAGGTCGAGGGCGCGACCAGATTGGTCTTGGCCTGCCACTCCCGAAGCAGCGCGATATAGCGATCGAGCCGCGCCTCCGTTTCATGTGAAACGGGCGCGAGCTTTAGCGCCGCGCTCTTGTCGGCGGCGATGACGGAGTCGAGTGCCTGATCGTTGGCGCTGGCCTTGTCGATCTTCGGTTTGACCGGCGCCGACACGGACCGACGACCAGCTCCCTCACCTGCTCCGGGTCGTCGGGATAGCGGCCTGTCCCCGCCCGGTCCGCGCTGTTTCACGTGAAACGCCTATGCAATTGCCTTGGAAGTCTTGCGCGCCTCGCGACGAAGATAGGCCGCGAGGATGCCGAGGGCCGCCGGCGTCATGCCGTCGATCCGGCCGGCCTGGCCGACCGTGAATGGCCGCGACTTTTCCAGCTTGGCGCGGACCTCGTTGGAGAGACCCGGGACCTGCTGGTAGTCGACCTCCGACAGCACCATCCCCTCGTCGCGCCGGAAGGCTTCGACGTCGGCGCTCTGGCGCTCGAGATAGACATCGTACTTGGCGTCGATCTCAAGATGGGTGGCGATGACGGGATCAATGGCGGACAGCTCCGGCCAGATCGCGCGGACCTGGCTCCAGCCGATGTCCGGATAGGCCATCAGCTCGAAGGCCGAGCGGCGCTGACCATCCCGGTTCAGGGACAGCCCGTGCTTGATCGCCTCGTTCGGGGTGATGGTCAGCGATTTCGACAGCGTCCGCGCCGCGTTCAGGGCGTCTATCTTGGCGCGATGATGCTGGGCCCGGGCACTGCCGACACAGCCCAGTGCGATCCCTTTCTCGGTCAGGCGCTGATCGGCGTTGTCGGCCCGCAAGGTCAGCCGATACTCGGCCCTGGAGGTGAACATCCGATAGGGCTCGCTGATCCCGCGGGTCACGAGGTCATCGATCATGACGCCGAGATAGCCGTCGGCGCGGTCGAACACCGTGAGCGCGGCTCCGCTCGCGGAGAGCGCGGCATTGAGGCCGGCCACGATGCCCTGGCCGGCGGCCTCCTCGTATCCGGTCGTGCCATTGATCTGCCCGGCCAGGAAGAGACCGCGCAGACGCTTGGTCCGCAGGGTCGGATCGAGTTCACGGGGATCGATATGGTCGTATTCGATGGCATAGCCCGGACGGACCATCTTTACCCGCTCCAGGCCGGGGATACTGGCGAGGATCGCGAGCTGGACCTCCTCAGGCAGTGAGGTCGAGATGCCGTTGGGATAGACGGTCGTATCGTCGAGCCCCTCCGGCTCCAGGAAGATCTGATGGCCGTCGCGGTCGCCAAAGCGGACGATCTTGTCCTCGATCGAGGGGCAATAGCGCGGTCCGGAGCTCTTGATCTGGCCGGAGTACATCGGAGAGCGATGGACATTGGCCCGGATCACCTCGTGGGTGGCAGCCGTGGTCCGGGTGATGCCGCACTGGATCTGCGGGGTCGTGATCCGCGCGGTCATCACCGAGAACGGCTCCGGCGGCTCGTCTCCGGGCTGCATTTCGACGGCGGACCAGTCGATTGTCGAGCCATCCAGACGCGGCGGCGTCCCGGTCTTCAGCCGTCCAAGGGTGAAGCCGGCGCGCTCAAAGGAGGCCGAAAGGCCCATTGCCGGGGCCTCGCCGACGCGGCCGGCGGGCCAATTCTTCTCGCCGAGATGGATCAGACCGCGGAGAAAGGTTCCGGTGGTGACGACAACAGCCCCTGCCCGGAGCTCCCGGCCGTCCGCCAGCCGCAGCCCGATGACCCGGCCGTCGACCACGATCAGCTCGTCGGCCTCAGCTTCAATAACGGAAAGACCTGCGGTCTCCCGGATCGCAGCCTGCATCGCAGCTGCATAGAGCTTCCGGTCGGCCTGGGCCCGTGGACCACGGACCGCAGGACCCTTCCGACGATTAAGCACGCGAAACTGGATACCGCCGGCATCGCCGACCCGGCCCATAAGGCCATCGAGGGCATCGACCTCGCGCACCAGATGGCCCTTGCCCAGACCGCCGATGGCGGGATTGCAGGACATCGCGCCGACGGTCGAGAAACGGTGTGTCACCAGAGCGGTCGTCGCACCCATCCGGGCGGAAGCAGTCGCGGCTTCACAGCCGGCGTGGCCGCCGCCAATCACGATGACGTCGAAACTCTCTCGCTCTGTTCGCATGGGCCGACTTCTAACTCAGCGACAGGAAAGCCGGAAGTGGAAACTCGGTGGGGCGGGTGTTTCACGTGAAACGGGGTAAACTGGAAGCCGGAGCGGTTTCGCGAAAACAACCCCATGCACAGTAGGAAGTGGGTTGGAGCAGCAGCTGTTTCACGTGAAACAATATGGGCCGCTCAATGCGCTAGAGGATGAGGGGATTGAGACGCGGGCTCCGCGCCCCGTCATTGCGAGCGAAGCGATGACGGGATTGAGGTTCCGGGCGTTTCACGTGAAACAGAAGGAATGGAACAAGGGTTAATCCTACATCGGGAACCTAGCCCTACTTTCCGATGCAGAATTTTTGAAAAATGGCCCCAAGGACGTCCTCGACGTCGACTCGGCCGAGCAGCCGGCCCAAGGCATAGGCGGCGGCGCGCAACTCCTCGGCGGCGAGCTCCTCGCCCTCTTCTACAAGCCCCAGACTCCGGCCCAAGCTGTCTGAAGCCCGCCCCAACAGATCTCGCTGCCGGGCCCGGGTCACCAATGCGCCCTCGGTGGTTCCGAAAAAGTCAGCCGTGAATTTGATGAGGGCATCGACCAGCTCGAGAATGCCATCACCCCGGCTCGCCGAGATCCCGAATTCGCCGGCCGGCCGGTCCGCTGCGGCTCCGCCGAGGTCGATTTTATTGCGCACGATCCAGACCGAGCCGCCGAACCGATGACCCTCGCCAGATGTCCAGAGCGCCCGCATCGTGTCCGGATCGGCGGCTCGCTCTCCCTCCACCAGCCACAGCACGAGGTCGGCGTCTTCGGCCCGCGCCCGCGCCCGGCGTACGCCCTCCTGCTCGACGGGATCATTGGTCTCGCGAATGCCGGCGGTGTCGATGACGGTGACGGGATAACCATCGAGATCCAGCTGCACCTCGATCACGTCGCGCGTCGTGCCGGCGTGCGGCGAGACGATCGCGACCTCACGGCGGGCGAGCTGGTTCATGAGCGTCGACTTGCCGACATTCGGCTCGCCAGCGATCGCGACCACCAGGCCGTCGCGCAGGCGTTCAGAATGTCCCTGTGCCGCAAGGACTTTTGCAATTTCGCCGTGCAGCGCCTTGATCGCTTTCACGGCCGGCGCCGTCAATTCCGCGGGAACATCGCCCTCGTCGGAAAAATCGATGCCGGCCTCGATCAGCGCTGATGCCTCGATGATGCGCTCGCGCCAGTCGCGCGCACGACTGCCGAGCAGGCCTTGCAACTGGCGCAGCGCCTGGCGGCGCTGGCGGTCGGTATCGGCGTGAATGAGATCGTCGAGGCCCTCGGCTTCGGTGAGGTCGAGCTTGCCGTTCTCGAACGCGCGCCGAGTGAACTCGCCCGGCTCGGCGGCGCGCGCATTCGGAATTAGCGAAATAGCGGCGAGGAGCGCGGCCAGCACGGCGCGTCCGCCATGAACGTGGAATTCGGCAACGTCCTCGCCGGTCGCAGTCCCCGGCCCTGGAAACCAGAGCACGACCGCATCGTCGATCGGCTGGCCCGCGCCGTCCCGAAGCAGCCGGCGGCTGGCCTGCCGCGGCGTCGGCTGCTTGCCTGCGAGCGTCGTCAGCACCAGGCCGGCTTGCGGGCCCGAGACGCGTACCAATGCGATCGCGCTCGGCGGACGGCCGGACGACAGCGCAAAGATGGTCTGGTCTCGCGGGTGCATGGCCTATTTGTCTGGCTGGCGGGGAAAACGCAAACACCTGTTCTTGGGTGCACGTGACCCGCTTTGCTGCGCTCCAACCCGCAGCAAAATCATATTGCAGCGCAACATAAAGCGCAGCATTTCTGCTGCAAAAATCCTCTCGGCTCGCTAGGCGGGCTCGACCTAAGTCAAGTATTACCTAGATATATCAATAGACTAAGGAAATTCGAGTCCGACACGAAGTCCACTTGGTGCTGCACATTTCACTGCAGCAAAGCCGCAAAAAACAAGAAAGGGCGCCGAAGGCGCCCTTTGGTCTGTTGTTGCACCTGGCTCAGGTGTTCATGGAGTCGAAGAACTCCGAATTGCTCTTGGTCGAGCGCAGCTTGTCGAGCAGGAAGTCGATCGCGTCCATGGTGCCCATCGGGTTCAGGATGCGGCGGAGCACGTACATCTTCTTCAGCACCTGATTGTCGGTGATGAGCTCCTCCTTGCGGGTGCCGGAGCGGGAGATGTCGATGGCCGGGAAGGTCCGCTTGTCCGAGACCTTGCGGTCGAGGATCAGCTCCGAGTTACCGGTGCCCTTGAACTCTTCGAAGATGACTTCGTCCATGCGGCTGCCGGTATCGACCAGCGCCGTCGCGATGATGGTCAGCGAGCCGCCCTCCTCGATGTTGCGGGCGGCACCGAAGAAGCGCTTCGGGCGCTGCAGCGCGTTAGCGTCGACACCGCCGGTCAGCACCTTACCGGATGACGGCACCACGGTATTGTAGGCGCGACCCAGACGCGTGATCGAATCGAGCAGGATGACGACGTCGCGGCCGTGTTCGACGAGACGCTTGGCTTTCTCGATCACCATCTCGGCGACCTGGACGTGACGCACGGCCGGCTCGTCGAAGGTCGACGACACCACCTCGCCCTTCACCGAGCGCTGCATGTCCGTGACTTCTTCCGGACGCTCGTCGATCAGCAGCACGATCAGGTAGCATTCGGGATGGTTGTGCGTGATCGAGTGCGCGATGTTCTGCATCAGCACGGTTTTACCCGTGCGCGGCGGCGCGACGATCAGTGCGCGCTGGCCCTTGCCGATCGGCGCGACGATATCGATCACCCGTGCAGACAGGTCTTTACGCGTCGGGTCGTCGATTTCCATGCGGAAACGCTGATTCGGAAACAGCGGCGTGAGGTTGTCGAAATTGACCTTGTGCTTGGCCTTTTCCGGGTCCTCGAAATTGAGCGTGTTGACCTTCAGCAGCGCAAAATAGCGCTCGCCTTCTTTCGGGCTGCGAATGTGGCCTTCGATGGTGTCGCCGGTGCGCAGGCCGAAACGGCGGATCTGCGAGGGCGAAACGTAGATGTCATCAGGGCCCGGTAGATAATTCGCATCGGGCGAGCGAAGGAAGCCGAAACCGTCGGAGAGCACCTCAACGACGCCCTCGCCGACGATGTCGGTCTCGGCCAGCGCAAGCTGCTTGAGGATGGCGAACAGCAACTCCTGCTTGCGCATGGTGCTGGCATTCTCGACCCCATTCTCTTCCGCGAACGAGACGAGCTCGGCCGGCGTCTTCGACTTGAGGTCCTGGAGTTTAATTTCCCGCATTGGGGTGGTCCTGTGGGGTAACCTTGGGAGGGGGTGCGAGGAGGCTCTGAAATGCGGACGCGAGAAGGTAAGGTCCGCAGGTCTGGCAAGGTGAGCGCCGGTGGAGGCTTCAAACCTGATGCGGTGTCCGGCCTTTAAAAAGCTCGGACACAACCACATCCGCCTGCGTTGGGTGGGATATCGCTAATATAGAAAATCGCTTTCCACTCCGCAAGCCGAAGCGCTGAGCGATCATTCACGTTTCCTGCCTAGAACGGCTTCACGATCACCATGATGACGATGATGATCATCAGGACGGTCGGCACCTCATTGATAATCCGGAAGAATTTCTGGCTGTGCGGGCGCCTGTCGGCAGCGAAGTCCTTCAGCCAGCGGGAAAAAAAGCCGTGGACCGCGGACATCGCCAGGACCAGTGCCAGTTTTACGTGCAGCCAGCCGAAGGTGAACCAATGGCCGGCCCAGGCGAGATAGAGCCCGGCGAGCCAGGTCACGATCATGGCGGGATTGATGATCGCCTTGAACAGGCGACGTTCCATGACCTTGAAGGTTTCCGACTGTTTCGAGCCGATCTCGGCCTCGCAATGATAAACGAACAGCCGCGGCAGATAGAGCATTCCGGCCATCCAGGAGATGACCGCGATCACATGCAGCGCCTTGATCCAGAGATAGACGTCTTCAAACATATTTTGCATCCGGCTTCGCCCAGCTCAGAGAGCGCTGGGGATAGTAAGAACTCGTTAAGGTCTCACCTGCACACATATCCGTCCGTAGCGCTCCTCTTAAATCTAAAGAATCTTAGATTCTTAAGGTTTGAGTCTATGTGACCGTGGATTGGACTCATGCAATTCCATCCGCTGGTTGACCTGCGCTTGTTCACATCCATCAACATGTCCTGGATAGCCCTGGCGGCTCGCGATAAGCCAACCGGCTTCAAAGACTTGCACGTTTCTGTCGGCAGCTTATCAAGGGGGTTGTCCGCGCAATCCCGTTTTCCTCTCGGCAGGGCGTCGGACTTGTTCCGAAGGGCAGTGGTGTGAAGAAAATTGGCACTTGTCCCGCCCCTGGTGTCGCGCAACCCTTTCCGAGGGGTTAAGGTCCACAGAAATCCACAAAGCACACCGCCCCCATACAAAGAGTTTTTGTGCCGACCTCGAACAATTATTTCCATCTTCACCTCGTCTCCGACTCGACCGGCGAAACCCTGATCACGGTCGCGCGCGCGGTCGCTGCGCAATACGCGAACGTCACCCCGGTCGAGCATGTCTATCCGCTGGTGCGCAGCCAGAAGCAGCTCGATCGCGTGCTCGATGAGATCGAGGAAGCGCCCGGCATCGTGCTGTTCACGCTGCTGGAGAAGGATCTGGTCTCCAGGCTCGAGGACAAGTGCAAGACTATCAACGTGCCGAGTCTCTCGATCATCGGTCCGGTCATGCAATTGTTCGAAGCTTATCTTGGCGCTGCGACCACGGGTCGCGTCGGCGCGCAGCACGTGCTCAACGCGGAATATTTCAAGCGCATCGACGCGCTGAACTACACGATGATCCATGACGACGGCCAGCATGTCGATGGGCTCGAGGAAGCCGACGTCGTCCTGGTCGGCGTGTCCCGCACCTCGAAGACACCGACGTCGATCTATCTCGCCAATCGCGGCATCCGTACCGCCAACGTGCCGCTGGTGCCGGGCATTCCGGTGCCGTCACAATTGGAGACGCTGACCCGGCCATTGGTTGTCAGCCTGCACGCGACGCCGGAACGTTTGATCCAGATCCGTCAGAACCGCCTGCTCTCTATGGGTGCCGAATCCGGCAGCGACACCTATACCGACAGGCAATCGGTCACCGAGGAGGTCGCGTTTGCGCGCAAGCTGAGCGCCAAGCACGACTGGCCGCTGCTGGACGTGACGCGTCGCTCGATCGAGGAAACCGCAGCCGCGATCATGAAGCTCTATAGTGATCGCCAGCGCAACCGGCCCTCGGAATAGTCTTTTGCGATGGGTCTTTGGCACCATACATCTCCGTTGATCCTCGCCTCGCAGAGCAGCGCCCGAAAAATGTTGCTGGCGAACGCCGGGCTCGAATTCGAGACTGTTACCGCTGACATCGACGAGCGCGGTATTCAGACTGCATCAAAACTTTCGAACCCACGCGAGATCGGCCTGCTGCTGGCGCGGGAGAAAGCCATGGCAGTCTCAGCCAATCGTCCTGGATGCCATGTGATCGGCGCCGACCAGACGCTGGCGCTGGGGAATCGTCTCTTCAACAAGCCTGCCGGCCGTACACAGGCGCTGGCGCAATTGCGTGATCTCGCCGGGCGTAGCCACGAGCTGAATTCCGCCGTCGCCGTAGCGCATGACGGCAAGATCGTCTTCGAGGATGTGTCGGTCGCCCGCATGACCATGCGGCAAATGTCCGAGGCCGAGCTCTCTGCCTATCTCGATGCCGCCGGCGATGCCGTCACCACCAGCGTCGGCGCCTATCAGCTCGAAGGTCTCGGCATCCATCTGTTCGAGCGCATCGAGGGCGACCATTTCAGCATTCTCGGCCTGCCGCTGCTGTCGCTGCTTGCGTTCCTGCGGCGCGAGCGGCTCATTGCGGTGTAAATGACAGGATGGTTTGGCGCTGATGCGGATTCTTGGACTGACCGGCTCAATCGGAATGGGCAAATCCACCACCGCAAAATTGTTCGCGGAGGCCGGTGTGCCGGTCTACGACGCCGATGCCGCCGTCCATCAGCTCTATGAGGGCGAGGCCGCGCCTGCGATCGAGGCCGCCTTCCCCGGCACTACTGTTAACGGCAAGGTCGATCGTCCCAAACTGTCTGCGCGCGTGGTGCACGATCCCGCCGCGATCAAGCAGCTCGAGCAGATCGTCCATCCCATGCTCGGGGCTTCCCGGCAAAAATTCTTTGCCGATGCCGAAGCCGCCGGGGCACCGGTTGTGGTCCTGGATATTCCCCTGTTGTTCGAAACCGGCGGCGAGAAGCGGGTCGACGCCGTGGTCGTGGTCTCGACCTCGCCGGAAATCCAGCGCCAACGTGTGCTGGCGCGGGGAACCATGGACGAAGCAAAACTCGACGCCATCATCGCCAAGCAGACGCCTGATGCCGAAAAGCGCAAGCGAGCCGATTTCGTCGTGGATACCTCACACGGACTTGAGCCGGTGCGCGCGCAAATCACGCACATCCTGGCCGAGGTCGTTAAGATGCCGCAGCGGCGAGCCTGATTCGCCGTCCACACGGCACCTCAATCATGCGTGAAATTGTTCTCGATACCGAAACCACCGGCCTCGATCCGCTCCGCGGTGATCGCCTGGTCGAAATCGGCTGTGTCGAGATCTTGAACCGTATGCCGACGGGACAGACGTACCACGTCTATATCAATCCTGAACGGGACATGCCGGCGGAAGCCTTTGCGGTGCATGGGCTGTCGGCAGAATTTCTCTCGACCAAGCCGCTGTTCCACGAGGTCGTCGATGAATTTCTGGCGTTCATCGGCGAAGCGCCGCTGGTGATCCACAATGCGTCGTTCGACATCAGCTTCATCAACGCCGAGCTCGACCGGATCAAGCGCGCCGCGATCCCGCGCGAGCGGCTGGTCGATACGCTGCTGCTAGCGCGGCGCAAGCATCCCGGTGTCTCGAACCGGCTCGACGATCTCTGCTCGCGCTACTCGATCGACAATTCACACCGTACCAAGCACGGTGCGCTGCTCGATTCCGAACTGCTTGCAGAAGTCTATGTCGATCTGGTCGGGGCGCGGCAGTCGCAGCTGCTGCTGGCGTCGGACGCCCAGGAGATTCGCGTCAATGCTGCTGGCGATGCGCCGCGGCGGCAGCGGATAGTACCGCTCGCGCCGCGGGTGTCAGACGCCGAGCGCGAAGCCCATCGGGCATTCATCGCAACGCTCGGCGACAAGGCGATCTGGAACGAGTTCTTGCCCGCTCCAGCTGCCGTCAATCCGCCTGGCTAGGCCTCACAGTTAAGCTTGGCCGGCCTGACCACCAGCGGCCATTTGCCGCTCCATGTTTTGGCGATAGAGACCGACGAAATCGACCGGATCCAGCATCAGCGGCGGGAACCCGCCGTCGCGCACGGCGGTCGCGATGATCTCGCGGGCGAACGGGAACAGCAGGCGCGGGCATTCGATCATGACCAGCGGGTGCAGGTTCTCCTTCGGCACGTTGACGATCCGGAACACGCCGGCATAGGCGAGCTCGAACGAGAACATCACCTTGCCCGCGTTCTCGGCCTTGCCCTCGACCGACAGCGTCACCTCAAACTCGGATTCGCTGAGGTTGTTGGCGCTGACATTGATCTGGATGTTGATCTGGGGCGCCTGACTCTGCGGCTGGAGCGAGGTCGGTGCGTTCGGATTTTCGAACGAGAGGTCCTTGGTATATTGCGCCAGCACGTTGAGCTGGGGAGCCTGGGCCGCCTCGGGAGGGGTGCCGTTACCGTTGGTCATCAGAGTGTCTCCTTACCCGATTTGGGCTGAATTTCGCGGCGGTTGGCTAACATAGGGCCGCCTCATTCCACAAGGACGAACGGCTCCGGAGGGTCGATCCGGGCCACGCCCACAACTGTGACGTTCCACCCGCCCCGGACACGAAATCGCACGTTAAACGCTTGAAGATACGCGATTTCCGGCCAGGATCGGGTTTCCCCTTAAGCATAAAACGCGCTACACTTCGTGCTGTGCCAAAAGGCGCCATTGGCCAGGCATGATTTCGTGCCTACATCCGACGGACGCGACGCGCGGGCCTAAAACCGGTCCTAAAATGGTGATGTAGTCTTGCCGTTCCGGTATGGAACGGTCTACTGGCCGGATTGATTTTCCCGGCAGCGACCCAAAAGAAGACCTGAGTAAAGACCAGAAAGCGATACGACGTGGACATCTACACCATCATCTTCCTTGCGCTGGCGGTCTTTATTTTCCTGCGGCTGCGCAGCGTGCTGGGGCAGCGGACCGGCAATGAGCGGCCGCCGTTTGACCGCACGGCTCGCAATGCGCTTGGGGGTGCTCCGGACAAAAACGTCGTGACCATGCCGGGCAAGGTGATCGACCAGGCGCCGCTCGCGCCGACGGCTGAGCCGGCCCCGCCCTCCGACCGCTGGAAGGGGCTGACCGAGCCGGGCACTGCGCTCGCCCAGGGCCTCGATGCCATCGTCGACAGGGATTCCACCTTCGATCCGCGCCACTTCATCTCGGGCGCCCGCGGCGCCTATGAGATGATCGTGCTGGCCTTCGCCAATGGCGATCGCCGCGCGCTGCGCGACCTCTTGTCGTCCGAGGTCTATGAAAGCTTCGACGCCGCGATCAAGGACCGCGAGAAGAACGAGCAGAAGACCGAGACGCGCTTCGTCTCGATCGACAAGGCCGAGCTCGTCGGTGCCGAGCTGCGCGATCGCACGGCCCAGCTCACGATCCGCTTCGTCTCCCAGATGATCTCGGCCACCCGCGACAAGGCCGGCAACATCGTCGACGGCAGCGCCGACAAGGTCGCCGATATCACCGACATCTGGACTTTCGCCCGCGACACCACCTCTCGCGATCCGAACTGGAAGCTGGTTGGCACCGGAAGCGCGAATTAAGAGTTTCCTGAAGAACAGCGCGACGGCGCTTTGCGCAGGTGTCGTCGTGCTGGCTTCGTTTTCGCTCGGCGCCGAGGCTGCGCGGCGCCACTACCGCAGCCATTACCATCACCTTCCCGAAATGGCCGCGATTCCTCCGCGGGCCTTGCCCTATCCGCAGCTCCCTCTCCCATTCGAAATTCCCGGCGCGCAATATCTGCCGCTGGCCTGGGCTGACGTGAAGGGCTGGAGCGACGATGATCATCTCGCGGCGTACAAGACCTTTCGCGCCAGCTGCCGCTCGATCAATGCACAGACCGGCGCTCCCGAATCCAAAGCTCTGGGCGGCTCGCTGAGCGAGCCCTGCCGGGCCGCCAAATCACTCGAGCCGACCGACGACGCGAAGGCCAAGACTTTCTTCGAGGACAATTTTTCGCCGCTGCGCATCTCGCGCCTCGGCGAGCCCGACGGCTTCGTCACCGGCTATTACGAGCCGGTGCTGGAGGGGTCGCGCACACAGACCGATGTCTACAACGTCCCGGTCTATCGCCGGCCCTCGAACCTGTTCGTGCGCGGCTTCAATCAGGCCTCGGTCAGCCTTCCCAACAAGGGACCGGTCTACCGCAAGATCGGCCGCCGCAAGCTGGTGCCCTATTACGACCGCGGCGAGATCGAGGACGGCAAGATTGCCGGCCGCGGGCTCGAGATCGCCTGGCTGAAGGACCCGACCGATCTGTTGTTCGCCCAGATCCAGGGTTCGGCGCGGATCAGGTTCGACGACGGCTCGACCCTCCGGCTCAACTACGATTCCTATAACGGCTATCCCTACACGGCGGTGGGACGCGTGCTGATCGAGCGCGGCATCATTCCGAAGGAAGAGATGTCGATGCAGAAGATCAGGGAATGGATGGCGCAGAATCCTGACGGCGCCAACGAGCTGCGGCGCCAGAACCGCTCCTACATCTTCTTCCGCGAGGTCAATCTGTCCGACAAGGACGAGGCGGTCGGTGCGCAAGGCATTCCGCTGACCGCCGGCCGCTCGATCGCGGTCGACAAATCGCTCCACGTCTACGGCACGCCGTTCTTCATCGAGGGCGAGCTGCCGATCGAATCCGAACGCGCCAAGACGTCGTTCCATCGCCTGATGATCGCGCAGGACACCGGCTCGGCCATTATCGGCCCCGCGCGTGCCGATCTCTATTTTGGCGCGGGCGCTGACGCCGGCCGCGTCTCGGGCCGGCTGCGTCACCCCATGCATTTCGTGATGCTGGTGCCGAAGAGCCTCGATCCCGGCGTGCGCGCGGCGCGGCTGCCAGTGCCGGATCCGCGGCCGTCGGAGAAGATCGCAAAGCTGTTTCCGCAGACCGATCCCAAGGACGCGGCGAGGGGCGAGACCGTCGCAATTGCCGGCCCGGTGCCGCTGCCGGCGCCGCGTCCTATGATCGAACCTGTCCGCGAACCGCGCAGGCACATGAAAACTCGTTCCCACCAGCAATGAAGCGATCGTCCCGTCCGCCCGTGCTGGATCCGCGTCCCTCACCGCGCCGGCGTGCGCTGACCGAGGAAGATCGCGAGCTGTGGGAGCTCGTCGCAAAACAAGTCAAGCCGCTGCGGAAGCAGCGCGCAACCAAGGTACACGCCGCGCCGCGCACCGAGCCATCGTCCGCAGTGCCGGTCGCCAAGCCTGCGCTGCCGCCGCGGCCGCTGGCTCAAGCGCCGGCCCCGCGTCCGTCAAAGCCGGCGATACCGCCGCTCGCCCCGCTCGGCAAGCGCGAGCGCACAAAACTGTCGCGCGGCCGCAGCGAGATCGAGGCGCGGCTTGATCTGCACGGCATGACCCAGATGCGCGCGCACCGCGCCTTGACCGGCTTCCTCCACCGCGCCCATCACGATGGCCTGACCTTCGTGCTGGTCATCACCGGCAAGGGCAGGAGCGGCGGCGAAAGCGGCGTGCTGCGTCGGCAGGTGCCGGAATGGCTGAGCCTGCCGGAATTCCGTGCCTTCGTTGTGGGCTTTGAGGAGGCCGCTATCAGCCATGGCGGCGAGGGCGCGCTTTATGTGCGGATCAGGCGGGCGCGGTTTTAGCGGCTCTACACCTCTCCCGCTCGCGGGAGAGGTCGTCGCGCGAAGCGCGGCGGGTGAGGGCTCTATCCTCTTGGGGGTTCTCGATCGCGGAGAAAGCCCTCTCCCCAGCCCTCTCCCGCAAGCGGGAGAGGGAGCTCACCGTCTTCGTAGTTGGACTGAATCGTCTCAGAACGGCCGGACGATTCCGACGCGCGGAATCAGCGTAAGGATCAAGCCGAAAATGTTTGTTTTCTGATCCTCTTCTGGAATCAGCGCCGTCTCCCGTGCGGCCGGCAGCATCTTCACCGCATGCAGGATCAGGAACATGCAGACCGCCCAGTTCGAGATCCAGCGCGAATAGTCAAACACCATCGCGAACATCACGAGATAAGCGAGGCTGACGCCGATCAATGCCGCGATCACGAGGCGTCGGTGCGTCTCGTTCGCGAGGGAGCCGATCAGGTTCGCAAAACAGCGCCACAGCGGCGCGTGCAGCCAGATCAGCAGCGCGAACACGGGAATGCCGAGGCTGTTGTGCGGCAGGCGTCCCCACGTGTCGGAAATCTCCTTCGCCAGCGGCTGATACCAGATGTAGCTGAACTGCAAGAGATCGGTGCGCGAGGGATCGACCATCCGGGTCTTCAGATACGCGACGAAATCCGCTTCAGGGATCGGCATCGTCCCAAAAAATTGCGCCGCGAAGAACAGGGCGGAGACCAGGACGAAAGCGGTGAGCCCGAAGACGAGATTACCGCGACTGAGACCGTAAGCGAGATAGTGCCTGATGACGACGATGGTGATGATCGTCGGCACATACATCAGCAGGTGAATGTGGTGGATCAGGACAAGAATGATCGAGAACAACGCCGCCGTCGCCACGAACAGCAATGAGCCCGCCGGCATCAGCAACAGGATGAGCGCGAGCGCACTGCCATAGATGTCGAAATGGCCGAGCGTGTGCATGAAGTTTTTGAGGAAGAACGGCGAGCCCGCGATGAAGACGAACAGCGGCAGCGTCTTCGCCGTGAAGCCGAACGTCTTCTGAAACAGTTTTGCGTACAGCCCTGATGTCACCAGCCACGTCGCCCCGCCGAGCGCGAACACCAGCCAGACCGGCACCTTGGCCGTGAACAGCGCGACGATCGCCCCGATCAGCGCGCGCTTGATGAAGCCGAAATGGTAGTCGACGAGGAGGTGGACGTAGGGGACGTAAGGCGGCAGCTGGATCTTGTGAACGAACACGCCAACGATGACCGCCGCGTTGATCGCGAGCAGAAATCGCCAGGGGTTTTGCAGGATGCTAGCGGGCACGCCGCTTCCATAGCGCGGCAGAGCCGAATTACAAAATGAACCGGCTCAGATCGGCGTTCTTGGCGAGGTCGCCAACGTGCTTCTGCACGAAATCGGCATCGACCCGGACGGTCTCGCCGTTGCGGTCGGGGGCGGTGAAGGAGATTTCGTCCAGCACCCGCTCCATGACCGTCTGGAGCCTGCGCGCGCCGATGTTCTCGACGGTGGAATTGACGGCGACCGCGACGTCGGCGAGCGCATCGATGGCGCTGTCGGTGATGTCGAGCGTGACGCCTTCGGTCTGCATCAAGGCGATATATTGCTTGATCAGCGAGGCCTCGGGCTCGGTCAGGATGCGGCGCATGTCGTCGCGGGTCAGCGCCTGCAGCTCGACGCGGATCGGCAGGCGGCCCTGCAATTCCGGCAACAGGTCGGACGGTTTTGCGACGTGGAAGGCGCCGGAAGCGATGAACAGGATGTGGTCGGTCTTGACCGCGCCGTGCTTGGTCGAGACCGTGGTGCCCTCGATCAGCGGCAGCAGATCGCGCTGCACGCCCTCGCGGGAGACGTCGCCGCCGACGCGGCCGTCGCGGGCGCAGATCTTGTCGATCTCGTCGAGGAACACGATGCCGTTGTTCTCGACCGCACTGATCGCCTCCAGCGTCAGCTGGTCGGTGTCGAGCAGCTTGTCGGACTCTTCGTTGACGAGGATCTCATGCGAGCCTTCGACCGTCAGCCGCCGCGTCTTGCTGCGGCCGCCAAGCTTGCCGAAGATGTCGCCGATCGAGATCGCGCCCATCTGCGCGCCCGGCATGCCCGGGATCTCGAACATCGGCATGCCGCTGCCGGACGACTGGGTCTCGATCTCGATTTCCTTGTCGTTGAGCTCGCCGGCCCGCAGCTTCTTGCGGAAGGATTCGCGGGTTGCGGCGCTGGAATTGGCGCCGACCAGCGCGTCGAGCACGCGCTCCTCGGCGGCGAGCTGGGCGCGCGCCTGCACGTCCTTGCGCTTCTTCTCGCGCACCTGGGCAATCGCGACCTCGACGAGATCGCGCACGATCTGCTCGACATCGCGGCCGACATAGCCGACCTCGGTGAATTTTGTCGCTTCCACCTTCAGGAACGGCGCATTCGCGAGTTTTGCCAGTCGCCGCGCGATCTCCGTCTTGCCGACCCCGGTCGGGCCGATCATCAGGATATTTTTCGGCAGCACTTCCTCGCGCAACGAACCTTCGAGTTGCTGCCGGCGCCAGCGGTTGCGCAGCGCGATCGAGACGGCGCGCTTGGCGTCGGACTGGCCGACGATGAAACGGTCGAGTTCGGAAACGATTTCGCGGGGGGAGAAGTCTGTCATGGGATCTTAGCTAGGGTCAGAAACGGGCCGCGACAAGCTGCTTTGTGCCCTTGGCGGGCGCGAGCGCAATGCCCAAGCGGCGGTGTGCTCCCTCTCCCGCAAGCGGGAGAGGTTACGGCCAGTCCTGAGCTCCGCTGTTCAGCCACGCGCCTTAGCCGGCCGTCAGGGCTTCGATGGTGACGTTGCGGTTGGTGTAGACGCAGATGTCGGCGGCGATGTCGAGCGATCGGCGGACGATTGTCTCGGCGTCCTTATCGGTGTCGATCAGGGCGCGGGCTGCGGCCAGCGCGTAATTGCCGCCGGAGCCGATCGCCATCACGCCGGCCTCGGGCTCGAGCACGTCGCCGGTGCCCGTCAACACCAGGGAGACGTCCTTGTCGGCCACGATCATCATGGCCTCCAGCCGCCGCAAATAGCGATCGGTGCGCCAATCCTTGGCGAGCTCGACCGCCGCCCGGGTCAATTGCCCCGGATATTGCTCGAGCTTACTCTCCAGCCGCTCAAACAGGGTGAAAGCGTCGGCCGTGGCGCCGGCAAAGCCGCCGATCACGTCGCCCTTGCCGAGTTTCCGGACCTTTTTGGCGTTGGACTTGATCACGGTCTGGCCGATCGAGACCTGGCCGTCGCCGCCAATCACCACCTTGCCGCCCTTGCGGACCGTCAAAATCGTGGTGCCGTGCCAGACCGGCGAGCTGTTCTGGGAATCCTGCATCATGACCCTCATTGTCCGGGCTGATTTAGGCGGTCAGGGGCAAAGGGACAACCGGCGCACAACGGGCCGTTCCGGCCTCAAATTCGCTCACCATAGGCAGAAGTAGAGGCCCGGCCGGCCGTTCCCGCAGTAGCGAAGGCGTCATTTGGCTGTTAATAGACTGGCGTTTTCGGCTCAAAACTAGAATGGAAACCGATTTTCCATGCGCACCGCGACGATCAAGCGCAAGACCAAGGAAACCGACATCGAGGTCACCGTGAACCTCGATGGCACCGGCGTGGCCAATATCGCGACCGGCATCGGCTTTTTCGACCATATGCTCGATCTCCTCGCCCGCCATTCCCGCATCGACCTCACGGTCAAGGCGGTGGGCGATTTGCACATTGATCATCACCATACCACCGAAGACACCGGCATCGCGCTCGGCCAGGCGGTCAAGCAGGCGCTCGGCAACATGGCGGGCATCACCCGCTATGCCGGCGTGCACATGCCCATGGACGAGACGCTGTCGCGCGTGGTCATCGACATCTCGGGCCGCCCGTTCCTGGTGTTCAAGGCCGACTTTCCCCGCGACAAGATCGGTGAGTTCGATACCGAGCTGGTGCGCGAGTGGTTCCAGGCCTTCGCCATCAACGCCGGCGTGACTCTCCACGTCGAGACCCTATATGGCGATAACAGCCACCATATCGCCGAGTCCTGCTTCAAGGGCCTGGCGCGGGCGCTGCGCATCGCGGTTGCGATCGATCCCAAGGCGGCGGGCGAAATCCCGTCCACCAAGGGCTCGCTCGGCGGCTGACATCTCCGTCTCGGTGGCTGAGCGCTACCGGCGGCATCAATGAATTCTCGAGAACGGGGCATCGAAAATGCCTGTCTACACAGTTCATGCTCCCACCCCAGGCGGGGCCGATCTGCGCGCGACCGACAGATTCGTGTTCGTGCGCGACGGCTTCCATTTCTGGGCGATGGTGTTCGGCCCGCTCTGGCTGCTTTGGAACAGGCTTTGGCTGGCCCTGCTCGGCTGGATCGTTTTCCTCGCCGCGTTCGATGCCGGGCTGCATAGCCTCGGGGTCGGCCGCAGCTCGATCTTCTTTGCCAACATCATCATCGCGTTGCTGATGGGCTTCGAGGCCTCGAGCCTGCGCCGCTGGACGTTGTCGCGCGGCAAGTGGCGGCAGCTCGATGTTGTCGTTGCCGACGACGAGGACACCGCCGAGCGCCGCTTCTTCGAGCGCTGGAGCAGGACACAGCGCGGCATCGTCAACGATCAATGGGCCGTCGATCGCGGCGGACCGCCGCCGACCCGCAATTTGCCGGGTCAGCAATTCTCCAATCCGCCGCCGATTCCGGCCGGCGGGATCATTGGATCGTTTCCAGAACCGGGAGGGTCAAGATGAGCGTCGCCATCATCGATTACGGTTCCGGGAATCTGCATTCCGCCGCCAAGGCTTTTGAGCGCGCCGCGCGCAGCATGGAGAATCCGCAGAAGGTGTTCGTGACCAGCGATCCGGACCAGGCCTATGGCGCCGACCGTCTGGTGCTGCCGGGCGTCGGCGCCTTTGCCGATTGCCGGCGCGGCTTAGACGCCGTCAACGGCATGGTCGAGGCGATCACCGAAGCCGTGCGCGTCAAGGCGCGGCCGATGTTCGGCATTTGCGTCGGCATGCAGCTGTTCGCCACCCGCGGCAAGGAGCATGTCATCACGCAAGGCCTGAACTGGATCGGCGGCGACGTCGAGAAGATCACGCCGCGCGACGAGAGCCTGAAGATCCCGCACATGGGCTGGAATACGCTCGACGTGCTGCAGGAGCATCCGGTGCTGAACAAGCTGCCGCTCGGGCCCAAGGGCCAGCACGCTTATTTCGTGCACTCCTACCACCTCAACGCCGCCAACGAGGCGGACGTGCTCGCGCGCGCCGATTACGGCGGGCCTGTCACCGCGATCGTCGCGAAGGACACCGCCATCGGCACGCAATTTCACCCCGAGAAGAGCCAGCGCTTTGGCCTGGCCCTGATCTCGAATTTTTTGCGATGGAAGCCGTGATTCTCTTTCCCGCCATCGACCTCAAGAACGGCCAATGCGTGCGTCTCGAGCAAGGCGACATGGCGCGCGCGACCGTGTTCAATCTCGATCCTGCGGCCCAGGCGCAGAGCTTTGTCACGCAGGGCTTTGAGTATCTTCACGTCGTCGATCTCGACGGTGCTTTCGCCGGCAAGCCGGTGAATGCGCAGGCGGTCGAAGCGATGCTGAAGACAATCAAGATCCCGGTGCAGCTCGGCGGCGGCATTCGCGATCTCGCCACCGTCGAAGCCTGGCTCGACAAAGGCATCACCCGCGTCATCATCGGCACCGCTGCGGTGCGCGATCCTGAGCTGGTGAAGGTGGCCGCGAAAAAATTCCCCGGCCGCGTCGCGGTCGGGCTCGATGCCCGCGACGGCAAGGTTGCGGTCGAGGGCTGGGCCGAGACCTCGCAGGTGACGGTGCTTGAGATCGCGCAGCGTTTCGAGGATGCCGGCGTTGCCGCCATCATCTTCACCGACATCGCGCGCGACGGCCTGCTCAAGGGCCTCAACCTCGATGCGACCATTGCGCTCGCCGACGCCATCTCGATTCCCGTGATCGCCTCCGGCGGTCTTGCCTCGATCGAGGACGTCAAGGCGATGCTGACGCCGCGCGCCGAAAAGCTCGCCGGCGCCATCGCCGGCCGGGCGCTCTATGACGGCCGGCTCGATCCCGCCGCCGCCCTCACTTTAATCCGCAACGCACCCAGGAGCTGACACATGTTCAAGGTGCGCGTGATCCCCTGCCTCGACGTCAAGGACGGCCGCGTCGTCAAGGGCGTCAATTTTGTCGACCTACGCGATGCCGGCGATCCCGTCGAAGCCGCGATCGCCTATGACGCCGCCGGCGCCGATGAGCTCACGTTCCTCGACATCACCGCGACCCATGAGAACCGCGGCATCATGCTGGATGTGGTCCGGCGCACCGCGGAGGCCTGCTTCATGCCGGTGACCGTCGGTGGCGGCGTGCGTGAGGTCAACGACATCAAGACATTGTTGCGCGCCGGCGCCGACAAGGTCTCGATCAACAGCGCCGCGGTGTCACGGCGCGAGTTCGTCAAGGAAGCCGCCGAAAAATTCGGCGAGCAGTGCGTCGTGGTCGCGATCGACGCCAAGCGGGTCAAGCGTCCGGGCGGCGACCGTTGGGAGATTTTTACGCATGGCGGCCGCAACTCGACCGGTATCGACGCCATCGAATATGCCCAGGAAGTGGTCTCGCTCGGCGCTGGTGAAATTCTGCTCACCTCGATGGATCGCGACGGCACGCGGCAGGGCTTTGACATCCCGCTGACCCGGGCGATCGCCGACAGCGTTCCCGTTCCCGTGATCGCCTCGGGCGGCGTCGGCAATCTCGACCATCTCGTTGACGGTATCCGCGACGGGCGGGCCACCGCCGTGCTGGCCGCCTCGATCTTCCACTTCGGGGAATTCACCATCCGTGAAGCCAAGGAGCACATGGCCCGGCGCGGACTACCCATGCGCCTGGATGCCTGACGACTCCCGTTCATAAAAGTGCTACATCAACCGGCGGGGACTGGCCCAACCGGCCAGGCGCGCGTTTCGAGTATTCAGTATGCCGCGTTTCACGATCCACGATCTGGCCGCAACCATCGATGCCCGCGCGGCTTCCGGTGGCGAAGGCTCCTATACCCGCAAGCTGCTCGACAGGGGCGCCGAACATTGCGCCAAGAAGTTCGGTGAGGAAGCAGTCGAAACCGTAATCGCAGCAGTCGAAAACGATCGCGCGCATCTGATCGCCGAAGGCGCCGACCTGCTCTATCATTTCCTTGTGCTGCTTAGGGCGCGCGGCATAAAGCTGGAAGAGGTCGAGGCTGCGCTGGACAAGCGGACCTCGATGTCAGGGTTGGAAGAAAAGGCTTCGCGTAAGTAAGAGCATGGTCCGGAAAAGGGTGAAGCGGTTTTCCGAAAAGATCATGCTCAAGCCTTAGAGATTCGCAACGGAGAAGGCGGCGTCATGGATATCCGCGCACCTGAGCAGCAGTATAATCCGTACCGCATTTATACGCGCCAGGAATGGGCGCATCTGCGCGACGATACGCCGATGACGCTAGAGCCGGGCGAGTTCGACCGTCTGCGCTCGCTGCACGATCGCCTGGACTTGCAGGAGGTCGAGGACATTTATCTTCCGTTGTCGCGCCTGCTCTCGATCTATGTCGATGCGATGCAGCGCCTGTATTACGCCGAGCGCCAGTTCCTCAACATCCGCGACCGCAAGGTGCCCTATATCATCGGCGTCGCCGGCTCGGTCGCGGTCGGGAAGTCCACCACGGCTCGCGTGCTCCAGGCATTGCTGGCGCGCTGGTCGCCGCGTCCGAAGGTCGAGCTGATCACCACTGATGGTTTTCTCTATCCCAATGCCGTGCTCGACCGGCAGGGCATCATGCAGAAGAAGGGTTTTCCCGAGAGCTACGATCTGCCGCTGCTGCTGAGTTTCCTGTCCGACATCAAGTCCGGACGCCGTCACGTACGCGCCCCCGTTTATTCGCATCTGACTTACGACATCGTGCCGAACCAGTGGGCCGAGATCGACCAGCCTGACATCCTGATTGTCGAGGGCGTCAACGTGCTGCAGACCGGCAAGCTGCCGCGCGACGGCAAGGCGGTGCCCGTGGTCTCCGACTTCTTCGACTTCTCGGTCTATATCGACGCCGACGAGGCGGCACTGCGGCGCTGGTACATCAAGCGCTTCCTGGCGTTGCGCGACACCGCGTTCACCAATCCAAAATCCTACTTCAACCGCTATGCGCTGCTGTCCGACGAGGAGGCCACCGCCACCGCCACCGCGATCTGGGAGCGCACCAACCTCGCCAATCTCGAGGACAACATTTTGCCGACCCGCCCGCGCGCGACGCTGATCCTGAAGAAGGGCGCGGATCACGTGGTGGAGAACGTGGCGCTCAGGCGGCTGTAATCAGTGGTCTCGTAGGGTGGGCAAAGGCGCGCTCTTCGCGCGCCGTGCCCACCATTCATCCGCATTGCCGAACGCGATTGGTGGGCACGCTTCGCTTTGCCCACCCTACGGCAGCGTCGATTGTCGCTACACCGTAAGCTGCCGCGCCGCCGCCAAACCGGCCAGCGCCTCGTCCAGCTTCTCGCGATCGAGCGGCTTGATCAAAAATCCGTTCATGCCTGCCTCGAAACAGGCGTAGCGATCTTCCACAAGCGTGTTCGCGGTGAGCGCGAGGATCGGCGTGTGATGGCCGCCCATGGCGGCCTCGTGGGCGCGGATACGCTTGGTCGCTTCGATGCCATCGAGCTGCGGCATCTGAATGTCCATCAAGACCAGATCATAGGGCGTGCCGGCAGAACTGGCAGCGAGCCAGGATTCCAGCGCGGCATCGCCATGGACCGCGATGACGACGCGGTGACCGAGTTTTGTGAGAAGCGACCGCATCAAGAGCGCGTTGATCTCGTTGTCTTCGGCGACGAGGATCGAGAGACCTTTTGCGGGCGTTGTGATCGCGGTCGGCTCGACGGGTTCAGGCGCGAGATCGGGCGAGGCGACTTCCGGAGTTAACGCGAGGCGGGCGGCGAGCGAGGCTGCGCGCAGTGGCTTGACCAGGAAGCCGGTGAAGGCCGGCGAAATTTTTTCATGACGCGAGCTCGGGGTCAGCAGCACGAGCCGCTGCGTGGCGTGAGCGCGTGCGACTTCGCTCAGGCGATCGGCAACAGCCGTACCGAGCGCCCGGTCGATTAGCACCGCATGCCATGAGCGTTCCGGCAGCAGTGCCTCGGCCACAGCCGCATCCGCGACCAGGCAGGTCTGGCCGCCCCAGCGTTCCAGCCGCCGCGCGATCAGGGACGCTTCGATACCGTCGGCCACCAGCAGGATCGATTTGCCGGCGAGATCGGGACTCGGAAACGCGGTTTGTCCGGCATCGCCTTGCGATGGCGCAAGCGGAATCGCGACCTCGAAGGTCGAGCCCTGAGCGGGTGCACTCTCCAGCGTGATGCGGCCGCCCATGCGCTTGACGATGCGCTCGCTGATGGCGAGGCCAAGCCCGGTGCCGCCATAGGTGCGGGCGACGCGGTCGTCGGCCTGCTCGAACTCGCGGAAGATGCGCTGCTGTGCGTCCGGCGCGATGCCAATACCGGTATCGCGGACCAGAAAACTGATTTCGTTCGGCCAGATGCCGGGTTCGACGATCAGCGCAACGCCGCCGTGAGCTGTGAATTTGATGGCGTTGCCGGCGAGGTTGAGCAGCACCTGGCGCAGCCGTGCGGCATCGCCAACGACTTCCAACGGGAGCCGCTCGTCGACATAGGAAGCGATCTCGAGGTTTTTCGCCTGCGCGCGCGGTGCCAGCAGCTCGGTGACCTCCTCAATCAAGGTCGAGAGCGCAAAGGGACGCTGGTCGAGATCGAGCTTGCCGGCTTCGATCTTGGAATAGTCGAGCAGCTCCTCGATCAGCGCCATCAGCGCTTCGCCAGAGGTTTTCACGGCCCTGGCGTAAGTCGTCTGTTCCGGCGTCAGTGCGGTGTCGAGCAAGAGTCCGCCCATGCCGATGATGCCGTTCAGGGGGGTGCGGATCTCGTGCGAGGCCATCGCCAGGAAGCGCGATTTGGCGCGGTTGGCGGCGTCGGCCTGGTCACGGGCATCGGACAGCGCGCGTTCGGTCTCGGTGCGGTCGGTGACGTCGCGGCCGACACTCTGCAATTCGGCGGGCTGACCGGCGTCGAGCCGCACGAACCCTTCGCGCCAGGCGATCCAGCGCGCGCCGAGCGGGGTGGAAATTCTCTGGTCATGGATGCGCGTGCCGTTGCTCTCGCGCGCGCTGTCGCCCTGCTCCAGCACGTCGAAATCGAACCGCGTGCCGACCAGCGCGCTGCGCGTCTGCCCGGCCAGCGCGCAATAGGCGTCGTTGGCAAAGGTGATGCGGCCCTGATGGTCGCGCAGCACGATCAGGTCGCCCTGCGATTCGAACAGGCTGCGGGCGCGCTCTTCGGCTTCCTTCAGCTCCCAATTGCGATCGATCAGCGCCTCGTTGTGGGCGGCGAGCTTGCGCATCCGCTTGGCGACGAAACGCAGCCGCATGCTGAGCGTCGCGAGGCCAAGGCAGGCCAGCGCAAACAGGAAGCTCGCGCCGATCGCAAAGGTGTTGGGATCGTAGCCGGAGTTTGGCGCGCGGCTGCCGGTGACGAAACCATAGGCGCCGCCGAACGTCGCCGAAAAGATCATGAAGGAGCGGATCGCGAAGGCAATTTTGGGGTGCTGTCGCCTGAAGCGGCGCATGCGCACCTTGATCCGGAACGTCCGACCCATCGCCACCGACCCTGATTCTTAACCGAAACCGCGCCACCGCCGTTTGCGACGATGTCTCGCCGACCTTGCGAACAGCTTGAGGCTTTGCAGCCGCCTCCAAACAGGGTTGACGAGGTGTTAACGCCTCAGAGCATGATCCGGACCCGAAGGGCCGCGTTAGCGCAAAGTGTGTAGCGGATTTCCGGAAGGATCATGCTCAAACTTCAGAGCGAGGCGGCCTGGAGCGGGAGCGGGCGATGGCCGCCATGAGCGCCGACGATCAGCGCCGCGGCCTCACGCTGCGAGAACGTCTTCGAGCGCACATAGATGCGGAAATCGGCCGGGCCATCGGTGGAAAGATAGATCGCCGGGCCGCCATCGACCGGCTGCGCGGCAATCGTGATGAGGCGTGTCGCCGGATTGGCCTGGCAGGACTCGGTCTCGGAGCCGAGGCCGTCGTCCACGACTGCGAAATCCGCGGCATCCGCATCGTCGGTGATCTGGACCCGCACCGTGGCCCGCGACGGATCGTCGGTGAAGGCGACATGGACGCCGGCCGTCCAGAACAGGGATGTCAGCTCGACCGAGGTGTCGCCGAGGGCGATGCAGGGATGCGAGACCGATCCGATCTCGCTGCGGGCGAACACCGCAGCCGCCAACAGGGGAACCACTGAGGCCAGGATCTTGAAACGCAACATGACACGCTACTCGCCAGGACCGCCCGGGAACTTGTGGGCCTTATGGTTTGCAGAGCGTAAAGGAAACTCGTTACCGCCGGGTTGATGCGCGGGATGATCAGGCTAGCTGGCGTACATCCTCCGCGAGTGCGCGGTAGGACAGCGCTTCGGCCAGATGCAGCCGGCCGATCTTGTCGGCGCCGTCGAGGTCGGCGAGCGTGCGCGCCACCCGCAGCACGCGGTGATAGCCGCGCGCCGACAGCCGCATGGTTTCGGCCGCATCGCGCAGCAGCTTTTGCCCCTGCGCGTCGGGCTTGGCGATGTCTTCGAGAACCGAGGCCGGCGCCTCGGCATTGGTGCGGACGTTCGACAGGCCGGCCTCCGCGTAGCGCGCGAGCTGGATGTCGCGTGCGGCCGCCACGCGTGCGGCGACTTCGGCTGAGCCTTCCGCCGGCGGCGGCAGGATCAGATCGGCCGCGGTCACGGCCGGGACCTCGATGCGCAGATCGATCCGGTCCATCAGCGGACCGGAGATGCGCGCCTGGTAGTCGCCGGTGCAGCGGTCGATGCGTCCGCGCTTGCAGGCATAGCCGGGCTCGAACGCATTGCCGCAACGGCAGGGATTCATCGCCGCGATCAGCATGAAGCGCGCGGGATAAGTCACGCGGTGGTTGGCGCGGGAGACCGAGACCTCACCGTTCTCCAGCGGCTGGCGCAGCGAATCCAGCACGCGCGGATCGAACTCGGGCAGCTCGTCGAGGAACAGCACGCCCTGATGCGCCAGCGAGATCTCGCCGGGTTTTGCCCGCGCGCCGCCGCCGGTGAGCGCGGCCATGCTGGCGGAATGATGTGGTGAGCGGAACGGCCGCTGCGATGTCAGCGCGCCACCCTCGATCTCGCCGGCAACGGAGGCGATCATCGAGACCTCGAGCAATTCGCCCGGCGACAGCGGCGGTAGGATCGAGGGCAGGCGCGCCGCCAGCATCGATTTGCCGGCACCGGGCGCGCCGATCATCAAGAGGTGATGGCCGCCAGCGGCTGCGATCTCCAGCGCGCGCTTGGCGCTCTCCTGGCCCTTGATGTCGCGCAAATCGAGCGGCGAGCTTGCTGCTTCGTGCACCTTCGGCACGGGCCGCGACAGCACCTGTGTGCCCTTGAAATGGTTGGCGATCTGAATCAGCGAATGTGCGGCGACGATCTGGATATCCGGGCTCGCCCAGGCCGCTTCCGAGCCGCAGGCCGCCGGACAGATCAGGCCTTCCTCGCGCACATTGGCGCCGATCGCGGCGGGCAAAACGCCGGCCACTGGTGCGATCGAGCCGTCGAGACCGAGCTCGCCGAGCACGGTAAAGCCGGTCAGCGCATCCGGCGGGATCGCGCCGATCGCCGCCATCAGCCCGAGGGCGATCGGCAGGTCGTAATGGCTGCCTTCCTTGGGCAGGTCGGCCGGTGCGAGATTGACGATGATCCGTCGCGCCGGCAGCGCCAGGCCCGAGGCGATCAGTGCCGAGCGGACCCGCTCGCGCGCCTCCGACACGGCCTTGTCGGGAAGGCCGACGATGGCGAAAGCCGGCAGGCCCGGCGCGACCTGCACCTGCACGTCGACCGCGCGGGCCTCGATCCCTTCAAAGGCGACTGTCGAAACCCGCTGGACCATGCTGCCCCCTCGCACAATCGAGGGTAGCAGAGCTCGATGGCTCTGACAAGAACAATACAAGAACGAAGGCGGGGGGCGTCGCGATCCCTAACGACCGGTAAACGGGACGAAGACACTAAGCTTCGACTACGCCTCGAATGCGAGCGGCTACGCTCAGCACATTCCAACGAATGTCCGCTACTCCTAAGGCTACGGGATGGGCCGTGGTCTAACGGGTGAACAATTCAAATGCTTGCAAATCGCCGCAGAAGCGAACGACGGGTGTGTACCCGGCTTGCCAAGATTCATTTGGGCGCGGGCTCGCTGCCACGGGACTGCACGATCACCGATATCTCGGATGGCGGCGTGAAAGTCGTGGCGGAATTTCTCGAAGTGCCGCCGCAATTCACCATCATCTTTGCGCCCGACTATTCCCGTCAGTGCCGCCTGCGCTGGCGCATCGGCTGCGAATTCGGTGCTGAGTTCACCGATTAGGCCGGATGCGCGCGTTTCCTTAACGGGAATTTAGCGTTAATCGGCAAAGCATCTCTGATCAGTCCGCCGGCGGTGATCAGAGTATGTCCAAGCGTTTGTCCCTCGTCTCTCCCCCGGCGAGATTGCTGCTTCCCGCGCTCTTGGTGCTGGTCCTCGGTGGTTGCCAGACCACGAGCCTGGAGGACGTGACCGGCGCGCTCGGCGTCGGTGGCAGGTCGGAACCTGCCGCCACGGCGGACGCCAAGCCTGACATGGACGGCTTGCGCGAGCGCTATCGCGCCAGGCCCAGTGATCCCAATATCGCCCTCGCCTACGGCAAGGCGCTGCGCGAGACCGGCCAGCGTGCCCAGGCGGTCGCGGTGATGGAGCAGGCCGTGCTCGCCCATCCCAGCAACAAGGCGCTGCTCGCCGGCTATGGCCGCGCGCTCGCCGACAATGGCAATTTCCAGCAGGCTTTTGACGTGCTCAGCCGCGCGCATACGCCTGAGGATCCCGATTGGCACATCCTCTCGGCGCAGGGCGCCGCGCTCGATCAACTCGGTCGCAACGAGGAAGCGCAGCAATATTATGCGTCGGCGCTGAAGATCGTGCCGGACGAGCCGCAGGTTTTGTCCAATCTCGGCCTGTCCTACATGCTCCAGAACAATCTGCCGCGGGCCGAGGAAACCATGCGCCGCGCCTATCAGCGCAACCCGGCCGATTCCCGCGTGCGGGGCAATCTCGCGCTGGTGCTGGGGCTGGAAGGCAAGCAGGCCGAGGCCGAGACCATCGTGAAGGCCGATCTGCCGCCGGATCAGGCGGCGGCGAAGGTCACGGCGCTGCGTCAGTTGCTGTCGAAGAAGCAGCAGCAGCGGGCGGAGAAGTAATCCGCCGCCGCTGACAGTCTTGCTCGCTCGACAACGCGCTCGTGCTTACGACGCCTTGCGATGCGGCGCGGATCCGCGTCCCGTTTTGCCCTTCAGCTTCTTCAAAAGCGGCCCGAGCAGCGAGCGCTTCGGCTTCTTCACCTCGCCGCGCCCGGCGAGGCGGTTGGCCATGTTCTGGAACAGCTCGGTGGTGCGGTGGCTCTTGGAGACCTCCGCGATCATCTGGCCGTTATTGGCGGCGGTCGAGAACAGCTTTGAATCGAACGGGATCACCGCGAGCGGCTGGCTCTCCATCGTCTTGGCGAACGATTTGACGTCGATCTCGGCGCGCTTGTGCATGCCGACCTGGTTGATGCAGTAGAGCGGCGGCCGGTCGTTCGGCCGCGCCGTCTTGAGCACGGTCAGCATGTTCTTGGTGTTGCGCAAGTTCGCGAGATCCGGCTCGGCCACGATGACGATGTCGTCGGCATTGACCAGCGCGCGCTTGGTCCAGGCCGACCATTGATGCGGCACGTCGAGCACGATGCAGGGCGTGGTCATGCGCAGCGTATCGAAGATCGCATCGAACGCTTCCGCGCCGAAATCATAGACGCGATCAAGGGTCGCCGGTGCAGCGAGCAGGCTGAGGCGGTCGGTGCATTTGGAAAGCAGGCGCTCCATCAGCGCCGTGTCCGGCCGGTCCTGCGACAGCACCGCGTTCGCGATGCCTTGCGCCGGATCCTGGTTGTAGTCGAGGCCAGCGGTGCCGAAGGCGAGGTCGAGATCGATCACGACGGAATCGAGCGCGAGGTCGCGCGCGATGGTCCAGGCCACGTTGTGCGCGACGGTGGAGGCGCCGACGCCGCCCTTGGCGCCGACCACCGCGATCACGCGGCCGGTGATGATGGCCTCAGACGCCGAGAACAGGCTGCAGATCGAGCGCACGACGTCGAGGGTTTCGACCGGCCCGACCACGTAGTCGTTGACGCCGCGACGCACCAGCTCGCGGTAGGGCGCGGTGTCGTTGGGATTGCCGATCACGACTACGCGGGTGCCGGGGTCGCAGACGCCGGCGAGGTCGTCGAGGCCCTCGAGGATGTCGCGCGTGCCGTCGGATTCGATCACGATCACGTTCGGCGTCGGCATCGTGTCATAGACTTCGATCGCCGCGGCGAGGCCGCCGCTCTTGGCGGTGAGATGTGCCTTGGCGAGACGGCGGTCCTGCCCGGCCGCGGTCATCGCGGCGAGCGTCTGCTCGGTCTCGCAGAAGGCCTGCACCGAGATCCGGGGCACCGGTGCAATGTGTTCCTCGGGGTGCTGCGGATCGTCCGCCTCTTCGTCGTGGATGCCCGTCATTTGCCTGTATCGCTGAGTTTGGCCTTTTCAGCCTCGGGATAAGTGGTCGCGGTGGTAGTGCCCTTGCGGTAACGGTCGAAGGCGATGTCGCGCCGTGCGGTATAGGCCGGCGTCTCCGCGCGCGGCTGCTCGAGGTCCGCGGGGTTGTCGATCATCGCGGCAAGATTGCGCTGGGTGGCGCAGCCGAGATTGAAGTAGGGCCGGTTCTCGTTGTAGCCGGGGTCGAGGATCGACGGTCCCATGTCCTCGGGCCACAACCCGCACGGGCCGGCCACCGCTGCGATCTTGGAGTAGCTCAGCCGGATGGTCGGCAGCAAAGCGGGATCTTCGGGACGATAGGGATGCTGGACGATGGCGCGCGACGGCACGCCGCCGCTGCCGAGCACGGCGCGGATTTCGTGATAGGTCGCAGCAGCCGCGCGCGAATTCGTGGTGTCGATGGGCACGTCGACGACAACGGAGCCGGTGCCTTCGCGCACCCAGTCCTGGGCAATACCCATCACGTCGGCGTGCTGCGCGGCCGAAAGTCCCCCGCGCGCCTTGCCGACGAAGATCACGATCGAGCGCTTGCCTTCCTGCACCGCGATCGGATGGCGCATGCGGTAGTCGGTCGGCACCGTCTGGGTGGTGACGACGTCGCCGGTGGTGTTGCAGGCTCCCAGCATGACGGAGAGCCCCGTCAGCGCGAGCGCGATGCGCAAATTGCGACGTCGATCGGTTGTCTTCGTCATCGCCTGGTCCCCTCTTGCCCGTGTCTTGCCCGTGTCTGCCCCGGTCCCCAAACCGTTGGTGTCAGTCGATGATGAAGCCGAAATCGCCCTGGTTGCCGTCCATCGGATCGACGCGGCGCGCGATGCCGTAGAGGCGGTTCATGCGGCCGAGCAGCGCCGACTGCGCATCCGAGGACGGCGCGAAGCCGTCATCGGGCCGCGACAATTCCTTCTGGGCGACCGCGCGCACCACATAGGGGGTCACGATCACCATCAGCTCGGTCTCGTTGTTGACGAAGTCCTGGCTGCGGAACAGCGCGCCGAGGATCGGCACCTGGTCGACGCCGGGCAGGCCGTTGATGGCCTGCTTGGTCTGCTGCTGGATCAGGCCGGCCATCGCCATCGAGCCGCCCGAGGGAATCTCGAGCGTGGTCTCGGCGCGGCGGGTCTGGATCGAGGGAATGGTGATGGAGTTGCTCGCGGTCGACGACACCGCCTGCGTCACGGTGATCGCCTGCTGGTTCGACAGCTCCGAGACCTCGGTCATCACGCGCAGGCTGATCCGGCCCTCGCTGAGCACGACCGGCGTGAAGTTCAGGGAGATGCCGAACTTCTTGTAGGAAATCTGGGTGGTACAGACATGCGTGGTCGGATCGCAGGAATAGCCTGCGGGGATCGGGAATTCGCCGCCCGCGATGAAGGTCGCGGATTCACCGGAGATCGCGGTCAGGCTCGGCTCGGCCAGCGTCCGCATCACGCCCGCGCTTTCCATCGCGCGCATGGTGGCGCTGACGGTGGCGACGCCCTTGGCGAGGCCGGCGACGCCGAGCCCGTTGCTGGAGACCAGCGGGCCGCCCGAAACCGAGAACGGGTTCGAATTGTTGAAATTCACCACTGCGGTGCCGGCATTCAGGCTGGCGCTGAGATCGACGCCCAATTGCTTGACGATGTCGCGGCGGACTTCGCCGACCACGACCTTCAGCATCACCTGGTCGCGGCCGCGCACGACGATGTTGTTGACGACCTTGTCGGCGCCGCCAACGAGTTTTGCGGCGACGTCGCCGGCCTGCTGGGCCTCGACCGGGCTCGACACCGAGCCGGTCAGCATCACGCTGTCGCCGACGCCCTCGATCTGCACGCCCGGCAGCGATGAGCGCAGCGCCGTGCGCATGCCGTTGAGGTCGCGCTTGACCGCGATGTCGTAGGACGCGACCTGCTGGCCGTCGGCGCTGAAGAACACCACGTTGGTCTGGCCGACCTGGCCGCCGATGATATAGGCGCGCTGCGCCGAGCGGATCACGGCATTGGCGATCTTGGGATCGGCCACCAGCACGTCCTTGACCTCGCGCGGCAGGTCGATGACGACCGACTTGCCGATGCCGAGCGACAGCGAACGCGTCCGTGCCGGCGCGATGGTTGCGACCGGCGACACGCCGAGATCAGGCGCCTGCATCGGCGCCTGGTCTCCGACCGGCGCATCCGCAGCGCGGACGAGATCGGGGGCTGCGACCAGCCCCAGCATCAGCATTGCCCCTGCCCAGAACGAGCCGGCGCGCTTCCCCCGAATGCGCAGGCCCGTCCGATTATCCCCGTAGTTCATCATGTCCCCATCACTTCTGTGACGTCAGTTGTCGCGTCTGCACGCCGTAGCGGATCACGTTCACGCCGCTCGAGCGCTGCTTGAATGCCTGGTCCTCGGGCGTGCCGTCGGAGGCGCTGGCATCGGCGATGCTGCGCAGTGCAAGTGTCAGCGTGCCGCCCTGGCGCGAGGCCGACAGCGTCGCGACCTGGTCGGGCTTGAGCTCGAGCGTGACCGTCTTGCCGACCACGGCGTTCTGGCCGTCCTTTTCCTTCGGCGCCTGGTCGATCGCGAGCACGCGGATGTTGGTCAGGATGACCTCTGACACGACCAGGTCATTGCCGCCGGTCGAGCCGTTATTGTTGGCGCCGTCGGGATTCTTCAGGCGTCGGGTCAGGACGATGTCGACGCGGTCGTTCGGCAGGATGAAGCCGCCGGCCGCGGTCTCGGCGGAGATCTCGGTGGACACGGCCCGCATGCCGGACGGCAGGATCGCGGCCATGAAGCCGGAGCCGTCGGCCTTCACCAGCTTCTGCTCGCGGATCGGCTCGCCCTGCATCAAGGGCACGCGTGCGATCGAGCCGGCGATCTGGGTCTGTGCGTCGGGCCTGCTGTCGCGGCGGATGAAGGCGCTGCTGGCGGTGGCTTGCGGCCAGGTCTGCCATTGCAGGTCCTCGGCCTTCACGGCCTGGCCGAGCTGAATGTCGGATTTGGCGACGAGCACCTCGATCGTCGGCAGCTTCTCGGCCACCGGGAGCGCGGGCGCGGGCTTGTTGTCGTAGCCGCTCGCCAGATAC
Source organism: Bradyrhizobium genosp. A (assembly GCF_049949275.1). Classification (NCBI taxonomy): domain Bacteria; kingdom Pseudomonadati; phylum Pseudomonadota; class Alphaproteobacteria; order Hyphomicrobiales; family Nitrobacteraceae; genus Bradyrhizobium; species Bradyrhizobium genosp. A. Next base: position 276,484 of record NZ_CP188196.1, on the reverse strand, counting down.
GCAGCGACGCCGCCGGCGCCGATTGCGATGACGAGAACGACAATGCGTGCGGTGTTCATACGCTTCTACTCTTACGCGGGGCACTCGAACCGCACCTGGCGGGTTCCCCGGCATCGATGAGTAGGGAGTAAAAGTATAAGGGGTGTTGCGAGGCCGAGTGTGATGGTCCGTGACGGCACGGGTTTTGGGCAGATGGTGAATGCCGCGTTAGCCGCCCGGCCAACGGCCCCGTAAATTCACGCAAGTGCGCTCATGCGTTCGCACGAGGCGCGGGGCGTCATGGTGAATAGGTGGTTAGTGATCGGTACGATAGTCTACGAGCGATAGTCGCTGCTCCTCATCCTGAGGAACTTGCGCAGCAAGCGTCTCGATGAAGGCCCGGCTGGTGGCCTCGCCCTTCGAGACGCCGCGCAAGCGCGGCTCCTCAGGGTGAGGGTCGTCGTTCGTAGCGCAATATTTCCGTTGGTGTCCGTAGACCGTTCGCCTACTTCGCCCGCTTCTGCTCGATCGCGTCCCAGATCTTGGCTGCTACATCCGGGCCGCCGAGCCGCGCGATGGCGCGGATGCCGGTCGGCGAGGTCACGTTGATCTCGGTGAGATTGCCGTTGATGACGTCGATGCCGACGAACAGCAGTCCGCGCTCGCGCAGCGCCGGGCCGACGGTGGCGCAGATCTCGCGCTCGCGCGGGGTCAGCTCGGTCTCCTTCGCCGCGCCGCCACGCACCATGTTGGAGCGGAGGTCATCGGCGGCCGGCACGCGGTTCACCGCGCCCGCGAACTCGCCATTGACCAGGATGATGCGCTTGTCGCCGAGCTTCACCTCGGGGATGAACTGCTGGATCACCCAGGCTTCTTTGAAGGTGACCGAGAACATGTCGAACAGCGAGCCGAAATTCATGTCCTGCGGCATCACGCGGAATACCGCGGCGCCGCCATGGCCGTGCAGCGGCTTCATCACGACCGCACCGACCTTGTCGCGGAACGCGTTGATCTCGTCGAGGTCGCGCGAGATCAGGGTCGGCGGCATCAGCTGCGGAAAATTCATCACGAACAGCTTTTCGGGCGCGTTGCGCACCGAGGCCGGATCGTTGACGACCAGCGTCTTCGGATGGATGCGCTCGAGCAGGTGCGTCGAGGTGATGTAGGCGAGATCGAACGGCGGATCCTGGCGTAGCAGCACGACGTCAAAGCCGTTCAGCGCCTCGCGCCTGGGCTCGCCGAGGGTGAAATGATCGCCGGGCTCGTCGCGCACCGTCAGGAACTGGACGGGCGCGACGATCTCATCGCCGACCATCGAGAGCTTGTCGGGCGTGTAATAGGACAGGCCGTGGCCGCGCTTCTGCGCCTCCAGGAGCAGCGCAAAGGTGGAATCGCCCTTGATGTTGATGCGGGCGATGGGGTCCATCTGGACGGCGACGTTCAATTTCATGGTCTGCCTTTCAGGTCGAGGCGTCGAATGCCGCCAACACATGGCGTGGAAGTGATCGCGGCGCAATCAGCATGGCGTCGAATCGCAATTCGAATTCCGCATGCTCGGGATGCGTGACAAGCCAGCCCTGCGCGGCGTCGATGATGCGCCGCTGCTGGCGCGGCGTCACCGCATAGGCGGCCTCATCGAGGCTGGCGCGCGCCTTGACCTCGACGAAGGCGATCAGGTTGCGACGGCGTGCCACGAGGTCGATCTCGCCATGCGGGGTGCGATAGCGCTTGGCGAGGATGCGATAGCCCTTCGCCATCAGGAAGGCTGCGGCGCGGCTCTCGGCCGAGATGCCGGTGCGGAACGCGGCGACGCGCTCGGGCGAGGCCTCTTTTGGTTCCCCGCCGTCAGTCTTCGCCATCGCCGCCCCGCAGATCTTTTGCGAGCTCGAGCGCGCGGGCATAGACCTCGCGGCGCGGCCGCCCCGAGAGCGCCACCGCATGCGCCACGGCGTCCTTGACGCTGTGGGTAGCGAGCTGCTCGCGCAAGAGATCGTCCAGCGCGTCCGCTGTCAGCACGTCGGCATCCGCGGCAGGCGGAGCGATCACCAGCACGAATTCGCCGCGTGTCTCCAGCGTGTCTGCCTCGCGCGCTAGCTCATCGAGCTTCGCGCGTGAAATCTCCTCGTGCAGTTTTGTCAGCTCGCGGCAGATTGCGGCTTCACGCGTGCCCATGATCTCGGCGAGATCGGCAAGCGTATCCTGCACCCGGTTGCCGGATTCGAACATCACCAGCGTCGCGTCGATGCGGGCAAGTTCAGTGAGGCGCGACCGCCGCGCGGCGGATTTCGACGGCAAAAATCCCTCGAAGAAGAAGCGGTCGGTCGGCAGGGCTGCAACCGACAGCGCCGCCAGCACCGAGGACGGGCCCGGCAGGGCATAGACCGCATGGCCGGCGGCGCAGACCTCGCGCACCAGCTTGTAACCGGGATCAGAGATCAGCGGCGTGCCGGCATCCGAGACCAGCGCGACCGAGCCGCCAGCGGCAAGCGCCTCCAGGATCTTTGGGCGGGCGGCCTCCGCATTGTGCTCGTGATATTGCTTGAGCTGCGCCGAGATGTCGTAACGCTCGGTCAGGCGCCGCGTGATGCGGGTGTCCTCGCAGGCGATGACGTCGACCCCGGCCAGAATCTGCAGCGCGCGCAAGGTGATGTCGCCGAGATTGCCGATCGGGGTCGCGACCAGATAGAGGCCGGCGGCCGGCTTCGGCACAGCGAGCCGGTGGGCGTCGATGGAGAAACCGCGCGGGGCGGCGTCGGTGCCTTCAGGCGTATTTATCGGGGCCGGCTTTGCGCGCATAATCAATCGAACTTAGGCATGATCCCGAGGGCTGGGAACCGGTCCTTCGAAAAAGATCGTGCCGAGCCAAGATATTGAGACTTGATACTGAGACTTGATACTGAGACTTGGACGAGGAAGGATTGGAATGTGATCCATCCGGCATCACATTCCCCAGGGGAATGAAGCGTCAGCGCCATATTCGCGGCGGAAACCCCGCCTTGATGCTGGATGACGGACGGCGAACAGCCAGCCAGGAAACGAGGGCAGTCGCGTTAAGCGGTCATTATCCTTTTGTTTTGGTTAACTATTTGCCGACAATATGCCTGAATCCGCGGCTTGTGTCGCGGACAAGAATGTTGTGACTGGCCGGCTGCGGCTGGTCAGAAGAGAACCTGCCATGGTCGGCCCGCGTGATTTGAAGTCTCCCGTTCAGGGGCCCCGTTTCTTGGGGGCGACCCGGCGGAGTGCGCTTGGCCTGCTGCTCGGCACGCCCTTGCTGTCGGCCTGCGCCGGCGTGCAGCAGAGCCTCAGCCAGTTTTCCAACCCGTTCTCGAGCTCCTCGCCGCCGCCGGCCCAGCCGGCCGGGCCACCGCAGCAGGCGACGACCGCCGGCACCGGCGGCGTGAAGGTTGCCGTGATCCTGCCGCTCTCGGCCGCGGGCAATGCCGGGCTTGCCGCGAAATCCATGCGCAACGCTGCCGAGATGGCGCTGGCCGAGTTCCAGAACCCGAACATCCAGCTCCTGATCAAGGACGACAATGGCAGCCCGCAGGGCGCGCAAGCCGGCGCGCAGCAGGCAGTCGAGGAAGGCGCCGAGATCATTTTGGGGCCGCTGTTTGCACAGTCGGTCCCGGCCGTGGCGCAGGTCGCGCGCACGCGCGGCATCTCGGTGATGGCATTCTCCACGGATTCGAGCATCGCCGGCCGCGGCGTCTATCTGCTCAGCTTCCTGCCGGAGTCCGACGTCAATCGCATCATCGAATATTCCGCCAGCATCGGGAAACGCTCGGTCGCCGTGCTCGTGCCCGACAATGCCTATGGCAATGTCGTCGAAGCCGCGGTGAAGGCCGCGGTGCCCAGGCGCGGCGGACGCATCGTCGCGTTCGAGAAATACGGCGCCGATCGCGCCACGCCGGCGCGCACCGTCGCGCAGCAGCTCGGCAGCGCGGATGCGCTGTTCATTGCCGATGACGGCGATGCCGTCGTCACGGTGGCGGATGCGATGACCGCGGCAGGCGCGAATTTGCGCAACATCCAGCTGCTCGGCACCGGCCTGTGGGACAGCCCGCGTGTCTATGCCAGCCCGGCGCTGCAGGGCGGCCTCTACGCCGCGCCGGATCCTGCCGGTTTTCGCGCATTCGCCGGCCGTTACCGCACCAAATACGGGGCCGAGCCGATCCGCACCGCAACGCTCGCCTACGACGCGGTCGCGCTCGTCGCCGCGCTCGCGCGCACCCAGGGCACTACGCGCTTCTCGTCCGACGTGCTCACCAACCCCTCCGGTTTCGCCGGCATCGACGGCCTGTTCCGCTTCCGGGCCGACGGCACCAATGAACGCGGGCTCGCGGTGATGAAGGTGACGACGGGCGGCGGTGTCGCGGTCGCGGGTTCGCCGAAGAGTTTTGGGGCGTAAATGAGCTGCCGTAGGGTGGGCAAAGGCGCGCGCTTGCGCGCTGTGCCCACCATCTCTCAACAAATTCGCATGGAATTGGTGGGCACGCTTCGCTTTGCCCACCCTACGAGATCTCGCTACGCGGCGAGATCTGCGACCACCGCGTCCAGCACCGGAAATCCGCTGCTCGTCACGCGCAACCGTCCCGTCGTGTCGACGGTGATCGCGCCTTCCTCGCGCAACAGCGCGATGCGCTTGGGGTCGAGCGGGCGGCCGGAGAGGGCTCTGTAGCGCTCGGGGTCGATACCTTCGGCGAGGCGCAATCCCATCAGCAGGAATTCGTCGGCGCGTTCTTCGCTGTTGAGGAGATCGTCGGTGACGACGCCGTCGCCATTGGTCTCAACGCGCATTAGCCAGGCTTCGGGACGCTTCTCGGTGGCGGTGGCGTGTCTGATACCGTCGATGTCGAGGCGGCCATGCGCGCCGGGACCGATGCCGGCATATTCCTCGCCGCGCCAGTAGACCAGATTGTGCCGGCACTCGGCGCCGCGCCGCGCGTGGTTGGAAATCTCGTAAGCGGGCAGGCCGAGCTTGTCGCAGGTCTCCTGCGTCACGTCATAGAGCGCGCGTGCGACTACTTCGTCGGGCGTTTTCAGCTTACCGGCCTGGTGCAGGCCGAAGAACGGCGTGCCTTCTTCGATCGTCAGTTGATAGAGCGACAGGTGCTCGGCTGCTTCATCGATCGCAAGGCGCAATTCATCGGCCCACATCGCCGGCGTCTGGTCAGGGCGGGCGTAGATCAGGTCGAACGAGTAGCGGTCGAACGAGCGGCGCGCGATCGCAACTGCATCGAGCGCCTCGCGCGCGCTGTGCATGCGGCCCAGCGCCTTCAGCGAGACGTCGTCGAGTGCCTGCACCCCAAGCGAGACGCGGTTGACGCCGGCGGCGCGATAGCCGGCAAAGCGCGTGGCTTCGACACTGGTCGGGTTCGCCTCCAGCGTCACTTCGACGTCGTTGGCAACAGTCCAGTGCTTGCCGATCGCGTCGAGCACGGCGCCAACGGTTGCCGGCTGCATCAGCGACGGCGTGCCGCCGCCGAGGAAGATCGAGGTGACCTCGCGGCCGGGCGAGCGCTGTGCGGTCGTTTCAATTTCACGCGCGAAGGCGGAGGCAAATCGCGCCTCGTCGATCGCGGCGTGGCGGACATGGCTGTTGAAGTCGCAATAAGGGCACTTCGACAGGCAGAACGGCCAATGCACGTAGACGCCAAAGGCTTCCTTAGCGCGGCTCAAGGCAGATCTCCGCCAGTTTCACGAAAGCGCGGGCGCGGTGCGATAGGCCGAGGCCGAGCGGCGGCAGGCCGTGCTTCTCGATGCTGGTCATCTCGCCGAAGGTGCGGTCGTAACCATCAGGCAAAAACATCGGATCGTAGCCGAAGCCGGCGGTGCCGCGCGGCGGCCACACCAGCGTGCCGTCGACACGCGCCTCGACCTCTTCGAGATGATCGTCGGGCCAGGCGACGCAGAGCGCGGAGACGAAATGGGCCTTGCGCTTGTCCGGCGTGGTGGCGCCGCGCTCCTGCAGCAGACGCTCGATCTGCGCCATCGCGGCAGCGAAGTCTTTGCTCGGACCAGCCCAGCGTGCGGAGAAAATGCCGGGCGCGCCGTCGAGCGCATCGACCACGATGCCGGAATCGTCGGCGAAAGCCGGCAACTTCGTCGCCTGCGCCGCTGCGATCGCCTTGATCGCGGCATTGCTGCGGAAATCGTTGCCGGCCTCTTCGGGCTCGGACAGACCGAGCTCGCCGGCCGACACCACCTCGATGCCGTGAGGCGCGAGCAGCTCCTTCATCTCGGCGAGCTTACCGGGATTGTGGGTCGCGATGACGAGCTTTTCGGTGATTCGGCGGTGCATGGGCCTATTGACTACGCGACAGCGAGTTTCTGCAAGTCCACGAGACGCGCGATGCCTTTTTGCGCCAAGGCGATCAGCGCCAGGAACTCGTCCTGCGTGAACGGCTCGCGTTCCGCGGTGCCCTGCACCTCGATGATGCGGCCATCGCCGGTCATGACGAAATTGGCGTCGGTCTCGGCCTCCGAATCCTCGGCATAGTCGAGATCCAGCACCGGCTTGCCCTGATAGATGCCACAGGAGATCGCGGCGACGTTGTCGCGCATCACGTTGGCCTTGATCATGTTGCGCGTCTTCATCCAGTTGATGCAGTCGGCGAGCGCGACCCAGGCGCCGGTGATTGAGGCGGTACGCGTGCCGCCGTCGGCCTGGAGCACGTCGCAATCGACCGTGATCTGGCGCTCACCGAGCGCTTCGAGATCGACGATGGTGCGCAACGAACGCCCGATCAGGCGCTGAATCTCGACGGTGCGGCCGCTCTGCTTGCCTGCGGCCGCTTCGCGGCGGGTGCGTTCGGAGGTCGCGCGCGGCAGCATGCCGTATTCGGCAGTGACCCAGCCGCGGCCCTGGCCCTTCAGCCAGGGCGGCAGGCGGTCTTCCAGCGTGGCGGTGACCAGCACATGGGTGTCGCCGAACTTCACGAGGCAGGAGCCTTCTGCATATTTGACCACGCCGCGCTCAAGCGTCACGGGACGCAATTCGTCGGGCGCACGGCGGCTTGGCCGCATGGGAAATCCTCCAAAACTCTCGGAAAAGGGCTATTCGCGGTGCTTGTAGGTGGGGTGAGGGTGGGCGGCAAGGGGGAAGATCAGGCCTTGTTCACCCCTCGATTTCATGTCCGCAAAAGCCACGCTTGTCAGAACTGTCCGGGAGGGACAAATTATGAGCATCTGAGAGGAGTTATCGTCTGTGTCCCATCACGATCCGATCCATCTGATCGCGCCGCACGCAGGCCTCGCCCAGCTCAACGAGCGTTCCCGCGACATCTTTCGTCAAATTGTCGAAAGCTACCTCGCGACCGGCGAGCCGGTCGGCTCGCGCAATATCTCGCGCCTGATCGCGATGCCGCTGTCACCGGCCTCGGTCCGCAACGTCATGGCCGATCTGGAACAGCTTGGCCTGATCTATGCCCCGCATACGTCTGCGGGCCGGCTGCCGACGGAACTCGGCCTGCGCTTCTTCGTCGACGCCCTGATGCAGGTCGGCGACCTCAACGAGGCCGAACGGGAGTCGATCCAGAGCCAGCTCGCCAGTGTCGGCCACGCCCAATCGGTGGAGGCGGCACTGGATCAGGCCTTGACCCGGCTGTCCGGCCTGACGCGCGCCGCCGCGGTGGTGTTGACGCCGAAATCCAATGCGCGGCTGAAGCACATCGAATTCGTCCGGTTGGAACCCGAGAAGGCGCTGGTGATCCTGGTCGGCGAGGACGGCCAGGTTGAAAATCGGGTGCTGACGCTGCCGCCGGGGGTTCCCTCCTCGGCCATCACCGAAGCCGGCAATTTCCTCAACGCACGAATTCGCGGCCGGACGCTGGCCGAGGCGCGGCTCGAGCTGGAAACCGCGCTCGCAGAGGCCCGCGCCGAGCTGGATCAGCTCACTCAGAAGGTGATTTCGGCCGGGATTGCGAGCTGGTCCGGCGGCGAGAATGAGGACCGCCAGCTCATCGTCCGCGGCCACGCCAATCTGCTGGAGGATCTGCACGCGCTGGAGGATCTCGAGCGTGTTCGCCTGCTGTTCGACGATCTCGAGACCAAGCGCGGCGTGATCGACCTGTTGGGGCGCGCCGAAACCGCCGAAGGCGTGCGGATCTTCATTGGCAGCGAGAACAAGCTGTTTTCGCTGTCGGGCTCCTCCACCATCATCTCGCCCTATCGGGATGCCGCTGGCCGCATCGTCGGCGTTTTGGGCGTGATCGGGCCGACGCGGCTGAATTATGCCCGCGTCATCCCGACCGTGGACTACGCCGCCCGCATTGTCAGTCGGCTGCTGGGGGGCTGACCGGCATTTGAGCCGATCACGGGCGCTTGATTTTCAGCGCCCGAAGCACGATATCCGGGCCAGCAAAATCCCTAAGACCAGTTCGAAAAGAGAGCCGATGACCGATCGAGACCGGCAACCCGAAGACACGAGTGCTGCGACCGGCGAGCCCGTGGTGTCGAAACCCTACATCATGCCCGATGATCCCGAACCCGGTTCGGTGGAATTGCTGCAGAAGGAAGCCGCCGAGGCGCGCGACCGTATGCTGCGGACGCTGGCCGAGATGGAAAATCTGCGCAAGCGCACTGCCAAGGAAGTCGCTGACGCCAAGCTCTACGGCGTCACCGGCTTTGCCCGCGACGTGCTCGACATCGCCGACAACCTTCAGCGCGCACTCGACGCCGTTCCGGCCGAAGCGCGTGCCACGGCCGATCCCGGCTTGACCGCGCTGATCGAGGGCGTCGAGCTGACCGAGCGCTCGCTGCTCAACGCGCTGGAAAAGCACGGCGTGAAGAAGTTCGATCCGCAGGGCCAGAAGTTCGATCCGAACTTCCAGCAGGCGATGTACGAGGTGCCGGACGCGTCGGTGCCCGCCGGCACCGTCGTGCAGGTCATGCAGGCCGGTTACACCATCGGCGACCGCGTGCTGCGCCCGGCGCTGGTCGGCGTCGCCAAGGGTGGCGCCAAGCCCGCGCCCGCGGCGAACAGCAACGAAGCGAACTGAACGGCGTCAGCTCTCAACCCTCATGGTGAGGAGGCGCGAAGCGCCGTCTCGAACCATGCAGGCCGAGCTGCAGCAGCGGGGCCTATATCCTTCGAGACGCGCGCCAAGAGGCGCGCTCCTCAGGATGAGGGTCTGGCAGAAGCGCGAGCCTTACGCGCTGACCGCGATATCCGCAGACTGAATCCGCTTCACGCCGGCCTTGGCCATGTCAGCCCAGGCCTTGGCGAGCGAACCCTGATTGTCGATGCCACGGCAGGCGTCTTCCACGACATAGGCCTCGAAACCCGCCTTGCGCGCATCGAGCGCGGTCCAGGCGACGCAGAAATCCGTCGCGAGACCGGCAACGAAGACGCGCTTGATCTTGCGTCCCCTAAGGTAGCCGGCAAGTCCGGTCGAGGTCTTGCCGTCGGCTTCGAGGAATGCCGAATAGCTGTCGACGTCCTTGTGAAAGCCCTTGCGGATGATGAGCTCGGCCTGCGGAATCGAAAGATCCTTCGACAGCGAGGCGCCATCAGTGCCCTGCACGCAATGGTCGGGCCATAGCACCTGCTTGCCGTAGGGCAGGTCGATGGTCTCGAACGGCTTCTTGCCGGAATGCACTGAGGCGAACGAGACGTGGCCGGGCGTGTGCCAGTCCTGCGTCATCACCACGTTCGCAAACGCTTTCGCGATTCTGTTGATGACGGGCACGACCTGGTCGCCTTCCTTCACCGCCAGGCTGCCGCCCGGCAGGAAGCAGTTTTGGACGTCGATCACGAGCAGCGCGGAGGTGTCATCCGGCTTGATCGTGGCCGCTGCGAAAAGTGCGGTTGAAGCGAGGCTCGCGAGCGCCGTGGTCCCCAGCGCTGCCAAGATTTGTCGTCGATCAAGCATCGTCCGCCTCCCTCCAAATCATTCAACGGGAGGGAGAGCCTAGTTCCGCGCGCGCGTGAACAGAAGCCCGAAAATGCAGCCGGGTTTTGATGAGCAATCGCGCTTGAGCCGCGGGCTCGGTGCACCTCGCCCGCTTGCGGGAGAGGTCGGCGCAAAGCGCCGGGTGAGGGTTGGATGCAGCTAACCCTTCGGCTGGATGCCGTCGCGCACGGTGCGGAAGCGGGTGAAGGCGTCCGACCACTGGTCGCGCGGCGCGCTGGCGATGATACGGAGCGAAGTGCCGCCGGGCGCGAAGCGGATCCACTGCACCACGGTCACCGGGGTCTTGTCCTTGCCGCTGACGCCGTCGATCCGGGTCTCGAAGCCCGGCTGGCCGTTGATGCGGATCGGCTCGGACATGGTGACGCGGGACTCGCGCACGCCGGGGATCTGGAGCGCGGCTTCCTGGGCGAAGCGGGCGCGGTCGTCGGCCTGCTGCGGGGTGGCGCCGATCAGGCCGAGGATGATGAACGGCTTCGATTCATAGCCCGAGCTCTCGTTGCCGTCGGCCAGGATGATGCTCGAGCCCGGGACCAGCGTGCGGATGTCCTTGAAGCCGGCGAGATCGGTGATCTTGAACGGCATCAGCCCGATCTGCTCGTCAGCCGACACCTCCTTGCGGGTCACCGCGGTCGCAAACATCTGCCGCACCGCGTCGTCGGTGTAGATCTTCGACGCGTTCTCAGGCACCTGCACCGCGACGTAGCCGGAGAAGCCGGTGCCCGGCACGATCATCGAATAGCGCTTCACCGCCGTCGTGCCGGCCTTGCCGCTCTCGGTGGTGAAATAGGCAAGGCCCGCGGGCGTCTCGATCTTGTCCGGCTTGACGCCGTTGCTGCCGGCCGGATTGGCGTTGAAGGCGCCCACGACCTCGCCATAAGCCGCCGGCGGCAGCTCGGTGATCAGTACCTTGACGCTGCCGTCCTCGCTCTCGAAGCCCGGAAAGGTCTTGGCCGTGTTCAGCCCGACCAGGGGCACCATGCCGAGGCGTAAGCCGGGCGGGTAGACGGCGTCGGCGGCAAGCGCCGGAAGGGCCGCGGCAACGAGAAGGGCGAGCGCGGCGAGGGGGCGGGTGAGCTTCATGGGCACTCTGATTGGTTCACATTGAGGCCGTTCGATGGTCGGCCACCGGGCCGCTTTGTCGCGCGCGGCAGCCTCGCGGCGGCGGTCCGGCCGCCTGCCTTTTAGCGGGTTTGGCGCGCCGGTAACAGGGCGGGGTCAATTACGGCGGCGAGGCCGGGCTGAAGCCTGAACCTGTTAATAATTCATCACCCGCAAGGGCGGTGAAGCCTGGATATGATCTTCCAAAACCCAATGTTTTCACGGTCCAAACTTGCGTTCGGTCCTTGCGGGCCCCTCCCCCCCTCCTATATGAGCCTCAACCATCGCAATATCGCGAATGTTTGATCTTAGGGGGTTCGGTTCGGGTGCCTTCTGGGCCTAGCCAACCTGCCGCAAAAACAAGGATATCAGGACCATGGGAAAGGTCATTGGGATCGACCTCGGCACCACGAATTCGTGCGTCGCCGTGATGGATGGCAAGAACGCCAAAGTTATCGAGAATTCCGAAGGCATGCGCACGACGCCTTCGATCGTCGCCGTGACGGACGACGGTGAGCGCCTCGTCGGCCAGCCTGCCAAGCGCCAGGCCGTTACCAATCCCGAGCGTACGTTCTTCGCAGTGAAGCGCCTCATCGGCCGCCGCTACGACGACCCGATGGTCGAGAAGGACAAGAAGCTCGTTCCGTACAAGATCGTGAAGGCGTCCAACGGCGACGCCTGGGTCGAGGCCGACGGCCAGACCTACTCGCCCTCGCAGGTCTCTGCGTTCATCTTGCAGAAGATGAAGGAGACCGCGGAAGCTCATCTCGGCCAGAAGGTCGACCAGGCGGTCATCACCGTTCCCGCCTACTTCAACGACGCCCAGCGCCAGGCCACCAAGGATGCCGGCAAGATCGCGGGCCTCGAAGTGCTGCGCATCATCAACGAGCCGACCGCGGCTGCGCTGGCCTATGGTCTGGACAAGACCAAGACCGGCACGATCGCCGTGTACGATCTCGGCGGCGGCACGTTCGATATTTCCATTCTCGAAATCGGCGACGGCGTGTTCGAGGTGAAGTCGACCAACGGCGACACCTTCCTCGGCGGCGAAGACTTCGACATGCGCCTCGTGGGCTATCTGGCCGACGAGTTCCAGAAGGAGCAGGGCATCAACTTGCGCAACGACAAGCTTGCGTTGCAGCGCCTGAAGGAAGCCGCTGAAAAGGCCAAGATCGAGCTGTCGTCGACGACGCAGACCGAGATCAACCTGCCCTTTATCACCGCGGACCAGACCGGCCCGAAGCATCTGACGATGAAGCTGACCCGCGCCAAGTTCGAGGCGCTGGTCGACGATCTCGTCCAGAAGACCGTCGAGCCCTGCCGCAAGGCGCTGAAGGACGCCGGCGTCACCGCCGGCGAGATCGGTGAAGTCGTGCTGGTCGGTGGCATGTCGCGCATGCCGAAGGTCCAGGAAGTCGTGAAGCAGCTGTTCGGCAAGGAGCCGCACAAGGGCGTCAACCCGGACGAAGTCGTGGCGATCGGTGCCGCGATCCAGGCCGGCGTGCTCCAGGGCGACGTCAAGGACGTGCTGCTGCTCGACGTGACCCCGCTGTCGCTGGGCATCGAGACGCTGGGCGGCGTGTTCACCCGCATCATCGACCGCAACACCACGATCCCGACCAAGAAGAGCCAGGTGTTCTCGACCGCCGAGGACAACCAGAACGCGGTCACCATCCGCGTCTTCCAGGGCGAGCGTGAAATGGCGGCCGACAACAAGATGCTCGGCCAGTTCGACCTGATGGGCATTCCGCCGGCGCCGCGCGGCATGCCGCAGATCGAGGTGACCTTCGACATCGACGCCAACGGCATCGTCAACGTCTCGGCCAAGGACAAGGCGACTGCGAAAGAGCAGCAGATCCGCATCCAGGCCTCTGGCGGTCTGTCGGAAGCCGACATCGACAAGATGGTCAAGGACGCCGAGGCCAATGCCGCGGCCGACAAGCAGCGCCGCGAGGCGGTTGACGCCAAGAACCACGCCGATGCGCTGGTGCACTCCACCGAGAAGGCACTGGCCGAGCACGGTTCGAAGGTCGGCGAGACCGAGCGCCGCGCCATCGAGGATGCCGTCAGCGACCTCAAGGAAGCGCTGAAGGGCAGCGATGCCGAGGCGATCAAGGCCAAGACCAACACGCTGGCCCAGGCTTCGATGAAGCTCGGCGAAGCCATGTACACGCAGCAGGCCGAGGCCGACGCCAAGAGGGATGCGGCCAAGGACGACGTCGTCGACGCGGAATTCACCGAAGTCGACGACGACAAGAACAACAAGAAGTCTGCATAAGCCCGAGAGGGTCATGATGCGGACGGCTTGGACCCCACACGCTCAGTCGGCCTCTCCCCTCAGGGGGGAGGCCTTCGTGTCGGGCTCGACGGGCGGTTTGCCCGTTACGATCAATCAATTCCCCATAGCTATGCTCGATGCTGCCATGCAGCCCTCTGCCGTAACGCGGAAGGCTGCCTATATCGTCGCGTGGCGACGTTGTTTCGCTCCGACTTGAATCGCGATTGGATAGACCGAGTCCGACATGTCCACGTCCACCAAGCGCTGCTATTACGAAACCCTCGAAGTCGAACGCTCTGCCGACGATTCCGTCCTGAAATCGTCCTTCCGCAAGCTTGCGATGAAGTTTCACCCCGACCGCAATCCCGGGGATGACACCAGCGAGGTCAAGTTCAAGGAAATCAACGAGGCCTACGAGGTCCTGAAGGACAAGGACAAGCGCGCGGCCTATGACCGCTTCGGCCATGCGGCCTTCGAGCAGGGCGGTCCTGGCGGCGGCGCCGGCTTCGGCGCGGGCTTCGCCTCCTCTTTCTCCGACATCTTCGAAGATTTGTTCGGCATGGCCGGACAGCGCGGCCGCGGCGGCCGCGAGCGTGGCGCCGATTTGCGCTACAACATGGAAATCACTCTCGAGGAAGCCTTTGGTGGTAAGACCGCGCAGATCGAGATTCCGGTCTCGGTCACCTGCGAGGCCTGCTCGGGTATCGGCGCCAAGGCCGGCACCAAGCCCAAGACCTGCTCGACCTGCGGCGGCGCCGGCCGCGTACGGCAGTCGCAGGGCTTTTTCACCCTCGAGCGCACCTGCCCCGGCTGCCAGGGCCGCGGCCAGATGATCGAGGACGCCTGTCCGTCCTGCGCGGGCCAGGGCCGCGTTACCCGCGAGCGGAATCTGTCGGTCAACATCCCCCAGGGCGTCGAGGACGGCACCCGGATCAGGCTCGCCGGCGAAGGCGAGGCCGGCGTCCGCGGCGGTCCGCCCGGCGACCTCTACATCTTCCTGTCGCTGGCCCAGCACGAGTTCTTCCAGCGCGACGGCGCCGACCTGCATTGCCGCGTGCCGATCTCGATGGTGACCGCGGCGCTCGGCGGTGAATTCGAGGTGCCGACCATCGATAAGGGCAAGGCCAAGGTAAAGGTCCCGGCCGGAACCCAGTCCGCCCGCCGATTCCGCATTGCATCAAAGGGCATGCCGGTGCTGCGCTCGCGCCAGATGGGCGACATGTACGTCCAGGTCGTGGTCGAGACCCCGCAGAACCTCACCAAGAAGCAGCAGGAATTGCTGGCCGAGTTCGAAAAGCTCTCCTCCGGCAACACCCAGCCGGAATCCGAGGGCTTCTTCACCAAGGTCAAGGATTTCTTCGGTAATCGGGCGAATTGAGCCGTCTTGACCGTACCGTCTTCGGCCTATACGTGTTTATGACCATTTTCTGACACGCCGCGGTCACGCGGTCTCGTCCCGTCCGGTCCAGACATGCCATTGCCGTCGTCCGCGCGTGCGTTGAAGAAGCCCCGTCTTGATGACGAGGTGCGCTTTCTAAGGTCGTGGATCGAAAAGCCCCTCCACATGGGCGCGGTGATGCCGTCGGGCAAGCTGCTCGCCCGAACCATGGCTCATTACGTCGACGTCAATTCGGATGCTCCGGTGGTCGAGCTTGGGCCCGGCACCGGCGCCATTACCTCGGCGCTGGTCGAGCGTGGCGTCGACCAGAAGCGCCTCGTCCTCGTCGAATACAATCCCGGCTTCTGTGCGCTTTTGCGCGATCGCTATCCGCAGGCCAAGGTGGTGCAGGGCGATGCCTATCGCCTGCGCGACACGCTCTGGAATGTCCTGAGCGCGCCTGCCTCCGCAGTGGTCTCGGGCCTGCCGCTGGTCACAAAACCGATGCTGACGCGGCTGCGGCTGATCCGCGACGCCTTCACGGCGCTCGCGCCCGGCGCGCCCTTCGTCCAGTTCACCTATGCGGTGGTGCCGCCGATCCCGAAATCGCTGCCCGGCGTGTCCACAGAGGCCTCGGAACGGATCTGGATGAACCTTCCGCCGGCCCGCGTCTGGGTGTATCGCAAGGACTAATTCCGCCGGCTTCCTCTCATGCGCGGCGGGCTCGTTTCGCCGAACGTATTGGATTGGATGTCAGCCCCAAAGATCCTGGTCATTCCCGGCTCGCTGCGCACCGGCTCGCACAACGCGAAGCTGGCCGCGAGCGCCGCCTATGAATTCGCCCAGGCCGGCGTTGACGTCACCCGCATCTCGCTCGCCGATTTTCCGCTGCCGATTTATGACGGCGATCTCCAGGCCAAGTCAGGCGTGCCCAAGCACGCCATCAATCTCAAGCGCATGATCGGTGCGCATCACGGCGTGCTGATCGTCTCGCCCGAATACAACGCCTCGGTGCCGCCGCTGCTGAAGAACGCGCTCGACTGGGTCAGCCGCGTGCAGGAGCTGCACGAGGCGCGTGGCGACGTGTTCCGCAACCGCGCCTTCGCGCTCGCCGGGGCTTCGCAGAGCCGGCTCGGCGCCGCCCGCGCGCTGCAGGCGTTGCGGCTGATCCTGACCTCCTGCCACGCCAATGTGATTGCCAGCCAGCTCACGCTCGCCTTTGCCGACCAGGCCTATGACGATATGGACAGGCTCAAGAACCCGGGCGATATCGACGCCATGAAGGAGATGGTGCGGCAGTTGATCGAATTTTCCCAACGCATGATGTGAGGTGACATGACGCCGGCCGAAATCGCCCCAAAGGACCGCCTGATCGTTGCGCTCGATTTGCCCAGCGTCGACGCCGCGGAGGCGATGATCGCAAGGCTCGGCGACAGCGTCACTTTCTACAAGATCGGCTACCGTCTCGCTTATGCCGGCGGATTGCCGCTGGTCGCCAAGCTTGCCGACAAGGGCAAGAAGGTCTTTCTCGATCTCAAGCTGCACGACATCGGCAACACCGTGACGCAAGGCGTCGAGAGCATCACCAAGCTAGGTGCGACCTTCCTCACCGTGCACGCCTATCCGCAGACCATGAAGGGCGCCGTCGAAGGCCGCGGCGGCTCGAACTTGAAGATCCTCGCCGTCACGGTGCTGACCTCGTACAACGAGGACGATCTGCATGCGGCCGGCTACCGGCTCGGCGTCTCCGAGCTCGTCGAAGCGCGCGCGCAGCAGGCACAGGTGCTCGGCATCGACGGGCTGGTGTCCTCGCCTGAGGAAGTCGGCAGCCTGCGCCAGGTCGTCGGTCACCAGATGCATCTCGTCACGCCGGGGATTCGCCCGGCAGGTTCGGCAACCGGCGACCAGAAGCGCATCATGACGCCCGGTCGTGCGATTGTCGCGGGCGCCGATTATCTCGTCGTCGGGCGGCCGGTGGTGGAAGCCACCGACCCCAAGGCGATCGCTGAAGCCATCCAGGCCGAGATCGCGCAGGCGCTCGGCTAGAGCATGGTCCGGAAAAGTGAGAAGCGGTTTTCCGATCAGATCATGCTCAAATAGGTAACAACACAGGGAGAAGAACAATGGCAAAAGGCTACTGGATCGGGCGCGTCGATGTGAGCAGTGACGAGGGCTACAAGCCCTACTCCGTCGCCAATGGTCCGATCTTCAGGAAATGGGGCGGCCGCTTCGTCGTCCGCGCCGGCAAGTTCACCACCGTCGAGGGCGCCAGCCGGACCCGCAACGTCGTGATCGAATTCCCGGACTACCAGACCGCGATCGCCTGCTACAATTCGCTGGAATACCAGGCCAACATCAAGGTGCGCCAGCCGCACTCGATCGCCGACCTCATCATCATCGAGGGCTATGACGGCCCGCAGCCGTCGGACGGTTGAGACGCGGTCTTTCGCCCTTGCCCCGCAGGCGGAGCCTATCGCCTGTACTAGGGGGGCTACCGAACGTGAGCGGCCTGCATGGTTCGAGACGCCCGCTTTGGCGGGCTCCTCACCATGAGGGTCTGAGATCTCACCGCGATACGTGACCTCATCCTGAGGGCCCGCCGCAGGCGGGCGTCTCGAAGGATGGCCGCAGGCGACCCTGCCTGATCCCCCTCGGTTGCCGGAACTGCATCCCGCCGCTACAACGGCGCCTTAAGAGGATCACACCATGTCAGACATGCGCTTGATTGTTGCTGGAGCCGGCGGCCGGATGGGCCGCGCCCTGACGCGGGCGATTGCCGAGAGCAAAGGCGCGGTGCTGGCTGGTGCGCTGGAGGCGCCGGGCTCGGAGCTGCTCGGCAAGGATGCCGGCGTGCTCGCCGGCCTGCCGGCCAACGGCATCAAGCTGTCCGCTGACCTCTGGGCGATGTCGAAAGAGGCCGACGGCATCCTCGATTTCACCGTGCCGGCCGCGACCATCGCCAATGTCGCGATCGCGGCCGAACGCGGGCTCATCCATGTCATCGGCACCACCGGGCTCTCGGCCTCGGACAACGCCGTGATCAAGAGCGTCACCAACCGCGCCGTCGTGGTGCAATCAGGCAATATGAGCCTGGGCGTCAATCTACTCGCCGCGGTGGTCAAGCGCGTCGCCAAGGCGCTCGACGAGAGTTTCGACATCGAGATCGTCGAAACCCATCACCGCATGAAGATCGATGCGCCCTCCGGCACTGCGCTGATGCTGGGTCAGGCGGCAGCTAGCGGCCGCGGCATCTCGCTCGAGGACAATGCGGAACGCGGCCGCGACGGCATCACCGGCGCGCGCAAGCCGGGCGCGATCGGCTTTGCGTCCTTGCGCGGCGGCACCGTCGCCGGCGAGCACAGCGTCGCCTTCCTCGGCCCGTTCGAGCGCCTGACGCTGTCGCATCTCGCCGAAGATCGCATGCTGTTCGCGCACGGCGCGCTGAAGGCGGCGCTGTGGGCGCACGGCAAGGAGCCGGGGCACTACTCCATGGCCGATGTCCTCGGCCTCGCCGACATCTGAACGAAACATGCAACGGAAATAGTCAATGAGCGAACGTCTTCTCGTGCTGGTGCGGCACGGCCAGAGCGAATGGAATCTGAAGAACCTGTTCACCGGCTGGAAGGATCCTGACCTCACCGAGCTCGGCGTGAAGGAAGCCTCGGAAGCCGGCCGCAAGCTGAAGGCACAGGGCCTCGTGTTCGACGTCGCCTACACTTCGGTGCTGACGCGCGCGCAGCACACGCTCGATATCATTCTTGGCGAGCTCGGCCAGAAGGGCCTGCCGACATCGAAGAACCTCGCCCTGAACGAGCGCGACTACGGCGACCTCTCCGGCCTCAACAAGGACGACGCACGCAAGAAATGGGGCGAGGACCAGGTGCTGATCTGGCGCCGCTCCTACGACGTGCCGCCGCCCGGCGGCGAAAGCCTGAAGGACACGCTGGCGCGCGCGCTGCCGTACTACGTTCAGGAGATCCTGCCCGGCGTGCTCAACGGCAAGCGCACGCTGGTTGCCGCCCACGGCAATTCGCTGCGCGCGCTCATCATGGTGCTGGAGAAGCTGTCGCCCGAAGGCATCTTGAAGCGCGAGCTCGCGACCGGCGTGCCGATCATCTACCGCCTCAATGCGGATTCGACGGTGGCGTCGAAGCTGGATCTGGCATCGTAATCGATCGGGAACTGGTGCGGAGCGGTGCAGAGAGGGCGGGCTTCCATGGGGGACGGTTCAGGACGCAACGGCATCTCCCGGCGTGAAGTGGCCAAGCTCGGCATTGGCCTCGGTTTGATGTCGGCCGCCGGCGCCGGCAAGGCCGCCGAGGCGTATGAGACGATCCTCGAAGCCAGGATCATGGTGCCGATGCGCGACGGCATCAGGCTTGCCACGGATGTCTACCGCCCGGCGCTGAACGGGAAGGCGCTGCCGGGTCCGTTCCCGGTCATTCTCGAACGCACGCCCTATGGCCGCAATATCGTCAGCCGATCCGAATTGTCCGTCGCGGAGCCGGAGCCGAAATCGCGTGCCGAGGTCGGAGCGTTCTTTGCAAGACGCGGCTATGTGGTGATCTATCAGGACTGCCGCGGGCGCTATGATTCCGAAGGCGAGTTCGTCAAATATTTGAGTGATGGAAACGACGGTTACGATTGCTGCAAATGGATCGTGGCGCAGCCGTGGTGCAACGGCAAGATTGGCACCATGGGGCTTTCCTACGCGGCCCATACCCAGGGTGCGCTCGGCTGCACCAATCCGCCAGGCATTGCCGCGATGTTTCTCGACAGTGGCGGCTTTTCCAATTCCTACCAGGGCGGGATTCGCCAGGGCGGCGCCTTCGAGCTGAAACAGGTGACCTGGGGCTTCAACAACGGCATCGTCAGCCCTGCGGTGCAGAACGATCCGGTCCGGCTCGCCGAAATGAAAGCGATCGACCTGAGGGCCTGGTTCGCGCGTATGCCCTGGAAACGCGGCCACTCTCCACTGACGCCCGCTCCGGAGTACGAAAACTACGTCTACGACCAGTGGGAACACGGCAATTTTGACGACTACTGGAAGCAGATCGGCATCCACGCCGCGGGCTATTACGACCAGTTCAGCGACGCGCCGATGGTGCACATGTCAGCCTGGTATGATCCCTATCCGCGCACAGCGACCGAGAATTACATCGGCCTCAAGGCCCGCAAGAAGGGTCCGGTCAGGCTGATCCTCGGCCCGTGGACTCACGGCGATCGCTCGCGGACCTATGCGGGCGACGTCGATTTCGGTCCGGCCGCCACACTCGACGGGAATCTGGCGCCGGACTATCTAAGCCTGAGATTGCGCTGGTTCGACGCCTGGCTGAAGGGTGAGCCCAATGGCGTGGCCGAAGAGCCGCCGGTGCGGATTTTCGTCATGGGCGGCGGCTCCGGGCGCCGCAACGCTGCGGGCCGGCTCGACCATGGCGGGCGCTGGCGAGCCGAAAAGGACTGGCCGATCCCTGACGCGCGCAATACATCCTATCATCTGCACGAGAACGGCCTGCTGGCGCCGGAGCCGCCAGCCGCAGCAACCGCGCCGCTCACCTTCGATTTCGATCCGGCGCATCCAGTGCCGACGATCGGCGGCACCGTGACCTCAGGTGCTCCGGTGATGGTCGGGGGGGCCTTCGACCAGACCGAAGGGCCACGCTTCTTCGGCTCGCGTGAGCCTTATCTTCCGCTGGCCGCCCGCCCCGACGTGCTGGTTTTCGAGACGCCTGTGCTCGATCGGGACATCGAAATCACCGGGCCGATCGTGGCTCGCCTCTGGATTTCGTCCGACCAGCCCGATACCGACATCACCGTCAAGCTGATCGACGTCTATCCATCGTCAGCCGATTATCCGCAGGGCTTTGCCATGAACCTGACAGATGGCATCCTGCGGCTCCGCTATCGCAATTCTTGGGAGAAGCCCGAGATGCTGCAGCGGGGCGTACCCGTTGCAGTGACGGTGGAGACTTTCCCCACCGCCAATCTCTTCAAGCGCGGGCACCGCATCCGGCTCGATATCTCGTCGAGCAACTTTCCTCACTTCGACGTCAATCCGAACACCGGCGCACCCGAGGGCAAGGGCCTGTCGCGGCGGGTGGCCCGCAACAGCATCTATGTGGACCGCGATAGGCCGTCGCACGTGGTGTTGCCGATTATCCCCGAGCGCTCGTGATCGGCTGACGGTCAACGCCTCAAATGGAAAGACGCATCGGCGGCGTGCGCGGCGATTATTGCGCGACTTGCCCGGCCTCCCAGCCCAGCATCGCCTGCTTGCGGGTGATGCCCCAGTGATAGCCGGTGAGCGTGCCGCTCTTGCCGAGCGCGCGGTGGCAGGGCACGACGAAGGAGACCGGGTTCTTGCCGACGGCAGCACCGACGGCGCGCGAGGCCTTCGGATTGTTGATGTTGCAGGCGATGTCGGAATACGACACCGCACGTCCCATCGGGATCTTCAACAGCGTCTCCCACACCCGCACCTCGAAATCGGTGCCGATCATCACCACCCGCAGCGGCTGGTCCGGCCGCCACAGTTTCGTGTCGAAGATGCGCTGCGCCAGCGGCGCGGTGCCTTCGTGATCTTCCACGTAAGTGGCCTTTGGCCAGCGCCGCGTCATGTCGGCGAGCGCGGCCTTCTCCTCGCCGGGATCGGCAAAGGCGAGACCCGAGAGACCGCGATCGGTCGCGATCACGATCGCGGTGCCGAACGGCGAGGGATGGAAGCCGTAGCGCAAGGTGAGGCCAGCGCCGCCGTTCTTCCATTCACCTGGAGACATCGCTTCATGGGTGACGAAGAGATCGTGCAACCGGCCCGGCCCCGAGAGGCCCGAGTCGAGCGCGGCATCGAGGATGCTCGCGGAGTCCCGCAGCAGACCCTTGGCGTGATCCAGGGTGAGCGCCTGCATAAAAGCCTTCGGGGTGATCGAGGCCCAGCGGCGGAACAGATGGTGCAGCTCGTCCGGCGTGACGCCAGCCGCATCGGCCATCGCCTCAATGGTCGGCTGCGCGCGCCACTTCTCCGAGATGAAGGCGATCGCCCGGCGCACGGAATCATAGTCGCGCAGCGCGGCGTTCTGGGTGCCCGGCTTGGCCAGGCGCTTGTCATGTATGGCGAGTGTCATCATGACCGGAAATGTAGGAGAGGGGAGGCTTCGAAACCACCCGATTTCTGACTGCGCTCAGGTCAGCGGGTTGTAGGTCGGGCCGCGCTTGGCGGCGTTGAGCGCCTCTATCAAGCCTTTGTAAAAGCTTGCCTTTTCATCCGGTCCCAAAAAGCGGGCGATCTGGATCTGGTGGCCCCGCGAGATCAGATAGAGATGCTCGATGCCAAAATCCTCGTCGACTTCCGTGTCGAGGCGGACCCAGAGCGGATTGAAGGTCCATTCGGCGACCTGGCCGCGATGGCTGACCCGCCGCACGCGCAATTCGGTAGCCGAGACCGTGATCTCCTCGCGCGCCCGCGCGGTGCGGAAATTAGCCTTGAAAGCCCACCAGATCACGAGAATGTCGAGGCCGAAAAAGCCGAACACCGGCCAGGCGCCCATCATCAGGAAGACAATGCCGGTGACGAAACTGACGACGCTCAGGAACAGCATCACGGCGAGAAAGCCGGTGCGGTTCAGCGAGCGGTGCGGCGTCAGCAGCGCGGAGAAGATCTGCTGCTCGCTTTCGCGCTCAATTTCGTTGCCTGTGCTCATCGTCCCTCAGTATATCCCGATCATGGCGAAAATCACCCGCAAGCCGGCCCCGCGCAAAGCGGCGGTGCCGAAGAAAAAGGCAAAGGCAGCCGTCGCGAAGCCCAAGCCTTCCGCTAAGAACTCGGCGCCGGCCAAAAAATCGCTCAAGGCAACAAAACCCAATTTTATCGAACCTTGGACGCCGGCAGAGGTTCGCGAGGTCTTCAGCCGCTTCAGCAAGGCCAACCCCGAGCCGAAGGGCGAGCTCGAGCACGTCAATCCGTTTACGCTGCTGGTCGCCGTGGTGCTGTCGGCGCAGGCGACCGATGCCGGGGTCAACAAGGCGACACGGGAATTGTTCGAGATCGCGGACACCCCGCAAAAGATGCTCGACCTCGGCGAAGAGTCCTTGCGCGAATACATCAGGACCATCGGCCTCTACCGTACCAAGGCGAAGAACGTGATCGCGCTGTCGGCCAAGTTGCTCAGCGATTTCGGCGGCGAGGTGCCGCGCACGCGTGCCGGGATCGAGTCGCTGCCGGGCGCGGGACGCAAGACCGCCAACGTCGTGCTCAACATGGCCTTCGGCGAGCACACCATGGCGGTGGACACCCATGTTTTTCGCGTCGGCAATCGCACCGGGCTCGCACCCGGCAAGACCCCGCTCGACGTCGAGCTCGGTCTCGAAAAGGTGATTCCGGCCGAGTTCATGCTGCATGCCCATCATTGGCTGATCCTGCACGGCCGCTATACTTGCCTCGCGCGCAAGCCGCGCTGCGAGGTTTGCCTGATCAACGATCTCTGCCGGTGGCCGGAGAAGACGGTTTGAGGACGGCGTTCGGGCAAAGTGGTTTTGGGGGCCTATCGTGAGTCAGCAGGAACAAGTTTCGTCGCCTCAGCCGGCCGCTTCGGCGCCGGCGATGCAATCCAAGCCGACGCAGCGCCCGGCGAGCTCGCTCTGGAGCCGGCTCGCGATCCCGCTATTTGCCGTGATCGTCGCGCTCGCCTTCGTCGCGCTGGCAACGCTGCGCTTCGACGAGTGGGTCGGCAATGAAGTGGTCCAGACCACCAATGACGCCTATGTCCGCGCCGAGCTGACGCGGCTTGCGAGCCGCGTCTCCGGCGAGGTGCTGACCGTCGCCGTGACCGACTTCCAGCGCGTCAAGGCCGGCGATCTCCTGATCCAGATCGATCCCGCCGACTACGAGGCCCAGGTCGCGCAGTCCGAGGCCGCGGTCGCCGCCGCGCAAGCCGTGCTCGACAATCTGGCCAACCAGATCGAGCTGCAATATGCGACGATCGCGCAGGCCGAGGCCTCGCGGCTGTCGGCCGAAGCGCTGGAGGTCGAGGCCAAGCAGGAGCAGGACCGCCAGCAATCGCTGACGCAGACCGAGTCCGGGACACGGCAGCGCTACGAGCAGGCGGTCGCAGGCTATGCCAAGGCGCAGGCCGACGTGCGCGCCAGCCGCGCCGTGATCGCTGCCCAGCAGCATCAGCTCGAAGTCCTGCAAGGCACCAAGAAGCAGCGCGCCGCCGATCTCGACGCCACCAAGGCGACGCTGGCGAGCGCGAAGCTCAAGCTTGGCTACACCAAAATCACGGCGCCGTTCGACGGCGTCGTCGGCGAGCGCCAGGTGCAGCCCGGCGATTACGTCAATATCGGCACCAATCTCATCAACGTGGTGCCGCTGCCAAAAGTCTATGTGATCGCGAACTACAAGGAGACCCAGCTCACGCACGTCGTGCCGGGTCAGCCGGTCGAGATCACCGTCGACAGTTTCCCGCGCGAAAAGCTGCGCGGCAGGGTCGAGCGCATCGCGCCCGCGACCGGCGCGCAGGTCGCGCTGCTGCCGCCTGACAATGCGACCGGCAATTTCACCAAAGTCGTTCAGCGCATTCCCGTCCGCATCCAGTTCGACGACAACCAGCCGCTGCTGGCGCGGCTGGTGCCGGGCATGTCGGTCGTCACCAGGATCGACACGAAGGGCGCAGATGGCGGAAAGTGACGATGCCGGGCGCGGCCCCGTCTCGCGCGGCGGCGTCGCGGCGCAGCCGCTGTTTGCGGTCGCCGCCGTGCTGCTCGGCTCGTTTCTCGCCAATTTCGACAGCCGGCTGACCACCGTCGGCCTGCCCGACCTGCGCGGCGTGTTCGGGCTCAGCTTCGACGAAGGCGCCTGGCTCTCCACCGCCGGCATCGGCTCGCAGATCTTCATCGCGCCGGCAGTAGCGTGGCTCGCGACCGTGTTCGGCCTGCGCCGCGTGCTTGCCATTCCGAGCCTCGTCTACGCAATCGTTTCGCTGATCCTCCCCTTCGTGCGCGACTATCCGACGCTGATCGCGCTCAGCGTCGTGCATGGCCTGCTGCTCGGCACCTTCGTGCCGGCGACGTTGATGATCGTGTTCCGCAATCTGCCGATCCGCTGGTGGCTGCCCGCGATTGCGCTCTATTCGATCCGCGTCGGCTTTGCATTGGACAGCTCGACCTCACTGGTCGGCTTCTATGTCGATCACCTCGGCTGGCAATGGCTGTACTGGCAGAGCGTCGTGATCGCGCCGCTGATGGGCCTGATGGTCTATCTGGGAACGCCGAACGAGCCGGTCAATCGCGCGCTGCTGCGCGAGGCCGATTGGGGCGGCATGCTGCTGCTCGGCGCGGGGGTCGGGATGATCTATGCCGGCCTCGATCAGGGCAATCGCCTCGACTGGCTCGGCTCCGGCACGGTGATGGCTCTGCTGGTCGGCGGCGGGGTGTTGTTCGTCGCTTTCCTCATCAACGAGTCGCTGGTGCGGCAGCCCTGGGCGCATGTGAACGTGCTGTTCTCGCGCAATATCGGCCTGTCGCTGGTAGCAATCCTGCTCTACACGCTGACCTCGCTCTCCAACTCGTCGCTGGTGCCGAACTTCCTCGGTAACGTCGTTCTGCTCAGGCCGGAACAAAGCGGGCTGCTGCTGCTCACCTATGGCGCGCTGCCCATGTTCGTGCTGGTGCCTGTTTCGATCTGGCTGCTGCGCCATTTCGATGCGCGCGCGCTGACGGTGGTGGGATTTGCCTGCTTCGCGGCCGCCAATCTCTGGGGCACCCAGCTCACCCATGACTGGGCGCGGGAGAACTTTGTCGGCATCGTCCTGCTGCAGGCGGTCGGCCAGTCGACGACGCTGTTGCCCCTGATCATCATCGCGCTGTCCAACTCCGATCCGAGCCGCGCGACATCGTTTGCCGCCTATATCCAGATCATGCGGCTCGGCGGCGCCGAGATCGGCGTGGCATTGATGGGAACGTGGCTCCGCGTCCGCGAGCAGATACATTCCTTCTATATCGGCCAGAACCTGGAAGTCGGCGACGTCAACGTGGTGCGTGCGCTGAAGCAGCTTGCCGATCACTTTGCAGCTCATGGCGCGGGCTCGGCTCAGGCGCGGGCGGTTGGCACGCTCGCAAGCTTCGTGCAGCGCGAGGCCAATGTGCTCGCCTATATCGACGGCTTCTGGCTCTGTTTCTGGCTGGCGATGGCCGCGCTCGGCTTTATTGCTTTGATCACCCGCGCACCGCCGGGCCCGTTCACCCCGGCGCCGTTTGGCTTCGCCAAGATGCTGCTAAGGAAATGCGGGGTGCAGGTGACGTGAACGCCGAGGTGATTGGCTCGTTCAATCCCGCTGCAAGGTCGGTCACCTCTCCCGCTTGCGGGAGAGGTCGGCACGTAGTGCCGGGTGAGGGTTCTGTCCTCTAGGGGATTATCCAATCGCGGAGACACCCTCTCCCGCAAGCGGGAGAGGGAGAACACCGTCACCGCATCTGCCGCGCCGGCTCGATCAGCTCGGGCCGCGGTCCGGACAGCCGCTTGTGCATGTGGACCATGAGGGCCATGCCGAAGATCGGCGTGGCCAGGTTGACGACCGGAATCGAGACGAAGACCGCGATGAAGAGGCCCGCGGTGAAGATCGTCGCGGCATTGTCGCGCCGCATTGCCTTGGCGTCCTCCGGCGAGCGGAAACGCATCGCGGCGAGCTCGAAATATTCGCGGCCCAACAGCCAGGCGGCGGCGAGGAAGAAGATCAGGAAACCGGCACCGGCCAAAAACACCAGCGGTAACGCGACGAGATAGACCAGGATGGTCAGCAGCGCGGTTTTGATGCCCTCGAAGATCGCCTGATTGAACGGCAGTGCCGTGCCCGGCCGCTCGGCCGGATAATATTCGCGTTCGACGATATCGGCGACGTCGTCGACGAAGAAGCTCGCCACCAGCGAGGTGATCGCGGGCATCAGGAACACGCTGCCGAACACCACGCCGAGGCCGGCCGCAATCGAGATGATCCAGGCCAGCACCTCCAGGGACGAGTGCCAGCTCGGTCCGAGCAGGCCCTCCAGCCAGACCTCGCCATAGGTGGCGAACCAGCTCAACAGCCGCTGCAACCCGATCGCCAGCACGACGATCAGCACCAGCGCAAGGCCGATCGATCGCCAGAGGATCGAGCGCATCGGCGGCGACATCATTTGCGACAGCGCCTTGATGGCGGCATCCAGCATGGAACCCTCTCACGAAATCACTTGCGAGAGGTAGACACCCCGGGCCGCTTCGGCAAGGGAGGCTGACCTGCTACTCGTGCCGGTGCCCGTGCTTCCGCACCTTGGCCGGCTTCCCCTCCCCCGTCGGAATCATCACCACGCGCCCATAGCGTACGCCGCGCTCCGCGATGATGTGATCAGCAAAGTGCCTGACCTCGCCGGCGTCGCCGCGCAGCGCTGTCATCTCCATGCAATTGTTGTCGTCGAGATGGACGTGCAGGGTCGCGAGCGCGAGGTCGTGATGGCCGTGGAATTCCTGCACCAGCCGCTTTGAGAGATCGCGCGCGGCGTGGTCGTAGACATAGACGAGACCGGCGACGCAGGCGCCGGTTTGCGCGGTGCCCTCGGTCGATTGCTGCAGGCCGGCCCGCGCGAGATCCCGGATGATCTCGCTGCGGTTCTGGTAGCCGCGCGCTTCCGCCGCCGCATCGATCTCCGCCAAAAGATCGTCCTCGATCGTGATCGTAATCCGCTGCATCAGGTCCTCTCCGCGGCACCGCCGAATGGACCTGTTCTACACGGATTCCGTCATGATCACAGTCGCGTTGCGCGCAACCGCAGCGCATTGCCGACCACGCTTACCGAGGACAGCGCCATCGCAGCGGCCGCGATGATCGGCGACAGCAGCACGCCGAAGGCGGGATAGAGGATGCCGGCGGCGATCGGAATGCCGGCGGCGTTGTAGATGAAGGCGAAGAACAGGTTTTGCCGGATGTTGCTCATCGTCGCCTGCGACAGTTTTCGCGCACGCACGATGCCGGTGAGGTCGCCCTTGAGCAGGGTGATGCCCGCGCTTTCCATCGCCACATCGGTGCCGGTGCCCATGGCGATGCCGACTTCGGCTGCCGCCAGCGCCGGCGCGTCGTTGACGCCGTCGCCCGCCATTGCGACGCTGCGGCCGGCCTTTTGCAGCTTCGTCACCACGGCGCTCTTCTGGTCCGGCAGCACCTCGGCTTCGACGTCGGCGATGCCGAGCCGGCGCGCGACCGCTTCGGCCGTGGTGCGGTTGTCGCCGGTCAGCATGATGACCTTGATGCCTTCGGCGGCGAGCGCCTTCAGCGCCTCCGGGGTCGAAGCCTTGACCGGATCGGCGATGGCAAACAGTCCGGCGAGCTTGCCATCGATCGCCATGTAGATGACGGTGGCGCCGTCGCCACGCAGGTGCTCAACCTCCGCGTCAAGCGCGTTGGTGTCGATTCCGATCGATGTCAGATACTTTGCGTTGCCGAGGACGACAGTCTTGCCATCAACCTTGCCGGTCGCGCCCTTGCCCGTCGGCGAATCGAATTGTTCGACTTGGCCGAGCGTGAGCTGTTTCTCCTTCGACGCGCGAAGAATGGCGTCAGCGAGCGGATGCTCGCTGGCGCGCTCGACGCTGGCTGCAAACCGAAGGATGTCATCCTCGGCAAAGCCAGACGCCGGCACGATCGCGACGACTTTTGGCTTGCCCTCGGTCAGCGTGCCGGTCTTGTCGACCACCAGCGTGTCGATTTTCTCCATGCGCTCCAGCGCTTCGGCGTTCTTGATCAGGACGCCGGCGTGCGCGCCGCGGCCGACGCCGACCATGATCGACATCGGCGTCGCCAGGCCCAGCGCGCAGGGGCAGGCGATGATCAGCACGCTGACGGCGGCGACGAGGCCGAAGGCGAGCCGCGGCTCCGGCCCGAACCAGGCCCAGGCGGCGAAGGCTGCGATAGCGACAGCGATGACGGTCGGCACGAACCAGCCGGCGACCTGGTCGGCCAGCCGCTGGATCGGCGCGCGCGAGCGCTGCGCATCCGCGACCATCTGCACGATCTGCGACAGCAGGGTCTCGCGCCCGACCTTGTCGGCCCGCATGATGAAGCTGCCCGACTGATTTAGCGTGCCGGCGATCACTTTTGCACCGGTCTCCTTAGTGACCGGCATGGATTCGCCCGTCACGAGGGATTCGTCGAGCGAGGAGCGGCCTTCGAGGATGACGCCGTCGACCGGTACTTTTTCGCCGGGACGAACGCGCAAGGAATCGCCGGCCTGCAGGGAGTCGATTTCGACTTCATGCTCATTGCCATCGGCATCGACGCGTCGCGCGGTCTTCGGCGCGAGCTGCAACAGCGCCTTGATCGCGCCCGATGTCGCATCGCGGGCGCGCAGCTCCAGCACCTGGCCGAGCAAAACCAGGACGGTGATCACGGCGGCCGCCTCGAAATAGACGGCGACCGTGCCCTCATGGCTGCGGAAAGTCGCCGGAAAAATCTGCGGCGCGATCGTGCCGATCAGGCTGTAGACATAGGCTACTCCCGTGCCCATCGCGATCAGCGTGAACATGTTGAGGTTGCGCGTCAGTACCGATTGCCAGCCGCGCACCAGGAACGGCCAGCCGGCCCAGAACACCACGGGCGTGGCGAAGATGAGCTGGATCCAGTTCGACAGTGTCGGGTCGATCCAGTTGTGCGGGCCCGCGAGGTGTCCGCCCATCTCCAGCACCACAGGCGGCAGCGCCAGCGCGCCGCCGATCCAGAACCGCCGCGTCATGTCGGCGAGCTCCGGATTCGGTCCGGTCTCCAGGCTCGCGACCTCCGGCTCAAGCGCCATGCCGCAGATCGGGCAGCTGCCGGGTCCGACCTGGCGGATCTCCGGATGCATCGGGCAGGTGTAGATCGTGTCCGCCGGCATCTCCGGTTCGGGCGTTTTCTCTTTTGCGAGATACTTTGCGGGATCGGCAGCGAATTTGGTGCGGCAGCCGGCCGAGCAGAAATGGAAAGTCACGCCGTGATGCTCAAAGCGGTGTTTTGAGGTCGCGGGATCGACCGTCATCCCGCAAACGGGATCGAGGACCTTTGTCGCGGCTGCGTTGTGGTCATGATCGTGATGATGGGCATGATCGCCGCAGCAGGACGAGGCCGGCTTCGGGGGCGCCGCGGTCTTGGCGGAGCAGCCGCATCCGGAATGCGTGTCCCCATCGTGATGATGCTTGTGGTCCGCGTCGTTCATTCCCATGCTCCGGCCTTGTACCAGGGACTTGCAACCCATACCCGGTAGGGGTATATAAACCCCATGCGCAAGGACATCAAGGCATCCGTCGGAAAACGTCTCGGCCGGATCGAGGGCCAGGTTCGCGGCCTGTCGAAAATGGTCGAGGAGGACCGCTACTGCATCGACATCGTCACGCAGATCTCGGCGGTGCGCGCCGCGCTGCGCCGGGTCGAGGAAGAGGTCTTGAAGGACCACGTCGCCCATTGCGTCGAGCAAGCCATTGCGAGCGGCGACAGAGTGGATCAACGCGAGAAGATCGCGGAGCTGATGGCGGTGATCGGACGGGCTGAGCGGTAGGCTGGGCCCCTCCCGTCATTGCGAGCGCAGCGAAGCAATCCAGAGTCCCTCCGCGGAAAGATTCTGGATCGCTTCGCTGCGCTTGCAATGACGGTGGTTGAAGTTCGTTTACGCCGCTCGCTCCCTCGCGCGCCCGCGGTGTCTCGGCCGGTACATCGCGAGCCTCTTCAGCAGCGGGAAATGTGCGGAGTCGGTGACGCGTTCGACCGTCTCGGCGGTCGGCGCGGGTTCGCTCGTCACTTCTGCAGCCGGAACTTCGGCCGGCGCCTCTTCGTCAATCGCTTCAGGAACGAGCGGCGGCGCACTGACCGTTTCTGGAAACACACCGAATGAGCCCGCTACCTCCTCGAGCGGCTTTTGCTTGTCGGCCCAGTGCAAGGCTGTGTAGTCGAAGCCGTGCACGATGGTGGGTTTGACCACTTCGAAGTAGGGCGAGATGTCGAAGTCGCGGGGCATGTAGAGCGAGGAATCGCGGATGTGCAGGATCTCGCGGCGGGCGGCGCGGCTGCCGGCCTTGGTGATCTTCGGCAGGATCGGATAGCGCACGGCGTCGAAAGCCTGCGCGATCAGCGCCGAGCAGATGATCTTGGTCGGATCGCCCGAGCCGATCGCAATCATGCGCCGCCGCCATCGCTGCGGTATCGGCAGAGGAAACAGGAAGCGCATCAGGTCGATGATGTTCTTGGTGTCGTAGCCGAAGCCGATGCGGTTGATGGCATAGCGGCACACCGTGGTGCGGTCCTCGTAGGACAGCCCGACCGGGCGGCAGACGCGGGTGTGGTAGGGGAAATATTTCGACAGCGGCGCGGAGGTGACGCCCTCGCCGATATTGGCCTCGATCAGCACATGCGGCTCGCCGTTAGGCTCCATGGCGCCCTCGACGGGGCCGACATAGAGCGCGGCATGCGACCAGGTCGACTGCGTCAGATATTTGATGATGCCGGAGATGCGGTTGTTGCCTTCGACCAGCATCACGTCGCCGGGCTGGATCACGCCGCGCAAATGCTCGGGGTCGCTCGGCGTGAACGGCTCGTAGCCCGGCACCTCCTTCGAGAGGTACGCGGCTATCACCTTGCCGACTGAATCTAGGACGGTCCCCATGAACTCCCCCAACGGCTTTTTCCCGCCGTCTTTTTTCATCTGTAGCATGGTCGAAACCTGTTGCAATTCGGTTCATGGCTCTGCGGGTTCAAGCACGATTGATTCACCACGATGGTTGCTGTGCAACATCAGATGCGGCAAGGTTCTGGGGCTGTTCCCGTTCGTCGCAAGTCCCCGGAAACCATGACATGACAATCACGCGCCGCAGCTTCCTATCGGCGTCGGCGGCTTTGGCCGCAATGCCGGTCCTGGGCGCCACGGCCGCGCCGCTGCCGCGCGAGGCTGACATTGTCGTGATCGGTGCTGGCGCGGCCGGTATCGCTGCGGCGCGGCGGGTCATGGCGGCCAATCGCAAGGTCGTGGTGGTGGAAGCGGCGTCGCAAATCGGTGGGCGCTGCATCACCGACAGCACCACCTTCGACGTGCCGTTCGATCGTGGTGCGCGCTGGATGCACAATCCCGACACCAACCCGATGGTCCGGCTGGCGCGCAGCGCCGGGCTCGATGTCTCCCCGGCACCGTCGGGCCAGAAGATGCGCATCGGCCGCCGCAATGCGCGCGCGGGCGAGACCGAGGAGTTTTTGGCGGCGCTGGTGCGCGCCAACCGCGCCATCGACGAGGCGGGACGCGGCAAGCTCGATACGTCCTGCGCGTCGGTCCTGCCCAAAGATCTCGGCGATTGGGCGGGCGCCGCCGAATTCGTGCTCGGTGCGAGTTTTGCCGGCAAGGACCTAAAGGAGCTGTCGGCGATCGACAAGGCGCGTGCGCAGGACCGAAACGCCCCGATCGCCTGCCGACAGGGTCTGGGCATGCTGATCGCCAGGCTCGGCGAGCAGGCGCCGGTTGTGCTTGCGACCCCGGCAAGCCGGATTGTCTGGAGCAATCGCGACGTCAGCGTGGAGACGCAGGCCGGGAAGATCGCCGCGCGCGCCGCCATCATCACGGTCTCGACCAATGTGCTGACGAGCGGGGTGATCAAGTTCGCGCCCGATATCCCGAAGCGTACGCTCGACGCGGCGTCAAAGCTCACGCTTGGCAGCTACGATCACATCGTGCTGCAACTGCCGGGAAATCCGCTCGGGCTCTCGCGCGACGATATCCTGATCGAGCAGAGCAACTCGACGCGCACCGCGCTGATGTTCGCCAATATCGGCGGCTCCTCGCTGTGCTCGATCGACGTCGGCGGCTCGTTCGGCCGTGACCTCTCCCAGCAAGGCGAGAAGGCGATGGCGGCCTTCGCAAAGGAGTGGATTACGAAGCTGTTCGGCAGCGAGGCGGCAGCCGCCGTGCAGAAGACCGCTGTAACGCGCTGGAATGCCTCGCCCTATGTCATGGGCGCAATGTCGGCGGCCTCGCCCGGCGGGCAGCTGTCGCGAAAAGTCCTGGCCGAGCCGATCGGCAACATGTTCCTCGCCGGCGAAGCCACCCACGAGACGCTCTGGGGCACGGTCGACGGCGCCTGGGAAAGCGGCGAGCGCGCCGCGGACGCCGCCCTCCGCAAGATCGGTGCGCTCAAGGACGAGCCCGCCGAGGTGCCGACGCAGTCGACGAAGCGGCGCCGCACGCCGCGTCCGCAAAGCAACTAGCGCAAAATTCCGTCCAGCGCCGGCAACCCGGCGATCACCGCCATCGCAATCAGCGCGTAGCAGATGCCGCGGAATATCGCTTCGCTGGCGCGGGCGAACAGTGATGCGCCGAAGGCGACGCCGATCGCGTAGACCGGGCCGACGATCAACGAGAGCACCAGCGACTCGCGCGAGATCAGGCCGGTGGTGGCATAGCTGATCATCGAGAAGAAATCGGAGGCGCCGAAGAACAGCACGATGTTGGCGCGCGCGACGATCGGCGCAATGGGACGGCCGAGCCAGTAGCCGACGATCGGCGGTCCGCCGGTCTGCGCCAGGCCGCTGCAGAAGCCGGAGAGGCCGCCGATACCGACCGAGAGCCAGGCGCGGTCCTTGCCGCGATAACGCCAGCCCGACAGCAGCAACAGAAGCAGCGCGGCCACGAAGCAGGAGATGATCCAGCGCGTGGTGATGGGCTCGAGCACGCTCAGGAAATAAGTGCCGACCGGCACGCCGACCAGCGCGCCCAGCACGATCACGGCGGTGGCCTTGCGGTCGGCCTTCCGCCACGCGTCGGGCAAAAGCGGCACGGCCGCGACAAAATCGATGACGAGGAGCAGTGCCGCAACCAGCCGCGGCGCCGCGACGCTGCTCGCCAGTGGCATGAAGATCAGCGCCGAGCCGAAGCCGGAGAAGCCGCGCGCGGTGCCCGAAACGAAAGCGATGGCGCAAAGCGCCATCGCGACCGTAAGGCTGACGTCCTTGGGGAGGAAGTCAGCGAAGGTCATGCTTGATGATTCTGGAGCATGATGTTGTCCGAAAACCGCTTCACACTTTCGGCATCATGCTCTCAACATGCCGCCGGTCTTCTTCGTGACCTCCGCCACGATCTTCGCAGCGACTGCCTCGATCTCCTGGTCGGTCAGCGTCTTCTCGCGCGGCTGGATCGTCACCGCAATGCCGATCGACTTCTTGTCGTCGTCGATGCCCTTGCCCTCGTAGACGTCGAACACGTTGACACCGGTGATCAGCTTCTTGTCGACGCTTAGCGCGGCGCGCACGATGTCACCGGCCTTCACGGCACGGTCGACGATGAAGGCGAAGTCGCGCGACACCGGCTGGAACGCGGACAGCTCGATCAGCGGCTTGGCGCGGGTCGGCTTCTTCTTCGCTTCCGGAATCCGGTCGAGGATCACCTCGAACACAACAAGCGGGCCGTCGGCGCCGAGCGTCTCCAGCGCGCGCGGATGCATCTCGCCGAAATGACCGAGAACGTTCTGCGGGCCGATCTGGATCGTGCCGCAGCGGCCCGGATGCAGCCAGGAGGGACCGCCGGCGACGATCTGGAGCGCCTGCATCGGCGCGCCGGCGGCGGCCAGCACCGCGAGCGCGTCGGCCTTGGCGTCGAAGACATCGGCCTGCGCCGAGCCCGACCAGTGCCGTCCCAATCCGTCCGATGAGGCAAGGCCGCGGCGCACGCCGCTCGCGGCCATGAACTGATCCTGCGGGCGATCGCCCCTGAACACCTGACCGACCTCGAACAGCACGACGTCGCCAAAGCCACGATCGGCATTGGCCTGTGCGGCTGCGACCAGGCCCGGCAGCAGGCTCGGCCGCATGTCGGAGAGATCGGCGGCGATCGGGTTGGCGACTTCGAGCTCGCGCTGGCCGCCGCCGAACAATTTTGCCGCAGGTCTTGTGATGAACGACCACGTCACCGCCTCGACCATGCCGCGGCTTGCGAGCGCGCGCCTGGCGCGGCGGGTGCGAAGCTGCAGCGGCGTCAGCACGGACTTGCGCGCGTCTTCGCCGCGCTCGAATGGCGTCATCGGCACCTTGTCGACGCCGTAGATGCGGATGACCTCCTCGACGATGTCGGCCTTGCCATGCACGTCCGAGCGCCACGACGGCACCGCGACCTTCACCACAGGGCCGGGCCCCGCCATCATGAAGCCGAGACGGGTCAGGATCAGCTTCATCTCGACCTGCGGCACCTCGATGCCGGAGAGACGCTTGACCTCGGTGAGCGGGAAATCGATCACGCGATCGTCGCCGAAGGTTTTGCCCACGACGACGTTCTCCGACGGCGTGCCGCCGCACAGCTCCAGCACCAGCCTGGTGGCGAGCTCCAGCCCGGGCACCATGAAAGCGGGATCGACGCCGCGTTCGAAGCGGTAGCGCGCATCGGAGTTGATGCCGAGCTTGCGGCCGGTCTGGGCGACGTTGATCTCGTTCCACAGCGCCGATTCGATCAGCACGTCGGTGGTGTTTTCGTCGCAGCCCGAGGCTACGCCGCCCATGATGCCGGCGAGCGATTCGACGCCGTGCTCGTCCGCGATCACGCAGATCGAGGGATCGAGATTGTAGGCGCGGCCGTCGAGCGCGAGCAGCGCCTCGCCGTCGCGGGCACGGCGCACCACGAGATTGCCCATCACCTTCTTGGCGTCGAACACGTGCAGCGGACGCGCGCGGTCATAAGTCATGAAGTTGGTGATGTCGACCAGCGCATTGATCGGGCGCAGGCCGATCGCGGTCAGCCGCTTCTGCAGCCATTCCGGCGACGGACCGTTCTTCACGCCCCGCACGAGGCGCAGCGCAAAACCCGGGCACAGCGCGGCGTCTTCAACCGTGACCTTCACCGGGCAGGGGAATTCACCCTTGATCGGCTTGATGGAGGGATCCCTGAACTTGCCCATGTCGGCGGCGGCGAGATCGCGCGCGATGCCGTGCACGCCGGTGCAATCCTGCCGGTTCGGCGTCAGGTTGATCTCGACCACGGGATCGCCGAGCGCGGCCCATTCGGCATAGCCGGCGCCAACAGGCGCGTCCGCCGGCAATTCCATGATGCCGTCATGGTCGTTGGAGATCTGAAGCTCGGCCGCCGAGCACAGCATGCCGCGGCTTTCGACGCCGCGGATGGTGCCGACACCGAGCGTGATGTCCTTGCCGGGAATGTAGGTGCCGGGCGGCGAGAACACGCTGACGAGCCCGGCGCGCGCATTCGGCGCACCGCACACGACCTGCACCGGCGCGCCACCGTCACCGGTATCGACCATGCAGACGCGCAGGCGATCAGCATTGGGATGCTGCTCGGCCGAGATTACCTTCGCGATCGTGAAAGACTTCAGCGCCTTCGCCTTGTCCTCGATATTCTCGACCTCGAGCCCGATCATGGTGAGCTTGTCGGCGAGCTTTTCGAGCGGCTCGTCGGTCTCGAGATGATCCTTCAGCCAGGAGAGGGTGAATTTCATGGCTGCTTTTTCTCCACGGAGACGGTCTGCTCCCTCTCCCGCTTGCGGGGGAGGGTTGGGGTGGGGGCTCTCTCCGCGACGGCAGTCGCGATTGTTTCGAGAACGCCGCCACGATTGGTGATGACATCGAGATTGCTGAAGCGGAGCACCTTGAAGCCCTTCGCTTCGATTGCGGCGGAGCGACGCGCATCGGCGCGCCCGCCATCGTCCGAGAAGTGTTGGCCGCCATCGAGTTCGATGACGAGCTTTGCCGCATGGCAGATGAAATCGGCGATGTAGCGCTCGATCGGCACTTGGCGGCGGAAGCTCACGCCATTCAACCGGTTGGCGCGCAGTTCCGACCAGAGGATTCGCTCTACATCGGTCGAGTTGCGCCTGAGCGTGCGCGCATTGGCTCGAAGCCTGGCTGGTACTTTCCAGCCCGGATGTTCAGGATCGACCATTGGCAACCCCATTGCGGAGACACCCTCACCCCAGCGCTCCCCCGCAAGCGGGGGAGGGAGTCCGACCTGTCGGGCGGCTAGAGAATACGTATCCATGATATCAGCGCCACGCACTCGCTCCATCCATTCCCTCCCCCGCTTGCGGGGGAGGGGCAGGGAGAGGGTTCTCTCCACGAAGGGAACGGCGCGAGTCATCGTATGGCCGAGCATCGCCATCACGAGCTCAGCCCTCCCGCGAGTGTCGGCACTTCGAGCGGCTTGAAGCCGTAATGGTTGAGCCAGCGGACGTCGCTGTCGAACAGCTGGCGCAGGTCGGCGATGCCGTATTTCAGCATGGCGATGCGGTCGATGCCCATGCCCCAGGCAAAGCCCTGGTACTCGTCGGGATCGATGCCGCAGGCGCGCAGCACGTTCGGATGCACCATGCCGCAGCCGAGAATCTCCATCCAGTCATCGCCCTCGCCGAAGCGGATCTCGTTCTTATCGCGGCGGCACTGCAAATCGACTTCCAGCGACGGCTCGGTGAATGGGAAGAACGAGGGACGGAAGCGCATGTTGATGTGGTCGACTTCGAAGAACGCCTTGCAGAACTCGTGCAGGATCCATTTGAGGTGGCCGAGATGCGAATGCTTGTCGATGACGAGGCCTTCGACCTGGTGGAATTGCGGCGTGTGGGTCGCGTCGGAATCGATGCGGTAGGTGCGGCCCGGGCAGATCACGCGGATCGGCGGCTTCTGGGTGAGCATGGTGCGCACCTGCACCGGCGAGGTGTGGGTGCGCAACAGCATGCGCGAGCCGTCCTCCTTCGGATGGAAGAAGAACGTGTCGTGCATCTCGCGCGCCGGATGGCCTTCCGGAAAATTCAGCTTGGTGAAGTTGTAGTCGTCGGTCTCGATGTCAGGGCCTTCGGCGACCGAGAAACCCATGTCGGCAAAGATCGTGGTCAGCTCGTCCCAGACCTGGCTCAGCGGATGGATACGGCCGGCCTCGACTTGGGCATCGCGCAGCGGCAGCGTGACGTCGATGGTCTCGGACGCCAGCCGCGCATCGAGCGCCGCGGACTTCAGCAGGTCGCGCCGTGCGGCGAGCGCCTCGGTGACCTTGTCCTTGGCCTGGTTGATCGCGGCGCCTTGCGACTTGCGCTCGTCGGGCGACATTTTGCCGAGCGTGGCAAGCAGCGCCGAGATCGAGCCCTTCTTGCCGAGGGCCGCGACGCGCACCGCTTCGAGCGCGGCTTCATCGCCGGCGGCGGCGATCTGGTCGAGGATGGATGTTTCGAGCGTTGCGAGGTCGGACACAGTCAAATCCTTGCTGCCAAATTCGGCTGGGTTGTCGCCGCCCGAAGGCCGTAACGTCAAGCAAAAAGCCGGTCATTCCGGGCATAGGACCAGCTGGGTTGAACCTCGCGCGGGAGCCGGGCACCAAGGGAAGATTGAGAGGAGACTTCCGCGATGCTTTCGAAATCCTGTTTGGCCGCTCTCGCCATCGTTCTGTCGGTCGCTGCCACCCCGGCGCGCGCCATGGTCTGCATGGACAAATCCATGACGCTGGACGAGGTCGCCGACACCATCAGCGCTCAGAAGGGCTGCGACAGCGCGATGAAGGTCTTCAGGGATTGCGGACTGACCGCGAGCGGCGACGTCGAGCTCAGCGCCGCCGAGACGCAAGCCTACATACGCGCGATGCGCGTGTGCGACGGCAAGTACCGGAACAAGTCCGGCACCATGTATCTCTCGTTTACGGCATTCTGCCGGGCGGAGGTCGCCCAGCGTTACTCGCAACGCGCGCTGAAGGCTGCGGGCCGGAAGGCCCGCTAGCGCTGGCTCAATTAGGCCGCGAGCGCAGCTTTGGCCTTCTCGGCGATCGCCTGGAACGACGCGGGCTCGTGGATCGCGAGATCCGACAGCACCTTGCGGTCTACGGTGATGCCGGACTTGGCCATGCCGTCGATAAATCGGCTGTAAGTCAGGCCGAACGGACGGACCGCCGCGTTGATGCGCTGGATCCAGAGCGCGCGGAAGGTGCGCTTCTTGCGCTTGCGGTCACGGAACGCGTACTGCTGGGCCTTCTCCACGGCCGGCTTGGCGGCGCGGATGGTGTTCTTGCGGCGGCCGTAGAAGCCCTTGGCGGCCTTGTAGACTTTCTTGTGCTTGGCGTGGGCGGTCACACCGCGTTTGACGCGAGACATGACAAATATCCTTCAGAGATGACTTAGGTTTCGGATTGCCGCGAACGACGCGGCAGAGATGGCAATGATCGTGGACGCGATCAGGCGTTCGGCAAGAAGTACTTCTTGACGTTGTCGCCGTCGGTCTTGAACAGCACAGCAGTGCCGCGAAGCTGACGGATCTGCTTCTTCGTCCGCTTGATCATGCCGTGACGCTTGCTGCGATGAGCGAACATCACTTTGCCGGTGGCAGTCACCTTGAAGCGCTTTTTAGCGCCCGATTTGGTCTTCAGCTTGGGCATTTTGCTCTCCTATGGCCACAACAGAATGCCGCCTGCGAAGGCGGCTGGCCGTCTAAAATGCTCGTTAGAGCGTTGATTGTGCTCAGGTTTTTGCGAACAAGCGCGAAACCCGCACGAAACACCGCCACGGCAGCCCTTAATCAGCCGGGCGATGAAGGTCGGCCTTATGACAGAGGACGTGCGAATTGGCAACGGTGAACCGTCGGAACGTGGCCGCCGACTATTCCGATTGTTACCATGCTTGTCCAAATCGTGTTGTTCGAAGCAGGACCAAAATGGCCCATTTCTCCCGATCGTCCTCCCCCTTGTCCATCATCACCCGCCCATACCGTCTGGCGCTGCTGGCCGTGCTCGCCACGGCCGCTGTCCCGTCGACTGCCGCTGCTCGCATTGGCGGCTATGACGGCGTCTGGAACGTCACCTTCGCCACCACCCGCGGCAATTGCAGTTCGGGCTACAGCGTTCCCTTCACCGTGACCGGCAGCCGGGTGTCGTCCGCCGGCGGTGGCCGGGTCTCCGGCAGGGTCAATCGTCGCGGTGCTGTCGCGGTCCAGGTGTCGGTCGGCGCATCTCATGCCAGCGGCGGCGGCCGGCTCGGCGGCGCGGCGGGTGGAGGCTCCTGGAGGGGCGTCATTTCCGGAGATCAATGCAGCGGCACCTGGCAGGCGACGCGGACCTGAGTTCGGGGCAAATCGTTGCCATCACGGCGGTGCGCTCCCTCCCCCGCCTGCGGGGGAGGGTTGGGGAGAGGGTGTCGCCGCGAGCGAGGAACCCCCTAGAGGAGAAAGCCCTCACCCGGCGCGCAAAGTGCGCGCCGACCTCTCCCGCAAGCGGGAGAGGTGCACCGACTTCGCGGCTTGCATCTCGACAAAACAAAACGGCCCGCCGGACAATCCGGACGGGCCGTTGAATTCTTGAGTCCTGCAGTGAGCAGGCCGTCAGCGCGGCGCCAGCACCATGACGACCTGGCGGCCTTCGAACCGGGCGTCCTGCTCGACCTTGGCGAGCTCGGCGACGTCGGTCTTGATCTTGTCCAGCAGCTTGGTGCCGATCTCCTGGTGCGCCATTTCGCGGCCGCGGTAGCGCAGGGTGATCTTGACCTTGTCGCCCTCTTCGAAGAACCGCAGCATCGCACGCATCTTCACGTCATAATCGTGATCGTCGATCATCGGGCGGAGCTTGATCTCCTTGATTTCGACGGTCTTCTGCCGCTTGCGGGCTTCGGCGGCTTTCTTCTGGGCGGAATACTTATACTTCCCGTAATCCATGATCTTGCAGACGGGAGGGCTGACATTCGGCGAAATCTCGACGAGATCCATGCCAGCTTCCTGGGCCATCTTGATGGCAAGCATCGTCTCGACGGTGCCTTTGTTGTCACCGGTCTGGTCGATCAGCTGGATCTGCGCATTGCGAATATCATCATTGATGCGCGGCCCGTCTTTGGCGGCAGGGGCCGGGGCTCTATTGGGACGGCGAATGGGTGGTTCTCCAAAGTTGTGAAAGGAAGCGGCTATTTTGAAGGAAGATGCGTGTGCCGGCAAGCAAGTCGCTCGTGCGAGAGGCGAAAAACCCTCAAATGCGAGACATTTTGGCCACGCCCATCGGCACGGTGCTCGACATAGACACCTTGCCCCTGTTCCGCAAGCGTCCCAAAGGGACAATGCCAATATAGGGTTGCGTCGCGAGACGCGCCCGGACAGCTCAAACCGCACAGCCAGAGTAACGTTCCATGACATCAGCAATTCCCGATACCGTGCTCGACTTCATCGAGGTCGGCGAGGGCGCGTCAGCGCGCCGGATCGCGGTGCGCCGCCGCGCCGGGCAGGCGCCCGGCCTGGTCTGGCTCAGCGGCTTCAAGTCCGACATGCAGGGCGGCAAGGCGGTGGCGCTGGACGGCTGGGCTGCAGAGCATGGCCGTGCCGTGGTCCGGTTCGACTATTCCGGCCATGGTGAATCCAGCGGCGATTTCGCCGACGGAACCATCGGTCGTTGGCTCGAGGACAGCGTCGCGGTGTTCGAGCGCTTCTGCACCGGTCCGCAGATCCTGATCGGTTCCTCCATGGGCGGCTGGATGGCGCTGCTGCTCGCGCGCGAGATCAAGAGGCGTTCGGGAACGGCATCGCTGGCGGGCCTCGTGCTGATCGCGCCGGCGCCCGACTTCACCGAAGAGCTGATGTGGAAGAATTTTTCACCCGAGGTGAAGCTGGAGATCGAGACCAGGGGTTTTTGGCTCAGGCCATCCGAATATGGCGACGGCACGCCCTATCCGATCACGCGCAAGCTGATCGAGGAGGGGCGCAACCATCTCGTGCTCGGCAGCGCCATCGATCTCGGCTGTCCCGTCCGAATTCTGCAAGGCGCCCAGGATCCGGACGTGCCGTGGCAACACGCCTTCGCGCTGACGCATCGCCTGCCGGCCGATGACGTCGTGCTCACCATGATCCAGGACGGCGATCACCGCCTGTCGCGCCCGCAGGACATCGCGCGCATTCTTGCCGCGGTAGCGGAGATCGGGTGAAGTGTCTCTTTGTCCAGCGGATGGATAGGTAACACAATAGACCGGATGGATGGGTGACACTCGTTCATGATTTGGTCGGCTGCGGCGCTGTGCTAGCACAGCGCCGCAGCTTGCGTGTTTGCTGGTCGATGATGCCGATCGGCACGTCGAAGAAGCGCACTTGCCAGTATCCGTCCTCGGTTTCCTCGACGACAACTGCTTCACCGTCAAGAGCGCTGCAGATGTGGATGAGGTCGCCACGCCATTTGATCTCGCCGTTGGAGCGGACCTGACGCACCGCGGCTTCGGCTGGATAATCGGGCTCTGGAAGCCGCCTTGGCATCTCACGGGGCGAGGGCTGATAGACGGTTGCAGGAGGGCGCTGGCCAAGCGACTCGTGTGGCCGTTCTTCGTTGTAGTCGCGCACAAAAGCCGCAAAGCGACGGGCCTGCGCGGCCCGGGTTGGCGGCGGTGGCCGCATGGCTTCCAGAAGCGTGAGGTGAAAACGCTCGTGTCGGCCGTTCTGCTGCGGATGGCCAGGATCAATCCGTTCATGCCGGATGCCGAGCTTGATCCACCATACCGACAGCGCCGTCAGGCCCGTGGTCCCGGTCGAGGCGAACGGCGAGCCATTGTCGGAGCAGATGATCTGCGGCAAGCCGTACTCGCGAAACGCCCGCTCCAGCAGCGGTTGGCATTCGGAATATTGCGTGCTGCCCGTCGCAGCCAAACTAATCAAATAGCGGCTGAAGCCATCGGTCGCCGTGAAAGGTTCAACCCGAGATCCGTCGCCCAGTCGGATCCAGCCCTTGTGATCGAGGGCCCATACATGGTTGGCATGCTGAGGCACCGTCAGTTGCCCCATGCGCGGCGGCGCACGTCGCCGAACCCGACGGCTGCTAACCAGTCCCGCCCGTTTGAGGATCTCGCCCGCCGTCGAGGCCGACGGCCAATCGACATCCCCTTGGCAAGCCTCAAGCTTGCTCACAATCTTGCGCGGCCCCCAGCTCGGCCGCTCGAGCCGCAGCCCCACAATCGCATCAACGATGTGCTGCGGCGTCGCGCGCCCATGCACCTGCGCGGCGTGCGAGCGATCCGCAAGCCCTCCAGGCCCTTCCAACCGGTAGCGCTCCAACCATTTGTAGCCGGTCTTGCGACTGATCTCGTAGCGGTCGCAAAGCTCCGTCATCGTCCACAATCCGCTTCGCTGATCCGCGATGAAGCTAACCCGTTGGTCCATTGCGCAGCTCTCTCGCCAAGGCATCGGCTGATCCTCCCAGCCGACAGAGAACTGTCACCCATCCATCCGGTCTACTGTGTTACCTATCTATCCGGTCTGGACATCTTCCTCCCTTCTCCCCTTGTGGGAGAAGGTGCCTTGCCGAAGGCAAGGCGGATGAGGGGTTCTTTCCGCGGAGACAGACCCCTCACCCAAGTGAATGCGTGTCCACGAACGGAGCTGCCCTCTCCCACAAGGGGAGAGGGCACAACATGAAGCACCGGGAGGCGATTCAATGACCACCCTCGCCATGCTGCGCGCCTTCTGCGACGCCGTCGAACAGCGCAACGGCC
Source organism: Bradyrhizobium genosp. A (assembly GCF_049949275.1). Classification (NCBI taxonomy): domain Bacteria; kingdom Pseudomonadati; phylum Pseudomonadota; class Alphaproteobacteria; order Hyphomicrobiales; family Nitrobacteraceae; genus Bradyrhizobium; species Bradyrhizobium genosp. A. The sequence goes on along the minus strand of NZ_CP188196.1, from coordinate 233,387 downwards.
GTGCCTTTGCCGACCTGTTCACCGAGGACGGCGTCTATCACGACGTGTTCTATGGCGCGTTTGCGGGCCGCGAAAAAATCGCCGCGATGGTCGACGACTGGTTCTATCGCACGGCGACCGATTTCCGCTGGGACATGCATGACCCCGTCAGCAACGGCACCACGCTCTATGCGCGCTACACCTTCAGCTACAAATCGATCCTGCCGGAAGCGAACGGCGCGCGGGCGATGTTCGAGGGCGTTGCGATCATGACGCTGCGCGACGGCATGATCGTCAGCTATCACGAGGTCGCCAACACCGCGCCTGCGTTTGTCGATCTGAAGTTTGCGCCGGAGCGGATTGCGAAGATCGTCGGCAAGCAGGGCGCCGAGCTGAAGGCGCGGCCGGAGATGAAGCGGCATTTGGCGTGATGCACTGCTCTCTCATTCCGTCCCCCTTGTGGGGCGGTCAAGCCGGGGCATGACAGTGGAGCGTTAGGAGACGGGGTCCCACTCCGCGCGCACGGACTCGTCGCGCTCGTTGCTCATCGCGGCAACCTTCATCGCATCAAACTCGTCCCGCGACACCAACTGCCCCAACGCCCACACCGCCGCTCCACGCACCAGCGGACTCGCATCGTCGAGCAATCGCCGCGCTTCGTCCGCCAGCGTCACATCGCCTGAGTTGCCGATCGCGATCAGCACGTTGCGCAAGAAGCGATCGCGACCGATGCGCTTGACCGGTGACTTCGTGAACAGCGCACGGAACGTCGCGTCGTCGAGCTGTGAAAGTTCAGCAAGACCAGGCGCGCGCAGCTCGTCGCGTGCAGCAAGCTTGGCTTCACGGCCCTCCTGCGCAAACTTGTTCCAGGGACATGCCGCGAGGCAATCGTCGCAGCCATAGATGCGGTTGCCGATGGCTTTGCGAAATGCGTGCGGGATCGGCCCCTTGTTCTCGATGGTGAGATAGGAGATGCAACGCCGCGCATCGAGCTTGTAGGGCGCGGGGAACGCTGATGTCGGGCAGATGTCGAGGCAGGCCTGGCACGAGCCGCAATGATCGATCTCGGCATCGTCGCGCGGCAATTCGAGCGTGGTGTAGATCGCGCCGAGAAACAGCCATGAGCCGAATTCGCGCGAGACGAGATTGGTGTGCTTGCCCTGCCAGCCGAGATGGGCGGCCTGCGCGAGCGGCTTCTCCATCACCGCCGCGGTGTCGACGAACACCTTTACTTCCGACGGCGCGGTCGCGACCAGCCAGCGCGCCAGCGCCTTCAGGCGTTTCTTGATGAGGTCGTGATAGTCGTCGCCCTGCGCATAGACCGAGATCGCCGCGCGCGTGCGCTGCTGCAGGATCGCGAGCGGATCCTGGTCAGGGCCGTAATTGACGCCGAGCATGATCACCGAGCGGACGTCAGCCCACAGCCCGCGCGGATCGATGCGGCGCTCCGGCTGGTTCGCGAGCCAGTCCATGTCGCCATAGCCGCCGGAGGCGATGAATTCGAGGAAATGTTTTCCGGCGTTCTCGATCGTGCCCGGCTCGGTGATCCCGATGCAGTCGAAGCCGAGCGCTTGCGCTTCGCGCGCCAGCGCCGCCTTCAGTTCAGTCGGATCGGAGTTCAGAAATCCAGGTCCACGTAGGTCCGCGACGCCGGCACGCCCGCCAGCCATTCGCTCAGCAGCGGACGGAACGACGGGCGGGATTTCACCCGCGCGTACCACGCCTTTGCTGCGTCGTCCTCGCTCCATGGCACGTCGCCCAGATAGTCGATCGCCGAGAGATGCGCCGCGGCGGCGATATCCGCGTAAGTGAGCCGGTCGCCGGCGAGGAAGTTACGCGTCTGCGCCAGCCAGCCGATATAGGCGAGATGATAGCGCACGTTGGCCTTGGCGGCGCGCATCACGTCGGGCGAGGGCGGGCCGCCGCCATTATCCTCGCTCATGAAGCGCTTGTAGATGCGCTCGGTGACAAGCGGGTGGGAGACTTCCTCGAAGAATTTTTCGTTGAACCAGGCCATCAGCCGGCGCACCTCGACGCGCTCGGCGATCGTCTCCGGCATCAGGCGCTTGGAACCCATCTCGGCGCCATAGGCCTCGTCGAGATATTCGGCGATGATGGCCGCGCCCGGGATCGGCGGCTGTTCGTCGTCCACCATGACAGGCGTGGTGCCGGCCGCATTGAGCAGCAGAAATGCCTCGCGCCGTTCCCAGCTGCGCTCCTCGGCCAGCTTCAGCTCGAGCCCGTATTCGCCCGCGATCAGACGAATGAAGCGAGAATGCGGACAGAACGGATGATGAAACAGCGTAAACATGAAGCCTTTGACTATTTGATGGTGATTAAGAATCCATCAATGTTTGTGCGGCGCCACACTAGTCCTTCAAAACCGCGAGGCAAGGGCGTGATGGTGCATTTTGCGATTGCAGCAAAGAGGCGAATAGGCGAGAAGGGCCCCGCTTTTTTCAGCGGAAATGGACCGTAAATATGTCAGATGCAATACGGGCAGTGATCCTCGGCATCATCGAGGGTGTGACCGAGTTCCTTCCCGTTTCCTCGACCGGCCACCTGCTGCTTGCGGAGCGCTTCTTCGGCCTCGGCGAGGGCGCCTTCTGGGATTCGTTTACGGTTCTGATCCAGCTCGGCGCGATCCTCGCGATCGTCGTGCTGTACTTCAAGAAGTTGTGGGACGTCGCAATTGGCATGTTCACGGGCGATGCCTATGCTCGCCGCTTCGTGATCGGCGTGCTGGTCGCGTTCCTGCCTGCTGTGGTCGTCGGCCTCGTCGCCGGCAAATACATCAAGAGCGTGCTGTTCAGTCCATGGGTGGTCTGCTTCTCGCTGATCGTCGGCGGTGCAATCCTGTTGTGGGTCGATCGGCTTGATCTCAAGGCGCGCGAGCATGACGCCACCAAGTTTCCGCTGCCGATGTACCTCTATATCGGCATCGCCCAGTGTATCGCGATGATCCCGGGCGTGTCGCGTTCCGGCGCCAGCATCGTTGCCGCGATGTTTCTGGGCGCGGACAAGCGGGCGGCGGCTGAGTTCTCGTTCTTCCTCGCCATCCCCACCATGATCGGCGCGTTCGCCTACGATTTCTACAAGAACCGCTCCGAGATGACGATGGACCACATGGGCATCGTTGCGATCGGCTTCGTGGTGTCGTTCATCACCGCGATCATCGTGGTGAAGGCGTTCCTCGGCTACGTCACCCGCCACGGCTTCATGGTGTTCGCCTGGTGGCGCGTCATCATCGGCACCCTCGGCCTGATCGCGCTGGCGCTCGGCCATTAGGCTGGAGCGTTTCGTTTCACCTCTCCCGTAGGGAGAGGTCGGATCGCATCATCAGATGCGATCCGTGTGAGGGGTTCTGGTGTTACTGGGTGCCGCGGCCCCTCACCCGGATTGCTGCGCAATCCGACCTCTCCCCACCGGGGAGAGGTGGACACCGGCTCCAACTGCCGCAAAGTCGCTGACGCGCCTCAACGCAATATCAGCTTTTGACCGGTAAGCAGTGTCCGGAGCGGGATGGCCCGCAGGCGGAGCTGAACGATGACCGTCGTCAGCGGCTGGGGGCGCTTCCCGGTCGTCGATAGCGAAGTGCTGCGGCCGCGGTCGTTCGAGGCCGTGGGCGAGGCCGTCGCCAATGTGACCGGCTCCGTGGCCCGGGGCAATGGCCGCGCCTATGGCGATGCCGCGATCGGCGCTGTCAGGACCATCGCCATGACCGGGTTCGACCGGGTCAGGTCGTTCGATCCGGCAACCGGCCGCATCCGCCTGGAAGCCGGCGTGCTGCTGTCTGACCTCATCGACACCTTTGGCCCGCGCGGCTTCCTGCCCTTCGTGGTGCCCGGCACACGCTTCGTCTCGATCGGCGGCGCGATTGCTGCCGACGTGCATGGCAAGAACCATCATGGCGAGGGCGGTTTTGGCCGCTATGTCGACAGCATCTCGCTGCGCACCGGGCAGGGCGAGACGATCGAGGTCTCGCGCGAGCAAAATTCCGATGCCTTCTTCGCGACTGTCGGCGGCATGGGCCTCACCGGATTCATCCTCGAAGCCACGATGCGGCTGCGTCCCGTCGAGACCGGCTGGATCCGCGAGCGCGTGATCTCCGCATCCGATCTCGACGCTGCGCTGCGCGCGCTCGAGGCAAGCGATGCCGCGACCTATTCGGTGGCGTGGATCGATTGCGTGGCGCGCGGGCGCAATCTCGGCCGCTCGCTGATCTATCTCGGTGAGCACGCAAGCGCCGACGAGCTTGCCGGAGGCGCCGATCGCTTTCCAATCGGCAATAATCCCGGGCTCGCCGTGCCGATTGACCTGCCGTCGATGACGCTCAACCGATACAGCATCCGGGCCTTCAACGAGCTCTACTACCGCATGGGTGCAAGGCGCGCCGGCGGCGACCATGTGGTCTCGCTCTACCCGTATTTCTTCCCGCTCGACAGCATCGCCGACTGGAATCGCATCTACGGACGGCGTGGCTTCCTGCAGCATCAATGCGTGATTCCGGAGGCTGGTGCGCGCGCCGTGCTCGGCGACATCCTCGATCGTGTCTCGAAGCGCGGCGATGCCTCGTTCCTCGCGGTGCTGAAAAAGCTCGGCCATGGTGACGGCCTGTTGTCATTCCCGCTGCCCGGCTACACGCTGGCGCTGGATTTCCCGGTGAAGGGCGACATCCTGAATTTCCTCGACGAGATCGACCGTCTCGTCGTCGCCGCCGGCGGGCGGCTTTATCTCGCCAAGGATGCGCGCCAGTCGCGCGCGACGTTCGAGGCCGGCTATCCCGCGCTGCCGCGCTTCAACGCGATCCGCAAATCGCTCGATCCAACTGGGGCTATCCGCTCGAAACTTTCACAACGCCTGTTCGATGAGGTTTAAGCCGTGACGTCACGCAAGACCGTTTTGGTGCTCGGTGGCTCCTCCGATATCGGCCGCGCCGCGGCGCGCGCCTTTGCCAAGGCCGGATACGATGTCGGCCTCGCAGGCCGCGATGCCGCCGCGCTGGAGCCTGACGCGGCGGATCTGCGCGCGCGCTACAGTGTCGAAGCGAGCACGTGGACATTCGATGTGCTCGACACCGCCTCATTTGACGGCTTTGTCGCCGGCCTTCCCGTATTGCCTGATGTCGTCGTCTCGATCGTCGGCCTGCTGGGCGTCCAGCAAAATGCCGAGAGCGACCTCGCCCACGCCACCACGATCATGCGCTCGAACTACGAGGGTCCGTCGCTGATCCTCGGCCTGTTCGCCGAAAAGTTTCTGGCGCGCGGCAATGGCACGATTGTCGGCGTGTCGTCAGTCGCAGGCGATCGCGGCCGCGCTTCGAACTATGTCTACGGCTCGGCGAAAGCCGGCTTCTCCGCCTTCCTGTCAGGCCTGCGCGCCCGCGCCAGCCGCGCCGGCGTGCACGTCGTCACCGTCAAACCCGGCTTCGTCCGCACCAAGATGACGGAAGGCATGAAGCTGATCGGCCCGCTCACCGTCGACGCGCCGGTCGTGGGCGATGCGATCCTCAGCGCCGTTGAGAAGAAGACCGACGTCGTCTATGTCAGCGGCAAATGGCGTCTCGTGATGCTCATCATCAAGACGCTGCCGGAGGCGGTGTTCAAGAAGCTGAAGTTTTGAGTTTGCAGCCACGGCGGCAGTCTGCTCCCTCGCCCCGTTCTTACGGGGAGAGGGTTGGGGTGAGAGGCCTCTCTCCACACGCGAGGCGGTCGAGAGACCTGTACCCCCTCACCCGGCTTGCTTCGCAATCCGACCTCTCCCCGCAAGCGGGGCGAGGTTAAGAAGAAACCTCACGCGCTCTTGCGCTGGAACTGGCCCGCGGCGCGAAAACGCCAGAGATATTGCGGGGCGATCGCTTCCAGCGAATCGGCCGCAATGCCGAGCCCTTCCAGCGTCAGCCCTGCGGCCTTCGCCGCATCCGACACGACATTGTCGCGTTCGAGCAGCGTGACCTGGTCCGGCGTCAGCTTCAGCGCCCCCGGGGCGAATTGCAGGAAGGCGGCCTTGAGGCGGGCGAGGCGGAACGACAGCGGCACCAGCGTCGGCTTGCGATCGGCGATCTCGACGATGGCCTCGATGATCTCGCGCATGGTCAGCACTTCCGGCCCGCCGAGCTCGTAGGTGGCGCCCGCCTTGGCCTTGCCGTCGACCGCATCGGCAATCGCGGTGGCGACGTCGCCGACATAGACCGGCTGCATCTTGGTCTCGCCGCCGATCAGCGGCAGCACCGGCGACAGCCGCGCCAGCGCCGCAAAGCGGTTGGTGAACTGGTCCTCGGGGCCGAACATCACGGAGGGACGGAAGATGGTAGCCGACGGCACGACCGCCATGACAGCCGCCTCGCCGGCCGCCTTGGCCTTGGCATAGCGCGAGGGCGATTCGGCATCGGCGCCGATCGCCGAGACATGGATCATGCGCGCGCCGACGGCGGCCGCCGCCTTGGCGACGGTCTCGGCGCCCTTGGCCTGGACGGCGTCAAAGGTCTGCCCGCCGCTCTCGGTGAGGATGCCGACCAGATTGATCACGACATCCGAGTCGCGCACCGCCGCCTCGACCGAGGCCGGGTAGCGCAGATTGGCCTGGATGGTGTGGACCTGCCCGACCTTGCCGGAGGGCTGGAGGTATCCGGCCAGTTCCGGCCGCCGCACCGCGACCCGGACCCGATAATCCCGCCGGCACAGCGCGCGGACGACATTCCGGCCCAAAAACCCCGATCCGCCGAAAACCGTGACGAGAGTTTCCAGATTCGATGCCATGAGATCTATTCCTGGGGTGCGTTCCTGCGGGAAGAGTGCGTGTTATCAGGCTTGTATCGGCCCGGTTTGCAATGCGCAATCGGCAAGCCGAACCATGAATTGACAACCGCGTCACCGAACCGTAGTAACCGCCTCCGTGCCCCAAACGGCATGCCCAGGTGGTGGAATTGGTAGACGCGCTGGCTTCAGGTGCCAGTGGCTTAACGGCCGTGAAGGTTCGAGTCCTTTCCTGGGCACCATCGCTCTTCTAAGAGCGTGAAATCCAAAGCAAATTAGCAGATTCAACGGCTTACCCGCTCCTCAGTGGTACAGAAGGGTGGTACAATTGCCGTTGGCTATGTCGCGTCCGTGGAAGCATCCCAAAACTGGAATCTATCAGCTCCGAAAGGCTGTTCCTGACGATTTGCGCAAGATCGTCGGCAAGCGCGAGGAGAAAGTAAGCCTTCAAACCCGCGATCCAGGCGAGGCGAAACAGCGCTTCGCGAAGGCGCTTGCCGAGCTCGAGGCTCGGTGGGCCAACCTACGCGCAGGGCCAAAACTTCTGGCTGAGCGTGAGGCGCATCAACTTGCCCTCGTCGCCTACGATCAGTGGCTGCAGATGTACAGGGATAACCCAAGCCAACAGACCGGTTGGGATGTCGTGGCCGGAGATCGGCTGTTTGGCCCCCCACAGACAAGGGAGCAGAGACTTGCTGCGTCTCAGCGGGTGTTGGATGGCGCCCCGGAATTGCCGGAGGACAAGATTTTCCGGATGGAACAGGCGTGTTTGGATGCCGCTGACGGCTATCTGACGGCCAACGGGACCTTTATCAATTTCGAGAATCGCCGAACCATGGCCCGCGCACTGGGCGCTGCCATGCAGCGCGCCAGCGTACTTTTGACAAAACTGGCAAGAGGCGAAGGCGGATACTCGCCCGATTCCCAAGCAATTCCGTTCCCGCAAAGGAATGCTTCGGCAGAGCGAGGAAAGACAGCCTTAGAGCCTGGCTCCTCGAACGGGTCGCTATCGGCGTTGGTCGAGGATTGGTGGAAGGAGGCGAAGGCCGCCGGTCGCAAGCAGAGTACCTATGAGAGTTATCAGAAATCGATGATGAAGCTCGTGGCCTTCCTGAAGCATGACGAGGCGGGCCGCGTAACGCCGGAGGACATCGTCCGCTTCAAGGATCATCGGCTGCAGGGCGGCGCAAGTGCGAAGACCGTGAAGGATAGTGACTTAGCCGGCCTAAAGACGGTGTTTGGCTGGGCGGTCATGAACCGCCGTATGCACTCCAACCCTGCCGAAGGACTTACCATCAAGGTCGGCAAACCGCGCAAACTCAGGTCAAAGGGATTTTACGACCGAGAAGCGTCCGCCATTCTCAAGCACGCCCGGAATTCTGCTGCTGGGAGAGCTGCTCCGAAGCTGGCGTTGGCCAAACGGTGGGTGCCGTGGTTGTGTGCCTTCACAGGAGCGCGGGTGGGCGAGATGCTTCAGCTTCGCAAAGAGGACGTTCGCCGTGAAGGCAAAGATTGGGTCGTGCACGTGACGCCCGAGGCTGGCCCCGTGAAGACGGACGAAGCCAGAGACGTGGTGCTGCATCGACAGATCATCGAGGAAGGTTTTCCAGAGTTTTATGAGAGGTCCTCAAGTGGCTATTTATTCATCGACCCCAAAGCCGGGGATCTTGGCGTTCGCAGGGCGGTGAAGACAGCGCGGAATAAGGTGAATGCCTTCGTGCGTGAAGTTGTGAAGGACCCGAACGTTGATCCGAGCCATGGCTGGCGCCATCGTTTTAAGACCATCGGCATTGAGCAAGAGGTGGCCATGCGCGTGCTGGACGCCATACAGGGCCACGCGCCGCGCAATGCTTCTGAGGACTACGGGGACGTAACCATTGCTGCGAAGGCGAAGGCCGTCGACCGGTTCCCAAACATAGACGTTAGTTGACGGCTGTGGGCATCTGCAGGATCAAGTCGGCGGCTGCGCTACGGGACACGACGGCCTCGCTGGTGATGGAGGAAGCCGCCGCGGAGTACGGCGAAGTGCCGCTTGACGTCATGTTCTAGGATACTGAAGCTTCCGCGGTATCAGGTCGTGGCGGCCAAGATCCGCGATGGCCGCGTAGGCCGGAAGCGGCAGATGCAGGACGAGATGGCGTAGGATTCATTCGCGAACCCGCAAGCTCGCTGCACCGACGAAGTGGAATCTCGACTCCTTGCGGCTAACCTGCGTTTTGAATCCTCCCGATGAGCAGACTGCTGTTTCTAGAAGGTCGGCAACATGACCGGCTGTTGCTCCCCTGAAAATTCCAGATTCAGCCATTTCTTAACAGCGTGTGGATCGGCAAAGCCGTGGGCGCGCAGGATCCCGACGATGTCGGCTGCGGCAATCACGACGATGGGATGCTGATCTTCCTTGATCTCGCGATACGCCTGACTGTCGATGTAGCTGGTCGTCACAAGAATTCCGAATTGGCGATGACGCAATCTGGATATCAGCCTCGACATTTCGCGGACGCCAACAGAATTCGCTGGGTCGTAACACTTTGCTTCGAGAGCAAAGTTCACAAGGACCGCGCTGGGACCTCTGCCGATCTTCAGTTTTCCTATAGCATCGCGACCGCCATCGCGAGATGGGCGCGTGAGGTCCATGGCGACAATGTCCGGCATCATCATTCTTGCCAGGGCCGTGGCACAGCGCTCGAAGTCGTGAGGTCGGCCTGCGAAGCATTTGTGGATCGCCGAGATCATCGCACGGTCTTCCACTGTCGTTGGAAGCTGCTCTGCCTTGGGACGGTGTTCTATCGTCCGGACGGACTTCAGGGCCCGATAGCGACCTTTCTCCAGCCACTCCACCCATGGCGCCGGCGCCAGATCTAATGATTTGATACCGGTGGCGAGGGCGTCCAGCCAAGCACGCGATATCTTCGAAACGTCCAGTATCGTGAATCGGGCACGGTAATTCTGGAAACGCAGTCCCTTGCTCGTCCGCCAGACCGCTACCAGGTCGTCGTAGTTTTCTATATCGGCGCCACCCGGAACGGCGAGCCCGATGAAGCGGACGTCCCGCCATTCACCGGTCTTCGCGAACACGAAGATCGGTGGAATCCTGCTTCGGTCCGTTGACCCGGAATGCGCATATTCGAAGAATCGTCGCAACAATTCGTTGCCAAATCGAAGTGTTTCGTGAAGGGCACGGCCGGGGCGTTTGTTGTCGCCAAAATAGACGAAGGTGCCGGACTCGCGATCGATCGTATCAGGCCAATCAGGATCATTCAGCGATGAAACGAGTGCAACGAGGTCGAGCGAGTCGAGACTGCCTCGGTATCTGAATCCGCCCTGATTGGACACGCGGAGAAGGAGGGAGATCGGGTCGTCCCCATGGTTGCCCTTGCGTCCGCTTTGATAGACGGCGTCGACAACCAAGTCTGCGCTCGGAAGATCGGCGAAGGGAACGATTTTGCCGATTGGCATGAGGTGCGTCCCAGGAGCAGAAGCTCTCGCGGCATGAATGCGATTGCGAAACGACGGAGACTGCCCGATTCGTCCTATCGCGGAAACATTTTCCGGATCCGGCCTTGGAAAGCGGCACGGTTGCCGCCCAGTCCCCTAGTAGGACAGCGTACGCGCGGTGCTCATGTGGCTAGCGTTCAGCCGACCCGATGCTGAGGTGGCGCGACGCCGTGCGGGGATGAGGTCATCATCAAGGATGTCGCGGCTGCCAGCGCCCAACAGCGAACCGACGACGGCTCGCATCACAGGGGCACAAACGCCATTGCCAAGCACCTTGACCTTGTCGCGGCGGGTGCCCTGGTCCAGCGTGAACTGCACGCCATCCCCGTGCTCATCCTTCAAATGGGTCAGGCCCATGGCCCGCTTGAGCTCCGGCACCTGGAGCATGCGAAGCGTGGGCTGACCATCGATCCACTGCACCAGTCCGAAACGATCTAGTGTCGTGAGCGTCCTGAGCGGACGATCGAGGCGTTGCCAGCCGCCAGCCCGGTCCGAGCCGTAGTAGACGATCAGGAAATCCTTTCCGCGACCCAACTCCGCAATACCACGCTCGACCCGCGCAATCGTCGAGGCTGCTCGTTTTCCGTTATAGACAGGCTCGGCGGCATAGTTGCCCTCGCGCTCCAAAATGCACGATGCATCCCGTGTCGCCTTCAGGCCGGGCAGCGCGATGGTCGGCGTCACCAGCTGGTCGCCAACGATGAACAGGCGGCGTCGGTTCTGAGGAGTTCCGAAGTCGGCCGCGTCGAGAGACCCAATTCGCAGTTTGTACGTCTTTTTCAGAGTTGCGATCAGGTCGTCGAAGCCGGGCCAGTTCTTCATCGGCGTGACATTCTCGAGAACGATCCAACGGGGATCGAGCTTCTTGATGAAGTTCATGACATACCAGCCAGAGCGCTGGCTTTCCTCGTCGACCGGCCTGTTGCCGCGTGCGATCGAGTGGTGGGTACACTCAGGCGACGCAATCAGCATGTCGACCTTGCCGATGCGGCCGAATATCTCGGGTCCGCTCCGGTCGGTGAGTTTCGCGTTGACTACCTTGGCGCTAGGAAAGTTGTCGCCGTAGGTAGCCGCGGCGATGTCCCAGCCGTCCACGGCACCGACCATCGTGAGGCCAGCGTGGCGCGCTCCGGCGCTTCCGCAGCCGCCTCCAGAGAACAGGTCGATGCCCTTCATTTATCCCTCGATTGCCAGTCAAACATATCCATAGGTCGGAACGCTTTACTACCGTCGCAATAACTACTCTTCGTTAAGACGTGCAGCGTCAGCATGAACCCTTCGGCCCTTTGCCTATTGGATGGGTCTGTTCAGTGCATCCCGCACCACCCCCGGGAGGGTCTCATCCGCAGCGAGATCGAACTTCAGATAGATCGCTGACTTACTGGAATCCTCCGCTACGTCGCAAATCTCACCCAAACACTTTGCGCTCGCCACGGCGGCGGCCTTATCGCGGAAGAACAGCTGGATCAACATATCTGCGAGTTTACCTGAGTCGATGTCCGGGGCCTTGCACAAGATGACATCGGCAAAGTCGTGTCCGTTCTCGACGGCCGCTTTTCGAGCAATGAGCATCTGCTCATCAAGGTATTCGGCAGCGAAGTCCGCCAGGAGCGGTTCTCCCTGATTCGTCCTTAAAGCCGAAAATGATGCTTGGTCGTTGAGCTCGATGCCATCGTCAGTCAAAGCGCATGCCCACTCGATGTAGTTTCGCATAAGATTATCCAGGACGTCGGTAAACGGCTCTCAGTTCCCTGCGGGCTCATCCGGCTCCGGCGTTGATGGTGTCTGCATAAGCTTTCGTCCTGCGCGGCGACCTGATCGATCTCAATGAGCATGCCAGGCCCACCAGCCGGACGCCACGCCCTATCGACGCTGTACAGCAAGAATTCTCGCCAGGCATTCGGCGGGGTTTTTCTTGATTTGGTGCTCCCAGAGGCGGACCACCTTCCAGCCCGCGCGGCGAAGGGCCTTGAAGTTTCTTGCGTCGCGCAACCGATTGGCTTCGATCTTCCGCTCCCACTTTTCGGAAAGCTTCAATCGCCAAACCGGGAAACGCCAGCCGTGCCAGAAGTCGCCGTCCACAAAGATGACGACCCGGGCAGACCGAAGTACAAAATCGGGACGACCGCGGAGATCCTTGGCGTGCTCCTCCCAGGACAAGTTGGCTCCCGCCAGCAACTCGGCGACCACCTTCTCCGGCTTGGTGCCTTTGCCCCGGATACGGGACATCAGCGCACTCCGCTTCTCCGGACTCATGATGTCACCGCGATGCAACCTGACCGGCACATTTCCGGGGGAGTACGGATCATTTCGCTTGCCCGTTGCGGAATTCCGTTCAAGCTTTCTCAAGAATTTCTCCAGTCCGACCAACGATATATCGTGATATAAGGTAATATAATGCCTACCGAGGCTTATGAACTGGTGCCGCCGCCAGCACACGCAATGATCGAGTCGTTACGCGGCGTTGGATACTCCACGGAAGCCGCGATTGCTGACATCGTCGACAATAGCATTGCGGCCAAGGCACGTAATGTCCGGGTCCAATTCCATTTTGCTGGACGCGAATCCTGGATCTCGGTCACCGATGATGGGGTCGGCATGAGTGATGCCGATCTCAGGCGAGCCATGACCCTCGGCGGGACTCACCCGTGGTCCATACGCGCCGAACAGGATCTTGGAAGGTTCGGGCTGGGGCTAAAGACGGCGTCTTTTGCCCAGAGCCGCTGCCTTACCGTCGCGACCAAGCAGGTCGGCCAACGGTCTGAGCGATGCTGGGATCTGGACTATATCGCACGACCCGAAATCAACGATTGGCGACTACTGCCGAACGGAAGGCCAGGCACAGCAAAGCTGTTCGAAGCGCTCGACGAAATGACGTCGGGCACGATTGTCCTTTGGCAAGAACTTGATCGGATCACGGCGGGGATGCTTGCGAATGAACCCGCGTCCGAGGACGCATTCCTGACCACGGCAGAAAAAGTCGGCGAACACCTTGGCATGGTCTTCCACAGGTTCCTAAGCGGACCTCGACCGGAGCTGCAGATCTGGTTGAACGGGCAAAGAGTGAAGCCCTGGGACCCGTTCCTCGAAAACCATCCTGCCACGGAGGTCACGCCTGTCGAACGGGTCTATTCTTCTCACGGTGTAATCGAGCTGCAAGGCTTCGTGTTGCCGCACAAAGATCGGTTGACCGAGCAGGAAGCGAGTCTGGCATCCGGCCCCGCGGGGTGGACCGCGCAGCAGGGGTTCTACGTCTATCGAAGCAGACGGATGCTCGTGGCCGGTGGGTGGCTGGGACTCGGCACTCCGCGCGTTTGGACGATGGAAGAACCCTACAAGCTCGCCCGCCTTCGCCTGGAGTTTCCGAACTCAGCGGACAAGGAATGGGACATCGACGTCAAGAAGTCGGTGGCGAGACCACCAAGACTTTTGCGGCGGCGGCTAACCGATTTGGCTGACCAGGTACGAAGCAGTGCAAAACAGGTGTTTGCCCACAGGGGCGCCTATGGACGCCGTGCTGCGGTCCCCGATCTGCAGACTGCCTGGATCGGACGCACGACCAACGGTTCGACCTCCTACAAGATCAATCGTGAGCACCCGGCCGTTCTGCGAGCCGCCGAGGAATCTGGAGGAAAAGCGATCGAGCAGCTTCTTCGCCTCGTCGAAGAAACCGTGCCCATCCAGCGCATCTGGCTCGATACGGTAGAAAATGGCGAAATACAGAAGGAAGCCTTTGCCGAAGCCGCGACGCCGGAGGTCGCAGATCTGGCCAGGACGACGCTCTGGCATCTCGTCACGAAGGTCGGTCTGTCTCGTGCTACAGCTCTGGCGCGCCTCCGCAGGACTGAACCGTTTCAGAACTATCCGGATCTGATCGACAGCATCGCCGCCGAAGATACGCAGTAGGGATTCGTCTGTGAAGAAAACCGCCCAGCAAGCTGCACTTGAATATGCTCAGACGGCAATCGAACGTCATCGCGATGAAACGCCCATCACGATGGAGACGATCGCCTCCGTCGTACAGCAGGTACTGCTTTTGCCAAGTGCTATGCTTGCCGCGATCGAAGTGGACAAGCAGCTACTGATTCGCAGCCTCGAGGAGCGCTACAGCGTCTGGATCGGAAAAGCCGTGACGCTCGAACAGAACGACGACCATCTCGCCTGGCTGACGCCGGAGCGCAAGGTCGAATGGAGATTATGGCCGAGGTATCGACAATTTCTCGAGAAGAGCTGGTCACCAATAGCGGTAGATTCCCTTGAGGACACCACCAACGAAATATTGTCCAGACTCGAGGACCCGGCTCGTCCGGGCGCATGGAGTCGAAAGGGTCTGGTGGCGGGGCACGTCCAGTCCGGAAAGACCTCCAACTACACCGGTCTCATCTGCAAGGCGACCGACGCCGGGTACAAGGTGATCATTGTGCTCGCCGGCCTTCACAACAATCTCCGAAGCCAGACGCAGATGCGGCTGGACGAAGGGTTTCTTGGGTACGAAACGACCCCGCGCGACAATTCGGGTGCCACCCGGATCAATTCCATCGGCGTTGGGGAAATAGACTCCGATCCTTCCATACGACCAGACTACATCACGACACGGGACGAGAAAGGCGATTTCAATCTAGCCGTCGCACGGAAGTTCGGCATTGCCCCCGGCGGAAAGCCTCTCCTGTTCGTCGTCAAGAAGAACAACAAGGTTCTGAAGAACCTCCTGAAATGGATCGATAGCATATTGAACGGTCGCGCCATGCTTGAGGATCCACTGCTCGTCATAGATGACGAAGCAGATCATGCCTCGGTCGATACGAAGGAGCAGTCTGTCGACGAGAACGGCAAGCTTGATGAGGATCATGACCCGACAAAGATCAACGGACAGATCAGGCTGCTGCTGAAGAAGTTCCAGAAGACGGCGTATGTCGGATACACGGCGACCCCTTTCGCGAACATCTTCATCCATGATCAGGGCAAGACCGAACTGCTCGGCGAGGATCTTTTTCCGCGAAGCTTCATCATAAATCTGCCCGCTCCATCGAACTACGATGGGCCGGTTCGCATGTTTGGTCTCGAACCTTCCGGCGATGACGACGGTGTGCCCGCTCTTCCTTTGGTGCGAGTCATCGATGATTTCGCGAGGTCATTGGCGCCGGACGAGACCGAAGGATGGATGCCACCCAAGCACAAAAATGGATTTGTGCCGGCCTATGACGGCAAGAACGAGGTTCCGCCAAGCCTCAGGAAGGCGATCCAGGAATTCGTGCTTGTCTGCGCAGCGCGGCGAGCGCGGGGTGAAATCGCCGTGCATAATTCAATGCTTGTCCACGTGACCAGATTCACTTCTGTGCAAAAAATCGTGCGCGAGCAGGTCGAACTAGAGGTCAAGGCACTCCGGAACAGGGTCCGTCTTGGGGCAGGGTCCGGTGTTGTCCATCAGTTGCGTTCTCTATGGGATTCGAGTTTCGCAACAACGAGCGAGGTCGTCGCGAAACTTCTACCGGATCGGACCTTCAAAAAGATCACATGGGAGCAGGTTGAACCGCATATCCTCAATTCGATTGAGTCGATAAGTGTTCGCACGATAAACGGTACGGCTGGGGATATCCTGGACTATGAAACGCATCGCGAAACCGGATTCTCCGTCATCGCGATCGGAGGCGACAAGCTCGCACGAGGGCTGACCCTCGAAGGGCTAAGCATCAGCTACTTCCTGCGCGCCAGCAAAATGTACGACACACTGATGCAGATGGGTCGATGGTTCGGCTTCAGGCCGGGTTACCTAGACCTCTGTCGTCTCTATACGACTGCGGAATTGAACGAGTGGTTCGTGCATATCACCCAGGCGGCCGAGGAGCTGCGCCGCGAATTCGATCACATGCAGACCATCAATGGCACGCCCAAGGACTATGGGCTCAAGGTCAGGGCTCATCCCACCATGATGGTAACGTCACGTGTGAAGATGCGCAGTGCCACCGAAGTGGAAATCGACTTCGCCGGCGCCATACAGGAGACGATCGTGTTTGATCGCAATCCGACGGAAATCCACTCCAACTTCGTGGCGGTTTCCGGATTTCTCGCATCTCTGGGAGAGCCGAAGGAAATCACTCCAACGAGATTACGTACAGGGGAAGCACCTCATAGATGGGACGGGGCGAGGCTGTGGGCCGGCGTACCCGGCAAGCAAGTCGTCACGCTGCTGCGGGAGTACCGCACCCACAAGACCTCGTACCAGGTCAACTCGCTGCTGCTGGCGGAGTTTATCGAGGGCCAAATCGATCGGGGCGAACTCACTGAATGGACCGTCGGGCTATTCTCTGGTGACGGAACGCTAAAGGAAATTGCCGGCACGAACATGAAGACGGTTCATCGCAGGGAGAACGAACGTTTCATAAAGCGGGAAGTCCAGGTCAAGCAGGGCCGTTACCTCGTTCGCAGGCTTCTCTCGCCAAAAGACGAGGCAATCGACCTCGATGCCGGTGGCTACGATGAGGCACTGGCCAAGACAGTCCAGGAGTGGCATCGGGATCCTGGACGGTCGAGGCGCAAGGAGCCGCCGGAGACGCCGTCGGGCGGGGCGATCAGGCACGTCCGGGGCAGACACCCCGAGCGCGGGCTACTCCTGTTGTATCCGTTGGATCCCGCCGTGCCGCAGGTCGAGACGGAAGAACCCATTTTCGGGATCGGTGTCAGCTTCCCATCCAGCGACAACGCTGCCCCTGTCCGATACATGGTCGACAACATATTCTGGGAACAGGAATATGGAGCTGGCGCGTGGTAGCCATCTCCGACATCTGGACAGCGTTGGCCCAGGAGGGAAGAACAGAACCAGGTTGGCATGCACGCCGGGTCCATTCCCAATCGCCGTGTGATGTAAGAGCGGCCATTAGACCGGACGGGACTGTCGCGGTGCTCTTCGAGGTGCTTTCCAAGTCCATTCCACCTGGCGTAGATCTTCCGGACTGCCTGGGATTCCAACTTTCGATCGAGACAATCGCCCCCGGCCCCGGTGGAATGGCGCGCCTGTGTCTCCTGTTGAAGGACCGCCGTTTCCGCGACGTATTCACAACCCTGGCTGAAGATGTCGGCGCGGCAGTTGCCGCCTCGGCTACCGAGACAACCGGGGTGCGCGCCCTTCTGGCGCGGCTCAGTACGTGGGAACGGTTCATCAGCCGCTTCGGACCTGACCGTCTTTCCGACGAGGAACTTGTAGGGTTGTTCGCAGAGCTCCATTTCCTCAGAAGCGAGATAATCCCAGTTGTTGACCCCGCATCGGGAATTCGTGCCTGGCGTGGACCCCATAGGGAGCCGCAGGATTTTCGCTTCAGGTCTGTCGCGATCGAGGTCAAGGCATCGGCCGCGCGATCACCCAGTGTTTTCCATGTCGCTAATCTGGATCAGCTTGATGCAGGAAGCAGGGAGCTTCTGCTAGTTTATCACGTCATCATCGATCCAATAGCGTCAGCGGGCGAAACACTGCCCGCGATTATCGCAAGCATCAGATCGTCGTTGGCCAACGTTGATGCCGGGGCCGCAATAGACTTTGATGCTTCCCTCATAGAGGCCGGGTACCTCGACGTCCACGCCGAGGCCTATCAGCAATCCTTCTCGGTACGGCAGGTGCGATGGTTCAAGGTAACCGAAACATTCCCGCGGTTGACAAGAAGCAGCGTAGGACGCGGTGTCGCCGAGGCATCATATAGCGTTTCGATCGACGCGTGCCTGGGTCACCTTGTCGAATCCGCGGACGCTCGGACAAACATGCTTGAGAGGCTGTGATGTCGGAAAATGCACAATACTTCCTGAGCGAGATGCAGTCTGAGATTCTGCACCGTTCGAGTGGCCAGGACGGCTCGGAGCCGGATTTCACGGAAAACGTCTTCACTGAATACGTCATGGACCTTTTGTCAGGCGAAATCGGCGTCGTGGAAAATCCGGTCGCCATTCATTTCCTGGGCGAAGTGAACAGGGGGCAGGCGAAGATCAACGGGTATGCCCTGGCGGATGACGATCAGGAACAGGACGCCATCGACCTGTTCGTGTCGGTTTACAAGGGATTCAACGAACCCACCCGAGTTCCGGGAGACGAGATGCGGAAAGCAGCTGAACAGGCGGTCCGCTACTTCGTCGGCGCCCTCGGCGATCTCTACACTAGGCTGGATCCGTCGCAGGACCGATATCGAATGGCGATGCGCATAAACTCGGTCGCGTTGCGATTGAAGCGGGCGCGGCTGTTCATCCTGACTGACGGATTGACCGACCTGGCGCGCGAAAAGCCGAAGAAGCTTCCCATCAAGGACAGCGATATCGAGCTGCGGATCGAGTTCTGGGACATCGAGCGTCTATCGCGGGTGCTTGCGCACGATCGCCCTCAAGAGGAAATCGAGATCGACGTCGCTTCCATCTATGGCGAGGCGATTCCTTGCGTGACGGTCCCGATCGACGGAGAAGAATACGCCGCCTATCTGGCCATAATCCCGGGCAAGCTGCTCTACCAGATCTATGACGAATATGGACCACGGCTGCTTGAGCGAAATGTCAGGTCGTTTCTGCAGGCAAAAGGCAAGGTCAATCGCGGTATCCGGGATACGCTCAAGCAACAACCAGCACGCTTCTTGGCCTACAACAACGGGATCTCCATGACAGCCGATTCGGTTGAGACCGCGAGGCTAGCCGATGGGTCGTTGGGCATTGCACGTATCACTGGACTGCAGATAGTCAATGGCGGGCAGACAACCGCTTCCATCCACCGCGCAGGGAAATCTGATCACGCCGATCTTTCCAAGGTCTTCGTGCAGGCAAAGCTTACCTTAGTTCGGCGCGAGCTGCTCGACACGCTCGCACCGAAAATTGCCGAGTTTGCCAATACCCAGAATCCCATCCAGATGGCTGATTTCTCCGCCAACGACCCTTACCACATCGAGCTCGAGAGGCTTTCCAAGAAGATCTGGACACCCGACCAGCAAGGGCAATGGTTCTACGAAAGAGCTAGAGGCCAGTATTTCGTGGACCTCTCGCGAGAGGGAAGCACCGACGCGAAAGCGCGGCGGTTCAAGGAAACATTCCCGGCACACAGGAGGTTCACGAAGCTCGACATCGCCAAGTTCATCAATGCCTGGGATCAACTGCCAAACGTGGTCAGCATGGGTGGACAGAAGAACTTCGTGCAGTTCACGCAGCGGATGCGGGAAACCAAGGCAAAGTCGTGGGCGCCTGATGAGTTCTACTTCAAGGAAATGATCGCCAAGGCCATCATTTTCAACGAGACAAGGCGCATCGTGGACCAGGCGAAGTTCAAGGATCTGCGCTCCCAGATTACTGCCTACACTGTATCGGCATTGTCGTTCAGGACCGGCGGCCAATTCGACCTCATGACCGTGTGGCAACACCAGCGCCTCTCCAAGCCAGCCGAGGACATGATCGTGATTTGGGCGACCCAGGTCTTCGAGGGAATTCGTGGAAGCGGAGCCGCTCGGGGACTGAGCAATTTCGGCGAATGGTGCAAAAAGCTGGACTGCTGGAAGGCGATTCAGAAGCTCGATCTTACGTTTCCCGAGGCGCTGCCGCAGGAACTCGAGAAGGTTCAGCATAGCGGTGGAAGCTGGGGTGTTGCGCCGACCGAGACCCGTATCGCTCTCGATCCGGACGATCTTGATGCGCACCGTCAGTGCCGACAGATCAGCGCCGAAGAGTGGATTCGCATCATCAGTTGGGGTACCGAGAGCGGTCGTCTTGATCCGAAGCAGCGTGAGATTGCCTCCGAAATCGCCGCGCTGTCAGCGGGTGGCTGGTCCAAGGAGCTGACCCCGAAACGCGCCCGAGAGGGACGCGCGATCCTGAAGCTCGCAATCGACAATGGCGGTCTGGTTGACGCAGTCAGCGCGTGATTTCTAGGCGCCAAACGCGTCATTCCAGGCGTCGGAATCGAACAGCTGCTCGACATCGATCGACACTGCCTGCCGTCCACCATAAGCCTTGCCTGTGGGCAGTTCGCCAGATTGCCATCCGGCTATCGCGCGCGTCGAGTCTTCGGGATTAATCCAGCCGAGTGAAGTCTGGGCGCCTGTTCCTCTCAGCCCTGCAAACAAGGCGCCCAGCACCCCGTTTTCCCATGACAGCTTGCCGCACATGTGCCGTTCGGCGCAGGCTCGATTGAATGCCTGTATGCCGAGATCCGTCGCCTCGTGCTTGATCTGCCAGTCAGCTTCCGGTTGTGCAAGACCAGCCATCACCAGCAGCGCCAGAACGTCGGCTGCATCATGATTGTCGTTCTTCGAACCGGTCGCCCGATTGATCGCGAACCAGCTGATCCAACCAAACAGCGCAAGATGGGTCAGGACGGAAAACATCTGTTCGGGGTCAATGAAGCGGCTGCCAAGCGGCACCCTCCGCTCGGTGCCAATTTCCCAACGCGCCTCCTGCCTCTGAAGCTCCAGCCACGTCGCGGTCGTCGATTCCGGAGCCGGCCATTGCAACGGATCCGCCACCGAAAGCAACGAGCGATACAGATCCGTCGTGGCGTGGGCCTTGGCCCAGATACAAAGAGCCATTTCAAAGGATGGACCCCAAGCAGGATAGTAGGCGGCCGGAGCTCCTCCGTAACGAGCGTAACAATAGGTCCGGCAGTGCCGTTCATCGAGAAGACGCGGCTGCAGCTGTTCCTGCAGCTCGCTGTCGCCGTGGTACAATGCAAACGTCCCAGGCGCGACCCTGCGGAAGCAGGGGTTCGAGATCAAGATTACCCCGATGCTGGATTCCGCGATCGTGGCGTCTCCTGCGGCCGCCAAAACCAGATCCTTGAGATCCGATTGCCTCTGTGGGCCCTCTGTCGACAAGATGTTCGCGAGAAGTTTCCCGATCGTCCCCTCGGAAAAATCATCATCCTTGAACTCGCCACGCTCGAACGGCGGCGCAGGCACGAATTTCGAGGTAACTGCATTCATCGGAAGGCAGGCCAGGATGTTGTCGAAAAGCGGCGCAAACAGATGTGGAGCTTCGTCAGCCTGCATCTGAAAGATACGGGAACCGCAATTGTCGTCGGGATATTGCAGCCTGTAGGAACGCGCCAGCGCGCATATATCGAGCAAGCCATCGGGAAACTCTTCCTTGGCGATGCGATGCATCCGGACCAGCCTTTTGGCTTTCGCGCCAAGGTATCCGACACAAAGATAGCTCTCGAAAAATGCCCAATTCTGGCCTTCGTAGGAGAGGCTATGTCCGGCAGACAAGCCGGTGATTTCACCGAACTGCTCTGGAGTAACAGGCGTGGCGTATCCTTCGGTAACCGCCTGAACCGCTTTTTGGAAATCAACCAGACGGTTCGCGTCGGATTGATTTCGGAACCATCCACCTTGGAAGGAATGGGCAATCTTTGTCACCCATTCACGGATATCGACATGCAGCACGTCGATGGCCAACGCGACGTATGGGTCGAGAAGCCGCGATGCCTCGGAAAGTCGCGCTTCGTTGAGAGAAGTTGCGTCACCGCAAAGGGCTCCCCATGCCGATTCTTGCTCCGCATTTAACAAGGCCTCGAACACGGAGCGGTTTCTCTGCATCTTTTGAAGACGACCGATGGCCTTTTTCTCGACCTGCCGAACGCGCTCGCGGGTGACGTGAACACGAAGCCCGATGTCCCGCAAAGTTTGCGGAGCAGACCCGTCAAGGCCGTAGCGCTCGGTGAGAACCTGGAATTCCTTTTGAGAAAGGCCGCTGAGTATTTCCTGGATCCGCTGGCGCGGCGGCAGTGAATGATCTTCCGCAACCGACGGAACATCATCATCCGAATCCGAACGCACATTTAAAGGGTCGTCGATTCCATCTCGGCTTATTTCGGCATGGTCGGACAGAACCCTTATGGCTTCGTCCATTGTCTTCCGACCGGAATTGGTGGCCGACATGAATTTCTGCTTCACCTCGGTCGGGTCAGAGAGGAAGTCTCCGAGGGTAATATTGTCGAATTCTCCGGACTTCATCAGATTCCACAGGCGCGTGCTGATTTCCGAGTTCGTGAGAATGGCAGTTATGGGTTCATCAAGGACTGCCTGTTGGAATCCGGCGGTTGCGGTCGGCTGGACGGCAAATGAGGCGCCATCCATAGAGTTTTCGGCGACGCTAAGTCCTTCGATCGGCCAAGGCTTTTGGATGAAAAGATCGACAATACTGAGGACCTCCGCGGCCGTTTTCCTTCCAAGGTTTGGGCATTTGATCAGCCTTGATACGAATGCCTCGCGATCAAGAAGGATTTCATCCAAGGTGAATTGGCGGAATACTTCGCGATTGTTTATGAAGCAGTTGTTTAGGCGAACGCTGATGTCGGTCGAGTCGATAAGCCGATCGACGGTCAATGACTCTGCGGGGCCGGGCGGTTCTGAACCGTCGTCGGAAACTGGGTGATCGGGATCGACTGAAGGGATGGCGAGGGGATCCGCCTCCTCAATAGGTGGCGCATTCGCGGTCCATGGAGACGGAAGGCTTGCGGCGTTGGCTAACTTCAGCCGTTGCACAAGCTCGTTTCGGCGCTCTTCGGCCTGACGTTTGCTCTCCAGCATTGTTGCCAGCGGGTCGGATCGCAAGGGGATTCCAGTCGTCGATTTGCCCGTGCAGGGAGGAGTGTCTATTTGTCTCGCCCTGAACGTTTTGGCCCGAGCGCTAAAACCGCTTAGAGGCGGCGAAACGTGCCAATGATGCCACAGCAATCCTCAAGGCGGAAGATGCGCTGGCGTCTTCCAGGAAATTCTTAGTACAGCGATTCCTGCAGCTTTCCGGGAGGTGGAAGTGGCAGAGACGGCTCTTTTTCATCTTCGGTATGCTATTCCGCCGGTCGGAGATCATGCAGATTGATCTTTATGTAGGAAGACGCCGAGTCGTCAGAGAGAACGACCGGCAACCAAACTTCGGTCGGCTCCGCCGAGTAGCCTTTGATACCAGCCACCCTACGTGTAGCCCCATCCATTCGCCTGTCGATCTGCCAGGTTGCGGCTCTCAGAGACGCGCCGGAACGAAATACGTTCGGGATTTCTTGGATCGGAGTCTCGCTCGCGGAGCCCGACCCGAGGGCCAATCCAAATAGTTTCTTCTCTTTGTCTTGACAGAGCGGACAGCCTGAGGACACCGCTATCAATTCGCTGCCTTCGGATAGCTCGTGCTGACAGACTCATGATCGCTTTCGCGGTGCCGCGGTCGCGGCCGGCGAACTTGTGTCCGTGTCACCGTGTCGGGCGCGCGTCGGAGCGGCGTACGACGACCAAGGACACATTGTCTCGGGCGCCGGCCCTGAACGCCCTGGCCGCCAAATCGCGCACGGATCGTAGAGGGGCCTCGACCACTCTCAACGTGCTGCCGATCACCTCGCTGGCGACCATGTCGGTCAGGCCGTCACTGCACAGCAGCAGGGTCTCTCCGGGAGCAAGCGGCGGGTCGAGGGAGATGTGCGGTTCAACCGCGATGGGAAACGAAGAGCCGCCCAAGGCCTGGGTGAGGGCGTGGGACCGGCGGGGACCGATATGGCTGCGCTCGCCTTCGGGGACATCGTCGTGGCTGAGCTGCACCAATTGGCCCGCGCTGAGTAGGTAGCAGCGGCTGTCGCCGATGTTGAATGTGAGTAATTGACCGGCCTTCAGAACGGCTCCCACGAGTGTCGAGCCCATACCGAGCGCTTCCTCGTGTTTCCGCATGAGTTCGTAGAGGTGTCGATTGGCTTCCTCGATCGCTTCGGCGCAGGAGGCGGGATTTGAAAGCCGGGCCATCGCACCAACCAGATAATCGAGCACGGCGCGGCTGGCCATCGCGCCGCGCGCGTGGCCACCCATGCCGTCCGCGATCATCAGGAGGCAGCAATCGCCCGGTGACGTCATGACCATCGGCACGTCCATATCGCCGGTAAGGACACGGTCGTCGATCGCTATAGCGTCCTCATTGTCCGGACGCACGTGACCGCGATGGGTAAAGGCAGCAATGGTCCAGCTTGGCATACTCAAACAGTCGCTCGATCTATTGGGGGCACTTCGGTGGTCTGTTGCACGTTGAGCTGCTTGCGGCCATTGCCGTAACCCATCAGCCGGTTTTAGAGCTGTTCCTTCACTGAGTCCGGGACTTTTTCCAGGGACGGCTTGAAGTTCTTGTATTTCTTCTCGTTCTGTTTGACGCACTCTGCCAGCGCAGAAAGCATCGAACTTCCCCTGGTTTCAAAACTGATCGACATGTTGGGTACGTCCGCGGGCATCACAAGAGTGAAGTACCGGGCATTCCAGAGGGCTTGCGAGAAATTCTTTGGCTCGATTTGCAGGATCAAGATCGTGTTCTTGTCCTTGAGGACGTAATCGAAGTTTGCACCGTCGATGAGACCATTCTTTTGACCGTTGAAGAAGTTCCAGCGCAGCGAGCCTCGGTCGGGTCCTTGAATTTCCCATTCGGTGTCGTGGACAATGGCCCAGACCTCGCCGTCAACGAGGGAGCGATGGATTTGAATGAATGATCCGTCCTTCTTGTTCGCACGGCCGTAACAGGTGGCTTGCCCAGTCTCCGCGTTGGCTCCGCCGAAAACTGTCCACCATTTATCTGTCTCTTTTTCATAGAAGGAGGCTTCCTCCGCGTTGAGATATTCGATCCGAAAGGCCGAGAACAGAAGCGCAACAACAATAGTCAGTCGCAATTTCATTGTTCTTTCTCAACGTGAGGGGGTGGCGCCAAGCAGCTTGGCCTTCAGGCTGTCGAATTCGACCTGGGAAATCGCTCCCCGGACGAGAAGGTCATGAAGGCGCTCCAACTCCTGCACAGGCGACGTAGCGGGCCTAGGTCGGGGATCCACGATCTGAATCTTTTTCACGTCGTTGACGAACAGGTTGAGGCCGGACTCTCCGCCGCTGCTCATAGCGCCTATTCGGTGAGCCGCCCGCATCGCCCACGCCATCGCAACCCCCCATCCGATGATGGTGCCGCCGAAGGCGACATTGATAACAAGGATGACCCACCGGTTCGGGTGGTTGCGCCGGAATGCAACAAAAGTGGGGGCGATGTAGATTGCGCCAATGATCAGAAAAAGGACGCCGATGAAGACGAGATCGTCGAAATGGTCCATGTCAGAACTGCCCGAGATGCCGCTGGAATGTCGAATTTAGTGAGGGATCGACAGGAGCATGCTGATGATGAAGGACGCCACCCAGGCGTAGCCATAAGTCGGCGTTTGGCGCAGGCGCTTCGCCCTCAGGAACAGGTAGACGGGCGCCAGAAGAATTCCGAAGAGCGTGAGCCATCTATCGGCGTAACCCGCGCGTTTCAGTTGCTGCTCGTCTATGAGGCACAGTGTGGCGTTGAGCAGTAAGGGAAGACCCAGAGCGACGAACTGTGCGAAGGAGTGATCTTCGAGGGGATCCTCCATAATTTGCATGTCGCGCCATCCCGCGAGGAAAGCATAGCCGATCGGTGCAATGGCGAGCGTCCAGACAAGACTGTTGTTCACAAAGTTGGACGCGACTGGGGGAGGTGTATCCGGAAGATGCCCAGCTAACTCCGTATTTCGGAGCGGCTGCCAGTCGGCAAGACCCCTGCGCCAAACGGGCGTGTCGCCGCTGATTTTCTCTGCTTCCAACAGCTCCAATAGGTCGGTCGCGGTTATCGGGCCTTTGCGCTGGCCGTTCTCGGTGAAGTACCAATTGCTGGCGCTTGCGCCACCCGCCTCAATTGTATCGCTCATTACCGCCCCAGCTTCCTCGTTCTCTTGGGCATCCCAAGGATGTCGCCGGAGGGGTTCATCCAAAGGCCGCCCATGTTTCGCTTCAGCCCGAAGCGAATGTTGAAATAGGGGCAGTATAATCCGTGTTTTAAAGGACCGCAAAGCCGTCTCTTCTGCCTATGAAGGCGACGGCTCTGGTGGCTTGGAATCTTAGGCGGCTTCGCGTGAGGCGCGGCTTGTCTCAGGAGGCATTGGCGGTGGACGCCGGTGTTGACCGCTCCTACGTCGGACGGATTGAGCGAGGGGTTGAAAACCCGACGGTCGAAACTCTGGACCGGCTCGCGGCTGCTTTGGAGGTTACGGTGGGTGAATTGCTGCTAGCGCCCAAGCACGGTGAAAAGCCTCCGGCGACCCTTAGAAAGGGACGCAAGAAGAAGTGAGGTTTTTCGTGGGCACCATCGGCGGAGTTAGAAAAAGAGCCCCCGGTTGGGGGCTCTTTGAGCTTCGCACCTTGCAAGTCATCAGGCTACGTCACGCTTCCGAGTCCCTTACGTGCCGGTACCCCTCGTCGCTGCTCTGGGAAGATTCGCACGAAGCATCGCAGTTGATTCGTTTCGTAGGTCAGAATGTTTCGGCATTCGTCGGACTCGTCTAAGTGTTGCAAAAGCAATGGTACAAGGGCGACGCAATCGTTGCGGGTTAATCCGATGAAGATCCGTTAGCTTTGAAGGCCGATCCTATGCGGCCAATTCTATTTTGGAGGCGCCGTCTTGAGGAGGCGCGGACGAAGGACTGGGAGCGGATGGCGCAGTCGCCTTCGATACTGGTAAGGCGCCTAATCAGAGAGGCGGCCAAGTTCTCAAAGGGCCCAATCGGACACACCCGTTGCAGATCCTCATCCGAGGATGCACGACGGATGGGTCGCCGGCCGGTCACGTCGAGCCCAGTGAACGGGTCGTAAGCCACGCGACCGAGGCTGAGCGCCCGGGATGAAGCTTAGCATAGCGCGAAAAATCCGGTGATGTGGAATCAGCAAGCCGACTTCGGGGCGGTGCAATGGGAGTGGGCCGTCTGGTGGCGTTCACCTCTCTCCTTTACTCTTTGCGCTGAAGTGCAAAGGGTAGGGGAAGGTAGGGTGGGGAGGGGAGGTGGTGGGCGGATCGGCGGGGCAAAAAATATAGTGGGATGAGCAGCGCCTGCCGGCTGATTTTTTTGCGCCATAGGCGGAGCGATGGCCAACCAGCGCTCATTTAGACAAATAGGCGGTTCGTGCGAGAGGCGTCAGGACATTGTCCGGCGAGGGCCCAGACGTTGCGGCGAAGGCGAGATTGATGACCATAATCACTCCATAATCACTCAATGCCTCGGGCGAGCAGCCCAGATTGCTCCTCGCGGACCGCTGCTCCTTCGGGCCGGTCCTTCTGTCAATACGGGGACTGCGCGGCGAGTTTGTCCGGCCGCATGCGAACGAACCTCGGATGGCGAAACATGCCGTCCGGGGTGAGCATCATGCAACTCACCTCGATCATCTGCCCGACCAGCGTTCCGGCCTCAGCCTCAGCCCAGAGGGCCGCTCGTTCCTCCTCGGAGAAGCCGCTGCCCACATCGCCCTGCGTGGTGGTGACGAACCCCAGCCGTCCGACGTGCTTGCCCCCGCCCTCGCAGAATCCGGTGATTGCGACGTCGTGCGTCTCCTCCGGCTTGACCTTGATCCAGCGGTCATTCTGCCGAAGGACGACGCCCTCGTAACCCAATGATTGGGCGCGGCTGAGCTGGTCGAGGATGTCGTTCACGCTAGGGTCGGTCAGCCTGCCTTGGTTGAGCCGAGCGTCGAGCGGATCGAGCCCATAGAGGTGCTCGCGCAGGATCGGTGGGGTGCCGGGCTTCAGATGTTTCGTGCGGGTCGCCCTGATGGTGTCGCGAAAGGTGCCAACGTACACCTCGCAGTCGCGCGGGCCATCCGTCCACGGCGGGATGTTGTAGAGCTGCTTGTCCGCCCGGCTCAGCCAGCCGTGCTCGTCGTGCCAGATGGCGCGGACACCATCGATCTTCAGCGTTAACAGCCAATCGCCGTTCAGCGCCTTGCCGTTCCATGAATTTGGCTTGTTAATCTCGCGGTCTCTCATCCGCTCTTCACCGGTGTTGTCATCGATCCGGTCTCACCTATTGCGGTGCGCCGGGTCTATGCTGCCAGTCGCGGGATGGTGGGGCAGATGAAGGGAGATGTTCCGCACGCCTATCACATCGTCGGCTGCGGGCCTTGGAATTCCTGCTTGCATCGTCAGCGCCCGAGATAGTCGCAGGCGCAAGGAGCTATTTTTTGAGAGCGACTCGGGCTTTTATTAACTCGACAGTTCGGACATTCGTCGTCGCAGCCGCAGGACCAAGTGTCCTCCCAGACTGCCCCGCAGCCATCGCATTCGTAGTGATTGACGAAGGCGGGTTGGCAGCGGGGCTCGTGCTCCCATTGATGAGGGCATTGTTTCCTTTTACTAGGCAACGATGCGACCCTTGACTCGTGCTTCGTCGGCGTATGCCGAAATCGGCTTGTCCGCGGTGAAATGAAGGTCCCGTTCCACGGGAAGGCCGAGCCGACCTCTGATCTCCTTGATTTCCGTTAGCTGGACATACCCGAGCTCAGGACAATTGAGACCAAGATCGCAGAGGCCAAACAAGCGATCCGGTTCATCCGGGTCGCACTCGGTGAGTAACCACGTCGCGCCCGCGTCAGGCGTGAAGAGTTTGACGACCGGAAAATGATCCCGTTCGCCGGCCAAGGCGTTGACCAAGAGTCGAACCCGATCTTCGACGGTGAGCAGATCTATCTCAACCATGAGAGACCTCCGCAGGGTCGGAGACAGCGGCCTGGCCGTCCGGTTGAGTGCGTCTGGTGCGGGAGCCCGCTTTGCGAGGCCGCGTCTTCCTCTTGGCGTCGGCCGCGGGTGTAGCCATCGCAGAATTCGGTGGCTCGCTGCACTGTGCCTTTGGAGCAACGACTGCGAGCGCGGCATCATAGACGCGCTGGAAGTCGCAGTAGCGTTTCCAAAGCTGGTCCGCCGTCTCCTGGTCGCCTGCCATGTCGATGGCCTCGATCAATGTCTCCAGGGTGAAATGACGGAAATGAACCCTGGTGGGATCATCATCCGCGACCGGAAGCAGCTCGTTGGCGTAGACGCGGAAGGCGGCATCGACGCGCCGGTTGAGGCGGGGCCCAATGCCGATGAACATGGCTCGTGGTGTGATGCCGTGGTCCACGGAGAGCTGAGCCAGCATGTGTTCGCGCATCAATTGTTCGATCGGTGCCGATCGAAGGATGACGCTATCGGGGTTCTTGTAGAGACGAACCTCTTTCAGCGCCTGATCGTAGCGCTCCCGCCATCGGGCCACGGGCCCCGTCATCTCCTCAGAATACTTCACCTCAACGTAGACGATGCCAGCTTCGCCCTCGGGCGTCGTGATATGAACGGCGACGTCGAACGCGGAGCGGTCCGCAAGGAAGCGGTCGTCGCGCCGGCCGGGACTATGCTCGAAGGCGATTCGTTCGACGGAGTGGACGAATTCGGGCAACATTTGGCGGAAGACAGCTGTCGCCAACTTCGTGTCCAGCGCTAGTGGACCGAACGAATTGAAAACGAGCGGCATAGAACTCAACGTATTGCCGATGAGGCGATCCTCATCGATTGCCGCGTCCTCCTCACGAAGCAGAAGTTCACGGAGGGCAAGTAAGTGAATCTGGGGGGAGATGAAGTTCCGCCCGGATTCGGCCGCGTCGGCTCGAAGGTAGGAGCCAAGGTGGCCGCCGCGCTCTTCCACCGCAGCGTTCGGAATGCCTTGATCGCGCATCCACAAAATCTGGAGGAGGCGTGCCGCCCGCCGGAAGCGCGAGTCGATCTCGCACATGCCTCCGAACTGCTGGAGCAGCCGTTCCGGCACCCATGGTGTGCGCGCGAGCTGTCGATATTTGGATAGTCGCCCTCGGATACCTGATGAAGTGTAGGTCGGCGTCGTTGCTTCTGTGTTGGTCAAGGTGTCTCTCTCTTTGTTGTGGCCGTTGTGGCGAGAGAGATTCGGCGAGAAGACGACGATGTTGACGACTAGGAGATTGTGCTGCGATTAAGCTGGCCACAGATACGAGGGCTCGTTTGGCGCCGGATCATACACCTGAGTTTACGGTTCCTTGAGGACCTCGACGCCGTCATCTCGCTCGATTGCTTTGCTGATGTCGAAAGCTTCGGGCTTCTCCTCTTCGGTCCAGTCGACGTTGTCCAGACCGGCGAGGATTCTCCAAAGCCGGTCCAATTCCGAGCCTTGATCGGGTGATGAATGCAAAGGAGGTGCGCAGGTCGATTTCCGGCGGCGCGGCCTAGTACTCGCGGGTTTTCCACGCTCGAAATTGGTAAGGATCGTGAAGAGCCAACTCGCCTGATCGTCGCTGACGAAAGCTCGATCCCGATAGAGTTCGATTTTACGAAGTATGTTCTGCAGGAATCCCGCCTCTTTCGAACTAAGTCGTCCGTCGTAGAGGGCAGTAGTGACGCGTTGTTCCAGCCTCTTAAAGCCGTTCCCGATAATCATGCGGTGCGCTCCAGTTAGTTCGACTAGACGTGATTTGCGATATAGAAACTTGGAGCCGCGTCGCTGAGGTTCCAATCACTGTGGGCGGGACGGTAATTGACCGAGGGGTGTACGGAATTCGGAGATTTCGGATACGCGTCCCTGCGGATTCTCGAAACCTGGTGGACGTCGGAGGGAGGTTTCTGTGCCCGAAGGGCACAGCTTCGCCTGCGCGGGCGAAGCTGCTGTCGATGGGGTGTCCGAAACCCGGAGCCACGCCGTCGGTCAGTCTTTGGATAAGCGCACCCTGTTACGGGTAGGCCGGGGTCATTCTGTCGGCCTTTACGCGCCACTTCATATGACGGGGCTATTGGGCGACAGATCCATTAATCGCGCAACTGCTGTAGGTCGGGAGTCACCGGAGCCTACTCCTGCATTCAGTGTTCTCACTGTTTGCTTTGTCCGATGCCATTCGGTCTTGTCCGCGAGATCCCCATCTCTGGAGGCGCGGAGCCCATGAGGGGCTGGCTATGTATGTCCTTAGCCGGGAATAACGTGGGCGCGATCCGCCGGACTCGGTCCGAGCAATTGCAGGCAACCAGGTGCAGGGGTGCGTGTCTGTCTGTCTGTCTGACCTAGATAGGCCTAGCCCTACCTAGAAGGTATTTTGATACCAAGTCGCTGGCAAGTTGAACATTCTAAGTAATTAACTCCAAAAAATGCGCCCAGCGGCAAGCCGGCCTACAGCATCTGGGGGATCGTCCGGCAGTCCGTCTGAACAAGATGTTGAATAAGTGGAGAAAAGAGATTCATGAGCAAAACCGGGACCGATTGCCAGTGGGCCGTGTCCCCTAACCTAGAGGAGCCACACCGGCTTCTTAAATAATTGGAGGAGGCTTTAATGCCTGCGATCGATCTCTCGACCGATTCGGATCAGTTGGAAGAAATATCACACCTTGAGCAGATCTATGATGGAGAAGAGCTAGCTCACAACCTGGAGTATTCTGGTCTCTTCCCGTACGACCATCCCCGCGTCGAGGCCCTTTACCGGCGCGCGGCCTCGGGCAACGGCCGGCATGCACAAATGCTTCGCGCCTCCGGCATGATCTAACGATCTCTGCTCCCACAACAAGCGCCGCCGCAGCGATCGCGGCGGCGGTGGCAAGTGTCCAAATGCAACAAATTCAGAACAATCCCGGGCCGAGTGCAGCAGCCCCCGCGTCACCATTGTCGCCAGTGACCTCTCTCAACCGCCAATCCAGGGCGATCGAACCAAGCCTTCCTGTCTCGCCAGCCCGCATTGACGAACTTTTTCACGAAGGTGCGACAAACTTCGTGCGCCACTATTTGAACGCGCGCGAAATCGCGGTTCTGTTTGACGGTACCTTGTTTCTTCGCGGCCGCCCAATGCAGGCCATCACCCCCGACGCTATCGATGCCGTGCTTGCCGTCGACGCGCCCAACGTGTCGGACCTACTCGATGAGCTAGTTCTGCACGCCCGCCACATCGGCAGCCCTCTCAAGCGAGGAGATCTCTCAGCCGCGTTGCGTCAGGTCATGCGGCTGGAGAAGCATCGCCGCTACCAATCCGTGCTTCGACCGCTGTTCGATTCCTGCACGTTAATCGAGCTCGAACATGCTGGTGCCCAGTGGCAGCGGCTTGCCAGCCTGTTCGACATGGACGCCGATCTGGCGATCGCCCTCTTCCAGCACTTCTGTTGGAGCGTGAAGCAGAAGCAGCTTCGCCGCACCGTCGTGCATCATTGCATGCCCATCATCTTCAGCACGACGCAAGGCACCGGCAAGACCGTCTTCGTCAAAAAATTCCTCACGCCGCTGCGCGAGCTTGCTACCGACTCGGCGCTGTTCAGCGACCTCGCGGACCGCCGAAGCGCCGACATTTTCCGATTCCCGGTCATTTTGCTGGACGACATGGAGCGGATCCCGACGTCAATGGTGCCGGCGCTCAAGGCCGTGCTGACGTCCGATCGGCTTCGGCGACGCCGGCTCGGCACCTCAGCCTCGGATGCTGTCCGGCAGGCTTGCGTTCCGATCGGGACGTCCAATCAGATGATCCATGAACTGGTTGATGATGACACCGGTCATCGCCGTTTCGCGATGCTCCCGTTTCGAAACGGGGCCACGTTCAAGGGGGGAGACGCGTCGGTGTGGGACACCGTCAACGCGATCGACTATGAGCTGCTCTGGCGCTCGGTCGACGCGTTCGCGCCAAGTCCGCTGCTGCCGTTTCGCGACAAATTGCTCCAACACGAGCAAGCCGCTCCCAAGGCGGCAGGGGTGCTCGGTTGGGTCGCCGACCTAGATCTGGGATCGGAGCTGGTCAGGAATATCACCACTCGTCACGGTGTCCGCGCGCAAGGGCTGCGGGACCTGTTTATCGCGCAGACCGGCATCGAGATCTCGGCCCAGAAATTTGCCAAGGAGATGGAACGCTGCTGCTTGCGCCCCGAAGTGCCGTTCGGCGACAAAATCAAGATCGAAACCGGCGCGGTCTACCGATTAAAGTCCAGGCAATCGCCCGGTGCGACCGACCAGAGCGGACCGGGTAGGCGAGCCACGTCGGAAGTAGGCTCGCCAGCTTCGTCATGTCCGTCAGCTTCGTCATGTCCGTCAGGTTCGTCAGTCCATTCAATGCCCTCGGCTGACGACGACGCCTGCATGGTACCTGAATCATGATGTTGGCCGACAAGTACCGCCCCCGACGGTTCAAGGATGTTTGGGGTCAGGATGTGGTGGTCAAGCAGCTATCGGGGCTCGCTCGAGCGCGGCGAGGCAGTCACCTGTTACTTACAGGAGCCTACGGATCGGGGAAGACGACCCTGGTCAGAATTTTTGCCCGGGCGCTGAACTGCGAGGACCTGACCGAAGATGGCTCGCCTTGCGAGCAATGTCCGTCTTGCCGCGCGAGCGGAGATTGCCTTGTCGAATACGACGTTCCAGGCCGCGGTGGCGACAAGGACGCCATCCGGGCGTGGGTCGACGCGCATAATCGCGAAGCGACCACCACGAAGTGGAAGATCCTGTTCCTCGACGAGGCTCACGCCTTGAAGCCGGCCGCGGTGGATAGCTTGCTCAAGGACGTTGAAGAGCCGCGAGCTGGCGTCCTCTTCGCCTTGGCGACCACCGAACCCTGGGAACTCAAGCCTACCCTGAAATCCCGAACGCTCCCCTTGGAGGTGCGTCCGCTGAGTGCCCCGGACGCCGTCGACTTCCTGGAATCGATCGCGAAGCTGGAGGGCATTTCTTACGATCGAGATGCACTGCTGCTGCTTGGCTGCGTGAAGCAGGGCCACCCTCGCGATTTGCTCAATGGTCTGGGCCAAGTGGCGGGTCTCGGCCGCGGCGTGACCGTTGAGGCGGTCAAGTCGCTTTTCGCGGTCCACGACGCCGAGTCGTTGATCGAGTATTTTCTGGCGCTTGGAACGGGGGATGCGTCCTCACAAATTGCCGCCATGGGACGCTGGCGCGAGCGGCTGAGCTCTAAGATCCAAGCGGTACAGACGCTTCTGACGTCGATACATTACAATGAATTGCTTGGTCGCAAGATCGTCATCGACGCGTTGCTTGATACACTAAGCAACGAGCGGGCTAGGATCCTGGCGGCCTTCTGCTCGCGGCTCGGGGTCAGTGTACCAAGCGAGCTGATCCCGTACTGGACCGTGATGCTGGATTTCTGGTCGCGAGCGCGCTCCATCGACGAGGAAGCCGCACAGCTCCAGCTCTGTCTATTTGAAGATCTCGTAAACAGACGTTTGCAGCATGAAGGGCTGGAGTTCAAGCTCCGAAGTCTCCCGCGCAAGACTGGCGCGCGGTCACAGCTGGTATCCACGCCGCATTCCATCGAGCCGATCGTTGACGCTCCGGCGGCCGATATCGCGCTTGCCGGCCCAGGAGACCAGTACCTTGGACCTGCGCATGTTCGGGAGGTCATCAACAGAGCGTCGGCGTTTGTTCAGCACCATGGCCAGGCTTTGAACGCGGCGTTCACCATCTATCCATCGTGGCGAGCGCGGTCATCTGAAGCCAGCGCTATCGCGGCCATTAGGCGATTTCGCGAGGAGCTGAGCGAGAACTTCTCTCTGGCGAGCGCGCAGTTTGCCAGCGTCACGACGTATGAACGCGAGCTTGGTGGCGTGCTCGGACGCGTGGTCGCGCACTTGCCGGGGCTCGTCGAGTCGCCTGCGGCGGAAGATGCGCTTCATGCATGGTGCGAAAGCCTTCAATCGGACGACGGGGATGGTTTGTTAGTGCGTCTGAACGCGTGCCAAGGTGTGCCGGACGCGCGTGCCATGAGGTTCCATTGGAACTGCGTACTCACGCTTTGTGCCGTGGCCCAAGACGGGGAGGGCGGGTTCGGCAGCGCTCGCCGACTGCTGGATGATCTCCGGGTGCCAAGAGCGCTTCGGAGGCAAACGGGGCCGATACGACACCCCGTGTTGGAGTTTTCCGGCGCCCTGAGCTCGGCCGCGATCGAGGGCGCACGCGCGAGCAACATGGAGTTTCTGTCCGCATTTGACGCTCAAGCATGGCCTTGGATTCGCAAGGGCTGGGAGCGGAACGAATATCTTGATCGGCAACGAGAACTCGAGGAGCGGACGCGAAAGTTGTCGGACATTAAGCGATTGTGGTCGGACGCGGACAAGCGGCGGATCGAAATTGGAAAGCTCGAGGCTAGCTGGAGCCAGGGACCGGAGAGCCGCCCACGACGATGGCGTGGCTGGTGGCTTCAGTAGGGAATCGCCCCATGCTCGACGTCGGATTTCTGCTGGATCCTCCCGTCACTCTCGCACGGCCGCTCGTCTATCGTTATCGAAGCGGTCTGTTGCGCGGATCGGTCAAGAGGTCACTGCGCGCAATCGCGGAGCGGGATGGTGCTGAGGTGGCGCCCTGCACTCCGGTTGAACTGCCCTATCTGAGCGCTGGCGATGGCCTGTTCCCAAGCCTTGTCCTCTGCGATTGGCCAGTCGGGCGCAGCAAGATATCCGAGCTTGACGCCGTCCTAGGAGCCTTGACAGACCAAGACCGCCCTCTCGCTGTGCTCGTTCCAGAAAACCACGCCTTATTCAAGCGACCGTCATGGCCCGACGCCAGAGGAAAGTGCCTCGTAGTTGAGGAGCCGATCGTCTCACCCGAGACGTTGGATGCAATCCTGCGATATCTCGTGCGTGACGTCGCCGTCGCGGTTGACTGCCTATTGGATCAAAAGACATTTCGCGACTATTTCGAGAGGGTTGTCGCGGATGGCGGATGTCTGGACTTGCCTAGTCTCAAGCAAGAGTTCGACAGGGTGGTTCTGCTCCATGTCGATCCGGAAACCGGCATCTTTTCGAACGAGGGCGCGATGGCCGATCGGCGCGCGTCTCGCAACGAGTTGCTCCGACCCCTTCGCGGGCTAGTCGAGTCAAGCGAGCCGCTCATGTTGTCCGATCTGCTCCAAGGCCTCGCCGCTCGATTCCCAAGTGGCCGAACTGGACGCGAGCTAGCGGATGAGCTGGGGAGACTGTCCCAAAATCTCTTCGTGACGATGGCGCGCAAAGCGTCTCGTGGCGGAAGCGGCGGTAGTAGACGAGCGCGAGACACTTCTAACGAACCCGAGCGGCCGAAAACCAGCGTCCTGTTATGGACGGCCGTTCTTTTGGCTTGGACCCCTCGCTTTTGTGCCATCGGATCTCGGGGTTCCGCAATCAGGCCGCTAGCAGACGCAAGTCTCGTCGAGGTCGACCAATTGGGTCGCGAGTTCATCCGCCGATTGCCTCGACTACACGGGGGCGACCCGATGTGTGGCTTGTGGTCGGCGGTTGAGCAGGTCACCCGGCTTGCTCGATCAGAAGGGGAGGAGCCAGAGACCGTGCAAGGAGCCTTGGTGCGGGTCCTGGCGCGAGAGCTGGCAGAGGTGAAACCCGGCGAGCCACGTTGGGTCGCGCGCTTGCGGCTCCTTTTCGCGGACGAGCCCGCGGTGGATGACGACGAGGGCGGTGAACGCGTTCTACCGGAGGCGCACTGCTCTCAAAATGGGCCGACTTCTTTTGAGCAAGTGATCGGACACCAAGTCGCGGTGGATGGTTTGCGCCGACGCTTGCGGCACCCCGAGAACGGCACTCCGATCATTTTGTGCGGGCCAGAGGGCGTGGGCAAGAGAACACTTGGGCGGCTTTATGCAAAGGGTCTCTTGTGCGAGGACACCACGGGCGAGCCACCTTGCGGAACGTGCGAGTCATGCATCGAGTTTGAAGTTGGCCGTGCCCTGGATTTCATCGAATTTGATGCCGGCGCCGCTAATGCCGCCAACTACGTACAAGAGTGCCTGTTATCTGATATCCGCTATGCCTCATTTGCGCGTCATCGACCAATATTGATTGCGAATCCCGACAAGGCCCCGCGTGTGGTCGATATGTGTCTCAAGACGCTCGAGGCCAGATCGGACGTCACCCGTTTTATTCTTACGGTCACGAACCTGGAGGAAATGAGTTTAACGGGCCAGTCGCGTTCGGACATCTATCGCCTCGTGCCACTTGACCGGATCGATGCCGGCCAACTTGCGAAACGTTTCCTCGCGGAAGGTGGAGCGCCGAGTAGCGAGAGGATTGTCGACCTCATCACTGGTTCGGCCGGGGGCCTCCCGCGACGTGTATACGAGGCATGCCGGACCATTCACGTCACCGGCTCAGAAACGGTCGATGATGTCCGTCGCGCGCTGAAGCTGGACTGGGCGAGAGTGGCCATACCCTACTGCAGCACCCTGCTATCACGCGAAAAAATAGATGACGATCGCTTGGCGTTGCCGAGCGGATGGACCGCCTCGGAGGCAGTCAGCCGCATGCTAGCGATGCTCACCGAAATCTATCGGTCCCATACAACTGGACAGATTCAGCACCCAGCCCTCCTGCATCTCGAGGGCGAGTCCCTCCATGAACTCACAACTCTCCTGATGGCTCGCGCCGAGGAGATCGAATTACCGTTTCAAGATCTATGGAGCATGTTGGCCCAACATTGGGCCCGGGCGGAAATAGTTGAACCCATGGGTTTCCTGGAAGCTGCTCTAGAAGCGCGCGTCATGATCGGCGGCGAGGAAGGACCGATGATCTGAAACGGTTGCTTCTTTTAGCGGCTTGCCGGACTACTGGCGCGTAATGAGGAATGGCGGAACAGTTAATACTAGCTGCAAGGCCCTAATCCCGTGCACGTTGCAGTGCGGCTTGCAGCCGTTCTCTTTCCTTTTTCCACCGGTCATCCTCGGCGCGTGACCGCTTCTCGATGGTCTCGAGCTCGGCTTGGATAGCCGCTGCTTTTTTGCCATGCTCGCGCTCGGCCTTGTCCAGTGCCGCTTGCGCTTTGTCCATCGCCTTCTTGCGCCGCTCGCGATCCCTTTCTCGCGCGGCCTCTTCCCGCCGGCGCTCGGCTTCGCGGCGTTTCCTCTCCTCGAAGTCGGCCGCGGCCTTTCGGGATTCTCGTTCGCCGATCTTGAGAGCAGCTCGCTTCACCGGCTTCGGCCGATGTCTCTCCCGCCGAGACCGGTTCTCGCCGGATCCCAGGTCGGTCGGGAGATCGGAGTGCTCGGCGAAGCGCCCGTTCGATCCCGCCGGGCGCTTGAGCACCACGCCTGGCTTCGACATCGTTGCGGCGACCACGTCGGGGTCGTCCGCCTCCTTGGCGACACCCTGATGGAAGAGATTGCTGCCAGCACCCCAGGCGTCGAGCGCAGCCTTCATCGACGGCGCCGCGATCGCGAGATCGTAGAAACCCAGCGACGTCTGAAATGTCTTGAGCTTCCTTACCATGGATGTCGGCAGCCCTGCGGCCTGGTCCTAGCGCCCGCGCGCGATCCAGGTGCCGAGTAGGAACGCGACGAAGAGCGAGGACAATGGGGCCTGCACCGTCACCTTGCGCAGCCGCTCGGCCCAACGCAGTGCCGCCTCGGTCGAAGGCTGGCGCAGCGACCTTCGGGTCCCAGCCGATTCCGTCTGGCCGCTCGGCTGCGGTGCGCCGCCAGCGTCCGGGTCGTCGACCAGGCTAGAGGCTTCGGTCATCGCGGAAGCTTCTTTCACATCCATGCGGTCCTCCTATTCCGACCTCAGGCTGACTTCCGCTGCGGTTTGGCCGCCGGCTTCTTCGCTGCCGTCTCCTTCGGCTTCTTGCCCTCGATCGGCATCAGCATCTCCTTCTGACCACTCGATGCCTTGCGCGGTTTCTTTGCCGGCTTGGCGGCCTTCGCCGGTGCGGCCTCCCGGCCGACGCTCCGCCGCAGCGCCTCCATCAGGTCGACCACGTTGGTCGCCGCGGGCCGCTCCTTCGGAGTGATCGGCTTGCCGGCGCGCTTCCTGTTGA
Source organism: Bradyrhizobium genosp. A (assembly GCF_049949275.1). Lineage (NCBI taxonomy): Bacteria > Pseudomonadati > Pseudomonadota > Alphaproteobacteria > Hyphomicrobiales > Nitrobacteraceae > Bradyrhizobium > Bradyrhizobium genosp. A. The sequence goes on along the minus strand of NZ_CP188196.1, from coordinate 194,597 downwards.
TCAGGTCAATGAGCGCTGTCTCGTAGTGGTCCTCGAACTTCTCGGGCTCGAAGCGGCCCGCCTTCTGGTTCACGATGTGCCTAGCGAGATCCAGCATGTCCTTCGTCACCTTGACGTCCTGGATCTCGTCGAAATACTCCTGCTCGCCGCGCACTTCGTAGGGGTAGCGGAGCAGCGTGCCGACGAGACCCTTGTCGAGCGGTTCGAGCGCGATGATGTGCTCGCGGTTGGTCAGCACCACCCGACCGATCGCGACCTTGTCCATCTCGCGGATGGTCTCGCGGATCACGGCGAAGGCATCGTGGCCGACTTTGCCGTCAGGCCGCAGGTAGTAGGGCCGGATCAGGTAGCGGGGGTCGATCTCAGCCTTGTCGACGAACTCGTCGATCTCGATGGTGCGCGTGGACTCAAGCGCGATCTCATCGAGCTCCTCCTTCGTGACCTCGATGAACTGGCCCTTGTCGAGTTCGTACCCCTTGACGATGTCCTCGTTGGCCACTTCCTCGCCGGTGTCGGCGTCGACCTTCAGGTACTTGATGCGGTGTCCGGTCTGGCGGTTGAGCTGGTTGAACGAGATTTTCTCGCTCTCCGAAGTCGCGGGATAGAGCGCAACCGGACAGGTCACCAGGGACAGGCGCAGAAAGCCTTTCCAGTTGGCACGGGGGGCCATGAAACGCGGTACTCCGAAACAAGTGTGGCCGGATTCAAGACGAACGGCAGACCATGGTTCCGACAGCCGGACACAATGCAACACCATTTTTATGGCTAGGGCTCGACTCTCATGTTCTTGTTATGTTCTAGTCGGACATGGCCGATCGACCCGCGAGCTGGCGCATGCCGACCCCCAAGCAAATGGAAAAAATCGTCGCTGGCGTCCGCAAAAGCGTGCCGCCGAAACCCGAATTGGCTCCGGACGATGATCTGCCGCTGGAGTACTGGCGGGCACTTCTGGACGACCCCCGCGCCGAAACCAGGATGGCAAGCCCCTTCGGCGGGACGCTGCGGCTGAGCCAAATTGCTCAACATATTCTGAGGGTGGGCTGCCGCCGCTGCGCCAGGGTGGTCGAGATCCAGAAGGTAGATGCCGCTCGTCTCTATGGTTCGGACGCGCTCTGGAAGGACGTCGGACAGCGGCTGTTGGACAATACCTGCACCCAGCGGACCGGGCGCCACGAGGAAGACGGCTGCTGGCCTGTGTTCGAGTAGTCGCCGGCGCGTCCGGAACTGGATGCCGCCATGGCACCGAAACATCACCCGACGCCCCTCTCCGGAGGAGACCGCAAGGCGCTCACCAAGGAGCTCGGCCGGGCACGCGCGATGACGACGATTCTCGCGGGACAGGCCGCCGAAGCCCGGGCCAAAGGCGAAGCTCCCATCCGTCAGGCCGACAAGTTGCTCTGCGAATCCTGGAACGAGCGCATGTGGGCGAATGGCGGGCCGATTGATCCATCACCCACCGTCGACCAGGCCATCAACGGGGGGCTTTGCCTCCCTCGAGATCGAATGCTCGCGTTGCAAGATGAAACGGGACGTCGATCTGGCGGCGCTGCGCCATCCGCCGACCACATTTGTCCACGACTTGGGCAGCCGGCTCCGCTGCAGCAAATGTGCTAAGGCCGGGCGTCGGCCGTCCGCCACGCTGCTGCAACTGACGTCGCGCTCCCGCATCGCCGCTCCGGAGACTTGATCGTGTGCAATCTTTATTCGATGACAAGAAACGTCGACGCGATCCGTCGCCTGTTCAGCGCGCCGAACAGCGATGTCGGCAACCTGCCATCGATGCCAGGCATTTTTCCCGACTATCCTGCACCGATAGTACGCAATGGTGCCGAGGGACGCGAGATCGTCATGGCACGCTGGGGCATGCCGAGCTCGCGGCGGGCTTTGATGGACGCGACGAAGACGCGCGCTGAGAAATTGCAGGCCAAGGGCAAGACCGTCGATTTCAAGGAATTGCTCCGGATGGAGCCGGATGGTGGCACGACCAACATCAGGAATGTCAGCAGCGCTCACTGGAAGCGATGGCTCGGACCGGAGCATCGCTGCCTGGTGCCGTTCACTTCCTTTTCCGAGTACGACACGATCGACGGCAAGAAAGTGCCGGTCTGGTTCGCGCTGGACGAGACGTGACCTCTGATCGCATTTGCCGGGCTGTGGACCAATTGGACCAGTGTCCGCAAGGCGAAGGAAGGCGAGATCACCACCGACGTCTTCGGATTCCTCACCTGCGAGCCGAACGCGGAGGTCAAGCCCGTCCACCCCAAGGCGATGCCGGTGATCCTGGCGACCGCAAAGGAGTACGAGGTCTGGCTCCGCGCCCCTTGGGACGAGGCGAAGTCGCTGCAGCGGCCCCTTCCCGGACGGCGTGCTGCGGATCGTCGCCACCGGCGAGAAGGAAGACCCGGCACTCGCCGCGTGAGCGAGGCCATTTGGCAGCAAGCTGCCGCCAAATTGGAGTTCGCGGCTGTACACAAGCCGGCGGAACACGTGGACAAGCGGCGGCTCCAGCGATCTCGAATCCCTGCTCTGTGCTAATCGCCCGGAACGAAGCGCGCGGCACAAGGATTCGTCCGGGCGGGAGCGATCTCGATGCTGATGACCAAGGAGAGACGACCGGCGATCCGGACGCTGCGCGGCTGGGCGACCTCTGTGCTGCAGGAAGTCGGCGCTATCCGCGAATGCGAGGAACACGGCTGGATGCAGGATCGCGCCGACCCGCACGCCCGCGATCGCGCCTATGATATCGCTCGTCGGGATCCGCCGGCAGGCGTTTCTCCCGACGAAGCCACAGATTCGATCACAGAGCTCTTGGATTCGGTCGGCGATACCTGCCCCGAGTGTCCGCCCAAGGACTTGGTCTAAACTGCGACGGCTGGACGGCGAACGTCTATAATCTAGGGATGGTCCGGTCCGATCCAGAGCAAGGCGACGCGCCCCACCGCAAGATCATCCATATCGACATGGATGCGTTCTATGCGTCGGTAGAACAGCGCGATAATCCGGACCTGCGCGGAAAGCCGGTCGCGGTCGGCGGCTCGGCAGAGCGCGGCGTCGTGGCGGCCGCGAGCTACGAAGCCCGCAAATTTGGCGTTCGCTCCGCGATGCCCTCGGTGACCGCGAAGCGACAGTGTCCCGATCTGATCTTCATCAGGCCGCGCTTCGAGGTCTACAAGGCGATCAGCCGCCAAATACGAGAGATCTTCGCCGAGCACACGACGATCATCGAACCCCTGTCGCTCGACGAGGCCTATCTGGATGTCACCGAAAATCTTCAAGGCATCCCACTCGCCAGGGACATCGCGTTGCGCATCCGCGAGAAGATCAAGGCAGAGACCGGCCTCAACGCCTCGGCCGGCATCTCCTACAACAAATTTCTGGCGAAGCTCGCTTCCGATCACCGCAAGCCCAATGGTCAGTTCGTCATCGCGCCTGAGATGGGGGCGGCCTTTGTGGAGACGCTTCCTGTAGGCAAATTCCACGGAATAGGCCCCGCAACGAGCGCTAAGATGAATGCCTTGGGCATATTCACCGGTCTCGACATGCGCAACCAAACGCTGCAGTTTATGAACGCGAACTTCGGCAAGTCGGGCTCGTACTACTATTGGATTTCGCGCGGCGTCGACGAACGGCCTGTTCGAGCCAACCGCACCCGGAAATCCGTCGGCGCGGAGAATACGTTCTCGACCGACCTTACCGAAGCCGAGGCGATGGTCGCCGAGCTTGAACCGCTGATCGACAAGGTCTGGCGACATTGCGAATCGGCCGGCACGCGTGGGCGAACGGTGACGCTCAAAGTGAAGTTTGCCGACTTCGAGATCATCACGCGCAGCCAATCCGCCTCTTCGGCTGTGGCCAACCGCGATGGCCTCGCCGAAATGGCCATCGGCCTGCTGCAGGACAACATGCCTTTTCCGAAGCCGGTTCGGCTTTTGGGGGTGTCACTGTCTTCCTTGCAGGTCGGAAATGGTGCGGAGCCGCAACTGGATTTCGGGCTTTGATCCGGAATAGATTCACGGCGGTCGCCAAACCCGCTGCGCAGGTATGCGAAGGGCACTAAGAATCAAATGCTCGAAGCTGATTTAACTTTGGCCGCGATGGCCGAAAGGTTGGCCAAATCCGCCGACTACCGCGTCCTTCGGCGCCTGGTTCACCGCGAGACTTCCACTCGAATCACAGGTCAAAGCACCAAGACAGCCATCCTGCTGGACGTGGAGACGCCCGGCCTTGACCAGCGGAAGGACGAGATCACCGAGCTCGGAATGATCAAGTTCGACTACCAACCCGACGGTCGTATCGCAGGGCTCCGGGACGTCTTCTCGTCATTTAATGAGCCGTCCGAGCCGGTCCCGCCGGATGTAATCGCGCTCGTTGGGATCACGAACGGGTTGGTCGCGGGCCATCGGATAGATGAGGCGGCGGTATCATCGTTCGCAGAAGATGCCGTGATCGTTAACGCCCATAATGCCGGATTCGACCGCAGATTTGCCGAGCGCTACCAAAGCTTGGGGGTGTTCGGCGACCGAGATCGAGCGGAAGCATGGTTTCGAGGACTCGCGCCTCGTTGGGCTTTTGAGGACTCGTCCTCGTGGCAGATCTCGGATGTCGTTGCGCGTCGGCTTGACAGGGAGGCCAGTCTAGGGGCTATTCTCCCGTAGATTGAACTCCTCTCGGCAGCGTAGCTTGCAGTGGGTGAGGATCCAACCGCTGTGACACATCGGCAAAAAGGTCTGATTGCGGTACAGCAGGAAGAACTTGGTGCAGAGGCCAAGGTCCCGACAACTCGAATCGACCTAGGCCCTTTCGCTCAGCATTGCTCGTTCACGCTAGCTGCTGACGCGATCGACTCCCGTTTTTCGCAGGATGCCGCCGAAATCGAATCCGGCAAGCAGGAGAGGCCTCGCTCCCGGAAGAAATCGTCCTTAAGCGCGGGCTTTCGTAATCGAAACAAGAACTCCGTGCGGAATCTTGCGACCGAACGGAAGTACGTGTCGATTTTGCGAGCCGATCTGCATCGCTCTTCGAATTTGGTTACAGGGCTCGAGCTAGAGGAGTCAATTGCCCGCCTTGCACCGGCGCTGGAGCAAATGCGCAGAGCCGTGCACCAGTACGGAGGAATCATTCACCGTGAAATGGGTGATGGGCTTTTTGCCGTGTTCGGGGCCCCGGTCGCTAATGATCTGCATGCGGTCACTGCCTGCATGGCCGCGCTCGAATTGCTGCGCCTGATAGAGGCGCTTGGCGATGATGAGATCCGCGTGCGAATCGGTGTGCATTCGGGCTTGGTAGTGGCCGGCCCGCGACAGCTGGACTACACCAGCATGTATGACTTCGATGGTCCATCGTTGATCGTGGCTGAACGGCTTCAAGCTGCGGCGGAAGCCGGCCAAGCTCTCGCCTCCGAAGCGAGTCGGGCTCTCTCCAAGGACTACATCCGATTCGGGAATGCGGAAAAGCATTCTATGAAGGGCTTTCCAGATCCCATTCTGGTCCATCCCATCCATGGAATTGGCGAACTCTCAAAGTGGCGAGTTACCTTAGGTCGTCGTACCGCAGCATTCGTCGGCCGCGGGACACAACTGTCGCACTTACTTGCGCTCGGAGAAGGTAGCGAAGCCGTAGGCGGTCACATTGCAATCGTCGTCGGTGAACCAGGTGTTGGCAAGTCTCGCCTAGTCCGTGAGGCAGTCCAGGTCTTTTTCCAACGTGGCTGGCAAACGATCGAAGCAGAGTGCAGTCCTATCGTTGGCCATTCGCCTTTTTCTCTTATCAAGAACATTATTGCTAACGCCATATCGTCATTGAGTGAAGCGGAACGAGTGAAGCTCAAGGCGGATTTAGCACCCGCACAGTCAGCAGCAATATCGGTGCTCCTCGAGGGAGCGCCGACGGAAGCTTTCCCGGTCTGGGCACAACTAAGCCCTCGCGCAAGGGGGCGCACAATCGTCGACATGACCTGCGCGGTACTAACTCGCCACATCGAATTGCGGCCGACAATTGTTCTTATTGAGGATCTACAGTGGGCGGACGAGGCTAGTGCACCCGCGGTGGAAGCGATCGCTGCACTGACGAAGCGGTTGCCGGTACTCATTCTTCTGACAGCTCGGACAGGTGATCTGCCGACGTGGACTATGCGTTTGTCCGCTGCGCGTCTGGAACTATCATCCTTGGACCGTAGTGCGGGAATGGCCATGCTCGACCAGCTGCTTGGTCAATCACCTCGCCTTCAGGTCTTAAAGGGAAAGCTCCTGGACCATACGGGTGCAATGCCGCTCTTCTTAGAAGAGGTATGCCGTGGGCTGGTCGAGGCCGGCCAGCTGAAAGGTTCGTGGGGGGAGTTCGAACCTGCGGCACAGCAAGCTGAGTTAGGTGTTCCTGTGACGGTCCAAGGTGTGATCGCCGGCCGTATGGATCGACTTTCACCACGCGAGAAGCGTTTGTTGCAGGTGGCGGCAGCGATAGGGCCGCAGGCGCCAAGCCGTTTGCTCCAGGCCGTCTCGTCGTTAGAGGAGTCCGTCTTCCGGCAAATTCTTACCTCATTGCTTGCAGCAGGTTTGTTGAACTGGTCGCCCCTAGAAGACGAGGGTACGACCTCATTTCCGCACGAATGCATCCGACAAGTGGCCTATGACACCGCGCTAGAGTCCGATCGGATCACGCTGCATAAGCGCATCCTAGCGGAGCTAGACGCCGAAGCGGCAGGTACCGGCCAGGACCTGTCCGCGCTTATGGTACATCACGCGGCTCAGGCCAAGGAATGGTCGCGAACAGCCGAATTGGCGACGGAGATCGCAAGGAAAACTTTTGGACAATCAGCATTTTCGGACGCGAAGCGGTATTTCGAACTTGCCATAGCGTCAGTCGACAAGTTGCCGCCAAGCTCAACTCGAGATGCGACAGCCATCGACCTTAGGATTGAAGCCCGTATGGCCTACGGCAACATAGGCCAGGTGAGCCGGTGGCTCAAACTGGCGGAGGATGCGGAGGCTCGCGCGCTCGCGATTGGTGACCAGATGCGACGAGTTCCTGCATTGGCGATGCGGGCGGCGGCACTAAACTTTTGTGGGACGCCATCAGAAGCAATTGAGGCCGGGCTTTCTGCAGTGCGCGAAGCGGCCGCAGCTGGCCATTCGGGATGGCTTGCCTACGCAGAGTATGGGTTAGGTCAGGCGCGCTTCGTAGCCGGTCAGTACAACGACGCGGTCGACGTGCTGGAGCGGGCCTTTAGAAAATTCCGCTTCGAAGGCGCTTTGCCTCCACCCGGAGGTGGTGCGGCACAAGCTGCCCTGCTTAGCAGTATGATGATTTGTGTCTGCAAGGCTGCTTTAGGTGATGAGGAGGGATCTGCCGCGGCACAGGACAAGGCAGAAGAAATCGCTGCCGAGAACAAAACGCCTCCCGCCAATATCGCTGCCGGCTTCAGTCGTGGAGTGCTTCTCTTGTCGCGAGGGGAGATAGAGCACGCTGAGAAGTCGTTGACTTACTCACTGAAGCTTGCTCGCCAGCACGAGCTCCATTTGTTCGTACCTGTACTTGCAAATCAGCACGGGCTGGCTCTTCTGCAACTATCAAAACCGATGGCAGCCCGTGAAGCGTTCCAGTCGGCTTATGAGGAAGCCGAACTGCTGGGACATCGTTCGGCATCGTTACGCGCACAATTGGGATTCACGCTGTGCGATCTCGCTACTGGATCGCAACAACATACGGCAGCTGAAGCAATCACTCGTTGTGAGCAGCACGCCCGACAAGGCGGGTATCAACCCGTAGAGTTGGAAGCTCTAGTCATAAAGGCCGCGTTGTTTGAACACCTTGGTATGGATGCAACGCATGTGCGCAATGCGGCATGGGAATTGACGAAGAGCCTTGCTGCGATAGGGACGCAGCGCGACGTTTCTCGAATTGTCGCACGCTTACTGCGGACACCGAACTTGCGAAAAGGCGGGCAAAATTAAATTGAGTTAGAGCGTTTGTGAACTACAAGGAGGCAGTATGACTAGAGATGAAGAAGGGTCTGGTAAGCAAGCCGATGGCCTGGACCGGCGAATGGTACTCACGGGGGGCGCAGCCGTGGCAGCAACCACCGCTCTGCCGGTGGCAAGTGTAGCGCAGACCAGCCCGGGAACGCCTCCGCCCGCGGCAACTGAAGCTCTGAGAAGCCCGAACACCGTTCAAATGCTCGGAGCGATCTATAAAGATTTCGGGTATCTAAGCCATTTCAATCAAGACAAATATTCGCCGGGCAACATCAATGACGTTCACGATCACATCCGCGGGTTGAACGGCAAACAACCATGGTTTCCGAATAGGGGCGCTCTCAAATGGGGGCTTTATCAACAGCTCGTGGAACCCGACCTGAAAAAATGGGGCTCAACACCTAAGAAGGGTCAAGTCGCGTTCACCAATTGGCCTGACTTCTCTCAGGAGGCTCGTGATGATCTGGAAAAGCAGCCCGCTGCCTTTGCTGATCCGAAAAACGCGATGAACCCTTTCAACACGAGCCAGGTCGCGAACAATTTCTTAGAGCATCTCGATGAGGTCATTCGGATTGCACTTTGGGACTACGCAATACCGATGAAAATCTATGTTGGATCGAAAGAGGGACGCCACCATGGTTTGACCACTGAATGGCAGCCTGCACCGCCCTGGACGAATTCTCCTCCACCATCAGCTCAATTGTCCATAACCATGAGTTGTCCCGAGGGAGGCTGGGAGGGGTATGCTGTCTGGCGGAATCCATCGCCGAGCGCGGATATCACAAAGTTCGTGGCGACCTGGATAGTGCCACAGAATCCACAGGGGCAGGACGGACAGATCATATTCATCTTCAACGGTCTTGAGAGTGTCTCTGGCACAGACGCGGCTGGCAACAAGGTGACAGGAGGCATTTTGCAACCTGTCCTTCAGTATACTGACTCTGGAGACAACGCTGGATGGTACGTCCGGAGCTGGTATCTTACGGCAGCTTTTGACCCCGCGCAGTATTCAGTTCTTCCGCCTCCGGCAAGCTCTGTCGACCAAGCTCACCTCGCTCTCGAAAATCGCTGCTATTCAGTGGCAGTCCCAGTGAATCCCGGACAAACAATCACCGGCACCATAGAGGGTGGGAAAAACGCAACCACTGGGAAGTTCAACTACACGTGCTCGCTGGACATAGACCACCAGCATCAATCGGTCACCGAGTTGCAGCTCACCGATATTCCCGAGCCCGTTATAGCTGTGTGTGCCGTCGAGAGCTATGGAATAACGACTAAACCCAATGACTACCCTGCCGGTGCCATCACGCTGAGTTCGATCAGCCTGCAGGTGCAAGGCACCTCGGTAAGCCCAATTCAGTGGATTGTGAACAAGAACAACTTGGGCTTGGATTTCAAGACCAGTCACATGATGAGCGGGACCAAGGTAGAGTTTAAATTGGCGTAAGCAGCTTGCAATATTTCGATGTGCAAATTCGATCGTGGCATGTTCTCGCTTCGTCGCGATCACGCATTATCGGGCGCCGCTCGATAATGCGTGATCGCTCCAAAGGACCCAGCGCCGGAACAGGAGCGGAATGTCCTACGCTGGTCTCGGTTGCAGCTATGCAAAGCTATCGTGGTTACCCAGACCGACATTCCCAAGTTCGTCCGGCTTTTCCCCAGCACGTTGGCTCGGTCAAAAAGCGATGGGGGCTCAAAGAAAAGCGACGGAAGTCGCCTCCCTTGAAATGGGGACGAACGTCACGCTGAGAGAGCTTGCACCTGAGAGCGAAGCTTCTTGAGGGCGGCGTCCAATGTGTGGGCGTTTGTCTTGGATGACAAGGATTCTCGGCTCTTGCATCCCAAAAAATAGGAGATCCGCTCGGCGTTTGCCCCACTAGGATGCGGCAGCCCAGTTAAGACTCGCTGCCGGTCCAACAGCCCTCGTCCGGACAGATACTCCAGAGCTCGAGCCGCTTGGGGGCCGAGCGGAAGCCATACTGCTTTGCGCAAGGACAGTGCTTCTTCTACCAAGTACTTGTCGATCATCGATTTGAGTAAGGGCGTTTTCAGCATGTCGGGGTTACCGTTGTAGTTCGATTCGCCGACGAAGACCGGGTAACGCAGAGCGGAGGTGAAATGAACCAACCCGCATGAGGGATCGAAGATCTCAGCGCATGATGCTGCACCAAGCAAAGGAGCTAATCCGATATGGTCGAGCATCGAGACGAGACTTGTCCGCATGGATCCACTGAATCTGCCGGTCTGCTTGGCGAGCCGAGAGGCTTCGCTCTTTTCCTTGCCAGCCCTTAGAGCCGCGGACGCCGCCACGAGTGCGTTTACCGCCTGTGTTCGACCAGGAGTAATTCCAACCACGACGAGCCGCGCGTCAGGAGCGACGAAGTCAAACGGCGCGTAGCAAGTGGTCAGCAATCCGTCACGCGCCAGGGTGAGTTTTTGGAGCAGGTCTACCGCCAGCTCGCGAGGTGTCGCGGTGCCGATCGCCGAAGCGTAACGATCGAAGAGACTTACATTGTTCGAGTCCATGGGGAGGTCTCCAATTCGTCTTGTATTAGGGTCGGTTGAAGCGTCGAGTGCGACGAGCTGCTGTGACCAACCGACCGTTGTCTCCGACTACGATGTAGACGTTTAGCCATGGTTCGACCTGTTGTAGTGAGCGACGATCGCCAAAGTGATGTTCGAGCCGTCTGACTGCAGCCTTGTCGAAGAAGTACCTATCGGCTCCGCCGCACCGCATCTCCGAGCCGAAGCGTTCAAGTAGTTCCACCATGAAGGGTGGGATAGCTCGTTGTGCGAGGCGCACATCAGCGTGATGACTGAGGTTCATTGCTTGGCACCTTCGGTCGCGGCGAGCCCAAGTTCCTGAGCCGATCGAGGTCGAAAGCCAGCTGCGGTCACGATGCCCCAGTTGCCAGCAGAATTTGGGCGCCTCCAGTAAGCGTTCGGCTTCATCCGAGCGAGCGCGTCCAAAGCTTGGCGATAGTCGGTGAAGGTCGTCTCAGATCCCTTCGGTCCGAGTGTGTACTTGCCATTGCGTTGACACTTGGCCGGATCGAACTCCGTTTGATCACTGGCGAAGGGAACCCATAGGAGTTCCCCCCCCAGCGCAGGTTCAGTATTAGACGGCGAAAACACGTCCTCTGATGCCTGTTGCCAAATGGAGGACTTGAAATCACCTCGGGCGTTGAGCCATGTCAGCGCACTGGTTGCGGTGATCCTCCCGTCCTTCACTTCCAGGCCGGAGCCGCTCGATGGTGTAAGCGCATTGCGCATGCTTTTTTGACCGAGCCGCACCAGCGCAGCTAGTTCATCCGGCAGCAGTCCTGTTCCTTCGTCGAGACCAAAGCGAGCTTTGGCCGCCAACAGGGTTCGATCGATCTCTGCAGTCTCCTTGCCTTCGGGCTTACTCGACGCGACTGCAGTACTCACTGCTTCGATGAGGTTCTTAATGTCTGCGAGCGTGCAGGGCCCTCCATCGATGGGCGAGAGCCCAAAAAAGGCGTAGGCGTTAAGGCTTGTGAGCTTCTGAGACAGCGGCAAGTCAAGGAGTTCAATCGGCGTGGTTTCCTCCCAAAGAGTTTTCCATGAGACTTCGAGCATGCGATCCGAGGCCCGGTCTGACAAACCCAGCGTGCCATGCAGACAGGTCATCGCTTTTTTGACCGCCTCGGGATTCAGGCAGAGAGCTTCGAGACGTTCACCTGCGCGGATGATGAGTGCCGCAACGTCGTCCGCTTCGAAATCTTCATAGGCTCGGCCAAACTCTCGAAGCCGCTCAGCGTAGACAGGGTCCATACGATTTTCCCTTCAAAGGAGGAATGATAAGAATGATCCTTCAAGTCTCATAAAGCGCGAGGGTTTGCAAGGGATAAATGACGCCATTTATCCTTTCCAAACCAAAGTCTAATAGGGGGCCGATGGAAGTCTTCAGGCGAGCAGGAGAACGTGCCCCACGCGGGCGAATGCGGGTGCCGCGACGACACAGCAGAATGACACTGTAACGGACCGCCTAAGCCCTCGATACATCGCGCCCGTAGCGGCTCGCATTTATTGCCGGCCAGCCGGCTCGGCCAGTGCGGGCCGCAATGGCTGCAAGATCAACGTGCCCGGACGGCTTGCTATCGAAGCGAACTTACGACGAGGTTGCGGAGCGACCGTTGAGCCATCCGCAAGCCCCGCCTCGGGAGAACACGGCCGCCTCAGTAGGCTCAACGCGACGCCTACCTTTGCATAGCTTTCTCCGCAGATTGCCGGCGCAGGCCCGCTCAACCGGGCCCCTCCCCTTCGAAGGTCAGGGCGCTATGATACATTCCTGGCACAGACGATTCATCATGGCGGGGACTGGCGGATCAGACGGTTAGCGAGATGGTCACTATCAAGCGCTCCGAAATGCGTCAGATCGATCAGGTATTCGGGATGGAGGGCGGCTATGTCCTCGATTTCTCGAACAGGACTTTTTCTGAATTTTTCGAAGACGAATTCGGGATCAACATCTACGACGATAAGTACCACGTCCGCGGCTCGTCGAAGGCCAATCTGCTGCGCGGGTTCATCGACGTTGAGGACGTCTACCTTGTCGGCAAGGCGCTACGAAAGCTTTACGATTATCGCAGCGGCACGGTCGCGCGGGATGCTGCTCAGCTCCTGCCTGAAGACACACAGAAGCAGTTCTTCCACCTCGTAGCGAGAATTGAGTTGGGGGCAAATCCCCCCGTCCTCGGTTCGCTGTCCAACGCCGCTCAGGTCCTCAACTTCGATACTGTCACGCGGGATATCGAGCGGGCGCTGGCCAGCGCGGACAAGGACCCCGAAGACGCGGTTACGGCGGCATGCTCGACCGTTGAAAGCGTGTGCCGTTCAATCCTGATTGAGCTCGGCCTCGGCCTGCCCGAGAAAAAAGACATCAAGGGGCTGTTTGCCGCAGTACGCAAGCCATTGGGGTTGGGCACCGACCGCGACGACCTCGATCCACTAATTGCCGACGATGTACGGAAGGTCTTGAACGGGCTTGCGACCGTTATCGAGGGCATCGGTTCTCTTCGCACCCATGGGGGCGACGCCCACGGCAGGGAGCGGGGCTACACGAGAATTGACCGCAGAATTGCAAGTCTCGCCATACATTCTGCGAGCACCGTAGCGCTGTTTCTGATTGAGACGTGGCAGAGAAGGTATCCGGCCCGTGAGCTCAAACTTCACACAGCGGCATAGCGGCGCGTCACTCTTCCGGATCGGACTCTAGGTATCGATCAAGCCCAAATCTGGAACTGTGATTGGGACGACTAGAACACATTTGTTGCGGACGTCGATTTCGACGACAAGTGGTAATCCGACGGGTATTCCAGGACTCCACTAAGCCACGTTCGGACCATTCTCCACGCGGCTACCAACATTGATCGCTGTGTGTCCCCCGGTAGTGGGGAAACAACTTCCTGGCGGTAGGAAGGAATTGGAGGCACTCTGCTCCGTTCAGACGATTTCTTGTTCGAGACCTCGAGACCCATGCAAGGCGAGACTCTCCCTCGAAGCGGCTCGTTTTAAGGCAACGTCGAGGTCGAGCTCGATCCGCTCACGTTAGCGCTATCCCTGCGGGCCTGGTATGACTTCCGGATCTTCGTCTTCCTCGAGTTTCGTGCCAAGGCTGTAGCTATGCAGACGGGCGCTCCGGTAGCGGAATTTCGACCCTCGCATGACGACGAACTTCAGGCGCCCAGCGATCAGCATCTGGAGGATTGGCCTCAGCGCGTCCGACGGGATGCTTAAACTCGCAACCAATCGTTCCGGATAGGTCTCGATCGCTCCGACGGCGATCGGTTTGAGAACCTTCCGACGCTCCTCCTCCAGGCTGATTGACGGAAACAGCGACACCTCCATGTGGTCGGTCTTCAGTCCGGTCGGCCGCAGGAGCCGGCCCTTGATCTCCACGTGCCGGTGCTCGTGATAGGGATCGAGTGCGTTACGAAGGGTGTTGATCGCCAGCCAATAAGTGAAATTCCAGTTTTCGATATAGACGATGTAGTCAATGATCTCCTCCGTCAGCTTGCGCCGGCGCTTGACCTTTCTGGATGCCTTTTTCGTCGGCTCGGTGACCATCGCGGCGAGCTTATCCGAGTCGCCATCTGCTCGAGAATCCGATCATAGGATGCACCCTTCGCGCACCATTCTGCCAAGGGATGGCCAGCCATCCCTACGGGCAGACAAGATCCGGGTTGATGCTTTGGCTCCGAAGATTGACCGCGATCGGGATCGAAGCGCCCCGCCTTCTGGTTCACGATGTGCCTAGCGAGATCCAGCATGTCCTTCGTCACCTTGACGTCCTGGATCTCGTCGAAATACTCCTGCTCGCCGCGCACTTCGTAGGGGTAGCGGAGCAGCGTGCCGACGAGACCCTTGTCGAGCGGTTCGAGCGCGATGATGTGCTCGCGGTTAACCGGCATACCGGCCATCGCATCAAGTACCTGAAGGTCGACGCCGACACACGATCGCTCTTGATCTGGGAAGGCGCGCCCCAGCGTAGGCTTACAGATCGCTGGTCCTATTGATCGAGCAAATCCAATCGAAAACGTCTCCCAATTTTTTGCGGATATTGGAGGCAGTCTCAAGTCTGATGCGCGAGCGGTTGGCTACAAGGCCGTCTCGATAGTCGGTTGGCTGGCGTCTTTAGTTCGATTGAGCCAACCGCCCGCGCTTCCAAGGGTGAAGCAGGCTATGGCACGGCAGGCTCGATTTTTTGTTGTGCAGGAAGATGCGCCTTGGTCTGGCGCCGCCTATTGCATCTGCCCCACCGCCTTCGAGGTGGCGTCCAGCGATTTCAGGTATTTCTCGTTCTTCTGCGGGTCGGCCAGAAGAAGAACCTTGTAGTTCGTCACCGCGGTATCGATGGCGTTGCGTTGCACGGAATCAAGTTTCCCCTGGCTGCTGGCGCTGCGCGCAAACCCTTCCAGCGCGCTGGTATAGACTTCCGGAGGCGTTTTGGGATCCGCAGTAACGGTCAACGCGTAATTCATGAATGAAGGATCGTAGCGGCTCAGCACGTCAGCGGCTGCAGAACGGGTCTTCGGATCCGCATTGGTATTGAAAAATATCTTGTTTCGGACCAGCGGCCGATAGGTCGGGATGGAGCCGAGAACACCGATAGCGGCGACCTTCGCGTCAGGCGACCCTTCGCTCAAATATCCGAACACACAGGATCGGCCCGGGTTACTTACCGCCTGGGCGCATAACCGCACCGCCTCGGCATCGGTTAGCTCACCCTTCCTTGCGCTTTCCTGAACAGACTTGAGAGCGACCTCGTCGGAGAGCGAAAGCAGTGCTCGCAGGCTCGTCGCGCGGATATCAGGCCGAAGATCCGCCAGCCCCTTGCGCAAGGCGTCGCGAGCGAGTTCGTGCTGTGCAGCCACATATTTGGTCCACGGCGAAACCGTGGCGTCCGGCAGATGATTGCCGGCGTGGTCATCGTGATTTGCCATCACGACCGAATTAGACAACAGATTGACGGCATCGCTTGCCAACCCGGACGCGGGATCGTTCACGAGTTTCGCCGCCAGCGGGAGGGCAGCATCCTCAAACTTGAATGCCAGTTCGGCCAGCGCCTTCTTTCGCTCATCTTCGGCTGCAGCGGCGTTCTCGACGATGCCCTGTAGGCGTGTTATCTCTGCGGCATTTTCCCGATAATACGACTGGAGCCGGGCATCCGGATTGGCGATCGGCGCGGGCTGTGCCGAGGCGGGTCCAGTCGCAAACAGACTGCCGGCGACCGTGAGTGCGGTCAAATGTACGTAAAATTGGCGCCGCCCCGTCATGGTTAGCCTCTCAGGGTGAGACCCTCGCCGCCCCCTTAAAGTCAATATCATCGTAGCAATAGCCGAGCGCAAGGCCTTGGCCCCTTACATCAAGGTAATCAATCATACTACCAGGAGTGGGTTCGATTGGTGCCCCGCTGCTATGGCTGCTTTGCGGCATGGGATGGTTGGCTGGAGGCCACGGCGCCGATCCACCAGCGCTCGAGGCGCTCCACGGCCACATCGCGTCATCCTTGTAGACCCCTTTAGTGAAGCCGAAATCCGCCCCGGTGCCTGGGTACTTGCCTTGAGGAGCATAGGCCTTGTCATCTTCGGCGACAAAGCGATCATGCTTGGCCTGCCAATGTGCCCAAACGCGATCCACATTGGCGTGCAGCAAAAAAAACAGCGGGTCTGCCGGTGATGACGGCGAGCCCAGCCATCCGCCCACCGTACGATGGACGCCCTGATGGAATTGGCTTTCGAGCTGACCGCGGAATACCGAGTATTTTTCGTCAAATTGATTGGAAAGAGATTCGTTCACGAGCGCATTTGTGGGGGGGACGGCGGGTTCTCGGAACAAGCTTCCCAATTCAGGATCTAACCAATGATCGAACCAGGGTCCCGGAGTGAAAGTCTGACCCGGGACAGTCGTCCCCATGAAAGCCGGCACAAAGAGAGCGACCGACGCCCGCTCGAATTTCCAGTAAGGAATGCTGACGGCGGGATTGATCGCCTGAAGCCGCCGCTCGAGATCCAGCACAAAGGCCCGGTGCCACGGCAGAAACAGCGGAGCCTTGTGGATCTCATTGTTGTTTGCCGCGCGGTGCAGTCGCGCGTACGGCACAAATTGCGAATTGGCGGCATCTCCTGCATCGACATCGTGCAGCGTTCGCAGCGCGTTAAACAGATTGCTCACTTCGAGAGCCGTAAGCGCGTCGGCATTCTTGCGGACCCGCACCATCAAGGGAAGTGAGCCGAGGCTTGCGCCATCCTGGGCCTTGGCGACGATCCTGGTATCCTTGGCTCCACTGGAAGGCCTGTCGCCGGCTACCCAGAACGATCGCCAACTTCCGTCGGCCGGCAGATCGATGGTGAGGCTGGGAGTCGGCGCGTAGCTATCGCGGGTCGGCGGCGCGCCCTGAAATATCTGGAACTGGACGGCGCCCCCGCCCGCATCGCTTTCACTCGTAAGCGTTACTGTCTGTGTCGTTGCGTTGCCCGGGGCAGAGGCAAGCCGCGCCCTCGCCTTGACCGGCGTCCAGCACAGATAGTCGTCGTCCCCGGTCGCCGAATCGTTGACCTCGATCGCGACCGATTGGCCGTGGGCAAGCGAGGTACCGAGCGCCATCGCCACCACGATCGCGGGCCCGATTGGCCTTCGAACATTGGCACCGACGAAATGGCGGAACATGACACCTGCCCTCGCGAACGAGAACCGCAAATCGGCTGCACTTTCAAACAACGCCTCTAGTTGCGTCCGGGCGCCACGATCGCAGTGCTTGCTGTCGGCGAGATACCTCCGCTCGCCGGCTTGAAGCGCATAACAGTCCCCATCGCCTTGCCCGGAGCGCCGCTGGCGACGAACCAGAAAGTGTAGGTCGAGCCCCACCTGATCGCATTGGCGTTTTTGTCCTGGTCATAGCTCTTGGTAGACCACGTAACCGCTTCGGCATCGATCTTGGATTGCCATGGATCGTTCGACCATATCTCGCCATTGGAGGCTACCGCCTTGAAGCCGACGCTCGCGGCGTCGACGCCGTTCGCGGGGACGCTGAAGGACTGAACGGCGAGATCGCTGTTCATGTTGTAGACGGTGTAGTCGTAGCGGACTTTGCCCCCCGGCGCGGGACTGGCCTTGGAGCCGATCATCAAATACGTCTTGGCGCCGCCTTCCAGCGTTTCAATCTCGCCCAGCAAGGCGCCGGCGTCCTTCCACGCCGTAATCGCAGGTTGCGTCCTGATATTGTCAGTTTGGAATACGAGGGCCCAGGCACCCGATCGAAGAACGGGCTTTACTTCGCGATAGGTTACATTGTTGCGCGCATTCCCGGCCGCGGCGTCGTCAGCCGTGAGGTAGTGAGCTTCAAGGAAATATCTGGCGGTCGCTTGCTGCAAATCCGCTTCTTCGACAAGCAATACCCGCTCGGCATCCTTGCTCGGGGGATAACCGGTGAGGTCCTGGGCGGTGGCAGCGTCGAACTCAACCGTCGCCGCATTGGCAATCCTGCTTCTCGGACCAAGACGTTCAGGATCGGAATTCAGGTCCTCGGAATAGTAATCGGAGCATCCGGGCCGCAACTGAGTTCCGCCTACACCCGGCTGGCAAACGCGGTTGCCCATTTCAGGAATTTGCGCGCATTGACCTTGGTTGGTGGCAAAAAAGCCATGCTTTATCCAGGATTTCGCGAGTTGCTCCATGCGCCCATCCATCAACCGATAAAAGTTCAGCGTAATGGCAGGATGTTTGGAGGAGCCGGGAGCTGGCGCCGGCGGCGATAGCGCTAGCCAGTTCAGTGGCGCGTCACCAATATTGCAGGAGTTTGTCGAAGCGGTCAGGCCGATCTTCGTACCGACTCGGCTGAATTCACGTGCGTCGTCGACAAAACCAACGATGACATCCGGCCCAGAGGCAAGGCAAATTGTCGGCGCAAGCAAACCAGCGAAGGAGATAGCCCACTTGCAAAGAAATCTAGCCATAATGTTTGCTCCCATAAAACTTGTTGAGACTGTGTGCGGCCCCTCATTTTCTGCGGGGGCCAACGATCAAGTTCGGAACGGTAGTCAAGGTCGCGAGATAGGCAATGATATCCGCCCGGGTTTGCGGATCCGGAGTCTTCAAGGTCATTCGCGTCGTCACGTTCGGCTTCTGAAGAAAGTTGCTGAGAAACACCGGTGGATTCGCCAGAAATGGATCCAGTCGATCGGGAAGCCAGAGCAGCCCGCGCGTACCTGCCTCGACGAAAGCAGCCGAATACTGGAAATTGCTGACCGTTCCGCTTTGGCGTCCCGTCACGCCGAACAGCGACGGGCCAAGCCGGGTCTCACCGGGAAGCGGCGAGTGACAGCTGTTGCACCTGCGTTCAAATTGCCTCTGACCATTTGCTGGATCGCCATCGGCAAACACCGTCGTCGCCGTGACGCCAGCCATAAATGCTATAAGTAATAGTCGTTGAAAAATCATCATGCACCTTAAGGTAGATAGCTCAACACTTCGACTGCGCCCCGTCAAGATCGGAGCGGTAGCCAACCACTGCCGCCAAATTGGGCGGTCAGGCGAAGGCCTTCTCCGGGCGGTCTTCTTACGGGGTGCTGAGACAACTAAAACTATTTAGACATGGTCTTCACTTCTCATAATCTGCTAGGGACGCGCCAACCGCGTTTATCGGCGACGCGGGCGGTCCGTCACTGTAACGGCGCGGTCGACGTTCTGATCGATATCGACCCTACCTTTACGAATTGTTTTGGTGGTTCGCCGGGCTTCCCTTTATGCTGAGCTTGAAAGACGATCCGCAGACCATTGGCGAGTTCTTGGGGGCTCGACAGGCCGAGTTCCGAGAGTACGTCCTTCAGCGGAAATGTAAGCGTCACTGGTGCTAGATTTCCCCCGTGAGCGCCGTGGCCCCCGTCATCGCCGGGCCAGGTGAAGGTGCCGAGTTGCCCTATTTTGACTTGCCGAACTCCTTGTTGGCCGTCAGGCAAAGTCGCCAGTATGTTGAAGCTATAGCCGCCGTTGCGGCCGTCGGCACCAATCTCGACATTTTCGAGGACGAGCCAGGCTGAGGTGATAGCGCCGGGGCCTGCCGGGGCGCCGGCGGTCGTAAGACTATGGAGCTGCGTTTGGGCCGACTGAGGCAGCTTCAGGTCAACTGCCACCGAACTGGCGCCAAGCGGCACCGGATTCGCTGCGGCGACGGTTGCCATCGCTGTATTGGCCGTAGCGCCGGGCATCGGCATCGGAGCTTCGCTCTGGATGGTGGCTGCTGCAACTACGGCCGGTTGAAAGGTCGTAAGCGGCGTTTCGTTGTCGTAAAGATATCCCAGGGAATCTTGGCTATCCACCACCGTGCCGGCCGTCTGCCGCATGTCTCCCGCCTGATCGTACGTAAAACTCTTTTGCCTCCATCCGGCGTCGTTCGGATTGGCGTGACCGGCCGTCTTGGTCCACACGGTCCAGAGGCGGTCAATGTTTGCATGATGCACCCAAAACACTGGATCTCTGGCCGAAGTCAGGATGTTTCCCATGTCGCCGCCGATGAGATTATGGACAGCACCGTGGGGATCCAGCTCCAACGGGATCGAGAAGCACTTCCGCCAGTCCGACGGAGAGGGCGGCAGCAGGACCTTTTGATCGAACGGCGAGCGGGACAACGCACCGCTGTTTACGCTCTCATTTGCCCTGGGGTGCCTGAGCGGATTGGTGGCGTCGCTGCCTTCGGTGAAGATGTTCGGAACGTCGCCGTCTTCATACCAGTTCCAGTAAGGCAGCTCGAACGGGGTCGCCGCGCCGGCCTCTTGGGCGGCACGCTTGAGCGTTGCCTCGAAGAAAAAGAGAAACGGCCGGTGCCAGGAAATGAAGTGCTCGGCCACCGCGGCAGGGCGAAACGGGTTAGGCTTGAAGCGTGTGTGTTCACATTGATTGTAGGTGTTGCCCAGATTGCCAGGGTCGTCTGTTGTGCCGTGAACCGCCGACCAGTAGTACCACCCGAGAGGATCATCCCGATTGGCCTGCGTTCTCGCTTTCATCTTGCCGACGCCAGCACGTAAGGCGACCACTTTCTGAGGGTCTAGGGAGAACGCTTGAATGTTCTGGCGCGTCCTCACCGCGCCGGTTTGGGCTTTGGCCGCGGTCTGAATGAGAACTTCAGGGAGACCGATAAGCGCGGCGTAAGAAAGTATGGCCCTTCGCGTGACAGTCATCTTGGCTCTTCCTGCGAGTTGGGAACGTCAATCGGGGCACCCTTGAGTGATCCAGTCCTCAATCATTTGGATCTGATCATCCGGTATGAAAGGGCCGCCTTTCGGCATGCGCAAAGCAGGACTGTCGATGCCTGTCCGGAGGTCGATCACTAGGTTCGCGGCGGCTCCGTTTTGCCCGATGACTTCCGGTTGAATGAGGTGCTTTCCGTGGCCCGATGCCGCGAGAAGGTTTGCCTTGGTGTCCCATTTGAAAGTCGCGCCGTGGCCCTGCAGATTGGCCGGTCTGCCTTTTGCCTGCACCCAGGCCGCCATAGCTTGGTCGAGAATGCCTTTGACTTGGTCAAAACTCATGTCGCCTCCCTCCGTCACTTCGAGTCGATGACAAACTTCGAGAAAATGTGGCTGACGTTCAGCTTCTTTGGTTGCAGAATAACGTTGCCGCCGATGTCCGTTACCGCTTGCGTATCGTGACAACTGAAGCAGTTAACGAAACTGTTCTGCGTGAACGACTCCATGGCCATGCTGGAGAGCCCGTCTTCGCCCGCGACGATCGCAGCGGGATTGTCTGTATCCATACCGACCGGATTTGCGATCGGCATGTTCGTAGTCAAAAGCCGCGGCTTATCCATCCAGATCGCACCCACAAGTCGATAATTCCTTCGGGTGTCGTCGGGAGCGTTTTGCGCGAATAGCGACGTCACGGACTTGTTGAGATCCGCGACATCTCCGTCCTCATCCGTACCTGATCCGACCGACTTGGACCCGGGGAAAATCCGATAGATCGACGTTTGGACCGGCCTCCCGTCGCTGAGGAACGATTGGGACTTTTCGTCGAACGAGGATGCCATCGTGGCGTCCGAAAGGAATCGATTGGCTGCCGATGCGAGGGTTCCGCCCTTGTACAGAATAAAATTTTGCCCGCTGATCGGACCGTCCACGCCACCAGGTAGTCCGTTATCGACGGAGGGTTGAGCTGCGGCTGCGGGCGCCAGATCGCGCACTCCGTTGGCGTCGACGTGCTCGAACGTCGCCCAGACGAATTCGGGGTGTCCTTCGGGTATGAACACAACGTGAAGTGCGAGGAGCGCGACGGTCTCCGTCCGAGGAGGAGCCGTCTCGTCGATTTCCAAAAGTTGGCCATTGCGCTTTAGCGTCGGGACACTTGCCTCGGCTACGGTTATGTAGTTCGAAGGTACGCTATCTTTTGGAACTACCCGCCAAGCCGATTTAAGCTCAACCGCTCCTTTTGGAAGTTCGAGATTGGGGTCGGCATTCTCGACAGCGGCCTTCGTCGTCAGTTTGTTCGCGCGGACGAAGTCTGCGAACGCCTGGTTCATGTGTATCGCGTAGAAGATCGGTTGGCCGTTTCGATCGATCAATAGGCCCGCAAATCCCGCTTGACGAACCCCCGCGTTTATCGAGCCGGCACTGTTCGGTCCTGGAAATCTCGCCGCGTCAGTGAGAGTGTTGTTGGACCCTTTCAGCGCGCGCGGCGCGACGGCGAGCAAATTCAGCCTCTTTGCGGCGAACCTCGGTGCGGAAGCGGACCCAAACAGATCACCGATAGTCGGGTAAGAGAGAAAGGCCGGACTTCCGTTCGTAGGCTGGACAGCGAACAGGAAATTCTGCCAGGCCGGCTTGTAGAAGACGCAGTCCGGCTCCGGATGAGGCGGGGGGCGCTCGAAAGTAGGAGGCGGCGTGCGCGGCAACCAGTTTAGGTCGGCTAAACAGTCTGCGTGACTTGGACTTGGCAGGAGAACCCCAAGCGCGATCAAAACGGAGCAACGGAAAGAAATGAAAAGAAACGCATTCGAGGCCACGACAACCTCCAAGATGCTAAAGAAAATAAGTTTGCCCAGTCGCTGAAACCGGCCACGCGCTTAAGCTTACGAACGGGGACTCCGTTGTAAGCGGAACGCGTCCGTCAAATCGAAATCCGTTCGAAAGCCAGCACAGACCAAGTTTCAACGCTGATATAAACTACCAACAATGCGATTGTTATGCCGTTGTGCGGCAATTTTCAATTGTATTTTTGAAGAAGATCCAAAAGTGCTTGCGCCTCTCGAGACGGTTGTTTCTCGCCTCTCAGATCATTGGCTGCTCAAATTCGGCAGCGGGCGTTCGCCCCATCGATCGGCCGGCCGCACCAACAAGTTTCGATTTTGGTCCTCCAAGTAGGATTATGAGCGGCCGATGCGGTTCCGCTTCGAATGCCTGAAGACAGCAAACGGAAAGTTGGCTCGAAAGCTACGCGTAATTGGCGCAAGAGACATATCCGCCTTCCGAAACAATGTGTTCTAAAAATAGGAAAGGGACTTGGGCAAATGATGCGTCCCGCGCCGAAGCGCGTAGCCGCTGGCAACGTGCACGCGCCAACCGATTCGGTGAGCTAACGGTCGGTCACCGCCTTGGAATGCGCGATATCGGTCCTCCAACACCGACATTTGGACCGTATCATTTTTTGTACGACGAGACAGGTTCCTTGTGGTCTTTACATTTCTAGGTTGTTGCGACATCCTCCAGCGCCGGGATGGGGGGCAAAATGAAAAATGTACTCGCGTTGTTCGCCGCACTTGGCTTGTGCGGTTGCGCGTTGCTTCCTTTGGACGAGCGCCACGGCGCCGCGACGATCGAGACGTTCAAGCAGAGCATTCAATGCGAGGTCGCGGCCGTCGCCACAGACCCGCGATATGCAAACTTTCAGCTGTCGAAATGGCTGGTAAAGTCGTCGCTGGATATGACGCTGATAGATACCCTGTCCGGAGATGCGAAAGCCACCGTTCCCATCCCGAATCCCACGCTTCCCAACATCTTTCCGAACGGGTCGCTCAGCGGAAAGTTCACGCATACTGGCCACGTGGATTTCGCCGTCTCGATTCCAGAGGCGATCTCAATCTATGGCGACAATTGTCAAGGACCGGACCCGTCCCAGACTCACCTTGGCCTTGCGGCCTGGATTGCCGCAACGCTTGATCAGATCCGGCCCGAGAACCACGGAGGACTGAGTTACACCGTCGATGTCGACGTGGTCGCCAGCGTCGGGTCCCGATTTGGATTCGTCTTCAGCATCGTCAACACCGTGGACTCCGGTGCCGGCTACACGCGCGAGGGCGTACATCACCTCGTCGTAACGATGTCGGAGCCGACCCCGCCGTCCGGACCGCTAGCAGTTCGGGTCGTCGGGCCGGTACGTGTGGTCGACAACAAACCGGCAAGACAGCCGGAGCGGCAGCCTGACGCATCGTCAGGTCAGCAAGGCGAGGTCCCTCCCGCGCCACCACCCGTCGCGAGTAAACCGAGAGTACGGCGGGCGCCGCAATTCCCCTCTCGTAACCCAGCGCTCGAAGATCCCAATTTGAACAGGATGCTTCAGCAACAGGCTCCGGTCAGGCTCGCCCCGGGCACCGTGTTGAGATGACCGTCCTATTCGACTGAAGGCGGTTGCGTGCTCTCCAAAACGACCGCGCGGCCTAACCCTCTCACGAATTGCTCCTTCAGGACGCCCTGAATTTTCACCTTCTTACCTAGGTAGTCGGCTTGGGTCGGCGGGGCGCTCTGTTGGTCCTTCGGTGGCCGCTGTACCTCGAGGGGTGTCTTGAGTCGCACGATGACCGATTCATCCGAACCGGGTTGCTTAATGACCAGCCGGGAATTCGTGAAGTAGTTGGTGCCCGCATTTTCAAGCACACCCTCGACTACGAGATTGTTGTTCAAGAGTCTGTCTTTGTTTCGGATCACCTGC
This sequence comes from Bradyrhizobium genosp. A, assembly GCF_049949275.1. Lineage (NCBI taxonomy): Bacteria > Pseudomonadati > Pseudomonadota > Alphaproteobacteria > Hyphomicrobiales > Nitrobacteraceae > Bradyrhizobium > Bradyrhizobium genosp. A. Next base: position 170,184 of record NZ_CP188196.1, on the reverse strand, counting down.
GACGGGGTGAGTGCTTGGGCCGAGTCGGTAGGGCCGGATGTCTGACCACGCGCGAAGGCCGAGGCTGCGAGGATCAGAACGAGCCCGGTGAAGCTTGTGATGCGGCCGAGCATGCCAAATCTCCTCAATGAACCCATTGACAGAGCCATCGTTTTAAGGTTGCGTCACGTCCATACTACAACGAGTTTCATGGTGCGCGGATGGGTTTGTCATGCGCAAATTTCTCCTCGTCAGCTTCACTTTTGCCGCGATGGCCGTTTCGACGCCGATCGTATGGGCTACCGAGCCGCCGGCGGGTGGAGGCGAATATCCGAACACGGAATTCGCCGATCGTTTCCGTAGGTTTACCACCAAACGGGGCTTCCTGAACCTCACAAAATCGATTGTGGCCAATCGCGTCGCCGTGGAGACAGGCATACTGACCGTCGACGCGGCGGATGAACGTGGAGGTACCCTGATCAGGGGCCGCAGGTCGATCCCCGTGATCGCGCTCAAATACAAGGACACGGCGCAAGACCCCTATTCGGTCTCCGATCTCGAGCAGGAGCTGTTCAAGGGTCCTTGGCTCACCGGCACCATGTCGGATTTCTACAAGCAGATCTCGTACGGGCAGTTTTCTGTGGAAGGGCAAGTGCTTCCGTGGTGGAAAGCAAGCAAGCCGGGGTCCTACTACGAAGGCGTCGTGCAGGAACAGCAGCAGGGCGGCGTCACGAAGAAGATCCCCTGCAATGGCATGTGCCCGACGGCAAAGCTTGGCGAACTGCTCGTCGCCGGGCTTACCGCCGCCGAAAAATCCCTCGATTTCTCGAAGTACGACAACGATGGTCCCGACGGTGTACCTAATTCCGACGACGATGACGGTTACGTCGATTTCGTCGCGTTCGTTCATCCGGGACGAGGAGGCGAGTGCGGTGCTCCCGACGGCCAGGTCAACAACAACATTTGGTCGCACCGTTTCCGGCTCACGGATCTGAACGGCAAGGACTACGAGACGAAAGCGAAGGCGAAAGATGGGCGCCGCATTAGAATAGACGATTACGTCATCATGCCTGCTCTGGATTGCGACGGAAAACGCATGATCGAAATCGGCGTGTTTGCTCACGAGTTCGGCCATGCGTTCGGTCTTCCCGACCTCTACAACACCGGCAGGCCAGCTAAATCGCAAGGCGTGGGCAACTGGGACCTCATGGGAGCGGGGTCCTGGGGAGGCGACAACAAGACGCCGGAGCGGCCGTCACATATGTCGGTGTGGTCGAAGGCGTTTCTCGGTTGGGTATCGCCGCTCGTAGTGACGGAGGATATGACACATGCGACGCTTCGGCCGGTTGAGGACTTCCCGGACGCATTGAGGATCAACGTTACCAACGACGTCTATTATCTCCTCGAGTACCGTTCGAAGAGAGGCTTCGACGATTCCTTGACGGGTCCTGGCGTCGTCATATGGCGGATCAATAATGCGGTGACCCAGGTCGGTTTGCTCAACAACACCGTAAACAACGATCCCAGCAACGAAGGCGTGGCGGTCGTTCAGGCCGACGGTTTGCTCCAGCTCGAAGACATCAAGCAGTCCAACAGAGGCGACGCCGGCGATCCGTATCCGGGTACTTCGAACAACATCGCTTTCGAGAATGGCAGCAAGCCCGCCAGCACCGGCAAGATCGCGATCTGCAACATCAGCCTGACTGCGGCAGCCGCATCATTCGACGTCCATGTCGGGTCGGGCTCTTGCCAGAAGTAGGTGCAGCGGGCAGATATTCCGTTAGCCCGCACGTCTTCATTCGGCGAGCCGGACTAAGTTAATCTCATTCCCGGGACGAAATCGAACAATTCGCTCCACGGAATGGTTGCGGTGTCGCCCGTGGTTTGGTCGATCATGATCCCGGGTCCCGCGGGAGAGCAGAAGAACGGCCTAACGCGATGGTCGTCGTTCTCGTAAAGCACCCTGATATGCGACGCGTCCTGCGGTGGCACAGTGACCTTTCGAACTCTGTTCGCCTCGAGTTCATCTCTATCGGAGCACAGCTTGACAAAATTCTGCCTCCTCCACTTTCCGGTCAGCCAAGGCGCGTTCTTATCCGACCTTTCGACGACGTCTTCATAGATGCTGACTGCCTTCACAGGGTCGAGAATGCCTGCCGCCACGACGAGCCCGTCCAATTTCGGCACATACCTCGACGAGGCGATGAGCCGATTCTTTATCGCGTTCGGGTTTTCGATGCCGAGCGACTTTATCAAAGCTGCGGTGAACGAGACGTAAGGGGCCGCTACCGAGGTTCCAAAATTCTTGACGCTCGCACCTTGTCTGGATGTCTGAACGATCGCGCAGCCAGGCGCGGCAATATCGACGTATTCCGAAGAAAAATTCGAGAAATTCGCTCGGCGCCCATCCGGACCGTGCGCAGCGACAGTGATGGCCTGATCCTGCAAACGCCCAAGCTGGCCACCGAAGAATGCGGGGTAAAGCGGCTTAATATTGAGGTCTTGCCCTCGATTTCCGGCGGCTATGACGAGGAGAAGGTTCGGATAACCTCTCGCGGCGGTGACGACGTTGTCCATACTGTTGGGTGAGCCGACGCTGAGATTGACGATGTCCGCGTAGCTCGAGGCATACTGAAGGCCGCGCAGAATCGAGCCCTCGCGAATTTCAAATTTATTCTGATCAGCCAGGACCAGGTTGACGACCTTCAGACGAAGGTGCTGTGCGAGAACGGCCTGTTGCTGCCGGGTCCTTACTCCACCCGTTGCGAGATCGGCGACGTACCACCCGTGCTCGGCGGCCTCGTAGTTGGCGGCGGGTGCGATCTTCCCCAAGCCGCGCGCATCTATTCCGTACACGTCGTCGATGAAGCCGTTTCGGTCGTCATCGACGTTGTTGTTCGGAACTTCGAGCAAGTTACGTTCAAGCAACTGAACGGGAATTTCTGCCGAAGGCAATTCGACGCCAGTGTCGAGAACCGCTATGCGGGCCGGCTTTACGGTCGCGCCGGCCGCCTCCAGGGCCAGTCTATTTCTCGCCAAGGCCGCCAAAACCGCCCCCTCGTTGATCGGCCATGCGGCATTGGGGTCGGCCGTGCTGCAATCGGATTTGTCGACGAATCCTGTGACGAAGTTCAGCGGTTTGATGAGCTCAATGTCCTCTACTCCGGGAGCCGCGGCCTGCGCTTGCACGTTCGGTGGGGCGGCAGCGGTCGTGGCGGTAAGTTTTTCGAGCTGATTGACGACGGTTTCGGGCGGGGGAGCGGCTTCGTTCAGCTGAATTGTCGTGAACTTGCTAACGACGGGCAGCACGACTTGCTTCGCGTCCTTCGGATCATCCAAGTTGAGGTCCGGATTGAGAATGCGGACTAGTTGTCGAATGGTCTTGTTGCACCGGAGGTCTTTATCGTTGGCCCCGCAAGGCTTCAGTACGGCCTCGGAGTCGGTGCCTATTTCTCGCTGGATGACTGTGTCGATCGTGTCGTTCGGTCTCAACGGTACTTTGGCATCGCGAGCCCATTGCACGCATCCAGGCACAAGGACGTTTCGTGGCCTGTTCACCGGCGCTCTCTCGAAATTCACGCCGTTGAGCTTGTAGAACTCCTCCTGATAGGTATTGGACAGACCGCCGCCACAGAATGCCCTCATGAACGTCTCGGGTTTGACGCCGGCAGGTATCGTCAATTCCTTAGGTTTCGAAACGCCCGCTAGGTATTGGACCGCCTGATCGGACAGCGCTGACGTCGCGCGAACGGTCACCGTTTGAGTTCGGCCGGCCGAGGTTGCCGAAAAGAAAATCAATATCGAAACCGCGACCGCCAGAAACCTCCTCATCTGCATCCATCCGGCGCGTTGGGCAAGCCACAGATACGCTGTTCGACTGCAAAATCCGACCATTGTTTGATCCAAGCCATCGCCTTGTCTGTCGTCAGGCTTGACATGTACGAGCGCCGCTGCGACGGGGACACCCGAGAGTTGACAGAAGCCACTACTCTGGCGGAGGACATGTCGCTTTCGATGAATGCGGGGCCTCCGCTGTCTCCGCGGCACAGGATCGCATCCTCGACGACCGTGGCAGTTGTGATGATGCTGTTCGGCTCATGGGGCAATTCACCTGGCAGTGCCGTCACCGGAGAATTGCCGACGCGGTATATGTCGTCGACTGGTCCGGTGCCGCTTATGCTGACGCATCCAAAGCCGGTTAAGCGAAGATACATGCCGACCTTGAGAGCCTTGGGGTTGGTGTTGATGCTCTCGTAAGGAACACCCGGTACCGGCTGTGTCATCCTGCATAAGGCATAGTCGGCGCTCGGGTCCGTGGGATAGTCGGGGTGGTGGATACATGCTCCAGAATAGGGCACGCCCTCGACTTTGATGGAGGCCTCCTGTCCCGGCCCGACGCAGTGCGCAGCGGTCAGCAGAGTTTGTGGCCCAATCAGTGTGCTCGTGCATCCGTGTCCCGTGGACTTCGAATAAAAGGAGGCGCGCCATTCGGTGGGGTCTGCGATTTCCGCGTTTCCAAGCCGTGGGCCAGTGGAATCCTGAGCCAGCTCGCCGACCGACTGAAACGAGATGCCGCCCGAATTTGGCGGCGTCATCGTCATAGGCGCATCGGCGGCATTTGCGTGGAAAACGGGAATGGCCACCGACATCAATGCCAGCGAGAACGCTGGAACGTACCTGGCTGCCCGAAGCGTGAACCATACGACAAGGAAAAACATCTGCAATATCGTCGGAAATGAAATGAACCGGCGGAATGTAGCACATTCGGGTACAATATCTAGTTGCATTCTGTGAGTCGGACTGCCATAGGCCCTAACCACTTGATGATTGAAGGTGTTGGTGGATCGCGGAAATAACCACCGATCGCTCGCCGACGCAGGACGCGACCCGCTCGACCGATCCGGCCCTCACGTCTCCCACCGGCCTTGGTGCTCGCGGGTGTCGAACGTGCCGCTGCTCGAGCTCATTCAGCGTATCTTTCGGGTTGGCGGCTCGAGCGGGTCGACTACTCGATGAAGGTGGGGTTCCGAAAGGTAATCTCGTGGCGCGCTGCCCACGAGCACGAGCCGGCTGGCCTTCGCCGGCCATCTCGATACCGTCACCGACGCGGGCTGGACGACCGAGCCGTTCGCGGCCAACCTCGAAGGTGCCATGTTGGCGGCGGCGACCGGACTACCTCAGGATGTCGGCCGTTGATGGTGCTTACAGCGGACGAAGAATCCAAAGGCGTGGAGTGCGCGAGGTTCTTGGCCGGAGCGAAACGTTGCGTGAGTTTCGACCGCACTGCTTCATCGTGGTCGAGCCAACGAACTTTAGGCTCGTTCGGGGACATCGCGTTGACGTCCAATTCGTGTGTCACCGTGCACGGACGCCAGGCTCGCTCCTCGACCGGCAAGGGATTGAACGCCAATATCAAGCTCATTCCGTTCCTGACCGAACTCCGACGGATCCTCGCTGCAAAGTGCGGGAAACTGAGGATGCGCGCACCTTTCTGGGTGCGCTGCTCCCCCAAGTGCCTAGAGCGGGAGCATACTGACTGAAAAGCGCGGCAAATCAGGTTCCGCGAGCGCCCGTCGCGAGGAAACGGTCCGCTTTGAATGGAGCGCGCGGCATTCGACGAGTTTCTCGCCGATGTCGGTCTCGCCTCAGTGTTCGACGCGGCGTCGAGTCAGGGGGCAGGAAAAATCACGCTGCACAACACAGCTCCTTTTCTGATCAATGCGGAAGTCGAGGCAATTAAGAAGTCTCGTGCTTGGCGGCTGCGCTCATATAACGAGTACCGGGAGCGCTTTGGGTTGCAGAAGTTAACATCTTTTGATGAGCTGACGGACGATCGAAAGCTGCTGATGGAGCTCAATACGCTGTACGGGCATGTCGATCGCGTCGAACTGCTTGTCGGTCTCTTGGCTGAAAGCGACGAGGACACGGTGCTCGGCAGGCTGATGACCCTGATGGTCGGCGTCGACGCTTATTCCCAGGCACTAACCAATCCTCTGCTTGCGGACACCGTCTACAACGAAGACACGTTCACAAAAATCGGCCTCGAGAGTATTGCGAACACCTCTTCGCTCGCGGATATTGTCCATCGCAACAAGGTTGCTGCCAATGCAAAGGTCGCCTTCGCGGGCGAGGATCCGCCCGGCTCCTACGGCTGTCCGCTGGTTGGGCCGCGTGGGGCCTGCTCGACTTCTCCTTCATCAGCGGGTGGTTGGAATTCCTTCGGAAGCGTCAGCGCAAATACGGAAAGACAGCTTTTAAGACAAATCTATTTGGCCCGACGATCATCGCACTAGATTATCGCGCCATTGTGTCCTTGTTTGCCTCCAAAGACTTGGTGCAAGACCATCCGGTCGCCGGTTTCAAGTTCCAGCTTCCACCGCTAGCGTTGGTAGGCAATGTATCGCCCAGCATCTATGAGGCCGGACCGGAACACGATAGGCCGAAAGCCCTATACCTCGATTTATTGAAGACGCGTTCGACAACTCTCGCGGCCTCTTTCGATGCGGTTGCAGACGAATTCTTCAAGAAATGGGCGGCAAGGGAAACCTTCAACTTCCGCGACGAGATCGAGGATTTCGTCGTCGTGCTGATCTTCGAGTGGATGCTCGGCCAGCGACCGGTATTGGCCGATGTCCGTGAGCTCTACAGCGCCATATTCACGCACACCTTTCTATCGGTCACGCGCTTCATTCCCGGATCTGCCTATTCTAGAGCACTGAAGATCTTTCCAAGGCTGCTGGACTTCGTGAAGCAAACGCCGGCGTTCCCCCAGATCGTGGAGCTTGCCAAGGCTCACGATATCACTGACGAGGATGTGCTCGCCAAGCGGCTGACATTCTTGTTTGGGATGAATTCCTTTCTTGGAACACAGTCACTCCTGAAGTCGATTGTTGGAGAGTTTGGGCAGAGACCGAAACTGCGAAAGGACTTGTGCGACGAAATGGATGCGGTGATCGGGTCGGATCCGAGGATCGCTGACCTGCGCTGCCTCAACAAACTAAAAATGCTAGACCGTGCGCTACGCGAAATTCTGCGGCTACATCCGCCCGTATTTTTCATCGCTGGACGCGCGACTCGCGATCGCATCCTGGATTCGAGTTCAGGAACATTCCGCATTCGGAAGGGTGAACTGGTGCTGGGTGTGCTACCGTTGGCGCAGAGGGACGAAGCGAATTTTCCGCGGCCCGACGACTTCAGGTTCGAAGACCCACAAGCCTCGCAACATCTGATTTGGCCGCGCGGGCTTCACGACGCAGTCGTCGGCCCGCAGGACCGGACCTGTCCAGGTAAGGACCTCGCGCTGGTCATCGATAAACTGTTCTGCATTACCCTGCTGCGCAAATGCTCGTGGCAGCTGAAGCAACCGCCGACCTGGAACACTAAATATTTCAGCAATGTCCCTGCTCTCGAGGGAGACCTAAGTGTCGGCGGGTTCCAATATCGCGAATTTGGAGCTTAGGTGGAGGTGCTTGTGTTAGCTCACGGCGGCGGCAGGTAAGACTGCCGAATGAGGTACCGGTGTGGCTTTCCGGGGGGTGAGTTCACTCCTTCAGATCCAAAAGACAAATCGGGCTCTCGGTCGAACGATGCTTCTAGCTTGGCCTACCTTCCCCTCCTGACCTGCGTGAGGTTCGCTTTGGGGATGACTTGGCTTGACCTTCGAGAGCAGAGGTGGCGGCCTCCGCGCCCGCGAGAATAAGGGTGGTTGCGATCTTCGCGTAGGCTTCTCGGGTGAGGCCCTTGCCCTCGCGATACCAAAGAAAATGCCAATTCAGCATCGCGAACAGAGACATGGTCAGCGGCGTCAGCGCGTCGCGCCGGTTTGCTAACGACGGTATTGCCCCCGCAATCGCTTCCGAGACGATGGCAACGAGTCTTCGTTCCAGCGACTTGAGGACCTCTTGTTGCGCGGGGGGCAGGAGCTTCAGGCTCGAGATTTGAACCTGGTGCTCGGCATCGGCGCCGCGATAGGCGTCGAGCAATGCCGAAGAGATCGCGAATAAGCGTTCCCCCGAGCTGCCGGCCGATCGGGAAGCAGCTTCGGCAACGTCGAGAAGATATTTCAAGTGATGGTCCAGGATATCGAAGAGAACGTCAACCTTGGAACTGTAGTAGTGGTACATCAGCGCCTTGGAGACACCGCAGGCCTCCGCGATCATCGCAGTCGATGCGCCGCCATAGCCGTTTTCCGCGAACAAGCGCGCAGAACGCGCAAGAATGCTCAAGCGCTTTTCTTCGTAGTCGCTTGCTCGTGGACGGGCCATTTCACCTCGGGGGGCAGCGATAGGGGACTGGCACAGTGGCATTGACCGTCCGACTGGTCAATTTTTCTTCAACCTCTTTCACAGGGTTGACTCGTATCCTTGGCTACGATCGGTCTTAGCAACCGGATGCCGGGACAAATGCACGCAGATCAACCTCTTGCAGGATAGCAAACGCGCTTGGTTGAGATACAGCTATCCGTCCTTCAATTTCCTGATCGATTGCTACCGCGGTTCTAAGCGGAATTCGCTGCACCCCCGCTTATCGCGGCTTCGCCCGTGAATTTTGGCGGACGTTTTGCAATGAAGGCGTCTACGCCTTCGGCGTAGTCAGGCGTGCGACCTGCCTCGCGTTGCAGGTCGCGTTCCAGGTCAAGCTGCGAATCGAGGGTGGCGGTCGCGGAATGGCCGAAGGCGCGCTTGATGAGGGCAAGGCCCTGGGTAGGCTGACTGGACAGATGAGAGGTGAGCGCTTCGGCTTCGCCGCGGAGCTTGTCATCGTCGACCGCGCGCCAAATCAATCCCCAGCTCTCGGCCGTCTCGGCGGAGAGGGGATCGCCGGTCATTGCCAGGGCTTTGGCGCGCGCCTCGCCGATCAATCTCGGCAGAAGCCAGGTTCCCCCCGAGTCGGGCACTAGGCCGATTTTGACAAATGACTGGATGAACTTGGCTGAACGCGCGGCGAGAACTATGTCGCAGGCTAGGGCGATGTTGGCCCCCGCACCGGCGGCTGTGCCGTTGACGGCGCAGACCACCGGCTTGTTCAACGAACGAATACGACGAATGAGCGGATTGTAGAAGCGCTCGATGGTGACCCCGAGATCAGGTGGGGCATCGCCGGCAATATCGCTCAGATCTTGGCCAGCGCAGAAGGCGCGTCCCGCGCCGGTCAACAAAATTGCACGGCAGCCGACATTTTCAGCCGCTTCGTCGAGCGCCTTGGCAAGCGAGCGGTGCATCGGATCATTGAACGAGTTGAGCCTGTCGGGCCTGTTCAGGGTGACGATGCGCCATGCTCCGCGGTCATCGATCAGGATTGAACCCATGGTGTCCTCCCTCGCTGTTTCAAGTAATTCAGCAACTTTCGCTTGAATTAATCGATCGGTCGGTTAATTAATAGCTGCGGCGGGGCGGAGTCAATCGGAAGACCGGCGGAGATTGACCGTCGGCATTGAGCGACGATTGGGAGGAGATCGATGACTATCAACTTGCAAAGCCTTGCGTTTGACCGTTGGGTCACGCCGACCGGTGGTTTTGTCGACATTCCGAGTGCAATAGACGGCCGAGCCGTCGCGCGTCTGTCGAGCGACGGATTGGACTTTGCGGGGATGGAGAACTATGCGCGCAGCACCGGCGGTTCCGCCCTGCGCGAGCTCACCTTCCATGCGCGCGCTGACAAGTTGCGTGCGCTGGCGGCCCATCTCGGCCAACACAAGGAAGTGCTCTACCGGCTCTCCGCCGATACTGGCGCCAACAAGCGCGACAGTGCCATCGATATCGAAGGTGGGATCGGCACCTTGTCAGCCTATAGCTTGCATGGGCGTCGCGATATGCCCGATGAAAAATTTGTCGTCGAAGGCGACGTGCAGGGGCTCTCGAAGGGCGGCACGTTCGTCGGCCAGCATCTACTTTCGCCCTTGCACGGGGTCGCGATCCATATCAATGCCTTCAATTTCCCCTGCTGGGGGTTGTTGGAGAAATTCGCGCCGGCGTTTCTCGCGGGCGTTCCCGTGATCGCAAAACCTGCAACGGCGACCGCTCATGTAGCTGAGGCCTTGGTGCGGTTGATGCACGAATCCGGGATCCTACCTCCTGGCAGCCTTCAGATGATCTGTGGCTCGGTCGGCGATCTGCTCGATCATCTCACCGGACAGGATGTGGTGTCGTTCACTGGATCGATCGAAACATCGGAGAGGATCCGCAACCACCCGAATATTGCGAAGCATTCTGTTCGTTTCATTGCCGAGCGGGATTCGCTCAATGCGAGTGTGCTTGGCCCCGACGTGACTCCGGAACAACCGGAGTTCGCCCTGTTTATCCGTGAAGTCGTGCGTGAGATGACCGCGAAGACCGGCCAGAAATGCACCGCGATCCGGCGGATCCTGGTGCCCAAGGCGCAGGAGGCTGCGACCATGGCGGCCTTGAAAGCTAGTCTGGCAGAGGTCCGGCTCGGCGATCCGCGTACTGATGAGAAGGCAATGGGGCCCTTGGTGAGCAGAGATCAGCGCGCTGCCGTATGTCGTCAGATCGCAAAGCTTCAAGCTGAGGCGGACATCGTTTTTGGCGATCCTGGGAAATGTGAGGGAGAAGGGATCGATGCGGAAAGCGGCGCCTTTATCTCCCCGGTTCTCCTGCGCGTCATCGACCCTTTAACAGCACAAAGGGTTCACGACACTGAAGCATTCGGGCCAGTCGCGACGGTGATCGCCTATGATGGCATAGGCCAGGCCGTCGATCTCGTCAGGCGCGGCGAGGGCAGTCTTGTGGCATCAGTGTTCACCTACGATCGCGAGGTGGCGGAGGCCATCGTGCTGGGCATCGCGCCCTATCACGGCCGTGTTCTGATTGTTGATAGAGATTGTGCAAAGGAATCGACGGGGCATGGTTCGCCGTTACCCGGCCTCATCCACGGGGGACCCGGGCGCGCGGGAGGCGGCGAAGAGCTCGGCGGGTTGCGCAGTGTCTACCACTACATGCAGCGCACCGCGGTGCAGAGTTCGCCTGGCCGACTGTCGGCATTGACGGGAGCCTGGTGCAAGGGCGCGGCGACGCCTCTTGCGGACGTTCATCCCTTTAAGCGCAACTACGATGAACTCGTTGTCGGCGATACTATCGAGACCTCCAGCCGTCCGATCACGCTTGATGACATCGAGCACTTTGCGGAATTCACCGGCGATACGTTTTATGCCCACATGGATGAGGTGGCCGCGAAGGCGAATCCGTTTTTCCCAGGGCGCGTTGCGCACGGCTATCTCATCCTCGCATTCGCAGCCGGGCTTTTCGTCGATCCGGCGCCGGGACCGCTCCTGGCGAATTATGGTCTCGATAATCTACGGTTCCTCAAACCAGTTTCTCCAAACGATAGCATCAGGGTACGTCTAACGGTGAAGCAGAAGTCACCCGCCCGAAAGCCGGAGTATGGCGAGGTGCGATGGGATGTCGAGGTCATCAACCAAAACGGCGAACCTGTTGCTCGCTACGATCTTCTCACCATGAGCACGCGAGCAGCATAGGTTCATCCGCGAACCCCGCGATAGAGCCGAAAGCTCCGACTTTATCGCGGATCCTGTAGCGCAGATTTGAGCCGGCTTTCCGCTCTTGGTATCATTCTTCGCCGGCCTCATCGGGCGGAGGTCGCGCGTGTCGCGGCTGAGGGTCTTGAGGTTCGCTTTGCTGAGAAGCTCCAGGCAGCACCGTCGGCGCCGCGTTGAGCCGATGAGACGGCACCGCATCAACCGATAGAGTAGTCGCGTTTGGGATTGTCGCGCTCATTGTGCTTGAGCCATGCATCGTCGAATTTGGTGGTGCCCATTCTGTAGGCTTAGAGCAAACAAGCCGCCACGAGCCGAGCGCAATGCGAGCGGATGCTTCAGCGCACCTTTGAGCGCTTCCGCGCCGCAGCTTGGGGTCTGACTTCGGGACCCATAAAAATGTGTCCCAATTGCCCAGCAATATCGTCGATCGACATTTCGCCCTTTCGATCATACCACTGATACACTGAGTTCGCAGCGGCGACTAAAGCGAAGGTCATAACCGTAGGTGATACCGGGGGCATAAGATCGGCGGCGCGCAGTTTCTCGATATGCCTGCGATACAACTCGAAAATCTTGCGCTCCTTCAAGCGCACGTGGCGCGCATATTCTTCGGCTAGAAGCTTGCGGTCTTCAATGAGAAGTTTCACTTCTTTCGCGTAGTCGCGGTTGATGGTGACGTGGCGCCTAAGCGCCGATCGTAACGCCGCCACGAGGTCTGTAGGGGCGTCCAGCTCTTCTTTGATGGATTGCAAAGCCATTTCAGTAAAGCGGTCAAGTATGCTGAAAAAGATCTCGTCCTTGTTCTTGAAATGGTAGTATAGCGCTGCCTGCGTAAAGTTCAGAGACTTGGCGATTTCGCGCAAAGCTCCGTTTTCAAAGCCGCGCTCGTAAAAGAGGTCGGTGGCCACCCTCAGTATCTCTTCGCGGCGCTCGACGCCATTGCGGACCTGCGAAGGGGCGGGGGCGTGTTCGGCTGGCTTCTGGCGCAATTTGTGCATATGCGATCTGTATAGTTGCTGCTCGCGTGACCGGCAAGCGCTCAAACAGGCCCCCTTGCGCCTTGGCAGACCGGTCCGGCAACGGTCCACATGGCGTCGCCCCGGAGATCGAAGTCGGTCCGCCGAACTGAACCGTTTTGAGCATCTGCTGCGATCCCGCGCGACCCCGAGGAGGGTACATGGACGCGATCACGATCAGAGCCTTTCGCAATGGGCGATCGCCCGGCGTGTCGTCTTGCGGCAGGCTCTCGAGGGAGAGAAGAACACGAGCAGCCTGTATTCCCGGTCCATCAGACGAAGTCCTCGAACAAGGCGCTGGCCGACGGTTCATCTTGAATATTCTCGACGCGCTCCATGAAGCGGTCTAGCGTCTCGGACCGTATCGTTCGTCGAGCGTGGGCAGCGCAATCTTCCAATTTGATGCGCAACATGTCGTTCGGGATCGGGTTTGAAGGCCCTCCGAGCGGCCTTTCGCTGCTCAGCTTGATCGTTTCACCCGAAACGGTGTGGACCGCGAGATCGGTGCGGCCGACGACTTCGCCGGTGCGATTGCGTGCATCCGAAGCGACATGGATCCGATCTGCGAGCGCGAGTGTTCGCCGATCCGTCAGACAGTCGTGTGCAGTTGCTCCGAGCCCTGCGCGACCCGTCAGCAAAGTGGTCGCAACCATGAAATGAAGCGAGAATTGCGCAGCAACGCTCGTCTGGGGTCGCAACTTCGCTTCGCGCGGGCAGCCGACGAGATGATAGACCTCGGGCGAGACGGTGAGATCAACGCGCTCGATCTTTTCGGAGTCGAGAATCCCGTATCTTGCATGAACGATTCTCGCGATATCAATCGCGGCATGCGTGCAACGGCAGGCAGCATAAGGCTTGACAGCGATGCGCGTACCCTCGAATCTCGTGCCGAGCTCGGTGAGGAGCGGGCTCAAATCATGCTCGGGCTCAAACGCCGTAAGATATCCGTAGCGGCCGACAAGGAATTCCCTGGGGCCGGTGACCCCAAGCTTCGCCAGCAAGCAGCTGGATAGCGCGCCGTGACCGGTATTCCCGAATTGCACGCGCAGCGCCATCGAGCCATCAAGCACGCACTGCGCGTCGCCCGCTCCGTAGGAAGCCGAGATGCCGAGGGCATGGAGCGTTTGTTCCTCGTCCAGGCGCAGCGCAGCGGCCACTCCCGCAGTCGCTGCAAAGATGCGGAAGACATTGTTGCGACCGGTCTGCATTGCGTTCCGCGTGATCGAGAGGCCGAAGCGGATCTTCAGGTCCTGCGCGATCACCAGGGCGCGAACTAGATCCCGACCCGACAAAGGCGCGATGTCTCCAGACGCGAGCAACACCGGAAGCACTGCCGCGGTTGGGTGAAGTGGCAGCGTATCGGTACAGTCGTCCAGTTCGAGTGCCCTCATTTGGGCGCCGTTGATCCATGCGGCGACGGGAGCAGAGGTGCGTCGCCCAGTCCCATAAATGTGTGCTTCTGGATTCCCGCCCCAGCGTTCGGCAAGGGATAGCATCGCGTCTATGCCATCGGCGTTCCGGCCGGCAATAAGGGCCGCTATTCCGTCGGCGATGCTGCGCTTCGCAACCGCAATCGCCGGCTCCGGAATCTGCTGCTCCGAACACGTCGCGACATGGCGAGCGATCGCCTGTTCTGGCGTCATGACGAGCGAACTCCTATTGCGAGACGACCGCGTCTCTCAGTTCGCACACAACTTACCACCTCACAGCTTAACAGTCGATCAGTAAGTTATTGCCATTTGTTTGGCCCCGCTTCATAGTCGGGGGCTCGGTTGTAACGTCGATTGGAGATCGGAAGGGCTATGCAGCAGGACAATAGGGATATCTGCGTGGAGCGCGTCGCAGGCGTGATGTGGATCCGCCTTTCCCGCCCACAGGCGATGAATGCGCTCAGTCCTGCCATGCTGGATGTTATCGGCGATGCGATCGACGCCGCGGCGAGCGACGACGGCGTGAGATGCGTCGTGTTCGTCGGCGAAGGCAAGGCATTCTGCACTGGCGCGGACCTCTCCACCGTTCCGGGTGGGGAGAGCGGCCTTGAGGCCTTCGTGTCCAAAGCTTCCTTGACCATGAGCCGGATCGAGGCGCTGGAAAAGCCCGTGATCGTCTGTCTGAACGGGGTTACGCTCGCCGGCGGTTTGGAGCTGGCTCTGTGCGCCGATATCGTGGTCGCGTCCGCATCGGCGCAAATCGGAGACGGCCATGTCAATTTCGGGCTCTTGCCCGGCGCAGGAGGCTCTGTACGGCTTGCGCGCGCGATTGGTCCCGGACGCGCGCGCTATCTCCTCTACAGCGGTCTGCGCCTGTCAGCGGTGGATATGGAACGGTGGGGCTTGGTGCAGCAGGTCTTCGACGATGCCGAAGCGCGCCAGCGAACCGCCGCCCTCGCCGAGCGGATTGCTGGGCACAGTCCGCTGGTGCTGCGCCAGCTTAAGGCGCTTGTTCGGAGCAGCCTCGGCGGCGGGATCGAAACGCTCTTGGCGGAAGAGTTGGCGGCGAACGTCGCGCACGCCAGCTCGCGCGATATGCAAGAAGGACTCGCGGCGTTCGCCGAGAAGCGCAAGCCGGTTTTCGTGGGTCGATGAGTTGGCCGACTTATCCACTACGGAGGGGCGTAAGCGGACCGCGCGGTGCTTCGGCGGCATGCCTTCGGAATCCGCCGGACTTCAAGGCGCTGCCGCTCGGCCGGATCGCCCACACGGCAGGCCGATAGGGCTGCGCGCAAGGCCTTGCATCTCAGGTGTCTTGAGGGAGTAGACAGGAGGCGGTAATGCAGTCCCTTGATGGCAAGATCGCGATCGTGACGGGCGCTGGGCGCGGGATAGGGCGCGCGATCAGTATCGAACTCGCCGCGCACGGTGCGACCGTGTTCGGTGCAGCGCGCAGCGCCGGCCAGTTAGAGGAGACGCGCCAGATCATCCAGGCCGATACGCGAGGAACATTCGTCCCAATCCCGCTCGATGCCACGCGGGAAAACGAGGTCCAGCACTGCTTCTCTGTTGCCGAAGCGCAGGGGCCAGTCGACATCCTCGTCAACAACGCGGGCGGTGGGGCGCCGGCGGCCCTCCTCGACGTCAGTTTAGCCGATTGGGAACAACAGATGGCGGTCAACGTCCGCAGCATGTTTCTCTTCACCCGCGAGGCGGCGCGCGTGATGCTTCCGCGTCAGCGAGGTGACATCGTGAACCTGTCGTCGCTGGCGGGCAAGAAGCCGATACCAGGCTACGCAGCCTACACTGCGTCCAAATTCGCGGCAGTTGGGTTCAGCGAAGCGATCGCGCGCGAATTGCGGAAAGGGGGTATCCGCGTGCTCTCGATCTGCCCTGGAGCCGTGGCGACGGACATGCGCAAGCAGGTGGCGCGGGAAGAAAATCCGGAACTGATCACGCAGCCAGGCCAGATAGCATCGCTGATCGCCTTTTTCCTAACACGGGGCGTCGG
Source organism: Bradyrhizobium genosp. A (assembly GCF_049949275.1). NCBI lineage: Bacteria > Pseudomonadati > Pseudomonadota > Alphaproteobacteria > Hyphomicrobiales > Nitrobacteraceae > Bradyrhizobium > Bradyrhizobium genosp. A. The sequence goes on along the minus strand of NZ_CP188196.1, from coordinate 154,233 downwards.
GGCGCGCGACCTCTCGTTCGATCTCTTCTGAGGAGGATTCAAGGAACGAGCCGATGCCCGGCCAGTACCGACAACAACGTCTCTTTCTTTTGCTTGACACTTAACGGTCGTTTAGTAACTTAGGCTGGTACGCTAGAGCTTCGCCGTCGCAGGTTCCCGGCAATCGAGAAGCAAACTGAACCTGCGGCCGACCGCCACACAAAGGAGCATCGATTGACCTCCTCTCTTCCGAATATCGCGGATGCAACCGCGGCAGAACCGCTGCCCTTCATGCCGGAACTGTTCAAAACCACGGCCGAAAGGGGCACTGTTCTCATTGCCGGGCGCTGTGCACGCTGTGGAACGTATTCCTTTCCGCGCCGCTCGATCTGCTCGCGCTGCGGTCCGGGCCCGAACGTGATTCCTGCCGAACTCGACGGTCAAGGCCGGGTCTACGCGAGCACGGTCGTTCAAGTGCCTTCGCCCGTGGGGCTGAAGCCACCGTACGCTTATGGCTATGTCGATCTCGACGCCGTGCCGCTGAGGGTTTTTGGTCTTTTCGCCAAAACGGAGGCGAAGGGCATGAAACCTGGAACACCCGTGAAGCTCATCGCCGAACCGCTGTATCCCGATGCGTCAGGCCGTACGCTTCTCGCTTACAAATTTGCGCGTGCAGAAGGAGGAGAGACATGAGGCCGGTCTACGTTGTGGGTGTCGGCTCAACGACTTTCGGCAAGCACCTCGATCGCAGTCTCCGCAGCCTGGGTGCCGAGGCGGTCGGCAAGGCGCTGGCCGATGGTGGTATCGATCGAAATGAGATCCAGGCTGGTTACTGCGGAAATGCGTTGGGAGCCATGCTCCAGGAGGAGACGGGAGTCGGCCAGCACGTCCTCTGGGAAGCGGGCATGGCGGGCTTGCCCATCATCAATGTCGAAAATGCCTGTGCTTCCGGCTCGACCGCACTCCATCTTGGCTGGCAAGGCGTGGCGAGCGGTCTCTACGATGCTGTCATAGTCTTTGGAGTCGACAAGGCGGTGATGCCCAAGGGGACGCCCCTCAAGGTCGGCGCCGCCGACATGGAAGTGCGCCTCGGCGATATTTTCCCAGGCTATTTCGCGATGGTCGCTCAGAAGCATATGGAGCTCTATGGTACGACGCTCGAACAGCAGGCCAAGGTCTCGGTCAAGAATCACGACAACGGCTGCCTCAACCCCTATGCCGAGTTCAAGAAGCCATTGACCATCGAGGAGGTGATCGGCTCCCCCATGATCGCGGAGCCGATCACCCTCTTCTCCTGCTGCCCGAACAGCGACGGTGCGGCCGCGGCCGTCCTCTGTTCCGAGGCGATGATGCGCCGTCTGGGCGCGCGCCCCATTCGCATCGCCGCCTCTGTGCTGGCGACGGGGCTATACGATAACCAGCGTGATTTTACGCGGTGGGAGATCGAGGAGAAGGCCGCCCAGCAGGCCTATGCGCAAGCAGGCCTGGGTCCGAACGATCTGTCGCTGGTCGAGGTCCACGACGCCTTTTCGATCTGCGAGATCGTCCACTATGAAGGACTCGGACTCTGCGCGCGCGGCGAGGGCGGGCGGCTGATAGATGAGGGGGCGACCGCTATCGGCGGCCGCATTCCGGTCAACCCGAGCGGCGGTCTACTGGCCAAGGGCCACCCGATTGGCGCATCCGGGGTGGGACAGATCGCGGAGATCACGTGGCAGCTTCGCCGCGAGGCCGCTGGTCGCCAGGTCGAAAACGCCCGCGTCGCGCTTGCCCAGATGATGGGTGGCAGCAAGGAAGCCGACGCTCGCGCCTGCAATATTCACATCCTGATAGCGGAATAAATGGTCAACGGAGTAGAAGATGGACGAAGCGCGCTATCGCGAGTGGTTTCCTAAGGTCAAAGACCTCATCTGGAAAGATCTGCCCCAATACATCGACCGCATCGAGCGTCAGGGACACATTCCTCACAGTGAGGTGATCCCGAAGCTGGCCGCGCTGGGACTCTATGGTTGCTTAGTCCCCGAAAGCTATGGCGGGCTCGGGCTTACGGTGAAGCAATATGTGCCCGTGCTCATCGAACTATCGAAGATGTATGCGGGCCTGCGCGGTTATCTCCATGCGCACGTGTCGGCCAGCAAGCTACTGGAGTTTGCCACAGACGAGCAGAAGGCGCGCTTGTACCCCGGCGTCGCCAGCGGAAAGATCCAGCTCGGCTTCGCCCTGACCGAGCCCGACAACGGTACAGGGATCGATATCTCGACAACGGCGACCCGCCTGGGCGACATCTATCAGGTCAATGGTCGCAAGCATCTGATCAGTAACTGCGACATTGCCGACTATCTGATGCTTGTCTGCTATACGGACCGGAGCAAGGGGCCGGAGGGTATCAGCGTCCTGTTGCTGCCGAAGGATGCTCCCGGCTTCACGTGGGATCCAGTCGGCGGACTGATGGGCTGCAAGGGTGCGGAGCATGGCCGGTTGAACCTGGACAATGCGCAAATTCCTGCCGCGAACCTGCTGGGCGGCGTCGAGGGCAAGGGCCTGCACCACGCGCTCGAAGCACTCGAGGAGAGCCGGGTCTTCATCGCATCGACATCGTTGGGTACGGCGGAGCGAGTGATGGAGCTTTCGCTGCAGTATGCGAAAGAGCGCGTCACCTTCGGGAAGCCGATTGCGACCCGAGAAACCATTCGGACCTATCTGGCCGAGATGGCAACGGACATCTATGCGCTTCGGACCATGCTGACGGACGCGATCGGCAAGCTCGACCGCGGTGAGCGCATCCCGGCCGAAGCGGCAATGTGCAAGCAGTTCGGTGCGGAGGCCGTGTGTCGCGTCACGGACCGCGCGCTCCTCATTCATGGTGGCGTTGGCTATACGACGCAGCGCGACATCGAGCGCCACTATCGCGATTGCCGGATCAACATCATCGAAGAGGGTACGCCCTCGATCCAGCGTACCGTCATCGCCAGAACCTTCCTTGATGGCTATCGGTTCCCGGACTTCGGAGGGCAACTCTAGATGCGCGTTCTCGGCGATATTGCGCGGCTCAACGCCAAACGCTTCGGCGACGAAACGGCCTTGATCTTCGAGGAGCAAGCGCTCAGTTTTTCTGAGCTAAACGCTTGCGGTGACGGGATCGGCCGCCGGCTGCTCGAGATGGGCGTGCGGATAGGTGACCGGGTGGCCCTTCTCGCCGAGAACTGTCTTGAATTCTTCCCGATCTATTTCGGGATCATGAAGATCGGTGCTGTGATGGTGCCGCTCAACTATCGCTGCACCGTCGCCGAACTTGAGCACATGCTGCGCGACAGCACCCCATGCGTGCTGTTTCACACTTGCGCCCTCGCGACCCAGGCTCACGCGCTCTATGGGCGGATCGACGCCGGCTTCCGACTGGTCGAGATCAGTCGTGCGCTTCTGGATACGCAGGCGCCGCCAGTGGACGAGCTTCCCGCAGATTTTGACGAGCGCGCCACCGCCACCATCATGTACACCAGCGGTACAACGGGCACGCCCAAAGGCGCAATGCTGCCTCATCGCGCGCTCCTGGAGGGAACAGCTGCCACGGCGCTGGCCGCACGCATTCAGCAAAGCGATCGGGTCGTCGTAACCGTCCCGTTGTTCCATGGTGGCGGGATGTATGTCGTGTCGCATCCGCATCTCTATGTGGGTGCGTCCATCGTGCTCACCGCCCGTTTCGAGCCCGACGAACTATTCGACCTGATCGAGCGCCGGGGCGTGACCACGTTTTTCGGCGTGCCGGCTCAATATGCCGCGCTGCTCGACCGCCGCGCGCAAACAGACGCCCGCACTAGTCTGCGGAGCGCCTGGTATGGCGGCGCTCCGATGTCGACCGAACTCACAAGACGGGTACAGGCGCTTTGGCCCGGTGTCCAGTTTCAGCAATGCTATGGACAGACGGAGACCACGCTGATCTCCGTTCTCGGGCACCAGGATCATGATCGTAAGATGCACACTGTCGGACGCGAACTTCCGCATCTCGAAGTCCGGGTTGTCGACGAACAGGGTGATGATTGTCCCACTGGTGTGATTGGCGAGATCGTAGTCAACAAAAACGCCGGCATGACTGGTTACTTCAACAATCCTGTGCAGACGACTGAAACCATTCGCGACGGCTGGATCCACACGGGTGACTTGGGCTTCATCGACGGAGATCGCTTCCTGACGCTGGTAGATCGAAAGAAAGACATGATCATCAGTGGCGGTGAGAATGTCTATCCAAAGGAGATCGAAGAAGCGATTTTTGAGCGCGAAGGCGTCGTCGAAGTGGCGGTGGTCGGTGCGCAGGACGCCAAATGGGGCGAGGTTCCTGTCGGCTTCGTTGTAGTAGGCAAGGGGAGCGGCATCACTGCATCCGAGCTGCAATCATGGTGCGAGGAACGGCTGGCGCGATACAAAGTCCCGCGCCAATGGCGTTTCGTCGACGAGTTGCCCAGGACAGCCAACGGCAAGGTTCGGAAGACCGCGCTCCGCGACCTGTTGCGCGAGTCGGTCACCACAACTCCAACGAGCTGATGAAGGCTCCTCAGCGATGACCCAAGCGGAGAAATCAAGATGGACATTCGGGACAAAGTGGTTGCGATCAGCGGTGGTGCTTCCGGACTCGGTGAGGCGGCTGCACGCCATTTCCTCGCGCTTGGCGCAGGCGGCGTCGTCGCACTGGATCGGGACGCCGCTCGCGGTGCGGCCATCGCAGCAGAGCTAGGGGACAGGTATCTTCCCTTTGTTTGCGATGTGAGCGATGAGCAGGCCGTGCAAGCCGGCATCGACGCAGGAGTTGCACGTTTCAGACGGATCGATGTCGCGATCGCTGCGGCAGCGATCGGAGGTCCCGCCAAGCTTCTCAGCCGCAAGGGTCCGATCCCCATGGATCGCTTCGATGCGGTCCTCAAGGTAAATTTGTACGGCACCGTACATTTGGCGCGTTCTGCAGCGCTCGCGATGACGCGCAATGAGGCTAACGAGGATGGTGAACGCGGTGTCATTATCAACCTTGCCTCAGGCGCGGCGTACGAAGGCCAGATCGGGCAGATCGCGTACAGCGCATCCAAGGCAGCAATCGTCGGTATGACGCTGCCGCTGATGCGTGAACTAGCTGAGCACGGAATACGTGTGACGACAGTCGCGCCAGGAGCTTTCGACACTCCGATGTACGAGCAAGCACCACCTGAGGTGAAGCAAGGCATCGTCTCGGTGTCCCTGTTCCCCAAGAGGATGGGCAAGGCTTCGGAGTTCGCGCTGTTTGCGGAAGAGATCGTGCGCAATCCGATGCACAACGGCCGGAGCTATCGCTTCGACGCCGGTCTCTATCTCCCGGTCTCGTGAGCAGATAGCTGCGTTGAGCAGAGAAAATACAGGCTTCCGGCATCTCTCTAACCGCCTCGCGCGCGTCATGCACGACGTGGATGCGCGTGAGGCGCTTCCCTCGATCTTGTCAGAGGATCGCATCAACTCGGTTCTATTGTTGACCAGCCGCTCGCTGCTGCATTCGCCCCTTGTACGGTCGCTTCGCGCTAACGTTCGAGTGGAGACCACGGTCTACGGAGGATGCCGACCACATTCCCCCTCGACTTGTGTGTTGGAAGCGATTGCGACGCTGAGCAACTGCCGTCCGGACGCAATCGTTGCCATTGGTGGCGGGTCCGTGATCGATACCGCCAAGGCAGTCGCGATCGCGCTGTGGCGCAACATCGGTTCGCCGGACCGTCTATCCGAGCTCCTCGGCCGACCCCCACGTGTAAATTCGATGGACGGCGAGCCAGGCCCGCGCATCATAGCCATTCCAACCACCTTGTCCGCGGCCGAACTGTCTCCCGTGGGTGGCATGCTGAACGAGACGACATCCATTAAGGAGGTGGTGGGTCATGAGTACGCAATTCCCCGCAGCATCATCTACGATCCCCGTGCCCTGGTCGATACCCCTCGCGAAATACTGCTCGCTTCCGGGGTAAAGGCTCTGGATCACGCCGCGGAGACGCTTTGCGCTGTGAGCGGAAATGCGTTCGCCGCTCCCTTAGCCGAGCGAGCTGTCCTGCTTCTAGGTCGATCGCTACCATTGATCGCGAACGCGCTCGACGCCGGGGGGGAGCCACCCCTTTCCTCCTTAGGCGAAGCGCAACTTGCGTGCTGGATGTCTGTTGCGGGGCCGGCTCACGGGGTGTCGGTTGGTGCCAGTCATGCGATCGGCCATGCGTTGGGTGCGGTTTGTGGAGTTGCGCATGGCCTCACGTCATGCGTCACGCTGGCGCCTGTGTTGCGCTGGAATTTCCGATATAGCGCTGAAGCGCAGCACCTCATAGCCAAGACATTGTCTGGTGGGAGCGACCAAGATGCTGCCGCGACGGTCGAATGCTTTGTGCGTGGCCTCGGCCTTCCGTTGCGCCTATCCGAGATCGGCGTCGACCCCGACAAGTTCGTCGGCATAGCGGAGGTTGCATTCGCCGACCATTGTACTGCGACAAATTGTCGACCCATCGTATCTGTTAACGATATCGTCGAGATACTCGAGATGGCAGCCTGACGCATGTTCCCGCCCAATGTCCGTTGGGGCTGGCACTCGACGATTGCTCGAACAGCGCTGCGCGTGTTCCTCCAATCGGCAGCGGCTTGACGTCCGCACCGCCATCTCAACTCAAGGGACAAGAGTGCTTCCGCTCAAGCCACTTCGCCCATTGCCAGAACGGTCATGATTTGTTAACTTAACGGTCGGTTAGTCAATTGGGAGTGCCGCAAAATGAGCGCAGAACGCGTAGCCTTCTTCGGTGCAGCGATAATCCTCTGATTAAAAATTCCTAGCGGAGGGCCGTTGGCCGCCGACTACACGTCACGCACCGGCAGGAGGAAGGTTTCAGATGAAATTCATTCAAGCGATCGTGGCCGCGGTCTGCATTTTTCCGGTCCTGACGGAAAGTGCAATGGCCGAAAAGAAGTATGATCCAGGCGCTACCGACTCGACGATTAAGATCGGAAACATCATGCCTTATAGCGGCCCGGCGTCGTCCTACGGCGTCATGGGAAAGGTCGAGGCAGCATACTTCAGGAAGCTTAACGATGAGGGTGGCATCAACGGGCGAAAGATCGATTTCATTAGTTACGACGATGCGTACAGTCCTCCAAAGGCAGTTGAGCAGGCACGCAAGCTCGTCGAAAGCGATGAAGTTCTCCTGATATTCAGCTCGACGGGAACGCCGTCTAACGCCGCAATTCAAAAGTACATGAATGCCAAACGAGTACCTCAGCTATTCGTTGCGTCATATACAGAAAAGTGGAACGACCCGAAGAAGTTTCCCTGGACCATGATGGGGCCAGGCACGACATATTATAGAGAGGGCAACATATTCGCCGCGTACCTGGTGGGGGAGAGGCCTCAAGCGAAGATCGCCGTGCTGTATCAAAACGATGATGCTGGAAAGGAGGCTCTTAAGGGTCTGAAAGCCGGATTGAAAGACAACCTCGCGATGCTAGTCGCGGAGAATTCCTACGAGGTGAGCGAGCCGACAATTGACTCGCACGTCGTCACTTTGAGGGCTTCGGGTGCGGACACTCTCATGATCTTTGCCACGAATAAGTTCGCAGCGCAGGCCATAAGGAAGGTCGCGGAGATAGGTTGGAAGCCTACTCAGTTTTTGCCAAGCGTCGCATCGTCGATTGGAGCCACACTTAAGCCTGCTGGGATCGAAAACGCACAAGGTATTATATCAGCGACCTTCCTGAAGGATACGTCCGATTCCAGGTGGGATGAAGACCCGGGGATGAAGCGCTATCGCGAGTTTATGGCGCGATATATGCCCGAAGGGAATCTGAACGACAGCGTGCTATCACTCGGCTACCTTTCGGCGCAAGTCCTTGAGCAGGTTCTCAAGCAAGCAGGTGACGATCTGCGACGGGAAAACATCATGAGGCAGGCAGCCGATCTAAAGGAGGTGCAGTCGGACATCCTCCTGCCTGGGATTACGATTAGCACGTCGCCTGATGATTTCGTACCAATCAAACAGATGCATCTGGTGCGGTTTGAAGGAACGCGGTGGGTCCTGTTTGACAAAATCATCAAATCGGAGTCGCGCGACTAACGCAGTTGCAGGATTTACTTTTCCAGGGGGCTCTGTACCTCACGCTCGCTCAGCAACCGCGATGGTCTGAATTGTGTGTAGCAGGATCCCCTCGATACAGGTCAAGATACGTCGTCGCGCAATCGCCTGGCTTCGACCCAGCGTCCGCGAGCAAAATGCCTCCGCTGGCAACGTTATCTTCCGCCTGTTCCGCCGCGCACCCGGGACTAAACGGTCGCTCGTTAACGAAAATGAGGAATGATGGGAGGATTGATAATGCCACAAGTCACCGTGCGGGCGGGAGCGACCGTTCACTACAACGACGAGGGCGAAGGCCTTCCGCTGCTTTTGGCGCATGGCTTCATGCTTGACGCCAGCATGTTCGAGCCGATGTGTCCGATCCTGCGCGAGCGCTGCCGCGTCATCACGTGGGACGCCCGCGCGCATGGGGCGACACGCTATGACGGCCAGCCCTTCAGCGAATGGGACAATGTAGACGACCTTATAGCACTCATGGACGCGCTCGGAATCGAGCGCGCTGTTGTCGGCGGCCACAGCCAGGGCGGGTTCATCGCGATGTCGGCAGCTTTGCGGGACCCCGATCGCGTGATGGGGTTGGTGCTCATCAACACTACACCGCACGGCCAGGCGGAAACTTCCTTCGCCGATCTAAACGCTTTCATGGCCGAGTGGCTTCGGACGGGACCAACCCGAGCCTTGTGCGAAGCGCTCGGCGCCATGGTGTTGGGCGGTGTCGGCCTAGAGCCATGGATCAAGAAGTGGATGGCGCAACCAGCGGAAGCGCTGATGAACCCGTTCAGGGCCGTGGTTGAACGAGAGGACATCTCCGACCGGCTCGCGAACATCAAGGCGCCAGCGCTTGTGGTGCATTCTACCGCGGACGTGGGCATTCCGCTCGATGAGGCTCATGCCTACGCCCGCCAGCTTCCTGGAGCTGGGCCGGTCTTTGTAGTCGAGGGAGCACCACATGCGAGCTGCTGCACGCACCCAGAACTCGTCGCCCGGGAAATCATCCACCATCTCGATCGCGTCGAAGCTGCCGCAGCGCCGGCCAGCAACGAGCGCGAAGCTTAACCAGCGATATCCGAAGAGAGAAACCACTTGAGCGCTGAATTTTCCGGCAAGGTCGCAGTCGTCACCGGAGCTGCAAGCGGCATTGGACTGGGGCTCGCGCTCCGGGCCGCTGAACTTGGCATGAAAGTCGCTCTCGCCGACGTCGAGGCTGGGCCGCTGGAGGACGCCTTGGAACAAGTGCGGCGCGCCGGCGCGGAAGCGATCGCCCGGCGTGTGGACGTGAGTGATGGCGACGCCGTTATGGCTCTTGCCGCGACGGTGGAGGCCGAATTGGGACATCCCTGGCTCGTCTGCAACAACGCCGGGGTGAACAAGTTCAAGCCGCTCTGGGCGGTCACCGAGGCCGAGTGGGCGTGGATCGTTGGCGTCAACATGTGGGGCGTCATCCACGGAATACGAGCATTCGCGCCCGGGATGGTCGTCCGCAACGCGGGTCATATCGTCAACACCTCCTCGGCGGCAGGCCTCTACGCCACGCCCGGCGCGGGGCCTTATGTCGCCACCAAGCACGCGGTGGTCGGCCTGTCGGAGTGCCTCTACCGCGAATTTGAAATGGCCGGGATCGATGTCGGCGTGAGCGTGCTCTGCCCGAAACTCGTTGCCACCAATATGATGACGGCCACGCGCAATGAACCGGGCGCAACCGCGAAGCCTGCACCCATAGATATGTCGCGTATCCGGATCCCGTTCTCGCATGGAGAGCCAGACGTTCAGACGCCAGCCATGCTGGCCAACAAGGTTTTCGATGCGGTGGAACATCGCCGCTTCTGGATACTTTCCCACGTCGACTCCATGCGAGACACCGTCGTCAACCGCTTCCGTCAGGCTGTCGACGGCCGGAATCCGGACGACAGCAGCGCCGACCGTCTCTCGTCCTTCTTGGCCGGCGTGCGCTCGGGGCTGCTCAAGCCGCCCCCAGACAACGGCCGGCCGTGAGAGCGGACGCGCGAACCTGCGGCGGAGGCGCGCGCTGGCAACAAGCGAGCTGTAGATCACAGGTCTCCAGACGCTTCCGGCGATTTTGTCAGCGTACGCAAACTGTGACACGGCTGCGGGGCGGGTTAACCTCGACGTCAGGGAAGCCGTACCAGGCTTTCAACCGCAGGCGCCGCTCGGCCGCCGCGTATCGGCGCGCAATCGTCTGGCAGGTCCGTGCTGAACGAGCCGCCGAGTTCGTGGACGCCATCGATAAACGCGCCCAGCCGCGTCATCGCACCGGTCGGGAGATCATGAACGACAATCACCGATGAGTCGCGGGTTTGAACGTCGGACAAAGCAACAACGTCCCAGTCATTGGGGCGCTCCCAATCTCGTGGAACGCTGTTCCATAGCGCCAGAGTGAACTTTTCCCGACAAAGATAGTCGAGCGCCGCTGCATGAAGGAGCCGATCGTTGATCTGTCCCATTCCTGCGAATGGCCGGAAAAGGCGATGGGACGCTCCGATCTTATTCAACCTATCTTGCGCCAAGGCAATTTCTGCCACCGCTTCAGCGTCGCTGGCGAAATCACCCAGCAAAGTCTCATGATGAAAGCTGTGATTGGCCACGATATGGCCTTCTGCGTGCGCTCGCTCGGCCAATGCTCGATATTCAGGTTCGTCCAGCCGCTTACCGATCACGAAGAAAACCGCTTTGATATTTCGCTCTGCTAGAGCGTCGAGTACCGTCGGAGTTACATCCGGGTACGGACCGTTATCGATTGTCAGTACTACCTTCATTATCTCGCTCGCGGTTCCAAGCAAGCCCAAACCGCCTCTAAGCGATCGCGACGGGCGATACGCCGGGCTCGCGCTTGATCAGGTCTCAGTACTTCAAGCTGTATTGGGCGGTATATTATCTTATTCGCTGACCGGACGGTCAATTAAAATGTGATACTCCCTCGTCATGCGCCTTAGCCGCTCCTCCGCGTCGGCGCTCGCCATTGCAATGAACGATTGCCGGTCTTTTTCAACGGAATCGGCCGAAAGCGGACCTTCTCTGCTCCGCCGCTGCGCGCTGCTAAGTACTCCCGGCTCGGCGGCCCGAGCGAGCCCTTTTGTACGTCTTGTCAGCGCTACCAGGTTCGACACCAGTCGACCAGGCGCGGACCAATGTATCGATAGCGTAGCGGACACGCTTTGCGATGGCGTTCGAGGATGGAGGACCGGCCACGCCTAGGCTCTGGCGCAGTTCGGCCATTCCAAGCCACGCTCCGATCAGCTGCTCGGCCGCGAGTTCAGGATCATCGATCGCTAGAACGCCTCGCTCGGTCAGCCCCTTCAGGAACCCAGCGACCTGCTTCAGGAGTTCGCCGCGGCCTGCGGTGTAGAACACGTTCGCCAAACGCGACTGGTCCGCAGCGCATTCCGCCATCACCCGGGTCTCTCTAACGACCTCCGGGCGCGTGAGGACCGACACGGTCAGTTCTCCGAATTCGGCGAGCCGCTCCAGCGAGAGGTTCAGGTTCGACTCAACCGGGAGGTCGGGGAGGCGTATGGTCTTCCTCATGCGGTCGAAGACGGCGGCAAGCAGGGCGGGCTTGTCCCGGAAGTTTGCATACACGGTCATCTTCGACACGCCGGCGCGCTCCGCGACCAAGTCCATGGGCGTCGCAGCAATACCGCGATCAAGGAAAAGATCGTACGCCGCATCGAGAATCGCCTCGAGTTTGGCGGGGTCACGAGGCCGGCCGCGGCCCCGACGTTTGCGTTCGACTGACATCACCGACTCGTGACACATGAATTACTGGACATATTAGTCCACTTAATTATTTTATGGACGAGAGCGTATAGCAAATAGCGGCCCGTCCGGCAAGGCGCGGTCGGCCTTTCTACCCGAACAGTCGTCCCGACGGAGGCCGGCATCAATCGCCGGCGGAGCGGCGAACAACATTCTGATGGAGAACGACAATGAACGAAGCTCAATTCACCGCCGTTGTTAGTTCCGAGCAAAACGCAACGCGCGCCACGGCTAAGTCCGTGCTGATCATCGGACCGGATCCTCGGTACATCGATTTTTCTGCACCGTATCTTCCACCGGGTATGACCGCGGAGAAGATTACCGCCGGCGTGGACGGCGCACGCGATCGCCTCGCCGACGCTGGCTACTGCGTCCAGGTATTGCTCACCAAGAATGAGGAAACCGTCGAGCAGCAGGTTTCCGACGCTTTGAAGGAAAGGAGCTACGACGTGACCGTCGTCGGGGTCGGTCTACGCACCCTGTCGCCGATGGCGGCGCATTTTGAGCGCCTGATCAATGCCCTTCACGAGAAAGCGCCGAGGACGAAGATTGCTTTCAACTCGAAGCCCGACGACTCCGACGCGGCCGCGCTCCGGTGGCTGTAACGAGAAACTACCTGGAAGCATCCCGGTAAAGACGAGCCGGCGCCCTCGAACAGTCGCGCCGATCACTGATGCGTGGCAGGCTCACATGCTGCCCGCACGTCTATCAGGAGAACATCATGACAGAACAGATCACGCAGCGGCCATCACCGAAAGGAAGCGTGATGGTGCATGAGTTGAACCATCGTGTCGATAACGAAGTTGCGGCCGCCATCGGCGTTGCGTTTCTCGCCGCAACACGTTCCGGCAATGACAAGCTCTCCGCGATGGATCGGCGCGCCGGGTTCGACGCTAAAGACGGCGAGCACTTCAACACCCATTTCAACGTCAGCAGCGAAGGCGTAAGACAACAAAAGGCAGCCAAAGCCCCGCCTCGAAAACGCATTCTATCTGCAGCAGCGGAGCTGTTTCTCAGATACGGCATTGCCCGCGTCAGCGTCGTGGCGATTGCCAAGGCAGCCGCCACTGCCAAGGCGACGCTTTACCGTCATTTCGCTTCGAAGGACGAACTCGTTGCAGAATATTTGCGCGAGTCTGCCAAGCGGCTCGATGCTTGCTGGGTAAAAATTGGGCCCCCAGGCTCTGCCAGTGCTCCTTTTCAACTCGGCACCCGGCTCGCGGAGATGGCGGACGGTATTGTGAGCGGATGGGCGTGCCGGCTCACTAATGCGGCGGCGGAGTTGAAGGAAAAATCCCATCCGGCACAGCGTGTGATCAGGGCGTACAAGGCCCTTCAACGCATACGGCTCACTCGGCTGTGCCGCGCTGCCGGGCTCCGCAATCCGTCCATGCTAGCGGACGCGCTGCTCCTGCTGTTCGACGGCGCCTGCATCATGGCACCGAGCGTCGGTCGTATCGGCCTCAGCTCCCGCTTTCTGCTCCTGAGCAAAGCGATGATTGCCGCGCACGCGAAGGCACGATCGGCGCGGAGCCAGATGCATCAGCCCTAATCGGGAGGTCGAGATGGGTATTGTTCGATTTGCGCTGAAATTTCCTTACACGTTCTACGTCCTGGCCGCCTTCATCGTGTTTCTCGGCGTGTCAGCCATCACGGTGATGCCGGAGGACATTTTCCCGGAGATCAATATCCCGGTGGTGTCGGTGATCTGGCAGTACACTGGCCTGAGCGTGCCGGAGATGGAGCAGCGGGTCACGACCTACGGTCAGTACTCCATCAGCTCCAGCGTGTCCGGCATCAAGAACATGGAGGCGCAGACGCTGAACGGCATCTCGGTGCAGAAAATCTATTTCCAGCCCGATGTCAATCTCGACCTCGCCATCTCGCAGATCGTCGCGGCGACGAATGCAATCCGCGCCCTGATGCCTACGGGCATCCAGGCGCCGATTGTAGTGTCGTACAACGCCTCAAGCGTTCCGGTACTGCAGCTCAGCCTGAAGTCGGACCGTCTCAACGAGCAGCAGCTCTACGACTACGGGATCTACAACCTGCGCCAGCAGCTTGCCCCGGTTCCGGGCGTGACTTTTCCGGCGCCCGACGGCGGCAAGGACCGACAGATCATGGTCGATATCGATCCGCTGAAGCTTCAGGCCAAAGGCCTGACCCCGACAGATGTGGTGAACGCGGTCAGTGCTCAGAATCTGACTCTGCCATCAGGTCTCGCCAAGATCGGTGACACGCAATACACAGTGCGCACCAACGCGATGCCCGTGAGCATCACCGATCTCAATGATATTCCGATCAAATTTGTAAATGGCCAGACGGTGTTCCTGAGGGATGTCGGCCAGGTGCATGACGGTTGGGCCGTGCAGCATAACATTGTCCGCAACGACGGTCGGCGTTCCGTCTTGCTGAGTGTTCTCAAGAACGGCAATGCCTCAACTGTTGCGGTCGTTAATGGGGTCCGCAAGGTCCTTGACATTGCCCGCGCTGCGGCGCCTCCAGGCCTCTCTATTAACGAGCTGTTTGATCAATCGAAGCTCGTCACCGCATCGATCGCTGGCGTGCTCCGGGAGGGCGCGATCGCGGCGGGCCTCACCGGACTGATGATCCTGCTATTTCTCGGGTCTTGGAGGTCGACCCTGATCGTCTTGATCTCGATCCCGTTGTCGATCCTGACGTCGATCGTGATCCTCTACTTCATGGGTCACACGCTCAACACCATGACGCTCGGCGGCATGGCGCTTGCGGTGGGCATCCTGGTCGATGATTCGACGGTGACGATCGAGAACACCCACCGGCTGCGCAGCGAAGGCATGAGTCTCGCCGCAGCGACCCTGCACGGCTCCGCCGGCATTGCGGTGCCAACGATGGTCTCGACGCTCGCGATCAGCTGCGTATTCACGTCGGTTGTGTTCCTCGAAGGGCCCGCAAAGTTCCTCTTCACACCACTCGGGCTTGCGGTCGTGTTCGCCATGCTGGCGTCCTATGCGCTCTCGCGGACGTTGACGCCGGTCATCATCGGCCTGCTGCTCAAAAATGAGCACCACGACAGGACCGATGGCTCAGGTAACTGGTTCGTGCGTTTTCACCAGCGCTTCGAGCGCGGCTTCGAGCTGTTCCGCGGGGGTTACGTGCGGGTGCTGGCGATGTTGCTCAAACGGCGCCTTATCGTTCCGGTTGTCGCTGCGCTGATGCTCACGCTGGGCGGCATCATGGCGACATTGGTTGGCCGCGACTTCTTCCCCGACATCGATGGCGGACAGATCAAGCTCCATGTCCGCGCACCGGCGGCAACCCGCATCGAAGCGACCGAGCGCATTTTTCAGGAGGTCGAGGACAAGATCCGCGAAGTGATCCCAGAGCGCGATCGCGATCTGGTCGTCGATGACATCGGCGTGCCGCAACGCGCCTACAACCTCGCCTTCACCGACGGCTCGACCATTAACGTCAACGATGGCACGATTCTGATATCGCTCAAGGAGGGACACGCGCCGACGGCTGACTACGTGCGCAAGCTCCGCGAGATGCTGCCGGCCGTATTTCCATCCGCGACCTTTTATTTCCAGGCTGCCGACATGACTACGCAAGTCCTCAATTTCGGATTGCCGTCACAGATCGACGTTCGCGTCGTCGGCCGCGACCGGACGACCAACAAGCGCGTCGCGGAGGAGCTGCGCCGCCGCCTCGCGGGCATTCCGGGTATCGCGGACGCCCATTTTCAGCAGGAGCTCGATGCGCCGGCCTTCATGGTGGACATTGATCGGTCGCGGGCGCTGCAGCTTGGACTCAACGCGCAGGCCATTGCCAATGATGTCAATACCAGCCTCAGCTCGTCAGAGCAGGTCGCGCCCAATTTCTGGACCGATCCGGTCGCCGGCATTCCCTATTACATCGCGGTTCAGACGCCGGAGCACCTGGTGAGCTCGCTCAACGAGATTGGCAACACGCCAGTATCGACCGCGCTCGCCTCCAACGGCCCGCCGATACCAGGGTTGTTGAGCAACGTGGCGACGCTCAAGCGCGACAGCGTTCCGACCAATCTGAACCAGACCAATATTCAGCCCGTCTACGACATCTATGCCGGCGTACAGGGCCGCGATCTTGGCAGTGTTTCCAGCGACATCGGCAAGATCGTCGCCCAATTGCAGAAGGAGCTGAAGCCCGGCAACACGATCCGCGTTCTTGGACAGATCCAGAGCATGCATGATTCCTTCCGCGATCTGGGCATCGGACTGCTGTTTGCGGCCGTGTTCGTTTACCTGCTGATGGTCGTCAACTACCAGAATTTTGGTGACCCCCTTGTGGTGATCCTGGCGCTGCCGGCCACGTTCTGCGGCATCGTCACGATGCTGTTCATGACAGGCACGACGCTCAACGTCCCCTCGCTGATGGGCGCGATCATGGCGGTTGGCGTCGCCTCGGCGAATTCAATTCTTCTGGTCACATTCGCGCGTGAGCAGCAGCTCAAGGGGAGGAGTGCTTTCCGGGCCGCCCTTGACGCTGGCCGTACCCGAATCCGCCCCGTGCTGATGACGGCAGCGGCGATGATCGTTGGCATGATCCCGATGGCGATCGGCGGCCCCGGTGAGGAGCAGAATGCCGCGTTGGCGCGTGCCGTGATCGGCGGACTGTCGTTTGCCACTCCCACCACCCTGCTGATCGTACCCTACCTGTTTGCCATGCTGCGCAAGCGCAACGACGGCGTCGCGGCCTATGGCGTGTTCGAGGACCTCCCCAATGAATGATGTGTTTCGCCCCCACAGAAATGACGTGATCGACCGGAAGAGATTGGACGGCCCCACGTTCCACCGCGAGCCCGAGAAGCAGCCAGGACAGCGCACGCCTGTGCGCCGCCGACGGGGCGGGCGTCTGTTTGCGCTTGCTGGATCTGTGTTGCTTGCTGGTGGCCTCATGCTGGGCGGATGGGGAGACTATTCGCTGAAGCAGGAGGTCAAGGCGACGGCAAGGCGCGAGCGCGATTTCGTGCCGAGCTTGAGTGTCGCAACCGTCGAGGCGAATCCCGCAACCGTTTCGGTCAGCCTGCCGGGCACGACCGCCGCATTCGCTGCCGCGAATATCTTTGCCCGCGCAACCGGCTATATTGCGAAGCGCACTGTCGACATTGGTGACCGCGTCAAGGCAGGAGACCTGCTGGCGGCACTCGCGGTGCCGGAGCTCGATGACCAGATTTCGCAGAACGAGGCGACGCTCGCACAACTCAAGGCCGTGGTACAAAAGGCGGAAGCCAACGCGACGCTCGCGCAATCGACTTGGGACCGCGACGCACCTCTTGTCCAAAAAGGATGGGTTACTCCGCACCAGGGTGATATTGACCTGCAGACTGTCAAGGCTGACGAGGCTGCTGTCAGCGTCGCGCAAGCAAATGTTACGGCGCAAGAGCGTCTGCTCAAGGTGCTGCGTCAGAACCGGGCCTATGCCTCGGTCGTCGCGCCGTTCGATGGCGTCATCACTCAACGCAATGTCGACGTCGGCGCGCTGGTGCATGGCAACGAAAACACTGGCACCTTCATGTTCGAGATCATGCAAAAAGACGTGATTCGGGTTTGGGTCTATGTCCCGCAGGACGCAGCATTCGGTGTTACCCCGGGCGTTGATGCGACTGTCCGAGTGCCTGAACTGCCGGATCGCCAGTTTCCAGGCAAGGTAACCCGGATCGCCGACGCGCTGCAGAGTGGCACCCGCACGCTCTTGACCGAAATCGATATCCCAAATCCGGACGGAGCGCTGCCGCCCGGAATCTATTGCTCGGTCGAGCTCAAGGTACCGCGCAAGGCGCCCAGCCTTTTGGTACCGGCAGATGCCATCATCTTCAACCGCAAAGGAATGCAGGTAGCTGTCGTCAACAATGGCAAGGCGGAGCTGCACAACATCGGACTAAAGCGCGACTTGGGCACGCAGGTGGAAGTGGACAACGGAGTAAAGGCCGGCGATCAGGTGATCCTCAATCCGCCGATCAGTCTCACCGACGGCAGCAAAGTTCAGGTGCGGCTGGAGGCGCCGCACACGTAGGCTGGTCAGAAATACTCGGGAGGCCTTTCTTCGTGAGACGCAAGGAGGCCGACATGTTGCTTCATCCGCCAATCGTAATTCTGGCAAGCGCTTTCACCGGTTGCCGTTTCCGACGCCGTGCCGAACTTCGATATTGTGAGAGTGCCAGATTGAGGGCGGGTCGACAGTCGAATTCGACGGCTGCTCGCAGAACGAAGGTGCTGCCCTTCAGGAACTCGTCGATGCCGGCCGCATCGATCTCTGCGGCGCGTTGATCATTGCCGGCCGCAGTCTCGGCGTGCCGTCGACGGCGGTCGTCGCCGCCGCCATTCAGGTGGCCCAGGCCTGCCGGGCCGTCAGCGACGGTGGCTTCTTCGATCTGGCCGATGTGACGCTAGTCAATTGTCGTCGCGCGACAGGCCGTCGGCACGCGTTGGCCAAGCCGGGAACTCAGGGTGTCGGTCGACTTCCTTGGCGAGAATTCAGAGAAAATCGCCGAGACCCTGAAGGGAGCGGGCGCGGAGGCCGTTCGGACGAAATGAGCCGAGCCATGCCAGACTGTCCCAAGCCGCTTTCAGGCTCGGTCTCGCTGCCCGGCAGTGCGTGTCGGTTGGCGATCAAAGCAGGGTCGACACGGGCACAGTCCAGTGGTACAAGCGTCGGACTTGGCGCGGAGTTAAGTGGCTGGTTTTGCTATAGTTTGACGGATCGGGTTCCAATCCTTTCCTGGGCACCATTTTGCGGGATTTGGTCCCCAAATCGGGCTGCTTTCAATCAGTGGAGATAGCCGGGCGGCGATCCAGCGATTGCCCGCCGCGACGGTCCCCGGTCGCATAAATCGAGCCCATCTCCCCTCAGACCACGCTCATCCCCGCCCTCTTCGCCACCGACTTCTGCACAAAATACATCGCGACCAGCGTAATGAGCGTCGTCGTGACGACGACGTAGCCGATCCGTTCGAAATGGAGCAGCGAACCGTCAGGTTGTTGCGAGATGATCGCAGCCGCGAGCACCGAGCCGAGCCCGCCGGAGAATTGCTGCAGCGAGGCGCTGACCGCGCTGAACGAGCCGCGCTGGCTCTGATCGGGGATCGCCGAGATCAGCGCCTGCGACGGGATCATGCGCGAGAAGATACCGACGAACAGCAGCACGTTGACGATGATCGCGGTCACGAGCGAAACGTGGCCGAGATGGGTGTAGATTAGCACCATGACGACGGTCATCGCGCAGCCGAACACGAAGGTCGGGTACTTGCCGAAGGCGTCGCTGGCGCGGCCGACCAGCGGCCCGGTGACGATGCTGAACAGGCCGGAGACCAGATAGATCGTCGGCAGATGCACGATGTCGATGCCGATATTGTTGACGGTGAAGGCGCTGGAATACGGCATCAGCATGTAGCCGCCCGTCGCCAGCAATGTCGTGACCGCGAAGGCCAGCGTGTAGCGCGGCTGTCCGATCGTCGCGATGAGATGGTGGAACGGGTTCTTGTCCTGCTTCATTTTGAGATGCGCGTCGACCGGCTCCATGGCGTAGGCGATGATAGCGATCGCCAGGATCGACAGGCCGATGATCGCAAAGAAGCAGACGTGCCAGCTCCAGTGATTGGCGAGAAACAGTCCGGCCGGAACGCCCAGCACCTGGCTCGCGGCGAACGCCGTCTGCACGAATCCCATCACGCGGCCGCGCAGATGCAGCGCGAACAAATCGGTGACGATGGCCAGCACGATCGAGCCGATCACGCCGCCGAACAATCCGGTCACGATCCGGCCGAGCAGCAGCACATGGTAGTTCTGCGCCAGCGCGCAGAGCAACGTTCCGAGCGTGAAGCCGACATAGAAGAACAGCAGCAGCCGCTTGCGGTCGAACCGGTCGGCAAAGCCGGCGGCCAGGATGCCGGACAATCCGGCGCTGAACGCGTAGGCCGACACCGCGACGCCGAATTGTCCGGCGGTGATGTTGAGCGAGGGCATCAGGATGGCGCCGAGCGGCGACATGATGATGAAATCGAGGATGATCGTGAACTGTGCGAACGCAAGCAGTGCCACGAGGAGTGACTGGTAGCGCGTAAAACCGCGCTGGCGTCGCTGTTGATCGTCGATCGGCGCGGCGAGCGTCTGGTCTGTCATGACACCTGCATGGTGAACGGGGCGCGGGAAGCTGGGCTCAGATAGGGTGGGCGCGGGGCGATTTCCACGGGCGCGAGGCTCAAGTTCCGCTGGTATATCGAGCGCGCGCCGGATTGTGGGATCCCTGCAACAGCCTGGCGGCGGTCCCTCTCAGCCGCCGTTCGCCCAGCCGAATTAAGCCGCCCTTAGCGAATGCTCCCTAAGCTCGCGGCCGTCCATTTTCCTGCTCCCGGCCTTCCCAGCCCTTGGGCCGGCCGTGTCGCGGTCAGTCAGAGCGTTTTCGGATGGAGCAGCCCGTCAGGCAGTACGATCGGAGCGAGGCCGCGCCGCAGGCCGCGTCTGCGCCCGCGCGTACCCTCGTCATCGATCTCGAAGGCGCGCTGTTGCGTTCGGAGCTGTTGATGGAGGCGCTGTTCTCTGCCCCTGCGCGCATGCTGGCCCGCTTCGGCGCGGGCGGACGCGCAGGAATGGCCGCGCTCACGGCTATTCTGGCGCGCGCCGAGCTCGACTACGCCCAGCTTCCCTATGATGCCGACGTGCTGAACCAGGCGCTGGCGGCGCGGGCGCGCGGCGCCAGGATTTTTCTCGTTGCGGGCCGTTTCGCCAATCATGCAGCTAGCATCGCCGCGCATCTCGGTTTTGACGGCGTCGTTGCGCCGGCCGATCTTGCTGCGGGTGATCATCTGCCGTTCGATCGCACTTCGATCGAGCGTATCGAGCACCGAGACAGCGGTCGCGCGAGCCTGAAGACCTGGGCGAAGGCGCTGCGAATCTATCAATACGCCAAGAACACGCTGGTGTTCGTGCCTGTCATCACCGCGCATCAGCTGAATGTCGCCACGCTCGGCACCACCCTGCTGGCGTTCCTGGCGTTCTCGGCCTGTGCGTCGGGCGCCTATCTGATGAACGATCTGCTCGACCTCGCCGCCGACCGCCAGCATCCGACCAAGCGCCATCGCGCGCTTGCGGCGGGCGACTTGCCGATTTCGTCGGCGCTATCAGCGATCCCTGCGCTGTGGCTGTTCGCAGTCGCCTCAAGCCTCTGCATCTCCGCCACCTTCCTCGGCGTGCTCGCCGCCTATCTCGCCACCACCATCGCCTATTCGCTCGTGCTCAAGCGCAAGATGCTGGTCGATGTCGTCACACTCGCCGGCCTCTACTCCTTGCGCATCGGCGCCGGCGCGGTCGCGGCCGGCGTCGTGCTGTCGGAATGGCTGATGGTGTTCTCGCTGTTCGTGTTCACCTCGCTCGCGCTGATCAAGCGCTTCAGCGAGCTCAGCATGCGACAGGGCGAAGGCCTCGCCGATCCCTCCAACCGCGACTACCGCATCAGCGATCTGCACATCATCGCCGCGATGGCGGCCGCGAGCGCCATGAATGCGGTGACGGTGTTCGCGCTCTACGTCTCGTCCTCCGCGGTGACGCCGCTCTACAGCCGTCCCTGGATGCTCTGGCTGCTCGCGCCGCTGCTGCTGTACTGGTTCGGGCGCGCCCTGATGATCGCGCATCGCCGCGAGATGCCCGACGATCCCATCATCTACGCCTTCCGGGACGGCGCGAGCCGCACCACCGTGGCGGCGATGGTCTGCATCATGCTGGCGGCGATCTGATGAGTCTTTCGACGTCGAGCCTGGGCGCGGCGAGCCGGAAGAGCTCGCTGGCGCTCTCGCCCGCGATCGTCGAGACTTTGGTGATCGCGGCGTTTGCGGCCGTGGTGTCGCTGCTGCGCACCGGTTTCGTCTTCGGCATCGAGAACAATCTGTTCCATTTTCCGATCGTCGCCGGGCTCGGCAACGAGCCGCAGTTTCACGATGACGCGTTCATCCAGTCGCTGCGCTATTTCGCCTCCGGCGTCTGGATCCTGCTCAACGACGCGCAGAAGGATGTGACGCGGACCGAAGTGCTGTTCTTCGTCCTGAATTACCTGTCGCGCGTGCTGTCCTTCATTGGCTTCCTTTGCTGCGCCTCGCTGCTGGGCGTCGTCACGCGGCGCGACAAGATCGTCTTCAGCCTGATCCTGTGCGCGATCGCGTTCCTCGACGGCTATAGCCGGGCCGGCGGCATGGGCGGGCTGTTCGTGAACTATTTCACGCATTCCGAGATCGCCAACGGCACCGTCCTGCTCGCCATCTATTTCGCGGCGCGACGGTGGTTCATGTCGGCGGCCATGGCCTGCGGGGTCACCTTCTTCGTCAATGCGTTCGTTGCCGTCTGGCTCGCGCCGCTGCTCGTTCTCGTCGCGGCCACCGCGATGCTCTCCGGCGAGACGACGCTGCGCGCCGTCTGCGGGCGGACCTTTGCCGGGCTGGTGATCTCGTTGCCGATGGCCTATCCGGTCCTGCATGCCGTTCTCGGCAATCCCGAATTCGGCAAGCCGCCCGGCTTCGACTATCCGGCCTATCTGCGCGAATATTATGCCGGCCATTCGCTGATCACGGCGGTCGATCTCGACAGCATCCTCGTGATGGTCGCGGTGATCGCTGCCGGCACCGCCGCATTGGCGTGGTTCGGCGCCCGGGCGCGCGCGTTGCAGGCGGCCTATCTCGGCGCGATCCTGGTCTACGCGCTCGGCATCGTCATTCCATTCGTCTCCGGATCGAATCTCGTCCTCAATCTTCAGCTGCTGCGTTCGGGGACGCAGATATACCTGCTGGCAGGACTGGCCGTAGCGGCGCTCGCAACCAACTGGCTGAGCCGCGACCGTGCGCTTGTCTTCCTTCCGGGGTGCCTGGTGGTGCTGTGCCTCGGCATCAACGGGATCGCCATTGCGCTCGTCGTTCCGCTGGTAGCGGTCATGGTCCTGCTCACGGGCGCGAGGCGGTCCGTGACGGACGACGCACCGGCCTCGCACCGCCGGTTTGGCTACGCGGCGCTGGCGCTGGCAGCTCTGGTGCTGTGGCCGCTTGCGGTCTGGCAGAACGTCGCCCTCAACCGCCTCTTCGACGACGCGGTCGGCGAGTGGCGGGACGTCGGCAATTGGGCGAGCGCTGCGACGGCGCCCGATGCGATCTTCCTGCCGCCGCCCCATCGCCCGGAAACCACGACGGCGGATCCCGCGGATCTCGCGCTGGCGCGGGCGACCATCTTCGAATTCGTGGCCCATCGTCGCATCTGGGTCGACTACAAGCGCGGCGCGGCCGCGATGTGGACGCCGTCCTACTATCGAATCTGGCATGACCGGATGATCGAGACCGAGGCGCTCGCGTCCCACACCGCGCGACTGGCCTACGCCGCGGGGCACGGCATCGGTTACGTCGTCGATCGCTGCGAGACTTTGTCCTCGCAGCAGGACGTGGTTTTCCGGACCCGACGGCTCTGCGTTTCGGCGGCCGAACGCGCGCCGGCCGGTTGAATGCGGCCGCCATGCTTGCGCCGGCCGCGGCCGGCGGCTACATCGCGGCGCGCAGGGCAGCTGGCGGATATTCGACCGGGCCAGCCCTCGCCAGTTGCCGTTTCCGGCATTAATTTGATCCAGCGCCGATTCGATTGAGGGTTTGAAACGCCATGACCGTACGCCTGCATCGCGGCGACCTGCCTGACCTCACCCGCTACACCGGCGCGGTGGCGATCGACACCGAGACCATGGGGTTGAACCCGCACCGTGACCGGCTCTGCGTGGTCCAGCTGTCGCCCGGCGACGGCAGCGCCGACGTGGTGCAGATCCCCAAGGGCCACACCGACGCGCCGAACCTGAAGGCCCTGCTGGCCAATCCCGCCATCACAAAGATCTTCCATTTTGCGCGGTTCGACGTCGCGGTGCTGTACCAGACCTTTGGCGTGATGACCGGGCCGATCTACTGCACCAAGATCGCCTCCCGCCTGACCCGCACCTATACCGACCGCCATGGCCTCAAGGACCTCGTGCGCGAGGTGCTCAATGTCGACCTCTCCAAGCAGCAGCAGTCCAGCGACTGGGGTTCCGACAGCCTGACCGAGCCGCAGCTCGCCTACGCCGCCTCCGACGTGCTGCATCTGCACGGCTTGCGCGAGCGGCTCGATGCCATGCTGGTCCGGGAGGGCCGCGCCGCGTTGGCCAAGGCCTGTTTCGACTTCCTCCCGACCCGCGCCCTGCTGGATCTCCAGGGCTGGGAGGAAGAGGACATTTTTGCGCATTCCTAGGGTTTTCTCCTCTAGGGGACTGTCCCATTGCGGTGGCACCCTCTCCCCAGCCCTCTCCCGCAAGCGGGAGAGGGAGAGGCTGCCGCCCCGTTTCGGACACTTTCGTAACGGCCTTTCGCGGGCTGCATATTCCTGAGGTCGCGGGTACAATGGGGCGCCCTCGATTGGAGCCTTCTGACCAGGCAAGCGATGCCCCCGGAGCAGCGGTGAACTCGGCCCAGTTTTCAACCTACGACGCCGCGCTTGCGGCGAAGTTTGCCACCGCGGCGCGCCACAGCCGCCTGGTGCGAATTCTGCGTATCGCCGTGCCGGTGACCGTGGTTCTGGCGATGGCCTCGATCGTCGCGGTCTCGACCTTTCTCAACCCCTTCTCCATGATCCCCGTGAAGGTCGATTCCGGAAATCTCGTGGTGACGGGCACCAAGATCACGATGGAATCGCCGCACCTGTCCGGCTTCACCCCGGATCAGCGGCCCTACGAGCTCTGGGCCAAGACCGCGACGCAGGACATCACCGACCCCGACCATGTCGACCTCAATGACCTCAGGGCGAAGGTGCTGATGGAAGACCAATCGACCCTGCTGCTCGATGCCCGCACCGGCCGCTTCGACAACAAGCAGCAGCAGCTCGATTTGCACAAGGACATCTTCCTGCGTACCTCGACCGGCTACGAGGCGCGGTTGAACTCGGCTTTCGTCGACATGGGCAAGGGCACGGTCTCCTCCGATGAACATGTCGACGTCAAGCTGACCAACGGCACGCTGACGGCCGATCGCTTACGCATCACCGAAGGCGGCGACGTCATCCGCTTCGAAGGCAATGTCGTGATGCATCTGGACAAGATCAGCACGGATGACGCGACGCCCGCGCCGGTCGAGCAGCCCGCGCCGCCGCCGGCGAAGTCCAAGAACAGATCTGCGAACTCAAAGTGATTTTCATGGCTCATTTTTTTCCGCGCAACGACGGCAAGCGTCGCGCCATCGTCGCGGCCATCGCGCTTGGCGGCGCTGCGCTGATTGCGACGGGCGCGGCCGTCGCGCAAAGCACGATGCAAGGCGTGCCCAATGCGATGCAGGGCTTTTCGCAGAACCGCGATCAGCCGATCCAGATCGAGGCCGCTTCGCTCGAGATGCGCGACAAGAAGAAGGAGGCGACCTTCGCGGGCAATGTGAAGGTCGTGCAGGGCGACACCACCATGACCTCGAAGACGCTGGTGGTGTTCTACGAATCGAGCAGCGACAAGGCCGCCGCGCCGCAGGCTGAGCCGGCCAAGGGGGCCAAGGCGACCAAGGCCGCGCCGATGCAGTCGGCGACGCCGGGACCGGGCGGCGCCTCCTCGATCAAGCGGCTGGAGGCCCGGGGCAACGTCGTCGTCACCCAGAAGGACCAGGTGGTGACCGGCGAGACCGCGGTGTTCGACACCAAGACCAATCTCATCACCATGCTTGGCGGTTCGGGTCGGGTGGTGCTGACGCAGTGCCAGAACGTGCTGCGCGGAGATCGCCTCATGGTCGACATGACCACCGGTGTTTCGCGCGTGGAAGCCGACGACGGCAAGGTGCAGGGCGTGTTCATCCAGACCCAGGGCGGACAGAACGGCAAGTGCGGGACGCCGGTAGCCCCCGGTGCCGGCTCGCCGCTGCAATTGCCGGGTGGAAGTAAACAAAAGTAAACTCAATGGCTTGGCCTTGATGCGGCCGATCCGAGGTTGAAGCTTGCCCGGCGAGACTGTATCTAGCGCGCAGGGCTTTCGAAGCGGGGCCCGCCGCTTTTCGGGCGTGTTTCTCTGGGCATGAGACATCCCTTCATTCATGCTGCGTCGGCGAAGCGATAGGCCGGCGCGGCAGACCGCGCGAGCACCGCGCAGGATCGTTAGAAGGCTAGAAGGCGGGGATGGTCGATCTATTCAGCATGTTCCGTCGGCGCCCCGCCAAGCGCGGCCGGCCAGGATTTGCCCGTCAGGACATCGCCGCGCTCGGTGACAGCGTCGGTGGCCTGGTGGCGAGCCCGGTGCGGGATGCGCCGCCGATTGCGCGTGACCAGCCCATGCCGGCCTCCGACCCCTATGGCCTCGAGGCACCGCCGCGGCCGCGGCCGGCGGCGGCACAGCCGCCCAAAGCCAAGCCCGCCGCCAAGACCAATGCGAAGTCCAACGGCTCGGGGGGGCCACAGCTGTTGCGGCGGCCGGGTTTTCTGGCTGTGCATAGCGTGGAAAAGAGCTTTGGCAGCCGCCAAGTGGTGCGCGGCGTCAGCATCTATGTGCGGCGCGGCGAAGCCGTCGGCCTGCTCGGCCCGAACGGTGCCGGCAAGACCACCGTGTTCTACATGATCACCGGCCTGATCAAGGCCGATCGCGGCGCAATCGAGCTCGACGGCCACGACGTCACCAAGCTGCCGATGTATCAGCGCGCGCGGCTCGGCATCGGCTATCTGCCGCAGGAAGCCTCGATCTTCCGCGGCCTCACCGTCGAGCAGAACATCCGCGCCGTGCTCGAAGTGGTCGAGCCCTCGCGCAAGAAGCGCGAGCAGCAGCTCGACTCGCTGCTCGACGAATTCAACATCACGCGCCTGCGGAAATCGCCGTCGATCGCGCTGTCCGGCGGTGAGCGCCGCCGCGTCGAGATCGCGCGCGCGCTGGCGACGCGTCCGAACTACATGCTGCTCGACGAGCCCTTTGCCGGCATCGATCCGATTGCGGTCGGCGACATTCAGGACCTGGTCCGCCATCTCACCAATCGCGGCATCGGCGTGCTGATCACCGACCACAATGTGCGCGAGACGCTCGGCCTCACCGACCGCGCCTATATCGTCTATGCCGGTGAAATCCTGACGGAGGGGAGCCCGGACGAGATCGTCGCTGATCCGGATGTTCGTCGCCTTTACCTTGGCGAGGAATTCCGCCTCTAGCCCTTTTTTCCATTTCGTCAAGGCGTGTACATCGGGCCAGGACTAAGCTAAGCAAGAATCGGACCAATTTTCGGGAACGGTTCTTGTTAGATGGCGCTTTCGCAGAGATTAGAGTTCCGGCAATCGCAGTCGCTGGTCATGACGCCGCAGCTGATGCAGGCGATCAAGCTGCTGCAATTGTCCAATCTCGATCTCACGACCTTTGTGGAAGAGGAGCTCGAGCGCAATCCCCTGCTGGAGCGGGCCAATGACGAGGCCCCCGTCGAAGCCCCGGCCGAGGCCGGCCAGTTCAGCGACCACGATGGCGATGATTCAGGCAGTCAGGGTGCCGATGACGGCTTTGGCGGCAGCGGCAACGCGTTCGAGCCCGGCCAGGAAGAATGGATGAGCAAGGATCTCGGCACCCGCGCCGAGATCGAGCAGACCCTGGACACCGGCCTGGACAACGTCTTCTCCGAGGAGCCCGCCGAGGCGGCGGCGCGCAACGCGCAGGACGTCGCGCCGACCACCTATACCGAATGGGGCGGCGGCGCCTCCGGTGACGAGGATTACAATCTCGAAGCCTTTGTCGCGGCAGAGATGACGCTCGGCGATCATCTGGCCGAGCAGCTCTCGGTTGCCTTCGCCGGGCCGGCGCAGCGCATGATCGGGCAGTATTTGATCGACCTCGTCGACGAAGCCGGTTATCTGCCGCCCGATCTCGGCCAGGCGGCCGAGCGGCTTGGCGCAACGCAAGCCGACGTCGAGGGCGTTCTTGCCGTGCTGCAAAAATTCGATCCGCCCGGCGTCTGTGCGCGCAATCTGAGCGAATGCCTTGCGATCCAGCTTCGCGAGCTCGATCGCTACGATCCGGCGATGCAGGCGCTGGTCGAGCATCTCGATCTCCTCGCCAAGCGTGACGTTTCCGCTCTGCGCAAGCTCTGCGCCGTCGACGATGAAGACATCGCCGACATGATCGGCGAGATCCGCCGGCTCAATCCCAAGCCCGGCATGAAGTTCGGCTCGGCGCGCCTTCAGACCATGGTGCCTGATGTCTATGTCCGCCCGGGTCCCGATGGCGGCTGGCATGTTGAGCTCAACAGCGACACCTTGCCGCGCGTGCTGGTCAACCAGACCTACTATTCCCAGCTGTCGAAAAAGATCGGCAAGGACGGCGACAAGTCGTATTTCACCGACGCGCTGCAGAACGCGACCTGGCTGGTGCGCGCGCTCGACCAGCGCGCCCGCACCATCCTGAAAGTCGCAACCGAGATCGTGCGTCAGCAGGACGGCTTCTTCACCCATGGTGTCGCGCATCTGCGGCCGCTGAATCTCAAGGCGGTGGCGGACGCCATCCAGATGCATGAATCCACGGTGTCGCGCGTGACCGCCAACAAATACATGGCGACGAATCGCGGCACATTCGAATTGAAATATTTCTTCACGGCGTCGATCGCTTCGGCCGACGGCGGCGAGGCGCATTCGGCCGAAGCCGTGCGCCACCACATCAAGCAGCTGATCGATTCGGAAGCGCCGTCCGCGATCCTGTCGGATGATACCATCGTGGAACGCTTGCGCGCTTCGGGCATTGATATTGCCCGCCGCACGGTCGCGAAGTACCGCGAAGCCATGCGCATTCCGTCCTCGGTGCAACGCCGCCGCGACAAGCAGAGCGCTCTTGGTAACGTCCTTTCCACCGCAATGTCCGATCGCTCCCGCAACACCGAACCGGCCTGATTGCGCTGGCGCGAAATCGCGCTACTCTCATCCCCCGCATCGCGACCGATCCAAGCTAGGCCCTCAAACCAAGCGAGGCATCACATGACTCTTCGGATTTCGGGCAAGAGCGTTAGCGTCGGCGAGGCCCTTCGCGGCCGCGTGACCGACCGGACCGAAGAGGTCCTCCGTAAATATTTCGACGGCAATTATTCCGGCCACATCACCCTCTCCAAGGACGGCCTCGGCTTCCGCACCGACTGTGCGCTGCATCTCGATTCCGGCATTACGCTGGAAGCCGATTCGAACGCGCAGGACGCCTATGCCAGCGCCGACCAGGCGCTGATCATGATCGAGAAGCGGCTCAAGCGCTACAAGAGCCGGCTCAAGGACCGCTCGGCCCGCAAGGCCCATGTCGCCTCCGCGGCGCTGGCTGCGCTGGACGCGACAAGCTACGTGCTGGAGGCGCCGGGCGAGGGCGACGACGAGGATGAGGTCACCGGCTATAGCCCCGTGATCATCGCCGAGGCGACGACGTCGCTGAAGCAAATGTCGGTCAGCGAGGCCGTTATGGAACTCGACCTCAGCGGGGCACCCTGCCTGGTATTCCAGCATGGCTCCTCGGGCCGGGTGAACATCATCTACCGCCGGGCCGACGGCAATGTCGGCTGGATCGACCCGCCGGGGGCCAAATCGGGCGGCTAGGGCACCCCGTATCAACCACAGCCCTTAACAATGACCGGGGCAAAGCCGCACGCGGGAGTTGGCACCGGGATTGCGTTGGAGTAGAAGCGCCCCACATCAGGACTTACCGGACCTTGGCTAAGTCCGCCTCCTGCTTCACCTTCTTGACGCCGGCCGGGCTCGATCTGATCGAGACGGCCAATTCGGAACCTGACGGTTTAATTCACCTCGGAACACTTCCATGCCGATTACCGATCTGGTCGCGCCCGAGGCGATACTTCCGGCATTGAAGGTCAACAGCAAGAAACAGGCGCTCCAGGAACTCGCGGCCAGGGCTGCCGAGTTGACCGGGCAGAACGAGCGCTCCGTGTTCGAGGTGCTGCTCCAGCGCGAGAAGCTCGGCACCACCGCGGTCGGTTACGGCGTCGCCATCCCCCACGGCAAACTGCCCAAGCTCGAAAAGATTTTTGGCCTGTTCGCCCGGCTCGATCGCCCGATCGATTTCGAGGCGATGGACGGCCAGCCGGTCGATCTGGTGTTCCTGCTGCTCGCCCCCGAAGGCGCCGGCGCCGATCATCTGAAGGCGCTCGCCCGCATCGCCCGCCTGCTCCGCGACCAGGACATCGCCAAAAAACTCCGCGCCTCGCGCGACGCGCAGGCGATCTATTCGGTGCTGGCGCTGCCGCCGGCGACCGCGGCTTGATCGTCCGCAATTCGCTGTCGTGCCCCGGACGCAGCGCAGCGCTTCTTCAGCGGTGCGCTGCAGAGCCGGGGCCCATCTCGCCGCATTGTACCGTGTTGCTTTCTGGGTCCCGGCTCTGCGCCGCAACGCTTCGCGCTGCGTCGCGTCCGGGACACGAGAGTGAGTGCGCTGTAGCCTCACACGCCGTCATTGCGAGCGCAGCGAAGCAATCCAGAATCTTTCCGCGGAAGCACTCTGGATTGCTTCGTCGCAAGTGCTCCTCGCAATGACGACGCGGAAACATCATCTCTCAAAATGAAGCGGGCGCGCCTTATAATCTCCGCCGGCGCCGCTCGCGCCCTTCAGCAGACCGTCGGCAGCAGGCGCCTGACTTCGTCGAGCAGTTCAGGAATCGCGGTCTTGTCACCCGCGAGGTGCTTGAGCAGCGCGCTCTGGAATAGACCGTCGAACAGCGCATAGAGCGCGGCTGGCGACGACGCCGGCCGCTTGCCGCCGAGCTCGGCATAGCGGGAGGCGATGCGCCAGATCATTGCCTCCAGGCTCTTGTCGATCTCGAGTACATCCTTGCGAAACGCCGCCTCGAACATCGCCTGCGAGCGCAGGTCGTACCAAAGCCGGTGCATACGGGCTTCGTTCTGCAGCGTTGCTGCGAGCTTGGCGAGGAAACCCTCCGTCAATTCGTCGCGGCTCGTTGCTGTCACGACGACATCGTCATATCGCGTCACGCACTTCGCCTTGTAGTGGCGGACGCAGCAGCAGATCAGGTCGAGCTTGTCGCTGAAATAATAGTGGAACACGCCGTGCGTGAACGCCGAGTTCTGCGCGATTTCGCGCAGGCTGGTGCGCGCGAAGCCGAGCTCTCCAAGCGTTTCGAGCGCGGCCTCGGCAAGCTCGACGCGTCGCGCGTTGAACTTCTCGTCGCGCAGCACCTCGGCCGCATCGGCCACACGCCGGGCCGCCCCCGTCACCTGCCGCGCCATCTCGTCCCTTCCTCAGTCCCGTTCGTTCAAGGACTTATACCGCGTCGACCGCGGAATGCTCCATCCCCTCACAACCACTTCCCTTGACGACTGTCAAATTCGTTCTTGACAAGTGTCAAGATTCTGGCGGAGGTTCGCACCAAGAATTTGGACAGTCGTCAAGACGTCCGACCATGGAGGAACGCTTCGCTGGGTGCCGCCGAAAGGCCTGCGCCCATCGACCTGGTGCGCGCCGATTGGCGCAGCACGAATCGATCAATCACCAGCAACGGAGGAGTGCGTCATGAGTGGGAAGAGCCTTGCAGGCAGGAAAGCCCTGGTCACCGGTGGTGCTAGAGGAATCGGCGCGGCCATCGCGCAGGCATTGGCGCGAGCCGGCGCCTCGATCATGATCGCCGACATCCTGGAGGAGGCCGGCCGCGCCAGCGCAGCCGCGATCGCGAAGGAAGATGTTGCGACGGGCTTCGTCCAGCTCGACGTCACCGACGACGCTCAATGGGAGCGGGCGGTTGCCGCGACGGTCGCAACCCTCGGCGGCTACGACATTCTGATCAACAATGCCGGCATCGAGATCACGTCGCTGATATCCGAGGTCAAGGCCGAGGACGCGCGGCGGATGTGCGACGTCAATATCGTCGGCACCGTGCTCGGCATGAAGCACGCCTTCCGCGCCATGCGCCCGGGCGGGCCGGCCGGCAAGGGCGGCGCCGTCGTCAACATCGCCTCGGTTGCGGCAACGATCGCCTTCCCGAGTATCGCGGTCTATTCGGGCACCAAATCCGCGGTCGACCGCATGACGCGAGTCGGAGCGATGGAAGCCGGCAAGCTCGGTTTCGGCGTGCGCGTGAACTGCATCTATCCCGGCCTGATCCCGACCGACATGGGCATGCAGCTCGCCAACGACATCGTCAAGGTCGGGCTCGCGCCTGACGTCAACGCCGCGGTCGGCTCGGTGGTGGAGCAAACCCCGCTCGGCCGTCTCGCCGAGGTCACGGACATTGGCGATGCCGCGGTGTTCCTGTGCTCGAACGAGGCGCGTTTCATCACCGGCATCGGACTGCCGGTCGATGGTGGCATGGGCATGTGACCTGCGACCGGAACCAAGAATCAATTGGGAGGATACGATATGAGTGCGAAGAAGCCCGTCATCGTCTATGGCGCGTCCGGCTACACTGGCCGGCTGGTCTGCGAATATCTGCGTGAGTACAACATCCCCTTCATCGCCGCAGGCCGCAGCGCCGAGAAGCTCAACGCTGCAATGAAGGCGAACGTGGCCGGCATCGAGACCGCCGACTACGAGGTGGTGGAAGTACCGCACACCGTGAGCGCGCTGACGGAGTTGTTCAACGGCGCCTCAGTGGTGCTCAACACAGTAGGCCCCTTCGCCAAGTTCGGCGGCGAGGTGGTGCAGGCCTGCTGGGCTTCCAGATGCCACTACACCGACACTACCGGCGAGCAGGACTGGCTGATCACGCTCGAGCAGGAGTGGGGCACGAAGTTCGCCAATGCAGGCCTGCTGTTGGCGCCGGGCATCGCGCAGATGTACACCACCGGCGAGATCGCCGCGCAGCTGTGCCTGGAGACGCCCGGTCTCGACACGTTGGATATCGCCGTGTTCTGGGGTGGCAGCCCGACCATCGCATCGACACAGACCATCCTGGTCAACGCCGCGATGGCCAAGGCCTACTACCTGGAGCAGAACAAATACGTCGAGCATCAGCCCGATGCCGGCCTCTACAACCTCGCCATCCCCGGCCAGCACGAATTGGCGCTGGCGCTGCCCTGGGGCGGCACCTCGCATCCGGTGTGGTTCAAGCGCGATCCGCGCGTGGCCAACGTGAAGGTGCTGGGCGGCGTGTTCAACCGCGCGCTGATGCTGGGCGTGCCGCAGATCGTCGCCGCCGCGCTGGAGGCGACCAAGGACATGAACCCCGACGACCGCTACGCAGCGTTGGCGCAGACTGCGGCCGGCGTGATGAACACCATGCCGCCGCGCGAGAACCCGCGCGTCAACAAGTCGATGGATTCGGTGCATGCCTCCGGCCCGTTGGGGCGCGCGCACTGCGTCATCAACGGCAACAGCAACTACAAGCAGACCGGCTTGCTGCAGGCCTATGCCGCGGCGCACCTGCTGCAGCAGCCGCCGAAGCGCGTCGGCTTCGCCTCCGGCTGCCAGGCATTCGGTCACCACGAACTGCTCGGCCAGCTGCGCAGCTTCGGGCTGGTCAGCAAGCCGATCCTCACCGTGCATGACTGACGACAATCGCGGGTGGCGCGGTCGCGCGTCACCCGCCAGCCGTTTCGGGGATTGATCATGCGCTTCATCGATTACCTCGACAAAGGCGCCTCGCTCGGCGCCGATGCGCCGTGCCTGACCATGGACGGGCGCGATCTCAGCTATCGCGAGGTGCAGCGGCTGAGCTACCGGGTCGCGCGCGGGCTCGTGCGATCGGGGATTGCTGCCGGCGAGAAGATAGCAATCCTCTCCGGCAACGATCCGGTCGCGTTTGCCTGCGTGTTCGGCATTTCCCGCGCCGGTTCGGTCTGGTGCCCGATCAATCCGCGCAACGAGGCGGCCGAAAACCGGATCATACTCGACCAATTCGACTGCAGCCTGCTGCTGTTTCATTCAAGCTTCGCGCCGATGGTCGAGGCGGTGCGTGCAGAGCTGCCGAAGTTGCGCGCCCTCGTCTGCCTCGATGCCGAATTATCCTTCGCGCCATCGTTCGACAGCTGGCTCGCCGGCCTCGCCGACGACCACTATCAACGCGAGACGGTCGACGGTCTCGCGATGATTCCCGGCACCGGCGGCACCACCGGCAAGCCGAAGGGGGTCATGCTGTCGGGCCGCAATATCGAGGCGATGACGGCGCTGACGCTGATGGGCTATCCCTTCAAGGGCCGTCCGATCTATCTCGCGCTCGCGCCGCTGACTCACGCGGCCGGCGTGCTGTGTTTCCCGATCATGGCGCTCGGCGGGCGCATCGTGATCATGCATCACCCCGACATTGCCGAATTCCTCGATCTGATCGAGCGCTATCGCGTCACGCACACCTTCCTGCCGCCGACCGTGATCTACATGCTGCTCGATCATCCGAAGCTCGACTCCGCGATGCTCGGGTCGCTGCAATGCTTCTGGTACGGCGCGGCGCCGATCTCGGCCGCGCGGCTTGCGGAGGCGCTCCAGCGCATCGGGCCGATGGCGCAGTTGTTCGGTCAGACCGAAGCGCCAATGATGATCTCGATGATGGCGCCGGACGAGCATTACAATGCCGACGGCACGATCGCGATGGAGCGTCTCGCCTCGGCCGGGCGGATCAGCCCGCTGGTGCAGGCCGGCATCATGGATGGCGACGGCAATTTGCTGCCGACCGGCGCACGCGGCGAGATCGTGGTCCGCGGTTCGCTGGTGATGGAGGGCTATTACAAAAATCCCGAGGCTACGGCTGAGGCCTCCGCGCATGGCTGGCACCACACCGGCGACATCGGCTATATTGACGACGACGGCTACCTCTACATCGTCGATCGCGCCAAGGACATGATCATCACCGGCGGGTTCAACGTCTACTCGATCGAGGTCGAGAACGCGCTGCGGGCGCATGAAGCGGTGCAGGATTGCGCCGTGATCGGGCTGGCGGACGAGAAATGGGGTGAGCGGATCGTCGCCGTGGTGCAGCCCCGCGCCGGCCAAAGCGTCGATGCGACGGCGCTGGCGGCCTTCGTCAAGCTGCGGATCGGCAGCGTCAAGACACCGAAGCAGATCGAAGTCTGGGACGATCTGCCGCGCTCCAAGGTCGGCAAGGTGCTGAAGCCGGATATTCGTGCGCGGCTGGCGGGTCGCTCAGGCGACTAGCAAAGGCGCTCAACGTTGCTACGGTCTTGTTTCTTTTTGGAGCCCGGGAGTGCCGGCGGTCACTGCTGCTGGAGCAACAGCACCCGAACAGCGGATGCGCTCTCGTTCCTTCGAGTTCTCTACGGATGTTTGTCAACTTCCTTCGACCCCCGCGCCTGCCTTGAGAAGCGAGAGGGTACAGACCGATCCTCTTTCAAAACCGACGCACGAAGTGCCGCGATCTTCGAATCGATTTCCTGGGCAGACACTTCGACTCTCAGCTTGTCCTGAATGAAATGGAGCCGCGCGTCGCAATCGCGGATGAGTTCGGCCCAGGTTTTGACCCACACTTCGGAATTTGCCGTCTTCAAGAATAAGCCAATTGGCCGGTCTTTTTGCGTTATTCTAGGGGTGATGGAAGAATCATATTCCCCCGTGACAAGAAAGAACGTCCACTGCGTATCTGTGTGGGAGTAGTCTGGCTGAGTCATCAGCGCATTTACGTAGTCTTCTAACTGGTCGAGCTCTGCCCGCCCAACTCTTAGGGACGGCCGCTTCAATTCAATCACCATAAACTCGCGCTTGGTTTGGTCAGGGTGCGGCACTACTCGCCCCAAGAAATTATCTAACCGAGCGGAGGCCCCGTCTGCTTTCCTGACTCGCTTTTTTGGAACCTTGCTACCAAGCTCTTGCGATACTCGCTCCATTACGCGGGTGAGCCCTATCTCCGACAACGCGATATGAAACCGCTCCCCGAACATCCACGTATTGTCTCGAATGACGACATCGAGTTCGCCACGCTCCCTAATGGTGTGTCGATAGTCGGGATTGAACACCATCCCCTTCAGAACCTCCAGTGCCACTACGCGGTCCGCTATCAAACTAGAAGCAGTAATGATATTTCCGAGCTGGGTCTTTTCCAGGAGAGACGAGAACTCGTCCTGTCTCGTTTTCGGCAGGTTCAC
The DNA here is from genome assembly GCF_049949275.1 of Bradyrhizobium genosp. A. Taxonomy (NCBI): domain Bacteria; kingdom Pseudomonadati; phylum Pseudomonadota; class Alphaproteobacteria; order Hyphomicrobiales; family Nitrobacteraceae; genus Bradyrhizobium; species Bradyrhizobium genosp. A. The sequence goes on along the minus strand of NZ_CP188196.1, from coordinate 118,346 downwards.
GACCGCACGCAAAATTGTGGATAGGGAATCAGGATTGTGCCTGATGGCTTCTTTGAGGAAAGTGAGTGTCATCTTCCTCAGCGAGGTGTCGGCTCTAGTGAAATCTCTCGAATAAGAGGACACCGCGTAGGTAGCGATTTCGAAAACCTGCCGTTCTTTTCTTTCGATTTCGTCTCGCGGCTCGCCGTCGTACGGGTATGCTCCTTCTGCCCTAAGCTCTTCGATGAGACCCTTCGAGCGATCTGCCTGCCTCCGGCGGAAATAATCCGTAAGTGCGTCCCGTATGTAGGTTATCAGGTACGAGAAATCCGGGTCAGTAAGATCGTCCAACTCAAGAAGATTGGCGTCCGCGATCTCTTGGAAGAAAGAGGAATAGGCGTAGGCCGAATATTCAAATCCCGGTGCAACCACGTTGGCAGGCTGCGAACCAAGTACAATCCCGTTCTCGCCTCCCAAATGTATGCGACGGCTCTCGACGTGCGAATTCCACTCAACTACTGAAATCGACAAATCACGGACTGTACGATGAGGGCAGACAATCGTCTCAGTCGGAAAATCGTAGGACGCGGCAATTGTATCAGCAGGCCGTATCTTCTCGCCATTGTACGAGATCGAAACGGATGGATATCGCAGGAGGTACGGGGCGAAGACTGTACTTAGCTGCAAGAAGGCGTTCCTTGATGCAAGCCAGTCAAAGGTTTCCTTTAGATTGGAGAGCACCACACGTGTACCCGTGTGATCTTCCGAGGGCGGGAGCACGTCTGAGACCGCCGACTGTCCGAGAGTGTCAGATCGGATTTCAATGCGGAGATCAGATAGCTTTCCATCGGCCTCGAACGTCGAGTGCCAAACAGCCTGTTGCGCCAGCGAATAGAAACGGAGTCTACCTCGACCTTCCTTGCCGTGTAGGGCCCGCTGTGCCCGTTGACGAGAAGCATCCTTTTTCCATGAGTCGCCGAGGTTGGAAAAATCCTTATTCGCGCGGACAGGCGTTATGCCTGCCCCATCGTCGAGAATACTTATCGATTCGATGCCGCCGAGGGCGTTGAACGCGAAGCTCACTACCACATTCGTCGCATTGGCATCCAAACCATTCCAGACAAACTCAGAAATTGCCTTTATCGGATCGCGGGTTTTCGCCACCTTTTCCAGGTGGTCTTGCTGTGCCGTCAGGGTAAGTATTGTCATTGAGACACCTGCCAAAATTCACGAAAAGATCGCTGAATTGCGTGGCCTCGAGCCGGCAACAGACGTATTTCCTGCGGGAATGGAGACCAGCAAGCGTGGTAATTTCGAGCCATCTAATCCCTACAAATATATGATTCTGTTTGGGTTTATTGTATATTGTGGAGCGCAGCTGGCATTCGCCTAATCCACAACGAAGCGTATGCCCATTGCAACTTGCGGGGAAGATGTGATCGATTCTACAACAACTCTAGCGGGAGAGTGCCATTCCTGATCAATTTGCCCTCCTAGCAGAGTGGATGCACGGGACCGTGCTTAACCGGTCGCGTCAGACGCTGTTCGACGACAAGGCGATAATTGCGAGCGACGTAGGCGTGCTGCGAACCGAAAATCAGGACCGCGTAGCTGTGCTGCGGGTTTCAGACGGGCCCAGGCCGTTTGTATGCTTCGCCCTTAGCGACGGCATGGGCGGGATGAAGGATGGCGGACCCTGCGCGACCGTTACAATTGCGGCCTTCTTCTCTTCATTAATCGCTGCATCGGAGATAGAGCCCCAACGCAGACTCCATATGTCGACTAATGTGGCGAATGAGGCGGTCCATAGACAGTGGCAAGGTCGCGGCGGGGCTACGCTATCAGCCATTCTGATTGAAGGCAGCAATTCCGTTTACGTCTCCAACGTAGGCGACAGCCGTGTTTACGCGCTGGACGCCGAGTGGACAAGATTGCGCCGTCTAACGGTGGATGACAATCTAAAAGAGGCGTTCGGTGGCGCAGACCGAGGACTTGTTCAGTTCATCGGCATCGGCAAATCATTGGTCCCCAACGTCCAGCATGTCCCTCCAGGGTCAGACTCCTTCTTTATAACTTCGGACGGTGCTCATTACTTTGACGAGAAAATATTCGAGCAGCTATTGGTCCACGCAACAGAACCGCTCCGCGCCACTGACCGACTGCTGGCGCTGGCCCGTTGGTTAGGCGGTCCCGACAATGCATCCGTTGCGGCGCTCACCTTATCGAACCTCATGAATAAGCTCGGCCGGGAAAGTGGCTCGCTCCCCACGGTTTGGAGCGGGCACTCTCAGCTGCACCTGCAACGTTTTGAGACCAAGGCGCCCACGTCAGATTCTCCGCCTAGCCAAACAGCAACCGACGAGCAGGACCGACCAGTCGCGGCAAAGCCGCGAACCGTAGGCAAGCGAAAGATCAGGCTTTCGAAAAAGGCTGCTCAAGGAGATCAGCTCGAAATCAAGATTTCCTCCGATGAGGGTGAGGATGCCGCTGATAGCTAACCGGTATGAGCCGACAGGAAATGCCGTATGGGGAGGAATGGGCGAACTGAACGAGTGCGAGGATAAAAACCTATCTCGCAAAGTAATGCTCAAACGTGTTCTTAAGCAGTCTGACCTTCCGCGCCTGTTAGACGAACAAAAGGCACTCATACGACTGCGTTCGAAGCACGTAGTTCAATTGTTGGACGTGGTGTCGTTCACGTGGAACGGTCAAGACATACGCTGCCTCGTGCTGGAGCACATCTCCGGCACCGACCTGGACAAGCTCAAGTTCTCTCCAGGTGAGAACTATCAAAAAACATTGTGGCAGATCGCTACAGGAATTTCTGAGATTCACGCTGCGGGAGTAATTCACCGTGACATCAAGCCTCAGAATATACGGCGTGACGGCAACGGGATTATCAAGATTTTTGACTTCGGGCTCGCGAGAGAGGCGGGAAAGGACGATAAAACAAAGAGCATAGCTGGCACCATAGGTTACATGGCGCCGGAGCTATTCGGTACAAAAACGATCTCGTTTACATCCTCCATCGACTCCTTTGCTTTCGCCCGTACTGCGCTCGCCCTTCTTGGGATTCAGCCGCACAATGAGAAGCCAAAAGCAATCGTGCCTGGGTCAATTATCGCAGCCCAACCCACACTAAATCCAGAGTTGGCACGGACCCTTGAAGCGTGTCTCGATCTTTCTCCGGCAAGCCGCCCTTCGATGTCGGATGTTGCGAAGCTGTTAGGCCGCGATCTACTCCGCGACAAGCACCGCGCTCGCTTGGGAACACAGACAAATGCTCATGAACTGAACGCGTCTAAGCGCACGGTCAATCTGGCTTTCCAAAATCAAGGAAGCCTCTCAATCAGATACGACGGGTATGAGTTCAAGATTACTGCGCTCACGGGCGATGTTTACGTGAACAATGCGAGAGCGACGGTAGGCATGTCTATGCTGTCAGCGTGTGTTATAACTATCGGCTCTTCAGCGCCAAGGGCCTTCGTTACTTTCGACATATCCAATCCAGAGGTCATGGCATGATTGAGCCCGGGACTGAGCTGGCTTCACGATACGAAATTATTTCTTACGTGGCCTCCGGCGGCATGCAGGATGTCTATAAGGCAAACGACAAGCTGACAGGCGAGATAGTCGCCCTGAAGACACCGCAAGCTGGGCAAGCGAATAAGAGGTTCAAAAAGAGTGCTGTCTTGTCCGCGCGGATCAACAATTACAATGTCGCCAAGACGTTTGATTACTTCGAGGTTGGGAACGCATGCTATCTCATTGAGGAGTACGTTGAAGGCACGACTTTAGAAGCCGCGACACTGGACGTCTTTCCTCAAATTGATCCGCACTTGGCGGCTTATTTGATGCTCCGAATTTCTAAGGGATTAGCAGCATCGCATCATGCTCAGGTAGCACACCGCGACCTAAAGCCTAGCAACATCCTCGTGGGTGCGGGCCTCTCTTCGGTCAAAATAACAGATTTCGGCATTGCGACTCTGGCGGATGAACTCTTTGAGGAAGTCGCAAAGAGCGGAGACTTGACGCGTTCGACATCTGGAACAGTGAAAGGCGCCCTACCGTATATGGCACCCGAGATGATTTTTCGAAAGCCGGGAGATCATGTTGGAAGCGAGGCCGATATCTGGTCCCTTGGGGCGCTCATGTTCCGACTAATGACCGGAGTCTATCCCTTCGGAGAGGGCATGATGGTGCCGGTAAACGTTGAGAAGAGGCAACCGCTCGTATGGCCTAATTTCCTGACTGGAAAAGCGCAATTCGCGCCACTCTCAAATTCCCTCACTGCTATCATTGAGAAATGTCTCGTCCACGACAAGACGCAAAGACCGCAAGCCGCAGACCTTGTGCGCTCTTGCGAAGAGTTGTGCTTCCATTTCGCGCCCCGTGAGTTTGGAGTCGTCAGCGAGGTAAAGTGGTCAACCGGCTTCGTAAGGTCGTCGAGTGGCGAGAAAATCTTCTATCACAAGGACAGTCTTTACGGATATTTGAGGGCTCAGGTCGGAAGCAAGGTGGTCTTCAGCGCTCATCAAGGCTCTCCATTCCCTCGCGCACATCCCATCGTTGTTTGCCAGTAGAGGCGCCTCAGTTGAGTCCTCTCCTGCGACAGGACTATGGCGCATAGGTTTTCAAGGTACTATGCGCCCAAGCTCTCGGTAAGAGCCGGTGTTGAAGGTGGCAATCGCATTGAGGCGGTGAAGCGCTTCGCGCCTTCCTCCCCCGCAACCGGCAGAGGCTGAAGGGCCCGCGACCCGATCGAGGCAATCTGAAGCGGCCTCAATTCTGGAAAAAGTGCGTGTCCAAAACAAACGGGCACGTCTTCGTGCGAAGGCATGCCCGTTTGAAACTCTATTCCTGCGACGCGCGCGCGCTCAGTGCACGCTCACGGCTTGCAGCTCGTTGCTCCAGGCGTTGGCGACTGCGGCTTCGCGGCTGTCGGTCAGCATGATCGGCGTGCCGTCGGCGGAATGGAGCGCGAACAGCTTGAGGCCGGGCGCAATTTTCGGCGCCTCGGGAAACAGGCCGGGCACATCCTCGGAGCGGATCTGCTTCACATAGGCGATATGGCCTTCGCCGAGGGTTGCCAGCGTCTCGGGCGAGACGGCCTTGGCTTCGTATTCGAACGCAACATGACCTTCACTCATGGTCTCGACTCCTCTCTCGAAACTAAGCGGTCGAGTCCGCTACTCGTTCCATTATTCGTGCTCATTGATAGCGATTGTCTTAACGATCCTCTCCGGTTCAGGCCGGGCAAGATCGACCGACAACAGCCCGTTCTTCAGATCCGCACCCAGCACCAGCATCCCCTCCGCCAGCACGAAGGTGCGCTGGAAGTGGCGCGCGGCGATGCCGCGATGGATGTATTGCCGGGTCTTGTCGTCCTGCTGCCGTCCGCGGATCACGAGCTGGTTTTCCTCAATGCTTACATCGAGTTGGTCGCGGGTGAATCCGGCGACCGCCAGCGTGATGCGCAGCCGCTCGGGCTGGCCGTCCGACCGGTCGCACCTCTCGATATTGTAGGGAGGATAACCGTCGGCGCCTTTGACGACGCGACCGAGCACGCGCTCGATCTCGTCGAAGCCCAAAAGGAACGGACTGGAAAGCGTGGGAACACGAGACATAGTTTACAAAGTCCTCTCGAAGCGACTTTGGCATTTCAGGGCCCGGAACCGGCGCCCCTTGGTCAGCAATATGGGCATATCCCCGTGCGGGTTCAAGCACGTAGCGGAGGGCTTTGGATTCACTGCTTCCGCGGTCGCCCGGCCATGACGAATCTGCGGGGCGATTTATCCAATGAAAACAGACCCCCTCTACTGTGCATGGGGTTGTTTTCGGGTTTCTTGTCGGCCGGACCTTTCGGAACCGGTCAGGCCTCGATCCGCGTCCGCCCGTCGCCGCTGAACAGGTGCAGCTTTGGGCGCACGGAGGCGACACGGATCCTCTCACCGATAGCGGGGGCTTCGGTTCCGGGGATGCGGACGATCACCTCGCCGGGTGGCAGCTCGCCCGGCGTGGCGGCGACACGCTGCTCGTCCTGGGCGCGCGAGCCGTAAATAAAAGTTTCGGCGCCGACACGTTCGATCGCTTCCACGGTGAGCGGCAATGCGACGCCGCCGGCAGGCGTCTGGTCGGTGATGACAAAATCTTCCGGACGGATGCCGAGGATGCCGGCCTCAGTTGCGCTGCCGCCGAGCTGCGACTTGATCTCCTCGGTGCGCGTCGACATCAGGTTCATCGGCGGTGCCCCGATGAAGGAGGCGACGAAGGTCGTTGCCGGCTTCTCGTAGATCGCCAGCGGATTGCCGACCTGCTCGACCTGGCCGCCGTTCATCACGACCAGGACGTCGGCGAGCGTCATCGCCTCGAGCTGGTCGTGGGTGACGTAGATCGACGTCGTGTTGAGTCGACGCTGCAATTTGCGGATCTCGACGCGCATCGCGATGCGCAGCTTGGCGTCGAGGTTGGAGAGCGGCTCGTCGAACAGGAACACTTTTGGCTGGCGCACGATGGCGCGTCCCATGGCGACGCGCTGGCGCTGGCCGCCGGAGAGCTGGCGCGGCTTGCGCTCCAGCATGGGCGCGAGCTCGAGCACGCGCGCGGCTTCCTCGACGCGGGTCTTGACCTCGGCTTCCTTCATGCCGCGATTGCGCAGGCCGTATGCCATGTTGTTGAAGACGCTCATATGCGGATAGAGCGCGTAATTCTGGAACACCATCGCGATGTCGCGATCGGCGGGCTCGACCTGGTTGACGATTCGGCCGCCGATGTCGATCTCGCCGCCGGTGACGGTCTCCAGCCCCGCGACCATACGGAGCAGCGTCGACTTGCCGCAGCCGGAGGGGCCAACCAGTACGCAGAACTGGCCGTCGCCGACATCGACGTTGACGCCTTTGATGGCCTCGAAGCCGCCGGTATAAGTCTTGCGGACGTTGCGCAGCGTGACGTTGGCCATAACTCTCTACTTCTCCGTCTCGACCAGACCGCGCACGAACAATTTCTGCATGGCGACGACGACGAACACGGGGGGCAGCATGGCCAGCACGGCGGTCGCCATCACGACCGGCCATTCGGTCAGCGCGTCGGTGGTGGTGATCATCTTGCGGATGCCGACCTGGATGGTCTGCATGTCGTCGCGCGTGGTGATCAAGAGCGGCCAGAGATATTGATTCCAGCCGAGGATGAAGAGGATCACGAACAGCGCCGCCATGTTGGTGCGCGACAGCGGCAGCAGCGTATCCCAGAAGAAGCGCAACGGACCGGCGCCGTCGATGCGCGAGGCTTCCAGCAATTCATCCGGCACGGTCATGAAGAATTGCCGGAACAACAGCGTCGCGGTGGCGGATGCGATCAGCGGCAGCGCGAGGCCGGCATAGCTGTCGAGCATGTGCAAATCGGCGACGATCTTGTAGGTCGGATAGATGCGCACCTCGACCGGCAGCATCAGCGTGATGAAGATGATCCAGAAGATCGGCATCCGGAACGGAAAGCGGAAATAGACGATCCCATAGGCCGAGATGATCGAGATCGCGATCTTGCCGACTGCGATCAACAGCGCCATCACCAGCGAGTTCAGCATCATGTTGTAGACCGGCTCGCGGGTCGAGCCGCTCGTGCCCACGAAAATGGTCTGGTAGTAGACTTCGAAGAGATGCCCGCCCGGCAGCAGCGACATCTGTCCGTTCGCGATCAGCGCGTTGTCCTGGGTCGAGGCGACGATCGCGATGTAGACGGGGAACGCGACGATCGCGATCCCGATCCAGAGAATGAAGTGGGCGACGTAGCGCCGAAAGCCTTCGTCTTCGACCATCAGTAGGTCACCTTGCGTTCGACGAAGCGGAACTGGATTCCCGTGAGCACGATGACCATGACCATCAGGATCACCGATTGCGCCGCGGAGCTGCCGAGATTGCCGCCGAGCAGGCCGTCGGAATAGACCTTGTAGACCAGCGTCACCGTCGACGTTCCCGGACCGCCGCGCGTCATGGTGTCGATGATGCCGAACGTGTCGAAGAAGGCGTAGACGATATTGACGACCAGCAGGAAGAAGATGGTCGGCGACAGCAGCGGGAAGGTCACGGTCCAGAACCGCCGCATCGGGCGCGCGCCGTCGATCGCGGCGGCCTCGAACACGCTTTTCGGAATGGCTTGCAGGCCGGCGAGGAAGAACAGGAAGTTATAGGAGATCTGCTTCCAGGCGGCCGCGAGGATGATCAGCGCAGCGGCCTGGTTGCCGTCGAGCAGCGGATTCCAGTCGATGCCGGCGGCGCGCAGGTAACGCGCGAGCACGCCGAGCGAGGGATGCAGCATGAAGATCCAGAGCACGCCGACGACGGGCGGCGCCACGGCATAGGGCCAGATCAGCAGCGTGCGGTAGAGCATCGAGCCGCGCAGCGGCTTGTCGGCCATCACGGCGAGCAGCAGCGCGAAGGACAGCGACGACACCGCGATCGCGAACGAGAAGAAGAAGGTCCGGACGATCGCTTCGAAATAAGCGGGGTCCCTGAACAGCTCAATGTAGTTGTCGAACCAGACGAAGTTCGACGAAAGACCGAAGGCGTCCTGCAGCAGGAAGGACTGGATCACCGCCTGCAAGGCCGGCCAATAGAAGAAAATCAGGACGATCGCGAGTTGCGGGGCAACCAGCGCGTAGGGCAACAGCTTTGATTGGAAAATGGCTTGCTTTTGCATGATGGGGGTGACGCCGGCAGGCCGCTCATCGTGCGGCCTGCCGGCGCCTTCGCCTTACTTTACGGCGGTCTTTTCGAACTGGCGCAGCATCGTGTTGCCGCGCTCGACAGCCGCATCCAGCGCCTGCTTGGCTGTCTTCTTGCCGGCCAGCGCCTGCTCGATTTCTTCCGACCAGACATCACGCAGCTGAACCATGTTGCCGAGGCGCAGACCGCGGGAGTTCTCGGTCGGCTCCTTGTTGGTCAGCTCGAGCAGCGGGGTCTCGAGATAGGGCTGATCCTTGTAGAAGCCCTCGGCCTTGGCCTTGTCATAGGCGGCCTTGGTGATCGGCAGATAGCCCGAGGCCTTGTGGATGTAGACCTGACGATCGGTGTCAGAGAGGAAGGTCAGGAATTTTGCAACGCCCTTGTAGTCGTCGGCCGACTTGCCGCCCATCACCCAGAGCGAGGCGCCGCCGATGATCGAGTTCTGCGGCGCGCCTTTGGCATCCGGATAATAGGGCATCGGCACGGCGGTGAAGTTGAACTTGGCCTGCGCCTTGACGTTGCCGAAGAAGGCCGACGAGGTCAGGTAGATCGGGCATTCGCCCGAGGTGAAGCGGCCTTCGCCGGTGTTGGTGCGGCCGGCGTAGTCGTAGGTCTTGTCCTTCTGGAGCTCGACCAGGTTTTCGAGATGCTTGACCTGCAGCGGGCCGTTGAACTCCAGCACGGTGTCGAAGCCGTCGAGGCCGTTGGCCTTGCTGGCGAGCGGCACGTTGTGCCAGGCGGAGAGCTGCTCGAGATTGACCCAGGTGATCCACGAGCCGGAGAAGCCGCAGGTGGCGTGGCCGTTGGCGTGGAGCTTCTTGGCAGCTTCGAAGGTCTCAGGCCAGGTCTTGGGGATCTCGACATTTGCCTTCTTCAGCTCGTCGAGGTTCACCCACATCACGGTCGACGACGAGTTGAAGGGGAAGGACAGCATCTCGCCCTTCGAGGTCGAATAGTAGCCGGTGATCGCGGGAAGGTAGATCTTGGGATCGAATTTCTCGCCGGCCTCGGCCATCAGCTTGTAGACGGGCTTCACGGCGCCGGTCGCGGCCATCATGGTCGCGGTGCCGACTTCGAACACCTGCATGATGTGCGGGGCGTTGCCGGCGCGGAAGGCCGCGATGCCAGCGTTCATCGTGTCGGCATAGTTGCCCTTGTAGGTCGGGATGACCTTGTAGTCGCTCTGCGACGCATTGAAGTCGTTGGCGAGCTTGACGATGACGTCGTTGTTGGCGCCGGTCATCGCGTGCCACCACTGGATTTCAGTCGCAGCCAGCGCCGGCGAAGCCGTCATGCCAACCGTGACCGCAAAAGCGGCAGCCGCCCCAAAATGTCGAAGAGCCATCAAGTAAACCTCCCTTGGCCGTCCCTTGGCCGTCAAAAAGATCGCTTGCGCTAGCAGCGCCATATGACGTTCACATGACTGTGTAAGCGGCCGAAGCGAAGGCAGCAAGCGCTGCCAAAAGGGAAGTCGTCAAATGGGCGAACGCGCGCTCGGGCAGCCTCCTCCGTTCGCGGTGCACATGCGTGCCCGCGCCGCAGTGCGGCATTTGCTTGGGTGAGGCGGCAGGGTCCTAGCGCTTGCGCTCGGTCCCACAGACCACGCCGTTGGCGACCATCGCGTCGATCTCCGCCTTTGAGTAGCCGAATTCACCCAACACCTCCTGGGAGTGTTGGCTGAACTTCGGCGGCAGGCGGCGCAGGCTCGGCTTGCTGCGATCGAGCCGGATCGGCGAGGCCACGCCCTTGTACCAGTCCTTCTCGATGACATCGCCGCGCGCGATCGTGTGCGGGTTGGTCAATGCCTGGTCGATCTTCTGCACCGGGCCCGCGGGCAGGCCCGCAGCCAACAGGCGATTGCACAACGGCTCGGCCTCGTGCTGGCTGAACACCGCGGCAAGCTCGGCGCGCAGCGCGTCGCGATTGGCGATGCGGTCCTTGTTGCGGGCAAAGCGCGGATCGGTGCCGAGCTCGGGCTTGCCGATCTCGTTGGCGAGCTTGCGGAAGGTGCCGTCATTGCCGACGCCGATGAAGATGTTGTCGGTCTTGGTCGGGAAGATCGCGTAGGGCACGAGGTTGGGATGCTCGTTTCCGGTGAGGCCCGGCGGCTTGCCATGCATGAAATAATTCGCGGTGTGCGGATGCATGATGGCGAGGCCGGTTTCGTACAGCGTCGTCTCCAGGAACTGGCCTTTGCCCGAACGTTGCCGCTCGGACAGCGCCATCAGGATGCCGATCGCTGCGTAAAGACCGGTGGTGATGTCGACCAGCGGCACGCCGATCCGCATCGGCCCGCTCTCGGGCGAGCCGGTCGCCGCGATCATGCCGGTCATCGCCTGGATAATCGCGTCATAACCGGGATTGCCGCCGCGCGGGCCGTCGGCGCCGAAGCCGCAGATCCGGCAATGCACCAGGCGCGGATATTTCTGGCTGAGCACATCGTTGCCGATGCCCCATTTCTCCAGCGTGCCCGGCTTGAAATTCTCGATCAGGACGTCGGCCGTCTCCAGCATCTTGAGCAGCACGACGCGGCCGCCCTCGGAAGCGAGGTCGAGGCCGATCGAGCGCTTGTTGCGGTTGATGCCGACGAAATAGGCCGCGTCGTCCTCGTGGAAGGGAGGACCCCAGTCGCGCACCTCGTCGCCTGCCGGCGGCTCGACCTTGATGACGTCGGCGCCATGGTCGGCGAGAATCTGGGTGCAGTAGGGACCGCCGAGCACGCGCGTGAGATCGATGACGCGCAGTCCGCTCATTGCGCCGGTTGCGGCTTCAGTCATTTCCTTCGCTTCCCCTGTGTCGATATTTGACCACAGGCCTAGCGAGGTTCGTCCAAGCCAGCAATGGCTTGTCGCGTAGAGGGTCATGCAGCGCCGGCGGCAATCCCGCAGCATGGCAAATCGAGCGGAAGCGGCCGGCCCGAGAGGGATCCCGGGCCAGCCAATCCACCGTCAGATCAGACGACCGTCAGGCGAACGTCGACATTGCCGCGCGTCGCGTTGGAATACGGGCACACCTGGTGCGCCTTCTCGACCAGCGCCTCGGCGTCGGCGCGGGACAGCCCCGGCAGCGAGACCGCCAGATCGATGTCGAGGCCGAAGCCGCCGGCCGAGCGCGGGCCGATGCCGACGGTCGAGGTTACGGAGGCGTCGGCAGGGACCTTCGGGCCGCCCTGCGAGGACACGAACTTCATCGCGCCGATGAAGCAGGCGGCATAGCCGGCCGCAAACAGCTGCTCGGGATTGTTGCCGGCGCCGCCGCCGCCGCCGAGCTCCTTCGGCGTGGTGAGCTTGACGTCGAGTGCGCCGTCGAGGGTCGCCGCATGGCCGTCACGGCCGCCGGTGGCTTTTGCGCTGGTCTTGTAAAGGACGTTCACGGACATTTTCGTCTCCTCGGGGTCTTCGGGTTGGGGTACAATCTGTATCGCAAACAATTATATTGCGCGCAATTGAAATCTGCATGCCTCACATTTAATTGTTCGCAATTGAATGTCGGCCCGCCCGGTCCCACAATGCGGGTCAATCTCATGAGATTCCCTATGGCCCGGAAATTATCGACCCTGGATCCGCAACGCCTCGACAACCAGATCTGCTTCGCCGTCTATTCGGCCGCGCACGCCTTCAACCGCGTCTACAAGCCGCTGCTCGACCGGCTCGGCCTGACCTATCCGCAATATCTGGTGATGCTGGTGCTGTGGGAGCGCGACGACGTGCCGCTCAAGGATATCGGCGAAAAGCTGTTTCTCGATTCGGGCACGCTGACGCCGCTGCTCAAGCGGCTCGAAGCCGCGCACCTCGTCAAGCGCACGCGCTCCAGCGAGGATGAGCGTCAGGTCCTGATCGCGCTGACCCCGCAGGGGCACGCGCTGAAGGACAAGGCGCGCAGCGTCCCGCAGTCGATCCTGGCCGCGTCGGATTGCTCGGTGTCGGAGCTGGTCGCGATAAAGGACGAGATCGTCGCGCTGCGGGATCGGTTGAATGCGGTGATTGGGGAGTAGGCTAGCGGAGCCGCTTTTTCGAGAAGGCGCGGCCTGAGTGTGATTTGAGATATTTCTCGAATGCAAGGGCCTTCATCTTGTCGGGAAAAGCGCAGTACCAAACCAACTTCCATGGCTTGAACTTGGCTGTGTGAGCGGATTTGCCGGCATTGTGCTCAGGCACCCGTCGCTTCAGATCTTCCGTGGCGCCAATGTATTCCTGGTCGGGGAATTCGATGCTGCGGAGAATGTAGACGTACCACATTGACGCCTCGCGTCTGGGCAGTCGGATAGCGGAGCAGAGGATGGGATAGAACGTGAGGCAGTCCGTGCGGGCTTCGCCGGACACCACGCTTCGTCCTTCGGGCTACGCGCGGCTGCGCCACGCGTAGCCTGAAGGGCCGCACTATATTGGCGGCTTCTGCCTATGTCGTCGATAGTTTGATCAGGATCGTCACCGGTCCGTCTTCGCCCTACGGGCTACGCCGGACACCACGCTTCGTCCTTCGGGCTATGCGCGGCTGCGCCACGCGTAGCCCGAAGGGCGAAGCGTGGTGGAGCCAGGCGGGATCGAACCGCCGACCTCTTGCATGCCATGCAAGCGCTCTCCCAGCTGAGCTATGGCCCCTTAAGTCCTGGGACGATCCTATCGGATCACTCCCGACCGGCGAGCCTGGTGACTCGCGCGGTGCACCCTTTTTCACAGATCAGGGCTGATCTCAAGTCTCTTCATCACCTCCGACATCACCAATGATGTCGGTCACGTCCTCATCGCCTTCTTCCTCGTCGGCAATGAAGGTCGAATCATCGTCATCGTCATCGTCGAGGGTCTCGTCGACCTCGATATCGTCCTCGGATTCGGGGACGACAGCCTTGACCTTGCCGGTGTTCTCCTCGGCATCGGCCTCCTCCAGCGAGACCTCCTCGACCTCCGCCGGCTCCGGCGGGGTGTCGGCGGCGGCTGCAGCGTGGCGGGCTTCGGCGCCGCGCGGTACACGCGCCGGCGCCACGGGCGCGATCGGCACAACTTCGCCGGTATAGGGCGAGATCACCGGGTTCTTGTTGAGGTCATAGAATTTCTTGCCCGTCGTGGGGCAAATACGTTTGGTTCCGAGTTCGGACTTGGCCACGGCAGAGGAATCCTGGGATGTCTGAAAAGCGGTGTTTCACTTGGCTAGTTGGCGGCCCGCTGTCAATAGCGCATTACGAGAGAAAGACATGCCGGTGACGGCGGGGAGACCATGTGGTACCTGCCCCAGCCTCTCAGGCGCATCCGAGGACACAATCTTGACCCATTCCGACAAGCCCACGCCGCTGCAGTCGCGCGCAAGCGGCCCCCTGACCGGGAAAGTACGGGTGCCCGGGGACAAGTCGATTTCCCACCGTGCCCTGATCCTGGGCGCGCTCGCCGTCGGCGAGACCCGGATTTCGGGTCTCCTGGAGGGCGAGGACGTCCTTAACACCGCCAAATCCATGCAGGCCCTCGGCGCCAAGGTTGAGCGCACCGGCGATTTTGCCTGGAAGGTAAAAGGCGTGGGCGTCGGAGGCTTCGCCGAGCCGAAGGCGGCGCTGGATTTCGGCAACTCCGGCACCGGTTGCCGGCTGGTCATGGGCGCGGTCGCCGGCTGCCCGATTGCGGCGGTGTTCGACGGCGATGCCTCGCTGCGCAGCCGCCCGATGCGCCGGATCCTCGATCCGCTTGAAAAGATGGGCGCCAGGGTTGTTTCCGGAGGCGAAGGCGGCCGCCTGCCGCTGACCGTTCAGGGCGCGCGCGATCCGCTGCCGATCACCTACAAGACGCCGGTTGCCTCGGCCCAGATCAAGTCGGCGGTGCTGCTGGCGGGCCTGTCTGCGCCGGGCACCACGACCGTGATCGAGAACGAGGCCAGCCGCGACCACACCGAGCTGATGCTGAAGCATTTTGGCGCGGATATCACCTCGGTCGCCGAGGGGGCTCACGGCCGCCGCATCACGCTGGTCGGCCAGCCCGAGCTGCATGGCGCGACCGTCATCGTGCCCGCTGATCCGTCCTCAGCGGCATTTCCGGTCGTCGCGGCGCTGATCGTTGAAGGCTCCGATGTCGTTCTTTCCGACGTGATGACCAATCCGCTGCGCACCGGTCTTTTCACGACGCTGCGCGAAATGGGCGCGTCCATCGAGGAAAACGAAGTGCGCGGCGACGCCGGCGAGCCGATGGCGCAGCTGCGCGTCCGCGCGTCGAAACTGCGCGGCGTCGAGGTGCCGCCGGAACGCGCACCCTCGATGATCGACGAATATCTCGTGCTGGCGGTTGCGGCTTCGTTCGCCGAAGGCACGACCATCATGCGCGGCCTGCAGGAGCTGCGCGTCAAGGAATCCGACCGGCTCGAGGCCACCGCAGCCATGCTCCGCGTCAATGGCGTGAAGGTTACTGTTTCCGGCGACGATCTGATCGTCGAGGGCCGCGGCCACGTCCCCGGCGGCGGCACCGTCGCCACGCATATGGACCACCGCATCGCGATGTCCGCGCTGGTGATGGGCTGCGCGTCCGATCAGCCGGTGACGGTCGACGACATCGCCTTCATCGCCACCAGTTTCCCGGACTTCATTCCGATGATGCGGTCGCTGGGGGCCGAGTTTTCATGATCATCGCGATCGACGGACCCGCAGCCTCGGGCAAGGGCACGCTCGGCAAGCGCCTCGCCCATCACTACGGCTATCGTCATCTCGATACCGGCGTGATCTATCGCGCGGTCGCCTACGCCCTGATGCAGTCCGGCCATGACCTCCGGGATGAGGCGGCCGCGGTGCAGGCCGCGCTGGAGCTCGATCCCGAAAAGTTCGGCAATCCCGCCCTCAAGACCCAGATGGCCGGCGAGGGCGCCTCCATCGTCTCGGCGATCCCCAGAGTTCGCGAGGTCCTGCTCAATTTCCAGCGGCAATTCGCCGCCGGTCCGCCCGGCGCGGTGCTGGACGGCCGGGACATTGGAACCGTGATCTGCCCCGATGCCGACGTGAAGATTTTCGTCGTGGCTGACCCAAAAGTCCGCGCCCGCCGCCGCACCATGGAGGCGAGGGCGCGGGGCGAGGAGGCCGACGAGGCGGCGGTGCTGGCCGACATCATCCAGCGCGACGAACGGGACAAGAACAGGCCGATTGCGCCTTTGAAACCGGCCGCGGATGCTTACTTGCTAGATAACTCCCAACTGGATATAGAAGGCGGCGTCCGGGCCGCCATCGACATTATCGAGGCTGTCCGAGCGGGCCGGTCGCGGGGTTAAACCGCAGCCGTCATTGGAGGAAGTGCCCGCTCCCGCTCTTTGAGGTCGATACTCTCGGTCCCTGTTGGGGGCCGACGCGATCCAGGCTCCGGACAAAGATTTCCACGTATCGAACGTGCGGGCCTCAGCCGGCCCGCTTCCGCTGTTCCGGTCGCAGACCCGAGCAACGAGCGGTCGCTCGAAGGTTTTGTGGACCTTCCGACACTGCACGTCCGATACGCCCAAAAACCCAACGGCCGGCAAGACTTCCGCAACTGGAGAACAAATGGCTTTGACTTCCGCTGATACCTATAGCCCCTCGCGCGACGATTTCGCCGCGATGCTCGACGAGTCTTTCGCAGGTGGCAACCTGCAGGAGAGCTCGGTCGTCAAGGGCAAGGTGGTTGCAATTGAAAAGGACATGGCCGTCATCGACGTCGGCCTGAAGACCGAAGGCCGCGTTGCGCTGCGCGAATTTTCCGGCCCCGGCCGTGAGAGCGAGATCAAGGTTGGCGACGAGGTGGAAGTGTTCCTCGATCGCATCGAAAACGCCCTCGGCGAAGCCGTGCTGTCGCGCGACAAGGCGCGCCGCGAGGAGAGCTGGGGCAAGCTGGAGAAGGCGTTCCAGAACAACGAGAAGGTCACCGGCGTCATCTTCAACCAGGTCAAGGGCGGCTTCACCGTCG
The DNA here is from genome assembly GCF_049949275.1 of Bradyrhizobium genosp. A. Classification (NCBI taxonomy): domain Bacteria; kingdom Pseudomonadati; phylum Pseudomonadota; class Alphaproteobacteria; order Hyphomicrobiales; family Nitrobacteraceae; genus Bradyrhizobium; species Bradyrhizobium genosp. A. The sequence continues at coordinate 101,749 of NZ_CP188196.1, read as the reverse complement.
ACCTCGACGGTGCCGTGGCCTTCCTGCCGCGCTCGCAGGTCGACATCCGTCCGATCCGCGACGTTGCGCCGCTGATGAACAACGCGCAGCCGTTCCAGATCCTCAAGATGGACCGCCGCCGCGGCAACATCGTCGTCTCCCGCCGCACGGTTCTCGAAGAGACCCGCGCCGAGCAGCGTCAGGAGCTGGTGCAGAACCTCGAAGAGGGCCAGGTCATCGACGGCGTGGTCAAGAACATCACCGACTACGGTGCGTTTGTTGACCTCGGCGGCATCGACGGCCTGCTGCACGTCACCGACATCGCATGGCGCCGCGTCAACCACCCGACCGAGGTGCTCTCGATCGGCCAGACCGTGAAGGTCAAGATCATCAAGATCAACCACGAGACGCACCGCATCTCGCTGGGCATGAAGCAGCTGCTGGACGATCCGTGGCAGGGCATCGAAGCCAAGTACCCGCTGGGTGCCCGCTTCACCGGCCGTGTCACCAACATCACCGACTACGGTGCGTTCGTCGAGCTCGAGCCGGGCATCGAAGGCCTGATCCACGTCTCCGAGATGTCGTGGACCAAGAAGAACATGCACCCCGGCAAGATCGTGTCGACCTCGCAGGAAGTCGATGTGCAGGTGCTGGAAGTCGATTCCGTCAAGCGCCGCATCTCGCTCGGCCTCAAGCAGACCATGCGCAACCCGTGGGAGGTCTTCGTCGAAGGTCATCCGACCGGTTCGGTGGTCGAGGGCGAAGTCAAGAACAAGACCGAGTTCGGTCTGTTCCTGGGCCTCGAGGGCGATGTCGACGGCATGGTCCACCTCTCCGACCTCGACTGGAAGCTTCCGGGCGAGCAGGTGATCGACAACTACAAGAAGGGCGACGTGGTGAAAGCCGTGGTGCTCGATGTGGACGTCGAGAAGGAGCGTATCTCGCTCGGCATCAAGCAGCTCGAAGGCGACCCCTTCGCCGAGCCGGGCGATGTCAAGAAGGGCGCGGTCGTGACCTGCGAAGTGCTCGAAGTGAAGGAAAGCGGCATCGAGGTGAAGATCGCCGGTACCGACTTCACCACCTTCGTCAAGCGCTCGGAGCTCGCGCGTGACCGTAACGACCAGCGCGCCGAACGCTTCGCCGTCGGCGAGAAGGTCGATGCCCGCGTGATCCAGTTCGACAAGAAGGCCCGCAAGGTCCAGGTGTCGATCAAGGCGCTCGAAGTTGCCGAAGAGAAGGAAGCCATCGCGCAGTACGGCTCCTCGGATTCGGGTGCGACGCTCGGCGACATCCTGGGCACCGCGCTCAAGAACCGCGACAGCAAGTAGGCGAAACGCAGGTTTTGCTGACATCAAAGCCCCGGCGCGAGCCGGGGCTTTTTTGTTGTTGCCCCATCCAGGCTGCGCGGGGCCTTGTTTTCTTCAAATTGCGCCGCAATTGATGTATCCAGACAAGCCATTGGTCAGGTTGTGACGGCACAACGCCAGCGGCCTTTCATTTGGAGATATTCCGATGTCGCTCGATTCGGACATCATCGTCGATCGCCGCAGGATCCGCCGCAAGCTGACGTTCTGGCGCGTGATGGCCGCGCTGATCGCGATCGCTGCGATCGCGGGCTTCGCACTGATCGCGACACCCGGCGCGGGCGGCAGCTTCGCTACCGCAGGCTCAATCGCGCGCGTGCAGATCGATGGCCTGATCCGCAGCGATTCCGACCGCACGCGGGCGCTGGAGCGGCTGGAGAATTCGCAGGCCGCCGCCGTGATCGTTCACGTCAATTCGCCGGGCGGCACCACCGCCGGCTCCGAGCAGCTCTACGATTCCCTGACGCGCCTGAAGGCGAAGAAGCCGCTGGTCGTCGTGGTCGAGGGACTTGCCGCATCCGGCGGCTACATCACCGCGATTGCGAGCGACCACATCATCGCCCAGCAGAGCTCGCTGGTCGGCTCGATCGGCGTGCTGTTCCAGTTTCCCAACGTCTCGGAACTCTTGAAGACTATCGGCGTCAAGGTCGAGGAAGTGAAGTCCACGCCGCTGAAGGCCGCGCCCAACGGTTTTGAGCCGACCAGCCCCGAGGCCCGGGCCGCGCTGGATGCGCTGGTCAAGGATTCCTATGCCTGGTTCAAGGATCTGGTGAAGCAGCGCCGTGGCTTGGATGACACGCAGCTCGAAAAAGTCGTCGATGGCCGCGTCTTTACCGGCCGCCAGGCGATCGATCTCAAGCTGATCGATCAGCTCGGCGACGAGAAAACCGCCGTGAGCTGGCTCGAGGAGCAGAAGGGCGTCAAGAAGGGTCTGAGCGTGCGCGATTACAAGCTCGAGCCGCGCTTTGGTGACCTGCCGTTCCTCAAGACGGCTGCTGCCGTGACGCTGGAAGCGCTGGGATTCGGCTCGATTGCGCATCAAATCGCGCAAACCGGAGTCGTGCAGGCGGTCGATCGCGTCGGGATGGATGGAATGCTGGCCCTGTGGCAGCCGGCTGGGTCGAATTGACCGGGAATAAGCGGAACAACGCGAGTTTCGAACCTTTTTCCCGTCTGACGGGTAGCTGCGCAGCCCGCTTTTTCGGCATTTGTCACGCATTTTCACGACGCTCAACCTTCATTTAGCGTCTTGACAGATCACGGTATTTTCACGGAAATGGTCATCCGCACGCTTCCGGGTCCTATCTCTCGATGATCAAATCCGAACTTGTTCAGCGTATCGCCGAGCACAACCCGCATCTGTACCAGCGGGATGTCGAGAACATTGTGAACGCGATTCTCGAGGAGATCGTAGCGGCACTCGCGCGCGGCGACCGCGTTGAGCTGCGTGGCTTCGGTGCTTTTTCGGTGAAGCACCGCCCCGCGCGCGCCGGCCGCAATCCGCGCACCGGCGCCCATGTCCCCGTCGATCAGAAGAGCGTTCCGTTCTTCAAGACCGGCAAGGAAATGCGCGAGCGGCTGAACCGCGATCATCCGGATCCGGGCGCCCCGGATTAAGTCTGTCGTCCGGGCTTTACCGAACGGCCGCATGATGCGGCAGCAAGCTTGATTCAAGACGAGCGCTCGCGATGCGAAAGTTCCTGACCGCGCTGATCGTGATTCCGCTGGGCCTGATCCTGGTGACCTTTGCCGTCGCCAACCGGCATTTTGTCACTGTCTCCTTCGATCCTTTCATGGCAGCTGATCCGGCCCTGTCGGTCACGCTGCCGCTGTTTCTGCTGCTGATCCTGGTGGCCGCCTTGGGCGTCATCGCCGGCGGTTGCGCCGTCTGGTTCGGCCAGCGGCACTGGCGGCGCGCCGCGCGCCGGCATGAGGCGGATGCGATGGCCGCCCGTGTCGAACTGGCTGATCTGCGGGCCCAGACGGCCCCGGCAAAGCCCGAGGCCCAACGCCTCCCGGTACCCTCCGGGGTGGGCCTTTACGGGGCCATCGGGCGAGACAAGCAGCGCGCGACGTTGTAGAAGCGGCCCGACCGGAAAACCCGTTTCCCGGCCGCAGCTTGCGGCCTCCACCTGCTTTGAGACCATGTCCCTGCTCGTCAAAATCTGCGGCCTGTCCACGCGCGAGACGCTCGAAGTAGCGATCGACGCGGGCGCCGACATGGTGGGGTTCGTGTTCTTTCCGCCGTCGCCGCGGCATGTGTCGCTGGAGGCGGGGCGCGATCTCGGCCGCCAGGTGAAGCGGCGCGCGCTCAAGGTCGCGCTCACGGTCAATGCCGATGACGCCACGCTCGGCAACATCATGGACGCGCTGTCGCCCGACATTTTCCAGCTCCACGGCAAGGAGAGCGTGGCGCGGCTGCGCGACATCAAGTCGAAGTTCGGCCGCCCCGTGATGAAGGCGGTGCCGGTCGCGACATCAGCCGATCTCGCCGTGCTGCCCGGCTACGCCGCGGTCGCCGACCGCATCCTGTTCGACGCGCACGCGCCGAAGGATGCGACCCGGCCCGGCGGCCTGGGGGCGCCGTTCGACTGGCACCTGCTGGAAAATCTCGATCTCAAACTGCCCTACATGGTCTCCGGCGGGCTTCACGCCGACAATGTCGCCGAAGCCCTCCGCGTCACCGGTGCCGGTGGCGCCGACGTGTCCTCGGGCGTCGAGAGCGCTCCCGGCGTCAAGGATCCCGAGTTGATCAAGGCCTTCATTCGCGCCGCGCGCGCCACTCAAGAGTTGAGCGTTCGATGAACATCGCCAAACCAAATTCCTATCGCAGCGGCCCCGACGAACGCGGCCATTTCGGCATTTTCGGCGGACGCTTCGTCGCCGAAACCTTGATGCCGCTGATCCTCGATCTGGAGAAGGCTTACACCGCGGCCAAGGCCGATCCAGCCTTCCAGGCCGAGATGAACGGCTATCTCAAGAACTATGTCGGCCGGCCTTCGCCGCTCTATTTCGCCGAGCGTCTCACCGAGCATCTCGGCGGCGCCAAGATCTATCTGAAGCGCGAAGAGCTCAACCACACCGGTTCGCACAAGGTGAACAATGTGCTCGGCCAGATCATGCTGGCGCGGCGCATGGGCAAGAGGCGCATCATCGCCGAGACCGGCGCCGGCCAGCACGGTGTCGCCACCGCGACGCTGTGCGCGCGCTTCGGCCTCGAATGCGTGGTCTATATGGGCGCCGTTGACGTCGAGCGGCAGCAGCCCAACGTGATCCGCATGGAGATGCTTGGCGCCAAGGTGATGCCCGTGCAATCAGGCACGCGCACGCTGAAAGACGCAATGAACGAGGCGCTGCGCGATTGGGTCACCAACGTGCACGACACCTTCTACTGCATCGGCACGGTAGCGGGCCCGCATCCCTATCCGACGCTGGTGCGCGACTTCCAGTCGATCATCGGCAACGAAACCAGGACCCAGATGCAGGAGGTCGAGGGACGCCTGCCGGATTCGCTGGTCGCCTGTATTGGCGGCGGCTCGAACGCGATGGGCCTGTTCCATCCCTTCCTCGACGACCCCTCCGTCGAAATCTTTGGTGTCGAAGCCGCTGGCCACGGGCTCACGCAGTTGCATGCGGCCTCGATCGCGGGCGGCCGTCCCGGCGTGCTCCACGGCAACCGCACTTACCTCTTGATGGATGCCGACGGCCAGATCCAGGACGCGCATTCGATCTCGGCCGGCCTCGACTATCCCGGCATCGGACCCGAGCATTCCTGGCTGCACGAGGTCGGCCGCGTCAATTATCTCTCCGCGACCGATGACGAGGCGCTCGCCGCGTTCCAGCTGCTCTCGAAGCTCGAAGGTATCATTCCCGCACTCGAGCCCGCGCACGCCATCGCCAAGGTGATGGAGCTCGCGCCGAAGCGGCCGAGAGATCACCTGATGGTCGTCAATCTCTCCGGCCGCGGCGACAAGGACGTCCCGCAGGTCGGCGACATCCTGAAGGGCAAGACCAAGTGACCACCCGTATCGACACCCGTTTCGCCGAGCTGAAAAAAGCCGGCCGCTCGGCCTTCGTCACCTTCGTGATGGCCGGCGATCCCGATCCGGCGACGTCGCTCGAGATCATCAAGGCGCTGCCGAAGTCGGGCGCCGACGTGATCGAGCTCGGCATGCCCTTCACCGATCCGATGGCCGACGGCCCGTCGATCCAGGCCGCGGGCTTGCGCGCGCTCAAGGTCGGCATGACGCTGAAGAAGACGCTCAATCTCGTGCGCGACTTCCGCAAGGACGACAATTCGACGCCGATCGTGCTGATGGGCTACTACAATCCGATCTACATCTACGGCGTCGACAAGTTCCTTGTCGATGCCAAGAGCGCCGGTATCGATGGCCTGATCATCGTCGACCTGCCGCCGGAAGAAGACGACGAGCTCTGCCTGCCCGCGATGAAGGCCGGCCTCAACTTCATTCGCCTGGCGACGCCGACGACCGACGACAAGCGCCTGCCGGCTGTGCTCGCGAACACCTCGGGCTTTGTCTACTACGTCGCCATCACCGGCATCACCGGTGCGGCTGCGGCGGACGCCACGGCTGTGAGCGGGGCGGTCGCCCGCATCAAGCGCCACACCAAGCTGCCGGTTTGCGTCGGCTTCGGCATCCGCACCCCGGAAAATGCCCAGGCCATTGCTTCGCATGCCAACGGTGCCGTGGTCGGCACCGCGCTGGTCGACGCGCTCAAGAACAGTCTCGATGCCGAGGGGCGCGCAACCGCCAAAACCGTTAACGCCGTAGCCGAGTTGACGGCGGCCCTGGCCCAGGGCGTCAAGGGCGCGAAACAAGCGGCCGAATAGGCCACAATTCCGCTTCTGGAGCGGGCGACACGGCGGCTTGCCGGGCAAAGGCCCGGCCGCCATATAGTCCTTCAGGCGATCCCCTGCGGGTTCGCACATCGGAGCAAACCATGAACTGGCTTACCAATGTGGTCCGGCCGAAGATTCGCAACATGCTGCGGCGGGAGACGCCGGAGAATCTGTGGATCAAGTGCCCGGATTCCGGACAGCTCGTGTTCTACAAGGACGTCGAGGCCAACCAGTTCGTCATCCCCGGCTCGAACTACCACATGCGCATGGGCGCGGTGGCGCGTCTGAAATCGATCTTCGACAATGAGACCTGGTTCGACGTCGCCCTGCCCGAGGTCACGCCTGATCCGCTGAAATTCCGCGACGAGAAGAAATACGTCGACCGCGTCAAGGACGCGCGCGCGCGCACCAACCTGAACGATGCGGTCAAGGTCGGCTACGGCAAGCTCGAGGGCGCCGGTGTCGTCATCGCTGTGCAGGATTTCGATTTCATGGGTGGTTCGCTCGGCATGGCTGCCGGTGAAGCCCTCGTGCGCGGGCTCGAGCTCGCGGTCGAAAAGAAGTCGCCGTTCATCGTGTTCGCCGCGTCCGGCGGCGCGCGCATGCAGGAAGGCATCTTGTCGCTGATGCAGATGCCGCGCACCACGGTCGGCGTGCAGATGCTGCGCGAAGCAAAACAGCCCTATATCGTCGTGCTGACCAACCCGACCACCGGCGGCGTCACCGCATCCTATGCGATGCTCGGCGACGTGCAGATCGCCGAGCCCGGCGCGCTGATCGGATTTGCCGGCGCGCGCGTGATCGAGCAGACCATCCGCGAAAAGCTGCCTGAGGGTTTTCAGCGCGCCGAATATCTGAAAGAGCACGGCATGGTTGACATGGTCGTGCATCGCCACGAACTGCGTCCGACTTTGGCGCGGCTCTGCCGCCTGCTGACCAGGGCGCCGGCGCAGGAGAGCGCGTCGAAATCGGTGCAGCCTGTCGTCAGTCCGGCCCAAATCGTATCGGCCGCTGAGACGGCGCCGGCTGCGCCCCACGCGTGAACGTGTCCTCTGACAGCGCAAAGCCGTCGCTCGACGCATTGATCGGGCGGCTGTCGGCCCTGCATCAGAAGCGCATCGATCTCGGGCTCGAGCGGATGCAACGCCTGCTCGAGCGGCTCGGTCATCCCGAGCGCAAGCTGCCGCCGGTGATCCACGTCGCGGGCACCAACGGCAAGGGCTCGACGGTGGCCTATCTGCGCGCGACGCTGGAGGCCGCCGGCCTGCGCGTCCACGCCTACACATCGCCCTATCTCGTCCGCATCAACGAATGTTTCCGGCTCGGTCGCGTCGGCGGTGGCGTGCTGGTCAGCGACGACGAGTTGCGCGCGGCGCTGGAAGAGGTCGAGCGCGTCAATGCCGGCGAGCCTGCGACGGTGTTCGAGCTCAAGACTGCCGCCGCCTTCCATCTGTTCGCGCAAAATCCTGCCGACGCGGTACTGCTCGAAGTCGGCCTTGGCGGCCGGCTCGATTCGACCAATGTAGTCGATGCGCCCGCGGCCTGCGTGATCACGCCCGTCAGCATGGACCACATGGATTTTCTCGGCGACACCCTGGCGTCGATCGCCGGCGAGAAGGCCGCGATCATCAAGCGCGGTGTGCCAGTGGCATGCGCCGAGCAGGCGGGCGAGGCGATGGCCGTGATCGAGGCGCAGGCCAAGCGCATGCGCGCGCCGCTGTTTGCCGCCAACGAAAGCTGGCACGTCAATGTCGAGCATGGGCGGCTGGTCTATTCCGACGAGCGCGGCCTGATGGATCTCGCGGCGCCGCGCCTGTTCGGCCGTCATCAGTTCGACAATGCCGGCCTTGCCATCGCGACGCTGCGCGCGATCAGCGCCTTCAAGATCAACCAGGCGGCATTCGAGGCCGGCATCCTCAGTGCCGAATGGCCGGCGCGGATGCAGCGTCTCACCTCGGGCGAGTTGCTCTCCTGGGGTCCGCAGGGCTCGGAGATCTGGCTCGACGGGGGACATAATGCCGAAGGCGGCCGCGTCGCGGCCGCTGCGCTCGGCGATCTCGAGGAACGGGTATCGCGGCCGCTGGTCGTCATCGCCGGGATGATGGCCAACAAGGACGCGAAGGCGTTTCTGGCGAATTTCGCCGGCCTGACCCGTCACATCATCGCGGTGCCGATCCCGGACACCGAGAACGCGATGCCGGTCGATCGTCTTGCGGACGCGGTCCGCAGCCTCGGCATGCGCGTCGAGATCGCCCCCGGCATCGAGGCCGCACTGCGCGCCTTGTCGCGGCTCGCCTACGAAGTGCCGCCGCGGATCCTGATCACCGGCTCGCTCTATCTCGCGGGCCACGTGCTAGGGCTCAACGGCACGCCTCCTGCATAAGCTCTCGTGTCCCGGACGCGGTGCAGCGTGCAACGCTGCTCCGCAGAGCCGGGACCCAGAATGCCGCCATATGGGCCCCGGCTCAGCAGCGCACCGCTGAAGAAGCGCTGCGCTGCGTCCGGGGCAAGAGAGAACGCCAATGCGCTTTGCCGTGATTGCCGACATCCACGGAAACTATCTGGCGCTGGAGGCGGTGCTTGCCGATATCGGCGCGCAAGGAATCTCCGACATCGTCAATCTCGGCGATATGCTGAGCGGGCCGCTCGACGCGCGGCGCACCATCGAGATCCTGATGACGCTCGACGCCGTGCATGTGCTCGGCAATCACGACCGCTATCTACTCGATCGTCCCCCGGAGAAGATGGGCTCGTGGGACCGCCCCGCGCATGCGCAGCTTGATGCCGCGCAGCTCGACTGGCTGCGGGTGCAGCCGGTGACGCGTGTGTTTCGGGATCAGGTCTTCCTCTGCCACGCGACGCCCGAGGATGACGAAGTCTATTGGCTCGACACCGTGCATCCCGACGGCACCGTGGCGCTATCGCCGCTCGACCGGATCGAGCAGTTCGCGCAAGGCGTGACGCAGTCGCTGATCCTCTGCGCCCACACCCATCTGGCCCGCGCGGTGCGGCTTCGCGACGGCCGCCTGATCGTCAATCCCGGCAGTGTGGGCAGCCCAGGCTATCGCGACGTGCATCCGTTCCCGCATCTGGTCGAGGCCGGCACGCCGCACGCGCGCTATGCGATTCTCGAACGCGTTGACACTGCCTGGCAGGTCACGTTCCGCCAGATCGCCTACGACCATGAAGCGATGGCCGCGCTCGCCCGCCGCAACCATCAGCCGGAGCTCGCGAACGCGCTGGCGACGGGGTGGATCAAGTAGCTCCGCCTCGCTCCATCCAACCTACGGTTTGACTCCCTGATATGTACGCTTGTTATATGCGTACATCTCAAGGAGGGAGTGCGCCATGAGCGACGGACATGTCTGGCGAAACGAATATGCCATCGAGACGTCTGCAACTGCGGAGACGATCTGGAGCATCTTTCGCGATGTCCCCGGCTGGAAAAACTGGAATGCGGGTATCGAGCGGATCGACATTGACGGGCCATTTGCGACCGGCACCTGGTTCACGATGAAGCCGCCCGGCGAGGAAGCGCTGCGCTCGCAACTGATCGAAGTTCGCGAGAACGCGTGCTTCGTCGACGAAACGCAAGTCGGCGATCTCGTCATCAAGGTCGCTCATCGCATCGAGTCGCTCGGACCAGGGCGCACACGTATTGTCTACGCCGTCGACGCCAAAGGCTCGCAAGCGGCCGAAATTGGTTCGGTTGTCGCATCAGATTTTCCCGAAGTCCTCGCGAGCCTGGCCAAGCTCGCGGAGGGTAAGGCCGGCGAGAAATAGACCCGGGCTGCGGGCAAAATAAAACGGCCGGCGATCAGCCGGCCGTTTCGAAAAAATCTTCTGCGACGTGGATCAGACCGCGGAGGTGATCCACTGCTGCAGCTTCGCCTTCGGCGCCGCGCCGACCTGGCGGGAGGCCATCTCGCCGCCCTTGAAGATCATCAAGGTCGGGATCGACATCACGCCGTACTTCGACGCGGTCTTCGGGCTCTCGTCGACGTTGAGCTTCACGATCTTGACCTTGTCGCCCATCGCGCCGGCGATCTCGTCGAGCGCGGGTGCGATCATGCGGCAGGGGCCGCACCATTCGGCCCAGAAATCGACGACCACGGGGCCGTTCGCCTTGAGCACTTCGGCTTCGAAATCGGTGTCGGAAACCTTGCTAACGGCCATTGGAGTACCTCACTCGGTTGAAAGCGAATCGGCGCGACCTGGAATCGCGCCCGTGATCATCGCGTCAACCTATGAACGGCCCCTTGCCGGGTCAAGGACACTCACGCCGACATGAAGGGATGCCAGCGCCGCGTCCAGCGCGGGGGCTGAAATCTCCATATATTCAAGGGCCTCGGTCCAGAGCAGGACGGCTCTGACCGGCTTTTGGGGGTAAAGCCGCGACAGCACCGCCCGGTACAGCGCAAGCTGCCGGACATAGGCGGCGGGCGCCTCTGCGGCGCTCTTCGGCGCGGTCTGGTTGGTCTTGAAATCGACGATCAGCACCTCGTCCGGCGTCACCACCAGTCGGTCGATCTGCCCCGACACCAGCGCCGGGGATCGGCCCGGACGCTCCAGCCGGCCGACGATTGCGACCTCCGCCCGGCTGCCGGCGGCAAAGACCGGCGCGAAACGTGGTTCGGCGATCAAGGCGAGCACCTTGTCGGCCAGCGCGGCACGATCGGCTTCCATCCAGTCCGCGGCATTGCGGGTCATGTAGCCAAGCGCGGCCTCGCGCCGGCGCTTGGCGGTGATGTCGGGCAGAGACTGCAGCAACCGGTGCACCAGCGTGCCGCGTTGCAGCGCCAGTGCGCGCGACTGGACTGATTCGCCTGACCGCACCGCGCGGCCTTCTTCGGCCGACTGGCCGGAGGGGCGCACCGGATCGTCGTCGATGGTCTCGCGCGGCGCCGGCGTCCGCAGCCAGTCCGGCAGCGTGATCGTTCGGTCGATGGAAGTCGCTGGCGTGCCTAGCGCCACGACATCCTCTGGACGCGCGAATCGGGTCACCTTGCCGAGCGGCGTTTCTATCGTCTGCTTGTCCAGGCCGGAGCCGGTGAGCCCGGTGTCGATCAGGTCGTACCAGCTCAGCTTGCGGACGGTTCTCATGTTGCCGGGCAGGCAGCCGCCGACGATCAGACGATCGGCCGCGCGCGTCATTGCGACATAGAGCAGGCGGCGATATTCGTCCTCGGTCTCCTCGATCATGGCCTTGCGGGCGTCGGCGACGGGCTTGGGATCGTCCGCCTTGCGCCCGGCCCAGACCACGACCTCGCCGCCATTGCCGCGTGGGACGTGAATCAGCCGGACCCGTTGCGAATCCGCGGGCGATGAGGTGGTGTCGACCATGAACACGACCGAAGCTTCCAGGCCCTTGGCGCCATGCACTGTCATCACCCGCACCTCGTCGCGGGTGATTTCCATGTCGCGCTTCACCTCGGTGTCCGCCGAGCGCAGCCAGGCCATAAAGCCCTGCAGCGAGGCCGGAGCCTTGCGCTCGCAGTTCAGCGCCAGCTCCAAAAATTCGTCGAGCGCGTCATTGGCCTCATGGCCGAGCCGGCGCAGGATCCGCGCGCGACCGCCGTCACCGCCGAGCAGCCAGGCATAGAAGGCAAACGGCGTCTCCTCGCGCGCACGGATCTCGCAGGCCTCAAGGCGTCGCAGCACTGTCGCGAATTTCTCGCTTCCAGCGGCATGCTCGCCGAGCGCGCGGCGCAGCGATCCCTTGCGGTCATGGGCGAGCAGGAACAGGTCGTCGTCATCGAGACCGAACAACGGGCTCTTCAGCGCCACCGCAAGCGCGAGATCGTCCTGCGGCAGCAGCAGCGCGTCCGCAAGGTTCATCAGATCGATGATCGCGATGTGCTCGGTCAGCTTGAGCCGGTCGGCGCCGGCGACCGGAACGTTGGCATGCTTCAGCGCCTGGATCACCGCGTCGAACGCGTTGCCGCGCCGGCGCACCAAGATCAGCATGTCGCCATAGCGCAGTGGACGCCGCTCGCCTTCATGTCCCGTCAGCGTGCCGCTCTCGACCAGCCGCTTGATCTCGGCCTGGATGCGGCGGGCGAGTTTGACCTCGGGACTGGTGACGGCGACGCCGTCGAACGGCGCGCGCCAGCCCTCGATCTCCTGCCGATCATCGGCCTCGGCAAGGTCCCACAGCTCGATCACGCTTGGGCCCGCGTCAGCGAGCGCGTTGTGCAGGGGATGCCCGATCTCGACCGAATGGATGCTCTTGTAGATCTGGGGATCGCGGAAGACGTGGTCGACCGAATGCAGGATCGTGGCGCCCGAGCGGAATGAATAGGTGAAGGCGACCGGATCGAATTTCAGCCCGGCCGCGCTGAACTTGCGATGCAGCTCGCGCCGGCGCGCGTCGAATTCGTGCGGCGCTGCGCCCTGGAACGAGAAGATCGACTGCTTCTCGTCGCCGACCGCGAAGACCGTGCGGCTCAGCCCTTCGCGCGCGCCTTCGCCGGCGGTGAATTCCGAGATGATGTGCGCGACGATGTCCCATTGCCGCGGGCTGGTGTCCTGAGCCTCGTCGATCAGCACGTGATCGACGCCGCGGTCGAGCTTGTAATGCACCCAGCCCGAGGAGATGCGGTTGAGCATCGCCAGCGTTTTGTCGATCAGGTCGTCGTAATCGAGCAGCCCGCGTTCCTGCTTCTCGCGGCGGTAGTTCGCAGCGGCGGCGGTCGCGATATGAAGAAGGGCTGCGGTGCGGTCGCGCACGGTCACGGCGCGGCGCTTCTCAATCAATGGATCGAGCCGCTGCGCCTCGTTCTCGAACAGGTGAGCGATGGACGGGTGATCTTTGCAAAATTGTTTGGTGAGAAGCGTCTTGCGCGGTTGCTTCTTATCATCGGTCAGAAAGACGCCGAGATAAGCATCAACCTGCGCACCGCCGGAAAACGCCTTTGCCGATCGCAAGCAATCGGCTTGGTCCTTTTCAGTCCTGTTTCCATCATCAAGCGCAAAGGCGATGTCGTCCCAGCGCGAGCGTGGCAGGAACGGGCCATCGAGAATCTCCGTCTCAACGTCCTCGATGCGGTCGCTCGCATCGACGTCCAGCACGGCTGCCATCTGCTCGGCCGCTGCACCGGCGTCGCCGGCCTCGTCGGTCCAAGCCATGAAATGGTCGCGGCTCAGGCAAGCTTCGCGCACGACTTCCTTGAAGGTGACGTCGGCGGCACTCGCCATCGCGGTCAGCAGCGCGCGGCCGGTGACGGTCTCCGGATCGCGCGCGGCTTCCAGCAGCACCTTCAGATTGGCGCGCTCCATCATGTCGGTCTGGTCGCGCTCGTCGATCACGGCGAAGCGCGCAGGCACGTTGGCCTCGAACGGGAATTGCTGGAGCAGGCGCGTGCAGAGCGCGTGGATGGTCTGCACCTTCAAGCCGCCCGGCGTCTCCAGCGCGCAGGCAAACAGTTTTCGCGCTTCGCGGCGCACTTTTCGGTCGGGGTGAGGAATACCGACCGCGCGGATCGCCGCGTCGAGCCCGGTATCGTCAAGCGTCACCCAATGGCCAAGCGTGGTGAAGACGCGCTCGGCCATGTTGGCGGCGGCGGCCTTGGTGAAGGTGATGCAGAGGATCTTTTCCGGCGGCACGCCTGACAGCAGCAGGCGGATCACCCGCTGCACCAGCACATGCGTCTTGCCCGAGCCGGCATTGGCCGACACGAAGGCCGACGCGGTCGGATCGGAGGCACGCGCCTGCCGCGCGCGCACTTCATCCGGGATGGGGCGGGGCGCCTTCACCATTCCTCGATCCCCAGGCCGCCGGCCGCGGACCATTCCTTGATCCGGGCGAGATCGTCATAGGCGCCGTAGCGGTTGGACCACATCGGCAGGTTCAGCGAGGTGTAGGGCTGGTTCTCGTCGTCGAAGGCGCGGATCAGCGCTTCCAGCTTGGCCCGCGCTTCCGCCGCAGCAATATCCGGCGGCTGCGGCTCGTCGCCCTGCTTGTACTTGAGCTCGAGGATGCGCTCCTCGCCCGGCGGGTTGTTGCCGCTCAGGCGGACATAGACGAGCTGGCTCACGGACGAGCCAGCGTCGATGCCGCGGAAGCCGCCCTCGCGCAGGATCGCGGCTTCGAGTGTCAGTTGCGGCGACAGGCCCATGCGGACCTGCTTGCCGGTCGGCGGCTGGCCGGTCTTGTAGTCGAGGATGGCGTAACCGCCGCCCTGGCGCCGCTCGATGCGGTCGGCGCGCGCGGAGAGACGGAAGCTGCGTTCGTTGTCGAGCTTGATCGAGATCTCGCCGCGGGTCTCCGCGGTGATGGCCTCGATCACATCGCGGCGCGCCGTCTCCCATTCGCCGAACCAGTGCGCGATGCGCTGAAAGCGCGGCCACCACAGCGCGCGCGCCTCGGGCCGTTCCATCAGCGGCTCAAAATGCTTTTCGCCGATCGCGCGCAGCACGCGGGCGGGATCGGGCGGCAGATGTGCAGCGTAGGTCTCGGTGAACTCGCCGAGCGCCTCATGGATGGCCGAGCCGCGGTCAGCGGCGGAGAGCGGCATGTCGACGGGATCGAGCGCATTGAGCCGCAAGATGTGTTTTGCGTAGATCGTGTAGGGATCGCGCAGCCAGTCCTCGATCGCAGTGACCGACATTTTCAGTGGCCGCGTCGCGCGCGGTGGCCGCGGTTCCGGCTGCTTGATCGGCGTGACCTCGGAAGGCTGGTCCAGCGCGCTCGCGAACTGCACGTATTTCTCGCCGGCGCGAATGGCGGCGTTCCAGAGATCGTCGCCCGCGACAGCTTCGAGCCGGTGCAGGAAGCGCGAGGCCACCGCTGGTGCGCCGCCGGCCTTGGCGGAATGGGTGAGGATCACTTCGCTGCCGCCGAGCAGCTGTGCAAAGTCGTGGGCGGAGAGGCCGATGCGGCGCTCCGGCAAATCAAGACCAAGCTCGTGGCGCATCGGCCGGCTCAGCCAGGGATCGATCCGCGGCGCGGGCGGCCAGACGCCTTCGATCAGCCCGCCGACGATGATGCGATCGGCCTGCATGAGACGCGATTCCAGCGGGCCGTAGATCTGCAGCCGCGCGCCCGGCTTTTCCCGTCGTCGCACCGCGCGATCGCTGAACGCGGTCTGGAAGACGTCGGCGTAGTCGGACAACGTCACCAGCAATCCGCTGGTGGTACCGCCGCGCAGGAGATCGTCGAAGGCGCTGGCGAGCGCGAGGCCTTCACGTTCCTCGAAGGCGAGCGGAATGCCCTGCTCGTCGCGCGACAGCTCGATCATGATCTCGCGGTGGCGGTGCGCGAGCTCTGCGAAGTCAAACGGCTTCGATGACGCTAGACTCTCGATCGGCGCCAACGCTTTTTGCAAGGCATCGATCAGCGCCTGAATGCGGTCGAGGTGTTCCGGCTTGAGGCGTGCGCGAGGCTCGGCGTGATGCAACGCGGACACCTCGCTGCGCCACAGCTTTGCTAGTTCCTCACGAAAACGGTTGAACTCGCGCAACAGGCCGAAGGTAGCCGCCGGCGGCCGCGTGCCGCGCAAGATCGCGAGCTCCAGCGCCTCGATCGCTGTCTTCCATGCACCCGGCGCGCGGCCGAGCCGGCACAGCGGATGTTTCAGCATCGCCAGCAGCGTCGGCGGCTCCAATCCCTTTGTGGCCGCCGCCGCCGCGAGACGGGCAAACACGCCGGCGGAGGTTTCCATCAAGACGTCGCCGCCGGAATCGTCGAAGGCGAGATCCCATCGCGCCAAGGCGGCTATCACCCGCCGCGCCAGCGCGCGATCCGGCGTCACCAGCGCCGCCGATTTGTCGAGATGCCGGGCCTCGCGCATCGCAATGGCGATCGCAAGCGCCTCCATCTCGGGGTTGGGTGCCTCGACCACTGCGAGATTTTTCATGCCGCCGGCGATCTTCGCGGCGACCTCCGGCTGCTTCAGCCTGTCGTGCCAAACTTCCGTCTTGGCCGATGGCCGCATCGATTCGGATGCGAGGAGGTCGCGGCCGCCTTCCGCCGGTGGCTGGAGGAGATGGACATCGCTGCGCTTGATACCAAAACGATCCAGCAGCGCATGCATGGCATATTGCGGATGGTTCGACGCCGGATGCTCCACGAATTTGCCGAGCGCGTCGCGCACGCCGCCGATGGTTCGCCAGGCGTCGTCGTCGAGATCGGTGTCGAGCCCCGGCAGCACCACGGCGCCATGCGGCAGCGAGGCGACCGCATGCAGGAATTTTGCAGTGGCCGGCATCGAGCCGGTCGAGCCGGCCGCGATCACGGGCCCATGCGGATGCGCGGTCAGCCGCTTCGCTTCGGCCGCGATCAGGAGATCGCGCCGCGCCGCAGGCTCGATCCGGTTGATCTCGGCGAGATGGCTGGGCCAGGCGATGCGGGCGATGCGCAAGAATTCGAGCGAGTGCTGCCAATAGCGATCGAGGTTATCAGGCACGAGCCCATCGAGCGCGTTCCAGTCGACGCCGCGCGTGACCATGTCGTCGATCAGGCGGGCGAGGTCGCCGGCGAGCGCAAGCGTCGAGGCGGGCCCGCCAACCACCAGCGGCGCGAGCACGGGGCCCTTGGCCCAGGCGGCGACGAGTTGCGCCAGCGTCAGCCGTCGTTCGAGCTCGCCGAGCCGCGGCGGAATCTCGAGCGGCGTTGCGCCGGAAAACTGCTCGCCCTCGTCGGCGAAAGCGAGTTCGTCTTCATCAATGTCGCCGAGCGCGACGATGCGCGGCAGCACCACGGAATCCGCCGCCATCTCGTCGAGGAATATCTCGCGGACGACGCGCATGGCGCGCCGCGTCGGCAAATAGAGCGTGGTGTCGGCGAGCCGCGCCGGTTCCTTGCGCGCCTCAAATCCGTCGACCAGCCGGCCGTCGAGCAGGGCTGAGACGATCGTGCGCAGGAACGGAGCTGAGATTGGAACGCTGAAAACGCGCATGGGCTGCCTGATTCGGGGATCAGGCGCCAATATAGGGAGGCGGGTTCAAATGGATATGGGCTGGGCGAGATCGTCCCCGCTGTTCGCGGGGCTGGAGCAGGTGCCGTAGGGTGGGCAAAGGCGCACTTGCGCCGTGCCCACCATATTCGTTATCCGGGAATAGCTTGAATGGTGGGCACGCTTCGCTTTGCCCACCCTACGGCACCATGTTTGGAGCGGCTTACGCCACGCTCTCCAAAAACGCCTCTTCCGCGGCGTGGATGGCGTCGGGTGTGCCGACATGCATCCAGACGCCGTCGAGGCGGAGGCCGAACAGGCGCTCCTGCTCATTGGCGCGGTCGAACATTTTCGTCAGCGAGAACTCGCCCTGCGGCGCCTCGGCGAAGATCGCCGGCGACAGGATGGCCGCGCCCGCATAGACGAACGGGACGATCTCCTTTTCCTTGCGCTTGCGCAGCGCCCCGTCGGGCAGCATGCCGTAATCGCCGCGGCCGCTATAGCCGATGCTGGTTGCGGTCGGCGCCATCAGCAGCAGGATGTCCATGCGCGCGGGGTCGAAATTTTCCGCAAGCCGCGCCAGATTGGAGCGCACACCGTCGATCCACAGCGTGTCGGAATTGACGTGGAAGAATGGCGCATCGCCGAGCAGCGGCAACGCCTTGACCACGCCGCCGCCGGTGCCGAGCACCTGGTCGCGCTCGTCCGAAATGGTCACGCGTGGATGCTGGCGCGTTGCGGTATGGTTGATGATCTGGTCCGGCAGATAGTGCACGTTGACCACGGCCTCGGTCACGCCGGCGCGGCCGAGCTTGTCGAGCACATGGTCGAGCAGCGGCTGGCCTGCGACCGGCACCATCGGCTTCGGCATCTGATCCGTCAGCGGACGCATGCGCAGGCCGAACCCTGCGGCGAGCACCATGGCTTTGGTCGGTTTGACGGACATGCGTCGCTTTCTCGAGCCTCTGAAATTCGCGTTTGCAGCAATCCTAGCACGGACCGGACTCGACCGCACCGCATCTGAACGGCCTTAACCACCCCCCGTGACGGTTGTACGACGTGTGTTGCCGCTACGCCCCAACGGCTGTGGAACGCGCCTTTTTCTTCTTGTCGCCTTGCTTGAGGAAATTGACGCCGATCTGGTCACCATTCACCCAGGCCAGTTCGCAGCGCCGGTACGCTAACCCGGTGGACGACAGTACGAGAAAAAATTCCTTCAGATGCAGACCTTCGACCGAGCCGTCGATGGTCAGCTTGGCGCCGCTTTCGGAGACGTCCTCCATGGTGCATTCGCGCCGCCAGGTGCCGTCGATCCCCATCATCTGGGCCGGCACCCCACGTTCGAAAACAACCCTGCTGTTCCCGCGCTGGTCCGTTTTGACCGCCATCTGTCCTTGCTCCAGCCCTGATTTGTCCGGCTGCCTGCGGGCGATGATATCGGTGCGATGGCTAACAGCGGGTAAACCGGCTCCGGCTCAGGATTGGGGCGGCGGGACGTTGGCGAGATACCAGTCGCGCAGGGAGCCAAGCGCCGGATGCGCCAGCGAACGCTGGAGATAGGTCCAGATCCGCGGCTGGTGGCGCAGATAATGCGGCTTGCCGTCGCGGCGGTTGAGGCGGGCGAAGGTGCCGAGCAGGCGCGTGTTGCGCTGCGCCGACATGATGGCATAGAGCTCGGCAAAGCCGGCCGGATCGAAGCTTGCATCCTCGGTGCGACGCGCCTTGATGTAGCGCGACAGCAGCGTCAGCTCGAGCGCTTCGGGCACGTCGATGCGTGCATCCTGCAGCAGCGACACCACGTCGTAGGAGTGCGGTCCGAGCACGGTGTCCTGGAAGTCGATCACGCCGACGCGTGCCATGCCGGTGCGGTCCGCGAGCCAGATCAGATTGGGTGAGTGGTAGTCGCGGATGATCCAGGTCTTCGGCGCGGCCAGCGGCTTCTTCAGCAGCTCGCGCCACATCGCAAAGAATTCCGCGCGCTTCTCATCGCTCAGTGGCGCGTTACGATCGGGCAGATACCATTCCGGCATCAAACCGATTTCAATCAGCAGCGCATCGGTGTCGAAAGCGGGAATGGTATAGGTCTGCCCGTCCAGCGGCAGCGTCTCCGGCAGCGTCTTGCCGTGCAGCACGGCCAGCACGTCGGTCGCGGCTTCATAGCGCTCAGTGATCGGGCGTGGCGGATCGCCTTCGATCACGCCTTCGCTGCCGAAATCTTCCGAGATCAGAAATCCGTGGTCGAGATCGAAATGGTGGATCGCGGGCGCCGAGATGCCTGCCGCGCGCAGGCCTTCGCCGATCGCGACGAACGGCTTGATGTTCTCCGCAAGATGCACCGCGGCACCGTATGATTTTCCGTTGTAGATCGCTACGCCATCGGGGCGCTGCGGAGAGTTCATGAGGATGACGACGCCGTCGTCGCGGACCAGTCGCGCGTAGGAGCGCGTCGAGGCGTCGCCGGCCATGCACTTGCGGCCTGCGTCGATGTAGCCGGAGGCGTCGAGGAATTCGCGCAGTGCCTTCAGCCGCGCGACTGTCGCCGCAGCCTTGCCGTAGCCGGTGATGTCGGCGGCGCGCGCATTCGAGCCCAGCGCCTGGCGATGCGTCAGCGCGATGTCGATCCGGTCCGCGGGCATCGCCGATGGCGCACGCTCGGGCCATTCGATCAGCACCAGCGTCGCATCCGGCAGCAGCGATAGCCCGATCTCCTCGAGCTCGCTCTCATCCTCGACGCGATAAAGGTCCGCATGCATCACCGGAAATGCCGGCAGCTCGTAACCCTGCACCAGCGTGAAGGTCGGGCTCGGCACTTCCAGCTCTTCGTCACCGGCGAGGTAACGGATCAGGCTGCGCGCCGCGGCAGTCTTGCCGGCACCGAGATCGCCGGTGAGCGTGATGACATCGCCGGGGCCGACCAGCAGCGCGAGATCGGCCATCAATTGCGCGGTGGCCGTCTCGTTGTGAAGCGCGACAGAGAATGTGGCCGGCGCGATCATTCGGCGGCGTCGCGATGCGCCGCCTGGTCGGTCGGGAAGTCGCAGATCACGACCGTGCCTTTGCCGACGACCGAATCCACCTGCACCTTGCCGCCATGCAGCTCGACGAAGGAGCGCACCAGCGACAGCCCGAGCCCGGCGCCGCGATGACGCGAGCCCTGCGAGCGGCTTTCGAACCAGTCGAATACTTTGTCCTTCATGTCGGCAGGTATTCCAGGTCCGGAATTTGTCACAATAAAGACCACGCTGCGCTCGGTGCGGCGCGCGCTGATCCCGACGGTGGAATCCTGCGGCGAGAAGCCGACGGCGTTGGCGAGCAAATTATAGAGCACCTGCACCACGCGCTTCTCGTCGCCGACGAAGCTGCCGACATCGGGCGCGATCTCGACCTTGAGGCGGATGCGGTCGGTCGCGAGCCGGTCCTGGATGCCCTCGGCGGCGAGCTCGATGGTCTTGCTGACATCGACTGGGCCGAGTTCCAGCTTCATGGCGCCGGCGTCGATGGTAGCGAGATCCAGGATGTTGTTGGTCAGCGCGAGCAGCGCATTGGTCGATTTGGTGACGTAGTCGAGATATTCGGCCTGCTTCGGCGTCAGCGGCCCGGTCGAGGGGTCGCTGAGGAAATGCGCGAAGCCGATGATGGTGGTGAGCGGCGAGCGCAGCTCGTAGGAGACGTGGTGGACGAAATCCACCTTCATCTGGTCGGCGGTCTCCAGCGCCTCGTTGCGCTCGCGCAGCGCGCGCTCGACGTTCTCGGTGTCGGTGATGTCGAGGAAGGTCAGCATGGTCGCACCGTCATGCAACGGACGGATCATGCCGTCGAGCACGCTGCCGTCCTTGCGCTCCAGCTTGATCGGCACGTCGCCACGGTTCTCGATCGAGGTGATGGCCTCGCGGATCTGGCGCCAGACCACGGGGTCGTCGAACAGCTGATGGCACCAGCCCTCGACAGTCTGGATATGCGGTTCCTCGCGCATGGCGTCGTTCGACAGCTTCCACATCCGCAGGAACGCCGGATTGAACAGCTGCGCCCTGCCGTTGCTGCCGAACACCGCGACGCCCTCGGCGAGGCTGTCCAGGGTCTCGCGCTGGACCCGGATCATGCCGTCGAAGCGACGGGCGAGCTCGAGGCTCTCGGTGACGTCGTCGAACAGATAGGTGACGCCGCCCTCGGGATTGGGCGTGGTGACGACCGACAGCGCGCGGCCGTCGGGCAGGTACCAGGTGTCCTTGGCGGCCTCGACCGCGCGATAGGCCTCGTGCAGTTTTGCTTTCCAGGCGCGGAAGTCGGGCTGCTCCGGCAGCTTGCGCGCCGCGCGGAGCTGGTCGAGCACGCTGGAATCATCGGGTTGGGCGTCGAGGAAGGTGCGGTCGAGGTCCCACAGCCGCCGGTAGGAATCGTTGTAAAAGGCGAGCCGGCGATGGCCGTCGAACACGGCGACGCCAGACGAGAGCTGGTCGAGCGTGCGGCGATGCGCCTCCGCCATCCGCACCAGGGCTGCGCTGAGCGCATCCGCCTCGCTGGCGTCGATCGCGACGCCGACACTGCTGTTGCCGACATTGACGGCGCGCACGTCGTACATGCGCCGCTCGCCGCCGGTCACGATCGGCAGCCGCGAGGTAAAGCTCGCGCCGTCCTTCAGGCTGCGCTCCATGGCGGTGCGGTCGGCGCTGTCGAGCAGCTCGAGCTTGCGCTGCTGGGCGTCAATGATGCTGGTCGCTTCCGTCGCGCGCACATAGGCTGGATTGGCGAAGGTCAGTGCGCCGTTCTCGCCCTTGGCCCAGATCGGCCATGGCGCAGCAGCGGCGAAGCCGCGCAGCATCTCGGTCTCGTCGGAGAGCGCCCTGTAGCGCAGATTGGTCTCGGCCAGATCGCGCCGCAGGCCAGAGAGTTCGCGAATCCGGACAATGGCTTGGCCGCCGATGGCGCGGCCGATCGCTTCCAGCGTATGGCCATTGGCGGTGGTCAGCGTGAGCTGGAAGCCGTCGCCGTGCTCACGCAGCGCATCGACGGCGTGGTCCATCTGCAGCGCCGGTTCCGGCGGCAGCCAGGTTCCGAAGGCGAGCACGCGCTGCGGCGACGAATCACGCGGCAGCACCATCGAGATGTCGCCGGAGACCTGTGCGCGATGATCGCCGGCCGGCCAGGAGATCAGGACCTGCGGTTCGGCGAACAGCAGCGCGCCGAAGCGATCGGACTGGAGCTGGAGTTCCCGGATCCGCGCGCGCAGTCCCGCCTCGTTCTCGGCCGTGCGCACGCGCGTGCGCATCAGCAGGATCGCGGCCACGACCGTGAAGCCGAGCAAAGCCAGCGCGGTGGCCAGCACCGCGACCTCCTGCCGGTTGAAATCCAGCAATATCGAGAGAGTATCGACGAGGTCGGCGGCTTCCGCCGGCTCAGCCGGCAGCAGCGCTGCGAGAGCGCCTCCGAATAGGCCGTTGCGCGCCAACGAAGTGCACGACAACAGCGTCCGACGCATCGACACGATCACGCCTGACATAGTTGCCCCAAGACCGCACGAATTTACGCGCGGCGACCCCCGCCGCACGCGAATCAAACGACAATACCCTCACCGTGACTCGGCCGGTAAGAGTCCAGATCGTGAACGCAAAGGCGGCCCCCTAAAAATGCCGGCCACGCGGTTCCAATGCACGTAGTTCCTCGGGATGATTCGGCTGGAATTGCCGCACGTTAGCATGTCGGATTACTCGCCACGAAGCCAGTGCGCTCCCTCCCCCGCTTGCGGGGGAGGGTTGGGGAGAGGGTGTCTCCGCAACGGGACGCTCCCTGCGTGGAGAGAGCCCTCACCCGCCACGCTCTGCGAGCGTGCCGACCTCTCCCGCAAGCGGGAGAGGTGTAAAAAAACTAGCGGCCGGTCGAGCCGAAGCCGCCGGCGCCGCGATCGGTCGACGACAGCGTCGTCACGGGAACCAATGCGGCCTGGACCACGGGTGCGATCACCATCTGCGCGATGCGCTCGCCGCGCTTGATCACGAACGGCGCGGTGCCGTGGTTGATCAGGATCACCTTGATCTCGCCGCGATAGTCGGCGTCGATCGTGCCGGGCGAATTCAGCACGGTGACGCCGTGCTTGGCCGCAAGCCCGGAGCGCGGCCGCACCTGGGCCTCGTGTCCGGGCGGCAGGGCAATCGCAAGCCCTGTCGGCACCAGCGCATATTGGCCGGGCGAAAGCGTCATCGGCTCGCTGTCCGCCACCGCCGCCGTCAGGTCGAGGCCGGCGGCCTCCGTGGTCTGATAGGCCGGCAGCGGCAGCCCTTCCGAATGGGGCAGGCGCTGCAGTTCGACGGTGATTGTCGTGCTCAAGATGCAGGCTCCCGGGATTTGTCGGTGACGCCTTTTACGATATGCGCGACCAGTTCGATGGCGACCTGTTCCTTGGTCATCACCGGCCAGGAATCAACTGTGATCTCGCCGTTGTTCTCAGCATTCTTGCTGATGAGGTGCACGGTGTTGCGGTCGCCGCCCATCACGCCTGTGGCGGGCGAGACGTCGTTGGCGACGATCCAGTCGCAGCCCTTGCGGGCGAGTTTTGTCTTGGCGTTGTCGATCAGATGCTCGGTCTCGGCGGCGAAGCCGATCACCAGCGGCGGGCGCTTGTCGGCGAGCTTGGAGATCGTGGCGAGGATGTCGGGGTTTTCGACCAGCTGAAGCGGCGGCATGCCGGCCGAGGTCTTCTTCAGCTTCTGCCCGCCTTCATTGGCAACGCGCCAGTCGGCGACGGCGGCGGCGAAGATCGCGATGTCGGCGGGAAGTGCTGCCTGCACCTGCTCCAGCATCTGCCGCGCCGATTCCACACGCTTCACCGTGACGCCGGCGGGGTCGTCGAGATCGACCGGGCCGCTCACCAGAATCACTTCGGCCCCCGCGGCCTGCGCCGCCGCGGCAATGGCAAAGCCCTGCTTGCCCGAAGAACGATTGGCGATGTAGCGCACCGGATCGATCGGCTCGTGGGTCGGACCTGCGGTGATCAGCACGCGCTTGCCGGCGAGCGGGCGCGGCACCGCCGGCCGCAGCAGCCGCTCGGCAGCGGTCGCGATCTCGATCGCCTCGGACATGCGGCCGACACCGGCCTCGCCCGCTTCGGCCATCTCGCCGGAGTTGGGGCCGATCAGCAGCACGCCATCGCGTTGAAGCTGCGCAACGTTGCGGCGGGTCGCCGGATTGTTCCACATCAGCGGATTCATCGCCGGCGCGATCAGTATCTTGCGGTTGGTCGCGAGCAGGATGGCGCTGGCGAGATCGTCGGCATGGCCGTTGGCCATCTTGGCCATCAAATCGGCGGTCGCCGGCGCCACCACGATCAAGTCGCAGTCGCGCGCGAGGCGGATGTGGCCGGCGTCGAACTCGCTCTGGGGATCGAACAAATCGGTGTATACACGCTCATGGGAGAGGGCGCTGATCGAGAGCGGCGTGACGAATTGCGCTGCGGCCTTGGTGAGCACGCAGCGGACCTCGATGCGGCGCTCCTTCAGCCTGCGGATCAGGTCGAGCGACTTGAAGGCTGCGATCCCGCCACCGATGATCAGGGTGACGCTGGCCTCGGGGACGGCGCTGGAGCGCGGGGACGCGGGTGCAGGAGATGCCTCGGGCGGTACCGCAAACGGGGTCAGCGGCTCCTCACGGCCCTCGATCAGCTCCCGCAGGATGACCCGGACCTCCTCCTCGACCGACCGGTGGTTCTTGGCCGAACGCAGCCGCAGATAGGTTTTGACGTTTTCGTCGAGCTTACGGATGGTCAGGCTTGCCATGACGCCCCCAGCACGAAATGATAGCGATGCTATCACCCGTGTGCTTGCAGTGCAATCATAGATTCCGGACGGCGATCAGGATGCCGATGAAGGTCGCGGCAATGATCCAGAGCGCCACGGTGCGCCAGCGGTTCTTGCGGCCCTCGCTGCGCCCCATCGCGGCGATGCTCTCCGGCGACAGCCGAATGCCCTCCCGCGTCATGGTCTCGAGCTGCTCGAGCACCGCGACCGAGCGCGCGGCAAGATCCGGGAGGCGCGTCAGGATGCGGGCGAGGTCGCCGCCGCCGGCCAGCGCGCCCTGAACCCGACCGATCGGTCCGAGATTGCGCTCGATCCATTCGCGCACCACGGGATCGGCGACCTTCCAGATGTCGAGCCTGGGATCGAAGCCGCGTGCCACGCCCTCGACCACCACCATGGTCTTCTGCAGCAGGATCAGCTCGGGCCGCGTCGTCATGTCGAACAGGCCGGTGACCTCGAGCAGCAGCGTCAAGAGACGCGCCATCGAAATTTCCTCGGCGGTGCGATTGTGGATCGGTTCGCCGATGGCGCGGATCGCCTGCGCAAAATTCTCGACCGAGTGATGCGCGGGCACATAGCCCGCCTCGAAATGCACCTCGGCGACGCGGCGGTAATCGCGCGTGATGAAGCCGAGCAGGATTTCGGCGAGGAAGCGCCGCTCCTTCATGCCGAGCCGGCCCATGATGCCGAAATCGACCGCGACGAGACGGCCGGCATCGTCCAGGAACATATTGCCCGGATGCATGTCGGCGTGGAAGAAGCCGTCGCGCAGCGCGTGGCGCAGAAAACTCTGGATCACCTTGCGGCCGAGATCGGGTAAATCCACCTGCGCCTCTTCCAGGCGCTTGTGATCGTTCAGCGCGATGCCGTCGATCCACTCCATCGTCAGCACGTTGTGCGTGGTGCGGTCCCAGTCGACGGTCGGCACGCGGAAATCTGGATCGTCGCGCGTGTTCTCCGCCATCTCGGACAGCGCGGCCGCCTCGAGCCGCAAATCCATCTCCATCGCGACCGAGCGCGACATGGTGTTGATGACTTCAATCAGGCGCAGGCGCCGTGCTTCGGACGAGTAAGCCTCGGCCTTGTGCGCGACGAAGAAGAAGTCGGAGAGATCGCGGCGGAACCGCGACGCCACGCTCGGCCGCAGCACCTTGACGGCAACAGACTTGCGGATGCCATCGCGCATCACCTCGCCGCGATGCACCTGCGCGATCGAGGCGGCCGCTACCGGCGGACCGAAGCTTGCAAATACGTCCTTCAGCGGCCGTTCCAGCGACGTCGCGATTGTGGCTTCGGCTTCGGCTTGCGGAAACGGCGGCAGGCGATCCTGAAGGCTTTCGAGGTCGCGCGCCATGTTGAAGCCGACGACATCAGGACGCGTCGCGAGGAACTGGCCGAGCTTGAGATAGGCCGGGCCCATCCGTGTCAGCGCGCGCGAGATCCTTGGTCCCTGCTTGTCGCCACGGCGTTCGACGATACGCGCGAGTTTCAGCGCAAGCTGTCCGGGCGGCGGCACCAGGCTTGGGTCGACGGCGCCGAACACGCCCTCGCGCGCGAACACGAACGCGGCACGGATCAGGCGCGAAATGTGGGTGATGGCAGAGATCACAAACGCCAGCCCGAATGCAGTGCGACGATGCCGCCGGTCAGGGTCTGAAAGCTGACGCGAGAAAAGCCGGCGTCGCGGATCATGTCGGCGAACGCATTTGGCTTCGGAAACTTGCGGATCGATTCGACGAGATATTGGTAAGATTCGGCGTCGCCCGTCACCATGCGGCCGAGCGGCGGGATCACCCTGAACGAGAACAGATCATAGAGCTTGTCGAGGCCGGGCATCTCGACGGTGGAGAATTCCAGACACAGGAAGCGGCTGCCGGGCTTGAGCACGCGATCGGCCTCGCGCAACGCCTTGTCGATCTGCGGCACGTTGCGAATGCCGAAAGCGATCGTATAGGCGTCAAAGCTGCGGTCGGCGAAGGCGAGCGCTTCGGCATTGCCCTCGACGAAATCGACCTGGGTTTCGAGGTGGCGCTTGGCGGCACGCTCGCGGCCGACCGCCAGCATGTCGGAATTGATGTCGCATACGGTGGCATGGAAGCCCGGACCTGCCGCCTTGGCGGCCCGGAACGAGATGTCGCCGGTACCGCCGGCAACGTCGAGCAATGCAAACGGCCGGTCGCCCCGCGGCGGATCCAGCGCGTTGATCATGATGTCCTTCCAGACCCGGTGCAGGCCGCCGGACATCAAATCGTTCATCAAATCATAGCGCGACGCCACGCTGTGAAACACATCGTTCACCAGCGTCTGCTTATCCCCCAGGGGAACGTCTTTGAAGCCAAAATGCGTGGTTTCGCCCGGCCGATCCATTACTCTACTCCACGACGCGGACCATAGCGCGGCCGCCGCAATGGCGCTATCACACCGCCCTCATAAGGTGAATGCCTGACCATGCCTGAATTGCCCGAAGTCGAGACCGTCCGCCGCGGCCTTCAGCCCGTCATGGAGGGCGCGAAAATCGTCGTCGCGGAGGCCCGCAGGCCGGATCTGCGGTTTCCCTTCCAGCCCGATTTCGTGGCACGGCTCCAGGGACAGGTCGTCACGGGCCTCGGTCGTCGCGCAAAATATCTCATGGCCGATCTCGCCTCCGGCGACGTGCTGTTGATGCATCTGGGCATGTCGGGCTCGTTCCGAATCATCAAGCCGGACAACCAGGCTGCACCCGGTGAGTTTCACTATCCGCGGGGCAAAGACTCGACGCACGACCACGTGCTGTTTCGAATGTCCTCGGGCGCTGACATCGTCTTCAACGATCCGCGCCGCTTCGGTTACATGAAAGTGATCGCGCGCAACGCACTCGAGGACGAGCCGCTGCTGCGCGACCTCGGCCCCGAGCCGCTCGGCAACGAGTTTGATGCAACGATGCTGGCGCGGTCCTGTGAGGGCAAGACCACGAGCCTGAAGGCGGCGCTGCTAGACCAGCGCGTGGTGGCAGGGCTTGGCAACATCTATGTTTGCGAAGCGTTGCATCGTTCGCATCTGTCGCCGCGCCGAATCGCTGCGACGCTCGCGACCAAGGGTCGCAGGGGTGTTGGCGGGGGCGAGCCGACCGATCATGCGAAGAGATTGGTCGGTGCCATCCATACCGTGCTGAACGACGCCATCAAGGCCGGCGGCTCCAGCTTGCGCGACCATCGCCAGACCTCGGGCGAGCTCGGATACTTCCAGCACTCGTTCAGGGTCTACGACCGCGAGGGCGAGACCTGCAAGACGCCTGCTTGCGGCGGTACGGTGAAGCGTTTCACGCAGAACGGGCGGTCGACTTTCTGGTGTCCGAAATGTCAGAAGTGAACCGGAGCGGTTGCGGTGCCCAATCGAGGCTCGCGCAATCATAGACATGAGTCCCAGGGTACGTCGGGGTCTTCCTCATCGAGACGGCCGGGCGAAGCCGAGCGACCTCCGGCCACCAACTGACTTCGCAAACGCGTTTCGATCCATTCCCAGAGACGGCGGACCTCATCAGCCGCCTTGCCGTCCGGTGCGTATTCGAGAGCAGTGAGGCCGGCGGCGAGCGCATCCTGGTGATCATTGCGGGTCGCGATGAACGGCAGAGCCACGATGCCGGCAAGCTCGTGCTGCGTCTCGTGACTCAGCGAGAGCGCCGCGAGATTGCTGCGTTCGCCGCGGATCGGTGCCTGGTTAAGAATGAATGCAAATGGCCTCCGCGCAGCTTTGACGACGCGCAGCGTCAAAACGGTCGATTCGAGATCGACGATGCTTGGCCGGGTTGGCAGGAGGCAAAGGTCGGCACAAAGAATTGCGGTCCGCGTCGCCGCATTCATGCCGGCCGAGGTATCGATGATGGCGAGGTCAACTCCCTCGCGGCGAAGCTTCCGCAACTGCGGTTCGATCTCGACGGCGTCCTGAACGGCTTCGACGACCAGGTCATGCGCCGGTCGGCGGTGTTGCCAATTTGACAGCGTTGCCTGCGGGTCGGTGTCGAGCAGGCGAACCAGATTGCCGTCCTGCTGCGCCGCGAGCGCGATGCCGGCGGCGAGCGTGCTTTTGCCGCAGCCGCCTTTTTGTGTAGCGAAGACCAGTGTGCGCATCGAGCGGCCCTAGCCGACAACGAAGCGCATCTCGAACGCAATCGCTGTCATGTCGCGAATCACCTCTGAGGATGCCGCAGCATGACAGTTTTGTGAATGTTGTACGAATACGGATGCGAGTCGAAGCAATCCGGCAGGGCTGGTGGCCGGATTGCTTCGTCGCTTGGGCTCTTTCACCGGATAGCGAGGAGCCCGTCTGCGGCCTGAGCGATAGCCCCGCTCAGGACGCCAGAGTCGTCGTGTCGTTCGGTGCCTGTTCGGCGACGACGTGCAGCATGCCCTCGGCAGCCGAGATGACCTGGTCGATCAGAACATTGGTCGCCGAGATGTTGAGCCGGGTCTCAACCCACTGCCAGAGGCCGCGGACTTCCTCGGTCGACTTGCCGTTCGGCACGAATTCGCTGACCGCAAGGCCTGAGGCTAGCGAGTCCTGGTGATCGTTGCGCATCACGATCATGGGGCGTGCGAGCACGTCGCCGAGATCGAGCGCGGCTTCTTCGGCGACGGCGTTGGCCGCGTTGTCGATGCGCTGGCCGCGGATTGGCGTCTGGTTCAGCACGAAGCTGTAGGGACGTTTCCAGGCGCGCGCGACGCTGAGCGTGGAGATGGTCGCCTCGATGTCGGCGACGCTCGGGCGGGCCGGGATCAGGCAGAGGTCGGAATAGCGGATCGCGGCGGTGGTGGCGGCGCTGAGGCCGGCCGCGGTGTCGACGATCGCGAGCTGCAGACCGCTCTCGGCCAGCATCTTCAGCCGCGGCGCGAAATCGGCGGCGTGATAGATCGGCTCGACGACGATATCGTCATTGTTGCGGCGGCGCTGCCAGTTGGAGAGGGTGCCCTGCGGGTCGGTCTCGATCAGGCGGACGGTGAAGCCGGCCTGCTTGGCCGCCAGCGCGAGGCCGATGGCGAGGGTGCTCTTGCCACTGCCGCCCTTTTGGGTGGCGAGTACGATCGTGTGCATTGGAAGATCAATCCTTTGGAGTGCCTGGGTCCAGGGGTAACGCCACGCGAACGTGCATCGCTTCTTGATGCTGAGCTCTTCTCGCCCAGGACGTGCCCTGCCCGATCCAAAGGGGACCGCGGATGTCCGAATCAACGGTAATAATGATGGCAGAATCGGGAATGCCAGCTAATCCGTACCATTACTGGACCCGTAATCCTGCGTGTGATGTGCTCGCCGCAGTGAATAAGAAGGGCAAGCGGCATGGGCGGAAATTGGCGCGACAGGACGGCAACGAGCTTTGAATGCCAGAAGATGCCCGCGGTCTCGAGCCGCGGCATGGTGGTGAGCAACCATCCCCTCGCCTCCAGCGCCGGGATCGAGATGCTGGCGGCCGGCGGCAACGCCATCGATGCCGCCATTGCCACCCTGTTCACGTTGACCGTGGTCGAGCCGATGATGGTCGGCATCATCGGCGGCGGCATGGCGCATATCCAGCTGGCGGACGGCAGCCACCGCTTCATCGATGGCCAGAGCACGGTGCCCGCGGCGGTCCGCGACACCACCTACACGTCGAAGCCGGGCTCGGCCCATGACGTGTTCGATACCGTCGGCAACGAGAACCTCAACGGGCCGAAGGCGGTCGCCACGCCGGGATCGCTGAAAGCCTGGTGCGAGACGTTGCGCCGGTTCGGCACCATGAGCCTCGCCGAAATCATGCAGCCCGCGATCAAACACGCGGCGCGCGGCTATGCCGCGACGCCGTACTTGCACGAATGCATCAGCGAGAGCGCCGCCGCGATGCGCAAGGACAAGCCGATCGCGGCGATCTATCTGCCTGATGGAGAGCCGCTCAAGGTCGGCGAGCGCGTGGTGCAGGCCGAATATGCCGAGACGCTTCGCTATATCGCCGACCACGGCGAGGCTGCGCTCTACGAGGGGCCGCTCGGCGACATTCTCGTCGACTACATGGAAAGGGCCGGCGGCTTTATCCGCCGCAACGATCTCACTTCTTACAAGACCGTCGAGCGGCAGCCGATCCGCGCCGACTATCGCGGTTGGACAATTTTGGGGCCGCCGCCGCCTGCGGCCTCCGGGGTGCATATCGCGCAAATGCTCAACATCCTGGAGGGCTACGACATCGGCGGCCTCGGCTTCGGCACGGCCGAGACCATCCATTACCTCGCCGAAGTCATGAAGATCGCCTTCGCCGACCGCGCCGCGGCCAGCGGCGATCCTGACTATGTCGGCGTGCCCGTTGAGATGCTGACGTCAAAAGCCTACGCCGAGCAGCGCCGCCGCGCGATCGATCCGGCGCGGGCGCAAGCCTGGGGCGCCGGCGTGACGCAGCTCGAAAGCGCGCACACCACGCACATGACGGCAGCCGACGCCTTCGGCAACGTGGTCGCGACCACGCAGACCATCAACAATCTGTTCGGCGCCAAGATCATGATCCCGGGTCTCGGCGCCATCGCCAACAATTACATGAACCTGTTCGATCCGCGGCCGGGCCATGCGCTCTCGCTGGCGCCGGGCAAGCGCGTGACCACCTCGATGTCGCCGATGATGGCGCTTCGTGACGGCAAGCTGCGCTACGCGTTGGGCCTCCCCGGCGGAAAACGCATCTTCCCGAGCGCGATGCAGGCGCTGGTCAATCTGATCGATCACGGCATGAGCCTGCAGGAGGCGGTCGAAGCGCCGCGGGTCTGGACCGAAGGCAATGCGCTCGAGGTCGAGCAGACGGTGCCGGAGATCGTGCGCGCAAAACTCGCGGAGCTCGGCCACAAGGTTCAGCCGGTCGCAACGGTCGCCGGCGGCATGAACGGCATCGCCTTCCACGACGACGGCACCATGACCGGCGCCGCCTGCTGGCGCGCGGATGGCACGCCGGTCGGGATTTCTGGCGGCCTCGCGAAGAGCGGGATCAGGTTCAGGCTGAACTAGGTCTCGATGGAGCCCGCTTAGCTAACCACGGGCTCAACCTCTCCCGCCTGCGGGAGAGGTCGGCGCGTAGCGCCGGGTGAGGGCTCTTTCCTCATCGGGGCTGTCTCATTGCGGAGATACCCTCTCCCCGACCCTCTCCCGCAAGCGGGAGAGGGGGCGCACCTCTCGCGCAGCGCCCGCGTCACTTCCGCACGCAGATCACGCGCACGACGGCGGACTTCGCATCCGTTGACGTGCCGTTCGCGGCGACGCCATTCGTTTTCAGGAAATCGCGTACGGCATCAAGGGAAACCATCACCGCTTGTGATGCCGGCGCCGCCGTTGCAGGTCCCGCGACCATTGCCGGCTTCAACAGCGCAACGCCGGCGAACTTGCCCTCGCCATCAACCGCCGGCCCGCCGGAAAATCCAACGGCGGGTGGTGGCGACAGTGCAGCATCGCCGCCACCAACCGATGCCAGCGCGGCCCTGACGCTCGACACGCCCGCCGCGCCGCCCTGGCTTTGCGGATCGGCGATGCCGATGACATCGACGCTCGTCTTCGCCGCTCCGCCGGCGAGGCTGAGCGGCTTCAGGCTGCGCGCGCCATAGATGTGCAGCAGAGCGAGGTCGTGCTCCCCGTCCTCGGCGAGACGATCGGCATTGCCGTAGCCGCCGATGGTGATGGCGAGACAGGAATCGGTGACGAGACGGTCGGCCAGAATCGAGCCGTCATCGCTGACGACGATGCCGGTGCCATATTCGACGGTCTTGCGCGGCGGCGGCCCCGCCTGCGGTCCCGTTGGAAATGCATTGAACGCACTCGACATCGCGATCACGACAGGCTCGACCATGTTCTCGGTCGCCTGGTCGTACAAGATCGTCATGATGCGGACTTCGTCACCCTTGAAGGTGCCGCGCACGTAAAACTTCTTCAGGCCCTGCAATCCCGACAGCACGAAGAAATCGGGCTTCACCACGGTATAGTCGACCTTGCGTCCGGCCGGTTCCTTCTTCTCGGCGTCCGCGAGTTTTGCGGTCGTCGGGTTCGCCTCCTTGCGACGGCTGAGCAGCACCTGGACAGTTCCGGTCGGCGAGCTCCATTTCGAGCCATTGGCGTCTGTGGCCTGCTGCGGCACCAGTTTCGAGGGAATGCCGAGCCGCGCACCGCTGGTCATCTCCGTCACGATTTTCCAGCCGACGCTGTCCTGCTTGCGCCGCGCAGTCTCGGCGAGCGCGGCGCGCTCCTGCGGGTTGAGCACGCCGGTCGGTTTGCCGCCCTTGGCTTTCTGGTACTCCTTGATGGCGTCGACCATGCGCGAGCTGACATCGCCGGTGATGGCTCCGTTATATTCGCCGACCCAGGCAAGGTCGGACTGAAGCGACAGCCGCTCGGCCTGCGCCATCGCATCGGCGGTCTCCGATGGTGTCTGCAATACGGGCGGGCGGATCGGAACGGTCTGGACCACTTTCGGCTTGGTGCCGGGGACCTGCGGCGTCGTCATCTGGGCGCTGGCGCCTGTGGCAGATGTAAACATCAGTGTTGCCGCAAGCATCGATCTCATGACAAATCCAGCCAGCCCATTGAACGCGCTGCCATTGAAGCACATCTCGTTGGTCGCGAACAATGTTGCGGTGGTTCAGTTGACGACCCTCATCCTGAGGAGCCGCGCAAGCGGCGTCTCGAAGGATGAAGGCAGAGTTGCCGAAGAGTGGGCCTTCATGGTTCGAGACGGCGCTCCGCGCCTCCTCACCATGAGGGTCGAGAGAACGAAGGACGACGATGCTTAGCCCGGACGAACTTGAACGCTATGCCCGCCATATCGTCTTGCGCGATGTCGGCGGTCCCGGCCAGGCTGCGCTGAAGCGGGCCTCCGCGCTGGTGATCGGCGCCGGCGGGCTCGGCGCGCCGGCTCTGATGTATCTGGCTGCGGCCGGCATTGGCACGCTCGGCGTGGTCGATGACGACGTCGTGTCGCTGTCCAACCTTCAGCGCCAGGTCATCCATACGACGCCCGACATCGGCCGGCACAAGGTCGAGAGCGCGGCCGAGCGGATCGCGGCGCTGAATCCGCATGTCCGTTTCGTCGGCCACGCCACCTGGCTCAATGCCGACAATGCGCTGAGCCTGATCGGCGACTACGATCTCGTGCTCGACGGTTCCGACAATTTCTCGACGCGCTATCTGGTCTCGGATGCCTGCTTCTTCGCGAAGCGGCCGCTGATCACCGCGGCGCTCGGCACGTTCGACGGTTCGCTCACGACGATCCGCGCGCATGAGACAAACGAGCAGGGCGAATTCAACCCGACCTATCGCTGCCTGTTTCCGGAGGCGCCGCCGCCCGGCACCGTGCCGGCCTGCGCCGAGGCCGGCGTCATGGGCGCGCTTGCGGGCGTGATGGGCTCGATGATGGCGCTGGAGGCGATCCGCGAGATCGTCGGTTTCGGCAACGGCCTGGTCGGCCGTCTCCTGATGATTGATGCGCGCGCGATGCGCTTCGAGACGCTGCGCTATGCGCGCGATCCGGCCAATCCGCTCAACGGCGACGGGCCGGTCATGACGGATCTCAGCGCCCATCGCCCCTGATTGAAGCCGCTAAACGGTGGCCGGCTTCTCGCTGTCGAGATGCGCCATCTGCTCGGCGGCGTAGCGCGTGCCGGCGGCGACGTTCGGCGGGAAGGCTTTTGCCAGCGCGGCCAGGTGCGCCGTCGTCAGCGTCACCTTGGTCGCACCGAGCGCCTCGGTGAGCCGGTTGCGGGTGCGGGCGCCGACCAGCGGCACGATCTCCTTGCCCTGCGCCGCAACCCAGGC
Source organism: Bradyrhizobium genosp. A (assembly GCF_049949275.1). Taxonomy (NCBI): domain Bacteria; kingdom Pseudomonadati; phylum Pseudomonadota; class Alphaproteobacteria; order Hyphomicrobiales; family Nitrobacteraceae; genus Bradyrhizobium; species Bradyrhizobium genosp. A. The sequence continues at coordinate 67,083 of NZ_CP188196.1, read as the reverse complement.
GATCGCGACCTGTGCCGGCGTTGCGCCAATCTCGGCTGCGATGGCGCGGAGCTGCTCCACCAGCGCGAGATTGGCGTCGAGATTCGCGCCCTGGAAGCGCGGCGTCATCAGCCGAAAATCCCTGCCGGCTTTGCCAGAGTCCTTCGACCAATGGCCGCTGATCAGGCCGCGCGCCAGCACGCCGTAAGCCGTGATGGCGATGCCGAGCTCGCGGCAGGTTTTCAGGATATCGCGTTCGATGCCGCGTTCGATCAACGAATATTCGATCTGGAGATCGGCGATCGGATGCACCGCGTGCGCGCGGCGGATGGTGTCGGAGCCGACCTCTGACAGGCCGATATGCCTGATATAGCCGGCCTTCACGAGCTCAGCGAGACCACCGATCGTTTCCTCGATCGGCACGGAGGGATCGAGCCGCGCTGGGCGATAGACGTCGATATAGTCGGTGCCGAGGCGCTGCAAGGAATAGGCGAGGAAGTTTTTGGTCGCGGCTGGCCGCGTGTCCATTCCGATGAAGTCACCGGCGGGACCGCGCAGCGCGCCAAACTTCACGCTGATCTGCACTTTATCGCGCGGGACATTTGCCAGCGCCTCGCGCACCAGCATCTCGTTGTGACCCATGGCGTAGAAATCGCCGGTGTCGAGCAGCGTGATGCCTGCATCGAGCGCGGCGTGAACCGTGGCGATGGCTTCGCCGCGATCGGCGGGGCCGTAGACCTCGGACATGCCCATGCAGCCGAGGCCAAGGACGGAGACGTTGGGGCCGGTCGAACCGAGTTTGCGCTGTTCCATGATGGGTCTCCTCGAAAAGGCGGCGGCCGATGGCGCCGCGTGGCGGAGGCACATATGCGCCCTGTCCATTACGGCGATAAGCTGGACAATGCGGAATGCCTTGTTCATCATATCGAACAATGGCTGATCCCGACCTGCGCGATCTCGACGCCTTCGTGGCGGTCGCCCGCACCCGCAATTTCAGGCGGGCGGCGGTTGAAATTCGCGTGTCCGTGTCGAGCCTTAGCCAGCGGCTGCGGGACCTGGAGGAGCGCCTCGGCGTCCGCCTGATGAACCGCACCACCCGCAGCGTCGCGCTGACTGAGGCGGGCGAGCTGTTGCTGTCACGGGTGGCCCCGGCCTTGCGCGACGTCGGCGATGCCCTGGATCAGGTCCGGGGCCTGCGCGAAGTTGCCTCGGGCCGCCTGCGCATCAACGCGCCGCCGCCGGCGGTGGACCTGGTGCTGGCGCCGATGGTCGGACCGTTTCTTAGCGAGCATCCGCAGGTCGACCTCGACATCGTCTCCGAGAGCGGCTTCGTCGACATCGTCAGCGCCGGCTACGATGCCGGCGTCCGTTACGGCGAACATCTCGCGCAGGACATGGTCGCGACCCCGCTGAGCGGTCCGCAGCACTATGTCGTCGTCGCCTCGCCCGATTATGTCGCGCGCCGCGGCAGGCCGAAACATCCGAAGGATTTGCTCGACCACGACTGCATTCGCGGGCGCTACTCGAGCGGCGTCATGCATGATTGGGAATTTGAAAAGGCCGGCCAGATCGTGAAGGTCGATCCGCCCGCAAAACTGATTTCGACCAACATGGGTCTAGCGATCCGCGCCGCGCTCGATGGCGTCGGCATCTGGACAAGCCTCGATGGCTATGTCGGCGACGCCGTGAAGTCCGGTGCGTTGGTCAGCTTGATGGAAGACTGGTGCGAGCCGTTCCCGGGCCCGTTCCTCTACTACCCAAGCCGGCGCCAGGTGCCACCGGCGCTGCGAGCGTTCATTGATTTTGTCGCCGACTGGCGTAAGCGAAATATGTCGCCAACCTAGACCCTCATGGTGAGGAGGCGCGAAGCGCCGTCTCGAACCATGCAGGCCCGGACCTCGCCTTTGGCCATCCTTCGAGACGCCGCTACGCGGCTCCTCAGGATGAGGGCGGAGAACTCATGACGCAGTAGATTGGAATCTCAGAGCATGCTCGGCAGCACGCGATCCGGCGGCTTGTGGGCGTCGAGGAAGGTGCGGATGTTGATGATCACCTTCTCGCCCATCTCGACGCGGCCTTCGATCGTGGCCGAGCCCATATGCGGCAACAGCGTCACCTTTCCGGCTTTGGCGAGCCGCACCAGCTTTGGATTGACCGCCGGCTCGTGCTCGTAGACGTCGAGGCCGGCGCCGCCGATCTCGCCGCCTTCGATCAGCTTGATCAGCGTGTCCTCGTCGGTAACTCCGCCGCGTGCGGTGTTGACGATGTAGGCGTCCTTGCGGATCAGCTTCAGCCGCCGCGCCGACAGCAGATGATAGGTCGCCGGCGTGTGCGGACAGTTCACCGAGATGATGTCCATCCGCGCCAGCATCTGGTCGAGGCTTTCCCAATAGGTCGCACCAAGCTCTTCGGCGATCTTCGGCGCGACGGGACGGCGGTTGTGATAGTGGATCTGCAAGCCGAACGCGCGGGCGCGGCGTGCGACCGCCTGGCCGATGCGGCCCATGCCGATGATGCCGAGGCGTTTGCCGCCGATGCGGTGGCCGAGCATCCAGGTCGGCGACCAGCCGGCCCAGGGCTTTCCTTCCGTCAGCACCGAGGCGCCTTCGATCATTCGGCGCGGCACCGCCAGGATTAGCGCCATGGTCATGTCGGCGGTGTCTTCGGTCAAAACCTTTGGCGTGTTGGTGACGGTGATGCCGCGGGCATGGGCGGCCTCGACATCGATATTGTCGACACCGTTGCCGAAATTCGCGATCAGGCGCAGCTTGCAGTCGGGCTGATTGACGATGTCGGCGCTGATGTGATCGGTGACGGTCGGAACCAGGATGTCGGCGGTGCGCGCGGCTTCCGCGATCTGCTCGGCAGACATTGGTGTGTCGTCAAGATTGATACGTGCGTCGAACAGCTCGCGCATCCGGGTCTCGATCGAGTCCGGCAGCTTGCGCGTCACCACGACGAGGGGCTTTTTCTTCACCGACATGTCCTGCCCTCATGAGGCGTTGCAGGCTGCCTCTGTCGCCAAAGGCCGGCCGTTGAGGCCTCATTAACCCGGTTGTTCGACACTGCCTTGGCCGTGTCGTCCCCGGCGTTTCCTTCAAGCTTTCCCCCCACTTTCCGGCCGGAAAATCGGGGCAAACTGGTTGTTCAGATGTCCGTCCTCTCTAGCAGAAGGCCGGGCCAAGACAAGAACCACGGGTTTGGCGGAACACCCGCGTGGGGCGGGAGAGGGGTTTACACGGCAGGTTTCGGAATTTGGGGTGAGGACCTGGTCTGGCCGGGTCTTCGACAGGAGACGGGTTGATGGCGTTGGGGCGTTTTTGTTCGGTGGTGGCGCTCGTTTGCACCTGGTTGAGCGCCTCGGTCAGCCCCGGGCACTCGGCCAAGGACAGCACCCCCCAGACGGCCAGCGGCCTTCCGGTGCCGCGCTATGTCAGCCTCAAATCGGATCACGTGAACGTCCGCGCCGGCCCGACCAAGGACAATGACGTGGCCTGGGTCTACACCCGTTCCGGCCTGCCGGTTGAAATCACCGCCGAGTTCGAGAACTGGCGCCGGGTGCGCGATTCCGAGGGCGCCGAGGGCTGGGTCTATCATTCGCTGCTGTCGGGCCGCCGCACTGCGGTGGTCACCATGAAGCATAAGGACGACCTCGCGCCGATCTATGACCGCGCCGATGCCGACAGCGCGGTGGCCGCAAAACTTCAGGCCGGCGTCGTCACCCAGGTGAAAAAGTGCATCACCAGCTGGTGCCACGTCACCGGCAACGGCTTTGACGGCTGGATCCAGCAGGAGCGCCTCTGGGGCGTCTACGCCGACGAGCAGGTGAATTGACGGCCGCAGGTAGAAGCAAAGCTGCTGCCTCAGCGTCATGCCCGGGCTTGTCCCGGGCATCCACGAGCTTCCTAGCGGGCCAAAAACGTGGATGGCCGGGACAAGCCCGGCCATGACGATCAAATTGGCAGTTGAGGATCGATCTCAGCGCTTCTTGCGCAGGCGCACGACCATGTCGATGCGCGCGATCTCGTAGCCTTCCGGCACCTCCGGCATCTTGGACAGCGCCAGATGCGGATCCTCGATATCGACCAGCTCGTGGCTGTTCTCGAGATAATAGTGATGGTGCGTGGTGACGTTGGTGTCGAAATAGGTCTTGGTGCCGTCGACGCTGACCTGGCGCAGCAGGCCGGCATCGGTCAGCTGGTTCAGCGTGTTGTAGACGGTCGCGAGCGAGACCGGGACCTTGGCCAGCGTCGCTTCCTCGTAGAGCATTTCAGCGGTGAGGTGGCGTGCACCCTTACCGAACAGCAGCCAGCCGAGAGCCATCCGCTGACGCGTCGGGCGCAGGCCGGCAGACTGGAGCATTTCATTGACGTCGTGCCAGGGGCAGCCGGTCAAGGCCGGCTGGCGGCCGGACTGAAGGGCCGTGACATGGGCGTCTTCGTCGCGATGAGTGGCGCTGTTTTCGCTCATTTCCAGAATTCGGGCACGCGTGAACACTATCTATTTGCAATATATGGACAGATAGATGCAGATGCAAGTTTCTCGCAACTAGAGCGGTTCTAATCAGCCAAGGAACCAGGCCCGGTCCCGGTCATTTTACCTTCATGTGATCGCTTTGCTACCCGAAAAGGCCTGTGTTAGAGAGCGCGCGGTTCCGCTTAACCGATTTTGGCGCAGCCGGGCATTGAGGCCCGGCCCGCAGTCGATCCGGCTCGGATTTGCGCCTGACGACGTCAATTGGCGTTGCTTTCCGAACGAAACGGGGCCCATTTTTGCCAGAAACGCCGCTCAATCGGGGTTCAAACAGAGGCTTCCGCATGCTGAACAGGCGCAACGGTTACGAATACGAAGATCTGCTGGCATGTGCCCGCGGCGAGATGTTCGGCCCGGGCAATGCCCAGCTGCCGCTGCCCCCGATGCTCATGTTCGACCGCATCACGGAAATCAGCGAGAATGGCGGCGAGTACGGCAAGGGCGTGGTGCGCGCCGAGCTCGACGTGAAATCCGACCTCTGGTTCTTCGGCTGCCACTTCAAGAACGATCCCGTGATGCCCGGCTGCCTCGGCCTCGATGCGCTGTGGCAAATGGTCGGCTTTTATCTGGGCTGGACCGGGGGCGAAGGTCGTGGCCGCGCGCTTGGCTTGAACGAATTAAAGTTCAGTGGCCAGGTGCTGCCCGAGGCCCGCAAGGTTGTGTACAACGTCGATATCAAGCGCATGATGCGCTCAAAGCTCGTGCTCGGCATTGCCGACGGATGGCTTTCGGTCGACGACCAGATTATTTATCGCGCCAAGGACCTGAAGGTCGGCCTGTTCAAGCAGGGCACGAGCCTGAGCTAAGCGCATCACCAAGAAGACAACGATTAAGGCGAGGCTGTCATGAGGCGGGTTGTGGTCACCGGGATGGGTATCGTCTCGTCGATCGGAAACAACACCCAGGAAGTGCTTGCGAGCCTTCACGAGGCGAAGTCGGGTATTTCGCGGGCTGAGAAATATGCCGAGCTCGGCTTCCGTTCGCAGGTGCAAGGTGCGCCGACGCTCGATCCTGCGACGGTGGTCGACCGCCGCGCGATGCGCTTCCTCGGTCAGGGCGCGGCGTGGAATCACGTCGCGATGGAGCAGGCGATCCAGGACTCCGGTCTGTCGCCTGACGAAGTCTCCAACATCCGCACCGGCATCATCATGGGCTCCGGCGGTCCCTCGGCGCGCACCATCGTCGAGTCCGCCGACATCACCCGCACCAAGGGACCGAAGCGCGTCGGTCCGTTTGCAGTGCCGAAGGCGATGTCGTCCACGGCGTCGGCGACGCTCGCGACCTGGTTCAAGATCAAGGGCGTGAACTATTCGATCTCCTCGGCCTGCGCGACGTCGAACCATTGCGTCGGCAACGCCTATGAGACGATCCAGATCGGCAAGCAGGACGTCATCTTCGCCGGCGGCTGCGAGGAGCTCGACTGGTCGCTGTCGGTGCTGTTCGACGCCATGGGCGCGATGTCCTCGAAGTACAACGACACGCCCGCCACCGCCTCGCGTCCCTATGACGTCAACCGCGACGGCTTCGTCATCGCCGGCGGTGCCGGTGTGCTGGTGCTGGAAGAGCTTGAGCATGCCAAGGCACGCGGCGCGCGCATCTACGGCGAGATCGTCGGCTACGGCGCGACCTCGGACGGCTACGACATGGTCGCGCCGTCAGGCGAGGGCGCCGAGCGCTGCATGCGCATGGCGATGTCGACGGTGAAGACCAAGGTCGACTACATCAATCCGCACGCCACCTCGACGCCAGCCGGCGATCCGCCGGAGATCGACGCACTGCGCCGTGTGTTCGGCGCCGGCGAGAAGTGCCCGCCGATCTCGGCGACGAAGGCGCTGACCGGCCACTCGCTGGGCGCGACCGGCGTGCAGGAAGCGATCTACTCGCTGCTGATGATGAACAACGGTTTCATCTGCGAGAGCGCGCACATCCAGGAGCTCGATCCCGTGTTCGCTGACATGCCGATCGTGCGCAAGCGCATCGACAACGTCAAAATCGGCACCGTGCTGTCGAACTCCTTCGGCTTCGGCGGCACCAACGCCACGCTGGTGTTCAGCCGGTTGGATGTGTGACGCTGCTATCCTCATGGACGCGCCGTTGATTTTCTCGTCATGGCCGGGCTTGTCCCGGCCATCCACGTCTTCGCCTCAGGTTCGGAAGGGCGTGGATGCCCGGGACGAGCCCGGGCATGACGAAGAGTGGAGAGTGATTGCGAGATGCAGGAACTGATGAAGGGCAAGCGCGGTCTGATCATGGGCATCGCCAATGATCATTCGATCGCCTGGGGCATGGCGAAGACGCTGCATGCCCATGGCGCCGAGCTTGCCTTCACCTTCCAGGGCGAGGCCCTCGGCAAGCGCGTCAAGCCGCTTGCGGAGCAGCTCGGCGTGGAATTTGTGCTGCCGTGCGACGTCGAGGACATCGCCAGCGTCGATGCCACCTTCGCCGTGCTGCGTGAAAAATGGGGCAAGCTCGACTTCGTCATCCACGCGATCGGCTTTGCCGACAAGAACGAGCTGAAGGGCCGCTACGCCGACACCAGCCGCGAGAATTTTTCGCGCACCATGGTGATCTCCTGCTTCTCGTTCACGGAGGTCGCAAAGCGCGCCGCCGAGCTGATGACGGAGGGCGGCAGCATGATCACGCTGACATTCGGCGCCTCGGAGCGATCGATGCCGAATTACAACGTGATGGGCGTGGCCAAGGCGGCGCTGGAAGCCTCGGTACGCTATCTCGCTTCCGATTTCGGACCGCGCGGCATCCGCGTCAACGCGATCTCCGCCGGCCCCATCCGCACGCTCGCCGGCTCCGGCATCGGCGAGGCGCGCGCGATGTTCGCTTTCATGCAAAAGCATTCGCCGCTCCGTCGCGGTGTCACCCTCGACGAGCTCGGTGGCTCGGCGCTGTATCTGCTGTCGGATCTCTCCGGCGGCGTGACAGGCGAAATCCACTATGTCGACTCCGGCTACAACACCGTTCTGATGCCGAGGCCGGATGATTTGAAGGCGTCTGAGTAGGACGCCGTAGGGTGGGCAAAAGAGCGCAAGCGACGTGCCCACCATCTCTCAACAATTGCGATGCGGATGGTGGGCACGCTTCGCTTTGCCCACCCTACGGGAGTTGGTTTAGCCCGCAGCGATTTTCTCTGCGCGCTGGAATGCCGGCCGCGTCATGCAGCGCGCGATATAGGCATCGAAGGCCGGGCGCGACGGCACCATCTTGAACAGGCGCACTGCGAAATTCAGGCCGGAGCCGATCGTGATGTCGGCCGCAGAAAATTCCTCGCCGAGGATCCACGGCCCCTTTTCGAGCGCAGCCTCCAATACGTCGAAGACCTGCGTCGCGCTGCCCCAGGCCGCGGTTGAGGTCGGCACCTCGATCTTGGTGAAGATCTGGATGATCGCCGGCTCGATGCAGCTCGGCGAAAAGAACAGCCATTGCAGATAGCGCGCGCGGCGCGGGTCGGTCACGTCAGGCGCGAGCTTGGTCTCGGGATAGCGGTCGGCGATATAGGCGCAGATCGCGGCAGCTTCGCCGAGCGCGGCATCGCCGTCGGCGAGCGCCGGCACCTTGCCCATCGGATTGACCTTCAGATAGTCCGGCGCCTTCTGCGCGCCGGTCGAAATATCGGTCAGCACGCGCTCATAGGGCAGGCCGCTCTCTTCCATCAGCCAGAGCGTCGAGAACGAGCGCGAGCGGGGCGACCAATAGAGCTTGATCATGGCGCATTTCCTTTGTTCTTCCAACGGTAGCACTTCATCATGAAGCCGGTCGTCGAGGCGATCTCTTCCTTCTCGAACACAAAACCTTCGCGTTCGTACCGGCGCCAGGCCTTTTCGTTCTCGCGCACGCAGTGCAGGTAAATCTCGTCCGGCAATTGCGTTCGCGCGAAGGTGAGCAATTGGCGACCAAGCGATTTGCCTTGATAGGCCGGCGCCACGAAAAGCTGGTTGAGATAGAATTTTGGCAGATGTAGCGCCAGCATGGCGGCGATCGTGCCGTCGTCGTCAGCGACGAACAAGCTCACGCCGTCCTCGATCTCGCGCCGCAGACGCGCGCGCAGATTGGCAAGCAGGAAGTTGCTCGCCTCGGCGAGTCCGGTTGAGACCCAGCTCTCCATCCAGACACGGGCGATCTCGTCATATTCGCCGGCGCGCGCTGGGCGGATGACCGGTTGTGACATCGGGACCTCAGGCCCGCTGGTTGCGCGGAGCCTGCCGCGGGCGTGCCTTGCCGGCCGACAGGCACACCACCTCGGAGATCTGAAGCAGCTGCCGCGCCAGCGGGCTGGTCTTGCGCCAGACCATGCCGATGGTGCGCGAGGGCTCGGGGTCGCGGAATCGCGACAGCGAGACCGAGGCCGATCGCGTCTCCACCGACACTGCCATCTCCGGAATCAGGGTGACACCGATGCCGGCGCTGACCATCTGGACCAATGTCGACAGCGAGTTCGCATCCAGCATTTCGCGCGGTGGCGCCGACTGCATGTTGCAGAACGACAGCGCCTGGTCGCGGAAACAATGGCCCTCTTCCAGCAGCAACAGCCGCATCTCGCGCATCATCTCGCGCGACGGCACCGGTGTGCCCGCATCCGAGCCCGGCCGCACCAGCAGGAATTTTTCCTCGAACAGGGCGACCTCGGTGAGCGAGGGTTCGGAGACCGGCAGCGCGACGATGGCGGTGTCGAGCCGGCCCTCGACCAGTTCCTGGATCAGCCGCGGCGTCATGGTCTCGCGCACCCGGATGTCGAGCTCCGGATGCATGCGCGTGAGGTTCTTGGTGATCTTGGGCAGCAGATACGGTGCGATCGTCGGGATCATGCCGATGCGCAGCCGGCCCGCGAAACGGTCCTGCGAGGCGCGAGCAAAATCGCCGAGCTCATCGACCGAGCGGAGGATGTCCCGGACGCGCTGTGCGAGCTCCTCGCCAAACCGGGTCAGCGCGACCTGTCGGGCGCTGCGCTCCAGCAGCAGGCCGCCGAGCGCTTCCTCCAGTTCCTTGATCTGCATCGACAGCGCCGGCTGCGAGATGGAGCAGGACTCCGCGGCGCGGCCGAAATGACCATGGCGCGCCAACGCGTCAAAATACCGCAGCTGGCGCAGCGTTATGTTGATCATCAGAAAATCCTATCGCAGCGATCATTAAAGTCAACTTCCCCTGATCGAACGCGACGCTTAGAGTGGTTTGACCTGGTCAATGGCGCGAGTGCGACGCCACCAGAGGAGGTATTCATGGACGACACTTCGAAGTGCCCGTTTTCGGGCGGAAAACCCACGCCGGTGAACCGCGACTGGTGGCCCACCCAGCTCAGCATCGAGATGCTGCACAAGAATTCCGGCCTCTCCGATCCGATGGGCGAGGCGTTCGACTACGCCAAGGAGTTCAAGACGCTCGACCTGAACGCGGTCATCAAGGACCTGACCGCTCTGATGACGGATTCGCAGGAATGGTGGCCGGCGGACTTCGGTCACTACGGCGGTCTCATGATCCGCATGGCCTGGCACAGCGCGGGCACCTACCGCATCACCGACGGCCGCGGTGGCGCCGGCGCCGGTCAGCAGCGTTTCGCTCCACTCAACAGCTGGCCCGACAACGCCAACCTCGACAAGGCGCGCCGGCTGCTCTGGCCGATCAAGCAGAAATACGGCCGCAAGATTTCCTGGGCCGATCTGATGGTGCTCGCCGGCAACGTCGCACTGGAGTCGATGGGCTTCAAGACCTTCGGCTTTGCCGGTGGTCGCGCCGACGTCTGGGAGCCGGAAGAGCTCTATTGGGGTCCCGAAGGCACGTGGCTGGGCGATGAGCGCTACAGCGGCGAACGCCAGCTCGCCGAGCCGCTCGGCGCGGTGCAGATGGGCCTCATCTATGTCAATCCGGAAGGCCCGAACGGCAAGCCGGATCCGGTCGCCGCGGCCAAGGACATCCGCGAGACCTTCTTCCGCATGGCGATGAACGACGAAGAGACCGTCGCGCTGATCGCGGGCGGTCATTCTTTTGGCAAGACCCATGGCGCCGGCGATCCGTCGCTGGTCGGACCGGAGCCGGAAGCGGGCGCGCCGGAAGATCAGGGCCTGGGCTGGAAGAGCAAGTACGGCACGGGCCTGGCGGGGGATTCGATCACCAGCGGTCTCGAGGTGACCTGGACGACGACGCCGACGAAGTGGAGCAACAATTTCTTCGAGAACCTGTTCAACTACGAATGGGAACTGACGAAGAGCCCGGGCGGTGCGAACCAGTGGACCGCCAAGGGCGCCGACGCGATCATTCCGGATCCGTTCGACAAGTCGAAGAAGCATCGGCCGACGATGCTGACGACCGACCTCTCGCTGCGCATGGATCCGGCCTATGAGAAGATCTCGCGGCGCTTCTACGAGCATCCCGATCAGTTCGCGGACGCGTTTGCCCGCGCCTGGTTCAAGCTCACCCACCGCGACATGGGTCCGATCGTGCGCTACCTCGGCCCGCTGGTGCCGAAGGAGACGTTGATCTGGCAGGATCCGATTCCGAAGGTCGACCACGAGCTGGTCAACGATCAGGACGCGGCTGCGCTGAAGACCAAGATCCTGGCTTCGGGTCTCTCGGTGTCGGAGCTGGTCTCGACCGCCTGGGCGTCGGCCTCGACGTTCCGCGGCTCGGACAAGCGCGGCGGCGCCAACGGCGCGCGCATCCGTCTTGCCCCGCAGAAGGACTGGGAGGTGAACCAGCCGGCCCAGCTCTCCAAGGTGCTCGGCAAGCTCGAAGCGATCCAGAAGGACTTCAACGCGTCGGCAGGCGCCAAGAGGGTCTCGCTCGCCGATTTGATCGTGCTCGGCGGTTCTGCCGCGGTCGAGAAGGCCGCGAAGGATTCCGGCGTCGACGTCAAGGTCGCGTTCACGCCGGGCCGCATGGATGCTTCGCAGGAGCAGACCGATGCTGCCTCTTTCGCACCGCTGGAGCCGCGGGCCGATGGTTTCCGCAACTACGTCGGCAAGCGGCAGCAGTTCCTGCAGCAGGAGGAAGCCCTCGTCGATCGCGCGCAGCTTCTGAAGCTTACGGGGCCCGAGATGACGGTGCTCGTCGGTGGCCTGCGTGTGCTCGGTGCCAATGCGAACGGTTCGAAGCACGGCGTCTTCACCGCCAAGGTGGGCACTCTGAGCAACGACTTCTTCGTCAACCTGCTCGACATGAGCACGCAGTGGGCGCCGGCTGCTGACGGCTCCTACGAGGGCCGTGACCGCAAGACCAATGCGGTGAAGTGGACCGGCACACGCGCCGATCTGATCTTCGGCTCGCACTCGCAGCTCCGCGCCTTCGCCGAGGTCTATGCCTTGTCGGACGCGAAGGAGAAGTTCGTCAAGGACTTCGCCAGGGCCTGGACCAAGGTGATGAACCTCGACCGGTTCGACCTCGCGGCCTGAGGTCTTGCTTCACCTCTCCCGCTCGCGGGAGAGGTCGAAGGCGCGGGTGAGGGCTCTCGCCTCGTTGGGAGTCTCTCTGAGGAAGCACCCTCTCCCCAGCCCTCTCCCGCAAGCGGGAGAGGGAGCGCAGCTCTCCCGGAGCCAACACACAAACAAAAAGGGCGGCCGCGAGGCCGCCCTTCGTGTTTCTGATGTGGTGCGGAGCGATTACTCGCCGGCCGCTTCGCGCGGAGCCTTCTCGCCCTCGCCGCCCTTGCCTTCGAGGTCTTCGCCGGTGGTCTGGTCGACAACCTTCATCGAGAGGCGGGTCTTGCCGCGATCGTCGAAGCCGAGCAGCTTGACCTTGACCTTGTCGCCTTCCTTGACGACGTCGGAGGTCTTCTGCACGCGCGCCGAAGCGAGCTGGCTGATGTGGACGAGACCGTCCTTGGAGCCGAAGAAGTTCACGAAGGCGCCGAACTCCATCACCTTGACGACGGTACCGTCATAGATCTGGCCGACTTCCGGATCGGAAGCGATCGACTTGATCCACTTGATCGCGGCCTTCATCGCCTCGCCGTCCGAGGAGGCGACCTTCACGGTGCCGTCGTCCTCGATGTTGACCTTGGCGCCGGTCTTCTCGACGATCTCGCGGATCACCTTGCCGCCGGTGCCGATCACTTCGCGGATCTTGTCGGTGGCGATCTTGAAGGTCTCGATGCGCGGCGCGTATTCGCCGAGCTCGGCGCGGGCGTTGGTGAGCGCCTTGGCCATTTCGCCGAGGATGTGGATACGACCATCCTTGGCCTGGGCCAGCGCCACCTTCATGATTTCTTCGGTGATGCCCTCGATCTTGATGTCCATCTGGAGCGAGGTGATGCCCGCTTCCGTACCGGCGACCTTGAAGTCCATGTCGCCGAGATGGTCTTCGTCACCGAGGATGTCCGAGAGAACCGCGAAGCGCTTGTCTTCGAGGATCAGGCCCATCGCGATGCCCGCGGTCGGCCGCTTCAACGGCACGCCGGCATCCATCAGCGCGAGTGAAGCACCGCAGACCGAAGCCATCGAGGACGAACCGTTCGATTCGGTGATCTCCGACACCACGCGCGTGGTGTAGGGGAACTCGTGATGCGGCGGCAGCACCGGGTGGATCGCGCGCCAGGCAAGCTTGCCGTGGCCGATCTCGCGGCGCTTGGTGCCGCCGAGGCGACCGGTCTCACCGACCGAGTAGGGAGGGAAGTTGTAGTGCAGCAGGAACGTCTCTTTGTACGTTCCCGACAGCGCGTCGATATACTGCTCGTCCTCGCCGGTGCCGAGCGTGGTCACGACGATCGCCTGGGTCTCGCCGCGGGTGAACAGCGCCGAACCGTGAGCGCGTGGCAGCACGCCGACTTCGGCGACGATGTTGCGAACGGTCTTCGAGTCACGGCCGTCGATGCGCTTGCCGGTGTCGAGGATGTTCCAGCGAACGATCTTGGCCTCGAGCTCCTTGAACACGCCGCCGATGCGCAGCTTGTCGTATTTCGGCTCCTGCCCTTCGGGGAAGTAGTGGGCAATCACCTTTTCCTTGACCTTGCCGACCGCGGCGTAGCGATCCTGCTTGACCGGAATGGCGTAGGCGGCGCGCAGCTCCTGCTCGACCAGGCCGAGCATTTCCTTCTCAAGCGCGGAATTGTCGATGACGGTGACTTCGCGCGGCTCCTTGGCGGCCTTCTCGGCGAGCTCAATGATCGCGTTGATGACCGGCTGGAAGTGGCGGTGACCGAACATCACGGCGCCGAGCATGATGTCTTCGTTCAGTTCCTTGGCTTCCGATTCTACCATCAGCACGGCGTCGGCGGTGCCGGCGACGACGAGGTCGAGCTGGGTGTCGACCATCTCGTCAAGCGTTGGGTTGAGGATGAACTCGTCATTGGCGAAGCCGACGCGGGCAGCACCGATCGGGCCCTTGAAGGGCGCGCCGGACAGGGTCAGCGCGGCCGAGGAGGCCACCAGCGCGACGATGTCGGGATCGTTCTCCATGTCGTGCGACAGCACGGTGGCGATCACCTGGGTCTCGTTGCGCCAGCCGTCGACGAACAGCGGACGGATCGGACGGTCGATCAGGCGGGAGACCAGCGTCTCCTTCTCGGTCGGACGGCCCTCGCGCTTGAAATAGCCGCCAGGAATGCGGCCGGCTGCATAGGTCTTTTCCTGGTAGTCGACGGTCAGCGGCAGGAAGTCGACGCCTTCACGCGGCGCCTTCGCCGCGACGACGGTGGCGAGCACCACGGTCTCGCCATAGGTGGCGATGACGGCGCCGTCGGCCTGGCGTGCGATCTTGCCGGTTTCGAGCTTGAGAGGGCGTCCGCCCCAGTCGATCTCGACTGAATGCTTATTGAACATAGAGGTCTTCTTTCATGGGTTCTCGAAAGAAGGGACGGCTCGAAAAACAAAAACCATGTCAAGATTGCAGGACGCTGATCGGAGCGAGCGATCAGCGTCCTGCGATCCTGCCATGGTTTTTGGATGTCGGATGGCGTCCATCCTTTCGGGTCATACGGGCACCTTGCCCGTTGCGCCCAGCCGCCGGATTGCTGCTGGACTGTCAGTCGGCACGAGCGCGAACACCGAATCGCGGTCTTCGCTCAGCATGCCTCGGATGCGAAGCATCATTGGCTTGCACCCGACGTGCGCGTGAGCCTCGATCAAAAACCTTAAAATAAGCGCTTTCGCTCGAAATCACGCGCAAAAACGCGCGCCGGTGGCGCGCGCAAGAACTCTTAACGACGAATGTTGTGCTTCTCGAGCAGCGCCTTGTACCGCGCCTCGTCCCGCTTCTTCAGGTAGTCGAGGAGCGAACGGCGGGTCGAGACCAGCTTCAAGAGGCCGCGACGCGAATGGTTGTCCTTCACGTGGGTCTTGAAATGGCTGGTGAGGTTGTTGATGCGTTCCGACAGGATCGCGACCTGAACCTCCGGCGAGCCGGTGTCGCCGACCTTGTTTGCATTCGTCTTGATGACTTCCGCTTTGCGTTCTGCGGCAATCGACATCGTCAATTTCTCTCGTTGCGACCGGTTGAGGCAGTCAGGCCGGTCAGGTTGAACACACGCTTGGGGATGATTTCGCCATTGCCAACTTCGGCAAGCGCCAAAAGACGGCCTGCCACCGTGACATAGACTGTGCCGCTACCAGTGGGCGCATCCCGTCCGCGCAACAAAACGGCTTGGCCCCGGTGGAGCCTTGCCGCATCAGCCCGAGTGACGGCCAGTGCCGGGATGTCGTCCAGCGCGGTCTCAACGGGCATCAGCGCGTCGGCGAGGCTTCCCTCGCCGGACGCGGCTCTATCGCACAAAGCCTCCAGCTGATCCAGCGGAATCATGTCGTTTTCGCCAAATGGGCCGACCAGGGTCCGCCGCAGCGCGCAGATATGGCCGAAAGTGCCGAGAATCCGGCCCATATCGCGGGCGATCGCCCGGACATAGGTGCCCTTGCCGCACTCGGCTTCGAACACGGTCCGGTCGTTATCTGGTTGATCCACAAGGTTTAAATGGTGAATCTCGACCGGGCGGGGCGCCAGTTCCACGATCTCGCCGTCGCGGGCAAGGTCATAGGCCCGCTCGCCCTGGACCTTGATCGCCGAATAGCGCGGCGGGACCTGCTCGATCACCCCGGTGAAACGGGGCAGCAGGGCCAGAATGGCGTCCCGGGTCGGGCGCTGGTCCGAGGTCGCGGTCGCCTGGCCCTCGATGTCGTCGGTGTCGCGCTCCTCGCCCCAGCACACGGTGAAGCGGTAGCGCTTGCGGCCGTCCATGACGAAGGGAACGGTCTTGGTGGCTTCGCCGAGCGCGATCGGCAGGCCGCCCGAGGCGAGCGGGTCGAGCGTGCCGGCGTGGCCCGCGCGCTTGGCGTTGAACAGGCGCTTGAGCACGGCGACCGCCTGTGTCGAGGTCATCCCGATCGGCTTGTCGAGCACGACCCAGCCGTGCACGTCGCGCCGGTCGCGGCGTGGCTGATGACCCTTCTGCTTGTTGGCACGCGGATCGTTGTTGACGCGACGCGCCTCCTGATGCGGCTGAGCATCACCGCCGACGTCTGCAAAACTATTTTTCTGCATGTCGCGCATATCGGGCTCGTCGCTGCCGATCGTGCCGTGAGCCGGGTCCATCATCATTGTTCTTCTTCCCGATCCGAGTCCGGATCCTGTTCCAGGTCCTTCTGCACCGCGGGTGTTCGCAAAAGCTTCTCGATCCGTTCCGCTTCGTCGAATCGTTCGTCGACGCGGAAGCGAAGATCAGGTGCAAATTTCAGGTTAACGCGCCGCGCGACTTCGCCGCGCAGGAATTTCTTGTTGCGCTCGAGCGCAGCGATGACGAGCTCGGTGTCGCGGCCACCGAGTGGCATCACGTAGACTGTCGCGAGCTTCAGGTCGGGCGACATCCGCACCTCCGGCACGGTGATGATGTGACCTTCGAGGTCCGCATCATGCACGCTGCCTTGCGCCAGAATATCGGCTATCGCGTGGCGAACCTGCTCGCCGACGCGCAGCTGACGCTGCGAGCCGCCGGGCGCGGAACTCTTTTTCTGATGATGGCGCGGCATAGTCGGAAATCACCTCGTCATGCCCGCGTTTGGGACACGAGCATTGTCATTTGTCCTGTCGGAGCGAATGAGGCGTGGATGGCCGGAAAAAATCCGGCCATCGCACTCCCCGCAATTTCAGTTCAAAAAGATCCGGGCGCTTCGGTAAGATTTGGACTTACAGGGAGCGCTGAATCGTCTCCACGCGATAACACTCGATCACGTCACCGGCACGCATGTCGTGATAGTTCTCGAAGGCCATGCCGCATTCCTGACCGGACTGGACTTCCTTCACTTCGTCCTTGAAGCGCTTCAGCGTCGACAGCTTGCCTTCGTGCACGACGACGTTGTCGCGGATCAGGCGCACATTGGCGCCGCGTTCCACGGTGCCGTCGGTGACGCGGCAGCCGGCGACCTTGCCGACCTTGGAGATGTTGAAGATCTCCAGGATCGAAGCATTACCCAGCATGGTCTCGCGCAAGGTCGGCGCGAGCAGACCGCTCATCGCCTTCTTCACGTCGTCCACGAGGTCGTAGATGATGTTGTAGTAGCGGATCTCGATGCCGTTGCGCTTGGCGGCCGCAGCCGCCTCCTTGTTCGCTCGAACCGAGAAGCCGATGATCGCGGCGTTGAAACCTTCCGCGAGCGTCACGTCCGATTCCGAAATGCCGCCGACGCCTGCATGCAGGATGCGGGCGGCGACTTCGTCGGTGCCGAGCTTCTCCAGCGAGCCGAGGATCGCTTCCAGCGAGCCCTGCACGTCGGCCTTGATGATCAGCGGGAATTCCTTGCGGCCCGCCGTCTTCAACTGCGACATCATCTGCTCGAGCGAGCCGCGCATGCCGGAGATCGAGGCCGCCGCGTTCTCGCGCTTCTGGTGCGCGCGGTAGCTGGTGACCTGACGGGCGCGGGCTTCGTTCTCGACCACCGCGAGACGATCGCCGGCTTCCGGCGGACCGTTGAAGCCGAGCACTTCGACCGGCACCGAGGGACCGGCTTCCTGAACCGTCTCGCCCTGATCCGAGATCAGCGCGCGGACGCGGCCCATTTCGGCGCCGGCGACGATGATGTCGCCGACACGGAGCGTGCCGCGCTGGACCAGCACGGTCGCGACCGGACCGCGGCCGCGATCGAGCTTGGCTTCGATCACGGTGCCTTCGGCCGGACGCTCCGAATTGGTCTTCAGATCGAGGATCTCGGCCTGCAGCGCGATCATCTCGAGCAGCTTGTCGAGATTGGTCTTGTTCTTGGCGGACACTTCGACGTCGACGACGTCGCCGCCGAAGGATTCCACCTGCACCTCGTGCTGGAGCAGCTCGGTGCGCACGCGCTCGGGCTTGGCATCGGGCTTATCGATCTTGTTGATGGCAACAATGATCGGCACGCGTGCCGCCTTGGCGTGGTTGATGGCTTCGATCGTCTGCGGCATGACGCCGTCATCGGCCGCAACCACCAGCACGACGATGTCGGTGACCTTGGCGCCGCGGGCGCGCATCGCGGTGAACGCGGCGTGGCCGGGCGTGTCGATGAAGGTGATCGTCTTGCCGCTCTCGGGCGACACCACCTGGTAGGCGCCGATATGCTGGGTGATGCCGCCGGCTTCGCCGGAGACAACATTGGCATGGCGGAGCGCGTCGAGCAGCGAGGTCTTGCCGTGGTCGACGTGACCCATCACGGTCACGACCGGCGAACGCGTCTCGGTGTCGTTGGAATCGTCGACGGCGTCGAACAGGCCCTCTTCAACGTCGGACGCGGCGACGCGCTTGACGGTGTGACCGAGCTCTTCGGCGATCAGTTGCGCGGTGTCGGCGTCGATCACGTCGGTGATCTTGTGCATCGCGCCCTGCTTCATCAGCATGCGGATGACATCGACCGCGCGTTCGGCCATGCGGTTGGCGAGTTCCTGGATGGTGATCGCTTCCGGAATGATCACCTCGCGGATGAGCTTTTCCTTCGGCTCGTTGGCGGCGTGGCCCTTCAGGCGCTGGGTGCGGCGACGGAACGAGGCGATCGAGCGCTCGCGAACCTCGTCGGCATTGAGCGCGGTGACGACCGTCAGGCGGCCGCGCTCCTTCTGCGGGCCGGGCTTGTGGGTCGGCTTGGGGGCGACCACTGGACGCGCGGCGCCGCCGGGACCACGGCGGATCTGGCGCGGACCATCATCCTCGTCGGGACCGGCCGCAACGCCGGGGGCGCGTGCCGGCGGGCCGGCCGGCCGCGCCGTGGTGGTCGCCGGGCGAGCGGTCGTCGCCGCAGGACGCGTCGTGGTCGTCGCGGGGCGCGGAGCGCTGGTTGCTGGGGCGGCTGCCGCGGGACGCGCGGCTGATGCCGACTGCTCGCCTTCGCCAAAGCGTTTCTTGGCTTCAGTCTCGGCCTTGCGCTTGGCCTCGTCCTCGTGACGGTGGCGCTCTTCCTCGGCCTTGCGGCGGGACTCGGCGGCTTCGCGCTCGGTGCGTTCGGCGGCCTCGCGAACGGAGCGGCGCTGGGCCTCTTCCTCGGCGTGGCGACGCTCTTCGACTTCGCGCACCTTGGCATCGGCCAGCGCGCTGGCGCGGGCGGAACGTTCGTCCTCGGTCAGCGTACGCAGCACCACACCGGAGCCGGCGTTACGCTGCGGCGCCGGGCGTGAAGGGGCGGGCGCAGGTGCAGCCGGCGCCGGCTTTGCAACAACCGTGGGGGCCTGCGGCTCAGGGCTGCCGTCGATACGGCGCTTGCCGCGCTTCTCGACCACGACCTGCTTGCTGCGGCCATGGCTGAAGCTCTGGCGCACAGTGCCCGTTTCGACGCGCGGCTTGAGCGATAGCGTCTTGCTCGGAACGCTCAGCTTCTTGTCGTCAGGGGTCTTGGTATCAACCATTCAGCAGTCCTAATCCTGATTTGTCAGTGTTGTGCGTTGCCGCACCGTCCAATCGGGTCGTCATTGTCTCTCAGAAATCCTGGCCGGGCTTTTCGGCAGTCTTGTCAGCGTCCGCCATCCGGTATCGGACCAGCATCTGGCTACGTGACAGGAATGACTTGCTCGCCGGGCCCGCGAGCAGGGCAGCATGTATCACATTTGACCGGGTAAGTGCCAAATCCAATTCTATCGATTTCAGTGCGGCGACGACGGGAATCGGCGGCTGGACACCGCGATTTCCGTCATTTTGCCGCGCCAGCATGTCCAATTTGCGGATTCCGTCCGCGGCCCCGTCGCTGGCATGGATCAGGACCTCGACCGTGCCTTCCCGCAGGGCGCTCTCGACCTTGCCGAAACCGGCGACGATCTGCCTCGCCTTGGCGGCGATCCCAATGGCTTCGGTCACGCTCCGAACCAGGAGCGCCTCGATGTCGGCGGGAAGCGTCGGGGGAATGCGCAGGTCGCGCTTGAAGGCTTTGGTAAATTGGTGACGACGGACGGCTTCCGCAACCACCTGTCGCGACGCCGTGACCCACATGCCCCGTCCGGGCAGCTTGCGCTTCAGATCGGGAACTATGTCGCCTTGCGGCGATACGACGAAGCGGATCAGCTCGTCGATCGGCCGGACCTCGCGGCTGACCGTGCACATACGCATGGTCGCGGACCTTTCGGTCCGCGGTCCATGGTCGAGTTCGGGGTCAGTATCGGTGAGCATCCGGGCGACATTCTCCTTTGCCCTTAAGCCGGCTGATCTTCGGCCGCCTCAGCCTCTTCGGCCGGCTTGGCGAGGTCAGCCTCGGTGATCCAGCCGGCCTTGACGCGGGCCTGCATGATCATGGCTTCCGCATCGTCGCGGGAGACGCCGAGACCGTCGAGCGCGCCGGCGAATTTGGTCTGCTCGCCGCCTTCCTTGCGCTCGGTCCAGCCGACCAGATCGTCGGTGGCGCAGCCGGCGAGGTCCTCGACCGACTTGATGTCGTTCTCGCCGAACTTCACCAGCATCTTCGAGGTGACGCCGGGCACGTCCTTCACGGCGTCCTCGACGCCGAGTTCCTTGCGGCGGGCCTCGATCTCGGCTTCCTGCTGATCGAGATATTCGCGGGCGCGGTTCTGGAGTTCCTGTGCGGTCTCTTCGTCGAAACCTTCGATCCCGGCGAGCTCCTTGAGGTCCACCATCGCGAGTTCCTCGACCGAGGTGAAGCCTTCGGACGCGAGCAGCTGGCCGACCACCTCGTCGACATTGAGCGATTCCATGAAGACACGGGTGGAGTTCTCGAAGTCGGCCTGGCGGCGCTCCGATTCCTCCTGCTCGGTCAGGATGTCGATGTCCCAGCCGGTGAGCTGCGAGGCAAGGCGGACGTTCTGGCCGCGACGGCCGATCGCCAGCGAGAGCTGGTTGTTGGTGTCGGGCACCACGACCTCGATGCGCTCGCGGTCTTCGTCGATGACGACCTTGGAGACTTCCGCCGGCGCCAGCGCGTTGACCACGAAGGTCGCGATGTCGGGCGACCAGGGAATGATGTCGATCTTCTCGCCCTGCAGTTCGTTCACGACGGCCTGCACGCGTGAGCCGCGCATACCGACGCAGGCGCCGACCGGATCGACCGAGGAATCGCGGGAAATCACGCCGATTTTCGCGCGCGAGCCCGGATCGCGGGCGACCGCCTTGATCTCGACGATACCGTCGTAGATTTCTGGCACTTCCTGCGCGAACAGTTTTGCCATGAACTGCGGATGGGTGCGGGACAGGAATATCTGCGGACCGCGGGTCTCGCGGCGGACGTCGAAGATATAGGCGCGGACGCGGTCGCCGTTGCGGAACACTTCGCGCGGCAACATCTCGTCGCGGCGGATGATGGCTTCACCGCGGCCGAGATCGACGATGACGCTGCCATATTCGACGCGCTTGACGACGCCGTTGACGATGTCGCCGATGCGGTCCTTGAATTCCTGATATTGCCGGTCGCGCTCGGCCTCGCGCACCTTCTGCACGATCACCTGCTTGGCCGACTGCGCGGCGATGCGGCCGTATTCCAGCGGCGGCAGGGTGTCGGCGATGGTGTCGCCGACCTGGGCGCCGGGGTTGGCGCGCTGCGCGTCGACCAGCGAGATCTGGTTGGAATGGTTTTCGACCTTGTCGACCACCAGCATGTGGCGCGACAGCCGCAGCTCGCCCTTCTTCGGGTCGATCTCGGCATGAACGTCAGTCTCGCTGCCGTAACGGGCCCGCGCCGCCTTGGCGATGGCATCTTCCATCGCCGCGATGACGATGCCGCGGTCGATCGATTTCTCGCGGGCGACGGCGTCGGCGATCTGGAGCAATTCAAGTCGATTGGCGCTGACTGCCATGGCTAGTCTCCTTCGTCAGGCTCGATCTCGCCGCGTCGCGCGCGTTCGGCGGCAAGGCGATGTTTCTTCGTATTGGTCGGGGCCGGCTTCTTTTTCGGCTTGGTGTTCTTGGTGGTCTTCGCACTGATCTCCGCGTGCGGTGCCGGCGGCGGCGCGATGCCGAGATCGCGGCGCATCTGGCGCTCCTCGGCCTTGCCGCGGCGCATCGATTCCGCGATCAGCTCATCGGTCAGCACCAGTCGTGCCTCGCCGATATCTTCCATCGTCAGGAGCACGTCAGCAGCGTCGTTCGGCTTGGCGTCGTCGCGATGCAGATGCACGCGATCGCCTTCGACGGCACCGAGTGTGCCACGGAACCGCTTGCGGCCCTCATGGGCGACGGCCATGTCAATCTTCACCAGATACCCGGAATAGCGCTCGAAATCGGAGCGGCGCACCAGCGGGCGGTCAATCCCCGGCGAGGAGATTTCCAGCCGGTAGGCGCGATCGATGGGGTCGGCGACGTCGAGCACGGGCGACAGGGCCCGCGAGATCGCCTCGCAATCCTCGAGCTGCATCGAGCCGTCCGGCCGCTCGGCCATGATCTGCACGGTGCAGCCGGCTTCCCCGGAAATGCGGATCCGCACCAGGCGGTAACCCATGCCCTCGAGCACTGGCGCCGCGACCGCAGACACCCGTGCTGCCGCGCCCGGCTCGACCACGAGCCTCGGCTCGGCCAGCAACTCGGCATCGGTGGAACCAGTGTTCGGTTCGGTCATAGCAGGGGTCAAGGCGCTCGATGGTTAAGGCTTGGTTAAAACGTCAAAGCCCGTTTCGGAACTTTCCCGACAGATCGTCGGGCGCATCTTCCGCCAAGCCGCGTTCAGGTAATAAAAAAGAGCGGGTCCTTTCGGGCCCACTCTCACTACGCGGATTGTATGAGAAGATGAATTGGCGCTGATATAGCGCTTTCTACCCGCCCGGACAAGGCCCATCGCAGCCGGATGCGGGCTTTTTGCGCCACGGCCGGCAGCGCCGGAGCAACGCTTCCTTCATGAAGCGGGCCTAAATTTCGCGGTTGTGGGGCGGCTTGAGCCTATGGCGCGCCCACGGCGTGCCAGATTCGAGTTGCGTTTCATGACCGTTGCCACGTCGCTCATTCCCGGACTGGACGATATCGTCAAACGCGGTGATCCCCGGCGTCGTGGCGAGATCGCGAGCGCCATCGCCGCGCTGTTCTTTCAGGACGCCGCAAGACTCAGTCCCGAGCTCGTCGATCTCTTCGACAATCTCCTGATCGATCTCGTCCCGCATGCGGAGCTTGCCTCCCGCGTCGATCTCGCCGAGCGCTTCTCGCGGCTGGGCAATGCACCGCCTCATCTGGTCGGCCAACTCGCGCGCGAAAACGAAATCCTGGTGGCGGGCCCGGTGCTGCGCCGATCGCCCGTGCTCGATGAAGCTGCGCTCGTCGAGATCGCCCGGCTGAAGGGCCAGGGCCATCTGCTGGCGATGACGGAACGGCCGACCCTGTCGACCGAGATCACCGACGTGCTGGTCGAGCGCGGCGATCGCGACGTGGTGCGTCGTGCCGCCGGCAATGCCGGTGCGGCCTTCTCGCCGGGTGGCTATTCGGAGCTGATCAAGCGCGCGAGCCAGGATGGCGTGCTGACCCTCAAGATCGGCCAGCGCGAAGATCTCTCCGGCGAGCACCTCAAAGAACTCCTGGACGGCACGCTCGATGTCATTCGCCGTCGCCTGTCCAGCGTGGTAAATCCGACGCGCCAGGTCGAGATCAAGCGCGCCATGGCTTCGATCGAGGAAGCCGCGCTGCCGCCCGGCCCGCGGCGCGATTTCTCCGCCGCGCAACGTACGGTGCTTGGCCTGCATCGCGGCGGCCATCTCGGCGAAAGCGCGCTGCTTGGTTTTGCCAAGGCGCACAAATACGAGGAATCGGTCGCCACGCTCTCGGCGATGGCCGGCGTCAGGCTTTCGATGCTCGATCGCCTGATCGCGGGCGACCGCTACGACCCGATTCTGATCCTCGGACGGGTCCTGAATCTCGGTTGGCCCACGGTGCGCGCGCTGATCCTGATGTGGTACGGGCCGCATCGCATGCCGGCCGATGCCGATCTCGAGCAAGCGCGCGTGAACTTCACGCGCCTGATGCCGACGACGGCAGAACGCGTCGTGAAATTCTGGCGCAACCGGCAGACGATCTAGAGTCGTTTGAATCGCAGGTATGCCGCCTTGCGCCCTTCGCGCGCGGCTTTTCGTCCATAGCGCGTCATGGTGTAGCCGGCCCAGGGCTGACGAAAATCATCGGCGCGTTCCGCAAGCCACTGAAAATCCGGCGCGCGCGCAAGATGCGACAGCGTCCAGGCGCAGTAATCGTCGATATCGCAGACGAAGCGGAATTCACCGCCCGGCTTCAGCACGCGCGCCATTGCGACGATCGTCCGGTCCTGAACGAAGCGCCGCTTCCAGTGCCGCCGCTTCGGCCAGGGATCGGGATGGATCAGATCGATCCGCGACAGCGACGCGTCCGGCAGCCAGGCCAGCAGTTCGGCGGCATCGCCGGCGAACAGGCGGATGTTGGCGATATTCGCGGCCTCGATCTGCGCGAGGATCTTTGCCATGCCGTTGACATAGGGCTCGCAGCCGATGAAGCCGGTCGTCGTGAAGTTCTGTGCTTCCGCCGCGAGATGCTCGCCGCCGCCGAAGCCGATCTCGAGCCGTACGTCTTCGGCTGCGGGATCGAAGATCTCAGCGGCGCTCGCCGGCCTCTCCGTCGTGATGTCGAGCGAAATATGTGGCAGCAGATGATCGACCAGTTCGGCCTGGTGCTGTCGTAGCTTGTGACCCTTGCGCCGTCCGAAGAAGGCGCGCTCGCCGTCCGCGCGATCGGGATCTGATTTGCGCTCGCTCATCGCAGCGTCTGGTACAGGCGATGGAGCAGCCGCGCGCGCGGTTCGAGCGATGAGACGTAGAGCTGCTCATAATGGGTGTGCGCGCCCTTGCCGTCGACGCCGAGCCCGTCGAGCGTACCGGTATACGGCGCGGTGAAATTGCCGTCCGAGCCGCCGCCGGTGTGGGTATCGATCAGCTCGAAGCCGATCTCCGCGGCCAGCGTCTTCGCATGCTCGTACAGCGAGGCGCCCGCACTGCCCTTCTCATAGGGCGGACGGTTGAGCTCGCCGGTGACGGTGACGGTCACGCCGTCGGTCTTCGATGTCAGCCCAAGAATCTTGCCGACGAACTCTTCCGCATCGTTGATACCAGGCACGCGCAAATCGACTTCGGCATAGGCCTCTTCCGGCGTGACGTTGGGCCGCGTGCCGCCGCGCACCACGCCGACATTGACGGTGACGCCGCGCTTCAGATCGTTCATCCCTTCCAGCGTCTGGATGACGTTGGCGAGTTCGCGCACGGCGCTGCGGCCGTCTTCGGGCCGCGAGCCGGCATGTGCGGGCACGCCCTTGATGTAAATCTTGAATCGCCCGACGCCCTTGCGTCCGGTGACGATCTTGCCGCCGTCGCGCGCGGGTTCCGTCACCAGCACGTATTTGGCCTTGCGTCCTTCCGCCTCGATGAGCGTGCGCGAGGTCGGGCTGCCGATCTCCTCGTCGGAGGTGAACATGTGGGTGATGCCGAGCGGCGGGCGCTCGGGTGCAGCGCAAAGCTCGCGGAAGGCGTGATAGGCGATGTAGGCGCCGCCCTTCATGTCGTAGATGCCAGGACCGAACGCGCTGTTGCCTTCGACCTTGAACGGCAGGCGCGCGATGAAGCCCATGGGATGAACGGTATCGAGATGGCTGAGCACCAGGATACCGGGTCGGTCCTGGCCCCAGGTCGAACGCACCACGAGATGATCGCCGCAGCCATCGACCCCGGCGACGCGTTCGAGCGTGACGGGTAGATCGCGATAATGGTCGGCAACCATCGAGGTCAGCTTGTTGACCTGCTCGGGCACTTCCGTCGGCGTCTCGATCTCCACCCAGCGGCGGATACCATCGAGGATAGTTTTGGAATCGAACGAATTGGATCTCGCCATGGACGTATCTGTGCCTTCGAATCGCATCATCTCGGCGGAGGCAACGCGCAGCGCACCCGCAAATGACGACATAGGCCAGATTTGGCGCAGTCTCAAATCGGAATGAAGTGGCGCGTCAGCGCTTGTCCGGGCCTTCGCGAGCGGCGATCTGCTCGACGAGATCGACGATCGAACGGCGCAGCTTCGAATCGGCGATTCGGGTGAACGCCCTGGTCAGCGCCAGCCCTTCCGATGTCGCGAGGAAGTCGGAGACATAAGAGGGCGATGCACCTTCCGCGAAGCCGTCGGGGCCGGCCATACCACTCGGTCCGCCCTCGAACAGGAACGACACCGGCACCTGCAGAATCTCCGCAATCTGCTGGATTCGGCTGGCGCCGACGCGGTTCGTGCCCTTCTCGTACTTCTGAATCTGCTGGAAAGTCAGGCCCAAAGCTTCACCGAGCTTCTCCTGACTCATGCCCAACATGATGCGGCGCATGCGCACGCGACTGCCGACATATTTGTCAACAGGGTTGGGCGCTTTCGACATTTCCTCAGCCCTCCAAACACCACCGTCGGCGCAATAGAAAGTATTGCCTCCGGTGACAGCGACGTCAAAACTTCACCCTGATTGGGGAAACATTGCGGAGAAATTTAGCAATGCACCGCTGTCTTGTGCAGCCGGAGCAGAATGGGGAGCCCGCGTGCAGTCTGTCAACCGTGGGACTACGGTTGTCAAAGGTTTCCGGCGGCCTCGCCGGAAACCGCTAGCAACGGCGCGATCAGGGGTGCCGTTTGGCAGCACGTCGTCGCACCGCCAAAATCACAGCCAGCGCGACGAGCATGGCTGCGGGGATGTCGCCGACTCTCGCATAGATGGTGGGCGGGATTGCGGTGGGCAGGCTTGCATCCAAAATGCCTTCGATTCCGAGACCGAGGCTGGCCACCGTGCGTCCCACCGGATCGATCACCGCCGAGATGCCGGTGTTGGCGGAGCGGACCAGCGGCAGTCCGAGCTCGATCGCGCGCATCCGCGCCTGCTCCAGATGCTGGTACGGACCGGTCGAGATGCCGAACCAGCCGTCATTGGTGAGGTTCACCATCCATCCCGGGCGCTCATCGCGCGTCCCGACTTCGCCGGGGAAGATCGCCTCGTAGCAGATCAGCGGCAGCGCAGGCGGTGCCGCCGGTATCGGCAGCACGTGGCGCACCGTGCCGGGAATGAAGCCGCCTCGCATCCGCGTCAGTTGTTCGAAGCCCAGCTTCTCCATCAAATTCTGGTAGGGAAGAAATTCGCCGAACGGGACGAGGTGCAGCTTGTCGTAGACCGCGAGCACGCTGCCGTCGTGATCGATCACGTAGATCGAATTGTAGGCCCGCGTGATCGGCGTGCCCGGCGGCAGATCGGGCGCGCGGACGGATCCGGTGATCAGCACCGTGCCCTTGGGCAGCAGGTCGGCGATTTGCGCCATCGCGTCGGCTTCGCGGGTCAGGAAGAACGGAAAGGCGGATTCCGGCCAGATCAAAATTGTGGCGGCGCTCACGCCGGTCGATTGCGGTCCGGAGGCGCGGTCCGACAGCGCGAGATATTTCTTCATCACCTCCGCCTTGGCGGAGTAGTTGAATTTTTGGTCCTGCTGGAGGTTCGGCTGCATCAGGCGCAGCTTGGCGCCCGCAACCATCGTGGTCGGATGCAGCGCCAGGCGGATGGCGCCGAAGATGCCCATGACGACCAGCAGCGCAACGGCTCCGGCCGGCACGCGCCATGCCAGGCTGCGGTCGCGCGTGCGGTCGATCAGCACCGCAGGCGCCGCGAAGGTCGCAACCGTGAGGAACGTCATGCCCCACTGGCCGATCAGCGAGGCCGTCTGCGCCAGTGCGAGCGGCTCCGACAGCGCATAGCCGAAGGCGTTCCAGGGAAAGCCGGTCAGCACGTGCCCGCGCAACCACTCGCTGACCGTGAGGCTCGCGGCGAGCGCGAGAATGCGGGTGGCATCCTTGGTCCAGAGCAGGCGGGCCAGCGCGAAACCGATCGCGGTGAAAATGGAGAGATAGGCCGGCAGGCCCAGCACGGCGAACGGCGTCAGCCAGGCGAACACATCCGCGTCGACGAAGAAGGCGATGCCGATCCAGTAGAGGCCGGGGACGAAATAGCCGAGCCCGAACCAGTAGCCGGTCAGCGCCGCGGCGGGGACGCCGCCATATCGTCCGGCGCCGGCGCCGTCGATCAGCCAGACCATCACGGGGAAGGTGATGAAAAGCACCGGCCAGGCATTGAACGGCGCCAGTGCCAGCACCGACAGCGCACCGCACGCCATCGCGAGCAGCGCGCGCTTCCATCCCCAGGTCAGGATGATGCCAAGCGCAATTTGCCGAAGCCGCTGGAACGCGCTCACTGCGGGCCGGTCCCGTCGGCAGGCGGCGGGGTCGGCGTGTCGCCGGCCGGCGGCTGGCCGCTTTCGGGTGCAGTCTCGCGGCGGCGGCTCTCGCGCTGGGTACGCGGCGCCGGGCGCTCCTTCCGCGTCGAGATCCGCAGCCGCTTGACGCGGCGCGGATCGGCATCGAGCACCTCGACCTCGTAATTGCCGGGGCCCGAGATCACCTCGCCGCGCACCGGCAGGCGCCCGACGAAGCTGACGAGATAGCCGCCCAGCGTCTCCACTTCCTCGCCGGCCTCGCCGGTGACGAAATCCTCGCCGATCACGGTGCGGACGTCGTCGAGGCTGGCGCGCGCATCGGCGATGAAAGCGTTGTCGGGCAGGCGCACGATCGACGGCGGCTCGTCGCTGTCATGCTCGTCGTCGATCTCGCCGACGATCTGCTCGACGATATCCTCGAGCGAAACCAGCCCGTCGCTGCCGCCATATTCGTCGACGACCAGCGCCAGGTGAATGCGCGTGGCCTGCATCTGCGCAAGCAGGTCGATCGCCCGCATCGACGGCGGCACATAGAGCAGCTTACGGATGATGCGCGCGTCCTGCAGCGGCAGCGCGAGGTCGACGGTGCGCAAATCGAGCCCGGCCGGCAGCGGCTTCTTGCGCTTGGTCTTGGTGGCCTCCGACACACGCGCACGCGCGGTCATGAAGGCGAGCAGGTCGCGGATGTGGACGATGCCGACGGGATCGTCGAGCGTCTCGTTATAGACCACGAGGCGCGAATGGCCGGCGCTCTCGAACCGGTCCATCAATTCGCCGAGCGGGATGTCGCGCTTCACCGCGATGATGTCGGCACGATGCACCATGACATCGGCAATGCGGCGCTCATGCAGGCCGAGGATGTTGCGCAGCATGGTGCGCTCGACCGCGGAGAAGCCGGTGTCGTCGGGCGTCGTCGCATTGAGCACGACCTGGAGATCGTCGCGCACCGATCCCGCCTTCCAGCCGAACAGCGTGCGGATGGCGCGCAGCAGCCAGCCGTCCGCCGTCGGGCGCATGACCTCACCGGGCGTGACCACGGCCGGCAGATTGGCCGTGTTACGCGGATTGTCGTGAATAGGCTCCGAATCCGGCATCTCAGTGCGTCCCCGCGCGGTCTGCATAGGGATCGGGGATGCCGAGGTGAGCCAGGATCTCGGTTTCGAGCGCTTCCATCTCTTCCGCGTCGTTGTCGTTCTCGTGATCGTAGCCGATCAAATGCAGGAAACCATGCACGGCGAGATGGCTCAAATGATGATCGAACGGCTTGTGTTCCTCGTCCGCCTCGCGCCGCATTGTCTCGTAGGCGATCGCGATGTCGCCGAGCATGCGCGGCGCATCGCCCGGCTTCCATTCGCCCTCCGGCTGGAGCGCGGGAAACGACAGCACGTTGGTCGGTTTGTCCATGCCGCGCCAGTTGCTGTTCAGCGTGCGGATGCCGGCATCATCGGTCAGCATGACGGCCACTTCTGCGTCCGCGACATCCTCGTCGACAGATTCGGCGGCGGCCGCAACGGCGCGCTGGATCACGGTTTCGGCGTCAGGCTCGCTCTGCCAGCAATCGGCGACGACGAGAACCTCGGTCATGGGAAGGTTGGGATGTGACATGGCTTTGTTCGGAACGATAAGGCGCTGGATCCGCGCCCGTGTGGTCCCGCTGTTGTCTCGTCAGGATTTGTTGCCGGCGGGCGGCCGCTGCGGCGACCCTTCATAGGCGGCGACGATTCTTGCCACGAGCTCGTGGCGGATCACGTCCTCGGCTTTGAATTGAACTTGCGCAATGCCTTCGACGCCGCTCAGCAATTTGGTCGCTTCCGCAAGCCCCGAGGTCTGGCCGTTCGGCAAATCGATCTGCGAGGGATCGCCGGTGACGATCATGCGGCTGTTCTCGCCGAGACGGGTCAGAAACATCTTCATCTGCATCGATGTCGTGTTCTGCGCCTCGTCCAGGATAATCGCGGCGTTGGTCAGCGTGCGGCCGCGCATGAAGGCGAGCGGCGCGATCTCGATCTCGCCGGTCTGCAGCGCGCGTTCGACGATGCGTGCGTCCATCAGATCGTAGAGCGCGTCGTAGATCGGGCGCAGATACGGATCGACCTTCTCGCGGAGGTCGCCGGGCAGGAAGCCGAGCCGCTCGCCGGCTTCGACTGCCGGGCGTGACAGGATGATCTTGTCGACCTCCTTGCGCTCGAACAATTGCGCGGCATGCGCGACCGCGAGCCAGGTCTTGCCGGTGCCGGCGGGGCCGATGCCGAACACGAGCTCATGGCGCTTCAGCGCCCGGATGTAAGAGTCTTGCGCGGCCGTGCGCGCGCGCACCGGGCGCTTGCGCAGGTTGATGCTGTCGAAGGCCGACTTCGCCGATTTGGCATCGAACTCGAACAGGGATCCTTGCGCGATCACCGCGCGGATCGCGCCTTCGACCTCGCCCTGGTCGACATCCTGCCCCTTCACGGCGTGGGCGTAGAGCGTCTCCAGCACGCGGCGCGCCGCGTCGCAGCCGTCGCGGGTGCCGCCGATGGTGATGTGGTTGCCCTTGGAGTCCACCACGACGCCGAGCCGCCGCTCGATCTGCGCCAGGTTCTGGCCGTAGGGGCCGACCAGCGCGGATGCGGCGCGGTTGTCGTCGAAGTCGATGACGACCTGGGTCTCGGGCGGAACTTGCATATCGCGGTCAAATTTGCGGCTGGGAGCGATAGAAGACGAATCCGATGCGCTTTTTGGCAAGGGTTCAGGCTCCAGTGGCGATGGATGATAAAGCGGGCCCGCGCGCAATTCGTGGCGCGGCGAGCTCGCCGAGGAAGCTGTAGCGCTCGAGGCTGTCGATTCTGACAGGCAGGATTTGTCCGATGATGTCGGGCGAGGCCATCACATGTGCAGGCTGAAGGAAGGCGGTGCGGCCGACGATCTGGCCGTCCTTGCGCGCCGGACGTTCGAACAGCACGTCGACCGTTGAGCCAATCGCAGCCTTGTTGAAGGCCGATTGCTGGCTGTCGATCAGTTCCTGGAGCCGCTCCAATCGCTGGTCCATCTCGGCGGGGGACACCGTCTCCTGCATATCCGCGGCCGGCGTTCCCGGCCGGGCGGAGTATTTGAACGAATATGCGGCAGCGTAGCCGATTTGCGTGACAAGCGCGAGTGTGGCGAGAAAATCTTGCTCGCTTTCCCCGGGGAAGCCGACGATAAAATCTGATGAAAAAGCAATGTCTTGCCGCGCGGACCGGAAACGGTCGATGACATCGAGATAATCATCGGCGGTATGTTTCCGGTTCATGGCGGCCAGGATTCGGTCCGAACCCGACTGCACCGGCAGGTGCACGAACGGCATCAGCGAATCGAGATCGCGATGGGCTGCGATCAAACTGTCATCGACGTCGCGGGGATGGCTGGTCGAATAGCGCAGCCGCGCGATGCCGGGAATCCCGGCCAGTCGCTCCAGCAATTGGCCGAGCCCCCAGCTTTTTCCGTCCGGCCCGTCGCCGTGATAGGCGTTGACGTTCTGCCCGATCAGCGTGAGCTCGCGCACGCCATTGTCGGCAAGCCGCTTCACGTCGTCGATGATCTTGGCGACGGGGCGCGAGACTTCCGCGCCGCGCGTGTAGGGTACCACGCAGAAGGTGCAGAACTTGTCGCAGCCTTCCTGCACAGTGACGAAAGCGGAAATGCCGCGCGCGCGGATCGCGTCGGGCTTGGGCTGGGCCAGGAAGCCGAACTTGTCCGCGGCGGGAAATTCGGTCTCGATCGCGCGGCCTTCATTGCCGGCGCGCTTCAACAGCTCGGGCAGATGATGATAGCTCTGCGGGCCCACCACGACGTCGACCGTGGGGGCGCGACGCACGATCTCCTCGCCTTCGGCCTGCGCGACGCAGCCTGCCACCGCAATCTGCATGGCGCGGCCCTCGCGTGCGGCCTCGTCCTTGGCGACGCGCAGGCGGCCGAGCTCGGAATAGACCTTTTCGGAGGCCTTCTCGCGGATGTGGCAGGTGTTGAGGATGACGAGGTCGGCGTCCTCGGCGTCGGCCGTCTCCACGAATCCTTCCGGAGCCAGCGTGTCCACCATGCGCTGGGCATCGTAGACGTTCATCTGACAGCCATATGATTTAATGTGCAGCTTGCGCGGCGGCTTCATGGAACCCGGAATTGAGGTGGAGGACGGCCCTCAGATATAGGCTGGGGGGCCGAAAATCCAGCGATTGGAGGCACCAAACGGCTATTCCGGGACGCGACGCAGTCGCGAGACGCGGAATCGAGGGGTTTGGACGCCAGATTCAGCCCGCCAGGGCGTCCGCTGCGACCAGCCGGACCAGCTCAGGTAATTGATGCATGTCCGAGAAGGTCAGGTCGGAACCGGCCTGGCGCAGGATTTCGGCATGGCCGGCCCCGCAATGGCTGCCACCGTAAAAGCCGAACACGTTCATCCGGGCCGCCCGCGCGCCGGCGATGCCGGCAAGGCTGTCCTCGATCACGACACAGCGCTCGGGCGGGACGCCCATTTGCTTCGCAGCAAACAGGAACAGGTCCGGCGCGGGCTTGCCGTTTGTTACCTGCGAGGACGAGAAGATGTTCGGCGCGAGGCGTTCATAGAGGTCCGTGCTTCCGAGACTCACCCGCATGCGCGGATGCGAACCGCTCGAGGCGACGCAGACACGTTGCGTCACGACGTCGAGCACGTCGTGGATGCCGCGGATCGCTTCGAGGTCGGCTTCGAATGCGCGAAACAGCTCGTCCTGGAGATCGCCGTGATAGGCCTCGGGCAGCTTGCGGCCGAGCTCGGTTTCGATCTCGAAATTGGCCTGTTTTGTCGAGCGGCCAAGGAAGCGCTCGGACACCTGCTCCGATGTGATCGGATAGCCGTGCCGGGTCAGCACGTCAGCATGCGCGCGACAGGAGATCACCTCGCTGTCCACGAGCACGCCGTCGCAATCGAAGATGATGAGGTCGATGGACACTAAGACGTCGGCTTGTCGTCGTCGAGCGGGACGCAATAGAGCTCGAGCCGGTGGTCGACCAGCTTGTAGCCGAGCTTGCGGGCGATCTCTGCCTGGAGCTTCTCGATCTCTTCGGAGGTGAACTCGATCACCTTGCCGTCGCGCAGATTGATGAGGTGGTCGTGATGGCTGTCGCGCATCGTCTCATAGCGCGCGCGGCCCTCGCGGAAATCGTGGCGTTCGATGATGCCGGCATCCTCGAACAGTTTTACGGTGCGATAGACGGTCGAGATCGAGATCTTGTCGTCGACCGCGACACAGCGCCGGTACAATTCCTCGACGTCGGGGTGATCGACTGCTTCGGCAAGCACGCGGGCAATGACGCGGCGCTGCTCGGTCATGCGCATGCCGGTGGCGGCACAGCGGGCTTCGATGCCGGTCGCCTTGGATGCGGAAGAAGGTTTAAGTCCAGTCATATTGTGTCCGCCTGACGGGCGCTTTCTGCCATCAATATTACGACAAGTCACGCCGCATCAGAAGTGCGTTCAATTGTTCCCCGTTGGCCTGCTTATAGTAGCGTTCGCGGCGCCCGGCCACCACGAATCCGCCTCTCTCATAGAGCCGTCGCGCCGGTTGGTTGTTCTCCTCGACCTCCAGAAATATCGTGCGCACGCCACGCCCTGCGAGGTGACCGAGATGGGTCATCAGCAGCGTGCGGGAGAGACCGCGACCGCGGTGAGACCGGTCGACCGCGACCGAGAGGATTTCGGCTTCGTCCGCGCCGATCCGCGATACCGCAAAGCCGATCGTCTTGCGACCGAGCCGCAAGCGGTGGACGAGCGTGTTGCGCTCGCTGAGCATGGTCTCGAATTCGCTTTCGTCCCAACCGTGCGCGAAGGAGGCGCCGTGGAGCTGGGCCAGCCGCGCCGCGTCGCGCGACGACGCTGGCTCGACGGACGCGGTGCCGCCGCGCCACCATTCCGAAAACCATCGCATCATGACGTTGCGGCTTGAGCTGCGAGCAGCGGCTGCGCCGCCGGCTTTGCATCGGGCGCCTTCAGATAGAACGGCCGCGCCGGATTGGTGTCGGGATTTGCCGCGGCGCCGAGCCAGGCGACCCAGCTGATGTCGGGCGCGGGCTGCGCGTCGACCGAAACAGGTTGCGGCGCATCCTTCGGCCAGCGCTCGGCGAGAATTTTCGCGGCATTGCCGACCAGATGCGGCGCGCCGAATTGCGAGGCCGCGATCGCCGCGTCGATGGCAACGATGGCCGGCCGCACCAGCAAACTGCCGTCGCCGGCGACGATCTGGAAATAGACGTGGTCGTGCCGCGCATCGATCGCCGAGATCACCGGCGCCGGTCCGCTCTGGCCGACGATGGCGGCCGCATAGGCCGACAAGGTCGTCAGTCCGACGGCCGGCCGCTTGGCCGCGAGCGCAAGACCGCGGGCCGCCGAAATGCCGACGCGCAAGCCGGTGAAGCTGCCGGGGCCGACCGTGACCGCGATGCGGTCGAGCGCCGTGAAAGCGAGATCGGCCGACTGCATCACGCGCGCGATCATCGGCATCAGCGCCTCGGCATGGCCGCGCTTCATGAGCAGTTGCTCCTGCGCGAGGAGCTCACCGGCGTCGGTGTCGAGCACGGCAGCCGCGCACGCTTCCAGTGCAGTATCGATGGCCAGGATCAACATGAAAAAGCGAATGGCGAGTGGCGAATAGCAAACAGTCTAGCCGATCGGAATGCCATTCGCCATTCGCTACCCGCCATTCGCTGCCCCCTGCTATCGCTGCCCTTCGTAGGGTGGGCAAAGCGAAGCGTGCCCACCACCGCTATTCGGCTTGGATGGTGGGCACGGCGCAAGAGCGCCTTTGCCCACCCTACGGCACCTGGCCTACATCGGCCGGACTTCGACCACGTCCGGCACGAAGTGCTTGAGCAGGTTCTGGATGCCGTGCTGGAGCGTGGCGGTCGATGACGGGCAGCCGGAGCAGGCGCCCTTCATGTTGAGATAGACGATACCGTCCTTGAAACCGCGGAAGGTGATGTCGCCGCCGTCATTGGCGACCGCCGGCCGCACACGCGTCTCGATCAGGTCCTTGATCATATCGACCGTCTCGGCATCGGCTTCGTCGAAGAACTCGTCTTCGTCATCAAGATCGGCATCGGCTGGCGCCGCGCCATCGGCAAGCAGCGGCGCGCCGGACATGTAGTGCTCCATGATGGCACCTAAGATCGCGGGCTTGAGCTGCTGCCATTCACCGTTCGCCTTGGTCACGGTGATGAAATCCGATCCATAGAACACGCCGGTGACGCCGGGCACCTCGAACAGCTTTTCCGCGAGCGGGGAACGCAGAGCGGATTCGCGGCTCGAAAATTCCATCGGACTGCCGTCGACGACGACGCGGCCAGGAATGAATTTCAGCGTGGCGGGATTGGGGGTGGCTTCGGTTTGAATGAACATGGTTTTCTCCAGACGTCGCCGGTTCAAGGCCGGTGCGTGCTCCATCCAGTAGCAGATGGCGACGGGGAACGCACCGTCAAGAGGACGTCGAGTATTAGTCTAAGATTTTCAGTGGCTTGGGCTTCGCTTACCCTCCAGGGAGGGTCGGTGGGAGCTACGACAGCGAATCCACGCTTCCGTCGCTCAGCGCGCCGGAAATGATCGTCACCGGCACCGGGAACGTGCCGAGCGCATGCGTGAGCAGCGCCACCCACGGTCCGGGCCCTTCCGCGCCCGGGTTGGCGGCGAGCACGAGCATGGCGATATCAGGATCCTCGTCGATCACGGCGCGCAGTTGTTCCATCGCGGCGCCCTCGCGGATGACCCGCTCCGGCGTGATCGCGGCGATGCCGTTGGCGCGGCCGGCGGCGCGGTCGAGCGCGGCTTCCGCCGCTTCATGCGCCTCGGCGCGCATGATGTCGGCGACACCCAGCCATTGCTGATTCTGGTCCTCGATTTCGATGATGCGCAGCATCACCACGCCGCCGCCGGCGCGGATCGCCCAGCGGCTGGCGTAGTAGACCGCGCGATCCCATTCGGCGGTGTCGTCAACGATGACAAGACATTTGGGCTTGTGACCCGGCTCGAAGCAAAGTCGCTTGCTGGTCATGCCTATCCCGGAATGTGCACGGCCGGCATGTTGCCACACCCGCTCGCGCTTGGGGAGGGGCGAAGCGGCCGGCGCCGTGGCGCAGGCCCAGACTTCAGCGCCGGCGGATGAAGCCGACGATGTCCTTGGAGAGGTTCATGGTCTCCTCGGCGAGGGCACGGGCCCGATCGGAGCCATCGTTCAGGATGGTGTCGATATGGCCGGGGTCGGCGACCAGGCGCTTCATTTCGCCGGCGATCGGCGCGAGCTTGGTGACGCACAGCTCCGCCAGCGCGTTCTTGAAGCTGGAGAACTGGCCGCCGCCGAACTCGCCGAGCACGCTGGCCTTGGAGCGGCCGGAGAGCGCGGCGAAAATGCCGACGAGATTGTCGGCCTCGGGACGCGCTTCCAGGCCCTTCTCTTCGCTCGGCAAAGGCTCCGGATCGGTCTTCGCCTTGCGGATCTTCTGCGCGATGGTGTCGGCGTCGTCGGTCAGATTGATGCGCGAATTGTCCGACGCATCCGACTTCGACATCTTCTTGGTGCCGTCGCGCAAGCTCATCACGCGCGTCGCCGGACCCGTGATCAAGGGTTCCGGCAACGGGAAGAACAGGCCGTCATTGGTGCCGTGGCTGCGGATCGAGTCGCCGAAATCGTTGTTGAACTTCTGCGCGATGTCGCGCGAGAGCTCGAGATGCTGCTTCTGGTCCTCGCCGACCGGAACGTGGGTGGCGCGGTAAAGCAGAATGTCGGCGGCCATCAGCACGGGATAGTCGAACAGCCCGACCGAGGCGTTCTCGCGGTCCTTGCCGGCCTTCTCCTTGAACTGGGTCATGCGGCCGAGCCAGCCCATGCGCGCGACGCAGTTGAAGATCCAGGCGAGCTCGGAGTGGCCGGAGACCTGGCTCTGGTTGAACACGATGTGCTTCTTGGGATCGATGCCGCTGGCGATGAATGCCGCGGTCACCTCGCGGGTGTTGCGCGCGAGCTCGGCCGGGCCGCCCCAGACGTCCACGCCTTGCGTGATCGCGTGCATGTCGACGACGCAATAGATGCAGTTGTGGGTTTCCTGCATCTTCACGAAGTTGACGATCGCGCCGAGGTAGTTGCCGAGGTGCAGATTGCCCGTCGGCTGGACGCCCGAAAAAACCCGTTCAACGAATGGCATGGCGAGTGTTCCCAAAGGTATTCGGGCCGTCGTTTCCAACAGCGGCGCTGCCCCGTCAAGGGTAATTCGCTAGGCGGGCCGCTTCAGGGCGTTAACCGCCTCGCGCAACGCGACGACGCCGAGAACCTGCAGGAGCAGGCCATAGACGGCGATCCCTGCCCCGATCTGCAGGCCCAGCACAATGAAGCGGATGAGGCCGAGGGCCTCCACCGGCATCAGCCCCGTCGTCAGCCAGAGCAGGGCGCCCATGGCGGCGGCCGCAAGCACGATCCGCGGCAGCCGCTTGCGGGCGGCGGCGTCGACCGAGAAGCCGAATTCACTGGTGCCCCTGCGAAGTAACGAGACGGCGCTGCTCCAGGCGCCGGCGGCGATGCTCGCGGCGATCCCGCTTGCACCGAAGAAGTGTCCTAGCAGCACGGCGAGCAAGACCGCGACCGCAAAACCTTTGGCGGTCGCGAGCAACGGCGTCATCGTGTCGCTGCGGGCAAAGAAGGCCGGCGACAGCGCCTTGATCAGCACATGCGCGGGCAGGCCGAGCGCCAGCCACCTCAGTGCATGCGCGGTGGCCGCGCTGTCCTCAGCACCAAAGGCGCCGTGCTCGAACAACAGCCGCACGATCGGCTCAGCCAGTACGGCAAGGCCGAGCGTCGCGGGCAGCGCGAGCCCGGTCGCAAGCTCCAGCGCACGCGATTCCGCATGGGCCACCGCGTCGCGGTTACAGCTGGCCACGGCGCGCGTCAGCTCCGGCACCAGCACCGTGCCCATGGCGACGCCGACAATGCCGAGCGGCAGCTCGATCAGGCGGTTGGCGAAATAGAGCCAGGACACCGCGGACGGCGTCGCCGAGGCAATGATCGCGCCGGCCACCATCAGCCATTGCGGCCCGGAGCTTGCGATCATGCCGGGGATCGCCTTGGCGAAGAAGCCGCGCATCTCCTTGTCGAAACTTGCGCGCAACGGTGTTGCGAGATGCGCGCTTCGCTGCGACAGCAGCATCAGGAGCTGCAGCAGGCCGGCAATGCCGACCGTCGCCGCCAGCATCCACGCGGCGAGGGACGCATCGGCATGCCACAGCAGCAGCGCGGCGATTGTCAAAATCAGCGCGATATTGAACAGCAGCGGCGAGAACGCTGTGAGCGCAAATCGTCCCTGCGCATTCAGTAGTCCCATCAGCACCGTGACCGGGCCGGCAAAGGCGAGATAAGGCAGCATCAGCCGCGCGTTCTGCACGGCGAGATCGAGCGTATTGCTGCCGACGAAGCCCGGTGTGATGATCATGATGATCAGCGGCATTGCGATGGCAATGCCGATCGAGATCACGATCAGGGCCGCGCTGACTGTGCCGAGTACGCGTCCCGCAAACGCGGAGGCGGCCTCTTCGCCATCGCGGTCACGGACGCGCAGCCAGGCCGGGATCAGCGCCGCATTCAGCGCTCCTTCGCTGAGCAGGCGCCGCACCACATTGACAAGCTGGAAGGCGGCCAGAAACGCATCCGCCACGGCGCCGGTGCCGAGCAGCGCCGCGATCAGGGAATCGCGGACAAAGCCCAGCAGCCGCGAGGCCAGTGTTCCCGTCGAGACGGTCAGGAAGGAGCGGATCATCGGTTGTTATAATACCGTTGCTTGCCCGTAGCGGCCCGGTCGTGATAGGCCGCGAGCCAGATTTCAGGCCGACAGGAAGCGGATTTCCTCAGGGTTCGCAATCCGACAAACAGGATCAAGGTGAATGGCTGACGTGAAATATGACGTTCTCGGCATCGGCAACGCGCTGTTCGATGTGCTGGTCCGGACCGATGAGGCTTTTCTCGCCAAGCACGGCATGACCAAGGGCAGCATGTCCCTGATCGACGAGGCCCGCGCCGCCGCGATCTATGCCGACATGGGCCCGGCGACGGAAGTCTCGGGCGGCTCGGCCGCCAACACCATCGTCGGCATCGGCAACCTGGGCGCGCGCGCCGCTTATGTCGGCAAGGTCAAGGACGACCAGATCGGCAAGCTCTACGTCCACGACATCCGCGCCGCCGGTGTCGCCTTCAACACGCCGCCTGCGAAGGACGGCCCGGCCACCGGCTGCTCCTACATCCTGGTCACAGGCGACGGCGAGCGCACCATGAACACCTATCTCGGCGCCGCGCAGGATCTGTCGCCCGGCGACATCGATCCGGCCGAGATCGCGGCCGCAAAAATCGTCTATCTCGAAGGCTATCTCTGGGATCCGCCGGGCGCCAAGGAAGCCTTCCTCAGGGCTTCCAAGATTGCTCACGAGGCCGGCCGCAAGGTAGCGCTGACGCTGTCGGATTCCTTCTGCGTCGGCCGCTACCGCGACGAATTTCTGGGACTGATGCGCAACGGCACCGCCGACATCGTGTTCGCCAACGAGTCCGAGCTGCACTCGCTGTACGAGACCTCTGACTTCGACACCGCACTCAAGCAGCTGCGCAACGACGTCAAGCTCGGCGTGGTCACCCGCAGCGAGAAGGGCTGCGTGGCGGTGACACCGACTGACGCGGTCTCCGCTCCAGCCTCGCCGATCACGCAGCTGGTCGACACCACCGGCGCCGGCGATCTGTTCGCGGCCGGCTTCCTGTACGGCCTCTCGCGCGATCTGTCGCACAAGCAGTGCGGCGAGCTCGGTGCGCTCGCGGCCGCCGAAGTGATCCAGCACATCGGCGCGCGCCCGCAAGTGTCGCTGAAGGAATTGGCGCAACAGCGCGGGTTGACGGTTTAGGGCGCACTCTCTCCCCGTTGGCTCCATCCTGGCTGCGGATCCAAAGTGAGATGGGGGAAGCCGTGCCGAACTGGATTCCCCGCTTTGGCGGGGAATGACAGTTTTCGTGTGGTGATAGCGTGCTAGCTCACGCCGCCTTCTGCCCGCTTCCTGCATCGAGCCCGGCATAGACGCCGCGCTCGAAGCCCGCGAACGCCTGCAGGCACTTGGCGTCGACGAACGGCAACACCTGCATCAGGATGACGCCGGCAACATCGCGTGCCGGGTCGATCCAGAAATAGGTGTTGGCAAGACCGGCCCAGGCGAGGCTGCCGGGGCTGCGGCCTTCCGGCGTCTTGGCGGTGTTGATCAGGAAGGAGAGTCCCCACTTCTTCACGATGTCGGGGAAGAGATCGACGTCGTTGGTGTACATGGGTGCCACCGTTGTCATCTTGCCGATGGTGAGATCGCCGATGTGGTTCTGGCCCATCAGCGCGACCGTCTCGGGCTTCAGCACCTGGTTGCCGTTGCCCCGGCCCTTGTTGAGGATCATCTGGGTGAACTTGATGTAGTCGCCGGCCGTGCCGTAAAGGCCGCCGCCGCCCATGTGAAATTCCGGGTTCTGTTCGATCTCGAACGGGATCGGTGCCAGCGATCCATCCTCGCAGCGTGCATGCGTCGCGACCAGCCGCTGGCGCATGTCGTCGGTGATCTTGAAGGCGGTGTCGTTCATGCCGAGCGGAGCGAACATGTGATCGCGCAGATAGGCATCGAGGCGCTTGCCGCTCGCCGCTTCCACCGCCTTGCCGACGAAGTCGATGTTGATGCCATATTCCCAGCGCGTGCCGGGGTCGGACATGATCGGCGTCTTCAGCGCGACGTTCTGACAGGAGAAAATGTTCGGGGTTCCGGTCTTCTCCAGATATTGCGCGCAATCGCCGTTCCATACGTTGTAGGCAAAACCGGCAGTGTGGGTCATGAGGTGGCGCAGCGTGATCGCGCCCTTCGCCGGTCGCAATTTTGGTTCGCCCTTGGCGTCAAAGCCTTCCAGCACCTGCGGCTCGGCGAGATCGGGCAGCAGCGATCCGATCGGCGCATCGAGCGAAAGCTTGCCTTGCTCGACCAGCTGCATCGCGCCGGCACTCGTCACCGCCTTCGTCATCGAGGCGATCCAGAACACGCTGTCGATAGTCATCGCGTCGGGCTTCGACAGATCGCGCTTGCCGAACGCGCCCTGATACAGCACCTCGTTACCGCTTGCGGCGATCGCAACGACGCCGGGAATCTCCTTGGCGTCGCTTGTCTTGCGCAGAGTCTCGTCGATCTGAGCTTTGCTTTGCATACGCGTTTCCTCCGGTTTGATTATTGTTGGAAGCGATTGGATTGTCCTCCCGCATCCGCTGCGCGGCAAGCGTGGCCCTGCACATCTTTCGGTCGCGATGTCGTGATTTGACGGTCCCGGCCCGGCGCGGGACTGCTGATCAGCAACACGTCTTCACAATCTGCGGTGGATGGCCGCGCTTCGCCGTGACCATGGATGGGCTCAGGCGATATGTTTCGAGTGTTTGAAGCACTTGAAACATTTTGTGCGTTGCGGCGTTCAGCTTCCGGCTCGATCGGCGGCTGACGTTAAGACTTGATGCAAATTTGGCGGCCGCCCACTGGCCGCGAGGGGACCCAAGATGATTTCGACCTGGAGCGAATGGAAGCGCTATCCCCGTCCCGGACGGGGCGACAATCTGGAAGCGCCGATCTCGCCCGGCATTTACGAGGTCCGCATCGCCGGCACCGGCGCACTTTATTCCTTCGGCGCAGTCGACAATCTGGCGCAAGCGCTGGCGCAGCTGCCGGTCGGCTCGAAATCCTGGTTCGGCCGCCGCGATGCCTCCGACGCGCCCGATCTTGAATACCGGACCTGCGCGACGTCCTCGAAGGCCGATGCCAAGGCGGCCGCCGAGCGTATGATCGGCCGGCGTGAAACCTATCTGAGCGGCGCGGCGTAACCCCTCCAGTCTTCACTTCATCAGCTTCTGCTTCCGCATTCACAGGTGTCACACCTCTCCCCGCTGGGGAGAGGTGAAGAACTGGTCGCTCCCAATTTAACTCCCAGCAGATGTGCGTTGCGGGACGGTGCATTGCGCGCTTGATGTCCCTATATTCCGGGCGAACCTGAAAGCCCCCAGGGAGTAACGCCATGACCCCGACCGCCGCCGCACGCGCCCAGCACGCCACCGCCACCCTGCGTGACCGGTTGAAGGACCCTTCGCTCCTGAAGGAGGCCTGCTACATCGACGGCGCCTGGGTTGGCACGCCGGTCTTTGCCGTGAACAATCCCGCGACCGGTGTCGAGATCGCAAAAGTCCCGCAGCTCGGTGCCGACGACACCACCAAGGCAGTCGAAGCCGCCCAGCACGCGTTTCCGGCGTGGGCCAAGCACACTGCCAAGCAGCGCTCCAACATTCTGCGCAAATGGTTCGAGCTGATCACCGCCAACCGCGAGGATCTCGCGCTGATCCTCACCTCCGAGCAGGGCAAGCCGCTGTCGGAAGCGCTCGGCGAGGTCGACATCGGCGCCGCCTATATCGAGTTCTTCGCCGAGGAAGCCCGCCGCGTCTATGGCGAGACCATCCCGACGCAGCGGCCCGATGCGCGGCTGCTCGCGATCAAGCAGCCGATCGGCGTCTGCGGCGCGATCACGCCGTGGAATTTTCCGAACTCGATGATCACGCGCAAGGTCTCGCCGGCGCTGGCCGCGGGCTGCACCGTGGTGCTGAAGCCCGCCAACGAGACGCCGCTGTCGGCGCTGGCACTGGCCGTGCTCGCCGAGAAGGCCGGCATCCCCAAGGGCGTGCTCAACATCATCACCGGTGATGCGCCGCCGATCGGCAAGGTGCTGTGCGAGCATCCGGCCGTGCGCTTCGTCGGCTTCACCGGTTCGACCGCGGTCGGCAAGATTCTCTACCAGCAGGCTTCCGTCGGCGTGAAGCGGCTCGGTCTCGAGCTTGGCGGCAATGCGCCGTTCGTGGTGTTCGACGACGCCGACATCGATGCGGCGGTTGAAGGTGCGATCGTCTCGAAATACCGTAATATGGGCCAGACCTGCGTCTGCGCCAACCGCCTCTACGCCCAGGACAAGATCTACGACGAGTTCGTGAAGAAGCTGACGGCGAAGGTCGCGGCGATGAAGATCGGCGACGGCACGGAAGCCGGCGTCACCCAGGGCCCGCTGATCAACATGAAGGCGGTCGACAAGGTCGAGCGCCACATCGCGGACGCCGTCCAGCGCGGCGCCAAGGTCGTGACCGGCGGCAAGCGCAGCGAGCTCGGCCGTTCCTTCTTCGAGCCGACCGTGCTGGCCGACGTCAAGCCGGACTCGCTGGTGTCGCAGGAGGAGACTTTTGGCCCGCTCGCGGCGGTGATCCGCTTCAAGGACGAGGCCGACGTGATCGCGATGTGCAACGCCTCGCCGTTCGGTCTCGCCTCGTACTTCTACTCCCGCGATCTCGGCCGCGTCTGGCGCGTCGCCGAAGCGCTGGAGTCCGGCATGGTCGGCGTCAACACCGGCCTGATCACGACGGAAGTCGCGCCCTTCGGCGGCGTCAAGGAAAGCGGCTTGGGGCGCGAAGGCTCGCGTCACGGCATGGAAGAATATGTCGAGATCAAATACGTGATGATGGCGGGGGTGTGAGGGCTAGCTGTCCCCACGGCGTCATGGCCGGGCTTGACCCGGCCATCCACGTGTTGCCCCGCCGCACAAAGAACGTGGATGCCAGGGACAAGCCCGGGCACGACGACGTTAATCATCGCCTCAGCACCGCGATCGTCCGGTTCGCAAACGTCAGCCGCTCCGCCATGACCGACACGAAATAGGTCAGCAGCTTGTGGCTGAGTGCGGGGTCTTCTTCCCTGATCGCGTCGAACTGATGCGTGTTCAGCACATAGAGCACGCTGTCGATCTCGGCCTGGATGGTGGCGCTGCGCGGCGTCTGTGACACCAGGCCCATCTCGCCGATCGTGGTGTAACGGCCGAGGCTGCGCACGCGCGTGGTGCGGTCGTCGTCGGCGGGGATCATGATGCCGACGCGGCCGTCGAGGATGAAGTGCATGGAATCGGCGGGATCGCCGGCCTGCACGATGACCTCGCCGGCTTCGACCTCAATGCGCTGGCAGCGGTGGATCAGCTCGTCGGCGTCGTCCTCGCTGTCGAGAATGCTTGCGAACCAGTCGCGCAGGCTGGCTTCTTCCTGCGCCAGCTCCTGATGCTGCGAGATCAGCTCGTTCTCGCACCATTCCAGCGCGTGATCGAGCTCGGGAATGATGGTGACGCCTTCGCCGACGAAGTCGCCGGCGCGCAGCACCTTCTCGGCCGCCGCCGACAGATGCACCAGGATCAGCTCGACGCCGAGATCGGCCGCGCTGCGTTTGATCTGGGCGAAACTGTAGGCCGCCGAGGAATCGACGCCGGTGACGAGCTTGAAGTCGAACAGCAGATAGCGGCACTCCGGGCGCTCGTGGAGCAGTTGCTTGACGTGCTGGTAGAGCCGGTTGGCGGAGCCGAAGAACAGATAGCTCTGGAGGTTGAGGCCTTGGATCTTGCCGCCATGGGCCAGCAGCACCTCCTGGTCGTCGCGCGAGCGGTCGAGCGAGGAACGATATTCGGAGCCGTCAAAACTGTACTTGATCGATTCCACCCGTGCCGCGCTGAACGCAAAGGTCGCGCAGCCGATGATGACGCCGATCAGGAT
The DNA here is from genome assembly GCF_049949275.1 of Bradyrhizobium genosp. A. Taxonomy (NCBI): domain Bacteria; kingdom Pseudomonadati; phylum Pseudomonadota; class Alphaproteobacteria; order Hyphomicrobiales; family Nitrobacteraceae; genus Bradyrhizobium; species Bradyrhizobium genosp. A. The sequence goes on along the minus strand of NZ_CP188196.1, from coordinate 22,332 downwards.
GCCCGGCACGAAACCCCAGGCCACGATGATGGCGATGATGGCGACCAGCGACAGATATTCGAGCTTCGAAAGCCGCTTGCGCGACTCGATGATCCATTTGTGCAACTGGTCGGCGCCGAGATAGAGCAAGAGCCCGCCGAGCACGAATTTCGGAATGAAGCTGAGCAGCTCGGGCGCGATCGCCAGCATCAGCAGCGACAGTGCCGAGGCGGTGAGACCGGACAGCCGTCCGCGGCCGCCGCTGGAGAAATTGAGGACCGAGCGGCTGATCGAGCTGCAGCCGGTGTAGCCGCCGAGCATGCCGGTCAGGATGTTGGCCGCGCCTGTGACGTTCAGCTCGCGCTCCAGATTGGCCTCGCGGTGCAAGGCGACCTCGATGCCGGTGGTGTTGAACAGCGTGCTCGATGCGGTGACGAATATGACTGCGACGAGATTGCCGAGCAGGTCCGGCACGGCAAACCAGGGATATTGGGCGAGCTCGTCGGTGTGCCACGGCAGCATGAACGCGGCCTGCGGCGGCGGCTGAAACGTCCAGCCCAGGCTATGGGCCTCATCGAGAGAGACGCCCGAGAGCCAGAACGCCAGATGCGCCGTGATCACGCCGCCGACCAGGATGATCGGCAGGGCGAACGGGTTCCGCGAGCGATGCCAGGTCAGGTACAGCACCAGCGCCATGGCGCAGGCGGCGCCGAGCTCCAGCAGCGTGGTGGCGTTGGCGAAGCGCGGCAGCGTCGTGAGCTGCACCGGGGTGTTGGTGATAACGCGGACTGCACCCAAGGCGATGAGAAGTCCGGTGGCGCCGAGGAAGCCGCCGACCACGGGATAGGGCACATAGCGGATGGCGCGGCCCATCCGCGTCAGGCCCAGCCCGCACAGCACGACCCCGGTAAGCACGGTCGACAGGCCGAGCGTAATCATGACCGGCGAGAGCAGCGGTGTCGACAAATTGGCCGCTTCGATGTGCTCGACCAGCGAGGCCGCCAGAATTCCCGTCACGGCCGCGGTCGAGCTGTCAGGCGCGGCAATCGCGAAGGGCAGCGAGCTGCCGAGCCCGATGCCGGCGGCAAGCACCGCAGAGCTGATGAAGGTCGCAGCGATGCCGTAGGACAGATAGGGCGAGAGCGGGCCGGTGAAGATCAGCAGAGAATAGGACAGCCCGAACGTCAGGGTGAGGATGCTCGCAGCACCTCCCCCCAACATATCGTTCAGCGCACGCTTGACGGACGGATTGACCGTGGTGACCGGATCGAAGCCAATTGCAGGATCTGTCACGCCGTGACACTCGCTCATGAAAATTCCTGTCCGCAGAGGTAGCCGACTGCGAGCCTAGCGCAACAGAATTCTTGCAAATATGAAGTATCCGACAGTTTTGCTGCGGTCGGCATGTGAACGGCCAATCATATGGTTGACGGAAAAGCCGAAATAGGCGCCGCAGCCTCTCCGTATTCCGTCGCCGTCTCTGGAATACTGGATCGCCCGGTCTTCGCCGGGCGATGACAGCTGGGCTGTGGCAAACAGCTTCCTCTCCCTCGTCATTGCGAGCGCAGCGAAGCAATCCAGACTGTCTCCGCGGAGGGGCTCTGGATTGCTTCGCTACGCTCGCAATGACGGAGCGAGGCGAAGCAGCGCGGCTAAATCTTCAGCTCTGTTCCCGTCACCCGCCGATACGCTTCCAGATACCGCTTGCTCGTCGCATCCACCACGCTTGCCGGCAGTGGCGGGGGCGGGGCGTCGCCGTTCCAGCGGCCGGCGCGGCGCTCGACGTCGAGATAGTCGCGCAGCGGCTGCTTGTCGAAACTCGCCTGCGGCTGGCCGGGCTTGTAGGCATCGACGGCCCAGAACCGCGAGCTATCAGGCGTCATGACTTCGTCGATCAGGATGATGCGGCCGTCCTTGTCGCGGCCGAACTCGAACTTGGTGTCGGCGATGATGATGCCCTGCTCGCGCGCCAGCTCTTCGCCGAGCGTGTAGATCGCACGCGTCATGCTCTCGAGCGTGGTGGCGACCTCGTCGCCAACGACCTCGCGCATCTTGGCGATGGTGATGTTCTCGTCGTGGCCGGTCTCGGCCTTGGTCGCCGGGCTGAAGATCGAAGGCTCGAGCTTCTCGCTCTCGATGAGGCCAGCCTTCAGCTTTTCGCCCGCAAGCGTGCCGGAGCCAGCATATTCCTTCCAGGCTGAGCCCGAGAGATAGCCGCGGATCACGCATTCGATCGGGAACACGGTGGTGCGGCGCGACAGCATGGCGCGGCCGAGGATCTCGGCGCGATGTGGTTTCAGCGCCGGCACGGCCGTGATGATCTCGTCGGTGTCGGCGCTGATCATGTGATGCGGCACCACGCCTTCGAGCTTGTTGAACCAGAACGCGCTGATCTGGGTCAGCACCGCGCCCTTCATCGGGATGGTCTCGGCCATCACGACGTCGAAGGCGCTGATGCGGTCGGTGGTGAGCAGCAGCAGGCGGTCGTCGTCGACGGCGTAGATATCGCGCACCTTGCCGCGCCCGATCTTGGCCAGGGGCAGGTCGCTGGAGAGCATGGCGGTCATCGGCAGAGCTTTCAGGCGAGAAATCCGGCCGCGCCAGACAGCGCGACCGGAAACCGGATTAGCCTATTCCGGCAGAGGAATGAACTCATGTTCCTGCGGAACCGCGGCGAAGCGGCCGGTTTTCCAGTCCTGCTTGGCCTGCTCGATCCGCTCCTTGCTGGAGGAGACGAAATTCCACCAGATGTGGCGTGGGCCCTCCAATGCGTCGCCGCCGAGAAACATCATCCGCGTGGCCTTGAGCGCCTTGACGGTGATGCGGTCGCCGGGGCGGAAGATCAGCAGCCGCGGACCCTCGTAACGCTCATTCGCGATCTCGACCTCGCCGTCGACGACGTAGATCGCGCGCTCCTCATGGTCGGGGTCGAGCGGCACGGTCGCGCCGGCGACCGCCGTGACCTCGGTGTAGAACCAGGGCGAGACCATTTGCACCGGCGAGGTGATGCCGAAGGCCGATCCGGCGATCACCCGCGCGGTGAAATCGCGTTCGGAGATCATCGGAAGATCGCCCGCGGCATAATGCTGGAACGAGGGATCGATCTCTTCGGAGCCAGCCGGCAGCGCGATCCAGCTTTGCAGGCCCAGCATTTTCTGGCCGGAGGCGCGCTGCGCATCGGGCGTGCGCTCGGAGTGCGCGATGCCGCGGCCCGCCGTCATCAAGTTCATCGCGCCGGGTGCGATCTCCTGCACGTTGCCTGCGCTGTCGCGATGCATGATGGACCCGTCGAACAGATAGGTGACGGTGGCAAGCCCGATATGCGGATGCGGCCGCACGTCCATGCCCTTGCCGGAGACGAACTGCACCGGGCCGAAATGATCGAAGAAGATGAACGGCCCGACCATCTGTCGCTTGCCATGCGGCAGCGCGCGCCGTACCGCGAATCCGTCACCGAGGTCGCGGGTGCGCGGCACGATGACGAGATCGAGCGCGTCGCAGGACATGGGATCGCCGAGCACGGGATCGTTGGAGGGCTGCCAGCTCATGGTGGACTCCTTCTGAATTTCTTAGGCCGATCGTAGCAGGAATTCCGATTGCCGTCGCGGCCAAGGGAGGACCCGACGTCGCGGGTGGGGCGCTGCTAACCCGGTGCGCAGACGGTCCTTGAAAAAATGTGCCTGACGAACGATGTTCGGCTGATTGCAACCGCGACCGATCGCATCGCCCGATGACATTTGCTGCAACGGAACTTGCCCTTCGTGCCGCGACCGTGGCCCTGCTGCTGATGCTGGCGGCCTCGCTGTTGCGCGACTTCCGCCATAGCGTGGCGGGACGCCTCACCATTGCGCTGGCGCTGGGGACGATCGCGCACGCCGTCACCTCGGAGATCGGCTCGACCGCGCCGGTCTCGATATGGCATGCGCCGCTGATCGCACTGTCGACCGGCGATGCCGTGGTGCTGTGGCTGTTCACGCGCGCGTTGCTCGACGATTCATTCGTGCCGCGCTGGTGGCACGCGCTGATCTGGGCGGCGGTCTCGGCCTACAGTTTTGTCAGTTGCCTGTGGATCGCGCCGGCGGTCCACGGCCGGCCGGCTATTATCGCGGTCAATCTGCTAGCGCTTTGCTTTATCGTGCTGGCGATAGCCCAGACCGTTACCTCCTGGTCGGCCGATCTGGTCGAGCGCCGGCGTAACGTGCGGGTTTTCATCGTCAGCGCAGCCTTGCTCTATGGCGGCGTCAATGTGCTGCTGCAGATATCGATATGGGGCAGGGATAACGCCGCGATCGCCAATGTCGCGAACGCGGCCGTTCTCGCCGGTCTCGTCGCCGCGATCTGCTATGCGATGATGCAGGTCAATGCCGCGGATTTGTTTCCGGCGCCCGCCGAAGCCGCGGCAAACCGTCCCGCCCCGGCCGCCGTTGCCGGAGATTCCAGCGCGGATCAGAAACTGGTCGATGCGCTGATGCGGCTGATGGCGGATGAGCGCATCTATCGCCACGACAACATCAGCATCGGCACGCTCGCTTCAAAGCTTGGAATTCCGGAATACCGGCTGCGGCGGCTGATCAACCAGCGGCTCGGCTACCGCAATTTTAATGTCTTTCTCAACAACCACCGGATCGAGGAAGCCAAAGCGGCGTTGGCCGATCCGTCGCAGGCCGAAGTTCCCGTGATCACCATCGCGATGGATGCCGGCTTCCAGTCGCTCGGCCCGTTTAACCGCGCCTTCAAGGCGGTCACTGGCGTGACGCCGACGGAATATCGGCGGCTCAAGGCTGATGCGGCCTAGATTCTCATGCCATTGAAGTCACAGGATAATTCCAGAATCGGCTAGCCCCGATCAGTTTCGACGAGGCCGATTTGCAAATCCGGCGAGCGCGCATCGCCCGCATCCGGCTTCCTCTCGGCACACGCCCCGAAGCCGGAGAAAGCCCGTGACCCGCCGCCGCAAGATCATCCTCCTCACCACCACTATCGCATGTGCCGGTCTCGCGCTCGGCGCAGCCCGCGCCCGCGATGTCCCGAAAGTTGCGACCGGCTTTGTCGCCGACACGCTCTGCGCGGAGACGTTCGTCTCCGGCCTCGATCCCAGCCGCGACCTCGCTGAGACCACCGATGCGATGCCGGGCGTGAGCCTCCTGACCTGGGCGATGGATTTTCAGGTCGATCGTGCCCGCAAGGATGTCACGGTGACGCTGTTCGGCATTGGCCGCAGCCATGCCGTCTATCGCGAGGGGCTCGGCTGTACCCTCGAGCACGGCCAGGGGATCGCCGCCGTCGCGTTGCCGCCCGACGACAAGCAGCCAGCGTTGCTCCCCGAGATCGCGGGCTCGGGACTCGTGCCGCCGCAAAGCGAGGGACTGTCCGCCGCGCTCGACCGTGCCTTCACCGAGCCCGCGCAGCCGCCCTATCGGCGCACCCGCGCGATTGTCGTCATGAAGGCCGGCCGCATCATCGCCGAGCGCTATGCCGATGGTGTCGGGCCGGAGACGCAGCTGCTCGGCTTCTCCATGACGAAGTCGGTGATGTCGGCGCTGACAGGCATTCTCGTGCGCCAGGGCAAACTCAAGCTCGACGGGCCCGCGCCCATTGCCGCCTGGCAAAATCCTGATGATCCGCATCATGCCGTCACCGTCGATCAGTTGCTGCGTCACACCGCAGGCATCGCGCTCGGAAGCTCGTTGCAGGCCTCGCTCGGTTCGGCGCTCGAGCCGGTCAACGTCATGAAATTCGCCGAGGATGACATGGCCGCCTATGCCGAAAGCGTGCCGCTCGCGACCGCGCCGGGCACGGTCTGGAATTATCACGACGGCAACACCATCATCCTCGCGGATCTGATCCGCAACGCCGCCGGCGGCGAGCCCGCCGATGCGCTTGCTTTCGCGCGCCGCGAGTTGTTCGGGCCGCTCGGCATGCGTCACGTCACGCTCCAGCTCGACGGCGCCGGCACGATCGAGGGCGCCAGCAATATGCTCGCATCCGCGCGCGACTGGGCGCGCTTCGGCCAGCTCTATCTCAATGACGGCGTCGCCGGCGGCAAGCGCATCCTGCCGGAAGGCTGGGTGAATTATTCGGCGACAGCGACGCCAAATGCCTGGGTCGGCATCGGCGCCGGCTTCTGGACCAATCAGGGTGACAGCTTTGGCGCAAAATTTCGCGTCGACCACGGCTGGCCGCGCGATGCCTTCTTCGCCAAGGGCACGATCGGCCAGTACACGATCGTGATCCCGTCGGAACGGCTGGTGATTGTGCGCCTCGGCCGCTCACCAAACGCGCCGCCGCAAGCCGATGGCGTATTCGATCTTGTCCGAGATGTCGTTGCGACAACGCGCGAGAAGGGAAAGCTGGCGGGAGCGAATTAGGCGGCGCTCTTCCCTTCTCCCCTTGTGGGAGAAGGTGGCGCGAAGCGCCGGATGAGGGGTATTTCTCGGCAAACTCAACTGCGTAAAGCGCGCGCGGAAAGAGACCCCTCACCCGTCTCGCCGCTACGCGGCGATGTCCAGCGGATGGATAGGTAACACAATAGACCGGATGGATGGGTGACACTCGTTCATGATTTGGTCGGCTGCGGCGCTGTGCTAGCACAGCGCCGCAGCTTGCGTGTTTGCTGGTCGATGATGCCGATCGGCACGTCGAAGAAGCGCACTTGCCAGTATCCGTCCTCGGTTTCCTCGACGACAACTGCTTCACCGTCAAGAGCGCTGCAGATGTGGATGAGGTCGCCACGCCATTTGATCTCGCCGTTGGAGCGGACCTGACGCACCGCGGCTTCGGCTGGATAATCGGGCTCTGGAAGCCGCCTTGGCATCTCACGGGGCGAGGGCTGATAGACGGTTGCAGGAGGGCGCTGGCCAAGCGACTCGTGTGGCCGTTCTTCGTTGTAGTCGCGCACAAAAGCCGCAAAGCGACGGGCCTGCGCGGCCCGGGTTGGCGGCGGTGGCCGCATGGCTTCCAGAAGCGTGAGGTGAAAACGCTCGTGTCGGCCGTTCTGCTGCGGATGGCCAGGATCAATCCGTTCATGCCGGATGCCGAGCTTGATCCACCATACCGACAGCGCCGTCAGGCCCGTGGTCCCGGTCGAGGCGAACGGCGAGCCATTGTCGGAGCAGATGATCTGCGGCAAGCCGTACTCGCGAAACGCCCGCTCCAGCAGCGGTTGGCATTCGGAATATTGCGTGCTGCCCGTCGCAGCCAAACTAATCAAATAGCGGCTGAAGCCATCGGTCGCCGTGAAAGGTTCAACCCGAGATCCGTCGCCCAGTCGGATCCAGCCCTTGTGATCGAGGGCCCATACATGGTTGGCATGCTGAGGCACCGTCAGTTGCCCCATGCGCGGCGGCGCACGTCGCCGAACCCGACGGCTGCTAACCAGTCCCGCCCGTTTGAGGATCTCGCCCGCCGTCGAGGCCGACGGCCAATCGACATCCCCTTGGCAAGCCTCAAGCTTGCTCACAATCTTGCGCGGCCCCCAGCTCGGCCGCTCGAGCCGCAGCCCCACAATCGCATCAACGATGTGCTGCGGCGTCGCGCGCCCATGCACCTGCGCGGCGTGCGAGCGATCCGCAAGCCCTCCAGGCCCTTCCAACCGGTAGCGCTCCAACCATTTGTAGCCGGTCTTGCGACTGATCTCGTAGCGGTCGCAAAGCTCCGTCATCGTCCACAATCCGCTTCGCTGATCCGCGATGAAGCTAACCCGTTGGTCCATTGCGCAGCTCTCTCGCCAAGGCATCGGCTGATCCTCCCAGCCGACAGAGAACTGTCACCCATCCATCCGGTCTACTGTGTTACCTATCTATCCGGTCTGGACACGAGCCACCCTCTCCCACAAGGGGAGAGGGAAGAAGTCTACTGCCGCCCCAGCTGTGTCGCCTTCGCCACGCGATCGAACCGCTCTAGCGTCATGATCGCATCGGCGAACTTGTCGGCCCGTGCATTCAGCACCGGCCGCGCCAGCGTCAGAAACTTCTGCTGCATCGCCTGCGCGTCCGGAAACGATGTCGGCTCTCCGGAGGGGTCGAAAAACAGCCGCTCGTGCACGCCATCATCCGTGGTGATGCTGACGCGCGCACCAAAGGGGTGGGTGCGGCCGACCTCGAGCCGGTCGTCCTGGACCACGTCGAACTTGTCGGCAAGGGCGTCGATCGCAGCGTCGCCCAGGCGGTTGTAATCGTCCCAGCCGAATGAGCCCTGGTCGAGCGCGAGCGCGCCCGTGAAGAACATCGAGAACTGGCCGCCGACGATCGACGTCGGATGCCGCTTGGTGGCGGCATCGCCGGTCAGCGTGATGCCGTTGCGGTGCAGGCCGATCTCGACGCGCCTGACCTGGTCGGGCGTCAGATTGTGCTCGCGGCGCATCGCGATCAGCGCGTCGATCGCGGCATGGGTGTAGCGGCAGCTCGGATACGGCTTCACGCCGATCTTCATGGTCTCGTAGACCTCCCCGAGCCCGGCCACCGCCTTGTCGGGATGCGCGTCGTCGGTGTAGCCGGCGAGCAGGCCGTGCTTGCCTTCGACCGATTCCGTCGCGCCGACGAAATCGTTGCGCGCCAGCGTCGCGGCGATCACGCCGTTCATTGCGGCAGCGCCGACCTGGTAGCGCTTGTTCCAGGCGCCGTTCATCAGAAATTGCAGCGAGCCCGCGGCCTGGCTGCCGGCGACGCCGAAGGCGGCGATGATCTGCGTCTCGGACAGGCCGAACAGTTTTGCCGCTGCCGCCGCTGCGCCATAGGTGCCGGCGGTCGCGGTCGGATGGAAGCCGCGCGCATAATGCGAGGTCGGATCGAGCGCATTGCCGAGCCGGCAGCAGACCTCATAGCCGGCGACGATCGCCGTCAGCACGTCGCGCCCGGAGGCCCCGACCATCTCGCCGACGGCAAACGCGGCCGGAACCACCGGCGCGCTCGGATGCAGCGAGGAATCGGCATGGGTGTCGTCGAAATCGAGGGAATGGCCGAGCGCCCCGTTGAGCAGGGCGGCCACGGCCGGTGTCCAGGTTTTGGCATCGCCGAATACGGTGGATTCGCCCTTGGTGTCGAGCGACAGCGCTTCGAGCATCTTCAGGATCGACGGGGTCGATTCCGCCTCGCTCCGCGCCCGGATGGCGCTGCCGAGGAAATCCAGCGTCAGCACCTTGGCCCGATCCAGCACCTCCGCCGGAATATCGGCGAATTTCAGGTTGGCGACATAGGCGGCAAGCGTTGCGGTTTCGTGAGCCATCGTGTTTCCTCGTTTTGGCCGGCAAGTTAGGCGGGCTGATTTTGCCTTTCAAGCGGCCCTGGGACCGCGGGCATCAGCTATGCTTTTGGCTGGTTACGAGGTCAGGACATTCGACGATGGCAGGCGCAAAGGAGCTGTTCGACCGCATCCGGTCGCGGCGGACGCAATTGGGGCTGGCGGTCCGGGTCACGGTGGCGGCGACGGCGGCCTATGCGATCGCGACCGCGCTGCATCTCCTGCTGCCGCTCTGGGCGGTCCTGACCTCGCTGATCGTGACCCAGATGAGCGTCGGCCGCTCGCTGAAGGCGACGCGCGACTACATGCTCGGCACGATCGGGGGCGCCATCTATGGCGGCGCCATCGCGATCACCATCCCCTATTCCAGCGAAGCCGGCCTGTTGGGGCTGCTGGTGCTGGCGGTCGCGCCGCTGGCCTTCATCGCGTCGATCTATCCGACCCTGAGCGCCGCCACCGTGACCGCCGTGATCGTGCTGCTGGTCCCGACCATGCATCATGCCGATCCGCTGGCCTCGGCGATCGACCGCGTCAGCGAGGTGTCGGTCGGCGCCATCACCGGGCTCTTGGTCTCGTTCCTGGTGCTGCCGTCGCGCGCGGTGCGGCAGATCCGCCCCAGCGCCGCAAAGCTGCTCGAGCTGATCGCGGAGGCCTTTACCGAACTGCTGGCGGGCCTCACCCGCGGCCGCGACAACGACGCGCTGCACCGGATCCAGGACGGCATCGGCACTGCCATGGTGGGCATGAATGCGATCGGTGCGGAGGCCGAGCGCGAGCGTTCGGCGCGGCTGTCGAGCGGTCCCGATACCGGCCCGCTGCTGCGCACGATTCTGCGGCTGCGCCACGATGTCGTGATGATCGGCCGCGCCACCGTGGTGCCGCTGCCGGTCGAGGTGCAGGTCAGGCTCGCCGCCCCGCTGGCGGAAGTCAGCGCGGCGATCCTGCGCTTCCTCAAATCCGCGGCCGAAGCCTTGCGTGAGGGCGGCGGCGCGCCGCCGATCCATCCCGTGCACGTCGCGCTCCAGCATTATTCCGAGGCGGTCGCGGCCGTGCGCCAGGACGGACTGATCCGCGGCCATGCGGGCGACACCGCGGAGCGCTTCTTCGCGCTCGGCTTCTCGCTGGAGCAGATGCATCAGAATCTCTGCGACCTCGACCGTGTCGTCGGCGAATGGTCGGAGGCCGCGGCCGATGGGCCGGTGAAGGTCGCGGAGTGAGCTATCTTTTCGTCAGGCCCTTGCTTTGCAGGCGCCAAACCAGCAGATCGATGCGGTCCTGGCCGAAGAACGGCTCGTTCTCGAACACGAAGGTCGGCACGCCCCAATGGCCCGACGCGGCGTGATCCTTCTCGTTCTCGACAATCACCTGCTCGTAGCGATCCGGGTCGGCACTGATTGCGGCATCCATCGCGGCGAGATCGAAGCCGGCCTTCTCGGCGGCGCGCGCGAGATGATCGCCCTCGTTCCAGCCCGCGACCGAGCCGTCCCACAGCACGCGCGCGATCGCGTCGGTGAACGCGAGCGAGCGGCCTTGGAGCTGCGCCATGGCGCCTAGCCGAGTCAGGCGGTGGATGTAGGGCTGCTCGGCCGCGACATCGAGTGTCGTCATGTCCTGCACAATTGGATCGGGTCGCGGAAAGCGAAACGGAATGCCCGCGTGCTCGGCGACGCGGCGGCTATCCCGCACGATGTAGCGTGCGAATTGCGGACTGGCCTTCTTGAAGAAGCCGGGCACGCGGACCGCGATCGGATAGACCGGCCGCAGGTTCACCGCGAGATCATACTCTTCGACCAGCTTCAGCGTCCTCGGCAGCGCCAGATAGCTGTAGGGGCTGCGAAAGGAAAAGAACAGGTCGACTGACAGCGTCATCGCACCGGCTCCGCGATCTCTCCCATCATGCTGCGGGCGACGAGCTTGTGGAACGGTACGATCAGCGTGAGATAGGCGCGCCCGAGCAGATTATTGGTCCGCACCAACGTGGTCAATGTCACCCGCCGGTCCGCCGCGTCGCCGGCGACGTCAACCACGACGCGGAAATCGAGATGGTGGTCATCAAAACCGGCGATCAGCCGCTCCGGTGTTTCGCTCAGCACTGGAAACAGGCCGATCATCCCGTGCGGAGCTGGAGCGCCTTCGCCCGATGTCTTCAGTCCGAAGGGTTTCACCAGGATGTTGCGCAAGCGCGTCAGCGCATCGATCCAGCGCGGCCCGTGCAGCATCATTCGGGTGCAGGCCTCCCGGGCACTCAATTGCCTCGTGCCGAGCTCCACACGAAACGCGTCGATGAACTGCGCGCCTGATAACACCGTGCCGGCATCGACATCGGGGGTGACTTCGCGAACGGATCCGGTCATCCCGCGATCTTGCGCGTCAGCATTCGGAAACGCAAGATCAAGAGGCCGGCATAGACGAACGATCCGATCGACAGTCCGATCCAGACGCCGACCGCGCCGAGGCCGCCGTGGAAAGCCAGCGCCCAGGCAATGGGGAAGCCGACGCACCAATAGCCGATCGCCGCGAACACCAGCGTCATCCTTGTGTCATTGATGCCGCGCAGCGCACCGCCCGTGATGGTCTGCAGCGCATCGGCGATGAAGAAGGTTGCGCCGACCAGCAAAAGTGTTGCGGTCAGCTCGACGGTCGGCGCGCTGGCCTCGCTGCGGCCGAAGAACAGCCGCCCCAGCTCATAGCGGCCGAGGATGATGGCAACCGTCAGCGCCGAGACGAACGCGACGCCGAGCAAGGTCGCCACGAGGCCCGCGCGTCGGACGCCGGCCGGTTCGTTACGGCCAAACGCATGGCCGACCCGCACCGTCGCGGCCATGCCGATGCCGAGCGGGACCATGAACAGCACGGCCGTGACCTGGAGCGCGATCTGGTGCGCGGCCAGCGCGGTGGTCGAGATCAGCCCCATCAAGAGTGCTGCCGAAGAGAACAGGCCGTATTCCAGCAGGAGCGAGAACGAGATCGGCGCGCCGATTGCGATCAGCTGCCGCATCAAGGGCCAGTCGATCCGCCACAAATGGGCCAGCGGATGATAATCGGCGAACGGCTTGCGCCACGCCGCGATGGCAAGCGCGGCGACGAAGGTGCCGAGATTGACGAGCGTCGTCGCCAGTCCGGCGCCGAACAGGCCGAGCTCCGGCAGGCCGAACAGGCCATGGATCAGGCAATAGACCAGCACGAAATTCGCGGGGATCGCCGCGAGCGTGATCCACAGCGGCGCCTGCGGCCGGTTCACCGCGCTCATCATGCTGCGCAGCGCGATGAAGCCGAGCGCCGGCGCGATGCCCCAGGCGAGGCCATTCAGGTAGCGTTGCGCGAGGCTGGCCGAATGCGGCGCCTGTCCGAGCGCAATCAGGATGTGCTCGCCATAGAGCGGCGAAGCCATCATCGGCAGCGAGATCAGCAGCGCGACCCAGAGGCCGACGCGCAAGGAAAGCCGGATGCGTCTGACGTCGCCGGCGCCAAACGCCTGGGCTGCCAGCGGCGACACCGCGGCCATCAATCCAAGCCCGAAGGTGAAACTGACGAAATAGACGGTGTGCGCAAGTGCCGCAGCGGCGACCGCGTCCTCGCCGAGCCTCCCGATCAGAACGAGATCGCTCGTGATCATCGCGATCTGCCCGAGCTGCGTCAGCATCATAGGCACGGCCAGCCGCAGCGTCTCGACGAACTCTTGCGCGAGGTGGCCTTGCACGCCGGCTTGCGGCTGCGGATGAGGTTGCGCGGTGTCGAGCATGGCTATCCGATAACATCGCAGAGCGACGAAAACATGGCTCGGGCCTTTTACCCTCTCCCCCTGTGGGCTACGATATGCACACATCTCGGCAGGCATCGATTACCAATGAGAAAACCGTGAGTCTTTTCAACGTTGGCGCTTGTGCGCTGTGTCCCGCGATCTGAACATCGATGGTCATCTAAGTTATTGATCCAGAGTCGGTTTCTGAGATGTGTGAATCAAGTAGCCCTGTGGGAGAGGGTGGCTCGCCGCGTAGCGGCGAGACGGGTGCGGGGTTCTCTCCGCGAGTCCCACTCTTATTGAGTTCGCGGAAACAACCCCTCATCCGGCGCGCTACGCGCGCCACCTTCTCCCACAAGGGGAGAAGGGAAGGAAACAGATCACCCCGTCCGTTCCGGCACGCGCCGGATCTTCGCACCCAATGCGTTCAGCCGTTCGTCGATGCGCTCATAGCCGCGCTCGATCTGGTCGGCGTTGTTGATGGTGGAGGTGCCCTCGGCGCAGACGGCGGCGAGCAGCATCGCCATGCCGGCGCGGATGTCGGGCGAGATCATCGATGCGCCGCGCAGACGGCTGGGGCCGGCGATGATGGCGCGATGCGGATCGCACAGCACGATGCGCGCGCCCATCCCGATCAGCTTGTCGACGAAGAACATCCGCGACTCGAACATCTTCTCGAACATCAGGATCACGCCTTCGCACTGCGTGGCGGTGACGATCGCGATCGACATCAGATCCGCCGGGAAGGCCGGCCAGGGCTGGTCCTCCAGCTTCGGCACGTGGCCGCCAAAGTCATCCTGGATCTTCAGCGTCTGGTTCGACGGCACGATGAGATCGTCGCCCTCGATCCGGCAGACGATGCCGAGCCGCTCAAAACCCATGCGGATCGAGCGCAGGTGTTCGACGCCGGCGCGCACGATGCGCAAGGGCGAGCGCGTCACGGCGGCGAGACCGATCAGCGAGCCGACCTCGATATGGTCGGGCTGGATCGAATAGGTCGTTTCCCCCAGCGTCGCCGGTCCATGCACGATCATGGTGTTGGTACCGATGCCCTCGATCTTCGCACCGAGCGCGACCAGGAAATTGGCGAGGTCCTGCACATGCGGCTCGGAGGCGGCGTTGCGCAAATAGGTGGGGCCGTCCGCCGCGACTGCGGCAACCAGCGCATTCTCGGTCGCGGTGACGCTCGGCTCGTCCAGGAACACGTCGGCGCCGGTGAGCTTTGGCGCGCGGAATTCGAGACGGTCAGTTGCGGTGACCTTGGCCCCTAGCTGCTCCAGCGCGAGCACATGGGTGTCGAGCCGGCGCCGGCCGATGACGTCGCCGCCGGGCGGCGGCAGCATCACCTCGCCGCAGCGCGCGAGCAGGGGCCCCGCGAGCAGGATCGAGGCACGGATGCGAACGCAGAGCTCGGGATCGAGATCGGCGGCGCGGATGCTCTTGGCGTGGATGCGAAGCGTGTTGCGGGCGGTCCATTCCGCGGACGCGCCGACCGAACGGATCAGCTCGACCAGCGTCTCGGTGTCGCGGATCCGCGGCACGTTCTCCAGCGTCACCGGATGCTCGGTGAGCAGTGCTGCCGCGATGATCGGCAGCGCCGAATTCTTGTTGCCGGCCGGCTCGATCGAGCCCGAGAGCCGGTGACCGCCCTCGACGATGTATTGGATGGGGGCCACGGGGTTCTCGCTATCCTGTTGCGGTGGGGCGGGCGGGCTGCTTTGGAGGCGGAAACTATAGGGAATTGAGCGGGGTAGCAATTCTGCACATGCTGCAGCATGGAGGCGCTGAAGCTTCTACAGCGTCATGGCCGGGCTTGTCCGGCCATCCACGCCTTGCACGGGGCGCAAAAAACGTGGATGCCCGGGACAAGCCGGGCATGACGACCTGTTGTCAGTCCTCAGATATCGATCGTCGCGCTGAGCGAATGTTCCTGGATGAAGTCGCGGCGCGGCTCGACCACGTCGCCCATCAGCTTGGTGAAGATGTCGTCGGCCTCGTCGACCTCCTTGACCTTCACCTGGAGGAGCGAGCGTACGTCGCTGTCGAGCGTGGTCTCCCAGAGCTGCCCCGGGTTCATCTCGCCCAGACCTTTGTAGCGCTGCAGCGTGATGCCCTTGCGGCCGGCGTCGGTGACGGCCTCGAACAGGTCGACCGGGCCGTGGACGGGGTGCTCGACATCCTTCCGACGCAGCTTGCCCGGACGCTCGTAGACATCCTGCAGCTTGGTTCTGTACTCGTGAAGCTTGCGTGCCTCGGCCGAACCGAGGAACGCATCATCGATGACAGCAGCTTCCTTGACGCCGCGCACCGTGCGCTCGAACATGAAGCCTTGCCCCTCGACGAATTGCCCGACCCATCCGCGTTCGACTTCTTCGGCTTGCCTGTCCAACCGCTTGGCCATGTATTCTGCTGCAGCGTGGGCATTCGTAGGATCGGAATAGATCTCCTTACCGAACAAGCCGATGACGGCGCCCTGCTCGATGACCTTGCGGTTATAGCGGCTGTGCAGATTGCGCAGGATGCTGCGGACGAGGCGGGCATCGTCGACCAGTGCGCGCAGGTCGCGGCCGGAACGATCGCCGCCGGTGCCGGGGATGTACACGCAGTCGTCCAGCCCGGCGTCGATCAGATAATCTTCCAGCGCCCGCTCATCCTTCAGGTACTGCTCGGACTTGCCGCGTGAGACCTTATAGAGCGGCGGCTGGGCGATGTAGAGATATCCGCCGTCGATGATGTCGCGCATCTGCCGGTAGAAGAAGGTCAGCAGCAGCGTGCGGATGTGGGCGCCGTCGACGTCGGCGTCCGTCATCACGATGATCTTGTGATAGCGCAGCTTCTCGATCGAGAACTCGTCGCTGATGCCGGTGCCGAGCGCGGTGATCAGTGTGCCGATCTGCTCGCTTCCCAGCATCTTGTCAGGGCGGACGCGCTCCACGTTGAGGATCTTGCCGCGCAGCGGCAGCACCGCCTGGAATTCGCGGTTGCGGCCCTGCTTGGCGCTGCCGCCTGCCGAGTCACCCTCGACGATGAAGAGTTCGGACTTGGCCGGATCCTTTTCCTGGCAGTCGGCGAGCTTGCCGGGCAGCGAGGAGACCGACAGCGGGCTCTTGCGCGTCAGCTCGCGCGCTTTTCGCGCGGCTTCGCGGGCGGCCGCGGCCTGGATCACCTTGCCGACGATCATCTTGGCTTCCGAGGGGTGCTCCTCGAACCAGGCCTGGAGCGCCTCGTTGAGAACGTTCTCGACCACAGGACGCACTTCCGAGGACACCAGCTTGTCCTTGGTCTGCGACGAGAATTTCGGATCGGGCACCTTCACCGACAGCACGGCCGTCAAGCCTTCACGGCAGTCATCGCCGGTCAGCGCGATCTTTTCCTTCTTGGCATTGGCCTCGGCATAGCCGTTGACCTGGCGCGTCAGCGCGCCGCGGAAGCCTGCGAGATGGGTGCCGCCGTCACGCTGCGGGATGTTGTTGGTGAAGCACAGCACGTTCTCGTGGTAGCTGTCGTTCCACCAAAGTGCTGCCTCGACACCGATGCCGTTGGCTTCCGCGCGCACCATGATCGGCGCCGGCACGATCGCCTTCTTGTTGCGGTCGAGATATTTGACGAATTCCTCGACGCCGCCGGAATAGTGCATCTCCTCGCGCTTCTCGACTGCGTGACGCATGTCGGAGAGAGCGATGTTGACGCCGGAATTGAGGAAGGCGAGCTCGCGCAGCCGGTGCTCCAGCGTGGCGAAATCATATTCGATGTTCTTGAAGGTCTCGGGCGAGGCCTGGAACGTCACCTCGGTGCCGCGCCGGCCCGGCGCATCGCCGACGACCACAAGCGGTGCCACCGCATCGCCATGGGCGAATTCGATGTAATGCTCCTTGTTGTCGCGCCAGATGCGCAAGCCGAGCTTGCTCGACAGCGCGTTGACGACGGAGACCCCGACGCCGTGCAGGCCGCCGGAAACCTTGTAGGAGTTCTGGTCGAATTTTCCGCCGGCGTGCAGCTGGGTCATGATGACCTCGGCCGCCGAAATGCCTTCGCCCTTGTGGATGTCGACCGGAATGCCGCGGCCGTCGTCGCGCACGGTGACGGAATTGTCGGCATTGAGCACGACATCGACGCGCGTGGCGTGGCCCGCCAGCGCCTCGTCGATCGCGTTGTCGACGACCTCGTACACCATGTGGTGCAGGCCCGAGCCGTCATCGGTGTCGCCGATATACATGCCCGGACGCTTGCGGACGGCATCGAGCCCCTTGAGCACGCGGATCGATTCCGCCCCGTAATCGCTCGGATTTGAGGGCTCGTTTTCGGCAGGTGTCTGCCGAGCAGGTTCTGTCATGAGAGGCCTTCGAGATGTCGCCCGAATCAGCCGCGCAAAAGGCGCTGATTGGATGCTATTTGTGCCATGAAAGAGGGGGCGCGCCTAGCGCAAAGTGTCTTCCGGCAACCCTTTGAGTAGATAGGGTTTTTCAACGAGTTTTCAAGGCGCGCGAAGGCCGATTTGGGGGCTCGCGAAAAGGCCGGTTCGAGGGGGCGTTTTCAGCCTCCAAAGGCAGGATTTTGCGGGGGTGGAGCAGGGCGTTCCGGGGGCGCCCGGGCTGTTTCGGACGCGTCTGTGAGGCGAGCGGGGTTTTGACGCCCGAGAGCAGGCAGCTTGCCGAAAGTGCGAGGCCGCACACGAACAGCCGCCATCGTGCCGGAACTTTCGTCCCGTGCCTTACCGTCGTCTTGGTCTCTCTCCAAGGATGTCGCGCATTTCGATCGCGCGATTACAACGGCTGCGACACCGCCGGCGCGGCCTCATTGAGCTAGTCGCGACCTGAACAATGCAGGTTCAACAAAGCCAGCTATCGCCGGGCGGAAACGCGTCCGCTTTCGACGTCAAAGACCTCGCCGCCGGCGCCGATCTCGGCAAATGCGGCCGGGTCCGCGCCGGTCAGCCAGACCTGCGCGCCGAGCTTGCGCAGCTCGTCGAACAGCGCGGCGCGGCGGTTCGGATCGAGATGGGCAATGACCTCGTCGAGCAAGAGCAGCGGCACGATGCCGGCCATCTCGGCGACGAGCGCTGCATGCGCCAGCACCAGCCCGATCAGCAGCGCCTTCTGCTCGCCGGTCGAGGCGTCGCGCGCGGGCATGCTCTTCGGCGCGTAGATCACCTGGAGATCGGTGAGATGCGGGCCGTCGATGGTGCGGCCGGCGATGGCGTCGCGCGGGCGGTTGTCACGCAGGATCTGGCGGTAGCGATCCTCGACCGACGTCGCGGTCTCGGTCAGCAGCGCGTTCTCCATCCAGCCGTCGAGCGCAATTTGAGCGGAAGGAAATGCGGATTGCTGTGCGCGCGCGTTGAGCATGCCGGTCAGGCGTGCTGCGGTCTGCCCGCGCGTCGCAGCGACCGCGACCGCGAGCTCGGCGGTCTCGCGCTCGATCGCGTCACACCAATGGTCGTCGTAATTGCGCGTCTCGAGCAGGCGGTTGCGCGACCGCAGCGAACGTTCGAGCGCGTTGATGCGGCTGGAATGCTGGCTGTCGATCGCCAGCACCAGGCGGTCGAAGAAGCGCCGCCGCTCGGAAGCAGCGCCCATGAACAGCCCGTCCATCGCCGGTGTCAGCCACACCATGCGGATATGGTCGCCGAAGGCGGCCGCCGAATTCACGGGCTCGCGGTCAATGCGGCAGCGCCGGCTCACCGCGGCATCGGCGCGCGGCGGTTCGATGCCGGTGCCGAGCGTGGCGAGCCCCAGCGCGCCCTCGACCTGCGCGGACACGGCCCACGAGCCGTCGCCCTGGTTGTCGGCGACGTCCTCCAGCGTGGCGCGCCTTAAGCCACGCCCCGGCGACAGGAACGAGATCGCCTCGATGCAATTGGTCTTGCCCGCCCCGTTCGGCCCGACCAGCGCCACCATGTCAGCCGCCGTCTCGAGCCCCGCCGCCCGATAATTGCGAAAATGCGTCAGCGTCAGGCGATGAATGCGGGAGGGGGTCATGGTTCTTCGCTATGGGCGCATTTCTTCCCCTCTCCCCTTGTGGGAGAGGGTGGCGCCTCACGAAGTGAGGCGACGGGTGAGGGGTATCTTACCGCCCGGCAAGCTTTGCAAGGATATCCTCCAGCACAGAAGTGGGTTGCTTCAGCACGTCGTTGTTCCAATAACGCGCTATCGAGAAACCTTCCGCGGAGAGTGCGGCATCCCGAGCTGCATCACGTTGCGATTCCGCATGCTGACTTCCGTCGATCTCGATCACAAGGTGTTTGTCGAAACAGACGAAGTCGAGAATGTAGGTGTTGAACGGAACCTGCCGGCGAAACTTGAAGGTGGAGAGCCGACGGTCCCTCAGCAAGCGCCACATGGCCGCCTCTGCGTCCGTCGGCTCGTGGCGCAAGTTCTTCGCAAACTGGCGGAGACGTTTGGGGACTGGCCGATGGAACGGCTCTTGCGGCACTAACCCCTCACCCAACCGAGTGTGTGTCTGCCAGCGGAGTAGCCCTCTCCCACAAGGGGAGAGGGCGCAGCAACGCGCAGCCCGCCAAATTTCCGAAGCAGTGTGCGCTGGCGCGAAGCCACGCCCCTCACACCCGCATCGGCATCAGCACATACAGCGCGCTCTTGTCGTCGCGGTCCTGCACCAGGGTTGGCGAGCCGGGGTCGGCGAGCTTCAGCGTGGCGACGTCGCCCTCAATCTGGGCGGCGATGTCGAGCAAATAGCGGGAGTTGAAGCCGATATCGAGCGCATCGGAGGCGTACTCGACCTCGATCTCTTCGGTGGCGCTGCCGGAATCCGGATTGGTCACCGACAGCACCAGCTTGCCCGGCGACAGCGACAACTTGACCGCGCGGCCGCGCTCGCTCGAGATCGTCGAGACGCGGTCGACCGCGTTCTCAAAATCCTTCTTGTCGACCACGAGCTCCTTGTCGTTGCCTTGCGGAATGACGCGGCCGTAGTCGGGGAAGGTGCCGTCGATCAGTTTCGAGGTCAGCACCACATTGCCGATCGTGAAGCGGATTTTTGCCTGTGACAGCTCGATCGTGACCTCGGCCTCGTTGTCCTCGATCAGGCGCTGCACCTCGCCGACGGTCTTGCGCGGCACGATCACGCCCGGCATGCCCTCGGCGCCCTTGGGCTGGACCAGGTCGAGCTGGGCGAGGCGGTGGCCGTCGGTGGCGACGCCGCGCAGGGTCGCGGCCTTCGCCGTGCCGGCGGCGTGCAGATAGATGCCGTTGAGATAATAGCGCGTCTCTTCGGTCGAGATCGCGAACTGGGTGCGGTCGATCAGCCGCTTGACGTCCTTGGCGGCGAGGTTGAACGAATGCGACAGGTCGCCGGTGGCGAGATCCGGGAAATCGTTCTCCGGCAGGGTCTGCAGCGTGAAGCGCGAGCGGCCGGCGCGGATCGCCAGCACGGCGCGGTCGCCGTCGGCTTCCAGCACGATCTGCGATCCGTCAGGCAGCTTGCGCACGATGTCGTAGAACATGTGCGCCGGCACGGTGGTGGAGCCGGCCGTGGCGGTTTCCGCCGCCAACGTCTCCGTCACCTCGAGATCGAGGTCGGTCGCCTTCAGCGACAATTTCGCGTTCTCGGCGCGGACCAGCACGTTGCCCAGGATCGGAATCGTGTTGCGGCGCTCGACCACGCGGTGGACATGGCCCAGCGATTTCAGGAGTTGCGCGCGTTCGACCGTAACCTTCATTGCACTACTCGCCCGATCCCCAAGAGAACACATCGTTGAGAGAGCCGGGCGGCGGGACGCGCGCCACGGCACCGAAGACCCCGAAAGACCGGATCATCCAGCCGATATGACCAAAGCCGTCAGGGTCGCGCAAGGTGGCGCGGAAAGCTATCCGTTTCAAGGGATTGGGGCTGGTTCCCCACGATTTACCGGCAGAAATAAAGGCCGCTCGCCCGGGCAAACGAAGACCGCCGCCCGAGGCATGGCCGGGCGGCGGGAGGTGGGAGAGGGAATGCCTAGGCGTTTATTCCTGAAGCTGGCGCTTAAGCGACTCGACCTCCTCGGACAGCGCATTGTCCTTGGAAACCAGGGCCTCGATCTTGCGCACGGCGTGCAGCACCGTGGTGTGGTCGCGGCCACCGAAGCGGCGGCCGATCTCGGGGAGCGAGCGCAGGGTCAGCGTCTTGGCGAGGTACATCGCCACCTGGCGCGGACGCACCACATTGGCGGTCCGGCGCGAGGACAGGAGGTCGGAGCGGCTGACATTATACTGCCGCGCCACCACGCGCTGGATGTCCTCGATCTTGATCCGCTTCGGCTCCTGCGGCCGGATCAGGTCGCGCACCTCGTGCTCCGCCATCTCCAGCGTCACCGGCCGGTTGTTGAGCTTGGAATGCGCCAGCAGACGGTTGATCGCGCCTTCGAGGTCGCGGCCGTTATGGGTGATGGCGCGGGCCAGATAGGTCAGCACCTCCTCCGGCACCTCGAACGTCGCATGATGGGCGCGGGCTGCCGCGACGCGCGACTTGAGAATGCCGTGGCGCAGCTCTTCGCCGAGCGAGCCCATCTCGACCACGAGGCCGCCGGCCAGCCGCGAGCGGACGCGGTCATCCAGGCTTTCCAGATCGGACGGCGGACGGTCGGCCGCGATCACGACCTGACGACCGGCATCGATCAGCGCATTCAGCGTGTGACAGAACTCGGCCTGCGTCGACTTGCCCTGCAGGAACTGGAGATCGTCGATGACGAGCACGTCGATGCCGCGCAGCGCTTCCTTGAAGGCGAGCGCCGTCTGCGTCTTCAGCGCCGCGACGAAGCCGTACATGAATTTTTCCGCGGTGAGATAGAGCACCTTGCGCTCGTTGCCGGAATTGCCGGCCCAGGTCACCGCCTGGAGCAGATGCGTTTTGCCGAGGCCGACGCCGGCATGGATGTAGAGCGGGTTGAACATCACGGGATCGCCGCGGCGACCTTCGGCGACCTGACGCGCGGCGGCATGCGCCAGCGTGTTGGAGCGGCCGACGACGAAGCTCGCAAAGGTCAGGCGCGGATCGAGCGGCGAGCCGCCAAGCGCATCATGATTGGCCGAGACCGGCGCGGTCGCGGTCGAGCGCAGCTCGGGCGCTGGCGCGCGGCGCGTCTCGACCTGTGCCGGGATTTCCTTCGCCTGCACCACAGGGCGCACCGCGGAGCGAACGGTGAGGTCGATGCGATGCACCTCCGGCATCTCGGCCTGCCAGCACGACAGCACGCGCTCGGCATAATGGGCCTGGATCCAGCTCTTCAGGAAGCGGGTCGGCACCGAGAGACGCACGCTCTCTTCCTGCACGCCTTCGAGATCCATGCGCGCAAACCAGCTCGTATAGACGTCTTCGCCAACGTTCGAGCGCAGCCGACTCTTCACGCGCGACCAGCGATCCTGTTCCGATGTCGTCAT